>NZ_CAMLFE010000001.1 GCF_946479275.1 uncultured Bartonella sp.
CACTTGGTGGCGGCCTTATCGGCAATTATATGGACCGTCAGGAAGCCGAGCTTCGTCAACAGCTTCAAGGCACAGGCGTTTCTGTTACACGATATGGCGATCAGATTCGCCTGAATATGCCCGGCAATATTACCTTCAACACCGATCAGGATTCGGTCAAAGGACAATTCTATCCGGTTTTGAATTCTGTTGCCGTTGTACTGAAAAAATATAACAAATCCTTGGTCGATGTTTTCGGTTTCACCGATTCTACAGGAAGTCTTGAACATAATCAGGATCTATCACAAAGGCGTGCACTTTCGGTTGCCAATTATCTTAACAGTCAAGGCATCGATGGGCGGCGTTTGGCTGTCCAAGGCTATGGTCCTTCCAATCCGATTGCCTCCAATGATACCGTGGAAGGCCGTTCGCAGAACCGCCGTGTAGAAATCCAGATTGCACCGTTGCGTCAGGACGGCTATTGATTTTTCGTGAATTAAAAATTTGTTTTTCTAAAACCGCCGATCGGATCGGCGGTTTTATTTTATATGGTTTTTCCATAAGCAATTAGAACATTGATAGAACAAAATTATATAATCAAACAAAAACAATATGTTATATAGCTTGTCAAAAGAGAACAAATAGTGTACAAATGAACTATCAAATAAATGAACGCTCTGGCTTCATATGTTAGAAAAGGTTAGTGTAAGATGTCACAAAATACATTGCGACTCGTTGAGGATAAAACAGTGGATAAATCAAAAGCTCTGGATGCCGCACTATCCCAGATTGAACGTTCGTTTGGCAAAGGCTCTATTATGCGCCTTGGCGATAATAAACATATTGTCGAAATCGAAACAATTCCGACAGGTTCGTTGTCGTTGGATATTGCGCTTGGAGTAGGGGGACTTCCCAAAGGTCGTATCGTAGAAATTTATGGGCCTGAAAGTTCCGGTAAAACAACTTTGGCTCTTCATACAATTGCTGAAGCACAAAAACGTGGCGGCATTTGCGCTTTTATTGATGCCGAACATGCGCTTGACCCGGTTTATGCCCGCAAACTTGGTGTCGATATTGAAAACCTTCTCATTTCGCAGCCGGATACGGGCGAACAAGCTCTGGAAATCACGGATACGTTGGTTCGTTCCGGTGCAGTTGATGTTCTTGTCGTCGATTCTGTTGCAGCACTTACGCCACGCGCTGAAATCGAAGGCGAGATGGGGGATTCGCTTCCCGGCTTACAAGCACGGTTAATGAGTCAGGCATTACGCAAATTGACTGCTTCCATTTCACGTTCGAATTGCATGGTTATTTTTATCAACCAGATTCGTATGAAGATCGGTGTTATGTTCGGTTCGCCCGAGACGACAACGGGTGGGAATGCATTAAAATTCTACTCCTCTGTTCGCTTGGACATCCGTCGTATCGGTTCAATCAAAGACCGTGATGAGGTCGTTGGTAATCAGACACGCGTCAAGGTTGTCAAAAACAAGCTTGCTCCTCCATTCAAGCAGGTTGAATTCGATATTATGTATGGCGAAGGTATCTCGAAGCTCGGTGAACTTATCGATCTTGGTGTCAAGGTTGGTATTGTCGAGAAGTCCGGTGCGTGGTTCTCTTATAATTCCCAGCGTTTGGGGCAGGGACGTGAAAATGCCAAACAGTTTCTTCGCGATAACAAGGAAGTGGCTGACGAAATCGAGGCAGCTTTACGTCAAAATGCCGGTCTCATTGCAACGGAACTACTGGAAAATGGCGGTCCGGAAGCTGATGATGAGAGTGCAGCAGGCTGATCCGGTTTCAATAATACCGGCTAAGATAAGTTAGAAGATTTCAAGTTCTAAATCTTGTCTATATCAACCTGAGAACGTCGAAGAAATTGTGATTTCGGGATATGTGCTTATGATTGAATGAAGGGCGGTGGCCGGAAGGTTGCCGCCTTTTTTTGATTGTTCTGTTAGCATTTATGAATAATGCGGTTAGCATTGAACATGAACATTTTTCGACAGTTTCCGGATTTTATGAGGGATCGAATAAAACATGCAGGAAAAGTGTTTATTTGGGAGCGGGAAGGTATTGTCTTGTCGAAATCACATCCGTTTTGTGTTATCGAAATCATACCTGCTTTGCGATGATTGTGTGTGACAACTCACTTTTTCACGAAGGTTCTTCCTAAGTCATTGGCAAAACGTTATCAAAAATCGATGTATGGCACGTTGGACTTTTAAGATGAATGAAAGAACGGGGGTTTATGTCGTTATAAGTGAGAAACCTAAACTTTTTGCCTCCATCTTGATGAACTAATTCAGAACATCGGACTGAACGGATGAAAAAGTTGGTTTTTCGAACTCTATTGTTCGTTATTGCTAATGGTTGTCGTGGTCTTGGCATCCCAAAAAGTTGTCACGGAATAGGCGATAAAAGTTCATATTCTATGGATTAACAGGCGGCTGAATCGGGCAATTGATTGATTTGTTGGCGACAATTTCAAAAAAAGTGGATTAGATTTTATCGGATGCGGTTCTCTGTTGATTGCGGTGTCAAATAAAGTGGAGGAAAAACATCGGACCGGCTGCGAGCAAATTGAAGAATAACCGGTTTAACATCATGAAATATCGCAAAAAGTCGAAAAATTTTCTGTGGTGCGATTCATCGAACATGTTTTGTGTAACATATTGCAATCGAAAATTTTGTTGGAAAAGCGTCGTCATTAGAAAATCGGATAAAAGATAGCCATTGAATTAAGCAGTAAAAAGCAGGGTGGAAAATCGCATTCGTCACCGCCCATTAAAGGCGATCAAACGATGTTTGAATAAGCGCGATTTTTTTAAGCTGATGGCCTATGTTTCCAATGTTTGTTGTTGATGCGCTGTGCTTAGCTATAAAAGCACCCGATTTAGAATTCACATTGCGGGATCGGCGTGAAAAAGTGGTTTCCAGATTGACGAATATGCTCTAAAAGGCAGTCAATATATTTTTAAAAATCCGGCGGGCAGGATTAAGCTCAGCGGCGAGTACAGGTGTCAGTTATGAATAGTGTTAACGAGATCCGGTCAACATTTCTGGATTATTTCCACAGAAACGGGCATGAAATTGTCCCATCCAGTCCGCTGGTTCCGAGAAATGATCCGACCTTGATGTTTACCAATGCGGGAATGGTACAGTTCAAGAATGTGTTTACCGGCCTTGAACAACGGCCCTATAAAAGAGCAACGACAGCGCAAAAATGCGTTCGCGCCGGCGGTAAGCATAACGACCTTGACAATGTGGGCTATACAGCTCGCCACCATACATTTTTCGAGATGCTCGGTAACTTCTCTTTTGGCGATTATTTCAAAGAACAGGCCATTTATTTTGCCTGGAATTTGCTTACCAAAGAATTCTGTCTGCCAAAAGAAAAGCTGCTTGTTACTGTCTATCATGAAGATGATGCGGCAGCCGAGTTATGGAAGAAAATAGCCGGACTATCGGATGACAAAATTATCCGGATTTCAACCAATGACAATTTCTGGGCTATGGGTGACACAGGTCCTTGCGGGCCATGTTCGGAAATATTCTATGACCATGGCGATAAAATCTGGGGCGGCGTGCCTGGAAGCGCCGAGGAAGATGGTGATCGTTATATTGAAATCTGGAACCTTGTTTTCATGCAATATGATCAGGTTACAAAGGATCAGCGTAATGATCTTCCGAGGCCGTCCATTGATACAGGCATGGGGCTTGAACGTATTGCTGCGGTTTTGCAGGGTGTTCATGATAATTATGATATTGACCTCTTCAAGACATTGATCCGCGCTTCCGAGGAAGCAACCGGCGTCAAGGCGGAGGGAGAATTTGTTGCAAGTCACCGTGTGATAGCCGATCATCTTCGTTCATCCGCTTTTTTGATTGCCGATGGCGTTTTGCCTTCCAATGAAGGTCGCGGTTATGTATTGCGCCGCATTATGCGTCGCGCCATGCGCCATGCCGAGCTGCTTGGAGCCAAAGAACCCTTGATGTGGCGCCTGTTGCCGACCTTGATACGTGAAATGGGACAGGCCTATCCCGAACTCATCCGCGCTGAAGCGTTGATTTCGGAAACGTTGCGTTTGGAAGAAACGCGCTTCCGCAAGACTTTGGAACGCGGTCTTACCCTTTTGAACGAGGCAAGCCACAATCTGAAATCGGGCGATCATCTTGATGGCGAAACAGCATTCAAACTTTATGATACCTATGGGTTCCCGCTTGATCTTACGCAGGATGCGCTTCGTCGCCGCAATATAACGGTTGATGTTGAGGCTTTCGACAAGGCAATGGAACGTCAGAAAGCTGAGGCTCGTGCCAATTGGGCGGGTTCTGGAGAAGAGGCAACCGAAACCGTCTGGTTTGCCGTTCGCGATCGCGTCGGCTCAACCGAATTTCTTGGCTATGAGACAGAAAAAGCCGAAGCAGTGATTACTGCAATTGTGAAAGATGGCAAAATTGTCGATGGTCTGAAGGAAGGTGAACAAGGCGCGTTGATCGTCAATCAGACACCTTTTTACGGTGAATCCGGTGGTCAGGTGGGCGATACCGGCGTAATTGCCGGCGAAAAGTTCTCCTTTAACGTCACAGACACACAGAAAAAGGCAAATGGTGTTTTTGTCCATATCGGTGTTGCCAAAAACGGTTCGATCAAGACCGGCGATGTTGTCGAGCTTGATGTTGACGTAAAGAGGCGTCGTAAAATCCGTGCCAACCATTCGGCAACGCACCTTTTACACGAGGCTTTACGCGAAACATTGGGTACCCATGTTGCCCAGAAAGGGTCGTTGGTAACACCGGAACGCCTGCGTTTTGACTTCTCGCATCCGAAACCGATGACAGCGGAAGAAATCAAACAGGTTGAAGATTTGGCAAATGAAATTGTTTTGCAAAACAGCCCTGTTACAACCCGTCTTATGAGCGTTGACGATGCCATTGCCGAAGGTGCAATGGCCTTGTTCGGCGAAAAATATGGTGATGAAGTTCGTGTTGTTTCTATGGGGCAACGGGTTGACCCGACAAAAGTTGGAAACCGCGCCTGGTCGCTTGAACTTTGCGGTGGCACCCACGTCAAACGTACCGGTGATATCGGGCTAATCCGCATTGTATCGGAAAGCGCAGTTGCCGCCGGTGTTCGTCGTATTGAAGCGCTGACAGGCGATGCCGCCCGCCATTATCTTGATGGTCAGGATCAACGTGTTCACGAAATAGCCAACGCATTGAAGACAACGCCTCAGGAAGCACTGGAACGTGTCCATGTGCTTGTTGAAGAACGCCGCAAGCTAGAAAAAGAGTTGAATGAGGCAAGAAAGCAATTGGCCTTGTCCGGTGGAGCAAATGATCACGGCGAAGCCGATGTTGAACAGATAGAAGGACTAGCCTTTATGGGGCGCGTTGTTCACGGTATCGCACCCAAGGATTTGAAGCCACTTGCCGATGCCGGTAAAAACAAGATTGGTAGTGGTGTTGTTGCCTTCATCGGTGTTTCGGAAGATGGCAAGGCGAGTGCTGTAGTCGGTGTTACCGATGATTTGACAAAACGGTTCAATGCTGTCGAACTTGTCAAGGCATTGTCGGAAGTTCTGGGCGGTAAAGGCGGTGGCGGCCGTCCGGATATGGCCCAAGCTGGTGGACCGGATGGCAACAAGGCAGATGACGCCATGAAAGCCTTGAGAGAAAAATTACAGAAATAATTGCTGTAAAGAGCGGGCACTAGCCCGCTTTTTTATTGTCTTATAGGCTTGTGATTTTGTTGTATTGCCCGTCTTCTTTGCCGCTATTCAATCAAGGCGATAGAGACGTTTGACTCCGCTGTCATTTTCGGACATCACGCCATTTGAATGAAATCGCGGCGCTGTAGAAAATTCGCATCGTAAGGTAATCGTGCCAATCTGGGATGATCAACGTGGTCTTCGAGAGCAAGGCGCACGGGTGGTTTTAGGCCTATTCAAGGGAATATTTTAAGCCATGCATGGCTTAAAAATCCTATTTTAGCAAACAATTATGCGGGATTTTCAAAGGTCGAAACATTGTGCGACCGATGATGGTTCATTCATCGTTTTTACCGGATTTGCGTAGAGTAATGAATGGTCATGACGGGTTTTGAACAATGAGTTATGAAACGTTCAATCACACCTATTATGCTTGTTATTCGCGACAAGGTGCACGCCTTTGAAGAGCCATTGGTGTCGTTAAAATGGAATAACTGGCAAGCTATATTTTTTAACCGCGGGCATTCATTTGCCATTCAGGAATTACCAGATCGGGAGAATGTTTTTTCATTAACACTAGGAGGAAGGTGGCTAACCGGTTCATGATGTGTGGAATATTGCTACCTTCACAAAGTGAAATTGCGTTTCTCGGCTATATTATTGCAGGTTAATGTTGAGTGAAAAATGGAAAATGGGTTTTCAAAGTGCAAGAACAGAAAACGTATATTTTGGGCAATACCGTTGCGTCGAGCTGGCAATAATGGCTGCTCGTGAATGCAATAGGATTATATTTGCTAAAAAAATTGCCTTTTTCGCTCACGCGTTCATTCTATTCCGGTTCAACACACTTAATTTCCGTATAAAGCATAAAGCGTTTTTCTCGCAGCGACAGCACAAGACGAGCGAAAGCTCCAAATTCATTGAATAGTTATTACTGTAAAACTAGCCAATCCGGTGATCTCCAGCTACTGTCGACGAAGATTTTAATGCTCAAATCTATGGTAAAATTGGTTAAAGTTATGATGGTTGCTGAACCTGAACAGCATTGTCACGGTTAAGAGCATGAGGTGAATGGTCAATCGTTAAGCCACCCGCTTTAAGAAGAGCAGTAAAGCGCCCGCCTTTTTCAGCAAGTTCATCAAAACTTCCCTGTTCGACAATATGACCATGATCCATAAATAATACCAGATCCGCATTGCGCACCGTCGAGAGTCGATGGGCGATGATGATTGTTGTGCGGTTGCGGCTTACTGTGTCAATTGCTTCCTTGACGCGTGCTTCTGTTTCGACGTCCAGCGCACTTGTTGCTTCATCAAGCACGAAAATAGGAGAGTTTTTCAGCACGGCCCGTGCAATTGCAAGCCTTTGCCGTTCGCCACCGGAAAGGAGCGACCCGCGTTCTCCAACGCGTGTGTCATAGCCGTTGGTCTTCGCATGAATGAAATCATTGGCAGCAGCAATCTTTGCTGCTTCATATATCTCTTCATCAGAGGCATCAGGGCGACCGATGCTGATGTTTTCTTTGATTGTGCGGTTAAATAGCCCGGAATCTTGGAATACCGTTGCCATGGCATGACGAAGAGACGCACGGTTGACTGTTCTTGTATCGACACCATCAATCGTTATCACACCGCTTTCCGGATCGTAGATACGTTGCAACAGATTGATCAATGTTGTTTTACCGGCTCCGGTAGGCCCGACAATTGCGGCGGTCTGTCCGGGTTTGATTTCAAAAGTGATGTCATAGACACCCTGCAGCGTGTTCGAAAATTCATGGGTGACATGGTCAAAACGGATGTCGCCTTTGACGTTAGTCAATGAGGGGAGGCCTTTAGGTTCAGCTGCCGCAACAGTCGAATCCATCATGTCATAAAATGCGTCGAGTTTAGCCCGATTGGAACCGATGAGATTGATGAAATTGCTAATCTGGTCAAGTTGACCGATCATCATTTGTGAAAAGAAAACAAAGGCAACAACATCACCAATATTGAGGATGCCTTTGGAAACCAGATAGGCGCCAAGAACAATGACGACGATGACTGTGATTGTCGAGGCCATACGGTTAAGGCCGGCGGCCAAGGCCCACCAGTTCAAAACCGGATATTGCGCCTTGAGTACGTTTTGTGCATTCTGCTTGACACGTTCGCTTTCTTCATCACCCCGATTGTAGCTTTGTACAACCGAGACATTGGAGATTGAATCTGTGACATGCTCGAACAAAGCAAGATGATATTTTTCAACTGATTCCTGACCCGTTTTGGTCTTTGTCATGACGAGACGGGCAATCATGATATAGATAATGCCAAGCGAAATCAGAACGATGGACAGGCGGTAATCGGTCCAGATTGCAACACTTAACAGAATTATAAGCTGAATCATTGAAGCAAGATGTTGGCGCATGAATTCGAGCCACATCGTGAACATGGATTCGCAAGCCCGAAGCATTGTGTGAAGTGCGTTGGAGGTGCCGATTTTCTGGTGCCATGCGAGCGGCATATTGATAATGCGCTGGTAAGATTCAGCCAATACCCCCAAGCGTCTGCGATGTGCCAGACGATCGGCCCCTCTGTCGACCATTACGGTTGCGACGATGGAAAACATACCAAGTGCCGTCCACAATGCGAGATAAGGAATAACGGCTGTGAATGTATCGCCAGCCGAAAAGGCAGTGCCGCTTGATACTGCTTGCGCGGTCAAAGACAGTTCATCAATTATCCAGCCGAAAATTTTCGGTATGAAAACCTGCACAGCCGCCATAGCAATGTTGGCTGCACAAATGATGATGACCGTTTTCTTTTCTGTCATCAAATAGCTGACTGCGCGCGTATAAGTTTTAAAAAGCGACAAGCTTATACCTCCAATGACACCTTGTCCCCATGGTTGTCCGTTTTAAAATCAGTTCAACTGTTTATAATGTTTATTTAATGTGCGCTACTGTTCAATTTACGATCAGCAAAACCACTTTTAACAACACGATGTAACCGAGTGTGATCGTGACGATAAATCATGTCGCTATTGTCGTTCGATGATGCTAGAGAAAACACCAAGGAGATGACGATGGCCGGTGTTGAAATAAAAAAAGTTGATGAAGATGAAAACGGTATGCGCGTTGACCGCTGGTTCAAGGTTCATTATCCGGGACTGGGGTTTGGTTACCTGCAAAAACTTTTGCGTTCCGGGCAAATTCGTGTTGAAGGGGGCAGGGTAAAGTCTGACACGAGATTGCAAATCGGGCAATCGGTGCGCGTGCCGCCTCTACCTGTTGATGAAAAAGGCGCAGTACCTCTAACAGGCAAAACCATTCGCGGGCAGGATGATGGTGACGTTTTGAAGCAGATGCTTCTTTACGAAGACAAGAAGCTTTATGTGTTTAATAAGCCTGCCGGTCTTGCTGTTCAGGGTGGCTCGGGTGTTACCCGTCATGTCGACGGCATGCTTGAAGCCTGGCGCAATCAAAAAGGTGAAAAGCCGCGCCTTGTCCATCGGCTTGATCGCGATACGTCGGGTGTTCTCGTTGTTGCAAAAACACGCTCGGCAGCGCAGGCTTTGGCAGCGGCATTCCGTGCTCGTGAAACCAAAAAGACCTATTGGGCCATTGTAAGAGGTGTTCCCAAAAAACGCGAAGACAAGATTTCAACATGGCTTGTTAAGGAATCCACCCCTGACGGCGATAAAATGCGTGTATGCCCGCATGGTGAACCGGATTCAGATCATGCTGTTTCGCACTACCGTGTTATAGACACGCGCGGGCAGATTTTGTCGTGGCTTGAAATGGAACCTTACACCGGACGCACGCATCAATTGCGTGTTCACGCGGCCTATATCGGCCATCCGATTATTGGCGACCCCAAATATTTTTATGCAGATCAGAACTGGGAACTGCCGGGCGGAATCCAGAATCGTCTTCATCTCCATGCTCGCCGGATAAGAATTCCCAATCCTTCCGGAGGAATATTGGATGTGACAGCTCCTCTTCCGCCCCATATGGTGCAAACTTTTAACCTTCTTGCGTTTGATGAAAGTGACGGAGATCAAGATTGACCGACAAGCCGCTTCGCCTAGCGCTTTTTGATTGTGATGGAACACTGGTTGATAGTGCCTTTGCCATTCAACGGGCAATGGTTCAAGTGTTTGAAAAATTTTCCTATAAACAACCCGATCTTGACGAGACAAAACTTGTCATCGGCCTATCGCTTGATCGTGCAATTGCCCGTCTTTTAGGTCGTCCCGTTGATGATGAAATTCTGGAAATGGTGACAGCTTATAAACAGATTTTCGCAAAAAACAGAGGTGATATTTCTTTTACCGAACCGCTTTTTCCGGGAATTCTAGCAATGCTGACAGCGCTTGAAAGTAAGGATGATGTTCTTTTAGGCGTTGTCACCGGAAAGTCCAGATTCGGAATTGACAAAATACTGGAAGCCTACAAGCTCCATTGCTTTATTACTATCAAAACGGCTGACGAATGCCCGTCAAAGCCTGATCCTTCAATGGTTATAGAAAGTTGTAAACAAACCGGTGTGTTTCCCGAAAATACTTATGTCATCGGGGATTCCATTTTTGATATGCAAATGGCCAAGCTTGCGCATGCCAAAGCTATCGGCGTTTTCTGGGGCTATAATACGCCGGAGGCATTGAAAGAAGCCGGCGCAGATGAACTGGTAAAAGAGCCGAAAGACATAATTCCGATTTTGGAAAGTGATAACAATGCGTGAATTTCTGCAAGAGTTAAACGACGAGGCTGAAAAAGCTGATCCGGTAAAACAGGCTCAGCTTCTGTCAAAACGCGAATTACCAAAGCGGTTTTATAAAGAAGCGTCCGTCAAGGACGAGGGCGGGGAATTTTCTGTTGTTCTTGATGGGAAAACAGTCAAAACGCCGGCACGTAATAAACTTGTTTTGCCCAATAGAGCGTTGGCCGAAATGGTGGCGCACGAATTCAATTCTCAACAACAGACAATTGATCCGGCAAAAATGCCGGTAACACGCCTTGTCAATTCAATCCTCGATGGCGTTGTCGATAATATGGATGTTGTGCGGCAGGATATTATCGAATTCGTAGGTAACGATATGCTGTTTTATCGTGCAGATTCACCCAAAGAATTGGCCGAAAGGCAGCATCGCCATTGGGACCCCATCCTTGAATGGATTCGTAACGATTATGGTGCACGTTTCATGCTGACAGAAGGGGTGATGTTTGTAAAACAGCCTGACGATTCGATTTCGGCAATAGAAGAAGCTCTTGAAGCAATAGAATCCCCTTATGTGCTGGCAGCCTTGCATTCCATCACCACACTTTGTGGATCGGCACTGCTTGCGCTCGCGGTATGGAAAGGAAAAATAAGCCTGCCGGAAGCGTGGAGCCTCGCCCATCTTGATGAAGACTGGACAATTGAACATTGGGGTGAAGATGCCGAAGCTAAGGCAAAACGCGCTTATCATCAGGCTGAATATGAAGCCGCTGCCGCTACCATCGCGGCCATTGAAAATCGATAAATTTCCTCAAGTTTTGATTGATGGTCATTGCTTCTTTTAAAAAACACGCTAGCTTAACTGTGCGGGTTTGTTTTACCAAGGAGTGAAGCTCAATGTTATCGAACATAATTTATAAAACGACAGCGATTGCCGAAGGTGGGCGCGAAGGTCATGTGCATTCGGAAGATGGTGCGCTTGACATAGACTTGGTAAAACCTAAAGAGATGGGCGGTAACGGTACGATTGGTGCCAATCCGGAAACTCTTTTTGCCGCCGGTTATGCTGCATGTTTTGAATCGGCAACGCGTTTTGCTGCACAAAAAGCAGGATTTAAAGTTCAGGACGGAAGTTATGTAAAAGCTGAAGTCGGTATTGGACCGCGCAAAAGCGGGGGTTTTGAACTTTCAGTTATTATGACTGTTCATCTGGAAGGGCTCGACAAGCAACAAGGCGAAATGGCCGCCCACACTGCGCATAACGAGATTTGTCCTTATTCTCACGCAACGCGCAACAATATCAGCGTCCAGATAAAAGTGATTTGAAAACTAACACCGGAAATTCTACGATCTCATTAATTTTGCAAGTTGTTCGTTTGGAAGTTTTTCTGCAAACGGACAACTTTTTCGGCTTGAACGAAAGTTTCTGCAAATTAGAGCTGTATGAGCCACTAAATATTTTATCGTACAAATTGTTCAAATAGTTCACGGGGTATTCAGATAAATGAAGAGTGCTCTGACGCCGGCGGAATCAGGCGCCAGTAGAAATGCCGATGCATGGCTCTTTATCAGGGACGTTTTTTCCATTGATATCTTTCCTCTGCGTGATTTTATTGTTTTTAAAATCAGGCTGTTCGTCATTCATGAGAAAAGGTAAGTCTAGATTCTTCATCTGGGAATTTATCGTTTATCAAAAGAACTATCACGTTTCTATGGAATCGAAGGCTCTGTTCGGAAGCCACTACCAGATATAAAAATGTGCTCGGAATGTTTTGATTTCGGGCACATTTAACCCGTTTTCTTTCTGCACATAACCCCGAAACGCGGTGATACGATAGAAAACGGGTTTATCCTTCAAGAATCTAGTTTTATTGCCCTTTTTAAAAACTGATTAGGATAATCAATGATATGCATTTCCGGAAATTAGAAAAGACCGGAAATCATCTGTCTTAAAAGCCAAGAACGGACAAAAGCAATAAACCTTATTTGATCGGCTTGACTTCAGGCGCACTGAGTTTGATTTTTTCGAAACCTGGAAATGCAGCACTCATAGTCGAAATAGTGGTAGCGTCGTCACCACGGACAAAATACCACTGATTATTGTCGAGAATGGCTACAAGCTCACCTTTGACCTGGTTTTTATTATTGCCGTTAATTGTTGTGATTACAAAATCGGTGGGAATAATATAATAAGGCGTCCCGTCCTCGAATTCCCCAGCACTTTTGTTCGATTGGCTTATTGTTATCTTATCAACCTTATAGGTTTGAGCCAATTGCTTCATCTGGCTCACCATGATTTGTCGGAATTGCTCCTGATCGACTTTCGATTGGGCAGCAAGTGTCTGGATGATCCGCGGCGGTATTGCATTCAAAACCGCATCGAAGTTCGATGTTTGAAGAGCTGTAGCGTAATTGTTTGTAGCGTCACTCAGCATCTTGACTTCTGCGTCCGTCGCCGATCGTGCATCTGCCGGGATAAGCCCGCAAAAAACAATTGAAAAACCAACGATGACTGGGAGGATGCGTCGCATAGCTTACCTTCGATACTGTTTACTCATACCTTCTTTATAGTGAACTCATAAGCTAAAGGCAAAGCGTGACAGGAAAAAGGCAAAGATTGTTACAAAAACGGAGGCCGAAGCCCCCGCTTTTTATGCTCTTGGTTAATTGGGATCAGACTGAATAGTACATATCGAATTCGATCGGATGAGGTGTCATTTCGTAACGCAAGACCTCTTCCATCTTCAATTCGAGGAACGAATCGATCTGGTCGTCATCGAATACATCACCGGCTTTAAGGAAGGCGCGGTCTTTATCGAGACATTGCAATGCTTCACGCAAACTGCCGGAAACCGTCGGGATTTTTTTCAACTCCTTTGGCGGCAGATCGTAAAGATCTTTATCCATTGCCTGTCCGGGATGGATCTTGTTCTTGATACCATCGAGCCCTGCCATCAAGATTGCCGAGAAGGCAAGATACGGGTTGGCTGTCGCGTCGGGGAAACGGATTTCCACACGTTTTGCATTTGGCGAGGAACCAAAAGGAATACGGCAGGAGGCTGAACGGTTACGTGCCGAATAAGCAAGCAGAACAGGTGCTTCATATCCAGGAACCAGACGCTTGTAAGAGTTGGTCGACGGGTTGGTGAAAGCGTTGATAGCTTTTGCGTGCTTGATAATGCCGCCAATGAAGAACAGACAAGTTTCCGAAAGGCCGGCATATTCATTGCCTGCAAAGGTTGGTTTTCCGTTTTTCCAGATCGACATGTGAACGTGCATGCCCGAACCGTTGTCACCGAAAATAGGCTTCGGCATGAAGGTAGCCGATTTGCCATAGGTATTGGCGACCTGATGAACAACATATTTGAATATCTGCATTTTGTCGGCTTCACGCACCAATGTGTCAAAGCGGATACCCAATTCATGCTGGGCAGCAGCAACTTCATGGTGATGTTTTTCAACGCGAACGCCCATATCGGTCAAAGCAGTCAGCATTTCCGACCGGATGTCCTGACAGGAATCAATCGGCGGGACGGGGAAATAGCCGCCTTTTACGCGCGGACGGTGTCCGAGGTTGCCCATTTCGTATTCAGTGTCGTCATTAGAAGGAAATTCGTTGGAGTCAAGTTTGAAGCCTGTGTTATAGGGATCGACTTTGAAGCGAACGTCGTCAAACAGGAAAAATTCGGCTTCCGGCCCGACATTTACGGCGTCGCCAATTCCCAATGATTTTACATAGGCTTCAGCTTTTTTGGCAGTAGAGCGCGGATCGCGGTTGTAGGATTCGCCCGAGATCGGATCAAGTACATCGCATAGGATGACCATCGTGGATTGGGCAAAAAACGGATCCATATGGGCGGTGGTTGGATCAGGCATCAAGACCATATCCGACTCATTGATTGCTTTCCATCCGCTGATGGAAGATCCATCGAACATGACACCATCAGCAAATGTGTCTTCGCTGATTTCAGCAATATCCATGGTTACATGCTGCAGTTTGCCTTTAGGATCGCTAAAACGCAAATCTACGAAGCGAATGTCATTATCCTTAATTTGCTTAAGGACATCAGATGCAGTCGTCATATTACATTCCTTGTTTAAAAGTAATAAAGGGTTGATCGGACATGCCCCGTAAGATGGGGCATGAGTTAACTTATGGCTTAGATAGCGTCTACGCCCGTTTCACCTGTACGAATGCGGATAACCTCTTCGACAGATGAAACAAAAATTTTCCCGTCGCCAATGCGACCGGTTTGTGCAGCTTTCCGGATGGCCTCGATTGCCGGCTCTACGGTTTCATCGGCAACAACAATTTCGACTTTTACCTTGGGGAGAAAATCAACAACATATTCGGCGCCGCGATAGAGCTCGGTATGGCCTTTTTGCCGGCCGAACCCCTTGGCTTCGGTAACGGTTATACCTTGCAAGCCGACATCCTGAAGAGCTTCCTTTACTTCATCAAGCTTGAACGGCTTAATGATAGCTTCGATTTTTTTCATATTGATCTCGCCTCCAACGTTAAACTTTAGCTTCGGTAACCGCTTTAAGTCGATTTTTTCAATCACTAACAAGTTATAAGCATGTTTTGTGCCAAGTTGGAAAAATAACGCAATAACTCAACAATATTTTGTCGGAATGTAGAATTTACTGTTTGTTAACCATGACGAATTTGACAAAAACAGGTATATTGAGCTGAATAAATCCTGTTGAAGTGAATAAAAAATAGGCTGCATGATGAAAAAATATGCAATTTCCAGATTGGATACACATTTTCCTGTCGAACTTTTGACGCCTGAAGAAATGGGCAAGGCGGACCATTTAGCTGCTACGTTAAACGGGGAAGATAGTTTCAAGCTTATGGAACGTGCCGGTGAAGCTGTTGCGGATATTATTCTGAATGAACATCGGCAATGCAGAAAAATTGCTGTTTTATGCGGCCCCGGAAATAATGGCGGCGATGGTTATATGGCAGCGTATATCTTAAAAAGCCATGGTTTCGAACCAATCATATTTGCGTCGGGGACACCAAGAGCAGGAAGCGATGCCGAAAAAGCAGCCGCTTTGTGGGGTGAAAAGCGCTTGCCTTTTGATGAATTTTCTTCGCCACAGGATTTTGATGTCGTTATTGATGCCTTGTATGGAGCAGGGCTTGATCGCCCGTTGCAACAATCGCTTCAGGAAAAATTGAAAAAATTGAATGAAAGTGGCGTTCCGGTCATTGCCGTCGACTTGCCTTCGGGTGTTTTTGGAGAAAATGGCGCAATAAAAGGAGAAGCTATTAAAGCGGCAAAGACAGTCACGTTTTTTAGATTGAAGCCGGGACATGTGTGTTACCCGGGAAGGTTACAATGTGGTGAGGTCAGGCTGGCCGATATCGGTATTCCGGGAAAAGTGCTGGAAACTATCAAACCGGAACGCTTTATCAATTTTCCTTCATTCTGGCTCGAGAATTGGCCGGAACTGGCCTACGACACACATAAATATCGTCGAGGACATGCGGTGGTATTTTCCGGCCATCAAACTTCAACCGGTGCTGCACGACTTGCTGCCCATGCTGCCGCAAGAAGCGGAGCAGGGCTTGTTACAATAGTGTCGCCGGAAGATGCACTTCTTGTTCATGAGATGCATTTGACAAGCGTTATGCTCAAGAAAATGGGAAACGACGCAGAAATTCTCGACTTTCTCGAAAAACGAAAAGTGCGTTCGGTTATCTTGGGGCCTGCATTCGGTTCACTGGAACGGGCATTATCAATCACCCGATCAATATTGACAAAAAGCGGGATTTTTACACTTGTTCTCGATGCGGATGCATTAACGGCAATGGCAGAAAAAAGCGACGAAATATTTGCGCTCATCAAACAATCACCGGTCAATGTTATATTGACTCCGCATGAAGGCGAGTTCCAACGCGTTTTCCCGTCTATTGCGCGGATAGAAGACTTGTCGCGTATAGATAAAGCCACAAAAGCAGCAACTGATAGCGATGCAGTGGTCGTCTATAAAGGTGCCGATACAATTATTGCTTCTCCCGATGGGCGCTTGGCAGTGAATGTAAATGGAACGCCGTTTCTCGCCACGGCAGGCGCTGGTGACGTGCTCACAGGAATTATCGGCGGCTTGAGTGCGCAAAAAATGCTGCCTTTCGAAGCAGCTTGTGCCGGTGTGTTCCTTCACGCGCGGTGTGCCGAACATTTTGGGCCCGGTATGATTGCAGAAGATATTGTTTCGGCCATTCCGTTGGTCCTTTCCGAGACAATTATGTGACTAATTTATCACAATTTAACTATAGATGGCAGTTTTTCGCAATTTTGGCTTTTCATTGGGCAAACGCTGTCCCATAACACCGTTACAAAATTCTATTTATTAGAGCCTATCGGGCACAGGGAGAAATCCGTATGAAAATTAAAGCACTGTTGGCAGGTTCTGCTGCTGCCATGGTCATATCGAGTGCATCTTACGCTGCCGATGTTGTCGTAGCAGAGCCGGAACCCGTCGAATTTGTACGCGTTTGCGACGCCTATGGACAGGGGTATTTCTATATCCCCGGAACCGACACATGTATGCGCGTTGGCGGATATTTGCGTGCCGATATAAAGGGTGGCGACAATGTTTATGCTTATAAGGGCAAGAAAGATCGTGATACCTACGCATGGCGCGCCCGTGGTGAATTGCGCTTCCAGACAGCAAGCGAAACCGAACTTGGTACCTTGCGCACTATGGTTGAGCTACGTAACCAATGGGATGATGGCGACGATACGTTGAGTGGTCAGGCGCACTTTGCTTATATCGAATTGGGCGGTTTGCGTGTTGGTGTTGACGAATCGATTTTCTGGCATTGGACGGGGTATCTCGGCAAGGTTTTGAACGATGATGTTGTCGATCCCGGTATGTTCCAACGTACCAATGTTTTGAGCTATACATTCTCGGCTGATAACGGTTTTTCGGCAATTATCGGTGTTGAACAGGGTACCGATAAAGGCAGCGATAATCCTGGCGACAACTACTATCTCAAAGGCATGGGCAAACGCGTTGGTCCAAACGCCGGTTTTGGTTATAATGGTGACCCTGACGCACATGATCCTAATGCGCGCCATTTCTATAGTGGTAGCAGCATTGATGATTACACACCGAATGTCCTTCTCGGTGCCAAATATGTTCAGGGCTGGGGGTCTATTGCCGCTGTCGGTGCTTATGATGCACAATGGGAAGAATGGGCTGCCAAACTGCGCGTCAATTTGAATGTAACCGACCAGTTGTCAGTTTGGGTTATGGGCGGTTATAAGACCAATGATGATTATTATGCATACGACGATGTCTATAATCATGATCGTCCCAACAGAAAGCATGATTTTTATTATCGCATGCATACGAGCCAATATGGCGATTGGGGTGGTGATTGGGCCGTTTGGGGTGGTACAACCTACAAGGCTACCAAGAAGGCGTCTTTCAATTCGCAGTTGACCTATGACGACACGGATGTGTTCAGTGCATCGGTCAATATGGCCTATGAACTTGTTCCGGGTCTCGTTGTAACGCCTGAAGTTTCTTATCTGAACTTTGGTAACGATAAGAAGTGGGACGATGGTTCACGCGTTACATTCCATGGTGATAATGCCGTTCAGGGAATGTTGCGTATGCAGCGCAATTTCTAAAATCCTATCCAATAATATTTTTAATGGCGGCTTTGGCCGCCATTTTTTTTTGACAAATTTCATGTGGCTTTCGATTTCATAATGTCGATTTCGTGAAAACGAGGTTACGAATGGGCGGGCATGTGGGAAAATTGCGAAATAACGTGAAAAACCAACCAATCGGGATTTACCGGTTAAAGAGACCGGTCAATGAAGGGCGGCGCCAAAACATTAGGCTTTAGAAAGTTTGTCTCCCTTATCGGGAAGTGAGCCATCCAAACATAAAGAAAACACGTTTAATGTATTCATTGAATGAGATGTGTTCTACGGTGATTGCGTCATCAGCTTTAAACGAACTATGCGGTGCTATCAGAATATCAATATGAAACTATTAAACGGGTAGATTTTGACACCTTGCGGATTAAAACGCTTGCAGAGGCGAGATGCCGCCCGTGAGAAATGCTATTGATCTAGTCAGCGGCATCGTTTTTAGCTTCAGCAGTTTTTGCGGCAAAAATCTTTAATTTTTTTGATTCAAAAGTTTTCAAAAAAGCAGGAATTGAGCATCCCCGGCTTTTTATCATTTTCTTGAAAAGAGTTTTGTTGGCCTGAGTGTTACGATACCACTTTTTTCGTCGGCCGGCGCTCCAGAAGCTCCTTCAGGAACTGTCCTGTATAAGAGCGCTCGACTTTCACAATATCTTCAGGCCGCCCGACAGCTACGATTTCGCCGCCGCCATCGCCACCTTCCGGACCAAGGTCGATAATCCAGTCGGCTGTTTTGATCACTTCAAGATTGTGCTCGATAACGGCAACAGTATTTCCCTGATCGACAAGTTCGTGCAGCACTTCAAGAAGTTTTGCAACATCGTGGAAGTGCAAGCCTGTCGTCGGTTCATCCAGAATATAAAGTGTCCGACCGGTTGCCTTGCGTGCCAGTTCTTTTGCAAGCTTTACACGTTGTGCTTCACCGCCTGAAAGGGTCGTCGCCTGTTGCCCGACCTTGACATAGCCAAGCCCGACTTTGACCAATGTGTCCATCTTGTCGCGAATGGCCGGTACGGCTTGAAAAAACTCCGCCGCTTCGTCCACCGTCATATCAAGAACATCGGCAATGGATTTACCTTTATAAGTAACCTCCAGCGTTTCCCGATTATAGCGTTTGCCATGGCAGACATCGCATGTGACGTAGACATCCGGCAAAAAGTGCATTTCGATTTTTATGACGCCGTCGCCCTGACAGGCTTCGCAGCGCCCGCCCTTGACATTGAATGAAAAACGTCCTGCCTGATAACCTCGGGCTTTTGCTTCCGGCAAGCCGGCAAACCAGTCACGTATTGGCGTGAAAGCACCGGTATAGGTTGCCGGATTGGAGCGTGGCGTACGACCAATCGGGGATTGGTCAATGTCGATAACTTTGTCGAGATATTCCAGTCCTTCAATTCGATCATGCTCGGCCGGATGTTCACGGCTTCCCATGATGCGGCGTGAAGCGGCTTTAAAAAGTGTCTCGATGAGGAATGTCGATTTGCCACCTCCCGAAACGCCTGTGACACAAGTGAAAGTTCCAAGCGGAATATCGGCAGTAATATTCTTCAGATTATTGCCTCTCGCCCCGACAACACGCAATTTTTTTGTCTTGGAGATTTTGCGGCGTTGAGCCGGCACCGGTACAAACATTTTTCCGGAAAGATATTGGCCGGTGAGTGAGGCCGGATCATCCATAATATCTTTTGGCGTTCCTTGCGCGACAACTTTACCGCCATTAACCCCCGCAGCCGGACCGATGTCGACGACATAATCGGCAGTCAGAATGGCATCTTCATCATGTTCGACAACAATCACCGTATTGCCGAGATCGCGTAAATGTTTAAGTGTTTCAAGAAGACGCGCATTATCGCGCTGGTGCAATCCGATAGAGGGTTCATCAAGAACATAGAGAACGCCCGTTAATCCTGAGCCGATTTGCGAAGCAAGCCGGATGCGCTGGCTTTCACCACCCGATAATGTACCGGAGGCACGCGCCAGAGTGAGATATTCAAGCCCGACATCGTTCAGAAATTTCAAACGATCGCGAATTTCTTTCAAAATGCGTGAAGCAATATTCTTCTGTTTTTCATTGAAGGTTTTATCCACTTCCTGAAACCATTTATCGGCTTTGGAAATCGACATTTCGGACACTTCACCAATGTGAAGCTTGTTGATTTTTACAGCCAGCGCTTCCGGCTTCAACCGATAGCCTTTACAAGCCGGACAAGGGGAAGACGACATATAACGTTCAATCTCCTCGCGCGACCAGGCAGAATCGGTTTCTTTCCAGCGCCGTTCCATATTGGGTATGACACCTTCAAAACTCTTTGTCGCCGAATAGGAGCGCATCCCGTCATTATAGGTAAAGGTCACTTCTTTCTTGCCTGTGCCATAAAGGATAGCATGACGGGCTTCCTCGGAAAGGTCTTTCCATTTGTCTGTGAGCTTAAAGTGATAAGCTTTTCCAAGTGCTTCAAGTGTTTGATTATAGTAAGGTGACGAAGATTTCGACCACGGGGCAATGGCACCGGCTTTCAATGACAAATTCTCGTCAGGAACCACCATTGCCGGATCAATTGCCTGTAGCGACCCCAAGCCGTCGCAAGTAGGGCAAGCACCGAACGGATTGTTAAAAGAAAAAAGCCGTGGCTCTATTTCAGGAATTGTAAAACCCGAAACAGGACAGGCAAATTTTTCGGAAAACAGTAAACGTTCGTGCGTATCATTTTTCGATTTATTGGCCGAGCCGCCGGCTGTCTGTTCTTTAGGAAGCGGTTTGTCTGCAAGTTCTGCAACTGCCAATCCATCAGCAAGATGAAGACAGGTTTCAAGACTATCGGCAAGACGGGCTGAAATATCTGCTCTTACAACAAGGCGGTCGACAACAACATCAATATCGTGTTTGTATTTTTTATCGAGTTCCGGAACGTCCGCGATCTCGTAAAAAACGCCGTCAATTTTGACGCGCTGGAAGCCCTTTTTAAGAAGATCAGCCATCTCCTTTTTATATTCACCTTTGCGTCCGCGCACGAGCGGAGCCAGAATATAAAGTCTCGTTCCTTCAGGCAATGCCAGAATGCGATCAACCATCTGGCTTACAGTCTGGCTTTCAATGGGTAATCCGGTGACGGGCGAATAGGGCACACCGACCCGCGCAAACAATAAGCGCATATAATCGTGAATTTCGGTAACGGTGCCGACAGTTGAACGCGGGTTACGACTCGTGGTCTTTTGTTCAATAGAAATTGCCGGAGAGAGACCGTCAATCTGGTCAACATCCGGTTTTTGCATCATTTCCAGAAACTGTCTGGCATAGGCTGAAAGACTTTCGACATATCGCCTTTGTCCTTCGGCATAGATCGTGTCGAATGCAAGTGAGGATTTACCGGATCCGGAAAGACCTGTCATGACAATCAATTTGTCTCTCGGCAGATCAAGATCTATGTTCTTTAAATTATGTTGGCGGGCACCACGTATTGAAATATATTTCTGATCGGACATATTTGGCCTTGCGGGGAAAGAACAAAAATGGAACACTTGCTTTCAAATAGGTGAGATGGCCGAAAATTGCAATGGTAAGATTTGACTTGAAGTAAATAACGAAAATAGAAGTTCTGTGGAAATTGGACGAATAAACTGGGCTTTTTTGCCCCAAGCTTGAAAATAGATTATATGGTGGCAATTAAGCTTTTGCGTTCAATTTCGGTTTTTTGCCGCGTGGTTTGGAGTGTTTATAATGGCAGGCAGTGTTAACAAAGTCATTCTGGTTGGTAATCTCGGTGCAGATCCGGAAATTCGCAGGATGAATTCCGGCGATCAAGTAGCAACTTTGCGTATTGCAACATCGGATACGTGGCGTGACCGTAATACTGGCGAACGTCGTGAGCGGACAGAATGGCACAGTGTCGTTATTTTTAACGAAAATCTGGTCAAGGTTGTCGAGCAATATTTGAAGAAAGGCGCAAAAGTCTATATTGAAGGACAGCTGCAAACTCGCAAATGGCAAGATCAGAACGGTAATGACCGTTATACAACCGAGGTTGTTCTACAGAAATACCGTGGCGAATTGCAGATGCTTGATAGTCGTGGTGAGGGTGGCGCCAGTCGCCCACAGGTAAACGATCAATCCGGTTCGGGTGGTTTTGGCGGCGGTTTCAGTAATTCCGATCAGGGCGGAAATAATCAATCAGGAAGCAATTTTTCACGCCAGCTGGATGACGATGTTCCATTTTGAGGCTCTAGTTTTTTAACGGTTATCTTGAATTGTAATTGCCGTTCAATGCGGTGTCGTGATCTTCTTGGAACCGCATTTGCATAATTCAAACTTTAAAAAGCTACCCCGTTTCTTCTGTTGCTAATCAAATCGCAGATTTTAGCAAAAAGTGGCGAGAGAGAGGCGGGATTTGTCACTTTCATCTAACACATTCCTGCCATACACGATGAAGCGGGCATTGCAATATGCGAGATTGTTTGGCTAAATTCGGGGGATTGGACATTTTTGGAGCTGGCCGTTTTTATATTTGAAACGGCCAGTTCCATGTAAGCCCTTTTTTCCGCGAAGGTTTCGGACATTTCCTTATTTTGCATTCCTGACAGTTTTTATGAAATTTAGAGCTGCAACCATTCATATGTGCAGCAATTCTGAAGTGACGCGTAAAGGCGGGGGCGTTTGATGCTGATGAAGTTTTACTCAATGTGGAAGAGAGCCAAAATCCCGTTAGCAACGAATTGAACTGCCAATGCAGCAAGGATGACACCGAAGAGTCGGGTTAGTATTGTTCTGCCCGTTTCACCAAGAAGTCTGTCGATCGGGTGTGCAAGAAGCATGAAGCCGTAGCAAACAATCACTGAAATCAAAATCACAAAGCAGGAAACGGCAGTGCCGATGAACCCAGGATTCTTGCTGGCCATAAGGATGGTAGCCGAGATCGCACCGGGGCCGGCAATCATCGGTATGGCAAGCGGGAAAGCTGCGATGTTGTGAATATGGTCGCGTGTAACGGCGGTTTTGACAGATTTTTGTTTTCTCGCCGAACGTTTTTCGAAAATCATTTCGAAAGCAATCGCAAACAATAAAATACCACCTGCAATCTGGAAGGCGCCGAGCGAAATACCCAAACCTTCCAATATCGCCCCGCCAATAAGCGCGAAAGCGAGTAAAATAACAAAAGAAATGACAGATGCAGCTATTGCGGTGGACTTGCGTTCCATATGGGTCATTTCGCGCGTCAGTCCGAGAAAAATCGGCACCAGACCTACCGGATCAATCGTAACCAGCAATGTGATAAACGCATTCAGCAACAAACCTGCGTCGAACATGATTGTTACTCCTTGGTACGCCATCATTCGGTATGTGCCAAAATCAGGGGCAGTTAAAATCATTCATTTCCGCTCTCATGGCACAAATTCAACATAAAGTCATCCACCGATTTTTCTCGTGGCTCACTAACACACTGAAAATAATAGCCAAATCCATACATAGAAGGGCAAGAGAAATTGGCTTTTCGGGGCGTTTTTCGTTATAAAGGAAGGGCTGATTCTATTAAGGAAGTTGTGTAGCCGTGAACGATCAAATTGTACCACCAGATTCAGGAAATCCGAACGGTATTGAACCGGTCAATATTGTAGAGGAAATGGAGCGCTCTTACCTTGATTACGCGATGAGCGTGATCGTATCGCGTGCGCTGCCTGATGTTCGCGACGGTATGAAGCCGGTGCATCGACGCATTCTCTATGCGATGAACCAGATGGGGCTTTCTTATAACAAGCCTTATCGTAAATCGGCCGGTGTTGTCGGCGAGGTGATGGGTAAATTCCACCCGCATGGCGATTCATCTATCTATGATGCGCTGGTGCGCATGGCACAGGATTTTTCTCTGCGCGTTCCGCTTATTGACGGGCAGGGGAACTTTGGTTCGATTGATGGTGATCCGCCGGCAGCTATGCGTTACACCGAATGTCGTCTGGAAAAAGTTTCCGATAGCCTGCTTTTTGACATCGACAAGGAAACGGTCGATTTTCAGGATAATTACGATGGTCGCGAGCAGGAACCTGTTGTTCTTCCTGCACGTTTTCCCAATCTTCTGGTGAATGGTTCGGGTGGTATTGCGGTCGGTATGGCCACCAATATTCCGCCGCACAATCTTGGTGAAATTGTTGATGGTTGTGTCGCTCTCATTGATAATCCGGCCATAACACTTGACGAAATGCTCAAGATCATACCGGGGCCGGATTTTCCGACCGGCGGGATTATCCTCGGGCGCGCCGGTATACGTTCGGCTTATGAAACCGGACGTGGTTCGCTCATTATGCGCGCCAAGGTTGAAGTTGAAGATATTCGTAATGACCGGCAGGCCATCGTTGTTACTGAAATTCCCTATCAGGTGAATAAAGCGACAATGGTCGAAAAAATTGCCGAGCTTGTACGCGAAAAACGTATTGAAGGCATTTCGGATTTACGCGATGAATCCGATCGTGAAGGCTATCGCGTTGTGATCGAGCTGAAGCGCGATGCCGTTGCCGATGTCGTTTTGAACCAGCTTTATCGCTACACACCTTTGCAAACCTCGTTCGGCTGCAATATGGTGGCATTGAATGGCGGCAAGCCCGAACAGATGACACTCCTTGATATGCTCAAGGCGTTTGTTCTGTTCCGTGAAGAAGTTGTTACACGGCGTACCAAATTTTTGCTGCGCAAAGCGCGTGAACGTGCCCATGTTCTGGTTGGTCTGGCAATTGCTGTTGCCAATATTGACGAAGTCATCCAGCTTATCCGTAATGCACCGGATCCGCAAACCGCGCGTGACCAGTTGATGACGCGTCGTTGGCCGGCTGCAGACGTCCGTCATCTTATCGAATTGATTGATGACCCTCGTCACATTATTCATGAGGATAACACCTATAATCTTTCGGAAGAGCAGGCACGTGCCATTCTTGACTTGCGCTTGCAGCGTTTGACAGCTTTAGGTCGTGACGAGATTGCCGACGAACTCAATAAGATCGGCGCGGAAATTACCGATTATCTTGATATTCTTGGGTCACGTCTGCGTGTCTTGACGATTGTCAAAGATGAATTGATGGCCGTTCGCAATGAATTTGCAACGCCCCGTCTCACATCATTCGGCTCCGGTGGCGCCGAAATGGATGATGAAGACCTGATTGCACGTGAGGAAATGGTCGTCACTGTAAGCCATAGCGGCTATATCAAACGCGTTCCGCTCAACACTTATCGGGCGCAACATCGCGGTGGTAAAGGCCGCTCCGGCATGACAACAAAAGACGAGGACTTTGTAACCCGTCTGTTTGTTGCCAACACGCATGCGCCGGTTTTGTTCTTCTCTTCACGCGGCATTGTTTACAAGGAAAAAGTGTGGCGTTTGCCAGTTGGTACGCCCCAATCGCGCGGCAAGGCGCTCATCAATCTTCTGCCTTTGCAGCAAGGTGAGCGTATCACCACCATCATGCCATTGCCGGAGGATGAAGAAAGCTGGAGCGAACTTGATGTCATGTTTGCAACAACACGTGGTACCGTGCGGCGAAACAAGCTTTCCGACTTTGTACAAGTTAACCGCAATGGTAAAATTGCAATGAAATTCGACGATGATGAAGATGAAATTCTCTCTGTCGATACCTGTACGGAAAATGACGATGTGGTTTTGACCACTGCTGACGGTCAATGTATCCGTTTTGCCGTTTCCGATGTTCGTGTCTTTGCCGGTAGAAATTCCATTGGTGTGCGCGGTATCAATCTCGGTGAAGGTGATAAAGTCATTTCAATGGCTATTCTGGAGCATGTCGAAGCAACACCGGCCGAACGCTCGGCCTATCTCAAACGTGCTGTTGCCGAACGCCGTGCAGCCGGTAACGATAGCGATGATGTGACAATCAGTGACGAGGAAGAAGCAACAGGCGATGCCGAGCTTAGCGAAGCACGTTATAATGAACTTTCTCAACATGAACAGATGCTGTTGACTGTAAGCGAGTTCGGTTATGGCAAACGTTCTTCATCCTACGAATTCAGAATTTCCGGTCGTGGTGGCAAAGGAATCAGAGCGACAGATCCTTCAAAGACAGCCGAAATCGGCAAACTGGTTGCAGCTTTCCCTGTCGAGGAAAGTGACCAGATCATGCTTGTTTCGGATGGCGGAAAACTCATCCGTGTGCCGGTAGCAGGAATTCGCATTGCAGGACGTTCGACAAAAGGTGTCACGATTTTTGATACAGCCGAGAACGAGAAAGTTGTTTCGGTTGAACGTATCTCTGAATCGGAAGAGGAAGACAGCGACGTTGACGAAACTGTGTCGAATGATGACAACGGTTCGTCAGGCAATTCTGATACGCAAACGGATGATTGAATAATCAAGTCATATCAGGATGGCTGACGGGAGGTGAAAGATGAAAGTAGCAATTTTTGCTGGTTCGTTTGACCCGCTTACCAATGGCCATCTTGACGTTTTGCATGGTGCATTTGCAATAGCTGACAAAGTTGTTGTTGCTATTGGCATACACCCGAGTAAAGCCCCGCTTTTCACGTTTGAAGAACGTAAGAAGCTGATCGAAACGGTTGCAAAGACTGTTCTGAGAGGAACAGAAAAGCGGTTGGAAATTATTTCCTTCGACAATTTGCTGGTTGATAAAGCACGCGAGATCGGCGCAAATTTTATCATACGCGGTTTGCGTGATGGCACGGATTTCAACTATGAAATGCAACTTGCCGGCATGAATAGGGCGTTGGCACCCGGAATACAGACATTGTTCTTGCCGGCAGCCGATGAGGTTCGTTCAATCTCGGCTACTCTTGTCCGGCAAATTGCGCTGATGGGTGGCGATGTTTCGCCCTTTGTTCCCGAAAATGTTGCATCCGCATTGATAAAAAAATTCAAATCATAAATGGAGAAAAACCTTGGTTCGTAAACTTTTGGCCATTATGGCCGTTCTGTTTGCACTTTTTTCGCTTGGCCCCGTGGCATCTGCGGCTGGTGGGGAAAATCTTGTCCTAACATTGAAAGATGGTGATGTCACAATCCGGTTGCGGCCTGATCTTGCGCCCAAACATGTCGCACAAATCGAAAAGCTCACCAAAGAAGGCGCCTATGATAATGTTGTCTTCCATCGCGTTATTCCGGGCTTTATGGCACAGACAGGTGACGTAAAATTCGGCAAAAAAGGCAGCCCCGAATTCAATATTCGTCGTGCCGGCATGGGTGGGTCACAATATCCCGACCTTGCGGCAGAATTTTCCAAAGTACCATTCAAACGCGGCACAGTCGGTATGGCACGTTCGCAAGACCCGAATTCGGCCAATTCACAGTTTTTCATCTGTTTTGATGATGCGTCTTTTCTCAACGGCCAGTACACGGTTGTTGGTGAAGTGGTAAAAGGCATGGATGTCGTTGATAAAATCAAAAAAGGTCGGGCCGATAATAATGGTTCAGTTGCAGATCCTGACGTTATTGTAAAAGCACGTATCGAGGCTACAAAATAAAGGAAAAGAAATGGCTGAAATTAAAGATCCGGAAAATACGTTGATTTTGGAAACGACAAAGGGTGATGTGGTTATAGAATTATTGCCCGACGTTGCACCCGAACATGTCAAAAGAATTAAAGAATTAACCCGCGAAGGCGCTTATGACAATGTGGTTTTTCACCGTGTGATCGACGGCTTTATGGCACAGACCGGCGATGTCGAATTTGGCAAAAAGGGTGGCAAGAAATTCAATGCAGCGCGAGCAGGTATGGGCGGATCCGACAAGCCCGATCTTAAAGCCGAGTTTTCCAATGTGCCACATAAGCGCGGTACTGCCTCTATGGCACGCAGTCAAAATCCGAATTCGGCAAATTCCCAGTTCTTTATCTGTTTCGAGGATGCTCCGTGGCTCAATCGGCAATATACGGTTTGGGGACAGGTCATTGAAGGCATGGAAAATGTCGACAAGCTCAAAAAAGGCGAGCCTGTTAGCGATCCTGATAGCATTGTCAAAGCAACAATTGCTGCCGATAAAAAATAATTTTCAGAGTTGAACACAGTTGTTCGGAAGCTTTGATTTATAAGACTTGAAAAAAGGTGTTCTGATAAAATTCGGAACACCTTTTGCTTTTTTAAAACGCGAAATTCTGGCAGATGGAAGTTGTTGCTCTTTCTAAAAATAAGGGCGATATAATCTTCATGAAATGATTCATTTATTATATTTAAAACTTTGATTATTATGAAAAAAATACGATTGTGATTCTTATCTATCGCTATGTCCCGCACTATGTTGTCTAAGATAAATGGTATCGGGAATGAACGGATAACGGACAATCAAAAGCTTAAATGTAAAAGTGATTTTGCGCGGCGCTAAAAACCGGATTTTCATTATTTTTCTTATGTAAAATATGCTGATATTCATTCGGTTTATTGCAGGGAAAGCTCCCGAATAACCTGACTAGAATATATCCGGCTTCAATGCACTTCCTGATGTTTTCCGAAAGCCTCCGCCATTTTTCATTTTAATCCGAACTTGACGCTAACTTACCTGTGGAAGTTGAAATGCCCTTTTAGTGTTTTGACAGAAACACTTGATAAAAACACGATTTTTAGCCCGAAAAATCGCGCTATATCCGCATTCCTTTTTTGAAGGTAATCTTTGCTGAAATGACGCATTTACTCGTCGCCGAAAACCACTTCACACTTTTCGGAAAAATTGGTTTTTAGCAGCGCATTTTTGATTCCGAAAACCGCTTCACACTTTTCGGAAAATGCTTTAGTAAAAAACCATTACCAAGTATCCTTGGCAGGGCCTCCATAAAGGTTGGTCTTTTTATCAGATATAACAGTGCGACAAGCGTTATCCGCTTGTCCGATTTTTGAATGTGCGTGCGCTCTTATGCAAGTTGATCTTTTTGATTTCGAGTTACCTGAAAAACAAATCGCTTTGCGACCTGCTGTGCCGCGAGAAAGTGCTCGTCTGTTACATGTCGGAAAAGGCGGGTGTCTTGAAGATCTACATGTGCGCGATTTACCCTCACTTCTCAACAAAGGCGACGCACTGGTTTTCAATGATACCAAGGTTATAAAAGCCCAACTACAGGGAGAACGGCGGCGCGGTGCAGCCATTGCCCATATTGGTGCAACACTTCATAAACGTGTAAGCCCCAATGCGTGGCTTGCTTTTGTTCGTCCAGCAAAACGTTTAAAAATTGGCGAAACAATTGTTTTCAACAAGCAGGATAGAAATCTTAACGATGATGACAAGCTTGTTGCCACGGTTCGCGAAAAGGGCGAAAATGGCGAAATGCTGTTGGAATTTGATAAATCGGGTGCCGAGCTTGATCGTGAAATCGCGCTTATTGGCCATATGCCCTTACCACCTTATATTGCATTGAAACGGGGCGAGGACAAGCGTGACGAAACCGATTACCAGACCGTTTATGCACGCGAAGAAGGGGCTGTCGCGGCGCCGACTGCCGGTCTTCATTTTACCAAGGATTTGATGCAACAGATCAAAGATCGGGGTGTCGAAGAGTATTTTGTAACGCTCCATGTCGGTGCAGGCACTTTTTTACCCGTCAAGGTCGACGATACAAAAGATCATAAAATGCATTCCGAAATTGGCCATATAGACCAACAAACGGCAGATGCATTAATGGATGTGAAAAGACGTGGCAACAGGGTTATTGCTGTTGGGACAACGGCGATGCGACTTCTGGAAAGTGCTGCGGACGAAAACGGGCAGCTTGATGCATGGGCCGGTTCGACCGATATTTTTATAACACCGGGTTATCATTTCCGGTTTGTCGATTGCCTGATGACAAATTTCCACTTGCCGCGCTCGACATTATTCATGCTCGTGTCGGCTTTTAGCGGGCTTGATGAAATGAAACACGCCTATCAACACGCTATTGAAACAGACTATCGTTTTTATTCTTATGGCGACACAAGTTTTCTGGAACGAAAAGATTAGGAACAATGAGCGAAACTTTCACCTTCAAAAAAATTACTGAAGATGGTCACGCGCGGCGTGGCGAAATTACTATGCCGCGTGGCAAAGTCCGCACACCTGCTTTTATGCCGGTAGGAACCGCCGGTTCGGTGAAGGCAATGTATATGGAGCAGGTTGAAGAGCTTGGTGCCGATATTATACTCGGCAATACCTATCATTTGATGTTGCGTCCCGGTGCCGAACGTATTGCAAGGCTCGGCGGCCTTCATGTTTTTGCACGTTGGCCAAAACCTATTTTGACTGACTCCGGCGGGTTTCAGGTTATGTCGCTAGCTGGGCTTCGAAAATTGACAGAGAAGGGCGTGACTTTCCAATCGCATATTGATGGCGCTCGTTATGAGCTGACACCGGAACGGTCAATCGAAATACAATGCCTTCTTGATTCCGACATCCAAATGCAGCTCGACCAATGTGTTGCCTTGCCTGCCTCATTCAAAGAAATGGAAAAGGCAATGGAGCTGTCTTTACGTTGGGCAGAACGTTGCAAAACAGCTTTCGGGAACCAGCCGGGCAAGGCGATGTTCGGCATCGTTCAGGGTGGGGATAATGCAGATTTGCGGGAACGGTCGGCAAATGCTCTGAAAGATCTCGATTTGAAAGGCTATTCCATTGGCGGCTTGGCGGTGGGTGAGCCGCAAAATGTGATGATGGATATGCTTGATGTGACCTGCTCGATTTTGCCGGAAGATAAACCGCGTTATTTGATGGGTGTTGGCACACCTGATGATATTTTGAAAAGTGTGGCGCATGGCGTCGATATGTTTGATTGTGTCATGCCGACAAGGGCAGGCCGACATGGCTTGGCTTTCACCAGATTTGGTAAAATCAATTTGAGAAATGCAAAACATGCCGAAGACCCGCGCCCGCTAGATCCTCAATCTCCCTGTCCGGCTGCACGGGATTATAGCCGTGCCTATCTTCACCATCTCGTAAAAGCGGGTGAGCCGTTGGCCGGAATGGTGATTACGTGGAACAATCTCGCTTTTTATCAGCAATTGATGCAAGGTATAAGAGACGCGATCGAAGCACATCGTTATGCCGATTTCGTAGCCGAAGTCACAGAAGAGTGGAACAGGGGCGATAGTGGGGATTGATTTAAAAAAGCCCCGCTTGATTGAATTTCACTCGTTGTATTCATTTCCAGAGTTCCTATATTTAAAAAATGAAAATATCTGTCCTTGATCTATGTCCCGTGCCTGAGGGAAGTTCGGTTGCCCAGGCGTTAAAAAATTCGATAGCTCTTGCCAAACATGTGGATGAGCTAGGGTTTCCTCGTATCTGGTATGCCGAACATCACAATATGACCGGCATTGCAAGTGCTGCAACGGCGGTTGTAATGGGGCAGATTCTTGCCTCGACCAATAAAATCGTTGTCGGTGCGGGCGGCGTTATGCTTCCCAACCATTCGCCGCTGGTCATTGCCGAACAATTCGGCACTCTTGAAGCACTCTACCCGAACAGAGTTGAACTCGGATTAGGTCGTGCTCCCGGTACTGACCAGATGACAGCCAGAGCCTTGAGACGCTCGCTTGATAGCAACCCGAATGATTATCCCCGCGATGTCGTGGAATTGCTTGACTATTTTAAAGATGCCGAGCCTCAGCAACAATTGCGCGCAGTTCCGGGAGCAGGTTTGCATGTGCCAGTCTGGATTTTGGGTTCGAGCCTTTATGGGGCACAGCTTGCGGCAGTTTTGGGTCTGCCTTATTCATTTGCCTCCCATTTTGCACCGGCCGAGCTTTATCGCGCGCTCAAAGTTTATCGCGATAATTTCCAACCTTCGGAATATCTTGATAAGCCCGTTGCAATGGTTGCAGCAAATGTTGTGGTTGCCGAAACGGATGACGAAGCAAAGTTTCTGTTTTCTTCCCAACAACAATCCTTTGTCAATTTAAGGACGGGGCGTGCCGGTCCATTACCGAAACCAGTTATGAATTACGTTGACAATCTTCCCTTCAATCACCGCTTGGTGCTTGAACAATCTTTGTCCTGTTCTGTGGTCGGTTCATCTGAAATTGTCGAGCAAGGGCTGAAAAAACTGATAGACGATACGAAAGCAGACGAGTTGATTGTTACCAGTCCGATATGGGATAATAAAAAACGCATGGATTCATTCACACTTCTTGCCCGCATCATCAAGAACCTTTGAAATTCGGGCAAGTCCTTTATTTAACGCATAGCAAGCGGTGATAAACATCCCATTTCAGATAAATTTGTCGGCTTAATGTCACTTTTGAATAACATCGCTTGCTGTCAAGCAGTTGGCAGCTATCACGCAGTTGAAATGTTCTCGGCAGCGTGGCTTGCAACAAGCGACATTTTTAAAAATGTGTGAAGGAATTTTAAAAAGTGTGGAAGGTCAATCAAGCCTTATTTCAATAGTCGCAGATAAGGGCTAAAAAACGTAAAACTGCGCAAGCGGTGACCCGTTTACGCAGTTTTATCTTTACGCATTTTCCGGACGATACTCATACACATGTCCGGAATTACACCTCTGGTACGCACTACCTGATCCAGAGAGAAACAAGTTGTTTTTGTTTCTGGAGCCTTTGTAGATGAACAATGTTAATCACGGGTTAGCGAACACTTAATGAAGTATGAAAATCGCTATTTTTTTAAAAAAATTGCGGTTTTTTTTATTGGTAAAGGGTGATTGATTTGGCGCGTGCATTGATGTTTCAGGGCACAGGTTCGGATGTCGGCAAAACAGTTCTTGTTGCCGGCTTTTGCCGTTTGGCCTCCCGCAAGGGCATCAAGGTAATGCCGTTCAAACCGCAGAACATGTCGAACAATGCCGCTGTTGCCGATGATGGTGGCGAGATCGGGCGTGGTCAATGGCTACAAGCTTTTGCAGCAAATGAAAAACCGTCCGTTCATATGAATCCGGTTTTGTTGAAACCGCAAAGTTCTACCGGTTCCCAAATCATAGTGCAGGGTAAGCTTTCCGGTTTTAAAAAAGGTGTCGATTATCAAAAAATGAAGGGTGCACTTCTTGATCGGGTAATGGAATCTTATGCCCGATTGAAGGAGAGAGCCGATTTGGTGCTGGTGGAGGGGGCGGGTTCACCGGCAGAAATCAATTTGCGCCATGGTGATATTGCCAATATGGGGTTTGCGCGAAGCGCCGATGTGCCGGTTATATTGATTGGCGATATTGACCGCGGTGGTGTGATCGCTTCACTTGTCGGTACAGCAGCAATTCTTGAACGCGAAGACCGTGCAATGGTTTGCGGTTATCTCATCAATAAATTTCGCGGGGATGTGAGCCTTTTTGATGATGGAATCAAAGCAATCCGGAATTTTACCGGCTGGCCATGCCTCGGCGTTATTCCCTGGCTTGAAGGCGCAAGCCTTTTGCCTCCTGAAGATTCGATGGTACTTGAACATAGAGAGCCAAAAAAACATGGCAAAGTAAAAATAGCTGTACCGGTTTTACCCCATATTGCCAATTTTGATGATCTCGACCCGTTGGCCCACGAAAGTGATGTTGAAATTGTCTTTGTCCGGAAAGGTGAGTGTTTTCCAACCGACAGCGATGTTATTATCCTTCCCGGCTCCAAATCGACCATAGCGGATATGATTTCTCTTCGTGAGCGCAAGTGGGATGGGGAGATTATCAAACACGCCAAAAAAGGCGGTATGGTTATCGGTATTTGCGGCGGCTTTCAAATTCTTGGCAGAAAAATTTTGGATCCCGATTCTCTGGAAGGAAATGTTAGCGAAATAGACGCGCTTGGCCTTCTTGATATGGTAACAGAAATCGGAGAACGAAAACTTACACGCAATAGTGAAGCTGTTCATCTTTTAAGTGGACTTCCGCTCACAGGCTATGAAATCCATATGGGCAAAAGCTTCGGTCCCGATTGTCTCCATGCCCCTTTAAAAATAAACAATGTCGAAGACGGTGCGGCCTCGCCTGACGGAAAGGTTTGGGGAACCTATCTCCATGGTTTGTTTTCGGCGGATGCTTTCCGTCATTATTTTATCGGAAATTTTGGTGCAAAGCCGGATGCGTCCGGACATTTTGAAAAAATTGATAATGCACTCAATAAAATAGCCGACGAGTTGGAAAAGGCCGTCGATGTAAACGCGCTTTTTCGGCTTGCACGATAAAGTTTAAGCAGCTATCTCTAAAAGAGCCGGTTTTTTGCAAAAGAATTTGCGAAAAATAAACTGGACTTTCAGAAAATGGACCCAATTCGGGCATTTCATTCAAGCCGGTCAGTCAAATTATTGTATTTAAGAATGGGCTTAAAAATCTGGTTCCGGTTTGTGTTCTCGTCATTCAAGAACTCTGATTCTGCATCAAGGCATGAAGCCGGTTTTTCAGCTTTCTTTGTAAAGTGATAAATGTCTATTCCTAAATGGAGAAGATTTTTGGCAAAAATAACATTGATTCTTGGCGGGACGCGTTCGGGAAAGTCGGTTTTTGCCGAAAATTATGTGTTGTCGGCCAATAAAGTACCGGTCTATCTCGCAACGGCAGAAATTTTCAATGAAGAGATGGGAAAACGGGTCGACATGCATCGCTCACGCCGCGAGTCCGGCTGGATCAATGTTGAAGAACCGGTTGATATTATAGGCGAGATTGCAAAACATAATAGTAAACAAAAGATCGTCCTTGTTGATTGTCTCAGCGTTTGGCTTGGCAATTTATTGGAGCATCACCGGAACGTTGAAACAGAAATGGCAAAGCTTGTCGATGGTCTTGCAAAACTTGAGGTAGAAACGGTTTTTGTTTCGAGCGAGGTAGGGCTCGGCATTGTGCCGGACAACAAGCTTGCGCGTGAATTCAGTGATTATGCCGGTCTCATGAACCAGAAAATTGCAACTATAGCAGAAACGGTGTTTTTTGTTGCGGCTGGTCTGCCGCTTAAATTGAAAGGCTAACTTTGATGTCGGAACAAAAATTTTTACAAAGCAAAATCCCAACCACCGTCATAACCGGATTTTTGGGTTCCGGAAAAACCACGATGATAAGGCATTTATTGGAAAACGCACAAGGCAAACGCATTGCTCTCATCATTAATGAATTTGGCGAGCTTGGCGTGGATGGCGGTTTGCTCAAAGGCTGCGGTCTTGATAATTGCCACGATGATGATCTCATTGAACTCAATAATGGCTGTATCTGTTGCACGGTTGCCGAAGAATTTATTCCGACTATGACGAAACTGCTTGAGCGTGAGGATAGGCCCGATCATATCGTGATCGAAACATCAGGTTTGGCACTTCCCCAGCCGCTTGTCGCAGCATTCAATTGGCCTGAAATCAAAACACAGGTGACTGTTGACGGGGTGATTACCGTGATTGACGCTCCGGCTGTGGCCGAAGGCCGGTTTGCCGATGATATTGACAAAATCAATGCGGAACGGGCCGAGGATAGTTCGATTACCCATGAAAGCCCGCTCGAAGAATTGTTTGAAGACCAAATTCATGCGGCTGATCTCATCGTCCTCAACAAGGTCGATCTTATCGACGAAGACACGCTTGACGAAGTGCGCAATATCATTTCAAGTCATAGCGACAGAGTTCCCCAAATGGTCACGTCGAGTTTTGGCAGCATTGGAACCGATCTTATATTGGGGCTTGGCGTCGGCACCGAGAGCGATATTGAAAACCGCAAATCCCACCATGAATTGCACCATGCAAATGGCGTTCCGCACAATCACGACGAATTCAAAAGCTTTGTCGTTAACGCACCATCAATCCATGATCCCAAGGCTTTGATCGAGCGGTTGAAAACGATCATTGAAGAAAATGATATTTTGAGGCTCAAAGGTTTTGTCAATGTGGTTGGAAAACCGATGCGTCTCGTTGTTCAAGCCGTCGGTCAGCGGATTGATTCCTATTTTGATCGCCCCTGGCAAAAAAACGAAGAGCATAAAAGCCATCTTGTTGTTATCGGCCTTCACGAAATCGACGAGGAGAAGGTGCGCAAAACTATTGAAGCGCTTGATGTCTGATGCATTTGCTTCTTGCCCAGAAAGGAACCATAGCCGAACAGGATAAGGCGATTGATCTTGGACAATCGCCAGCCGATGTTATTTTTCTTTCGGCGGCTGATACCGAATTGGCAAGCCTTTCGGTTGCAAAAGCCGCGTTGAAGAAAACAACGTCTTCGCTGAGGCTTGTCAATTTGCTTTCGCTTTCGCACCCCATGTCGGTTGACACCTATGTCGAAAAAACCGCGTCATATGCGAAATTGATTGTATTGCGCGTGATAGGTGGTGAAAGTTATTGGCCTTATGGCTTGCAAGTTCTCCACTCGCTGGCACTGGAAAAAAATATCAAACTGGTGGTTTTGCCCGGTGACGATAAAATAGACGAAAATTTGCAAAAATTTTCTACTGTTGCCGAAGAGGATTGCCACAATCTTTGGCACTATCTTATTGAAGCGAGTGCGCAAAATATGCGCTCCTTTCTTGAATATTGTGATTATTTGCTGGGGCGCCACGAAAAGCCTGTCGAGGCGATCCCCTTGATGAAGGCAGGTCTCTGGTCGCCGGATGACCCACCGTTAACTGTTGATGATCTCGTAAAACTTCACAATGCCACGCATGAACCGGTTGTAGCGATCTGTTTTTATCGTGCTTTGGTGCAGAGCGGGCAAACAGCGAGCGTCGAAGCACTTATCGACGCTCTTCAAAAACGCGGCTTAATCGCGCTACCGATTTTTGTTTCAAGTCTCAAAGATGAATTGAGCGTTGCAATTGTCGATTCGATTTTTGACCGGCTTTCGCCCGATATTGTGTTGAATGCAACGGGCTTTGCGGTTTCAAAAGGGCATACGGGACGAAAACCCACTGTCCTTGAAAAGCGCGGTGCAATGGTGTTGCAGGTGGTTTTTGCCGGAAGCAGCAAAGAGCAATGGGAAAAAGATGGGCGTGGATTGACCGCCCGTGATCTCGCCATGAATGTTGCGCTTCCGGAAGTCGATGGGCGCGTATTTACCCGCGCTGTGTCTTTCAAATCGGCAGTGGAATATGATGACGAGACAGAATGTAATGTTGTCGTCCATAAACCTTTGAAAGACAGGGTCGACTTTGTTGCAGAGCTCACAAAAAACTGGGTAAGACTGCGCAACAAGAAGCCCCATGAGCGCCATGTTGCCATTGTCATGGCCAATTATCCGGGAGGCGATGGCCGCTTGGGGCACGGTGTCGGGCTTGATACACCGGCAGCCATGATTGTGACGCTTAATGCCATGAAAAACCAAGGCTACGAAATAGAAAATATTCCGGAAAATGGCAATGAGCTCATGCGGTTGATGATTGAAGGTCCAACCAATGAAGGGGTGAAGGGAAGGATAGTCCGGACAGCGCTTTCTTTGAGTCTTTACAAGAAGTTATTTCAATCACTTGATAAAAAGATTCAAGATGAAGTGACTGCACGTTGGGGTGCGCCGGAAGACGATGCCTATGTGGTTGACAACGGATTGGCCTTGCCGGTTTTAATGTTGGGGGAAACGGTTGTCGGATTACAGCCGGAACGCGCATTCGGAATGGACGCAAAGCAAGTCTACCACGCACCCGATATTGTTCCCACCCATCATTACCTTGCATTCTATTTCTGGCTCCGTTTTGTTTATAAAGCCGATGCTATTATTCATATGGGTAAACACGGCAATCTTGAATGGCTACCGGGAAAAGCTTTGGCACTCTCGAACCATTGCTATCCTGAAATTGCTCTTGGACCGATGCCGCATATCTACCCGTTTATTGTCAACGACCCCGGTGAAGGAACACAGGCAAAACGACGCTCTTCAGCCGTTATCATTGACCATCTGACCCCGCCTTTGACACGCGCGGAAAGTTATGGCCCGTTAAAAGATCTGGAGGGGCTTGTTGATGAATATTACGAGGCGTCGGGCGTTGACCCGCGTCGTCTCGTAAAGCTCAAAGGCGAAATACTTGATCTGGTGCGGCTTACCGGTCTCAATCATGATGCCGGAATTGAAGACCATGATAGCGATGATCTGGCACTTGAAAAACTTGATGCCTTTTTGTGCGATCTCAAGGAATTGCAAATCAGGGACGGGCTGCATATTTTTGGCAAAGCGCCTTCCGGCGAACAATTGGAAAATCTCCTTGTCGCAACGGCACGTGTTCCCCGTGGCGATGGAGAAAATGGCAGTTTACACCGCGCTATCGCCGATGATCTCGGACTTGCTTTCGATCCGCTTGATTGTGTTTTTTCAGAAAAATGGCAAGGTGAAAAGCCTGAAATATTGAAGGGCATGACCGACAGCCTATGGCGCACAAATGGTGACACGGTCGAACGCATCGAGCTTCTGGCGCTGGCGCTGGTTTCCGGAAAGGTCACTCTTCCTCAAAACTTCACGAAAACAGCGCCAATTCTTAAAAATATTGAAGAAACATTGCGGCCATTGATTTTAAGTTGCGGCAAGGCGGAAATTGACGGGCTTTTAACCGCTCTTGACGGGCATTTTGTCGAGCCGGGGCCATCCGGTGCCCCGACACGCGGGCGGCCGGATGTATTTCCGACAGGGCGCAACTTTTTTTCGGTCGATACAAGGGCTGTACCCACACAATCGGCTTGGCAATTGGGTAGAAAATCGGCCGAGCTTCTCATTATCCGCTACGTACAAGACCACGGTGATTGGCCGAAGGCCTTTGGCCTCACCGCTTGGGGAACCGCCAATATGCGCACCGGTGGTGACGATATTGCGCAGGCTCTCGCACTTATCGGCGTCAAACCTTTGTGGGATGCGGCATCCCGCCGTGTGACCGGTGTTGAAGTTATTCCTGTAGCTGTTCTTGGTCGGCCACGTGTCGATGTGACGTTAAGGATTTCCGGTTTCTTCCGCGATGCATTTCCCGAACAGATCGCCTTGTTCGATCAGGCGGTGCGTCTTGTTGCCTCGCTTGACGAGGAGGAAGAGGATAATCCGCTCCATGCGCATTATTTGAAAGACGTTAAAACGCTCACTGAAACCGGAAAGAGTACAAAAGAGGCGGAAAGAGAAGCCGGTTTTCGTGTTTTCGGCGCTCGTCCGGGTGTTTATGGAACCGGCGTTCAGGAGCTTCTTGACAAGGGCGAATGGAATGACCGTAACGACCTTGGTAAAGCATGGATTGCCCATTCTTCATTTGCTTACGGTAAGGAAGACGGGGTTGCTGCACAAAATATGCTTGAAAACCGGCTTCATCATATCAATGCCGTTGTCCAAAATCAGGATAATCGCGAACATGATCTTCTCGATTCCGGTGAATATTATGCTTTTGAAGGGGGAATGGCTTCGGCAGTCGCCGATAAGCAGGGTGCTTTTCCGAAAGTCTATCACAATGATATGTCGCGCCCCGAACGGCCGATGATAAAAACTTTGCAGGAAGAAATCGGGCGGACACTCCGCGGGCGTGCTGTTAATCCGAAATGGATAGAAGGGGTTATGCGACACGGCTTTAAAGGTGCTGTCGAAATGGCTGCAACTGTCGACTATCTTTTTGCTTTTTCGGCTACAACAAATGCCGTATCCAACGAACAATTCGAGGCGATTTATAATGCCTATATCGACGATGAAACCGTGCGGAATTTTTTAATCGGAAATAATCCTGCAGCTTTAAGAGAAATGGCACATAAACTTGAACAGGCGATCCGGAGAGAGTTATGGAAACCGCGCTCCAATTCTGCTTTGTTTGAACTGGAAGAACTACAGAAAGGCTCGATAACATGGACGCCAAGGAAAAGCTGACGGAAGCGGAATTGAATGCCCGTCATGCCGAAAAAATGAAAAAGAAAGAGGCCGCGCGCAAAAAAATAGAAGCCGGTAAAACCAAAGAAAAAGGCCTTCTCATTGTTCATACGGGCAAGGGCAAAGGCAAGACAACGGCCGCTTTCGGGATGGTTTTTCGCGCTCTCGGCCAGAATATGAAGGTTGGCGTTGTGCAGTTTGTCAAGGGATTAAGGCAAACCGGCGAGCGCACCGCACTTGAAAAATTCGGCGATCAGGTGCGCGTTTATGCCCATGGTGAGGGCTTCACATGGGAAACGCAGGATCGTGAAAAAGACATTGCCGAAGCGCGAAAAGCATGGAACATTGCCAAAGAGATGATCCTCGACGACACCACGGATATGGTGCTTTGTGACGAGTTGAATATCGTATTGCGCTATGATTATTTACCTTTGGAAGAAGTGCTTGACGTGTTATCGAAGCGACCTTTCATGAAGCATGTTATCATTACCGGTCGCAATGCACGAAATGAATTGATTGAGGCTGCCGATCTGGTAACAGAAATGGAATTGGTCAAACACCCGTTCCGTTCCGGCATAAAAGGACAGAAGGGGATTGAATTCTGATGACCGCAACCTGGCAGTTCTGGGCGTTTCTTTCAGCAATTTTTGCTGCTTTAACGGCTATTTTCGCAAAAGTCGGTATAAGCGGTATCAATTCCGATTTTGCCACTTTGATAAGAACAATTGTTATCATTGCCGCTTTATGTCTGTTTTTAAGCATCACCGGACAATGGCAACGTCCGGGAGTTATTCCAACAAAATCATGGGTTTTCCTTGTTCTATCGGGTCTTGCCACGGGTGCTTCATGGCTTGCTTATTTCCGCGCTCTGCAATTGGGAGATGCTTCCCATGTTGCTCCGATTGACAAATTATCGGTTATTTTTGTTGCCATTTTTGGCGTTACTTTTCTCGGTGAAAAATTGACAGCCATTAACTGGACCGGTGTCGTACTGATCGGCGCGGGCGTTATTTTGCTGGCATTAAAAATATAGAAGAGCATAATTGTTCCGTCATTAAAACCGGTTCGGCAGCTTTATGCGAACCGGTTTTTTTTAAAGCTCTATGATGATATTCTGATGGAGAGGCTTTAACTCTCAAAGGTTCAGCCATTGCCGCAACGGATTGTCATGAGCTTCCAAGAGTTTATAGGCAAGAATAACGCATACGATGACCAATAGCGGCTTTATGAGCTTGGCGCCGGTTTTCATGGCGACGCGGGCACCCAATTGTGCACCGATAAATTGTGCTATTCCCATAGCAATGCCGATTTTTATATTGATCGAACCCATGATGGCAAAAGTCAGGAAACCACCGAGATTGGATGAAAAGTTCAACAGTTTCGTATGGGCTGTCGCTTTGAGGATTCCAAATCCCGAGAGGGAAACAAAGGCCAGCATATAGAAAGAACCGGCACCCGGACCGAATATGCCGTCGTAAAAGCCGACAAGTGGCGCCATAGTCAGCGAAAAGATGATTGGCCGCATCCGCTCCTGTTTATCAATGTCGTTGAGGTTCGGCTTGAATGCAAAATAACAGGCAACAACAATGAGCAGAACGGGCAGGAACGCTTGAAATAATTTGACAGGAATGAGGGTCGCAACCAATGCGCCGATAACACTTCCGATAAAGGCCATAGTGGCTTGGAGGATTTGTTTCCTTATATTGACATGCCCACCACGGGCATAGGCCACCATTGCAGAAAATGACCCGAAAAGTCCCTGCAACTTGTTTGTACCTAGTGTTTCAACTGGTGGAAGACCCGAAAGCATAAGGGCAGGTATGGTGATAAGGCCACCGCCACCGGCAATCGAATCTATAAAACCGGCAAGCAAACCGGCAAAAATCAAAATCAGAACAGTCGGGTCAAAAAGGAATTCCAGCATTGGCGAATATTACCTGAACAGAATAGATTAAGGAATAATAGAATAATTTAGATAAAGAAACGTCAAACGTTGCATTCATGCACTTGTGTTTTTTGTGCAATATTGGCAAGCTCTGCTTTTAGTTCAGCTCTCCTAACGTGGCAAGAAGCGGAGTTTCGCATGTTTGACAGCATCGCAAATTATTTTTCCCGTCATAATTCGGTTCGTAAAGTGGCCGAAAATCCGGCAACAGCGGCCGAACTTCTCTTGCTCATCCATTTAGGCTTTGCCGACGGCAAACATACGCCAAGCGAAACTGCCGCTTTTTCAAAAATTGCTGAACAACAATTCGGTGTATCTCCCGATGCTTTGCCGGATGTCATCCAATATCTTTATGATTATGGCTATGAAACCACAACCGGTCAGGCTGCGGCTCTCTTTGGCGAATTGGCGCCGGACCGGCGTATTGCACTTATCGAGAATTTGATGACAATTGCCGCTGCCGATAATCATGTCGATGCCGATGAAGTTGCGCTCATCCATCGGATAGCAGCCATTCTCGGTGTTCCTTTACAAGAGGTTGAGCGGATTTATAATACCGTCAAAGAACGCGCTTGAAAGGCAAAACCGGACATGGTCGATAGAAGCTCTATGCCGGTTTTTGTGGGCATAGGCATTTCATCATCTGCCACAACGGGTGACATGGAAAAGGCGCTCGAAACTCTTGAAAAATGGAATATTGCGGCTTTTTCAACGCTTGAAGGTAAAAAATCCAACGGTCTTATTTTAAGCGCTTTGAAACGTCTTTCTGTTCCTCTCGTTACATTTTCGTCTGAAGAGTTGGAAACAATGACTTGTTTTCTAAAGAACCCTTCCGATATTGTTTTTCAACATACGGGCTGCCATGGCGTTGCGGAAGCTGCGGCTTTGGCGGCTTCAGGTAAAGGTGGTATTTTGCTCGTTGAAAAGACAAAAATTGGCGGGCTTACCATTGCTGTGGCAGGACGGAAGGAACAATGACAGTATATTTTATTGGCGCAGGTCCGGGAGCATATGATCTCATTACAGTGCGCGGCCTTAATCTCATAAAACGTTGTCCGGTCTGCCTTTATGCCGGCTCGCTTCTTTCGGAAGAATTGATTGCCGAAATTCCTCATGAAGCACGCCGTGTCAATACTGGCCATCTTGACCTAGATGCCATTGTCGAAGAATTTGTCAAAGCCGAAAAAGAGGGAAAGGATGTTGCAAGGCTTCATTCCGGCGACCCTTCTATCTATAGCGCGATAGCCGAACAGATGGCAGCGCTCGACAAACTTGCAATCAAATACGAGGTGGTACCGGGGGTGGCTTCCTATGCGGCGGCAGCGGCAGCCATGAAGCAGGAATTGACACTTCCAAAGCTAAACCAATCGCTCATTTTGACACGGACATCGGTCAATTCTTCACCCATGCCGGAACTTGAGACATTGTCAAATCTCGGACAAGCAAAAGCGACCATGGCAATTCATCTTTCGGCAAAAAATATTGCCGCTATCCAGAAAGAATTATTGCCAATTTACGGGGCCGATTGCCCCGTTATTGTGGCCTATCATGTAAGCTGGCCGGATGAAAAAATCGTTTCAGGCGCATTGGCCGATATTCATGAAAAAATAGCGCAAGAAAAAATAGAAAAGACCGCGATCATCTTTGTCGGAAAAGCGCTTCGGCCGGAAAAGCTCAACCGTTCGTCTCTTTATACTTTTCCGCACGGTCCGCTTGGCAAAACTTCTGCACCAAGTCAATAACATCTTTTTCCGTGTTCAATGTGACGACATCGGGCAGGGGCTTTCTGGTAATCATAATCACCGGAAGGCCGAGTTTGCGTGCAGCCTTCAACTTTGGAAAAGAGGCAGTCCCACCGGAATTTCTGCACACGAGACAATCAAAATGATGTTTGAAGAGAAAGTCATATTCTTCTTGTTCATTTTCCGGTTTACCAAGCACAATTTCTATATTGGCTTCGGGAACAAAATTTTCCGGTTTCTCGACCATACGTGCGACAAATGAAACATCTTTGCGCACCAGAAATTCATTGACGTGCTGACGGCCTATCGCAAGAAAGCAGCGGCTATTTACAGGAATAGCGGCAACGGCTTCCGCAATATTATTCACCGTCAGCCACTTGTCTTCTTTCCCCGCCTGCCAAAGCGGACGCTCGAACCGGATATAGCCGATTTTTTCTGCGCGCGCTGCCCGCCAGGCATGATCGGTTATAGTTTCAGCAAAAGGATGGGTAGCGTCAACAATAAGCCCTATATTTTCTTTTTCGATTGTATTGATAAGCCCGTCAATGCCGCCAAACCCGCCAATGCGATACCGCCCTGCGGGAATTTTCGGATGCGATGTGCGGCCAGCGAGAGACGAAAGAACAGGATAGTCCTCTTTGGCAAATTTTTCGGCAAGAGCATAGGCTTCGCTGGTGCCACCCAATAATAAAACTGTCCTACTTTCTCGCAAGAATATTTCCCTTTCTGTCGGTCACTATGATTTCGACAGCAACCGGCGCATCCCTTAATGTTTCTTCAGCAATATGTTTTGCCTGAAGGGCAATAGGAGTGGCAATATCAATTCCTTCTTTTGTAGCGTTATCAAGCACTTCTTTTGCCGTGTTCGCATTTTCGATGAAGTTCTTGAAGGATTGGTTTAAGCCGGCATTCTTTGCAATAGTCCACAAAAATGTCTTGTCGACTTGGGAGCGGGAAGAATGAAGGTCCATTTCCCCTTGCGCGAGTTTTGTCAATTTTGCAAAACCGCCTGCAATTGTCAGTTTATCAATCGGGTGGTGACGTAAATATTTTAACACAGCACCGACAAAGTCCCCCATATCCAATATGGCATAATCGGGAAGATGGTAGATTGCCTGAGCCGCATCTTCCGAAGTCGCTCCGGTTGCACCAAGAACATGGCTTGCCCTTTCTGCACGAGCGACATCAATACCGCTATGAATAGAATGGATCCATGCCGAGCATGAGAACGGGTGAACAATACCGGTTGTACCGAGAATGGAAATGCCGCCAAGAATGCCAAGGCGCGGATTCCATGTTTTGAGCGCGATATTTTCACCATCCGGCACTGAAATTGTAATGACCAGATCTTGCGGAAAAGCATATTTGTCACAAATTTCCTTGCAAACCTCGCTCATCATCCGGCGCGGGACGGGGTTGATGGCCGCTTCCCCGACATCAAGCGGTAAACCCGGTCTTGTAACAGTTCCAACACCTTTTCCTGCTTTGAATATAATTCCGCTGTTTGGAGAGGCTGGGGTGACAGTTGCAATAATGGTCGCCTTGTCAGTCACATCGGGATCATCACCTGCATCTTTGATAATTCCTGCTGTTGCCTGATTTTTTCCAAGACTTTTGAGAGATAGCGCAAATTGCGGCATTTGCCCTCTTGGTAATCTTATCTCGACAGGATCGGGAAAAGTACCGGTAATGAGAGCAGTAAGCGCTGCCTTGGTTGCAGCGGTTGCGCAGGCTCCTGTTGTCCAGCCCAAGCGAAGGGGACCTTCCGGTTTGCGTTTCAATGTGCTTTGCAGGTCTGCCATTTTGACAATATTTCTTCAAAATTAAACGTTTACAGCGGTTGGAAACTGCACAATAGATAACACATATAATGCATTGATTCTTGTTTTGTATAGATTTTACCATCAAAAGGACCCGAAATGACGGCGGATTTGCCTTTCAAATTGCCACAGTTCATTGCCGGGCATGTGTGGTTGGTGGGCGCGGGACCAGGCGACCCCGGACTTCTTACACTCCATTGTGTTAATGCGCTCAAACAGGCAGACCATATCCTTTATGATGCGCTGGTCGATCATTCGTGCCTCAAGCTTGCAAAACAAGGCGCAATTTTAGAATTTGCCGGTAAACGGGGTGGCAAACCCTCGCTTAAGCAGCAGGAAATCACCGACCGCATGATTTGCCTTGCCAGAGAAGGTAAACGCGTTTTGCGTTTGAAAGGCGGCGATCCTTTTGTGTTCGGCCGCGGGGGTGAAGAGGCGCTCGCCTTGATAGAGGCGCATATTCCTTTTCGCGTCTTTCCCGGAATAACAGCAGGAATAGCAGGCCCTGCCTATGCAGGTATTCCGGTTACACATCGCTCCATCAATCACAGTGTATTGTTTTTAACCGGTCATGATGCTGATGGAACGGTGCCAAAGTCTTTTGATTGGAAAGCAATTTCCCGCGCCGCACCGGTTCTTGTGTTTTATATGGCGATGAAACACATTGATGAAATTGCCGATGACCTTATCAAAGGGGGGCGCAAGAGTGATGAGCCGGTCATGTTTATCACCCATGCGACCACCTCCAATCAGCGGATTTATAAAACCGAACTTGGCCATATAAAACAAACAATCAAAGAACATGACATCGAGCCACCAACAATTGTTGTCGTGGGTAAAGTTGTTTCTCTTTCCGATAAACTTGCTCCGAATATTGTTACAGATGAATTGGATAACAGATCATTATGAATGGCTTTATGGTGAGCGCTGCCAATTCGGGAGCCGGTAAAACTGTTATCACTCTGGCATTGATGCGAGCCCTGAAAGAAATGGGATTAGACGTGGTCCCACGAAAAGCAGGGCCCGACTTTATAGATCCCGCATTTCATAAAGCGGCAACAGGCGAGGATAGTTATAATCTCGATTGTTGGGCAATGCGCGACGCGCTCATAAGAAATATCAATTTTACCGACAATTCGGAGCAGAAGTTTTTTGTTGTCGAAGGCATGATGGGGCTTTATGACGGCGCCATCAACGGTAGGGGCTCATCTGCCGAACTTGCCAGATTGTTGGATTTGCCGGTATTTTTTGTTGTTGATGTGACAAGCCAATCACATTCGGTAGCAGCACTTGTCAAAGGTTTTGCCGAGTTTATGCCGGGATTGCGCTTTGCCGGAATTATCCTGAATAAGATTGGAAGCCAAAGACACGAAGCTATGCTTCGCGCGGCCTTGCAACCGCTTGATATACCGGTGGTTGGCGCTGTTTACAGGAATAACGCGCTAACACTCCCCTCACGTCATTTGGGACTGGTTCAGGCTTCCGAAAGAACAGATCTTCATGCTTTTATCGCAAAAGCAGCAGAAATCATAAAGGAAAGCGTTGATCTTGAGGCGATGATCGCATTATCGACTTCAAATCGGGTGAAAGTTGCTAGTGCGACGATTGATTATATCCCGCCACTTGGACAGCGTATTGCAGTGAGCCGTGATGATGGTTTCCGCTTTTCTTATCCACACCTGCTGGATGGCTGGAGAAAAGCCGGTGCCGAAATCACATTCTTTTCGCCTTTGGCGAACGAAGTGCCGGATAAAGAGTGTGATAGTGTTTATTTATGTGGTGGTTATCCGGAACTTTTTGCCGGAAAACTGGCGGCAGCAGAGACGTTCAAAAAAACCATGATTGATATGGCAAAAGCCGGAAAAACCATTTATGGCGAATGTGGTGGTTATATGACTTTGGGGGAAACATTGGAAGATAGTGAAGGGGTAAAACACCCGATGCTTGGTCTTTTGCCACTGAATACCAGCTTCAAACAGAAGAAACTGCATTTAGGCTATCGCCGTTTGGTTTCTGAAGGGGAGTTTTTGGGAAGAACAGGCTTTCGGGGGCACGAATTCCATTATGCCTCCATTGTAGATGAAAAAGTCGGAATACCGCTTTTTAAAGCCTATGATGCGCTCGACAATTCTTTAGGTACAAGGGGAATGAGAATAAAAAATGTTGCCGGCTCTTTTATTCATTTGATAGATATTGAAGGTTGAAAAAAATCGGAAATTGTGGATGTAGTTAAAACTACAAGTATTTATTGCAATTTCGCTAAAAGGTTAGCCATTCAGGTTTCTGTCGGAAGAGCAGGTAAGGCCAAAGACTTCAATACAAACTGCCGTGAACATATTGAAATTGGAAGATATTTTCTTGCACCAATGTGATGTGAAATGGCAAAACCGGTTAATTGAAAAACTACCGCATTCAGGGATTCGTCCGTTAATTATGAAATATGAAATTGATAAGCTCAATGTTGCTTCTGCAGTTAACGCAAGAACACGCCGTATCAGCATACTTGCTCTTGCTGTCGGTGCCTTCGCAATTGGTACATCAGAATTTGTTTCAATGGGGTTGCAACCGGAAATGGCCAAAAGTTCGGGTGTCGATATTCCAACTGCCGGCCAATATATTTCGGCCTATGCGATGGGCGTTGTCGTCGGTGCGCCGGTTCTGGCTGTAGCAACTGCAAAATTTCCGCGGAAATATGTTCTGATTGCTTTGATGTTGTTTTATGCCTTTGCCAATATTGCGAGTGCCTGTGTGACAAGCTTTCACGCGCTGGTCGGCTTGCGGTTTATGAGCGGTTTGCCCCACGGTATTTATTTTGGTGTTGCCTCTATTGCAGCTTCTTCCATGGTAGAGATGAGAAATCGCCCCAAGGCGATCGGGGCGGTGATGCTGGGGCTTACAATTGCGACAGTAGTCGGCGCACCATTTGCAACCTGGCTTGGTCAGCAACTTGGTTGGCAAATGGCTTTTGTGCTGGTCGGCGGCATTGGTGCTCTTTGTGCAGTTTTGGTATTTTTGTTTCTGCCCAGTTTGCCGACAGCATTGGGCACAAGTCCCTTGACCGAGCTAGGCGCATTAAAAGAAAAGCAGGTCTGGTTCATGCTGGCAATGGTAGCCATTGGCACAGCAGGTCTCTTTACTGTGTTCAGTTACATCAAATCGACATTGACTGTCGTTTCCGGTGTTTCAATTGCCTGGGTACCGTTTATCATGCCGCTTATTGGTCTCGGTATGGTAACCGGCAATATCTTCGGGCCAAAGATAGCGGTAAAAATCGGTCCTATGAAGATGATATTTTGTGCAATGCTGTGGAGCACAATTACATTCTTTCTGTTTTATTTCCTTTGCCATTCCGGCATTACGGCTGCTATCGGCTGTTTTCTCATCGGTACATCTTTTGCCAGCATGCCATCAGTTCAAGCACGTGTGATGGATGTCGCAGCCAATGCCCAGACACTTGCAGGAGCACTCATGCAATCGGCCTATAATGTTGCCAATGCTTTGGGTGCTGAATCGGGTGCAGAAATTTTGCGGCTCGGTTTCGGTTATCAGGATACGGCGATTTTGGGCGGATGTCTTACATTTTGTGGCGTGTTGATCTTCGCAGCATCCTGGTACGTCGATAAGCGGGATCAGGCCAAAGCATCAAAACAGGTGTGACACCGGTGGAGCGTCTTTGTTTTACTCTCTTACTGGCGCTCCTGATTGATCGGTCAATCGGCGACCCCGACTGGATATGGCGCAAGGTTCCCCATCCGGTAGCAATATTCGGGGCAGGGATAAAGTGGTTTGAAAAGCGCTTTAACAGAAAGTCGATGTCGTCCCGCCGCCGGAAATGGTATGGCCTCAGTGCGCTTCTTATCTTGTTGTTGGCAACCTTTATTATTGGCTTTTTTATTCATATGCTCTTGCTCCAACTGGGGCTTGCTGGAATAATCATTGAAGCGCTGGTTGCGTCCATATTATTAGCGCAAAAAAGCCTTGTCGATCACGTTGGTAAAGTGGAAAAAGCATTCAAACAAGGTTCGCTTGTCGAAGCGAGAGGCGCTGTTTCACTCATTGTCGGGCGGGAAACAAAAAACCTTGATGAAAGTGCGGTTTGTCGTGCAGCTATTGAAAGCCTTGCCGAAAATAGCTCTGATGGCGTTGTAGCACCGGTGTTCTGGTATCTTATCCTCGGTCTTCCCGGCCTTTTTTGTTATAAATTGGTGAACACGGCCGACTCGATGATTGGCTATAAAAACGAACGTTTCAAGGATTTCGGCTGGGCTTCGGCACGGCTTGACGATGTTGTCAATTTTATACCGGCAAGATTGACAGCGTTCATCGTTATCCTGACATGCAGACTTTTTATCAATCGGAATGCTGCCGAAAAGGCCCTTGAAGTGGTGAAAAAAGATGCACGTCACCATCATTCACCCAATGCTGGTTTTCCCGAATGTGCCTTTGCAGGCGCGCTCGATGTCAAGCTTTTAGGTCCGAGGATTTATTCAGGGGAAGCAGTTGACGAACCTTTCCAGAATGGCAGCGGGAAAATGGCCGGTCCCGACGATATTGACCGTGCCATCCGGCTCTTCAATCGGTCAATGGATGTGCTATTTTTAGTCATTCTGCTGCTGTTTTTGATCGCTTTGTTTATCTGAATCTTTTCCATCCGGACGGTTGAGCATATCGCGCGAAATAACGAAGGCAAGCGGCACACCAGCTACTAATATGATAATCAGAAAAATAAACAACATTTTTGCAGCCGCGATCATACCACTCACACCACCCGGATCGAATAATCCCGCAAGATTGGTAATGCTTCCGGCAAGTGCGGCACTTAACGCTGTTGAAAACAATTGGATTGTTGTGAGGGATGCACTGGCACGTGTCGCGTCTTTGTCAGAGGCGCATTGTAACACACGGGTGAGCAAATGCGGCCATGATGTTCCGGCCCCGACACCGATCAGGAAAAGCGCGATACAAATCGAAATCAGAAATCCTGATGACTGCATTTCGGAGGGGATGAAATAAAACAACGTCGCCATTCCGAGCATATCGATCACAGGCGCGAGAATGATGATTTTGCGCACAATTTTCGGAGAGGCTCCGGCACTTGGCAATGAACCGCAGGTCCAGCCGATGCTCATAAGTGCGGCAATATAGCCTGCAACAAGTGGCCCTCTCCCGTGAAGCTCCTGAAGAAACAGGGGAAGATAAAGCTCCGCACCGTTCACGGCGACCGAAATAATAACCATCAGGCCGTAAAGCGGCAGAAATATCGACTGAATCGAAAATGAACCGTCGGGAAGCATTTTATTTTCCGATCGTTTGTCGATAATCCCAAGAACCAAAAGCAGGATAGCACCGACAATAATACCGGTAATTTTGATATTGTTGTCGCTCACCGCACTGCTTGCCGAAATGACAAGAACCATAACGGTCAAAACGGCAAGTTGCGTTACAGGAAGCCGTTCCGAAGCATTCTGAAGTTTTGCCGAGGTAGGTAAAACTTTAAGTGCAATGACGGAAAATAATAGTGCCAGAATACCAACTGTCCAGAATGAAGCACGCCAAGTGCTATATTCGGCGAAAATGCCGCCAATGGCGGGGCCGAGTAATGTCGAAATTCCCCACATGCCGGAAATGAGCCCCATAGCTCGTGGCCATAATACGGGGGCAAATACAATTCTCACCATAGAATAGGAAAGTGACAGCAAAAAGCCGCCACCGAAACCTTGAATAAGCCGACCGAACAGGAATGTCGCCATCGTCGGGGCAACACTACAGATAAGGGTTCCCGCAGCAAACAAAAGTGCAGAAAGGACATAAGCTGTTTTGGGGCCGAAACGGGCCAACAATTTTGCTGCAAGCGATGCACCGATGAGCGATGCTGTCACAAAAATTGTTGCTGCCCAGGAATAATATTGTTCACCGTGAATATCGGCAACAAGGGAGGGCAAGATAGTGACAACGATATAAACATTGACCGCATGCAGAGCAACCCCGCCTGCAAGTGTTATCGAGCGGACACCATTTCTACCTGAAAGAAGTGTTGACCAGCCTTGTTCATTCATTGTCATCCCTATATTTTTTTAGAATCAGTGTCGGTCTTTTAAATAACCTCATAAGACCATGGAGCCAAGAAACGAAACTTTGATCGGCTATTTTTGTTCCTGCCAAAACAAAAAGCCCCGTGTTAAAACGGGGCTTTTTGCTTTTCAAACTTGAAATGTTCAAGCAAGTGCTTTGGCAAGATTTTCTGCAATCTTGTCAAGGAAACCTGTTGTTGATAGCCATTTCTGGTTCGGTCCGATGAGCAGAGCAAGATCCTTGGTCATAAAACCGGATTCAACTGTATCGACACATACTTTTTCAAGTGTATCGGCAAAATGTTTCAATTGGTCATTGTTGTCGAGCTTTGCACGGTGTGCCAAACCGCGTGTCCAGGCGAAAATCGAAGCAATCGAGTTGGTTGATGTTTCTTCGCCGCGCTGGTATTGGCGATAGTGGCGGGTTACTGTGCCATGTGCTGCCTCGGCTTCGACCGTTTTGCCATCCGGTGTCATGAGAACGGAAGTCATGAGACCCAAAGAGCCGAACCCCTGAGCCACTGTATCGGATTGGACATCACCATCATAATTCTTACATGCCCAAACATATCCACCGGACCATTTTAATGACGAGGCAACCATATCATCAATCAGACGATGCTCGTAGGTGAGATGGTATTTATCGAATTCGGACTTGAATTCCTTATCGAAAATTTCCTGAAAGATATCTTTGAAACGGCCATCATAGGCCTTCAAAATGGTATTCTTTGTGGAAAGATAAACCGGAACTTTGCGCTGCAAGCCATAGTTAAATGATGCACGGGCAAAATCGCGGATTGATGCATCAAGGTTATACATGGCCAATGCAACACCGGCACCGGGTGCATCATAAACATCATGCTCGATAACTGTTCCGTCGTCACCGACAAATTTGATTGTCAGCTTACCTTTGCCGGGAAATTTGAAATCTGTTGCTTTATACTGGTCACCAAAAGCATGGCGGCCGATAATAATCGGTTTTGTCCAGTGCGGAACAAGCCGCGGAACATTTTTACAAATAATAGGCTCACGGAAGATAACGCCGCCAAGAATGTTGCGGATTGTGCCATTCGGCGACTTCCACATTTTTTTCAGATTGAATTCTTTAACGCGTGCCTCATCCGGCGTGATTGTCGCGCATTTAACGCCAACACCATATTTTTTGATAGCATTTGCGGCGTCTGTTGTTACCTGATCGTTGGTCGCATCGCGATTCTCTATCGAAAGATCGTAATATTTCAAATCAACATCGAGATAGGGATGGATCAATTTTTCCTTGATATATTGCCAAATAATACGTGTCATCTCATCGCCGTCGAGTTCGACGACGGGATTTGCGACCTTGATCTTTGCCATTAGATATTCCTCTTCCGTAGTTTTAATATTTTCGCCGTTATAACATTGGCAGCCGTAAGCTGGAAAGCCCTAAACCGTGATTATAACGGACCTTTGAAGACGAAGTAGGCTCCGCTGACGATAAGAGCAAAGCCGACAAAATGATTAACAGTGAGTTTTTCACCAAGATAAAGAAACGAAAAACCGGAAAATATGAGAAGCGTAATCACTTCCTGAATCGTTTTGAGCTGGGCCGCACTATACACGGTGTGTCCCAAGCGGTTTGCGGGAACAGCGAGGCAATATTCAAAAAATGCAATTCCCCAACTTACGATAATGACCATTATTAATGGCTTGTTGGTGAATTTCAGATGCCCATACCAGGCAAAGGTCATGAAAATGTTTGATAACAACAACAAGCCGATTGGCGCGACATAGGGTAGGATCTGCATTTTGATAAACCGGCGAATTTTATAAAGCGCGATCGTAATAAAGTTGGATGCCTGTCAGAGCAGAAATATGTTTGACATAATCCTCAATGATTTGCGGCATTTTGATATCTTTCACAATCGTGAGGTTACGCAGTGTTGGAAATATCATCACATCATCCCAGCTTAGACGCTGATTTTTATTATCGGGATGAAATGGCAAAGTTGCCAGTTTGTCTTCTACCTTCTTTTTATGATCGGCAGTTTCACTCATTGCCTGGTCGAATGATTTCCCAAGTGATTTTTCTTTTTTTGCCCGAAAATAATCAATGGCTGATTTCGTAGCAAATTCGGGAAGCGATGCTCTTACATTTCGCGGATAAAGCAGTTCATTAATGTCGGCCGATATCGTCGAAAGCTCGTCGGTTACAACTTTCTGATGGTCACTTGCTGGTGATATAACTCGATTTTTTTGACCGATTTCATCGAATTTATGGGCAATATCAAGGCTTTCAACCATTGCAGTACCATCGTCAAATTCCAAAATCGGCACCTGTTTTTTATGGACGAGACGCATACATGTGTCGGAATCATCGTTAAGCAAAACAATATATTCAACAGGAACGCGTTTATATCCGGCTACCATTTTTGCGCGGGTACAAAACGGGCAATGGTCGTAATAGTAAAGTTTCATCGAAAATTTCCTCGCACTGTTGAGAGTCTGCCTGGTATTAGTGGCAGCAGCATCAAGACTTTCTTCCACTCTAGACCAAAACAATCGATCGGGAAAGCAAAGTAAAATTGAAGACAGCATCATCTGAGTGCACTTACCGGAACTGCCGATTAATTCGTAACATAACAGAGCCGGAGCAATGAAACTATCATCTCAATCATTATCTGTTGGTAAAGCGGATGCCAGTTGTTATACGTTCGATTAACGGCCACATATAGAAAAGGTCGATTATTGACAGCATGTGTTAAAAGCAAAGCTTGGCAAAACGGATAATGTACATTCGGTTGTCAATGCTATTATTTGATTAACATCTATTTTTGAGCAGTTCGTTATCGCTGAAAACCGATGCAATTATAGATTAAGGCTGGTCATTTGCAATTATTTCTATAAAATTTCCGGAAAATCATCAATTTTCCATTCAACGTGACTATTAACCCGAAATATTATGCTTGATTGCGCCCACATTATTTGCATCCGGCCGCTAACTGAACTATATTGTTTATAGAGACTAGTGCCGAAAGTCCGGCATTATATCGGAGGCGAAAATGGTATCGATCACATCAACTGATATGAACTTGGTCAATCATGGTTTTGATGTTCCGGGACTACGTGCAGCACAGAACATACAAGAAATTGTCCAGTCGCAGAACAACGCTACACAGACTGTGCGTGTCGATGATCGTAATGTAATGTCGCCACGTATTTCCGATGCCCTGTCACGTATTCAGGAACTCGTTGAAAAAGGTATTAATGCATCCGGCATTATCAATCAGCAAGTCAATACGAATATGACCAATCCGCAATATTTTACGGGTACGTTAAAGGATGCGGATGCTGCAAAATATGCTGGGTTTGAAGGCGTTCCGACCGGTAGTTTTCAGGTGTTCACGGCGCCCGAAATCAGTGACGACAAACTTAAAGATCTTGTCAAATCCACTGCCCAGCTTGGTGGGCTTCCAAATGGTGACGATGCTTTATTCAAAGCACTGCAAAACGATACTGCTAAAATTTATAACCAGAAAGATTCAGAAAATCTGCTTGGTAAACCAGTTGACTGGAAGCAGGGGAGTATTGGCGGTACAATGTGGGATCGCAATGCAATTGACCAAAAAGCTGTTCAGCAGGTAGCTCAGGATGGCAAACAAATTTTTGCCGGTGCAATCGGCTCAATCCATTTTGCAGTTGTTTACTAAGACTTGGTTTTCTATTCCTGAATCCAATGGCCCGATGCATGGTAAATGTTGGGCCATTTTTATTTTTCAAATTAAAAAGCAAATTTTTGCTTCATTTCGTGTGAAAAATTGGGCCTTTTGAGAAAGGCTGAAGGCGTCAATCGTCTTTCCAAATGTTTTCTTGGTAATAGATCGAAAAACGACTGTCGCAGGCTTGTTGGGATGACAACTCGGTTGAATGCCGCGTGACGATGGAGTTCTCGTATATGTTTGCATAGTGTTATCTCGGGACAAAACAATTTTGCTTTATGGAACCTATTTTAGCGCGAATTTGTTCTTTGAAATAAAGCGAGAAATGTTTAAACTCTGACAGCTCTCGAAAGATAATATGGTGTAAACAATGCGCTTTTTTATTTCATTTATGTTGTGTATTTTGTCATTGCCTGCTTTGGCTGAAAGTCGCGCAGCGATAACAGGAGCAATAAATGTTATTGATGGCGAAACACTGGAGATTGAGAACCAGCGAATAAAGTTGTGGGGCGTTGACGCACCGGAACTCGGGCAGACCTGTAAAAATAGTGAAGGTGTCGGCTATGAATGTGGTAAGGAAGCTGCAGCTGCTCTTTCACACTGGTTGATAGAGTTGCAGCCAGTTCATTGCCAACCACGTGGCAATGACAATGTTGGTAACATTATTGCCATTTGCTATACGTCGACGGGAGATGACATTGCAAGTTGGATGGTGCGCAACGGCTATGCCGTTGATTGGCCAAAATATTCCAACGGTTTTTATGGTGTCCCACAAAAAGAAGCGCGACAAAACAAAAACGGCATCTGGCAATTCAACGCCACCACACCTTGGAAATTATCTGAAAAATAGAACAGCGCTTTTGAAAGCCTCATAGCATTTGAGGTGGCAACGCGTTAGTGAACTCAGTTGCAACTGTATGTCATGCACAGATTGTTTTCCCGATTTTCGACGCAGCAGTTGCGGGTGTCTACTGTGTAGGCTCTTCTAATAGTTGTTTCTCGCTGCATCTTCAGAAGGTACGTTATTATGACGTATTGGAAGCAGAAGTGTTGAAGCTAGGTCATTCACAGCAACGATTATATGTTTTAGATCGTAGAAGGTTTACTTCTATCGCATTGGAATTGACGTCGTGCGGGTAAAATTTATTAGCGAAGATATCACGCTTGTGTTTATCATATCTCAGAGGTGTGATTCCAGGATGGTTATTTGTCACTATTTTAAGTGTCCAGAAATGGATGGAATAGAGCTTTTATGTTTCTGCAACACCCCAACATAGACTCGTTTGATTTTTTTAGTGCAAGCGGGGGGTAGTTTTTAACTAGTCATTAGTTGAGAGTAATCAGCCGATTCAGAAAAAGACAATGCAAACCGATAACATGGTTTAAGGTTATCTTTTAAGGAAGATCGAAATTATTTAATTTATCCATCGATACATACAAAAACATTGTCAGATATTTTTGCAATGTTGCGGTTAAAAGAATTAAAAAATGCTAACAATTTTGTAGTTACTTAGCTAATTGCTGCCATGTCGGCTTGATTGACCAATATTTTAAAACACGAAAATACAGAAAAATTACGTTTCGTACTGGAATTATACCAAGGTGAAAATACAAAGTCTTCCGAGCATGAAGGGGCGCAGAATTGAGCCCAACCTCATGACCAGTTGTTATGGACTGATGTTTTTTAGATAGGAAATATTGGCTTATTGATAAACGTTTATAAGTTACACAAAACCTGGCCAAAACTCTTCAATTTCCCACAAACAACCTTTTGTTACATACTTGATATGTTCTATAATGTCTTCATAATCGTTGGATGAAAAATTTGACCACCTTAACTGCGCCATTTTTCGCCAGAATTTTCTGAAGCCTCCGATATTACGCACTTCTAATTGGAGCAATAAGAGGCTGTCAATAGGTGGATGCAAAGCATTAATTTTCTTTTGTCGGTCAGCGAATTCATCTGGAACAGCATCGAGGAACATAGCCTTAAAATAGATATTTATAAATTTTGCAGCTACACCATGTGTGAAATGCATCGTCTCGTTTTCGACGATATCTTCGGCCGCTAGACATATTTTTTGCCGTAATTCTTTATGTAAATTATCAAATTCCACTGGATCTGGTAAGTCATCTAAAGTCTTAAATTCCAAAAGTGAGCTATCACGAGCAATATCTGCACCTTGTTCCACGGTAAATCGACAATTCCTTGAAGCCCTGGCTGCGGTTGATGCACACCAAACAGAAAACTTTTGCTTAACATCTATTAATTTATCTTTATCCATTTGAATCGCGTTCCATTACTGCGTGATATTTACTATGCAATCGAACTAAAAGCACCGTAATGCAGTTTATAAATTTCAACAATAAATTTTTTGAATCGAATTTACAGTAATTGTAGCGGATTGTTTATAGAAAGGTTGATGGGATTATCGGCGGGTTTGTCAATAATTTCGGTATTAAAGACTATGATTTGACCAAGTGACTGACACAGGAATTGACTAAAACAATTCTGACAGAACCTAGCTATCAGTCGGTACCGACTGTGCTGGCGGATTTGGCAGTGACCGTTATAGGAAAAATGGCAATGGTTTTGGCACAAAACCCCAAAAGATGGAAAAGTTAAAACATCAGATGCTGAAAAAGAAGACTAATTAAGTTTTGAAGATAAAAATGCCTCAAATATCTGTTATTATCCGAGGCTGTAACAATGACATGACTAGCCGACGGTGAACGACAAGCTAGTTGATTCACACCTTGGTTCTGACATGCCGGTTTGTGAGATCAATAATGATATGCCCGATTATTAAGCGACACTATTTACGATCAGCCGACAAGAGCAAATAAGACGAAGCGGCTGTTATTCGGTTAGGAGTTGCCATGAACAAAAATCAAAAATGATTTGTCAAACCCATTTTGAAAAGTGTTAAACTCTAAAAACACCGATAGCATGAAAGATGAAAAAAGTAATATTTATAATAGGTTAAATGGATCCCAGACGCGGGATCGAACCACAGACACGCGGATTGTCAGTCCTTTATTATTTCGTTCCACAATAATACTGCTCTAACACGGATTTCTCCGACGCTTTATGTAACTCAATCAGCTAAGCGCAGTTACACAGTTGCAACATTTTCGGCCACACAAAACGAGACATCATATCCGCAAAGCCAGGACAGAGGTAAGACGCTTTCCTCAAATGTGGTATCTGATCGCCTCAATAAATGCAGCGAATGCAGGTGACCCTTGTCGTCTGTTCGGATAATAAAGATGAAAACCTTCAAAGGTTGGACACCAGTCTGCCAAGACTTCTTTTAACCGACCATCGGCCAGATAAGGTGCAACTAGTTGTTCGGGTACATAAGCCAGCCCAATACCATCAACGGCTTCATTGAGAACATGCATAATGGAATTAAAGATCAACTGCCCCTCAACCTTTACTGTAAAAGCTTCACCGTCTTTCTCAAATTCCCATTCATAAATTGCGCCATTTGGCCGGTGTCTTATATTAACACACGTATGATTAGTAAGATCATATGGTGTTATCGGTTCTGGATTGGAGGCAAAATAACGGGGTGATCCCACCACAGCCAACCGCCAGTCCGGTCCGATACGAACAGCAATCATATCTCTGCTGATTGCTTCACCTAAACGGATACCCGCATCAAAGCGCTGTTCTACAACGTTCACGAACCCGTAGTCGACATAAAGTTCCAAATTGATATCAGGGTAATTTTTTAAAAAGTCGCCAGCATTGGACGCAAACATAGTTCAATCGAGTCGTCTGTACACGTTACACGAATTGTTCCCGCTGGCCTGTCACGCAATTCTCCCAATGCTTCAACTTCTGAAGCGATTTGGTCAAAAAGCGGTGCTACAGCACGCATCAACCTTTCACCTGCTTCGGTGGTGGCAACATTACGGGTAGTGCGTGCCAATAGACGCAGACCTAACCTTTTTTCAAGTCCCGTTATGGAATGGCTGAGAGCAGAAGCGGATACGCTCAATTTAGCTGCGGCTTTTGTGAAGCTTTAATCGCGCTACGGCAATAAAAGCTTGCAGATCATCGATTTTAGGAAACGACATTACTGAATTTACCTCAATAGTCTATGTGGATTATAGGCACTAATAAAATAGTCTTAAAGCCAGTAAATATAAAAAAATAATTTCTGAAGGGTGATATCAGATGAGTAAAAAACAAGATAACAGCTTTGAAACTGGCCTATACGATATTGATTTAGTGTCGGAGCGTAGACAGTTTTTAAAAACAGTTGGATTAGGTGCAACAGCACCCGGGATGCTTTCTAAGACTGGCGCTCCTTTATATGGCGAACAAACACAGAAAGATTCTGAAGTAACACAAGGCGCTGACAATTTTTATAAAAGCGATCGTGTCAATATACGCAAAGTCACGTTTAAAAACCAATACACAATGCTTGTTGCAGGCAATCTTGTCACGCCCATAAATCTTGATGTTAAAAAGCAATCACCAGCAATTATTATCGGCCACCCGATGGGTGCCGTTAAAGAACAAAGCTCGATGCTTTATGCACAGAAACTGGCAGAGCAATGCTTTGTCACTTTGGCAATTGATTTGCCATTCTGGGGAGAAAGCGAAGGGCAGCCTCGCAATTTGGTTGCGCCAGAAATGTACACGGAAGCCTTTAGCGCAGCCGTAGATTACCTTGGAACAAGTGATTTCATAGATCGTGATCACATCGGCGTCTTAGGTATCTGTGGCAGCGGCGGGTTTGCGATCAGTGCTGCTAAAATGGACGCACGCTTAAAGGCCATTGGCACTGTCAGTATGTATGATATGGGCGCAGTGAGCCGTAATGGTCTCAACCATACAGTGACATTGGAACAGCGCAAAGCTTTAATCGCAAGAGCGTCGGAGCAACGCTATCAGGAGTTTACGACCGGTGAAGGAATATTTCTGAATTATCTGCCCGTTAAACCTGATGAAAACACTGATCCGGTAACACGCGAATTTTGGGACTTCTATCGCACACCTCGTGGTATTGTTATTCCTGCTGGCCGTACATTGGAGTTGACACAGAACCGCATGTTGACGAGCGAAATCCGCTTTGTGAATTTTTATCCATTTAACGACATTGAGACGATATCTCCAAGTCCCATGATGTTCGTCAGCGGTGATCAATCCCACTCAAAAGAATTCAGTCAGGTTGCCTATGATCAGGCCAACGAGCCAAAGGAACTTGTTTGGGTCAAAGGGACTGGCCATGTTGATCTTTATGATCGGGTTGATCTCATTCCATGGGATAACCTCACTTCTTTCTATCGCGAACATTTGGTCTGATAACATAATGAGAAATGTCAAATCTATTGTTGTTGACCAATATGGAGGGCCTGAAGTTCTGGTCCTTCACGATCGTAATTTGCGCGCGCCAAATAATGGGGAAGTTCTCGTTTGCATCAGAATGGTTGGTGTCAATTTTGTCGATATTTATTGGCGCAACGGATTTGACCCGCAACCGCTTCCTTTTATCCCAGGGCTTGAAGCATCAGGCGTTGTTGCGGCGGTTGGTCAAAATGTCCACAATGTCAAAATTGGTGATCGGGTTGCCTTTGGCCGGGTTCCGGGGAGTTACGCTGAAGCATGTATTGTACCTGCTGATAGGCTCATATGTTTGCCAGACGATCTGTCATTTGAACAAGGAGCAGCCTTTCCATTACAAGGCATGACTGCGCATTATCTGATTTATGAATTTCGCAAGCCAGGTGCTGGCGACATTGTTCTCATTTACGCAGCGGCAGGTGGTGTGGGAATGCTTCTTGTGCAGTGGGCGCACCATTTGGGTGCACATGTCATCGGCTGTGTATCAACCTCTGCAAAAGCGGAAATAGCCACGCAAGCCGGTGCGCATGATGTTATTTTATATAACACTCAGAATTTTGCTTTAGAAACCATGAGAATAATAAATGGACATGGTGCAGACATAATCTTCGATGGTGTCGGTAAGACTACCTTCAACTTGAATATGCAAGCAGCAGCCCTGAGAGGCCATATTGTGATTTTTGGAGCCACAAGTGGTGCTATTGACCCTCTATCTCCGACAGCCCTTATGGAGCGGTCACTGACTCTATCTGGTGGAGATTTCGTCATTTCATAAAGATGCGAGAAGAAATGCTGTTGCGTGCCAACGCAGTGATGGAAGGCATAAGCGCTGGTTAGCTGAAACAGAAAATCCATAAAATCTTCCCTTTGTCTGAGGCCGCAGAGGCGCATCGGCAATTGGAAGGTCGCAAGACAATCGGCAAAGTTCTTCTTTCAACAGAACAAATTGTTTGATTAGTAAAATAAATTTTTGAATGGAAATACCCTATGGCAAATCAAGTAGATGACTCGTCGCAACAACGTCCGGCCTATTGGGGTGCCGTGTTCGCCATGACTTTGTGCGTGTTTGCTCTCATCGCATCAGAGTTCATGCCAGTAAGTCTGTTAACCCCGATTGCTGGTGATCTGAGAGTGAGCCAAGGTTGGGCAGGCTATGGTATCGCAATTTCCGGTGCCTTTGCTGTCATCACGAGCCTCTCTATTACATCACTCGTTAGCACAATGAACCGCAAGACATTACTGCTTTTATTAACTGGGCTCATGTGTTTATCGGGTGCAGTTATCGGTCTGGCTCCCAACTATATCACATACATGATCGGTAGGGCGTTAATCGGTGTGGTAATCGGCGGGTTCTGGTCTATGTCTGCTGCTGTTGCCATGCGATTGGTGCCTATTCGAAGCGTTCCCAAAGCATTGGCGATTTTCAATGGTGGCAACGCCTTGGCTACAGTGGTCGCTGCGCCTTTTGGCAGTTATCTCGGCGGCGTAATTGGGTGGCGTGGTGCATTTTTTTGTTTGGTGCCAATTGCTCTTATCGCTTTGGCTTGGCAATGGATAAGTCTGCCGTCAATCGAAGCCGTACCGCGCAAGGCTGGTCGTAATACTGTTTTCGGATTGTTGAAAACTCCGTTGGTAGCATTCGGTATGTTGGGGGTAGGAACCTTTTTTACAGGTCAGTTCATTCTGTTTACTTATGTACGACCATTTTTAGAAACAGTCACACAGGTAGATATTTCTACACTGTCAATAATATTGTTAGTCATCGGCATTGCCGGCTTTATAGGAACGATATTGATAGGTGCCTTATTGAAATTTGGGCTTTATCGCATTTTGATTTTGATTCCAGTCGTAATGTCGATAATCGCTGTCGGTCTCATTATTTTCGGTAATGGATTGGCAATGGCCTTTATATTGCTTGGTCTATGGGGGCTAATGGCGACAGCAGCCCCTGTAGGTTGGTGGTCTTGGCTCGCTCTTTCGCTCCCGAAGGACGCAGAAGCCGGCGGCGGATTGATGGTTGCTGTTATTCAACTTTCTATCGCTCTCGGTTCAACTATTGGAGGCATATTGTACGATGGCAGAGGCTATAGCACGACATTTGTAACAAGTGCTGTCGTTTTGCTAATTGCTGCCTGTCTTGCTTTTTTCGCTTATAAGGCTTCGCTACGCCATTGACACAAACTTTCCACTTCCATACTGCACGTTTTTATGTGCGGAACGTTGTTACTAATTGATTGGCGATGTAAACAGTCACAATGCTCCGGTAAGGATTAGAGGCATTAGGCTATAATTTTTGCTAGCTTGGGGCAGAAGACAATTGAAATGGCAAGACACTATTTACGATCAGCCGACAAGAGCAAAAAGGTCGAGGCGGCCGTTGTGCGACTCGGTGCAAGAATGAACAAAAAGAGCACATAAATTGTCAAACTCTTCAAAAAAAGTGTCAAACTTTAATATGTGAATTTTTGTGTTTCGGAAATTAGATTTATAAATCAAGGTTTTGAATGGTGCCCCCAGAGAGTGTAAAACAATACAGCAAAAACAATAGTTTACACGAAGGTGCGGGAAAAAATACCCTCTTGATTTATAAAGGTTTTTTTAAACAATGCCCTTACCTTTTTTCAAGAGTTTTATTATCCGGTAAACTCGTTTATCCAAATTAAAAAGGATGTAGTGAAAATGGATAAAGGTATGGTGTTAGACGATAACGATATTGATGGACTTATTGCAGCCTATGACGGAGATGCAAAAGCCCTCATCGCAGCTTTGCTTGATGAACGGAAATTGCTTATCCATGAAATCGAAGTTGCAACTTCTGCTATGTCTGTTGGCTATGGCCGTGGATGGAAGCCGTCATTGCCGGTAGAAGAATGATTTCATAGCATTCGAAATCATTTGGGACTTTGCCGCCGTCGTATAAACGTAATGCACCAGTCGATAGCCGACACGCCCAAAGCACCACAAAGAAAACCTGCAAGGCCAAGTATTTTTTCTGGTACGACATATGAGCTATCAATTAGGTCGAATTTATCAAGACTATGGTAGAGAGTGTTAGCGGCAAGCTCGGCACCATAAATAGCGCATAAAGCACCGCCAACCCATTCCATTACGCGTTGAGGCCATTTCTTATGTGGTCCATGCAATTGGCTTAAGAACGTTCCGCATGCACCGGCGAGTGCAAGAAATAGCCACTTTATTACAATAGCCAGCCAATCAGGCGGCGTATTTTGATCAGGTGTTATCATTATTTATGCCAACAGCCTTGTTTCTGGCCGAAACGATCAGTCGAGATAATCCATTTTGTAATTGCCGGTTCAGTTTCGACAAGGCGCGGCGCATCATTTGCCTTGGGTGGTTTTGTCCAACCCGCGCAAGAGAATTTTGCATTCGTCTGGCAACCCGCCAAGAGCAAGGCAGCGATTGTAAGGGTTAAGAGCTTCAACTTCATTTTCGACCTCGCGCGATTTTTGGAAGGCAGCGTTGGCGGCTGCGAGCGACTTTTGTTTTTCTAATCGTTGCCCGATAACAATCCCGCCGTAAGCGACGGCAAGAATGACAACAATGATTATGGCAATGGCGATTGACAGGCGTTCGAATGTGCTCATGCTTCTGCCTCCCGCATCCCTTTAACGAGATAATAGAGGCCAATTGCAACGCAGATCACCATAACGGCCGCAAGTGCCCATTGGACAGGTCCCGAACCGGTGGCAATGGCGCTAGTGCCAGACAATACGCTGCCAACTGGACCGAGCACTTCCGGTTTTAACAGCAGATTTAATTTTTTGGGTTTCGGCACCACATCTTTGGAAGTCACAAAAGCACCTTCCATCCACAAGTAACCTTCAGCACGCCTCCGATTAACAAGGCCTTGGATTTTTTTTCCACCCGCTTTTGTCCATTTCATCAGTTCGGTCGGAACCGCATCAAAATTGCCTTTATTGAGTTTTTTAAGAAGTGTCGATTTTTTGAAAGCATTGATGCCGACGTTGAAAGCAAAGGATACCAGAGCGGCAAACTGGTTGTCATTGAGTTTGACATTGACGTTATTCTCGACAGCCGCTTCATATTGCGTGAGGTCTTTCAGGAGAAGGCTCTCTGCGTCTTCTTTCGTGATAACCATACCTTTAACTGGAGTTAAGCTGCCAGCCTTTGCAGTGTGCCCGTAACCAATAGTCCATTCGCCTTTACTGTCTTGGTAGGCCTTGGTTTTGAGGCCTTCCCATTGTTTCAGTTTGTCAAGGCCGTGTTGGCTGATTTGTCGCGTCATGGTGTTTCCTTTCGAAGGTATAATTCAAGGCAATAAAAAACCCCGCTAAAAGCGGGGCTGATCGTTGTTTTTTTGTAGAAATAGCTTTTAGATAGTGGCTGCCCAGTTCCATAGAGTATCGAGCTGCTCATCCGGTATTTTGTAAACTTCGGCCATTTTCTTTAAGAGCTTGTAATCACGTGTGAAGCTTGTAGCTTTTGAAATATCAATCAACACGCTTTCACGGTCTTTATCATCTGCAATGTAAAAAGGGCTATCCTTATTTGCGATGTCTGAAATCAGGTCTTCTTCCTTTACGCCAATGGCAAAAGCCGCCCGCCAGAACTGCCGTGCTGATAGCGCAGGGAAAACGGGGGCAGGGGGTGGTGGCGTGTACTTTACCAACCCGCCATTTTCCCATTTCCAACCTCGTGGGTTGGTGAGGCAGGCCATCCATTGCTCATCTGTGATCTCGACGGCATCCGGCGGAATAACAGCTGATGGGTCATCGTATGCGTTCGTGTCATAAAATGCGGCCGGAAAGCCGTTTTCATCGAATTTTGCTTTTTTCATATCAGTAACCAATCGCCAACCATTGCACGTTGCAAGAATTTAGATAAGAAACGCTATTTGTTCCTGTTGTTTGTCGTAGGTGAAGACCTCTCATATAGAGATTTGTATTATCACCCGCGGCCGTGAATACGATTGGGGCGAACCATTCGCCCGTCCACTCCGTTGATACCGTGGGTAGGAAGATGCATTTTGTCGTAAACGCCGTCGGGAAAAAAATCTGCCAATATCCGTTTCCCGATGCAACCGCTGCATTCCCCCATTGAATTAGCATTCCGTTAGGCATTCGCACCCATCCGCTTGCAGGATTGCCGCCAAAACGGGCGTTAATGGCGTCTCGTAATTTAACGGGGGAAACGAGTGCTTCTGTTCCATCCGCACCGGCATTCCATAGCGATGCGGCTAATGCGTTAATATTAGCAAGTTTTGCACGTTCGGCGGCTGTCATGATTTTGGCATCATCTGTTTCTTTAACGTCCCCAGCCGTTAGCGAGCTAACACGTTTATCAATATTCGCGATGCTTTGTCGGTCTTTTGCCGTCATAAATTTACGCGTATCGGTTTCAATAACGTTGTCTGCGGTGTTATCGATTGCTTCAAGCTGCCCTTCAACATTTGTTGCCCTAAATATTTGCCCTTCCGTTGGCGTTAATTCCGTAAGGGAAGCCAGACAGCCCTTTGACAGCCGTTCAATCAACATCGCTGTTCGTCCTTGCAGCCTCGAGCTTGCAGTTTTAAAAATGATGCGCAAGTCTGCATCTGTAACAGCACAATCGGCGGGGCAGGGGTCTGTGAGAGTTCCGGTATTTTCGCCCGTGACGGAAGCAATGATTAAAAACTTACCAGCTGGCGCGATGTAAATATGGTCACCGGCTTGGACAGCACCATAAGATTGTAAATAAGCATCTTTGGTCTTGAACTCTTTTGAACCCGCGACAGTGGTGATTGTGCCAACGGTATAATCGTCGCCTGAAATCGGAAAGTTTGGAAGAAGAGCCATTATTCACCTTCCTTTTTATCTGTTTTTTGGGCTTTCAATGCAGCCAATTCTTGCTCTGCTTGATAACGCAAGAAGGCATTTTTCAAGCTCTGTTTGCGCCAAAATTCAGCCTCGGCCATAGCTTCCGCTGCTACAACCATCGGTGGTACCTGTATTTCTGTCTTTTCGTCTTGGTTCATTTCAAAGTCCTGTGATGTCGATTACCCAAAACTGCTGTGCCTTTACAGGAAAGAAGAACATGCCATTCGGCCGATAATAATCGGGGATCAGTGGGTTTCTTCCGCCTGTGCTTTCCAGTATTGGTTTAAAGTTAATCCCGCCGTTCCACGGTTGTGGCATGTAACAATAATGGTCATAGACTAGCGTCTTCCCAATTCTATAAGCGATTGAGGTTGCACCAGTGCACAGAATAGGAAACGCAGTATATGTGTGTCCTTGTTTCAGCGGTACGTATCTATCTTGCGGCCTTGCAACTTCGTCTTTATTTGGTAAGGCGTCTATTTCGTGCCCGCTGAATTGAGGCAGTAAAGGTGCATCAAGATTGAAAAAATGAGATATGTCTAATGGCCGTTGATTGGAGTCAAAAGCTATTGAACCATCTTCTCGATAGATACGTAATCCGCCCGCAAATGGTGTATTCTGCGGCAAGCTATATGCAAACCATCTGACTGTATCGTTTGGAACAGCTGAACCAACTCTATAAAGCCAGTTTGTTCCTTGCCGGTTTTGAACAGCGCAACAAGAACCATTAGGCGAACTTGTTGCTACAATGACTGGACCGTTCCAATCAATCCAAAGATCGGCAAGGCCTTTGTCGTCTGTTGTCAATGAGCCAGAACGGACTATAAAAAAGTTTTGGTACGCATCGTCAATCTGGATGATGCCTGCATCATTGAAAATTTTAAGACCTGCTGGCATTGCTTAATATGCTCCGTAGGTTATCCATGTCCCGTGATAGTAACCTTTGCCATCATTCCTCGGCCCCCAGTGCCACTTCAAAGTGGTGCCGGTTATTTCCGCCATGGCAAAGTTATGAAAATCGACCTTGGATGTATCGTTTTGTTCGATAACATTTGACCAGTCGATCATTGTATAAAACCAAGGCTGCCCTTGGCTAAAGCCCGGAACATAAATCTCTCCATCATTACGACTGTTCAGATAAAGAGTGCCAAAATTGCGCGCAAGGCGGCTATCGGTATCTAAGATAATGTTTCCATATTGATCCCATAGTCTAAGGCCTTGTCCCATTTACCAAACTCCAAGTTGCACACGAAGACGCCCCGCATTATCGTAAACTTCATACCGGCTATTGGTGAGCACTGACCTTCCCGAACCGGCATAACCGCTGATTTCAACGGTCCCATCACGAGCCACCTTAAAACGGTTATTGATGTTCAACTCTCCCGCCGTGACGGTACCAATGTCAGCCGCATTGGAACGCAATACGCCGTTAGCGAATGAAAACGGTGGCGTGGTGAGATCGCCATTCGATATTACGACTTGGTCAGCAAGCAGAACCAATCTGCTTTGCGACGGCTTCACGTCAATGTAAAATGCCCCCGTCGACCAGTTGTTTCCGTCTCCGGTTTTCACCAATATTCCATACCGAGCCCATCCATCAGAAGCAGTTGACGAAACTTCACTTTTGATCGTGATGCTGCTTGCCACATTGTCAACTTGCGCATTCAGATATGAAAGCTGTTGCGCGTTGGCTGTTACTTTGCCGTCGATTGTATCGACACGCGCCTTGATCTCATTAAACGCTGTAGCAATGTTCCCATTGACTTCCGCCTCTAACGTCTCAAGCTTGGCTGCAAGTGCAGACGTTTTGCTTACTGCAACGGTGATCTGTTCCGTGAATTCTGCCCGTGCTTTTCCGAGCGAGACGGTAAGTTCCCTTTTTATGGAACGGCTTAATTCATAACCGCCCGCCGATGCATCAGAAGCAATCAGGCCTATCCATTCTTTTTCTTCACGCATGGAGCGGGCATCATATGCAGCCCATTTGTTTAATTCGGCGACTTCTTTTAAAATCTGATCTGTGTCGTAATCTTCATTAAGGGTCGTAACTGTTTTGGTATCACTCCAAAGCGTGACGCGGTAAGGCTCCGGGATGACTGTCGCGCGGATCGAATATGCTTCATGTGGCAATAAACAACCGCTGATTGTATAGCTGTTTTGCGGCTGTCGCGCTTGGAACTGGATTTTTCGATCAGGTTCCGAGGTTTTCCAAAGCTCAATCAGGACGCCGCGCACTGTAATGATATCGGTGGGTGGATCCCAAGAGACGATTATAACTGGTATTTTTCGCTTGTTTTCTGGGCTTTCGGCTGCTGCTGCAACAACGCGTAATCCATCGGGGAACTGTTGAAGAGCAGGCGTGCCGGGCATAATAACCGCCGGAAGCTCCGGGATGTCTACAGAATTGTCATATATTCCGTTCCCGACTTCCTGCAAAGACAGCGTAACGTTACGCGCACCATTCGCAAGCGGAGCTAACGACCGGCTTTGAACCTCGTATACCCGTTTGCCAAAGTCTTTGAACGTAAACTCAATCCAATCGCCAACTTCGAGAACCACCCAACGTGGCCGAACAACGACATTCGCCTTGGCTTGAAACCGGTTTTCCCTGACAAGTGTTTGGGCTAAACGGGCTGCTTGTTGGGCAGAAAACACCGCCTTGAAATCAACCTGCCGCGCATGTCTTTCGCCGTCGGCATTTTGCGCGGCAACGTCAATTTGCGCGGGATAAGCCACTGACGACCATGTTTTTTCCGGTTCGTTATAGGAACCGAAAACGGCATTGATGAGCTCGCTTCGCGAACGTTTCGCGACGAACGATGCATTTTCGCCAACAATCAGGTCATCTTCGTTTAACTGTGCAACGATTGGGCGTGTCATGCCGACGAGCGGAATATCGCCATCCACGCGTTCAACGAGATCTCCCGCGCATGCATCTAAAAGTGGCTGTAGATTATCGCGGTGCGAAACGTTCCCATCCGCAACGAAAATAGCGCCAGCTCGATACCTTTTTTGATTGCTTTCCGCTGCTATCGTCTCGTCGCAGACATTCATCGCTGCAATCCACGCGGGCAGTGGCAAATCTCGGCTAGGCATGTCTTTGCCGGCAATCAGCTGGCCGTTGATATGAAAACCACGTGAATATGTATAGGCCTGCACAATCGGGTTGTCGCTGTATTGCCACGTTGAGGTGTCATCATACCGCTGTGAACCGTTACCGCCGACTGAACTGTCGAAACGCGGGTCGTATGCGACACCTCTGCATTCAAACAAAAATGTCGGGAAAGAGGTCATTTTTTCCGCGTCATAATCGACCGACACAATGGCGTATGAAAGGCCTGCTCCTTTGTGGTTTGCAGTCCAACGACCACCCGAATTTTTTACAAGATACGCGTCGGCTGACTGGTTTGGGTCTCCTTTGTAAAGTTTTATACGAACAAAAGCACTTGTTTCGCCATTTACATTGAAACCACGCTCCGTATTATTATCGCCAGTGAGATCGCACCAAATATTGTTGATCGCAACGCGGTTGACGCCATCTATACGAAAATCCGACAGTAAAATAACTTTAACGGCCGTTTTGTTTTCAGGCCCGAATGTAATGGCCGGTGAAATCTCTTGTCCGGCTGTCGCAAACAGCCCAGTGCCTATTTCGCGCGACTGGCTGCCACCTACGGTTGTGTCGAGCTGTGTCCCGGAGGCTTGTTTGGAAGAAGACGACGAGCTTTTCTTCTTCTTCTTTTTTGCCTTGCTGCCGAGAAGCTGCAAAGCTATGCCGCCCGCTATTTTTACGAGCGGGTTTCCGAAAAACGAGCCAGCACCACCGATCACCCCTGCGATCGCGCTTACTGCCCCTACAATAGCTGACATGAATTAACCCACCGAAAAAGCTTGTTTGACGGCATCAACGCCGAGATAAAAAATGCCGGTCTCGGATTTGCAAGCAAAGCCGGTTCCGGTAAACACACCTGCACAGATGTTGCCGTCTTGCTCGACAATGCCAATGTCGCCACGCTTGGCAATAAACGGATGAACAGGGCTGAAGAACTTGGAGAAAAGTTCCGACAGATCTTTGCAACCGGCTTTTTGCAATATCCGACGAGCACCGACTTCTGTTTTATAGTTGCGATAGTCTTTGAAAACATCTGTGCCGGTCACAGCAAAAACGGCGTCTGCTGCCAATTGCCCGCAATCGGAGACGCCATAGATCAGCGGCTGGCTCGCGTGTTGTTCTATGACCCGTGCCAGTGCATCTTCCCACCCGTTTACTCTCATTTGCAGTCCCTAACTTTTCGTTTTTACAGCGCCCCAATAGACTTCTTCTTTTTGGGCACTTTCCACATATTGGAAAAAGTTGTCATCGTTTCTGATGAGCTGCTGGTCGGCATTCGACCGCACACGATAGCCAGTCTTTCCGTTGTCGACCGCGCGGCTCTCGCAACGCATGGTTAGGTGCCCATTGCTGCCCATCTCATGTTCAACCGTGTCTACATAGCCACGGTAAAGAGGCTCGACGAAAAGCAACGCGTGTGTGTCGGGATGGAAAAAGGCGTCGGAAATTGTCACTGGCTTTTGGTGGTAGATTTCCGTTTCTATCGTTGCCAAAATTTCGGGTGTCAAACCATTAGACGAAGCGCAAGCAAGTGACAATTCTAGCCCTTGGCTCTCGAAGCCCATTTGCGCGGGCAGGGCTGACACGTTAATGATGCCGCCAGGTACGTATGTTACGCCGTTGTATAACCAATCGGCATTCCCAGTCCAAAAGCCGTATGTTTGGCTGAAATCAAACCGTATCATGCCCCTGATAACCACCCGCCCTTTATCAAGCAGGTCAAGCACTTCTGGTGATAATGACCTCATAACCGGCTCTCCAAAAACGTAAATGAAACGTTTTCATTGTCGCGTGTCCATTGTGTGACACTGGTTGTGTCTAATCGCATCAGCAATTCTGCTCGATCAAATAAGACAGTTGCCCCCGTCTGGATGTACGCGGGCAGATTGGGTTCGGCCACAATTGTTCTGTTTGTCCCGTCGCCTGTGGCATCAACAACACGTGTGAGCGAGTAATATTTGTCATATTGTAGTGACACATAATCGCCAGCTGACAAGATAAGACCGGCGTTTACAGTAGCAACAGTCAACTCGTTACCATTGTTAATAGCGGTCAACTTGCCATGGCGCGTTTCTGCCCCGCGATTATGAATATGCGCTCGTGGACAACAATAGTGAGGATGGCGTATTAATGCCGCGCCCAATCCACCTTGGAGGCTATCCAACCAAGCATTGACCATTTGGCCGTCGGAATAGCGTAAAAAACCGGTCTTCGCTGTGAATTTCCAGCAAGGGTCGGCATATTCAATAATATTTATTAGCTGTCCGCCGGATTTGGCTGTCGAGACAAAACGTTGAAGCTCAAAATCCGCATTTGTGAATTTTATATCGGGCAGGGCGCGGGGGAATGAGACCATTATTCAAACCTTCCCATGGCGCGACCATTTGCAAGCTTGGTGCCCACGGTGTGATCGAGAACACGGTCATATTGTTCTATGCCCGATGACATGATCTGCTGTGAAACTTTTTCAACGAACGGCTTGATATTGCCGTTGTTGTCAGCCGAAAAGCCGAATGTGATATGCACACCAGTGTTCTGTGTCTTGGCATCGCGCATATTGCGCAGGCTTGCAGCGGTCGGTATTTGCGGCATCCGCATTGCTGGTATGCTTCCACCGACTAAACCCCCGCCGGAATAGCCTTTCAATTGGCTGTGCATTGCTTCGAGATTTTCAACGCCGATGGCTTTCACGGCGTCTTGAGAAAAGACGTATTCACCGCGATGTACGATGCCCGCCGGATCATTTTTCCCTCCATTTCCGGTAAATCCTCCTTCGTCGAAGCCAAACAGTTTGCCAATGCCACCTAAAAAGCCGCCAGAACTTGTCGGGCTGGCTTTCACGGTAAACACTTTGTCGTAGATCGCATCAAGACCGGCATCGAGCAGCCTCTGCCCCAAGCGCATCAAAGCGTCGTTTGCCGCTTCTGTTGCGTTTTTGCCCTGTATCATCCCGTCGATAAACGTGCGTGTGCAATCCTTTGAGGCGTCTTTTACAGCCTCAAGTTTTTGGCGCATTTTTTCTTGGGCTTCGGCCAGTTTTGCGCTTTCAGCAGAAGCGGTTGCCAATTTTGTCGAGATTTCATCAATATTGGCGATCGTTTTGTCGTCAATTGGTATTTTCGACTTCATCGCCGCGTTTAAGAGTTCCTGCTTTGCTCTCGCTTTTTCCATTGCAAAGCCGTAGTCGTTTATAAAAGGATTGAGCTGTGCCTGCGCGGCCGTTTCCGCTTTGATTGTTTCTGTCCGTTCGTTCAGGTTCTTGGTTACGCGTTCGTAATCGCTCTCCTTCGGCTCTTTTGGTTTTTTGGATGCTTCCTTGCGGCCCTCATCGCCTTTTATTGTCGTTTCAGCGTAATACAGTTGTTCTTCATACGGTACTCTGTCCCAACTGCCGGGGCGATTGTCCTTTTCATACAGTGTTTTTTGCCGTTCAAGTTCCTGATCTAATTTAAGCTGTTTTGCTGTTTTTTTCGCTCGTTCTTCGACCTTCTTCTTATATTCCGCTTGTGCTTTTTGGTCGTTATCATACTGGTCGAAATACGCACCAGAAGGCGATTGCGAAACGATCGTGGCAAATTTTACTTCCGTGAGTTGTTCCACGCTCTCACGCACTTTATCCGCCGCCGCTTTGACGTTTCCAAGTTCGGCGGTGAGATTTTGAAAGGCAGGATAAAGTCTGTTCTGAATGAGTTCGTATGTGGCTCCCAGCTCTTGGAATTTCTGCTTTAACTCTTCGGCCGAAATCTCGCCCCTCGCGAACTCATCCCAAAGTTCTAAAAGCTGGGCTCTTGTTTCGTCGCTGAAAGCATCAGAACTGTCCAAAACGTCTTTAAATGCATCGCGAAAAGCATCCACTTGCTCTTTTACGGCAGGAGAAATGAGGTCTTCGCCCTTGATTTGTGCGTCAATAATGAGACCGCGTATTGTGGTCATGGTGTTTTGAACTTCATATGTCATCTTTGACATGGGTTCGGTTAAATCAAGGCTATCCCGAAGCTTTTGCATGGCCTCTTCACCCCGGACAGCGGCCGACGGTATTTTTTTCACTAGCTCAATATATTCTTTAATAGCCACAAGAGCTTTTGCATCGTCTCCTTTGACATTTAATTTTTGAGCACGAGATAAAATCGACGTGAGTTCGTCCTCGGTTCCAAACATGCTACCGTTCGTCAACCGGCTAATTTCTTCCTTAATCATCCCAATCTTGCGGATGTTTTCGGCACTGCCAATTTTGTTCGTTGAAGCCGCCAACTCGTCTATGCTTTTTTGCGCGGTATTTGACACCAATCCAAGGGCTTGAAGCTCTTGGTTTAAGGCCTTTGTGCGTTCTGCTGCTTCGGCTGATTTCTGCATATAATCGTTAATCGCGAGTAATGCCGCACCACCGACGACGGCACCACCCAACGCGAAGAGCGGGCCTGCCCCGCCAATTGCGGTCAGTACGCCGCCAAGCGACTGTGCTGCTTTTAATGCTTCAAAAAACTTCTTTGCCGAAACACCGGCATCGGCAAATTTACTAATGAGTGCGGGTATTGCACGGCCGACAAGCTGTCCCGCCAAAACACCGACAACGATCATGCCTGCATCGGCAACTTTGTCGAAATTATCCGCAATCAGCATTAAACCTTTGGTGATGCTTTGGCTCACACCCGATGCCTGCCCACCGATGCCGACAAATTCGACGAGTGCGTTTCGAATGCGGGTGAAGCCATCCGCCATTGTTGCACTTGTCGCAGCAAACTGTTGTTCAATCGAGTTTCCGGCCTCTAAAATCGCTTTAAAAACCCTGTCGGTTGTGAGCTTTCCTTCCGCTCCTAAATCTTTCAATCCGCCAATCGTGGTGTTGAATTCTTTTGCAATCGCTTCTGCCAAAAGTGGCGCATTCTCACGGATTGACCGAAGCTCGTCGCCTTGAAGGTTGCCGGAGGCCAAAGCTTGTCCGAGCTGCAAGACCGCCGCCGCTTGTTCCGATGCCGCTGCACCACCTGCGACGAATGCTTTTGAAACGATATTGGTTGCCCTTGCGATTTCTTCCTCATTCTTTGCCACGCCGGAAGCTGATCTCATCAGTTTTGCATATAAATCAGTGTAGGACTCAATACCCGCTCGTGCGTCATCCGCGCCTTTTACAAGGTCCGACATAGAACGAGCTTGCATCCCGGTTGATTGGCTGACTGCCGCAACTTTATTGTTTAACGTCGTCCATGTATCTGAAAGCCCGATCAGTTCTTTCGTGCCGACAGCCGCACCAATGGCAGCGAGCGAGGCCGACGCTTTGTTTCCAAGTTCTTTAAAAACGTTATCAAGTGCCTTGCTATTTTCTCGCGCCTGACGTGTGATGGCTTTAAAAGTGGAATTTGCCATTCCTTCCAACTTTGCCATTGACTTTTCAAAGTCTCGCACGTCTGCTGAAATCTGCACAATCATGCGTTGCAAGTCATCTGCCATTGTTTGGCCTCTTAATTTTTGGGAGTTTTGTTATGAAGTTTCTGAGCCGTTTTTTTATTGCAGCTGTCTGTTTTTTTTGCGCGAGCAGCAATCTGTTCGCACAATTTGTTATCGACGTTCCGCTGAAAGAATACCGCGAAAAAATTGGATTATTTACTATTGGGGACTTATCTGTCGGGCAGACCGCATGGGTTGGTTCATCTGGCTTTTGTTCAATCGACGGGAAAATTTTTCTTAATAAAGATACGCAAACAGAAGAAAAAAAATATGATTATGTTATTTCAGCCAAAATCTTAATGGGTCCGGAAAACAGCGTTTCTGTCACATTATATGCCGCTAAGGACAATAAAGAAACTATGGTCGAATATTTGAAACGCTTTTCGACACGTTTGTTGCAACCATGCCCGACCGTGATTTATGGCAATAATGCTTTTTTCCCTGTAAAATCTATTAACGGGGCCACTACCATTTCCGATTTGATGACTAAGGAACTCGAGTAGAAAGGGGCGCTTTCGCGACCCCTTGATTAAGCCAATTCTTAGTCACAGACTAACCGCATTTTCTAGTCTGTTTGTTGAGGTAGTTTTTTACCGCGTTCAACAGCGGTCCGACAATTTTGCTACCGCAGGTATCTTGGGTCTCTTCATTTACTAAATTAATAGCAGCAATAGCACCTTCTGCGGTTAAGATCGGCCTATCCCAATCTTTGATAATGTTCCACCAAGGCACCCATGTATATTCGGGTGCATCATCGTCTTCGTCCGGTAGAGCCTCGAACTCTTCCATAGCGGCGTAATAATTCTTGATAACAATCAGAATAGGGTCAAGAACATCTTTGGCGGTTTGCCGTTTGTTGTCGGCGACATAAATCTGTTTGTTCTCGACAGTTGTGTTTCTGCCATAATACATGCTATTGGCACATACAGCCATAATCGAACCTCCTTTGTTCGGTTGTTGGTTAGGGCTGGACAAGAGGTGGTGCTCTTGACTAGCCCGATTATTTAAAATTTATGCCGCACCTTGAAATCTAACGCTGTCGGGTAGCCGTTTCGAAAGATATTCAATACCTTTTGGCGTTATATATGTTTGAGCCCGCGCTTTATCGTCTACGATAGTCATTTTGACTTCAAAAATACCCATTTGTATATATTGAACACGAGCGACCAAATTACTTCCTTGATAAAATAAATAGTTCTCTTTAAGCCATCTGACGAATAGATTTGGTCGGCATGACAAAGCTCTTCCAGCATTTTGCAAACCGTACAGCCCATCAGCGTTTACGTATTTATCAAAGAACGTAGTTTTGGGTTCATTAGCTTTGATATGTGCTTCTAAAGCAATTACCTTCTCGACATTATCCAAAAGCAGATTTTTTAATGTTGACGGGTCATTTAATGCCGCAACAGGATCTTTTGCTCGGCGCTCGCACTCAATGAAATATTGTCTTGCTTGTTTACCTTTTTCATTTCGTTCAACCATTGCAAGCTCTTTTGCCATATCAAGGCTGATAGCATATTCTTTAGACGGACGCCCACCTTTAGGTTTTTCGGTATTTTCCGAAAAACTCATAAAGTCTTGATTTTCAACAAAATTATATGTTTCAATTTTGTCTTTAATCCACGTTGCAAACTTATCTCCGTTCTCAAGAAATGCGTGCAAGTCACGGGCATTGACAGTTTGAATTTGTTCACCACCAATTTTACCATTGGAAACGGTGGGAAATATGTTATATAATGTATTAGACATGACAGAAGTCCTTTTCTGTTGTTGTTTGATACGACGCTCTGATGTCGTATTAGTGGTTTGCGGCGGGGAATTTGACGCCAATCTATTTCCCTGCCGCCTTTTCCATAACGTTACGGATTAACAAAACTATTTCAGCGTTCATCGAACGTAAATTTTCCTTTGCTTGCTTTTCTATGAACTCCTTTGCGTTGGGGGGTAAACGTATTTTTAACTGATAACGCTTTTCCATAATTAAATCCTTATTAACCATTGTAGTTTATAAACCACGGTGCGGCCTTGAAGTCAACCCCACAGTGGTGCATAAAATCGGAAAACTATTGGAGAATGAGAAACTATGCCTCGTGGCGACCCGCAAATTAAACTTAGAGTTTCTGAAGAATTGCTTGAGGCGATTAAGTTATCAGCTCAGAAAAATAATCGTTCGATGAACGCTGAAATACTCGCGTGTTTGAATTTCTTTTTCCCTATGGATTATGACGTAGAAGGTGAATTATTAGGGAATAAAGAAATAAAGATAATCAATGAAACCGCCGTACGGATAGCTTCTCAAATGTCTGAAGATTTGGCACTCGCTAACGCTACTTTACGCGGTGAAGCTTTGAAAAATTTGGATAAAATTAACACGAAACATAAAAACAAGAAAACTTCCTAGTGGGCGGGTAATTAAATCCTTAGTGCAGCAAGGGGTCATCGTTTATCCTGCAAACGGTTATATTATCTAATGGGGGGGTATTTAAATTATCGCCCTTGGTATGCCATTAAATCCGCTATCAACATTTCGCTTTCCTCATCCGTCAACCGGCTATTTTTCTCCTCTTCGGGCGTATTTGCATCAATCCAGCCATCGAGAACCGCATCAAATTCCCACACCGACATCGCGTCAATCTGGGCTGGCGAAAAGCCCATCACCGCGCCTGCGCCGTAAAGCTGTGCAAATCTTATTTTCCCTTTTTCGAGCGGCGCGAGACTTTCTCCCCCGCCGTTTCGTTTTTTTTTCCGACTTCTTCTTCCGGTGCGCCCATGAGTGCAGCATTAAGAATGGCAGCCGCTATCAAAACGTTGGCTCGGATTGGGTAGTTTTCAACGTCTTCTACATAGGTTTTCACCATGCGGATAGCTTCATGAGCCGCCATTCCGCCACCAACAAGCCCGCACCGGATTGTCTCTCTAATGTATTCGATTTTCCATGTATTTTTGAGCAGGCTGTCAAAAATCACAAACGGGCCTGCATCGACAGTGTCTTGCAGTTCTTTCAATTGTCCATAGCCAAGCTTGAACACATGCGTATCGTTTCCGAATGGTAACGAAATCTTACCGCTTCTATTCGCCATGATTAACTACTCGTTTTTTTGTTGTCGTTTGCAACGGGGCGGTTATCGTTCGTCACTGTGCGGCGAACCATTTCGCCATCACTTTTCATGCTAATTGATGCTTTAACAATTTCGCCGTCTTGTGCGTTATTTTTAAAACCATCAATAAGCATTCGGCCTTCCCAAATCATTGTTTTTTTGGGAAAAATCATTTGGACTTGGGCCTTCACGGAACTTTTGCTTTCAAATGCCTCTACCCAGTTTTCTGCGCTTTCTTCCGTCAGAACACCCTCGCCATCAATATCCATGGAAAGACTTGTAGCATTGCGTCCCAACCAGTTCACTTTTTCTGGGTCTGCACAATCGGGAATTCGTTCGTCCGACGTGCCTTTATTTAGGGCAATCGACTTGCTCGTGAACCCGCAATAGTTGCTGTAAACGACTGGGTCGGCGTCATTGCCAATAAGTACGCGGACGTTGCCGCCTCGGATAATAGTTGCTTGTGCCATGCTGGTTCCTTTCATGGGAAGAAAAAGCCGACCTGAAAAAGGCGGCTGTTGGTTTTTAAAATGTTGGGTGGTTATTAATCGAAACGCTCTACAATCACGTCAAAATTGACGGCTGCATGAGATGTCAGACCGTCCGGGTCGCGCAATTCTCGCGTGTTTTCGTGGTTAAAAAGGACGAGGCCGTTTTGCTCCAATGTAAGATCGGATTTTGTTAGTGCCCGCCGTACTGCATTGGCGAGTTCTCGCATTTCTTCGGAGGATACTTCACGCGACCAAACGTCAATCTGGACAGAGATATTATCGAGTTCCAGACAATCCGCGAGCGTCGTGTCGCTGGTCATTGGTCCGAGCGAAACGTACGGGAATTCAGCTTCCTTTGGAACGCTGTCGAAAACACGGCCATCAACGATTTCTTTGACATCCGCATCATCTGAAAGCGTTTGAATGATGACCTTTTGCAATTCACTGGTCGCCGCTTTCATTGTGTCGCCTTTACCGCTTTTTTCACAGCGCTACGAACTTTTCCCTTCACTCGTTTTCTTTCCGTCTTCCAGACCGGTCTGAAATAAGGTTGGGCAGGTGTTCTGGATGTGCCAAACTCGACTATCCATGCTTTCTGCAAATAAGGGCGACGGCCATTCGCGCTTCTGACAAGCGTTGCTTCATTGCCTGCATAAATCGTTAAAGTCATTTCGTTGCCAAGCGTGTTTTTTGCTACAGCAAAAGCGGTTGAGCCTTTCGGCGGTCGTCCCCACGTCCACCCGATTGAATTACGCAATTCCCCAGTGTCAACGGGCACAATCGCTTTCATTTTGTCGACAATCTCTTGGGCGATTTTCTCCATGTCTTTCTTCACAAGGTCTTTTGTAACCTTTGGGATGGCGTTAAGCCTGCGTTCCAAACGTGCACGGCCTAGCAATGTTACTTTGTAGCCCATTTTTCGCGATCCTGTTTGGTAGGGGCGGGGATTTTAATCGCGCATCCGCTTTCTATGGCAAGCTTCCCGCATACGTGTGTCACTGAATAGGTGTTGCCGACCTTGTAAACATAAATCTGCCGCGCGTTCGGCTGCCATTGGAACGGTGCTGTTATTTTAATCCACATAAGCTTTTCCTAGACTGCGACGCCGCTTTCAATTGTTAGCCGATAATATTGGCGGCTTATCGGGTCGCGATTGACCGCCCTAATGTTGTAAACTCGTCCACCAAACTTGCCTTTTGCAGCATCGAACGTTGTTTCACGAGCGTCACAGCAACACCATTCTGTTGTTATGTCTTTCGCCGCTTGGAAGCTACGGATTGTGAGGAAAGCGGGCTGTTTTCCTTCCAATCTCGCTGCCTGTACTGTCTCACTCCCTTGGCGAAATGTTATGGCTGCTTTCGTCGTGAACTTCTGAACCCATTTCCCGCGTGTGTTACCCATGCCGTCATTTGTTTTTTCACGGACAAAGAAAGCAAAAGTTTCGTGCAGTCTCATACGGCTGGCCTCCGCCAAGGCAATATCAGTGCATCATATGCGCCAGTCGTTGCCGGTTTTGTGGTGGATAGATCTTCACGGATTTCATAAAGGCTTGCGCAATGCAGCAAAATGGCTGTTTTGAGTGTTGCCGGTATTTGGTCTTGTTCAAATCCAGCGGTAAAAAAGATTTTCACGGCATCAGGCTGTTTTGCGAGTTTCGGCTGCTCGTCTTTGTAGTAAACATACGTGCTGTCGTGTGTTGTGAAAAGCTCGTACTCGTCTCTTGGCAACGTGGCTTTGCTGCCATTCTCTAAAACCAACTCTATGCGGTCAATATTAATGACCGGATAGATTAAAATCTTGTGAGGGCCAAAGAAACTGACGGAATTTTGCTGAAATTTTGTTTTGCGTAGGCAAATGCCGAGCATTTTTTCCAAATGCTCCGTCGCGGCCAAAATGAGGCTCGCTATCTGTTCGTCATCGTCATTGAAGCCAACGACATCAAGATGCTTTTTTGCTTCTTCTAACGAAACAGCAGGGAATGTCGGCTTTTCGACAACGATCGGCATTTGCATTTTACGCACCTTTGTTCTTGGCTGGCTTTTCAGCCTTGTTCAAAATCGTTTGATTGCTGTTTTTTTCTGCCAAAACACCGGACTTGATAAGATGCGCGACATCTCTCGGTTCAGCTTCCCTAACGTCGCCGGCATAGTACATTTTGTCACCAAAATGTTGGCGTTTAACAACGTATTGCATTCGCTTTCCTTTCATAGAAAAGGGCGGTTTCCTGCCCTTTCTGTTTCGGTTAATTGCCGCCACCCGCTGCGGCTGTAACAGTGCCATAAATGAACGCTTCCGGTCGAATAACGGCGAGAGCGAGACGTTCTTCCGCGCGAATTGTTACTTTATTTTTCGTGAAATCATCGTTTTCGTAACCCGCCTGAATGCGGCTATCCCACTGGTCGAAAACCTGCGCACCCATCTTGAACGCACCAGTCAAAAACTTGCCGACCTGAATAGACTGTGTAGTCACAACTGGCAGTCCCCAAAGGGTAGGTGTTAGTGTACCTTGCGGGTTGCCAATGATATAACGCCCTTCATTGTCCTTCAGCAGGTCAATACTAGTCCAGTCAATCGGGTTCAGTACGTGCCCAGTTGCCGGATATTCCGCGAGTGCTGCCTGCAACATTGCAATGCGCAAAACGTCAATGCCTGTTACAATTGTCGGTGTTTTTAAACCAGCGGGTTCCGCGTATTTCGTCGCTTGCGGAATAATACCAAGCATATTGCTTCCAGTACCGTCACCATTAAGGAGCTGCCGCTCTTCAGCGAGCTTCAGCCCGTATATTAGTCGGCCGTCGATGTGCGACCTTAATTGCTTCACGTCCGACAAGGCTTGTTCGCTGACCTTAATGTGGTGGGCAATAACGCTCGTTACGACGTTGACGTCTTCAAACTTGAAGTCAGATTGAGGCTTTGCTTCTCCCTCTTTAACAATTGCGGCATTGTTCGTGAAACCGGTCTCGCGAGTAAACGGGACGAGCGGCGAGTCAGTCGTGCCAGGCGTGATCAAGCCCCGGATTACCAGTTTTTGTTCTGGCTGCTTTTGAATGCCCTGCTGGTAGTTAGGGATAATAGCCGCTCCGACATTGCCGTCAGCACCGGTATTCGCCGTTGTAATATCGGCCTTGAAATGCATCGCAAATTTCGCGCTGCTCGATTTTTGTGATAGAAATGATTTAATTCCGTCGCTTTCGGCGAAACGTTGGCCGATTGATTTTTCTGCTTCATGTGAAGCTGGCGCCCGTGCTAATTTCTGTTCAAGTTCGTCAAGCCGTGCTTTTGCTTTGTTCATCTCAAGCAGCGCTTCGTCTGCCTTTTCCTTTTCTGACTTTGACAACCCCTCGGCTTCGGCAAGTGCTTTTTCAGCAATCGCTTTGACCATATCCCATTTGGTATTGAAGTCATGTTTTAATTCGTGCGCGAGTACCTCGACGCTCTTGGTTTCAAGATCGCTCATAGCAGTCCTTTCTATTTTTAGTGAGTTGGTTAGCCGCGTAACGCTTTCAGAAAAGCGGCGGCTTCTTCTGCCTTTTGCTCGCTATCAGACTCGCTCCGAATAGCTTTGGCATAGCCGACGGAGGCAATCCGTGTAGCCATGCTTTTTGATATGCCTGCATCGCGCAGGACATCTTCAAATTCTTTTGCTGGTGCAGGATCACCAGCAGATAAACGTTTACAAAATTGTTGAAATCGTTCAGCCGATTTAACAGAAGAAATGCGGGCTTCCTCATTCGCTGGGAAGGTTACCGGCGAGATTTCGTATAGGTCTATCTCTTCCAACAACCGTACCTCGGCGTTGTCTGTATATTTTACTTCCTTGTAACCAATCGACAGACCGGTTAAAGCGCGTTGCTTCATCAACGAATAAGCCTCGCGGCCTTTTTGAACATCGAGATTGATTTCACCAACGCCATAAAGACCCCGATCGTCTTCTTTAAGCTCTTTCCACACGCCAATCGGGTCTTCCCAACTGTGCTGCCAAAGCATCAGAACGGGGTTGTTGTCTTGCTCATGTTTTTTAAGCGATTTTGAAAACGCGCCTTTGACAACGGACTCTCTATAACAATCGACGTTGCCAAAAATCGAGCCATAGCCTTCAAAAGTTCCATCTTCGGCTAGATTTTTAACGTCTAAACGGAATTCTTTAGTCTTCATTCGTCATCTTTCTCAGATTGACCGATGTTATCGCCGACAATACCGTTGTCGGCATCAGTGATAGGAACATTTTGCATTTGGATTCGGGGCGTATCGCCACCGTCCACCGGTGGCAGATTTTCGAGGCGGCGCACTTCATTGATCGTCATCGCGCCAATAAGCGTCATAACTTGGTAAAATTTTGCACGTCCTTGGCTATCGGCGCGTAAAAGGCTTTCGAGATTGAACGACACATAAACGCCATTTTGCCGTTCTTCTCTTGTTAAAAGCTGCTTGTTGATAGCTTGCTCAATACGTTTCAGTCGCTCTCGCAGTGTGAACTGTAGAAATGCGAGTGTTTGCTGTTCTAGTCCGCTGCCCCAACTCGTTGTTTTTTCTGTGTGTCCTACCATATGCGGCGGCACTCCAAACATGCGGCATATTTCCTCAACTGAAAACGCACGACTTTGCAACATTTGTGCGTCTTCCGGCGAAAGCGTTATGTTCTGCCAAGATGTCCCGCCTTCCAGAATAAGCGGCTTCCCACCATTGCCAACACCGATTTTATCAGCAAGTTCACGTTTTGCTATTTCGCGCTGCTCGCTTGTCAGCCAAGTGTTAAAATTCAAAACACCTGTCGGCTTCAACCCATTTTTGAACATATCGCCAGCCGTTGCATCGGCTGCAAGCGCCACGCCGAACACATTTCGACCGATGGTCAAAGGTGAAAGCCCGCCGAGCGGGTCGCCACCAAATCCTCGGATATGGAAAATAACGTCATCACTGCCGTCGTAATATTTACCGTTTTCTGACCAACGGTATTTGAGGGCGCCATCCGCTTCCCTCTCTACACTAATGCATGCGGGGTTGATCGGCGTTAATGCGACAATCTGGTTGATTGAGTTGCGTGTAATTCGTGCGTACGCATTCCCTCGCATTTCCAACGAACTGGATAAAAAGTGCCAAAAATCAAAAGCTGTCTGATCGGCATTTGGGTCAATTTTCAGTACGTTATACAGGCTGTGCTGGGTGTATTTTTCGGGAATTCCTTTGCTATTCTCACGGTATAACGTAATCGGTAAAGATGCGATTGTGCCCGAAAGTAAAGATATACAACGCCATGCTGTCGATAGTCCGAGTAGGGAAGCATCTGAAACGATAAGTCCCGAAGAACTCGCACCCGCCCAATCTGTGGGGTTTTGAAGCGTTAATGAACTAGACGGGGCGAAAATTCCGTTCCACATTTTTTTAAGAAAGTTCAATTTTCGCCTCCGAGACTAGCGAAATACTGGTCGATTGTTCCGCTGTTCTGGGCAGCCGGATTTCGGCTCATGACAGTTGCGGCGTCAAACATCGCCATCGCGGGGTCTATCTTCGCATCGCCGGCATTTTGCTTTGTTGCTCTGATAGCGGTCGCCGTTGGTTCAATTTTCAAATTGCCAACGCACCAGTTCATCATTGCACTTTTTGCGTGCCAGAATGTGCATCCCGCGACCTTGCGTTCAGTCGTTTTGATAGCGTTCATCATGCCAAATCCTTGCGGCACGCCAATGAGCTGTTTGTTTTCCGGCGTTATGTCTAATTCGGCCAAATTATCGATAAGCTCGCCAAGCCCGGCCGGGTCGACGGCAACACAAGCGAGCAGACCACGGCTTTTCACGTCGTCAATGATTTCAATTATCTGCGAAATATCATTCAGGCTGTCTGTTACTATTGTAAGATCGCCGTCTTTTTCAAAGTCATGTAGAACAGTGGCAATCGACTTGCGTCGTTCTAAAACGCTCTCATGCGCCCATGCATGCGACCATGAAAGCCAGTGTTTCGTCTGTTTGTCGCGGCCGATCAGCGAAAGACCATACAAATCATCAAGACCACCACCGTCAATGCCGACAACGACCACTTCTGATCGTTCAATCAGGCTATCATATGTTAATGTTTCGTCCGTTTGGCGTTGCCAAAATTCTGTCCCAACCCACCGGTCACCCCGTTGAGCTTGCCCGATTTCCACGTTCAAATGTTTTGCTAGGAAGACACGGCGGCCTTGTTCGTCTGTTTCTTTGTTCAATTTTGACAAGAGGTCTTCTGCATCAACAGAATAGCCCAGTGATGGGTTGGTTATGTAAAAGTTCTCGGGGGCCAGATAATCTTCATTTTGCAAAAACCGCTTAGGGAACTCATACAGGACACCAAGCGCCCGATTATTCACGACTACCCCGTCACGAATATTGCGGAATTCTTCTAATTTTTTTTTGAATACTCCGGCCGGTGGGTTATCAGAATGTGTCGAGAGATAAATCACGAAACCTTCCGGACGCGACACTAAACCACCAGTCGCTTCCTTGAGCATATTGTCGGCTTTTTCTTTTTTTCCGAAAAGCCAAAGTTCATCTATCAGAACAAACGATGCTTTTTTGCCGGTTACCGTATCATTTTCCGCCGCAACGACCTTCAATGTCGCATTTGTGTTCAAATGCTTGATCTCGCGTATATGGTCCGATGTTTTTAAAAATCGTGAAAGTTCGGGACTTGCCTTCACAATATCGGAGGCAGGCTTGTATGAGTTATCAGCAACTTCTTTTGTTGGCGCCAGAATAAGCAGTTCAGCAGAATGGCGCATGTTTAAAATCAATGCGGTTATCATGATAGCGGCGGCTATCGTCGACTTTCCGTTCTTTTTGCTAATTAGAAGGAAAAACTCGTTTATCAGTTGTTTCCCTGCGTTCTCATCATAGGCGCCAAAAATCGCGGCTACGAAATCAAAAACCCAGGGCGCGCAAGCTTCACCAAACGTTGGCTGCCCTAACACGTCTACCATTTTCAGACTTTTGAAAATATCTAGCGCGCGTTTTGCTTGTTCTGGGAAAAGCGGTTCAAAGGGAATGAGGCTTTCCCTGTTTACAATGCGTTTTTCCCAATCAGGGCAGGCGGTTGACCACTTCATTGTGTGTTGTCGACCGCGAGATGTGGCATCTTGCGTGGCGCGTAAATGTCTTTAATATTTTTTGCCGCCTCAAGCTTTTGTTCTTTTTTGCCGAGCTTTTTGTCTGCCGCTTTTTCATGAACGTATGGAGCAGCCGCAATAGCCATTCGATCGCGCCGTTCGTCATCCGCTTCAGTACTGTTCATGACCTCAAGCATGTATTCAAGCGGGGTCATGCCAGAAAGCTTGGCACTTTTTTTGATTACTTTAACGTCTTTTTTTGATAGCTTTTTACTGGTGGAGCCACGCGGGCGACCAGCACCAGCACGATAACCGCCACTAGCCATTTTCAAAAATCCTATAACTTGTTGTTTTTGTTGATTAAAAAATCAAACTTGATTTTGATTAAAAATCAAACGCAAATAAAAAATATACGCGTGAGAGGGCGCGCGGTTCAGAGGCCTATCAGACCCCAGACTTTTGCATGCCCCCGCCAATGTCATAGAACGCGTTGCCGATTTTCCTCTCGCTGCTTGATGCTATCGTGGCATTGTTTGCATAGACATTGAAGATTGTTCTCGTCGTAAAACAATGTCTCGTTGCCTCTGTGCGGTTTGATATGGTCGCAAACAAGTTTACTTGTGTCTGCTTCTATCCTCCCGCACATAGCACATGTGAACATTGCTTTTGTTAATGTCTGCCATCTCAAGCGCTGCCAACGTTTAGACCTGTACCATTTGCGCCAACTGACATTCTCATCCCGTTGTTTCAGCCATGCTTTACGATCACCTGTTGGTACACCAATGAGCGGCGCAAGGGTGGGGACTTGGCTCTTAATAGATGGTAGTTTTGGCATGTTAGTAAAAGCTGCAAAAAACACTTAAGATTTAGACCATATATTGTTATAACCAATAGACAACAATTCCTATTGAGACCTGGCTAACGCGGGTAGCTATTCAATTTATGGGGATTATATTGATGAAATATTGAGTAAAAACGGGAAAGCAACCCTATTTTTTTCGGTTCCATTTCCGTAAAATGTTATCGTGAAGCCCTACGTCGGCAGCAATGAATTCTTCATTTTCAGATTTGGACTTTTTCAGAATAATCCGGTCTCCATGTTGACCATTTATCAGAAAAATATCTTCTAACGACTGGAACTTACGAAAATTTAAACTCCGAACTTTAGGGGTTTCCATAAACAAAACAAGCGCCTTTTTTACAGCCTTCCTTCGGTGTTTGGGCAATTTTTTAAAGGCTTCATCAAAAGTAGCTTCAGTACGAAGGATTATCGGCATTTTTAGGCAATCAGATTATCCAAATAGCGTTCTAGATCATGTTTGTTCGCAAATGGTTCGCTGAGTTGCTCCTGCGGATTATATTTTGCTCTCAATGCTCGTGAAAATAATGACATTTCCGAGTATTCGTCGAGCAAAGCCGATTGGGCTGATCTTAACCGAACAAATTGTTTTTGAAATCTATCTGAAAACTTAGGGTTCGATCTCGCCATCTCAGACTGAAAAGATTTTACAAATTCCGCACTTTTACTAAATGCCTGCGTGGCAGAATGAGCTACAGCCTCTATTTGCTCAATGAATTTGTTAAAATTATCGAACATCTGTCCATTTAGTTCAGCAGTCGCAAAAATTTCAGATAATTGAGCCCGAACTTTTCTACCTTTTGTCATCAACTTATTGGTTCTTTTTTCAAATTCGGCGACAACGTCAGTCAGCGCTTGTAGTTTTTTTTCAATTAGATCTGAATTATCAGAATATGGGCAAACGATCGCGCTAATCTGATTATTCAGCGCAATCTCGGTTGCATCTTGAATGCTCTGATCTAGCAAGAAAGCTGTCATTTCTACGCACCTTGGGCTTGTCTTCTCTAGGCAAGCTTCTCCGATTGAGACGTTATTTTAACTTATTATATTATAAAGCGGTTCCATTTTCCAAATTAAAAACATCGTTCTGGCAGCTTTTAATCAGAACCACTTATTCAGGCGTAATTATCCATTTTGGGAAGATATGCAATTAATTTATTTTCTTGCACGGAAAGTCAAGAAAAAATTACATTCCAGCAAGCGGCGCCCATGAATAAATCCGTTTTCTATTTTCTTCGGTCTGTTGCGGGTTGAAATGCCGGTGCAACACATTGCACAGCAAACGCAAGTCGCCGATATAACGCGGCATAGCTATGTCTCGGCCTATTACGTGCGTTAAAACGATATGGAAATTGGCTTCCGGATTTTCGCGCTGCGCTTCGGCAATTGCTTTTTCTACGTCCTCATATCTTTTTTTGGCGCGCTCGCACCACGCCGTATAATCGTCTTCATCGTTGCTTGCGACAATCGCCGGTTGTCCCCATTGTGCGTCCGGTGAACACAGTGATTTTTTATAATCATTTACCACATCTAAATATTGCTGCACAGCATTGTATTGTCTATCCGTTATGCCTTGGTCTGGGCAGGCGTCATGAAGTATTGCCAAGCGTCCGAGATTGGTTGCAGAACGTGGGTCTTTGGCCTGTTTCATGGTAAGCCCGAATAGACGCGCTCGCGCTTCTAACGCTACCTTCTGTGGTGGATTTTTTGCTCGCGACGGCTGCCCGTTCGGTTGTCTGTAAATGCCTTCAATGCGTGGCCGTCCTCGCCCGCGCTTTGCCCTGAGTTTTCCAGCCTTTGAACGTGTTTTCAGTTTTACAACTGTTATCGGTCGTTTATCCAATATATTGCCCTCATGCTATGCTCCCTTCTTTGTGTTTGGTTGTAGATTATTGCCCTTTCGCTAACTTGCGTGCCCATACGATCGCTTCGTCTGGTGAATGCAAAGTCACAACCTGTGAACCTTTCCAACCCGCTGCAAAATTGGTCTGATTACTGTTCAGCCCTTTACCGTATCCTTTGTGCCCCGTTTTGCATTCTACCAGATGGTTCACGCCCCTAAAACCAACAAGCAAGTCAACAGGCTGGTTAAGGCGATACACCGTCATGAAGTGTTGCTCTAAAACCGCAACAATCGCGCGTTCCGCCGTGTCTCTTTTGGCCGCGCGTCTCATTCTGCCGCCTCACTTTTCAATGAGTAACTGGCAGCAAGCTTTTGCAAATAATCACGTTCAGGTTGTGATCGATTTCTATCGGCTAAAGCGGTTGCGATTTTCCCTTCTATGATCGTGTTTCGCGCTGAATGCGAAGGAATAAGAACCAACGTCACAACGGACACAACAATAGCTAGGACAGTGCACAAAGCAATTATACCGGCTGTCCGGCGTTCGTTCGTATTAATTGGAGCATCAACAAACGTAATTAAGGAAACTGGGCAAATTATTATTAACAAGAAAAAAGTAATGCCTAGACAACACGTCAAAGAACCGGCGATGTTAGACATATAAATGGCATGAATAACACTATCCATTATTCCGCTTCCTCCAACGGTTCAGGCGGCAAGATTAATTCCATCTGTTTAGAAGCGGGGTTTACCAACTGTTTCTTTGACGTTTTTTGTATTATTGTTCCGGCTCCACGAAACGCTTTTATAAATTTCCCGTTATTCACACAGTACCGGACATTTTCCTTTATCCCGTTTCGTCCAATGCAACCGGTAACATAGCCAACAAAATTGCCGTTCTCGTCATAATTAGCCAAAGATATATAATTGCCGTCTGTGCCGATGAACGTTGCATTCATCCCAAGGCTCGTAACAATATTACGATCTCCATCGCATATGATATACGGGCTATCGCCAACGATTATTATCTTGTTTCCATTGCCCTCAATGCTAATGATGTCCGGGTCGCTAATCACCAATCTATTATTATCGCCGCTAACATTTATAATTGCATCGTATAGGCAAATAGCAGCTCTGCTACTTTCGCCGCTTATGCTTACTCGGCCGTCGTCCCCTGCCACTGCTGTTCGCGTATAAGTACCACGTATTGATAAATCGGCTAAATCTCCCGCTATAGCTGTTGCAGAACCGTCTGCATTGACATCTAATACCGTTCCGTTTCCAGCAACGGATATTTGTGTTTGTTTACTGACAGAGCTGATCGCATTGCAGTATCCCGCGACAGCGACATTGCAGTCATATTTTTCGCCGACAGCTATTGTTCTCTCATTGTCTGTTAAAGAAAAATCTTCATAATTTTTCTTTATCCCTAGCTGGATCTTGCTGTCTTTGGCGGTTGCTGTTTTCATTCTGCTGCCTCCGCCTCTGCAAGCCTCTTTTGCCAACTTTTTCGATCGACCAAACGCCAACCGACCCCCCATTCACTTTTGACATGAATGCCGTATTTTTTTAGTTTTTTACGCAACTGATAAAGTATGACATTGCCGTAGTTTGGAGTAATACTTGCCCCTGTGATATATGCGGCATCTAACATGTCTCTGGTGACAATCTCACGCTTGAGCAGCATACAAAACAAAGCCTTCTGTTTCCGCGTGAGGCCCCATTCTACCGGCGTGACAAATGGTGGGACGAGAAGCTTTTTAAGCTGCCGCACTTGGTCTTCCAATTCTTCGATCTTCTCGCATTGACGCGCGATGATAAAATCAGTGCCCATGACGTCACCTCATCCCGAGCGCGTTTTTGTAGAGCTTGACCATGGCTTCCTCTTCTTGGCGCTCATGGTCTTCTTTTTTGCGCAAACGGACAACCTCGCGTACCGCCTTGCTATCGAAACCACTTCCTTTAAGCTCGGCATACACTTCTTTGATGTCGTCCGAGATTGTTTTCTTTTCTTCTTCAAGGCGTTCGATACGCTCGATAAAAGAACGTAACTGTCCGGTTGCTACGACGGTGTTTTGATCTTCCTCGCTCATACTGCTTCTCCCTTGACTTGTTTGAATTTTTCTATCAATTCGTCGAATTTTTCTGCTGAAATAGACGCCCCACTTGCTTGTTCTTCCGGTGCATCCAGAATGGCCTCAATGCGATCAAGTTTTGCCCGCATGTTCTCTTCGATCTTTTTGCAAAATTGAGAGAGTTCCGGCGCTGTCGGTAAAAATGTCTGGCTGAATTCTTTTGCTTCGCCTTCGATAATCCGCGAATAAGCCTCACCAATCGCCCAGCTTGAACGGTGCGCCAATGCGTCCGTGTAGGCCTGCGCCGATATTGCCGCTTCATCGCCTTTTCGAGCAGCCATTCCACCCGCCAAAAGCGCGAAAATTTTTGCAACATCAGCGGGGGTTGCTCGCAACGATAGAAAATTCCGTGTGTCGGCTATGAGCACTCGCGTATTCGCTATCTGTTCCAGCGTCGGTTTCGCCCCAGCCCGAAACTTCGGTGGGAACGTCTCGGCTAACAATTGGTTGATGCGGATCCAAGCCCTGTCGATCACAGATGTCAAACACGGCTTCGGCGAATTGCCGACCGGTCGATTTTCGCTCTTCGCGAGATTTTGCATGATTAAATCCTTTGATTTTTTTGTTGTAAGGGCTTCTCACCCAATTCCGCCAAGTCGCTTGCCAGTCTCGTTTGGTCGCGTCTTTGCCTGTTTTTGCTGTCCAATAGTCCCGGAAGCTCTCGAACAACGTTCGAGCTTCGGCTTCGGAAAAACCTTCATTGGTGGCAAAAGAAAAATCCGGTTGGAAATCGTCCGGTAACCGGCAACCTTTTTTTTGGGATACGTTAGTATCCTTTTTTATATTTCTGATATCTGGTTCTGAAGAATGCTTTAGCAAAACGCTAGCATTTGCTAGACCCTGTTCGTTATTTTTCAATGACTTAGCTTTGCCGCCAAGACTCCCGCTTGTCTTCCGTTTTTCACTTTTCGAAACCGCTTTTTGGAGTTCTTCAGACAACCTTTTTTGCGTTATACGGCCATCGGATATGTCGAAAAACGCCATTACATCACCCGCGATAATGTGCCACCGTTTCAGCGAGACATGGGCAATTCTCGCGAGCTTTTTTTCGTCATTTGGGAGTGAACCGGCATTACGCCACATAGTCATCAACAACAACAAATATGCACCATGCTGTTCTGTGGTCAGATGCTGTGTGTCTGCCAAATAGTCAGCAACGTATAGTTGCATGAATGGTGCGTTTGTCATTGCCGTTCTCTTTGCTTACGATTGCAGATCAATGTTCATTTTTGGTCGTCCTTTTCATTTTGCTGGCCAGCGATAAAATCAGCCAGCCGAGCCAGACGCGGATCAATTTCATTCGTATTTCTCGCTATTTGGTATTTTGCTTCAGCCTGTTTGCAGGCGTTTTGGTATGCTTCAAAGACGGCAAACCAGTTTGAAACCTTCATGTCTTTGATGTCTGTCCGATGCCTAAGACGCATTAAGACACTTGATGGCACATGCCACTTTGTTTCAACGCGATAAGCGGCGGCTTCAATCGTGTCTCCAACGCCTCTAAATTCGATATTCAAAAGGTCATTGGCAATTTTCTTTGCAAGGAAAACATACTCATTACTCATTTGTTTTTCTCCGCTTAGCTTTTGTTCTGCACGTCACACACTTTGCCCCACGGGCGCGAAAACAATTGCTATGTTAGTTTTGCCAAAAACAGTTCAGCAAAACGGGTTGAAAGGGCGGGGCTGGTTTTTTGGGAGCGATGTGGAACCAGCCCCGTTTTCTGCGCCAGAGAAGAGAAGCGCAGAATTTCGTGAGACCATAAAAAGGCACTGAATATGAAAAACGTTAGTCATGCCGCTGTCTCCTCCTTGGAGGGGAGTGGATAAAGGTCTGGACGCAGATCGTGGCGTGAAATGCCAGTAATGCGCTCTATTTCCAGAACGCGTTCGGCTGGTACTCTCTTCCAAACATAAAAAGCGTTATGTTTGATGCCCAACTTACGGGCTAGAGACGTCACGCCACCTGCTTTTTTAACTGCTTTTGCGACAATGTTAATCATAAACACAATGTAAATACTTTTTACTTACATTGTCAATATGTAATGTAGGTGATTTTTTTGTAAAAAGATTTTACGGTTGAGAAATGGAAGAAATAGGCGAAATTCTAAAAAGATACAGATTGGCTGCTAAGCTGACACAGAAAAAAGTTGCAGACGCGTTGGGTGTCAACCGTGTTTCTGTTACCCAATGGGAAAACGGTAGTGCTAAGCCCTCAATTGAACGTCTCGCAGAATTGGCAAAACTATTCGGCGTGTCCACTGATGCTCTACTATCAGGTACCCCGTTAAATACAGCCCTTCCAATTGCCAATAAAAAAAACGATGTAATACCCGCTAATGTTGAATTACCGCCTCGACAATACATGCCGCAGGATGTTCCGGTGATGGGCACCGCTGCTTGCAATGCCGACCATGGTTCTTTCAAGCTTGATTCCTCAATTATCGATTACGTCCGTAGGCCACCCGGTTTGCTGTCGACTAAAGATGTATATGCCCTATACGTCGAAGGGGACTCGATGGAACCCCGTTTCACTGCTGGTGATCTGGTATTTGTTCATCCACGTAAACCCGTTCGCATCGGGGATTCAGTGGTGGTGCAGATTGCTAAAAGCGAGAATGAACCAATCGAGGCCATGATCGCAGTTTTGTCGAAACGGACATCGCATGAAGTGTTTTTGCAAAAATACAACCCCAATAAAATCATCCATTTTGATAATGCTAATATCGTGGCTATTCACAAAATATTGGAGATGACAGAGTTGTTCGGTCTCTAATGTACCTGCGTTCTGTTATTTATATGCAAAGAGAAACTCCGTCACAACCTCAAACTGATGATGACTGGTGGGCTTTGGTCGAGCAACATAAGCGCTCTGCTGAATTGCTCATAAGTGAAGAAATGACAGCAAATCAGGGATATTACCATGTCGGATCGGCGGTGGAGGCGGCCTTAAAAGCTTACATTTGTAAGCAAAAATTTCTTAATCAATGGCCTGTAAGAGCTGTCGCCCGCCAGTTATATACGCATAATTTATTTAAGCTTTTTCAAATATCTGGTATTGAAGTTGACGAACATTCAGAATTTGCTCCTAGTTGGGCTACTGTTTTGCACTGGCAACGTCTACAGGGTTATAATCATGAGAGAATGCCCCGCAAAGTTGCGCAATCATTTTATGAAGCTGCGTTTGGAAATTATGGAGTTGTAGAATGGCTACGAACGAATTAACAGAAACGCATATGATTGCTGCTCGCGAGTTTACAAAAAGCTTGTCAACTATCGGGTTCGATATGGACGGTGTTTTTTGGGCTTACGACAAAGAGGACGAAAGACAAGTACTTTTAGTAGTCACAGATTTCTTTGATGTGAAAGGCCCACTGGAAATATATCGACAAATATTCAAGGCTTATAATGCGTCGTTGACACCTAAGGAGATAGATCCCTCTAGTGTGAGATTTCTAAGTAGATATCATACTTTAGTAAACGATATAATGGATAGCATGTTAAGCAACCTTATGAAGAAGGACTATAAAAAAGAAATTTTTGCCAACATGTTAGGGGGCCCTCTAACGGCAAAGGACATGAAATTCATATCCAATACGTTTGAGGATTATAACGGGCCTGAGGTCACTATACCTCCCGAGGGGGTGGTCATGGTAAAACCGCGACATAAAATTCCGGAATATACCGAAATAATTAAAAACTGGGAGCTATTTAAAAGCAAACTAAATAATTTAACGGCAGAAACAGAACAGTATAAAGAAGATTTACCCCCTGATTTGAAGGGGGGTTAGCACTTTACGTTGCTAACCATAGCCGTTCAATGGATTTTTTATTACCGCTTGTAAAAAATGTACAATAAAAATAAGAACATTATAAGAACATTTTTCTAAAAAATTGGATTCGACGTTGCGACTGTGTATTGATTCTCGCTATTACAATTTTAACGAGAACGATTCCGGCACACTTTATCGACACGTGAAAGGATGGGGGAGAAATGCCGATCCTAAAAAATCCAATTATAATCAAATATGAAGGGCTGGATGCCGACAAGCATGAAATTGAGTTATCTTCCTTTGCTGAATCCGTTAAGGGGTTGGAAAAAATTATATCGGTTGCTGCTAATTTTGCTATAAGTCAGCGCTACGTTAAGCGACGAGATGCCATGGTAATACGTGTCATGGCGACAACGCCATCCGAAGGAAGTTTTGATTTTCCCCTAATTTTGGGATGGGCTAGTCAAAACTCCATAGCATCAAATACGGTTGGAGGTCTTATCGTCGCTTTGGTATGCTATATTTTCAGTAAATTGAGTGGAAGAAAACAAGAAATGAAAGCTCTGCAAGCAGCCTTGGAGGCAGCCATTAAGGAACTTGGCAACAAAAACCAATCCGTTGTTGACCGCTTGCTTGATACTGTTGACAGTATGGCGGCTTCATTGCGTCCAGCCGCCCAACAAGCTTTAACGCCTATTGGTAACTCAGTATATAGCTTATCGGTCTTATCCAAAGACCAGAAAGTCGCCCCCTTTGTTGTTGGTGAGGCCGAAAAAGAAGCGGTTCTTTCTGGAGGCAATATAGAAATATTAGACGAAGCTGAATACAAGGTCAGGTTTCACGAAATGAATAAAGACACAAATAGTTGTCGAATTTCATTTTTGGATGGTGATGGAGATAGAATAACTGCCGTTATTAATGACCCTTGTTTCACACTCGAAGAAAATAATTATATAAAAGCCTTTGCCAACAATGCTTATATCCCTGTCAAAGCTAAGGCGGCTATCAGAGATGGCGAGATAATCAAGCTTTTTATCAACAATTCATAAAGCTCCGTTTTTGCTTGTCCCCCCGCTTCGGCGGGGTTTTTTATTGTATCGCGATAACTTTATCCCTTATCCTCGAATAATATAGGCTTTCGCCTGTTTTTACCTCCCCCATTTAAACACGCCCCTAGTTCTATACCTGACCAGCAGTGAACGCTGTTGATTCAGTGTGTTGGGTAACTGCGTGAAAAATGTAAAATAATATTACATTTCATCGTTGACAAAAATGTAAATCAGTTTTACATTACTTGCATTAACAAGCCACGAAGAAGCGAAAGCCGATCTGGCACAACCGGAGCGAAGAACATGTACGCAATGAACCGAAACAATCAGTTGTTTGTTGATGCTATGCGCGGTTTGGCAAAATCAGCCAATGCTTCCGGAAATCGTTTTTCGTGGGGCGATATAAAGCCTTATTTGAAAAGCCTTAAGGGGCGTTCACGGGCTCAAAAAGTCATGTCGTTGGCTTGGAAACTTTATCGTTCAAGCCCGATGACGGATGAGACATTCGAACCTTTGCGGTTTGCTCTCTTCTTGCGCACGGCTCACGTAGAAGTCGATCGTGAAAATGACGTTCCGACCACAATGGCACGGGAAGAAATCCTGTTTATCGGTTCCGATTGCGCGACCAGCCCGAAGGAATACGCAAAATGAAAAAAAAGCGTTTTTCTGTAAAAAAATTCGGCGATTGGCTGGTCTCAAACGGGGGTGTTTTGCTCGCAACAACAAGCCCGTGGGAAGTGATACGTGTAAAAACAAACTCAGGTGTTTTAATCGCATATCGAAATAAATTCGGACGGGAAACATGGACCGGCAAACTGCTACGTTTGCGTGATGCATTTTTGGACGGTCAACCGATTAAATCGATCTCGCCCAACCTCAAGCCACGCAAAAACCAAAGGTACCAGATTGCCGCAATAAGCAAACGAGACGGTCAAGCATGTTGGTTTTGCGGAAAACCTTTGCCGAATGTCGATGACATTACAATTGAACATCTGGTCGCAAAGGCATACGGCGGCCCCGATCACATATCCAATCTAGTCTTGGCTTGCGACGATTGTAATCAGGCTGTCGGAACGCTGTCCGTTTCAGAAAAAGTCGCAATACGTGAAAGGCTGCAAAGGCAAAACAGCACAGCCGGAAAGGCGGTCGCGTAATGATGAATGAAATTGATTTGTCTCATGCGTTCGGTGATCTCGACCAAGCGGAACGTGTTCTGTTGAATATCAAAAAAAGCATGCTGGCCGACCAGAAACAAGCCCAAGCTCTTGAAGAGCAAACGTTAATACGCGTTCTGATGCAAATGATCGGAAAAATTAGTAAACGAAGCGAGGGAGCAAATAATGTCTAAGTCACAAGCAGAGGTTGGAAATCTACCAGTAAACAACGTTGCAAAACAACCAGTTCCAGTACAGCCGATGACATTAGTTACTCTGGCGGTCGAGAAAGGCTACGATCTTAACGTCATTGAAAGCTTGATGGATTTTCAAGACCGCTTGGATAAGAAACAGGCTAAGCAGGCTTTTGATGCTGCGATGGCTTTGGCTGTCAATGAAATACCGACGATTGCCAAAAATAAAAAGGCAATTGTCGATAAGGATGGAAACGCCCGTTATCGGTATGACGATCTCTCGGAAATCGCCGAAACAGTAAAACCGATTTTGAAGAAGCATGGACTGTCTTATCGGTTCCGGACACAACAGAACGGCGCGATAGTGTCAGTTACGTGCATTGTTTCGCACGTCGACGGGCATTCAGAAGAAAACACTTTGTCAGCGGATAACGACACGTCGGGCAGTAAGAACGCCATTCAAGCAGTGGGTTCAGCCGTTACTTATCTGGAACGTTATTCGCTTAAGGCAGCCTTAGGCCTTGCCGCTGCCGAAGATGATGATGCGAAAGCTGCTGGTGAACCGGCGGTGATTACACAACAGCAATTTTTAGAACTCAACCAGCTTCTTGATGAACACGAAATCAATAAGGCGGCTTTTTGCGGCTATATGGGCGTCGAAGCTGTAGCTGATATTCCTCAAAACCGCTTCAAGGATGCAAAAGAGGCAATTAAGAAAAAGATTGCCAAGGCAAAGGAGGCGGTAAATGTCTGAAATATTGCAAAGAACTCCCGAATGGTTCGAATTGCGCCTTGGTAAAGTAACGGCATCTCGAATTGGCGACCTCATGGCGAAAACGAGAAGTGGTTATTCGGCAAGTCGTGCCAATTACATGACTGAACTCGCTATCCAACGTCTAACCGGTGCCGTTGGGCAAGGGTTCACCAGTCCGGCCATGCAATGGGGTACGGAACAAGAAAGCAACGCCCGCAATGCCTATTCATTTTTCACAGAAAATGAAGTTGAAGAGATAGCCTTTATCAACCACCCGACGATCGAACAAGCGGGCGCTTCTCCCGATGGGCTGGTAGGTGATGACGGGCTTGTCGAGATCAAATGCCCAAACACTGCAACGCATTTAGACACGTTGTTGACTGGCAAAATAAACAACAAGTACATTTTGCAAATGCAGTGGCAAATGGCTTGCTCCGGTCGTAAATGGTGCGACTTTGTTTCATTCGACCCGCGCTTTCCAGAAGATTTGAAGATTTTTATCAAACGTGTTGAGCGTGACGACAAGTTAATAGCCGAAATCACCGCCGAGGTTAAAAAATTCCTAGCCGAATTGGATGAAATAATGACGCAGTTAAAGCAACAGGCGGAGGCCGCATAATGTCAGGCAGTGTTAACAAGGTCATTCTGGTTGGTAATCTCGGTTCAGACCCGGAAATTCGCAGAATGAATTCTGGCGGTGAAGTGGCAACTTTAAGCATTGCAACGTCGGAAACATGGAAAGACAAAAACACCGGAGAACGTAAAGACCGGACGGAATGGCACAAGGTTGTTATTTTTAATGAAAATCTGGTCAAGGTTGTCGAGCAATATCTGAAGAAGGGCGCAAAGGTTTTTATTGAGGGGCAGTTGCAAACTCGCAAATGGCAGGATCAGAGCGGTAATGACCGCTACACAACCGAGATCGTTTTGCAAAACTTTCGCGGTCAATTGCAAATGCTTGATAGTCGCCCGGATGATGGGGGCAGCAACGCTACAACGAACACACAAAACAGCGCAATCGGCAGCCAGTACGCAGCGCAAAAAGGGCGCACGAGCTACCAAGCCCCGCTTGATGATGACGTTCCGTTTTGAAAGCAAAAGCAATGACGACGCGAATAATCGAAACAGCTTACGACCGCAACCGATTGCTTAAATATCTCGAACTGCAAGATGGTGCGGTCACGGTAACAATCACGAAAGGGAAGCACAGGTCAACTCGCCAGAACCGTCTTCAACGGCAATGGATTAACGAATTATCCGAACAAATGGGGCAGCCGACAGAAGATGTCCGTGCGTTGTTGAAATTAAAATATGCCGTGCCGATTTTGCGCAATGAAAATGAAGCCTTTGCAAAAGAATATGACAAAGTTATCGCGCCTCTGCCTTATTTGGCAAAAATCAGCTTGATGAAGGTTCCTCTCGATTGGCCTGTGACGCGCCGGATGACAACGAAACAATATAACGCATTTCTGGATGACGTTTATCGCTCGTTTTCCGAAAAAGGGTTCGTTTTGACGGACCCAGACGATCAAAAATGGGCTTAACCAAAAGAGGCACGAAATGGAATTTGAAGCTAAATTTTTCGACGGCGAACTCGGTCTTATCAAACTTATAAGGGCGCAACCATGATTTCTAACGAACGTAGAGAAATACGCCGCCAGGCATTCAAGGAATGGGACGCTATGCAGTCGTTTTTCCGGAAGAGTACAGCTCGCGCTGTTTCCAGACATGCATCCAGTGCAAAAATATACGAGGCGCATAAGCGAGCCGTTGCCAAGTTTTTACGGGGTCGCGACTGATGGCTCGGAAGGTAAAAGAATGGATTGGCAAAACAGATGACACTATGCCACCGCCGAGCGTTCGCTTGCGCATTTTTGAACAGCATGGTGGCCGCTGCCGGTTGACCGGCAAAAAGATACTTGCTGGCGATAAATGGGACTTAGACCACATTATTCCACTCGCTGACGGTGGAGAAAACAGAGAAAACAATCTTGCGCCCGTTTTACATTTTGCGCACCAGCAAAAGACGACGAAAGAGAACAAAACACGAGCAAAAGCAAAACGAAACGCGATCAAACATTTTGGCATGAAGCAGCAAAAACCGAAATCACGGTTCAAAAGACGGATGGATGGAACGGTTGTTTTTCGTGATACAGGCGAACCAGTGGGGAGAAAAAATAATGACTGATAAAGATTGCAGAATAACTAATCCAGAGAACGCGTCTGTTCACACCGCTAAAACAGCTTTTTGGAAGCCAATATCCGAGTGTCCGAAGGAAGACCGCAAGATGTACTTTATCATGATGCCCGACGGTTTCGCTTTTTCAGGATGGTTCAATCGAGAAACAAAAAAATGGGAAGGCGATGCCGAGTGCTACAAAAAATACAGGTTTGCTTACTACGCTGAAGTACCACCTTTGGAGGCCGAATAATGGCTAAAGATACGCCTAGCCGGAAGCTTGACCAGTACATTGTACGCTTTCCGGATGGCATGCGCGGACAATATGATTTCTTTTATGCAACCGGTGCATAAACAAAAGCAATTGGAACAAAGCAAATGACGACTTCAGATAATAAATCTCTTGCTGGAAATATTGGTTGGTTTTGGGTTTTTGCAGATGTCAACCAAAAGCTATTTAAAAACGGACCGTTCGCAAATATCTATGACGTGGTCGCAGATGCCAGGTCAAAAATCACCCGAGACGAGCTTATAGCGCTTTGTCAGGTGACAAAGGACGATGCTGGCAAGCGCAATTACATAACGGATTTGCGATGCGAAATCGTCACGGCCTCCGGCAACAATACCGTTATCGAGCGTTTGCCAGACCAATTTGATGCAACTTACCCGCTTGTTCATTGGGGTAATATTCCAGAGACCGTGGACGAAATACAATTCTTGAACGGTGATTTTATAAAGATTATTGCCTCTCGTCGATTGTCTGACTTTTTCGGGATGATCCGGAGTCAGGAAGACGAACGCGCGGCAATCCGAAAACAGCTTTTAGTAGAAATGAAGGATAAAGAATGACAGCAATGCATTAAGAAAAATAATGCAAACTAGACTTCTAAAAGGAAAGGGCTAAAATATGTCACGAAAATCGGCCCTATTTACTCAAGCAGATATTAATCGAGCAGGGGAATGGGCAAAAAAACATGGCTTAAAAGCTTTGATTATTGACATGCCGTCGGGCGTTAAGATCACTATTCCTTTGGATAAAGAATTTGATCTTAATAATACTGAGCCGACAAAGCAGAAATATGACGACAACTTCACAATCTGAGTAAAGCGTAACGAGTATGCCAAAAACGAGACCGCCTTATCTGCAACGCGAGATTACCAGACACGGGAAAACTGTTTGGTATGTCCGTAAAAAGCCAAACCCACGGGTTCGCATCCAAGGTAAGTATGGCAGTCCGGAATTTATGGCCGCTTACACGGCAGCGGTTAGCGGGCAAGAAATGCCTGCGAAAACAAAAGCGTCGGCTGGTTCTCTACGTTGGCTTGTCGAACAATATCGCAAGAGTAGTGAATGGCTTTCATTATCTTTGGCAACACGTAAACAACGTGAAAATATCTTAAGGCATGTTTTGGAAAAGGCTGGGAATGTTCCTTTTCAGGCAATTACAAAAAAAGTTATCGTAGCGTCTCGTGATGAACGCGCGGCAACCCCAGCTCAAGCTGGCAATTTTTTAAAAACAATGCGTGGATTGTTTAGTTGGGCTGTTGGTTCGGAATATGTAGAAAAAAATCCGTGTGATGGTGTGAAAGCACCAAAACTGAACAATAGCTTAGGTTTCGAAGCATGGACTGAGGATGATGTTGATAAATATGAGGTAAAGTGGCCGGAAGGCACGAAAGAACGCGTCTGGCTTCATGTGCTTTTGTATACGGGGCTAAGAAGAGGGGATGCCGTCCGCTTGGGCTGGCAACATGTGCATGATGGTGTTGCCACGATCAGAACGGAAAAAAGCGGTTTTAAAACGGTTGTTACCTTGCCTATATTGCCCGTCTTAGACAAGACGCTTAGAAATTCACCAACCAGTGATCTCGCGTTTATTTGTGGAAGTGATGGGCAGCCGTTGACAAAAGAAACGTTTGGTAACTATTTCCGTGCTGCCTGTAACAAGGCAGGCGTTCATAAGTCTGCTCATGGCGTTAGAAAGATCAGTGCAACACGAGCTGCTAATGCGGGGGCAACTGTAGCGCAACTTAAGGCATTATTCGGATGGACTGACGATGAAATGCCGTCGCTTTACACCAAAAGTGCAGACCGCGTCCGACTCGCAAAAGAAGCAATCAAAAAACTTGAGAAATAGAACAAAATAAAAACTTCTATTCCCGCACCTTTAAAATATTTTCCCGCACCTAAAAAAATGCCTAACAAAAACAATAAGTTATAAGGGGGAAAAATGATAATGGTGCCCCCAGAGAGACTCGAACTCCCGACCCCCTGATTACAAATCAGGTGCTCTACCAACTGAGCTATAAGGGCGCCGCACTGCAACTAGCATAAACTTCGCCAAAGGCAAACAGAAAAATTGCCAAAACAACAATCTTTTTTTCCTACCAAAAATTTTTGAAAAACATGTGGGAATTTAGCCGGCAATTTGGCGAGAAAATACAAAGATTTTAAAACTCGGCGTGGCCGGATAGGGCTTTTTTCAGGCGCGTTTCATAATCTTGTCTTGTAATTTCTATTGCGCCGAAATGCTCAAGATGAGGTGTTGTAAATTGTGTGTCAAGAAGAATGAAGTGGTGGCTTTTTAAATGGTCTACAAGCGCAACAAGACATATCTTGGAAGCATCAGTGACGCGCGAGAACATGCTTTCACCGAAAAACGCTTGTCCCAAAGACAGACCATATAAACCACCGACAAGTTTATTGTTTTGCCAGGCTTCAACGCTATGGCAAAACCCGAGTTCGAACAGCTCACCATAAGCTTTACGAATGGGGTGGTTAATCCAGGTTGTTTCACGTCCGGGCTTTGATTCGGCGCAGCCGGAAATAACACCTTCGAAATCGGAATCAATCACGATTTTGAACGGCTTTTTCTTCATCGTTTTCTTCAGACTTTTTGGAATGTGAAAATTGTCCAAAGGAATAATTCCACGCCGTTCGGGACGTATCCAATAAATGTCAGGATCTTCTGCATCATCCGACATAGGAAAAATTCCCTGCGCATAGGCACTCAGTAGTAGCGCAGGGGTTAATTTATCTTTTTCTTTTTGAGACAAAGCTATCAGCTATTTGAAGCCGACTTATCGGCAAGATATTTTTCCAGCCAGTGGATGTCATAATTTCCCTTGGCTATATCTTCGTTACCGATAAGATCGCGGAAAAGCGGCAGCGTCGTTTTGATACCGTCGACGACGAACTCGTCAAGAGCGCGCCGCAACCGCATCATGCATTCAAGCCGTGTTCTTCCATGAACAATCAGTTTGCCGATCAGGCTGTCATAATAAGGCGGTATCCGATAACCCGAATAAACGCCGGAATCAACGCGCACACCGAGACCACCAGGGGTATGGAAATGAGTAATCAATCCGGGGGAAGGGGTGAAGTTGACTGGATCCTCGGCATTGATACGACATTCAATCGCATGGCCTGAAAAGTGAATATCACTTTGTTTTGCCGAAAGACCTTCGCCGGCTGCAACCTGAATTTGCTCATGAACAAGGTCAATGCCGGTTACCGCTTCCGTTACCGGATGCTCGACCTGAAGACGGGTATTCATTTCAATGAAATAGAATTCACCGTTTTCATAAAGAAATTCGATTGTACCGGCACCGCGATAGCCCAATTCGGCACAGGCGTTAGCGACTATCATGCCGATTTTTTGCCGTGCTTGATCATCCAACACTGTGGAATTGGCTTCTTCCCAAACCTTCTGGTTACGTCTTTGCAAAGAACAATCCCGTTCGCCGAGATGGATTGCATTTCCGGCGCCATCGCCCATAACCTGAACTTCGATGTGACGCGGTTTCTCAAGATATTTTTCAATATAGACAGCGTCATCACCAAACGCAGCAGCAGCTTCGCTACGCGCGGTACTAAGAGCAATTGAAAGCTCTTTTGGAGAGCGTGCTACTTTCATACCGCGTCCGCCACCGCCGGCAGAAGCTTTGATGATAACAGGATAGCCGATTTTATCGGCAACCTTATAGGCTTCGTCATCATCTGTAACACCGCCATCGGAACCGGGAACTACTGGAATGCCTAAACGTTTAGCTGTTTTCTTGGCTTCGATTTTATCGCCCATAATACGGATATGAGCGGCAGTCGGGCCAATAAAAGTAATCGAATGAGCTTCCAGAATTTCAGCAAATTTGGCGTTTTCTGAAAGAAACCCATAGCCAGGATGAATGGCATCTGCACCGGTAATCTCGCAAGCAGCAACTATTTGCTGGATATTGAGATAGGAATCGCGTGAAGGGGGCGGACCGATGCAGACGCTTTCATCAGCGAGTCTCACATGCATGGCGTCAGCATCAGCTGTCGAATGAACAGCGACGGTTTTAATACCAAGCTCTTTACATGCACGCAGAACTCTGAGTGCAATTTCGCCACGGTTGGCTATCAGGATTTTCTGAAACATTTCGTGATCCTGTCTTATTCAACAACGACCAGTGGCTCACCAAATTCAACCGGTTGCGCATCTTCAACCAAAATAGCTTTGACCGTTCCCGCACGCGGCGAAGATATCTGGTTCATTGTTTTCATTGCTTCAATAATTATAAGAGTTTGCCCCTCGGAAACCTGTTGCCCGACTTCTACAAACGGACGCGCTCCCGGAGCCGGTGCGAGATAGGCAGTACCAACCATGGGGGAGGTAACTGCGTTTTTCGTCAAGTCTTCTTTTTTGGGTTCGGCCGGAGCAGGAGCCGCTGCCGGAGCGGCAGGTGCATAGGTTGTTTGCACCGGTACGCCACCACTTAACTGGCGGGAAACGCGGATACGTAAATCCCCTTGTTCGACTTCAATATCCGAAAGGTTCGTATCATTGAGTATTTCGGCGAGATCGCGGATGAGATCTTTATTTACACCTGTGCTTTTGACGGTACTTGTTGTTTTTGTAGCCATCTCTTTCTTTTACTCCTCGATCTTCGTGACCGTTCTAATATTCAGGATCGGAACTTTTCAAGCTCGATCAACAACCATCCTCTGGCAAAACCAAAGACGGCTTTAAAAATCCAACTATTTCAACTGTAACATTTTTAATTACAGTTCAAAACTCAAAAACGCTTATAAGCATGTTGGGGAAAAAGCGAAAGTGCAAATTCCCTGACCTAGGCAGAGCTTAGATAAAAGTTTGACGTGACCGAGAAAGTCAATCTAAACTATTTATCAAGAAGTCCGATTTTTTGTCTCAAAATATTTTCACCCACTGCGCCGACCAGAACTTCGTTACCCAAAATATAAGACGGTGTGCCGTTGATATTGAGAGCATAAGCAATTTGACCATTTTCTACAAAAGCTTGCTGAAGCCTTTGATCATTCATGGCTTCACGCAGTTTTTGTTCATCAGCGCCAAGTTTTACAGCAACTTTTATTGCTTTTTCTTCATTCGCACGACCTTCGCTCGTCAACATTTCGGCGTGAAAGGCCGGGTACTTCATTGGCATTAACTTTAAAAACGCACGTGCAACGATATGCGCTTTTACCGAATCAGGGCCTAATATTGGAAAATCCTTTAGCACAATACGCAAATCGGGATTGTTTTTTAAAAGTGCCTGAATGTCAGGGTAAGACTTTTTACAATAGCCGCAATTATAATCAAAAAATTCAACGAGCGATACTTTGCCTTTAGGATTACCAATCACAGCATCGTTTGGAGAGTTGAAGATCTCGTCTTTCATAGAACTTATCGTCGATGTCTGGTTTTCGGTCACTTTTTGAGCTTGCTTTTTATCAAGTGCCTCCTGAACTTCAATCATGACTTCAGGATTTTTAACAAGATAATCTTTGACAACTTCTCGGATATGATCGTCCGACGATTGTTTGTTTAAAGCCTCGCCCACCGCTTTGATGAAACTTTGATCATTGAGAAGCTCACTTTTTATTTCGGCTGCCGATGTGGTGTTGTCGCCAGAGGCAGCAAAACCGGTTTCACTTAACGGAGATAGCAACAGTATCGCCCCTATTGCGCCTGCGCAAAACGAATGATTTTTATTTAAAAAAGGTGCAAAAATTTTCATCGTGAGGCTTTCTGTAAATATCATTTCTTTTGTTGCGTTGTGTTGAGAATATCTTGCGCACGCAGCCATTCGGCTGAACCGGGTGTCAGTTTTTGCTTGGCGCGGGTTGCAAAAATGCGGGCTTGCATACGGTTTCCGCTATAATAATGCATGTCGGCAGTCGCAAGATCGGCAAGTGCCACCTGTCCGCTTCTGCCATAGGCCAGTGCAAGATATCCATATCCGGCGGCAAATTCGGGTTCCTTGGCGATACCATTACGTATTTCAGTTATCGCAATCGGGACATTTTTAGGATCATTTGTTAAAAGCAGTGCATGCCCGTAACTCACCTTAAGAAGGCTAGAACCGCGCGGGTCGATTTCCGCGGAACGTTTGTAAGCACTTGCCGCTCCTGCAGGGTCGTTAGCCTTTATCAACGCGTCTCCCAACAGTTCCTGAAAATACGGATTTTTTGGTTCATCTTTTATAAGGTCTTTGACTTTTTCAACAGCAGTTTTTGGCGAACCACTTTGAACAGCCAATATAGCTTCTCCATAACGCGCCGGAAGTCCTCGCGGATTATCTTTAAACATGCGGCGCAACTCGGTGAAGTGATCAGTATAGGCTGCTATCTTTGCCCGTACCATGTCATGACGTAACTGTAATTCGGGGGAATCCTTTTTGTCATAATAGGGGCTCTGTTTTGCAAGTGTTTCCAAGGCTGCAATACGTTCACGGGGAAGCGGGTGGCTAACTCTATAAGGGTCAACCTTCGTTCCCGAGAGGGCAAGAGCATTGGAAAAACGTTCGAAAGTAACAAGCATTCCTTTTGTAGACTGACCGGTTGAATTCAGATAGTTGACGGCGGCTCTATCGGCAGCAGCTTCTTCGCTGCGTTGATAGTTAAGCAATGTGCGCATAGCCATTTCGCTACTACCGGCAGCAATGCCACCGCCCGCACCGGCGGCAGATGTGTTGCCAGTCGATGCACCGGCTACACCGGCGCCGATACCAAGCAGCATACCGATAACAGCCATTGTTTGCGCACGTTTGATCTGTTCGCGCAAACGTTGTTGGTGACCATTTGCCAAGTGACCCGTTTCGTGGGCGATGACACCGATAAGTTCATTCGGTGTCTCTGCCTGCATCAATGCACCTATATTGACAAACATACGCTGCCCGTCGACAAAAGCATTGAAGCTTTGATCGTTTACGACGATGATTTGTATTTTGTTGCGTATGCCGGCAGCTTTGAAAATCGGCGTTGTGTAATCATAAAGTAATTGCTCGATTTCAGCGTCGCGGATGATCGGTACCGATTGTGATTGGGCTTGCGCAACACTGATAGATGGTGCAAACACCAATACCATAGCCAAGCCGAAGTGAAGAAAGAAAACTATCGATCTTTTTGTAAATGAAAAGACTTTTTGTCTTGAAGTTTGCAACTCTATTTTCATAGATAATCCCCTGAGTGCTCAGAGCATAGATACGATGTCTTTGTTGTTCTAGCCACGCCTTTCAGGCTTTTCTACGGCACTTTGTTTGAACTTATATGTTTTTTTATGTGGAGACCAGCATGATTTGTCTATCAAGAAGGAGTAATGTCGACCCTTTTTTTGCAATGGACGTGCTTGCGGCGGCCAATAAAAAAATGAAGGCGGGTGAGCCGGTTATTTCCATGGCAATCGGTCAGCCGGCCGCGCCCTGTCCGGCGCAGGTATTAGAGGCAGCCGGACGGGCACTGAAAGATGGTCATATCGGCTATACCGATTCGCTTGGCTTGACGGCTTTGCGTGAAAAAATAGCTGCCTATTACGAAGACCATCATAAACTGGCAGTATCTCCGGAACGTGTTGCTGTTACAACCGGATCATCAGCGGCATTCAATCTCGCATTTTTAGCATTTTTCGATGTGGGTGACAGGGTTGCAATAACGCGTCCGGGCTATCCGGCTTATCGCCATATCATGAAGGCACTTGGACTTGAGGTTGTGGAGATTGATACTGGTGGAAGCGGCCTTCTTGATTTAAAAATGCTTGAAGAAACGCAATCAAATGCGCCGCTCAAAGGTATTTTGTTTGCCTCTCCGAGTAATCCGACTGGTGCGTCACTTAAACCGGAAGAGTTGAAAAATATTATCGAATTCTGCCACGAACATAATATTACAGTGATTGCCGATGAAATTTATCATAGACTGAACTTCTCGGCTCCCGACGTTACGGCATTATCTTTTGGTGACGATGTCACCGTCATCAATTCGTTTTCCAAATATTACTGTATGACCGGATGGCGTGTTGGCTGGATGGTATTGCCGGACAATGTGGTAAGGTCGGTCGAGCGCATATCTCAAAATCTTTATATTTCGGCACCTGAACTTTCACAAATAGCTGCAATTTCAGCCTTCGATGCAACATCCGAACTTGAAAAAATAAAAGATAGCTATCGCATCAATCGTGAACATCTGACAAAAACTTTGCCCGCTCTGGGATTGAAGCTGCTGGCACCGATGGATGGAGCTTTTTACGCCTATTGCGACATTTCCAAATTCAGCAACGATAGCACAGAGTTTGCCCGCAAAATGCTTGAAGAAACCAATGTGGCTGCAACGCCGGGTATAGATTTCGACACATTGGAGGGAAAACGCACAATGCGCTTTTCTTATGCGGGTGCACCGGCAGCAATAGACGAGGCGTTAGTGCGGCTTGATAAGTGGTTGCGCTAACGAATTTTTCGACGGAAAAACGGGAATGTCCTGAAATATGTCAATTTACGAAAGGGCAGAAAAGCCGAGATTTGCAGTGGCACCGATGCTGGATTGGACCGATCGGCATTGTCGCTATTTTCATCGTTTGCTGACAAAACACTCTCTGCTTTATACTGAAATGGTGGTTGCGGATGCCGCAATTTTCGGTGATAGAGAGCGGCTTTTGAAGTTTGACGAGTGCGAGCATCCGGTGGCGTTACAATTAGGCGGATCTTCGCCCGATAAACTCGCAGAAGCCGCGAAAATCAGCGCGGATTTCGGTTATGATGAAATTAATCTCAACGTCGGTTGTCCGTCCGATCGTGTGCAGTCGGGCGCTTTCGGGGCTTGCCTCATGTTAGAGCCTGATCTTGTCGGAAAAATCGTTGAAAAAATGAAACGGTCTGTCTCAATTCCGGTTACTGTTAAGTGCCGCATTGGCGTTGATAAGCAGGATGTTCAAGTTGCTCTTGATAATTTGAGCGCCGCAGCATGGCAAAGCGGCGCGGATGCATTGTGGGTTCACGCACGAAAAGCATGGCTTCAAGGCTTGAGCCCTAAAGAAAATCGCGATGTACCTCCGCTCGATTATCAACGCGTTTATGATTTGAAGTTGAAAAACCAAAGTCATTTCGTCGGGATAAATGGCGGTATTCAAACAATAGATAAAGCAGCTGGCCATTTGGAACATGTCGATGGAGTGATGGTCGGGCGCTATGTCTATCAAAATCCTTCATCTCTTCGCGAGGTTGACGCAAAAATTTATCATGATAATCGCGTGCCGCTCGATGACAATTCGCTTATTGAGGCAATGTGCGAATATATTGATCGCAATATCAAGAATGGCGGCAAGCTTTCCAACGTTACCCGCCATATGATAGGGCTATTTTCCGGTCGTAAAGGTGCCAGAAAATGGCGCCAGACACTTTCCGTTGAAGCTAATCAGGAAAATGCGCGGTCATCCATCTTGCGCAAAGCCTTTTCGTATATCGAATAGTATAATCAAGCGGAATTTTCATTTCGGCCAGCATTTTTTAATGCAAAAAATGCACCCGTTTGGCCACTTCAATCGACCAGAATGAGTCGGTCTCCGCGCACAGAGTAACCAGTAAGGCGGTCGAGAAAGCTCATCCCCAATAAACTTCCTGAAAGGTCACCGGGACGGCTAACTAGCGCTCGTACATTATTACGTTCGATATCACCTATTTTGAGACTATCAATTATGATAGGAGCGGCATTCGTACTGCCATTTGCGGTGTCTACGGCTATACTAAATCCTAATCTTCCAACATCGATATTTGCAGTAATTGCATCGTCATAGGTTAGAACCACAGCAGAAGCACCCGTGTCGATCGTGAGGCTTAATGTCCTGCCGTTAATAACTGCGTTTGTTAGAAAATGGCCATTGGCGGAACGTTCGAGGCTGACGGTTTTGCCGTTTTCACTGTAGCGCGTAACAGGACTGCCGGGAATAATGCCTGCAGTTGCGCGATGTGCGAGATCCTGTATTTCATAACGCAGACTATAGCCGCACATAAGTGCGAATATAATAACGCACCATATTGCAATATTTCGTGCAGCATCAACCAACTTTATCTTTGATCCCAACAAAGCAGAAGTTGCTGCTAGTCCCCATATTCCATAATAACCGAGATTGGCAATCTTGTCGGTTGTCGCATTGGGCGCATTGTCGCTAAACGCAAGCAGCAGAATGATAATCAAAGCGGCGGTAGAGATAATAAGCCAGAATGGTTTCATGGTGCTTTCTCTCCAGTCGATCAGGGACAGCAAAAGTTAAACGACAAGACTTGTTATTGCCAATAATATAACTTTCAGGCACTGCTCGACAGCACCTAAAGTATCGCCCGTATAGCCGCCAATGCGTTTCTCACACTCCAGTGTAAAGACGTAAATAAACAAGAATGAAGCGGCAATGGAAATTATCATCCAGCTGATGCCGAAAAAGCAAAGTCCTGCGATCAGCAGAATTACACCCGAAATAATCAATGATTTGCGCGCAATCCCGATTGATGGTTCCCCCGCTGCAGCGGCTGTGCCGTTTTTGCGGGCAAGTGGAAGCTTTGTCCAGAATGAGACCATGCCACCACGGCTTACTGCTTCACACACCATTAAAGCAATGATTGCACGATCGAGACCAAGATTTATCTCTATTGACCCGATAAGCGCTATTTTTGAAAGCACAACAAAAATCAACGCCAATGTACCATAAGTACCGTTGCGCGAGTCTTTCATAATCGTCAGACGATCTTCTTTCGATTTACCGACAAAAAAGGCGTCGGCTACATCTGCTAATCCATCTTCATGGAGTGCGCCGGTGAGCATCGTTGTAAACAGGACGCAAAAAACCGCTGAAACCCATAAATTCAAGCCGATAAAGTGGGCAAGTGCCAGACACAATCCCGCTAGCAGGCCTATAATCAAACCGGCAATCGGAAAATAATTTGCCTCGCTAGAAATTGAATGCTCAGGCGAAAACCAATGACTATCTATGGGCAAACGCGTGAGAAAGCCTAATGCGCGCATCAATGGGCCAAGAAAATCGCTCAAGATTTTTCTTACTCCTGTTAAAGTGATTTTAAATTGCTTATAGAACACTCCTTGATGAGATTCTATTTGTTCATTTTGTTTGAAGGGTGTTTCCGTGACCGCTTCCAGTCCTTTTGATGATTTTCGTGCTTTATTGAACAGTTTGCCTGATCCAGATGAAAACGCCATAAAATTGGCGAGGAAACGTCAGTCAGAACTTACAAAGCCGGAAGGCTCATTGGGAAGGCTTGAAGACATTGCGCTTTGGTATGCGGGTTGGAGAGGAAAAGAGAAACCTATTGTCACACGTCCTCTGGTCGCGGTGTTTGCCGGAAACCATGGTGTGACAGATGAAAATGTTACGCCGGTTCCCCGTGCTGTCACCCAGCAGATGGTCGAGAATTTTGCTGCCGGTGGCGCTGCGATCAATCAGATATGTGTTGCTTATGATCTCGGCCTGAAAATATTCGATCTTGCTTTGGATTATCCCACGATGGATATCACAAAGGATGCTGCGATGGATATGCGTGGTGCTGCAGCAACAATGGCATTTGGCATGGAATCAATTGCCGGCGGCACCGATTTATTGTGCTTGGGTGAAATGGGGATAGGCAATACAACAATTGCCTCGGCAATTTCTCTGGCACTTTACGGTGGTAAGGCCGAAGAATGGACAGGGCCAGGCACAGGTTCCAAAGGTGATTATTATCGGCGCAAAATTGCGGCTGTAAAAAAGGCTGTCGAACTTCATAAAGATCATCTTGATGACCCGTTCGAAGTTATGCGTCGTCTAGGCGGGCGTGAAATAGCAGCTATGATGGGCGCTATTCTTGCAGCTCGTATGGAAAAAATTCCAGTTATTCTCGACGGGTTTGTGGTAACTGCAGCAGCAGCTCTTTTACATAAAATAAATCCACATGCGCTTGACCATTGTATTGCCGGACATGTTTCGGCTGAGCCGGCGCATCGCCGCCTGTTGGATAAAATAGGTAAAAAACCGCTTCTCGACCTTGGAATGAGATTGGGTGAGGGGACGGGAGCTGCAATTGCTGCAGGTGTTGTAAAAGCAGCTGTGCTCACCCACTCCCAAATGGCAACATTCGAGCAAGCCGGAATTAAAATCTGATAGGCGCTCTTTTATACGGACTTTAGTTTATCCGGTTTCGTTACTGTTCTTGCCAAGGCGTTACGGAAGCGGAAGCTTCTACAGTTTTGTCGTCAATAGTCGCAAGTGCATCAATGAAAAGTGGTACAAATGTGCCAGGGCCTTTGGCAGTGCGACCGGCAAGTATGCCTGCGGCTGAAAAGGTTGAAAAAGCTTTTACTGCTGCGTCGAACGGTTTGTCAGGTGCAAGTGCAACAAATGCTCCTGTCACACAGGTAAGCGCACATCCACAAGCAGAAACTTTCGACATCAGACTATTTCCGCCTTCAATCAATACGTGCCGTTTCCCATCAGTGATAAAATCACTTTTACCCGACATGGCTATAACTGCCTTTGTCTTTCGAGCGGCCAATATCGCGGCATTAAAGCTATTTTCTCCGTGTTCCTTGCTATCAACTCCGTGAGCCGTAGTTTTCGAGGTAAGCGCGATGATTTCAGAAGCGTTTCCTTTTATAATACGGGGGGACAAGGTGAGAAGATGTGCTGTCGCATTCGTCCGGAAAGACGTCGCAAAATGTGCTACGGGATCGAACACAACCGGCTTGCCCAGCACTTTCGCTCGCTCCATTACGAGTCGCATGCCTGCATATTTTTCAAGTGTTAATGTGCCGATATTGGTTGTAACAGCATCAGCATTATCGACGAACTCGGCTGCTTCATCGGGCGCAAAAGACATAACTGGCGATGCGCCAAGGGCATTGAGCACATTGGCACAAAAATTCATCGCAACTTCATTGGTGATACATTGGATGAGAGGGCATTTTCCTCTCAATTTCAGAAGACTGATGCGTTTATCGAACTCGAATGGCATTTTTAAAGATGATTAACTTCCTTTTCGATCATCATATAATCGAGTGGTAATTCGGTTGTATATTTTATTTGTTCCATCGCAAACGCTGACGATACATCCCTGATGTCAATTTTTGCGATAAGTTTTTTATAAAAAACATCATAAGCGGCAATATCAGGGACAACGACGCGTAGCAAATAATCGACGTCGCCGCTCATCCGGTAAAATTCCACGACTTCGGGAAAAGCGTGAACGACTTCTGAAAACCTTTTTAGCCATTCGTGATTATGCGCGCCGGTTCTCACTGAAACGAAAACAGTGACCCGCGTATTGACTTTCTCTGGCGATAGAATTGCAACGCGGCGTTGAATGACCCCGTCTTCTTCCAGTTTCTGTATACGCCGCCAACAGGGTGTAGTAGAAAGCCCCACTTTCTTGGCAATGTCTGCAACAGCAAGTGTTGCGTCCTCCTGCAAGAGACGAAGAATTTTTCTATCAAGACGATCCATTATCGCATCCAAAAAATTTAATAAAGCCAAATTCCAATTCTATATATAGAAAATAAATTCTTTTTAATAGTAATAAATAAAAATTATTCTACAATTTATCGAATGTACGTTTCTACCAGTCGCTTAAGCGTTGGTAGTAATTCACTTTCAAACCACGGATTACATTTAATCCAATGAGTATTTCTCCATGAAGGGTGGGGGATGGGAAGAACGTGATATCCCTTAGGCTGGGTTATAGGGAGAATATTTTTCCAGTTTTTGACTGTATCGGTAACCGATTTTTCTTCAAGATTGGAAATGTGATATTTCTGGGCATAGCCGCCTATTGCGATGACCAGTTCTACTTGCGGCATTAATTTGAACACACGCTCGTGCCAGGTCAACTTGCATTCTTTTCTCGGTGGAAGGTCGCTTTTCGATTTGCTGTAACCGGGAAAACAGAATCCCATCGGTATGATGGCAAATTTATCTTTGTCGTAAAAGCTGTCGCGGTTCACACCAAGCCATTCACGCAAGCGGTCTCCTGAAGGGTCGTTAAAAGGTATGCCGGTTTTATGAACGCGCATCCCCGGAGCTTGTCCGGCTATGACAATTCGAGCCGTAGATGAAAGATAGGCCACAGGTCGAGGTTGCTGTGGAAGCCGTGGTAAGAACAGCGGTTTATCGTAGCAAATGCGACAAGCCGAAATCTGTTTTTCCAAACGCATAATTTCTCGAGAGTCTGTATCAAATTCCTTTGTCATAGCTGCAATATGAGTCAATCAGGATATTCCTTCAATGATTACACTCACGGTTCACGAAAAAAGGCCAGAGGATATGAAGGTCGTCAAATAGAATGTTATTCAAGTTAACTGAAAACGATCAATAAGTAAAAACATAAAATTATCGAAATGACGTTGATTTTAAAAATATGTACAAACGAATAATTAATAAAAAATAAAATATATATCCGTGATATTATTATAAAATTTTATAACTTATAATAACATTAAATATAATAATTTTTAACCAATTATAAAATCATAAATTTATTTAAAAAATATTTGTTATTTTGTGAATAATGTCAAGAACAAAAAGGAGTTGTGAAACATCGCTGTTCAAAACTTATAAAGACATTCACATTGACAAAAAAGATTAGGTACATTTGCAGTCAAACACCGGCTATTGGTGAGTGCGTTGATAAGTCAGCCGCAAGTTATGAGAGGATTAAATAGTAAATCGAATTGCCATTTGAAGCCGGCTGATCCTCACAAAAAAGCGTGTTCTATTAAAAATGCGTCAATCGGATACAGCAATGATTGTATTGATATGTTTCGATTTCGTCGAAACACCGCTCGGTTCAATCTTAAAACAATCAACGAGGATGGGCGCGGCGCCAAGCATGAGGCCATTCGAATGAACCAGCCCATATGCCGAGCTTTTGTTTACGAGCATCCGATTCTTCCTGTTTATAATCGTAATAGCTGACTGCCCAACCGTCTTTAACCATTTCTCGGTTGAGGTCATGGTCTCCGGCGCGACATTTGGCCAATAGACGATCGAATTTATCTCTTTTTGTCGATGTGCAACTGATTTCGTTTCCACCGATCAATTCTTCAAGATGTTGTTTGGCTAATTCACCACAAGGGTAGGAGGCTCCGTCTTTGTCACAAAATTGGTGAAGTTCCGGAGCATCAATCCCTAAAAGGCGGACTTTTTGTCCATCAAGATGGAGAGAATCACCATCCGAAAGTCGAGTTTTCCCGCGGATAACCTCGACTTTTTCAGGTTGGTAGGAAGGTTCGTTTTGAACGACGGATTTCTTCGTTCCGGAAAAATAGAGATAGGCGGCAATGGCAACAACCGCCAATGCCACGACAATATCCACAAAATTGATATTTCTGCGCATCATCGATTTTGTAGTTCATGTTTTGAAAAACTGGAAGGACTTGTTCAAAACAAGATTTTAACTGATCGGCACCATGACATGTTTTTTATAGCCTGGCCGGGCTTGCAGTTTTTGATACCAAGCCTCGACATTGCTGAATTTGTTTTTGCGTGGCAATTCCATGGCATAATAATAATAGATAAATACACCCGGAATAATATCGCCAATGCCCAGGTTTTCGCCGGAAAGAAACGGTTGTTTCTTTAATTCGCCATCCATAATAGATAGCCCTTTTTCAAATTTTTCAACGCTATCCGTTACTTTTTGTTGATCGCGTTTTTCCGGTGCAAGACGCACGACATTCATAAGAAGATCGACAAACGGGTTAAACAACGTTGCCATTGTCCAATCCATCCATTTTTCAGCTGCGGCACGTTTGCCGCAATCTTCAATCCACAACACGCCTTTACCATAACGGGCAGCAAGGTAACGTACGATCGTGTTGGATTCCCAAAGAACCAAGTCGTCGTCCTTGATAGTGGGAACCAAGCCATTCGGATTGAGTGCTAAAAATTCGGGTGTATCCAACCCGCCATACGGGCCACCAGCTTTTATGAACTGATAGTCGAGCCCGATTTCTTCGAGTGTCCAAAGAACTTTTTTTACATTGCTGGACGTAGGGCGTCCCCACAGTACGAGCATTCTATGCCTCTTGTTTGTGTTCGAGTTTCATATGGTCAACAATGAAATCTGCAATTGCTTGTACATCATCAATGTTGAAATACGGCAAATGCTTTTCTTCCACCGGCTTATCCGATGCAATAGCGACAATATGAGGATCAGATTTGTTAAGGGGGTCGCCAACTTTCCCGCCGGTACGACGAACTTCCAACTTGTCGTGGTTATCACGCTTGTATCCCTCGACAATCACAAGATCACAGGGGGATAAAAGCTCGAGAATTCTTGAGAGCGGAGTTTCTTCTTCCGCTTTGTTTTCATGAATGAGTGCAAAGCGCCTTGAAGATACAACGGCGACTTCCTGAGCTCCGGATTTGCGATGACGCCATGAATCGGTATTTTCATGGTCAATATCGAAATCATGATGTGCATGTTTGATCGTTGAAATTTTGTAACCACGTGAGGTCAACTCTTCGACAAGGCGTACGACCATTGTCGTTTTTCCATTGTTTTTCCAGCCGGTTACGCCAAATACTTTAAGCTTTGGTTTCATTTTTTATCCCGAATTTATCCTGTAAATATTGATAATCTTCCGGCGTGTTGACGTTGAAGAATGCACCTTCAGAATAGATATTGTCAAACCGCACTATAGACACATTATGAGCAAAAGCGAATGACCGAATACTTTTATTTTCCGCACCTTTCAAGAATTCGAAAAGATAGGATCTGAGGTTCGTTGGCCAAAGTGCAAATGTCGGTTGAAGCCCTGATGGTGTGGAGGCCATCCTCAAAGTGGTATTTTTGTCAATATCCGACGTGATTCTTAAAAAAAACTCGTCTGGTATAATCGGACAATCTACAGGCATTGTCAGAACGAGATCGTATTTATTTGCAAAAGCATATTTCAGACCCGCATAAACGCCTGCAAGCGGCCCGCCATATCGGATTTCTGCGGGGTCTTCGAGAACCGGAATAGGTGCAAACGCATTGAGACTATATGTGTTTGAGCTGATAGCTATCGGAAAACCGTGCCTCTTGAAAGTCTCGATCTGGTTTTGAATAAGGCTTTTCCCGTCAAATTCGAGCCCCGCTTTATCCCGCCCCATGCGAGACGAATGTCCCCCTGCCAATATCAATCCTAAAATTTTCATAGATTCAACTCGGAAATCTTATTCTACCTACGTTGATCAAGACGAGAACGTAACATACCGATAATCAAGTTTACATCGAATGTGTCATTTGTTGAAAATAACATCCAATCGCACTGCTAACTTTTCGGATACCAATTTTAGAGGATGAATGGCGTAAAGTCGATAAAAATACCGCGTAATTTTTATTGACTTTCATCATTATCAGAGTCGTCAATTTTTTTAAAACAGGTAAAACCCAACAATTTCATTGAGTAATCACAAACGCGCTGAATGAGCTTTTGCAATCAGCCTACCATTCGGACATCGCTCAAAACTCAATAAAGGCACGTTGGTTCACTGAAAAAAACTGAGTTGCATCGATTTGTGACAATTGATCCTAAGAAAACTACTGCCGACTTTCGGCTGATAACAATGTCGGCGAGATGGACAACAATCCGGGTAGAAAATTTTTCGGTTCTAGCCGCTCGTTTAAGAGCTTGGTTACTAAAATCTTTTAAAAGATTTTTGTTATTTCTCGGATACCTCAGACCATGTTTCAAAAACGAATTTCGCGCCTTATTTTTACGTTTTTTGCCAGTACGGTCCTTTATGCCTCTCCGTATTATGGCGTTGAAAAGGCTGCTGCGATCAATAATTTGATGGAGCTTTTCAGCAAAAAGCAAAAACCTGCGCCCGTACTTGAAATGCCGGTAGAGTCCGGTCATCAGTCCGACACACAAGGAAAATCAGCTAACACGTCCCCAAACTCACTGCCAAATACACCCCCGGATGCACGAGCGAAAAAAACCAACATCAATTTAAGTAGGCGTGTAACTGTCGAGAGCCCGAAAACTTTTACCTATAGGCCTGAACGCCTTGTTCCAGTCGAGTTTTCGAACATTGATTTCATAGAAACAAATTCGACTATCAAATCGGCGGTTCCAGCCCGATTGCCGTTGACAGAACCTTATAATGTTATTCTGGAGGGTGTAAATTCTGGGCAAAATACTGATACAGACCAATCTTTAAAATCGGATTTTTCTCATATTGATGTGAAGGTAGAAGACTCGCTTGCCGATCCAGTTACCAGACATTACGTGAATAAACCTGATCTTATGTGGTCTGTGAACGGCAAAGTTACTGACAAGGCCAGAGACGTGATGCACTTTTTGGCCAGAGTCGACGATGACGGGTTGGAGCCACTGGATTATTTTGTGAAGCTACCAGATGAAAATCTTGCGGCCGAAGAACGCAATCTTGCATTCACCAATTTTGATGTCGCTCTGACAAGCCGTGTTCTTCGTTACATTCAGGACGCATCGAATGGTCGTATTATCGCTGATCGTCTCTCACCTTTTCATGATTTACCACGTCGTCAGATTGATTTTGAAAAAGAACTGGACAGATTGGCAATAAGTGAAAATCCTGTTGCCGATCTAGAGGCCTACCTGCCACAATCCGAATCGTACAAGACATTGAAACATGCTCTGGCACAAATGCCTAAGAGCGACCATGGCGATAATATCGAAATATCATTGAAGACGGTCATTAAACCCGGTGAAACGAACGGGAACTTACCACTTTTTATAAGTCTACTTCTGAAACGGGCACCGTCCGGTTATCTCTCCGATCATAAATCGACATTGGAAAGGTTCCTGCACGAAACCAGCTATAATGCGAAATTGGTAGAGAGTGTCAAAGACTATCAAAAATTCGTAGGCAAAACGGCGGACGGTGTTATTGGGCCTGCAACGGTCGCGACGTTGGTAAACAATACAGTCGAAACAAAAAGACAAAAAATTGTTGATTCGATGGAGCGCTTGCGCTGGCTCCCGCACGACTTCGGTTCCCGTTATGTGCTCATCAATCAGGCTGCGTTCAGAGGGCAGTATGTCGAAAACAACGTTGTGAAACTTGATATGAAAGTGGTGGTCGGTAGTCCTCAAAGACAAACTTATTTTTTTTATGACAAAATAAGACTGGTTACATTTAATCCGTCTTGGGGCGTGCCTCATTCGATAGTTGTTAACGAAATGGTCCCGCGTATCATGCAGGATTCAGGCTATCTTCAACGCAACAATTATGAGCTTTATGATAGTTCGGGCAGGGTGGTTTCGGCGTCATCTGTCAATTGGCAACAGGTGGCTAACAAAGGACGTGGAATCAGTATTCGACAGACACCGGGGAAAAACAATGCCCTTGGAGAACTCAAAATACTTTTTCCAAACAAGCATGATATCTATCTTCATGATACGCCCAACAAGACAGCATTTTCGCGTGACATGCGTGCGCTTAGTCACGGTTGTGTGCGTCTCGAATATCCGAGGGAAATGGCAGCCGCAGTGCTTGGCAAAAATGTTGATGATCTGAAGCCCTATTTTGCAAAAGGCGAGCGGAGTTTGTCGTTAGCCGAACCCGTTCCGGTTTACCTCACCTATTTTACTGCTTGGCCAGATCCGAAAAGTGGAAAGATAAATTATTACGATGATATCTATGGTCGTGACGAGTTGATGGCAGGTGCTGTTACAAAAACAGAGTCAGTCCGGAAATCGGACATTTAGTCGAATTAAATTTCAAGCTTTTGCAAATATCGGGCTGGTTTAAAAAACCAAATTCAACACTGTTAAAATGGCACTGCCTCGTCGTTGGATGAGAAAGTGTCATCCATTCAGCTCAAAAGTGCAAGTTTAGATCAGGTAACCCGAAAATGGCCGGGATGATTATCGGTCACTATGGATACTTGTAAATATTGGTTCAAAAGATCCCTTTCGTATTTGTCGTCGTGCTCTTGCCAGATGCTGTTTAAACAACGTCATACATAAAATGCCATGCCGAATATAGAACAAAGCAATTTGACTTATTGTACGGTGAGATTCATTTGGCCGTAAGATCGGCAGGCTGCTTTCCTCAAAGCAATGGCATCTTCTCTGACTTTTCCTAATTGGCTTTTCTTCGCGCTAATTTTATCCCGAATAGTTAGCCGGCTTATTGGATGCTTTCGGATGAATGGATAAAGTGGCTAGCAAAGAGTGAGTAGCGGTTAAGGCTCGGGGTTATCTCTTGATCGTATTAGCTTGCCATTTGGAATCGCACCTTGCGGTAAAAATTATATCGCTTGAGTGAGCGTTTTATAACTATCAAAAAACGCGTTACCTAGTGAGACCCATCTTGATATCTGAAACGAACAAATCAACACGTCTATGTGGGAATGTGAATGACTATCCAGATAGGGACAACTGCCCCTAACTCAATATCAACCATCAGGAACGAACAAATAAAAAAGCCGCTTCTTTTTAAAGAAGCGGCTTTTTTGTTAAGAAAAACAATTACTTGATTTTTGTTTCTTTGAACTCGACGTGCTTTTTAGCAATCGGGTCATATTTACGTTTTGTCATCTTTTCTGTCATTGTGCGACTATTTTTCTTTGTAACGTAGAAAAAGCCGGTATCTGCAGTCGACAAAAGCTTGATTTTAATGGATGCTGCTTTAGCCATAATTAAGGATCCTGTTCCTGAATATAAATTCACCACCTTCAAACCGGACGCGATATTCCGATGCAAGTGGATTTTGCCGCGACACTAAGGATGTTATACAAAAAGTCAAGAGCGGATTAGCTTTAACACCATTCTTGAGACCACTAAAATGATATAAAGTCCGAAAAATGTAGCCATTGTGTCCGAAAAGCCAAAGGGCGGGAAAATATCCATAGCTTTACCGATTGCTGTCGGTCCGATCAGCATCCCGATGCCGTAGCAGAAAATAAACGCCGAATTGGCGGCTGCCAGTTCGAAACCTTTAAGCCTTGAGCCTAGTTGAGCAAGACCGATCGTATAAAGTCCGGCAGAGACGCCGCCGAGAATAAATAGGTCAAGTGTTAACATCCATTTTACATTGGCAATCCATGGAATCAATAAGGTGCCAATCAAGCCGATGATTGCGCATCCTGTTAATGGATAGCGCCTGTCCGTTACAAAATCGCTGATAATGCCAATTGGAATAAGCAGCAGTACATTTCCCAATGCCAGGACAGACATGAATTTTGCCGCTTCGCTTTCGCTATAGCCGAGATTGAGACTGAATGGTGTGATCAGCGTCAAAGCGCCCATCTGTATGGCACCGTAAACAAGAACTGCCATAGTGGAACTTGGGACAGCAAAAATATATCTAAAAAAGGCGACGTGATCACTATCTTTAAACTGCGGGCTCAAATTCCACGCAACAATGATCGGTATTGCAGCAATAGCAATCAGAAAGCAGGCGGTGCCAAATGGTGTAAATCCTTGGCTGCCGACATGGGCAAGAAGGGTAGGGCCAATGGTAAAGCCGAGACCCAATGTAATTGCATATATAGCAAGAATCGTGGCGCGTTTTGCCGGGGGCGCGGAACTGTTTATCCAGAATTCGGATAAAACGAACATCACGGTGATCGCAAAATGCAGGGTGAAACGCAAAACAAACCAGACGACGATCGATTGAAAATAATAGAAGCCTAAAAAACTTGCACATCCGACGGCCATCATTGTCAGAATTGAACGAGCAACTCCGAGTTTTTTTGCGATGCGGGCGCTAAAGACCGCCGCGATTATTGTGGCAATACCACCTACTGTACCACTATAGCCGATGACACTGCTGGAAAAGCCTCTTGCAGCCATCAAGATTGAAATAAGCTGTGTTCCCAATCCCAAAGCTATTCCGACCGCGCCGATTGTTGCTGTTGCAGCCGAAATCGCGCGCCAAGGCTTCGCATTCTGGGAGGATGAATCGGATTGCATCATGGACTATTCTGTCATCGCTCATATAGCCTTTGCAGACAAATTTTCTGCGGAAAGTAACTTTATTGGATTTCGGCAAGGCCGTTAAATGCCGTTCATGCTGGATAGGTTTTAATTAGAATGCTTACAGATTTATCTACTCCTACACGCCGAGTCAAACTGCTCAATCCGGATTCAAGTGAAGTGGTTCACGACACAATCGGATTTCAACTCTATCGGCTGTTGATAATAATCATTCTTTTTATGGCGATCTAAAATAAAATTATTCGATAACGAAGTCGATCAAATAGAACGGCGGGATTTTCGTGATGAACGATTGAAACGGCGTGCGCCCGTCTTGCTCTTATGATGAGAAACTGGTGACAATGGCAGTGGCCGTGGAGCGCTTAACATTTCAAACCGCATTGCTCCGGCAATCGGTTGTGCTTCAACGAGACGTACAGTGACGCTATCTCCGAGCTGGTAGCCTTTATGGCTTTTCTCACCTATCAAAGCGTGACGTGCTTCGTCAAAAATATAATAGTCGGTAGCCAGAGTTGAAATAGGTGTAAAACCGTCGGCTCCCAACCGGTCCAGTGAAATGAATAAACCGGATTTTGTGACACCAGCAACACGTCCCGTAAATTCAGCGCCAATTTTATCTGCTAGGAAATGCGCAACCAAGCGGTCGATCGTTTCCCGTTCGGCAGCCATTGCCCGTCGCTCTGTAAGAGAAATTGCAACCGCAATTTCATCAAGATTCTTCTCTTCCTCGTTTGTCAAACCGTCATTGCCGAGCTTCAGCGATTTGATCAACGCACGATGAACGATTAAATCCGCATAACGGCGAATAGGCGAAGTGAAATGGGCGTAGTTACGTAAGTTGAGGCCAAAATGACCGATATTTTCGGGCGCATATTCTGCTTGTGATTGGGTACGCAACACCACCTGATTAACCAGCTCTTGTTGATCGGTGTCTTTCACCCGCTCAAGAATTTTATTAAAGCGTTCCGGCGTAAGCTCCGCGCCGCGGGAAAGTGAAAGACCAAGTGACGCCAAAAATTCTCTCAAACCTTCTTGTTTTGCAAGCGATGGCTGGTCATGTATACGATAGATCAAAGGTTGATGTTTGGATTTGAGGGTTTCAGCGGCCGATACATTGGCTTGAATCATAAATTCTTCAATAAGCTTATGGGCATCAAGGCGTGGCGGTATGACCACGTCTTTAATGCGTCCGCCTTCGTCAAGAATTATTTTCCTTTCAGGCAGATCGAGTTCCAGCGGCTGCCGTTCGGCACGCGCTTTTTTGAGCAAATCATATGCTGCCCAAAGGGGCTTCAATACGTTTTCAAGTATGGGCAAAGTTTTTTCGTCAGGCTTGCCGTCAATAGCCCTTTGCGTTTGCTCATAAGAAAGTTTGGCACATGAGCGCATCAATATACGGTGAAAACTGTGACTTTGTTTTTTCCCTTGACTATCAAAAACCATGCGAACGGCCATAGCAGGTCTATCTTCGCCTTCGCGCAGAGAACAAAAGTTATTCGAAATTCGTTCCGGCAACATCGGTACAACCCGATCGGGAAAATAGACCGAATTACCGCGTTTTAGTGCTTCCTTATCCATTGCACTGTCAGGGCGGACATAATAACCGACATCTGCAATAGCAACCGTTACGATAACCCCGCCTTTATTTTCTTCACTATCATCCATTTTTGCACAAACGGCATCGTCGTGATCCTTTGCATCTTCGGGGTCAATAGTTACGAGCGGGAGGTCGCGCCAATCTTCCCGATTTTCCATTGTTGCAGGTTTGGCGCCTTCCGCCTCTTCCAAAACACGTTCAGGAAAAATATGGGGAATATCGTGCGAAATGATTGCAATCATCGATAGTGCTTTTTCACTATCTACACTGCCTAGAATATTTTTAACGACGCCGCGTTTCAAACCATAATGCTTGTCACGACCGATCTCTACTTCGACGAGGTCTCCTGCTTTCGCTTCGCTATCCGGGGGGAGATCAACAGCAACTTCGGCGTCTTTTCGATCAATCGGCTCAAGACGCCATTTACCTTTGCCCAAATCACGAAGAACGCCCATAGCGGTAAAATCTCGTTTATCAATCTTCTTGATAGCTCGGCCGGTATAAGAAGGTCCTTCCTCTTTTTTATTACGGAAAATTTTGGCTAGAATTCGATCGCCAACGCCGATAGCAGGTCCTTTTGAGTGTCTTGCCGGATGAAGAGCGACAAGCGGCGCATCTTCACCATCCCATTCGGAAGGTTCTGCGATAAAGCCACCATCATGATCGCGCCCTTTAATGTCAAGAATCGCGACCGGCGGAAGCATGTGTTTTGGAACAATTTTTTTGCGTTGTTTGGAGACGACACCCTCGGCTTTCAGTTCACGTAAAAGGTCTTTAAGCCAAATTCGCGCATCCCCTTTGAGGTTGAAAGCTTTGGCAATCTCTCGTTTTCCGGACAAATTCGGATTTTCTTTGATGAAAGAAAGAATATCATCCTTTGTGGGTAAGTGTGAAGGTTTGTTCCTGCTAACGGGATGTTGTTTCATAGCTCTATTTTCCATCCCGTTTCACGGGTTATTCTGCTTTCTTGGAGGTTGCCTTTTTGGTTGACGCCTTTTTTACCGTCTTTTTGGTGACGCTTTTCTTGGTTGCCGTAGTTTTTGTTACAGATTTTTTTACTGTGGCTTTACGACCTTTTTTGGGAGAAGCTGCTTTTTGTGAAATGAGTTCCAAGGCTTCTTCCAAAGTTACCGATGCCGGGTCTTTGCCTTTTGGTAACGTTGCATTGATCTTGCCCCAGTTGACATAAGGCCCATAACGGCCATCGCGCACTGTGACATCACCACCATCGGGATGTTGTCCGAGGGTGGCAATAGCTTTGGGCGTAGATCCCCTCCGTGCGCCTCCGCGCGCCTGTTTTTCAGCCAAAACACTTACCGCCCTGTTGATGCCGATGTCGAAAACCTCTTCCGGTGTTTCGAGATTGGCATATTGGCCATCATGAGACACATAAGGTCCATATCTGCCGATAGAAGCCATAATCGGCTTGCCGGTTTCAGGATGTATTCCGACTTCACGCGGTAGAGATAAAAGAGCAAGTGCTTTTTCCAAATTCATTTCACTTGGCGACCAGCTTTTCGGAAGGCCTGCGCGTTTCAGTTCGTCTCCATGCTTACACTCAACATAAGGGCCGAAACGACCGATTTTAAGTGTTACGTCTTCGCCATTATCGGGGTTTTTGCCTAGAATTGTAGGGCCATCTTGCTCGGTTGCGTTGCTATCCTTTGCGTCTTCACTTCCCAATTGTCTGGTATATTTGCAATCGGGATAATTGGAACAACCGACAAAGGCACCATAACGGCCGAGTTTAAGAGACAGACGCCCCTCATGGCAGAGAGGGCAGGAGCGGGGATCACTGCCGTCTTCGCGCGGCGGAAATGCGAGTGGTGCAAGCGCGTCATTTAACACATCAAGCACATTGCTCACGCGTAATTCTTTAATATCGGAAACCGAAGCATTGAACGCGTCCCAGAATTCGCGCAATACCTGCTTCCAGGACAACTTGCCGTCGGAGATGAGATCAAGCTTTTCTTCAAGATCGGCAGTAAAATCGTATTCGACATACCGGTTGAAGAAATTTTCAAGGAACGCGGTAACAATTCGCCCTTTTGCCTCGGGAATAAGCCTGCGCTTGTCTATCGTGACGTAATCGCGATCACGTAAAGTGGCAAGGGTCGAAGCATAAGTCGAAGGGCGACCGATACCGAGCTCTTCCAGTTTTTTGATCAGGGTTGCTTCGGAATAACGGGCAGGAGGTTCTGTCGTATGTTTGAGAGCGTCTATCGACACTTTTTTGAGCTCTTCATCCGCTTCCATTTTTGGCAGCCGCATCGAGTCTTCACTATCGGCAGAGTCGTCATCTTTCTGATCAAAATAGGCAGCAATAAATCCGTCAAATGTTATCACCGACCCGACAGCTCTCAAATTCGCATGGTCGGAACCGTTTATTGCTTCAATCTCGACCGTGGTACGCTCAATATCGGCAGACTTCATCTGACTGGCGATTGCCCTTTTCCAAACAAGCTCGTAAAGTTTGAATTGATCGCTATCAAGAAATTTTTTAATGTCGTCCGGTTTACGTTTGAAATCGGTTGGACGTATAGCCTCATGCGCCTCTTGCGCGTTTTTTGCTTTAGTCGAATAGAAGCGTGGTTTCTCGGGCACATAATTTGCACCGAATGTATCATGAATGGCATTTCTTGCCGCTTCAATCGCCTCGGGGGCAATCTGTACGCCGTCGGTACGCATATAAGTAATGAGGCCGGTTGTTTCGCCGCCAATGTCTATACCTTCGTAGAGTTTCTGTGCCACTTGCATAGTGCGCGAGGCCGAAAATCCAAGTTTTGATGAAGCCGCTTGTTGTAATGTTGACGTTGTGAATGGTGGTACCGGATTGCGTTTTGTCGGTTTTGATTCGACACTTGTGATCCGGTAACCGGCTCCATCCAACATGTTGCGGATATTTTTTGCCTGATCTTCTGTTTTAATGTCGAGCTTGGCGAGCTTCTTGCGGTTGAAAGTCGTCAGATTAGCCAGGAAGCTCTCGTTTGCTTTTGTTGCAAGCTTGGCTTCTATTGACCAATAGTCTTCACGCTTGAAACGCTCGATTTCCGATTCCCGATCGCAAATGAGGCGCAACGCAACTGATTGCACACGACCGGCCGAACGGGCTCCGGGAAGTTTGCGCCAAAGGACAGGCGATAAGGTGAAGCCGACAAGGTAATCAAGAGCCCGACGCGCCATATAGGCGTCAACAAGGGGGATGTCGATATCACGCGGGTGAGCCATAGCATCAAGAACGGCGTGTTTTGTAATCGCATTAAAGACAACGCGTTTGACAGGTTTACCTTTCAAAAGCTTTTTATGCTGTAAAATATCAAGAACATGCCAGGAAATAGCTTCTCCTTCACGGTCCGGGTCAGTTGCCAGAATGAGGCCATCGGCATCTTTTAAAGCCTTCGATATTTCTGCGATTCGTTTTGCACCGGTTGAGCTCGTGTCCCATTTCATCGCAAAATCTTCATCCGGCAGAACAGAGCCGTCTTTTGCAGGAAGATCACGTACATGCCCGAAGGACGCGAGAACTTTATAATTGGGTCCTAGATATTTATTGATTGTTTTAGCTTTTGCCGGTGATTCGACGACGACAACATCCATAATGATATCCGCTTCCCTGAACCAATGATTTTACTTTACTTTCAATTGACCGGCTTATTCCCATTGGTCAAGGCTAAATAATAAAAAAACACATGTGCAACTATTGATTGCGTAATTAAAAAATACACGTTATTATAGCTAAGCTAACTAACTAATTTAACATTTATTGAGGACTACTTTCGAAAATTTCTACCGTCAATCAGGAGCAATACATGAGGGGAACTTGTGTAACAAGGAGAAGGTTACATGTCTCTAGAGCGCGTTGAAATCATCGGATATATTGTCGATATGTCCCGTCAAATGAATATTATGGCGAATAACGTCAATTCTCCATTTTTGGCTTATTTGTTGGAAATGGTCGCAAAAGAAGGGCAGCACATCTTAAAAAACGATACGGTCAACAAGGAAAATCGTTGATCATCAATGATACAAGTCCGCCGCTGTGACGGACGAGTTTCCCGGCCAAATCAAGTTCAACGAGTATAAGATAAATCTTGTCTATCGGCACACCGGACGCAAGACAGAGCGTTTCTATGTCAATTGGTGTTGTTGAAAGCGCATCCATTATTGCATTTCTGTCGAAGTCGCTTGCGTCAACATTGCGATTTTTTTCTTCATTATCATGCTCGGAGAATTGCTTGAATGATTCGTCTTTTTCGTCGTTATCAAACAGCGGCAGTCGAGGTGCAGTTGATGGTGCCAAGGGGCCAAGTGTTTCTATGATATCTTCAGGTCGAGTAACGAGCAAGGCGCCTTCCTTGATAAGATTATTTGTTCCTTGTGCACGCGGATCCAAAGGCGAACCGGGGATAGCAAAGACAATGCGTCCTATCTCGGCCGCCAATCTTGCAGTAATCAGAGAGCCGGAACGGTTTGCCGCCTCGCACACGAGAATTCCTAAAGATAAACCCGCAATGATTCGATTGCGGCGCGGAAAATCTTGGGCGCGTGGTTGCGTGCCAATCGGCATTTCGCTGACAATTGCCCCACCTTTATCCAATATGGCTTCATAAAGGTCGCTATTTTCCGGCGGATAGATATGATCGATTCCACCTGCCATAACGGCAACAGTTCCAGTATCAAGACTTGCGCGATGGGCAGCTGTGTCGACGCCACGTGCCAGTCCTGAAATGATAGTAAATCCTGTTTCACCAAGTTCTTTAGCAAAAAGTGCAGTCAATTTTTTGCCTGTCGCCGAGGCGTTACGAGAGCCCACAACACCTACGGAAGGCGAAAAGAAACATTCGGGGTTACCCTTGACTGCAAGCAGAGGAGGGGGAGTTTCTATAGCTCGCAGATAGGGTGGAAAATCAGGCTCGCCCATTCCTATGAAACGGACGCCAATTTTACCCGCAAGTTCCAGCTCGCGTTCTGCATCCTGTTTGCTGGCAATCCGTATCGGCTTGCCTTTGCCTCCCATCGTGCTGAGCTCCGGCAGAGCATCAAGAGCCGCTGCAGCCGAACCAAAATGCTCTATGAGGTTAATGAAAGTAACAGCACCGACGTTTTCGCTGCGTATGAGTTGTAGCCAGCTGAGCCGCTGAGCATCGGTAAGGGCAATTCCTTTACGTTTTTCCATCTCGGTTACAGAGCTTTCCGCTATTGTTTCTTTGCGCCGATCTTGCTTTCCGTTCCGTTCAGCAAGCGTCTGATATTCGCATGGTGTTTCAAGATAACAATGATACTCATCACCGAAAGAACGAGCGCAAAAAGATTTTGCGGCGTGCTATCCATGAAAAGCAGAATAAAAATAGGTACTAGGATAACTGCAAAAAGTGCCGAAAGCGAGGAATAACGCGTAATGAATGCAGTGAGCAACCAGACGCATATAAAAACCAATGCCGCCGGCGGATAAAATCCAAGGCATACACCGAGGTAGGTGGCAACGCCCTTGCCACCTTTGAATTTGAGCCAGACGGGGTAGATATGACCGATAAAAGCAGCAAAACCGCCTAAAGTGACAATGACGATATTGTTATAATCGAACGACGATAATAGGGAAGCGAAATAAACCGCCAATGTCCCTTTGAACATGTCGCATAATAATGTCAATAGAGCGATTTTTTTGTTTCCCGTTCGCAACACATTGGTGGCGCCTATATTGCCGGAACCAATTTTGCGCACGTCTCCAAGGCCGGCTAAGCGGGTAAATAACAGCCCGAAAGGGATCGAACCGACAAGATAACAAATAATCAGTGTCAGCCACGAAACCATCTTTGGAGATAAACCTATATCGGCCATAAAAATATCCTTTTCAAGATTTGCCGTGTTCAGTTCCGGTATTCATATACCAGCTTGCCAGCAACATAGGTTTTTAGGACATGTCCTTGAAAACGGGCATTTTCAAATGGCGTGTTTTTGGATCTGGAATGAAGCATATCAAGAGTTAAGACCCACGGTTCATCAAGATCGACCAAAATGAAATCCGCAGCTTTTCCAACTTGCAAAGTTCCTGCATCAATCCCCAGGATTTTTGCAGGATTGGTGGAAAGTAAAGCCGCAATTTTGCCAAGCGACAACGAATGATCATGGTAAAGTCTGAGCGCTGCCGCAAGCAATGTTTCCATTCCTACTGCACCGGCTTCTGCATCTTCAAAGGGTAAGCGTTTGGTATCGGCACCTTGAGGATCGTGACTGGATACAATAATGTCAATTGTTCCATCGCGAACGGCTTCAATCATCGCATGCCGGTCATCTTCTGACCTGAGCGGCGGCGAGAGCCGGAAAAATGTCCTGTATTCTCCAATGTCATTTTCGTTCAATGTCAGATTATTGATTGAAACGCCGGCTGTAACATTGGTCAAATTCTGTTTTGCATAACGGATAGCTTCAGCCGACATTCCCGTTGAAAGTTCTGCAGCGTGATAACGGCAACGGGTTAAAGCAGCCAGACGCAAATCACGTTCAAGCGGGATGACTTCCGCTTCTTTCGGAATACCCGCAAGGCCAAGCCAGCTTGAAAGGAGCCCCTCGTTCATGACACCGTCGCCGGTTAGCCATTTATCTTGCGTTTCATGGATGATAAGGGCGTCGAAGTCATGGGCATAAGTCATGGCACGTCTCAATACCAATGAATTTTCAATTGTTTTGTGTCCGTCCGTGAAGGCTATTGCACCGGACTCTTTCAATAGACCGAACTCGGTCATTTCCTGCCCTTCAAGTTGCTTGGTAATTGCAGCTGAAGGATAGACATGAACCGAGGCGTTTTCACGCGCTGTTTGCTTGACGAATTCGACCAGTGCAACGTCATCTATGACCGGATGGGTATCCGGCATCATGACAAAGGATGTTACGCCGCCCGCTGCAGCAGAATGACTTGCCGAACGAATGGTTTCCCGATGCTCGTTGCCCGGCTCACCGACATAAACGCGCGCATCAACCAGTCCCGGTAGAATTGCTTTGCCATGCGCATCAATAACTTCTGCACCATCGGGAATACCCTGATTTTGTGCATTTTTGCCACAAGCTTTAATGACGCCATCAGCAACAATGAGAGCTCCTACTTCGTCCTTGTCACAGGAAGGGTCGACGATGCGGGCGTTTTTATAAACCAAAGGTTTTATCATTGGATATCTCCTTCGCTACGGCGCGGATCCAAGAGAGCCTCGATAACAGCCATTCTGACAGCAACGCCCATTTCAACTTGTGTGTGGATAACGCTTTGTGGCCCATCGGCAATATCCGATGCAATCTCGACCCCGCGGTTGATCGGGCCCGGATGCATGACAATGCAATCCTTGTTGGCAAGCGCAAGTTTTTGTTTATCAAGGCCGAAAAAGCGGAAATATTCTCTAACCGAAGGAATAAATGCTCCGGACATGCGTTCGCGTTGCAGTCTGAGCATCATGACAACATCGGCGTTTTTCAGTCCCTCCTGCATTGTTGTGAAAACTTCAACACTCATATGGCCGATGTCATAGGGTAAAAGCGTCGTGGGTGCGACCGCTCGCACCCGTGCTCCGAGCGCATTAAGACTTAAAATATTGGAGCGTGCTACACGCGAGTGCAATATGTCGCCGCATATAGCGACAGTCAAACCCTCAATCCGTCCTTTGGCACGGCGGATTGTCAATGCATCAAGGAGAGCCTGGGTTGGATGTTCATGTGCACCGTCGCCGGCGTTGACAACGCAGCAACTTACCTTTTGAGCGAGTAGCGCGGCCGCGCCGCCTGATTTGTGGCGCACAACCAGAATATCGGGATGCATGGCATTCAATGTCATTGCAGTGTCGATAAGTGTTTCACCTTTTTTTACAGATGAATGGCTGACAGCCATATTCATGACATCAGCGCCAAGTCGTTTGCCTGCAAGTTCAAAGGATGATTGCGTGCGCGTAGAATTTTCAAAGAAAAGATTAATTTGTGTTCGACCGCGCATTGATGTTTTTTTCTTGTCAATCTGGCGTGATACTGCGACATTGGCATCGGCTCGATCAATGAGCGTAGTAAGATCCTGGGCACTGAGGCCTTTTATGCCTAGCAGGTGACGATGGGGAAAAATAGGGAAAGAAGTTATTTGAGTCATAGCAGAAATTTCCTAAAGAAACTGAGTGACACTACAACAAGGCTTGCTTTTTATGCAATCTCTGTTTTAACCGCATAAAAAACTAATTTTCCAGATAGTAATGTTATTAATTGACGGAATCAGGAACAAATTGTGAGTACCTTACCCAATCAGAATATTATGCGAAAAAATGCTTTTTTGGATGACGCGGTTCTGTTCCGTTTTTCGTCACTTCTGCCAACTCCGCTTTTAGCAGGTTTCGAGGAAATAGGCGCATTTGTTGCAAGCAGGGAAGCGCAGGACCTCGCAAGGCTCGCCAACATTCACCGGCCAATCCTTAGACGTGAGAATGAATGGGGGGACAATTTACAACAACTGGAAATCCATCCGGCTTACCATGCTTTACTGCGTCGCTCCCGTCAGGCAGGGTTATGTTCTTCCCTATGGGAAAATGGGCCGGCTGAAAATGGCGTGCGTTATCAGTCACGGGCAATCAGACTTTTTCTGATGGCGGGGCTAGAAACAGGGCATCTTAACGAGATTACGTCAACAAGTGCAGGCATTTCCGCACTTATCGGTGAAGCGGATTTATTTTCTGGATGGAAGAATGTGTTATTATCCCGCCAACATGATTATTCAGCGCGTGCCATTACAGCAAAACGGTCAGCAACGCTTACTTTTGCCAATGACGATATCACAAATAATTTGCAAAATCCTGCGCAAGTATCAGTTGCAACGCGGATTTCCTTTGATTCGACGAGTGGGCGTGATCTCTATCGTATAGATGCTGTCAAGCAATCGGTATTAAATCCGATGGCTGACGGATATTTTGTAACAGCCGAGGTCGGCGGTCAAAAGTGTTGCTTCTTTGTATCGCGTTTTCTTGAAAATGGTGCATTGAACGGAAATATCTCAGTAGATTTTCTTGTTCACCGCGCTGGTGAATGCTCGGCCCCGGAGGGGCAGGTTTCATTTCATAATAGTCTCGGTTGGTTGATCGGCAAGATCGGCGAGGGCGATAAGGTCGTCCGGGACGTCGAGACGATGACACGTTTTGATCAGGCTGTTATTTCCGCAGGCGTGCTTCGTGCTGCACTTCAAACAGGTATCAATTTTTTTAGGCGCTTCAATCCGCGGCAAGTGTTGCCACCATTGACCGAACGCATATTTGCTGATCTTGCTCTCGACGTTGTTGCTTCACAATGCCTTGTTATGCGGCTTGCCCGTGCGTTCGACAATGCAGCATCAAATCGCGGAGAAGCGGCGTTTGCTCGTATCATGACACCGATTGTTGCCATCCACATTAATGAGCTTGTGGTTCCGGTTGTGGGAGAAATTATCGCTCAAATGGGAGCGCAGGCATATATGTTCGATAGTCGGATGGCTCGAATGCTCGTTGATGCACCAATGCGTAGCATGAAGGGCAACGGCGGCAATGATATTGTCATTGATACGATCCGTTTGGGAGAAAGGGCACCCGGTCTTTTTCAGGGTCTACTTGACCAAATTGGCCGCGATATCGGTCCAGCCGGTCCCAAAACTGTCGAAATACTCAATGCAGCTGCTCGTGTGGCGGCAAATGACATTGGCGCGGGTCGGCTTTTTATTGAACAAATGGCCTATGCCGGTGCAGCTGCCGCTTTGCAACAAGCGGATATGAATCATATCACCGCTGCCTATATTGAAAGCCGTCTTGGAGGACAATGGCGCTCATCCTATGGAATGTTAAGTGCGCGTCACCATGCAGGACATATATTGGATACACTTTATCCAGTCGTTTGAGCTTAACTTTTATCCTGCAGTTCGAGCTAGACTTTGAAGTCGGTCGAGTGCTCCTTGCAAGATAAAAGCGGCTGCCGCAGAATCAATTCTGTCAGCTCGTTTTGCACGCGAAACATCCATTTCAAGAAGGCCGCGTTCCGCAGCCACTGTCGACAGCCGTTCGTCCCAGAACACAAAAGGAATTTGCGTCAAACTGTTCATATTATGGACAAAAGCGCGCGTTGCCTGAACGCGTGGGCCACTTGTACCATCCATATTTTTGGGAAGGCCAATAATTGCTACGCCGATATTTTCTTCCAGAAAAATTTTCAAGAGGTCTTGAGCATCGATAGAAAATTTTTTGCGTTTCAAAACGGGGCGGGGCGTAGCAAAACGCCACCCAAGATCAGAAACCGCAATGCCAATTGTTTTCGTTCCCAAATCAAGACCTACGATATTTTTATCTGTCAGACCGAGATCAGGAATTTCAGTAATATCTATAACCGACATTGAAGCTGGCCTTTATCGAATAACTGGTGTGAATGAGGAGGCACTTGGCATTTTTGAATTTTGCGTTCAATATACGGTAAAAGATCGAACTTCCAATATAAAACAAGGGTAGTGGCATGAAAATCACATGGCTCGGGCACGCAGCCTTTCGCGTTGAAGTCGGTAAATCAGTTATTCTGATAGATCCTTTTTTGACCGGAAATCCGGCTGCAAAAGGCCTCGATATCAAGAAAGCCGTTGAAGGCGTAACGCACATTGCGCTCACTCATGGTCATAGTGATCATGTCGGAGATACAATTGCTATTGCAAAGGAAAAAAATGTACCGGTGACAGCAAATGCCGATCTCGCTGCATGGCTTCAATCACAAGGTGTGGAAAACGTCGTTCCAGGTAATGCCGGCGGTACACAGCCGCATGACGGCTATAGCATCACTTTTGTCAATGCCATTCATTCATCTGCCATGCTCACCGGAAACGGTGTTTCACAATGTCTTGGCAATCCAAACGGGCTGGTATTCCATTTCAACAATGCACCGACACTCTATCATATGGGCGACACAGATATTTTTTCCGATATGCAATTGATAGACGAATTGCATGAGCCGGAAATCGGCATTGTGCCGGTTGGCGATTTCTTCACAATGGGGGGAGCCGTTGCAGCACTCGCATGTCAACGCTATTTCCACTTCAAGACGGCGATACCTTGTCACTGGGGTACTTTTCCGGTTCTTGATCAGACGCCGGAACGTTTTGTCCGGGGCATGAAAGGAACAAAAACGACAGTTGCATTGCCAAAAGTCGGTGAAACGCTCGATTTCTGAACGTCTTTTCTTGCTCTTGGAGGCTTCGGCCTCTATAGCTTCATTATCATACCCAGGTTGGATGGCCGAATTTTTACTAACGCTTTATGATAATGAATATTTTGTGGGTGAGATCAGCACAAAAGACTTTTCATTTTTTCTAAAAAACAGCGTTTTACCTCATTCTGGCAATATTTCAGAAAACCAATTATCCAAATAAATATTTTTCGGAGAAAATGATGTGAAAAAAAATTTCATAAAATTAGCTTTTTTACTTATTTTTCTAACTTATGGAGCATCTGGAATGGCTCAAACAAAGGTGGTTGCCACATCATTACACGCGCCTACAGGCATTGCATTTAATCATCATGGAGACATGTTGGTTACCAATTGGTCTGGAAATTCTGTCGTTAAAATAACGACAGAAGGAAAGCAACAAGTTGTTTATTCAGGCATAAGTGCTCCAGCCGGCATTGTTGTTGATCATCGCGATAATATCTATGTTGCTTCCTATCAGGATAATTATATTTTAAAGATAGATAACGTCGGCAATGCTTCAAAAATTGCGAGCGGTTTTCATACCCCCACAGGGATTGCTTGGTCAAATACCGGTGAGTTATTGGTCACTAACCGTTCATCAGGCGAGATAGTATCCGTCAATGTTGAAACGGGTGCAAAAAAAATAGTAGCGTCAAAACTTGGCTTACCTGTTGGTGTGACACAATTGCCTAATGGCGATTTGGTCGTTTCACAATATAGTGGAAATTTAACGCATATTAATGAAGCAGGCGTTCATAAACAGCTAGGTTCCAGCTTTAATCGACCTGGCGTGGGCATTGTGACTGTTTCTGACCGTTTGGTTGTTGTTATCGATAATGGTGCAGGTGCTGTTCGACTCGTGAATGTTGATACGGGCGAAACAAAGCTGCTCGCTAGTCATTTAGATGGGGCTGTAGCTTTAGCCTATTTCAAAGGTCGTTATTATGTTGGAACCTGGAATGATGGGCAAGTAAGTGTTTTTGATTAATATCAAAGTCTTGAATATCGAGCTTTAATGTTTACCAGCTAGATCACTACAACCGGAAAAATTAATACAATAAGGGTGTTTATCCAGTCTTAATAACTCGACCAACACCCTCATTGCAGGTGTTTTTGCCTGATTTGTTGAATGAGAGATACATTGAGTATAAGTAACATTTAACTTGGAAATATTTTGGGGCATTGCCCCGTTCGCCAAACAATTTTCCTGCGCGCACGAGGCACAGCCATCTCAATCCTAAACCATCAATTACCGCTTTGTTTGGAAGCTCAAGCGGGAAGAATTTGATAATGGATTGCGTGCACCAGAATTAGGAATAGTTCCCATTGGCAGCGTTTATATTGTGCGGGAGCTATTGCCGATTTTTGTTGGAATATATTTCTATATGAAGGCCGCGATTCCATGCTATTGGAGCGTTTTTCCTGCTCTTGATCAAACAATGAAGCACCTCGTTCTTGGCGTTGAAGATGGAAAAACGGTTGTAGACACACCAAAAGTCGGTGAAACGCTCAATTTCTGAACGTCTTTTCTTGCTCTTGGAGGCTTCGGCCTGTATAGCTTCATTAGATAAAATGTCTTTCATACGGGATTTACCTAATGTCTGTAGATATTAAAACGGTCAAACGTGTTGCCCGTCTTTCGCGCATTGCTGTGAAAGATGACGAAGCAGAACGTATGGCAAAAGAGCTGAACGCTATTTTAGGATTTGTCGAACAGCTCGACGAAGTCAATGTCGACAATGTCGAGCCGTTGACATCTGTCATTCCAATGACTTTGCGTACACGTGAAGATGTTGTTACTGACGGAAACAAAGCGGCTGATATTGTCGCCAATGCACCTTTGAGCGAAGACAATTTTTTCCTCGTTCCAAAAGTTATCGAATAGCAATTTGAATATTTATTTTGAGGCATGATATGACCGATTTGACGAAGCTGACAATTGCCGAGGCTCGCGACGCGCTCAAGAAGGGCGACTTCAAGGCAACAGAACTTACGGATGCATATATTCATGCCATTGAAGCATCCAATCCTGCTATCAATGCCTATGTTTCGGTAACAGCAGATCATGCACGAAAGATGGCAAAAGCCTCCGATGAACGACTTGCTCAAAAGAAGGCAAGTGCACTTGAAGGCATTCCCCTCGGCGTGAAAGACCTTTATGCAACCTATGATATCCATACCCAAGCGTGTTCTCATATCCTTGATAACTTCAAACCGAAATATGAGTCGACCGTAACAAGCAATCTCTGGAGTGATGGTGCGGTTATGCTCGGGAAACTCAATATGGATGAGTTTGCAATGGGCTCGTCCAACGAGACGTCCTATTATGGCCCTGTCATCAATCCATGGCGCGCCAAAGGTTCGGAAGAAAAATTGGTGCCGGGTGGTTCTTCCGGCGGGTCAGCCGCTGCAGTTGCTGCTCGTTTGTGCGCTGGTGCAACGGCAACCGATACTGGCGGTTCCATCCGCCAACCTGCTGCATTTACCGGCACTGTTGGCATTAAGCCAACCTATGGACGTTGCTCACGTTGGGGGATTATCGCGTTTGCTTCTTCGCTTGATCAGGCTGGCCCCATTGGCCGCGACGTGCGGGATTGCGCCATCTTGTTGAAATCTATGGCATCATTTGACGAGAAGGATTCGACTTCGGTTGATCTGCCGGTTCCCGATTATGAAGCCTCTATCGGAAAATCGGTCAAGGGTATGAAAATCGGTATTCCTAAGGAATATCGGGTTGACGGTATGTCGGAAGAGATAACGGCGCTTTGGCAAAAAGGCATAGATTGGTTGAAAGAGGCCGGTGCTGAAATCATCAATATTTCACTTCCTCATACCAAGTATGCATTGCCTGCCTATTATATTGTCGCTCCCGCAGAAGCATCATCGAACCTGGCTCGTTATGATGGTGTGCGTTACGGACTTCGGGTACCCGGCAAAGACATTATCGAAATGTATGAAAACACCCGTTCCGAAGGTTTCGGGCACGAAGTTAAACGGCGTGTTCTCATCGGCACGTATGTGTTGTCAGCCGGTTATTACGATGCCTATTATCTAAAAGCTCAAAAGGTTCGTACACTCATCAAACAAGATTTTGATAAATGTTTTGACGCAGGCGTTGAAGCTATTTTGACACCTGCGACACCGACTGCTGCGTTCGGAATTGCTGATAAAAAATTGAAAAATGATCCTGTGGCTATGTATCTCAATGATATTTTTACGGTTACAGTAAATATGGCAGGACTTCCCGGAATTTCATTACCTGCAGGACTTTCAAACGACGGGCTCCCCTTAGGTTTGCAGCTTATCGGCAAGCCATTCGGTGAGGAACAATTGTTCCAGACTGCCAATGTCATCGAACAGGCGGCTGGCAAGTTTACTCCCGAAAAATGGTGGTAAGCCATCGTTGATATCTGCCTATATCGGCATCCACTATTAAGTTTTTTCAACACGGCAGCTTCTTTGCCGTGTTTTTTTATTTGTCTATTTGCCACTCATTCGACAATGAAGCTCTGAGCTGAAGGAATGAAATATTACTTGCTCAACGTTTTAGTAGTTTGCGGCCTTAGTGTTGTGATAAAATCGAAAATAATAAATACGCATTATATCAGTAAGTTATAAAAATATTTTATAATTAAACATTAATGATACGATATCATCTATTAATGGGATTGAAGACGGTTTCAAGATCGTCTTATAAGACCATTAAAAAAGGTCAAGTCGGGCTGACATTTTCAATCAGAGTATAGTTTATGGTTTGTCGGCGTTTTATGTGCGATATAGTTTTTTAGCGTTAAAACCTCGACGTAGCCTCCCGATATTTCGCATTGAAGCTTTAAAGAATCTCCTAAACAGCCAGTGATCAGACTTTTTGATACGGATAAAACAAAACGGATGGACAAAACCGTACCCGACATAAATCGCGCTTGAATCGTTATTTGTAACATGGCGGTCAAATTCGGAGAGCGAATTTATTTCAGGATCACCTCGTTCAATGGGGAAGAAATGTCATCCCCCGAGATATGCTGCCTTCACTCGGGGGTCTCTGAGCATAGTTTTGCCGTCACCTTCCAGAATGATTTTACCAACTTCCAGAATATAGGCATAGTTGGCGACCGATAATGCAGCAAAAGCATTCTGTTCAATGAGCAGGACTGTTTTGCCCATCTCGTTGATTTTCCGGATAATAGAGAAAATTTCCTGAACTAGAATGGGAGCAAGACCCAATGACGGCTCGTCAAGCATGACAAGTTCGGGATTGCTCATAAGCGCCCGTCCCACAGCAAGCATCTGCTGTTCACCGCCGGACATTGTGCCGCCCAATTGTTTCGACCGTTCCTTAAGCCTTGGGAAAAGATCAAAAATCCATTCTATATCGCGCTTGATGCCGTCTTTATCCTTGCGGATATAAGCGCCAAGTTCGAGATTTTCCAAAACGGTCAAATGCGGCATGATGCGCCGCCCTTCGGGGCTTAAGGCAATGCCTTTTTTTAGAATTTCCTCCGGCTGTTTTCCCAGAATATTTTCACCTTTATAGAGGATTTCACCGGTAACCGATTTGTTAAGCCCCGCGATCGAGCGAACTGTACTGCTTTTTCCGGCGCCGTTTGCTCCAATCAATGTGACGATCGAGCCTTCCTTAATAGACATGGACAAGCCTTGCACGGCTTTGATCGCTCCATAATTCACACGAAGGTCGTTAATCTCAAGAATGTTCATGAATTTCTCCGCCGAGATAGGCTTCGATAACTTTTGGATTGTTACGGATTTCGTCCGGAGTTCCATTTGCAATAAGTGCACCATATTCAAGGACCCAAATATGATTACAGAGCCCCATGACAACGCGCATATCATGTTCGATGAGCAGAATAGTAAGTCCGAATTCTTCTCTTATTCTCGAAATAAAGGCGCGCAGTTCTTCACTTTCCTGTGGGTTCATACCGGCAGCTGGTTCATCAAGAAGTAACAATTCCGGTTCGGTTGCCAAGGCACGGGCGATTTCTAAACGCCTTTGAGCGCCGTAAGGAAGTGCTGTTGCAGGCTGGTCAGCGAGATCTGCAAGGTGCACACGATCCAAAAGGTCAAGCGCTTGTTCGCGAATGTGCTTTTCTTCCCTAACCGCCGAGGGCAGAAATAAGGCGCTTGCAAACCACGGGCTTTTTTGACGAACATGTGCTCCAACCATAACATTTTGCAAAACGCTCAATCCTGTAAATAAGCGTATGTTCTGGAAGGTACGGGCAATATGACGTTTGCAAACAACATTGGGGTGAAGACCTGACACTTTTTTCCCGTCAAATGTAATTGTGCCACTTGTCGGGGTGTAAAATCCCGAAATCATGTTGAAAACAGTGGTTTTTCCTGCACCGTTGGGGCCAATGAGGCCGGCGATGCTTCCCCGTTCAATCGCGATGTTGATATCATTGACAGCCGTTAATCCGCCGAAACGCATTGTGACATGGTCGAGGTTCAATATCGTGTCACTCATGATTGATCCCCGCTCTTCACCTCGGAACCTTTCTTGAAAAAGCGGTAAATTCCATTCCATGAAAATTCACGTGTGCCGAGCAAGCCGCTTCTCCAAAACAGAATTATACCCATGAGCAATATCGAAAATATAACCATTCTAAGCCCCGGAATTCCGGGAATATGAATGAAGCCAAAATTAATCGGTTGCTCGACAATACGTAACCATTCCAGCATTACGGTAATGATGACACTCCCGATAATGCTACCGGTAATCGACCCGAGGCCACCGGCAACGACAATCATCAAGATATTGAATGTCAAAAGAAAATTGAACATCTTGGGGTCGATTGTTGAAATCAGTGCTGCCGTTAATGCGCCTCCGACACCGGCAAAAAATGCGCCGATTGTAAAAGACAAGGAACGGTAGAAAAACGTGTTAACGCCCATAGTTTTTGCAGCAATCTCGTCATCTCGTATTGCGCAAAGCGCGTTTCCTGTATTGCTCTTTAAAAGCAGCACGATAAAGGCAACAGTGAAGGCAAGCCAACCGTAGTTCCACCATAAATTGCCATATTGCGGTATACCCTTTATGCCAAGCGAGCCATTCGTAATCGGCGTGGCATTGGTAATGACGACGCGTATAATTTCGGCAAATCCAAGTGTTGCAATGCCGAGGTAATCCCCACCTAACCGTAAAACCGGTAGGGCAATGATAAGACCAAGAACAGCAGCACATATGCCGCCCAAAACAACAGCAAAGAAAAACGGTACCTGTAAATGCTGGAGTGGTCCAAACATTGGCTGCAAAATCCACATCATCTGTTTTTGTTCGGGCGACAACAGCAAAATAGCGCAAACATAAGCGCCGATAGCCATAAATCCGGCATGTCCCAAAGAAAACATTCCGGTAAAACCATAAATAAGATTGAGTGAAACGGCCAGAATGGCATTGATTGCGATGAGGTTCAAAATGCGCACGGTATAAGCATCAAAATGGTTCTGCGCATAAAACAAAAACGCTATAAGGCAGCCGATCGAAATAAACGAAAGGATGATTTGCGAGGATTTTGACATCAGATTTTTTCCTCACTTTTCTTACCCTTAAGTCCGGTTGGCATAACAAGCAGGATCATGATGAGCATGATAAAAGCAAAGGCATCGCGGTAGCCGGAAAGTGAAGGGAAAAATGCAATGATCATGATTTCTATGAAACCTAGAAGCAATCCGCCAAGCATTGCCCCCTCAACAGAACCGATACCACCAATAACTGCGGCAATGAACGCTTTTAACCCAGGAATAACTCCCATATACGGATTGATTTGAGGGTATCTGAGTGCCCACATAATACCGGCTATTGCAGCAAGTGCCGACCCAAGGCCAAACGTGAATGCAATGATCTTATCGACCGAGACCCCCATTAACCGGGTGGTCTCGATATCGCGCGAAATTGCCCGCATGGCCAAACCCGGTTTGGTTTTATTGATAATCCATAAGAGAAGAACAACAAGTAATAGTGAAACAATGGGAACGATCAGGGCCATTGGAACAATGCGAATGATTCCTTGAGCACCTTCGCCAAAATGCCATTGAATAGGGGTTACAAGCAGTTCGGGTTGCTTGACGCTTTTTGGCACGCCGGTGAACAATACGGTTGCGAGATTTTCAATAAGAAATGACATGCCGATTGCGCTGATAAGCGCTGAAATACGCGGAGCATCGCGTAGAGGCCGGTAAGCGATACGGTCGACTGCTATACCGCCTGCACTGGTAACAAAGACCGCAAAACAGACGGCAAGAAGCCAGATAGGTGTAAAGTCCTGCGGATGAATGAACGTGTAATAGGCAAGTGCCAGAATAAGAATAATGAAAAGCGCTGCCCAATAAGATTTGATACGCGTTTTAAAGCCGATAAAGACCGAATAATAAACAAGGATAGCGAGTATAATCAAAAGTACGGCAGCCCAAGCAGGCATGAAACTTATAGTGGAGAAAAAAACAAAATAGGCGCCAAGCATAAAAATGTCGCCATGCGCGAAATTGATAAGTCGCAAGATTCCGTAAACCATTGTGTAGCCAATGGCTATCAAACCATATAGCGCCCCTAACGCCAAAGCATTAAAGAAATGTTGGATGAACATTTCCGTGCTCATGTTCAAGCCTTCCTGAAATTATAGCGGGTTGAGTGAAGAAGCTCATATACAACCTCAATCGTCCGGTCGAGTTTTATTCGGCCGGACAACTGTTTTTAAACAGGTTTTTCGTCTATAAAGCGGGTTTAACTTCACCAAGATAAACGCGTTTTCCATTCTTGATCTCGATAACGCCGATCGGAATTTCAGGATTATGGTTTTCATCCATAGTCATAGCTCCGATTGGTGTCTCGAAGTCTTTGAGCTTTGCAAGCTCGGACGTAATCGCTTCGCGGTCGCTGCTACCGGCTTTTTCAATAGCCTGCATAAACATCATATAGGCTGTGTAGCCGAGAACCGCATTTACGTTCGGTTCCTTATTAGGGTAGGTTGCTTTCCAATCTTTTGTGAATTCAGCCGCTGCTTTAGGCATATTCGGCATATTTGCGTCATAAGGGAAAGTTGTGTGAAGAAAACCTTCAGCGGCACTTCCACCGATTGTAACTGTTTCAGGATTATCCATGGCATCGCCGCCCATAATCCGGAAGGTGGCGCCAAGTTCGCGAGCCTGTTTCAGGATAATTGCACCCTCTGCGAAGTAGGCCGGAATAAAGAGCACATCCGGTTGTTCCGCAATGATCTGGGTGAGGGCTGCGGAAAAATCCTGATCGCCTGAATTATAGTTGAGGTTTGCTACGACTTCGCCGCCCAGTTTTTTGAACGAGGTATCGAAGAAATTTGCAAGGCCGATTGCATAATCGTTGGAAACGTCTTTCAGAATGGCTGCTTTTTTGGCGTGTAACGTATTAAAAGCATATGTCGCTGCTCCGGCTCCCTGATAAGGGTCAATAAAGCATGCACGGAAATAGTATTTTTTGCCTTGGGTGACAAGCGGGTTGGTTGCAGATGTAGCAATTGCCGGCGTTTTTGCGGGTTCTGATACTTCGCCACCGGCAAGTGCCAAGGATGAACCATATGTTCCGATAATCCCGTTGACTTTATCTGAAGCGGTAAGTCTCATTACAGCATTTGCAGCTTCAACTTTGTCGGATTTGTTATCAACAACGACAAGTTCCACTTTATGGCCGAGCACTTCCGGCTTGATCTTATTAGCAAGCTCGACGCCTTCAAGCTCGAGTTGTCCTCCGAATGCGTTTTGTCCTGTGAGCGGAAGAAATACCCCTATTTTGATAGGGTCTTCGGCGAGAGCACTGAAATTCAGTGCTGTGGCAGCAATTGCTGCCGCAATCAATTGCTTGAAAGCCATGTTTGTTTATCCCTCTGTTTTATTATTTATAGTAATTTCATAATATAAACTGACTTACGTTACAAGTTACAGTGACAAAATCCTTTTATATTTTAAACTCACGTCGAGTTTTACCATGTTCCAGTATTCTTCATGGAAACCCATGGTTCTTGCGGCGCAAGTTTCTCGCCTTTTTGTAAGAGTTCGATAGAGATACCGTCAGGCGATTTGATAAATGCCATATGACCGTCGCGGGGCGGGCGGTTGATGACGATTCCCTGATCGGCCAAATTTTTGCAAGTCTTGTAAATGTTGTCGACTTCGTAGGCCAAATGCCCGAAATTACGTCCGCCTTGATAGTCTTCCTTGTCCCAGTTATAAGTGAGTTCGAGTTCCGGTGAGTGGTGAGAATGGGCCGCATTTATATCTTCAGGAGCTGCCAGATAGATAAGTGTGAAACGCCCTGTTTCATTTTCTATCCGCCGTGTTTCCTTGAGGCCGAAAATGTTGCAATAAAAATGGAGTGATTGTTCGAGGTCTTTCACGCGAACCATTGTGTGTAGATAACGCATATTTTTCTCGCTTTCTTTGATTTTTCAAGTTTTACCGGTTTTTGTAACCAAAGTGAATATCATGACTGACATTCATTTTAATCGGGCGTAAAAAACCAAACCGAGTGATTTTCTTTAGACAGGCTTCGACAATTTGGGGAAATCCTATTCTCGGGGCTTGCGTCGTGATGAGTGAACAATATTTACTTGGAGTCCAAGAGAATCATTCGTGATTAGAAGATATTGACAGGACTGTGAGAATTATGGCGAGCGATGATTTAGAGGAAGGCTGCCTTCCATCTCAAGATAGTTCTGAAACAGCAGCAACAGATGTTGCCGAAGTGAGTGGCACCATCAAATGGTTCGATGTTAGCAAGGGTTATGGTTTCATCGTGCCGGATATTGCCGGTGTTCCGGATATCCTTCTCCATGTAACTGTGATGAGACGTGACGGTTTTCACACCGCACTAGAAGGTGCACGCATTGTATGCGTTGTAAAAAAAGGCGAGCGGGGGCTGCAATGCATTCAGGTCAAATCAATTGATCTTTCTACGGCTGTACACCCATCGGAATTACCCGCCCGTACGCATGTGGTTGTAAAAGCCGAAAGCGGTTTGGAACGTGCGATCGTCAAATGGTTCAATCGCGAGAAGGGGTTCGGTTTTCTCACCCGCGGTGAAGGAACAGAAGATATATTTATCCATATGGAAACGCTCCGTCGTTTCGGTCTTGCAGAATTGCGTCCGGGGCAAGTTGTTCTGGTTCGTTTCGGACGAGGTGAAAAAGGCTTGATGGCCGCGGAAATTCATCCCGACATTGCGATACCTTTTCCGACACATTAAACAAGCTTCTTTATTTTCGTTATGCGAAGAGTTGTTGCCGGTTACTGTCAGACTGTTTACCGTTTAAGCCCAGTTAAAAGTAGGCCAATGATGAAGAAGTTATTTGTCGGACTGATATTTCTGATATACGGTTTAAGTTTGAATGCTCACTCACAGGAACCTATGCGGTTACCGGTTGATCCGGCTCCCCTCGTTATCATCAACGAGACCGGAAAAATTTCTTATGATGTAGAGGTTGCAAAAACAGCAGAACAAAATGAATCCGGTTTGATGTATCGGACCGATTTTCCGGCTAACCGTGCTATGTTGTTTGTTTTTCCAGAAAAACGCATCGTTACAATGTGGATGGCTAACACACCTCTTCCTCTTGATATGCTTTTTCTGGACGAAAACGGCATAATCCAGTCCATTACCGAAAACACAATACCTTACTCAACTAAAATTGTTTCTTCACACGTATTCGCAGCCTTTACAATTGAAGTGAATGCTGGTGACGTGCAAAAAAACAGGATCAAAATTGGCAATAGGGTTTTTCATCCTGCAATATGTGGTGGATGTAAGGTGGATTAGAAATGAGTGCAGAGGACGTTCAATATTTCAATCATGACGGTTTCAAACTTGCCTATCGGGAAGAAGGCAACGGGGATCCTGTCTTATTAATCCACGGCTTTGCTTCCTCATCCTATGTAAACTGGTATGCACCGGGGTGGTTTCGTGCATTGAACGAAGCCGGCTATCGTGTGATTGCTATAGATAATCGTGGCCATGGTTTTTCTGATAAGAGCCACGACCCCAAGGTTTACACGCCCCAGGCAATGGCTGGTGATGCGGTTGCGTTGCTTGACTATCTCGGTATTAAAAAAGCCCAGGTTATGGGATATTCAATGGGAGCCAGAATAACTGCCTATATGTCGATCCTTTATCCTGATTATGTGAATAGCGCGATATTCGGAGGGCTGGGGATTGGTATGATTACAGGAGCAGGAAATTGGGAGCCTGTTGCTGAAGCTCTTCTTGCAGATGATGTCTCTAAAATTACTAACAAACGTGGCTTGATGTTCAGAACTTTTGCCGACAGAACAAAAAGTGACCGCAAGGCACTTGCAGCATGTGTCATTACATCGAAACAGGAACTGACAGCAGCTCAGGTTCATTCAATAACACAGCCCGCCTTGGTTGCTGTAGGTACATTGGATGAAATATCGGGAGATGCGGAGCCGCTCGTGGCATTGTTACCGCATGGTGAAGCATTGATTATTCCAAATCGTGATCATATGCTGGCTGTTGGCGATCCGGTCTATAAAAAAGGTGTTATTAGCTTTCTAACAAAGCATCCAATTAGTCTACCTTGATTGCGTTTATGCTGAGGATGATGTCAATGCCGGATTTTTTCATCCTGAATACAGGGAAAGGGAATAAAATTGCCGCGCTGTGAACAAAAGGGTGAAGCGATTGAACCCTCCTTGCTTCTTGACACTCTCAAACAAGAAGCAATGGAAGCACAGGAACAGGATCCTGCATTGAGTGTATTTTTCCAGCACGCAATTCTTGATCATCAAACCCTTTCTGAAATGATTGCCGGTCGTGTGGCGGCACGGCTCTGGACGCGGGAACTCAACGAAGAGATACTCACTCAAATCTTTAACGAACAGATTGATGGTATAAAGGATCTGGAAGGAACCATTGCCCGAGACATATCCGCGGTTTTTCATCGTGATCCTGCATGTAATCGTTTCATTGAACCCGTTCTTTATCTGAAAGGCTTTTTGGCAATCCAGTCCCACCGTTTTGCGCATAATCTGTGGCTTAAAGGCAGAAGAGACCTTGCATTATTTTTGCAAGGGCGTTCATCCAGTATTTTCCAAACAGACATTCATCCGGCAGCCCGCCTTGGAAAAGGTATTTTCCTTGATCATGCGACAGGACTTGTTGTCGGCGAAACCGCTGTTGTTGGTGATAACGTCTCCATATTGCAAGATGTCACGTTAGGTGGAACGGGCAAAGAATCCGGTGATCGTCACCCGAAGATCGGTCATGGGGTACTGATTGGTGCCGGTGCCAAAGTGCTCGGCAACATAACCGTGGGCGATTGCGCAAAGATTGCAGCTTGTTCGGTTGTACTCAAACCTGTTGGAGCTTATACTACTGTTGCCGGTGTTCCTGCAAAAGTGGTTGGAAAGATAGAAGATCGAGAGCCGGCATTAAGCATGGACCAATCAATTAATGAGTGAAATAACGAGCCAATGTCTTTACAGATGTTGGGTCGCGCCTTATCTGGCAGTTTGTTTAACCGTTGCAATTTTAGGAGAACGCTGTGAAGCCGGATGAAATCAAGAAACTTGATGGCTACTTTAAGCGCAAATTTCAAAACCAGTCACTGCAAGTAAAACCCAGACCACGTAAGGATGATTCTTGCGAGGTTTACCTTGATGATGAATTTCTCGGCGTAATTTATCGCGACGAGGATGAAGGTGAATTGTCTTATAATTTTTCAATGGCAATTCTTGATATCGACCTTGACGAATAGTCGAGAGTCTTAACTTTTTGCTTTTACTATTCAATATCCGGTTGTGACCGGAAAGGTCGCTAAGCAATTAGCGGCCTTTTGTATTGTCTAGCTGATGTGATCTTTATTATCGGGGCTAAAGTAACTTTTGTGCCCTGAAGCTTGTATATCCGTTACGGGCTATGATGATATGGTCGTGAACAATAATTCCTAAAGCGTTGGCAACATCTTTGATTACATGAGTCATAGAAACATCGTCGCGTGATGGCGTTGGATCACCTGAAGGATGGTTGTGGACGAGGATAAGTGCACTGGCAGAAAGCTGCAAAGCGCGTTTCACAACTTCCCTTGGATAGACGGGCGTGTGATCCACCGTACCGACTTGCTGGATTTCATCGGCAATAAGGCCGTTTTTTTTATCCAGAAAAAGCACACGGAATTGCTCTCGTGTTTCGTGGGCAAGAGCAGCTTTACAATAGGCCAAAACTTTGTCCCAAGACGAAAAAATATCACGTTTGTGAAGTTCAGCACGGTTTACACGTTCGCTGATGCCTGCAAGTATCTTAAGGTCGCGCGCCACAGTCGGACCACACCCTTGAACTTCTTGCAGAAGATTGATGTCTGCGCCGAGTACATCAGCAAGATTGCCAAAGCGGTTTAGCAACGCTTTGGCCAAAGGTTTTGTGTCGGCGCGAGGGATAGAGCGGAACAATAGTAGTTCCAGATATTCATAATCAGGAAAACCGACGCCTTTTGTATCAAAATAACGTTGTCTCAAGCGTTCCCGATGTCCCTTTGTGTCAGCAGTTGAAACTCTTTTATTAGCTGACGGAATTTCGGTGGTTGCTTTCGCTTTATCCTGATGGGAACCGGATAATAAAGCCGCTATTGCTTTTTCGGCAAATTCATCGTTATCCGTATTTTTTCCCATGGTGGAGACGCCTTTTTATGCTCCGGTTACCGGTACATAAAAAGTATTGTTTTGCGAAAGTGTGAATATCTCGCAACCATTTTTTGTAACAGCCATTGTGTGCTCATATTGCGCCGATAGCGAACGATCTCTTGTTACGGCAGTCCATCCATCATTGAGTATTTTTACACCCGGTTTTTCGAGATTGATCATGGGCTCGATTGTAAACATCATTCCCTCGCGCAATTCCGGTCCTTCACCAGGTTTTCCATAGTGGAGGATGTTGGGAGCATCATGGAATATAAGCCCAACACCGTGGCCACAAAAATCACGTACGACAGAACAACGTTCCGATTCCGCATAACGCTGGATTGCAGCACCAATATCACCAACTGTGGCACCGGGTTTAACCGCGGCGATGCCACGCATGAGAGATTCATGTGTGACTTCAAGTAACCGTTCGGAAGCTCTTTTCAATGGGCCTACCGGATACATACGACTGGTGTCGCCGTGCCAGCCATCTTTTATGAATGTGACATCGACATTGACAATATCACCGGCATGAAGCTGCTTATTTTCCGGAATTCCGTGGCAAACAACGTGATTGATTGATGTGCAACAAGATTTGCTGTAACCGCGATAGTTGAGATCTGCGGGCAGGGCATCCCGATCTGCTCCGTAAGCAAAAACGAAATCGTCAATTTCCTGAGTCGTCACGCCGGGTTTGATAATATCGACCAATGCATCGAGACATTCCGCTGCTATCCGGCCGATCTTGCGCATTCCTACAAAAGCTTCTTCATCGTAAATACGAATTTGTCCGGTGTATTTCACCGGTGCATCTTTATAATTGACGTAACTAACCATTTGCCTAACTGTTTCTATCTTTTAATATCGACCACACGTTTAACAATTTTACGTATTCGGAATATCCATATATATATATTCCATTGGCCAACTTTCAGTTCCTGCTTCCAACGGAACCAATGTAGTGTGAATTCCTGAAGAAGGCACATTCAAATTATCATCTTCCCATTGAATCGCAAAGAGCATAACCGGTGATGGAACCGATTGCACGATATTTATCGGTTGGAATTGCGGATTGAATGCAGAATAACGCATTTTTGACCCGTACGGGATTTTGTCCGGCTATGGGCATTTTTTCTTATCATGAACTTGAAATATCGTTTTCTCTTCAACAGCCAGCCACGCAAAGATTAAGAAATCAGATATTCAGAGAAAACGCGATTCTGTTTAGGTAATTGAAATAGATCAAAAATCAATCCAGATAAAAACCAGACGCGGCAAGGAGGCGATGGAGTGTATTGTGTCTCGATAGCCGGCTTCTGAATGCGAAGCGAACCCATGCACCTCTCTTTTTCGGCCCTATTTTCCCTCAGATGAAGCTCATGATAAGGCGTTTAATGGCGCGAGGACACATAATAGCGACGGGGCACAGAACCGATCAGTAAAGTGACGAGCCTCAAGACGACAAGCTGCTTCGACATTACGACGAGACATAGTCAGCGAAATCAGAGCGCAGCCAAAAGATCGCTGATTGTCATATTTGCACAAAAAACCATAATCGTCGTGACAATTGCGACTGCCATAAGAGTAATTGTGGTCTTAAGTTCGATATTCATTTTCCGTGAACCCCCTTAGAACAGGCTTTGTGAAGTTTATATCAATCGCAAAGATGACCGGATTTAGGCATGAAAAAGGCAATTTCTGGTTCTTTTGGGAATTAGAGTTAATGTTTGGTTGAGGTTCCTTGAAAGACGCATTAAAAGGCATCAAAACCAGAGAAGTGAATAGAATGGCTGGAACAGATAGAAAAAGAGAGAATATGACAGGTGGCCCCGTCATCGTATTGGTCGAGCCACAATTGCCGGAAAATATCGGCATGGTGGCACGTGCCATGGCCAATTTCGGTTTGTCGGAATTGCGCCTTGTTCATCCACGCGAAGAATTCCCGAACGATAAAGCCATAGCAACTGCAAGTAAGGCCGATCACATAATTAATGGCGCGCGGGTTTATGATACGTTGAGAGAGGCCATTTCGGATATCAATTTCGTCTTTGCCACGACTGCCCGTGAACGCGACGGTTTCAAACCGGTAAGAAGTGCGGTAGAAGCTGCCGGAACGTTAAGAATGAGAGAGTCGTCGGGAGAGCGGACGGCTATACTTTTCGGTCGTGAAAGGTGGGGCCTGAATAATGAAGAGATCAGCTTGTCGGATGAAATTGTAACTTTTCCTGTTAATCCGGCATTTGCCTCTCTTAATATTGCACAAGCGGTTTTGCTTATGTCGTACGAATGGATGAAATCCGGTCTCGAAAAACAAACCGATACAGCTTTTCGTAATGATGAGATGGAACCGGCGCATAAAGCGACCCTTTATGGCCTTTTTGACCAATTGGAAGAGGCTTTGGATGTTCGTGGCTATTTTCGTCCGAAAGAGCGCAAGGAAATCATGGCAGAAAACTTGCGGTCGGTTTTGACACGTGCAGCTTTTAGCGAGCCGGAAGTTCGCTTGCTGCGCGGTGTTGTGGCGTCGCTGGATCATTTTTCACCGAAATTGCCACGCGGCGCGGGGGCGCCCGATCACCGTAAACGTGCGAAGGATAATGATAAAAAAGATGACTGAGCAGCCTATACTGTTTTTTGATAGTGGCATCGGCGGTCTTACGGTTTTACGTGAGACGCGTATTTTTATTCCCGATCGCAAATTTATCTATGTTGCTGATGACGCTGCTTTTCCTTACGGGAACTGGGAAGAAGAAGCACTCAAAGCCCACATCATTGAACTGTTTGCCAAACTGCTTGACCTTTATCATCCGGTTCTATGCATTGTTGCGTGCAATACTGCATCGACATTGGTTTTAAAAGATTTGCGTCGCGCTCATCCGAAGGTGCCGTTTATCGGTACAGTTCCTGCAATCAAACCGGCCGCTGAACAGACCCGTTCGGGTTTGATATCGGTGTTGGCGACACCCGGAACTGTCAAACGCGCCTATACGCATGACCTCATCTCGTCTTTTGCATCGAAATGTCACGTCAGACTGGTTGGAAGTGCTAAACTTGCCGGCTTTGCAGAAGATTACTTAAGAAGAAAGCCGGTTGATCGGGCGTCTCTGAAGGAAGAGATAGCGCCGTGCTTTGTAGAAAAAGACGGTCATCATACAGATATTGTTGTGCTTGCCTGCACGCATTATCCGTTTTTAGTCAATTTGTTCCGAAAAAATGCTAAGTGGCCGGTTGACTGGATAGATCCGGCAGAAGCTGTAGCAAAACGCGCATTATCTCTGTTGCCGGATGCCGACCAAGTGCAGACCCTTACAGAACATCTGGATCTTGCACACTTTACTTCGGGCAGAACCGATTATGCGACAAACAGATTGCTTCATGGATTTGGTTTGCGTTTGACGCCGCTTGGCCAAGAGTGAACTGCGACTTCCAAAATCGCACTAATGCACAGTTTTGCGCCGCATTGAATGGAGGAATAAAGTACAAGGTCGTATCCGTTAAAACCGGCTCCGATAAAAATTGAAAACGTATCAACGGGGCTAATTGGTTGCAGTTAATTTACGTTGGCAGGTGAACCGGCGCGAACGTTTTAAGCTGCATTCAAGCGCATTTCTCGAGCGTAAAATTGTTTTTGAAACAAAAATTACTGACTTCTCTTTGTATAGCATCAAAATTCGCAGGAAATAGGAGCCATTTTTAGGCGGATACCGGTCTGTCCGCTTGACTTCAGCCGTTAATTTAATTAAAGAAGCCCACAAGTTTTTTCGGTTGACGATAAAGCTTTAACCGACGTGTCCCGTGGACATTTGCGCAAAGCGTGCGCGATTTGTCCTGTCAGTTCGTGAATTATCATGGGCAGAGGAGGGCGCGTTTCCCCGAGGCAATAACTTGCCTTTTATTCTATTTTAAGGAAATGCGATGAGCAAGCGCGAAACTACCAAATATAAAATTGACCGCCGTATGGGCGAAAATATCTGGGGACGTCCCAAATCACCGGTTAACCGTCGTGAATATGGCCCGGGTCAGCATGGTCAGCGTCGTAAAGGTAAGCTTTCCGACTATGGAACTCAATTACGTGCCAAGCAGAAGCTTAAAGGTTTCTATGGCGATATTTCGGAAAAACAGTTCCACCGTATCTATGAAGAAGCAGGTCGTCGTCGTGGTGATACCGGCGAAAATCTGATCGGTCTTCTCGAATCACGTCTTGATGCAATCGTTTATCGTGCAAAGTTCGTTCCGACAATTTTTGCTGCACGTCAGTTCATCAATCATGGTCATGTGAATGTAAATGGTCGTCGTACCAATATCCAGTCCTACCGTTGCAAGCCCGGTGATGTGATTGAAGTTCGTGAAAAGTCGAAGCAATTGGCACTCGTTCTTGAAGCAACGCAATTGCCAGAGCGCGATGTTCCGGATTACATCGAAGCAGATCACACCAAGATGAAAGCAACCTATACACGTATTCCGGCTTTTGCCGATGTTCCATATGCAGTACAGATGGAACCGAATCTGGTTGTCGAATTTTATTCACGTTAATCGTGAATCAGATAATCTGTTCAAGCAGGGAGCCCATTGGCTCCCTGTTTTCGTTTTACGGCTTATTTTGAAGGAAGGTGAGATGGCCGAGCTGAATGATATCGACGATGCTGTAGATGGTTGCCATCCGCTATTTCGTGACGCACCTTCAACAGTCGAATTCAATAAACTGAGAAAACGTTTGCTGCGGCATATGCGTCAAGCATTGGATGATTTTTCAATGGTTAAACAGGGGCAGAAATGGCTTGTTGCCGTGTCAGGTGGCAAGGATTCCTATGGCCTCCTTGCTTTACTTCTCGATTTGAAGTGGCGCGGTTTACTGCCAGTAGATATTTTGGCCTGCAATCTTGACCAAGGTCAACCTGGTTTTCCAAAAAATGTATTGCCGGATTTTTTAAACCATTATGAGATCCCTTACCGGATTGAATATCAGGATACATATTCGATAGTCACCGAAAAACTGGATAATACACAAACCTATTGTTCTCTTTGTTCACGCTTGCGCCGCGGTAATCTCTACCGGATTGCACGCGAAGAAGGATGTTCAGCTTTAGTTCTTGGGCACCATCGTGATGATGTGCTGGAAACATTTTTCATGAATCTGTTTCATGGTGGTCGATTAGCAGCGATGCCGGGCAAGCTCGTCAATGATGAAGGGGATATGCAGGTTTTGCGCCCGCTTGTTTACGCGGCAGAAGAAGACCTCGCCAAATTCGCCGAAGCTATGCGTTTTCCGATTATTCCTTGTAACCTTTGTGGTAGTCAGGATGGTCTTCAGCGCAACGCAATGAAAAAAATGCTGAATGACATCGAAGCGAAAATGCCAGGTCGGAAAGATACGATGATCCATGCTTTGACGAATGTTCGTCCAAGTCATCTATTGGATAAAAATCTCTTTGATTTCAGTGCCTTTTGAATAAAACACTTTTGCCTGAGAAACAGATAGTTCGCTTGTCGCAAGTTAACAGATTCGAATAATGACAGTTTGCATCCAATTCCGATTAGAAGTGGACGTAAATTGATGGATGATGAAAGACGTTCCAGCGACAAAAATTGGTTCATTAAACGTCTTTTAGATTAAGTCATATCAAGAATATGGGTGGAACCCGGTCCGGAAAATTAATCTTGAAAGACATAAAATGATTGGATGACCATCATTTATCATCTGTTTTTATAAACGACACATGGGACGCATGATGGTGTCCCGAGAACAACTTTCCCTTTTCGGCGACAAGGATCAACATAATTGACCCACATGAGAGAAGGAAAAAACCACCTGCAATCGGGATAGTCGTGCCATCAAACTGTTGGGCAATAATGAATCCCAATCCGGCGCCGATGATTGTTTGTAAAAAGCCGAATACAGAAGAGGCAGTACCTGCGACCTTGCCGAGCGGTTCCATAGCGAGGGAATTAAAATTGGCACCAAGCCCGCCATAAGAAAACATAATGATGACAAGTAACAGCATGAAATAACTGAATGGAGTAGAACCTCCCTCATATATCGAGCCAATAAACCAGATTAATGAAGCGATGCAGAAAATAAGTAGCAATGTATGCGAAATTTTACGCATGCCGAAACGACCCACAAACAGGGAATTCAGAAATGAAGAAAGCGCCTGAAACGCTGCAACAAGCGCGAAAGCGGCCGGAAACCAGGGGCCCAAATGATATATACCATCATAAATCTGTTGCGATGTATTAAGAGTACAGAAAAGACCGCCAAGAACGAGCGAGAACGCCAATGTATAGCAAAGCGATACGCGGTTCGAGACAACCATCCAAAGACTTTCTCCAACAGAAGAAAATGTAAGCGGACGCTCTTCATATAAAGTTTCGGGAAGACGAAAATAAACCCAGATTGCGATGAGTATTCCGGCGACTGCCATAAATAGAAAGATGAGTTGCCAATGGCCAAAAAACATAATGGCCTGACCAACTGCAGGGGCAACGACCGGCACAATCATAAAGACCATCATGACAATGGACATAACCTCTGCCATTTGACGACCGCCGTAAATATCCCGCACGATTGAAATGGTGAGGACACGGGTTGCAGCTGCACCGATTCCTTGAATCGCGCGCAAAGCCAGTAGCCATCCGAAATTCGGGGCGAATGCGCATGCGGCAGAAGAGAGTGAATAGAATATCAAACCGGCAATAATGGGTTTACGGCGGCCATAGCGGTCACTTATGGGACCAAACAACAATTGCGATAAACCAAAGCCGACAAGGTAGGAAAAAATAATATAATGCTGATCGTTCCGGCCTGACATTTTCAGGCTTAGCGACATATCACTCATCGCAGGCAACATGATGTCAATGGCTATCGCATTGGTTGCCATGAGTGTTGCAATCATGACAATAAATTCTTTATAGCCGAGAGTAGCTTTTACCGCATCTATATGCTGCCGTTCGCTCAAATGATGTGACATGAGTTCCCTATAACAAAAGTGCCGATCTTTAAGACCGGCACAATGATTAAACTGCAATAGTCCTAACGTGATTTCACGCAGTTTTAACAGCTATGCCTTTCTCTTCAAGAAAATTCTGCAATTCTCCGTTCTGGAACATTTCCCGAATAATATCACAGCCGCCGACAAATTCGCCTTTAACATAGAGTTGCGGAATCGTTGGCCAGTTTGAATAATCTTTAATAGCCTGACGCAGTTCGTCGGATGTCAGCACATTGACACCTTTGTAATCAAGCCCAAGATAATCCAGAATCTGGACAACCTGTCCGGAAAATCCGCATTGCGGAAAACCCGGTGTACCTTTCATAAAAAGCACGATGTCATTGGACTTGACTTCATTATCAATAAAATCACGTGCAGCGGTCATTTCTTTTCCTTCCGTCTAAGCCTTGTAAGGCTGTCGAAAAATCGAACTATATGTATGGTTAAAGTAGAAGTGAAACAAGTCCCTTCATACCGATGCTGTTCAATCCGGCACACTGGTCTGCAGGGCAAGGGCATGGAGAACGCCTCCCATATTGCCTTTCAAAGCATTGTAGACCATCTGGTGCTGTTGGACACGATTTTTGCCGCGGAAGCTTTCCGCAACAACCTCGGCTGCATAATGTTCTCCATCACCGGCGAGATCGCGGATTGTCACTTTGGCATCGGGAATACCATCACGAATGAGCTTTTCAATCTCATGTGCGTCCATTGCCATGATGCATCTCCTATATTTTCGGGCTTCAAGAATAGCACAAGCCAGGTTTGTAATCGAAGTTCTGTTATTTATTTTCCATAAAATCGGGAAACCAGCTTTCGTAGGCATTTTCAAGTTGTTTGACAGAAAGTTTTATCTGCCCTTCAACGAAAAGGTTGTCGCCACTTACTGTTCCCAACTCAGCAAGTTCAATACCTGCTTTTTCCGCTTGTTTCTTAACTTTTCCAAGTTTTTCACTGTTAACAGTAATGAGATAGCGTGCCTGATCTTCTCCGAAGAGTTCGGCGTGAGCCGGTGTTTTCCCAGTCAATGCAATCTTCACACCGCGGCGGGATTTGATAACCATCTCTGCCAACGCGATTGCCAAGCCACCGTCAGAAAGATCATGACAAGCATTAACTTCTTTATTTTCTATCAGATTTCTTATGAAATTACCATTGGCCTTTTCTTTTTCAAGATCAACATGGGGAGGCGTACCTTGTTCCATATCAAGAACATCGCGTAAATATATTGATTGTCCAAGATGAGAACCACAGCTGCCAACGAGAAGAATGGTATCATTGTCTTTCATACCATCAATTTTCGCCATATTCTGCCAGTCATTGATAAGCCCAACGCCGGCCATTGTGGGGGTCGGCAATATCCCTTCGCCATTGGTTTCATTATAAAGTGATACATTTCCCGATACGATCGGAAAATCGAGAGCTTTGCAAGCTTCGCTGATACCTTTGATGGCATAAACAAGCTGACCCATAATTTCAGGCTTTTCGGGATTGCCGAAGTTAAGATTATCACTACAGGCAAGTGGCTTTGCACCCGTTGCACAAAGGTTGCGCCAACATTCTGCTACAGCCTGTTTACCTCCTTCAAAGGGATCCGCCTGACAATATCGCGGTGTCACATCGGAAGAGAATGCAAGCGCTTTATGGGGATTTCCCTCGACACGAATAACACCTGCATCACCACCGGGACGCACAAGACTATTTCCCTGAATAAGAGTGTCATATTGTTCATAGACCCAACGCCGTGAACTTTGATCGGCCGAGCCGACAAGTTTGAGCAATGCATCCTGAAGATTAACCTCTTTAATATTTTCCAACTTGACGGGTGAAGCTTCTTGCGGCTTGACCCATGGACGGTCATATTCCGGCGCTTCGTCGCCTAATTTCTTGATAGGCAGATTAGCGACTTCCTTGCCATGCTGAAGGACACGAAACCGTAAATCGTCGGTCGTTTTTCCGACAATAGCAAAATCGAGACCCCATTTCTTGAAGATCGCGGCAGCCTCTTTTTCAAGCTCCGGCTTCAATATCATCAGCATACGTTCCTGACTTTCCGAAAGCATCATTTCATAAGCTGACATGTTGGTTTCGCGAACGGGAACGCGATCAAGATCAAGTTCGATACCAAGATCGCCTTTTGCACCCATTTCAACGGCAGAGCAAGTAAGTCCTGCTGCACCCATATCCTGAATCGCTATAACAGCGCCGGAAGCCATAAGTTCAAGGCAGGCTTCCAACAGACATTTTTCAGTAAACGGGTCACCGACCTGGACGGTAGGACGTTTTTCACCGATTGTGTCATCAAATTCAGCGGAAGCCATAGTGGCTCCGCCAACGCCATCACGACCGGTCTTGGCACCGAGATATACGACTGGAAGGCCAACTCCTTCCGCTTTTGAATAAAAAAGTGCATTGGTCTTTGCAATTCCGGCAGCAAACGCGTTGACCAAAATATTGCCATTATAGCTTTTGTCGAAATTAACTTCACCGGCTACGGTCGGAACGCCGAACGCGTTTCCGTACCCACCAACACCGGAGACAACGCCGGAAACGAGATGTCTTGTGCGTGGATGCTCGGGAGCACCGAAACGCAATGCATTCATTGCCGCGACAGGTCGGGCACCCATCGTAAATACGTCTCTCAAAATACCACCAACGCCTGTGGCTGCACCCTGATAAGGCTCGATGTAAGAGGGGTGATTATGGCTTTCCATCTTGAAAACCACACACTCACCATCGCCGATATCTACAATACCTGCATTCTCGCCAGGCCCCTGAATAACGCAATCTCCTTTGGTCGGTAGTGTGCGGAGCCATTTCTTGGACGATTTATAAGAGCAATGTTCGTTCCACATGGCCGAGAAAATCCCGAGTTCGGTAAAAGTCGGCTCACGACCGACGAGCTCAAGAATGCGTGCATATTCATCGGGCTTTAATCCGTGGGCAGCAATAATTGCCGGCGTAATGGCAATGTCGTTTTTCACGCTCATTGATTGGCTCCATCAAACAACTTCGAATTCAATTTGAAAAAGTGGATTATTGTCAGCACTCGTTGTCGCCTTTGACCCAACGATCGACATCCTCGCCGATTGCGTTGCCTTGTGGCGTTGCCATGAGCGGACCGTAAACCGAAACTTTTGCTGGATTGCCTTCGGCTTCAACCACCAATATCGGCTTGCCACCTGGGGTGTTCTTTGGAACAATGAGCATGCGCGGGCGACCGGAATAGGACTGGAGTTCAGGTTCAAAACCATAACGTTTGAATTCTGCCTTGTCGGATTTGAACCAGCAACGGTTGGCTGTTAAAGCGACACGTTCCATTGTTTTGAGTGCAGGCTCGCCGCTTGCCAGCTCAATATTTCCGGGACCGGTTTTTTGAGTGCAGGCATAAAGCCCCAAGATTAGTGATAAAACCGAACAAGTCGTTATCTTTTGAATTTTCATGCTGCTATTCCTAATGCACCGGCAAAAAGCCTTTTACCGTCCGTGCCGCCATGAGCGGGCTCTACTAGGTCTTCGGGGTGAGGCATCATGCCGAGGATGTTACCCTTTTCATTTACGATACCCGCAATGTCATTAATCGATCCGTTCGGATTTGTGCCTTCGGCGTATCGGAATACGACCTGTCCATTTCCTTCCAGCCGGTCTATCGTATTTTTGTCGGCATAATAGTTGCCGTCCTGATGGGCGACCGGACAACGAATGATCTCGTTTTTATGGTAAGCTCTCGAAAACGCTGTCTTTTCATTGACAATTTGCAACTTTATTTCGCGGCAGGCAAACCGCAACGAAGCATTCCTCATCAATACACCGGGAAGGAGTCCGGCCTCCACCAGAATCTGGAAACCGTTGCAGACACCGATAATATTTGTTCCCCGTTCGGCTTGTTTACATACAGCTTTCATAACCGGCATTCTTGCTGCGATCGCTCCACACCGCAAATAATCTCCGTAAGAAAAACCGCCGGGGATCACGATGAGATCGACATTTGGTATAGTTGTTTCTGTTTGCCAGATTTTGAGTGGCTCTACGCCGGTTATCAGACGCAGTGCGTCAACCATGTCACGGTCACGATTCAGTCCCGGTAACTGGATTACTGCAGTTTTCATCACGCCATCCGTTTCCGTTTATAAAAGTTCTATCTGGTAATTTTCGATAACTGTATTGGCGAGCAATTGTTCGCACATTTCTTCGAGCTGTTTTTTTGCCTCGTCTTCAGTAAGGTCACCCAATACGATATCAAAGACCTTCCCTTGTCTAACAGATTCGACACCCTTGAAATTAAGGCTGTCCAATGCGCCGACAATTGCTTTACCTTGAGGATCAAGAACACCAGCCTTGAGAGTGACGGTTACACGCGCTTTCATGATTTAATCCTGCATTTTTGCCAAAAAGGTAAGGCGGCTTAAAAAGCCGCCCGACGAATTATTTTACAAGAACGGGACCGTTCGGCCGCGATTGCTCATTCTCATTTATGATTCCAAGACGTTTTGCAACCTCCTGATAGGCTTCAATCAAGCCGCCCATATCACGGCGAAATCTGTCTTTATCCATTTTTTCTTTGGTGTTGATATCCCACAGCCGCGACGAGTCAGGCGATATTTCGTCTGCCAATACGATATGCATGACATCGCCTTCCCATAAACGGCCAAACTCCATCTTGAAGTCGATAAGTTCAATACCAACGCCGACAAAAAGGCCAGTCAGAAAATCGTTAATTCGTATCGACAATTGCATAATGTCTTCGAGTTCTGCAGGGGTTGCCCAGCCAAACGCTGTAATGTGCTCTTCAGATACCATTGGGTCATCAAGCTTGTCTTTTTTATAATAGAACTCGATGATTGATTGGGGGAGGGGTGTTCCTTCCTCAATGCCAAGACGTTTCGATATAGAGCCGGCAGCAACATTGCGCACAACGACTTCCAGAGGAACCATATCCACAGCTTTGATGAGCTGCTCGCGCATGTTAACGCGTTTGATGAAATGGGTTGGAATGCCGATACGTGCAAGCTGCGTAAATATATACTCGGAAATGCGGTTATTCAAAACGCCTTTACCGTCAATGACTTCATGCTTTTTCGCATTGAAAGCAGTAGCATCATCCTTGAAAAACTGGATATATGTCCCTGGTTCCGGCCCTTCATACAAAATCTTGGCTTTACCTTCATAAATGCGGTGACGACGGTTCATGGCTTTTTCCTTAATTAAAGCTGATAAATTAGCTTGATGCTTCCCTAACGCAATTCGTGGGATTCCACAATCATTTCCACGTGATAGACACCAAAATTTCCAATTTTGATACAAGTTAATTTCAGGTATACTATTGCTAACATCAATTAAATGTTGCAAGAACATGCGCGTAAGCCGGATCATGGCAAAAATTAGGAGAGATTCTCATGGACGGGATGAAAGAGCGTGCGGACGCTTTCGAACAGAAGTATATGATCGATGAGGAACTTCGTTTCAAAGCCAATGCCCTTTCCAATCGTATGATCGGCCTTTGGGCCGCCGACTGTCTGGGAAAAACCGGTGAAGCAGCCGACGAATATGCCAAAGAAGTTGTGAACGCATCGTTCCAGCGCGGTAATGAAGAAGCTGTCGTTCAAAAAATTGTCCATGACTTTCATGCGTCCAATGTTGCAATTGATGAAAGCAAGTTGCGCAATAAAATGGCTCAGCTTCTCAGGGAATCTATCGAACGCGTTAAAAACAGCTGATAAATCTATATTGAAATTCTCGCAGTCGAACCGCCCTGTCAATTTATCCGAGGCGGTTTTTTGATAACTTAAAGCTTTGCTAGAAAATGCGAAAACACCATAAGCCCTTCTGGCCATGGACCGTAGCCCGAGGCCGCATTGATGTGGCCTGCTTCGCCAGTATCAATAAATAGAGAGCCCCAATCTTCTGCAATCTTTTCAGCAACAGAAAACTTGCAATATTCATCATTGCGACTGGCAATGACAATTGACGGAAATGGCAGACGGCTGCGCGGGTAGGGGCCAAACGTCATGAGATGCTTAGGACGAATATTCGGGTTTGATACGTCGGGCGGTGCAACAAGGAACGCACCACGCACCTTTTTACCAAGAAACGGCACTGACAGAATAAATGTTGGTACGCCGAGCGAATGGGCAACAATGACAACAGGTTTTTCGGCGGCCTCTACTTCCTTGATGAGTTCTCGCGTCCAGTCTTCCCGAACAGGTTTAGACCATTCGGCTTGTTCCACCCGATGGGCCGTCGAAAGCTTTTGTTCCCACCGTGTTTGCCAGTGATCGGGACCCGATCCCTGATAGCCCGGGACAATAAGGATATCAACCTGATTTGCCTTCATCAATAAACCTCTCGACTGCCTGTTTAAGATCTTCCGGTAAACGAAAGCTTACAACCCGTTCGTGCAACAAGCCAATGCGACATCAGCGTTAATAACATGTAACATGTTGATCAAACCTTATGTCGATCAACATGTAGATTATTGTCTTATTTGAACCGTCTTACCCGAATACACGGTGAAAGATAGTATCAACATATTTCGTATGATAGCCGAGATCGAATTTTTCACGAATTTCTTCTTCACTCAAAACGCGTCGAACATCCGGATCAGCTAACAGCTCCTGAAGGAAATCCTTGCCGTGTTCCCAAACTTGCATCGCATTGCGTTGTACAATCCGGTAGGCATCTTCGCGACTGATCCCTTTTTGTGTCAAAGCCAGAAGCACCCGTTGCGAGTTGACCAATCCATGGAACTTGTTCAAATTTTTCATCATATTTTCGGGATAGACAAGGAGCTTATCAATAACCGAAGTAAGCCGTGCCAACGCGAAATCAAGAGTGATTGTTGCATCAGGACCAATAAAACGCTCCACCGACGAATGCGAAATATCGCGCTCGTGCCATAAGGCGACATCTTCCATAGCTGGAATAGCAAAAGACCGTATCATACGCGACAGCCCTGTAAGGTTTTCGCTTAAAACCGGATTGCGTTTATGCGGCATCGCAGAAGAACCTTTTTGCCCCGGAGAAAAATATTCTTCAGCTTCAAGGACTTCTGTTCGTTGGAGGTGGCGAATTTCAATCGACAAACGTTCAATAGACGATGCGATAACCGCAAGAGTTGCAAAAAACATTGCATGTCTGTCGCGCGGGATGATCTGCGTCGAAATCGGTTCCGGACGCATACCGAGCTGCTTGGACACATAAGCTTCGACACGCGGATCGATATTTGCAAAAGTTCCAACAGCCCCCGAAATTGCACAGGTTGAAACTTCTTCCTTTGCCGAAACGAGACGGGCGCGACAGCGTGAAAATTCTGCATATGCAAAAGCAAGCTTGAGGCCGAAAGTCGTTGGTTCGGCATGGATACCGTGGCTCCGGCCGATCATTACAGTATCTTTGAATTCAAAAGCGCGTTTTTTGAGAGCCGCAAGAAGTCCGTCCATATCTTTGATAAGAATATCAGATGCTCTCATCAGCTGGACATTGAGAGTTGTATCCAACACATCCGAAGATGTCATACCTTGGTGAATGAAGCGCGAATCGGGACCGACAAATTCGGCAAGATGAGTGAGAAATGCGATGACGTCATGCTTTGTGACGGCCTCGATTTCCTGAATTCTGGAAACATCGAATTTTGCCTTGCTCCCTTTCTCCCAGATATTTTTAGCAGCTTCCTCCGGAATCACTCCGATTTTGGCAAGTGCAGTGCAAGCATGTGCTTCAATCTCGAACCAGATGCGGTATTTTGTTTCTGGCGACCAGATGTCTACCATTTCAGGACGGGAATAACGCGGTATCATGATCGAGTTCCTTCTGTTCAGTTTCTTGCTGCTTTGCGCAAGGCTTCAATGCGTGATTTATAAATTTCTTTATTGCCGTTTTTAAATATTGCAGATCCGGCAACAAACGCGTTAGCACCAGCAATAGCAGCGCTTTGAATTGTTTCGACGGTGATTCCACCATCAACTTCCAATGTTATGGGGCGTTCGCCGATCATGGCTCGCAGTTTTCCGATTTTTTCAATCATTGCAGGAATAAAACTCTGGCCTCCAAAACCCGGATTGACAGTCATGACAAGAACGAGGTCAATCTGATCTAAAAGATACTCGATCGCACCTTCCGGTGTGCCGGGATTAAGCGAAATGCCGGCTTTTTTGCCCAGCGCTCTGATAGCCTGCAAAGACCGATGGGGATGAGGCGTCGATTCTGCGTGAACCGTTATAATGTCGGCTCCCGCTTTGGCGAAGCTTTCAAGATATGTATCAACGGGAGAAATCATCAGGTGAACATCAAAGACCGCTTCTGTAACCGGCCGGATTGCTTTCACAACATCGGGACCAAACGTTATATTCGGTACAAAATGACCGTCCATAACATCAACATGAACCCAATCAGCGCCTGCAGCAACGACGTCGGTAATTTCCTGACCGAGGCGTGAAAAGTCCGAGGCGAGGATAGAAGGGGCGATTATTTGTTGAAAAGACATATCAATCTCCTTGGCTGGTGTTTCCTACCACGGAGCTTACCCGAGATAAAAGCCGTTTTTCGGCTGATCCACATAAGAACGCGCTCATAATCAAAGTTATTTTAATCGAGATTGCTAGCATTTTAGGAAAAAGTTGCGTACTAATGCACTGAAAATTTTTACCGAAAATTCTAAAAATTACAAACCGGTCGCTTTGAATTTTGAATTATGACTGAACATTCGACACATTTAATCTCTTCAGACAAACCGATAGTCACCGTTTCATCGGTAGAATATCGCGACGCGATGAGCCATTTTGCCGGTGCAGTTCACATTGTCACAACCAACGGAGCCAAGAATAAACGCGGTGTTACGATTTCTGCGTGCTGTTCTCTGTCCGATAATCCACCAACCGTTCTTGTCTGTCTCATGCGGCAACACGAAGAAAACAGGATTTTTATCGAAAACGAAAAATTCTGTGTTAACACTTTAGCCGGACATCATAGAAATTTGTCCGATATTTTTGCAGGCCGCGGGGGGATAACGCAACAAGAACGGTTTTCCCATGGTAAATGGCAGACGCTGAAAACCGGTTCGCCGGTTTTATCGGATGCACTGGTTGCACTGGATTGCCAACTGGTTGGCTGGCATGTTCATGCTACCCATTACGTACTTATCGGGGAAGTTGTTGCCGTGAAAAGAAATGCCGGTGTTGATGCACTGATGTATCTTGATCGGGCTTATCGCACACTACCATTGCTATGACCAAAGCATATAAATGCGACACGCACTCTAAACCTCATTTGTTTTTTACTTTTTAGCAAAATCGCGTGGTACGTCGCCTGTCCTTTTCAGCTTCATTCCGACGACAGGAATAAGATCGTCCTGAATTTTGACAGAGACAGTAATGTTCATCGAGTTTTTATCTTCAAGACGTGCCATCATTGCGCCGTTCAACTGTTTGCGGTTGAGACCGAACACCATCCTATCTGCTCCGACCTTGCCGGAAACGACGTCTAATCCGTCACCTTTTGCGCCGTCATTGAATTCGCCGGAAAAGCCCGAAGGGCCTCTCGATACTGTTGCCTTCATAGGTTGTGAAAAAACGCCGACGCGGCAATTGCCGTCAAGAGTCATTCCGACTTGGGAAATTTCGGATGTGCCGGCAAAAGTACAGGTAAATTTTGTTCCTTTATATTTTCCAGCAACAACCTCTCCGGGGCCGGCCCAGCTTCCTTCGATGGAGTGGAAAAACTCGACATCACTGTCGGCAGCCCGACTTGCCGTTACAGAAGCCGACGAGGCGATAGTCAATCCAACAAAAGCCGAAACTATTTTTTTCATAATGGCGTTACTCTGCCTTTTACTCAACACAGAAAGGAAAAGATATGAACCTGTATGAGAGGTAATCATTAGATGCCATTATGGGAAAAAATGGTTAATTCTTTATTCTTTTCCGCTTGAAGAAGATGCTTTTTTCAAATTTTCTTTAGTTCTATTCCGGTTCAACCCGATGAGGTCGCCAGTAAAATCACTAATTCCCGGGCGTTTTTCTCCGTCGAAAGGAAATGGCCGTAAAGCATCCATCGTCGCGATTCCGATGCGCGTTGTCATGAGGCCGTTGACAACACCTTCTCCCAGTCTCGCGGAAAGGCGTGTTGCGAGACCTTGCCCGATAAATTGTTCGACGAGACCGTCACCGACAGCAAGAGTTCCGGTGACAGCCAAGTGGGAGATCACTCGTTTGATGAGTGCAAACAATCCGAACCGTCCGGGACGTGCACCGTAGAGAGTGGCTAGCCGCCGAATGAGACCGACCACTTCATAAAGAACATAGCCGAGGTCAATGATGGCGCGCGGACTAACAGCGGTGACAATCGACACTCGTTTTGCCGAATTGAGAATGAGCTTTCGTGCCTCCATATCGAGTGGTCTGAGGAGCTCGTATTCCGCAAGATGAACAAGCGCTTTGCCATCAATAATATCTTGACGATGCGACTGCATCGTTTTCTGGCCCTGAGTGATATATGGACTATGCGCAGTATAACGGATCAATTCATCAACCGAATGACGGGCGAGGGTGATATCATCCTTTTTTGCCGCTTCTTCGGCGTTCAGTCGTATTTTGTCAACAGAAGCCAAACGCATAATCGCCCTTACTTCTCCGATGACAAAGAACATCAGTGCAATCAGCCCGATAATTGTAATTAGAAGCGCAATAAAGCCTGCAAACTCATATTTTTCAAATAGCGTATTTATAAGATCACTCGTCCATAGTCCGAGACTTAAAATAAGCAACAGAAATACAGCGAATAGAAATACTTTACCGCTTGTGATTTTCGGATTTGGAGTGTCGGCCTTTTGATAATCAAGCGCGTTGAGCTCGTTCAGTGCTTCTTCAAGAAACGGATCATTTTGCTCCTCTGCAATTGAATCGAGGTCGTTGATTGCCTGAGGTTTACGATCAATCATATAAGATAATCTCCAAACAGAAATTCCATAGCACGATCAAGACGGATTTGCGGAAATGGTGAATTCATCTCCAGTTTTGGTGGCAGAAAACGAACAAATTGAAGTCGATCGTGCAAATTATCACTGACGAGTTCGGATAAAGATCGAGGCAAATCACCTGGAAATATCGCGGTTTCCGTTTTCCCATCAAAAACTGTATCGCCAATTTTTTCGCCTGTCATTGGCATACCAACGACAACAGGGAGGCTCTGTCCGTGCTTTTCACTTGTCCCCTCCTTTGTGGAACGCAATGCTGCAACAGCAAGTGTATCTGTCAGGACACCATCCAGTTTTGCTTTATCCAGAGCTTGATCGACAATTTGTTCGGTAATTTTTTCAAGATGCTCGTGATCAACGTGGTGGAGATAGTCAACCTTCGTCGCCGCCACTAAAATGCGATCGATCTTGTGTTTTATCAATCTACTAAAGAAACGATTGCGACCTGCACGAAAACAGACAAGGATTTCGCTTAATGCACTCTGCATCTCCAGGATTGAGTCTCTTCCGCCGTTAATTGCATCAAGAGAATCAACAAGAATGACCTGACGATCGAGCCTGGCGATATATTCCCGAAAGAAAGGCTTGATAACAAAAGTTTTATAGGCTTCGTATCGCTGCTCCATGACTTTTGCGATCGAATTTTCAGGAAATTCTGCAATGCCTAAATCGGGCAGGGGAGAGAACGCCAAAACCGGGGCACCTTCAAAACTGCCAGGGATTAAAAACCGACCTGGTGGAAGAGCTGAAATCATATTCCCCGAATTCTTTGCAGCTTTCAGATAATCTTTGAAGCAACCAGATAAAGTTTCAATATCTTTTTCGTTCGCTTCACTCAAAAAATTGATACTTTGAATTGCTCCAAGCCAAGCCTTTGCATGGTGTTTATGAGCAGGAGAATTGGCTCTCTCAATCGATTGGACACTAAAAGTGCGGTAACTCTTATCAAGAAGCGGCAAATCAAGTAACCATTCTCCCGGATAATCAATAATATCAATATTGAGTTTGGTTTGTTTTAAACCGGAAAATGTTTGCGAGCGCGGGAGAAATTGTAATTTCAATCTGAGCTGCGAGAGCGAGCGTGTGGATTGAGGCCAGTTTCTTTTATTGACCAGACAATCAATGTGCTTTTCAAATTCGAAGCGGGCGATTTTGCTGTCAGGTTGTTCTGCAAGTTTAGCACTAAGCAACCTTCCTTCCCGTACCACTTCAAAGACCGGCAATCGACCGGAATGCAACAGATTTTCAATTAAAGACGTAATGAAAACCGTTTTCCCCGCCCCCGAAAGCCCCGTAACACCAAGTTTGAGGGTCGGGTTAAATACGCTTTTGGCGCGATCGTTTAATGTATCAAATGCGATGGCAGCTTCGTCTTTTAATGATGTCAATGAAGGCAAATAACAATTTTCCTGAAGTTGTTTAGAACGGGTTTTTTGAATAACTCAGCGAGTATAGCATATGGTGTAAAGAGTTCACCTCTGCAAGGTGATGACCATATTCAAGGTTTCAGAATGCGCACGAGATGTCCTCTTCCAGACAATTGGTCACTAATGCCGGATGATTGATCAAGAGACATTGCGGAGAATTCCAATAAGGCAACATTCGCTGTGCCTAGAATCAAAGGCCGCGATAATTCGATATCGTCGGTATTGCATAGTTTTTCTATGACAGTGCTTATCGAAGGGTTGTGCCCAATGATAAGTAAAGGAAGGCCGTTTTGGAGTTCCGAAATCGTCACCGAGACATAATCCTTGGCACTGCCATGATATAATAGTTGAACAAATTCAGCTTTTATATTTAAATTAAGATGGAGCGCGCAAAGTGTTTGCCGCGTGCGCAATGCCGGAGAACATAGCACTGTTGCAGGATGGAAATTTTGCCGATCAAGTATTTCTCCGATTTTTTCGACTTCAAGCACGCCTTTTTCTGATAATGGCCGATCGGCATCTTTTCCGGTTTTTGTCGTAGCTACAGCGTTACCATGACGCATAAGCGCAATCAAATTTTGTGATGAATTCTTCATTCGATAAATAAGAAAAAACAGTAACCGAATTTTCTAGTAAAGAAGAGTTTGTTTTTTGCTTTTATACTAATATAGTATTTGATATAGTATTAACGTTTTGAAAATTTTGTCAAAAAGATATTTTTTGTCTTGTGTTCGATTTTTTTGCACAATATATAGAGCCGCACATACAACATGTGGAGGCTTTGACTATGAGCGAAACACAGAACGCCGAGTATCATCCTACCGAAGATGAGCCTTTCATGAGTGAAAGGCAAAAAGTCTATTTTCGGGCGAAGCTTATTGCTTGGAAGAATGACATTTTACGCGAAGCGAGAGAAACGCTCGAAAATCTACAGGAAGAGAATGCCAACCAGCCTGATTTGGCTGATCGCGCATCGTCGGAAACAGATAGAGCCATTGAATTGCGTGCCCGCGACCGTCAGAGAAAACTGATCGCAAAAATAGATGCAGCGTTGGAACGGCTTAATGACGGCACCTATGGTTATTGCGAGGAAACGGGAGAGCCGATAAGCATTAAACGTCTTGATGCACGTCCGATTGCTACTCTTTCTATCGAGGCTCAGGAGCGCCATGAAAAACGTGAGAAAGTCTATAAAGACGAATAAAATAAGTCGATTATCTAAGCCTATGTCAAATCAAAAATTGGCATAGGCTTTTTTTTATTGAGCTTGATCCTATCAAGTGCCGGAGATCGTAAGTTTAACCTCCGGAAAATCATGTCAAAATCACAGGCTAAATAGCAAAACAGCGTAAATTATGCCCGTACCGCCACGGGCGCGTACCTCCCCATATTCTGAAAGTGATTTGGTCCCTATCATGGTGGCTACGCAATTCACCGGCTTTTTAGGATAAAAACGGTATTCGATATTATTCAAATTGACCAATCAGTGCCAAACGTTCTCTAACGGATTTTAATGATGTGAGAAACATAATTCTGCTTGTTTGCCCATTGTTGACATCACCAAGCTTGATGAATGATTTCGAGAACGGGATGCATGTGCATTGAATTGCTGAAAGTTTTCATCTCCAGAATTCAGGTGTTTTAATTGAATGCTTTTGCTTCCGACCTTTCAAATTGCTTGAAGGGCGTATCAACACATACCCTCTCAGTTGTTGTCGTTTTAATTTAACCATGAACCGATGAACACGAAAGTTCAGGCCAACTTCCATTCCAGAGGCAATATTAAATCTGCAACGCAAGAATCTGCAACTCAAGAAAAAGCAAAATGTCGACTTGAATTTTTCAGTTTAACACCAATCAACGAACGACGTTCGTTGACTATAGGGGAAACTTACGGTTTTATTTTTTCATTCTTTATTGCGTTGCTCAGTTCGTTTTCAAACATATGATCGAAGTCATCATCCAGTTCGACAGACGTGTCAGTATTTTTTCGTGAGTCTTCGAGAGCCGGTTCGCGTCGCCCCTCTATTTCGGCGCTGACAGCAGAATCTTTCAACGTAGGTCTGAAATCGGGCGAAATATAAGGTTGTTTTGCAGGACGTGAGGAGATGTTGTTACTTTGCGAAGGAACAAAATCGGCTATCGAAGGCTCGTTTGGAGTCGATAGAGGCGATTGAACATCGCCGTTCAAAGCAACTTTATCTGTAGCAGGACGGATATCTAATTCGGGCGCTCTGCGAGCGCCGTTCGTCGTCGGAGCAACGTTAGGCTCGTCCGATGTAGGATTGATTTTAGCTTTTGAATAATGCGCGGCAAGGCGCTCATCTGGAGAGATAGGTCTGTTGGGTGAAATCGGACGACTGGCTATAGGAGTTGACGGTTTTGTTAACGTTGGTTCGCGATAGCCCGGTGTCGGACGAGCGTTCTGACCCAAATTCATCTCAGCAATAGCAGGATCTTCTCTTCTTTCGGCAGGATCACCAATTTTTATATTGGTTTCGATAACGAGATCAGTGGGGCCACCAATCATCAACAGGTGTTCAACGTTGTCACGGCGCACCAACACCAGTCGACGCGTGCGGTCAACAGCTGCTGCATCACGCACTGACAAGCGCGGCGTGCGGGATTTTCCACCAACAACAAATGTACCACTATTGAACTTCCGTAAAAGCGAAATTGTGATAGCTATTGCCGCAATAACAATAATGAGCACAACAAGACTGGTAATGATATTGGCAGCCGATTGTCCAATCTGGTTTTCTAACCAAGCATGCATACTTTCTCTATCTCCTGTTGAAAGAGCGTAAACTTAACTATTCTATTACCTTTATATTCAGATGTTTAACAATCAAAAACGTCAGCATAATGGAATGGATAACTGTTTTTTAACATATGTACCGGGAATTGCATTTGTCTAGAAAAGAGATGTTTGTGAAAATCCCACTTCCTTCTATTAAAGCTGTCATGGATAGCCTAATCTAAGGATAAAATGAAATTAAGAATCAAACTTGATCCAAAGAGGCATTGTTAAGCAATGAAAAAGCCGGAACAATTTAACCGCATATGGGCTTTTTCGGAAGAACAAGCGGGGGTGTTGCGCCTTTCTGTTGCTGTAATTTTGGTAGTTGCAATCATCGTTTCGATTGCCGGTTTTTTTATCCACAATCGCCGATTTGATTTTTTTGCCCAAAGTGTTTTCATATTTATGGCCGTTATTGGCTTCTCCGTTATGGTTATTTTTCTATCCGGCGTTTTCAACAGGGTTGGTAACAACGAAGGGAAAGGGTGCAGAATTCCTCTTGATAGTCTTGATGATGCACTGTTACTTGCCGATACAACAGGTCGCATTATTACTGCCAATGCAAGTTGTAAGAAACTTCAAAGCTTTCAAAATGCAAAAACGGTTTTTGCACTCTTTTCACCCTTGCAAGATGCCGAACAAGTTATTTATCGGCTTGGTGTAAAAGCGCTCACGGGGCAGGCGGCACGTGAAGAAACACATGCCACTCGATCGCTATGGCCAAATACATCGACAAGCAGTCACGCGTGGTACAGTCTAGCTGTTAAGCCGGTAAAACTTCATGGCGAGGTCTTTCTTATATGGCGACTTGAAGATATCGGGTTTGCCCGTGATATGTATGAACCGCTTTTTCGTAACCTTCAGGAAGCAATCAATCATTTGGATCAGGCGCCGGCAGGCTTTCTTTCGATCGATCATAACGGTTCAATCATCTATCTTAATGCTACATTGTCGAATGTTTTAAATATCGATCTATCGAAATTTAAAATGGGCGAGTTGACGTTTGATAGTGTTTTTACACCAAATGAACAGGCATCAAGTTGGTCAGAAATAAAGAAGCATATTGACGAGAGCGGCAATAACTACAGATTTTCACTGGAATGGTATAAGACGACAGATGATCGCAAAACTTTTCTCGTTTTGGCTGCCAAACAAGCCGGTGACGAAGAAGACGAGACAATTTATCGTCTCATACTTGTTCCTGAATCTTCTCGTTCCGTTTCGGGGGCCACTTCCGGCGCAACGTCGGAAGTTCTTCGCTATTATTTCGAAAATTCGCCACTAGCAATTGCGACGATTAATCGTGAAGGCAAATTACTAGGAACGAACAAGCCTTTTAAACAGCTACTCAATGTAAATCAGGACGATTTAAACAAAAAATCTGTCAGCGAATTCTTTACAGACGCAGGAAAACGTGACATCGGCGAAATACTCCGAAAACTATCGGTAAACAGAGCCGGTAATCTCACTACCGAAGTCAGTCTTTTAACCAATGGTAATCGACATTTCCGACTATTTTTCTTGAAGCTATCCAATGAAATTAATGAGCCGGAAAGTGAAATGGTCGTTTTGTCTGTTATTGAAACAACAGCGCAAAAAACATTGGAAGACAAAATGGCGCAAGGACAGAAGCTACAGGCTGTCGGCCAGCTTGCCGGTGGCATTGCGCACGATTTTAACAACGTCCTTACCGCAATTATAATGTCTTGTGATCTTCTTCTTGCAAGTCATCGCAGCTCTGATCCCGCGCATGCCGATCTCATCAATATCAAAAATAATGCTAACAGAGCGGCATCTCTTGTTCAGCAATTATTGGCTTTTTCGCGCCGCCAGACGTTGCGGCCGGAAGTGGTAGACCTTACAGAATTGCTTTCGGATGTCAGGAACCTTTTGATGCCGCTTTTAGGTAGCAACATCCATTTGAAATTCAATCACGGGCGAGATTTATGGGATGTAAAGGTTGATCAGGCATCGTTCCAGCGTGTGCTGATGAATCTTGTGATCAATGCACGCGACGCAATGCCCGAAGGAGGCTCTATTACGATTTCCACGGCAAATGTTACTCGCCAACAAGCAGCTGACCTTGCTTTTGACGGTCTTGTCGCGGGAGATTATGTCGAACTTGATGTCGAAGACACAGGAACCGGAATTCCGAAATCCGTACAAGAAAAAATGTTCGAGCCATTTTTTACAACCAAGGAAGTCGGGAAAGGGACTGGACTTGGTCTTTCAATGGTTTATGGCATAATCAAGCAAACGGGCGGCTATATTTATTGTGAAAGTGAAGAGGGAAAGGGCACCAAATTCCGGATCTTTTTGCCGCGTTTCATTGCTGAAGTTGCTCAGAACGACCAGAAAACAGTTGAGCCAGAAAAACCACAAGCCGAAAAAAATGCCGATCTTTCAGGAACGGCTACAGTATTGCTTGTGGAAGATGAGGCAGCTGTGAGAATGGGCGGATTGCGAGCTCTGCAATCGAGAGGCTATACCGTGCTGGAAGCCGAAAATGGGGTTGAAGCGCTCGATGTTATTGCCGAGCATAACGGTGCGGTCGATCTTGTTGTCTCGGATGTTGTTATGCCGGAAATGGATGGGCCAACTCTACTTGGCGAGATGCGTAAAAAATACCCGGACATCAAATTTGTATTCGTTTCCGGATATGCCAAGGATGCTTTTGCAAAGAATTTGCCGCCGGATGCAGTATTCGGTTTTCTATCTAAACCGTTCACATTGAAGCAGTTGGCAATGAAAGTGAAAGAAATGCTGGCCGATCAGACTGACTCTCATTAAAACGTGTTGTTTGATTTTAATCGAAAACATTGCGTTTAGGTGATTGAAATCCTCGCAATCTAATGCAAGATAAATATCATTAAATTCGGTAAAGAGGATGAACCATGCGTAAAATTCTGATTTCCACAGTTTCGGCCTTGGCTTTAACTGGTAGTTTCTTCATGTCGTCAGCTTATGCCGATATCATTATCGGCTTTATGGGGCCGATTACTGGTCCAGTGGCGGCCTACGGCATTCAGGCAAATAACGGTGTGAAAGTTGCTGTTGACGAGTTGAATAAAAATGGCGGCATCAACGGGGAGAAGCTGGTGCTTAAAGTTTTCGACGATGGTGCCGAGCCAAAGCAGGGTGTATCTGCGGCAAATCAGTTGATAGGCGAGGGAATTCAATATGTGATCGGACCGGTTACGTCCAATATATCGTTACCGGTTTCAAACATTCTGGAAGAAAACGATGTATTGATGATAACGCCTTCGTCGACGACGCCCGAGCTTTCAAGTCGTGGCCTATGGAATGTCTTCCGTACAATCGGACGTGACGATCAGCAGGGTGACTATGCAGCAGATTATTACGTTCAACATTTAAAAGACAAACGTATTGCGATCATTCACGATCGGGCGACCTATGGTAAAGGCCTGGCTGATGCGTTCAAAGCTGCTTTGAACAAAGGTGGTGTAACGGAAGTCCTTTATGGCAATATAACTCCGGGAGAAAAAGATTATTCGGTTATGGTGAGCCGATTAAAACAGGAAAAAGTCGATTACGTCTATTTTGGCGGCTACCATCCGGAAGCCGGGCTTTTGTTAAAGCAAATGCGCGAGCAAGGGCTTGAAGCTCCGCTCATCGGTGGTGACGGATTTAATACATCTGAACTATGGTCCATCGCCGGAAACGCCGCTGAAGGGACGATGTTTACCAATTCTGTGGATGTCAAGGGCAATCCGGATGCACAAGAAACAATCAAGGCATTGAAAGCCCAGAATATTCCGCCGGAAACTTTTGCAATCAATGGTTATGCAGCCATACAGGTTCTGGCATTTGGAATCGAAAAAGCCGGTTCGTCAACCGATCCAGAAGCCGTGGCAACTGCGATCAAATCCGGCGAACCGATTAAAACAACCTTGGGTGAGATTACTTACGGCGATCGTGGTGACATAACGTCAAAAGTGTTCTCGATGTATAAATGGCATAATGGCGAGATTGTTTCTGCGGAATAGAAGTGAATGGTAAAAAACAATCTGTTGCAGATAGAAGGCGGCTTCGGGCCGCCTTTTTTATGCATTCAATCAATGTGATGTGTAGATTTTTGAAGCCGTTATGTTGTGATTTAATTGCTTGCAACGGCAGTTGACTGGAAGATCCGGTCGAGCATTTGGGAACCTTCTTTTTGCATATTTGCCTGCATTTTATTTTCGGTAGCATCAAGTAGAGCGGCAACGGTATTATTACGAATGGCAACTGGATTTCGTTCGTAACCCGGGCGCAAAAAGAAATTGGCCGTTGGAACCTTGTTCCGGTATTGTTGAGGCATTGTTACCATGTCGTAACCGTTGCCGTCTCCGGTAAGGTTCAGCATTTCAAGCTCGGCTCCCGAAAGTGGGCGTGTGACACCTTTTCTACGTAAAAATGTTATTGATGTTCTCAATTTATGAATCTGCAAAAGTGGACCCACGTCTTTATCCATGGTCATAGCATGCATTCCAAGGCCGGCATCGGTCTTTGCAAGCTCGCTTTGCGCTCCCCAATTGTGAGGTACGGTTCTTGCTTTGGCCGTCATGCGTTCAACGACAGAGGCTTTGTCAAGCAGTTTGCTTCTTTCTGTTCCTGATGCCATTTGAGCTTTCAGGCGCAATTCTTTTGCTATTTCGCTTCCATACTCCCACATCAGGCTTACACTCGCAGTGGCAACAAGTTGGTTGTAACCAATGGCAGTCGATACCGGGCGGGCATTCGCTTTGCCTTTGGTCATTCCTGACTGTAGATCATGCGTTCCATCGCCCCCGGTTTCAAATGCATAGATAGAGACAAGTTGCTCTCGGTTGAGGCCTATTTCACGTGCAGCATTTACATAGGTGCGCATGAATTCACTTTCGTTCGACGGGCGTTCCGGTTGGAATCCGTAAACACGTTTTGAAGCAGCAACAAAATCCTCGACGCCGGGTATGGAGCGACGAGATCCGATCGAACCACCGGTTGAAGGCTTGGCAGGGCCATTGTAAAGCGGAGGTTGTGTCAGAACGTAATCCGTCAGTTCGACAGTTTGCCCACGCGCGCGTTTTTCATTGCGTAATTTACGCTTTACGCTGATCTGATCCCAATAAACGGATGCCTGTCTGTTGTAGGCGTTATAAGCTGTTCGCCAGGCTTCATAATCACTATTGCTAGCCGTTTTTAAAGGGCTTGCCGGCCTGATGCTTGAGGTTGTTTCACTCGATGGCTTTGAAGAAGACCATTGCAAGGATTGCAGTGAATCCGACATGCATCCGCCTATAAAAGCACAGCAGCTGATTAAAAAAAAGGTCTTCGTTTTTAACACAATAGCTCGATCCTGTGAAAAGCTTCATCGGCTATTATGTGGTTAATAGGTTGACAAGTTGTAAAGAGGCAAAGCACTAGCCGGAGTTGGCGTGCTCATGCCAATTTTTGATTACCGCCCAATCTAATAACTCGTATCCCGTAAGCATTCAGCTTTGATAAATCATCTTGCACCTGGCAATCAGGTTATTCATTCACGTGTCAATATCGAAGGGTAGGCGGCCACAACTATTCGTCGTTGCTGCTATTATTGGCTATTTTCAACGATTTCTATCATTCTAGGAATGAAATGACATCTCGCCTTTCCCTAACATTTTCATTTTCCAGCGTATATTAATGGGCATTCAGGAACGCCTATAGCTAAAACATGTCAATATGAAATGATTTGCTGGTCAGCACTTATGACCTTATGCAGTTTTTCGATAAACGCACGAAGTGTTGCAGGATAAAGCTTGTGTTCGACTTTGAGAACCCGTGCAGCAAGACTATCGGCTGTGTCACTCTCCAATATTGGAACAGCGGCCTGCCCCAATATAGTTCCTTCATCCATCCCTTCGGTTACCAGATGAACAGTGCAACCGGTTATTTTTACGCCTGCATCAAGAGCGCGTTGATGGGTATGTAATCCTCTAAAAAGAGGAAGAAGGGCAGGATGAATGTTGAGTATTCGCCCTTCATAAGGAGAAATGATGCGTCGGGAAATCAACCGCATAAAGCCAGCAAGGCAAATAATGTCCGGTTGACAAGTATCAATCCGATCAAGAAGTGCAGTCTCGAAGGCTTGCTTATCAGCAAAATCTTTGCGTTCGATAATGTGGGTAGAAATGCCCAATATACGGGCTTTCTCAATACCTTTTGCGGCCTTATTGTCGCTTATTACCGCAACGACTTCTGCAGGAAAGTCACTTGTTCTTGTTGCTTCAACGAGCGACACCATATTTGTACCGCTACCAGAGATGAGAATGACTACTTTTTTTTTCATAAGTCGAGATGCCCCTTACAGATTACGCCTTTATCTGTTCGGGGCACGATCGCCCCTAGTTTCGTAACCTTTTCGCCCTGTTGTTCAAGCGCAGTCAAAATATCGGCAGCGTTTTTTGCTTCGACGACAACAACCATTCCGATACCACAATTATAAGTGCGCAGCATCTCATGCTCGGCAATATTGCCTTGTTCTGAAAGCCATGAAAAAACCGGCGGCACGTGGATAGAAGAAAGATTCAGCTCTGCGGCAAGCGCTTTTGGCAAAACCCGAGGTATATTTTCGGGAAAACCGCCACCTGTGATATGTGCAAGAGCCTTGATACCTCGATATTTTTTTATAACGGCAAGAAGCGAACGCACATAAATCCGTGTTGGCGTTAAGAGAGCTTTGCCAAGCGAGAACGTTTTGTCAAATGGTGCCGGAGTCTTGAGATCAAGGCCGCTTTTTTCGACAATCCGCCGGACAAGCGAAAATCCGTTTGAATGAAGTCCTGTGGACGCAAGACCCAATATGACGTCGCCTTCACGTATATCATTGGAGGGGAGAAGCGTTCCGCGCTCGGCTGCACCAACAGCAAATCCGGCCAAATCATAATCGCCGTTTTTATACATACCGGGCATTTCGGCTGTTTCGCCACCTATCAGAGCGGCACCCGCTTGCCTGCATCCTTCGGCAATACCTGAAACAATAGCTGCCCCCTCATCGGGGTCGAGTTTTCCTGTCGCAAAATAATCGAGGAAGAAAAGAGGTTCGGCTCCTTGAACGACGAGATCATTGACGCACATAGCAACAAGATCGATCCCGACAGTGTGATGAATTCCGGCATCAATGGCGATTTTCAATTTCGTTCCGACACCATCATTGGCAGCAACCAGAACAGGATCTTTGAAACCTGCGGCCTTGAGGTCAAACAAACCGCCAAAACCTCCGAGTTCGGTATCCGAACCGGCGCGCTGCGTCGTCTTGACAATCGGCTTGATTTTTTCGACCATCAGATTTCCTGCATCGATATTCACACCTGCATCTGCATAAGTCAGGTTGTTTTGAAGGTGATGTGTGTCGCCCATCGGATTTGTCCTTAATTACGCTCTTGAACAGGTGAGACCAATGCCACGTTCATGCGTGCCCCGCAAGTTTTATCAGGCATTTAAAAAAGATATAAACGATTGTTTCTTGACGTTATTGTATGAAGCTGCATATCCTCTAAAAACAACAAATTCAGTGGACGTCCATGAGCGATACGGATTTTGATAACCCAACGAAGGGGCAATCGACGAAAAATGTTAAAAAAGGTCTGAGATTCAAACGGAGCAAGAAAACCGTTTATATCCCCGCTTATGCCAATATCGCTTTTCGCGGAAATGTTAAAAAGCAAGCTATATTCTGGCTTTTGACACTTCTTTTTTTCGTTATTTTTATGTTTGTTTTCAGTTCGATTCTGTTGCCTTTTGTGGCCGGAATTGTGCTCGCCTATTTTCTTAACCCGATCGTCGAACTGCTTGAAAGGATAGGAATTTCCCGTATGTGGGGGACGGTTCTTATTACGATTGCTATCGTTCTTGTCCTCGTTATTGCCTTAACAATTCTTATTCCTGTTATAACTTCACAATTGCAACAATTTATCCGTGAAGGCTTACCGGTTTATGTCAATCGTATACAGGCTTTCTTTGCCAATCACAGTTTCGAATGGATCAAACAATATATCGGGAGCGATGCTTCCGAAATTCAGGCGAATATTCAGACCATGTTGGGGCAAAGCTCGGATCTCATAAAGTCGGTCTTGAATTCCGTATTGGATTCAGGAAAATCACTGGTAAATTTGGTAAGCCTGTTTGTTGTGGCCCCTGTCGTTGCGTTTTATATGCTTCTTGACTGGGAACGCATGATCAAGACGATTGATTCGTGGATACCTCGTAACCATTTGGAAACTGTCCGCGGTATTTTTCACGAAATGGATAGGGCAGTCGCGGGATTTATTCGTGGGCAGACATCTGTTTGCCTCGCACTCGGTGTCTATTACGCTGCCGGACTCACAATTTCAGGTTTGAATTTCGGTTTATTGATCGGGTTGTTTGTAGGCTTTATAAGCTTCATTCCATATGTTGGCTCTATGACCGGATTTGTTCTTTCGGTTGGCGTCGCTTGGGTACAATTTTATCCGGAAAATTGGGAGCGGATCATCGTTGTTATGGGTGTATTTTTTGTCGGACAATTCCTCGAAGGTTATGTTTTGCAACCAAAATTGGTCGGACAATCTGTCGGCCTCCATCCGGTTTGGCTAATGTTCGCACTTTTCGCCTTTGGCTCACTTTTCGGCTTTACCGGCATGCTCATTGCAGTTCCCGCAGCTGCAGCAGTCGGGGTTCTTGTACGCTTTGCTCTCCACACTTATCTTGAGTCGCCGCTTTATTCACCAAGTGGCAGTTCTTCAAGCGACCATGTCGGAGAAAAGGAATGAATAAAAGGTTAGAGCAATTGCCGCTCTCGCTTTCACATCCAACTGATTTTTATTCCGATGATCTGGTTGTAACAAAAAGCAACAAATCCGCTTACGAACTGATAGAACGTTGGCCGGATTGGCCAATGCCTGTTGCAGTACTTGTAGGGCCGGATGGGTCTGGTAAAACACATTTTGCAAGTGTTTGGGCAGATATTTCAAAAGCACAAAAAATTGGGCCCGACCAGCTTGATCAAGCTATCATTTTTATAGAAAAAGGTATTCCGGTTCTTGTCGAGGATATGGATAGTGTTGACGTCAATGAGGTTGTCTTTTTCCATCTTATCAATTCAGTCAAAGAAAGCCACGTTATAAATCCGACAACCACATTACTGATAACTGCTCGCAAGGGGCCGTCGAATTGGAACGTAAAACTTGATGATCTTGCAAGCCGGTTAAGATCCGTAACGTTGGCAACACTTGAACAGCCCGACGATGAATTACTTAATGCGGTCGCTTTCAAATTGTTTTCCGATCGACAAATAACGGTCGATCCTTCGGTCGTCGCGTTTTTGGTAAGCCGGTCGGAACGGTCACTTTTTGCGTTGGGTAAAACTGTTGATCAGATCGACCGTTTGGCCTTGCAAAGAAAAAGCAAAATCACAAAAGCTCTTGTGTCGGAAGCTTTGTCGGTTCGCGGCGAATCAAACGCACTCTAGTTTTGCAACTTTTCTAACGGTTTATTGACCCTGTCAAAGCTCTGTCGATCAAATTCGAAATGGCGGGTGATTTTGTGCTGAGGCTTGCTTCATTTGCCCAGCCGATAATATCTGTGGTCGGTACAACCACTCGATGCCATGAACCTTGATGTTCGTAGGAGCGCATTTCCTGACCAGCTTTTACAGTAGCAACAATTTTAGATCGCGAATCAGCATTTGCATAAATTGTTGTGGCATTTTTTGCGTATATGACATTGGCTGAATTGTTGGCAGCAAAACGGGCTTTTGGAGGTAATGTGGTATCCGGTTTGTAGGGAACCGGAGAGGGAGCCATTTTGGGAACTACCAACGCTATCTTTGGTTGCACAGGAACCGACGTGACAGGAGTGGGTATTTTCTGCGCTGGCTGTAAAGCAATGTCATGGGATGGAAGAGAGACAACAGACGGTTTTTGATCGGGAGTAGGAGTTATTGCTTCTCTAGAAGCAGTTTTCTGCTCTCCGGCCGATTTGACTTCATATGTGTTATGGTACCAACCGGCACCACCTAAAAGGGTTAACCCGCCGAGCAAAAGATAGCTCAGTACCGACGAACGTTTTTTTTGCGTCGTGCGTTGCCGATTTTTGTTTGGCTTCGTCCGTTTCACCGCCATAATCAATCCTTTCACTAGGCGGATTTTGGCACGAAATTGTTTTTGAAAAGTTATCGGTTAAAAAAATTGCAGGATAAATCGCAAAAAATACGATTTGCGCTTGCACTTCACCGTGGAAAAATTTAGGGAATGAGCGTCGAACGTGACAATGTCGGAGCGTAGCGCAGCTTGGTAGCGCACCTGATTTGGGATCAGGGGGTCGTAGGTTCGAATCCTATCGCTCCGACCATTACTTGATTTGACAAAAAGATGATGCGACAAAGTGGTCGTAACAGTTTATAATTTGGCCACAGCATGATCCGAAGGGAAAAAATCATGGTAGCACGAATTTTCAGTCCGGCTAAAACAGCCATGCAATCCGGAAAAGGCAATACCGGCTTTTGGGTTCTCCAATATGAACCTAATGAGGCTAAAATGATTGATCCGCTTATGGGGTATACGTCATCAGCCGATATGAAAAGCCAGATCAAGTTGACGTTTGACACTCAAGAGGAAGCAATTTCGTACGCAACAAAAAACGGAATCGCTTACCGATTGGAAGAGCCACATGCTGTCACGCGCAAGCGGGTTGCATATTCCGATAATTTTCGGAGTGATCGTCAGGTTCCCTGGACACATTGAGGCTATTCATTTTTCTTGAATATTTTTTGGTCCCGTAGCTCAGCTGGATAGAGCAACGGCCTTCTAAGCCGTGGGTCACAGGTTCGAATCCTGTCGGGATCGCCATAACTTCTTCCAGAAGTGGGCGAGGTCTAATTTCTTTGTCTCATTAAACCGTCAGACGGTTGTTCTGACAAATAGAAAACCTTCAGCTTTTCAATGTATTAAGCTGACTTTGTAGAAATTAAAAATCCGTCAAATTTCTATAAACTGTCCTATAAAACTCGCTTTGGAACAATAAATTCTGGCAGACCGTTGTCTAAAATCGCTTCCATAAGAACTAATTTGTCATGCAAAGCGTGGGACTAAATCGCGACATCGTGACAAACATTCAGCTTGTAAGCAGTATTTTCTCTAAGACCAAATCAATATCCAGCGTCGAATTGAGAAACAGTGATAATAGTCGCTGCTTGAATGAGCGTTGCTAATCCCTTTTTGCCAGGACGCTTTTATTTCGACAAATGACTTTAAGTGCTCCTTATGAAGTACATCTTGTTTGGCGCCGATCTCTGACATCGGCATGTCTCGGCATATAGCTGTGGGTGTGGCCTTTGAAATGATGGTTAAACTGGCAGTCGGGAGAATTTGGTTCTGATCAATAGGCAATTTTTTAAACTGCAACGCGATCATGCTCTAAAGTTCAATAAGCGGAATTTACTCGCATGCCGAGTTCTTCAATTTGATAGGGTAGTAAAAAACTTCGAGTAAGGCTGATTCTCGAAATTCTATCGAACGCTACGCTTCTTCACTCAATTGCGAATTTATCGGGTGACTACGAATCGTAGGCGGATTGAAAAGTTTTTTATCTCGTCAGAAAACCGATTGCTGTGACGTTGAACGCTCGGTGCTTCCGATGGAGCACTTTAAAAGCACTCGTATTTTTTTGGCGAGAATTACCGGAAAGGCTTTAAAATCACTAACCTAACGTCAACGACCAAAGTGATTGGCAATTATCTCGAATTTCATATCCACAGGAGAAGTGGTACGCCCAAGGGGATTTGAACCCCTGTTTCCGCCGTGAAAGGGCGGCGTCCTAACCACTAGACGATGGGCGCGTATCGGTGAGACGGCTTATAGAGAGGATATTTTTTAATCGCAAGCCCTGTTTGCAATTTTTTTTAATTTTTTGCTGAACAACTCCAATTCCAATCACGTTTTGGCCCAACATCAACGTGTATCGATTGATGGCAATACGTTCCGACGCCACCGCGATTAGGTAATGCACGGACAAATTTTGCAACGTCCCATTTGTTTGTGTCGGGAACCTGTATGTCGGCGGCAGCGCAAGACATGTGCATCGATCGCTTTGCGCCGTTGACCTTCTGGTTATAGGCCGGGCTACGATATCCCGACGTGATAATAACCGGCTTATTAAAGCGGCGTTCAATCGTTTTTAAAATTGCGACGAGTTGCGGCCTCAGGCACGATACTTCAACGTCTTTACGGGCAACTTTTAATCCATTGGGAAGCGAACGCCCGTACATGCTGACCGATGCAAGCGTATAAAGCGAGGGCGAATCAATTTCGTTCGCATCAATATCGGTATCGTCATAAAGGCTCGTACGATGTTTGATAACAATTCCGCCATTCGGACGCACACCCGGCAGGACGTCGTTATATTCGTGCGGATCTTTCTTCGGTAATGGTACAAGCGCGGTTTTCGTCCCGTTATCGACGGGTTTGTTTTCCTTTCTATTATCCGAATGTCCGAACAGACGCATCAATCCACCTTTTTTCTGGCTCGTCGCATCGTGTTCCGGTGCCGGGGAAGTAGAGTCGGATGATTCTGTACGGGCCTCAGTAGAAGTTTGATCGTTTGCATCACTTGCCGGTTTTTGCGGGGGTACTATCGTATTCTGTAACGGAGCAACTGTCGAAGTGGCAGAAGGAGATGCGCCTTTATCTGTAGGTGGCGTGTGAGCTGGCGTGATATCACTGCTCTGAGGAGCGTTCATTGGCTGAGCCAGCTCTTCTTTTTTTCGCCCGAAAGAAAATAGAGCCGTTTTTTTGGGCTTTTGTTCTTCTGTTGTGGCTGTTTGAGTGGCTTGTGGATTTTCCAAGTTCCGTGCATTCGCTTCAGATTGGGGGGCAGCTTGAGATGCTATCTGTTTATTGCCCAATTCTGCCAGCTGTTGCGCATTCGCTTGCTGCTGTTGTTGTAAATGCAAAGGCGTTGGCAATGGTACTTTGTTTGGCCGGTCACCTAAGTGTCCTGACGGAAGTGGAGTGTTTGAACTCTGTTGATTTGGATTGGCAGAATGGGGATCGGTAGGGTTAGCGCCGGCTCCACCCGCGTTTTCGGGTAGTGGATTGCCGTCGGGTGCCTGCACTTCAGCGCTATTTGCCGATTTTTCCAATGTTCCGAGGCCAGTGTTACTGGACGTGCACGCGGTAAATGCGACTATAATTGATAGCAATAAGCCCGAGCGGAAGAAGTGACTGTCAACAAGCCGATGCTGTTTTTTTGTCTCACCGGGAATGTGGCTACAAGTTAACAATCGGCAACCTCTTGTTGTGCCCCAATGCTTAATGCACTTCAGCGTGATAGTTAAAATTAAACTCGAAGCATCGTATGGCAACCGAATGCGTCTAATTTATTTTAAAAATGAAAAATGTTTATCAAGTTTCGATTCACAATTGTAATATATGACACTTTAACCACACAATTACGACAAAACAACAAATTGGCATGAATGTCATCCAACATCTCTTGACGTTGGCTTTATGAATATCTCATGATAAAGAGTACCTTTATTATAGCGATGGGAATATAGAGATAAGATGAAGATGCCTTTCAAAAAGACGCCAGGTATTGTTCTAACGATGGTCGCGGTCGTTTTAATGGGCTGCGCCCGTGGAGCTGAATTTACCGCGCCGGAGCAGGCGGGAGCATCTCACGAGGAAGTCTACCCCCGTTTTTCTAATAAACCCAGAGCGGCTACAGTACAGTTTTCCGAAGCTGAAAAACAATCTCTGACCAACAAACTTGATTCAGAGGCTACGGCTTTGAAAAAAGTGCCCGGTCCTTCGGCTAACAGCGCGTCCAAATTGGTCAAAGCCAAGGATGATGCCCGTCGCGAAGCGGAAGAAACGGTCCGCCAAATCGAACAGAGCGGCAAACAGGATTAATCACTGAAATGTCGCTTGTTTTTAAACTTCAACTTTAACATTAACTTTTAGAACCGGATTATAAAATGTCGGAAGAATTCCATAAAATTCGTCGTTTGCCGCCTTATGTATTTGAACAGGTTAATCGCCTGAAGGCAGCAGCGCGAGCGAAGGGAGCCGATATTATTGATCTGGGAATGGGAAATCCCGATCTGCCAACGCCCCAAAACATTGTCGATAAACTTTGTGAAGTTGTTCAGGATCCAAGAACCCACCGTTATTCGGCGTCTCGTGGAATTCCCGGGTTAAGACGTGCACAGGCAAAATATTACGAACGCCGTTTTGGTGTGAAACTCAATCCCGATACGCAAGTGATCGCGACGCTTGGTTCGAAAGAAGGTTTTGCCAACATGGCACAAGCAATCACCGCTCCGGGTGATGTTGTTTTATGCCCGAACCCGACTTATCCGATCCATTCGTTCGGGTTTATCATGTCGGGCGGTGTTATTCGTTCTATGCCGGCGTATCCGGGGGAGGAATTGTTGCAGGCTCTTGACCGCGCTGTCAAACATTCAATTCCGAAACCGATTGCCGTTATATTGAATTACCCATCAAATCCCACGGCCTATGTTGCCGATCTCGACTTTTACAAGGAAGTCGTCGATTTTGCCAAAAAGAATGACATTATTCTGCTGTCAGACCTCGCTTATGCCGAAATTTATTTTGGCGATAAAGAACCACCATCAGTCTTGCAGGTTCCAGGCGCGATTGATGTTGCAGTTGAATTTACTTCGATGTCAAAAACTTTTTCTATGCCGGGTTGGCGCATGGGATTTGCCGTTGGTAATGAACGGCTTATTGCCGCTTTGACGCGCGTCAAATCATATCTTGACTATGGTGCGTTTACTCCAATTCAAGTTGCGGCCGCTTATGCATTGAATGGTGATGGCTCGGATATTGCCTACGTACGTTCGGTTTATAAAAAGCGTCGCGACGTAATGGTTGAAAGCTTTCATCGTGCCGGTTGGGATATACCTTCCCCTGAGGCTACTATGTTTGCATGGGCACCCATTCCGGAACAATATAAGCATCTCGGTTCTCTCGCTTTTTCGAAACTGCTTATTGAGAAAGCTGATGTTGCGGTTTCGCCTGGTATCGGTTTTGGCGAGCAGGGTGATGATCACGTACGTATTGCCCTTGTTGAAAATGAACATCGTTTGAGACAAGCTGCACGCAACATCAAACGGTTCTTCTCGGAAGAAAAAAACAAGGCAGCCTGATCAATGGTAGATGCGTTGAGGATCGGCATAGTCGGGCTGGGAACAGTCGGAAGTTCTGTTGTCCGTGTATTGAAAGAAAAAAGGGATTTGCTGACCAAGCAATGTGGCAGACCTATTGATGTCGTTGCTGTCAGTGCACGGGACAAGACACGCGAGCGCGGCATCGACCTTCAAGATATAGAGTGGGTCGATGATCCTTTGGTGCTTGCCGCGAGTAACGAAATTGATGTCTTTGTCGAGCTGATTGGTGGTGAAGAGGGAATAGCCCGGTTTTGTGTCGAAGAGGCGTTGAAGCATGGTCATCATGTTGTTACGGCTAATAAAGCTCTCCTCGCGCGTCATGGCGTTGCACTTGCAAAAATTGCTGAAAAAAAAGGTGTTCTATTAAATTTTGAAGCTGCAGTTGCGGGCGGTATTCCTGTCATCAAGGCAATGCGTGAGTCGTTGTCAGGAAACAGCGTTTCAAGAGTTTATGGAATTCTGAACGGGACATGTAACTACATTTTGACGCGTATGCTTTCAGAAGGCATTTCTTTTGAGGAGTGTCTTCGAGAAGCTCAAAAACTGGGCTATGCAGAAGCAGACCCGACGTTTGATATTGAGGGATATGACACGGCCCACAAGCTTGCGCTTCTTACAAGTCTTGCATTCGGATGTGTGATATCAGTTGATGATATTTACGTGGAAGGAATCAGCAACATTTCGCTTGCGGATATTCACGCTGCTGATGAACTTGGCTACCGGATAAAATTATTGGGGGTCGCTGTAAAAACTGATACCGGTATTGAACAGCGTGTTCACCCGACAATGGTTCCGACATCGACAGTTATTGCCCAAGTGCAAGGTGTTACCAACGCGGTTTCTATCCAGACCGATCTTCTGGGAGAGTTGTTGCTTTCGGGACCAGGTGCTGGTGGTAATGCGACTGCGTCGGCAGTCATCGGCGATATAGCCGATATCGCAAAATCTCACCCCGGTTTTCAACATGGCCCGGTTTTTGGGACGCCTGCACAGGCTCTTTCGCCATATAAACGTGCGCGTATGCGTGCTCATGCTGGCGGATATTTTATTCGTTTGACTGTCGATGATAAAATTGGTGTTTTTGCCAGTGTTGCCAAGCGAATGGCTGAAAATTCGATTTCTCTCGAGTCGATTGTTCAGCGGCCATTAGCGGAAAATATTCAGCCAAATACCAAGAATATTGTCCTTGTTACTCATGAGACGACGGAATCATCTGTGAGAAAAGCGTTGATGTCAATTATGGAGGATGGACATCTCGTGGATAAACCGCAAATGATCCGCATCGAACGTCCTAATTAAAAATAAGTTTTTCAAAATTAGCCGTTCCACTATCACTTATGTTTCAATCATAATTCACGAATTGATCGTGTTCCCTCTTGCAGTGCGCAGAAGTCTTTGCCAAAAGCTTTAGTATAACGTTGTAAACAACGTCGGTTTTTCTTTAACAATTATCCGATGGGATCAATCATATGTCGAACTCGGCTGACCATACATTACATGGACTCAATCGTATTTTAACACTTGAGCTCGTTCGCGTGACCGAGCGTGCGGCAGTAGCCGCAGCACGTATTCGGGGGCGTGGGGACGAAAAGGCAGCTGATCAAGCGGCCGTGGATGCAATGCGCAAGGAATTGAATCGTCTGCCTATTGATGGCACGGTTGTGATCGGTGAGGGTGAACGCGATGAAGCTCCTATGCTTTATATAGGTGAAAAAGTTGGCACCAAAGAAGGTCCTGCCGTCGATATCGCACTTGATCCATTGGAGGGCACAACCATTTGTGCCAAGAATTTGCCGAATTCGTTGGCTGTCGTTGCTATGGCGGAAAAAGGCAATTTACTTTATGCGCCGGATGTCTATATGGAAAAGCTTGCCATCGGACCGGGGTATCCCAAAGGGGTTGTCGATATTGATGCAAGCCCTGTAGACAATATTAACGCGCTTGCTAAAGCAAAGGGCGTAAAGCCGAACATGATTACAGCCTGCATCATGGATAGACCACGCCATGCCAAGCTTATCGAGGCAGTTCGCTCGACCGGTGCATCAATAAGGTTGATAGGCGATGGAGACGTTGCCGGTATTATACATACAACAGATCCCGATGAAACCGGTATAGACATTTATATGGGTATTGGTGGTGCACCGGAAGGTGTTCTGGCCGCTGCAGCACTGCGTTGCATAGGGGGGCAGATGCAAGGTCGTTTACAACTGAACACAAAGGAAAAAATCGAGCGTGCAGCCAAAATGGGTGTCAAGGATCCGACTAAAGTTTACACTATGGAAGAAATGGCCAAGGGCGACGTGCTTTTTGCTGCGACTGGTGTTACGGATGGCAATCTGCTTTCAGGCGTAAAATTTGCCAAAAATTATATTCAGACAGATACAATTGTCATGCGCTCGCACAGTGGCACAATTCGCAATATTATTGCTCGCCATCAGGATATGACAAAATTTAACTGAATAGAGTAAATTAAATCAGCTCAGCTGATAGAGACCAATGTAACACTATTCGGACGGCGTGTTTCTTCTAAGAAACACGTCTTTTTATTTGCCGGACCGAGTAAATAGCTCGGCTCTTTGTCGTTTTTCAAAAAGCAGAGCTCTTGATTTCAAGCAACTTGATAATGGTCGCGGAGCATAATGATCATAGTAGTTGACTGCTCAAAACATCAATTCTCACAGAAATTAGCACTTTGTGTAGTTATGAATCTTAAAAATTAAAGTAAATAGTGAGGCCAAAGAGTAACCAACGACTTTTACTTGAAAAAGAGTGAGGAAACTAACATCTGAAAGGGAAAACTAATCCAGCCTCATATCGATCACAACGATATATGGATTTTTTCAACTAGTTTTCTCTAACGGGATAGAGAAAAATTATAGGATGGTAGTAAAAATACTTCCATCTATGATCGAATTATCGATTTATTTGCAGAAAATAAGCCAAAATCGCTACCGAATTATTATCTTTCGAAAGGATATCGGTATTTCAGTACGATAATAAGCGTTTTATCTGGAATACAATATTCACGATTCGCTTCATAACAAGCTTACGTATGTAAAAACATTTCTTAAAGTAGGAAAAGTGCAGCTCATTTGAGCTGCACTTTTGATTCGATAAGGAAATTAGTCAACTTTAACTGTCTTGACCCAACCATAAGGATCTTTTGCTTCACCCTTTTGAATATGGATGAGTTGTTCGCGAAGATGTTGCGTAATCTCCCCACCGTTGCCATTTCCGATGACTGTTTCACCACCCTCATATTTGAATATCCCGATTGGCGTAATAACGGCGGCAGTGCCGCAGGCAAATACTTCTTTGAGGTGCCCGCTTTTTGCATCCTTTTTCAGCTCGTCAAAAGAATAGCTGCGCTCTTCAACCTTCATGCCGTTATCTTTTGCTAGTTGCAGAATAGACATTCTGGTAACGCCGTGGAGGATTGTACCGTCGAGCTTAGGAGTTATCAGACGATTATCATCCATAACGAAGCAAACATTCATGCCGCCGAGTTCTTCAATCCATTTACGTTCGACAACGTCAAGGAAAAGAACCTGATCGCAGCCGTTTTTCTCGGCATTAATTTGTGCCAACAAGCTAGAAGCATAGTTGCCACCACATTTGGCTTCACCTGTCCCGCCGGGGCCTGCACGGCTGAATTCGGTATCAAGCCAAACGCTAACCGGTTTGGTTGAACCACTTTTGAAATAAGACCCAACAGGTGAGGCGATAACGCTGAAAATATACTCTTTCGCCGGATGGACACCCAAGAACGCTTCGTTAGCAAACATGAACGGGCGCAAATACAAACTCGAATCAGGAGTTTCTGGAATCCAATTACGATCGATTTTTACAAGTTCGTTGATTGCTGCAAGGAATACATCGTCGCCGATTGGAGGCATTGCAAGACGTATTGCCGAATTATGAAACCTTTCCGCATTTGCTTCAGGACGGAAAAGGAGAATGCGTCCATCATGCGCACGATAGGCCTTCAGCCCCTCGAAGATTTCCTGACCATAATGAAGAATAGCACTCGCAGGATCAATCTGGAAAGGTTTGCGCGCAGTTATAACCGCGTCATGCCAACCTTTGCCTGCTGACCATTGAACCACCGCCATGTGGTCGCTGAACACGCGGCCAAATCCAGGATTCTTCAATAGTTCCGCGCGCTTTTCGGCGCTTACGGGATTTGTGTTTTTTTCTATCTTAAATGGAAGAACAGTACTGGAACCTGTCATGACAATAACCTTTTGAAATGTATCTTCATCTTATTACCCATTTGCCGATGATCGTCATTGGTAGAGCAATAAGGCGTGAACTTTAGAGTTTGTTTGCCGTTAATGTCAATGATTTTAGAACTTTCGAGGCGCGGAAGAACAAGATTGTGAAAATTTCTCGTTTGTTTGCGATCAATAGTTATTCAATAGCGGTGATGGAACATAACAAAGTTTCAAGCATTCAAAAGATTAGGACGAGAAAATAAAATCTAATTTGCCACTGTGATCGGGTATTACCGCTTATCCTGCTCAAAAGAAAGTAGTGATTGATGCACAAGAACAGTTTTATTCCTGCATTCAGGGCACTCTTAACACAGCTCTTTAATCGTTCATTATTTGAAGCGTTTGTTGTCTTTGCTGTATCGGCGCTATTTACGTGGACGATACTAACAATAACATTTATGTCATTCTGTTAACGACAACTTATCCACCTGATTGAACTGCAATCTTTACTTTAAACCAACTGAAAAAGGTATTTTGTAACGACTGTTCGCACACTTCTAATCGCAAATTACAACGAGGATAACATCAGGTAGAAGCGGGAAAGAATGGGGAGCAGAAGCAAAAATGACCACCGGCACACATTGATTAGATCACATTTGCTGTTACCCACATTTTGGCGCTTCGGGAACGCAAAAATTGACTTGTACTGCCGGCGTTCAGCGATGAAAATCAACTGTTGCAAATTACCAGTGACAAAATTTACAGGACTATTTATCGAAAAACAGGGAAATCGATGTAATAGACGTTAAATATTGATCGCGATTTCGGCCACAAACGTTTGTCAACCAATGTTCTGTGAATTGCAGCAGAATAGGCACGAAGTTAGACCGAGTTGGACATTGGTATTGTTGGCTATGGCCTTAAGCAGAAGGCACAATCGACATTAGAAAACCTTGGTTGCCGATGTTGGAAGCCACATACTTTAACCAACCGTAGCACATATTTTTACAAATTGATCGCAGTTAGGACGTTACCGAGATCTAAAATTTCTTATTGGTTTTTTCCTCGCCGCTGTAGCTTGCTCTTAATAAGCTAACTGGCTTTCGGAATAAGCAAATGGCTAAGTCAACATGGGTTCCGGTCGTACTGAACAGTCAAAGTCTTGTCAGATCTGTTTTAAAAAAAAGGCCTATCAGGACAGATTGGTGAATTGTTAAATTCACCTAATTCCCTACAGCCGAAAAAAGCCTTCCCAAATTTTTATCAACCGACAACAAAGACCGGATTGCATTCTATTTACCAACGAAACAGCTTCCATTCTGACTCTTTATCTTTTCACAGAGGCTGACAGCATTATCGCGCGGACCGACTTGTACTCTAACGCGATAATATGTTCCTTTGCCCGGGATAGATGCAGGCTGGATACTTAACGGCAATGAACCAATGAGCGAACCAAACAGGCTTTTGGCCTTATTCATCGACGCCGTTGCCGATTCTTGCGTCGGCTGGGAAGCTATTTGCACATAGTAACCGCCGGATCCAACACTTGTAGTTATGGGAGCAGCAGCTTTCGGTTCAGCCTTGGCTAACGGTGTTGAAACAGTATTCGGAAGCGCTGTGGGCTTTTGTGTGGTCTCTTCTGCCGTTTCAACAGGTTGCGCTTGTTGCTGAGTTTTAGGGGACGATACTGTATTAAGACCACTCAACTTATTTTGCGAGTTATCCGGATTATTGGAACCGCCATTATCGATGTCTTTATTCGATTGGGCGTCTTCATTGATAATTTTCGTTAGTTCGGAATCAGTTTCGGACATTTCTGGTTCGGATGACGTTTTCGCATTGGATTGCGATTGCTTCGAACCATTTTTAACATTTACCTGATTGTTATTTGGCGACTTTTCAGAATTATTCGCGCTCGCTTCAACTTGTGAAGGTTCAGAATTGGTGGTTGGCGTTATGCTTCCATCCGGATTAACGACGACAGATTGGACTTCTCTCGTCGGCACACTTTGATTTGATGCTGCAGCAATCGCGTCCTCGACGTTCGACGAATCGGCGTAAGAAGCAGCGTCATTCAAAGCCGTCAAATCTTCTGGAGTTTCTGAATGATCGACGAGCTTCTCCTGATTACCTTTATCGTCAGTTTCTCCATTAGCCTGATTATATACGTCCTGGTTGTTTTGAGTTTCGTTATTGGTATTTGTTTGCTCTGCCTGTACTTTATAAGGTGCATTGTCAGCATGGATGACAGTAGAGGCGCCATCGCCGTGAGACGGCAGGAAATATTTCATAGCAGCATATCCGCCGCCAAGTAGAATGAACAAAGCCACACCGCCAACAGTCAGCTTTTTCGCCAAGGATTTTGGCTGGCTTTGATTCTGCATCTCTGCAAACGGTGCATTTGCTCCAATGAGCGCCTGATCATTTTCTGCATAAGCCTGGTTGTCTTCCGCGTAGATATTGCCGTTATTTTGGAGGCCATATTGCTCCTCGGAGACATCAGCATTTTGTTCAAATTGATTTTGCTTCGGATTGTAACCAGACTGGGCATAAGCTTCAGCAAAGAAATCATCCTGCTCTTTGGGAGTGTTCGGTGTTTCCTGTTTATTGCCAACGCTGAATACATCGGCAAACTCGTTTTCTAAGGCGTCGCCGTGCGGCTCGGTTTCTTCAGCCGGATAGGGTATTTCCGGTACATCTACCGGTTCTGTTTGCTCGACTATCTCGTCGGCAAATTTATATGTATCAACGTCCGGCGGAAGGTTGGCATTATTTTCGTCAAGATTTCTTGTCGGCTGTTGTGCTTCGGCGGAATAATTTCCTGCCGCAGTCTGATCTTCATGAGGAGAAACAGCCTGCTCATCAAGATTATAATTCTTTTCAACCGGTTGGGCTGTATAATCACTATGATTTTGTATTGATTGAACCGAGCTTTGATCTTCGGGAAGCTGTGCATATTGCTGTTGTGGTTCGGAATGCTCAGTAAATTGAGGCTCTGGTTCTTGAGATATTGGCGGCAAAGTTGATTGCTCATTCACACTTTCAGCTGATTCAGGATAAGACTGGTCAGAGTCGGACGATGCATCCTGAAATTGGTTTTGTTCTGCCGGCGGGTTGACGATAATATTTTCGCCTGTCGAAAGGTCTTCCAACCCGAACGGATCGCTACTTTGCGAGACCGGTTGTTGTGTTGCCGTTGAGCCGGAATTGCTTTGATTGAGGTTCTGAGCAGTTGACGGCGTTTGATGTTGATTGTTCGAAAAAACATCATCAAAACCGAATGGATCATCACCATTCAAAAAGTCGTTTTCGGGCGAATTTTGATTATTTTGCGGCGGCGTATAGGGTAACGGAGCCGTCGTCTTCGGTGTATTTCTGGCATAATAATTTTCGGGGTAAGCATTTGCCGGATTGGCTCCATTGGAGTGAGCCGGAGAAAAACCCGCATTATTAGCCACGCCGGAATTTGTTTCGGCAGCGTGGATGTTGAAATTTTCGTCACCGCCAGAAGGTTGGCCGAGGTGCAAAGCTGCACCGCCCAAGTTGTTTCGACTCCCAGCAGCAAAATTGTAGTTATTATTCGTTTGAGGTGTTTGTGCCCCGGATGCTTCAGGCAGTTGTTGTAGCTGGTTAGGCTCGTCATGTGTGGGCAGTGGATCATTGACAAGCAGATTCTCGAGTTCTTTATCAAAGCTCATTTCATCAAAAACAGGATCTTGACGGTTCTGTTGTTGATACAAAGGGCGATTTTCGACGTTTTGAGACGTTGTTTGATATGAATTTGTGGTTTGTGGCGTTTCCAGCGGACGCTGTGGAATAAAATTCTGCAGGTTATCCGGTTGGGCAATATTTTCCGGATTTACAATGGACGCATTATTGATGCCGCTTGTATTATTTATATTATTCGCATTTGTCGGGGCAGGCTGCGACTGTTCCGGAGAAAAACCGTAATTGCCGGATGCCGGCGGGTTTTGTGTTTGACCATTATAATTCGGTCCGGATGGATAGGCAGGTGAAGACGGTTCATCGCCAATAGGTAAATCAGGTAATGAATCGAACTCAGCACCAGAAAAACCGGATGGCGGTTCGACCGGTGTACCGGGGGCACGCGCTTGCGGGGTAAAGGACGGCGTGTCGTAAAGCTCGTTAAAAGGTAAATCGGGTTCATGCTGCTGTTGCCCGCTATCAAGATTGTCATCTTGCGGCAAAAAATCGAGATCGTCATGTTCGACAGGAGCGTTTCCGCTAACCGTCTGGCGAGCATTGGTTAAAGTGCCGGAATCTTGTGGCTGATTTTCAAGAAAAGGCAAATCTCCATCATTTTGACTTCCAGCTTGTGGACTAGGGGCCGAATTTGCGTTCTCATCTGGCTGACGAGCGGGGCTATTTCCGTTTGCATTGAAATCCAGATTGAACAGGCGCGTAAGCTCAAGAAGTGGATCTTGATCTTTCGTTGCCGGTCTCTCGGGACGAGGAACATTGCGATCATTATCGGTCATAGTTTTTCCCACATAGTCGGTTACGCAATCTGTTATTTATTGCATTCTGCCGGACATCAAGCGGATTCACCCTAAAAATCCGAAATTCTGCTTTAATATCATATATATACTAGATAACGTCAACCAAGTCAAAGCTCTGCAAGCTCGCTTTTTCGTCTTCGCTATCAGCGCATTTCTACCGGAGCATCAACACCAATGATGCCCAAAGCAGATGACAGAACATCGGATACGGCTTGAATCAAACCTAATCTCGCTAAAGACAATTCTCTATCGTTAAGCTTGATAAAACGTAAATCTTCATTTTCTGTCCCTTTATTCCAATGACCGTGGAAGAAAGAAGCCAAATCATAAAGATAAAATGCCAACCGGTGTGGCTCATAATTGAGCGTTGCTTGCTCTATAACTCGTGGATACTCGGCAAGTTTCTTTATGAGAGCAATTTCGCCGGCGTCTGTCAATTTCTCCAGATGCGAGACAAGTTCTTCTCTTGAAAAGTTGGAAAGATTGAGAAGTTCTTCGGCTTTCCGGAACGTAGAGTGACATCTTGCACAGGCATATTGAACATAAAAAACAGGATTATCTTTCGATTGTTCGGTTACCTTTGCAAAATCAAAGTCAAGCGGCGCATCACTTTTTCTGTAAATCATCATGAAACGGACAGGATCTCTACCCACTTCATCGACAACGTCGCGCAACGTAACAAAAGAGCCAGCTCTCTTCGACATAACAACCGGTTGCCCATCGCGAAGCAGTTTTACCAATTGGCAAAGAAGTGCTGTCAACTTGGCTTTACCACCAGATATAGCCTTTGCAACAGCTTGCAGACGTTTGACATAACCGCCGTGATCAGCACCCAGAACATAAATCATCTCATTGAATCTACGTTCGAACTTGTTCCGGAAATAGGCGACATCTGCTGCAAAATAGGTGTAAGAGCCGTCCGATTTAATAAGAGGACGATCCTGATCATCACCAACTTCTGTCGAGCGGAACAATGTCTGCTCCCGATCTTCCCAGTCTTCGGAAGCTTGCCCCTTTGGCGGCGGCAATGTCCCTTTATACACATACCCCTTCAAAGTGAGATCGTTGATGGTACTGCGGATTGCCTTGGCATTATCGGCATGTAAGGTTTTCTCGGAAAAAAAGACGTCGTGATGAACGTTAAGTGCTGCAAGATCATCCCGGATCATGCGCATCATTGCGTCAACGGAACGTTCCTTTATAAGTGGCAATCTCTCTTCCTCCGACATTGTAAGAAGTTTGTCACCGAATTCTTTTTTAAGAGCCTCACCCACCGGTACAAGATAATCACCGGGATAAAGGCCTTCCGGGATTTTACCGATATTTTCTCCCAACGCTTCGCGATAGCGTAGAAAAACCGATTTTGCCAATACATCAATCTGCCCGCCAGCATCATTGATATAATATTCTTTTACAACATCATGGCCGGTAAATGACAAAAGATTGGCAAGAACGTCGCCAACAACTGCTCCGCGACAATGACCGACATGCATCGGTCCGGTCGGATTGGCAGAAACATATTCAACGTTTACTTTCTTGCCCAACCCAAGTTCCGAACGACCGAAACTGCTACCCGATTTAATAATCGTTTTTAATACGTTACGCCAAAATCCGTCGGTCAATCTCAAATTAATGAATCCGGGGCCAGCGACATTGACAGATTCAATATCTTTGTCTGTTTCAAGAAGAGTAGCGATCCTTTCGGCCAAGGAACGTGGATTGCATCCTACCGATTTGGATAGAACCATTGCAGCATTTGTCGCAAGATCGCCGTGTGAGGGGTCGCGCGGTGCTTCAATGCTCATTCGGCTCAAATCAAGAGGCGAACCGTCTTTTGATTTGATATCAGACTGTTGAAGCAATTCTTTAATTTTTTGCTCGAATTCATTAAAAATATTCATCATGGGAATCCGTGTTGTTCTCCCCCTCGTTTAGGACAAAAGAGTCTCGCGGTCAAACAATCGTCGATATTCGCGCAGCGCATAATTGTCTGTCATACCTGAAAGGAAGTCTGAAATTATTCGTGCCCGTTTATCGCTATTCAAGTCTATTGTCGTTTTATACCATTCTTCCGGCATTGCATCAGGGCGTTCATAATAAAAGTCGAACAAGTCAGAAACGATTTTTTCCGCTTCGTTTCTGCGGTTCCAAACATATTCATGATGATACAGATTATCATACAAAAAGCGTTTCAGCTCTATTTCGGCTTTAGCCATTCCAGGAGAAAACCGGACAAGCTGGTGACCGGCGTTATGAATGTCGTCAATGCAGGAAGGTGAAAGTTCGTCGATGAGCTCAAGTGAATGGTTGATGACATCTTCAACCATCAGAGTTATTTGCCGACGGACAAGCTCGTAGCCTCTACGTGTCCTATCAAGATCAGGATATTCTCGCTTGATGCTGGCAAGAATACCGGATGTTAGCGCAACATTTTCAAACTGCGTCAAAGAAAGAAGGCCGGATCGAAGGCCGTCGTCAATGTCATGAGCGTTATAGGCGATATCGTCTGCTATTGCTGCGCATTGCGCTTCCAGACCGGCAAATCGATCAAGTTCAAGGTTCTGAAGTTTGTTATATTCGATGACGGTAACCGGTATCATCGGGCTTTTAGCAGCAGGGCCCGTGAGCGGGCCATTGTGCTTTGCTAGCCCTTCCAAAGTTTCCCATGTGAGGTTTAGCCCGTTAAAACGTGGATAGCGATGTTCAAGTGATGTGACAATGCGCAGGCCTTGTGCATTGTGGTCAAAACCGCCAAAAGGCTTCATTTTGTCGTTTAATGCGTCCTCGCCGGCGTGACCGAATGGCGTGTGTCCGAAGTCGTGGACAAGCGCAATCGCTTCAGCAAGGTCCTCGTCAAGACGCAATGCCCGCGCGAGCGCCCGCGCAATTTGCGAAACTTCAAGGCTATGAGTGAGACGCGTTCGATAAAGATCACCTTCGTCGGCAATGAAAACTTGTGTTTTGTGATTGAGCCGTCGGAATGCATTTGAATGGATGATGCGGTCGCGATCACGTTGGAATGGGGTACGTGTCGGGCTTGACGGCTCGTCAACAAGCCGTCCACGACTTTTTGAGGGATCACTGGCGTAGGGTGCACGCGGGCGATAACCGAAGCCTATCTCATTTATATCCATTGCAACTTATCCAATCGAGACCTAGATTCATAAACGGATATCTTTTATCCGATATTTGGGGTTACGAAAACAGTCTGATGCAAGGAAGTGTTGATTATGGGTATTGAAGTTACCGACTCGGCAGTTAAACGTATAGCGCGGATTTTGGCTGGTGAACCGGACAAAACCGCGTTGCGTATTTCCGTCGAAGGAGGGGGGTGCTCGGGCTTTTCCTACAAATATGATCTTGTCAGCGAACCTGCCGCTGATGACGATTTGGTAATCAAAAAAGACGGAGCAACAATATTGATAGATTCGGTATCTCTTCCCTTTATGGATGGATCGGAAATAGATTTCGTCGACGACCTTATGGGGCAGGCATTCAAAATCAACAATCCCAATGCTGTATCGTCCTGCGGCTGTGGTGCAAGTTTTTCAATATAGTCGCATTATTTTTTGAAAATTAAGCGGTTGTGACCGTTTTTAGTTTAACTCCGTTAACGACAACATTTTTTAACGCTGACAGAAAAACAGATGACACTTGAATCTCGCCTCAAATGCACTGCAAGGATAGTCGTTCCGGCAAGTTTTTTTGCTTTATGGGGCGTCTTAAGTGTTTTTAATGCAAATGCCGAAGACAAAAAACCGGAATTGAATTTTGCAGCGCCGCAACAGACTGATCAGGATAATAAGCCAAAACAGGGCAGCGAGCATAAAGGTGCAAATACGTCAACAACTGTGCATAGTCCGGCAACGAATAAGACGCCGAACATTTCAACTGATCCGGTGAAAGCACAACAACCGGTTAACACACAGCAAAAGGCCGAGCTTACTCTCAACGCCCGTTTGACCGATAAAGGTTCCGATATCTCGCGTGGATTGATCTGGCGCATTTATGAGCCGATCTACGGGGTTGATAACAAATTGCCACTTGTTACTTCCGCTGAAGGGGGCAGCGCCCATTTCGTCCTCGATCCGGGGAGTTATATCGTTCATGTATCATTCGGCCATGCTAGTGTAATGCGCCGGATAACTGTTCGTGCCGAGCAGAAATTGTCTGAAACACTGGTTTTGGATGCGGGTGGTTTAAAACTTAATGCAACTATGCCCGAAGGTAAAATAAATCCGCAATATTTACGATTCTCGATCTATTCGGATGATAGTGAAAATGACGATACGGCTTTAATATTGTCAGACGTTAAACCAGGTGAAGTCATAAGATTGAAAACCGGTACCTATCATATCGTCTCAAATTATGGATCTGCCAATGCCATTTCGCGCTCTGATATCAGAGTTGACGCCGGTAAAATTACTGAAGCTACGATGCAGCATCATGCTGCGCTTATTACTTTGAAGCTTGTTCGTCAGCAAGGGGGAGAAGCACTGGCAGATACTAGTTGGTCGATAACAAATGATTCCGGCGATATTATTCGCGAAACTGTCGGGGCTTATGCCACGCTTGTCCTTGCCGAGGGTGATTATATAGCAATTGCGAAGAACAAAGATCAAATTTATCAGAAAGAATTTTCGGTAACTTCCGGACACGATGAAGATGTCGACGTCGTGACAAATGCGCAGCCTGCTTTGCCGGTTGACGATTCAATGGATTGAAAAGTTTTTTTAGTGGCTGAAGTGAAGCCGCAAGACGGCGCATAACAACGGGATTAGGTTGAACCAGCAATTTAATTATAAGAAATGAACGTTATGGTTTCATGTTGAAACGGCAAATGATTGAAGCCTCTTTCCCGTTTGACACTTAAGGAAAACTCTAAGTAAGTAGAAAAAACGCGCAGCAAACGACATTATTCTTAGAAAAAGAACACTTAAATACGTCGTTTTCTATTTCAAAGTCGAGCACAAAAACACAACTTAAAAAAATCTGGCAGATAAATGATTCATCTGCCAGATAGGTTAAAAACAATTAGTCTTCTTCGTTACAACGACGAAGGTCAGGTGGCGTTGCTTCTTCTTTCAAGGCGGCGATGACTTTTTCAAGTGGTAGCGATACTTGTTCCTGGCTACCAAGGCGTCGCATATTTACCGAGCCATCATCTGCCTCTCTTTTGCCGCAGACCAAGATGACGGGTACTTTTTGTAGCGAATGTTCGCGTACCTTATAGTTGATCTTCTCGTTTCTGAGATCGGTTGTTGCAATAAGACCGGCAGCCTTGAGTTTTTTGACGACTTTTTTGGCGTAATCGTCAGCTTCCGATGTAATGGTTGCGACGACAACCTGAAGAGGCGAGAACCATAAGGGCAGATGCCCTGCATAGTTTTCCAAAAGAATTCCGAGGAAGCGTTCCATTGAGCCGCAAATTGCGCGATGGATCATGACAGGTTGGCGTTTTTCGGAATCTTTATCAATATAGAAAGCACCGAATCGTTCCGGCAGATTGAAGTCGACTTGCGTAGTTCCGCATTGCCATTCACGACCGATTGCGTCTCTTAAGGTATACTCGAATTTAGGACCATAAAATGCACCTTCACCCGGAAGAATGCCGGTCTTGATACGTCCATTCGATTTTTCTTCAATTGTTTTCAGAACTTCCGACATGACGCTTTCTGCATGATCCCACAATTCGTCGGATCCAACGCGTTTTTCCGGACGCGTTGATAATTTTACAGTAATTTCGTTAAAACCGAAATCAGCATAGGTGCTTAAAATCAGATCGTTAATTTTGAGGCATTCGTCCGCAAGCTGTTCATCAGTACAGAAAATGTGGGCATCATCCTGTGTGAAACCACGAACACGCATCAAACCATGTAAAGAACCGGATGGTTCATAACGGTGGACTACACCGAATTCGGCAAGTCTGATAGGCAATTCACGGTAAGATTTCAGTCCATGTTTGAAAATTTGCACATGACCAGGACAATTCATCGGCTTCAAAGCATAAACGCGATCGTCATCGGCGTCGTCACCAGCTGGCGTTACCTTGAACATGTTTTCTTTATACCACCCCCAGTGCCCAGATATTTCCCACAAGGATTTATCAAGAACTTGAGGTGCATTGACTTCGGCATATCCCTGATCATCAAGGCGACGGCGCATATAGCTCACAAGATTCTGGAACATTTTCCAGCCTTTTGCATGCCAGAAAACAACGCCCGGACCTTCTTCCTGAAAATGGAACAGATCCATTTCACGGCCTAAACGGCGATGATCACGCTTTTCGGCTTCTTCAAGCATATGCAGATAGGCGGTCAGGTCTTTTTCATTTGCAAAGGCCGTGCCGTAAATTCGAGTCAACATCGGATTATTTGGATCGCCTCTCCAATAGGCACCGGCGACTTTCATCAATTTGAAGGCATTTCCGATTTGTCCCGTTGATTGCATATGAGGACCGCGACAAAGGTCAAACCAGTCTCCCTGATGATAGATTTTTACATCCTCGTTTTCTGGAATTGCGTCTACCAATTCAACCTTGTAGAGCTCGCCTTTATCTGCAAAAATCTTTTTGGCTTTTTCGCGCGGCAACACTTCTTTCGTAAATTTCGCATTGCGCCGGATAATTTCATGCATTTTCTTTTCTATGACCGGCAAGTCTTCAGGCGTAAAAGGCTGATTACGAGCAAAATCATAGTAAAAACCGTTTTCAATAACCGGTCCAATAGTGACTTGTGTACCTGGAAAGAGTTCTTGCACAGCTTCAGCGAGAACGTGCGCACAATCATGACGGATGAGTGCAAGTGCACGGGGATCATCGCGGGTGACAATCTCGATCGAGCCTGAATGGCCCAGCGGGTCGGACATATCACGTAAGACGCCGTCAAAACTATAGGCAACAGCATTTTTTGCCAAAGATTTGGAAATTGATTGAGCAAGTTCCAATCCAGTCATATCGGCTGGATAATCGCGTTTTGACCCGTCTGGAAATGAAATAGAAACGGTAGAAGACATAAAATTACTCCTAATCCAGTCCCGCCAACGAATGCGGGTGGGGGTGTCGATTGCTTCATTTAATCAAACGAAGCGGTTTAATGAAAAGTCTTTTTAATTTTTCTTTTCATAAAAAGAAAGTCTTATTCCTGCTTCTTCGTGGCAATTTTCCAATACCGCCACGGCATATACCAGTGATAAATTGGATCAAGACGTGTTGGTACGGGATCTAAGCCATGTGTTCCGAAAGGACCGCAGCGCATAATGCGGAATAATCCCATCCATGAACCGGCCCAAAGTCCATATCTTGCGATTGCTTCATAAGTATATTCGGAACATGTGGGTAAATGTCGACATTGGTTGCCGATAAAGCCCGAAAGCGTGAGTTGATAAAGGCGGATAAGAAACGTTCCGAAAAGTCGCCCGGGCGTTTTTTGCCAAGGACCTTGATAGTTCCGGCTTACCGGTTTTGCCTTTTTTTCAGCCATTTTGTCGGGATTCAATCTGGTCGATACAATCGACCACCGCGTCGAAAGTAAGCATAGTTGAAGGTTGACGGGCTTTATAATTCTTTATTGGTTCTAGGCAGGCAAAGTCCGCAAATTTTCCAGTTGGAACGGGCCCATCCTCTGTCAACATGCGGTAGACGGTATCTCGCAAAGAGCGTAGTTCGTTCGCACTTAGGCCGATAACGTGACTTGCCATGAGCGAAGATGAAGCTTGCCCCAATGCACATGCACGCACAACATGGGCAAACTCTGTTACGACACCATTTTTCATTTTTAGATCAACGGTCACAGTCGAGCCGCAGATTCTCGAATGTTTTTGCGCTGTAGCGTCAGGCTTATCCAAACGGCCTATTTTATCTATATGCGCCGCGTAACCCAGAATTTTATCGTTATAAATTTCGTCAATCATATTTTGTTGCTCGAAAAACAACCTGTTTTTTGTGATCTCACTTTGATTCTCGATATATGTGTTTATATAGGAGTAGTCGTTATAACTACCAAGTTTCTTTGGTAGTCAATTGGAGTCGATTTATGCAATCTGTTCGAAAAAGCGCAACCCATTCGGTTAATCAAGTGACGAACCAGCGTCCTAGCCGGGAAGAAGCAGAAGCAGCAGTACGCACGTTATTGCTTTGGTTAGGGGAAAATCCCGAGAGAGAAGGGCTCGTCAACACGCCAAAGCGGGTTATCAAGGCATATGAAGAAATGTTTGCCGGTTATAACCAATCGCCGGAAGAAATTTTGGGGACGGTTTTTGACGAAGTATCAGGCTATAATGATCCTGTTCTGATTAAAGATATTCCATTCTACTCCCATTGCGAGCATCATATGGTGCCAATCATCGGAAAAGCCCACGTTGCCTATTTGCCTGATGGTCAAGTAGTAGGCCTATCCAAGATACCACGTGTGGTCGATGTATATGCCAAACGTTTGCAAACACAAGAAAGCTTAACTGCCGAGGTTGCCGATGCCCTTTATAAATATTTAAAACCGCGCGGAGTGGCTGTTCTTATCGAAGCAGAACACATGTGCATGGCAATGCGCGGTGTAAAAAAACAGGGCTCGACGACAATTACAGCGACTTATCGCGGCTATTACAAAGACAATGTCGAGGCGCAGGTCAATTTTGTTAAAATGATACGCGGCTTTTAACCGTGATGAGGATAAAAATTGTCTGAAGAAAAGTGTAATCGGGAAGAGGGGACGCAACTCTCCCCCAAATTTGATGACAAAGGTCTCATCACTGCAGTGGTTACCGACGCGGCTGATGGTAATCTCCTGATGGTCGCATTTATGAATGAAGAAGCATTGGCGCTTACGCTTGAAACAGGGATAGCCCATTACTGGTCGCGATCTCGCCAAAAAATTTGGAAAAAAGGCGAGAGCTCGGGAAATCTTCAGAGAATTGAAGAAATTCGGGTTGATTGTGATCAGGATGCACTCTGGCTAAAAGTCCATGTACAAGGTGCCGGCGCGACCTGTCACACCGGTCATAAAAGTTGCTTTTATCGGCATCTGGAAATGAGTAATGGCGTTGCCACGCTAAAAGAAGATGACAAGAACCTTTTGTTCAATCCTGAGGAGGTTTATAAAGACTGAAATCCTTAAGACAATGATGGTCAAAATGGATTTTTATGGGAATGTTCGATAAATATTCCTATTTTTTTAAAAAAGGTCTTGTGTTGCTTCTGTCGATTTGTTAAATGCCGCCAGCTGATGAATTATCGGCTTCTACCACGTGCGGTCGTGGCGGAATTGGTAGACGCGCAGCGTTGAGGTCGCTGTGGGGAAACCCGTGGAAGTTCGAGTCTTCTCGACCGCACCATTTCTTGTTTTAGGTAAGTGACAAAGAACTCTTTGACTGTAGACGAAAACTTTCAGCCTCTAAAATGTCATTTATTAAATGACATTACTTCGAAAGCATTGAAATCACACTTCCATTGCTTGATAAGTTCTAACTCGTTGTGACACATCCCGATTTTATTTTGTGGAAGGAAATCTGTTTTTATAATTTAAAAAACATTCAAGCTTTCACAGTTTTGAAAATCCGCATTAAAAAATACTGGTTAATAAAACTTACCAACAGCATTTTTTTAGGTCAATTATATTTTCTTGCTCGTCGTTTTTATAAACGTTTAATTTTTCAATATAATTTAATTCTTATAGTTCTCTATTCTCTTGTGATTTTAAAAACGATTTAAAATAACAGACATATTATCGCTCATATTTTCGGTATATTTTTTGAAGCTTGCTTTTACTTTGTCATTTTCAACTGCCTGTTTAATAAAAGGCAACTTTGCAAACACAATGATGAATGATAATGTGACGCGCCAAACTTGGTTTTGGATACATTCCTGTTTAGTGGAATTAGAATGGAGACTGTTTTATGGCTGCAAAAGGTAAGACAAAATGGGGTTGGATAGCAGTCGGTGTGATTGTTATAGTTGCAGTCTATAGCGGCTTGAAAACCTATCTTCACCCGGGATTGCCTGAAGGCATTGCTATGGGGAATGGGCGTATAGAGGCTACAGAAATCGATATCGCTTCGAAGCTTGCCGGACGTATTCAGGATATCACCGTAAGAGAGGGCGACTTTGTCCATATCGGAGACGTCGTCGCACACATGGATACTGATAACTTGAGGGCTCAATTACGGGAAGCCGAAGCCCAGTTGAAACGGGCAATTATCAATGTCGACACGGCAAAGATGGAAGTCGAACAGCGTCAGGCCGAACAAGAAGCAGCCGAAGCAACTGTCGCACAAAACGAGGTTCAGCGGGATAATTCCAATAGACGGTATCAACGTTCGGCAACATTGCAGCAAAAAGGCACCGTCTCGACTCAGGTTCGGGACGACGATCAGGCAACATATGATGGCGCACTTGCCGCGGTTGCAGCGTCAAAAGCTCAATTTGCTGCAGCAAAAGTTGCCGTTTCAACGGCAAAAGCGAATGTTGTGAATGCCGAGGCGGCTGTTGATGCAGCCAAAGCAACAATCGAACGTATACAATCAGATATTAATGATAGTGAGCTTAAGGCTACAAGATCGGGTCGCATACAATATCGGATAGCTCAACCGGGTGAAGTCGTAGCCGCAGGCGGTCGCGTGCTTAACCTTGTTGATCTCGGCGACGTTTACATGACATTTTTCTTGCCTACCAAAACGGTCGGGAAAATTGCTATCGGCACCGAAGCAAGAATCGTGCTTGATGCCGCACCGCAATATGTCATTCCGGCTAATATTTCATTTGTATCGGATGTTGCACAGTTCACGCCGAAAACGGTTGAAACCGCTGAAGAACGTGCAAAGCTGATGTTCCGCGTCCGTGCACAAATTCCGCAAGATTTGCTGGAAAAATATATCAAACAGGTCAAGACCGGTTTGCCCGGTGTGGCTTATGTCAGAACTGATCCCAATGCAAAATGGCCGAAGATTGTTAGTACACCTGTAGTTAAATGACAGACTCAACCGAAACCAAAATACAGCCAACTAATGCACCAGTTGTAAAACTGAGCGGTGTCCGCTTGGTTTATGGTGAAAAAGTTGCGCTTGATGGAATCGATCTTGATGTGCCGACAGGAAAAATGATTGGCATGATCGGTCCTGACGGCGTCGGCAAGTCAAGCCTATTGTCCCTTATTACCGGTGCACGCGAGATACAGGATGGAACTGTCCGTGTTTTGGGCGGTGATATGCGGGACAAACAACATAGGCTCGATGTCTGTCCGGACATTGCCTATATGCCGCAAGGACTGGGAAAAAATCTCTATCCGACATTGTCTGTTCAGGAAAACGCCGATTTCTTCGCAAGGCTTTTCGGACAAGATAGAAAAGAACGTGAGGCACGGATTGCCGAGCTTTGCGAAAGAACGGGGCTCAACGGCTTTGAAAGTCGCCCTGCGGGCAAGCTTTCAGGCGGTATGAAACAGAAGCTCGGCCTTATTTGCTCCCTCATTCACGACCCGAAACTCCTTGTCCTTGATGAACCGACGACGGGTGTTGATCCTCTATCCAGAAGGCAATTCTGGGATCTAATAGACGATATCCGGAAAGAGCGCTCGGATATGAGCGTGATGGTTGCTACAGCCTATATGGAGGAAGCTGCCCGATTTGATTGGTTGATTGCCATGTATAATGGCAAAATTCTTGCGACAGGCACACCGGACGAGCTGCTCAAAAAAACCGGAACGCCTAATCTCGATGAAGCATTCATTGCACTGATGCCCGCCGAAGAACAAAAGGGGCATGTCGAAGTTGTCATTCCTCCACGAAAAGAATCAGGAAACGAGGATATCGCTATTGAAGCGGATGGATTAACACAGCGTTTTGGTGATTTTACCGCCGTTGATCATGTCAGCTTTCGCATTAAAAAAGGCGAAATTTTCGGATTTTTGGGGTCGAATGGGTGCGGAAAAAGCACCACGATGAAAATGTTGACAGGGCTGTTGCCGGCAACGGAAGGTACGGCAAAACTGTTTGGCAGGCAGATTAATGCCAATGACATGGAGACGCGCCGCCACGTCGGTTACATGAGTCAGGCCTTTTCGCTTTATGCTGAATTGACTGTGCTTGAGAATCTGGAGCTGCACGCAAAGCTTTTTGAAATTCCGGCAGATAAAGTCAAGGCTCGTATGCAAGCTATGATTGACCGGTTCGAGCTGAAAGATGTGCTCAATACGATGCCGGATTCATTGCCGCTTGGCATCAGGCAACGTATGTCGCTTGCCGTCGCATTGCTACATGAGCCGGAAATTCTGATACTTGATGAGCCAACTTCGGGCGTAGATCCGATTGCGCGTGATCAGTTGTGGCAACAACTTGGTGAGTTGTCGCGCAACGATAATGTAACGATTTTCATTACAACGCACTTTATGAATGAAGCGGAGCGTTGCGACCGTATTTCGCTCATGCACGCCGGCAAAGTGCTGATTACCGACAAGCCTTCCGAGATTGTTAAATCCAAAAACGCCGAATCGCTTGAAGAAGCGTTTATTGAATATTTGCAAGACGCAATTGATAAGCAGAATGCCGAAAAGAAAGCGAAAGAAAATGCTTCCGCTAAGAAGGCGGACGCTGGCGCACTTAAAAAAGTTGCAGCAACTGGCGATAACACGAACGTTGCGAATAGCAACAAACCGGTTGCTGTCGCTCAATCGCATGGGAAACGCTTTAAGAGGCGTTTCGATTTTATGCGCATGATGAGCTATGCCAATCGCGAGGCACTCGAATTGCGCCGCGATCCAATTCGGGCAACGATGGCGTTGCTTGGTAGTGTTATTTTGATGTTTGTGATCGGTTACGGTATAAACACCGAAGTCGAAAATCTGACTTTTGCTGTGCTTGACCATGACCAGTCAGTCATTAGTCGTGATTACGTCCAACAAATCTCCGGTTCGCGTTATTTTATTCAGAAAAAAGACATTGTTGATTACGATGATCTGGATGAGCGGATGCGTTCGGGAGAAATAAGTTTGGCGATCGAAATTCCGCCCGAATTCGGGAAGGATATGGAGAGAGGCCGCAATGTCGAAGTTGGCGCATGGATTGATGGCGCTATGCCGCTTCGAGCTGAAACCGTACGCGGTTACGTGCAGGGAATGCACGCTCTATGGCTGCAGAACAAAGCCAGGACGTTAAACGGAAAAGCCGCAACTATGGGTGACTACAGGCTCGAGGTCAGATATCTGTATAATCCGGGTATCGAAAGCCTTACAGCTATGGTTCCGGCGGTTATACCTATTTTACTTCTTATTATTCCGGCCATGCTCGCGGCTTTGTCTGTCGTGCGCGAAAAGGAAATGGGCTCGATTATCAATCTCTATGTGACGCCTGTAACAAGGCTCGAATTTCTGGTTGGTAAACAACTTCCTTATATCGGACTTGGTCTCATCAACTGTATATTGCTGTGGTTATTTGCTGTGTTCATATTCCGCGTGCATTTCACAGGCGGGATTTTAACCTTCATGTTGGCGGGGCTTCTCTACGTGGCCTTCTCGACGGCTTTCGGACTATTAATTTCTACGTTTATGAATAGCCAGATTGCCGCAATTTTTGGTGCCGCAGTCCTCACGATTTTACCTGCAACACAATTTTGCGGCTTGATGGATCCCGTCAGCTCGCTTCAGGGAACGGGTCGGTTGATCGGCGATATTTATCCGACAACCTATTTTATTCTGATTTCGCGTGGTACTTTTGCGAAAGCACTCCAGTTCCACGATCTGGTCAGCTCATTTATTCCGCTTTTCCTTGCTGGACCAATTCTGGTCATAATAGCCTCGTGGCTTACAAAGAAACAGGCGAAGTAAAGTCATGAAGCTCAATCATATACTTGATCTCGGAATCAAAGAATTACTCGGCGTTTTTCGCGATCCGATGTTGCTGGTCTTGATCATTTACGCTTTCACAATATCGATTTACATTGCTGCAAATGCGACACCTGAAACACTGAACAAAACGCCGATCGCTATTGTTGACGAAGATAGTTCGCCTTTATCAACGCGCATTGCTACTGCGTTTTTGCCACCTTATTTCATTACTCCCGAGGATATCAATCAATCGGAGCTTGATTCTCGTATGGATCAGGGGATTGATACATTTGCTGTCGATATTCCGCCTAACTTCCAACGCGATGTTCTCGCAGGCCGCTCACCGGCGATCCAATTGGACGTTGATGCGACACGCACGACGCAAGCGTTAACGGGTTCACAATACATACAGCAAATTGTCGACTCGGAAGTTAACGAGTTTGTCTCTCACTACCGCTCGAAAGAGCCGCAGCAAGTTTCATTGACTTTGCGCGCACGTTTCAATCCAGAATTGGAGAAATCATGGTTCGGCTCAATTATCAATGTGATTGATAATGTGACAATGCTATCCATAATTTTGACGGGAACGGCTCTTATTCGTGAACGTGAACACGGAACTGTGGAGCACCTTCTTGTTATGCCGGTGACACCAACGGAAATCATGATATCAAAAGTGTGGTCAATGGGGCTTATCGTGCTCGTCGCGGCGACATTTTCTTTGGTCGTTATTGTTGAAGGATTGTTGAAAGTGCCGATCGAGGGCTCTGTAATGCTGTTTCTTGCCGGTACTGTGTTACATCTCTTCGCCACGACATCAATGGGAATTGCGCTTGCAACTGTTGCTGGCTCTATGCCCCAGTTCGGCCTGTTGCTTATGCTGGTTTTGATGCCGTTACAAATTTTATCAGGCGGCATAACTCCACGTGAAAGTATGCCTGAATTTATTCAAAACATAATGCTTGCGGCACCAAACACGCATTTTATTATGATGGCTCAATCAATTCTCTATCGTGGAGCTGGATTTACGGTTGTTTGGGAAAATTTTGCGGCTTTAGCAGTGATTGGATCTGTGCTATTTGCCTTCTCGCTCAATCGTTTCAGGGCTACACTTAAATGATAAAAAACATTCTGGCTCGTTATCTCGGTTTTTTGGTCTGTGTTCTTTTTCTCGCAAGTTGCGGCGGGTCGCGCGCTGTCCTGTGGCACGGGAAGAACGCAACACCTGCGACAGTTGGTGCCCGCAACGCTGCTATAGAGAAGCCCGGAAAACCGAAGGCGGTAATTCCTGTCTATGTGGCAACGAGCAGGCAAGTACAGAATGATTATTCGGAACCATTTGGTACGAAAAGATCGACCACTTTGAACTATGCACGCGTTGACGTCGGAATACCTCAACAGCATAAAAAGGGACTGGTTGAAACCAACGGTTACCGGCCGGACCTGAAGAAATATTTTTCTGCCGTCAACATGGTCAGGTATAATGGCCGCGACGAATTCAAGAAGCAGCTCAATAAAGCGCTTGACCAAAAGCCGAAAGGAAAAAGAGAAATCTTTCTCTTCATACACGGCTACAACAACAATTTTGCCGATAGCACATTCCGTGCGGCACAATTTTCTTATGACTATTCGCTGAATGCGGTCACTGTCCATTATTCTTGGCCTTCGGGCGGATCGATTCCACTTTATGTTTATGATCGTGACAGTGCGGATTTTGCACGAGACGGGCTTGCCGACCTTCTGACATTGTTAAGTGAAACGGAAGCCAATCAAATTACTGTCGTCGCCCATTCCATGGGAAATTACGTAACAATGGAAGCGTTACGTAGCCTCTCGCTTCAGGGTAAACGTTATCCAATCGACAGAATATCAAGTTTCCTTATGGCCGCACCTGACATTGATGTTGACGTATTCGAGCGCCAGCTCAAAGATGTCAAAAAAATGCCACAACCGACCGCAGTGCTTGTTTCTCGTAAAGACAAGGCTCTGGCAGTGTCGGGCCGTTTGGTTGGTGGTCACGCCCGCGTCGGAGATGGTTCAAGCATACCGTTGTTACAAAAAAACGGCATTGCGGTTCTGGATTTGTCTGACGTAGATGGTGGTGCACATAATGTCTTTGCTTCATCACCAACACTGATGGCTCTTGCCCACGACGGTTCACTTTCGACTTCCATGATGAAAGAAACAAGCGAGACGGGTGGCCAGCAAATGATCGACGATAGTGGAAATATATTGCGCGGCACAACCAATCTCATTTTCTACACTCCGGCCAGAATAATTTCAGCCGTAAGCCAGAATTGATGTCGGACAGAGTTGAAAACTCCGTACGACAATCAAAAATAGAAGCAAGAGGTTTTGTTTCTTTGCCATTGGTCTGTTTCATTAAAGTGTTTTCAAGAATATACCGGCTGTTTCCAGTTACGCTCGCACTTATAGTCGCCACCTTAATTACTGCACCGTCCGCTTATGCAATTGACAAAGATGCTTTCGTTAAACGTTTTTCGGAAGCTTTCGGAAAATCTGTCACTGTTTCCTATGGCGGCGTGCTTGGCGACGGTGATCATTTGACACTTGATAATGTGAGAATAACGGGTACACCAATTTCACCGGATACGTCTTTGGGTAAAGTGGATTTTTCTGGCATCAAGGAAGAAGACCATGGCGGTTATTCCGTTGAAAAAGTAGAAATACCTCAAATTTCCTATGTTTACGAAGGTAACACCATCAAAGTTTCCAATGTCACCTTTAGCAATGTGACGCTACCTCCGAACAAAGGCCTTTATAACCAGAACATCGGTTTCCGGTATCAGAATGGTCAATTCAACAAGTTGGAATTGCAAGACAATGCCAAAAAATTCTTGGCCATGCTGGAAAAAGGCTCGGTTTCTCTTCATCCCTCTATTCGCGAAAATCCGATAGATTTTACGATCAATATCAAGAAAATTACTGTTTTTGTCGATAATTTTCCGGATGGTTCGACTAAAAAAGACTTTATTGCAATGGGATATAAAAATGCGACCGGACGGTTGGATCTCGCTGGCGCATATGGTGGCTATCTGTCCATGATGGAATTAAAACGCTTCCATCTGGTGCTAGATAAAGGTGGGATATTGGACGTCAGTCTGAAAATGGACGGTATGACACTTGATTCACTCTTGACCGTTGTGACACTTCAACGCGAAAATCAACATGGTCACATAAAGTCTAGTCAGATGTGGCTCGGCATGCTTGCTCAAGTTCAACGTTATAACTTTTACGGTGGAAAGCTGCGTTTCGAGGATCATTCGCTTACGGAAAAATTGGTCAATACCGAAGCCAAGCGAATGGGAATAGATGGCAACGCACTGAAGACAAAATGGAAGACGAGTCTGCCCGGCTGGTTGGATTTTGCAAAAGGTACCAACTTCGAGGCCGACGCTCAAAAGGCGATAACGTCTTATCTTGACTCTCCGCATTCGCTCACCATTAAATCAACACCGATGGATCGATTGCCGGTCATTATGCTTGCAATTTCCGGAAAGCTTAGCCCGAAAGAGCTCGTTCGCGAGCTCAATTTGGCAATTACTGCCAACCGATAAATAAATTACCAGTTCTTTCTTATCATTCGGAGATTGGTTTTTCGTCGCATAACGTCAAGGAAAAACTTTATCTATGAGCTAATGCAAGTTTATCGAGAGAGGGGATAAGCACGAATTATGCAGAACGTTTGTAACCCGATTGGGGTATCGGAAGGGCTATAATCGTCACCGGCGGTTGTAGCTGATTTTGCAGTCAACAATCATGGCAATGCCCACACTCATCCGCTGACAAATAATGAAATGGATGAACACCGCGTAAAACCGATAGATAGATTTAATCAACATCGCCAAAAAGAGAAGCAAATATAATTTCCGTAGTTTTCTTCCTGACTTTTGTGCCTTTTTTAAATTAAAAGGTCGTCATCTAATTCGTAACTCAAGTCTTTTTAATTGTATTCGGACATCAAGAAGTACCCACGCGAAATTAATGAGTGAACTTGCACGGCTAAAGCCCAAGTTGAACAGAAATATTTATCAAGAAATACGAAATTTGGTGGAGCTAAGCGGAATCGAACCGCTGGCCTCTTGCGTGCGATGCAAGCGCTCTCCCAGCTGAGCTATAGCCCCGTTAAAAATAACTTTATGCGGTATTAAAGTGCAATGCCTAGAAGATCAAGTGCGATTTTCAATTGAGCTGAATTATCGCGTTAATTCATTAAAAAAGAAACAAAAAAGGAGGCAAAAACCTGCCTCCTTTTTATTTTTACCGAATTCAACCAGCTTTACGAGGTTCATCGAAGACTTCAACCGGTGGAAGTGTGCCAGTGAATTTTTCGATTTCGACGACTGCTGTCTGTCCACAATTAGCCTGAGCCAATTTTGATGTAGAAACACTGGTCGTCAAGTTGTTGACATCGCCATAGCGACAAAGTGAATTCGGCTCTCTCGGGTTAACCGGATCATACCAACCACCTTCGTTGATACGAATAACGCCCGGGCGGATAACGTCGGTTACCTTGATACCGACTAAAATCTGTCCACGATCGTTATAAGCGCGAGCGATGTCACCATCTTTCAAACCACGTGCTTCTGCATCTTTCGGGTTAATCCAGCATGGTTCACGTCCGCCGATTGCATATTTCTCTCTCAATTTAGTACCACACAATTGTGAGTGCAGACGATAAATCGGGTGATTGGATGCAATGTGAAGTGGATATTTTGTTGTCGGCCCGTCAAGACGTTCGATCGGCTCCATCCATGTGGGGTGGGGAGGGCAATCGTCATAATGCATCTTCTCGATGTTGAGCGAGTAGATTTCGATTTTCCCTGAAGGTGTACCCAAAGCATTGAGCAGCGGGTCTTCTCGGAAATCGGCGTAACGGACAAACTGTTTTTGCGCTTCCTTGACAGGGAAACCGAGTGCTTCTTCACTCTTCCAGAAAGTGTCAAATACCGGCATCTCCATGCCTTTGGCACGAGATTCAAGACGGGCTGATTCATAGAAGCTCTTGATCCAGTCCATTTCATTCATGCCATCAGTGTATTCGTCACGTTTACCAAGACGTTCACAGATATCGCTGAAAATGTCGAAATCGGAACGTGCTTCATACATTGGTTCAACGAGTTTCTTCATCGGAACGATGTGGCTCAATGCATAGTCGCCCAATTGCTCGATATCATTGCGCTCGTAAGAGGTTGTTACAGGTAAGACAATATCTGCATGACGTGCCGATGCGGTCCATTGGAAGTCATGGACAACAAATGTGTCGAGTTTTTTCCAAGCCTCAACCATTTCGTTACGGTTCTGCTGGTGCGAGAACGGGTTACCGCCCGCCCAATAAACCATATGAATTTCAGGCAAGACAATGTCGGACCCGTTATATTTTATGGTTCTGCCCGGATGGAGCAGCGCTTCGACAAGGCGGCAAACAGGAATCGAGTTCGATTTTGGCTGACAGGCAGATTCAGTCGAACCGGGATGACAACCAGCGGGCAAATCCGTTACGGGAGCTGCAGGTCCATCGGTGATACCACCGAGAATAGGACTGGTTGCAGTCGGCGCGCCACCACTGCAATAGTGGTAGGAGAAACCGAAACCGCCGCCTGGCAAACCGATTTGTCCCAGCATCGAGCAGAGAGTGACCAACATCCAGTGGGCTTGTTCGCCATGATGTTGACGCTGGATAGACCAACCGGCCGCAATCATTGTGCGGTTTTTGGCAAAATCGCGAGCAAGCTGTTTGATGATATCAGCATCAATGCCGCAAATTTTCGAAGCCCATTCGGCAGTTTTCGGCGTTCCATCTTCTTCGCCAATGAGATAAGCAAGGAATTTATCGAAGCCCACTGTATATTTTTTCAGAAATTCTTCGTCATGGAGTTTTTCCGCGTAAAGTGTATGGGCAATACCAAGCATCATGGCAACGTCGGTTTGCGGGCGAGGCGCCAGCCATTCACCGTTAAGATACTGGCAGGTTTCTGTTTTGATAGGATCAATACAAATAACGCGGATACCGGCTTTCTTGACTTCTTCAAGGCCTACAAATGCACCATGGTCGGCAATCAACCAACCAATCTGGTCCGTATTCACCGGATTACATCCCCAGAATACGAGCGTCTTGGTATTATCTCGTACAACGTCCCATGATGTGCACTGTTCATAAACTTCAAGAGACCCGACAACGTGCGGCAGAATAACCTGAGCGGCACCTGTAGAATAATCGCCAAGCGAGTTTACAAAGCCGCCAGTCGTCTTCAACATTCTGCGCAACAATGTCCGGCAATTGTGGAATTTGCCAACGCTTTTCCAGCCGTAGGAACCACCGAAAATTCCGTTCGAACCATATTTCTTGCGAACGCGGGACAATTCGCCGGCAACAAGGTCAATAGCCTTATCCCAGCTTACGCGAACGAAGTCACCTGTCCCACGCCCTTCAGGATCGGCACCCGGACCTTTTTCGAGCCAGGCACGACGAACCATAGGATATTTAATACGCGAAGGCGAATAGATTGAATCCATCATACCTTCCAACATTGGCGTTGGATGCGGGTCATGTTCCCAAGGTGTAACTTCAACCAAACGGCCATGGTCAACACGACCGCGGAATACACCCCAGTGACTGCCGGACATAGTCAATTTGGAGGCGGATTGAGCCTGTGCACCGCGGCTGAGAAGTGAACCGCTCGCGGCACCGACCATGGTCAACATAGCACTACTTTTAAGAAACGAACGGCGGTTCATTTCAGGTAGGGTAATTTTTGTTTTGTCGAATGACATCGCATTCTCCTAGTGTTTAATGTTGTCTTGGTTGCCGAAGAGGCGACTAAAAGACGAAAGATAAATAATAAGCAACTCGACCAAATGGGCATAGAGACTGTGACTCGCCACTTTACTCAACGCTGCGTTCATTTCAGGTAGCCATAAAGCCAGACGTGCTATCATGCCGGCAATGGCATCTGTGTCATGTTGGCGAAAAGCTTCGGCCAAAGTGGCCAATTCCAAAGCTATATGATCGGCCGGTTCCTTGCAGGAAGATTTTACCGAAACGTCAAGTTTCGTCAGCACATCCTGCATTTCAACATAAGGCGCTTGAAACAATCTTCCATTTTCATCCCGATAATAGCTTTCATAGGGAGGAACCGAAAGGGGACCAAAAGCACCATCAAACAAACTTATGTATTGTTGCGAAAGAAGGTGGTTGAGCTCTTCGACGGAATGATTGCGGAAAAAATCCGCAATCATTGTTGTTAATTCAACAGCTTGAAGCTCTTCACCGAATTCGCCCAGAAAAGTCATAACGGGAAGTGAACGACATTTCTCAAGTGTTTCGATGCCGGGCGGTGCAATAAACAACTGGGCAAACCAGTCGATAATTGTGGCCTGAGCTTGATCTTCTTGAGCGGATATTTGCCGATTTTCGACCGACGACGTTTCTGATTGAGCAACAGCCATTAGTGTACCTCTTGACCTTCATTCACATCTTTTGAATGGTTCTGAAGATAGCTCAGGAGCAACCGGTATTGATCGGGAGTCAATGAAGTATAGCGCTTCATTGCATTCAGATTACCGATCCACTGGTTGGCAAGCAAATGCCCGGGTTCAGGGAGTGAATGGCAAACGCTACACGTTGCACTGAAAAGATCCGACGTGTAAGACCACATATCACCGATCGAAACGTTGACATCCTTGTCGCTTGTCCACAGTTCGACACTGACAGGGTACCACGTTTGCTTTGTCTCGGGATCTACAACGGCTTTTCCAAGCTTGTAGGACGCCATCGCTTTGTCACCCAAGACCGCATACATAATGCGTTGGCCCTGCAAAGCATAGACAACCGAGGGGGCGCCGGCCATTTGCCAACCGTCAAGGCGAACTTTCAACTTATCGCCTTTGTGGTCAAGCACGGCAAGTTTTGCTGCCGCTAGGAGTTTACCATCTTCGTCGCCAGAACCATTTTCATCAATATAGAACGGTTTTGTATAGACTGCATAAAGAGTGTCTGCACCTTTAACCGCGCTATCTGTCGATGTTGGTAAAGTAACATCAAGTTTGTTTGTGGTAGGTAGCATAACAAGCTTTGAAGTATGGTTTGATTCGGGCTGTCCCGGAGCCGGCAAATCAACACCTGGCAATGTTTTGATATAGGCAGCCATCGCACGAAGATCCTCATCCGGAAGTTGCTTCGTATTTTTGATAACTTCAGCCATATCGCCACCAGCGATTTTGTTAATCGGGCTTTGACCTGTTTTCAAATAGTTGAAAATGGAATTTTCAGCCCAGAATTTGATGCCTGTATCATCCTGACTGATATTCGGGAAGTGCCCTTTACCATCAGGAGTAGCACCGCCGCCATAACGCAGATTGCTCTTTATCACGCCCATAAAATTACGTGTCGAGTGGCATTCTGCACAGTGTCCGGCACCTTCAACAAGATAACGCCCACGCTCAAGAAGAGCCTGTTCGTCTTTCGTGTCTTTTGTGTCAGTGGTCGCAGTGACTTTCATTGGTGACAATGGTTTGCCATCAAGAAAGGCCAAGCGCCAAACACCAACGCCGCGACGCATATTGAACGGGAATTTCAAGTCATGATCAGGTGCAACACCTTGCACAGGTTCGAGCGATTTGATGTAGGCAAAAAGATCGCGAACGTCATTTGCTGTCAAACGCTGATATGACGTGTATGGAAATGCCGGATAAAGGTTTTGCCCATCGGGCATGATGCCATTCGGCCCTACACCTTCACGGACTGCTTTAGTGAACTGTTCAAGTGTCCAGTTACCAATGCCGTCCTTTTTATCCGACGAAATATTAGGCATATAAAAACGCCCGAATTCTGTGTCCAACGCACGCCCGCCACCCAGTTTTAACGGGTTATCCTGATTGGGCGAAGCATGGCAAGTCGAGCAGTCACTGGCGACAAACACAATACGCCCATTTTCCAAATCCGGCGCAGAATTGTCAGCAACGTCTCGTGTGGGATGAGTAAGTGACCAAGTGATCGGGGAGGTAAGGACAAAAAAACCTACGATCCCTATTACAACAAGGACCAAAAACCATCGGGTTAGCCGTTTCATATTTTTGGCATCCTTCTATACAACATTATATTCAATTTCTCTCTTCGTGACCTTTAAACCTGTTTCTACCTCCAAAACAGGCAAGCACTCGGGTTTGCGTTACATAAACGCTACGAACTATTCATAGTTGCAAAATATCACTATTTCGTGACGGAAAAAACTTTTCCAAAAAAAATAAAAAAATTTAAAATACACTGAAAAAACAGCAAGTTGATAGTTAACATTTATCAATTACTGAAAAATGTGTCACGATGGTATCCTATTTTGATACATTATAATTTTCACAACGAGAAAAATCGAAAAAGATGATTTTAAAATACAAGTTTTTTGAACGCCATTTATTTTGCTGATTCCAATCTCATAATTTTTGTATTGATAAAATCCGCGTAGCAAATATTAATTAGTAATGCTCAAGGTGTTTGTTTTCCAATTCCCACTGTCATATTTATTGTCTTTCAATCATTAGAAATGCCTATGAGGGTGGATCAGACTGTTTGCCTTTAATTCGGTGTCGTAACAATTCTCATCCGGTTTTGCGTCAAACTTCGGCAAAGGTTGACGAAACATGACTAACAGCCAATTCGAGGTTTGGTCGAGTTCGAGCACTCATCTGATAATCTCGTTTATACAGTCGGACACGCCATCATCCCCATAATGACATTAACAAAAAATTAAAGTTCGGTCGGGTTATGCTGAGCTTCCAGAAACATCTAGTCGGCCGCGTGATGCTTTTGGGTTTCATAAAAAGAAAAAGGAAATTAAAATAGCCCGCTGTTAGAAAGTATCACGGACGCAACTATCGCGTGTGCAAAAGTCAATCAAAGACTATTATAATCAAAAAAACATTTTCAATCAGCCTCATAAACATAAGTCGTTCGTATCAACCAAAAAATTATTTTCGATCATTGATAGTTTTTCTAAATATAATAATTCGTATTACGAATTCGCCTTTTTTTCCATAAACGAAACAATATATAAAAGTTTAAATTATAATATCATGCTTGATCTAATAGTTATATTTTTATGAAAATAAATTCTCATGTATTTTTTGATAATAAGTGCGAAATAGTCGAAAAAACAACTTGCTTGATTACAAAAACAATCCATATCTCGAAGGGTGCGCTTTCGGGCGCACACTGTAAAATTCGTCAAAAACCACTGTTGGAATGCGTGAACCAACTGAACGAGTTCGGAAAATATTCATGTGTTCCTAGCCAATGAAGGAGACCATCATGGCAAAGACGATGCAAGCCGCGGTTGTGCATGAATTTGGAAAGCCCCTTACCATTGATGAAGTACCCATTCCGGAACCCGGGGATGGAATGATTCAGGTAAGTGTCCAGGCATGCGGCGTATGTCACACAGATTTACATGCAGCACATGGTGACTGGCCTGTAAAACCAAATCCTCCGTTTATTCCAGGGCATGAAGGGGTAGGCTATGTTTCCGCAGTTGGCCGCGGCGTCAAACATGTAAAAGAAGGCGACAGGGTTGGCGTGCCATGGCTTTACACTGCATGTGGATGTTGTTCACACTGCCTTGCCGGTTGGGAAACCCTTTGTGAAAATCAGCTAAATACAGGTTATTCGGTTAATGGTGCTTTTGCCGATTACGTCGTTGCCGATCCGAATTATGTCGGGCATTTGCCGAAGGATATCGGTTTTAATGAAATTGCTCCGATTTTGTGTGCTGGCGTTACAGTATATAAAGGTTTGAAAGTTACCGATGCCAAGGCTGGTAATTGGGTAGGAATTTCGGGAATTGGGGGACTTGGACATTTGGCTGTCCAATACGCCAAAGCTATGGGATTCAACGTTGCTGCAATTGACGTAGCCGATGACAAGATCGAGCTTGCAAAAGAGCTGGGTGCCGATATCGGCATCAATGTGACCAAATATAGTGACCCGACCTCAGAATTGCGTAAACTGACCGACGGTGGCGTTCACGGTATGGTGGTTACGGCTGCATCACCAAAGGCTTTTGAACAAGCTTTGGGCATGGTCAGGCGTGGCGGGACCTTGGCGATGAACGGCCTTCCGGCTGGTAGTTTCCCGGTCTCGATCTTCAATATGGTGCTCAATGGCGTAACGCTTCGCGGGTCAATCGTTGGCACGAGGCTGGATTTGCAGGAAGCTTTGGATTTCGCTGCTGCTGGTAAAGTAAAATCACATATTTCGACCGATAAACTTTCTGACATCAATCACATCTTTGATAATATGATGGCAGGAAAAATCGAGGGACGCGTGGTCCTTGATATGACAAAATAAAAATTCGAAATTTCACGGGCCTGATTTTTCAGGCCCGTTTTTTTCAGAAATTTTTGTTGATCAAAAAAATTGTGGGTGCGGGCGAACTCACCGGATTTTCTCCGTTCGATCGTAGATGGTTAAGATTAATAAAGAAGCACCTAATGCGGTGACGGGGTCAATTTTTGTGATGCATACAGTATTTCACTGATCGATCAAAATTATAGCGTTTAACCGGTAAAATAGCGTCACCAATCCGAGATCGCTATTTTGATTTACCTTTAAGAGTTTCAAATCAGGGCTGAAAGGACGCACATGCCTACCAGCTCGAAATGAATTTTATCAAATTTTTGAACCGGTCTATGCGGTAAATTTCTTGGCGAACGACATTTTGAAAATGAGGTTTTACTAATATCCACCCGTATCAGATAAAAAGCCGGTTTATCTACGCGGAAAATAATAACCGCAAGAATAACCGACCTTTGGATATTATTCACAGGTAAAATTTTTGTTTTCTTCAATTCTATAGACAAGTCTATCCGGTTAATAATAAATAATTGGGCGTTTTTTGTTTGCAGTGGAGGCAACAAAGAACAGCATAGTTCTGGCAGGAATATTTACCGGAGGAGGGGAATATGGCCACCAAAAGAATTCCGTTGACGTTCAGACAGACAATCATGTTAATTTTGTTGGCTGTATTGGGTGCTTTTTCCTTAGGATATATAGCGCTCGAGCGCGGCGAAGCGATTAACGCGATGTGGATTGTCGTTGCAGCGGTCTGCGTCTATCTTGTTTCCTATCGTATTTACGGACTTTTTATTTCCAATATTGTGCTGAAAGCCGATAGTACCCGGATGACGCCGGCTTATCGTCGTAATGACGGTCTCGATTATGTACCAACAGACGAAAAAATTCTATTTGGTCATCATTTTGCAGCTATTGCCGGTGCAGGGCCGCTCGTTGGCCCGGTACTTGCCGCACAAATGGGCTATTTGCCTGGGCTCTTATGGATTTTAGCCGGTTGTGTCCTTGCCGGAGCCGTACAAGATTTTATGGTGTTGTTTATATCGACACGCCATGACGGACGTTCACTTGGTGAACTTGTTCGCGAAGAAATGGGTAACGTTGCAGGCGTAATTGCACTGATTGCCTGTTTCATGATTATGATTATCATTCTCGGCGTTTTGGCAATGGTTGTTGTCAAGGCGCTGGCCGGAAGCCCTTGGGGCACTTATACCGTCGGTTTTACAATTCCACTTGCTTTTTTTATGGGTGTCTATTTACGTTACCTTCGCCCGGGAAGAATTGGCGAAGTGTCAATAATCGGCTTGGTGCTTTTATTGTTCGGAATTGTTTCAGGCGGTTGGATAAAAGATAGTTCCTATGCAAGCTGGTTTACTTATGAAGCAACAACATTAACCCTGTTCATAATAATTTACGGGTTTATTGCTGCTGTGTTACCGGTCTGGCTATTGCTTGCTCCGCGTGATTATTTGTCTACTTTTCTTAAAATCGGAACGATTGTTGCCCTGGCCGTGGGAATAATAGCGGTACGTCCGATGTTGGAGATGCCGGCTCTTACCAAATATGTGGATGGCAGCGGGCCTGTATGGGGCGGAAACCTCTTTCCATTCTTGTTCATTACCATTGCATGCGGCGCTGTTTCCGGCTTTCATGCACTTATTTCATCGGGAACCACTCCCAAAATGTTGGCCAATGAAGACCAGGCTTGTTTCATTGGTTATGGTGGTATGTTGATGGAATCTTTTGTCGCCATTATGGCTTTGATCGCGGCAAGTGTGATCAATCCGGGCGTGTATTTTTCGATGAACGCACCGATGAGTGTCCTTCTTCCGTCAGGAACTGGTGACCTTGTCCAATCTGCTGCGACTGTTGTTTCCGGATGGGGCTTTCAAGTAACGCCGGAAATGTTGACTAACATTGCTCACGAAGTCGGAGAAAAATCGATTGTTGCTAAAACAGGCGGCGCACCAACGCTGGCGGTTGGAATGGCGCATATTTTGCACAATGCAATAGGCGGTTGGATGAGTATGTCCTTCTGGTACCATTTTGCTATTTTGTTCGAGGCACTGTTCATTCTTACAGCTGTTGACGCTGGTACGCGTTCAGCCCGTTTTATGCTTCAGGACCTATTAGGTATCGCATTTCCGCATATGCGTAAGACTGATAATATTTTTGCCAATCTTGTTGCCACGGCACTCGTTGTCCTGATGTGGGGATATTTCGTATATCAGGGAGCCGTCGATCCGAAAGGTGGAATATATTCGCTTTGGCCATTGTTTGGCATAGCAAATCAGATGCTTGCGGCTGTGGCTTTACTTCTCTGTACGGTAGTCTTGTTCAAGATGAAACAACAACGTTATGCGTGGGTAGCAATTTTGCCCTCCGCCTGGCTATTTGTTTGTACAATGACCGCCGGTTGGCAAAAGGTATTTGACGCAAAACTCAGCTTTTTCGTTGCAGCAAGCAAAGCACCTAACAACCAGTTAGCACTTGGTAATTACATAAATGGCGTTTTAACGGCTTTATTCATGCTTGTCGTTTTGGCTTTAACGTTTTTTGCCATTAGATCAGCGTTAAAAGCTCTAAAATCCGATAGACCTATCGTCAATGAAATGCCCTATGAACCATTTCCAACAAAACCGATCGAAATCAAGTGATCGGTAAGCGTCGGAAAGTAAAAATCTATGGGATTTAACGAAACGTTTTATAGCCTATGGGAAGGGAAGTGGACATGTGCTTGAATTTTTTAAATGTCGGGAAATTTCTTGGCAAAACAGCAAAGCTCATGGTCGGGGTGCCGGATTATGATACTTACGTTTGCCATATGAAATCCGTCCATCCCGATCAACAACCGATGTCTTATAATGAATTTTTTCGTGAACGTCAGGAAGCAAGATATGGGGGGAAGGGCGGCTTTAAATGCTGTTGACCGAACGAAATGGTAGAATAATTAGGTAATTGTGATCAGTTTTATCCACTTGGAGGATGATATGTGGAAGAAAGCCTTGTTGACGAGCTTGGTTTTGCTCACAGGATGTTTGACGTTACATGGTTCCTATCGGATTACAATTGAAGACAAAGATGGCAAACCCATCAATACAAAACTTGACTTATATGCCGAGGGATCAGGGATTTACACCGTAAGAAATAGCATGTGTTCGGTTTACCCCGGTGCAATCATTCGTATTCGCGATAGCAATACAAATCAGGAATTGAAAAGCGAAAGCCCATATCATTGCCGGTAGGGAAACCCGTCTCTGTCTGCCTTTATATGGATATTGCATTGGTTATTGAATCGGTTTTTGAAGCTCATTCGGCTTAAAAATGTCTAAGATCTTAAATCCGAAAAGTGCAATTGTTTTAATTGTCCCCACCATAAGTATAAACAACTCAGTGTTGAAATTAATATTAATTAATAAATTTAGAAAACAAAAGTTAAAATTGTTTTAGCGTTCATATTTGCTCAATGACGAGAAATATGTTGCTAACAGCATGCACCTGAAGATGCGCATTAAAAAATATTTTTATAGGATTTTGTCTGCATAATGGAGCTGCCCAAAATGAGATGGCTATGCTTTCCTTTTGTGCTGAGAACTGTCCTTTGCCGTTCTTTGAATTGGAATATCGAATTAGCGTTGCTAGCGGCCCATATGGAAAAACATGAAAGACTTTGTAAATTGCCGCGACAAACATTGCTTATAGCTTATCGGGAATCAAAAACGCAAGAAAGCCGATACCTTATCAATATCGGCAATCTAATTTTTCATCAGGATACTAAAAACAATGTTTTAATCGCTTGACGTTTTGGAAGTCGCTTTTCAATCATCAATCAAAAGAAGCGCTTCTAAAACCGGTAAACGAAACCATCGAAAATCTCGCAATTGACATCTTGTAAGTTGTCATAAGCATTTTCACATTTGAAATTTTTAGGCCGATGCTATTCCTTCGCCTCATCCGGCGACTTTGTAGTATTTTTGTCGGATTTTATTTTATTGATCAAAATTGAATGAAGGGATCTTGCGAGGCTCTTATAGTCTTCATCAAAATGGTGGCCGCCGGGAAGTTTGAGACGTTGCATACTGTCCAATGCTTCATCGGTACAGGCCGTATCATCTTCGTCTTCGCCGTAAACGCATACTGTTTTATCTGCGGGTACATATTGCATCTGATCAAGAACCGGCGTGTCACCGGCCCCCCCGAGCCATCCATCAATAGAGATTTGGAAATCTGCGGTTTTGGATAGTCCCATCAAGGCAATCATCACGGTTTGGTCTTTCACCGAATTATCAAGAACCTCCCAGGCGAAAGGCAATACATCAGCACCGAAAGAATAGCCGAAAAGCGCCACAGGCAAGTGTTGTTGAGGATCTGCCTCCTGAACAAGTTGTTCAATGTCCTTCGCGATTTCTTCAGGAGTGCGTGTACTCCAAAAATAACGCAGTGAATCAATGCCGATGACATGGATGTCTTCACTCTGCAACAAGTCGCCGATTTCCATGTCAATATCGCGCCAACCGCCATCGCCCGAAAAGAAAATAACGAGAGCTTTTGCCGGATTTTTTGACGGCATGTCGACAATAGGCAAATCGGCGTTTGCTGCATCACGAATAGCATAGTCGAGTGCTGTATCGACAGTGATTTTTACTCTCGTTTCGAAAGCCGGATCATTGACAATGGCAGCAATTTTGTCACGTGCTGCTTGTTTTACATCGTTTGCTTCAAGCTTGTTTGTTATGATTGTCACAGGCGAGGGGACTTTAACTCCGATTTCGTAACTGTAACCTCCGTCAGGCATTTTGGTTGCATCGGCTGCTTCTGTGCAGGAAGGTAAACGTGTATGCGAAGATTGGGAAGGATCAATGACAACCGTTCCTGCCAAAGTATTCTCCGGAGAGTCTGCAGCCGCAGCATAGGATATTATTCCGCCTTCGCCAATCCCCACAACGACCGGGTGAAAATACACGTCGAGATCCAACCGACGAAGAATGTCTTTCGATAATGCTTCCAAATCGGACACAAGGTAGACACAATCACCATCTTCTTTGTCAAGTTCTTCCCGCCAGCGGTCAAAATTTACCGATGCGACTATTAAATTTCTCTTTAAAAGCGCTGCAGTTATATCGGCTTCACGTGTTTTAGGCCCACCTGCATCCGAAATTACAACGGCAAGTCCCCGGATTTCTCCTTGGGGAAGATATACCGGAATATCAGTAAAGCGTTCGCCTTCGGCATAAACAACCGGTGCAGTCGAGCCAATAAAACTTGCCCATAAACGATTGATTTTTCCGCGATGAAGAATGCCATACGTTGCAGCTGCAACAACGACAACGGCCAAGACCAGTAAAAGTATACGTCTGATTGTCATTTGCGTAAGAACTCCAGAGGGTTGCCGTTTATCAGTGTTGTAACATCAAAAAGAACTTTGGCCGTTTCGAATCCTCCCGGACAAATGAGGTAATGAGGAGACCACACAGGATCGAATTTATCTTTGAAAGCTTTTAAGCCGTCGAAATGATAGAGATCGCGCCCTCTGCGGTAAATGAACGATCCTATGCGTTGCCAACGGGCAGCAAGCCTATTTGTCGACAGACCAGCTAAGGGCGCCGCACCCAGATTGAACCATTGAAAACCCTGTTCCTTGCCGTAAAGCAACAGATTGGCGAATAATGCGTCCATCATCACTTTGGATACATTAGGAAGGTAACGCATCATATCCACAGTTATTTCGTTATGATTTCCGCTTTTCCAAACATTAGCAAATGCAACTATCTGATTGTCTTTTGTCATTACTGCAACATCATAACGCTTCAAAAATTCTTCATTGAAATAACCAATAGAAAAGCGTTTTTCGGCACCCGATTTGGAAGCAAGCCAGGTATCTGACACATGGCGAAGCGCGACCAGATGGTTGCCCACCTCGTTTGCCGGAATGATGGAAAACACGAGACCTTCACGTACAGCTTTACGTTCAGCATAACGGAAAGGCTGACGTTTCGGCCCTTCAAGCGAAAAATCCGGAAGACGAACTTTTGCAACTTCGCCCAGTTTGATCGCGGTCAATCCCATATCAAGATAGAGAGGTAAGTGGCTTGGCCCCACGCCATAAAAAACAGTTCGCAATGCCGCATCATCTGCGTGTTTTCGAAATTCCCAGGCAAGATCGCTAAAAACTTTCTCGTTGTTGCTGACCGGTTCACCCAAAGCGATCAGGCTACCACCTGATTTGCTGTACATAATGAAACCGTCTTTATTTGGCGAAATCAAAAACTGTTTGTCGCCCAACAGAGCCAAAGCTGTATCCGACAAAGGAGATTGGGCAACAAGCTCAGGTATGCATTCGGGAATTGTCGTTGCGCGTTTTGAACGCTTGCGCAGAGGTCTATGGATGATATTGTAGAGCGCCGCTATAAAGACAACTGAAAATATGACAACGCTTGCTCTTAAAAAACGCGGCGCATTGGCGTTCCACGCAAAGCTCCACCATAATTCATTTGAATATTCGACATGACGGTAAACAAAAAAACCAAGCCATATAACAGCACATACGAAGGCTGCAATACTGGCAAGCCATCCCCAACTTATAGTCAAACCATTATTTAATGGCCGACGATAAAACGAGCGCTTGAACCCCCATAGAATCAAAGCAAACACGCATAGAATAGTTGCTTCTTCCCAATCGAGTCCTTTGGTCAGACAAAAAACCGCACCTGCCAGCAATAGAAAAATGGTAACAAACCATGCATTGACGAGGCGTCGCGCCAATCCGTAGGAAACAACGAGAAGTGTCACACCGATGAGACTGGCAGCAAGATTCGATGTCTCGATAAATATCAAAGGCAATATATCGGAAAGAACATCAAGCCTTATCCGGCGCCCCGGTGTAACAACCGATATCAACATCACAACGCCGGCAAGAAAGGTCAGCCCGGCAGAAATAAAGGGTATCATCGGTTCGATAATCCGCGAGACTTGAGCAGCGCGTGCCGAGACACGCTTGCGTTGCCTGAACATTTCCCAAAATGCAATGCCGACAATTGCAATAACGAGCGGCAATATTGTGTAGATCAACCGGTAGGTTAAAAGAGCAGCCACACCTTGTGCATTTCCTGCAAGGCCAAGCCCACCAATCAAAATCGCTTCAAAAGCTCCAAGGCCACCAGGCGAATGGCTTACGACGCCGATAACAATAGCAACTGCAAAGACCAGATTGAAAGCAAGAAAACCGGTTTGTAAATCAGCAGGCATCAGCACATAAAGCGTGGCAGATGCCGATGTAATATCGACAAGACCCGCAAAAATCTGCATCAAAGCACCGCGGGAACCGGGAAGTTTTAATGATAGCGGGCCGACCTTCAATTCTCTTGCACCACCATAAAGCCACAAGATAAGAGCAACGAGGAGGACGATGATGGCGATACCGACAATTCGGTCACCGGTTAAATTGAGTGTGCCTAAAAGGGGAAGGTTTTCGGGCTCGAAGGCAAGTGCAAATCCGATGACTGTAAGTAAAGCAAACCACATCGAAAACCAAGACATGCTGATAATACGTCCGATATCGGCAAGTCCGACACCTTCGCCCGCATAGACGCGGTAACGGAGTGCGCCCCCAGTAAGGAACGAAAAACCGAGGGCATTGGAAACAGCATAACCGGCAGATCCTGCCAATGCCGCAACCGGCATGGTAATTTTGCCCGGAGCAATGGTGCGCGCGGCGACAACGTCGTAAAGCGCAATGCCGCAAAAACTTAGCGCGGTAAAAAATAGTGCGGTTAGTAACGTTGGAGTGGTGTAGCTTTTGAAAGCTTCAATTGTGTCATGTCTGGAAGTTGTCTTTAAAAGTTCCCAAAGGACAAAGAAGGAGATGGCTGCGATTAACAGGCCGAACAAGGGAACAATAGAAGTTTTTGCCAGATGTAAAAGACGCGACGGCTCTTTTGGCGGAGTGGTACCAACGGCATTTTCATCCAGTTTATTCTCGCTCGTCATGTGAATCCTTTTACACCATTGATCAGTTTGTTAGGTCGCAGATTTAAAACACTATCGGTAAAATTTTACGAATTGAATTTGTCATCTTTATGTGGATGACTCGCTTTTTAAAACTGTAAAGTTTCGTACGCTTGAAGGTTTTCATAGAGCTTAATATAAGATAATACCGTTGCAAACATTACGGAACGAGACAGTTGTTTTCAGAATTATCGACATTCGGGGTATTTTTAGGCGGCGCGCTTTCATTCCTGTCGCCTTGTGTTTTGCCGCTCGTGCCTCCTTATCTGTGTTATATGGCCGGTGTTAGCGTTGAAGATTTCCGCAACAGCGACACCCGGAAAAAACAGCCCGTCCGTCTAGCATTGTTTATCGCAGCAATCGCCTTTTCATTGGGCTTTTCAACAGTTTTTATTGCACTTGGCGCGACAGCAAGTACAGTCGGGCATTTTATCGGGCAATATCGCGATATATTGGCGATGATTGCCGGAGTTATCATTATAATCTTCGGTCTCAATTTTTTAGGTGTATTCAGAATTGGAATGCTTGCGCGTGAAGTTCGTTTTCAGACTCGAAAAACACCTGCAGGCCCTTTGGGTGCCTATATTATCGGGTTGGCTTTCGCTTTCGGTTGGACACCCTGTGTTGGGCCGGTTCTTGGTCCTATTCTAACTTTTGCCGGTACTAAAGAATCAGTTGGAGAAGGGGCCTTTCTTCTGGGGATATATTCGCTTGGATTGGCTATACCCTTCATTCTGGCTGCGTTATTTTCGAACTTCTTTATGTGGTTTTTAAGCTCATTCAGAATGCACTTGGGAAAAGTCGAAAAAATCATCGGAATTTTGCTTATCATCGCTGGCATTCTATTCTTAACGGGAGAAATGCAAAATGTTTCATTCTGGCTTCTGGAAAAATATCCGTCGCTAAGCAGCATAGAAGCGTTGAGCTGGTCCGATATCATGGCTTTTTTCCAAAATCTTTTCAGTCATTAACGAGGTAAATGATGGTCCGTAGTTGTCTTTCAATAATTTTAGCAGCGGGTGAAGGCACACGGATGAAATCGTCTTTGCCAAAAGTGCTGCATAAAATTGCGGGCTTGCCGCTTGTTTGTCATGTCGTTCAACAGGTTCAAACGATCGGGAATAGTGATATTGCCGTTGTTGTTGGACGCGGTGCGGATGAGGTATCATCGACTGTAAAAGAATTTTCGAAAACTGCAAATATCTATATTCAAAAAGAACGTCTTGGAACAGCACATGCAGTTCTTTCAGCGCGTGAGAAGTTGGCTGAAAATTTTGATGACGTGTTGATTGTTTTTGGTGATACACCGCTTATCGAAGCACAGTCACTGCAACGCGCGAGAGACGAAATCGCACATGGTGCTGACATCGTTGTAATGGGATTTAAAACCGAAAATCCTTCAGGCTATGGACGCTTGATCGAAAAAGATGGAAAACTTCAAGCAATTGTTGAAGAAAAAGATGCAACTACCCAACAGAAAAAGATAAAATTCTGCAATGGTGGTGTTATGGCGTTGAGTGGCAAACTTGCTCTTTCATTGCTTGAGCAAATCAAAAATGAAAACGCAAAAAAAGAATATTACCTCACCGACATTGTAAAGATAGGCGTATTGCGAGAGCTTGATGTAAGGGCAATTTCCATACCCTTTGAAAATGTCATAGGTGTAAATACCCGTGTCGAGCTTTCAGAAGCTGAAGCTTTGTGGCAAAAACGCAAAGCAAGAGAGCTAATGCTGTCCGGTGTAACAATGCTGAGACCCGAGACGGTATATTTTTCATATGACACTGAAATTGATAGAGATGTTGTTATTGAACCGAACGTATTTTTTGGCCTTCATGTGAAAGTGGAGACAGGTGTTGTTATTCACGGTTTTAGCCATTTGGAAGGAGCAATTGTCAGAGCGCAATCAGAGATCGGGCCTTATGCACGGTTGCGTCCCGGGGCAATTCTTGAACATTCTTCAAAGGTTGGCAATTTCTGTGAAATCAAAAACGCGAGAATTGGAGAAGGCGCGAAAGTCAACCACCTGACTTATATCGGTGATGCTGTCGTTGGTGGACATACCAATATCGGTGCAGGGACAATAACTTGCAATTATGACGGATTCAATAAATGGAAAACAATTATTGGCGAGAATGCATTCATTGGATCCAACTCGGCTTTGGTTGCACCTGTCGAAATTGGCGATGGAGCTTATGTTGCTTCAGGCAGCGTAATAACCGATGAGGTTCCCCCAAACAGTGTTGCATTCGGTCGTGCAAGACAGATAAACAAGGAAGGACACGCAAATGCTTTGCGAGCGCGTTTTTCTGCATTAAAAAATAAAAAATAGTAATGGCAAAAATGCCATTTTTAAGATTTAAAAACCTGAAATGATTTTGCGTTCTAAAATATTCAAGACTAAAACCGCGGGGAACAAAGACGCTGATAAATTATTAATCAGCTTGTTATAAATCACCGAATTAATTTTAACCCGGAGCGAAGTTTTATATGTGTGGAATTATTGGAATCCTTGGTCATAGAGACGTGGCACCTCTGTTGCTTGACGGGTTAAAAAGACTTGAATATCGGGGTTACGACTCGGCAGGAATCGCCACCGTCTATCAGGGGCATTTAGGACGCCTGCGAGCCCCCGGAAAACTTGTCAACCTTGAAGAAAAGTTACAAAAAACCCCATTAAAGGGCGAAGTTGGCATCGGTCATACACGTTGGGCAACTCACGGTGCACCGATTGAACGTAACGCTCATCCGCAAATGACTAACAAGGTCGCTGTTGTCCATAACGGTATCATCGAAAATTTTGCCGAATTGCGTGACGAGCTTGTCGCTGATGGTTGCGTTTTTGAATCCGACACGGATACTGAAGTTCTGGCTCACTTGGTGACGAGAGAAATAAACGGTGGATTAACACCCGTCGAGGCGATGCGCGTTAGCCTAAAGCGGCTGCGCGGTGCTTATGCCGTTGCCCTGATTTTTGAAGGTGAAGAAGACCTGATGGTTGCAGCGCGCTTTGGTCCGCCACTTGCTATCGGTTACGGTAAAGGCGAGATGTTTGTAGGCTCGGATGCAATCGCACTTGCCCCATTTACAGACCGGATTTGCTATCTTGAAGATGGTGATTGGGTTGTACTTACTCACAATAGTGCAACAATCTATGATGCGGATGACCAGATTGTTGAGCGTGAAGTGTCTACATCTTCAGGAAATGCTTTTCTTGTTTCAAAAAGTAATCACCGCCATTTCATGCACAAGGAAATGTTCGAGCAGCCTGAAGTCATTTCGCACACTCTTGCTCATTATGTGGATTTGGGGGCTGGCAAGGTCAATGAGGCTGCCAATCCGATAGACTGGGCCAATATTGACCGTTTGATCTTTGCAAGTTGTGGTACAGCTTTTTATTCAACATTGGTCGCGCGTTATTGGTTTGAAAAATTATGCGGGCTGATTGTGGAAAATGATGTTGCCTCCGAATTCAGATATCGTGAACCGCCGATGACCGACAAAACTCTGGCTATGTTTGTGTCGCAGTCGGGTGAAACGGCAGACACGCTTGCATCGTTGCGGTATTGTCGGGCAAAGGGGATAAAAACTGCAACCGTTGTCAACGTTCTGGAATCAACTATGGCAAGAGAGGCCGATTATGTATTCCCTACACTTGCCGGTCCCGAGATTGGTGTTGCCTCTACAAAAGCGTTTACCTGTCAATTGTCTGCTCTGGCATCGGTTGTTCTGACGGCAGCCAAGCACCGCGGAATGCTTGACCGAAAAACAGAACAGAAAATGGTTCAGCAGCTTGCAGAGCTTCCGAGGATTGTGACCGATGTTTTGAAGCTTGATAGTGATATTGAGGAAATATGCCGTGAATTAATGACGGTGAAGAACATCCTTTATATCGGTCGCGGTACATCATATCCGATCGCATTGGAAGGTGCATTGAAACTTAAGGAGCTTTCCTATATTCATGCTGAAGGCTATGCCGCTGGCGAATTGAAACACGGCCCAATAGCACTTATTGATGAAACGATGCCTGTTATTGTGGTCGCACCGCACGATCGCTGGTTCGAAAAGACTGTCTCCAATTTGCAGGAAGTCGCTGCTCGTGGTGGACGCATCATCTTGATTACGGATAAAGATGGTGCTGCTAAAGCAGGGGTAAGTAGTCTGTCAACGATCGTCATGCCTGATGTACCGGAGTTCATTGCGCCGATTGTCTATGCAGTTCCGGTGCAATTGATTGCTTATCATACAGCAGTGCTGCTTGGTACAGACGTCGATCAACCGCGCAATCTTGCTAAATCGGTAACCGTTGAATAGAGCCTGAATTCAATTTACGTAAAAACAGTCATTTCTCCTCGTTTATGAGGAGAAATGATATTAATTTCCTGATTTTAAAACCTGATCCTGTCGTTCATAGGGAATAGTTACAGCGATAATAGGACCAAGTCCGTACCACCAGTCATAACGCTTCAGTTCGGGGGCATAGAGGCTTGATATTGATCCATCGAGAAAAAGTGCATTCGGCGTTTTCATTTCGTCGCGAAAAAATCGTGCGAATTCATCAAAGTTCACTCGTCCTTCAGAGTTGACAAAAACAACTGTTCCATCTGTTCTGACGCCAACGCCGTTTCGATATTCGAGATAAGGCGAGTTAACAATAAATCTTGGGTGAATTTTGTTTTCGATGACGAGCATCGGTCCTGATTGAGTTGCAATATCGGGTTTGATCGCTGATTTTAGAAACCTGTCCGTATCCAGAACGCCGGCTTTTGGCCCTTTGATAAAGAAGATTCCGTTAGGCTTCATATGAAAATTTCCGGGTCCATCCTTTGTCGAAACTGGATGAATAGTTTTGCCGTTTTCAACATAAAGTCCGACCGCTGAAAAATCCTTGTGGTACATGCCGCCATTGACAGCAAAAGCAATCGTTTTCCCTTGTTCCCGTAAATATTTTTCAACGTTGCGAAAATACTTGAAAGGTTGACCGTTTGCATCATCGAGAAAGAGCGAAATATTATATTTTCCCGGATCGACCTCGCAGACGATATAAGACTTATTTTCGAATTTCTGGTGGTAGCAGAAATTGTGTGTGGCAGTTTTTTCTTGCGTTTCTTGAGGATTTTGGCCTTGTTGTTTTGGTTCGGTTACAATGGGGGGATTGGAACCATGTGGGGCGGTGCCATCAGGTTTTTCTAACGTTGGTGTTTGCCTGAAAAACATAAAACTTCCCACTGTTACCAATAGTCCGGTCAGCGTTATCAAAAGCGGCGTGATGATATGGTTCTTTTTCATGTTTTATCCGGCTCGCAGTAATTTTATTGCCCCGTCTTGACGGAAAAGATAAAGCAGCAGCCGCAGTGCTTGACCACGCTCCGAAACAAGTTGCGGGTCTTTTTCCAGGATGAGGCGCGCATCCTTTCTGGCAATTGACAACAAATCGCTGTGAGCCTCAAGATCCGCTATGTGAAATTCAGGAAGTCCAGATTGTCGGGTTCCTAATACTTCACCTTCGCCACGAAGCCGCAAATCTTCTTCGGCAATGCGAAAACCGTCTTGTGTTTCACGCATAACATTCAGCCTTGCCTCGGCAATTTTACCAATTGGTGCCTTGTAGAGTAAAATACAAGACGATTGTTTAACACCTCTTCCTACCCGCCCGCGTAATTGATGAAGCTGGGAAAGGCCAAAGCGTTCCGCGTGTTCGATAATCATGATGGATGCGTCAGGCACATCGACGCCTACTTCCACAACGGTTGTGGCGACAAGTAAACGCGTTTTGCCTTGCTTGAAATCCTGCATCGCCTGATCTTTTTCCGGCCCTGCCATTTTACCATGAACAATTCCCACAATATTGCCAAACCGAGCGTGAAGAAATTGAAATCGTTTTTCAACGGACGTAAGTTCCAGACTTTCAGACTTCTCGACCAGTGGACATATCCAATAGATCTTGTCACCACGTTCAAGTGCGACACTTACCCGTTCGAGAAGCTCGCCCAATCTCTCTTCGGGTAAAATGGCCGTGGTTACAGGTTTACGACCTGAAGGCTTTTCTTTTAATTGTGAAACATCCATGTCGCCGAATGCAGTCATGACTAAGGTTCGTGGAATAGGAGTCGCAGTCATGACGAGCATATCGGGACGGATGCCCTTGGCCAAAAGATTAAGGCGTTGATGGACGCCAAAACGATGCTGTTCGTCGATAATTGCAAGCGAAAGGTTATCATAATCGACACTGTCCTGAATAAGTGCATGAGTACCAATGATTATCGCAGTTTGTCCGGTTCTGATGTCGTCGAGAATTTTTTCGCGGCTTTTACCTTTTTCTCGGCCTGTCAGCAAAACCGTTTTCAGGCCGATTTTTTCAGCTAAGGGGGCAATTGTTGCAAAATGTTGCTGTGCCAGAACTTCGGTAGGCGCCATGAGTGCGGATTGGCCGCCATTTTCGGCAATTTGAGCCATTGCCATAAAGGCAACCACAGTTTTACCCGATCCCACGTCCCCCTGCAACAACCTCAACATAGCCTCGTTCGAAGCAAGATCTCGCGATATTTCGGCAATGGCCGCTTCTTGACCTTTTGTCAAAGTAAAGGGCAGGGTGTGCAGGAGTTTTTTCGTATATGTGCCTCTTGGGGGATTGGATTTGCCAGCGAGTTTCTTGGTTTTGTGCCGAACTAACCCCAAAGCTAATTGACCGGCCAGAAATTCATCATAGGCAAGGCGTTTTCTGGGCAAACTATCGACACTGACATCGGCGGGATCGACCGGTGTATGGATTCGGCGCAAAGCGACGCCGAAGGATGGAAAACCGGATTGTTTGAGCATTGTGTGATCCATCCATTCCGGTAATAAAGGCAACCGGTCAAGCGCTTCACCTATTGCACGGCCTAAAGTTTTTCCCGACAAACCGGCCGTTAGCGGGTAAACGGGCTCTATAAGTGGCAGTTTTTCACTCCGCGATGCAGGAACGATATAATCGGGATGAACCATGGTAACATGGCCGTTAAATCGTTCCACTTTACCGGAAACAATAACTTTTTCGCCCTCGGGCAATTGGCTTTGTAGCCAATTTGGTTGAGCATGAAAAAACACCAAGGTAATTTCCCCCGTGTCGTCATGACCGAATATCCTATAGGGAAGGCGTTTATTGGTGCTTGGAGGAGCCTGATGATAATCGACAATTATTTCGGCAGTCGTAACAGCACCGTCTAACGCAAAAGCAACGCCGGGGCGCTGTCTGCGGTCGATAACAGAGTGTGGCATTAACTGGATGAGATCGATAAGGCGGGGCTCGTCTTGTGCCGGATCGATGTTCAGGAGTTTGGATATCGTTAAACCGACCTTTGGCCCTATGCCGGAAAGGCTTCGTATCGTCGCAAAAAATGGGTCAAGTAATGTCGGTCGCATGACTATGAATTTAGCGGCGGGAAACCATTTTTACCAGTATCAAAATCCGCTGACCAGCTAAAACTTTTTGAACTGAAAGCGGTTTCGAAACGAGCGGACAAAGTTTTGGACGGAGCCAAAAAAACGAACAAATTTCATTCCTTTTGAAATCGCGACAATTGCTATTGGTCTCTCACTGCATATGTCTGATAGACTGGTCGTTTGGCTATTCTCCTATTCGAAGTGGGGCGTAATAATTCTAAACCTTAAACAGTTTGTGGCAGGAGTTCCATGAAGCTTTAAACCATTTAATACCAACGAAATTTTTTTAAATTCAAAAGAATGATTATGGAAAAGCACGTTCGATTATTTTGATCTTTAACATGCATCTTGAGGCCGGATAGGAGCCTGTTTTTTAAAAGCCCCGAAAATTTGTATCGTTTGTTTTGTCGTTTCGTGCGGATTGGATATTTTAAGCCACAAAACCTTCGGCTAACCATTGCAATGAGTGCTGACGGATAACGCTTGAGCGAAATTTTTTCGTTTGCAAATGCGAGACCAGAAAAGTCCGGGAACGACGTATCGGTTGATTATTTCTGAAATGATCAGATTGTGCAGCACGCAAATCATTCTAACAAAATCAAAGCGCGAATATACGCTGAATTCGAATGCGAGAGGACATATCATTCATGGGAATAAATCATTAACCATGGAAGGCATAGCGAAAATTATAGCTTGAAAAAAGAACAAAACCAGAACATAAAGGATACATAACGAGAAAGGAAAAGCTGATGTCCGATATTCTATATGATGTGTTGTCCTTTGTTTCCGTAAGTTTGTTCGTGACAACGATAGGAATCTGGTTAATAACGTTTTAGAAACAAACCGTGATTTTGCGAGTAGGGGCCGATGTTGCGAGCCGGGGCCTTCGCCCAAAGCTTAATGAAAGCCGTCTGGTGCCGATCATGATGTTATAGATGCGCATCAATCACGATAACATCTGGCAGAATTATTTAAATTTTTTGTCGTGACGATCGAGAACAATTATTGGGAAGATTGAACGTGTCTGACGATAGTACTGAAAAACAAAAAGAGGAAATTGAACGTCCGCGGTTTATCCATTTGAGGATTCACTCGGCTTATTCGTTGTTGGAAGGGGCAATAAAGGTCAAAGAAGTTATAAAATATGCTCTTCATGACCACGCTCCGGCTATTGCCATTACTGATACAAATAACCTCTTTGGTGCACTGGAGTTTACCCAATATTGTTTTGCCGACGGCATTCAACCAATTATCGGTTGCCAATTGGCTATCGACTTTGAAGATGTCGGCTACGACCCGCGTGTTACAAAATGGCGTAATCCTTCGGACTTCACGTCAATTGTTCTGCTCGCAGCCACAGAAACGGGCTACAAGAATCTGGTGCATCTTGTAAGCCGTGCCTATCTTGATAAAAGCGAGACTGACCCCGCAAATGCGAGAATTGAATGGGTCGAGGAATTGAGTGACGGCATTATTGCCCTAACCGGTGGGCCGAACGGTCCGATAAACAGTTCGATCGTTGCAGATAAAAAAGATCGAGCCATAGAACGTTTGCAACGTCTGCAAAAAGCATTCGGTGATCGATTATATATGGAGCTACAGCGGCACGGCAATTATGATCGCAGAACAGAAGCGGAAATTGTCGAACTTGCCTATAAATATGGCATACCCCTTGTTGCGACAAATGAAGCTTTCTTCAAAGATAAAAGCGGTTATGAAGCGCATGATGCATTGTTGGCAATTGCAGAAGGTCAAATTGTATCCAATCCCGATAGAAGACGTGTCACACCCGATCATTATCTCAAATCTCAAGATGAAATGGTCAAGTTGTTTTCCGACCTTCCGGAAGCAATCGACAATACTGTTGAAATTGCAATGCGCTGTCACGCCTATACGCCGACAAGAAAACCGATTTTGCCACGCTTCACCGGTCAATCGGATGACCCCGCAGCAGCTGTCAAAGCGGAAGCTGACGAAATGATACGTCAGGCAAGAGAAGGGCTTAAAATGCGCCTTGAAACAGCCGGGCCTTCGGAGGGGTATACGCCCAAAGATTATGAAGAACGACTGGAATATGAAATATCCATTATTACAAAAATGCAGTTTCCGGGCTACTTCCTGATCGTTTCCGACTTCATCAAATGGGCAAAAGCGCATGATATCCCCGTAGGGCCGGGACGTGGGTCAGGTGCAGGCTCGCTTGTTGCCTATGCTTTGACAATTACCGATATAGACCCGTTGCGCTTTTCATTGCTGTTTGAACGTTTTCTCAATCCGGAACGTGTATCCATGCCGGATTTTGACGTGGATTTCTGTCAGGATAGACGCGAAGAAGTTATCCATTATGTGCAATCCAAATATGGCAACGAACAAGTTGCACAAATTATTGCACTGGGTAAATTACAGGCTAGAGCGGTTATTCGCGATGTCGGTCGTGTCCTCGAAATGCCTTATCGTCAGGTAGATTATCTTTCCAAATTGGTTCCGCAAACGCCGGGAAACAACGTCGAACTTGCAAAAGCCATCAAGGATGAACCAAAATTCGAGGAAGAAAAGAAAAAAGACCCAACGGTCGGGCATCTCCTTGATATCGCGCTTCAGCTCGAGGGACTTTATCGGCATACGTCTACACACGCCGCCGGCATTGTTATCGGTGACCGGCCTTTGTGGCAATTGGTGCCAATGTATCGTGATCCGCGCTCGAATATGCCGGTTACGCAATTCAATATGAAATTTGTTGAAAAAGCGGGGCTGGTCAAATTCGACTTCTTGGGGTTGAAAACCCTTACAGTTTTGAAGACGGCGGTCGATTTTGTTGCCCGTAAGGGGATAAAGATCGATCTTTCCCATATTCCGCTTGATGACAAACCGACTTATGACATGCTGACGCGCGGTGAAACAGTAGCGGTATTCCAGGTTGAAAGTACGGGGATGCGCAAGGCGCTTATCGGAATGAAGCCTGACCGTATCGAGGATATTACTGCCCTTGTCGCGCTTTATCGGCCGGGTCCTATGGAAAATATCCCGACCTATATTGCCCGTAAACACGGCGAAGAAGAGATTGCCTCCATTCACCCGAAAATAGATTATCTCGTAAAGGAAACCCAAGGCGTTATCATCTATCAGGAACAGGTGATGCAGATTGCGCAGGTGCTTGCTGGATATTCGCTTGGGCAAGCGGATCTTTTGCGCCGCGCAATGGGTAAGAAAATTCACGAAGAAATGGAGCGCCAGCGTGTGCACTTCGTTGCCGGAGCTGTTGAACGGGGAGTGGATAAAAATCAGGCAAATTCGATTTTCGATTTGCTGGCAAAATTTGCCGATTATGGTTTCAATAAGTCCCATGCGGCAGCTTATGCTTTTGTTTCCTATCAAACTGCCTATATGAAAGCCCATTATCCGGTTGAATTTTTAGCCGCTTCCATGACCTATGAAATGGGCAACACCGAAAAGCTAAACGATTTTCGGCGTGAAGCTGAAAGGCTCGGAATTGAAGTCGTCGCCCCTTCCGTCCAGACATCCTATCGTGCGTTCGAAGTCGGGGAAAACCGTATTTATTATTCGCTTGCTGCAATCAAGGGGGTTGGCGACCCCGCAGTCAATCATATTGTGGAAAAACGGGGCAACAAGCCGTTCAAAGATCTCGAAGATTTTTGCGAACGCACGGATCCTCGCATTGTCAATAAAAGGGTAATGGAAAGTCTTATCCATGCCGGCGCATTTGACTGCTTCCATATTCCGCGTGAAATACTGGTTGCAGGAATCGACGTCATCAATGCCCGTTCAATGCGCGTACTTGACGATAACAGAAGTGGTCAAACCGATATTTTCGGAATGAGCGATGGGCCAAAAGAACCGCTTCTATTGCCGCAGGCAAAGCCGTGGTTACCGGCTGAAAAGCTTCATCACGAATTTCAAGCCATTGGTTTTTACCTGTCTGCTCATCCGTTGGATGAATATAAGGATGTTTTGCAGAAACTTCGTGTTCAAAGCTGGATTGATTTTTCCAATGCCGTGCGGAGAGGGGCAAATGCCGGCCGTCTTGCCGGAACTGTCAGTGCAAAACAGGTAAGAAAGACGAAATCGGGAAAGAAAATGGGTATTATCCAGTTTTCCGACCCGACTGGGCAATTCGAAGCAATTCTTTTTTCGGAGGGATTAAGCGCTTATGGAGACATGCTGGAACCTGGGCAATCTGTTGTGATCACAGTCAATGCCGAAAACCGTCCCGAAGGGATCAGTTTACGCATAGAAACAGTCCAGTCATTGGAACATGAAGCAGAACGTATCCATAAAACAATGCGTATATTCGTACGTAATGCGGATATGATAGAAGAAATCGGCGGTAGCCTCGAACGTGGTGGCGACGGAGATGTAGGCTTTATTATCATAAAGGATAATGGCGCCCGAGAAATAGAAGTTTCGCTCCCACACAAATATCGTGTAACTCCTCAAGTGGCTGGTGCCATGAAAGCCATCCAAGGCGTCGTTGATGTCGAACTTGTCTAGTTTTATTTATTAGGTAGGTTTAACAAAAACAAATATCTCATTGATATAAAATAAAAATATAAAAAATAAAGGAAAGGCGATTGCATCGCGTTCCTCATATAAGTCTTTGAATATTTTTGGATTATCTTTAGAGTCTTGTTGCGATTAACGCCTGCTCAAGATCGGCTTTCAGATCATCAAAATCTTCAATGCCGATTTGAAGCCTTAAAAGCGACCCCAGATATTGATGCGCGAACACACGGTCCTCAAGGTGGACTTCGACAGCCAGACTTTCATATCCACCCCATGAATATCCAAGTTTGAAAATTTTAAGCGCGTTCAAGAAAGCGTGGGCTTCTTTTTCGTGTCCGCCTTTCAAGACAATCGAAAATAGCGACGAGGCACCCTTGAAATCGCGCTTCCATATTTCATGGCCTTTATGGCTTTCTAATGCAGGATGAAGCACTTCTGCGACTTGCGGCATGGTCTCCAACCATTGTGCCAAAGCAAAAGCAGTCTTGCTTTGGTGGGCTAAACGTATGCCCATCGTGCGCATAGACCGTAACGTGTTATAGGCGTCATCACCCGAAACGCTCATTCCCAAGATTTTATGCGCTTCTTCGACAATTTTTTTCGTCCGTTCATTCGCAGAGATGAAACCGATCAGAATATCGGAGTGACCGGCAGGATATTTCGTTCCGGCAGTAATTGAAATGTCAACGCCGTAATCAAGCGGCTTGAAATTGAGCGGGGTTGCCCATGTATTATCCATAAGTACAAAAGCGCCATGTGCGTGTGCAACCGAGGAAATTGCCGGTATATCCTGAATCTCAAACGTATTTGATCCAGGTGATTCGGTGAACACCGCCTTGGTTTCAGGCTTCATCAACCGTTCAATTGAAGCGCCAATTGTCGGATCGTAATATTCGACTTTTACGCCCATTTTTTTCAACATATTATCTGCAAAACGGCGCGTCGGACCGTAAACGGAATCGGTTATCAACACGTGATCACCTTGCGCAAGAACACCCAAAAGCGGGACAGTGATTGCCGCAAGACCGGACGGCACTAATACTGTTTTTTTAGCACCTTCCAAAGAATTTATCGCTTCGCACAAAGCGTCGGTTGTCGGCGTACCGTGCGTTCCGTATGTATAGCGCTGATTTTCGCTCTTCAGTGTTTCGGCATCAGGAAACAATACGGTCGAAGCATGAACAACAGGAGGATTAACAAAACCGAAATAGTCGGCAGGATCATTTCCACAATGAGCAAGTTTTGTGTTTACACCGGACTTCCCAGAAAAATTATTTGACGTCATCGACTGTACTTTCCAATTTTTAAGCCACGTTATATTTTAACATTGATAAAACATATCGGTGGTCAAGCAAAATCTGTTTGCTTTTAACGGTTATTATAGCACGCTATTTGCTTGACCTGATATGGATTATGCTTTTCGATAGCTGTCAGGACAAGTTTGTGTAAACGCAGGAGAGGACCTTATGTTTTTCAAAACTTACATTACCGCGGTTGGGGTTGCCCTTACAGCGCTTGGTACTGTTGCGGCATCGGCAGGAACACTGGACGACGTTAAGGCCCGCGGATATTTGCAATGCGGCGTAAGTACCGGACTTGCCGGATTCAGTATCCCCGATGAAAAAGGTAATTGGACGGGATTCGATGTCGACTATTGTCGTGCTGTTGCTGCTGCTATTTTCGGAAGTGGCGATAAGGTCAAGTTTGTTCCGTTAAGCTCCAAAGAGCGTTTCACCGCACTACAATCGGGTGAAATAGATGTTTTGATCCGCAATACCACCTGGACCATCAATCGGGAAACAGCCTTGGGGTTGGATTTCGTCGGCGTCAACTATTACGACGGGCAAGGCTTCATGATTAATAAAAAGAACCTTGAAGGTGTAACGTCGGCTCTTCAATTATCGGGGGCTTCGATTTGTGTCCAATCCGGTACCTCGACGGAACTTACCCTTGCCGATTATTTCCGTAACAATAAAATGGAATATACTCCTGTTGTTTTTGACAAATTCACCGAAGTCAATCAGGCCTATGATGCGGGGCGGTGTGATGTCTACACAACTGATCAGTCTTCGCTTTATGGTTTGCGTTTGCAGCTTAAGAATCCTGAAGATCACGTCGTGTTACCCCAGATCATTTCGAAAGAACCTTTCGGCCCCGCTGTAAGGCAGGGTGATCCACAATGGGCCGATGTCGTACGTTGGACACATAACGCACTCTTGAACGCCGAGGAATTCGGGATAACGCAAACCAATGTCGACGATATGCTAAAATCCGACAATCAGGATATCCGCCGTCTTCTCGGCGTCGAGCAGGGAAATACAATCGGCAAAGACTTGGGGCTCGACAATGACTGGGTCGTAAAAATTATTAAAGCGACCGGCAACTATGGCGAAATTTTCGAGCGCAACATCGGTCAAAATACACCATTGAAAATTTCACGTGGTATCAATGCTCTTTGGACAAAAGGTGGTCTGCAATATGGCCTTCCAATTCGTTGATAACTGTTTGTTGCCTTATTTTTCCCGATGATAAAACGCAAGATCAGTATCGCTGAACGTTCGTTAAAGGCAGAAGTAGCTGCCTTTTTCAACGTGCGCTCGCTATTATCATTCGGAGTTCAATGTCTTGTTATTATAGCACTTTTTCTATTTATTCGGTGGATAACCCATAATACGATAATCAACTTGCGGGCGTCCGGCATTGCTTCCGGTTTTGATTTTCTGGATAAACGTGCCGGATTTAACCAGCCTTCGAGCATTATTCAATATGATGACAATGCCACAAACGGTGAGGTCATTGCGGCAAGCCTGGTCAATCTGGTTTTTATCTCCGCTATCAGCCTCGTGACGGCTACCTTAATCGGGCTTTTCATCGGAATAGGGCGGCTGTCGAACAATTGGCTCATTGCCAAACTATCGCTTTGCTACGTCGAATTTTTCCGCAATATTCCTCCGCTCGTTCTCCTGTTTTTCTGGTCTATCGGCGTTATGCAGGTGCTGCCGCCAGCAAGGCAAAGTTTGCATTGGGGGCCGATCGCAATCAATATAAGAGGAATTTATCTTCCCCGTCCCGTTTGGGGTGAACATGCGGAATTATTCGTTTTTTCCACAATCATATTGATTGCAATAGCAGCATTTTTATATTTCCATGCGCAAAGAATGATTAAAGAGGCCGGTCGTACACGTGTCAAATGGTGGCATTGCGCCGTAATTGGGGTGTTATGTCCACTTGTTCTGTTTTTTATCCTCGCCTATCCCCATTCTTGGGAAATCCCCACTTTGAAAGGATTCAACTTCAGCGGTGGATATTATATTTCGCCAGAATTTTTATCACTTTATCTCGCCCTTTCAATTTATACAGGCGCATTGATTGCGGAGACAATCCGCGCCGGAATTCAAGGTGTAGATAAAGGCATGTTTGAGGCAGGTGCTTCGTTGGGCTTTTCAAACAGTCTGATTATGCGTTTAATCGTTTTGCCATTGGCGTTACGCATCATTATTCCGCCGCTAGCCAGCCAATATATGAATCTTGTAAAAAATACCTCTCTGGGTGCAGCGGTTGGTTATTCGGAACTGATGATGGTCTCGAGCACCATTATGGAGAGAACTGGACAATCTGTTGAACTTGCGGTTATTTGGATTGAAGTCTATCTCGGATTAAGCATCCTCGTATCATTGTTCATGAACTGGTTCAATCGGCATATGGCCTTGGTGGAGCGCTAGAATGATTGAGCGTTATGTCCAGACCGAGTTTATTCCGCCTTCACCTCCACCTGTCCTTGATAGGGGGATATGGCATTGGCTGCGTCATAATCTCTTCTCGACGCCTGTAAATTGTGTGGTGAGTATCATACTTGCGCTCGCAATCGTATACTTTGCCATTCCTCTCGTTAATTGGTTGATTATCAATGCCGTATGGAACGGAAGCGACCGCAAGGCATGTACCACAAATACGCAAGGCGGATATATGCCGGATGGCTGGAGTGGCGCGTGTTGGGCGTTTGTCAAAGCGAATTTCTGGCAATTCATTTATGGCCGGTACCCTGACGGCGAGCGTTGGCGGGTGGATGTGACGGCGCTAATTGTGATTATCATAAATCTGCCGCTCCTCATTCCGGTTTGTCCATTTAAAATTATCAATGCTTTGATATCTCTGTTTGTGGTTCCGGTTATCGGGTATTTTTTTCTTTTTGGCGGGCACTTCAATTTGCCGCTCGTCGAAACCCAATTATGGGGTGGATTGCTTGTCACCTTGACAATCGCTTATTGTAGCATCACGATATCTCTTCCGCTGGGGAGTTTACTTGCACTGGGGCGACGTTCCCGAATGCCTGTTGTTCATCTCATATCAATGATTTTTATCGAAACCGTTCGTGGCATACCACTCGTTGCGGTCTTGTTTATTGCCAGTGTTATGCTGCCGCTATTTTTACCGCAGGATATGACATTTGATAAATTTTTACGTGCATTGATCGGCGTTGCATTGTTTACATCGGCTTATATTGCAGAAGTTGTGCGTGGCGGTTTGCAGGCAATACCCCGTGGCCAATATGAAGCGGCAGAAGCACTCGGGCTCGGCTATGTAAAAACGATGTTTCTGGTCATTTTGCCGCAAGCCTATAGCCTCGTAATACCAGGCATTATCAATGTTCTTATTGGTATGTTTAAAGAAACAAGTCTGGTTTACATTATCGGTATGTTCGATCTTTTAGGAATTGTCCGGCAAGCAATTCAGCAAGCCCAATGGAGTACACCGCAAACGCCCCTGACTGGCATGGTCTTTATAGGCCTCGTTTTCTGGATATTTTGTTTCGGCATGTCGCGTTACGCCCATTTCATCGAGAGGCGCTTGAACGCACCGAAAACCAATGGCGCGGAAGGATAAACATTTGAAAAAGTGTTCGGATATGCGTGACGGCCAATTGGAAGTATCAATGCACCATGTTAATAAATGGTATGGCAGACTACACGTATTGCGCGATATCGAACTTGAAGTTAAGCCGAAAGAAAAGGTGATTATATCCGGCCCCTCAGGCTCGGGGAAATCAACATTGATACGATGCATTAATGGCTTGGAACGGGCGGAAGAGGGCGAAATAACCGTAACAGGCATTCCACTTAGACATGGAATGTGGAGTTTGAATAAAATTCGCCGGAACGTCGGCATGGTTTTTCAACATTTCAACTTGTTTCCTCATCTAACGGTGCTCGAAAACTGCGTGCTTGCGCCTATCTGGGTAAAACATGTTGGCCGCCGAAAAGCGGAAGAACAGGCAATGCATTATCTGGAACGCGTAAAGATTCCCGATCAAGCTCATAAGTATCCGGGGCAGCTTTCAGGCGGGCAGCAACAACGCGTTGCAATCGCCCGTTCGCTATGTATGGAACCGCGCGTCATGTTGTTTGATGAGCCAACGTCAGCATTGGATCCCGAGATGATCAAAGAGGTGCTGGACACAATGATTGATCTTGCAGAAAATGGAATGACAATGCTCTGCGTCACCCACGAAATGGGCTTTGCGAGACAAGTTGCTGACAGGGTTATTTTTATGGACGAGGGGCAAATTCTTGAGGTAGCACCACCGGATGAATTTTTCGATCATCCGGTGCATGAAAGAGCAAAGGCATTTTTAAGCCAGATTTTATGACGCTACTTAAAGTTATGGGCAGCACTTGCCGCATCGTACCCATAAAGCCAATCAAGGCTTGCCATAAAACTTTCCGGCGAGCGTAGCTTCATAACGAAATTGCGGGCAACAGCAACGGGACCGGTTGCGTGATAGACAAAACTGTTAAATACGCCTCTTTTGTTGACCGCAGCAACACGCGGCGCGCGAATATTACTATATCGACTCATGGCTTCAGACAGGTTCATGTCCTTGTCCGCCAACAGTTCGGAAAGAGAGGCAGAATCCTCAATCGCCATTGCCGCTCCTTGTGCTGCGAAAGGCAGAAAACCATGTGAAGCATCGCCCACAAAAACACGTAAACCATTATCTGAAAAACGCTGTGGAAGCATTTGAAATAATGGCCAAAATGTCCATTTCTCGATGAGATTAAAAATATTTCTTACCGCAGGATGCCAATCTTTGAAATGTTTTAGAAGATCAGCCTTATCGCCTTCGCGCGACCAAATTTCGCCCGGATTGTTTCCGTGTGTAATGGCAACAAAGTTGAAAGATTTACCCGCTTTCAGAGGATAAGCAACGAGGTGGTTGTTTGGCCCCATCCATGCAACAACAGTTTTTATATCGCTAAAAGTCCGAATAAATTCTTTCGGAAGCGCATCAACATCAATTGTTGCACGCCATGCGATGTAGCCGCTGAAACTTGCGTGGTCATCAAGCGGCGGAAATTGTCTCAGTTTTGACCAAACACCATCACATCCGATGATAAGCGGCGTGACAAAGCCATGGTCAGAGCCCTGATGGTCGGTGTGAACTTCAGCCAATTCTGGTGTTTCTTTCGAAACGGCAATTACTTTTTCATCAAGTCGTATGTCGATAAGCGGGATTTGCTTTGCTTTTTCATAAAGCACATTTTGAAGATCGGCACGGTGAATTGTGATGTATGGCGCATGCCAGCGGCGTTCCGACACATCCTGCAGATTAACTTGCATACGCGTTTTGGATGAAAGGCCATCTCTCAATTCGAGAAAATGCGTTTTCACCCCGACCTCCATAAGGCGATCGAGGACGCCCCATTTTTTTAACAATCGGGTAGCATTCGGCGCCAATTGAATACCGGCGCCTACTTCTTCGAGATGATCCCGGCTTTCCAGAACAAGATTACTTATCCCCTTATCGGATAATGCTAACGCCGAACTTAATCCGGCTATTCCAGCCCCCACTATGATTGGTTTTTCGTGCTTTTGCCAATCCATAGCTATTCCTCGTATTTTAATGTTGATTAACCAGCGATTTTGATCGCGACTTGCTCAGGGTCAAAACTGCAATTTGCCGGATTTGTTTCCATCTCCGAAAGTGACGGGTTATACCGGTACAATGTTGAACAATAAGAGCAAATTTTCTCATTATCAGCACCCATATCAATAAATATATGGGGATGGTCAAAAGGCGGATTGGCTCCGACACACATGAACTTCTTCACGCCGATTTCAATCATTTTATATCCGCCGTCATTTTGAAAATGAGGAATGTGATGATCAGCCATGTCAAAACTCCATGTCACAAGTAAATTTTCAAAGCGCAATATTGCACTACCATTGATAACGTCATTTTCTATAGCCTAATTGGTGCCTGATAGCCAACATTTTGTGCCAAATGTCTGAGCGTTTTGATCACTTTAACATAACTTGATCTACTAAAAGTTGTATAATTGTGTCTTTCATCTGTTTTTGATGCTTTCCATCTCATATCGCTGCATCACATTAGCAACATTAATCTACTTATTATTCAAAGATATTGTCTTCCTTCCTGACACAATTATTCTTTGAGAGCGACATTGTTGATGTTAATAGATATTTCGGAAAGCAGGAACTTCGGGAGTAAAAGATGATAAGCAATACAGGCAAGCTATAAATCTTCACAATTAGCGAGAAAACTATGCCCGACATGAAGCATCTTTTGTATATAAATTGTTATTTTATATATGGGTGACGAATGAGATAAGAACTGAAATTGCTTAAAGACAAAATGATCTCGATTTTCTAGCCGATCGTTTGAGAATCACGGCACATTTTGAGTTTCGTCGAGTTTGGCACAAGCCTCATCTTTGGTGCAAGCATCATTTATTGCAGCTTTCGTGTTAGGCAGACTGTTGAAGTAAAGCTGCAATTAAAAAATATGAAATGTATAGTATAGTTAATAACGAAACCGAATGACCATTATTAATAGGCAATTTTTATAAACGATATCAATAATAATTATAATGTTCATTAAATAATTAATGACAAAAAATATTTATATTAAATTTTTTTATTAAAAATAATTAATAAAAATTAACAATGTAAAATAACGGAATTAAAATTCAAAAAATAAATGTTATTTTTATTATAAGAATCTGATTTGTTTATCACCTCGATAATACCCGTCCATTAATATTGTCAGTCTTTAAAAGCTTAAATTTTTAACGTTAGAAATATAGAAATATCGTCCATCCAAACGCGGATATAGGATTTGTCATTGTTGTTTCTCCGTTGTAGACTTTTGATAATTACAAAATGATATGATTCAAAATTATTCCGTTCAAAGCGGGGTGATGTGGTCAAATTGATTGCAGCATCAAGACATGAGAATGAAGGGAAAAGCAATATGGCTTTACGTACAAAAAGTTCTTCGAATTCAGAGGTTAAACAGCCTAATGCTGATACAATCAATATGGAAACGCCGGAACGTTTTGTTAATCGGGAATTCTCGTGGTTGCAATTTAATAACCGCGTACTCATGGAAGCAGCTAATAAAAAACATCCGCTGCTGGAACGCCTGCGTTTTTTATCAATATCCGCGACCAATCTTGACGAATTTTTTATGGTGCGTATCGCCGGTCTTGCAGGGCAAGTACGTGCAGGAATTGTGACACGTAGCGCCGACGGGCGCACCCCGCAGGAACAGCTTGATTTTGTGCTCGCCGAGGTTGCTCGATTACAAGCCAATCAACAAACAGAGCTCAGGGCTCTGCGACATGAACTCGAACAGGAAAAAATTGCGATCATTCGCCCTGACCGCTTGAGTGAAAACGAGAAGGCCTGGCTCGAAAACCATTTTCTGGAAACAATCTTTCCTGTACTTACACCGCTTTCAATTGACCCTGCCCATCCATTTCCTTTTATTCCCAATTTAGGATTTTCAATCGCCCTTCATCTGTTGCGCCGGGCCGACCGTCAGCCGATGACGGCACTGTTGAGGCTGCCAACGGCTTTGAAACGTTTCACATTGTTACCGGACGAAGGGCACGGCTATCGCTTCATCTCACTAGAGGATATCGTCAGCCTCTTTATAGGTAAGCTTTTTCCCGGTTATGAAATTAACGGGGCCGGAACATTTCGCATTATTCGCGATAGTGACATTGAAGTTGAAGAAGAGGCAGAAGACCTCGTTCGCCTCTTTGAAACGGCTCTTAAACGTAGACGTCGCGGGCAGGTTATCCGTATAGAGTTTGATGCGGAAATGCCTGATGATTTACGTCAATTTGTTACAACCGAGCTTGGCGTGCCTGATAATCGGGTAAGCGTCCTTGATGGATTGCTGGCACTCAATATGATTTCCGAGATTGTTTCGATACCTCGTGAGGATTTGAAGTTCGTTCCCTACAATCCTCGTTTCCCTGAAAGAATAAGGGAGCATGCCGGAGACTGTTTCGCAGCAATCAGGGAAAAGGATATCGTCGTTCATCATCCTTATGAGTCATTTGATGTAGTTGTACAGTTTCTAAGACAAGCGGCAGCCGATCCGGATGTGTTAGCAATAAAACAGACGCTTTATAGAACATCGAATGATAGTCCGATTGTTCGCGCACTGATTGATGCATCGGAAGCTGGAAAATCGGTTACGGCTTTGGTTGAACTCAAAGCCCGTTTTGATGAAGAAGCGAATATTCGTTGGGCAAGGGATCTGGAACGGGCAGGGGTGCAAGTTGTTTTCGGCTTTATTGAGTTGAAAACACATGCCAAGATGTCTCTGGTTGTGCGCCGTGAGGAAAACAGGTTGCGTTCCTATGTCCACCTCGGAACAGGAAATTATCATCCGATCACTGCCAAGATTTATACGGACCTTTCTTTCTTTACGACAGATGATGATATCGGACATGATGTTCAGCTGATTTTCAATTTCATTACCGGTTATGCCCAGCCGGACGAGCCGATGAAGCTCGCATTTTCTCCATTGACATTGCGTCGGCGCATTCTCGGACATATTGAGGATGAAATTGCACATGCAAGAGAAGGAAAGCCTGCAGCAATCTGGATGAAGATGAATTCTCTGGTTGACCCACAAATCATTGATGCATTGTATCGGGCAGGGCAAGCCGGTGTTCAAGTTGATCTGGTGGTTCGCGGCATTTGTTGCTTGCGTCCCGGTATTCCTGGCTTTTCGGAAAATATACGTGCAAAATCTATCGTCGGCCGTTTTCTGGAACATAGCCGTATTTTCTGTTTCGGCAATGGGGAAGATCTACCGAATGAAAATGCTATCGTTTATTTTGGTTCGGCAGATATGATGACAAGGAATCTCGACAGGCGTGTTGAAACATTGGTACCGGTTTTCAATAAAACCGTTCACCAACAGATACTTTCCCAAATCATGTTGGCAAATATCATTGATAATCAACAAAGCTTCGAGATATTAAGTGATGGAACTTCACGCCGTATCGTGCCGCTTAAAGGCGAGAAGCCGTTTAATGCGCAGGAATATTTTATGACTAACCCCAGTCTATCGGGACGTGGAAAATCGTTGCGGTCATCAGCACCTCGTATCATTGCATTGCGCCGCCAGAAGACTGATACAACTAGCACCGAAGCAACTAAAAAAGACTGACACATAAATGGATAACTCTTTGGCTCAAGGCCGTTTAAAAGGCAGAAAACCTGTTGCGGTCATCGACATAGGCTCAAATTCGGTTCGTTTGGTGGTCTATGAGGGATTGGTTCGTTCGCCAACTGTGCTGTTTAACGAAAAGATACTTTGTGGCCTCGGTAAAGGCGTGGCAAAAACCGGTTGTCTTGAGACAGAATCAGTTGATATGGCGTTGCGAACGTTGCGTCGATTCCATGCAATTTGTGACCAGATCGGTGTTTCGGCTGTGCATACATTGGCAACGGCCGCCTCACGAGAGGCAAAAAATGGTCCAGCCTTTATTGATGAAGCGGAAAAAATCCTCAAAAACGAGGTGAGGGTTTTAACCGGTAAAGAAGAGGCTACATATTCGGCCTACGGGATTATCTCTACTTTTCATCATCCCGATGGGGTGGCTGGCGACCTCGGTGGTGGCAGCCTCGAATTAGTTGACATCCACGAAACAACGGTTGGTGATGATGGTATTACTTTGCCGCTAGGTGGTTTACGCCTTCAGGACATGTCGGATAATAACCTTTCAGAAGCCACAAAAATCGCACGAAAATATCTTAAAAACAACGAAATTCTAAGTAAAAACAAAGGTAGAAATTTTTACGCTGTTGGTGGCACCTGGCGCAACATCGCAAAACTCCACATCGCATTCAAACATTATCCTCTCCCAGTGATGCACGGATATGAAGTGAATGGCTCGGACATGGAATCCTTTCTTCACCGTATTACCAAAGGCGAGGTTGAACAGCTTAAAACTATTTCAGCTATTTCCAAAAACCGTCGTCAGCTGCTCTCTTACGGTGCAACCGTTATGATAGAAGTTTTGCGGAGTCTGATGCCCAAAAAGATCATATTTTCTGGCGCCGGAGTGCGTGAAGGGTTTATGTTTTCTGAGCTAACGCAAAAACTGCGCGAAGAAGATCCCCTGATTGCTGCCTGTCAAGAGATGGCAACGCTGCGTGCCCGCTCACCAGCACAGGCTTATGACCTGATCGGTTTTACAAAAAATGCTTTTGACGTCTTTGGCCTTCAAGAAACGGAAGAGCAGAGACGATATCGCGAGGCGGCCTGCCTACTTGCCGACATAGGTTGGCGTTTCCATCCAGATTATCGAGGTGATCAATCCGCTAATCAGGTAGCGTTCGGGCCTTATCCAGGAATATCACATGGAGGGCGCGTTTACGTAGCGTTGTCAGTTTTTTATCGTAACGAGGGACTCTTTGTAGACGATGATGCACCGGAAATCATAAAATTGGCCGATAAAGAAACAATCAAACGGGCACGTTTTTTGGGTGGTCTCATGCGGGTAGCGAATCTTTTTTCTGCGTCAACTGCCGGTATCCTGCCCGATTTGATATGGAAAACTCAGGACAAGAAAATAGTTTTAACTATACCCGCACGCCACGCCGATCTTATTGCCGAGCGGCCGATAGGGCGCTTGCAACAGCTTGGTAAAGCTACAAGTAAGGATTTGAGCTATCTCGTTGTTTAAAAATAACGATTAGATGTTCGTACGGGGTTACTAATGACAGATTCATTCGCATGGATAGATTGGTTGTTGTTGCGAATTTGCAGGAATATTTTAACAAATTCCGTTTCCATAAGCGTTTCACTCACATATTTTTGATCAAAAGTCATCCCCTCTATAGAAAATTACTAAAATACCAATATTGAAAATGTTTAGAATAAAAAATATTATTAAATATATTTATCACCCGTTAATATAGATATAATTTTTATTTAATATTTATATTAATTATATTAAAAGTTTATATTTTTAAAATTACGACCGTGAACTACAACATATTGTTAGAGAAATAATAGTTATAGGTAATTGCAAACGGCGCAATTCTTACCGAATTATTGCCAGTCAATGCCGTCCGGTCGAGGAGAACAAGACAATTATCAACTGATAAAGATAAGAGCAGCAGGTTGGTTCGCTTCTGGCACAAGGTTTAGCGTTAAGCCGCCGCTCAGTTTTCACTCTAGTCCTGTGATAATGATGCCGAGCTTATATTTTTACCTTTGCGAGCGAGATAATTATAGAGCCGCTTGATATTCGGTAATTGGCAGAGACCATTACCTTTTTCAGCTACAGCAGCTGTTCCACAGGCGGTTGCCAATCGGAAAGCATCCTCGGCTTCCCATCCGGATGCCAAACCGTGAACCATGCCTGCTACGAAACTATCGCCCGCACCGGATGCACTGATAACACGCACATGAGGTGAGGGAAGATAGAGTGTCTTATCCTTGGTGGCTAAAACAGCTCCCTGATGTCCTAATGTAACAGTAATGATTTCAGATGCACCTTTGAGGCAATATTCTTGTGCTGCTTTCGCAATATCGTCAGTCAGATTGTATGTTTTTCCGGTAACGGCCTCGAATTCACCCTGACTTGGCTTTACCAGTGTCAAACCGCCTTTATCAAGGACGTGCTTCAGGGCATCACCCGACGTATCAATGACGATACGTGCATTTCGCTTTTTGGCAATGTCGATCAATAAATCGTATACGTTGATTGGAACGTTTCGTGGAAGACTGCCGCTTACAACAATCCAATCCCACTCGAGTTTTTCGGTTTCCTTGACGACGGCTTTCCATTCCGTCTCTTGCATGATGGGCCCTTCGGCGATGAAGCGGTATTCCATGCCGGACGCTCTTTCGTGAATAACGTTATTGACGCGGGTGTTTCCGGAAATAGCAATTTTAATACACTGAATGCCACGATCATCCAGAAGATGATTTAAAACATTCCCCATAATGCCGCCGCTTGCGTAAAGTGCTTTGACGTCTCCACCAAGGCGATGAATAACGCGGGCAACGTTGATGCCGCCACCGCCGGGATGAAAGCTTTCATCAGATGTTCGAATTTTGTGAGTTGGACGCACGACCTCTGCTTCACTGGCTGCATCAACAGTAGGATTGAATGTTACTGTAAGGACTTTTTCCATCATCTGCCTCTGCATATAAAACGCATATGTTTTAAAAATATAGACAGGTTAAGTTGATTATTTCTTTCTGGTTAGATTTCTTTTGTCAATATCTTACCATTCTGAAAGTAAAAACCTAAATGACCACCCAGCATTTTCTCAGCTTTTTTGCCGAATATATCATACCGCCATCCTTCCATTGTCGGAAGTCCTGCCAAGTTTTCCTGCTTCGCAATTTTTTCCAGATCATCATTATTCGCTATAATGCGCGGCGCGATATTTTCTTCATCGGCAACAAGTTTCAAAAGAACCCGTAAGAGTTCAATTGCCGCTGCAGTTCCGTTACCGAGTGCTACATGTTTATGTATCGGTGGCAAATTGCTTGTATCCACTGAAAGACCCGCCTGCACCGCATTCAATAATTCACCAGCGCTGTTTGAACGCGACCAACCTTTAGGAATACTGCGAAGTCGCGAAAGCGCTGTTTCATTCTTCGGTTGTTGCGTTGCGATTTCGATAAGGCATTCATCCTTCAGAACGCGCCCGCGTGGAACATTGCGATTCTTTGCTTCCTGCTCTCTCCAGGCTGCTACCTGTTGGAGAACCGCAAGCTCGCGTGGTTTGCGAATGCGTCCCTTAATCCTTTTCCAGGCTTCGTCATTGGGCAAAATGTATGTTTTTGGCGATGTCAGAACTGCCATCTCATCGTCAATCCAATGGCTTCTGCCGTTTTTTTCAAGTTGTTTCTTAAGATATTTATAAACATCCCGTAAGTGGGTGACGTCGGCCAATGCGTATGACAATTGTTTGTCATTAAGCGGTCGCCGGCTCCAATCGGTATAACGGGAAGATTTATCAATATGCTCACCCGTAATGCGTTCTACAATTTGTTCATAAGAAACGCTTTCACCGAAGCCACAGACAGAACCAGCAACCTGAGTGTCAAACAACGGCACAGGAATAACTTTTCCAAGCTTATATATGATTTCGACGTCTTGTCTTGCAGCGTGAAAAACTTTGACCAAGTTTTCATTTTTCATCAATTCGAACAATGGAGACAAATCAATATCGGTGGAAAGCGGGTCAACGATTACAGCAATATCAGGTGACGCCAACTGGATCAGGCATAGCTGCGGCCAGTAAGTTGATTCACGCATAAATTCGGTATCAACCGTTACAAAATCGGATGTAACAAGCGTTGCAATAACGTCTTTTAGAGCAGAGGTAGTGGTAATAACTTTCATATCTATCGCTATAACTTATTATATATGATTTGTCTTTTGCTATATTTTTTCATACACAATCCTTCCATAGCTTGACAAATGTGTGGCAAAATGCGCTTTTGCGCACAAGTGGATTATTTCAGAATGCATGAAACAAAAAGGCAAGACTATGCATCGTTATCGCAGTCATAACTGTGCCGCTCTTCGTAAGAGCGATGTTAAATCAAAAGTTCGGCTCTCTGGATGGGTTAATCGCGTCCGTGACCATGGTGGTATATTGTTTATCGATTTGCGTGATAATTACGGCATAACACAAATCGTCGCCGACCCGGATTCTCCCGCTTTCAAAATTGCCGAGATGGTAAGGAGCGAATGGGTATTACGGGTTGACGGTGAAGTTCGGGCACGTTCCGACGATACGGTCAATACCAATCTTCCGACTGGAGAAGTCGAGGTATTCGCCGACGAAATCGAAATTCTATCGAAATCGGACGAGTTGCCTTTGCCTGTTTTTGGCGAACCCGATTATCCTGAAGATATCCGCTTGAAATATCGTTTTCTGGATTTGAGACGCGAAACTTTGCACAAAAATATCTTGCAAAGGACAAAAATCATTGCGGCTATCCGTCGGCGTATGCAAGAAGCTGAGTTTACTGAATTTTCGACACCAATTCTAACAGCTTCATCACCAGAAGGTGCGCGCGACTTTTTGGTACCGAGTCGCATACATCCCGGAAAGTTTTACGCTTTGCCGCAAGCACCGCAGCAATATAAACAACTTTTGATGATGTCGGGTTTTGATCGTTATTTTCAGATTGCCCCGTGTTTTCGCGATGAAGATCCCCGTGCCGACCGGCTTCCGGGGGAATTTTATCAATTGGATATGGAAATGAGTTTCGTCGAGCAGGAAGACATCTTGCAGATTATGGAACCGATCATCCGCGGTATCTTCGAGGAGTTTTCCAACGGCAAACCGGTCACACAAAAATTTCCGCGAATTCCATATAACGAAGCAATGAGAAAATACGGTTCGGATAAACCGGACCTACGCAATCCCATTGTCATGGAAGAGGTCAGCGAACATTTCCGCGGTTCAGGGTTCAAGGTATTCGCCAATATATTGGAAAATGATACAAAAGCGGAAGTCTGGGGTATACCAGTCAAAACCGGTGGTAGCCGTGCATTCTGCGATCGTATGAATTCATGGGCGCAAGGTGAGGGACAACCGGGATTAGGTTATATCTTCTGGCGCAAAGAAGGCGATCGCATTGAAGGTGCAGGTCCGATTGCTAAAAATATCGGGCCGGAGCGGACGGAAGCCATACGCAACCAACTAAAACTTGCTGATGGCGACGCCTGTTTCTTTGTAGCTGGCGACCCGCGTAAATTTGCGCTTTTTGCAGGAGCCGCGAGAACACGAGCAGGTGAAGAGCTTAATCTTGTCGACCGCGATCAGTTTTCACTGGCCTGGATTGTTGACTTCCCGTTCTTTGAATGGAACGAGGACGAAAAACACATCGAATTTTCTCATAATCCGTTCTCTATGCCTCAAGGCGGCAAAAAAGCGTTGGATACTGAAGAGCCGTTGAATATCAAGGCTTACCAATATGACGTGGTTTGCAATGGTTTCGAACTTGGTTCAGGCGGCATTCGTAATCATTCGCCCGAGACTATGGTGCGGGCTTTCGAGATTGCCGGTTTGTCGAAAGAAACGGTCGAAGAGCGTTTCGGTGCACTTTATCGGGCTTTTCACTATGGCGCACCGCCTCACGGTGGCATGGCTTGTGGAATTGACCGTATGGTCATGTTACTTCTTGGCGTCAAGAACTTGCGTGAAATTTCGCTGTTCCCGATGAACCAACAGGCGCTTGATCTTTTGATGGGAGCACCATCGGAAGTGACAGCAACACAATTAAGCGAGTTATCACTTCGTATTGCACCTTTAAAAAAGACCAATTGATTATAAGCACATAAACAAAAAACCCGGCAAAAGCCGGGTTTTTCGTAACGGGCATAATTATTTATTTGCTTCCACTTTAACTTTTAACAAGTTGATCAATTTTGCCGCAGAAATGCTTCCTGTAGCATAAAGGACTGTTAGAGGAATTGTTTTACCTGGTGTTGCGCTAACAGTCAGTGATTTTGGATTATCAAGGAAATTTCCTATTTGTTCAGAGGTATTCTTGACAAATTCCGGATCGTCAATTTTAGCACCGATCAGTGGCAACGTGGCCTTGAGCTCAGTTATAAAATCTTCACGCGTGACACCATTTTGCTTAGCATAATAATCAAGGATCCTATTCGTTAGGGACTTGTCATCGTAATGTATCGTGACATCGCCAAATTTTAATTGCTGGATAACTCCCATAACACTCAACATTTCAGCTGTAGTGTCATCTTGTTTGGTTGCAGCCTGTAGTTGTTTTAAGTTTTTGACGTTGTTGATCAGGTCTTCGGTAATTCCGTCAATATTTGTGCTCAACGTCAATTTTCCGGCGTTATCAATCGTAATCTCGCTGCGGTCGCCAACATATTTACCGCTTTCGCTATCCCAATTTGCGTGAAAATTCAGAGAACCTGACAGTTTGTCATATCCGAGGTCCTTCAGCCATTTAGCCCCCTCAGGATTATCGCTCTTTTCGGGCTCGTAATAGAATGATTTTATGCTGCCACTAAGGTCTACACGTTTTGTATCTGGCTGCAAAAGGTAGATTGTATTGAAAGCTTCAACGTTTAAAAAGGTCTGATCTTGATGTGTCAAATAAATCTCACCGATTGTAGAACTTTCATAGGGAAAATAGAGAAATAGCGGATTCGTGTTCTTTTTGGATGCGAGCCTGATTTTTTCGATAGAAATATCTTTCAGATTGAATGTAACTTCAGGTGTCGCACTTCTGAGCATCGGGATCGAAACATTTTCTGCATAATAATTTCCGTCCTGATCCTCGGTCACATTTTTAAAGCGTAGGCTGTCGATTTTATCAAAAACCAAGGTCGCAGCGGGGCTCACATTTCCGTCTGGCTCTTTCGATTGTTTGTCCGAAGAGGAAGACTGATCAGTTTGCGCTGCGCTGTTTTGCAACTCCTGAAGCCTTATTGTTACATCACGCAAAACGATGTCATTACCTTCAGCTTCACAATTCGATGAAGAAATCGATAATTCGGTATGTTTCATACTTTCTTGCAAGCGGGAATTGAAAGCATTCGGATCAACGGCCCAAGCAGATATGGGAACTGTTGTCGTTATTAAAAGCGTTAATGTCGATAATGTTAATGCACCTTGAAATCGTCTCATCAGAAGACACCTTTTCTCTTCAGTCATTTAATTGGCTTTTGCGCGTCTGTTTGCAATTGTTATCACAGTTAAGTAAAACCGAAAACAAGTCCATGACTTGCGGTAGATTCAGCGAATTGCTATTCGATAATTATGCCAAGTAAAGTGATTCGATTATCCGAAAAAGATCATGTTGAGCCAATAGAACTGCGTTCTGCTTTGCAAGAGCGCTATTTGGCTTATGCATTGTCTACAATTATGGATCGTGCACTCCCCGACGTCCGTGATGGATTAAAACCGGTGCATCGTCGCATCCTTCATGCGATGCGCCTGTTAAAGCTCAATCCCGATCAGGCCTATGCAAAGTGCGCGCGTATTGTTGGCGATGTGATGGGCAAGTTCCACCCGCATGGTGATTCGTCTATTTATGATGCGCTTGTGCGTCTGGCTCAGGATTTTGCAGTTCGTTATCCACTTGTAGACGGGCAGGGTAATTTCGGCAATATTGATGGCGATAATGCGGCAGCGATGCGTTACACAGAAGCGCGCATGACAGCGGTCGCAACATTGCTGCTTGATGGTATAAACGAAAATGCAGTTGATTTTCGTCCAACCTATAATGAAGAGGATGAAGAACCGGTCGTATTGCCGTCCGCTTTTCCTAATCTTTTGGCTAATGGTTCTTCAGGCATAGCCGTCGGAATGGCGACTTCCATTCCACCCCATAATGTTGCCGAGCTTTGCGACGCAGCGACGTATTTGATTGCACATCCCGATGCAACAAACGATGATCTCGTCAAATATGTACAGGGCCCCGATTTTCCTACGGGAGGAATTCTCGTCGAGCCGGCTGAAAGCATTCATGAATCTTACCGGACAGGACGTGGCACCTTTCGCTTGCGTGCCCGTTGGCACAAGGAAGAGGGGAGTCGTGGCACTTATTCTATCGTTGTTACCGAAATTCCGTATCAGGTTCAAAAATCGCGGCTTATCGAAAAGACTGCTGAGCTGCTGCTTGCCCGTCGCCTACCAATGCTTGACGATATACGTGACGAATCGACAAAAGATATCCGGATTGTTCTTGAGCCGAAAACAAGAACTGTCGATCCGGAATTGCTGATGGAATCCATCTTCAAGTTGACAGATTTCGAAGTGCGCGTGCCACTCAATCTGAATGTTCTAACTCTCGGGAAAATTCCAAATGTCCTCTCTTTGGGGCAGGCATTACAGCAATGGCTCGACCATCGTAAAGATGTCCTCGTCCGACGTTCAAAATATCGACTTGGCGAAATAACACGCCGCCTTGAGATTTTGGAAGGCTATCTCATAGCGTATCTCAATCTGGATGAAGTTATCCGGATAATTCGGGAAGAGGATGAACCTAAAAGCCAATTGATGACGAGCTTCTCGCTAACGGAAAATCAGGCAGAAGCAATCCTCAATATGAGATTGCGCTCATTACGCCGGCTTGAAGAAATGGAAATTCGCAAAGAGTTTGACGCTTTGAAAGCCGAAGAAGCCGAGCTTGATGCTCTTTTACAATCGAATACGAAACAATGGAAGGCGATAGCCGGCGAAATCGCCAAAGTTAAAAAAGTCTTCGGGCCCGACACGCCTTTAGGTAAACGGCGCACCACGTTCGAGGATGCTCCCGATCATGACATTAAAGATATAGAACAGGCGATGATCGAGAAAGAACCGGTAACAATTGTTATTTCCGAAAAAGGCTGGCTAAGAGCACTAAAGGGGCATCTCACAGATTATTCTACTCTTACATTCAAAGAAGATGACAGGTTGAAAATCGCATTTCCAGCGATGACAACTGATAAAATAATTGTCATGACCACTGGCGGAAAATTTTTCACCATTGCGGCCAATTCATTGCCGGGTGGACGGGGACATGGTGAACCTATCCGTATTCTGGTTGATATGGATAATGATGAAGATATTTTGACGGCATTTGTTCACGTGCCTGATCGGAAACTATTGCTTATTTCTTATCATGCGAACGGTTTTCTCGTTTCCGAAAACGATGTCATTGGTACGACGCGCAAGGGTAAGCAGGTGATGAATGTAAAATTGCCCGATGAGGCCAAATTATGCCTGCCCGTTGAAGGTAATCACCTCGCAATAGTTGGCGAAAACAGGAAAATGCTTATCTTCCCGCTTGATCAGATATCGGAAATGACACGCGGGAAGGGCGTCCGTTTGCAACGCTACAAGGACGGCGGAGTGAGCGATGCAGTTACCTTCAAATTGGAACAAGGTCTCACTTGGCATGATACGGCAGATCGAACTTTTAGCCGTAGCGAATCAGAATTGATTGAATGGCAAGGAAGTCGCGCCGGAGCAGGGCGGATGGTACCGAAGGGATTTCCCAGATCCGGAAAATTTTCCGGTTAATTCCAAGATTACTCCAAATGTTCTATTCATTGAGTGAAGACGGGAAAATGTGCAATTCCGGTCTTCTAGAAATTTTTTTAAAGTTTTTTATCAACCGCGACCGCGATAATTTGAAACGTTCTGTTCAGGAATCCAAACGTCATCAGGCGCCTTTCCCGTTTGCCAAAAGACATCAATTGGGATGCCTCCACGGGGATACCAATACCCTCCGATGCGCAACCAATGGGGTGACAGAAGTTCTACAAGGCGACGTGCTATAGTGACTGTACAATCTTCATGAAACGCGCCGTGATTGCGGAATGATCCCAGATAAAGCTTTAGCGACTTACTTTCAACAAGCCACCTATCCGGCACATAATCTATCATGAGATAGGCAAAATCAGGCTGGCTCGTAATCGGGCACAACGATGTAAATTCAGGCGCAGTGAAACGCACACAATATTTTACACCTGCCTGAGGATTAGGAACACGCTCGAGCACCGCTTTTTCTGGAGATTCCGGAAAAGGGGTCTTTTTTCCTAACTGCTTTAGATTCTCATAAATTGAATGATCGGATGCCATTGAATTGTCCTTGAGACAAAGTTAATTCGTAAGAAATGCTACCGAAGCTTATGCGCTTTGATGCGATTGACTGCTTCTATCCAGAAAGAATTGTCTTCATATATTGTCGGGTCGTCTACCCCCGCCAAGGCAAAGGCCTCCCGGCGTTCAACACACGTCCCGCATCGGCCGCAATGGTGTTCTCCTCCTTTATAGCATGACCAGGTATCGGCAAAAGGAACGTTATATTTCACACCATCTTTTACAATTTCCGATTTATCCTGATTAACATAAGGGGTCAAAAGCTGACATTGTCCTTCCAAGGAGAATTGTTCCATCTTGTTAAACGCATTGATAAAATCCTCACGACAGTCGGCGTAAATAAAATGGTCTCCACCATGCACCGCAATTGCGACACTATCGCCATGTTTTGCCGCAGCAATAGCAAAGGCTATTGACAGAAAGACGGCATTTCGATTGGGAACAACAGTCGATTTCATGTTGTCTTCGGCATAATAGCCGTCGGGAACAGCAATATTATCAGTGAGCGAAGACCCTGAAAGATTTTTTCCAATTGCGGATATATCAATCGGATAATAGTCGACTCCAAGCTGTGAAGCGCATTTTTGAGCGAAAACAAGCTCTTTCTTATGCCGTTGGCCATAGTCGAAGGAGATAATGCCTTTGAGGCTTTGTTCGTGGGAAAGGCGATAGGCAAGTGTGACGGAATCCAGTCCGCCTGAACAGATAAGGTAGGTTTTCATTTTATCCCTTGTTTTAAAACCGGGTGGGCTGCGACCGGTTTGCTCTTGCTACCAAAGGCGCTGACGACTGTAAAGCCCGTCAGTTTTTTTCGTTTTTTATTCTTTCCATAAAACGTTCAAAACGCGCATAAACTTTAAGATTTTTCTTTGTGTTGACCGAAGGAAAGTAGGTTCTAACCTTTAACGCGGATTTTTCAGATATGCCGTCGATAATAACAACCTCTTCCTTTCCGTCTCGATAAGCCAGAACCAAATTCCAGGGATTGAGGTCATATAAAACGACATCCGTTTCTTTCACCCAATTCTCAAATTCATCTAAAGCAGTGCGAATCTTGCTAACATCTTTAGCAAAAGCGGCAACGGGTTTAGCGTAGTTATTGTTGTTGTCTTTTTCCGCTTTAACAACCAGTCCCCAACCAAGATCGGTTTGCTGGAGAGCAACGACGGTGAACATATGCGGTTGGATGCTATCTGCATGGGGATTAACGCGCACAATTTCAAACAATTCATGCATGTTGACAGAATTCGCACCCAAAGGCTTGAACCGCTTTTTCCAATTCGGTACTTGCTTTGTTTTAGCTATCCATTCCGGCCGCAGAACCTTTACCAACAAATCGGGATTATCGGGATGAATGAAGACCAAACGTGCATTCCCCTTGAATTGCGGTTCACGCCCCTTCAGTTCAATCATCTCTTTCAGCATATGTAATTCCTCGCAGGATTAGCTTTTTTACTCCTGTTCTTTTGTTAACTTCCAGCCACGAGATGTCAAATGTTCTTGAGGGCAATAACGCGATTTGTAGTTCATTTTTCTAGACCCCTTAACCCAATAGCCAAGATAGACGTAAGGAAGTCGCAACTGACGCGCCTGTTGGATGTGATCCAAAATCATAAAAACGCCAAGTGAGGCATGGCTTTCATCAGGAGAGTAGAAGGAATAAACCATCGAGAGACCGTCATCCACTCTGTCCGTGAGTGCAGCTGCTATCAGCTGGGATTTATTATCTTCAAAAGATCTATTATCCAATGGAGTTCTGCGATATTCGATGAGGGATGTGTCGACAACTGTTCCTTCAACCATTGTCTTATAATCTTCAAATGTCATATCGCTCATTCCACCACCGGAATGACGCACATCCAAATACCGTCTAAAAAGTGCGTATTGTTCATTTGTCACTTTAGGTGGACAAACTTTGCGTGAGAGGCAGGAATTTTTTTTAATAATACGCTTCATTGTGCGGTCGGGTGTAAAACCGTCCACAACAATGCGAACCGATATACAAGCATTACAGCCGTCGCAAACAGGACGATAAGCTACGTTTTGGGAACGCCGGAAACCTAATTGTGTTAAAACACTATTTTTACCGTTTGCAGATTGCCCGGCAAGATAAGTAAACACCTTCCTTTCCCAACACTCGGCAAGATAAGGGCAGGGAGCCGGAGCTGTCAGAAAAAATTGCGGTTCATCGTCGTTACTGCTCGTCATATTTAGCGCATTTGTAAAAATACCGTTAAACAAAAATAGATTCACAATATAACAACTATAGCGCAGAAGATAAACCCTCAAGGGTATAAAATAAAAACTACAACTAATACTTTAGACAATCATACCGTAAAGGTCGTAATCATCCGATTGTTCAATTTTAACAGTAACCAACTCACCAACACGGATTGGTCTGCGTGAGGACAAATGCACAACACCATCGACCTCCGGTGCATCGTATTTTGTCCGTCCAACGCCTGTATGACCATTCGTTTGATCAACCAGCACCTGTAGACGTTTACCAACTTTTTTCTTTAAGAGATTGGCGGAAATGGATTTTTGATGAGCCATAAACCTGTTCCAACGACTTTCCTTCACGTCGTCAGGAACTATTTCCAACCCCATATCATTTGCTATTGCACCTTTAACCGGTTCATATTTAAAACATCCTGCCCGGTCTATTTTTGCTTCGCTCATCCAATCAAGAAGCATTTGGAAATCTTCTTCCGTTTCCCCAGGAAAACCTACAATGAACGTTGATCGCAAAGCGAGATCAGGACAGATAGACCGCCATTTTTCAATGCGTTGATTGATTTTCTCCAAATGTGCCGGACGCTTCATATTGCGGAGTACGGTTGGAGAGGCATGTTGAAATGGAATATCCAGATAGGGGAGAATTTTCCCATCAGCCATGAGTTCGATTACGTCGTCTACATGAGGGTAGGGATATACATAATGCATGCGAACCCAAACCCCCATATCGCCCAATTCTTTTGCCAGATCATAAAAGCGGGCACGGACCGAATGGTCCTTCCATTGACTTTCACTATATTTGAGATCAAGCCCGTACGCACTGGTATCCTGAGATATTACCAGCAGCTCTTTAACCCCTGCTTTCACCAGCCTCTCGGCTTCGCGCAAGACATCGGAAGCCGGACGCGAGACCAGATTTCCGCGCAATTGCGGAATGATGCAAAAGGTGCAATGGTTCGAACAACCTTCCGATATCTTCAAATAAGCATAATGGCGAGGCGTCAACCGTATACCTTGTGGCGGAACGAGATCGACAAATGGGTCATGGACAGGCGGTGCAGCTTTATGGACAGCATCCATAACACTCTCATAAGCCTGTGGTCCGGTGACGGCCAAAACGTTGGGATAGGTCTTTGTTACGACTTCAGGTTCTGCACCAAGACAACCAGTTACAATGACTTTTCCATTTTTCTTTAACGCGTCCCCGATATTCGCAAGCGATTCATCCCGTGCGGAATCAATAAATGCACATGTATTTACAATAACGAGATCGGCACCATCATGCTTAGGTGCAATTTCATAACCTTCCGAGCGCAATTTTGTAATGATGCGTTCGGAATCAACGAGCGCCTTGGGGCAACCTAAAGATACGAAACTAACACGGGGGGCTGACATATTATTTCCTGCATATATACGAATTTTCAAGAAAATGTTCGGCTGTTGACCTAATCTATTTTAATGAAAATACAAGGCTATTTTGCAAAAATTCATACCATTGTTTGTGGTACGATCATTATTATTTTGATGTCACTTTTATTTTCGTCATCGAATAATCAAAGTCCTGAAACATTTATGTTTTGTTCCAGATTGACGAACAGCAAACTGGCCTTGAAGACAAATGATTGTCAAGAACAACCAGACGCTTTTTCGAGAACTTGTGTTCACTATGAGTGCTCTCGAAATTAGGCAAATCAGTCTTCTTCTAAAATTAATAGCGGCGGATCAAGCCGACCAGTTTACCTTGTATTTTGATGCGATTAGGACCGAATATTCTTGTTTCATAGGCCGGATTAGCGGCTTCGAGAGCAATAGAAGCACCTTTTCGCCGATAACGTTTCAACGTTGCTTCCTCGTCATCAACAAGCGCAACGATAATTTCGCCAGGATTTGCTGTGTCACCGCGTTTGATGATGACAGTATCTCCATCAAAAATACCGGCATTAATCATTGAATCGCCTTTGACCTCAAGTGCGTAATGCTCGCCACTTCCAACCATATCCGAGGGCAGGGACAACATATTTGTTTGGTTTTGAATTGCCGAAATAGGAACACCAGCTGCAATCCGCCCCATAACCGGAACATTTACATTTGCCGCCTGACCGGCCTCACCACTCGACAAACCAGCTGGAACAACATTTTTTATCGGTCTGTTCTTGGAACCTTCAATAACATTAGGAGAGAATTTCCTCACCGTGTTCACAGATGAATTCATTGTTTCGGGAAGCTTCAGCACTTCCAACGCTCGTGCACGGTTAGGAAGCCGACGAATAAATCCACGTTCTTCCAAAGCCGTTATCAGCCGGTGGATGCCTGACTTTGACGCAAGATTAAGTGCTTCTTTCATTTCGTCGTAAGAAGGCGGAATACCGGTTTCTTTAAGCCGGTTGTGAATAAAAAGAAGCAATTCATACTGCTTGCGGGTTAGCATAAAATTCTCCCGTGATACGACTCAACATGAAAACAAAACCAGAACGTACACTATATGTTCTGTTATTGTTCCACAAGCCGAATTGTTTTTGTCGCTTCGGTTTTTTCGTGGCTAAAAGTGTTTTTCTTAGAGTTTAGAAAGAAAAATAGCGCACCGACGTTAATTATGTTGCAATGGAATACTTTATTTCGAATACGGCACCCAACGAATTTGTTTGAAAAATGTTATCCAAGTCTAAGCCTCCATTGCAACAGCATGCAACAAAACATCATTTTTCGATGAATAAGTTCCGGCGTTGATATAGATTTCTGCGCGATGCACGCCGGGCGGCGGGTAGATGATCCATTCAATCGCTTCAAGACGCCTGATTTTGCTAATGCGCTCCGTTTTGTAGGTTTATCGGCTAAATCTGAAACGTCATAAGCGGCTTTGAAAAGCTTACGACACCAATCTAATGTTACTGTCGGACAAAGTTGTAGCTAACACATTAACTGCCAATTTGGTCAACTTTTGAAAGTTTGACTGTCAAAGGTTTAAGCTGTCCATTGATTGAAGGTGAAATTTGCCACATTGATTGAGGCATTGTCCAGCATCGAACGATTTTGTTATGAATGTATAAACCGCTGGATTCTCTTCAGTACAGTACAAAAAGTTCCATAATATATCTTATGCAATTATTGGCTACACGCTTGCTTTTGGGAATGTTGAGTTGTCGGAATATGAAAACAGGAGACGCATATTCACCGCAACACATGCTCATGCCGAAAAATCCGTTTTGACAAGAAGCGCTACTCGTTCCGAAAACCGTAAACATATAGACCGATGGTAAAAGCTTATAGGCTTATGGCGCGTTTCGTATGGAATCGCCGTTTAGCTCTTATACATTTATCGCTAGGTAAGGATTGTTCAGTTCATGTACAAAATGTGATGAGTGATTGAAAATCAACATTCAAATATTTTTGCCTTTGGCAAACGACCTTTTCTAACACAGCTGTAAAAACTCGAATTTCTGATTGTCCCAAATCTACTTCTTCAACTCGCATAAAATATTCTCACAATCGGCGCTTCTGCCCTTACCTGCTCTTTTCGGATATTCTGTCGAGAATAGAAAGACTGCCAATAATAAGTGCATGTAATCCGACTGCATATTCATCGTCTATGTTCGGGATGCCCAAGCTGGAGCTATAACGGGTCAAATCGTCTTCATCTTTGTTATCAGGCAAAACGCTATCGGCAATGGAAAGGGTGTGGTAGGAAATAGTGAATGCCAGCCAGTGCGCCTGAATAAATGGAAGCTGGTAAGCAGTTGCAAGCTTATGCTGGTGTTCTAAAATTTTTTCTTCAATGGTTGGTGTAATCATATCCCGACGTAAAAGATAAGGCGTTATCCCTTGGTATGTTTCCACCAGTTTCCACATTGATGAAGCAAGGCGCACAAGATAGTCATGTAAACTAATACCGGATCGAAACTGAGGCAATTCCCAGCCCAGAAAAATAGTTTCTGCAACCAGCTTCTTTAAGGCTTCCAGCCCATCCACATGGTTGTAAAGAGCCATATGGCTTACGCCCAATTTTTCGGCCACGCCGACAAATGTAATTTTGGGAAGTCCTATTTCTATTGCGGCTTTAATTATTCTATCCCGATTGATTGTAGGAGGTCTTCCCCGTGAAAGTTTTTTAGCTGGTTCAGTCATTAGAGAAGAAAAGTTCCGAGGGTTGAATAATGAGAGATTTGTCCAAATTTATCACGAATAATTGAGTGAGACAATCAACGCCCGGTTCTTTTTTCAAAATCCCGTTAATAGTTCGAAAGGTTCACGAGATAGAAATCTTCAGCGCTCCCGATTGGTTGAACGGCTTCTAAGATCGTAGCAGCCAAAAAGTAACTTATTAAAATGCCCAACTTTTTCTTTTTATACCGTTCTTGATACAATAAACGCATATTCTTTTCTTTGGTGTTCGGTTCCCTAGCCTCGCATGACTTCATTATTTCAAGAATGTTACTGATCAACATCTTCGCAACACGAATTGCGAGCACTTTGAGGGGAACGCTAAAAAAGTCATATAGCTACATGCGCTATATGACTTTTTCTACATCAGTCAGATTAATGATCTTTTTCACAACCGATCAGAACTTCATTCTTAGTCCCACACCGAATTCACGTGGTTCTGTCATATAAGCTTGAATTCCAGCGATGCGATCACGGTTTTTTTCTGTCGGCACACGTTCGTCAAACAAATTTTTCGCGTAGCCGAATATTTCCATATGGTCGTTAGGTTTATAGGAAAGCTGCATATTTGCAATAGCGTAGGACCCTACCCGTAAATCGGGATCATTTTCGTCTGTCGAGTAGTAGTCGTCGGTATAGCGAACATCCCCGCTCAGCCTCAAATTCTCGATTATGTCCCAATCGGCACCGACATTGAACATGTAACCCGGTGCTTTGGCAAATTTCTTACCGTTAAACACATTGCCGCGTGTATCACCAAATTCACTTGTATCTGTGTGGAGAAGCCCTAACCCACCCCGCAATAACACATTGTCCAGAACCTGGTAATCAGCTCCCAATTCCGCACCATAGGTTTTTGCTTCATCGGCATTGACAATGATTGAACCGAATTGTTTGCCGTTCATGTAATCTGTGACAGAGCGTTGAGAATCCGTGTAACGCGTATAGAAAATATTCGGTGTGAGCGAAAGTTTGCTATCAAGAACTGTGATACGCGAGAAGATTTCGTAATTCCATGCCTTTTCAGCGTCAAAGTCATAATAACGTTTGCCGGAAAAGTTTAACCCTGTACCACCGGGAAGATATCCACGTGAAGCCATGACGCCAACTGTTATGTCGTCGCGAATATCGTAAGAGAGAGAAACTTTCGGAAGAACAGCATCAAAACTCTCGTCATAGATGTGCCGAACACCCGGAACGTAGCTTGCTACACCATCATGTCGGATTCCATCATATTGATAACGCAAGCCTCCCGTCAAAGCCCATTTTTCTGCAAACCGATACGTTAATTCACTAAAAACACCGACACTATCCTGATCGACAGTAAAATCGGTTGACGCAAAATCATGCAACATATGGTTTTCCGAATTGCTTTTCGAATAAAACACACCGCCAAGGCCGCTTAGCGTCGTTGTTTCGTCGCCAAAATTGACGCGGAACTCATTCGACACATTATCATAGTCTTTTGAAGCGGTGCCATTAAACGAACGACCGAAATTATAATCATAAGTGCCATTTGAATATTGCAATTGGTTAAACAATATAACCGTATTTCCGAGATCGTATTTGGTGTCGAGTATACCGGCATCGGTCTTGGTCTGGATGTTATCAGTACTATTACGTGTATCATGAAGTTGATCGTAAGGATGGGATGCAATTTCAAAAGCCGGACGCTTCACATCCATATGGGAATAAGTGAGTTTTCCTTCAAAACCCGGCAATTCCGAAGGTTGCCAAAGCAGTTTTACGCGGCCGTTAACATTTCTTGGGTCATTATCCATATCCGAATCCAGAAACTGCGGATTGGTATATTTGATAAACGTGTCACGCCCGCTGTAATCCAACGCGACACGTCCTGCCAGTTCCTGTGTAATCGGACCGGATGCCATCAGAGAGCCGCGTTTTTGTGCTCTTGTGCCATAAAGTGATTGTATTTCGGCTTCTGGCGTAAATGTTGGGTCTTTCGTTTTGATAACAACAGCGCCGGCAATGGCGTTTGCACCCTGTGTTGTCGTTTGCGGGCCACGAAAAACTTCCACCGATTCCACATCCCAAATCGGTGCGGCTCCTATTCCAAATTCTCCGGAACTCAAATAACGACCATCAACACTGATGGTCGCCCGAGGAATTGGATTAGCCAGATAAGCGTTACCTTTAACCAGTGGGCCTTTGGTATCAACGCCACGAATGATAGGTGCGTCACTATCGTTCGTATAAAGAACATTGGGCGTACCTTTCAAAAGATCGGTCAACGTCGTGACCGCCGGTCTTTCCTCAATCCGGTCGCCACTTATAACAGTCACCGAACTTGCCGTGTGTTGCAGTGACCTTGAGGATTTTTCACCACTGATGACAACTTTCTCCAATACAGTTGATTGTGTCTCTTTCGTATTCTCACCATCCTCGGCAAAGGCAGAAGGTATTGCGCACGATAAAAAAACAAAACTGCAAAATAGCTGGCAATGAGCCGACGCGACAAGAAACCTAGTTTTCGATAACATTACTGACATCGGATAAAACCCTCTTTGGCGAAATAAATTAAAGATGAGTTTATTACTCATGTTATATCTTGAGTCAATAATTATTTTATATAGTGAAATAAATTATTTTATCGCGTTTTGGCCCAGTTTCTGATCTCGTTCAATGTATAGTGGGCACTGACAAAACCAGGAGTGAAAACCTTGGAACCGTCGAGATAGATGACCCGTCCTTCACGAGCCGGTTTCATGTAATTTTCCCACCCCGGCACCAACTTGTTTAAAGCGTCTCGCGTTGCCGCAGCGCTTTTATCGGGGGCTCCCCAATTGATGATAACCACAAGAATATCCGGATTGAGGGAGCCAAAAGTTTCAGCACTTATTGGTAATACAATTTTTGGCGATCCATCGGAATGCGTTGCGTCTTTAGAAACTTCAAAAGGTTTCATCCCCAAATCGTTAAGGGGTTGAGACACACCGATCCCCTCTCCCACTATATTGATCTGATCCATAATGATGACCGGTAAATATGTTTTGTTTTTCAGACTTTCAGGAAGTTGTTTTTTTGTCTCCTCAACATCTTCAACATACTTCGCTTTCAAGTTTTCAAATGTGTCTTCTTTGCCAAAAAGTTTTGCAAGATTTTCTTCAATTGCAAAATTATCGAGATGTCCGGTTGTATAATGTTGCATATAGACCGGTGCGACTGAAGAAAGCTGCTTGACTTTATCTACGTCGAACTCGGTACCGATAATAAGGTCAGGTTTCATAGAATAAAGTTTTTCAAGATCAACCTGACGGTTATTGCCTATGCCTTGAGGTTTTTTCTGGTTTGGCCCGAACAAAATATCAATGAAATCTGCACCGACTTGATAGGTGCCATCATCGGCCCGACCGAAACTGCCGACCGGCGTGACACCGAGCTCGATCATCGGAACAGCAATGGCAGGTTCGCTCATGACAACTACCCTCTCGGGATGATCCGGAATATTGACGGTGCGCCCCATAGTATCGACGACGTCCCGCGCCTCGGCTGTCGTAAAAATCGATAATAGAAAGATTGCAAACAAGACACCTGAATATTTGATACGCATGGAATATTTCCTTATTTTTGAAAATATTGACGAAGAGTTCTTATCCGTAAAACGATAATGAACAGCGGAACGCCTATGACGGTTGTCGTCAGCCCGAGAGGCATTGAAATAGTCGTGGCATTTTTCGAAATAATATCCGCTCCGATGACGAGGTTGGCCCCCACAAGGCCGGAGATATAAAGTCGGGCACTTCCATTTGCACCAGTCAGAAATTGTGCAATTTGCGGCGCAAGGATGCCCAGAAAAGCAAGCGGTCCGACAATTGTTACAGAAGCAGCGCTTAACAGAACTGCGAATAATAATAATAGGGGACGAGAAACAATAACTGGCTCACCAAGCGATTGTGCAAGCTCGTTTCCCAAGTCGTAACGATTGAGAGAATGTCCGGCGAGAAAAATCCCCACAAGGCTGAATAAAAAAAGCGGCGTAAATGCCGAAACACTTAACCAGTTTGCCTGGAAAAGAGAACCTGCCATCCAACTTGATGCATTGTATGATGCTTCGGTTGGCAGATAAAGTATGAGAAATGAGTTGATCGAAGCAAGCACCGTTGCTACAGCAATTCCCATCAATAAAATGATCAACCCGCCGGAGTGCCGGTTACCAACCAAAGCAAGCAAAAGTACTGCTGTTCCCAAGCCTCCGGCAAGAGAGGCTAATGTAATAAGCACACGAGAAGCACCGGGAATGAAGGCAAGCAAAACAATAGTCATTGTTAAAGAACCATGACTGATACCAAACAGCCCCGGATCAGCCAAAGGATTACGGGCAATCGGCTGTAATATAGCTCCTGAAACTGCAACGCTCCAGCCAATCAGAAACGCCAAAGCCAATCGCGGAAGACGCACATCCCATAAAGCAAAGTAGGATTGTCGATTGATCTCCTCTCCTTTAATGAGCTTCCAGAAATCAATGAGACCCGTATCAATCGTTCCGATATTCAGCGACACCAAAAAAAGAAAAGCCGAGAAAAACAGGAGCGATATTGCAACAATGAAGTTGCGTATAACGAGCTCTTTTCCATTTGCAAAGCCAACAGAAAGTCGCCCGTCAAGCGTTTTGGATATCTTCATACGTTGCTCCTGTTTTTTGGAGAAACATAGAATTTCCGTATGAGTAAAATAAAAACGATGCCGCCGAATAAATCCAGAATAATTCCGGTGTTGACAACATAAGGTTGAAAAGCATTCTGTGAGATAGTGCTTGCCAAAAGGCACAAAATTGCACCGGTTAATGCCGACGCCGGTAAAGTTACCCGAAAGTCCTGACCGACAAGAGGTTTTACCATATGCGGAACGATGAGGCCTATAAAACTGATTGGCCCGCAAACGGCAACAGCCGAACACGATGCGACAATTGCACATGCCATGGCAAATCGTGAAATAGCAACGGTTCTTACCCCCATTGAAGCGGCTTTTTCATTGCCAAGGAGGATAAGTGTAAGCGGCTTTGACAGCACAAAAACCAATGCCAGTGCTATGAGGCCAATCCACCAAAATTGATGAAGGCGATCGATGTATGCATGGTTGATATTGCCGGCTATCCAGGAGAGGAATTCACCTCTTCTATCAGCGTAAGATAATAACAGTGCATTGCTTAGACCTATGAGCAACATCGTTACAAGCGACCCCGATAAAATCAGCATAAGACCGGTGGTCTTTTCATTGTTACCGGCAATACGGGCAATGAGAGTGCACAGGAGAAAACCGAAAAGCCCGCCGCATAAAGCGGATACCCCCTGTTCTGCCAGATTTGCGCCGAATAAAAGCGCACCGCCCACGACGAAAAGTGTTGCACCCGCGTTTATCCCGAGTGACGAAGCCGAAGCCAGCGGATTACGGATTAAGCCTTGAAATACCAAACCCGAACTTGCCATGATAAGTCCGGCATAAATTGCGATAAGCGCCCGCGGAAAACGCTGATAAAGAATAGACGCTTGACCGTAATTGTTTGGCTCGCGCGATATCAACACCTGAAAGACATCTGAAGGCGAAGAAAAAGTGCCCCCCCAGGCTATGCTAAGATAGAAAACAAGGACAAATAGAACCACACCACCCGCCCAGAACCTGAAAAAATGCATTTTATTCGTCCATATAACGAACGGATCGGGCCTCGTCGGGATATGGCTGACAAATGAGGTGCCCGTTGTGTTGAAATAATTCGGCCGGAATTTCAAAGACTTGCTGTAGATTTTCCTCGGTTATTACATCTTGAGTTCGCCCATTGGCATGGATATTGCCTGCTTTTACCATAACAACATAATCGGCAAAATAGGTGGCGAGGTTGATGTCATGCAAAACAACGATAATTGTTTTTTTCAATTCGCAACTTAAATCGCGAACAAGCTTTAAAATGGCGTATTGATATTTTACATCCAGATGATTGACCGGCTCATCAAGCAATATCATATCGGTTTTTTGTGCCAAAACTAATGCAAGCCAAGCTCTTTGCTTTTGCCCGCCGGAAAGAGAATTCACAGGTAAATGTGCCTTATCTGCGAGTCCAACAATTTCGAGAACCTCATTGAAATATTGACGATCTTTGATAGACGGACCTGAAAATAAAGAATGTCGTGCGTAAGAGGAAAGCTCGATGAGCTGCCCCAATGTCAGATAATCTGGACAAAAACTCTCTTGAGGAAGATATGAAATAAGCTGTGCGAGTTTTTTGCGGTGAAAGCTTCCGATATCTCTGCCATCCAATGTAATCTTGCCGCCTTGAAGATCGAGAAACCCCATTATTGCCTTGAGCAGCGTTGATTTACCGCAACCATTTTGACCAATTAGAGCTGTCACCTCACCAGGAACAAAATTGACGGAAATATCGTGCAAGATTGTCAACTTGCCATATCCGGCTCTTACGTTGGTCAACTCGAGTTTCATATCACCCTCAATTTATTTTAGGGCGTAAACTATATAGATTTTCTCAAGTTTGCAATCTTAAAAAATAAACGGAAATATACGAATAGCGTTTGATGTCAGTTCGCTCGTTTAAGGACTATGATTGATTAATCACGGGTAGGCTGAATTTTGCCGGTGATATCGGTCCGTATTGTAACTGCGAAAATATTAGAATTTCCGGCATGCAAAAGAGTGAATTTCCGTATGAAATTGAAGCTCATAGCGATTGTATTTGTTATCCAACTTCGCCTACAGCCATAATCGTTTAGCAAATACAACTGTTTTTAAATGTAAGGAAATGCGGCCAAACATAAGCTTCGGATTTTTCCGAAGAACTCTTTCGTTTTTTTTAAATTACCGATTTTCTTGAAGAAAAAATTGATAATTAAAAATAACATCAAAGCCGTTGATTGAAAGCCCTTATTAATCGGCCCTCAAGATTGTTTGCCTCGTTATCCGAACAGAAAAGTTTTCATACTGCAAAATCGGAATATGTTAGGACAACCAACAAATGGAATGCCGACATGGGGATGTTTTCCAATCAATATTGTAGTGCCGGCATTTTTATTAATCGACTATTTTGCATCAACCTCGAAAGTTAAGCCTTGGTAGGCCGGTTCGACATTATCCGGCGTGTATTTCATCACTTCATCATAATCCAAAGCAATATGCATATGTGTCAAAATAACCCGCTTTGCATTAAGTTTTTGACCCCATTCAACCGCTTGATCAACCGAAAAATGACTAGGATGTGTACGATATTGCAGAGCACCAATGATGAGCACATCAAGATTTTCGAGATATTTTGGTGTTTTTTCAGGAAACTCGTTTACATCGGTGCAATAGGCGACATTATCCAGTCTGAAACCGAGCGAGTGAATATCTCCGTGGATCTGAAAAACAGGCAAAAGGGTAATTGGTCCACCCTTTCCGTCTATAGTAAATTTCTCGTACGGGGTGATTTTTTTCCGGTTCAGTATCGGAGGGTAATTCGAACCTTCCGGCGTTTTAAAACAATAACCGAACGCCTCATATAACCTCTGATATGTCTCGTCATCGGCATAAACATTCATAAGGTGATGCTGGCTTATTGCATAAGTCCTCAGGTCATCAATTCCGTGTATGTGATCTGCATGCGGATGCGTATAGACAACAGAAGTTATTTCATGAACATTATGATCAACCATTTGCGAACGAAAGTCCGGACCGGTGTCGACAACAACTGTTGTACGCTCACCATTTTCTTTGATACGTTCAATCAATATCGACGCGCGATAACGATAATTTTTCGGATTATCGGGGTTGCATGCCCCCCAATCACCATTAGCCCGGGGAACGCCCGGCGAGGAGCCGCAACCAAGTATTGTAAACTTGTAGCGATCATGCATAAATCTTGTCCTATTTCATCTTGGAGAAAATACGAAAAGCATTTTCCGTTGTATGTTTGGCCAATTCATCAAATGGAACGCCAAGCACTCCGGCTAATACTAACGCAGTCTGTTTGACAAAGGAAGGTTCATTTGTCTTTCCGCGAAATGGCACGGGGGCAAGATAAGGTGAATCCGTTTCAACCAACACTCTGTCGATTGATACTATTTTTGCAATTTGGCGAACATTTTCGGCATTTTTGAACGTTAATATGCCCGAGAACGAAATATATCCTCCAAGTTCAAGCGCAGTTTTTGCCAACTCTTCTCCGGAAGAGAAGCTATGAAGAATAAAAGGAAACTTTCCCTTTTTTGTTTCTTCAACAAGAATGTCGCGCGTGTCATTGTCGGCATCGCGGGTATGGATAACGAGCGGCAACAGACTTTCTCGGGCAGCAACAATATGTTCCTGGAAATTGCGTTTCTGCTCTGCTGGCGTGGCATCGTCATAGTGGTAGTCTAATCCAACCTCCCCTATGGCCACAACTTTGGGATTTTTTGCAAATTCCAAAAGTTTTTCGGCTGTCGTATCGTTTTCCTCATGAGAAGAACTTGGGTGTGTGCCAACCGAGCAATATACATCCTCAAACCGTTCTGTGATATCCAACAGCTTTTTCATATCGCGAATAAGCGTGGAAATCGTGATCATACGCGACACACCGGCTTTATGAGCACGATCAACAACATCATCAAGCTCGTTGCTTAAGGTCTCGAAATCGAGATGGCAATGTGTATCAACAAGCATAGTCAATCTTCGTCTTCTGTTGGGACGTAACGCGGAAAAACCGGCTCTGGCGCCGGCAATTTCGTTTCCGGAACAATTTTCCGGTTAACGATGTCATCAAGCATACGTTCGTTTTGATCAATCGCCAATAAATCAAGAAGTTTTGAAGCCGATTGCGGAATGAAAGGACAAAGCAGAATGCCAACCTCTCTCAGTATTTCAACTGTTACATAAAGAACGGTTGAAAAACGCTCGAAATCGGTTTTCTTCAGTGCCCAAGGTTCTTCCGCAGCAAAATAACGATTCGCGTCTGAAATGATTGCAAAAATGGCAGTTAACGCCAAATGAGGCGCTTGTTTTTCCATCGTTTCACGAGCCGTTTGGAGCGCATTTTTGCATTTTTCCAAAAGCTCGCTGTCCTGTTCGAGAAACTTGCCGGGCTTTGGCACAAGCCCGTTACAGTTTTTCATAATCATCGAAAGCGATCTCTGCGCGAGATTACCAAGATCATTGGCAAGATCGGCGTTTGTTCGATTGACAATAGCATCGTGACTATAGCTTCCATCCTGCCCGAACGGGACTTCCCGCAGAAAGAAATAACGCACCTGATCAAGGCCGTAGTGCTCGACCATCTTGAAAGGATCAATAACATTTCCAACCGATTTCGACATTTTTTCTCCACGGTTCAATAAAAACCCGTGTGCGAACACGCGTTTCGGCAACTCGATGCCCGCCGACATTAAAAATGCGGGCCAATAGATCGCATGAAAGCGGATAATGTCTTTACCGATAATGTGAGCATTCGCAGGCCAAAAGTCCGACCTTGGCGTGTTTTTCTTCGGAAAACCGGTAGCTGTGAGATAATTGGTTAGCGCATCCACCCAGACATACATGACATGTTTGGGGTTACCTGGAACCGGTATTCCCCAATTGAACGTTGTTCGTGATATAGAAAGGTCTTTCAGGCCGGATTTCACAAAACTGATAATCTCGTTACGACGCTCATTCGGACCAATGAAATCGGGATTTTTTTCGTAAAACTCCAATAAACGATCTTCATATTTCGACAGGCGGAAAAAATAACTTTCCTCTTCATTCCATTCTACCGGTGAACCGACTTCTTTTTCCCTCCGGATTCCATCTTCTCCGACTTCGGTGTCACTTTCATCGTAATAGGCTTCCTGACGCACGGAATACCAGCCAGAATAACGATCGAGATAGATGTCTCCGTTTTCTTCCATCATTGTCCATATTGCCTGACAGGCATCATAATGGCGTTTTTCAGTCGTGCGGATAAAGTCATCGTTCGAGACGTTCAGCTTCTTCAGCATTTTTTGAAACACTGCACTGTTGCGATCTGCCAGCTCCAGTGGCGTCAACCCCAGTTTTTCTGCTGTCTGTTGCATCTTCAGCCCATGCTCGTCGGTGCCAGAAAGAAAAAATACATCTTTACCATTGGCGCGTTGGAAACGTGCCATAGCATCTGTTGCAATAGCGTTATAGGCATGGCCTATATGAGGATTGCCATTCGGATAAAAAATTGGTGTCGTTATATAAAATTTTTCACGCATAGGATATCCAACTATATCAATATCAGCTTTTTAATCTGACATAGCGATAGTTGAAGCGCTTGTCACGGAAAAACCAAATACTCAGGCCTTTTCAGTTATCAATTTATGGATTTTATAAAGAACATTAATCACAAATTGCTTTTTATCCAGATTAAATGCTTCTGTTTTTGCGATCTCGTCGGCAATATTCTTCCAGGCATCGGCATAACGGTTACTTAGCAACGAATTGCCACTAAGGCCTGCCTTCATCGCTTTCGATGATATAATGGAAAGCAAATTATCGCAAAACTGATGAAATTGAATAACGGCATCGCGCCCTGATAAAGCTTGCGCAATTGTCTGTGCTTTAACAACGTCAAAGACTGACCCATTCAATATTTCTCGTTGAACACGGATAATTTCCATTCCACCATAACATATTAAAAGTGCTGCTTTTCTGACACTTCCTTCTGATTCTGCAATGATTGCGTCCAATTCGGCAGCTTGTGGCAGCTGGATGCCCAAGACAAGATGCAGTGCTTTTTCCATATTATCATAATCAAGTGGTCGAAATTTGATTACGTGACAGCGCGAACGAATTGTTGGCAGTAGACGGCCTGACGAATTCGATATGAGAATAAAAAGTGTTTTTTCAGGCGGTTCTTCAAGCGTTTTCAAAACACCGTTTGCTGCAGCTCTATTCATATCGTCTGCGGTATCAATAATCACGACCCGCCAACCGCCGTTATAGGACGTCTGAGCCAGAAAGCGGTTGATTTCTCTTATATCGTCAACCGTTATTCCAGTATTGAAGCGTTCTGTTTTATTATCATATCGTCTGGAAATATGAGTGACAGAAGGATGGCTGCCTTGTGCAATTTGACGCCAAACGGGTGACGATTCTTCGGGAGCTATAAAATCTCCCGAGCTTTTCGACAAAATGTTCCATGCAAGATGATAGGCCAATGTGGCTTTTCCGATGCCAAGTGGCCCTTCAAACAACAAGGCATGATGCAGCCGCCCTTCTTTGCGCATGTTACCGAGAGCTTCGATTACATCGTTATGTCCAAAGATATGTGTATTTTGTGAAGGACGAATAACGCCATCAATGTCATCATACTGTTTTGGCGTTTCCAGTTCCTGCATCTTTTTTCCCGTTTAAAAAACGCAAAGTGATATTTTCAATATCCTTGGCAATTTCATCAATATTGCGGCTAGCGTCAATAATTTGGCAACGTTTTGGCTCGGCTCGTGCAATTTCAAGAAACGACTGCCTTCGTGCTTCCTGAATGGAAAGGTCATCTTTTTCAAACCTATCGACTGTTATCTGGTTGGTACGACGTTTATTTGCTCTTGCCATTCCGACTTTTGCAGGTAAATCCAATATGAATGTGATGTCCGGTGTGTAACCGATAGTTGCCAATTTTTCGAGTATGGTCAGATAATTGCGTTCACCTTCCTTGCCATCGCCCTGATATACGCGGGTCGAATCAATAAAACGATCACACAAGACAATTTTTCCCTGTTTTAATGCCGGTGCTATAATTTCATTGATATGATCGATGCGTGCAGCTGCAAAAAGTGCAGCCTCAAACCGCCTGCCGGCGCGTTGTGCATTACCAGAAAGCAAAACATATCTTATTGCCTCGCTACCGGCTGTACCACCAGGCTCACGAGTAACGACCACTTCATAACCTTGTGTTTTCAGAAAGTCCCCGACAATCCTGATTTGAGTGGATTTTCCAGCCCCTTCTCCGCCCTCGAATGTGAAAAAATAACCACTCACCACACAATCCCGAATTGTTTGTCTATAAGATCAAAGGTATTTTCTTAGCCACCCTATCGTGAGTTCATATAAAGCATCTTTGGCTTTTCCGACAAGTCCCGTCTCTGCAACTTCGTTAACAGTAAAAACCGGCTTTTCCAGAAGAACTGTTTTATTGGCCAATATTTGAAGTTTCCCGACCTCAACATCCGGTGTGATAGGAGCATCCAACGGACCGTGATAAATAATCTTTGCTGATATCACAGGCTTTTTTTCAATATTCATTAAAATGTCAACGGGTTCTTTGACAGAAAGTGGAACGGCTGGCGTTAAACCACCGAAAACACGTGCATAACCTACAATAGCTCCTTTAGGAAAGACTTGTTTGAATTTGAATGCAATCATTCCCCAATTCAATAATTTTGCTGCTTCAATCGGCCGATCCTTTTCTTTTTTGATGCCGTTTAAAACCAGAAAAAGTTGTCTGTTATTATTCTGTATGACTGCTGAAGTCGAGAATCCTGAACTGTCGCTATAAGCATTTGCCAAACCTTGAGCACCAATATCCATTGTAAAAAGCGGATTTTTATTACGTTGAGTAATCTTGCTCCAGGTTATTTCCGGTTCGGAATAAATTTTGAAATATTTCGGATAATGCAGTGCGATATATCGCGACAAACAGATAACATCGCTCGCGGTGGTATATTGTCCATTTTGCGGCAATCCGGTTGCATTGACAAAATGGCTTGAATTCAGCCCCAATTCCTTGGCGCGTTCATTCATAAGATCAGCAAATTTTTCTTCACTACCGGAAATACCTTCGGCCAAGGCAATTGCTGCATCATTTCCATTTGCAATAATCATGCCGCGCAACAGATCAAGAACGCTGATATCGCTGTTTACCGGCGCAAACATTGTATTTGTTCGCGATGGTGCGCCGCCGGTGCGCCATGCATTAACACTGATATGGAAAAGTTGGTCGTCATGTAATGCACCACTATCAAGCAAATGAAAAACCACTTCTGCAGTCATCAACTTGGTGAGCGATGCCGGTTCAAACTTTGTTCGCGAATTTTTCTGATAAAGTATCGAGCCCGTTTCACCATCAATCATCATGGCTTGAGTGGCCGAAACCTCAAAATTCTGAGCAAATGATCGAGTTGTTACACACCCTAAAACAATGAAAAACAACAAATGAATGATGGTTGAGCGCATATTTGATCTCCGTGGCTTGTTTTCAGCACAAACCACTCGCTCACTCAAGTGCTTAACGTTCACTACCAATACTAAAAGCTTCGCTTACACCTGTAGCCCACGCAATTTCCAACGCCCGGTCCGTTTTTTGTTCAAAATTTGCCGACGGATTTACCCGGACTTTTGCTACTTTTACAGAATTGGAATCGTCGACCATCGTTGAGGCGGCAGCGTTCATGTCATTAGCTGCCTTTGGTTTTGCTGATTTAGTGGAAACCTTGCTTGTTGAACGAGAAGTGTTTTCCGAGGTCTTATTGCCGCTTGACGGTGTCAGAATACTATTGAAAACCACAGCCTTGCCATCGGTTGAAGTTTCACCAGCAAAAGCCAGTAGCTGGGAATTGTCAGGTTTAAAAGCAGGCAGAGGGCCAACATCAGGCAATTTCGGATAAGTTACACCAATCATTGCCGGATTATTCAACCCTGAATAGTTGGGCGGGGTCATATCCTGCATCGCATTTTCGGGAACGGGAGAATTCAAGTTCACGCCTGCCATTGCAAGCAGAGTATCCGGAGTAATGTTGCCTGGCTTATAAGATGCCAAAAGAAATTCGCTATCGTGCCCTTCTATGGGTGCTCGACCGACATATTCGACTTTAACATCTGCTAGACCGTCATCTTTATAGTCAAGCATAGTTGCCGCTTGTTGCGATAGATCAATAACACGGTCGGCAGCAAATGGTCCTCTATCATTGACGCGAACGATGATTGACGAGCCGTTTTCCAGATTGGTGACACGTGCATAGCTTGGTAAAGGCATTGTCGGATGCGCTGCAGTGAGATTATGCATATCATAAATTTCACCATTTGCAGTCAGACGGCCGTTAAAAGCTGCACCATACCAGGATGCACGCCCCACTTTTTTATATGCCCTTTCGGACGGAGAAAGATAAGTAATTTCGTGGTTCTTTTTGCTTTCGACGTTATTAGCCTGTTGAGCGACACCATTTTTTTTATGATGACTTACAAGAGGTTTTGCAGCCGGAATAACCGAATATGCCTTAACCTGATTGCTCTCTGTTTTTACGGGTGTTGCACTTGCGACATCTTTTGCATGATTGGCACATGCTGCTAGCATCACTGTAGACAATGAAACGAAAATTCCACGAACAAGCAATTTGCAACTGTTCTTTTTGTTCTTTTCAAATTCTAACAACATTCAACGTTCCGTTCAGTAAAGCCGCCGTCGAGCAATCCAAAACAGGCAAATTCCAAGCTGAGCTCGAGTTGCCGTTTCCTGCTTTTTAAAAGGCAGAAACCATTTCCTGCGGAGCAATTAACATATCTTTAATAAATGTTTAAGAAGTGTATACGCGCCATCGCCATGTTTCTTAAAACATCGTTAACGACAAAAAACCGAAGATGCAGTCGTAGTTTGTGCTATTTTGACTACAAACGTTTTATCAAACGTAATGTGTGAAAAATTGTGCGTCTAAATACCATTCAGAAGGTAGTAAAAATTCAAAGAAATGGATTGAATGAGCAGACCTCATTGTAAAACACGAAATCATACGCGGATCAGAAATGCAGTTAAGGCGACGTTTAAAGACAAGATCGCTGCTCAATCAACCAAATTTACCAACGAATCCGGAAAATGACTTTATGAGAATTTTACCGCCCTGTCATAGCGACGCCTCTATCTTGGGTTGCTCGACCATGATTACGGCACGCTACAGGTCAAAGCAAGCAATCAAGTGTGCGGCTATTTGTACTTTGAACAAAACAAGCGACAAAAGTGTTTGAAAACACGATGGATGGAAATGATGATTAAGAAAACTTGAAGTGGTGAGCGCGCAGGGATTCGAACCCTGGACCTACTGATTAAAAGTCAGTTGCTCTACCGGCTGAGCTACGCGCTCTTCCATTAAGGTAACTACCTGATGAAAGTGGGCGGAACATACGGGCGAGATCGCGTCAGGTCAACACCTTTTAGCAAAAAAATTTTTCTCGTTACAAATTTTCGCATTTTTTGTGTTCGTTACCCTTCCCCTTAAAAAAATTTCAGACCAAATCACGGCAATGACATCCGCCGCAGATTTTTCAGCTCGGAAATTGTTCATTTAAGAACAAGTAGCGGTCACTCTACGGGATGTTTAACGCCCGATTCCGGAACAAAATAAATTCTGTTCCATTACCTTGTTATGGAGCACGGGACAGAAATTTTTCGATTGTCGGTTTGATCGCCTTTGTTTGACACCGCTTTTTGTTTTTAAAACGTTTATTTGCCGAAGAGCGGAAACTGTTTTTTTCGAATCACTAGTGAGGAAAAATATCGTTAGCCTCACTTATAAGTGCTCCCATCGTTATAATACTGGGATGAACTCCTACAGGTTCGAAAAAGGTCAGGCCTAGAAGCTTGAAATCGGCAATTAAATAGGATTACAAGGCAAAATCAATTTTTGGAAAATTTAGGAGCTTGGTATGTCGCTTCCGGATAAAGCTTTCCCCGTAAGTTGGGATCAATTTCATCGAGACGCTCGTGCGCTAGCCTGGCGCATTGCCGACCAGAAAAAAGAATGGCGCTCTATGGTCGCTATCACACGCGGTGGATTGGTTCCTGCTGCCATTATTTGTCGTGAGCTGGGTATTCGACTTATTGAAACCGTCTGTATTGCTTCTTATCACGATTATCGCCATCAGTCGGAAATGCAAATTCTTAAAGGCATCAGCGACAATGTCAAAGTTAATGACGGCGAAGGTGTTCTGGTTGTAGACGATCTTACCGATACCGGAAAAACGGCGCAAATTGTCCGCAATATGATACCGAAGGCACATTTTGCTACGGTTTATGCAAAACCGAAAGGACGGGCGTTGATTGATACATTCGTAACTGAAGTCAGTCAGGACACATGGATCTATTTCCCTTGGGATATGGGTTATGCTTTTCAAAAACCGATTGCCGATTCACATGCGGGATGACGCAGCCTATAGCCGGTTCGAAGATCGAACTGTATCCTCCGGTTCATTTTTTAATTCATTCACATGCTAGAATTGAAATTAATAGGCTTCACGATTTGATTATCTTGAAGCCTGTTTTATTTTTCAAATAAAAATAGATAAACCCCAATTCATTAAGACGATAATGTCCGCAAAGAGGGGTCGCGCGTCAAGCGTTATTATCTTGCAACCCGATTATTGTTCTTGGCTTCATTTGACATTTTAAAGTCGTCTAGCCTGAAGCCCAATTTTCTTCGCTTTTGATAGACATCACCTCTAACTTGAGAACGACGGTGTTACGACATTTTTATTCAAAAAATGGAGAACCGGAACGGATAATTTTAAAAACTGAAACAATCAACCTGATTATCGGTCCGAAAACTATGCTAAGCGCCCTTTGATGCTTTGAGGCAAACTCGAATTGATTAATTTTGATTAAATAAACTAAATTCTTGAATTTCGAGCAAAAATAAAAGGCCGCAAGCGGCCTTCTATCATTCGCATAATGATTGAAGCATCAATTGCCGGACTTTGCTTTTTCCTGTTCGGCGCGCATTTTATCTTCAAACTGTTTTTCCTTGGCTTGAACAGCTTTCTGGAGCTTCATCTGTTCAGCTTCAAAATCTTTTTCCTGCATACCAGGACCGGTATAGGCTGCACTGAAACCATCGAGCGAAATTTCGATAGGATTAGGTGTACCACGGAAGTTGATGGTTGTTACCACCAATTTCTGACCGGTCTTCATAGCATTGATGAGTTTATCATCAAATGTATCATTAGCAATGCAGCTCGGGCCGTTGCAGATAACATAAGGTATCTTTTTCACAGGGCCATCACCGACCTGAATGTGGACGCCTTCAGGAATAAAACGACCTGTCGGTACCTGAATACCGATACGCTTTTCGTTTTGTTTTCCTTTGACTTCAACTAAATTCACGGCCGTCAGCGGTTGTCCGGTGTTGGAAACAACGGTATTCATTGTGTTACAAACATCAACATCCTGTTGCTTGCTGCAAACCTTATACCACCCCTGAGGCATGCCCTGAGCATTGGCGGTGCTATGTGACGCAACGAGTAGAGCAGCAGCGCCAGCCAATGCGGAAATAGCAGCGTAGGTTCTTTTATGGGACATGATCAGGCAAATCCTTTCAATGCGCAAAAAAATAATCCCGAAAGGTAAATATCAACCTCTGTTATGACAGCTCTACGCAGAATTAGGGCAACAGGATGACGTTTCCTTCCTTTACAGCCGCATTTACACAAGATTAATCAAAAAATCCAGCGTTAGAAGTGAACAAAATATAAATTGCACCGATCTTTGTGTTTTTCCAATCACAGTCAATTTTATGAATAGCGGTTTAAAATGGTATTTTTTCTTGTAATTGCTTATAAATCTAACCCAACTAGTCGCTAGCAGGCTAAAACCAGACGAATCGCAAATATTCGCCTCCCAAGGGGTTCAAATGAACATTGTTTATAAACGCGTTTTGTTTTTCCTGATTCTTTGTTCGAGTTTCGGGCAATTTTGTCAAGCGAACGAAGCCGGAATAGCAATGCACGGCACGCCTGCTTTAGGAGCCGATTTCGATCACTTTCCTTATGCCAATCCTGATGCCCCCAAAGGTGGCAAGATCACTTACGGTGTCGTTGGTACATTTGACGGACTTAATCCCTTTGTTATTCGCAGTTTCCGGACAACCGCACGAGGTTTGTTCGCCGATGAGCAATTTGGCGGCCTCGTTTATGAAAGTTTGATGGTTCGCACACGTGATGAACCTTTTACGCTCTACGGTTTAATTGCAGATAACGTTATATTGAATGACAATCGTACAGAAATTACATTCCATCTCAACCCGAAGGCCAGATTTTCAGACGGGACTGCAATTACAGCCGAGGATGTTTTATTTACAGTCGATCTTTTAAAAAATAAGGGCAGACCACCTTTCGACCGCTATATGAAGCGCATCGAACATATTGAAAAGCTCGACGAACAAACAGTAAAAATGGAATTTCCACATTCGAAAGATCGCGAATTTCCTTTTATTCTGGCAAGCAGCATGCCTGTTCTTCCTAAACACGCAATTGACGTACAAAATTTCGAAAAAAACGGCCTTACACCTATTCCCGGAAGTGGCCCCTATATTATCTCGCATATTGATGCAGGCGAGCGCATAATTTACGAACGTGACCCGAATTATTGGGGAAAAGATTTGCCGGTAAATCGCGGTTTGAATAACTTTGATACGGTGCAGATTGAATATTTCCGTAATGACAACACCCGTTTCGAGGCTTTCAAAAAGGGGATTTTGGACGTTTTTCTTGAAGAACCGGCCAATCCCAACCGCTGGCGTTTATCCTATAATTTTCCGGCTGTGCGTCATGGCGACGTTATCAAAGAAAGTTTTAAAAAAGGAACACCGGCCGATATGATTGGCTTCGTGTTCAATACCAGAAAGCCTATCTTTAAAGATCGTAAGGTAAGGCAGGCACTTTCACTTGTATTCGACTTTGAATGGGTCAATCATAATCTTTTCAACGACGTGTATAGCCGCACAGAGGGTTTTTGGTGTGGATCCACGCTTTCTGCCGTTGGACGGCCAGCGTCAGACAAAGAGAAACAGCTTCTAAGCCCCTACCCCGATGCTGTTTTACCCGAGGTCATGGACGGAACATGGCATAATATAAAAACCGACGGTTCGGGCATTGACAGGGCCTCTGCAGAAAAAGCCTGGCAGTTATTGCGGGAAGCAGGTTATAAACTGCAAAATCGGCAAGCAATCGGCCCGGACGGTCAACCGCTTCACTTTGAAATTATGACTCAGTCGTTGGAAGAAGAAAAAATCGCACTCGCCTATCAGCGTTCACTGGTGAGAATTGGTGTCGGGGTGGACGTGCGAACGGTTGATGATACGCAATATCAAAACCGGTTAACCTCTTTTGACTACGACATGATTGTCGGAAAATTAAAAGCGTCGCTCTCGCCCGGTAATGAGCAGCTTAATCGTTGGGGTTCTTCTTCCCGCGACCTCGAAGGTAGTTTCAATTTTGCGGGGACATCCGATCCGGCGATTGATGCCATGATTTCAGCATTGCTCGATGCCCGGTCGAACGAAGATTTTACATCAGCCGTCAGAGCTCTTGATCGGGTGCTTATCTCGGGGAATTACTATCTTCCGCTTTATCATTTACCTGATCAATGGGTTGCACATTGGTCGCGTATAGAATATCCGGCCTATACCCCGCTTTATGGATATCGCTTGCCTGCTTGGTGGCATCGGTAGAGGAAATTACAGTGAGTTATCCAACAATTTACATCAATATGATCTCGGATCTCGTGTGCCCCTGGTGTTTCATTGGACGCAAGAGACTTTTTAAAGCAATAGCATCATTACCGGAAATCACCATAAAACTATCATGGACGCCGTTCCAGCTTTATCCGAATATGAAGCCGGAAGGCATTCCCTATTCAATTCATATGAAGAAAGTTCTAGGCAACCAGAATGCAATTGACGAAACCGAGCGGACGTTAACTGACCTCGGTAAACAAGAAGATATCGAATTCGATTTTGCCGCAATCAAAACAGAGCCTAATTCTCTTGATGCCCACCGCGTGGTTTATTGGGCGTCTCAGGACAAAAAAGGTATACAGGAGAAGCTCATTGCCGAACTTTTTTCCCGTTTTTTTGAACAAGGGCAGAATATTGGTGATCATGCCGTATTGGTTGACGCTGCAAAAAGCGTAAGAATGCGTTCCGACGTTGTGGAAAAATTGCTTAAGACGGACATTGATAAAGACACCATCAAGCAAGACAGCGCCCATTCCTATTATATCGGTGTACGTGGTGTGCCATCATTTATTATCGACAAAAAATATGTGGTCATGGGCGCACAACCAACCGAGGTTTTAATCGACACGATCGAACAAATTGCAGACGGCTATGAACCGGGAGCAAGTGAAGATCGGTAAAAGCGGCCCCGGTTATAGTCACTCTACTTATTTTTTTATCAAAAAAATCCAAAATGCTTGTTATTGCGTGATTGAAAATAGTTTTAAATCACGTTTGAAACAGCTTACAAATGAAGACGCAAAGTCTATTTCTTTGCGCCTTCTTTTGAAAGTTTTACGAGCTGTGTCATGACAGTTGCAGCACCGTTCAAGCGCTGATCGGCATTCGGCCAATCACGAATAAAGACCACACTTTGGTCGGGACGTATTTTTGCCATGCTTCCTTGCTCGCCAATCCATTTGACAAGTCCAACTCCATTGGCAAAGTTGTTTTCTCTAAACTGGATAACGGCACCTTTTGGACCTGCATCCAACTTTTCAACATTGGCTTGCCGACATAGAGCCTTGATATAAACGACCTTAAGCAAGTGCTGTACGGGAACAGGCAAGGGGCCAAATCTGTCGATCATTTCAGCACCAAACGCATCAATGTCTCCCAATTCTTCAATTTCCGCGAGCCGACGATAGAGCGAAAGGCGCAATGGAAGGTCGGGAACATAATTATCCGGTATCATAACCGCTGTTCCTACCGAGATCTGCGGTGACCATTGGCTTTCACTCACAGCCGTACCGTCTTTCAATTCAGCAACCGCTTCTTCCAACATTTGTTGATAAAGTTCGAAACCGACTTCTTTGATATGCCCTGATTGTTCTTCACCAAGAAGGTTGCCGGCACCCCTTATATCCATGTCGTGACTTGCAAGCTGGAAACCTGCCCCGAGGCTATCAAGAGATTGCAATACTTTGAGGCGGCGATCCGCACCCGGTGTCAAAACTTTCTGGTTAGGAAGCGTAAACAATGCATAAGCTCTCTGCTTGGAGCGCCCTACCCGCCCACGCAATTGATAAAGAGCGGCAAGACCGAACATATCCGCACGATGAACAATCAGCGTATTGGCCGAAGGAATATCAAGTCCGGATTCAACGATACTGGTTGAAAGCAACACGTCATATTGCCCGTCATAAAAGGCATTCATGATATCATCAAGCTGGCCTGCCGGCATTTGACCATGAGCAGCTGTGACCTTCAGTTCGGGAACGTGGTTGGCAAGAAACTCCTGAACATCCTTCAAATCCGAAATTCGCGGGCAAACATAGAAACTCTGTCCACCGCGATAATGTTCACGCATCAATGTTTCACGTACGATCAATGGATCAAATGGCGAAACAAAGGTTCTTACCGCCATACGATCGACCGGTGGCGTTGTAATGAGCGATAACTCTCTGACACCGGTCAAGGCCAATTGCAAGGTACGAGGAATCGGAGTGGCCGAGAGTGTGAGCACATGAATATCGGTCTTCAGTTCTTTCAGACGTTCTTTCTGTTTAACGCCGAAATTCTGTTCCTCATCAACAACCAACAATCCAAGCCGTGAAAACTGCATTGTGGCCCCAAGCAGTGCATGCGTACCGATAACAATATCGACTGTACCTTCACGTACACCATTTTTAACGGCTGCAAGCTCTTTGGCTCCGACAAGCCGCGATGCTTGTCCGATTTTTACCGGTAACCCCTGAAAGCGAGCTTGAAACGTTTTATAATGCTGTCGCGCCAAAAGCGTTGTCGGTACCACAACAGCAACTTGATAGCCGTTTAATGCAGCAACAAATGCGGCTCTGATTGCTACCTCTGTTTTACCGAATCCGACATCACCACAAATCAGCCGATCCATCGGTTTTCCGGCTGCGAGATCGCCAAGTACCGCATCAATAGCGCGCAATTGGTCATCCGTTTCGTCATAAGGAAAACGGGCAACAAATTCATCATAGCTACCGGTCGGCGGAACGAGAACGGGAGCATTGCGCATCTCGCGCTCTGCCGCAATGTGAATAAGATGGCCGGCAATTTCGAGCAAACGTTTTTTAAGTTTTGCTTTTCGCGCCTGCCACGCAACGCCGCCAAGTTTATCAAGAACAACATTCGTACCTTCACCGCCGTAGCGTGACAAAAGTTCGATATTCTCGACGGGAAGAAAAAGCCGGTCTTCATCGGCATAGTGAATTTCGAGACAATCTCTGGGAACGCCGGCTGCTGTAATCGTCTTCAAGCCGATAAAACGACCAATACCGTGATCAACGTGAACAACAATATCACCGCTATTCAACGTGGTCATATCTGAGATAAAATCGGCATTGCGCTTACGCCGACGCGCAGACCGCACAAGCCGGTCACCCAATATATCCTGCTCGGCAACAACAACCAGATCGTCAGCAACAAATCCGTGCTCGATTGTTACGACTGCTGCAGTGATATGATCGCGCGGTGTGATTTTTACGGAATGAAGAGATGCAACCTTCTCTATTCCTTTAAGACCGTGTTCATCAAGAACCTGTAACAGGCGTTCCAACGATCCTTCGCTCCAGCCGGTAAGGAGAACCTTGTGGCCCTTTGAGCGGAGTTCCGCAACATGATCGACAACGCTTTCAAATAAATTCTTGTTTTCTGACGTGCGTTCTTCAACAAAATCCCGCCCTATCGTAACATTGCTATGAAGAACCACATGACCCGATGCTTCTGGCTTATTAAACGGGGTAAGGTCAATCCGATGCTCGACTTTTTCAGATAATGACGCAATATCTTCAGGTGTCAGATAGAGCTCTGCCGGTTTGACCGGATTATATGGTGTCGAAGAGTCTTTAGGGTCGTGTTGTTCCAAGCGGGCCTGATAATAATCTTCGATGAGTTTATTACGCTCGATCATTGCCTCTTCGGCAAGATGGTCAAACACAACCGGAATATCGCCAATATAATCAAAAATCGTATCAAGATGTTCATAAAAAAGCGGTAGCCAATGTTCCATTCCGGAAAATCGTCTGCCTTCCGAAATTGCTTCATAAAATGCATCATTCGGACTAGCCGCACCGAAAGATCTGATATAATTCGTGCGGAACTTACTGATCAATTCAGCCGTTAGAGTGATCTCGCTCATCGGCTCCAAAGAGAATTCTTTGAGCGTTTTTGTTGTTCTTTGGCTTGCCGGATCAAACGCACGTACTGTTTCAAGCGTATCGCCAAAAAAATCCAATCTTACAGGTGCATCGCTTCCCGGTGCAAACAAATCGACAATTCCGCCTCTCACAGCAAAATCGCCAATTTCACGTACACTTGACACCCTTTCGAAACCGTTATGCTCAAGGTGATGAACAAGTTTGTCCATGTCGAGATTTTGCCCCGGTCGCGCCGTAATCGACTGGCCTTCAACCATAGAACGCGGTGGGAGCTTCTGCATAATTGCATTGGCAGTTGTCAGGATAATTGCTGGATGAGGATTTTTAAGTAGAGCTGAAATATTTGTTAGCGCCGACATCCGCTTTGCCGAAATTGCGGGATTGGGCGAAACGCGATCATAGGGGAGACAATCCCATGAGGGCAATTGCACCACCGGCATTTGTGGCTCGATAAAATTCAAAGCATGCGTCAGATCATCAAGTTTCTGCCCATCGCGTGCGATATAAAGAATTGGTCCCTGACCTCCGATTTCCGCCGCAATTTTATATATCGCAAATGGTTCGTATCCGGAGACGACACCATCAAAACTCAGATATTGTGGTAAATTTTCAGTAGCGAAGTTTTTTTTAAATATCGACATAACTTAAGCGTTAAAATCCATGCGCGTGCGGTAATCCAGAATATCGCGAAAAAGCGGCGAATCCACATCATAAGGTACAGGCACTTCGCCTGTTACCCAAGTCAATAAATCCCTGTCTTCAAAGGACATGATATATTCAAGCTCATCCATGGCTTTTTCGTCCAACTTCATAATATGTGCATCAACATATTGTCCGAAGACCAGATCCATTTCGCGAATTCCGCGATGCCATGCGCGAAACACAAGCCGCCGTTGCCTTGCATTCAGCTTACTGTTATCGACTTTCGAGCCTGTCATCACATCCTCCGGTTCAACATGATATGGAAGCTTGTTCTATATTACGCTAGCGATCAGCTTTCAATAATTCGTTGTTTGACAATAGTCCAAATATGTAAACATGTATAGGAAGACGTCATTTCAAAAGACGTTGAATATGAATTGAGTCTTTGAATAATGGATAAAAGCCGCTGGCGTCTTTTCAAACAAGGTGTCGTTGCCTGCATTCCGACCTTGCTCGGATATTGGGCGATCGGTTTTGCTTGCGGTGCTATTGGTGCGGTATCGGGCTTTAGCATTTTACAGATTTTCTGTTTAAGTACATTTGTCTACGCAGGGTCTGCGCAATTTCTGTTTTATTCAATGGCATCCACAGGTGCCGGATTAGTGCAAATCGCGTTAGGTGTAGTATTCATCAATATGCGTTATCTTTTAATCAACACCTATATGGCGCAATATTTTTCACACGCCAATCGGCTTGAAAAGCTTGTTGGCGGCTTTTTGATGACTGACGAAACTTTTGGCGTTGCGTCACAATATGCTCGCACTCACGGTAATGTTCTCCCATTTTCATGGCTATTCGGACTTAATATCACAGCCTGGCTGAGCTGGATTGCTGCAACACTTGTCGGAACCTTATTTGCGGCATCGCTACCCGATTGGTTAAAAGACAGCTTGAGTTTCAGCCTCGTAGGTATGTTTATCGGTCTTCTATTGCTTGGATGGTATGCAAGCCAGACCAAAAAAATTGATATCGTTGTGATTATCGTCGCAATGGCAATTGTTACTTTTTCACATGGTATAATTGCAGCAAATCCATCGTCAATCATCGCTACTCTTATTGCTGCGACCATTGGTATGTTTATGCTTCTCAAGTCGGGGAGTAACAAGATATAATGATGGAACATATTGGATTGGGCATTGCAGTTGCAACAGCGGTAACCGCGCTCATCAAAATCGTGCCGATCGTGGCGTTGGCTCACAGGCCATTTCCACGGCTTTTTCGTTATTGGCTGAATTTTGTTCCCGCTGCTGTTCTGTCGGCTATTATCGTTGCTGAAATTCTTGAAAAACCGGAACCAACCAGCTTCGGCATTTCGGTTGCTCTTTTGAGTACAATTGTTTCACTTATTGCAGGTATCGTGACGCGAAGCCTTTTTGTGACAGTCGTCATCAGTATATTAGCTTATCTCGTATTCCAAAACATTTGACGATATTTCTGTTTCAAAAAATATATTGGATATCTTGGGTTTATGAATAAAACTTCAAGGAAGCTCAATAATCTTGCCGGCCTTAAGTGTTATGCGCCGGTCCATTTGTTTTGCAAGAGACAGATTGTGCGTTGCAATGAGAGCAGCCAACCCCGATTGACGAACCAAAGCTGCCAAAGCCTGGAAAACATATGCCGACGTGACAGGATCAAGATTGCCTGTCGGTTCATCCGCCAAGAGAATTGACGGTGCGTTGGCAACAGCACGGGCAATGGCCACACGTTGCTGCTCGCCACCAGAAAGTTCGGATGGGCGATGCTTGGCGCGATGGCCTACACGTAAGTAAGTCAGCAACTTCAATCCGCGGTCAGCAGCTTCCGAACGCTTAAGTCCTGCGATCATCTGCGGTATCATCACATTTTCCAGAGCAGTAAATTCCGGCAACAAGTGATGGAACTGGTAAACAAAACCGATATCATTGCGGCGTATTGCGGTACGGTCGTTATCAGACAAATTGGAACAAGAATGTCCACGCAACACAACGTCTCCGCCATTGGGACGTTCGAGAAGTCCGGCAATGTGTAACAAAGTAGATTTACCGGCACCGGATGGAGCTACAAGGGCAACAGTCTGGCCCTGTTCAAGTGAAAAGTTAGCTTTATCGAGAATAACCAGAGGTCTATCACTATCAAGATAACGTCGGTCAATGTTCACAAGTTGCAACAGCGAGGCCATTATTCATACCTCAAAGCTTGCACCGGATCGAGCTTTGCAGCACGCCAAGCCGGTATGAGCGTCGCCAGAAAGGAAAGGAAAAGCGCCATGAACACAACCATCAGCGTTTGCCCCCATTCCAGACGCGCCGGTAGTTTCGTCAGGAAATAAAGCTGCGGGTTAAAGACATCAACATTAAACAGCCACGAGACAAAATCCTGAATGTGACCGATATTCTCACATGTCAGCACACCTAACAAAAGTCCGAAGATTGTTCCTATCACTCCAATTACCATGCCTGTCATGATAAATATGCGCATGACAGCACTTTGTTTGGCACCCATAGTGCGCAAAATAGCGATATCATGCCCCTTATCCTTGACCAACATGATGAGGCCTGAAATGATATTCAATGCAGCAACAAGAACAATCAACGATAGAATGAAGAACATAACATTGCGTTCGACTTGCAGTGCCGAGAAAAACGCCTGATTCCTCGACCGCCAATCAATAGAGTAAACTTGCCTACCGACAGTTTTTTCAATTTCCGGCGTTATTGAGGAGACCGCATCAGGATTATTCAAAAAGATTTCCAACGACTGTACTTTATTTCCCAAGTTGAAGAAAGCTTGTGCTTCTTTCAATGGCATAAAGACAAAAATCGTATCATATTCCGACATACCAACATTGAAGATAGCCGAGACTTTGTAGGCTTTAACACGCGGATTAACACCGAAAGGCGTTACATCGCCATCGGGCGTAATAATCCGGATATCGCTTCCCACCGAAAGCCCAAGCTTTTCAGCCATACCACTACCGATTGCAACTCCATCCTGCTTATCGAAGTCATCCAGACTGCCAAACTTTATATTTTTTGTAACCGTTGTGAGTTTGTCTAGATCCTGTTTGCGCACTCCGCGAACCAATGCACCCGTTCCTCCTGTTGCATCGCCTTGCGCCAAGGCCTGCCCCTCAATCACGGGAAGAGCAAATTTAACACCATCAACGCCTTCAATACGTGGAATAAGGGTATTGTAATCGGTAAAATCACTATCGATTGCCTGAATAACAAGATGGCCATTCATACCCAAAATGCGATCAAGCAATTCTGTTCTGAAACCATTCATCACGGCCATCACAACGATCAACGCAAAAACACCAAGCATGATACCGATCAGCGATATAATCGATATCACTGATGTAAAGATCTGTTTCTTGTTAGGAAGCATATAGCGAAATGCAATCATCCATTCATAGGACGAAAATCCTAACCGACTACTACCCTTGGCTCTCGTAGTCATCAAGCCTCCGTTAAGCGTTTCAAAGCCACATCAAACGGAAGAACCTCTTTATGTCCGGTTTTGCGGTCTTTTATTTCGACTTCGTTTTGAGCAGCGTTTTTCGGACCAATGATAATTTGTGTCGGTAGTCCGATAAGATCCATTGTTGCAAATTTGGAGCCCGCTCTTTCCTGCGTATCGTCAAGCAAAGGATCAAAACCTGCATTAATCAATGATGAATAGACTTTTTCACTTAGATCATCGCATTTCGCGTCGCCCGGTTTCATATTTATGATACCGAAATCGAAAGGTGACATTGCACGTGGCCAGATGATGCCGTTGTCATCATGCGAAGCTTCGATTGCCGCAGCTACCAATCGTGATGGGCCAATTCCATACGATCCCATTGATACAGGATGTTCTTGACCGTCCGGCCCCATAACTGTGGCGTGCATCGGAAGCGAATATTTGGTACCAAAATGGAAGATATGACCGACTTCAATTCCTCTTGCGGCTATCTGGTCGCACTGAGGAACCTTGCCCCAGAGCTCTTCATTGTGCATTTCGTCAGTTGCCGCATAGGGTGTTGTCCACTTTTTGACGATATCTGCCATAGCGGCATCGTCTGAAAAATCGACATCAGCCGAGGGAACATCCATATCAAGAAAATGCTTGTCGCAATAAACAGCACTTTCGCCGGTATCGGCTAAAATGATAAACTCATGGCTCAGATTACCACCAATCGGCCCTGTATCAGCGCGCATCGGAATTGCTCTAAGCCCTGTGCGGGCGAAGGTGCGTAAATAGGAAACAAACACACGATTATAGGCAGCTTTTGCTCCCTCATAATCAATATCGAAGGAATAGCCATCCTTCATTAGGAATTCGCGAGACCTCATAACCCCGAAACGAGGACGGATTTCATCGCGAAATTTCCATTGAATATGATAAAGATTAAGCGGAAGATTTTTATAAGACTTTATGTGTGCTCTGAAGATATCGGTGATGACTTCCTCGTTGGTTGGACCATAAAGAAGTTCACGTTCCTGCCTGTCTTTGATGCGCAGCATTTCCAATCCGTAAGCGTCATAACGACCGCTCTCACGCCACAAATCAGCCGATTGTATGGTTGGCATCCAGATTTCAAGTGCACCGGCACGATTTTGTTCTTCGCGGATAATGTTGCAAACTTTATCCAGTACTTTTTTCCCAAGCGGTAGCCAAGCATAAATGCCTGCCGCCTGTTGGCGGATCATACCGGCACGCAACATCAGACGGTGGGAAGCAATTTCTGCTTCTTTCGGATTTTCTTTAAGTATAGGCAAAAAATAACGAGATAGACGCATCGACTATTAAAATTCCATCAATTGCTCTTCGAATCGGAGCGGATTATCAGTATTTGTTAACCATAGCGGCTAACAACACGCTTGAAAATAGAAACAATCCGGGATCAAGAGCTTTTTGCTAAAAATATGTTTTTGGGGATCTGCAAACTTAATTATCGAGATCGCGAAAACGATCACTTTCAGTGATCTTTTCATTGCTATAAAAAATATTATCGTTCAGGCAATTTCTTGTCCGATTATTATTCACAAAAAACTTGCTCCTAGTTCTCCTCGATTGGAGTATTCACTTTAAGCGGTGCATGAAGACAGTGCAGACCGGTTTTTTGCCCCATATTTCGTTTACAGTCGCTCTTATTGCCCGCCGAACGGCTTCGCGAAGCAACTCGTCATCTTTACGCTTGGCTCTCGGAATACTATCGATCGTTGTTTCAATCGTATCCCTGATAATCTCGTCAATGAGATTACCCTCGTCATCTGTTTCAGGTAAACCGAAACTAACAATTTCAGGTACTTCCGACAAATTATGGTGTTTATCCAAGAGAAATGATGCTGAAACGTGACCTACATAACTTAATTTACGACGTTCACTAATGCCAAGTTCATCTTCATTGCCAATAAGATTTCCATCTTTGTAAATTAGGCCAACCGGAACTTCATCAATAACTTCCACTGGCTCGGGCGCCAATTTCAACATGTCTCCGTTGCGTATTTCAGCCACTTTTCCAATACCGGCCTGACGTCCCAACGCAGTCTGAGCAGCAAGATGAAGTGCTTCTCCGTGAACAGGAACCAATATTTCAGGTTTTACCCATTCATACATTTTTTTAAGATCACTACGCCGTGGATGCCCTGAAACGTGAACGAGAGCGTCGTGATCGGTAATTATTTTTACGCCCATATCGGTCAAGCGATTTTGAGTATCAATAATAGCTCTTTCATTTCCCGGAATACTTCGGGATGAATAGATCACGGTATCTCCGGCAGTTAACGCCAGCGAGCGCATTTCATCGCGTGATAATTTTGCTAGCGCCGCTCTTTGTTCACCCTGACTTCCCGTCAGAACCATCACAATTTTATCGCGCGGAATATAGGGATAGTCTTCTTCACTCAAAAACGCATCAATTCCATCAAGATAGCCGAGTTCTTCAGCTACGCTCACACTGCGTTTTATCGAACGGCCAACCAGCAAAACTTGACGACCCGCTTCTTTGGCTGCACGCGTTATTGAAAGAATTCTTCCGACATTGGACGAAAATGTCGTAACTGCAACGCGCCCTTTCTCGTTGGAAATTATTTCTGTCAGACTGTTTAAAACATCACGCTCTGTTGGCGAAACACCCTCGCGCATCGCGTTTGTTGAGTCACAAACAAGCGCAAGTACACCTTCATCACCCAGTTCTCTAAAACGTTTCTCGTCTGTCGGGGCACCCAATGAAGGAGCGAGATCGATTTTCCAGTCACCCGTGTGAATAACCGTTCCAAGAGGCGTTTTTACGGCCAACGAAACCGCTTCCGGAATAGAATGCGCGACAGCTATTGCTTCGAGCGAGAACGGCCCCAGTTCAAATCGGTCACCGGCTTTAAAAATTGTAACCGGCAGATCATAGGAACTGTAATCCAGTTCACGTTTTGTATCCAACAATCCAGCTGTAAATGCCGTGCAGTAGACCGGAATTTTCAATTTAGGCCATAAATCCAGTATTGCACCAAAATGATCTTCATGTCCGTGGGTCACAACTAATCCCAATATATTGGGTCGTTCGTTTTCAAGAAAAGTGATGTCCGGCATCACAAGATCAACCCCTGGAAGTTCAGGACCACCAAAACTTACGCCAAGATCAACTATTAACCATTGTCGATTATCTTCGGGACCGTAACCATAGACGCCGAGATTCATACCAATCTCGCCTACGCCCCCAAGAGGTAAAAAAACCAATTCATTTTTTTTACACGACGCCATGAGGGACTCCCTGATATCCGACTTTCCGGTGTTTATTTATCCGACTTATCTTCTTATTACCGTCCCGCATTTAAAGATGCAACGTTGCCGAAATGGACATCGCCCGCGGAGACCCTTGTTTCAACACCATGACAATCTGTAACGACGCAATTAAATTTTTCATCGAGTCCGGAAAAAATTCCTTTAATGACGCGGCTATTGCCAGTGATTGTAAGTTCTTCGCCCAAGTGAGCTGCATAGCCAAGCCATTTTTTTCGAACTATCTCTCGTCCGTTTGGCGAGAGGTATAAGTCATAGTTTTCTGCCCAATATTTACTGAGCAATTTAAAAACCTCGGCACTGTCGGTTTTCACGCCCATATTTACTACTGCTTCGGTCGGATAAGGAGCGTCCTTGTAGACGTGGATAATATTGACCCCGATGCCAACAACCAAAGCGTATAGCGATTGTGTTAAGTACTGGAGTTCAAGCAATATTCCTGATGCTTTTGCATCTTTTAGCAACATATCGTTAGGCCATTTCAGCGTTACAACATCACTAGCCACGCCATTATGTGCGAGAATATCTTTAACTGCATCGGCTAAGGAAACGCCTGCTACAAAACCGAGCTCGGCTGCATTTTCCGGAGCTATATTGCGCGTAAGAAGCAAGCTCGCATATAGGTCACCTTTGGGACTACTCCATTGGCGGCCTCTTCGGGCTCTACCCGCCGTCTGTTCATCCGAAACGATCCAAAGCCTATCTTCATCATCTCGCGCTTTAGCTAAAGCAACACGATTGGTGGAGTCCACACTTTCGTAGGACTCCACCTTATACTGATGTTCTTTAGCAATTTGAGAAAGAGAAAACTGCATCTTGCTTAGAAAAGCGACGCAGCTGCCTGCTCAGCCAGTGGCGTAAGATAAATGCCGAAGAAGATATAGAACAGCACAAATATGCCGGTGATTGTGAGCACAAATTTAAGCTCGCCCGTTAAAGGCAGGAAGCTCGCTTGTTGTGCATCATCAAACCACATGATTTTTATCACACGCAGATAGTAGAATGCACTGATTACCGAAGCAATCATGCCGATAACAACAAGCGGTATCAATCCTGCATAAACAGCTGCTGAAAATGTATACCACTTGGCGAAAAAACCGGCCATTGGTGGAACACTTGCTAACGAAAACAACATAACTGTCATAACCGAAGCCATAAACGGGTTGTTTTTTGCAAGCCCTGCAAGATCATATATGCTCTCTACATTTCCATCGCGCGTGCGCATACCAAGAATAAATGCAAAAGATCCCAAGATCATTGCAACGTAAACCGTCATATAGAGGATAACGCCTTCAACGCCAAACGCTGTACCTGCAGAAAGACCGACAAGTGCATACCCCATATGGCTGATTGACGAATAAGCCATCAAACGCTTGATATTGGCCTGTCCAATTGCAGCGAAAGCACCCAAAATCATTGAGGCAATCGACATAAACACCAGTATTTGCTGCCATGCGGCCAATGCTCCGTGTACACCTGAAAGCGGCATGAATGCCTCGACTATAACACGGATAATAAGTGCCATCGCTGCAACCTTTGGCGCACTTGCGAAAAATGCTGTGATGGGTGTTGGGGCACCTTCATAGACATCAGGCGTCCACATATGGAAAGGAACAACCGAAATTTTGAAGGCGAGCCCCGCAAGAACGAAGACGATACCGAATATCACCCCAAGCTGCGGTACCTGACCATTAAGGACACTTGCAAGTTCGTGGAAACCGATTTGACCAGTAAACCCATAGATCAACGTGATACCGTATAGCAGCATGCCTGACGACAAGGCACCAAGCACAAAATATTTTAAACCTGCCTCGGATGATTTGACATTATCGCGATTGAATGCGGCAAGCACATAAAGAGCAAGCGAATGAAGTTCCAACCCCATATAGAGTGTGAGCATGTTTCCGGCAGAAATCATGAACATCATACCGACAACGGCAAAAAGCATAAGGATCGGATACTCGAATTTTGCAAGCTTGTCAGAGCGGGCAAATCCGACCGACATTATCAACGTGAATATTGCACCCGCCAACATAAGTACCTTCATGTAACGCGCAAAATCGTCAATAATGAGAGCGTTGGTAGCAAATGCACTATCTTTTGGCGATAAAATAATCACGAATATTGTCGCAACCAAAAGTGCGACAGATAAGCCAGTGATCGTCACATAGGAACGTGTGCCAGAGTATACGCCGACCAAAAGCAGCACCAAAGCCCCCAAAGCAACAAGGAGTTCGGGAAATATCAGCGGCAATTGAGCCATTAAATCAGTATGCATGGACATTCGCCTCTTTAGTGCAGCTGGTTAACAAGCGCTTCTACAGCCGCCGCAGTCGTATTGAGAATGGGCGTCGGATAGAAACCAAAAAATACGGTAAGAATAATCATCGGATATAGTATGAATTTCTCCCGCGGCGATAAATCTAGAAGCGTCTTCAAGCTCTCTTTGTCGAGCTTTCCAAAGATAACACGACGATACAGATAGAGAGCATAAGACGCCGACAAAATGACACCGGTCGTCGCAATGACCGCAACCCAACTATTGACCTGGAATACACCGATCAAAGTCAGAAATTCACCCAGGAAACCGGATGTTCCGGGCAGTGCTATATTCGCCATCGTAAAAACCATGAAGGCGACAGCGTATTTCGGCATATTGTTGGCGAGGCCGCCGAAGGCTGCGATTTCTCTTGTATGCATGCGGTCATAAATGACGCCAACGCAAAGAAACAGAGCGGCAGATACGATGCCGTGAGAGAGCATTTGATAAATAGCGCCCTCGATACCTTGCTCGTTTGCGGCAAAAATACCCATCGTTACATAGCCCATATGAGCGACCGACGAATAGGCAATCAGCTTTTTCATATCTTCCTGAACAAGAGCAACGAGCGACGTATATATAATCGCAATAAGAGATAGCGTGAAAACAAATGGAGCCAAATCTGCAGAAGCAACCGGAAACATTGGCAACGAAAAACGTATAAAACCATAGCCGCCAAGTTTCAAAAGGATGCCTGCCAGAATAACCGAGCCGGCAGTAGGAGCTTCGACGTGTGCATCCGGCAACCATGTATGAACCGGCCACATAGGTAGCTTCACAGCAAATGAAGCGAAAAACGCGAACCATAGCCAGAATTGCATATGAGCAGGAAATTTATAGTGCAGAAGCGTTGGAATATCGAGTGTACCGGACTGCCAATACATCACCATAATTGCAACGAGCATCAACACCGAACCAAGAAAGGTGTACAAGAAAAATTTCAAGCTGGCGTAAACGCGTCTTGGGCCGCCCCAGACACCAATGATAATGAACATCGGTATCAAGCTGCCTTCAAAAAAGACATAGAATAACACTGCATCAAGTGCACAGAAGACCCCTACAACGGCAACTTCAAGGAGCAGAAAAGCAATCATATATGCTTTAAGCCGATCCTTGACTGTTTCCCAGCTTGCCAAAACGCAGAACGGCATCAGGAACCCTGACAAAACAACGAATAAAACCGAAATTCCGTCAACGCCCATATGATAGTTAATGCCGCCGCCGAGCCAGCTTATCTTCTCTTCCATTTGGAAGCCAGAGTTGCTGTTATCGAAACCTGCCCAGATAATCAGGGACAATACGAATACGAACAAAGTCGTAAAAAGCGCCACATTACGAATATTGCGTTTTGCTGTTTCACCATCGTCCTTGATCAAAAGGATCAGAACAACGCCAACAAGCGGCAAAAATGTGACCGTAGAAAGAATAGGCCAGTCGGTCATCAATTTAAGCTCCCGATCATCATCCAGGTGATGAGCGCAGCGATACCGATCAGCATCGCAAATGCGTAATGATACAGATACCCAGTCTGCATACGAACCACCTTATTGGTTATGTCTACAACACGGGCCGCGACGCCATTCGGGCCAAGGCCGTCAATAATTTTTCCGTCACCGACCTTCCAGAAGAAACGACCGATTACAAAAGCGGAACGGACAAACACTACGTTATAGAGTTCATCAAAGTACCATTTGTTGAGTAGAAAACGGTAGAGGAAAGGAAACGCATTAGCCAATGCTTTTGGTATTGCTGTTGAAACAATATAGAAGAGATAAGCCAATACGAAACCGGCAACCATTACTATAAATGGAGACCATTTTACCCATGCCGGAACAGAGTGAGCTGCATGCAGGATATGATTTTCAGCTCCTGTAAACAATGCTCCTTTCCAGAAAGCATCATAGAGTTCACCAGAAAAATAGGGTTGGAATATTACACCCGCAAAAATTGCACCGATTGCCAAAATAATGAGTGGAACAATCATCACAGGTCCCGATTCATGCACGTGATGCATGATGTCGGCCGTAGCCCGCGGCTTTCCATGAAATGTCATAAAAATCAAACGCCAGGAATAGAAACTGGTGAAGAGTGCCGCAATAACAAGAAGACAGAAGGCATATCCGCTCGCCACATTATGAGATGCGAACGCTGCCTCGATTATGCCGTCTTTTGAAAAGAAACCGGCTGTGCCGAAGGCTGTGCCCGGAATACCCACACCCGTAAGTGCCAATGTTCCGATAACCATCATCCAGTAGGTTGTTGGAATATATTTCCTTAAACCGCCCATCTTGCGCATGTCCTGCTCGTCGGAAACCGCATGAATAACGGAACCTGCTCCGAGGAACAGCAGCGCCTTGAAAAATGCGTGTGTGAAGAGGTGGAATACACCGGCACTATATGCACCAACACCCAAAGCAACGAACATATATCCAAGTTGGGAACATGTGGAATAGGCAATGACCTTCTTGATATCGTTTTGTACCAACCCGACAGTAGCAGCAAAGAATGCTGTTGTTGCTCCGATAATCACAATGAGTGTCTGGGTTGTGGGGGCGAGTTCGAAAATCGGCGACATACGGGAAACCATGAAGATACCCGCTGTAACCATGGTTGCCGCATGAATAAGTGCAGAAACTGGTGTTGGGCCTTCCATTGCATCCGGCAACCACGTGTGCAGGAAAAATTGGGCTGATTTAGCCATCGCGCCGATAAACAGGAAAATACAAGCAACCGTTATCGCTGTATCGCCGTTAACAGACCAACTCAGGAATGTCATATGTTCGACAAAACTCGGATCGGCTGCTCTTGCAAATATTGTGTTGAAATTGACTGATTTGAACAAAACAAAAATGCTAAAAACACCGATAAGAAACCCGAAATCCCCTACCCTGTTAACCACAAACGCCTTGATTGCGGCAGCACATGCAGAAGGGCGTTGATACCAGAAACCGATGAGCAGATATGACGCGAGGCCGACACCTTCCCACCCGAAGAACAACTGTACGAGGTTGTTTGAAGTTACAAGCATCAACATCATAAATGTGAAAAACGAAAGATAGGCAAAAAATCTCGGGCGTGAGGGATCGGAATGCATATATCCGATTGAGTATATATGAACCAATGCCGATACCGAATTGACGACAATCAACATAACCGCTGTCAGAGCATCGACGTGAAGCGCCCAATCAAACTGTAACCCCCCGACCAAAATCCAATGAAAGATCGGTATATCAACAGTTTTACCTGTCCCCAAGGCTATATCGAAAAAAGCTATCCATGACAAAATAGCCACGATAACCATAAAGGTGCAAGTAACGAGTTCGGCGGCGCGAGCACCCAACGTTTTTCCACCTAATCCGGCAATAAAAAAGCCCAGAAGCGGTAGGAAGACAATAGCGTAAAACATAACGCGTCAGCCTTTCATCACGTTAACATCTTCAACCGCAATCGAACCGCGATTACGATAGAATACAACCAGAATAGCCAAGCCGATCGCGGCTTCCGCTGCGGCAACGGTTAACACAAAAAGCGCAAATACTTGCCCTACGAGGTCGTGTAAAACCGAAGAGAAGGCCACAAAATTCAAATTGACTGAAAGCAATATGAGCTCAATCGACATCAAAATAATAATGACGTTTTTTCTGTTCAGAAAAATGCCAAAGACACCAATTGTGAACAACAATGCAGAAACGGTCAGATAGTGAGCAATTTCAATGTGCATATTATTCTTCCCGTTAAATACCTTTACCAGATTCAACTTTTTTAATTTCGAGTGTATCTTCAGGCATCCGAGCAACTTGTTTTGCAATCGATTGCCTTTTTACGCCCGAGCGATGATGTAATGTCAAAACGATCGCTCCAATCATTGCCACGAGCAAAACGAGCCCGGCAAGCTGGAAGTAGAAAACATAATCGGTATAGAGGATATCACCCAACGCCTGCGTATTTGTACGTTCTGCCAAATTCGGCATCGGTTCAGTTACGTGCTCGGCCAAGTCCGGCGAAAAATGTGAGCTTGCAAAAACCACTATCAATTCGACAGCGATAATAATTCCGATCAGAGCGCCAATCGGTGCATATTTCAATGCACCTCTTTTAAGTTCGGCGAAATCCACATCAAGCATCATCACAACGAACAAAAATAAAACAGCAACCGCCCCCACATAAACAACCAGCAGAATTAGACCGAGAAATTCTGCGCCGGTCAGGATAAACAACGCTGCCGCATTAAAAAATGCCAGAATTAAGAACAAGACCGAATGCACCGGATTACGCGCGGCAACGACCAAAACTGCGCTTGCCAGCATAATGAAAGCGAACAAATAAAAGAATGCCGCTGCTATACCTGTTAACATTGGTTTCCCCTAAGTTAAACCAAAAACGTTGACGCAAAATATTTACGCCGATTTAAATTTTGTTGCGTCAATAAACGCAACCACACGATTTTTCCAACTCACCGATAGGGTGCGTCCATAGCAATATTCCTTGCTATTTCACGTTCCCAACGATCACCATTCGAAAGTAATTTTTCTTTATCATAATAAAGCTCCTCCCGGGTTTCAGTCGCAAACTCGAAGTTTGGTCCTTCAACAATGGCTTCCACCGGACAAGCTTCCTGACAAAACCCGCAGTAAATACATTTAACCATATCAATATCGTAACGAACCGTCCGGCGTGTACCGTCATTACGACGTGGACCAGCCTCGATGGTAATTGCTTGTGCCGGGCAGATAGCCTCACAAAGCTTACAGGCAATGCAACGTTCTTCACCGTTCGGATAACGGCGCAAAGCATGCTCACCACGAAAACGCGGAGATACGACCCCCTTTTCGTACGGATAGTTGATCGTCGGTTTCGGAGCGACGAACTGGCGCATGGAAAGCCAGAATGCATTCCAGAATTCTATCAGAAGAAGTGACTTGGCTGCTTGAAAAAGACCAGACATATTCCTCACCCTCAACTAAAACTTACGAATTTCAAATAGGCCGCCGTAATAACCACCATTGCCAATGAAATCGGAAGAAATACTTTCCATCCCAATCTCATTAACTGGTCGTAGCGATAACGCGGAACGAATGCTTTAACCATGGCGAACCAGAAGAAAACGAAGCAGACCTTCAACACAAACCAGATAATTCCCGGAACCCAATTGAGCCACCAAACATCAAGCGGAGGCAGCCAACCACCAAGGAAAAGAATTGTAGTCAATGCGCACATAAGGACGATTGCTACATATTCGCCAAGGAAAAATAGCATATAAGGCGTCGAAGAATATTCAATCATATGGCCGGCAACAAGTTCGGACTCTGCTTCAACCAGATCGAACGGCGGACGATTGGTCTCAGCCAAGGCAGAAATGAAGAAGATGATAAACATCGGAAACAGCGCCAACCAATTCCAATCAAGAAAAGTATTGAACGGCAATCCGATATTTGTTCCAAGACCGGCTTTTTGACCATTGACGATAGTCGTCAGATCAAGTGAACCGCTCACCAGAATGACGGTAACCAGAACGAAGCCTATCGAAACCTCATATGAAACCATCTGGGCAGTCGAACGCAAAGCACCGAGAAAAGGATATTTCGAGTTGGATGCCCAGCCCCCCATGATAACGCCATAAACTTCAAGGGATGATATGGCCAGAATATACAATAGACCAATGTTTAAACTTGCAACTGCCCAACCTTCACTGACCGGCACAACTGCCCAGGCAGACAATGCCAATGTTGAAGAAATAAAAGGCGCAAGCAAAAATACACCCTTATTCGCGCCTGCAGGGATAATCGGTTCTTTGACGACGAACTTGATCAAGTCTGCAAATGACTGGAATAGCCCCCAAGGCCCTACCACGTTAGGTCCCCGACGCAGCTGGACTGCCGCCCAGATTTTTCTATCCGCATAAAGCAGATAGGCTATGATAATCAATAGAACCACCAAAAGCAGCAGTGCTTTGCCGACAATAATTAGCAGGGGAAGCAGCCAGGTCATAAAGAAATCACCCATTGTCTTTATTTTTCCTCTCTATCTTCATTCTGCCGCTTCTGTCAGTCGAGCTTTTGCAAGAGCTGAACACTCAGCCATTACAGCCGACGCACGGGCAATTGGGTTAGTCAAATAGAAATCTTTTATTAAAGATGAAAATGTTTGCTTGCCAAGTTTGACAGAATGCGAACCGAGCTTTGCTACCTCTTTGTAATCACCCGCTTTGATAGCGTTTATATTGGCCATATGCGGATAATTTTCGAACAGGTCTTTACGTAAGTCTGCAAGTGAATCAAACGGCAACTTGTGTCCCAAAACTTCTGATAAGGCTCTGATAATCGCCCAATCATCCTTGGCTTCACCTGGTGCAAATGCAGCACGTGCAGTCATCTGCACACGCCCCTCGGTATTGACATAAATGCCGGATTTTTCCGTATAGGCCGAAGCCGGCAAAATGACATCAGCGTTTTGCGCACCGTTGTCGCCATGACTACCAATATAGACAACAAAACCCTTCTTTTGGTCAAGATTTATCTCATCTGCTCCAAGAAGGAATAAAACCTCGGATGACTTGACGATATCTTCCGCGCCAAGTTTGGATGAAAAGCCGATATCCAGCCCACCAACACGTGACGCTGCGGTTTGCAAAATACCCAAACCGTTCCATGTATCAGACACTGCTCCGACTTCATCACAAAGCTTTGCGATCGCCTTCAATATTGCTTCGCCGTTTTGACCAACCAATGCAGCTTGTCCGACCAGAATTAACGGTTTTTCAGCTTTTTTCAAAACTTCGAAAAACTCGTTCTTGCCATCAAGCAATTGCGATAGCGTATCAGCGCCTGCACCAAGATAAGTGTAAGGATAGCGCAAATCCAACTTGTCTCCGATAAGACCAATCGGGAAATTGCCTTGCCGTTCACGCTTGCGAATTCTTGCATTCATCACGGCCGCTTCAAAACGTGGATTGGAACCAATGATCATTAATGCATCAGCGGCTTCAATACCGGCAATTGTCGGATTAAAAATATATGAAGAACGCCCCGTTTCGCTCGAGGGAACACTTCCATCCTGCCGACAATCCACAGCTGAAGAACCAAGAGACTTCAGCAACAGTTTTAGTGCATACATCTCTTCAACCGTCGCAAAATCGCCGGCAACAGCACCGATCTTATCATGCGACGCAAAATCGATAGCCGATTTTATTGCAGAGAATGCCTCGCCCCAACTTGCTTCGACCAGTTTTCCTCCTTTACGGACATAAGGCCGGTCAAGTCGTTGAGTACGCAAACCATCCCAAATAAAACGGGTTTTGTCCGAAATCCACTCCTCGTTAATATCATCGTTGACCCTTGGCATAATGCGCATCACTTCGCGACCACGCGTGTCAACCCGAATAGCACTGCCCAACGCATCCATCACATCAATCGTTTCCGTCTTAGTGAGTTCCCATGGACGAGCATGAAATGCGTAAGGACGAGACGTCAATGCGCCAACAGGACAAAGATCAATAATATTGCCCTGCAATTCAGACGTCATTGCCTGCTGAAGATAGGTTGTAATCTCCGCGTCTTCACCACGCCCTATCAATCCAAGTTCGGATATACCGGCGACTTCTGTGGTAAAACGAACACATCTTGTGCAGTGGATACAACGATTCATCACCGTTTTAACCAAAGGGCCGATGTATTTGTTTTCGACTGCCCGCTTATCCTCTTTATAACGCGAAAAATCATGACCATAAGCCATAGCCTGATCTTGCAGGTCACATTCACCACCTTGATCACAAATAGGACAATCAAGCGGGTGATTGATAAGGAGAAATTCCATAACCCCTTCACGAGCTTTTTTTACCATCGGTGTGTTGGTAAACATTTCCGGAGGCTCGCCATTAGGACCAGGACGCAAATCACGGACGCCCATTGCACAGGACGCTGTTGGCTTGGGCGGCCCGCCTTTCACTTCAACAAGGCACATGCGGCAATTGCCAGCGACCGAAAGACGTTCGTGAAAGCAGAACCGTGGAACCTCTGCGCCCGCTGCCTCTGCAGCCTGAAGAAGCGTGTAGTGATCCGGTACTTCGATCTCTTTTCCGTTAATTTTGATCTTCGCCATTGTTATTCCAGTCCGCGGAAAAACCGCTTAACCTTTAAAACTTCAATCCGTCTTTTATTCGGCTGCTTCCAAAGCAATATTCTTACTTTGAACAGCATTACGAGTATAATCATCAATGCGTTTTTCAATTTCCGGGCGGAAATTTCTGATCAACGCTTGAACCGGCCAAGCCGCAGCATCACCCAAAGCACAAATCGTATGACCTTCAACATGTTTTGAGACGTCGAACAAAAGGTCGATTTCGCGTTTCTGCGCTCTACCTTCTACCATGCGCCCCAAAAGCCGCATCATCCAGCCGGTGCCTTCACGGCACGGCGTACATTGTCCACAACTCTCATGCTTGAAAAATGCGGAAATACGCCAGATCGCTTTGATAATATCTGTCGACTTATCCATCACAATTGCACCACCGGTACCGAATGATGACCCTATGGCTTTCATGCCGTCGAAATCCATGATTGCTTCAGGCATTTTTTCGCCTGGTACAACGGGACAGGATGCGCCACCCGGTATAACCGCTAAAAGATTATCCCAACCGCCACGGATTCCGCCTGCGTGTTTTTCTATTAATTCGCGAAATGTTAGCCCCAAGCTCTCTTCGACAACACACGGTGTATTGACATGGCCGGAAAACATAAACAGCTTCGTCCCGACATTGTTAGGCCGACCAAAAGAAGAAAACCACGCAGCACCACGACGCAAAATCGTTGGTGAAACTGCAATTGATTCAACATTGTTCACTGTTGTGGGGCAACCATAGACACCCATATTGGCAGGAAAAGGCGGCTTCAGACGCGGTTGGCCTTTTTTACCTTCAAGACTCTCAAGAAGCGCTGTTTCTTCTCCACAGATATAGGCACCTGCTCCATGATGAACGATAATATCACAAGCATGCCCGTGTTTGGTTTTTTTACCAAGAAGCCCGGCATCATAGCATTCATCAATTGCAGCCTGTAAGGCCTCGCGTTCTCGGATATATTCGCCACGAACGTATATAAAGGCGGTATGTGCGCCCATAGCAAAGGTTGCAATTACGCATCCCTCTATCAACGTATGAGGATCATGACGCAGTATCTCGCGATCCTTGCATGTGCCCGGCTCTGACTCATCGGCATTGACGACCAGATAGTGAGGACGTCCATCATCCTGTTTAGGCATAAATGACCACTTCATGCCTGTCGGGAAACCGGCACCGCCTCTCCCGCGCAAACCGGATGCTTTCATCTCGTTGATAATCCAGTCGCGTCCCTTTTCAAGAATGGCTTTTGTACCGTCCCAGCAGCCACGAGACATCGCGCCTTTAAGAGACTTGTCCTTTAAACCGTATATATTGGTGAAGATGCGATCACTATCAGCCAGCATTTCTCACCTTTTCCTTTGTTTCAATACGTTACTCAGTTTTTTTAAACTGACTTATTAATAGTCTTACAACTTTAATTTTTCAGTTTAACCTCAAGCAATATCTCACTCTTCCGCCTTCTTTGCGGATGACTTCCTCTTTGTCGTTTTTTGATCACCGTCCAACAATGCAGTAAGTCCAGTAATCGGCTCGGATGTTTTTCGACCATTTTGCGGGCCAACCGGAACAGACGCTCCATTGCCTGCCTCGAATGCATCAATGATTTCTTCCAGACGTTCAGGCGTTAAATCTTCGTAAGTATCCTTGAAGATCATCACCATAGGTGCATTTGCACAAGCACCCAAACATTCAACCTCTTCCCAGGAGAGCGTACCGTCTTTGTTGGTTTCAAATGGCGCTTCGTTGATCTTGTTTTTACAAACCTTGATCAGCTCTCCAGCACCTCTCAACATACAGGGTGTCGTTCCGCAAACTTGAACATGTGCTTTTGTACCAACAGGTTTGAGTTGGAATTGTGTATAGAATGTCGCTATTTCCAAAACCCTGATATATGCCATAGAAAGCATATCGGCGACATACTCTATTGCTGCACGTGTTACCCACCCCTCTTGCTCCTGAGCTCGCATCAGCAACGGAATGACGGCAGACCTTTGTCGTCCTTCAGGATATTTGGCAATAGTCTTCTCTGCCCATTTCAAGTTTTCCTTATTAAAGGAAAAAGAAGCAGGTTGAACGGCTTCGTTGGCAAGACGGCGCACAGTCATCAGCGATCGACCTCCCCAAAAACAATATCAATAGAACCCAGAATTGCAGTGACATCCGCCAGCATATGGCCACGCGTTAGAAAGTCCATCGCCTGCAAATGAGCATAACCGGGGGCGCGTAATTTAACACGATAGGGCTTGTTTTTACCTTCTGAAACAAGATACACGCCAAATTCACCTTTAGGTGCTTCGACTGCAGCATAAACCTCACCCGCAGGAACATGAAAACCTTCAGAATAAAGCTTGAAATGGTGGATAAGTGACTCCATCGAACTTTTCATTGCCGCTCTTCTGGGCGGTGTCACCTTATGATCAACTGCCAGAACCGGACCGTCTTTTTCAGTGCTCAATAAACGTTCCACACATTGACGCATAATGCGTGCAGACTGACGCATTTCTTCCATACGAATCAAATAACGATCATAACAATCGCCATTTTTTCCGACCGGAATATCAAAGTCCATTTCGTCATAGCATTCATAGGGCTGGCTCTTGCGTAAATCCCACGGAACCCCGGCGCTCCGGATCATCACACCTGAAAAACCACGCACCCACGCATCTTCAATCTTGACTACACCGATATCAACATTGCGTTGTTTAAAAATACGGTTCGGCGTAATAAGAGCGTCAAGTTTGTCCAAAGCAACCAGAAAAGGATCAATGAAATTTCCAATATCCTCAACCAGCTTCTCCGGTAAATCCTGATGCACCCCACCTGGACGAAAATAATTCGCGTGCAACCTGGCTCCACAGGCACGTTCATAAAAAATCATAAGCTTTTCGCGCTGTTCAAACCCCCACAGCGGCGGTGTCAAAGCCCCGACATCCATAGCCTGTGTCGTGACGTTCAATAAGTGATTGAGAATGCGACCGATTTCGGAGAAAAGCACCCGAATGAGCTGACCGCGTTTCGGAACTTCAATGCCGAGCAATTTCTCTACTGCAAGTACAAACGCATGTTCCTGATTCATTGGAGCAACATAATCCAACCGATCAAGGTACGGCGTCGCTTGCAAATAGGTTTTTGTTTCCATCAGTTTTTCGGTGCCACGGTGAAGAAGCCCGATATGAGGATCGACGCGTTCGACGATTTCCCCATCAAGCTCTAACACCATACGCAAAACACCATGTGCAGCAGGATGTTGCGGACCAAAATTTATATTAAAATTACGGACATTGACCTCAGCCACGACCAGCTCCTTTGCCTTGCTGCAATTGAACAATCACCCTGTCCATTACAGTAATAGGGTTTCGATCAAAATCACGACTATTCACACGCAAGAAGCGCACCCGAGACATCATTTTGCTCCTCCGGCCTTCTCGTCGCCCGGCAGTACATAGTCTGTTCCTTCCCAAGGTGACATGAAATCGAAATTTCGCATCTCCTGACGAAGTACAACCGGCTCATAAATAACCCGTTTCAATTCATTGTCATATCTGCATTCAACAAAACCCGATGTCGGAAAATCCTTGCGCAGTGGATGCCCTTCGAAGCCGTAATCAGTTAAAATACGACGCAAATCCGGATGCCCCGAGAACAAGATGCCATACATGTCGTAAGCTTCTCTCTCATACCATTCCGCTCCCGGATAAACACTGCATGCAGAAGGCACGGGTGTGTCTTCATCGGTATGCACTTTTACGCGCAAACGCAAATTATGACGAGGAGACAACAAATGATAAACGACATCGAAGCGTCTTTCCCTCTCCGGAAAATCTACACCGCAAATGTCGACAAGGCCGACAAACTGGCAGTGTGAATCATCTTTAAGAAAAGAAAGGACATCAATAATGGCGTCAAGTTTAGCTACAACAGTCAATTCGTTGTAAGCAAAAATAGACTCATCAATTACGCTCTCCAACCGTTCAGCGAGATAAGATTGTAATTCCTTAAGCGCTTCGCTATTCATTACTTGCTCCCCCTCACCGCTCAATAGAACCGGTGCGACGTATCTTTTTTTGCAACAGCAAAACCCCATAAAGAAGAGCTTCTGCCGTTGGAGGACAGCCAGGAATATAAATATCAACTGGCACTATACGGTCACATCCACGCACAACAGAATAAGAGTAATGATAATACCCTCCTCCATTGGCACATGACCCCATAGAAATAACGTAGCGAGGTTCCGGCATCTGGTCGTAAACTTTACGCAATGCCGGTGCCATTTTGTTTGTCAAGGTTCCTGCGACCATCATCACATCTGATTGACGCGGTGAAGCACGCGGAGCGTAACCAAAACGTTCATTATCATAATGCGGCATTGAGCATTGCATTAATTCGATTGCGCAACACGCAAGGCCAAAACTCATCCACATCAACGAACCCGTACGCGCCCAAGTAACAAGCGCATCTACAGAGGTTACAAGAAACCCTTTGTCCGAAAGCTCACCACTGATATTATTGAAAAATTCGTCATCCGAACCAATCAATTTTCCGGTATTCGGGTCTATAATACCTTTCGGCTTTGGAGCAACCAACGTCGAATTGTCATGAATCAATCCCATTCAAGTGCTCCTTTTTTCCACTCATAAATAAAGCCGACAGTCAGTACAGCCAAAAACACCAACATAGAAAGAAAACCGAACATACCGATCGCATCAAACGACACCGCCCAAGGAAATAGAAACGCTACTTCCAAGTCAAAAATAATAAACAGAATGGAAACCAGATAAAATCTAATGTCAAATTTCATACGGGCGTCATCAAAGGAATTGAATCCGCATTCATATGCTGAAAGTTTTTCCGGATCGGGAGAACGATAAGCCACGATATAAGGCATTATCAACAGTATACCGGCGATCAACGCCGACACGATTATAAAAATCAATACTGGCAAATAAGAACTTATCAGATCGGTCATGGTCCACTTCTGCCTTTAAAGGGTGCTGAACTAACACTACCGGAATACGCCTGAAACGTAGCAAAACCGGCTTGCAAGTTAATCCCGCCCGTGCAGCTTAAAGGGCATGCCGTGCGACAAAATCTGTTTTAAGCGTTACCCCACCAAACGCTCTTACGCAATAGCAAACGCTATCATAAAATCGTAAGTTGTGCAAAATCCGGAATGAGTTTTACAAGCATAAGTTTGTATAACGGTGACTAATTCTGAAAAAAATAATTGAAAAACAATATATTGGGATATTCTTTTTAGAAATTATTCCGCTCTGAAATTCAACTCATTCATGTTTTATTCATTCAGTCACGTTTTAGCGAACGATAATATTTACGTCATTTTTGCACCAAAACGGCACAGGCATCACCCCCGACATTATGATCCATGATCAGGAGCACAAAACGCCCAACCATAATAGTCAAAAACTGCTCGAAAACGGGGAGAAAAACAACGAATAAGATAACGGCTTTGACCATCTAGACTAAAGATCAAACATTAGCCATGATCAACTAAATTAGCCATCTGAAAAATGGCGCGAGTGACGGGACTCGAACCCGCGACCTCCGGCGTGACAGGCCGGCGCTCTAACCAACTGAGCTACACCCGCGCACTTTTCAGTTCAGTCATTGTGACTGTGTGCGGTCGTTTAAGGTGTTCGTTTGCATCTGTCAAGCGACAAGCAGATAGTTTTTTCATAAAATTTATTTTTTTCGTAAAAAACCCCGAAAATCAGGCTGCCGAAAAAAATTCAGTAAAAAAATCTATTTATGCGTCATCTTTCTCTTGCGTTTAGTAAAAGTTTTGCCTAAAGAGTGCGTCAGTTGTTACCGACCCACGGTAACGGCGGGCGATTAGCTCAGCTGGTAGAGCGCCTCGTTTACACCGAGGATGTCGGGAGTTCGAGTCTCTCATCGCCTACCATCCTTCTTCATTCTTATAAATCATTTATTTTATTCGTTTTTCTGTAAAAGCTGACAACAAAAAGTTGAGGGCATACTAAAACTATGTCGTTCAGCTGGCGTGCTCGGTTTTAGCTTTTCATCTTATAATGATTGAGGAATTTTGCAGATTTTTCAGCTCTTTAGTGAAGGTTAAACGGGAAATAACAGCGAATGCAACACGATAATTTCCTCTTGGGTATAACGTGTTTTCACACATCTATTTTCTAGCACTTCAGTGAATGAGAACGCACTGGATCATGAACGGACTATCTCGCCATCAAACGAGCGCCAATGTAATTGACGTTCTCTATCGGACTTTTTCGTATCGCGATACAGCAAGACTCAAGAAACTCGACTTAAAACACTTTAACGTCCGAATTTCATGAGTCCTTTATAATATCTCAAAAAAACGCCATAAAATTTTTTAAAATATCTTTCCCAAGAGGAAGTTTTTCCTATTTGCATCAATATGGTGTTCATATTCGGAGAAGATTCTATGCAAGCCGTTCATCTCGTAAATGATCGAAATTCGGTCAAAATGCCTTTTATCTTTTTATTAATCTCTCTTTTTCTTCCAATATTGTCAGGCTGCGGTTTCAATACGATTCCAACCAATGAGGAAAAAGCACACGCTGCCTGGAGTGAAGTATTAAACCAATATCAACGGCGATCCGATCTCATTCCAAACCTTGTCGAAACTGTTAAGGGATATGCTCAACATGAACAGGCCGTGTTGACCGGTGTCGTAGAAGCACGAGCTAAGGCCACGCAAACAAACATCAATGCCGATATGCTCAACAACCCCGAAGCCATGCAACAGTTTATCAATAATCAGTCAAATCTGACAGGAGCCCTTTCCCGCTTGATGGCTGTCGCCGAAAACTATCCTGATTTAAAGGCGAATCAGAATTTTCTTGCATTACAATCCCAGCTTGAAGGAACCGAGAATCGTATTGCAGTAGCAAGGCAGGATTATATTGAAGCAGTGCGTGTCTATAATACAGCCCTCAAGACGATGCCTACTATGATATGGACGTGGCTATGGTACCGCGATGCAAAACCAATGCCGACATTTTCAATCGACGAGGTCGCCGAAAAAGCCCCGAAGGTCGAGTTCAACAAATGATTCTTTTTCCGAGGCCAATGTTGATAAGAACAATTTTCTTTATAGCATTGGCCTTCAGTCCGATCTGGACATTGTCTAATGCTTCTTCTGTTAGCTTAAATTTTCCCGAGCTATCCGATCGCATTGTCGATAATGCGCATTTGCTTAGTCCGGAGACAAAAACGTCCCTTGGGACCAAGCTAGCATCGCTTGAACAAAAAACGGGAGACCAAATTGTCGTAGCTACTATCTCTAGTCTTTACGGTTACGATATAGAAACTTACGCGAACGGTTTATTCAGACATTGGTCTTTGGGGCAAAAGCAAATAAACAATGGCGTACTACTCGTTGTAGCGCCAAATGAACGGGAAGTACGAATAGAGGTTGGATACGGACTGGAAGGGATACTTACGGACGCTCTATCTTCTACTGTCATCAACGCAATAATTTTACCAAATTTTCGGAACGGGAATTTTGATAAAGGAATAAATGAAGGCGTTAACGCGATTGAAGACATTCTGATGGGGAGAAAAGCCGACTTTGATTCCCGGATAAAAGCTTACCAGCAGATCGAGCAGGAAAAGATCGAACAGCAGCGAAAACAGGATTTAATCGCCAATACTATAACTTTCATTGTTTTTTTCATTTTCATCGTACTTCCGATACTGGCTTCAATTTTCGGGACAAAAGTTGGCCCCGGACGCTACCGCTGGCTCGGTATCGTCTTTGTACTCTGGTTTCTTGGATCAGGTCGTGGTGGTGGATTCGGTGGAGGATTTGGCAGTGGAGGATCTGGCGGCTTTGGCGGAGGATTTGGAGGCGGCGGCGGTTCGTCGGGCGGTGGTGGTGCGTCAGGAAGATGGTAATATTAATGGGTAAACAGTCATTATCGAATGTGATTGATAGAGATAGAATCAGCGCTGAAATTCATTCAGCAGAAAAAACAACCAGTGGCGAGATTTTCGCGGTGTTTACAAAAGGAAGTGATAGTTATTTTATTATTTCGTTTTTTGTATGGACTGTCTTCGTCTTTTTCAGTTCGATCATAGCTGCTTATTGTCTACATTTCGGGCGCTTTGACATTCCACTCCATTATTTCGCATCAATTTTTCTTACCATACATCTTTTAGGTCTATTTTATCTATCCATCATTCCGGCTTTAAGACTGGCAATAACTCCCGCTTCGATCAGAAACCGTATTTGTCACGAAAATGCTACGCGTCAATTTCTTGCGCAAAATATCAACCAGACAAAAAAACGCACCGGGATTCTCTTGTTCATTTCAGAAGCGGAACATTATGCCGAGGTTATAGCTGACGTAAAGATTTCGGAAAAAGTGCCACCGGAAACATGGAATACAATCGTTAAAGTCATGATGGACAAGGCACGAACTGGGAAACTCACCGAAGCTTTTGTGGAAGCGATAAAAGAGTCCGGCGAAATACTAACGCATTATTTTCCAGAAAGTAGCCATAAGGACAACGAATTGCCTGACCATTTAGTAGAGCTCTGATAACTTTTTTACCGCTTTTTTAAATATTCGCTGCCGTCCTATTGTTTTTTTGAAACAGCTTACTAGCAAGCCACCTCTGCGAGCCCCCCCTGCTCCGGCTTTATTCGTCCCTATCGGCAATTTTTATATTCTCTATGCTCATATTTCTATTCATAAAAAATACGTAAATCTCTTCCTCAAATTTATAGATGAAATAAGCTCGAATTTGATAAATTAAGATCGCGCAGCTATACATATTTAGAGCGAGCTACCGCTTTAGAGCGAGCTACCGCATTTCACATATTTGCGTTTTTTACTAATCATTATGGTGATTTTAATAATGAGTCTTCAAAAGTAACCCTCGCCGAATATCACTCCTTAAGACGCTGACATCGCACGTTTTCGGTATTCCGCATAGGATCAGAAAACGAGGAAAATGGCATTGCAGAAAAAACTGTACAATTAAACCAGATGCTTTTCACTGGAAATAAAATATATGCATTTTAAATTATATATATTTCTTGAATTAATTTTTTTAAACAATTTAAATTGGATTTAGATAAGAATGCGAATAACAGGGATTTACTTGATTCAGCATTATTTAAATCCGTTTTAATAATTAGAACCTAGAATTTAAACTTTATCATTTTAATATATCAAAATTCACATCATTTTCTTAATCCTTTAATCGTTGACCATCTAATTCCTTGATTTAGAAGCCTTAGGCTAATAAATTGGCAAAGAAAAGCATTCTTTCCCAACTGGATATGATGAACAATATAATTCGACAAAATCTAGATCACAGTTTTTTACCAACCAAAGTTTCTCAACCAGTTGAGTGGGTCATAAGCGACGAGTTGGTTCCGTATCCATTTGCTCTTGAAGAAATGGAAAAGAGAATTGCCAGAATAGCGAGTGGAGATGCCAATGAGCGAATCTGGTTATTGGAACACCCACCTGTCTACACTGCCGGAACAAGCGCAAAAAAAAGTGATCTTTTAACCCCTGACAGGTTTCCGGTTTACCAAACCGGACGTGGGGGAGAATTTACATATCATGGTCCGGGGCAACGTGTCATTTATATCATGCTTGACCTGAAACGTCGCAAAGAAGACGTTCGTGCGTTTATAGGGGCATTGGAAGAATGGATCATTCAAACTTTGTCCGAATTCAATATCAAAGGTGAACGCCGTGAAGATCGCGTGGGCGTATGGGTTGTGCGCCCCGATCGACCTTCCACAATTAAAAATGAACCGGCAGAAGATAAAATTGCAGCAATCGGAATCCGTTTACGTAAATGGGTCAGCTTTCATGGCATCGCGTTAAACGTCGAACCGGATTTGTCGCATTATACGGGAATCGTTCCCTGCGGAATATCGGATCATGGCGTCACCAGTTTTGTTGACCTGGGTTTACCGGTTACTATGGCTGATGTTGACGTTGTTCTAAGACAAACATTTGAAAGAATATTTGGCCCTACCGTATCTGTTGGAATTTAGGTTCAAGATAATGATCTTCAAAAACACCGACCAGAAGAATATCTGTATCACGGCATCAATCGCCACGCTTCTATTCTATTTCCCGTTGATTTTAAATAATTATTATTATCGTGACGATTATATACGTCTTTATACGCAAACTCCCGGTTGGAGTGAATATGGGCGACCTTTTGCCGATGTTCTGACGCTCTTCCTTTCAGGTGATTGGCAATGGTTGCCGGATTCTGCACCTTTTTTTCTTTTGGTAGCCTTGTTTTTGACGGTCGTTTCGGCTTGCGTTAGCTTGAATATCCGATCAATTCCGTTCAACTCGATTACAGCAGTTCTACTCGTAGCCTATCTTTTCAATCCGTTTCTGCTTTCTGCTTATCTTTACCGTTACGATTGTGTTTTAATGGCGATGGGTCTGACTTGTAGTTTATTAGGTTGGGCCTATTATCCAAGTTCAAAACTCAAATCGGCTATTTTTTGTTTTGTCTGTATGGGATTTTATCAGTCCTATATAAATATGTTTATTGTTCTTATATTAATTGAAACATTATTTAAAATTTATAATGGTGGTAACATCGGCGTTGCAATAAAATATCTTTTTAAAGCAATTATTTTTGCCGCAATAATAACGATAATATTTTATTTTTTTGCGAAATTATTCATTCTGGAATATGCAACGGCAAAAAGCCAATTTATTTTCCAGAGTCCCAAAGGACCTTGGCACCATATTGCAGTTACAACAGAAAATGCGTTTTCACGCTATTTCGGTTTTTTATCAACAACCGGTAAAATATTGTATGGCATAGCCATTTGCTTCGGTTTTGCACAAATTCAACTTCACTTTTATCGCGATACGCACTTTGAAAAACCTGTTTTGAGAGCAACCATTTGTTCAATCGCATTTTTATTCATGCTGCCTATTTCTTTGGGTGTAATATATGGAATTGTAGGAGACAACGGCATTCCGCCAAGACTCATGCCGCAGTCTATCTTCTTTTCAGTTTGTATTATTTTTCTTATTATCCAGTTTATTACGCGTTTTCAAAATTCCAGGCAAACAATTGGCCCGCTGACGTTTGCGAACACAAAAATCACTTGGGGGATGATCGTTTTTTTCCTGCTATTTCCGCTTGTATTCAGCTATATTCTTAATAGCGCAGTCCGAATTCAAAATGAACTCAACCGATATTATTTATATCGCCTCGCTACCTCTTTGGAAAAATATCCCCCTGAAAAGCCCGCTTACATTCTAGGTGGTTTGGGAACATCGATTTATTTAAAAGACATCCTACAACGAATGCGTCTCTTGGCGATCACGATACCTCATGGAAGCGATTGGCTCTTATCATCGCAATTAAAAGAATTCGGATATAATAACGTAAAAAAGATATCTAATACGCGACTTGCCACTCAACTCGTTACGGAATTATGTAACCAAAATCGGCTGCCTGATATCAACACTATGAATTATCGAATATTCGACCTGGGCGAATTTCTTTTTATTTCGCTTGGACGCAAAAATATGTGCCTGAGCTATTATAATGAAAATACTGGGGATGAGCTCCAATGACCAGACGCTTGGATGTGATTGAAGTCATTTTGGACATTTTTAAGAATCACAGATCGTTTGCGCTATTTTTGTGTTCCGGATCTATCGCATTCTGGATCGACTTTTTTACGCTTTGGATATTGCAGACAGCAGGTTTGAATCTTTGGGTTGCCCGAGGATGCGCGTTTATTGTTGCTGCCACATTCAGTTGGATATTCAATAGTCGAATTTCTTTTCGTGGTCGAGAAGCCCGCTTCAAAAAACTGAAAGGTTGGGGAAGTTATATAGGGCTTGCGTCCATCGGTGGCGTGCTCAATTACTGCGCGAGCATGATGGTGTTGAAAAGCTCTAGCAATGTTACGCCATTGACTTTATTCCTGGCTATTGCGGCCGGATCGTTAGCAGGGCTTTTCGCCAATTATTTTTTGAACCATTTTGTATTTTTTAAAAAAGCTTAAATAGGTGGATGTTTTTATCTTCTTCATTCAACAAAAACAGCATCATATTTTCTCATGATCTTTAAAAGATCATCCGATAATAATAATTCAAGTTCTTGATGCCGTTCAGTTGTCATATGGGCAAGACGATACTGGCTATCTTTATAAAAATCGGTTTCTGAAACTTCATTGTTAACCGGATGTGTCATGATCTCGACGGTAGCATCTCGACCTGCCGTTTTGCTTGATATCAACTCCAATCCCTTCTCAATATCATCCAAAGCGAGGTTGCAACTGGCGGTAGCTCCTACAAAAAAGTCTGAAGTGAGAACTTGATAGCGGTGTGCTAACATTCTTATATCTTTTGCCCAAAATCCCAATAACTGCCTGCGCAAATTTCCTTTAATATTATCAATGATATTTGCTCGCCTCTTATATCCAAGTTCCAATGGATTACGGATGTAAGAAACCGGATATTTTTTAAAAAGCTCTTCTATCACTGGTCTCAATGGCGGCAATATGTGGATATGAAGATGGCCGTCGAACCTTATTTGTCTATCACTGAAACGGCTATGAACGAATTCAATTTGCTGGCAAAATTCTTTGAATATCCATTCTCGTAACAACTTTTTCTTAGAAGAAAAATAGAGTGTTTTTATCAATTGCCCCAGTGACAAACAAAAAAAACCATCTTCACTGGTCAATCCGAATTCGCTTCCACCTTCTACAAAGGAACGCCCTTCCAAGAGATTCAGATGTACGTTAATGAACTTGCAACCTGTTTTAGCCAAAGTTTCATAACTTGATTGATCCTCGCCACCGGCAAGAATACTGGTGCCCTGTAGCCGACCTTTTCCTAGCGCTGTGATGATTGCACTCGAACAGCCGCGATCAACCGCAAAGTCATCCGCATTAAACAAGCAAAAGAGTGTCATTTTCGAGCTTCCCTGTTATTGGATTGTTTTCTTGCTCCCAGCTCTATTTTTTGACTAATTAGAAAACGAGGACGACTTTTTACTTCATAAAAAATCTGACGGATATATGCAGACAAAACACATAAGCAAGAAAGCACCGCAACACCAGTAATCAAAATGACAAGAATCAGGGTTGAAAATCCGCTCACGGATTTACCGATGATTTTAGAGATGACGGCGTCACCGCCAACAATTAAAGAAAACACCACAAACAGGAAGGTCAGAAACCAGATAAAAATGAGAGGCTTTGCTGAAAAGCCCGTTAGCGAATCTATGGCTAAATGCAATTTTTTCCAAAACGACCAACCACTTTTTCCAATTTCACGATTATTTGGAATAAACGAGATGCTTTTTTGGTTAAAACCGAGCCATTGGACTACACCTCGATAAAAGAAAAGTTTTTCCGGTAAGGATTTGAGCGCATTTGCTACTTTTCGATCAAGCAGAATAAAATCGCTCGTCCCACCTATATCGTTTTCGGTGATCCAGTGAAAAATTTTATAAAAACTTCTCGCTGCCAAACGATCTAAAAAAGATTCCTGTTGGCGCTCTTCTTTCACAGCCGAAACAATTTCGGCCCCCTCTTCCCACAATTCGAGCATTTTGGACATCAATTCCGGTGGATGTTGCAAATCACAGTCAATTGTTATGACAACATCACTATCAGCCAAAGAAAGGCCCGCCGCAATTGCCGCCTCCTTACCAAAGTTTTTTGCAAGTCGAATACCCTCAATCCGGAATTTTTCAGGAACGATTTTTTGTAAATCCGACCAACTTGTGTCCTTAGACCCGTCGTCGACAAGTATAATTGTCAAATCGTAGTCAAGCTTCGAAAATACCCGTGCGACTTCGTCGACAAAAATCGCAATTCCTTTTCCCTCGTTATAAACCGGACTAATTACTGTGACTGTTGTCATCTTTGCATTCCGCAAATAAATCCCTTGGCGTAGATCTTTTACATGATTTCATTTCAATTGAAAGTCTTGCGAACAGAACACGAACATCCTCGCTTTTTCGCATCATATATGCAAAAATAAAACGATTCGTAGAAATTGAACTTCAGATAAATTCTTAGATAGATAATCGACACCGATGGACGAGAAACATAACGATCTTTTTGGAAATTTGCAAAACAATACAGAAACGGCAAAAGAACTTTCCAATGTCGCTTCAAAAAAAGCAAATCTAGAAAAAAAAGATAAACAAACACTGAAATCCTTGAATGTGACAACGGATGCAGAAGATAGCTATGATGCTTCTTCTATCCGTGTTCTGGAAGGGTTGGAACCGGTGCGTTTGCGTCCGGGAATGTATATCGGTGGTACGGATAGTAAAGCACTTCATCACCTTTTCGCAGAAGTTATTGATAACTCAATGGATGAGGCTGTTGCAGGCTATGCCAATTTTATCGAAGTATCGCTTGATGCCGACGGATATTTAACCGTTACCGATAACGGACGCGGTATACCTGTCGAGAACCATCCTCAAATGCCTGATAAATCGACGCTTGAAGTCATCATGACCCAATTACATTCAGGCGGCAAATTCGACGGAAAAGCATATGAAACATCGGGAGGACTTCATGGCGTCGGAATATCGGTTGTCAATGCTTTGTCAGATGACATGGAGGTTGAGGTAGCGCGTGGCCGCAGACTTTACCGGCAACGTTTTTCCCGCGGAATACCAAAATCCGGACTGGAGGATTTAGGCGAAATCCATAATCGTCGTGGAACGCGCGTCCGTTTTCATCCAGATGCAGAAATATTTGGACCAAAAGCTGCTTTTGATCCTGAGCAAATCTACAAAATGGCACGCTCGAAAGCCTACCTTTTTGGCGGTGTTGAAATTCGCTGGAGTTGTGCCCCGGAAAAACTTATCGGGAAAGACAATATTCCCGAAAAAGCGGTTTTTCATTTTCCTGGTGGACTGAAAGATTTTTTGAGTTCGTCTCTTGACGGAGAATACCAAGTTACTTCCGATATTTTTGCCGGAAAAACCGAACAGCGCGGTGGCCATGGTTCTGTTGAATGGGCAATTACGTGGTACGGTGGTGACGGCTTTATCCATTCCTACTGCAACACGATACCAACAGGTGAAGGTGGTACCCATGAAGCAGGTTTGAAACAAGCTCTTCTACGCGGATTAAAGGCTTATGCCGAATTGACAGGTAATAAACGGGCTTCAGTGATCACCACCGATGACGTGATGATATCGGCTGCTGTGATGCTTTCGGTCTTTATCCGTGAACCGGAGTTTGTTGGGCAAACCAAAGACCGTTTGGCGACTGTCGAAGCGCAACGAATTGTCGAAAACGCGATTCGTGATCCGTTTGATCACTGGCTTGCCAATTCCCCTCAGGAAGCCACCAAACTTCTTGATTGGGTTGTTGATAGAGCCGAGGAACGATTGAAAAGGCGTCAGGAGAAAGAAGTTAGTCGCAAAACTGCAGTGCGGAAGTTACGCCTTCCAGGAAAGCTGGCCGATTGCACACATAATTCTGCAGCGGGAGCGGAATTATTCCTCGTTGAAGGTGATTCAGCCGGTGGTTCGGCAAAACAGGCTCGAAATCGCGCAACTCAAGCGGTTTTACCCTTACGCGGAAAGATCCTTAATGTTGCCAGTGCCGGCCGTGACAAGTTGAGCAATAACCAGATAATATCCGATCTTATATTGGCACTGGGTTGTGGCACGCATTCAAAATACAAGGAAGGTGATCTGAGGTATGATCGCATTATCATCATGACAGACGCCGATGTCGACGGTGCCCACATTGCCTCTCTCCTGATTACCTTTTTTTATCAGGAGATGCCCGAACTTATCAAAAAAGGACATCTTTTTCTTGCAGTTCCGCCTCTCTATCGCATTTCTCAAGGCGGTAATGTTGCCTATGCGCGGGATGATGCCCATAAGGATGAACTGCTGAAGACAAAATTTACCGGCCGAGGAAAAATCGAAATCGGCCGGTTCAAAGGTTTAGGAGAAATGCGTTCGGATCAGCTTAAAGAAACGACCATGGATCCGAAAAATCGTACCTTATTGCGAGTCGACATCGATAGCGAAAATAACCAGGAAACCAAAAAGGTTGTCGAGGATCTTATGGGTTCAAAGCCTGAAGCGCGTTTTCGTTTCATACAAGAAAATGCGGAATTTGCTGATAATCTCGATATTTGATGATTTATTGGAAAATTCAACGTTCAGGTGAACGACACCAATAAGACTGTCTATAAAAATCTTTTAAAGCGTCGTTGAAATCTCACACGATTAAAATTGAAATTTTATGGTTTGATTTTCATTTTTTTGATGTCAAACATTTTGAATGAACATTTAATTTTGTACCCAAGCTAGATCTGTCTCAATCCAATACTCATTTAAAATTACAGCGACACAACATGAACGGTTTATGCAGCGTACGTTCGGAAAATATTTATTTAAAGCACATCGCTATTCTTCGATAATTCATATTTTAAAATATAATTATAACAGTTATCATAATTTATAAATATAATTTTTTCTAAAATACCAATTTTTCGTAATTTAAAACCGTTTTACTTTACTTAAATATTGTTTCAACTAACTTATTTTATTAATTTTTACATGTAAGGAGTTTACACAAAATTAAATTTATTTAAGACTACGTCGCGAAATAGTCATTTCCCGACAATTGAAAACTTTTCACGTTGCAACATATTCGGATAAATTTTTGCTTTATTCAAGTTCAGCTGCGTCGATCACACGCAATTGAGGGGTTGCCTGACCGTTCCAATAATTAAGGTTCAGATTACCCGCAATATGAATGTTTTTTCCAAGATGCGCCATCAAAAAGTCCCCGAGATTAGTACCTACAGCGCGAAATGCGATGGCTTTCAGTTTTTTCCCTTCAATATTTGATAGCGACATCAACAGATGCCCGTTGCCCACTTCTCTTACATCCGATAGACGGTGAGACGACAATACAAAGATTGGCAGCGGATTTCCGGATCCGAAGGGGCCGGCTTTTTCAATCATGTCATAAAGTTCTTTTGTAGCCCCTGAGGCCGATAAAAGCCCATCTATCGACAATGTTTCGTGGGCATGCAAATCATTGACTTTGTCCGACAATTTCTGCTCAAGCCATTTCCGGAATTCGTCTATTTTGCTCTTTAAAATTGTGACGCCTGCGGCCATCGCATGTCCCCCGCCCTTTTCTAACAGCTTCAATTCGACAGCTTCCCGCACCAGTTCTCCGAGATTAACTCCGGCAATCGAACGCCCGGAACCGGTGGCACTGCCATCAGCTTTGATTGCTATTGCAAAAGCCGGACACCTGAATTTTTCTTTCAATCTGGCTGCAAGAATTCCGACGATACCGGGGTGCCACCCTTCGTGAGAAACAACGATCACACTTGGACTTTCGTCAAGTTTTAACGATTGCAGATCTCCTTCTGCTTCCAAAAGTTGCTTTGCTTCTATAGCCTGTCTTTCCTGATTGAGAGAATTGAGTTCTTCCGCGATAGCATTGGCCTCGCCTTCGGTTTTAGTGGTTAACAGGTGCGCTCCAAGCGCCTGATCGCCAATTCTGCCTCCCGCATTTATCCGCGGCCCAAGTAAAAAACCAAGATGAAACACATTAAGTGGCTCACCAATTCTGGCAACGCGTGAAAGCGCGGCAATGCCAGGATTGGTCATCATACGCGCAACTTTTAGCCCCTTTGTAACGAAAGCCCTGTTCACGCCAACGAGCGGCACGACATCACAAACAGTCGCAAGTGCTACAAGATCAAGATAACAAAGAATATCCGGAAGATTGTGATGTTTTCCTTGCTGTCTGATTTTTTTTAACGTCCACGCAACTGTGATAAACACAAGACCGGCCGCACAAAGATATCCTTGTCCCGAGCGGTCGTCCGTACGGTTCGGGTTAACGAGTGCATAGGCTTCCTTATGGATTTCACCCATCTGGTGATGATCGAGTACAACGACATCGACACCTTTTTCACGCGCGGCTTTTATGGCCTCGGGACTATTTGCTCCACAATCCACCGTGACGATCAAACTTGCACCGTTATCAGCCAACATTTTCATAGCTTGCGGATTGGGGCCATAACCTTCAACGATGCGGTCCGGTATGTAGATTTCCGCATCGAGACCAAAAAACGTCAAAAATTGATACAGAATAGCAGAGGAACACGCGCCATCGACATCATAGTCACCGAAAATCGCAACTTTTTCTTTGTGGTCAATCGCTTGAACAATCCGCTCTGTTGCTTTTTCCATGTCTACAAAAGTTTCCGGATCAGGTGTCAATGCCTTCAAAGTCGGGTCGAGATAATTCAAGACTTCTTCTTCGGGAACCGAACGCGCGGCAAGAACCCGTGCCAGAGGCTCTGCTATACCGAATTTTTGCGACATAGCGAGAGCATTATTCACCCCTTCCCGATCAAGGCTTGGAATCCATCTCCGTCCGAGTGCAGATTGGGCGACGCCTAAAAAATTTTGTTCGGTCTCTAACATGATTAATCTGATACAACAAAAAGCCCGTCAAAGCGACGAACAAATTCAAATTTCCTTTAGTGTTCAGATATATCCACGTAGCAAAATAAATTAAAAAGACCTTCAGAAGTGTTTTTCACCTCTGAAGGCCTTCCCCCCTTTTACGATAATATCTTTACTGTCAAATTTTATCCAATGCCTGTTCGATATCACCAATAATGTCCTTCACATCTTCTATACCGATAGACAAACGGACAACGTCCGGACCGGCACCGGCAGCAATTTTTTGACTGTCGATCAATTGGCGATGAGTGGTCGAAGCCGGATGGATAACAAGCGATCTCGTGTCTCCAATATTTGCCAAAAGTGAGAACAATTTCAGTGAAGAAGCAAATTTCACGCCTGCTTCATATCCGCCTTTGACACCGAAAGTGAAAACAGAACCTGCACCTTTTGGCGCATAATGTTGCTGAAGCTTATGATATTTATTGCTTGGCAAACCGGCGTAGTTTACCCATGAAACCTTTTTCTGCTTCTCCAGATATTGCGCCACAGCCAAAGCATTATCACTATGTTTTTGCATACGCAGCGGCAAAGTTTCAGCGCCTGTCAAAATTAAAAATGCATTGAATGGAGAAATAGTTGGACCGAAATCGCGCATACCCAAGACGCGTGCAGCCGTTGCAAAAGCGGCATTCCCCGTGGCTTCATAGATCACAAGGCCAGCATAATCGGGACGTGGTTCGGTCAATTTTTTATAGTGCCCCGATTTTCCCCAATCAAAAGTTCCGCCATCGACAAGAAGACCACCCATAGAATTACCATGACCACCGATAAATTTTGTTAGCGAATGGATAACAATATCGGCTCCATGTTCAATCGGGCGGAGTAGATAAGGCGTTGCAAGCGTATTGTCGACAATGAGCGGCACACCATGAGCGTGAGCAATTTTCGCAATTGCTTCGATATCCACCACAATTCCACCCGGATTGGCAAAACTCTCAATATAGATTGCGCGCGTCTTATCGTCGATTTGTTTCGCGAACGTCTCGGGTTCTTCGCTATCGGCCCAACGGACTTGCCAGTTAAAAGACTTGAAAGCATTTGAGAATTGGTTGATCGATCCGCCATAAAGCTGCCGTCCAGCAACAAAATTTTCTCCGGGTTCCATAAGCGTGTGAAATGTAAGAAATTCTGCAGCATGACCGGATGCTGTTGCCAAGGCGGCCGTACCGCCCTCCAGTGCTGCAACTTTTTCTTCCAACACCGCCTGTGTCGGATTTGTGATACGTCCATAAATATTTCCGGGTTCTGTCAAGGCAAATCGGTTTGCTGCTTGATCTGCATCCTTGAACACATAGGCTGTGGTCTGATAAATGGGGGTGATCCTGGCACCTGTTGTCGGATCCGGAGCGGTTCCCGCATGAACTGCTAATGTTTCTATTCCCGGTTTTACTTTTGTCATTTGCTTCTCCATAAAGCATCTTGAACTATCTTTGTTGCAAAGAAGCTAGAAGAACCGGCGTATAGGCACAAGAAAACAATTTCTCTAATCCCCGAATTGTCACTGTTTTTATCCCGCAATTCGTTTCGTCGCGATAATTATTTACCCTGACATTAGCAGCCTGTCAGATCGGGAGTGTTCGGAAGTAAAAAGCCGATCACGTTTTTCTATCAAAACCCCATTACTCGACATACTAGGAGATTTTTAATTGATATAATGTGCTTGGTTGCATTTTATTGGTAGCTTTTCGCCTAACACAACCAAGCACCCAAACCTGTCGGCTACAAACAAAGTCGTGCATTTGTTCTTATAAACACTACATGAATTGATGACATCGGGAGTTTTCAATCGTGTGATTAAAATTGATTTATCTGCTTTTAGCGACTTATTATTTTAATAACGTATTAAATCAGCAGAATGGACTGCCATTTATCGAATCTAATAAATGAACTTCATGCATGAAAATCATAGCCTAAAAGCGCAAGACTGACGGTAATGACATGCGGGCGACATAAAATTCCTTGTCTAATGTAAAGAGTAAATATCTCTCAATTCACTATCTCCACCACCCGTCCGTTCAGCATTTTCGGCAAGAAACATACCCTTATGCTTCGCAGTTGATCCTACACCCGTTCATCTGTTCATTCCGCTTTCTTCCGCAAGTTAGGCAATTTATCATTCAGACGGCTGTTTTAGATATTATCCAGAACCAAAAACACGACTGTGTAGTTACTAATTAATCCAACGTATCGTGGCCATCACTCAACCGCCAATCTCGTTAAAATAAACCAAGGTTGAAATGTCATTCATCGTATTTCACCCAAACATATTTCTAATTTACTTTATATAACAATATAATGGAGTTATTTTTTAATAATTTGATTTATTTTTTTTAAAATGCTTCTCCCGTCGATACTCCACCAAACCCCTAATAAATATGTATTTGGCCGAGACATATAAACAAGGTTCGAGTGCACATTTGACGCATCATTCGTCTGAAACATGGCCGTCTACTAAACGGCCAAGCTGAACAAATATGTTCAAATTCATATCCGATGTTTTTAACGACTGGTACAGCGATGCATGTGAGCGCTCAATGAAAACCTTTTAGCTATTCCCCTATAGCCCGACAATATCGTTGCGAATACCCTGATAATATCCTTTACTGACAGAATTCCAATACGATGCGGTATAATAATACCTCTACCGCAAAATATTGGAAATATTGACTTATTTTTCAATTGATGCAATTTTTTTGATTGACGTAATTGCTCTAACCTTATAAGAAGCACGCACGTGTCATGGATGGCACATTAAGTTGTGGTAAACTCACCACAACATTAAGCAACAAAAAACGCCCTTGTTCAACATGGGATTTTAAAAAGGAAAGCTTCAATGGCAACTTTTTCACAAAAGCCCGCTGAAGTGGCCAAGAAATGGGTCATTATTGACGCAGAAAACCTTGTTTTAGGTCGTCTTGCCACACTGGTAGCCAACCGGTTACGCGGTAAACACAAACCAACTTATACACCTCATGTTGATGATGGTGATAATGTTATCGTAATCAATGCCGACAAAGTCGTTTTGACTGGCAAAAAACTTCATAACAAAAAATATTACTGGCATACCGGATATATCGGCAGCGTCAAAGAACGCACAGCCCGCCAAATTCTTGAAGGACGTTTTCCTGAAAGAGTTATCGAGAAAGCTGTTGAACGCATGATTCCGCGTGGTCCTCTTGGCCGTCGGCAGATGAAAAATTTGCGTGTCTATGCTGGAACAAAACATCCTCATGAAGCCCAGCAACCTGAAGTCATCAATGTTGGCGCACTCAACCGTAAAAATAAAAGGATTGCTTAATTATGGCCGAGATTAGTTCTTTTTCTGAGCTTGGTGCGGCAACCGAAACGGTTGTAGCTCCTGCAGCACCGGAAGCTCCTGTTCATGAACGTAAGCTTGACGCTCAAGGACGTTCCTATGCTACAGGTAAACGTAAAGACGCTATTGCACGCGTTTGGATAAAACCGGGTAGCGGAAAAATTGTCGTTAACGGTAAAGATTTTGACAAATATTTTGCACGCCCTGTCTTGCAGATGATTTTGCGTCAGCCGATTCTTGCTGCAAATCGCGATGGTCAGTTTGACATCATTGCTTCTGTTGCCGGTGGTGGGCTTTCTGGTCAGGCCGGTGCCGTTCGTCACGGCATTTCAAAAGCGTTAACCTATTTCGAACCTGGTCTGCGTTCGGTACTGAAAAAAGGTGGCTTCCTCACACGTGATAGCCGCGTTGTTGAACGTAAGAAATACGGTAAGGCAAAAGCCCGTCGTTCTTTCCAGTTCTCGAAACGTTGATTTCTATTTTGTTTTACAAAAGAGCCCCGTTTTTGCGGGGCTTTTTTGTTTCTTTAATCTATCGAATTAAAAAGTCGTGACGAGAGTATCTCATCCGAGAAATCGCTTGATCATAGCCATGAAATTAACAACCGATATCGGCTTTGACATATAATCTTCGCAACCACTTGCTCTGATTCTTTCCTCGTCGCCCTTCATTGCAAAGGCAGTGACAGCAACGACCGGTATAGATTTCAGTTCATCGTCTGCTTTTAATTGTTTGATGACGTCAATTCCGGAAACTTCAGGTAATTGGATATCCATTAAAATAAGGCCGGGTTTGTTTTGTCGAGCCAGATCCAATGCAGCCAAACCACTGCGGGTTTCAACCGTTTCATAACCACAGGCTTCAACAAGATCGTGGAACAATTTCATATTGAGTTCGTTATCTTCCACGATCATAACTTTTTTTGGCATCCTATAATCTCCGCTCTTCCAGCTTTGCAACTATAAGAGTAAACTCATTATGGTTACTACTTGGCTAAATGATATGAAAAAACTGATAACCAATCGTGAAGAAGCTGAAGAATTAGCGGTCTCCGCATTATTGTTTATTGCGAACGATCCAGAGCTTATGCCACGTTTTTTAAATATCACAGGAATAAATGCTTCCGATATCCGTCAGGCGGCAGCGTCGAAAGGTTTCCTTGCCGGTGTATTGCAATTCATATTGGCACATGAACCGACGCTCATGGCTTTCTCGGAACGGTCCGGTTACCCCCCACAATCTATCGGTGAGGCTGTCAACTTTCTTCCTGGTGGAGAACAACCTATATGGCTATAACCCCGTTTAATCAACCAGAATATGGTTTTTGTCGGGATTGTTTATCCATTCAGCACAAGTTCAATAAACGTTGCGAGCAATGTGGTTCACCGCGGCTTATCCGCCATCGTGAACTTTATTCTCTTACATTGGCGCATATTGATTGCGACGCATTTTACGCTTCCGTTGAAAAGCGGGATCATCCTGAGCTGCGCAATAAACCGGTTATTGTAGGAGGCAGCAAACGCGGGGTGGTTTCTACTGCCTGTTATATCGCGAGAATTTCGGGCGTACACTCGGCAATGCCAATGTTCAAGGCACTGGAACTTTGCCCTGATGCGATAGTCATTCCCCCCGATATTACAAAATATGCCCGCATAGGACGGGAAATCCGTCAACTTATGTTCGAATTGACGCCACTTGTCGAACCAATTTCTATAGACGAGGCGTTTCTGGATATGCGTGGTACTGAAAAACTTCATAAGGCACCGGCCTCATATACGCTTGCACGTTTTGCAAAACGTATCGAACAAGAAATCGGTGTTACTGTCTCTATCGGTTTGTCTTATTGCAAATTTCTGGCAAAAATTGCATCCGATCTTGATAAACCACGTGGTTTTTCAATCATCGGAGAACATGAAGCACTCTCGTTTCTTGCAAAACAACCTGTAACAAAAATATGGGGTGTCGGTACTGCATTGGCGCAAAGATTATCCCATGACGGAATTAGTACAGTGGGTGAACTTCAACAGTTGGATGAAGCGCTCCTAATCAAACATTATGGGCAAATGGGGCAGCGTCTTTATCGGTTGTCACACGGAAAAGATAGTCGGCTGGTTCAACCCGAACGAGAAATGAAGAGCATATCTTCCGAAACAACCTTCATGAGCGATTTATCAAATGCCGAAGATCTGATACCGGTTTTAAGAATGTTGTCTGAAAAAGTTTCAGCACGACTGAAGACAAGTGAAATCGCCGGACAAACTGTTGTTTTGAAGTTAAAGACCAAAGATTTCAAAACGCGAACACGCAACCAAAGCCTTAATGACCCTACACAAACTGCTGACCGCATTTTTCGCGCGGGACTGCGGTTATTACAGAAGGAGCTTGATGGAACAAAATTCCGGCTACTCGGTATAGGTGTCCAACAATTATCAAAAGCTTCTCATTTTAATGATAATGATCTTCTCGATCCATATCAGCACAAACGCGCTGTAGCCGAAACTGCGATGGATAAACTTCGTGCCAAATTCGGAAATAAATCGATTGAAACCGGTTACACATTCGGAAAAAATATTTTCCTTCACAAAACACCGGATGATAACTCCCGATAAAACAGAAATATTGTTATTTTCGAATAGTTTAAAGTTCCAAAATCACGCCCGAAAGGAAAAACCATGTCGGTTTTACTGGCTAAAATTCCATCTTTTCCACTTGTTTACCCTTAATGCCTAAATAGCGTTTATCTATATCTAAATAATGGAACCCACCGAGACTATCGGCTTTATTGAACTTTTGATTATAAAGAGGCGCTTCTTCCGGCTTCAATTGTATAAGCACAACTTTATTTTCAATCAAAAGGCCAAAACGGAATATAGCTGAAAAATTCAATATGCTGTTCTCGTGCAGCAATTATTATCAAGCCAAAAGTGGTTAATACCAGCCAAGCGCAATCTGGGCTTCTTCGGACATTCTATCCGGCGTCCAAGGTGGATCAAATGTCATATTGACCTCGACATGCGAAACGCCCTCTACCGCGCCCACTGCATTTTCAACCCAGCTCGGCATATCGCCTGCGACCGGACATCCCGGCGCGGTCAACGTCATATCTATTTTTACAGTGCGATCATCCTCAATATCGATCTTGTACACTAGCCCCAGCTCGTAAATATCTGCCGGAATTTCGGGGTCGAAGACCGTTTTCAAAGCATTGATGATATCGTCCGTCATACGATCAAGTTCGGCAGGTGGAATCGTTGAAGTGTTTGCTGCAACAACATGATCGCCCCAATCACCTACCGGCTCGGCAGTATGAATTTTGTTGTCGGAATCACTCATTGAAAAACCTCCTTGCCTTTTCCAAAGCTTCGGCAAGCTGATCGACATCATCGCGATCATTATACATTGCAAAAGATGCACGACATGTTGATGTTACATGAAAGCGATTAAGGAGCGGTTGGGCACAATGCGTTCCTGCTCTCACGGCTACTCCCTGACGGTCAATATACATTGAGACATCGTGGGGATGAATTCCTTCGAGTTGGAACGAGATGATGCCACCTTTATTAGGAGCACGCCCGAAAATGCGCAACGAATTGATCGCCCCGAGCCGTTCATGAGCATAGGCCGTCAGTGCTTTCTCGTGAGCCTCAAGAGCTTTACGATCTTTCGACATAATATATTCGAGAGCAACACCCATTCCGATAGCCTGCACAATTGGCGGAGTTCCTGCTTCAAAGCGATGAGGCGGTTCGTTATAAGTGATCTTGTCAACACTCACGTCTTCAATCATCTCGCCACCGCCCTGAAACGGGTGCATCTCTTGCAGTCGATCTTTTTTGCCGTAAAGAACACCGATACCTGTTGGCCCGTAAAGCTTGTGTCCAGTCATTACATACCAGTCGCAATCGAGGTCTTGCACATCGACGGTCAAGTGAACGGATCCTTGAGCCCCGTCGATCAAAACCGGAATATTCCGCTCATGAGCAGCCTTTATCATCTCTTTGATCGGTGGCACTGTGCCAAGGGTGTTAGACATGTGGGTGACTGCTACAAGTCTCGTCTTTTCAGTCAGCGCCTTTTCAAAATCCTCCAAATGGAGAACTCCATCGTCGTCAACCGGCACGAAAACAAGCTTTACGCCCTTAACTTCGCGAATAAAATGCCAAGGAACGATATTGGAATGATGTTCCATAATCGTCAAAACAATTTCGTCACCTTCCGAAAAACGCGGCATTCCATATCCATATGCAACAGTATTGATGGCTTCAGTCGCGTTTTTGGTAAAGACAATTTCATCATGGGATGAAGCATTCATGAATTTACGAACGCTTTCTCTGGCTTTTTCATAAAGCTCGGTTGCAGTGTTCGACAAAAAATGAAGGCCGCGATGAACATTGGCATAGCTTGTCCGATAGACCTCGTCCATAGCCTCCAGTACCTGCCTCGGCTTTTGAGCCGAAGCAGCATTATCAAGATAAGCAAGACGTTTACCGTAGATTTTCCGATCAAGAATCGGAAAATCACACCGTATTTGATTGATATCAAAAGACGAAGACGTTTGGTCTGTCATCATTATTCCTTCTTAAAGGTGCTTTTCCAACCATTGATCAATGAGAGCAACAATGATGTCTTTCATTTGATCGTTTTCCACGTCATCAATCAATTGGGAGACAAAAGCCTTTACCAGCAAACCACGAGCAACAGATTCTTCGATACCGCGTGCCATCAGATAAAAGAGTTGTTCGTGATCGATCTCCGCAACCGTGGAACCGTGTCCGCAAGCAACATCATCGGCAAAAATTTCAAGCTCGGGTTTCGAATCGAATTCTGCGTCATCCGACAATATAAGACTGTTGCACGTCATCCGGGCATCCGTTTTCTGGGCTTCTCTGGAAACCTTGATCATGCCCTGAAACGCACCTCTTGCCTTATCAGCTACGACATTGCGGACAATTTCGGTCGAAACAGTATCTTCGCCAATGTGACGGACAAACATTGTAACGTCGCTATGACTGGCGCCTGCAAGGAGATTGATCGTCCTCAATTGGAAGTTCCCTCCCTCGCCCGGCATCTCGATGTCTATTTCCTGCCGGTTCAACTCACTTGCGATATTAACGATGTAAAGGGTCAGTTTTGCTTTCTTATCAAGATTTGCGAGAAACTTGGAAAACTGCGTCGCATCGAAACCACGATCACGAATGATAATCCAGGTTACATCTGCGCCCTCGCCTATTTTGAGGTCTTGCACGGAAGTTACAAATGTGGACTTTTCTCCACCCAATTGTCTTTCAATGAACGTAACAGAACTATTGTTTCCTACTTTAATTTGGGAATAGGCATGCGCTTGACCACTGGGACTGATCATTTGCAATTCAATCGGATCAGGAATTTTCGCGCCGTCAGCTACTTCGAGAAGCCAACCATCACTAACAAAAGCGGTATTGATCTGGTCAACAAAATCATCGTCTGAAATATCCGGCTTCAGGGTGAAGTGCTCGTTAGCAAGTTCATCGGCCACGCGTTTTGCCGTGATCGATTGCACTTGTGGAGCATCAAGTGTTTTGCCGTTGAATATGGCATATACAGAGCCCTTAGGTAGAAGCGGGTCGCAAGATAATCCGTCACCTTCATCACTGAAGTTCGGAACTGTCTTCAACAAGGTACGCAAATCCGTATAATGCCAATATTCGCGTTTTCTGGAAGGAATGCCCACACGTTTGAACTGCTCGACTATGCTATCACGCGTTGACATGACCTCGCTATTTCCAGGAAAATCACCCAGTTTTTGACCAAAAATATCAACTATTGCCTGTTCTGCAGCGGTCATCTCCGGTTTTTTATCGACTTTGGAGGTTTCACTCATGTTCTTCCTCCGCTTCTGCCTTGTCGATAATGTCGGCATAACCCGTTTGTTCGAGCTGCATCGCCAATGTCTTATCGCCAGTCTTGATGATTTTACCTTTATAGAGAACGTGCACAGTATCCGGCACAATATAGTCCAGAAGTCTTTGATAGTGGGTTATGACCATGAACGAACGATCCGGAGAACGCAAAGCATTAACGCCGTTTGCCACAATTTTCAATGCATCAATATCAAGGCCTGAATCTGTCTCGTCAAGAATACAAAGTTTGGGCTCCAGCAACAGCATCTGGAGTATTTCTGCGCGCTTTTTTTCACCACCCGAAAAACCGACATTGAGCGGACGCTTGAGCATGCTCATATCCATCTCGAGTTCAGCAACGCCCGCTTTTACTTTTTTCAAGAATTCGGGCACTTTCAATTCTTCTTCACCGCGAGCTTTTCTCTGGCAATTCATTGCGACTTTCAAAAATTCCATTGTCGCAACACCCGGTATTTCCATTGGATATTGGAAAGCCAAAAACACACCGGTTGCCGCGCGTTCTGCCGGATCCATATCAAGAAGCGACTTTCCGTTAAAGATCACTTCTCCGTCCGTCACCTCATAATCGTCACGGCCGGCAAGAATATATGAAAGCGTTGATTTACCGGAACCATTCGGTCCCATAATTGCTGCAACTTCGCCATCGTGGATTGTCAAATCCAGACCATGAAGAATCTCTGTCTTGGTTTCGGCTATACGTGCATGGAGATTTTTAATTTCTAACATTTTTAAATCCTATTTTGCGGACACTGATAAGGCCCCCAACAAAAAACAACAGCTTCAGTTAGCCGACACTACCTTCAAGACTGATACCGATAAGCTTTTGCGCTTCAACAGCAAATTCCATCGGTAATTCCTGAATAACTTCTTTGACAAAGCCATTTACAATAAGAGCAATCGCTTCTTCTTCCGGAATGCCCCGCTGCATAACGTAAAACAATTGATCTTCGGAAATCTTTGACGTAGTGGCCTCGTGCTCGAATTTTGCCGTCGCGTTTTTCGCTTCAATGTAAGGTGCTGTGTGGGCACCACAATTATTGCCGATCAACAGGCTGTCACATTGGGTGAAATTACGGGCATTAGCCGCTTTGCGATGGGCCGAGATTTGTCCACGATAAGTGTTATTGGAAAATCCTGCTGAAATGCCTTTGGAAATAACACGGCTTGATGTGTTTTTTCCAAGATGGATCATCTTTGTTCCTGAATCGATCTGCTGGTGTCCATTGGAAACTGCAATGGAATAGAATTCACCGCGCGTATTATCCCCCCGTAACAGACATGAAGGATATTTCCAGGTTATCGCCGAGCCAGTTTCAACCTGTGTCCAGGAAATTTTTGAATTGTCACCGCGACAATCACCACGCTTAGTAACGAAATTGAAAATCCCGCCTTTGCCGTCTTTATCACCCGGATACCAGTTCTGGACGGTTGAATATTTTATTTCTGCATCTTTCTGGGCAATGAGTTCGACAACCGCTGCATGCAGCTGGTTCTCGTCGCGTTGCGGCGCTGTACAACCTTCTAGATAGGATACATAGGCGCCTTCATCGGCGATAATCAATGTGCGTTCGAATTGACCAGTATTGCGTTCGTTAATACGAAAATAAGTCGATAGCTCCATCGGACAATGAACGCCTTTGGGAACATAAATAAAGGACCCATCGGTAAAGACTGCCGCATTGAGTGCTGCATAAAAATTATCGCCGGCAGGAACTACCGAGCCGAGATACTGCTTTATCAGATCGGGATGCTCACGTATTGCTTCCGATATCGAGCAGAATATAACGCCCGAGCGTATCAACTCTTTTTTGAACGTCGTTACGACAGAAACGGAATCAAACACTGCATCAACCGCAACGCGACCCGAGGCATAGACGTTATCGTCCAATTTTGAAGGTTCTGCCTGCTTTCTTACACCCGCGAGAATTTCTTGTTCTTTTAATGGGATCCCGAGTTTCTCGTAAGTATTGAGCAATGCGGGATCAACTTCGTCAAGCGACTTCGGAGCATTTTGACTTTTAGGTGCCGAATAATATGAAATAGACTGAAAATCTATCTTTGGGATTTCCAGCCTTGCCCAGTGGGGCTCTTCCATCGTCAGCCAATGATGGAATGCTTTGAGCCGCAATTCCAACATCCATTCCGGCTCTTGCTTTTTTGCTGAGATCAAACGGATAATATCATCGTTAAGCCCTAGCGGGGCCTTATCCGCCTCGATTTTGGTTTCAAAACCATATTTATACTGGTCAACGTCAATTTCACGGACCTGACTTATAGTTTCCTGCACTGCAGGCATGGGCGTCTCCCTCCTGGCCGGGTCAAAAACCGGCAGTTACGATTATACCAAAATAAGCATAACCTGATTTAGGGTTTCAGTCGCCGGACTTCAATGAAAAACATGATAAATCTAGTCAAGCTTATTTGACTTTGTTTAAAACAGTTCTAAAGAGGATTTCAAGTGTTGTTTTTCAATTTTTCGAATTCCGGATAATTTTTTCAAAAGCCGAAAGAAAATCGTCGATGTTTTTCAAGCTTGTGTGTTTACCCGTAGAAACGCGAATTGCTCCATCTGGTACATGACACCCCATTGCAGAGAGAACGCCACTTTGTTTTACTTTTCCCGATGAACAGGCCGACCCGGCCGAAACCGCAAATCCGGCAAGGTCAAAGCCGATTTGCAAAGTTTCAGCCTTTAACCCGTCGACAGCAAAATAGGTTGTGTTCGGTAAACGCGGTGATTTTTCTCCGAAAATAACAAGATTGTTACTCAATCGATGCAACCCGTGTTCCAGTCGCATCTGAAGCGCTTTCGCATGATCTAAATCCTGATTTGTTGGTTTTTGTTCCATCGCTGCACCGAAAGCGGCTATGAGCGGGATTGACTCCGTACCGGACCGGAAGCCTTTTTCCTGTCCCCCACCCAATATCAACGCTTGGGGCATAAGGGCACTTCCCGTGGCAATAAAGGCACCAATGCCTTTCGATCCGCCGATTTTGTGCGCTGCAACGATAAAGAAATCCCCCCCGAAACTTGCAACATCTACGGGGAGTTTACCTATATATTGAACAATGTCGACAACAAGAACGCCACCAGCTTGTTTGACGATATCGGCAATTTTCCTCACTGGCTGAATGACGCCTGTTTCGCCATTGGCTGCTTGAATAGCAACCATCGGCAGACCTTCCGATTTATTGTGTTTGGAAAGTTTCCTTTGAAGCTCGTCCAAATTGATGACGCCATTTTCGTCAACACCGATAATTACCTGCTGGTCTTTTGCAAAACGCCCGCCCTTGCCTATGCACGGATGTTCCGTTGCGCCTATATAAACTTTGGAAAAATGAACATCCGAACGACCCATTTTGTAATCGGGTGTAAGGAGTGTCATTGCTGCTTCTGTCGCACCGGAAGTAAACACAACGTGATCCGGCTCGGTATGAAGACGGTGGGCAACCTGCCGCCGTGCTTTTTCAAGCAAGGCTTTTGCGGCACGCCCTTCCTGATGGACAGATGAAGGATTGCCATAGACATCAAGGGCGCTCACAAGAGCGTCGCGCGCTGCGTCTGACAAAGGCGTTGTAGCATTATAATCGAGATAGCATCTTGAAGATGACATATGAGGCCTCGTAATTTTTATTATTTCAAACGCATCCATAGCGCAATTTCCTTGAAAAGTGCACCCATTACAGACTATCTAAAGCCAAGATACATTTAAACATTCGAAACAGTTTGAATTTGCCAATATCCTTTTCTGCAAAAAATGGAACGTTCAAGCTGATATAGTAAGGAGTACTTGATGCCTGAAGTCATTTTCAATGGTCCTGCGGGTCGCCTTGAAGGCCGTTATCAACCCTCGCCGGAAAAAAATGCTCCTATAGCCATTATTCTCCACCCCCATCCGCAATTCGGCGGGACGATGAATAACAAAATCGTTTACGACCTTTTTTACATGTTCCAGCAACGCGGCTTTACAACATTGCGTTTTAACTTCCGCAGTATCGGGCGCAGTCAAGGTGAATTCGACCATGGAGCTGGCGAGTTATCCGATGCAGCCGCTGCACTAGATTGGGTTCAAGCACTGCACCCTGATTCAAAAAATTGCTGGGTTGCGGGTTATTCATTCGGTGCGTGGATTGGCATGCAGCTTTTGATGCGACGCCCCGAAATCGAAGGGTTCATATCGGTTGCCCCTCAGCCTAATCTATATGATTTTTCTTTTCTCGCGCCTTGTCCTTCTTCTGGGTTGATCATCCACGGCGATGCCGATCGTGTCGCCCCGGCGAAAGACGTTCAAGGGCTTGTCGACAAGCTTAAAACACAAAAGGGAATTACAATTACACAACAAATTCTTGAGGGTGCGAACCACTTTTTTTCCGGTCAGGTCGACGAACTCATTGATGATTGCGCCAACTATCTTGATCGGCGTCTTAATGGAGAATTGGCTGAACCGCGCATGAAACGTTTGAGATAAATTTTCAAGTTTCAGACGATCTTGCACCGTCTATTGTCAAATGAATTAACGAGTTCAAAAAGGCTTTTGCAAAATTTGGCAAAAGCTTTTTTTATTTCGCTCTGTTCTTTCCTTAAATTGATAGTGGTGCTTTAAAGCCCCGAAGACGTGTTTTAATCACAAGTTTTTCTTGCTCAAACATCGTCAATGTATTTTTTAAGAAAGCCTCGCAAACAATCTTATAAACGACGTCCACCATCACGTGAGCCCGTTTTTAACACAGCCCCATCGCGTCAATTATATTGTCATGCTCGAACCGGATGCCGCGCCAATTTGCCACCCGATCGTGGTCGATCGCAACCTGTCGTTGTGGGAAAGGTGATAGGCAATTGATAGATTGATCTTATTGCAAGATAGGCCCATGCCTCTGCTTCCAGAAAATCAGAGCAAAGGCCAAGTGAACGGGCTGTTAATATGATGACTCCGTTTTTTTGCGTAAGTTGTTTCAAAGCCTTCATAATTGCACCGTTATGAACGCCACCTCCCGAAACGACAAGTGTTTTTGGCAACATCGGTAGATGCCGGAAAGAATTGACGATTCCATAGGCCGTTATGAAGCTCAGCGATGCCGCTCCATCTTCCAAGGAAATAGCGTCATTTAATAATGGTTTAAAACTACGCCAATCAAGCGAACCAGGCTTTTTATTGCTAAAAAACGGATGATTGGCGTAGCTGTTAACAATTTTTTCATCAACAGTTCCACGTAGACCTGCCTCGCCATTGCGATCCATCAAGCTTCCGGTTTTTAAAAACATCCACTGATCAATCAGACCATTACCAGGTCCGCAATCAAAAGCATAAAGTTCATTATCTTTCCCGACAAAAGTCAGGTTGGAAATTCCGCCAATATTGATAAACGCAATAGGAAAATTAAGTTTATCCTTTAATTTTTGTGCCAATGCCCGATGATAGACTGGCACCAGCGGCGCACCCTCCCCCCCATGCTTCATATCATTTGATCTTAAGTCAAAAACTACATCGATTCCGCATTTTCTGGCGAGTAACTGTCCATCGCCTAATTGGATCGTCAATCCGATATCCGGTCTATGAAGAATAGTTTGTCCATGAAAACCGACGAGGTCGACTTTGGAAGGCAGGATCGAATATTTTTTCAACAATTGATCAACGATCGCTGCATGTTCAAGCGTAAGTTCACGTTCCAAACTCGAAACATTTTCCGGAAGCTCTACGCGTTTGGTCACTCCTACAACTTTATCAAGTGACTGTTTCAATTTGCTTCGGAAAACCGCAGGATAGGCATAGGATAAATGACCGATGATTTCGATCTCGTTCTGCCCGTCACTTTTAAGTAAAGCCGCGTCAATTCCGTCCATTGATGTACCGCTCATCAGGCCGATTGCCGTTTTTAACGCACCCATTGCTTGCTTCCCGTACGATGTTTCCTTGTGAATCACATATATTCTATGATAAAGCCCACAAAACAGTTGAATATTGCTTTCCAAGCATGAATTTTCAGGGAAAAGTTTGATGGCCGGTTTTAAATCCGATTTCCTAAATGTGATGAGCGAACGTGGCTTTATCCACCAAATGTCCGACGAAAAAGGGCTGGACGATCTCCTTTCAAAGGAAGTTGTAACCGGTTACATCGGGTTTGATCCAACCGCAGCAAGCCTTCATGCAGGCAGTTTGATCCAGATTATGATGCTCCATTGGTTGCAACAAACCGGACACCGCCCGATAGCCCTTATGGGCGGCGGTACAGGTATGATCGGCGACCCTTCGTTTAAAGACGAGGCACGTAAACTCCTTACGGTCGACAAAATCGACTCCAATATCGCCGGTATTAAAAAAGTTTTTTCAAATTATATCAAATTTGGCGACGGTGTTACGGATGCAGTTATGGTCAACAACGCCGACTGGCTTAGAGATTTGAACTATATTGAATTTCTGCGTGATGTTGGGCGCTTTTTCTCTGTCAACAAAATGTTGTCCTTTGAATCAGTGAAACTGCGGATGGATAGAGAGCATTCCCTGTCGTTTCTCGAATTCAATTATATGATCTTGCAAGCCTATGATTTTGTCGAGCTCAATAAACGATATGGTCTTCGTATGCAAATGGGAGGTTCCGACCAATGGGGTAATATCGTAAACGGTATTGATCTGGGTCACCGGATGGATACCCCCCAGCTTTTCGCTTTAACTTCGCCTTTATTGACCACTGCGTCCGGCGCTAAAATGGGAAAATCGCTTAATGGTGCACTCTGGCTCAATGCCGACATGCTTTCTCCTTATGATTTTTGGCAATATTGGCGTAATACGGAAGACGCTGATGTTTCGCGTTTTTTAAAACTTTATACAACTTTACCTATGGATGAAATAAGACGGCTTTCAGCTCTCCAAGGGTCGGAAATCAATGATGTGAAAAAGATACTGGCGACAGAAGTAACCGCCATGCTTCACGGACGCGACGCCGCTGAAAAGGCAGCAGAAACTGCACGTAAAACATTCGAAGAAGGTGAAGTCAGTCACGACCTTCCCAAAATAGAAGTTCCGGGAACCGAGCTTAAAGGTGGAATCGGTTTACTCACTCTTTTGGTGAAAGCAGGTTTTGCCAAATCGAACGGCGAAGCGCGGCGTCACGTACAAGGTGGTGGAGTACGTGTAAACGACGTGCTGGTGGAGGATGAAAAACGTTTAGTTACAGAAAATGATGTCAACGCCGATGGTGTCGTCAAATTATCATTTGGTAAAAAGAAGCATGTTCTCGTCAAGCCAATGTAACCGATTTACTGTTTGCAAACATAAGTCCTAACGAAATCCTGCGGCTAATTTCGCCCTAAGGTTTATTGCTGATTTTTACCGACAACCCAATTTCTGTTGCCGGTATCACGCCCAAGAAGCAGCATCATTTCTTGTCTTTGACAACGCTTCATCAAGCTCGTCTGTTCTTGTCTGCTTGGAACGGAGAGAAATAAAAACGTTTTTCAATTCAAAATTGGCGCGGCAGCAAACACCTCATTCATTAGTCGTTAAGATTTTAAACTAAAGCAATAGAAACCGCGTTAAAAACACTGTTGACTATTTAGTCAGCCATCTAAACGCATTGGAAATTACGCAAAAATTCAATTTTTTTCAGGCTTATTGGAATTCGAATATCGACCTGAAGATACCCGGAGCGATAACGGAAATCGGATTGACCATCACTTGCGGGTGCTTCGCCTTACCTTCAATTTTAAAAGTGATTCCAATCAATCCCCGATCGCGGCCATTTCCTAACACTTGCCCGATAATTGGCAGATCTCCAAACAAGCGGTTCAGGCCATAAGCGGGCATAAACGTACCGGTAATCGACATATTTCCCGACACGTCATAAAGAACGCCCTGAAAGGTTGCGCCAACCGTTGGCCCCCTCAACACACCGCGATCGAGGACAAGGTAATTGTCGCCTTTCGCAATATGGGCATAGGCAAGGTCAAAACCGATGCTGGAGCTATTGATTTTGCCTTTAACGGCTTCATTCAAGCTTTTACCACCCCCTCTGGGGCGAGACGACACAATTGCGGCCAAACGGGGTTCATCAACCACTTCGAAATTTCTGATACTGACCCTGCCTGACAACGGTTGTCCGGAAGACGACGACAAATCGGCTTTCAAAACACCGCCACGGATTTTGTCGTAGTAATTCATGAAGCGGAGCAGTGCTCCCGCATCATTACTTCTCGCTGTAACAGTTTGATGTCCCGAACTTTTTTGCGTTTCAACGTTGATCAATTGACGATTATGCGTTGTACCGCTCAAAGAAAATTGCGCCGCTTTCTGCTCGGTTACTTCGTAAGTTGCATTTACATTTGAAAGCTCTTCACCGTAAAAACCGGCGAGACTTGCGATTGACGCATGGACAGAAATAGCCGTCTTTCCACCTGAATTGGAATTTTGTGTTTTACTCAATTGCTGGATTAGCGCACGCCCGTCATAGCTTTTTCCCGATGCTTCTATGTGGTAGGATTTTCCGGAACTTATAACTTTTAATGTGAGATCATCGTTTCGACTTAAATTGGCTTTGGTAAATTCTGCCCCGAATAGTTGCTTATCCTTGATATGAATTTGCCCTGCCACATCCAGGTTCTGCCCTGACAAAGAAAAATTTTCGATCGTATAATCGGGTTTATCTTTTATGTTCGAAGGCATGTCGAATTGCGCATGTGCCGCCATGCCCTTACCTTTTTTCCATCCTGCCCACGAAAATTCGAGATCTGCATTGGTTAAATCGGCATTGAAGTGGCGTTTGCCATTATTGTCTTCACCAACCTCGACATTTACCGGACCTGTAAGAAAATTGTTGAGAAACGCAAAATGCTTAGATCGAATGCTATCATCCAGATTAAGAGTGATTTTCTCGCTTTTTTGCAAATTGGAATTTTCAAACGGCTGAACAAGTTTTATTTGCGCTGGAAGCTCATTGAGTAAACCGCTTGCTTGCAGGACAATTCCCGATTTATCAACATCTGCAGTACCAGCAGCGTTGCTCACTATATTGTTCTCGATCGGGTCGGGCATGGAAAAATCATTAAAACTAACATGGGCACTATAGGTTATTTCTCCTCTCGGCTCGTCGTGAGTGACGGGGAACCGAAGTTTTATGTCCGCCTCGACATTCCCATGCGCCTTATCACTGTTGAAGGGTAGGCGACGACGAGCATTTATCGGCGAATAACCGATCATTTCTCCGGCTGCATCTATCTGAGCACGTGCTACCAGATCCATATCGGCAAAAACCGGCCTTTGCGGCCCCCAAGGAATCACCATAGTTCCTTCCACTGCTTCCACCTTCCGCCCATTGGAAAGATAGCTCGCGCCACTATCAAGCGTTATGGTGGTTGTCATGCCATCTATCGCCACATTTCCCGAAGCATCACGTAATGCCGGCAACTCTCCAACAAGGTCAGAACGTGTATTGATGATATCCGTTCTTATTTTTACTTCATTGCCGGAAAGTGTGACTCCAGGAATTCCCGATTGAAAATAACCTTGCGGCAAGGCAATTTCGATCGAACCATTTTTTAATTGGCCACCAAAAATATGCGATGCAACCCATCTTCTTGCGCCGGGAGAAACATTCACAGGCCATAATTGTTTTGCCTCTGCAACATCCATTTGCGGAACATGAAGAACGAAGATGGTTTCCGGGCTACCTGAACCGAATTTCAAGCTTCCCTGCCCCATCAAATTTCCATGTGGTGCATTGATGGTGATTTCATCCATTAAAGCTTTTTTATCAGCAAGGTTATACTGACCTGCGAGTTTCATCTCGAACCGGAGCGCTACATCAGGCACCTCATTTGACGCACTCACCGCATGCTGGGCAACAATTTCAAACCGATAATCATTAACCGGTCTGCCTATTTTTGAGTCGACCGGCGTTAATCCTATGGCTCCATTAAAAGGAATGACCAAGCCGCCGATTTCAATAAGCGAAGTCTCGAATTCGATTTTGTTGCTGTGAGGCGTGTGCAGCAAATTGAAATCAATTTTTGAAGGAATATTTTGCTCTGTGCCGAAATCCATAATGCCGTCAGGCATCGTAAGCTGGGTGCGTACTATCGGTTCATCGTCTGTATTGCTACGATGTGCTTCTACAATAAGGTTGGCTTTGCCTTTTAACCTGAAATGACCGTTATTTGTATGCCCGTTTGGCAAAAACGGCGAAACGTCGTCAGCCGCGCCTAAATGAAGCGGAAATGATTTTACGTTGAGTGTTATATCATTGGCGCGCCGATTGGCGTAGTTGGCATTGGCTTCGACGCCAATTTTTTCGCCGTTCCAGGTTAGAGAAGATATGAGCGTTGCCATTTTCCAACGCATACGCAAATCCAGATCTTTTATGCCAAGAACAGTTCCGTTTTCACCCGGCATGTGGAGTGAAATATTTTTCAAAACAAGAACGTTGATCGACATCGAGCGCAATTTTTCCGCGCTAATATCGAAAGCAGGAAATAAAATATTGGCTGTGGCATCCGGATCAATCCGACCGTATTGATCCTTTGGTAGCTGGTCGAACATGCCAGGCCCTTGCGACTGGGGTAATAACACATTCGCATCGTGAAGTTCGATCTGTGCAATCTGGAGTTTTCCAAAAAGCAGCGCCCATGACGAAAAGCCAACACGAAAGACACCGATTTGATCGACTTTCACGCCATCCTTGATATCGTCCAACATGACGTTCTGCGTTTCGAGAGCAAGATGATAGTCTTCATCCAGCGAAAGTCTCGCGTCGTTAATCTTTACGCGCGCATAGTCTCCCAGTTGCTGGGATAATGTCGCCTGCATTTTTCGCGTCAGATATTCGCCGCTAATTCCCACTTTCAACAGCGAAAACAACACCCCTAACATTACGACAACAACCAACATTGCCCAGAAAACTATATGTAACAGATGTCTCAGCAGTTTTTTACGCCGACGCGGACTATCAACTTTCACCCCGTTCCCGTCACGAGCTGACGGAAATTGGTCGAGGCTTTTTATCTCGCTTTTTTTAAAGCGAATCTCTTCATGCGGATCTGTCAAATTACAACCAATCCCGTTTTTGCTCGCTGCATCAAGCGCCGTAAGTTGAATAATATGAGACTCGTTATAGCACCAATCAATATTGATTCCTGTGCTTTATGATGTCATTTTATTTGTTCCCACAGAAGAAAGGTATTTCAATGACCATGTTAAATAAAGGGGATATCGCTCCCGATTTCAAATTACCGTGCGATAGTGGAAAAACACAAACATTGTCCGAACTTCGCGGACATCCTGTTGTTCTCTATTTCTACCCGAAAGACGATACAAGCGGCTGCACTCTTGAAGCTCATGATTTTTCAGAGTTGAAGCCGGAATTCGACAAGATCAACGTTACAATCATCGGAATGTCGCCCGATAAACCGGAAAAACACGATAAATTCAAATCCAAACATGATCTCAGCATCATTCTGGTATCCGACGAAGAAAAAACTACCTTGCAGCAATACGGAGTATGGGTAGAAAAGTCGATGTATGGTCGAAAATATATGGGCGTCGAAAGAAGCACATTTCTGATCGACAAGAACGGTAAAATCGCCCAAATCTGGCGCAAAGTGAAAGTGCCCGGACACGCAAAAACTGTGTTGGAAAGCGCAAAAACAATAGCTTGATTTTACGTCGTTAGGAATTTGTTAACTTTTTGGTGTGCTAATAGTTGCCATAAAAGGACGTATGGCAACATGAAAAATCCGGTAAAAATTTTGGTTTTATCATTTGTTTGTATAGCCGCTGGCACGGCTGCACCTTTTGCCAAGGATACTATCAATACACATGCCCTTAGCATGCCATCTGTTCGTCAAACGCTTCCTGCTATGCCTAAATTTTCTGCGCCAAAGACAGAAAATATCGTTTTCAAACCCTATGCTGGCATTGACCCGATTGTAACAGGTCCTCGCAGTTAATTTTTATCAGAACAGTTTTTTGAAGGTCACTTGAATTGCAAATAGTCAATCAGGCTGTTAGCTTCACCCCAAGGCTGGCATCAGATATGTGCAAAGGGTGAAGCTGTTTATTATTTCGTATGATAAGAGCACTTAGATCAACTTAAAAAGGCAAAAAGTAAAAGGATTCAACACTGGAACGTTCAGGTTCTCAAGTGACGTCTTCTACGTGTTCAACACCGCCTTTAATCTTTTGAGCAAGTGCTGCTTCCATGAATTGATCAAGATCACCATCCAGAACCGCTTGCGGGTCGGTATTCTCGACCCCTGTACGTAAGTCTTTCACCAACTGGTAAGGCTGTAGAACATAGGAGCGTATTTGGTGTCCCCAACCTATTTCGGTTTTTGAAGCTTCAAGCGCATTGGCCTCATCTTCACGGCGCTTCAATTCTTCTTCATAAAGCCGAGCCCTTAACATGGCCCAAGCTGTTGCGCGGTTTTTATGTTGCGATCGTTCCGCCTGACATTGAACGACAATACCCGTTTTAAGGTGTGTGATTCTTACTGCAGAGTCGGTGGTGTTAATGTGCTGACCACCAGCACCCGACGAACGGTAGGTATCAATTCTCACGTCTGCTTCCGAAACGTCGACTTTGATATTGTCATCAATCACCGGGTAGACCCAGACACTGGCGAAGGACGTATGACGCCTTGCGTTAGAATCATAAGGCGAAATTCGAACCAGACGATGCACTCCCGATTCCGTTTTCAACATGCCATAAGCATTGTGTCCCTTAACCAGTATTGTTGCCGATTTTACCCCGGCTTCTTCACCGTCATGGACTTCCAGCACTTCCACTTTCATGGAATGTTTTTCCGCCCATCTGATATACATGCGCAAGAGCATCGACGCCCAATCCTGACTTTCGGTACCGCCGGCACCGGCATGAATTTCAAGATAGGTATCGTTGCCGTCTACTTCGCCTGATAACAGCATTTCAATCTGGCGTTTATCAAGTTCACCCTTCAATGCATGGATAGAGGCTTCTGCATCTCTGACGATATCGTCATCCCCCTCTTCTTCTCCCATTGCAATGAGTTCGACACTATCATTAAGTGTTTGTGTCAAATGCTTGATATTATTAATCCCGTCATCCAACTGTTGACGTTCGCGCATCAATTCCTGTGCTTTTGCGGCGTCATTCCAGAGGCTTGGATCTTCAGCCTTTTCATTGAGATATTCCAGACGTTTTACTGACTGATCCCAGTCAAAGATGCCTCCTCAGCAAGGCAATTGCTTGCTTGATTTCTTCGACCAAAGTTTCAATTTCTGCTCGCATAACTGTATCTTTTTCCGATTTTACTAATCTAAATTCTCATAACTGGCATGGAAATTTTCGCGTCGTGTAACGCTTCCAATTTCCGTCAAAAGGCCTTTTATCAATCTATAATTTTGTTGCAATATTCACTTTTCGTTTTTTTGACAAAACGCGAATTTTAATAAAGGCCACTAGAACCGCTTTGTATAGCCTTATTAACCTGAGGCGATGTCGGCGCAGTTGGTACACCTTCCTTGAATGAAGTCGTCCCACCAATAACTTGATAAACGTCAGCCGGTCCGGTACCCGGTTTAAAAGCTTCCACAATCACATTGCTATTCCCCGGTTCGGCACGCATACCGGTTTTCCGGTCAATCGCGATTTGCATCATACCATCAGGAATTTTGAAGTCGACGTCTGGAACGCCTTTCATGGCATTTTCCATAAATTCTCCGAATACCGGAACTGCAAGTGAACTACCGGTGCCACCGTATCCCAAAGTTGCCGGTTGATCATATCCAATGAAGACGCCAACTACGATATTGGGAGTAAACCCCATGAACCACGCATCTTTCGAATCATTCGTCGTACCCGTTTTACCGGCAATATGCCGATTAAGATATGAAAGTCGCGCAGCTGTACCTCGTTGAACCACGCCTTCCATCATCGACGTAATCTGATAAGCTGTCATCGGATCAAGCACCTGATCGCGCTCGTCTATCAATGTCGGCTCTGGCTGGTTATCCCATGCTTTGACATTACAACCTTCACATTTACGCTGGTCGTGACGATAAATCGTTCTGCCATAGCGATCCTGAATACGGTCAATCAATGATGGCGAAATGGAGCGACCACCGTTTGCGATAACCGAGTAAGCAGTCACCATGCGCAAAACTGTCGTTTCGCCTGCCCCTAACGCCATAGGAAGATAAGGTTGCAATTTATCATAAATTCCAAAACGTTCCGCGTATTCGGACACAATCGGCATACCGAGATCGTTTGCTAACCGTACTGTCATCAAATTACGCGAATGTTCGATACCGTAACGTAAAGTCGACGGTCCCGCAAAAGTCCCGCCGTAATTTTTTGGCCGCCACACTTCGCCGTTCGGCTGTTTGATTTCCACAGGCCCGTCAAGGACAACCGAAGCAGGCGTATAACCATTATCAAGTGCTGCAGCATAAACAAACGGTTTGAATGAAGAACCCGGTTGTCTATAGGCCTGTGTTGCGCGATTGAATTCCGATTCAGAAAATGAAAATCCGCCAACCATAGCAAGAACGCGGCCGGTCCGTGGTTCCATGACCACCATTGCCCCTTCGATCTTCGGCGGTTGACGCAAAAGATAGCTCCCCTCGCTACCAGCTTTCTTTTCGACAAAAACAACGTCACCAACCTGCAAAACGCCAGCAGGACTTGTTGCGGAAGAATGCCTGTCATTTTTACCAACCATACGATAGGCCCAACGCATATCGCCAGCATTAATTGTTGCAACATCACGTTCCGCCGAAAGGGCACCTGAAACTTCTCGCTTCGGCTGCAAACCGATTTTCACTTTATCAGTTGTAACGCCGAGCACAACAGCTAAACGCCACTCAGGAACATCACTAAATCCGCTTACATCACCGAGTGCGACACCCCAATCATCGGAAATATCAATATGTTTATACGCTCCACGCCAGCCGTGATTCTGGTCGTATTTGACCAGACCATCCTGCAAGGAACGGCGAGCCATAACTTGTAAATTCGGGTCAAGCGTGGTGCGAACCGACAAGCCACCTTCATAAAGTGTTTTCGATCCATAGCGATTGATAAGCTGGCGACGGACTTCTTCGGTAAAATAGTCGGCAGCAAAAATATAGGTATCATCACCACGCAAAGTTACGCCGAGGGGCTTGGCCTTCGCCTGCTCGCCCTGAATTTGCGTTGCATAACCGTTTTCGACCATCCGGTCTATCACCCAATTACGCCGGTCCAGCGCACGTTGTGTGTGTTTGAACGGATCATAGTTGCTTGGTCCCTTCGGGAGAGATGCAAGATAAGCACATTCTTCCAATGTAAGTTCATTTACAGACTTATTAAAATATGTCAGAGCTGCAGCAGCAATTCCGTAAGCGCCGCGCCCGAGGTAAATCTCATTCAGATAAAGCTCGAGGATGCGATCCTTGGAATAGGCACGCTCGATACGCATTGCCAGAATTGCTTCTTTGATCTTGCGTTCCATCGTCGCGTCGGAGCTCAGAAGAAAGTTTTTTGCAACCTGTTGTGTAATTGTTGAGGCCCCTTCGGGACGGCGACCCGAGCCAATATTTTTGACGTTGCTCACCAATGCACGGGCAAGGCCTTCCGGATCAAGTCCGAAATGGCTATAAAAGTTTTTGTCTTCTGCTGAAATAAATGCCGATTTAACGAGATCTGGAACAGATTGGATAGGCAGATAGAGACGACGATTGGTTGCAAATTCTGCCATAAGCCCACCGTCGGCGGCGTGAATACGGGTCATCACCGGTGGTTCGTAATCTGCAAGCACCTGATAATCGGGAAGTTCATCATCCTGCTGTTCATTTTCGGCAATCGCCGACCCCATCAGGGTTACACCAAAACCAACAGCAACGCCGGCGGCAAGAAAAAAATTAAACAACTTCATCATAATACCCGGATATCGCTTTCTCCCGAACTCGCACAATGCGAGAGATTCCAATGGTGAGCCTCGTTGCGTGTGCACCGGAATTGCGATAGAAACAAGGCTAAATTGCAATATTTAGTATTTTAGTGTCAAAGTTAAGACTGTCGTAACAGTTTTTCTCATGCATTTTTTCAAGGCTGTGGATTACTTCCACTTCCATTCCGATATTTTGCAAATTGCTGCACTGCATTTGCAATAGCAATTGAGGCTTTTTTGCGCCATAACGGATCGGTAACAAGCCGTTCGTCCTCTTTATTTGATAAATAACCGATCTCGATAAGAACCGACGGAATGTCCGGTGCTTTCAAGACCTGAAAACCGGCGTAACGATGTGGGTTTTTAATAAGATTGATGTCACTTTGCAGAAGGCTCGAAATCACTCTATCGGCAAAATTAACCGAGAAAGACAGAGTTTCTCTGCGAGCAAGATCAATCAGAATGTCTGTAACCTCGGGCGATTCATCTGGGGGCAAACCATCAACAAGATCAGCCTTGTTTTCGCGATCGGCTAAAGCTTTTGCAAGATCATCCGACGCCCGATCGGAAATCGTATAAACCGTGGCACCACGCATTGACTTCATATTTATTGTGTCAGCATGAATTGAAATAAACAGATCAGCACCAAAACCGCGTGCTTTTTGCACACGTTCGTTAAGTCTTAGAAAAACATCAGAATCACGGGTTAAAAATATCTCAAGGTCAGCATTTTTTTCCAGCTCCCCTCGTAAGGAACGGGCGAATGCCAAAGTGACATTTTTTTCGAATACTCCGGAAATGCTTTCCGCCCCACTGTCGATGCCACCGTGCCCGGCATCAATCACAACACGGAACGGTTTTTGCGCAACGGTTTTCGTGTCCGTTTTTTGCTGATTATCTGTGCTTTTATTGTTTATTGTTTTTCTAAAATTCTGTTCGTTGTCTTTAGTAAGATCAATGACTAGCTGCCAAAGCCCGCTATCCAGCTGTTCAACGCTGGTTTTCTCGATCGAAAATGGAACCTTGGCAGTGAGGATAATCCTTGATGCATTCGGACCGGATGCGCCATAGCGTAAGTCGGAAACCAATCCGAACGTTTGCGGCGGCTGTTTTTGAGAAGAGAAGTCAACACTTGGAAGGTTAATGACCAGACGATAAGGCCGTTCAAGAAATTGGACAGAATAAGCAGGATTTGCTGAAAATACGGCTACGAGCCTTGTACGCGTGTTGTCTCCGATAGCCCTTATATTAATGAGTTCCAACCTACCGGCAGCAGCAACACCTGAAGCAATAAAACCAGAAAGACACACAAATAACGAAATAAGGAAAACAACCCATCTTGCAATTCGTATCGTGGCAATGAACCTTGCATATTGTATCTGTTGATCCATTGCAAAAGAATCCTCGTTTCCCTGTACTCTTAAATTCCGCGATCCGTTGAGCAGTATAACGGTTGTTTGGCAATTTTAAGATTGCGTGAATACCACATGATGGAAATGCGCATAAACCGGCAAAATCAACTTTTTCAAGCGAATAAGTCAAGAGCGTCTATAAAGTTACTTGTGTTAGACACAATATCGACTTAAAAGCGTAAGTGTCTTGAATGGTCAGAAAAGAAAATGAATGAAGGTTCTTATAAACAGGTTCATTCAAAAATTTCTGTCCAAAAAGTCTACAAGCAACGCGCTTTCTACATCATTTTACATATGAGAGAAGTGTAGTGGAAACGGGTTTGTAACAGTTAAGTTTCGCTGGTTCGGTCATCCGGACTATTTCAAAAACGTTTTGCCGGAGACTCGCTGAATATGAGTCAAACAAAACTGATAGTGGAAAATATTTCAATAGCGGCACATGCAAGCGGGAATATGCGCGCCCATTCCACCTATAGTTCGTTGGCAAAACCTATTTTCATCGGCAGACAGTATTTTTCAACTTCCGAAAGGCTTTTTAAGCTTCTTATCGGCTCTGCAATACGTGTCGCCTGCAGGATTTTCTATAATGTCAAACAAAATGCTTATCGATGCCTCCCACCCGGAGGAAACGCGAGTCGTCGTTGTTCGCGGTAATCGTATTGAAGAATTCGATTTCGAATCCGAACACAAAAAGCTTTTAAAGGGGAATATTTATCTCGCCCGTGTAACAAGGGTGGAGCCGTCGCTGCAAGCAGCTTTTGTAGAATATGGCGGCAATCGACATGGCTTTCTAGCGTTTTCAGAAATCCACCCCGATTATTATCAAATTCCTGTTGCTGACAGGCAGGCGCTGCTAGAGGAAGAAGAAAAAGCCGCTCTCGTTGATGAAGAAGACGATCAGGAAAACGAGAAAAATTCTAAAAATAACCGTCGGAAAAAAGTTAAATCGGCGGCAGCAAACGTCGAAAATGAAACGGCTGCCGAGGCAGTTGATGAAGAGGATGATGCAGAGCAAACCGGGGAAGACACTGAAGACAGTGTAGAGCTCGTCGGTGCTGAAGATGCATTGGAGGAAGTGCCAACTCGCGAACGTTCACCTCGTCGCCAATATAAAATTCAGGAAGTTATCAAACGTCGCCAAATTCTTCTTGTTCAGGTTGTAAAAGAAGAGCGTGGCAACAAGGGCGCCGCCATGACAACCTATCTGTCTCTTGCAGGCCGATATTCGGTACTTATGCCGAATACGGCGCGTGGTGGCGGTATTTCCCGTAAAATTACCAATATTCAGGATCGCAAACGCCTTAAGGAAGTTGTCAAAGATCTTCACGTTCCAAAGGGCATGGGTGTGATTTTACGCACTGCGGGCGCAAATCGCACGAAAGCTGAGATCAAGCGCGATTACGAATATTTGATGCGTCTTTGGGAAAATGTCCGTGCACTGACACTTGAATCAGTAGCGCCCTGTCTTGTTTATGAGGAAGGTAGCCTCATCAAGCGGTCCATCCGTGATCTCTATAACAAAGACATTAGCGAGATACTCGTTTCAGGCGAACAAGGCTATCGTGAAGCCAAAGACTTTATGCGTATGTTGATGCCTAGCCATGCAAAAGTTGTGCAACCCTATCGCGAACAATTGCCAATTTTTGCCCATAATGGCATTGAAGCCCAGCTTGACGGAATGCTTCAACCTGAAGTCACACTGAAATCCGGTGGATATCTCGTCATAAACCAAACCGAGGCTCTCGTTGCAATCGACGTGAATTCCGGTCGCTCGACCAAAGAACATTCTATTGAAGAGACTGCCTGCCAGACCAATCTAGAGGCTGCGGAAGAAGTGGCAAGACAATTGCGATTACGCGATCTTGCTGGTCTTGTTGTCATTGATTTCATTGATATGGAAGAAAAACGCAATAACAGACTGGTCGAGAAAAAACTCAAAGATTGTCTGAAAGATGATCGCGCACGCATACAGGTCGGACGTATTTCGCATTTCGGACTTATGGAAATGAGCCGGCAGCGTATTCGTGCTTCTGTTCTGGAAAGCACAATGCAGCCCTGCCCGCACTGCAACGGGACCGGATATATACGCTCTGACTCTTCATTGGCGCTCCATGTCCTGCGTTCAATAGAGGAATATCTTTTGCGTAACCCGCATTTCAACATCATTGTGCGGACATCGGTTGCAACTGCGCTATATGTACTCAACCATAAACGACAAGCTTTATCGGATCTGGAAAATCGTTTCGGCCTCACAATCAACATCGAGGCTGATGACGAAGTCGGCGCACAAAATCTCGCAATCTATAAAGGTACAGCTGCAGAAGGGACTCCCGCTATAGTTCCTCAGTTACCGCCCGTTGACGAAACCGAAGACGACGACATTGTCGAAGATGAGGTTGTTCCAGAAACGGACGACGAAACAAAAGACGACAATAATAACGAGAACAATCAAAGGCGCAGACGGCGTAACCGCGGTAAATCAAACGACCGCAAAGAAGAAAAACCCCAACGCGCCCGTAATGATGATGAAGTTGCGCATGGCGAGGATGACAACAGACGTCGCCGCCGTCGTGGACGGCGAGGCGGCCGCCGCTATCGTGATAACGATTTCGAACGCCGTAGAATTCCCTACGCTGAACCGGTAGGTGATTTTGCTGAACGTGCATTGGCCGAAGTGATTGCTGCAAGACGCCAACGCCGTGTTCCTCATGCAGAACCGGTTGGTTTTTCCGCAACAGAAATTGCGGTTCAGGTCACGCCCGTTATGGTAAAAGAACAGCGGGAACCAGCACCTGCTTCGGAACCTGAAGTTTCTAAAGACGAACAAAAGATAGAGCAGCAAAAGCCGACAAAAACTCGCAAGAGGCGGACGAAAAAAACCTCTACAGAGGAAGAAAAAGTAGTTTCCGAAGCGAATGCGGAGGCAAGCGTTGAAAATGTAGCAGCGGAGAAACCGGCAAAACCTGCTTCACGCGGACGCAAGCGCAAGACAAAAACGACAGAAAAAATGGAAATAGTTTCGGATGATACCGCAAACGCTGTAACGTCGTCGGCAGAAATCGATCTACCGCAAGAAGCTGAAAAACCCGCTAAAAAGACTACAAGGCGTTCGCGGAAAGCTAAAGTTGAAGAACAATCAGACAAAACTGAAAGTGAAAACGCAGCGGTCAAAGCGGAAAAACCATCAAGAAAATCTCCTCGTAAGACAGCCCGGGCGAAAACAACAACAGTTAAAAATAAAGAAACGGTTACAACTGAACCGGTCGTGACATCCTCGGATGAAAATGAAGATAATAAACCGAAACGCGTCGGCTGGTGGCAAAGAAAAGGATTTTTTTGACGCCTCAAAAAATTGAAAATCGTTCAAGCTTAATATCGAGCCCCAAAATGCAAAAATGATTTGCGTTTGGGGCTTTTATTTTATGTAGTTATCGAAGCCCAATCGCATCGTCGATCAATAGTCTGGTCTTTAGTCCTGCATTTGTGGTCTATCAATTTCAGCCAAAATTTCCTTCACATCCATCAAGCTGCTTTGTTAAAAGTTTTCATCCAAAATCCTTGAACCAATATCAACGAACCTAATCGAGCAGATACACTTCGTTATCCTTTTTGGCCTTTTGACGCGTTAAGATGGGTAGTTTGAATTCTTGACGTAACAGCTAGCGAAATTTTCGAAATAAAAGACACTCTTGGTTAAATTTGGACAAGAAGCGATCCGATTAATCCCATTGTTGGCGACTATGTTAAACGTCGTTCGGTTTTGACAAAGGTTGAGTGGTTTCCAACATGTTTCAATTTCCAAAATCGGTGCGTATATTGAACATAAAATTATTAAACAGGAAATATATTGGCGCACCCGAAGAGATTCGAACTCTTGACCTCTGCCTTCGGAGGGCAGCGCTCTATCCAGCTGAGCTACGGGTGCAAACCGGAATTGAATAAAATTCGATTTAATTGTGCGTTTTCTAGCCGATCACAAAGAATGGTTCAATGGTGAAAAATGCTTTTTGCATTCAATAAACGGAAAAATAAAAGAAAATGCAGAAAAGAACCTGTGCTCACCGATTCATCGGGCCGCCTCCGCGTGTCCAACTAAGCGTTATCCATCGCTCCAGCTTTTGCTTCTTAAAAACTCATAAATTTTATGGGCAGGCGAATTGCTTAAAACAAGCGATATGTCCATCAGTAGCGTACCACAGCACGAGGTTCAATTAACAACCGCCAATTTTGAAGCGTGTTGGAGTTTCGAAAAATATAAATAACGAAAGAAATTAGGGGGCGCTGCACAATTATGACGGCATAAATAGGGAGCCGATTGACAACAGCAGAAAAAATCATAGTTCAAACGCCGTATTTAATTGCCTCAACGTGCCGGCACGTACATCTATTCGGATTTACCTTGTGAAAATTTTCCTGCTGAATAACCAAGCGAAATCAATAAAATCAAAATTGATTGGCTGTTTTGAATTTCGTCTGTTGCTTTGTGTAAAAAATCTGTGGCCGACCGGCTAACACCTCCCGCCTTTCAAAGCCGAAAAATGCCGCAGTATTTCTGCAAATTTTATCCAAATTCCCCTATTCTGTTCAATTATAACTTTTTATTTGTTAAGAGAGCATGTTGCCAGTTCACCCTCATAACCAATCACCGGTAAATTCAGAAGTTGCGTTTTTCGAAAGTGAGAACATTAGAGATGAATAATTTTCTTAATTGGCTATTTTTCTAATTCGTCTTGGGCATCACTTAGTTCTTGTTTTGCCTTCTCGACCTTCGCTGCCTTACGGGATAGTTTTTTCTGATCGCCCTTAAGCTTGGCGTCGTTAAGTTCCCTTTCCCGTTCAGAGACCTTCTTCATTTTTTCTTTTATTTTTTGTTTACGCTCGGATGCAAGTTTTTCGTCATCGCAATTTTTGATATTATCTTGGAGTGCTTTTTCTAATCCTTTTATTTGACCATTGTTATTATATTTTCGGGCATATTCGAGCTGTGTTTCGATGCTATGTTTTTTAGCGGCACAACCTTTCAATGTCGATTCTGCATAGGCAGATGAAAAAGAAAAAAAAGCGATAGGTAAAATCAAACAAAGCGTCTTTTTCATGAATACACCTTCCACAATAACTGGTCCGAATACCTTGCACGACCGGATGTTTCAACGGACATTGATTAAAACCTGCCATTATTCATGATCTTTGTCAGCAAAAATCTTCAATGATTGAAAAAAGCTTTGTTAAAGATTAGATATTGGGTGTTTTATTTTTAACGTCGGATAATAGCGTGCGAACTTCCAATTCATACATTTCAAAAAGCGGTTCTCCTGAAAAGCAGGACGACTTTGCAGATAAGTCTATCGAGCGGTTTCACTTCATTGCTTCCAAGACCGAACAAGCTCGAAATTCATTACAAGCTCTGACCGACCGTTACGGGCAATCAACGGTCGATGAAGCTGATGTCATTGTTGTTCTTGGTGGCGACGGGACGATGCTCGAAGTCCTTCATAACTTTATGAATTCCGGTAAACCGATTTATGGTATGAATCGCGGGTCCGTTGGTTTTCTTATGAATGAATATCGAATAGCCAATTTGCCACAACGTATAGCCAAGGCACATAAGGAAGACATTAAGCCGCTTAGAATGATTGCAGATTCCACCTGCGAAGGCCATGTCGAAGCATTGGCAATCAATGAAGTATCGCTTTTTCGTCAATCCTATCAGGCTGCAAAAATCAAGATTAGTATAGATGATAAGGTAAGGATGGAGGAGCTCAATTGTGACGGGGTGATGGTTGCGACCCCTGCTGGCTCGACTGCTTATAACCTTTCTGCACAAGGGCCTATTTTGCCGCTTCTTGCACCATTATTGGCACTGACACCTGTCAGTCCGTTCCGCCCGAGACGTTGGCATGGTGCTTTATTGCCGAATTCGGTTACCGTCCGCTTTGATATGCTCGAATTGAATAAGCGTCCCGTGAATGCTGCAGCAGATAACGTTGAAGTAAAATCTGTAAGTTCGGTCATTATTTCCTTAGCACATGGCGTAAAAGCCTCTATTTTATTTGATTCCAACCATTCATGGGATGAACGTATATTATCCGAACAATTCCGTTATTAAGAGCAATACAGGTGAAAACGCCTATCAAAAGACGGTTTTTGTTGACTTTTTTGTCAATGCACCTTAACGCCTTTATGAGTGGTGTAAATTGGCTGACTTGTCCTGACCATAGTCATAAAAGTTGGGCGAAATAAAGAAAGAGTGATAGCGCCTTTGACCAGTTTCAGTGATTTGGGCCTTTCTGAAAAGGTTCTCAAAGCAGTAAAATCCGTTGGATATAAAGAACCAACACCAATTCAACTTGGAGCCATTCCCCACGTATTGAAGCGTGAAGATGTGTTGGGTATTGCCCAAACCGGCACCGGAAAGACAGCGTCTTTTGTGCTCCCCATGCTCACGTTACTTGAAAAGGGGCGTGCGAGGGCGCGGATGCCAAGAACGCTTATCCTTGAGCCGACGCGCGAGCTTGCCGCACAAGTGAAGGAAAATTTTGATCAATACGGTGTCAATCATCACTTGAGTGTGGCACTTCTCATCGGTGGTGTTTCATTTGACGATCAGGATCGCAATCTCGACCGCGGTGCGGATGTTTTGATTGCTACCCCCGGACGTCTTCTTGACCATTTTGAACGCGGCAAACTATTGCTGACCGGCGTTGAAATTCTGGTTATAGATGAAGCAGACCGGATGCTTGATATGGGCTTTATTCCTGATATCGAGCATATTTGTAAGCTTATTCCATTTACTCGCCAAACTTTGTTTTTTTCCGCAACGATGGCACCGGAAATTACTAAATTGACCGAGCAATTTCTACATAATCCAATCAGGATTGAAATTGCCAGAGCTTCATCGACTGCAACCACTATTACGCAAAAGCTTGTAGCTTCCGGCCGAAAGCCATGGGAAAAGCGCGCCGTATTACGCGAGGTCATCCATAACGAGGGAGATGACTTAAAAAATGCGATTATCTTTTGTAACCGGAAAAAAGACATTTCGGAACTCTTCCGCTCGCTTGAGCGACACAATTTCAGCGTCGGTGCGCTTCACGGAGATATGGATCAACGTTCTCGCATGACAATGCTTGCAAATTTCAAGGACGGGAAAATCGCTTTACTGGTAGCGTCCGATGTTGCAGCCCGAGGTCTTGATATTCCGGATGTAAGTCACGTTTTCAATTATGATGTTCCTACCCACGCGGAAGATTATGTACACCGCATCGGACGCACTGGTCGCGCAGGAAAATCCGGTAAAGCTTTTACGATTGTTACAACGGCTGATAAAAAATATGTCGATGCTATCGAGAAGATGAGCAATCAGAAAATCGACTGGTATAATGGAGATCTTTCTTCGCTTCGACATGATGCAACAGAAGGCGATACAAAACCCCAAGGAAAGAATACAAAATCTTCGCCCTCACAATCAGGAAACAATGACAAGAAGCTTGAAGCTTCTTCGGACAGCAAACAAGTTCGTAACAACCTCGGGAATGCGCCTGCCACTAAAACAAAGAACAAAGGCTCGGAAGGTCAGCGTCCTTCTGCCGTTGCTGATCGCCCGTTAGCTCCTCAAAAGAAATGTTCTGTCAAATATTCCAAGGAACCGCCTTCACCGAAAGGCTTTGGAAATGACGTCCCTGCTTTTATGCTGATTGATACAAGAAGCTAACGAGGCTAATCCACGAGGATGGATCGTCGCTTACTCATTCATAAACAGTGCGCGGGCTAATACATCGTTGTTGCAATGAGCAATCGCCAGTCTGATTGATAAGTTATCGGGCAATGTGTCGGAATTCTTTATAAAGCAGGCCGCCTTCTCGAGGCCTGCCTTTTTTGGCAGTTTCTCAGTGAATAAAATTCATGATTGCAATCGCTGAAGAACCTTGGATCTACCCAAAAGCGGCAATAATGCTGCCATTTCTGGCCCATGATCGAGCCCCGTCAACGCCTGACGCAAGGGCATAAAAAGTGCCCTACCCTTCCGACCGGTGGCTTTTTTCAATGCGTCGGTCCAGACTTTCCAGCTTGCCTCATCAATTTCACCTTCCGGCAAAAATGTCGCAGATTGCCGGACGTAATCTCGGTCTTCGGCTGAAACCGTTTTGAAGGATTCGTCTCTTTCCAATCTATTCCACCAATCTTTGGTGTCGTTGACTTTATCGATATTGCCTCTTACCGCATACCAGAATGGCGACGCATCTTTTCCCTTTATACCTAACTTATCCAGCCGGTCTTTGACATCGTCAAATTCAAGCGTATGCACGATATGCTTGTTAAGGGTCAACAAATCGGCCGGATCGAATTTTGCCGAGGACTTTGATGCAGATGCAAGATCAAAACGTTGAAGGAGCTCTTGTTGATTTAGGCATGCCGTCACGTTTTCCGAAGTACCTATCAATACGGCGAGCGACTCGACAGCCATAGGTTCGAAACCTTCTTCTCGCAACGAACGTATAGACAAATCACCTTTACGCTTTGAAAGCCCTTCACCCGAAATTGTCGTGAGAAGATTAATATGGCCGAATGTCGGTGCTTTTGCACCAAGAGCCTCGAAAATCGCAATTTGTACACCCGTATTAGTGACATGGTCGTCACCACGGATGATATGGGTGATTCCCATGTCAATATCATCAACTACAGATGGTAATGTATAAAGGTAGCTTCCATCCTCGCGAATAAGAATCGGATCCGACATTGAGGCAAGATCAATTGTTTGAGGCCCGCGAACCACATCATCCCAATGGACATCCGTACGTTTTGTTTTGAACGGATCAGTATCAAAATTGGGAAGCTTGAAGCGCCAATGGGGCTTGCGTCCTTCCTCTTCAAAAGCTTTAATTTCCTCCGGCGTAAGTTTTAAAGATTCACGTCCATAAATCGGAGGAAGTTTACGTGACAGCCGAATTTTACGCCGTCTTTCAAGTTCTTCCTGTGTCTCATAACAAGGATAAAGCAGACCTTGCTGTTTCAAATTTTTGACCACGTCATTGTAGCGGTCAAATCTTTTGGATTGATAATAGATCTCATCCGGCTTGATCATTAGCCAATTAAGGTCAACGCCTATTCCATCAATATATTCCTGTTTGGACCGTTCGATATCTGTATCATCGAAACGCAAAACGTATTTGCCTTTTTTCGCTTTGGCAAATAACCAATTGAACAAAGCAATTCTCGTATTTCCGATGTGTATGTAACCTGTAGGTGATGGTGCGAAACGAACTTTTATCATAAATATAACTCAATTTTTATCGCGGAAACGATTGGTAATAGGATAGCGGCGATCACGACCGAAATTCTTGTGACTGATTTTCACACCAGGGGCTGATTGGCGTCTTTTATATTCGGATACATAAAGAAGATGTTCGACCTTTTGGACCAAATCCCTTGGATGTCCACGTTTAACAATCTCTGAAACACTCATCTCTTCATCAACAAGACAACGCAAAATATCATCCAGTACCGGATATGGTGGAAGTGAATCTTCATCTTTCTGGTTTTCACGCAATTCAGCCGTTGGTGCCTTATCTATAATATTTTGAGGGATAACCGCTGCTTTCGGCCCCAAGCCATTTGCGGGAAAATGGTTATTGCGCCAATTTGAAAGCCCGTAAACCTGCATTTTATAAATATCTTTTATCGGATTGAACCCGCCGTTCATATCACCATAGAGCGTAGCATAGCCGACAGACATTTCGGATTTGTTTCCGGTAGTAACAACCATTGCACCGAATTTGTTGGATACAGCCATCAAAATGGTGCCACGTGTGCGGCTTTGTAAATTTTCTTCGGTGGTATCAACTGCCGTTCCCCGAAAGAGCGCTCGCAAAGCTTGTTCAAACCCTTCCACAGGTTTCGCTATAGGTACCGTGTCATATCGGCAACCGAGCATTTTTGCGCATTCTTCCGCATCTTTTATCGATTGAGAGGACGTGTAATTATAGGGAAGCATGATTGCATGAACCCGTTCCGGTCCGAGTGCATCCGTTGCAATGGCAGCGCATAAGGCTGAATCAATGCCGCCGGAAAGGCCTAAAACGACGCTTTTGAAGCGATTTTTATTGACATAATCGCCAAATCCCAAAACACAAGCCTGATAGTCAGCTGCAGTATCATGAAGCAACTTTTCTTGCGGACCTGAAACACAAGACCATTTTCCGTTCTGTTTCTGCCAATGACTGAATGCCAACTCGCTTTGGAAATGTTTCATTTGAAAAGCGAGTGCACCATTTGCATTAAACGCGAAAGAACCACCATCAAAAACAAGTTCATCCTGGCCGCCTATTTCATTTGCATAGACAATCGGTAAAGATGATTTCAGCACTTGTTTTTTGACAACTTCATATCTCAATTCCGGTTTTTCACGATCATAAGGAGAACCGTTGGGAACAAGTATAATTTCGGCTCCGTTTTCGGCAAGTCGCGCTGCAACTTCGTCGTCATTCCAGATATCTTCACAGATCGGCAAACCGATCTTGATCCCGCGAAACCCGACCGGTTTCGGACGAGGTCCCGCCGAAAAAACACGCTTTTCGTCAAATTCGCTATAATTCGGAAGATCGAATTTCAAGCGTTCAGCAACGATCTGTCCACCATCAAGAACAACCGCAGCGTTATAGACACGCCCCTTACGACGTATCGGTACGCCGACAATAATACCGCTTCCCGTAGCCGTCGCCAACGCAAGCTTAGCCAATGCTTTTTCACAAGTTTCAATAAACGAAGGTTTTAAAACCAAGTCTTCAGGAGGATAACCGCTAATAAAAAGCTCGGTAAATAACAGAAGATGAGCGCCAGCCTCACTCGCTTGGCTATGGGCTTGCAAGGCAAGATTCAAATTGCCTTCTATATCGCCAACAACGGGATTAAATTGTGCCACAGCGAGCGTCAGATCATTTTCTATCAGCTTTTTGGTCATGTTCCTGATTTAACCCGTCACCGTTCTACTTGCAATGTCATATATTAAACGAAAAACAACGTTTTTAACATGACAGCTATCCATATACATATCGTTAAAACTATAGACAGAAGCACGGCCAACGAGCCTGCATCTTTGGCTATTTTGATATCTTTCCTATAATCTCGGGTAATAGCATTGCAACAAGCTTCGATAGCAGTATTGAGTACTTCTACAATAATAACAAACAGGATAGAGCCTGTCAGTAGAAGAAAGCTTCCCCAATCTTTTGTTACAAAAAATGCAACCGGAATAGAAATGACAAAAAGAACCGCTTCTTGGATGACAGCCTTTTCATATGTCAATAAATATTTAAGCGCATGAAGGGAATTCAGAAATGCTTTGAATATTCGCTCCATGCGCTCACCATTCAGTTTTAAAAACTGCTTTCACATTCAATTGTGGGTAGAAGCTTGTTTGGTCTCGGCATCCCGTTCTTTCTTCAACAATTCTGCAACGAGAAATGCCAATTCAAGAGCCTGATCGGCATTAAGTCTCGGGTCACAATGTGTATGATAACGATCGGAAAGGTGATCAGCCGAAATAGCGTGTGCTCCACCTGTACATTCAGTTACATCGCGACCGGTCATTTCGATATGGATGCCACCAGGATATGTTCCTTCTGCATGGTGAACAGCAAAGAAATTTTCAACTTCTTTCAGGATCCGCTCGAACGGACGAGTTTTGTAACCGTTTGCAGTAATCGTATTGCCATGCATAGGATCACACGACCAAACCACTTTTTTGCCTTCGCGTTCGACAGCACGAATAAGCTGCGGCAAATGGTCTTCAACTTTATCATATCCGAACCGAGCAATCAGGGTAAGTCTTCCCGGCTCGTTTTCAGGATTGAGAATATCGATCAACTTCAATAGATCGTCAGGATCAAGTGATGGTCCACATTTAAGCCCGATCGGATTTTTGATGCCCCGACAATATTCGACATGGGCATAGTCGGCTTGACGGGTCCGATCTCCAATCCAGAGCATATGTCCCGACGTTGCATACCAATCGCCAGAGGTTGAATCAACACGGGTCAAAGCCTCTTCATAACCAAGAAGAAGTCCTTCATGGCTTGTATAGAATGATGTCTCGCGTAATGACGAATTTGTTTTGGCCGTTATACCGATTGCCCTCATAAAGTCCATGGTTTCGGAAATACGTTGTGCAAGCTTGCTATAACGCTCGCCTTGCGGGCTATTAGCAATAAAACCCAACATCCATTTATGAACATTGTCGAGATTGGCATAACCGCCTTGTGCAAAAGCACGCAACAAATTGAGTGTTGCAGCCGATTGTCTGTAAACTTCCGACATACGCTGCGGATCAGGTGTACGGGATTCCGCATTGAATTCTATCCCGTTGATAATATCGCCGCGATATGACGGCAACGTTACACCATTTTTTGTTTCCGTGTCAGAAGACCGCGGCTTTGCAAACTGGCCGGCAATGCGCCCCACTTTCACGACCGGCTTTGAAGCGCCGAATGTTAAAGCAATTGCCATTTGTAAAAAGACACGGAAAAAATCGCGGATATTATCGGCTTCATGTTCTGCGAAGCTTTCTGCACAATCACCGCCCTGCAGCAGAAACGCCTTACCTTCGGCAACTTGAGCCAGTTCATGTTTCAAATTACGCGCTTCGCCGGCAAATACCAAAGGTGGATAACGGCGCAGTTCACTCTCGACATGAGCCAATGCGACAGGGTCAGGATAGGTCGGTACCTGCTTGATCGGTTTTGATCTCCAAGATGCAGGCGTCCAGTTTTTAGTCATTATTATCTCACTTCACGGTATAAAATATAGCTCCGGTGTTATTTCATGCAGAACAATGATTATTCGGCATAAAATTCATCCGACTGGTTCTGATATAAACAGAAATGCTATTCAAAGCCAAGTTGCTGCTTTCACTCACAACACAATAAATGTGCTTGAAATATTATACAACTTTCCGCTCTTCAATTTCATCTTTTAATTCAATTTTTTCCCATTTTCATAAACGTAACTCGGCTGATACATGGTGACCAGTTCTTCCGAAGCCGTCGGATGAAGTGCCATAGTTCTGTCAAATACATCTTTTGTCAATTTGCCTTTCAGCGAAACGCCGAGAAGTTGAGCCATTTCAGCAGCACCGTGACCTAATATATGTGCACCGACCACAATCCGGGACTCGCCGTCGACAATAAGCTTGGTAAGCATTTTTTCGTTGTTTCCCGAAAGCGTGTTGCGCATGGGTCTGAAAAGAGCACGATAGACTTCAACGCGTTGAAATTTCTTTACTGCCTCTTCTTCGGTCAACCCTACTGTACCAATCTCCGGTTGGGAAAATACAGCTGTAGCGATAAGCTCGTGATCAGGTGCAACAGAATTATTTTTGAAAACTGTTTCGATAAAACACATCGCTTCATGTATAGCGACTGGCGTCAATTGTATGCGATCCGTGACATCGCCCACTGCCCAGATATTAGCCGCTGTTGTTTTCATAAATTTGTCGACAATAACCGCATGGCGAGAATTGCACTGTACTCCCGCTTTGTCGAGATTTAGCCCCTCAGTATTGGGTGAACGCCCCAACGCCAACATCACTTTACCTACCTTCAATGTCTCTCCCGAGGTGAGTTTTACATTAAAGGCGCCACCTTGTTTTTCTACACTTTCAATTGTTGAATTATAAATAATGCGAATGCCTTTTGCCTGCATGGCATCATTCAACAATTGCCGCAAATCTGCATCAAACTTGCGCAAAATAAGGTCACCGCGATAGACCAGCGTCGTGTGCACACCGAGTCCGTGAAAAATATTGGCAAATTCGACGGCAATATACCCGCCACCAGCAATCACAATCGATTCTGGCAATTCATCAAGGTTGAAAGCCTCGTTCGAGCTGATGCAGAATTCATGGCCGGCAATCTCTGAATGACTCGTGACGTGCCCACCTGTTGCGATAAGTATTTTATCCGCGGTTACATGCTCGCCGGTTTTTTCTATCTTCAGTGTGTGTTCATCAACAAAAACAACACGGCTTTCGAAAACTTTCACATGATTAATATCAAGGCCTTTCCGATACAGTCCCTCGAGTCTCGATATTTCTTTATTTTTAGCGTCCAGAAGTTTTTTCCAATCAAAATCGACTTTATCGACGCTCCAGCCAAATCCTCTACTATCCTTGAATTCTCCAGAATATTGGGACGCATAAACAAAAAGCTTCTTGGGCACACAACCTCGAATGACGCAAGTTCCCCCCATTCTGTATTCTTCCGCAATAGCCACTTTTTTCCCAAGGGCTCCTGCCAAGCGCGCTGCGCGAACGCCACCCGAACCACCACCTATTACAAATAAATCAAAATCATATGATGACACAGGCTGTTCCTTTCGCTTAGACTTCTCAGACAGTTATTTTAACCGTTCAATCTTCGATATGGTGAAAGCTTATCCGAATTATAAGCCAATAAAACGTGATCCACTTTCAACAATTGAAGGAATACTCGAATTTAAAAATTTTGCAAAAAAATGGCGGCTCAATATGCCGCCATTTTTAAAAATCACCAAAACGTTATTATTGAGCAGGAACCGGCGCTTTTGGTTTTGCACTTGAAGGCGCTGCCGGCGCGGTCGGAGCAGCATGCTTTTGAGCGCCAACCTTTTGTGCCATTGCTTTACCAACGTTTGTTGCCAAATCCTGAGCAACGCCCTGACGCCATACATCATAGGCCGAAAGGATATCGCGCGCAGCAACCGGACCTTCTGTCAACAATTTTTTACCGGTTTCCGATGAATAGAAAGCGGTAATCTGATCCAGTTCGGCTTGAGAAAAATGCTTGGCGTATGCGCGTGCAGCTTCTTTTTCAAGATCAGCGCGACGTTTAACCAAAGCCATTGCCTGCTCGTCAACAGTATCAGAAATGACATTCGCAAGATTAGGATCTTTACGCATCAATTCGTCCTTGAGATCACGAGCCGTACTTGGCAAAAATTCGTCAAATTGGTCGGTTGCGTGGATTGCTGCAATTGCTTTTTGAGCTGATTGCAACTGGGCATCGCTAATATCATCAGCATAGGCCATGTTGACGCCCATACTAAAAATTGCGACTGTTCCCAAGGTTGCAGCAAGGCGGCGGATGGAAAATGCCGTGTTCATTCAGTGATTACTCCATAATTGTGGTCAATTATTCTTAGCCATTTTTTTCGTCAAGAATATACCGATAAAAAGACATTTACTCTAAAAATTCGACGGTTCCAAAACTTTTATTTCACCATTAGCCATAGCAACCACCGATTTCTTTGCCAAATTCAAAAACAAACCGTGTTCGACGACACCCGGTATCGAAAAAAGTGCTTTGGAAAGTCTTTCTGGATCAGAAATGCGGCCAAATGATGCATCAAGAATAAAATGTCCGCCATCAGTTACAAAAGTTTTGTCATCTCTAGCGCGTAGCTTAATATTCGGAACAAGCTCAAGACGGTCTGCTACTTTTATAATTGCTTCTCTGGTTGCTTCAAGTCCGAAAGGATTAATTTCTATCGGCAGAGGAAAAGCGCCAAGTGTTTTCACCAACTTCGAGCTGTCGGCAATAACCAACATTTGTGAGGACGCAAATGCCACAATCTTCTCTCTGAGCAGTGCTCCACCACCACCTTTTATAAGGGCAAGATGAGGGCCGATTTCATCAGCGCCATCAATATCGAGATCAAGGTGAGGTGTTTCATCCAGTGTGGCAACAGGTATTCCAAGCTCATGACACAATTTTTCAGAGCGTTTCGAGGTTGCAACGCCTGTAATGTGCAATCCAGCTTTGACCCGCTCTGCGAGAAGCCGGATAAATTCATTGGCAGTAGACCCCGTACCAATTCCCAATCTCATCCCGTCTTCGACAAATTCGACAGCTTTCGCTGCGGCGACTTTTTTTAACTCCAATGAATCCATCGTGATCTGTTTTCCAAGAAAATGTTCCTACCTCTTACGTATTGGCTAAAAAATTGCAATTGTCATATGCGTAAAAACCGTCATTTTTATCAGAATTAAAGCTTTATACCCTGATTTTATAGTTGATAAAAAATATCTAGTTTCAGGTTGATTTTCGTTTTAAAGCTTCATATGTTTGTCATGTTTTATGTGAGTCGTATGGATTAATTGCATTTGGTTGTCGATAATGATTGTTTGTTCGTGTAACGTGATAACTCAATCAGAGATCGAAGACGTTATCAATTCTCTGTTGGAAGAGGATTGTTGGCAATTGATTGTTCCCGGAAAAATTTATAAGGTTCTTGCCAAGCGCGGCAAATGTTGCTGTTGCTTTCCGAATATACTTGAAACTATTATTCGGGTGTCGGAAAACTATCACCGCCTACATAATCGGGACGAGGCTGAAATTATCTCCTATCTTGATCGTGTGCGCGCATTGCGATTGAAATATAGGAGAATAGGTCAACATGAAAGGTCACGAAAAGGTCATAGAGCGGCTTAATCAAGCGCTCTTTCTTGAACTTGGGGCAGTCAATCAATACTGGATTCATTATCGCCTGACTGAAGATTGGGGATATACGAAACTGGCCAATAAGGAACGTGAGGAATCCATTGAAGAAATGGGGCACGTTGACAAGCTCGTAAAACGTATCGTTTTTCTTGAAGGTCACCCAAATCTACAAACGCTTGCACCTTTGCGCATCGGGCAGAATATCAAGGAAGTTCTTGAGTGCGACTTGGCCGGTGAATACGAGGCAAGAGAAGCTTACCGTGTTGCCCGTGAGCTTTGTGCAGAACTTTCCGACCATATTTCGAAAAAATTGTTTGACGAATTGTTGGAAGACGAAGAAGGGCATATCGATTTTCTAGAAACACAACTCGCTCTTCTCAATAAGATCGGCGAAGAAAAATATGGCCAGCTCAATGCCGGATCGGCAGAGCATGCAGAAGCCAAAGAATAACTTTTTATTTCGTGAGCCAGAGCGGGAACTGCAATCCGACTCTGGCTATCATATTTTTACTATTTTGATTTTGTGAATGAATTTGAGTTTCTCGGATGTTTTGAAGACAAGTTTCGATCCACTCATTTAAAGATACCGAAATTGCCAATTTTTAAAATAATACGTTCTGAGATTTAAAGATGAATGCAGTCTGACTGCTTGCCCCAATGAGTGACTACTTGAAGCTGTAATTCGCATATCGAATTCATCGCGTGAACTTTTGCTGTTTCTCCCCTCACACATTGTTATCGGAAATTTCGACCTGAAATGCGTTGTCACGTGAAGAACCTGAAATGAAATTTACATAATCACTGCCATGACAGTCTCCACGTCTTATGAATTTAACTCACATTCGCGTTGACCAAACAATGCGTTATATCACTATAAAAATCAATCAAATTCAATTTAGTTTTGTATTTAAAAATGCTTAACTTGAAGTTTGCAAATATTTTCGGTGTTCGTTCCATGGGCGAGTCGATCCGGATTTTATCGACGATATAATTTTACCATCCTCTGTTACCAATATACTTCCCTTCAATGCCAATACACTTTCGTTGATAACTTTTTGTTTTGTATGACAATCGGTTAGATGGATGTTTGATGACAACACAATAAGATCTGCGTCCGGACAAGAAAGGTCACCATTCATCTGCTTTTCAATTACAGCAACTTTCAGACCACTTGCCTTCTGTGCCACGCAAGTTCCGTTATCGCAAAGAAATTGCCCCTGTCTTTGCTGTCCAGCTTCGGCAGGACCGACAATTTGGTCTAATTGATAGGAACGCATCCAGACTGTCGCAGTAAATTTTGTGGGTTTATTATCAGTTACATAAAGTGTTCGATCGCCCACTAACCCGACTGCGCCTTTATCTTCGGAGATAAGCAGGAAAGGCGGTTTTTGAATCACGACAAAAAACAAACCTATTGAAAAGAAAATGATTGAACACAGACACCATCTCGTTTTGCAAAATAACAGGATAACGAGCCCTAGCGATAAAAAAATCAACGTGATAGGAGGCATCAGTCCGGGATTAATGTCAGGAGAAATAGCGGCAACATCATAAGCAATTTTCTCGACTATTTTGACCCCTGCCCCCATAATTTGCAACGGCCACCATTCAAGACCAAACGGCATCGCCAATACCGCAATTAAGGCAAAAGGCATAACGGCTATAGACATTACCGGAAAGGCTAATGCGTTACTGATAATACCGAGCGGAGCCGTATTTGAAAAATGGTAGGCTGAAAAAATTCCGCTTGCAAGTCCCGCAACAAGAGATGCAATTGCCGTTGAAATGACGGGAAACAGAATGATGCGGATAATTCCGGCTCCGAGAAACATCGGTGTAGTTTGCAAATGGGATTTATGCCTCCTGCTCCACCAACCAAACACAGCCACCAGAGCGGCAGTTGCGGAAAACGACATCTGGAAGCTTGGTCCCAACACTTCATGGGGAACCACAACCAAAGTGATAATTGCCGCTATAGCAAGATTACGCATGGTAATTGCTGAACGGTCAAAAATGATTGCAACGAGCATAACCGCAACCATTACGAAACTGCGTTGTGCTGCCACGTCCGAACCGGACAATAAGAGATAAAAGGCAGATACGAACAAAGCTGCTGCGGCAGCGATTTTTTTCGATTGGTAAAGTGAAGCAAATGACGGGAATAACGCAAGCAATGTTCTGATAATAATCAACACCATGCCGGCAACCATCGCCATGTGCAAGCCGGAAATTGACAATATATGGGATAAGCCGGCCACGCGTAACGCATTGTTGGTTGGTGGCAAAATGCCACCTCTTTGGCCGGTAATAAGCGCTGCAGCTATGCTTCCGGATTCCCCGTTAATTGCATTGGTTATTCGAGCTGTCATAGCCAGACGCAGACGCGAAACTGCAAGCGAAAAACGCTCTGTCAGCGAAGTTGGCTTTTCAACGTGAATTTTTGTGGGGTTGCCTACAAAATATCCTTGTGCACCGATTGATTGGAAATAGTTGGCAAAACTGAAATCGTAACTGTCAGGACGAATTGGCCCCGATGATGCGCGCAGTTTTGCGCGTCCCTCAATCCCGTCACCCGGTTCCAATATGATTTTGTTTGTCGAAGTGCTCAATTTTACCCGATCCGGAGCGTAATTCAAATGTGGTTTTTCCGTTGACAACAAATCGACAACAAGAACAGATTTCCCTTTTGTTGCTTTTTCAATAGAAACGACGCGTCCTTTGATCGTCGTGGAGATATCGCTACCAAGCATTGGCGTGGCGATGCGCCATGTTTCTGTCTTTGAACAAAAAGCGCCAAGGAAAATACATGTCACCAGACCTATCACATAGAAAATCGGTCTATAATGGCGCGATAAAATAAGAAGGCCCATCATCAGACCGCAATAGGCTGCAAGCCTTAAACCGTCCGGTTCATAATCAAGGGTAAAATAACTCACCGCACCGATAGTCATGAAGACGGGGATTAATAAAAACAGTAATCCTTGTTCGAACTCGAAAGCAAATGACGAATAGGCGTTTAAAAATACATCGCAGAGTTTTTTGTAAAGCCGTTTTAACCCTGTTCTATATGGATCAATAAATGGTATATCATCCGGCAGACTCACAACATGCGGTTCAAGCGGACTATAAAGCTGCGCAGCAGACTTCGTCTTGATATTTCTGGATTGGCTGATCAACCCTTGCGCTTTTGATTTGCTTTCTAATGCATTTCTCTGCTTTATAATTCTATCTGTCCCCGTTGGCATGGCTAGCGCATGAAACTGAGTCTATGCTAATGGTTCGACGCCATACTGACAATGGAATACTTGTAGAAATCTGGAGACATTATGTCCACGCCTGTAGTTACACGTTTCGCTCCTTCACCAACCGGTTTTCTCCATATCGGGGGGGCACGTACCGCGCTTTTTAACTGGCTTTATGCCAAACACACCGGCGGTAAAATGTTGCTGCGCATTGAAGACACTGATCGCGAGAGATCAACAAAAGCAGCAGTCGATGCAATCATTGACGGATTAAAATGGTTGGGATTGACATGGGATGGCGACCCTATTTCGCAATTTTCACGTGTTGATCGGCACCGTGAAGTTGCCGAAGAACTCGTCAAAAAAGGTCAGGCCTATTATTGCTATGCAACGCCGGAAGAATTGACTGAAATGCGCGAAAAAGCGCGCGCTGAAGGAAAGCCGCCGCGTTATAACGGTATTTGGCGCGATCGCGACCCTTCCGAAGCTCCAAAAGGTGTCAAACCGGTTATCCGTATCAAAGCCCCGCAGCAGGGAGAAACGGTTGTTCATGACCGTGTCCAAGGGGATGTCCATTTCCCGAATAAAGATCTGGACGATTTTATTATTCTCCGTTCGGATGGAACCCCCACTTATATGCTTGCCGTTGTCGTCGATGATCATGACATGGGAGTAACACATGTTATTCGTGGCGATGACCACTTGACCAATGCAGCGCGCCAAACAATCCTTTTCAAGGCTATGGGCTGGGATGTTCCGGTTATGGCCCATATTCCACTTATCCACGGTGCAGACGGTGCAAAACTTTCCAAGCGCCACGGTGCTCTTGGCGTTGATGCCTATCGGGCTATGGGATATTTGCCAATTGCATTGCGGAATTATCTTGTCCGTCTCGGCTGGAGCCATGGCGACGACGAGATCATGTCAACTAAAGATATGATTTCGTGGTTTGATATCGACGACATTAATAAAGGTGCAGCTCGGTTTGATTTTAAAAAGCTTGAAGCGATCAATGGTCAATATATGCGCATGAGCGATGATCAAGAGCTTTTTGATGCCGCAATCTCCATTCTGCCTGAAATTGAAGGTGGCAAAGAGCTTTTAGCAAAACTTGATGAAAAAAATCGTGCCGAATTCCTGAAGGCAATGCCGGAGCTTAAAGAGCGCGCAAAAACTCTTGTCGAACTTATTGATAATGCAGCATTCATTTTTGCCGAACGGCCATTGAAGCTTGATGAAAAGGCCTCAAACCTGTTGAATGAAGACGGTAAGGCCGTTTTAAAAGCTCTGTATCCGGTTCTTGAAAATTGTATCGATTGGAACAAGGAACAGCTTGATAAAATCATCAGACATTATGCCGAAGACGCCCAATTGAAGCTCGGAAAAGTTGCCCAGCCATTGCGCGCAGCATTAACAGGCAGAGCAGTTTCGCCCGGTGTTTTTGATGTTCTTGTTATTCTCGGACGAGAAGAGTCGCTCGGCCGCGTTCATGACCAGATTGCTTGAAAAACGCAACTGAATGAGACTTCCTGATAGTTTCTATAATGTGCCACAGCTTTTCTGAATAAGCTGTGGCATTTTTTATCAAAAAGTTTGAATGTCAGTGAACATATCACCGCGCCTAGTCATACCGTCTGCTTGAATCGCACGAGGCCCATTTGAATCACACAAGATTGACACCGGTAACGTAAAAATACGCAACTTAGACATTGCAAGCCGGCTCTTTTCGGATAATCTGGAAAACAACACAGGCATTGGACATGAGCCGCAGTCATTACCTGTAATGCGAACGCGGTACCTCATCGTTTGTGGGGTGGAGGCTCTGAAAGGGAAGACACATGAAAGATAATAAAGCACATATCACCGTTGATGGTAAAAGCATCGAACTTCCAGTTCGTAAAGGCACTATGGGACCGGATGTCATTGAAATTGCTCCGCTCTATAAGGAAACCGGAACATTCACTTATGATCCCGGTTTTACATCAACAGCTTCTTGTGAATCCAAAATCACCTATATTGATGGTAATGCAGGCGTATTGCTGTATCGTGGCTATCCGATAGATCAGCTTGCAGAACAGGGCGATTTCTTGGAAACCTGTTACCTGCTTCTATACGGTGAACTTCCGAGTAAAAAACAAAAAGAAGATTTTGACCGCACAGTGCGCGAACATACAATGGTTCACGAACAGTTTTCGCGATTCTTTCACGGCTTCCGCCGCGACTCACACCCGATGGCTGTGATGGTGGCTTGCCTCGGAGCAATGTCGGCCTTCTATCACGATTCACTTGATATCGCTGATCCCCGTCAAAGAATGATCGCATCAATCCGGTTGATTTCGAAAGTACCGACTCTCGCCGCTATGGCCTACAAATATTCAATCGGCCAACCCTTTGTTTACCCACGCAACGACTTGGGCTACGCTGCTAATTTCCTGCAAATGTGCTTTGCTGTTCCTTGCGAGGAATATAAAGTTAATCCGGTGCTGGCACGCGCTATGGATCGTATTTTCATTCTTCATGCCGACCATGAACAGAATGCTTCGACATCAACTGTTCGTCTAGCCGGTTCTTCGGGTGCCAACCCGTTTGCTTGTATTGCTGCCGGCGTCGCCTGCCTGTGGGGTCCTGCTCACGGCGGTGCTAATGAAGCCTGCTTAAAAATGCTTCAGGAAATTGGTTCGGTTGATAGAATTCCTGACTTTATCGCACGCGCCAAGGATAAAAACGATCCTTTCCGCCTGATGGGATTTGGTCACCGCGTCTATAAAAATTACGACCCGCGTGCAAAAATCATGCAAAAGACATGTCATGAAGTTTTGACCGAACTTGGTATCAAGGACGATCCGCTTCTCGACATCGCTATGGAACTCGAACATATTGCTCTGAACGACGAATATTTCATCGAGAAGAAGCTTTATCCGAATGTTGATTTCTATTCCGGCATTACATTGAAAGCTCTCGGATTCCCGACCGATATGTTCACAGTTCTGTTTGCCTTGGCACGCTGTGTCGGCTGGGTTGCTCAATGGAAAGAAATGATTGAGGATCCGGCACAGAAGATCGGCCGTCCGCGTCAGCTCTATACCGGAGCTGCACGCCGTGACTATGTTCCTATCGACAAACGGAAATAATTTGCTTCGGAAATATTCAATTTCTTGAAAGACAAAATTATAACCCCGCCACAACATTTTGTGACGGGGTTATTTTTAATTCAAACATTACGTTAGAGACCAAGACAGCGTCGTTAAAAAAGTTGGCTACCTAGTGTCTTAGACGAATTCCATAAATTCACTCAACTCTGCTAACCGACATTCGCCGCCGGTCAGATGCCGCTCACAACCGGCATAAGACGCATCTTCAGCCGGTTGCCTGCATTCGCGTAGCGTTAGCGACTGCCCATATAGTCTGGTTGGGCAATGGCATGATTTAACGCACTTTATTGGGCAGTATAGCCGCCATCAATAACCAATTCCGAACCGGTGACAAAACCGGATTCATCGGAAGCGAGATAAAGAATACCATAAGCAATATCATCAGGCGTACCCAATTTTCCGATCGGGTGAAGAGCAGTCAAGGCTGCTTTTCTTTCCTCAACGTCGCCACTTTCTTTGGCATTTTCTTCTACCATCGGCGTCCAGATATAACCCGGATGGACGGAATTGACGCGTATGCCGTAACCAGACTTTGCGCAATGCAATGCAGCAGACTTCGTGAAAAGGCGAACCCCGCCCTTACTTGCGTTATAGGCAGCAAGCGTTGGATCCCCAACCAAGCCTTCGATCGATGACAAATTGATAATCGAACCGCTCTTTTGATTTTTCATCACACGTATCGCTTCGCGGGTGCCAAGAAAAACAGCATCAAGGTTGATTGATAGCAGAAAGCGCCATTTTTCCAAAGTTTCGTCTTCAGCAGAAGCCGAATGACCAACGCCGGCGTTATTCACCAGAATATCCAGCCGGCCAAAGAGACTGACTGTGTCGTCAACGACTTTTTTCCATTGGTCTTCCTTGGAAACGTCATGTTTCATGTATTTTGCAGTATCGCCGGATTTATTAATTTCCGCCTCTACTTTTTTGCCTTGCACTTCATCAAGATCAGTCAAAACAACCTTCGCACCTTCTTTGGCTAGAAGACGTGATGTCGCCTCACCCAAACCTTTTGCACCGCCTGTAACGATTGCAACTTTGTCTTTCACCCGCATAGTAAATTCTCCTCATAGCTACATTGAAATAGTATTCAATTTTAATCGCAATTATCGAATGTTATCAGAAGAATTGATTATCGTACAATTGTCAATTTTTCGGCTGCACGCGTGATTGCTGTATAAAGCCAACGTTCGCGCGTATCACGAAAAGCAAAACTTTCGTCAAATAATACAACATTATCCCATTGCGACCCTTGGGCTTTATGAACAGTCAAAGCATAGCCATAATCAAAATCATCATAACGGCGCTTCATTTGCCAGGAAATCTCGCTTTCCGGGTCATCAAAAACCGCTTTCAACAATTTGATCTTTGCTACACCGCGATCATCATCTTCCGGAGTGACGAGCAAACTAATTCCGGGTTTAACGGTTTCCTTGGATGCAGTCATTACTTTCCACAATGACCCGTTTAACAGGCCCTTTGCGGGATCATTGCGCAAACAAACAAGTTTATCGCCTGATTGCGGATAGTCAGCCGTAAATCCTTTAAGTTCCCGTAACCTTTTATTATAAAGGCGGCGTGTTCTGTTGATACCGACGAGAACCTGATCGGCTTCGAGAACCAACTGCTGGTCAACCTGCTTCCGCGTTATGACTTGAGCCGCACCATAGTCGCCATAGTCAATATCGCGTCCTTCACGAACATCCATTGCCAGACGGATAATCGGGTTATCCCGTGCCTGACGGTGAATTTCCGTCAAAAGGAAATCCGGTTCATGTTCGGTAAAAAATCCGCCTCCCGATATTGGCGGCAATTGTCCGGGGTCTCCCAACACAAGAATAGGGGTTCCAAAGCTCATGAGATCACGGCCGAGCTGTTCATCAACCATCGAGCATTCATCAATGACAACAAGCTTGGCCTGTGCAATCGGACTTTGACGATTGAGTGAAAACATCGGTGCCATCGAAGTTTTACCTGTGTTTTCGTCGGCAACTTCTTCTTCACCCCTTGGGCGATATATCAAAGAGTGAATAGTTCGCGCATTACTTGCGCCTTTTGAACGCAATACCTGAGCGGCTTTACCGGTGAAAGCGGCAAATTGCACCGTACCATCAACGCTTTCGGCAAAATAGCGTGCCAAGGTTGTTTTTCCCGTGCCCGCATAGCCAAACAAACGAAAAACCTGAGACTGACCATTTTTAAGCCAATTTGCGACGCTGGTCAGTGCTTTATCTTGCTGTGGTGAAAATTGCATAACTTATCCAAACAGGATTCGACGGTTCAGAGCAAGTCCATTATAGTCCTTTTAAAAACAGCACCTGTGTTTTTAGGGAGGAAGATATGTCCTACATCGATTTCTGTCATCATTTCAATCTCGAAATCCCGCTTATTCAAGCTCCAATGGCAGGAGTTTCAACACCGGAGCTTGCGGCAGAAGTCTGTAACAATGGCGCTATTGGCTCTCTGGGCTTGGGCGCATCCTCGCCTGATGCTGCATCTCGGGCAATAGAAACATTAAAAAAGGCCACAAGGCGACCTTTTAATATCAATTTTTTTTGCCACAAGCCTGTCAAGCCCGACGAACAAATTGACGACGCGTGGCTTCAGAAATTAAGTCCCCTATTCCACAAATTTAACGCCGAGCCACCTCGAACTTTGCGGGAAATCTATAGCAGTTTTTATATGAACGACGAATTGTTCGAGCTCGTTATGAAAGAAAAACCGGCAATTGTGAGTTTCCATTTCGGACTTCCCGAAACCGAAAAAATCTTGGCTATGAAGCAAGCCGGAATATATCTCATAGCTACAGCAACCAATCTTGATGAAGCTTGGGCTATTGAAAAGGCCGGTTTGGATGCAGTTATCGCCCAAGGATATGAGGCAGGCGGGCACCGCGGGGCGTTTGATGAAAATTTAACTGACGCATGTCTTTCTCTCAAACAACTTTTAAAGATAATTTTGAAAAATCTTTCTATCCCCGTCATAGCAGCCGGGGGATTAATGGACGGTCATGATATTGCAGAATGCATTAAAACGGGTGCAAGTGCTGTGCAAATGGGAACTGCTTTTATAGCCTGTCCCCAATCACAAGCCGATAAAGGGTATAAACAAACCCTCGCCAGTCAATCTGCATATCATACGGTCATGACACGTGCTTTCTCGGGACGACCAGCGCGTGCACTTTATAATTCTTTTGTCGATTTTACCCGACATCTGCCGGATAAAGACGTGCCTCCATATCCTTACGCCTACGACGCAGCAAAACAAATTGCCAATCTTGCTAAAGAAAATGAAGACTTTCAGTTCGGAGCCTATTGGGCAGGGCAAGGTGCCCCCTTTTCCCGACCGATGGACGCAAAGAAATTAATCGCTTGTCTCAGAAAAGAATTTCTTCAGGCAATGCAATTTGAATCATAATGATTTAGTTCATTTAAAAAAGGCCTCCACCTTTCCGGTAGCGGCCTTTAATCCGGTTGACGGTTGTTAGTTACTCTCCCTCACATACCCTCCGGTCCGCGGTTCATTGCCGAAACACCTGTACGACATATTTCGACCAGCCCCAGGGGTTCCATAATCGAGATAAACTGATCGACCTTGGCGGAACGGCCGGTAATTTCGAAAATAAAATGTTCAACTGTCGCGTCAATCACCTTGGCATGAAAGGCCTCGGCCAAACGCAAAGCTTCCACGCGATTGGCACCTTCACCCGCTACCTTGATAAGTGCCAATTCCCGCTCGATAGGTCCGTCTTGCCCCTGTTCGCGTGCACGAACAGTCAAATCGACTACACGATGAACGGGTATGATGCGCTCCAATTGATGACGGATCTGGTTAAGGACCTGCGGTGTTGCGCGTGTCACAACCGTAATACGAGAGAGCTTCTCCGCGTGTTCTGTTTCCGAAACTGTCAAGCTTTCAATATTATAACCGCGTCCCGAAAACATCCCGATAACGCGGGCAAGCACGCCCGGTTCGTTATCAACGAGAACTGCAAGCATATGCGTTTCCATCGGGTCATTATCCGGCTCGATAAAATAAGCCGAGCCAAAACTTAAATTCTGTGCGTTCATCATCTTATCCCTTATACGAGCGAGCGACCTTTTGCATCGATAGCATTCTGAATTGATTCATCATTGGCTTCATCAGGAAGAAGCATATCGTTATGTGCCCTACCCGATGGAATCATCGGGAAACAATTTTCCTGCTTGGCAACTACACAGTCAAAGAAAACCGGCTTATCACATTCAAGCATTTCTTTGATTTTCCCGTCGAGCTCTTCCGGTTTTGAACATCTTATACCGGCGGCTCCGTACGCCTCGGCGAGTTTGACAAAATCCGGCATGGCATCTGTGTAGGAATTCGACAGCCTGTTTCCATGGAGAAGCTGCTGCCACTGACGCACCATTCCCATATAATGGTTGTTCAATATAAACACCTTGACGGGTGTTTTATGTTGCATTGCCGTTGCCAATTCCTGAATGTTCATCTGAATTGACGCATCGCCTGCAACACAAATAACCAGCGCATCAGGATGCGCAATTTGCACGCCGATCGAAGCTGGAAAGCCATATCCCATCGTCCCTGATCCACCCGATGTCATGAAATGGCGTGGTTCCTCGAAGCCATAATATTGAGCCGTCCACATCTGGTGTTGGCCAACTTCTGTTGTGATATATGCCTTTTTGTCTTTTGTCAGTTCATAAAGGCGTTTTATCGCATATTGCGGCATAATAACATCGGATCTGTGCTTATAAGCCAGACAATTACGCGCTCTCCAGCGGTTAATTTCATCCCACCATGCTTTTCTTGACTCTTTGTCGGGCACCGGCTTTACAGCACGCAAACCGATTACCATATTTTCCAGAACATGTGCGACATCACCAACAATCGGCACTTCGACCTGCACGGTTTTATTGATTGATGAAGGATCGATATCAATATGAATAATCCTTGCATTTGGTGCAAAAGCATCAAGACGACCGGTAATACGATCATCAAAACGTGCACCAATTGCCAACATCACATCGCAATCATGCATTGTCATATTGGCTTCATAGGTTCCGTGCATGCCAAGCATGCCAAGCCAGTTCTTTCCTGATGCAGGATAGGCTCCCAGCCCCATAAGCGTTGATGTAATAGGGAAATCTCCAAGAGCAACAAGCTCACGGAGGAATTTTACAGCATCATTTCCTGAAGAAATAACCCCGCCACCGGTATAGATAACTGGCTTCTTCGCCTCAGCGAGCAACGACACGGCATATTCTATCGCTTTTCTGTTTCCATCAAGCTGAGGACGATAGCTCTGACGTGGCATAGAACGCGGTGCGGTATAAATTCCCGATGCAAATTGAATATCCTTTGGAATATCAATGAGAACCGGCCCCGGTCGTCCCGTTTGGGCAATATAGAACGCTTCATGAATGATGCGGGCAAGGTCGTTTACGTCTTTTACCAACCAGTTATGTTTCGTGCACGGGCGGGTAATACCGACAGTATCGGCTTCCTGAAAACCATCAGTACCGATTAACGTTGTTGGAACCTGTCCCGAAAAACAGACAAGCGGAATAGAATCCATCAACGCATCTTGCAATGCCGTAACGGTATTTGTAGCGCCCGGACCGGAAGTCACCAACATAACACCGACTCTACCGGTACTGCGGGCGTAGCCCTCTGCTGCATGACCAGCGGCTTGTTCATGGCGAACAAGAATATGTCTGAATGAATTTTGCTGATAAATCTCGTCAAAAATCGGAAGAACGGCTCCGCCCGGATAGCCGAAAACATGCTTGACGCCTTGATCGATAAGCGCTTGCACTACTATTTCCGCACCAGACATTGCTTTTCCATCGAAACTGTCTTTTGGTTTTGGTTCTTCTTTCATTTTTCCTACTCGTCGACTGCATTCAATAAGGTAATAAAAAAGGCCCCCGAGGGAGCCTGTTTCGCGTATGAGTGGCTATTAGCCGAATGGTTATACCATTTGCCCCATACGCGTCCGCACTACTAGAATAATCTGTTTCATAGCGGCAACATTATTATGCTGAAGACACCTCGTCAATCCAAAAATTTTAAAATTCAGACAATAGAAGAAGCTTAAATTTTGCAACGTGTGATATCGATCGAAAACACTTCGAACGCAAATTTGTAAAAACTGAAGACCGTAACGAAATGGAAAGCCTTCAACTCCATCCGACAATGCGTTCCAAAACTACCGTTGTGAACATTGAAGCATTGCAACGTATCGCAGTTTTCAAGAATTTCCTTGCCACCTTACGAATTGGAAAACTGTGTGAGAAAAGTTCGTTTTTTGTTTTCATCAAATCTCGTAAATAGTTGCCGGTTCATCGCCCGCATCCGTTCAACAAAAATAACTGGTAACTCGACGATCATACCCCGAAAACACGGATTCTTGCAAAATTATCGTTCGCGAAAATTAAATTCCCGCCTCGGCCCGTCAATCAATCATGACAAGCAAAAATAGTGTACCAAGAAACTTCAGTATGAGGAAGATCACGAGCCCTTTTGTGCTATAATTAATTGTCCGTGCACAGGTTCCCCCTGCTCGGCGCGAACAACAATGTTATTAACGCTCACACATTCCATACCGTTCTTTAACAGTTCTCTTCTGATGTAATTTTCACGATGTGCAAAACGTTGGTGCGGTCCTACTTTATAGTCACTCCCGTCAAAGGCTCTGTCAGTGAGTATTTCTGTCGAAAAGCCGAAAACGCCTTTGGGGGCAAGGTGGCGCGATAGTTTGTCAAAAAACGCATCGATATCACCCATATAAGGCAAAACATCGGTTGCAATAATCAAATTCCACTCTTCAGCCGAGCGTGTAACAAATTCAACGGCATCGCCGACAAACAAATGCTGATAGTCGCCCTTTTCATGTGCAATCTCGATCATATTCTCGGAAAGATCAACGCCTGTCTTTTCGCTTGCCAAGTCATCAAGAGCATCTGCCGAAAGCCCTGTGCCGCAGCCCAGATCGAGCATTTTTTCATATGTTGCATCGGGAAAAACTTTCAAAAGTTGTTCACGTAACTGCAACGGAACATCATAGCCCAATTGATCAACGAGAATATAATCGAACATGTCGGCGTTCTGATCGAACAAGGTCGCGACATAAGCTTTTGGAGCGGTTTTCGGCGTCTCGCCACGATTGATAGAGGCGAGCCTTACTTTTACACCGCCAAAGTCTTCAGGATCTGCTTCGAGCGCCTGCCGATAAGCTTCGGCAGCTTCATCGAACTTGCCTTGTTTTTCAAGCGACAATCCTAAATTATAAAACTGTTCCAACCTGGCTTTATTCGTCTTCGCCACTTTGTTTTCTTCTTTCTGATAAATGACGGGCAATAATCGTACATACCATCAATTGTATCTGGTGAAACAACATAAGCGGCAACACAATTGTGCCAATTGCGCCACCAGAGCCTGCAAAAATTGCGTTTGCCATCGGTGCGCCGCTCGCTAGGCTTTTTTTCGAACCGCAAAACATAATTGTTATGCAGTCTTTTTCGTCGAATCCCAGCAGCTTTGATCCATACCAAGTTACGGCGAGTACAATTGCAAGCAGAACCACGTTAATCACGATCATGACAATCAGGTCATGCCAGCTTGTAGTATGCCACAACCCGCTTGTGGTCGCCTCGCTGAACGCGAGATAAACAACCAGAATGATTGATCCCCGATCAACAATAGACGTTAAAGCTTTGTGGCGGATTATAAAATTTCCTATAAAGCGCTGACATAATTGACCAAGAACAAACGGAATAAGCAACTGCACAAGAATGCTTTCGAACGCAGTCGCTGATATCACTGCTTTACCGCCTCCTGTAGAAAATAATAGCCCAACAAGGAGCGGCGTTAAAAACATGCCAAAAATATTGGATGCAGAGGCCGAGACAATAGCAGCAGGTATATTACCTGATGCAATAGACGTAAAAGCAATCGACGATTGCACAGTCGAGGGCAAAACACACAAATAGAGAATACCTGCATAGAAAGCGGATTCTTTCAACCCCGGAACAATGGCACCTGCCAGAACCCCCAGAATCGGGAACAGAACAAAGGTTGCCAGAAACACTGTCAAATGCAGTCGCCAGTGAACAATACCGGCAACCACCGCTTGCCAAGGCAATTTTGCACCATGCAAAAAGAATAATAATCCGACAAATATTTGCGTGAGTAAAGAAAACCAGTTTGCCGCTTTGCCGGATATAGGAGCAATGCTTGCAATGATAATTGCAATGATGAGCGCACATAAAAACTTATCTGGCAAAAATTTCATTGTTTTTATTCTTCTTCAGGACATCAAGAGAAATAAGCCGTTAGAAATACAGGATTTTATAAATTTTATTATAATTGTTCAGGCAACGAAAGACGGGCCAGACTATTTTTAAATCTCCGGGCATTTGCATAATAATGTGCAGCGGATTTCTTGATATTCTCAACTTCCTCATCACTCACTTTTCTGACAAAACGAGCTGGATTTCCAAGAAGAAGTGACCGGCTCGGAAATTGTTTTCCTTGAGTTACCACTGCACCTGCACCAACGATAGATTCTTCTCCTATCTCAGCATGGTTCATGATAATAGCGCCCATTCCGATCAAACTGGTATTGCCAATAGAGCAACCGTGAAGGATAGCCCTGTGCCCGATAGTGCAATTCTTGCCGATTGAAACATCAATCCCAGCATCGGTATGAACAACAGTCATATCTTGAATATTTGTGCCCTCGCCGACGGTAATCATTTCATTGTCCCCGCGCAAAACGCTTCCGAACCAAACACTGGATTTCGATTTCAAGGTAACTTTCCCGATGATTTCGGCACTCTCGGCAACCCAGATTTCAGCTATATCTTCGATAACGGGATTAATACCATCAAGTCGATAAAAAGCCATTCCCGTTCCACTCCACAGTTAGATATCTGCTAATTTTGGTGTTTTGTCTTAATGATATTATCCAAACGCCCGTTTGCCTGACTGGTCAAATTTGCTGAAATGATAACTGAACCGTCATCTTTCGACGTCTTGTTAATGACCTCGCCATTTTTATAAAGCCAATCAAGAAGCCCGTATTCATCCGGCTTAAGAATTATCTGCCGTTTGATCATTTCACCAGATATTTGTTTTTCAATAATTCCAAGAAGTTTGTCAACGCCCTCACCCGTCAAAGCAGAAACCGCAACCACCGGATTAAGGGAAGCGCGAGCAGAATCTTGTAGGGCAGCTAGCGAAACATCATCAAGCAGATCAACCTTGTTCCAAACCTCAATGATATGATCAGGATTGTCAACATTTACTCCAAGACTTGATAAAACGTTCAATACGTCCTGCGCATGGACATGGTTTTCTGCGTCCGACATGTCTCGTACATGAAGAATAATATCCGCTTCAACAACCTCTTCCAGAGTTGCTCTAAATGCTGCAACCAGATGGGTTGGAAGATCGGAAATAAACCCCACTGTATCCGACAACATAACCGTTTGCCCGTGTGGCAAAATAATCTTGCGCAATGTCGGGTCGAGCGTCGCGAACAGCATGTCTTTTGCAAGCACGTCCGCACCTGTCAAACGGTTGAATAATGTCGATTTACCAGCATTTGTATAGCCAACAAGGGCGATAACCGGATAAGGAACCTTTTTCCTTTTCGCCCTGTGAAGAGCTCTCGTTCTGACAACCGTTTCGAGTTCGCGTTTGATACGCACAATCTTCGACTGCAGAATACGTCTATCGGCTTCTATCTGGGTTTCACCTGGTCCGCCAAGAAAACCGCTACCGCCACGTTGTCTTTCCAGGTGTGTCCAGCTTCTGACCAGTCTGCCTTTTTGATAGTTGAGATGCGCAAGCTCGACCTGAAGAACACCTTCTTTTGTCCTTGCTCTATCGCCAAAAATCTCGAGTATGAGTGCTGTACGGTCAATAACTTTGCAGCTCCAAGCTTTTTCGAGATTTCTTTGCTGAACGGGTGTCACTGATGAGTCGATGATTGCAAGATCAATCTTCTCATCCGCTATAATATTGCCAATTTCTTCAACTTTTCCCTGACCTAACAAAGTTGCCGGACGCGGCTTCTCGATATTGACCGATAATTTTTCAACGACATCCAATCGGATCGCTTCTGCAAGTCCTACCGCTTCTTCAACGCGTGATCGTGATGATGCCTCGTAATTTTTTTGCGTATTTTCCCTGTCATAAATAACCGGAACAACTACAATTGCTCGTGTTTTAACCGTTTGTCTCGAAATCCATTTATGAGCCTTGTCATCATCGTCCATCATGGCAAACAAACCGCGAAGCTAAACAGGAAAGGACAACGACCTGATCTTTCCGGTTCTCACCGGCAAAAACTCTTTTCCAACCGGAAACAACTTCATTGAGCAAAATCATTCGTCGTCTGTCTCGATATCCTCTTCATCATCCAACATCTGCACCGGTTGGCTTGGCATTATCGTTGATATCGCATGTTTATATACCAATTGCGAATGCCCATCTCGCCGAAGTAAAACACAAAAATTGTCGAATGAAGTAACAATACCGGTAAGCTTGACCCCGTTTACCAAAAATATTGTCAGGGAAATTTTCTGTTTACGTACTGCATTCAGAAAGAGATCCTGAAGGTGCTGCGATCGTTCTGTCATTGTTCTTATACCTATATTTCGAACCGCATAGAATTCTGTTCTGTCCATATCGAACAAAAAACTATCGATTGTCAATGTGTAACTACCACCGCTCCCACAGCTTTAAGTAGCTACAAATCAAGCTTCATTCACGTTTTGCGAGCAATCATCATAGTAATTGGCAACGCACTACGCCATACGTGGAATTTGCCTAGCGGTTCTGCTTCGGCAAGTGAAATATGTATAAGCCGAGCCCCAATTTTCCATGCTTCCGATTGAAGAATAGCATTGGTTTCAAGCGTCACAGCATTCACAACAAGCCGTCCACCGCTCTTCAAACTTTGCCAACAGCAATCGAATAAATCCGGGTGGGTAAATCCACCGCCGATGAATATGGCATCAGGGCTTTCAAGACCTTCCAAACAGAGCGGTGCTTCGCCCTTTATCAAATGGAGACCGATAACACCAAAGTGATCTGCATTTTTTAAAATAATGTCCTGTCGTCTACGATTTTTTTCAATCGCATAGGCACGTGCGCCCTTCGTCGCACGCAACCATTCGATTGATATCGAACCGCTGCCTGCACCGACATCCCAAAGGACTTCACAACATTTTGGCGCAAGATGTGCCATTGTGACCGCGCGGACATCCTGCTTTGTCAATTGACCGTCATTTAAAAAATTTTTGTCGGACAACGCGGCATAGCAGGGATATCCGGCATCACAACTATCGGCTACACATTGGACGGCCACCAGAACGAGATTTTCACAATCCTCAAGATGAAAACTATCGACACTTTGCGTACGGATCCTTTCTTTTTCGCCGCCCAAATGTTCCATAATTGTCATTTTGCTTGCACCAAACCCCTGTTCCGTCAAAAGTTTGGCAAGCAAGGCCGGACTATCTTTGTTTTCGCAAAGAATAATAAGCCGGCTTGATGGCTGTAACTGACCGATAATAGAGCGGATAGGACGTCCATTGATTGATAGACAAACAACGTCTTGCAATGCCCATCCGAGGCGTGCAGCAGCGAGCGAAAATGAAGATGGATGGGGTAGAACCTGCACTTCATCAACTGTCAGATGGCGTAGTAGCGTTACACCCGCCCCGAAAAACATAGGATCTCCGCTTACAAGCGCAACAACGTTTTGCCCTTTTAACGCTACGACCTCGTTGACACCTTCCGAAAATGGAGTGGGCCAAGGTTTCAACTCTGCTTGCAAAGTTTCAGGCAGGAAACAGAGATGCCTCTTCCCGCCGAAAATAAATTTTGCAGCAGTTATAATGTCCTGCTGGCGGTGATTGAGGCCATTCCAGCCATCATCCCCGATACCGATAATTGTGAGCCAAGGTTTTTTGTTCATTCAAGTTGATCAGTCAGCTAATTGTACCTATGTTGAATTATTAGAATCCGCCTACTTCGAGAGCAAGCAAAATGATGACTCTTCCTGCCACAGAAAATGAACGCCAGATCAAAACCGTTCAGGACAGACGTTTTGCCTGCCCTGGTTTGTTCCGTATGCCATTAGCGAATGATGGTGGTATTTGCCGGATAAAACTTCCGCTGGGTCGTCTAACCGGCGAACAAATAGAAGGTATAGCAGAAGCTGCCCGAACTTTTTCGACTGGCTATGTCGAGCTTACAACAAGGGCTAATCTACAAATAAGGGCCGTTGAAAAGAATAACGAACAAAAGTTGATAAACAAGCTTTTAAAGCTCGGCCTTGGGCCTCTCAATCCCGAGGGAGATGATATAAGAAATGTGATGGTTGCCCCGACAGCCGGTATTGATGTCAATATGTCGTGCGATACCACGCTACTGGGAAACAAGCTTCTTGAAATGCTACAATTGAATAAGGAGTTTGTTTCCCTCTCTCCCAAATTCTCGTTTCTTATCAATGGTGGTGAAACCACACGAGTTCTCGACCATGTAGCCGATATCTGGCTTTCTGCGGTACCGGGCGGATTAACTTATAATTTCGGCTTTGCCTCTTCAGCTCTAGATATTCAGGTCAAAGGAAACAATGCGATAGGCAGCATACCGGCACAACAAGCGTTGGAATTTATTGGACATTGCCTCGACGCATTTATCGTTATATCGAAGTCCGATCCCACGATAACGCGCATGAAACATCTTCATAGCCATCAGAGATTTGATGAATTTCTGGCTGATTTGAAAAAGCGCTTCAATTACGAAATCTCGAAACCATTATTGTCGCCCGAAATGCTTGACAACCAACCACCACTCGCAGGCATTTTTGCGCAAAAACAGAAGGGACTTTTTTATGTCGGAGCGCGACCGGAACTTGGACGGTTATCATCAAAGGTATTATACAATATCGCAAAACTGATAAAAACCCGTGCTATTAACACGCCTATAAGGCTTACTCATCATCAGGGGGTTATCGTACCGGATTGTACGAAAGAAGAAGCACAATTAATCAGAAATCGACTCCACGAATTTGGTTTGGCAACTGACAAAAATGCTCCGGCCCTTTATGTTTTTTGCTGTGCTGGCGCTCCGCTTTGTCATTCGGCACTTTCAAACGTTCAACGAGATGGAAAATATCTCATAGATCACTTTTCATCTCCTCCTAAAGCACTTATTCATCTGACAGGATGCCAGAAATCTTGCGTGGCAACAGTTCCTTTTCCGTTTACTGTTCTTGCAGTCAAAGATGGCGTTTATAATCTTTATCGTAAACATCCGACAGGAAACGACAAATTCGGCCAACTTTTACGCGAAAACGTCGGCATATCGGACATCATACGTTATATAGAAGAACTACAATATATAGAAGAACTACAATAACAAATCAGATAAAAGGCACGAATGAATGCTCGATTATATCAAAGACGGTCAAGAAATTTATAACCGGTCTTTTGCCACGATCCGGTCGGAAGCAGATTTACGTCAGATACCGGCTGACCTTGAAAAGCTTGCTGTTCGTGTCATACATGCTTGTGGTATGATTGACATTGTCAAAGATCTGGCATTTTCCGATGGTGCCGGAACAATCGGGCGTACCGCCCTTACAGAAGGCGCGGCAATATTATGTGACGCAAATATGGTCGCAGAAGGAATTACCAAAAAACGCTTACCAGCAAACAATCGGGTGATCTGCACACTTAGTAATGAAACTGTTCCGGCTTACGCCAAGAAAATTCATAACACACGTTCAGCCGCCGCCGTTGAATTCTGGAAGCCCTACATAAAAAATTCTATTGTGGTAATCGGAAATGCGCCAACTTCCCTCTTCCATCTTCTTAATTTGATCGAGCAAGGTTTTGAAAAACCCCGATTAATCATTGGCTGTCCGGTTGGTTTTGTCGGAGCAAAAGAATCCAAACTCGCGCTTTCAAACAATCAATTTTCAATTCCCTATATCGTTGTTCACGGGAGACGCGGTGGCAGTGCTATGGCAGCAGCAGCGATCAATGCTCTGGCGAGTGAACGAGAATGAACAGGAAAAAAGCAAAGCTCACTGGTGTCGGCGTCGGACCGGGAGATCCGGAACTTATAACTGTCAAAGGGGTAAAGGCCATAAAGTCTGCCGATGTGATTGTTTATCACGAAACAGAAACGCATAATAGCAATGCACTGAAAATAGCACGCCAGTTGATTTCCAAAACTGCACTATTGCAACCACTTACCTATCCTGTAACGATGCAATCGCATAGCCAGTCAAAAGAATATAGAAAGCAGTTAACGGATTTCTATAATAGTTCTGAACAACTCATTGATTCTTTTTTAAAAATTGGAAAAAATGTTGTCGTTTTAGCGGAAGGTGATCCCCTTTTTTACAGCTCGTTTATGTATATTTATGACCGGCTTGGAAAACTTTATAACACCGAAATTATCCCCGGTATTTCTTCAATTTTCGGCGCCGCATCTGTGCTTCAGGTACCGTTATGCTATCGCAACCAAAGTTTTACCGTTCTATCCGGCGTTTTGGAAAAGCCTGAACTTGTTGAACGTCTCAAAAACGGCGATGCTTTCGCGATACTTAAAGTTGGCCGCAATCTTGATAAGATCAAAGACGCGCTCGAAATAACCGGCCTTCTTGGACGCGCTCTATATATTGAGCGGGCGACAATGGAAGAACAGAAAATCCTTCCGATAGAAGAAGTTGTAGGCGACCAATCACCATATTTTTCTCTGATATTGATACCCGGCGAACCTCGCGCGAAAGGTTAATGTTATTGTCAAATATTTCTTCTCAAAATATTGCGATATTTGTGTTTTCCGATTTTTGTTCGGAATTTGCGATTGCTTTAGGTAAACGTTGGAAGGCGGCCACAATATATCGTACAAATCGCGTCGCGCGAGAAGACTTCATAATTGTGGATGACGTATCCGAAGCGATAAAAAACACATTCAAGTCTGGCCGACCGATTATCGCATTTTGTTCATGCGGCATCGTTATTCGCATTCTTGCACCATTGTTGAAAAATAAATTTAACGAGCCTCCGGTTTTGTGCGTTGCCGATGACAGTTCATCTGTCGTGCCGCTATTGGGTGGTAATGCCGGTGCGAACGATCTTGCTGTTGAAATCGCCGACGTTCTTCACGGACATGCCGCTATTACCACAAGCGGATATTTACGGTTCGGGATAAATCTGCTTTTGCCGCCTGACGATCTGGAACTCGTTAATAAAGACGATGCTTCCGGTTTCATTTCAGCACTTTTGAATGGTGAAAAAGTCGAGCTGGTGGGGGAACATCAGTGGTTCCATACCGGATCCCTTCCTTTGACCGACGGTTCCCGACTAAAAATTATCGTTGACGACAATGCCGGTCATATAAACGGTTCTGCAACTCGTCTGATTTACCGGAAGCGCAACACACATGATGAAACAACCACAGTAAAACAAGGTCTGCTGACCGTTATCGGACTGGGACCGGGTAACAACGAAAATATCACTCTTTCTGCGCGACATGCTTTAGCGGAAGCAACCGATATTTTCGGCTATGACTATTATATAAAATTGGCCTCACCTTTTCTGGATGATCAGGTTTTACACCCGAGCGATAACCGGCAGGAAATTTCAAGAGCAGAGGAAGCGCTTGACTTGGCGGCATCGGGTAAAAGAGTAGCGATGATCTCTTCAGGAGATCCTGGAATATTTGCTATGGCAGCCGCGATTTTCGAAACTCTGGATCAACATTATTCGCCACTCTGGGACAAGGTCGAAATAAGAGTCGAAGCGGGCATCACCGCTGCGCAGTCGGCAGCAGCGCGTCTTGGCGCACCTTTAGGACATGATTTTGCGGTTATTTCATTGTCGGATAATTTAAAACCTTGGGCAATCATCGAAAAACGATTAATCGCCGCAATAACATCAGATATGGTTTTGGCTCTCTATAATCCGGTGTCTCGCGCCCGTCCCACAAAAATTCTGGCTGCAATTGAAATCGCGAAGCGGTTTTGCCCTCCCGACAGGATCATCATGATTGGCACGGATATCGGGCGCAACGGAGAAAAAACAGTTCTGACAACACTGACAGATTTCAATATTCGAGATGTAACAAGCCGGTCTGTTATCATTATCGGTTCGAGCCAGACCCGCACGTTCAAGCAGTCAGGTAAGTTATGGTGTTACACGCCCCGTTCTTACCCTGATAAATTTAATTCATAAGCACACTAATCAGTGAGGCACACTACTGATTAAACGTCAGTAAAGTGATTGGCCTGAAGAAGCCGTCGCTTGTGAACGCTTTTTAACGCCACTTGATGTTTTGGTTGATGATGCCGATTTCCGCGTTGCTCTTGCAACAGTATTTTCTGTCGTAGTCTGCGATGTCGTTTTGGGAGCTGCAGCAGCTTGTGCTTCCGCAGCTATCTGGTCAGCACTTTTCGGCGACGTATCAATAACCGATTTTACGATACCTCCTGCGCTAACTGTGCAGACAGCGTCACGCAAATCAACTTTCAGGATAACCTGTGTCGAACCATCTCCGGGTTTACGGGAATCAACCGCTTTGATTACCCGCGTTGGCAAAAAGTATTTATTTGCGGCGCTGTTGATACATGCTTGTGCGAGGTCGGGCGCGACACTGCGTGCAGGAGAGGTAAACGATGGAAACTTAGGCGCCGGATTGCTTGCTACAGGAGTTGTCAAAGCATTTGATGTTGCCGGTTTTGTCGATGTTGTCGTTGTGCAACCGGATAAAACAAGTGCCAGACCGGAAACAGCAAAAAAGGATTTTAGTAAAACGCTTGACATACAACCACCTCAACTAGACTTCTCGACAACGCTCGCAAAGTAATCAAATTATAATGCCCTTTAACGATTTTTTTCCCTCACGTCATCATTATAATGAAAAATCGTCGTTATCTGATCGCGAAGTGTGTCGGAAGTACCACAATACCATCGTCGTTGCAGTCATTTTTCCAATCTTTGACTCTACGTCCATTAATCTTGATGTCAGGCGCTATTTCGTTTAGAGGATCCAATACGAAGGCACGTTCAGTCATCAAAGGATGTGGAAGTGTCAGTGTCGGCGAATGGTAATGATCAATATCATCAAATGCCAATAAGTCGATATCAAGAGTTCTTGGACCCCATTTTACTTTTCGTAGACGTCCATAATTCTGCTCAATAGCCAAACAGAATTGCAGAAGCTTTTCAGGAGACAATCGGGTTTCGATTTCACAACAGATATTTACGAATTCACTTTGATCGGTTTTTCCCCACGGTGGCGTGCGGTAAAATGATGACACGCAAATGAGCTCGATATCAGCCGAATTTCCAATATCTTCTAGTGCATGATCGAGCGTTCCGATGACATCTCCGACATTTCCTCCCATACCTAACCAGGCTTTTTTCCATAACTTGTTTCGAGCTTCTTCCCGGATCATTTTTTCTCTTCAATAATGCTATTTTCTATATCAGAAAGCGCATCGACAACCGCCAATGCATCTCTATTGGCTGCGACGTTATGCACCCGAAAAATCGAAAAACCGGCTTTTCTTAAGAGAATCGAAGTGGCCGATGTCGCTATGTCCCGCATTTTAGGTTCACTATATCCCGTTATGGCCCCGAGGAATCGTTTGCGCGAAGTTGCGGCCAATAATGGAAAGCCAAACATGGCAAGCTCCGAAGCGCGATCAAGCAATGCAAGGTTGGTATAAAAATCTTTACCAAAACCGAATCCCGGATCAAGCACGATACTATCGTCTTGAATTCCGGATTTTTTGGCTATTTCCAAAGACTTATCGAAAAAAAACTTCTGGTCTTCGATAATATCGGGATGAACGTTCCGATGGCGTGAATTATGCATGATGATGACGCCGGCCCTCTCTTCGGCAACAAGATCTGCAATTTCAGGTTCTCTCTGCAGCCCCCATATATCATTGATGATATTGGCACCTGCCATCAGAGCAAGACGAGCCGTCTCCACATGATAGGTATCAATCGACAAAAGAACGTTTTCCGTCACGCTCAATTGTTTGACGACGGGCAACACGCGGTCTTGTTCTTCTTCAAGTGTAATCTCGTCAAATCCGGGCCGGGTTGACTCACCCCCTATGTCGATAATTTTTGCTCCCTCACCAAACATTTTCTGCGCGTGCAAGATAGCATCTTGTAAAGAACTGTGTTCCCCCCCATCTGAAAAAGAGTCCGGTGTTACATTCAAAATTCCCATCAAAATTGATGTTTTGCCAAGAGAAATAGATTTGTTATGACCAACCAACCAAGAACGTTCCATATTAAAATTCGCTTCTACCCAGATTGACGGATTTTGTAGACGTTTTTTTAGCATATTCATGTAAATATCTAGAATAACTTACAATATCCAACGACAGAGATTAAAATGTTCAAAAAAACGATCAGTACTTTAGCTGCTACATGTTTTTTCTTGATACCGTTTTCCTTGAGCCCGTTTTCTATGACGGCCGATGCAGCAAAAATCTACAAAACTGTCATCTATTACACTTTGTCGGGTACAACCCCGGCCCAGCTTGACAAAGCTCTTGCACATAAGGGGCCCTACCTGAAAAGCACAGGAAGCCATCATCCTGGTGCTACAACTATCTCTTTTGATCCGCGGCTGAAGCTTGTCCAGAACGGCCGCTATTGCAAGGTTGATTCCGTTAGCGTCGACGTGCATGCAAAAATGTCTCTGCCGCGCTGGAAACAACGTGCAACAACAAAATCGATCGAAATGGCTCTCGTTTGGGATACATTATCGCGAGATATCCAGCGCCATGAAGAAAGTCACATTGTGATTGCAAGAGCCCATGCATCGAAAATTGAAAGAGCCGTGAGGAGCCTGCCTTATAGAACCGATTGCAACCTATTGAAACAGGATATCGAAAAAACAACCTATAATATATTGACCGACCATGAAAATGCTCAAAGGCAATTCGACCGGGCGGAAGCTGTCAATTTTGATCACCGTTTTATCAATTTGCTAGTTGCAAGGTTGCAAAGGCTCGAGCAGGCAAAGCAATAACCATCAGCTCTGGCGTTCCGGAATATAGACAACAAGACCATTCAGACTTTCATCCAGTACGATCTGGCATGAAAGTCTTGAATTCTCGCGCCTGTCATAAGCAAAATCAAGCATATCATCTTCCATCGGATCAGGTTCTCCGACAGCAGATTGCCATTTCTCATCAATGTAAACGTGACATGTTGCGCAAGAACATGCGCCACCACATTCTGCAACGATACCGGGGACATTATTATCAAGTGCTGCCTCCATCAGTGTCATACCTGAGGGGCTATCCACAACAAATTGCCGGTTATCACGTTCACTTTTGAATAAGACCTTTACCACTTATTTCACCTTATCCTATTGTTTTTTATTATTATTATCAAACATGTTCCATCTTTGGCAAAGCTCCGTTAACTTTATCTTAAAACTTTTCAAACTTTAGCCAAGAACGTATTCCTTTCTAATTCCTTAAAGGTTAGGATAGGCACGCTTTTATTGAAAGTACCACCGTCTTTCAATGTGTATAGAGTAAAGAGGCTAAGATGGCACGTAGAACCAAGGCAGAAAAAATTGACGTTGAAGTTGAAGAAGCGCTCGAAGAGGCTTTGGACTTTAACTTCGATAATGCCGCAACAAAAGAGAGTGCTGCCCAATCGACCAATGGCCTGATAGATCTGGATGAGCTTGCCGAGCAGATCGCTCAGGCAACTGAAGAGCTTGCAGCAGAAAACGCTCCGGCTGCAAAAAACAAAGAACTGAAAGGTCCAGCCGTTGATGAATCGGTGGCCGAAAGCCTATTCGGCAAAAAGCCGGTTAGAGAATCAACTGGCGGTACGGTTCATGATACTCTCGTTGCCAATCAGCCTCGCCCTGCCAATGACGACCTCAATCTGATCAATGCATCAGGTAACTACAAAAACAAACCTTCACGCATTTATTGGAGCACGACTGCTTTAAGTGCACTTTGGGCTGCAGGTGGAGCTTATGTTGCAAACACATTGGCGCCGGCAAGCCTTGCCGCTTTTGCCGCAACACCAGCCGGTTTGGCAGTTGCCGCCGGAACAGCCGTTCCGATTTTGATGTTCTGGGGGTTTGCACAACTATCAAAACGGTCAACAGAACTTAAAAACATTGCTGCAGCTGTCAGCGATGCTGCGTCGCGTCTCAGCCGTCCTCAATCCTCGGTAGAACATGCGGCTTCGCTTGGCAAGACCATCCGTCAGGAAGTGTCTGCCATGAACGAAGGTATTGAACGCACCCTTTCGCGTGCTGTCGAACTCGAAGCCCTTATCCAAGGTGAAGTTCAAAATCTTGATCGGGCCTATAGCGAGAATGAATCGCGCATTCGTAATCTTATCAGCGAATTGAGCACCGAACGCGAAGCTATTCTTGGTCACGCCGACCGCGTCCAGTCGACTATCCGCGGAACGCAAAACGAATTAAGCAAAGAATTCGGTGCGATTACTTCCAATATTTCTGCTAATGTCGAAAACGTTACAAAAACGCTTACAAAAACGCTTGAACAACAAGGTGAAGAATTGGTTCAACGCCTTGGTAAAGTGGGTGAAGGTGTAAGTGGCGATCTTGCCGAGAAATTCCGCCAGACAGCCGAGGAATTGCAGAGACAGAATTCCGAACTTTACAACAACCTTGAACAAAGTGTGAATGTTGCAACCGAACGTCTGGAAAACAACACCGTAAAAATATCGACAAGCTTTAATCAGGGGGCAGAAGAAGCTGAACAACGAGCTGAAGAGCTCAGCCAGCGTATGCAAGCGGCAACCGAACGTGCACTATCGGATTTCGACGAAAAAATGTCCAAGCTGGGCGACCATGCAAATACATTGTCGACCCATTTTGATAACGCAACCACAGCTGCAATTGCCGCATTCGAAAAGCGCCTTGCCGATATTGATAAATCGTTGGATGAACGTGGCAACACAGTTATAGATGCGTTCATCAAACGCGCTCAGGAGCTTCAAGAAAACACCGAAAAGCTCGGTGGTATACTCGATGCAAGAGCGACACAAATTAATGAAACGCTAAAAGAGCGGACGATCGAAATTGCCAATACATTCACTGCGGGTCGTAACACTTTGCTGTCGACAGTTGACGATGGCAAGAAGTTGCTAGCCGATCAGGTCAACGGTCTTGATATTTCGCTCAATGATATGCTCAAAGATCGGGCTGAAGATTTCAAATCACAGATCGCTGAGGGACGTGAGCTTATCACCAGCATTTTGGATGGTGAAAACGACAAGCTGACCGCAACAGTCAAGGGACAAATTGATGTCCTCTCGCAGCATGTAAGCAATATCGAACAGGTTCTCGTCAAGAATGTCGAAACGCTTGATCAGCGTTCCCAAAGTTATGTCGAAGGCATTGAAAAACGCACAGGCTCATTGCAAGCAGCTATCGAAAAAAGCTTCGAAACAGCTAATGAACTGATGGACACACAGACGAAGAACATTGAAACGAGAGCGGACGCATTAAGAGACTCGCTCACGGTGAACAGTTCCGCCTTGAACGAAGTTTTGGCAGATCAGGCACGCGTCCTCGAAGAACGTATTGACTATATCAAGGAAGTCATTGAAAAGGGAGATGCGACATTCAGCGAAACAATTGGCAATCAGGTTGCGATTGTTAAAGATGCTGTTACGAGCAACAGCGAATCGCTGAAATCAACATTTACAACCCATCTGGATACACTTAGAAACCACACGGAATTGCTTGAGAAAGCACTGACAGCCTCCAATAATTCATTGTTGGCATCTGTCGACGAACGTATCGGCTCAATGAATGAAAGCTTGACAACAAGCTCCAACACTATCACCGAACAAGCAAAAGAGCTGGAAAATAGCCTTACGAATACCTTAGGTGAAGTAACTCGCTCTCTTGAAGTCCAAAGCAACTTGCTTGGACAACGTTCGAACGAATTGAAAAATATTGTTACTGAAAATAATGAAGGCATAAAACGCTCATTTTCCGAGCAGACAGCCATATTGGATGAACGCACCCAGACAATGCAAAAGGCACTGGAAGTCGGTGTGCATAATGTAAAGTCGGCACTTGAGGACTCGGCAGTCTCAATTGCAGGTGACCTTAGAACCAATATCGCCGCTGCATCCGAAATTTTCAGTGGTGAAGCGAAAAAGGCCGCAGAGCTGATTTCACAGTCGAGTGGTAACCTTGTTACCAATCTTTCGGCCGAAACGGATAAGGCAACTTCGTTATTGAACGAGGCAAATGACAAACTCATTTCCGGCTTGAACAGCGCAACCGAAAAAGCTTCGGAAATTATTTCAACGGCCGGTAACGGCTTGACAACGTCGCTTGCAAATGAGGTCAGCAAAACACAATCGGTTCTGGAAAGCTCTAATGAAGAATTGAAAGTTTCCCTTAACGACGTTGCAGACAAAGCCTCTGCCCTGCTCTCTCAATCGGGAAACCGTGTTTTGTCTTCGTTTAATGACGAGTCGACTAGACTGCAATCCACACTTTCCGATATTAGCGACGGTATCCTTTCCAAACTCAATAGCGAGACCGATAAAGTCCATGAAAAGATTATGGGCGTGGGTCAGGAAGTTGTAACGTCATTTGCAGATGTTGCAGTGAAAGCAGAAGGCGTACTGTCAGCTTCCGGACAACGCGCTGTTGCCAACTTGACTATACAATCGGAAAATATTGGCAAGGCGTTGACCACAGCCGGCGATAATATTCTCTCTTCGCTTGATAACAAGGTCAACGAAGCTGCAACCCGCTTCAATGAAGCTGGTCAGACGCTTACTACGTCCTTTGATAGCGAAATCTCGAGAGTCGAAGGCGTAATCAACCAACAGGCAGAGCGCTTCAATTCCGTTATTGAAACATCGGCTCAGGCAATCGAACAATCCTTAGCTGACCGTTCGAATCTGCTCAACGAAACAATGCAGCAATTGCAGGATAACGTCGGTAACCATCTAAACAGCATTGGTGAAAACGTTAATAACGTTGTAGGCAACGTGTCAAACCAGATAGCGAGCGACGTTCAACAACTTACAAGTGTTACCGAAAATCTTGGTCAAGCAGCGCAACAAGCCACTCAATCACTTGGCAGCCTTGCCTCCCAGTTCAATGACCAGTTGAATGCCGCAACGCAAGACGCCGGACAACGTATGCAGGAACAAAATGATGCATTGTTGAATGCATTGGCACAACGTACTTCGGAAACCTTGCAAGCTGTTTCCGGTGTCAAGGATGATTTTGTCGGCAATGTAACCGGATTGCTTGGTCAAATGGAACAATCGGTGCAAAATATTAATGCCAATGCCAACACGTTGATCACATCAATCCAGAATATTGATGGCCAATTCAGTGAAACGGCTAACGCGTTTTATCAAAACAGCAATCAGATTGCTGAAAATCTGAATAATTCCAATCAGATGCTGAACAGCAATTTTGAATTATTGCAGGGGCTATCCGGCAATACTTTGGAACAGATCAATCAGATGTCCCAAAGCCTTAATCAGCATGCCAACATCCTTACTCAGGCTGTCCAGATGCTCGAACAATCACAAAATTCGTTCAGTGGCACAGTTGAAGAAAAACAGAATGCACTGGCCCAATTGAGCAATGCATTGATGGCAAAATCGGAAGAAATCAATCAGGTTATTGCTCATTATGAACAAGCCATTGGATCTGCCTTGAAGGAAACAGACGAAAGTGCTCGTGATTCTGCTTTCCGTCTCCAGCAGAGCCTGAATGAAATGGTAGATGTCGCCTCTTCCAAATTCTCCAATGCAACAGATGAAATTCGACGTGCAACGCAGTCTATAAAAGCCGAACTTGAAAAGACAAGCCAGAGTCTCAATTCGACTATCCGTCAGCTGCCGATGCAGACAAAAGAATCTGCCGACCAAATGCGCCACGCGGTTTCCGATCAGATAAAGGCTTTGCAAGAACTGTCGGTTTTGATGCAACAGAGTGCCCAAACCAACAATTTTTCGCGCCCGTTGTCATCGTCGACACAGAATATGAGTGTAAATCCCCCGTTGTCAGCTTCTCAATCTTATGCAGAACGACCACGCACGGCACCCGCCTATAAGCCGGAATTTACCGTAAAACCTGTAGCGACGGCAAAAGCAGCCACACCTGCGTCGAGAGACGGATGGGTATCAAACCTTCTGGCACGCGCCTCCCGCGGTGACGAACCGGATGTTTCAACGCTTACGAAAGTAGAGCAGCCTCGCCCAGCAAATCACGTCATCGATTCGTTGAATTCGTTGTCGGTCGATATTGTCCGTGCAATTGATCATAATGCAGCCGTTCAGCTCTGGGATCATTATCGCCGCGGTCAACGGAATATTTATACTCAACGCCTTTACACAATCAGTGGCCAAAAAACGTTCGAAAAAATCCGGCAAAAATATCTTTCGGACAGTGAATTCCGCCGTTCGGTCAACCAATATATTGCCGATTTTGAAAAATTGCTGAGGGATATCTCTCGTGAAACCGGAGACCGCGAGACAATCCGCAGATATCTGACTTCGGATACAGGTAAAGTTTATACAATGCTTGCCCACGCAAGCGGCCGTATCCAGTAATTTAAAAAAAGGGAGCTTGGTGCTCCCTTTTCCTTGTCTTGAAACACTTTTTCAAAATACGTTTTCATCGCTATTCGGAAAACCTGAAATAGACGTGTTCCGTCATTTAGCCGCGATGTCCAACTCTTCGCTGCTCTCGAAAATCTTCAAGCTTATTTTTTCTTTCTGTTTGGCTCACTATGTCACTGTTCACCCGTGCTTCATCCAGACATTGTTTGCTTTTTTGCAAGCATATGAAAGCACCTGAATGTTGTGGTGCTGCGCTTTTAAAGGGATATTCCAGTGATATCTGACGTTCAGATCAAACCGCTATGAGGAAGAATATTTGTCTTGGCAAGAAACAATTCATTGTTTCGAAGTCAGTGCCTTTACAAGCTAATCCACGTTGTTGGTGTCCCAGAGCATATTTTGCAAAAAAGAGCCGCTGCGAATCCCGTCATACGGATTGAAAAGCCCAAAATTTTGTCCGCATCGCCATTATCGTATTCACATTATTCACTTGAAAGAGCTGGAGCTGTTTCAGCCCGTTGCAGCAGAATATTTTCAAGCTGGTTGTTCAAAATGATACCACGCGAACAACGCTGTTTTTCAGGCTAAAAGCCCGAGAGTTCACGATTTGCAAAACCAGACAAGAATTGCAATTTAGATAGATGAAACTGTCCAGTTGACAATATCATTGGTTATTTTTTTGAAGGCATTATCCAATGCCGCCGCATAATGGTTGTTATCCGTGCCGGAAACAGGCGCCTCTGCCATAAAGACTTTGGATGCTGTTATGTTACCGTTCCGGTCGTCCATAATTTTAACGGCTATCTCAAGTGACGCTACGTTATGTCCATTGACGATAGCTACATCAAACGATCTGATGTCGGTTAAAATTCGATAATTAATTGCCAGTCCATCACCAGGCCGGCCAACGCCACCAAAATGATTGCTGTTATCAAAAGCCTGTACAAGGCGTGCCTGCACAAGATCAGGGAGACGATCACTCCACTGGGCCCTTTTAAGATAGGCGATGGATCCGCCCTGCTTGATTACAATGTCTTGTCCGTCAAGTGCCTTCACCGCATCAGGTTGTTCTACCAGAATTTGAATCTTTTGATGTTTTGGTGCTCCTGCTGCAGTAACATTTGTAATGGAAAGATCATAAGTGTCGCGTGCCGGAGCTCCACAGGCTGATAAAAGAGTGGAGGCAAAAAGAAGCCCGAAAGATACAGCTAAAATTCTGCTTGCTTTGTTCTTTTCGGCTATCATCGACGAGTTCTCCCATCATATTGCGGTACAGTCCCTGACCCGCCAAAAATCAGTCGTTGAGGGTCACGTTCCAGATCTGAAATTGCTCTCTCGATACGATCGACCGAGCGGCGGCTATCGCTTACAAGCGCCTCGACATTCCTCAAGCCTTGTCCGGAAAATTTTTCAAGGTTATTGGCAATCGGCCCGATATGCTCATTTATCGTATCAGCAGCCTTCTGGATAGATGCCAATGTCTGTTGCGCCTGCACGATAACACTGTTCCGGTTATCAGGAGAAAGCATGTTGTCGAGCTTGGCCATAATAGAATCGGCTTTTTCGGATGCTGTATTGAGACGTGACATCATCTGTCGCGTATCATCCAGAATTTTTTGAATATTATCGGTATTATTGTTCAAAGTATTCGAGAAATTCCGCGCGTTTTTAATAGTTTCGGTGAGCGGTTGACGGGAATCTTTCATGAATTGTTCCATCTCGCCCAAGGTCGAATTGGCACGCGCAAAAATATCCTGCGCAGTCGCAAGCAAGTTATTGAATGTTGACGGATCAGCATCAATACGAGCGACCGTATCTTCTTTCTTTGCTTCTTCGAGAAGGTTCGGCTCTTTAAGGCTGCCACCTTTCAGTTCAATAAAAGCAAGGCCGGTTAGCCCCTGAAAACCTAGTGTTGCGACTGTTGAACGGGTTATCGGTGTTGTGCCGTTAATTTCCGTTTTGGCAATAACCATGTTGGGGTTTGTGTCATCAAGAACTAACCGCCGCACTGTTCCAACGCGAATGCCGTTAAAAAATACCTGACTGCTTTCACCAAGTCCGGTAACAGAACCTGGAATACGCACATCCAGCGGCTCAAGCTGATGCGAATCTCCCATTCTGGCAATGAAATAGACGATCATAAAAGCGGCGATAAGTGTCACCACAGTAAAGATACCGACTGTCACATAATCTGCTCTGGTTTCCATCTTACTCTGCCGTCTCTTTTGTTAACGTTTTTGGATGACGATTACGCGGAACAATTTGTCTCGCGCGTTTGCCGCGAAAATACGATTGAACCCATGGATCGTCAAACTTCAACATTTCCTCGATCGTTCCCTCTACCATAACTTTCTTATGACCGAGGACTGCTATCCTATCACAAACAGCATAAAGGCTATCAAGGTCGTGTGTTACCATATATACGGTTAAACCCATTGTGTCGCGTAAATCTTCAATCAAAAGATCAAAATCGGCTGCACCAATCGGATCAAGACCGGACGTCGGTTCATCAAGAAAGACAATATGCGGGTCAAGAGCCAATGCGCGTGCAAGAGCAGCGCGTTTAATCATGCCGCCCGAAAGTTCCGAGGGGTATTTTTCTGCCGTATCGGCTTCAAGGCCGACCAACGAGATTTTTAAACGTGCCAGTTCGTCCATCAATTTCGGCGACAAATCAAGGTATTCGCGCATTGGAACCTGAATATTTTCCAATACATTTAATGCAGAGAACAACGCACCGTGCTGGAATAACACTCCCATTCGCATGTCAATTTCGACCTTTTCCTGGTCGGATATTTCATCAATATCCTGCCCCAGAATTTTTATATGGCCGGACATTTTTTTATTAAGTCCCAAGATTGTACGCATCAAAACGGATTTGCCTGCACCTGACGGCCCGATGAAACCTAAGATTTCACCACGGTGAATATCAAGATTTAGTCCATCAAGAACTTTTTTGCTGCCAAACTGCACAGTAACATCCCGAACCGAGATGATTTCGTTTGTTGTAAGATCCAGTGTCGAGTGGTTTTGTTTGGCTCTTCTCACCTTAAAAACCTCTTAAAAATTGATTGAAGCATAAAAGATGGCAAAAAAGCCATCAATAACAATGACAACGAAGATCGATTTCACCACGGAACTCGTCACACGCTGACCCAGCGACTCGGCACTTCCACCAACCTTCATACCTTCAACTGATGCAATAATACCAATAATCAGCGCCATGAACGGCGCTTTAATAAGGCCCGCAAAATAAGTGGTTGTATAAACCGCGTCGTTCAAGCGCGTTATAAAAGCTTCATAAGAAATATTGGAATAAAGGTTGGCAACAACTCCCGCTCCAACCAATGCAGCAAGATCGGAAATTACTGTTAACAAGGGCAAAATAATCGCCAAAGCAACAAGACGCGGAAAAATCAGAACACCTATAGGGTTTAGACCCATAACTTTCAATGCATCGGTTTCTTCACGCATTTTCATTGAACCGATTTCCGCCGTTATAGCACTTCCCGAGCGACCGGCGATCATAATTGCGGTTAAAAGCACACCGAGTTCACGGAAAACCAAAATGCCAACCAGATCAACAACAAAGATTTCTGCACCGAAAAGGCGTAACTGGAATGCCCCTTGTTGAGCAATAATGGCACCGACAATAAAAGACATTAAAACAATGATCGGAACCGCACCAACGCCCATTCTGTCAATCTGCGTCACAACTGCTGGCAAGCTTACTCCGGAACCGCGCCCTTTTTTCATCTGTGAGCCACGAATCGTTGCACCCAGAATATCCATTGCAAGCAAAAAATCGTGGTAGCTGTTGATTACCCGTTCGCCCAAAGTAGAAAAAAAGCGGATATATGCAGGTAGCTTCGGTTCGTTAATTGTATCATCTTTGTTAGAAAAACTTTTTCCGACGGTGATCAGAAGTGAATGCCAGGATTCTTTTGTTCCTGTCAGTTCAACGTCAATATTGCGCTCTTTCAATTTGACATAAAGTCGCTCTAACACCCAAGCGCCAGCAGTATCAAGAGAATCAAGACTCGAAGCGTCGAGAACTGCCTTGTTGCATTGGACTCCTTCGAGTTCACGTAAATCATCGTCGATTAAATAGACGGTATGAGTGTTCCACACGCCGCAACACAGAACCGACAAAATGCCATCGTGAATATCGTGTTTCACAATAGCCGGTTTTTTCTGTACTTTTTCCTTCGACTTTATGCGATCACTCATCCAACCCGTCCGTCACCCGTTGAAACGTCGATTCATTTCAATACAATCATAAATATCATTCAGAAAGATTAATGTGTCATTAACCATAAAATATTTGCCTATAACACATTCGTGTAAGATGCATCTTCCTGTGAATCATGACACAAACATCCGGTTGGAGTATAGTCGAAATATGACGAAAGAACGTGCGGGTGGTTAAAGCGAAAAATGGAACAAATATAAAAATTTGTTTTTGTTGTTTTAATTTTCCCGTTTTAATTTATATGAAAGTTTCACATGGATCTTGGTTTGAATAAACGTAAAGCAATAATATGTGCTTCAAGCAAAGGTCTTGGAAAAGCCTGCGCAATAGCCTTGGCCCGCGAAGGATGTGATGTTGTCATTAATGGTCGACACGCTGATGAACTTCATAAAACGGCATCGGAAATCGAAACACTTACAAGTGCAAAAGTAATTGAAGTTACCGGCGATATTTCAACGCCGGATGGACAGCAACGGATTCTGGAGAAATGCCCTGATCCGGATATCCTTGTTACCAACAATCATGGGCCTCAATTTCGTGATTTCCGCGAGCTTGATCGCAAAGCAATTATCGATGCTGTTACGCAGAATATGGTAACGCCGATTGAACTGATAAAAGCTGTAATCGACAAGATGGTTGATAAAAAATTCGGACGTATTGTCAATATCACGTCGACTTCTGTCTATGTTCCTATTTCCGGCCTTGATCTTTCTTCTGGAGCGCGTGCCGGTTTAACATCATTTCTTGCCGGAATTGCGCGAACAGTCGTTGCTAATAATGTTACAATTAATAATCTGCTGCCTGGACCTTTTCTGACCGACCGGCTGAAACAAAGTTTTGAAGCTGCTTCAATACATAATGGTACTTCAATAGACGATATTATGAAAGAGAGACAAAATCGGAATCCCGCAAAACGATTTGGCAATCCCGATGAATTCGGGCAGGCTTGTGCTTTTTTATGCTCTGAAAAATCCGGCTTTATTACCGGACAAAATTTAATCATTGATGGCGGTGCTTATTTAAGCGCTTTTTAAAATTTGGATTAGCAAAATGGTAAAGAAAATTAAATCTCCCCGTCAGGAAGAACTCGAAGAAGCTGCACTCTTTTATCACCGTTATCCGAGCCCGGGAAAACTTGAAATACACCCCACGACCCCGCTTGGAAACCAGCGTGATCTCGCACTTGCCTATTCCCCGGGGGTAGCAGCTCCATGTGAAGCAATCCATGATGATCCAAAGACTGCCGCCGAATACACCGCACGTTCCAATCTTGTCGCCGTAGTCTCGAACGGTACGGCGGTTCTGGGCCTCGGCGATATCGGGCCACTTGCTGCCAAACCGGTTATGGAAGGGAAAGCCGTTCTTTTCAAAAAATTCGCGAATATTGACGTTTTCGATATCGAAATCAAAGCGAATGACATCCCTCATATTGTCAACACAGTAGCCGCTTTGGAGCCAACCTTTGGCGGTATCAATTTGGAAGATATCAAAGCGCCTGAATGCTTTGAAGTTGAAGAACAACTCAGAGCAAAAATGAACATTCCTGTGTTCCATGATGATCAGCATGGCACTGCCATTATCGTTGGAGCTGCCGTTATCAACGGCCTTGAACTTGCGCATAAAAAAATTGAAGACGTAAAAATCGTTGCTTCCGGTGCGGGAGCAGCGGCTCTTGCTTGTCTTAATCTGCTTGTCCGCCTTGGCGCAAGAAAAGAAAATATCTGGGTGAGCGATCTCGAAGGAGTGGTTTATGAAGGGCGTGAAGCGCTGATGGATCGCTGGAAAAGCGTCTACGCACAAAAAACCGATGCCCGTAAACTTGATGACATCATTGGCGACGCAGATATATTTCTCGGTGTATCTGCTGGTAATGTTCTAAAGCCTGAGATGGTGGCAAAAATGGCTAAAACGCCACTCATCCTTGCTCTCGCCAATCCAACACCGGAAATTATGCCAGAAGACGCTCGGAAAACACGCCCTGATGCGATGATCTGCACAGGTCGTTCGGACTATCCCAATCAGGTCAACAATGTGTTGTGTTTTCCCTATATCTTCCGTGGTGCACTTGATGTCGGTGCCACAGCTATTAATGAAGAGATGAAAGCAGCGGCTGTTTATGCGATTGCCGCATTGGCAAAAGAAGAACCTTCCGATGTTGCTGCCCGCGCCTATTCCGGCGAAGCTTTAAGCTTCGGCCCGAATTATCTTATTCCCTCTCCTTTTGATCCTCGTCTCATCCTTCGCATTGCTCCGGCTGTTGCAAAAGCAGCGATGGAATCAGGTGTAGCGACACGGCCGATCAAAGATATGAATGCCTATCTTGATAAGTTGAACCGTTTCGTTTTCCGCTCTGGACTTATTATGAAGCCGGTTTTTGCTGCTGCAAAATCTGCAGAACATAAGCGCGTTATCTATGCCGATGGTGAAGACGAACGCGTACTTCGTGCTGCACAAATTGTTCTTGAAGACCAAACCGCAACACCAATTCTGATCGGCCGACCGGACGTTGTCGAGGCGAGATTGAAACGTTTCGGTTTGCGTATCAGGCCGAATGTTGATTTCGAACTTATCAATCCGCAAAATGATCCTCGTTATCGTGATTATGTGGATCTATTTCTCCACTACACCGGCCGGCGTGGTGTTACTCCGGAAGCGGCCAAAACAATTGTTCGCACCTCCACAACAGCAATTGCGGCACTTGCTGTGATGCGCGACGAAGCAGACGCAATGATATGCGGGCTTGGCGGGAGATTCGAAAGGAATCTGCAGCTTGTAGAACAGGTTATCGGGCTTGAAAACAATATTGGCCAATTTTCTGCTTTGAGCCTGTTGATCTCGCAGCGCGGAACACTGTTTCTGACTGACACCTATGTAAACACCGATCCCACCGCCGAACAGATAGTAGAAATGGCGGCTCTCGCAGCCGAAGAGGTTCGCGGTTTCGGGATTGAACCGAAAGTTGCGCTTCTCTCACATTCCAATTTCGGTTCGAAAGACACAGAATCGGCAAAGAAAATGCGCCGCGCTTCCGAACTTCTTGCCGAGCGTTATCCCGACCTTGAATCGGATGGAGAAATGCATGGTGATGCAGCCCTTTCGCAAATTTTGCGCGACCGCGTTTTTCCGGGCTCCCGTTTGAAGGGAGAAGCAAATCTTCTCGTATTCCCGAATCTTGATGCTGCCAACATTACACTCAATGTTGTAAAAAACCTGACTGATGCACTTCACGTGGGACCGATATTACTGGGTACGGCAAAACCCGCACATATTCTGACCACATCGGTCACCTCTCGTGGCGTGGTCAATATGACAGCATTGGCGGTTCTTGAAGCGAATACAAAAAAGAATCAGAAACGCATTAAACACGGATGAACTGGAAAACACGGATGAACCGGTCGTTTTTTAACCGATTTATCTGTTTTTGTTGTTATTTTGCCTCTTTTTCCAAAAACAAGCGGAAATAGAACCCGCTTAGCAGTGGAAGAGACGGAATCTTGTTTCCGGGAAGCACTAAGAAATGCTAATTCTGCTTTAAGTCTTTTTTTTAACCAAGAAAGACGCTAGATAGATTCGCTGAAGGCCGCTTGATGGCCGTAACTAGTAAAAGGAATTGCACATTGTCCTCTACGTTTGACAAAGTTGCCGACATCATCGCTGAAACAAGCGAGATCGATCGCAATACAATTACGCCGGAAAGCCACACCATCGACGATCTGGGTATTGATAGTCTGGACTTTCTGGATATTGTTTTTGCTATAGATAAAGCTTTCGGTATAAAAATACCGCTAGAGCAATGGACACAGGAAGTGAACGAAGGCAAAGTCGAGACAGATGAATATTTTGTCCTTAAAAATCTTTGCGCCAAAATTGACGAACTCGTTGCTGCCAAAAATAACGCCGGATAATCCTGTATAATGCAAAAAAACCATTCTGTCGTCATCACTGGTATAGGTCTGATAAGTTCTCTGGGCGAAGGTGTTGAAAAGCACTGGGAACTGTTAAATACGTCTCCCCTTACCCCGCATATTGATGCAGAGAACTTTGCCCCTTACACTGTTCACGCCTTGGCGGAAGTTGACTGGAGCCAGCAAATCCCCAAGCGGAGCGATCAACGGCAGATGGAAACCTGGCAAAGATTGGGGACTTATGCTGCGGGTCTCGCTCTTGAAGATGCGGGCGTCAAAGGTGATCTGGATGTAACTTCGAGCATGGATATGATCGTTGGTGCAGGCGGCGGTGAGCGTGATATCAATGTTGATGTCGAAATACTCAACAAAGGTCGCACAACAAAAGATCGTGGCGTCATGCTGAACGAAACTCTATCAACAGAGTTGCGTCCGACACTTTTTCTTGCTCAATTATCCAATCTTTTGGCCGGAAATATTTCGATTGTCCACAAAGTCATCGGTTCTTCCCGCAGTTTCATGGGGGAAGAAGGAAGCGGCCTTGCTGCTTTTATGGTTGCAATTGCAAGGATTAGATCCGGTCAGAGCACACATGCTCTTGTCGGCGGTTCTTACAATGCGCAGCATTATGATATGCTTTTGGGGCAAGGATTGGGGCAACTTTTGAAGCAGGATGGGTGGTCACCTGTCTGGCAGCGCGAGAACTGCCAAGGCGGCGGTCTTATAACCGGCTCGGGTGGCGTTTTCCTCGTGCTTGAGAGTTTGGAATATGCCAAAAAACGCGGTGCTAAAATCTACGCTGTCATTTCAGACTTTGTGGCAGACCAAACAAACCGTAAAAAGATGCCCCTCGAAAAAACATTGGAAACGATGTTGGAACATCTCCATGGAGCGGACGTTGGAACAGGCAATTCGGTTGAAAACAGTCTGGTTGTATCAGGTGCTTCCGGCGTAAAAGGCATAACCGGAACGGAAAAAGCCTTTTGGGATAAAAGCAAGTTTGCCTATCGCGGTGTGTCCACTTTGTTTGGTCATTGGCGTGAAGCACAGTTTCCTCTCGCTTTGGCATTGGGTGCAATGGCAATAAAGAAAAAACAGGCTTTCAAAACATTGAGCAATGATGAAAAACCGGTCAACAATAATATTGATAGCGTTGTTGTTTCAACTGTTGGTGCGACAAGAGCCGAAGGCATGGCAAGACTTATAGCTGGCTAAAGGATTTGTAATGGACAAATATACCGATCATCTGGGGCGGCCACTTGTCGCAATTACAGGAGCTGGTGTCATCAGCTCTCTCGGCCAGGGAAAGAAAGAAAACTGGGAAAAGCTTATTAATGGTGTGAGTGGTATTCATCGCATCACACGCTTTCCGGTTGAAGGTTTGACAACGCAAATCGCCGGGACAGTAGATTTTCTTGAGGAAAGTCATATTGGCGCTTCGGCATTATCGGAAAAACTTGCAACCATCGCCGCAAATGAAGCAATTAGCGAAGCCGGACTTGATGAAGCTGCCTTTAATGGACCGTTGTTTCTGGCAGCCCCCCCCGTTGAACTTGACTGGAAATCGCGTTTTGCTCTTGATGACGAAGTTGATCGCCAAAAAAGTCCGTCTTATCAAGCGTTTCTGGAAGTCTGCGCCAAAAATCGTCATCAGCGTTTTTTTGAAACAACACAATTCGGATATATTGCCGAACGGCTGAAAGACCGGTTTGGAACCGTCGGCCTTCCTGTTACTTTGTCAACAGCCTGTGCCTCAGGTGCAACGGCAATACAACTTGGCGTTGAAGCGATAAGACGCGGTGAAACCGACCGTGCGCTGACAATCGGTACAGATGGTTCAGTTTCGGCTGAAGCTCTGATACGATTTTCATTGTTGTCTGCCCTGTCAACGCAAAACCAGATTCCGGAAAAAGCTTCGAAGCCGTTCAGCAAAGGCCGTGATGGTTTTGTCATGGCAGAAGGTTCAGGTGCACTCGTCCTTGAATCGCTTGAAAGTGCTTTGAAACGCGGTGCAAAAGTATTGGGATTTCTTGCAGGATGTGGCGAAACTGCTGACGATTTTCACCGTACACGTTCAAAACCCGATGCTTCTCCTGCTACAGCATCCATGCGCAAAGCATTGGAAGACGCAGGCATTGGCATTGATGACGTTGATTACATCAACGCTCATGGAACCTCGACGCCTGAAAATGAAAAGATGGAATATCTGGCCTTATCAAATGTTTTTGGCGACCATATCGAGAAAGTTCCGGTATCATCAAACAAGTCGATGATTGGTCATACATTAACTGCAGCCGGAGCGATTGAGGCTGTATTTTCACTTCTGACTATCAGAACAGGGATTATGCCTCCGACGATCAATTATGATGAACCGGATCCGGCAATTCCGCTTGATGTTGTGCCGAACAAATGCCGAAAAGCGAAGGTGACATCTGTCCTTTCGAATTCATTCGGATTTGGTGGACAGAACGAAAGTCTTGTTGTCAGAGCCTATAACTCGTAACCCACAGTTTAGCGGTATTTTCCGGCAAATTGTTTTTTTAAGAAGGATTAGTCATGCGCGCATTGCAATTGCTTGACGACAAACGTCTTGAATTAACCGAAATAGCTCCGCCTCCTGCTCCCGGAAACGGTGAAGTTACGGTTCGGATAAAAGCTGTAGCGCTCAATCATATCGATGTTTGGGGCTGGCGGGGCATGGCTTTTGCAAAGCGCAAATTACCGCTTACAATTGGTGCAGAAGCATCCGGCATTGTGCAGTCTATCGGTTCCGGCGTGGGTAATCTTCAGGTGGGGCAACTTGTATCTATATATGGGGCAAAAACCTGCGGGCTTTGCAAAAACTGTCGTGAAGGACGAGACAATCTTTGTACGCATGTAAGTGGAGTTCACGGCTTTCATATTGACGGTTTTGCCTGTGAAGCTGTGAATTTACCTGCCCGATTGTTGGTGCCGGCACCGCTCGATTGTGATGAGATTGACGCCGCTGTCGCTCCGATCACCTTCGGCACTGTCGAACATATGCTGTTCGATAATGCCAAACTTCAGCCCGGCGAAACAATTCTTATCCATGCTGGCGGGTCAGGCATCGGCTCGGCTGCTATACAATTGGCAAAGCGTATGGGCTGTACAGTTTTTACAACGGTGGGCTCTGACGGCAAAATCGAAAAAGCAAAAGCTCTCGGCGCAGATGTTGTTATCAACTATCGCGACGATCGCTTTGAACATGTCGTACGTAAACTGACCAAGAAAAAGGGTGTCGACGTGGTTTTTGAACATGTAGGTGCTGACACCTGGGCCGGTTCTATGTTGTGTTTAAAACGCGGCGGCCGGCTTGTTACCTGTGGTTCGACATCAGGTGTATCCACCTCGATGAATTTGATGCAACTCTTCCAGCAGCAATTGAAAATTTTCGGGTCTTTCGGCTGTCGAATGGAAAATATGGCGAATGCCATGCAAAAAATGGCACAGGGCATCGTTCATCCGGTAGTTGATACCATCGTCGATTTTGATGACATTGAAAAAGCATTGAAACGGATGGAAAGTCGCGACGTGTTCGGTAAAATCATCCTGAAAATCAGTTGATGCAGAAATTGCGTTTAAAGCTCATTCTTTTTCGTATCCGGACAAAATTGAAAGACTGGTGGGACTGGTCGTGGGCGCATTTTGTTGCCGGATTGATGTCGCTTATTCGTTATCTTCCGGCCAAAGCCGGCATCGGCTTTTTTGCGTGGTTTGCCCGTACCGTCGGGCCACTTCTCCCCCGCCATCAAATAGCACTCGACAATTTGCGAAAAGCCTATCCTGAAAAAGACCCTGCATGGATCCGTAAAACAGCTCTTGAAATGTGGGAAAACATGGGACGGCTATTTGCCGAATATGTGTTCCTTGACAAAATTTTTGACTTTGATCCGAATGCGAAAAAGCCCGGATTGGTTGAAGTTGATGGCATTGATATTTTTGTCAGATTAAGAGATGAAAAAAAACCGCACATATTTTTTACAGCTCACACGGGTAATTTTGAACTTTTACCCATTTGTGCCGCGACATTCGATCTTAACGTGACGGCACTTTTCCGTCCCCCCAATAACCCTTATATTGCGAAGCGCGTTTTGAAAGCGCGGCGTACAGCGATGGGGCACCTCGTCCCGTCGAAAGCTGGTGCGGCATGGGCACTTGCAGGAAAGCTTGCTGAAGGCGAAGACGTTGGTATGTTAGTCGACCAAAAATTTCGCCGTGGCATAAAAGGTACTTTTTTTGGAAGACCAGTGAGAACCAATCCCTTATTGATCAAACTTGCCCGTCAATATGATTGCGATGTCTACCCTGCCCGCTCTATCCGCTTGCCTGGTGGGCGTTACCGTCTTGAACTTTATGAACGCATGGATTTGCCAAAAGATAAGGACGGCAATATCGATGAAGTCAAAGCAGCCCAAAAGCTGAATGATACTGTCGAAGCATGGGTGCGTGAATATCCCGGACAATGGATGTGGTTTCATAAGCGTTGGGACGACTAGTTATTCCTGCCGTTCACGACTGAAATGCCCTGACAACCTTCAACCTTCCCCAAATTTTTGTTAATCGGCCAATTGCACTCGAGATTTGTCCGTTTCATAAGTTTTAATGGCTTTACCGAGATTCAAAACACAATGAACCCTCCGGTGGATGCTCAAGCCTTCTGTGCTTTTTTCTTATTTTGCCGTTAATAACCTTTCCTAGAATGGTTATTGGCCGATTACTTTCCTATTGATTACAAAATTTGTTTCAGCCGGTGCGTTTAATTCACCAAGCAGCTTGGAAACGCAACTACTGGATTGTACAATTTAAAGACTGTCGGTGCATTGTTAAGACCGTTGCTATTATAGTGCTTACGGGAACTTTAATAGATTATAAAATAGGTCAAAAAATAATTTGATCGCTGCAGTTAAAGAAAAAAACACAAACTTGATTGTCTGATATCAATCTTGATTGTCTGAAATAATGCAATAATCACCATTATATGGCCAGGCAGATTATTCTCCGGAAATAGCTATAATATTACGCGTAGGCATTCCCTACCCTTTTGGTCAATAGCTCATCGAAACGCATTTTATGTAAACACCAAATGATTAGCCACCGCCAACTAAAATACGCGTTCTTGCGGTTATAACCAAAAGACGATTGTCACTTTAGAAGTGCAGAGTAACATCTGCTCCTTTTGGAATTATCCTGACAGCAAGAAAGTTCCTGCAAAGATAGTATAATTATCATGGCTTACCGATTATTCTCGGTTTGCAAATCTAGTCAACAACAGCGACCATAACATCAGAGGATTTAATAACGGCAGCTGCTTGTTCGCCCACTTTTAGCTGAAGATCATCCACCGCTTCATTCGTGATTGAGGCTGTTACCACAGCACCACCAATATCGATCCGGACATGGGCTGTTGTCGCCCCCTTCTTAATGGCTACAATTTTACCTTTTAAAATATTACGCGCACTGATTTTCATCATACGTTTCCTTTTTGTCCAAGGTTCATTTATAACCATCTGGGTTCTTGACCTGAAAGTTCCACATATCGGCGCACATTTTTTCCAGATCTTTTTCTGCACGCCAATGAAGTTTGTCAAACGCTGTTGAAGGATTTGCAAAAAATTCACCAATATCGCCCGGACGCCTTGGCCCCACTTCATATTTAATTTTTTTGTTTGATATGTGCTCAAATGCCTTGATGACGTCCATCACACTATAGCCGCGTCCGCGTCCAAGATTGATGACATCACAACCGGGATGATCTAATGTTTTCAGTGCCCGCAAATGCCCTTCTGCCAAATCACTCACATGAATATAATCGCGCACACCTGTCCCGTCTTCCGTGTCATAATTATTCCCCCAGATCATTACTTTATCGCGTCGTCCTGATGCAACCTGTGCAATAATCGGCATAAGATTATTCGGTATTCCTTTCGGGTCTTCACCTATCAATCCGCTCTCGTCCGCCCCTACCGGATTAAAATAACGCAGAATTGAAAAAGCCCAGGTTGGATCGCTCGCGTAAAAATCACGCAACATATTTTCGACCGTCAATTTGGTTCGTCCATAAACGCTTACAGGATTAAGCGGATGTTTTTCATCATATGGAAGATATTTTGGTACACCATAAACAGTTGCAGTTGACGAAAAAACCAGTTTCTTGACGCCTGTCGATTTCATGGCTTGCAATAGTCTTAAGCTGCCTACCACATTACAATCATAATATAGATCAGGCTGCTTTTCCGATTCGGCGACAGATTTCAGTCCGGCAAAATGGATGACAGCCTCACATTTATGGTGGTCAAGGACATATTCGACAAAACTCCTATCCCTCACATCACCCGACTCGTTAATCGGTGCACGTCCGGTAATCTTTTCTATCCTGCGTAATACTTCCGGATGACTATTTCCAAAATTATCAAGAATAATGACACGATAACCTGCTTTTATAAGTGCGACGCAACAATGCGATCCAATGTAACCTGCGCCACCCGTCACCAAAATATTCATAATGAAACCTATAAAACACAAGACATGGGACTTTTATGAAAGAATTCTTTATCACTGACAAGACAAGATTGATAATATTTTATAATGCTTTTTAATGCCTGAAAGATTTATAAAAATGGAACCGTCCAAAAATATCATCCGACTAATCGAAATCATGAAAGCTCTGCGCGATCCTGAGACCGGTTGTGCTTGGGATAAAGAACAGACGTTCAAAACCATTATCCCTTATACGATTGAAGAGGTTTACGAAGTCGTCGATGCAATTGACCGCAACGATAAATTTGACCTCTGTGAAGAGTTGGGAGACTTGCTTTTGCAAGTTGTTTATTATGCCCAGATGGCCGAAGAAGAAGGAAGCTTCGATTTTGGTGATGTTGTCTATGCAATAACGAAAAAAATGATCCGCCGCCATCCGCACGTCTTCGGTTCGGAAAAGCAGAGGGCAATGGGACTTATCAAAGGCGATTGGGATCGAATCAAAAAAGAAGAAAAAGCTGAACGCCTCCAAAAGCGCAAAGCAGCAAACCTCACGGACGATACACCAACCGGCTTTCTTGCTAGTGTTAAAACTGCCCAGCCGGTGGAAAAGGAAGCCGTCGCGTTGCAAAACAAAGCGGCAGAAGTCGGCTTTGACTGGACAGAGCCGGAACCTATCTTTCACAAGATCGATGAGGAATTGTTGGAACTAAAAGAAGCACTGGAAAGGGGTAACAAAGACAATATCCGTGATGAATTCGGCGATGTGTATTTTACTGTTCTCAATCTTGCAAGAAGACTTGGAATTACGCCAGAGCAGTCATTAAAACAGGCCAATAACAAGTTCCGCTATCGATTTAAATTTATTGAAGAGGCTTTGGCAAAACACAACAAAAAGTTGGAAGATACAAACCTTGACGAGATGGAAGATCTCTGGAACGAAGCCAAGCTGGAACAATATCAAAAGCAAGACTAGCAAGGCGAAAGGTAGATTCTAGAAAGCAGACCACAGTAAAAGTAATAAACTGCCTTGCTGCCAAAGGCACAAAACATTTATCGACAGTGCAACGAACACACGTAATGCGAGACCGGAAGCAAACACATGCCATTCCGATGCCCTTGGTCTCGCTTATTTTTGAGCCATCTCCAGTTTGGCTTGGGCGACGGGGCGAATTTCCACTGATAGACCGCACCCGCATGCAGATGTCTGATTGGGGTTATTGAAAACAAAACCGGTGTGCAATGTCGTTTCCTCGAAATCAATCTGTGTTCCCAAAAGAAACAACGTTGCTTCACGCGACACATAGACGCGAGCACCGCCATCTTCAGCTACATCGGCATTTTCCATTGCAGACTTGGCAAGATCGACAGTGTACTCCATCCCCGCGCAACCGCCTTTTTTCACGCCTACGATGATTCCAGAAGCATCGTTATCTTGCATGATGTCGAGAATACGCTTTTTGGCAGCGTCGGTCATTGTAATTACTGAAAATCCGGCCATGGAATAGATAATCCTTCAAACTCTTTCGGCTAATTTGGTATTTTGAACGTTTGTCGTCAAGAGTTAGCCTCCTATATTGGAGACGAATTGAATTCAGCCTTTGAATACCAAAACACCGAATTTGGTGCTAATAATTATTACATATAAATTGCTTGAACTAGAATCTGACAAATCCAAATGCGCCAATTCAATATTTTTTGTTTCACCCTTTTTATTCTTTTTTCTCTCATATCTGCAACACATGCTGCTGACTTAGAAAATGGAAAAATTGTCTTCAAACGTTGTGCATCCTGCCATAATGCAGACAAACCCGATAATCGTATCGGTCCGACACTGCAGGGTGTCATTGGCCGCAAAGCAGGGTCACTTGAAGGCTATCGCTACTCGCCTGCAATGGTGAACGCCGGAAACGCTGGCCTCATCTGGACCAAAGAAACACTTATGACGTATCTTCATAATCCTCAAGGATTGGTCAAAGGGACGCGCATGGCATCAATCAGGTTGAACAATGATTCGGATATTGACGACCTCATCGAATATTTAAAATCCGTTTTGCCTCAGTCGGATAAGAAATAGTCAATCGTCTGGCTGACTGAGGATTAAGCAGGGTTTCTTTTATACCGAGTTGTTTTATTATTTTTTTAAGAACACGGTTTTTCATCACAGGCAAGCGCGCATTTGAAGATTGATAAATGAATGTCGCCATTTGTTAAATTGCGGGTTTAAAAAATCATCTTAAAAAAATCATACGCACTTGTTTCGACAAAACTTACACGATCGTGGTGTTTGACCGTGATATTGCGAGACATGCCAAGCTATGAAAATTGAAAAACTTTCGATACCGGATTCTATGTTGGACAGCCTCAAGCGTCAAAAACAAATAAAAATCGCAAAACTAAGATGCTTGAAACGACTCTTCAACACATCGTGGCTGATGAAAACCCATTATGTTTTTTGCTGTTTTGTCCTTTTTTAAAAATTTTTTACTTGCCTTTATAACGTTAGTATTTTAGGCCTTCTTCACGGTTCGGAGCGTAGCGCAGTCCGGTAGCGCACTTGACTGGGGGTCAAGGGGTCGTGGGTTCGAATCCCGCCGCTCCGACCATTTTTCTTCTCTTAAATTTTCGATTACCCGCGCATGAAATCTTGCGCCTTTGCTTGAAGTTACGTTCATTAATTGATGGGTCAAGAGAGATATCTGCGGTCCCTCAATTTTGAAATTCAAAAAACCTTATAAATTTTCAGAATATATCGAACGCGTTTGGCGTTAAGCCAATCCAAATCAAACAAAAAGCTCCGGAATATCCGGAGCTTTAAAACACAAAATTTGGCAGTTACCAGCATTGGTAATGCGATTTAACGGGGAAGCAATGTCTCCCCCATCAAAAACTCATCTATTGAGCGAGCAGCCTGACGCCCTTCTCTGATTGCCCATACGACCAGTGACTGGCCGCGTCTGACGTCACCGGCAGCAAATAGCTTATCCACACTGGTTTTATAGTTATTGGTATCAGCCTGTACAGAGCGAGCCCCACGACGGTCAATTCTCAACTTCAGTCGGTCGCCCAATTCGCTGCAAACGCCGGTCTCGAAAGGACCGGCAAAACCGATCGCGATAAAAGCAAGATCAGCGCGGATAAAAAATTCAGTTCCAGCAATCGGTTTGCGTTGTTCGTCGACATGGCAGCATTTGACGTGCGTTAGTTCACCATTTTCGGCAATGAACTCAAGAGTCGCAACCTGAAATTCCCTTTCGGCTCCTTCTGCCTGACTTGTTGAAGTACGCATCTTGGTTGCCCAATATGGCCAAACGCTAAGTTTGTCTTCTTTTTCCGGCGGCTGGGGGCGAATATCAAGCTGAGTTACTTTAACAGCGCCTTGCCTAAAAGCTGTACCTATGCAATCCGATGCAGTATCACCACCTCCCACGACAACAACATGCTTTCCATCGGCCGTAATGGCCGGTGAAGGCCAACCAACCGACTCGATATTTTCACGACCTACGCGTTTATTTTGTTGAACAAGATAACACATGGCGTCGTGTACACCGTGGAAGTGAACACCCGGTATATCGATCTTGCGCGGAGTTTCAGAGCCACCACAATAGAGGACGGCATCATATTCGGCTAAAAGGTCATCTACAGCTTTATCGACACCGATATTGACGCCGCAATAAAACGTTACCCCCTCGCCTTCCAATTGCTCGACACGGCGATCAATATGATGTTTTTCCATTTTAAAGTCGGGAATGCCGTAACGCAGAAGACCACCGGGGCGGTTTTCCCGCTCATAAACATCAACCATATGGCCGGCACGTGCCAGTTGCTGTGCTGCTGCCAGTCCCGAAGGCCCAGATCCTATAACCGCAACTCTCTTTCCCGTTTTTGCCTCATTGGGCTGAGGAGCAAAAAAACCGAGTGCAAATGCCTTGTCAGCAAGCGTTTGTTCAATTGTCTTGATGGTTACCGGCACATCCTCAAGGTTGAGTGTGCATGCTTCTTCACAAGGCGAGGGACAAACCCTTCCCGTAAACTCGGGGAAATTGTTGGTCGACAAAAGATTGCTTATAGCTTCTTTCCAATTGCCCTTATAAACAAGGTCATTCCAATCGGGTATCTGGTTATTGACAGGACACCCCGTCGAACCATGACAGTAAGGAATGCCACAATCCATGCAGCGTGCAGCCTGTTTTTGAACTTCTGCTTCGGACATCGGGATTGTAAATTCCCGAAAATGACGGACGCGATCAGAGGCAGGCTGGTACTTCTGAGATTGGCGATCTATTTCAAGAAAACCGGTTACTTTACCCATTTGTTATTTCCGTATCTGACTTTTGCATTTGAGATTGGGACTGCCGATTTTATTCGGCAGCCGTTTCCATGCGCATCTGTTCCATTTCTTCCAAAGCACGGCGATATTCGACCGGCATGATTTTCACGAATTTCGGACGGTATTGATCCCAATTATCAAGGATTTCCTTAGCCCGTTCAGATCCCGTGTAGTGCAGGTGATTTGCAATCATCTGTGCCAGACGCTCTTCATCATGATGTGTCATATTGGCCGACACATCGACACGCCCTTTATGCATAAGGTCGCCACCATGATGATGCAGCTTCTCAAGCATATCATCTTCTTCCGGAACAGGTTCCAACTCGACCATTGCCATATTACATCTCTGGGCAAAGTCTCCTGCCTCATCAAGCACATAAGCAACGCCTCCGGACATACCGGCAGCAAAATTGCGGCCTGTCTTGCCGATAACCACGACAACCCCACCGGTCATATATTCGCAACCATGGTCGCCGACACCTTCAACAACCGCAGCAACGCCGGAATTGCGGACCGCAAAACGTTCGCCCGCGACACCACGGAAATAACATTCTCCTTCTATGCCACCATAAAGAACAGTGTTACCCACAATAATCGAGTCTTCGGCTACAACATTACTGTCTTCCGGTGGTCGAACAATGATCCTTCCTCCAGAAAGACCCTTGCCGACATAATCATTGCCGTCGCCGATAAGATCAAAAGTAACACCTCTGGCAAGGAAAGCACCAAATGACTGGCCTGCTGTACCTTTGAAGTGAATATTGATTGTATTGTCCGGCAGTCCCTTCTGGCGATAACGCCTTGCAACTTCGCCGGAAAGCATTGCGCCGACCGATCTGTCAACATTACGGACAAGCGTTTCAAACTCTACCGACTTTTTGTTTTCCAGCGCCGGTGCGGCCTTCTCTATCAGCTTGCGGTCGAGAACGTCGGCAATCGGATGATGTTGACGTTCAGTATGCCTTGTCTGTTTCTTTTCAGCATCCGGTTTATAGAAAATCCGGCTGAAATCGAGCCCCTTGGCTTTCCAGTGATCGATCGCCGGCTGCTTATCCAGCAAATCCGACTGACCGATAATGTCATCAAGTTTTTTGAAACCCATATGCGCCAGTATCGCACGCACTTCTTCGGCAAGATAAAAGAAGAAGTTAATGACATGTTCCGGCGTTCCTTTAAAGCGCTTGCGCAATACAGGATCCTGTGTGGCAACTCCTGTAGGACAGGTGTTCAAGTGACATTTGCGCATCATTACGCAACCGGCGGCAATGAGTGGCGCCGTTGCAAAACCGAATTCGTCCGCACCGAGTAGCGCGCCAACGATGACATCACGCCCCGTACGTAAGCCGCCATCCACCTGCAGTGCAACGCGCGAACGCAAGCCATTAAGAACCAGCGTTTGCTGGGTTTCAGCAAGTCCCATTTCCCATGATGATCCAGCATTTCTGACCGACGTCAAAGGCGAAGCACCAGTGCCACCATCATAACCGGAAATGGTAATATGATCGGCACGTGCTTTGGCAACACCGGCTGCGACTGTTCCGACACCGACTTCAGAGACAAGCTTTACCGAAATATCTGCAAACTCGTTGACGTTCTTCAAGTCGAAGATGAGCTGAGCCAAATCTTCAATCGAATAAATGTCGTGGTGCGGAGGCGGCGAAATCAGGCCGACACCCTGTGTCGAGTGGCGTGTCTTTGCAATGATTGCATCAACTTTATGTCCTGGTAATTGCCCGCCTTCACCAGGCTTGGCACCTTGGGCTACTTTAATCTGGATGACATCAGCATTCACCAAATATTCAGCCGTAACGCCAAAGCGTCCGGAAGCGACCTGCTTGATAGCCGAACGTTCCGGATTTTTCGAGCCATCCGGCAAAGGATAGAGACGGTCCGGTTCTTCGCCACCTTCACCGGTATTTGATTTACCGCCAATCTTGTTCATCGCGCGAGCCAATGTTGTGTGCGCCTCGCGAGAGATCGAACCAAAAGACATGGCACCTGTCGAGAACCGCTTTACAATTTCGGCTGCCGGTTCGACATCCTCTATTGCAACCGGTTTTGCCCCGCGTTCTTCTGCGCTCTTGATCTTGAAAAGACCACGAATCGTCTTTGCACGTGCTGTTTCACCATTGATGCGTTGTGAATAAGCAGTAAAAAGCGCCGGATTGGACGTACGTACCGAATGCTGCAGACTAGCGACCGCATCCGGTGTCCAGATATGGGCTTCACCACGTACACGATAGGCATATTCACCACCGACATCAAGCGAATGAAGAAGAACCGGATCATTGCTGAACGCTGCCGTATGGCGTCTGACAGTTTCTGTTGCAATCTGGTCGAGATCGACACCTTCAATGGTGGTGGCTGTTCCTGTAAAGAAACGGTCTACGAAAGACTGTTTCAGGCCGACAGCATCGAAAATCTGCGCACCGCAATAGGACTGATAAGTCGATATGCCCATTTTGGACATAACCTTGAGCATGCCTTTACCGATCGACTTGATGTAACGATAGATAACTTCGTGCTCTTCGACTTCCTTCGGAAACTCGCCACGTTCGAACATATCATTCAATGTGTCGAATGCGAGATATGGATTGATTGCTTCGGCCCCATAACCTGCAAGGCAACAGAAATGATGTATTTCTCGCGGTTCACCCGTTTCGACAACCAGTCCAACGGACGTGCGCAAACCTTTTCTTATCAAGTGATGATGCACTGCTGCTGTCGCAAGCAATGCGGGAATTGGAATACGATCGGGCCCGATCTGACGGTCGGACAGAATGATAATATTATAACCACCGTGGACTGCGGCTTCAGCGCGTTCACAAAGACGTTCCAATGCACCTTCAAGCCCTGCTGCGCCTTCCTGAACCGAATAGGTGATGTCGATTGTCTTCGTATCAAAATGATCTTCTGTCTGACCAATCGCCCTGATTTTTTCGAGATCGCCATTCGTCAAAATCGGTTGACGCACTTCCAAACGCTTGCGGCGTGAAGTTCCTACCAAATCGAATATATTCGGACGCGGGCCGATGAAAGAAACCAGGCTCATCACCAGCTCTTCACGAATAGGATCGATTGGAGGATTGGTTACCTGAGCAAAATTCTGCTTGAAATAAGTGTAAAGCAGTTTCGATTTGTCGGACATTGCCGAAATCGGCGTATCAACGCCCATTGAACCGATCGGTTCCTGCCCCGTCGTTGCCATTGGCGAAAGCAGAAATTTTTTGTCTTCCTGAGTGTAGCCAAACGCTTGCTGACGATCGAGAAGCGAGACATCTTTACGCAGCGATCTTGGTTCGACGGGTGCAAGATCTTCCAGTATAAGCTGGGTATTATCAAGCCATTTCCGGTAAGGATGCTTTGATGCAATTTCGGACTTGATTTCTTCGTCAGAGACAATGCGCCCCTCTTCCAGATTGATGAGCAACATCTTTCCAGGCTGCAGGCGCCATTTACGAATAATATGTTTTTCTTCAACAGGAATGACACCGGCTTCAGAAGCCATAATGACATAATCATTATCTGTTACAATATAGCGCGCCGGACGTAAGCCATTACGATCAAGTGTCGCGCCAATCTGGCGACCGTCGGTGAAAGCAATTGCCGCTGGTCCATCCCACGGTTCCATCAGTGCTGCATGATATTCATAGAACGAACGCCTTTCGACATTCATCAAACTATTTCCTGCCCATGCTTCCGGAATGAGCATCATCATTGCATGAGGAAGCGAATACCCGCCTTCATATAAAAATTCCAAAGCATTATCGAAACACGCAGTATCCGACTGTCCTTCATAGGAAATTGGCCAGAGCTTGGAAATATCGTTACCGAAAAGTTCGGAATCAACGGAAGCCTGACGGGCCGCCATCCAGTTGAGATTTCCTCTCAGAGTATTGATTTCGCCATTGTGAGCGATCATCCGATATGGGTGGGCAAGTTTCCATGACGGAAAAGTGTTCGTCGAAAAACGCTGGTGAACAAGTGCCAACGCACTTTCGAAGCGTTCATCCTGCAAATCCTTGTAATAGGCACCCACCTGAAAGGCCAAAAACATGCCTTTATAAATGACTGTGCGAGAAGACAGACATACAACATAAAAACCGTTATCACGACCACCGGTCTCATGAAAAATTCTGTTCGAAATAACTTTTCTAAGCACAAAAAGACGGCGTTCAAAATCTTCATCCGACTTGATTGATGGATCACGCCCGATAAAAACCTGCCGATGAACCGGTTCTGTTGCAACAATGGCGGGAGCCTTCGATAGTGAAGAATTATCCACCGGTACATCACGGAAAGCGATAAAATGCTGCCCCTCTGATGCAATCACTTCCTTGACAATCTGCTCAATATGGGCACGCATTGCCTCATCGCGCGGCATAAATATATGACCGACAGCATACTGTCCGGCTTTCGGCAATTCGACACCCTGTTCGGCCATCACTTCACGAAAAAAACGATCCGGTATCTGTACAAGAATGCCTGCACCATCGCCCACCAGAGGATCCGCCCCGACCGCACCGCGATGGGTAAGATTTTCAAGCATAAAAAGCCCGTCTTGAATAATTTTATGGGATTTTACATTTTTCAATTGCGCAATGAAGCCGACGCCGCAAGCGTCATGTTCATTACGGGGACTATAAAGTCCTTGAGCAGAAGGAAGCCCATATGTCGAAGCGACAACTTCATTTGTCGATGATGACGTTATCGAACCGTTTTGAGTAATTTTATTACCTGAAATTACGCTATCCGACATTTAGAAAGCCCTTTTCCAAAACCCAATCCTGAAATTTCGACAGAAAACTACAATGTTTAGTCTTTTGGTTGCGGTCGAAACACTGTGAAATTCCACTTTTTATAAGCTATGTCAGAAAGGTTCTAAGTTTTCAACTATCAAAAACGAAAAATGAAATATTATTTCAAATATTTTTAAATTTTTTTGTGATAATTGCGTTATCTATGGATTTTGATTTCATTTGTTTTTATACGCTCATTAGGAGCGGTATGATATCGGTGCAATATTGCAATCAATCCCCGATGTCTTACAATTTTTACAGTTATCTATAGTGTCTCGTAGTCCACGATTTTATTTACCGTTTAAGCCAACAACAATATTCTGAAATATTGGACAACGCACAACTTTTAAAGCGGCATGATCAGGCGAATAAAAGCCTGCAAAAAAGACTTGAACCAGACATAAATAATAAAAAAGCGTGGGACACGCTCACATGCGCGTCCCACGCCAATAGTTATAAATTTTCGGGAATAATTATTCTGCCGCTTCAACTTCCATCTCATGTTTCGGCGTTTCATGTTTCGACATTTCGTGTTTTTGTACACGTTTATTCGTATTGGAAGCCTTCGATGTCTGCACAGCAATTTTCCGCGGCTTCATCTCTTCGGGAATTTCCCGTTTGAGTTCAATGTGAAGCAAACCATTTTGTAGTTGTGCACCAACCACTTCAACATGGTCGGCTAACTGGAAGCGACGTTCAAATGACCGCGATGCTATTCCGCGATAAAGAAAATCACCTTCATCATTCTCTTCTTCATGAGACTTCTCGCCTTTTACAGTGAGTTGGTGACTTTGGGCTTCAATATCAATTTCATCTTCGGAAAAACCGGCAACCGCCATGGAAATCCGATAAGAGTTTTCGCCCAACCGTTCAATATTGTAAGGTGGATAAGCTTGAACACTTTCCGGTTGTGTCATTGTGTCAAACATATTGAACAAACGGTCAAAACCGACTGTTGAACGATATAATGGTGAAAAATCTACTTGACGCATCATAATTGCCCTCCTTCAGAGCGACGAATGTTTGGTTATTACGATCTCCTTCAAGGCAGACCCATATAACCAGCGACCCCGCATCGGCGATCGCATAACTTATGTGGTTATTATTTTCTGATCTTTCAAGAGATAACGCCATCCCAAAAAATCCCATCAGTAAAAATTTTTAAAAATGTTGAAGTGAACCATTTTTTCCCAATTGTGCTTCCCGAACCAACCGATTAGCTTTTGACGTTTTGCGCCCCCCTTTTCACACGTGTTGCGACGTTACATAGTGGTTTTCCTTGACGAACCGGACAATTTTTAGAACTATTCGTCATACCTCAATCTTGAGGAAATGTTTTTTTAAATGTTACAATTTAAATGGATAGACCAATTATCATGTAACAGAGAAAGCCCGAATAATTGCATGTGAACGCGTCAAAAGTCGAAAAGATACCCGCTCTCCTCTTTTCGTCGTTTATGGAAACGTCTGATAAAAGGCGCCTTGGTATCGTGAAGAACGTAAGAAAACATAAATTTCAAAAGGGAACAGTTGTTTTTCTACAAGGAATTGCCGATAGTTCCGAGCGGTATAAAAGCCTGTTTTTCAAACTCGTTGATCGTGGTTTTTCCTATGCATCGTTTGATTGGTACGGACAAGGCGCTTCCATGCCAGCCGCCGAAGGTGAGCGCAAAAATGCTCAACGCACATTTGATATCAACCGACATATCGGTGACCTTGAGGAATTTCTCGACAAAATTGTCTATGCCGACTGCCCGCCACCTTATTATTTTCTTGGTTACGATATCGGCTGTCTTATCGCGATCTCGGGCATCGATGTCATCAACAATCAATGCGATCGCTTTCTCGGCATTTCACCTTTCTTCAGCCCTTTAGGTCATAAAATCGGAGGTTTTGAACACAAAATCAGCGAATTGATGAATGATTTCGGCCTCGGACATATAAAGTTGAGGCAAGGGAAATCGATTTTACAGAATTACGGCTTTAATAAAGACTTTTCCGGAAGCGGAAATCGGAAGGAAGAGGAATTCGCTATTCCGGACAGGCGATGGTTTGCTCATGTGTTTGACGCCGCAATCTACGCAAGAGAACGCCTTGAAAAAAATGATCTCCGTTTTCCCGTTTTGTTTGTCACCGGACACAATGACAAATTGACCAACGCGCGCGAAGTCCGTCGCTTTTGTCATAATGTCAGGCTTGCCGACACAATCACACTTTTTGGTGCCAGACACGACTTGTTAAATGATAAAGAGAGTTACCAAAAACAGTTTTGGGCCTTGTTCGACGCGTTCATTCCAGGAACGAGCGCCTATGCAATCAATCATTGAGTATTGATAAAGCCGCCTCCAGCAGTTCGGGAGTCGCTGATGCAATGATATTGCCCGCGTCTTCAGCTTTTTTGCCGTTCCATTGCCTAATGATCCCGCCCGCTTGTTCCACAATCGGAATGAGCGCGGTGATGTCATAAGGTTTCAAATCTGTCTCGACCACCAAGTCGACAAAACCGGACGCAAGCATCGCAAAGGCATAACAATCCGCACTGTAACGGGTTAAACGGACTTTCTGTGAAAGTTCCTGAAACCGGTTTCGGATTTGCCCGTCAAAAAGTTCCGGCGCGGTTGTCATCATTGTCGCTTTATCAACCAATTTACAATTGCTGACGGATAGTTTCCGGTGATGACCATCAATTTCTGTGTAAAGATAGGCGCCTTTGCCGCAACTATAATAAATCTCGCGTGTAAAAGGCTGAGCCATTATACCGGCAACTGCCTTACCTTCCGTCTTCAAACCAACGAGACTACCCCATGTCGGCATACCGGTGATAAAAGAACGAGTCCCGTCAATCGGATCGATCACCCATAAATTATTATTCAGCCCCTCGAGAGTTGGAAATTCCTCTCCCAAAATTCCATCATCCGGACGTTCCCGATGAATATATTCCCTTAATGCTATTTCAGTTTCACGATCGGCTATTGTGACCGGATCAAAGCCATTCAGGTCTTTGTTATCAATTGAAAGCGGATGTCGAAAAAGGGGTAGCGAAGTGTTTTTGACGATATCGGCGAGTTTTTTAAAAAATTCGAACCCTGGAACATTGCTCATGCTTTTTTCGACCATTCAATTTTCAGACAAAATTCAACGCAAATCATTTAACCTGTTTTCAAGCCAATTCTCAATGCCAAAGATAGACGGGAGAACACATCGACCTGCAACGTTTTCCATGACCAAGAATATCTTTTGCGTTATTATCCGGTAATATCTTTCCCATAAATTTTTTGGAATATTTACGTAAACCGAAAAAAAGCGCCGATACTCGAGTTCTAAGGGCTTTGGATTTATTCCGCTGCGGCTTTACAAACGATCAATTCTTGGTCAGGAAAGGCCATAAGATCGGCAGAAAGCGCAATCAGATCATTTTGTAATATCCCGAAATTAGCGTTGGCTTCGCGCGTAATCTCGTCCAGATACAGGCTTCTGTTTATTTCTATCTGCAAAGCATGGATGTTTTCGGATGGCCGACCGTAATGGGTCGTAATAAAACCACCTGAGTAAGGCCGATTAAGACTGACGTGGTAGCCTTTTTGGCTCAAACGTTCTGCTGCATATTCTACAAAAGCATTGGCACAAGACTGCCCGTTTTGATCGCCCAGAATAAAATCCGGCTGCCCGCCTCCATCGAAAAATTTCAACTTTCCGGGCATTGAATGACAGTCGATAAGAACCGCAAATCCAAAACGTTTTCTCATTGAACCAAGCGTGACTGCAAGATGATCATGATAAGGAACATAAAGTTTTTCAATCCGCTCCATTGCATCATCAAGATGAATTCGACCATCATATATTTGTACACCTGTCGCTACAATTTTCGGTATTGTACCCAAACCTGCCAGAACCCGCATTGAAGGTTTCGGGATAGATTCCGGCAAAGGTTCAAAAAACATATCTGGATCAAGCTCGTAGCGTTCACGATTGACGTCAAGAAATGCACGGGGGAAATTTGCTGCCATAAAAGCTGCACCAAGACCGACGACCCCATTGAATAACAAGTCGACGTAGCTGTCTTCAGAAATACGTATCGTGAAATTATCAAGAACAGATTGTTCCAAAAAGCTTTTCGGATATATGCGACCGGAATGGGGAGAATTGAACAGAAACGGAACTCTGAGTTCGGCCGGCTCTCTGTATTGGAACGCTGCGACACTCATCAAATCCATTTCAAAAACCTGCCAATCGTAAATGTTATTAAAAAAGGTAAACCGACTACCCCGTCATTCGCAACCACGAATTAACCATTATATAAAACAAACTCGCTCCGACAGCGTTTATCGCTTTTTTTACCAACCGGATTTATTGTATGAATGAGAGAAAGATAAGGTTCAAATTCTTATAAACAATTGCTGGACACTATAATGAAACGAATTTTGCTTGCCGAAGACGATAATGACATGCGTCGCTTTTTAGCAAAAGCCCTTGAACGAGCCGGTTATGAAGTTACCGATTTCGATAACGGTGCAAGCGCTTATGAACGGCTGCAAGAAGAGCCATTTTCACTTCTCCTGACCGATATTGTTATGCCTGAAATGGATGGCATCGAGCTTGCTCGCCGAGCCACTGAAATTGATCCTGATTTGCGGGTTATGTTTATTACCGGATTTGCCGCTGTTGCGCTGAACTCCGATAGCAATACCCCTCGTGACGCAAAAGTTTTGTCCAAACCGTTCCATTTGCGCGAACTTGTCTCGGAAGTCGAGAAAATGTTGATTGCAGCCTGATAGGTTAATTTTTGGAATCATCATTTTCGTCAAATTTTAGATTATTTTTTCAAAAAAGCATTGACCCAACGGATTTGTTGTGGTGTATGCAACAGCGTCAGATGGGCGTGTAGCTCAGAGGGAGAGCACTACATTGACATTGTAGGGGTCACAGGTTCAATCCCTGTCACGCCCACCATCTGTTTTCCAAATAAAGCGTATATTTTTAACTGACCGTTTAAATCCGGTTTTTCAATATTTTTCGGCTTATCGGTCAGGGGGTTATAAGCCAGAATTCCAGTCACACATGCTTTGCATTTGTTTGAGGCAATTGTGTCCATCAGAACATTTAATTCTGCACCCCTTTTCCTGCTTTGACCACCGGGAAACTTATGAAGCGTGCCTGTCAATGCAAAACAAAGTTTGGCATTGAGTAAAACCTGAAACAGCCCCACCCTCCAAAACTGATTCTTATTCAGAAACGTGTTTCTAATTACGGCATCATTTCCGGATAATGGCAGTTCCTGGGAAATAAACAAACATTCCATTAAAACGCGACATAGATTTCAAGCGGGAGGCTGACCGTTCCGCCATTCGTTTCACAATAAAAATCATCCGGATAACGGATCCGTTTCGCCCCCACCTACATGCAACAAATACGGCTCCATAAACGAGGCAATAGATTTACCGCGTGATTTTTCGTGTTCCGTGAGTTTGCGCTATAAAATCATCGCAATCGCATCGAAAAATGTTATCAGCTAATCCCGTTTTCCGGCAAAGCCGTGAAATCTGATAACAATCTTGCCCCCTATTCATTAGAGCGCAATGATTTCAAGTTAAGTTTTTTAAAAAACAGCCAGTGCTTATACCGTTAATTCCGTTGGATTTAAGCTTAAAAAAAGCCGCTTTAAATCGGAATAACAGACCACAGGAAAATTTATGAATATAAAATGTCACAACAACAACTGTGAGACTGACAAGTGGCACCGTTGCGACGTGGTAATCAAAACTCGGCAAATTTCATGTTGTCCGTTGAAAAATGTCGTAAAGCCTCTCTTACAATTTCTGAATTGCATTAATGAAAAAAACAGCAAAATCGAGCTGATAACAAAAACGGGGCTGGAGAGGAACATGGTCGCTTCCACCGCCACAGTATATTAGCCTAACCATTAGCTGTAACGGATTGAAGAACCATAGATTGAACCTGTCGGTTCGTTTTAAGTTTTAAAAATATCCTGTTGTTGACTTAGCGGGCACGATCAAGAACTCTCTTGCATTCTATCAATTCGAATAACGCTTCTTGAAGCAGTGTTTTATTATCCTTGCCTTTTCCGATGCTACTTCCGCCCACTTCAGCATCAGAGTCCGATTTCATAAAGCTGAATAGCCCTTTTGACTGCTGCGGCTTTGCCGGCAGTGGCGTATTTTCAGCTTCTTCTTCGGCTTTTTTCTTTTGCGTAATTGCATCAATCGCCGCGATGTCGCCATTGCCGAGAGCGATTACAAAAGCAATGCCATTTTCCTTCAACAAGCGTTGGGCACCCTTTATGGTATAGCCTTGCTCATATAAAAGTTGGCGAATGCCTTTCAGCAAATCAACATCTGCCGGTCGATAATAACGACGACCACCACCACGCTTTAACGGCTTTATTTGTGAAAAACGTGTTTCCCAAAATCTCAAGACATGTTGGGGAAGATCCAACGCTTCAGCAACTTCACTAATTGTACGGAAAGCATCTGGACTTTTATCCATTTTTTGACCTTCACCGACTAAAACCGACCTCTAACCTGATATTGACTTTGAGCCCTTCTAAATCAATCCAATCACGCCGCCAAGTACTTCGGCACCTGCTGTGGCTTCACCTATTTCTTATTACCGAACAGCCGCTTATAAAAGACACTTTCGCAAAAAACTCAAAAACAGCAATTTTGGATCAGGACTTCTTTGAACGATGACCATCCAAAATCTTTTTCTTCAAAACGTTTGATGCTTTGAACGTCATGACACGACGAGGCGAAATGGGAACCTCTTCCCCCGTCTTCGGATTGCGACCAATACGTTCAGTCTTATTGCGCACATGGAAAGTTGCAAAAGATGATAATTTTACTGTTTCACCTTTTACAATCGCGTCACACACTTCGTTAAGAATCATTTCAACCAATGAAGCCGACTCTGTACGTGACAGGCCAACTTTCCTGCAAACGGCATCTGCCAAATCTGCACGCGTTACTGTGTTACCAGCCATAACAATCGCCTTCTTAAAATTGAAGCTAAAAAAAACTTATACGTTATATTCATTGTCGGTCAAGTTGCCGTAAGGCTACCAGCGGATAAGAATAGCTCCCCATGTGAATCCGCCGCCCATCGCCTCCAGCATGACCAGATCACCTTTTTTTATTCTACCATCATTGACAGCAACCGCAAGCGCCAAAGGCACCGATGCGGCCGACGTATTGCCATGTTGATCTACCGTAATAACAACCTTATTATCTGCAATACCAAGCTTTTTGGCAGATGCATCAATGATGCGCTTATTTGCCTGATGGGGCACAAACCAGTCGAGTTCGGAAGGAGAAATACCTGTTGCTGAAAAGCACTCATCAACAACATCTGTGATCATGCCCACAGCGTGTTTGAATACTTCGCGTCCCTCCATTCGTAAATGGCCTGTTGTCTGTGTCGTAGAAGGACCGCCATCCACATAAAGCTTATCGACATATGCGCCATCAGAACGTTGTTTACATGCCAGGATGCCACGATCGCTGTTGGTACCACTCTGATTTTCTACTGCTTCAAGAATAACAGCCCCTGCTCCATCTCCAAAAAGTACGCAAGTCGAGCGGTCATTCCAGTCTAGGATACGAGAAAAAGTTTCTGCACCGATTACAAGAACACGCTTTGCCATGCCGCCTTTCAAATAAAGATCGGCAGTTGTCATTGCAAAAACGAAGCCTGAACATACAGCCTGTACATCGAAAGCAAAACCGTGCGACATTCCCAATGCATTCTGTATTTCAACAGCAGAAGCGGGAAATGTATGGTTAGGCGTTGCAGTTGCAAGAATTATACAATCAATATCGGCAACAGTAAGCCCTGCATTATCAAGTGCCGCCCGAGCCGCCGCAGTACCAAGTGAAACAGTGGTTTCATCTTTTCCGGCTATATAACGCTGGCGAATCCCTGTCCGTTGAACGATCCATGCATCGGATGTCTCGACAATGCCTTCAAGTTCGCTGTTTAACATTTTCTTTTTTGGCAGCGCACTTCCTATGCCACATATGGCAGATCGAATCATTCAGTTCTATCCTCAACCAGCGAATCAATATTCAGTCGTTCATCCGTATCATTGCGTTCTCAATCATGCCCTGCATGGGTGCCACGCTCAAGAAGCTCGGGTTTTTTATCGTGAAAATGCCTCAAATCGGCTGCGATTTTCTCGAGAAGTTTATTGTTAACCATTTCATAGCCCACCCGTAAAGCAGAAGCAAACCCATCTGCATCGGTTCCGCCATGACTTTTAATAACAACACCGTTAAGTCCGAGCAGTACACCACCATTCACACGCCCCGGATCCATTTTCTGTTTGAGCTGACGGAAAGCGCTTATCGAAAAAAGGTAACCCAGTTTTGTCAACCACGAACTCGACATTGCCTCACGTAAAATCTGGGCCATCTGGCGGGCTGTCCCTTCCGCCGCTTTCAATGCGATATTACCTGAAAATCCTTCGGTAACAACGACATCCACAGTACCCTTTCCGATATCGTTGCCCTCGACAAATCCCTTATATTCCAATCCATCCAGCCCGATTTCGCGCAACATCATGCCTGCTTGCTTGATTTCATCAAGACCTTTGACCTCTTCAACGCCTATGTTGAGCAATCCTACAGTTGGACGTTTGACATTATAAAGTGCACGGAACATGCCGGCCCCCATCACAGCAAGATCAACAAGCTGATCTGACGACGCACCGATTGTAGCGCCAATATCCAGAACAATACTTTCACCGCGCAAGGTCGGCCATACGCCAGCAATACCGGGACGATCGGCCTCTTCCATCATTCTTAAACAAAAATAGGACATTGCCATCAAAGCACCGGTGTTACCTGCTGACACGCAAGCGTCTGCCTCACCGTTTTTTACAGCTTCAATTGCTTTCCACATAGATGATTTTCCACGGCCGTTCCGCAACGCCTGGCTGGGTTTTTCATCCATACGGGTATAGGTTTCGGTTGCAATGAATGTCGAAGCGGAAGCAAGTTCCGGATAGCGCTTCAAGACCGGTTCTACTGCACTTGCAACACCGTAAAAAATAAAACGTATTTCAGGAAAACGTTTCTGCGCAATTGCTGCACCGGCAATTGTGATCTCCGGGCCAAAATCGCCGCCCATTGCATCCACAGAAATTCTGATCACTCTTAAATGTCCTATTAGTTTCTGATTTTATATAGAAAAGCATCGTTTCAGGACGATGCTTCGTGAAACTTTATGCCGAAAATACCGGTTTTAAGCCATTATACAACTATAAAAATCGTTTTTTTGGTGGCGTTGGTCATTTCAATTGTTTCAAAACGGCAAATGGCGACGACTGCTTCTCTTCTTTTTCCATGTCTTCAATATAATCACCATGAACCCCTTCTTTTCGTGGATAGGGGTCTAATGAAAGTTCGAAAAACTCCTCAAGAAATGCACCTACATCTATTGTGTCGCCATAAAATACTTCCGGCGTATCCGGTCCTTCGGCGTCGACAAAAACTTCTCCGGTATTTTCAAGCTCTTCATATTTTACAAGCTTTGATCCTTCGGGAACAAATACGGACTCAACTTCTTCCTCGACATGCTTGTGAAGTGGTTCAAGCGTAACGACACAGGCTTGCACGACCTCTGCCTCGAATTTGCCTTTGACGCGCACACCACGTTTTTTCCATGGACTGATATGAACATCGGCACGAAAAGAATCCACACCTAAAAGGCCATGATTTTCTTTCAGCTTCAGCCGTTCTTTTTCATCAGCTTCAATTTTTATTCGCACGCCTTTTACCGGAAGTGAACGGACATTAACCGGATAATGGATTGCGAACTTCATAATATGTTGGTCATTGTCGCTTGTGTGGTCATTATTGTGCATAATGCGCCTCATTTCGTAATTCGACTGCCTTTGTTGTTTCAGTTATCTGAGCGATTTGTCATTTTTAACGATAAGTTCCGCACTTGAAACTCATCAAAAGCTCCGACATTTTAACATAGTCATTGTTAATAATTGCAACTTGGCAGCGATGCAATCTATTGCAAACCGCTTTAAGGTGGTTTAGGCAAAAAGATTGAAAAATAATAATTCCCCGCCATGCGTTAGATGGAGATGTCATTGTTTCACACGATCCGCATTAAAACCCGAGCTAAGCATGGGTTACTTATCGGTTTAATGGCTGCTACTGCAATTACAATGAGTGGCTGTAAGTCTCATGATTTACTTAAGACAAGCCAAACCTATAACGAAGGCTATGTACTCGACGAGTCGGCACTTGCTTCCGTGCCAGTTGGCTCAAGTCGCGATCAGGTTTTACTCGCTCTTGGTTCGCCATCTATGACCGCGATGTATGACAACGAGGTTTTTTATTATATTTCGCAAACGCGTTATCGCGGTGCGCAGTTCATGAAGCCCAAAATTGTTGATCGTAAAATACTTGCTATCTATTTCAACAAGAACGGACAGGTCGAACGAATTGCAAATTACGGCTTGCAGGATGGAAAGGTCTTCGACAGCATTTCGCAGACGACACCAACGGGTGGTCACGACCAATCATTCCTGTCGCAGCTCATCAAAGGCTCGAAAGGCGTGCCACAATTGCCACAAACGGGCAGGTAAATTTCCCGCCCAAGTAGCTGTTTTAAATGAAAAAATAAGGCTTTTATTACAGTTACTGAAGGCAAGAAAACGTCAGACAAAAATAAAAGCTCTATCTTTCGATAGAGCTTTTTTTAAAATATTGAATGTAATTTCGTCTGTTGCAACTTTATTGGTTGCGCAATTCTTTTGCCATTTTATCAAGAACAGCATTGACCATCCGCGGCTCTTCACCTTCAAAAAATGCTTTGGCAATATCCACATACTCGTTTATTGCAACTGCGATCGGTACGTCTTTACGATTTTTTATTTCCCAAGCTCCCGCCCGCAATATGGCACGCAAAGTCGAGTCAATACGTGACAGTGGCCAATCGTCAGGCAAAAGCTGACGGATCATGGGATCAAGCAGCCGCTGTTCATTCACTACACCTGCTATAATTGCGCGGAACCATTGTGGATCGGCTTCAAGATATTGTTCGCCGTCGACTTCCTGTCCCAATCGATAAGTCTCGTATTCCGATGTTATTTCCAAAATTCCGGTTCCGGCAACGTCCATCTGATAGAGCGCCTGAACAGCAGCCAAGCGTGCCGCGCCACGTTTATTGGCACGGCGCGGCCCATTATGATTATTGGCAGAAGTATTATTCAATGATTTGCTCCGAACTTGGCTTTTAGCGCTATCATGTGCAGCGCTGCCTCGGCAGCAAACCCACCTTTATTCTTTTTATCGGGCAGCGCGCGAGCCCAAGCCTGTTTCTCGTTTTCAACGGTTATAATACCATTGCCAATAGCCAGCCGCTTGCGCACGCTCAAATCGGCAATGCCGCGGCATGATTCGTTGGACACAATCTCGAAATGGTATGTTTCACCCCTGATGACGCATCCCAGTGCGACATAGCCGTCGTATTTTCTTTCGCTTTTTTCAGCAAAGGCGATTGCAGCCGGAATTTCCAATGCTCCCGGAACAGTTACAACATCAAAATCTGCGTTTGCTGCTTTCAGCGTTTCTGTTGCACCTTTCAGCAAGGCGTTGGAAATTTCATCATAAAAACGGGCTTCTACAATGAGTAAACGAGCCTTCTTCACATTTTTCTTTGTCATAATCTGATCCTATAACTCAATAATAGGGTTGGCACTCTATGTCCCTCAAAGTCCATCATAAAAATAATGGTTGAGCCAATATCATTCCCTTTAGAACAGTTTTCAAAAATACGAAAGCTGCTTTTCCTAAAATGATTTCAATGGAACGTTATTTGAAGGCTTAAGATGCCGTAGTCAAAAAAAATTATTTTCAGGTTACCCGTTGAATTCGGAAAGGCGCGCCGCATAACGCGCAAGCTGATCGATTTCGAGGTTGACACGATCGCCTCTCATACGTTCTCCCCAGGTTGTTACATTGAGCGTATGGCGAATAATCAACACGTCAAAGATATTGTCTCTGACAGCATTGACGGTCAATGACGTCCCATCAAGTGCAACTGAGCCCTTACGCGCAATGAAAGGAGATAATTCTCGAGGTGCCTTGAGTTGAAAACGCCTGGCGTCTCCCTCGTCGGTTATGCCGGTTATTTCTGCCAAACCGTCTACATGACCGGACACAAGATGACCGCCCATTTCATCACCAAGTTTCAATGACCGTTCAAGATTGATATGACGGCCGACTTTCCAGTTTGAAATATTGGTGAGCCTTAATGCCTCTTCCCAAGCTTCAACTGAGAACCACTGCATATTTTTTGCATTTTCAGATTTTTCTACGACGGTCAAACATATACCGGAACAAGCGATAGAAGCGCCGATATCAATCGAACTTATATCGTAATGGTTCGCGATTGTTATCCGCAAACCTTCATTGAGTGGTTCAATCTCGGCTATTCTTCCTATATCTGTCACGATGCCGGTAAACATTGAGGACGGTATCTCCATTCGTTATATATATCTTCGCCAAATCTGGCCTCATTGACCTTGTCAAATTGACCGAGATATTTTTCAAAATCCGGTGCGGGAATTGTATTCTTGCCTAATTCGACTGTTGACCGGAAAAGGACAATTTTGTCAACATTCTGCTTATCTAGAAAAGTACACGCAAGTCGAGTGCCCCCCTCAATCAGAACGCTTGAAATATGGTTATCGAACAAGACCGCAAGAATATCTTTCGGCTCTATCAAGCCGTTGCTATCATCAAGCATAAAGATATTTACGCCCTTTTTTTCAAACGCAGCTATTTTTGTTTGATCAGAATTTTTGCCGACAATCACCCAAGTTGGCAAGAGCTTTGCTGTTTTGACCAATTGAGAGTTGACGTCGATTGCGAACCTCCGATCAACAACCACACGTACCGGAGAACGTTTTTCCAATCCTGGCAATCGGCAATTAAGTTCCGGATCATCCGTTATAACCGTATTGCTTCCAACCATAATGGCGTCGTTTTCCGCGCGCATCATATGACTGACAGAATGCGATATGACATTGCTGATCGACACGTTCCGTTTGCCTAAAAGCCCGATACCGCCATCTGCAGAGATTGCCATTTTTAGTGTTACTTCGGGACGGGAAAGTTTCCTGTTTGTCAAATAAGCGCTTAATCCCTCAAAGGCAACGTCAGCCAATAATCCTGTTTCGACAACAATGCCGGCATCCTCCAACATTTTGATGCCGCGTCCGGAAACTCTTTTATCAGGATCACAAAGTGAAATGACAACGCGTTTGACGCCGGCGTTTATCAGTGCACTTGCACATGGCGGAGTTTTCCCATAATGCGAACAGGGCTCGAGTGTCACATAGACTGTGCTGCCATGTGCATTCTCGCCCGCCATTTGTAATGCTTGCGTTTCTGCATGTGGCCGGCCGCCAATTGCAGTCACCCCGTGACCTATGATCGTTGTACCATCACAATTCACGATAAGTGCACCGACAGAAGGATTTTCGGCAGTTTGACCAATATGCCGACGAGCCAGACGAATGGCCGCGGCCATAAAGCGACGGTCGGTATCGCCGTCAGCCATTATTGGTGCTTTCTTTTTCGCCACTACGATCTGACAACTCGTCAATTACATCGTGAAAATCACTGGCATTGCGAAAATTGCGATAGACGGACGCAAAGCGGATATAGGCAATGTCATCAATACCTTTCAATGCTTCCATGACGAGGCGCCCTATCTCTTCGGATGGTATCTCGGGCTCGCCCGAACTCTCAAGCTGCCGGACAATACCGGATATTGCCCGTTCGACGCGCTCGGGGTCGACATTTCTTTTACGCAACGCCACTTCAACCGAGCGCATCAACTTGTCGCGGTCAAAGGGGACATGACGTCCGCTTTTCTTTGTAACCATTAACTCACGCAACTGGACACGTTCAAAAGTAGTAAACCGCCCGCCGCATACGGGACATATGCGGCGGCGACGGATGACCGAACCATCTTCGGCCGGACGCGAGTCCTTTACCTGAGTATCTTCAGATTGACAGTAAGGACACCGCATTTTTCACTCCGTTCAAATAATCAGCCAAGATAAGGATATAACGGGAAACGTTCAGTCAATGCTTGAACCTTTTCACGCACATGTGCCTCTACTGCGGCATTCCCCTCATCTGAATTTGCGGCTTTCAAACCATCAAGAACTTCCGAAATCAATTCTCCGATTTCATCAAATTCCTTCTCGCCAAAACCGCGTGTTGTTCCAGCCGGTGTACCAAGTCTTACACCCGATGTAATAAACGGTTTTTCCGGATCAAACGGAATGCCATTTTTATTACATGTGATATGAGCCCTGCTCAAAGCACTTTCAGCGCGTTTTCCTGTCGCATTTTTGGGGCGCAAATCAACCAGCATCAAGTGATTATCTGTGCCGCCGGAAACAATATCAAGACCATTCTTAATCAAACGGGCCGACAATGTTTTTGCATTGGCAACTACATTTTTAGCATAAGTCTTGAACGACGGGCGCAAAGCTTCGCCGAATGCGACAGCTTTTGCAGCAATAACATGCATAAGTGGCCCGCCTTGTATACCGGGGAAGACAGCCGAATTGATCTTTTTTGCGATGGCCTCGTCATTCGTCAGAATCATACCACCACGCGGACCGCGCAATGATTTATGGGTCGTCGAAGTGACGACATGGGCATAAGGAACTGGCGATGGATGGACACCTCCCGCAACGAGACCTGCAATGTGGGCCATATCGACCATCAGATAAGCACCAACTTCATCGGCAATCTCGCGAAACCGCTTCCAATCCCAAAAGCGAGAATAGGCAGTGCCACCGGCAAGAATAAGTTTGGGTTTGTTTTCACGAGCGATACGGGCGACTTCGTCCATATCTATTCTTTGGTCATCTCTGCGCACACCATAAGAGACGACGTGAAACCACTTACCGGACATATTGACCGGTGAGCCATGGGTGAGATGCCCGCCAGAATTGAGATCAAGCCCCATAAAAGTATCACCCGGTTTCAACAGCGCGAAAAATACTGCCTGATTCATCTGGCTACCCGAGTTCGGCTGGACATTTGCAAATGCAGCACCGAACAATTTCTTTGCACGCTCGATTGCCAAATTCTCGACAACGTCAACATATTGGCAACCGCCATAATAGCGTTTACCCGGATAACCTTCGGCATATTTATTGGTAAGAACCGATCCTTGTGCTTCAAGGACAGCCCGCGATACAATATTTTCCGATGCAATCAATTCAATTTCATTACGCTGACGGGAAAGCTCGCCGCGGATAGCATCAAAAACTTCAGAATCACTTGTTTTAAGATCGTCGTTAAAAAAACGCTTTTGCGTCGCATCCAGTTGGTCACTCATGGGAAAAAAGATCCTATCAAAGAAAAAATAGCCGCTTGTTGATTATCACAGCGTTGCGATATGTTAAACGCTTTCAATAGAATAGCCAACAACTCAGAAAAAATCTTCAGGAAAAAACTGGTTTTAACCAATTTAAATTTACCAATGAAACGAACTTAGTCTGAAAAAACTGTGATCCTTCTCCATTGCGTTGTTTCATTACGTTTTGTGACATCATAAAAAGAACTTTATTTTTTATCTGATGTCATGCAGAATATTGCTTCCCTTTTCGAATAAATTGCCTCCTCTTCCTGGCTTTTTCACGACGAAAAGTAATCAATTTTTTGACAAAATTTAAGTTGCAGCAATAGGCATAAAGCAATGCGGACAAAAGTCTTTATTGATGGAGAACACGGCACAACCGGTTTACAGATCAGAAAACGTCTGGCATCGCGAAACGATCTCGAAATTCTTTCGATTTCCGCGGACGACCGCCACAATGAGACCGCCCGTCTTGAACGATTGAATGCTGCCGATATTGCAATTTTATGTTTGCCGGATGATGCTGCAATCGAAACGGTGAAAAGCGTCGCCAATAATAAAAAACTCAGAATTATTGACAGTTCAACTGCTCACCGCATTTCTCCTCAATGGATCTATGGATTTGCCGAATTGACGAAAGGTCAGTCGGAGCGGATAGAAGCCGCACAATTCGTTGCTAATCCCGGTTGTTACCCGACGGGAGCTTTAAGTATTATCAGGCCGTTGCGTGAAGCGGGTATTATGGCGGAAGACTTTCCTGTTTCGATCAATGCAGTGTCGGGCTACACTGGCGGCGGCAAAAAGATGATTGGGCAAATGGAAGATCAATCTCGTGAAGACCGTATTACTGCCAACTATTTCATCTATGGTCTGAACCTCAGGCACAAACATGTCCCCGAAATTCGCGTTCATGGGAAACTGGCGCAATCACCGATTTTCATGCCAAGCGTCGGTCGATTTCCCCAAGGCATGATTGTGAACATTCCACTGCATAATACATTGCTCACGAAAACTGTTTCACTCGCTGACTTGCGTTCTATTTTCAACGCTCATTATCACGAAAGCAAATTCGTAAAAGTTGCAAGTGAAGAAGAAAATAGCCGTTTGGCAAGGCTTGATGCGGAACTCCTCGCCAATACAGATGAATTGAAGATATTCGTATTTGGTGACGAAAAAAATGGCATCTTCAATATTAGTGCTGTTCTTGATAACTTGGGTAAAGGTGCATCTGGCGCGGCCGTTCAAAATCTTGATCTGATGATCGGCGACCACCGTAAAGATTGAAAAAACTGGCAATAACATGAGGAAAGACCGGTCAGATCACTGAACGGTCCGATTTTTCTCACGTATTTGCTATTATTAACAGGTTGTCAATTCTCTTCTGAAAGCTTTTGTGTTGCTTTTTCAACGGGATAGGCACCTTTTGTGGCGCGCCAATGCGCAACTGCAAAAACCAGAACCAAAAGTGCTACACCCTGATGTATCAATCCCCAGCTTATCGGTGCTTCAAGCAACAGTGTGATAATGCCGAAGATTGCCTGCACAACGATTGCCAAGAGTAAAAGCATTGCACGCCTTGCATGAGTTGTTCCGGAAGCGAGCTTTTCAACTTTGAGAGCGTGGACAAGTGCTGCCAGCAATAAAAGATAGGCAAAACAACGGTGAACAAATTGCACAGTGAGACGGTTTTCGAAAAAGTTACGCCATGTGGGCTGATCGGCAAGCAAACCTTCCGGAACCAGCTGTCCATCCATCAATGGCCATGTGTTATAGACTTTGCCAGCGTGTAAACCTGCAACGAGAGCACCAAGGTAAATCTGTACCAGCACCATCAAAACAAGCCAACCGGCAAACTTCTGGATGCTTCGATTGGCTGGTTTGTCACTGTAATCGGCAAGTCCTCTTGAAACATAGGTAACAAAAATCACCACGATACACGCAGTAACAAGGTGAATTGCCAAGCGATACTGGCTCACACTTGTCAAATCGCTAGCCCCTAGTCCCGAGGCAACCATCCACCAACCGATCGCCCCCTGAATAGCGATAATGACGGGGACGGCAATAAGCTGGGGAAGGAATGTTTTTTCTATCCGCTTTGTTGCCCAGAACCAGATAAGACCGAATAATGCGATGATACCGACGAGACGCGCCAATAGACGATGCGCCCATTCCCACCAGAATATTCCTTTGAATTGAGAAAGGGTCATTCCCTGATTGACCACTTTATATTGGGCAATCTGCTGGTATTTTTCGAATTCATCCTGCCATTCGGCTTCTCCGATTGGCGGAATGACACCATGCACGGGTTTCCATTCAGTAATTGACAGACCCGAGCCGGTCAAACGTGTAGCACCTCCGACAATGACAATAGCCAAACACAGAATGAGAACAGCATAAAGCCAAATCTGTATCATCTTGCGATTGCGCGCCTGTCTGGCATTAGGCACGGTTTCATCAATTGCAGTCATTGTCATAACGAGAAGCTTTCACTTTACAATATGTGCCGGCATTTTCCGGTTCTTTTTTCTATTGGTGCAGCAATGTTTCCAAGAAAACAAGGGTGTTGACCGCGACAAGCCGTCGCGTCTTCCGTCTTTATCAACTATCAATAAGCGTGAAAACCGGCAGAACGGAATATTCGGAAAATAAATTGCTCCAGTTTTCTTGATCTTTTATTTCATCCGAAGAAACAACAAGGCAATCACTCTGCCCGAATAGCTCTTCCACACCGAATTCCGGAACTTCCGACATTGCAATCAGAATGAAGGAATATTTCTCCTTCAAGCCTTTCAACATAGTCGGAATATCACTTGCAAAGTCCTTGGCCCGAAGCATACTTGCAATGCCCTGAGGCAGAATATCGACGCCTGTGTCATAATCGTTGTAGATCACGTCCGAAACATCCGCGTCACCCGTTAACACATCGGTGAAACCACGGTGTGGGCCAATCAGGTTCCCGATTTCATTGGTTGAAACATCGACGAGCAGAATGGATGCGGCGTTTTTCTTTAACCCCATTGATAGACGTGCAGCTGATTGTGCCGCATCATCACCGACGATAGAAACAATTTGCGCATCGATCTCGAGTAAACGTTCCACTAATTCTTGTGGTTCAAGATGGTTATATTCGGGTGATTGATCCTGTTTGGTCGAAATTGGTATATTTTTTTCCAACACCTCGGGATTTTCTTGTGTTGTTCTGTTATGAACCGCAATCTTTGCTCGTTTTCTGACGAATAGCATGATGATCGACAGGAGCAAAAAGACCAGAATTGTGAACACGGATATCGGCATCGCGAAACGGCTAAAAAATGCTAGTTTCTCGATTCTGATCGGACTACTGTTAACGACAAGAGCCTGCCCGCTCATTAGTCCTGAAGCCTCTATAGTTTTGTCGTAATCATCCCAGATCGACTTCAGCTGTTTTTCAAACTTCTCGAAAATCTTATGATCGGGTTTTAAACCCGCTTCGCCTGCCGACTTCAATTCACCGCGCAAACTGCTTTCAATTCTGGTTGCAAGTTCCGCTTCGGTGTAAAGCCGTTTGACTGCCAAATTTATGTTATTATCAAGTTCATCCTTCAGTTCACTCTGTTCAGCCTTCATTGCTTTGATCTGTGGGTGTGCACTACCCAACCGGTTTTCCATATGGGCTATGTCTGTGTTCAATTTGTTCAATTCGCTGGTCGTCCGTAAAACGGCAGGATCATTCGCGATAAATTCGAGCTCAAGTGGTGATTGGTTGTATCTTTTCAAGTCATTCAAAACTTCGATTGATGCAGTCAAACTGATGCGATTATTTATTGCATTTAAAAGCGAAGCATAAAGTTCGGAATTTGCTTCCTGCCGGTTTGAACTTTTGAATGATTGATCGAAATCTGCAAAAGCTGATTTGAGAAGATTATTCCTCTTCTCGCGAATTGCAGCAATTCGGTTTTGTGTTTTATCCGGAAAAGCTTTTAACAAGTCATTCCGAAAACTATCAAAATATCTTTGTAAAACCGATTGTGTATAAGTCGGATTTTTATCAGAAAAGCTTAACTCAATGTGATCAAAGCACTCTTTTACAGAAAATGAATGACCAAATAATTCGAATTTTGTATCGTTACGTTTTCCGCCTGTCGGATCATCTTTTGGCTGAGCAGCAGAACGGGATAACAATAAGGATGTGATTTTATTCCGGGTGCTGTCGTCTATCGCGGTTCCATCTGCCTTGTGGACTGAAAATTCCACTGTTGCGACGTAAACCTCCGGTTTCAAGAGACAATAGGCGACGGACAGAACAAAACAAAGCGCCGTAGCCAGCAAAATCAAAATAATATTTTGCTGCTTCAAACACTTGAATTTTTCGTCCGATACGGCTTCTCTTGTCATTCCCGTTCAACTGGTAAAAGAGCTATGATTATCCAGATAGAACAGAAGGAGTAACTATCCCCTTAAAGAATCAAAATAAAACCGCCTAAAAGGCGGTTTTTTATCAAAACAATTCCATCAACCGGCCGTATCAAGTGCCAATTGGGATGACCCATCCATGTGATAAATGTCATCACGAAACTGGACGACCCCTTCTCCCGTTGACCAGGCAGAAATGTATACAAAATGAAGAGGGATCGGGTCAGGAATGTTGATTGGCGTATTTTGCCGTGAGGCAATGACTGCTTCCATACGCTGTCTATCCCAACCGGGGGTATTTTTCAAAATCCAGACATTGAGGTCACGAATATTCTGAATGCGAATACAACCCGATGAATCGAAACGCATCAAACTGTTAAATAGCGTTTGGATTGGCGTGTCGTGCATGTAAACCGAATAAGGATTGGCAAAATTGATTTTCGTAGAGGACATGGCGTTGATTTTACCCGGATCCTGCCGAAACATCATGCCTACAGCCTCGTCACTGTGCCAGTCAATGCTTTCCGGTGAAACTTCTTCACCACGGCTATTGAATATGTGAATGCTATTATCCGAAAGATAAGAAGGATTTTTCTGCATTAACGGAATAATATCTTTGCGAATAATCGACTTCGGCACTGTCCAGAATGGATTGAGAATGAGCTGGCTGATTTTTGAATCCAATAGCGGCGTTTGCCGGTCTATTTTGCCGACAACAGCCGTATGACGTTGCACAACAACGCCATTTTCAACGGCTTCAATCTGGGCTGCCGGAATATTGACCATGACAAAACGTTGTTCTTTCGATGTCATGTCTACCTTTGGCTTCAGTCGATCAACATTAATATGCAACTGATTAAGGCGGGTCTGGGCATCGACATTCAACGATTTATATGTTGATTCACCTGTCACACCATCTGCCGGCAAACCATGGCGAGCCTGAAAACGTTTAACGGCGGCATCGACATAAGTATCGAAAGATTGAGACATCCCGACGCCGCTTTGAAGATCACCCGATGCTGCAAGTCTCTGACGAAGTGCTATAACTGCCGGATGTGTTACACCAATTCGCAATTTCCCCTGCTCAGTCGGCACTCTTTGCCAACCACCGCGACTCACAATATCTTCATACTGGGTAATTGCCCGTTGTGTATCTTCCACAGTTGCAAAGCTCAAAACCGGCTGGTTTGACGCAACTTTTGCACCATTCGAAGGACCGGCATCAAATTGATCGTCCCAACGAGCCCGCCCTGACTGGGCAAACATCATATTATTCGCTCTGGCAACCAGAGGCGCGCAGGACAAAGCTGCGACAGTTGCCAATGATTGCAAAAAGAACCTTCGGCCGATGAACGAGTTTTTGGCGGATGTCATATTTTTATGTGTCATTCTCAATTTTTCCGAGCACGCCATTGCCGACAGCAAATCGACATTCATGCTAAAAAATATTCCATGGAAGTATGATCGTATTTTCCCAGACTGATACAATTTTGTGTCTTTATCATGTCTAAAGAAACAACGACCTTCAACATCTGGTATATATAGGGAGCTTCCCGTTAAAAATATGTAACTATAGTATTTTTTTGTTTTTCTTGAGAACAAGCAAAATTTGAAACATGATGAAAAGAATTGCGACAAGAAAATGGAATATCGCAAGCCACGGAAACAGGATAAAATAGGAACTGTAGAGGGTAAAAGCGAGAGATTCGGTGATTGCAGCAAAAAACCACAAGATGATTCCCCAGAGCGACCCCATCCATAGACCGAGAGCGGCTATCGGATAGATAACAGCAAGAACAACAGTCAAAACCTGCCAAAGCCATGGCATCCGGTCAATACGCCATAGCTCGCCGGGAAATACACCAACGAGCCGTATCCAATAAAAAATTGCAAACAGCAAAGCAACAATCGAAAGACAATGAAGAAAAATTGAATAAGCCGATGCTACCAGATTTGGTTTAACCACTTGGCGTAACTGGTTATCCATCAAATCTCCAATTCTTTTTCAACCGGCTGAAAATATGAATCGACAATTTCATCGGTTACGCCGGCCAAACTGTCGGGCTTCCAGTGCGGATCATTGTCCTTGTCAATCAAAACCGCCCGCACGCCCTCGTAAAAATCATGATTGTCCATCATGTGATGGGAAACCCTGTTTTCCACTTTCAAACAATCATCAAGGCCCAGTGGCTTACATTGCATCATTGAACGCCAGATGACCGCCAGACTTGTCGGAGAACGCTTCAATAAAGTGTCCAGCGTTTGCTTGGCGAATTCATTACCCTCATCTGCTTTTTGTTTTAATTGATTAAGAGAGGCTTCAAGCGAATCCGTTCCGAAACACTCGGCTATCAACGATCGCAAATCGGCAGAGGTTTCATAGTTGACTTCAACTGCGTATTTTTCAAGCGCCGGACGGGGATTACCTTGTTCAATGATACTTGCACGCAAATCTTCCAGATTTTCCTGAGCAACTGCATGAGTTGCCAAACCGGTTTGCAAGCAATCTCCCCATTTACACCTTGCGCCGGTCAAAGCCATATACATGCCGAAATGGCCACTCAAACGCGACAGAAAGTCACCCGCACCAACGTCGGGGAAGAAACCGATTGCGCTTTCCGGCATAGCAAAAAGCGTATTTTCGGTTACTATACGATGGGAACCGTGAATTGAAATACCGGCTCCTCCCCCCATGCATATTCCGTCAAGGATCGCAATATAGGGTTTCGGAAAACGGCCGATATAACTGTCGAGCTTATATTCGGCTGAAAAATAATCATAAGCCGGGCGACCGGCCTTGCCTTCCTTATAAGCGTAAACGACATCACCACCCGAACAGAATGATCGACCTTCGCCTTCAATGATTACGCACAAAACATCGTCATCAGTTTCCCAACTACGCAGAGCTTTTTCAATTGCCACAATCATGTTAAGGCTCAGCGCATTCAAGGCATCGGGGCGTGTCAGCCGTACAATTCCTGCGCGACCCTCTTTCAAGAACGTGACCTCGCTCCCGCCACCAAAATCAAGTTGCATCGCCCAAAACTCCTTAGGAACACTGAAAGGTTGCCGTTATTTAAATCATTATTGACTGTAAAATCAATCAACCTTGCCAATTAGGGGCCGGCGCTACCCTTAAAAATTAATATTTGGTAAATTTCTAGGCGTGATTGTCATGACGGCCGAGACCAGGAAAGAGCTGCATAACCGCCCCTATGAGATAAATGTACAATCCGGAAATTGTCATGCCGATTTTTACCCATTCGGGTGCATCAAGCCGGTAACAAATGCCTGTAACTCCCAATGCACACCATATGAGAAAAATTGTGAGATTTAACGGACGCAATCGCGCTACCCGTACAGGATGCAGAAAATATATCGGCAGGAACGAGATAACAGCTGAAATCACAACAATGGTAAAGGCCGTCCATTCACCGGGTTTTACGATAAACAATGTAAAAATCAACATATTCCAGACCACAGGAAAACCTTTAAAAAAGTTTTCTTTCGTCTTCATACCTGTATCGGCGTAATAAATTGCAGAAGACACTACGATGATGGCACCCGAGAGAAACGAAAGCCCCTCTCCCATGAATCCGCTTTGATAAAGCGCAAATGCGGGTATGAGAACATAGGTCACATAATCAATAATATTGTCCAGAAGTTCTCCCGACCATGTGGGAAGAACATATTTGACTTGAAGTTTACGTGCAATCGGTCCGTCAATGCCGTCGACCAACAATGCGAGCCCGAGCCAGCCGAACATTGCTGTCCATTGTTTTTCAGAAGCAGCCACCAACGACAAAAAGGCCAGAAATGATCCCGATGCCGTGAGCAGATGAACGGAAAATGCCCTTGCTTGCGGCATTGTTACTTTTTTATGCCGCAACTTTTCCGCACCACTCTTAATTTTTCCGGCAAGATTGTTTTTCAAAATTGAATAGTCCCTCTTGTCAAATCTCGTTATCACATCCGCGTGTAAATTTTTAGGCTCTTTCTATCACTGATAACAAAAATTGAAACAATTGTTTGTAAATGCTGGATTGATCCACATATTGTGCTAACTTTAATATAGGGTGGTTTAATTTAATATGTGATAGAGCAGAAAGGTCTTGCTATGGAAGTAGCTCCGGTAAAAGAAAATAATACAAAAATAGCAATTATCGGTGCGGGACCGGCAGGCATGATTTCTGCACTTGCAGCTGCGCAAAAAGGATATCGGTCATTTCTCATTGGTCCTGATACCAACAAGAATGACCTCCGCACCACTGCGCTAATGATGCCTGCCATTAAAATTCTCGATTCGCTCGATGTTTGGGAAAATTTGCAGGATAAAGCTGCTGCGCTTTCAACCATGCGAATCGTTGATGGAACAAAAAGACTTATTCGTAGTCCTGTCGTAAGTTTCCACTCCTCCGAAATCGGTGAAATAGCATTCGGCTACAATATGCCTAATGTCGAGCTTAACAACGCAATCAATAAAGCAGTATCAAGCTCAAAACTGATCAAGCGACTGGATCAATCGGCAAAATCCATCGTCAATTCCGATGATCATGTAACGATCAATCTTGATGACGGTTCATCCCTTGGCGTCGATGTTGTTGTTGCAGCCGATGGCAGAAACTCGAAGGCACGCATAGCCGCAGGAATCGATTGTCGTCAATGGAACTATCCACAAACGGCTGTTATCTTGAGTTTTGCGCATGAGTTTCCTCACAATAATATCTCAACGGAATTTCACACCGAGGACGGTCCTTTCACACAAGTCCCGTTGCCTGGAAACAAATCCAGTCTGGTTTGGGTCCTCAATCCCGAGCGGGCAAACCGGATTCTTGGATTGGGTAAAGAAGCTTTGGGGCACGCGATTGAAGAACGCATGCAAGCAATGCTTGGAAAAGTCACTGTCCTAACACCAGCGCAAGCATGGCCTTTATCGGGTATCGTGCCGAAGTCATTTGCGACAAAACGGACAATTCTTGTTGGTGAAGCTGCCCATGTCTTCCCGCCAATTGGCGCACAAGGATTAAATCTCGGCGTTCGCGATGCGATCAATATGGTCAAAGCTATCGAAAGCGATAGTAATGATGTTGGTAGCGAAAAAGTCATGGAGAATTATAACAAATATCGCAAAACAGATATCTGGGTGCGTACAGGTTCGGTCCATGCACTCAACAGAGCTCTTCTTTCCGATATGTTACCTGCCCAATTTATTCGCAGTGCGGGTCTCGAGCTGTTACGAAACTTCGCACCTCTTAGAAATATTTTTATGCGTGAAGGCATGTATCCTGGAAACGGGTTTCGGGCGATTGCCAAAAGTTTTTGCCCTTCGCTCAAATAGGTGCCGGTAAAATAAGACCGGATAGCTTTTGTTATCCGGTGCAACTTGGATTATATTTTCCGGCAGAATTTTGATTATATTTATATGCATAAACGGGCTTTAAAGCCTCGTGAACAGCCCAATCGATGATCCATGACACTTCAATTCAAAGAAGGAGACATATGACTCAATCAACTGAAATTGATGGTACTCTCGTTGCCGCAGAAAGAAAAATAGTCGTTGATGGCAACCATTTTTTGCAAGTTGGCGCTTTGGTTTATCGTTTGCAAAAAAAAGCTGTCGAATTTCTGGTTATTACGAGCAGAGGTACCGGACGCTGGATTATACCGAAAGGTTGGCCAATGCCTGGACGCACGTTGTCACAGGCGGCGCTTCAGGAAGCATATGAAGAAGCTGGCGTGCGCGGCATTGCCGAAACAGCTTCGATCGGTTCCTATCAATATACAAAAACCGACATGCCGGGCGGAGAGAATGGAGATTTTACGGTCGACGTATTTGCGGTTCTCTATTCACATCAAGAAAAAAAGTGGCCGGAACGAGGACAACGAATCTTTGAATGGGTGAGCCCTGAAGAAGCCGCTCACCGAGTCGGCGAGCCTCAATTAAAAAAACTTTTATTGGATTATAGCCCTCATTAAGACCATCTTTTTACGAGTACATCATACTAATGGAGCTGAATAGCCGGCTAACAAAGTCTTGGATAAAAAATTACGCCGGTTAAATGATTCGCTCTTGCAATTTCCCTATCTTATCGTTCCATCAGCGTTTTTTAAATTCGGCGCTTCATCCCGTTTATAATTCACTTCAAATACAGTCACGTATTTTGCGGAAAAATAAAGTGCTGAATTTTATAGTCCCCGCTATTCACACTTTGTCCACCGGTATGACTACTACATCTAGTTGTTTCAAGATTTGAACAAACGACGCCTTGACGTCAAATCTGTTTTGTTCTTTTATGCTGAAACGATGATGCATTGAAGAATGTACCACGTTCCAGATTTGTAATCATGCGTAATTTTGTGTGCAGTCAACAGGTGTAATTGCGAGCATATATGGCTCGCATTTTTGTTGTTTTGTGCATATAAAAACGTTCACAAAACGTTGTGTAAAACTTATGCGTTTATGGAAAATTTACTATATGTAGTCTTAAATGGGGGACTAGATACACATGATATAGTTCATGCGTCTTTTTTAAAAAAAGATGCATCTTTTTTACACCAGAAGTCGGCAGATCATCTAACTGGTTTGTCACAGATCGGTGTTGTTGAAAAAATCAGGGGTTAAATCCTTTCCATACATTCTGTTTGGTAAGAAGGATTTGGAGAGGTTTGTACGCTGCCGCTATGGAGGCGAGACAAACACAACATATTGAATAAGGACAGGCTATGAAGATCGCACGCCATTTCACAAAGGAGGGGCAATCGCCCTACACAGGAATTGAATTCCATAAGGCTACAAGTGAAATAAAAAATCCGAATGGTTCGATCGTTTTCCGGCTCGAAAATATCGATGTTCCGAGCCAATTCAGTCAGGTTGCAGCCGATATTCTGGCACAGAAATATTTTCGCAAGGCAGGCGTGCCTGCTGCATTAAAAAAAGTTGAGGAGAATGGTGTTCCTTCTTGGCTTTGGCGTTCAGTCGCAGATGAAAAAGAACTGGCAAAAATCGCCGAAGACCGCCGCTATGGTTCTGAAATGGATGCGCGTCAGGTGTTTGACCGACTTGCCGGAACGTGGACCTATTGGGGCTGGAAAGGCAAATATTTTGATACCGAGAGCGATGCTTTAGCATTCCATGACGAGCTTGCTTATATGCTCGCCACCCAACGCGTAGCACCAAATAGTCCGCAATGGTTCAACACGGGTCTCTTTTGGGCTTACGGCATTGATGGTCCAAGTCAGGGGCATTTTTATGTAGATTGGAAAACCGGCGAATTGACGAGATCGAAATCGTCATACGAACATCCACAACCTCATGCCTGTTTTATTCAATCGGTTGCCGATGACCTAGTGAACGAGGGCGGCATTATGGATTTATGGGTGCGTGAAGCTCGTCTTTTCAAATATGGCTCAGGTACGGGTTCCAATTTTTCCCAATTGCGCGGTCAAGGTGAAAAGCTTTCCGGCGGTGGTAAATCTTCCGGTTTGATGAGTTTTCTCAAAATTGGTGATAGGGCAGCCGGGGCGATCAAATCGGGTGGTACAACACGCCGTGCAGCCAAGATGGTTGTCGTTGATATCGATCATCCGGACATCGAAGCCTATATTGACTGGAAGGTGCATGAAGAACAAAAAGTGGCTGCGCTGGTTACCGGTTCCAAGATTGTCAAAAAACACCTCACAGCCATTATGAAAGCTTGCGTTAATTGCGAAGCTGATAATGGAGATTGTTTTGATCCCAATAAAAATCCTGCCTTGAAACGGGAAATCCGCGCTGCCAAAAAGGATCAGGTTCCGGAAAATTATATCCAACGTGTTATCCAGTTTGCGCGCCAAGGTTTCCGCGAAATGGAATTCGATACCTATGACACAGATTGGGATTCGGAAGCCTATCTGACTGTATCAGGGCAAAATTCGAACAATTCTGTTTCTTTGAAAGACGAGTTTTTGCGCGCTGTTGAAAAGGATGGCGACTGGAATCTTATCCGTCGTACTGATGGCAAAGTGCATAAAACAGTACGCGCCCGCGATTTGTGGGATCGGATTTCTTATGCTGCATGGGCTTCGGCTGATCCGGGTGTCCACTTCAACACCACTATGAATGATTGGCACACGTCCCCTGCAGAAGGGCCAATTCGCGCCTCGAATCCTTGTTCAGAATATATGTTCCTCGATGATACAGCATGTAACCTGGCTTCGATCAATTTGTTGTCATACCGCAACCACGATGGTTCATATGATCTCGAAGCCTATGAACACAGTGTCCGTTTATGGACAATCGTTCTCGAAATATCGGTTATGATGGCGCAATTTCCATCCAAAGAAATTGCCAAAAGGTCTTATGAATACCGAACCCTCGGTCTTGGCTATGCCAATATTGGTGGTCTGTTGATGACATCGGGCATTCCTTATGATTCCGATAAAGGTCGTGCCATTTGTGGTGCATTGACCGCAATCATGACAGGCGTTGCCTATGCAACATCAGCAGAGATGGCAAAGGAACTTGGAGCTTTCAAAGGTTACAAGCCTAATAAAGAGAATATGTTGCGTGTTATTCGTAACCACCGTCGTGCGGCCTATGGTGAAACTTCTGGCTATGAAGGGCTGTCGGTTAATCCGGTGGCTTTGATTGCCAAAGACTGTCCCGACCAGAAAATGATTGAACGGGCCCGTAAAGCCTGGGACAACGCTTTAGAACTCGGGAAACTTTATGGCTATCGCAATGCGCAAGCCACTGTTGTTGCACCAACCGGGACAATCGGCCTTGTTATGGATTGCGATACAACCGGCATCGAGCCGGATTTTGCGCTGGTAAAATTCAAGAAGCTTGCTGGCGGCGGCTATTTCAAAATTATCAATCGTGCTGTTCCTGAAGCTTTGCGGACACTCGGCTATTCGGAAAGCCAGATTGCTGAAATCGAGGCTTATGCAGTCGGCCACGGAAATATCAATCAGGCTCCGGCAATCAATCCGACAACTTTGAAAGCCAAGGGCTTCACAGATGAGAAGATTGAAGTTCTGAACGAGGCAATGAAAAGTGCCTTCGATATCAAGTTCGTTTTCAACAAATGGACATTGGGTGAAGATTTCTGCAAAAATGTTTTGAACTTCACCGAAGAACAACTCGATGACGTTTCATTTGAAATGTTGCCTGCTCTCGGTTTTTCGAAAAAAGATATCGAGGCTGCCAACCTTCATGTTTGCGGTGCAATGACTCTGGAAGGAGCCCCTCACCTCAAGCAGGAACATTATCCGGTGTTTGATTGTGCCAATGCTTGCGGTAAAATTGGCAAGCGTTACCTGTCTGTTGAAAGTCACATCCGCATGATGGCAGCGGCCCAGCCGTTTATTTCCGGCGCTATTTCAAAGACAATCAACATGCCTAACGATGCGACTGTTGAAGATTGCGCCAATGCCTACATGTTGTCATGGAAACTTGCATTAAAGGCCAATGCTCTTTATCGCGATGGTTCGAAATTATCCCAGCCGTTGAACTCTTCTCTCATCGCTGACGATGATGATGATGATGCTGTCGATAATCTTATCGAGCAACCGGCGGCTGCGCGCACAGCAAAAGTCACTGAAAAGATTGTCGAAAAAGTCGTTGAAAAATATGTCCATGCACGTGAGAAATTGCCGAATCGTCGGCAGGGTTACACGCAAAAGGCAATCGTTGGCGGACATAAAGTCTACTTAAGAACCGGTGAATTCGGTGATGGCCGCTTGGGCGAGATCTTCATTGATATGCATAAAGAAGGCGCTGCTTTCCGCGCGATGATGAATAATTTTGCTATCGCTATTTCGCTTGGCCTGCAATATGGCGTGCCATTGGAAGAGTATGTCGATGCATTTACTTTCACCAAATTTGAACCGGCAGGCATGGTTCAGGGAAATGATGCAATCAAAAACGCGACATCAATTCTTGACTATGTATTCCGCGAACTCGCGGTTTCCTATCTCGGGCGCTATGATCTTGCCCATGTTGATATATCGGACTTTTCCAACACAGCCTTGGGTAAAGGTGTGAAAGAAGGCAAAACCAATCTGATTTCGACAGGTTGGACACGCGGTTACAAACCGAAATTTGCAGACCCGAAAGCACCGGTTGCGAAAATTGCAACTGCTGCCACAAAGTCTAATGTCACTACGTTGAAACCAGCAACTGCTGTTCAGTCGAAAGCCGCTCCGTCGTTGGAAACGCAAGGTGCCACAGCTTTAAGACGTGACCTCAACGAGGAAGAAAACAAAATAGATAATTTGTTCGACGCCGATACGTCAGCTGAAGCAAAAGCCGCGGAAATGGCCAATGAGGTCGCCGAAGCCAAGAAGCTCAACTCCGACCGTAGAAAACAAGCGATGATGCAAGGCTATACGGGGGATATGTGCTCGGAATGCCAGAACTTCACAATGGTTCGTAACGGCACTTGCCTGAAATGCGATACATGCGGGGCAACAAGCGGTTGCAGTTAATCGTTTTTCGCGTCTTTTAATTTTTAAAACGGCTCTTTTTCAAGAGCCGTTTTTTTACTGCCCATGACTGTTAGTGGCTTCTATTTTTGTCTGAATTGATTTCGAAATAGAAAAAAGAAAAATCGAAGCAACTTAAGCGAAAACGAAACTGACAAGTTTTTAGCAACTGTCTTCTTGCCAAGATAAAATATCGGCTTTCATGTTTTTTAACCAAGCTTTCAAAAGGAGTCTGAACGTCGTCCTTTCTAAAGTCGCTAAAAAAATTGAAGACAAGCGCACTATTTCAGGAAACAATTTTCGCTGTTTTTACAACGGGATTCTCATATCTTTTCCCAGTCATCTCCTAACTGGTGCCGGAACCACGTCATTTGGCGTTTTGCGTAACGGCGTGTATTCGTTTTCGCTTCAACGATCGCCTCCCCGATTGTCTTTTTGCCTTTCATGACTTCTATAAATTCCGGTATGCCGATTGCTTTCATCGCCGGCATTGAAGGATTTAAACCCAGTTCATCCAAAGCACGAGCTTCCTCCAATGCTCCGTTTTCAACCATTTTATCAAAACGTTCTTCAATGCGACGATAAACGACGTCTCGCTCCGGCAATAAAAGAAATTTTGTCAAATTGCCTGTTTCAAGTAAAGGTTCCGTTTTCTTGTTCTGCCAATAGCTTAAAGTTTTGCCGGTCGCATCGTAGACTTCCAATGCCCGGATAACCCTCTGTCCATCCTTTTCGCTTAAACGGCGGGAAAGCTCGTAATCAATCCCCTGAAGCAATTTATAAAGTTCTGAAGCCCCCTCTCCTTCCAACCTTGTGCGCCATTTTTTTCTTGTTTCTTCGGGAATATCGGGGATTGTTGCCAGCCCTTCCGTTAAAGCCTTGAAGTAAAGGCCTGTTCCGCCGACAAAAATGAGATTCCTATCAACGCTTTTAAGAATATCTGAAACATCCTTAAGCCATTTGCCAGTCGAATATTGTCTTTCAGGAGAAACATAACCGTAAAGATAATGCTGCACACGTGCCATATCTTCTGCGCTCGGTCGCGCTGTGATAACGCTCAGAACGTCATAGATCTGCATCGAATCTGCATTCACAATTACGGCATCGTTTTCTTCCGCCAGTTTTAACGCAAAATCCGACTTGCCGCTTGCCGTCGGTCCCGCTATCAAAGTAATTGTTCTTTTTTTCATGAGCGGAGTTTTCCATGCCCCAAAGTGAATTGCTTGTGGCCACGTTGATTACCAGTCCTGATAGACCGGTTTTAACACCACATCTCGTTGATAAAGCCTCTCGTAGTATCAATGCAAGCACTGTCTATTGGCTTTGTGACGGCGTCGCTTGTGACATTCCGCTCAATGACACAATCGGTCCGGATGAAGCACAAAAAGCTTTGCGTATAGCACTTCACGACGAGCCGGTTGATGTCGCCGTCCAAATTCAGGACAAGCGGCGAAAGAAACTTCTTGTTGCTGATATGGACTCAACTATGATCGGTCAGGAATGTATTGATGAACTCGCCGATGCTGCGGGTTTGCGTGACTATATTTCAGACATCACCAGACGCGCAATGAATGGTGAAATTGCCTTCGAACCAGCGCTTCGCGAACGCGTTGCTTTATTAAAAGGACTGCCATTGTCGATTATTGATGACGTTATTGAAAAACGCATTACTCTCTCAAACGGTGGAAAAGAACTCGTCGCAACGATGCGTAAAAATGGTGCTTACACGGCACTTGTTTCCGGCGGTTTCACATTGTTCACTTCCAAAATTGCGAGTGCCATAGGCTTTGACGAACACAACGCCAATGAACTTCTCGTCGAGGGAGATCATCTTTCCGGTCGCGTTAACGAGCCGATTTTGGGAAAACAAGCAAAGGTAGAAAAACTGGAAGAACTCTGTGACAAGCTCAACATCTCGCCGGATGATGCTATGGCCGTAGGCGATGGTGCCAATGACCTTGCAATGCTCAAACGAGCGGGTTCCGGTGTTGCCCTGCACGCCAAACCGGTTGTAGCGGAAGCTGCCTCCATTCGCATTGATTACGGCGATTTAACAGCTCTTCTTTATTTGCAAGGATATCGCAAGTCCGATTTCGTCAGTTGAGCCCTGTTTAAAGGCATAACCGGCCGGTAACTCAAACAATTTTCGTTAAAGATTTTTGAGCAATTGTAGCCGACGTCTACAAGAAATTTCAGAAGTCGAGCAAGCTTTAGCTTTCACAATATTATTCCGCTTTTTGATTAAAAAACGGAATATTTGCAAATGTCGATTTTTCGGAACATCCCTAAAACATTCTCATTCTCACGGATCGTTCTAGTTATTTTATCTCTTCTAACTCTGAACTATTCGTTTCCAAAAGCAAACGATGAGCATTTGCTTTCAAACCGATGGTCATTCTGTAGTTTCTCGTGATTTTTTTAATTTATACAATTTGAATATCACAATATAAAAAGACGGCTGGCCTCAAGAAACGGCTAATAATTAAGGCAATTATCTTTCCAGAAGTATGCCGCTTTATCAGTCGAGGCGTAGCGTAACAAAACGCAATTCACCATCTTCTCCTGCAACCATCAACAAAGCGTTTTTACGCCCGTTGGCTCGCAAATGGTCTAACTGTTTTGAAACGTCTTCAGGTGTTTTGACAAGCTGCTGGTTAATATCAACAATAACTTCGCCCGTATGGATACGCTTTTCATCAGCCGCACTATTGGGCGTTACAGAAGTAACAACAACGCCCTCAATCCCTGTTTTGATATGAAAATGCTTTCGCAATTCGTCAGACATTGCAGACAATGTCATGCCCATGGCATGGATGGAATTGTCCTGTTCGGGTTTCTGCGCCTCTTCCCCCTCGTGCTCGCCCTCGTCGGTTTCCGCGTTTGCAACTTCCTTTTCTTTCAGACGTCCGAGTTTGACTTTCACCGTCTTTTCCTCACCATTGCGAAGAATGGTTACGTCGACAATTTTGCCTACGGGACTTTCAGCAACTATCCTCGGCAATTCACGCGCGTCTTTTATGGCATGAGTGCCGAAGTGTGTAATGACGTCCCCGTCTTTTAACTGCGAATTATCGACCGTTTTGTCGTCTATCTTTCCGGCAACAAGTGCACCTTCCGGTTTGGGCAATTTCAAGCTATCAGCAACTTCCTGCGTTACAGGCTGAATCCTTATTGCGAGAGAGCCACGGCGGGTCTCGCCAAATTCCTTCAACTGGTCAAGAACGCCTGTAGCCATATCGGAAGGGATAGCAAAACCGATGCCGATTGAACCGCCGGATGGTGATATAATTGCCGTATTAATGCCGATAACCTTACCATTCATATCGAATAGCGGACCGCCGGAATTACCGCGATTTATAGCCGCATCAGTCTGGATAAAATCATCATAAGGACCAGCGCTGATATCGCGATTTCGTGCCGAGATAATGCCGACAGTTACCGTTCCGCCGAGACCGAACGGATTGCCTATTGCCATAACCCAATCACCGATGCGTGCACTTTCTGAATCCCCGAATGAAACAGCCGTGAGTTTTTTTGCCTTCGGGTCAACTTGTAAAAGCGCAAGATCGGTTTTGGCATCTTTACCTAACAGTTTGGCTTTCAGCTTGGAACCATCGGTGAAATTGACTTCAATATCATCAGCATCTGCGATAACGTGATTATTGGTAACAATAAGACCTTTTTCAGCATCAACAACAAAACCGGAACCGAGGGATTGCACCTTTCTTGACTGGTTCAACTCGCCTTTATCGTTTTTCGGCGAAAAAAAATCGTCGAAATATTCTTGAAACGGTGCGCCCTCTTCCACTTTGGGGCGCGCAGTTTTATCTCCCTGTTCTGTCCCCTTCACAGTCTGTGAAGTTGAAATATTGACAACTGCATCAAGCAGACCGGAAGCCAAATTTGCAACCGACTCGGGAGCTTTATGTTCAAGTGCCACTTCTGCAAAGCTTTCGGAATGGAGAAAACCGAATGTCGAGCAAAGAAAGACAGCAAACAACAAGCGCCTGAACAACATATTATCATCCCATCCGAGAGCAACCGAAAATAATCAAGTTATCAAACGGTTTAGAACATTTCATTGCAAAGGGAAACGGCAGAATTCGAAGCTAGCCAAACTTTACCCCTTTTTACAATGTCGAAGTTTTACCCTATCATTTACGAGTACGAAAACCACACAATGATCAAACCGATGACCATTGCACAAAAACCGCTCGTCCGTAAAACATGTTCAGGCGTCACGTGTATCTGTGACGCCATCTTTTTTACCAATGCTGGAAAGCCTGCATAAACAAGCCCCTCAATAAAAAGGACGAGGCCAATTGCGGTGAAAAACAGGCTCATCAGTTATTTGCCGGTGAAACCGCTTTTCCCGTACCGAGCGGATTGTGGAAATAATAGAAGAAATCCTCATTCGGCGAGATGACCATCGGAGTCGATTTCAACTTCTTATAATTTTCCATTGCCAACCAGAAATCATAAAATGACGGATTGGTTTTTCTTGCTTCCAGCAATAAACGAATGCTTTCGGCTTGTCCTTCACCGCGGGTAATCTCGGCATCACGCTTGGCCGCTGCAACGATTTCCTCGTATTCGCGATTAGCTTCAGCAACAATGCGATCCCGTTCCTGCTGACCACGAGCCCGAATATTTTCGGCTGCTGCCTCACGTTCGGCTGCCATCTGACGATAGACATCTTCCGATACAGCATCGGTCAAATCAGTTTTGCGGATTCTGACGTCAACTATTGTAATGCCGAGTGAACCCGCGTCAGCCGAAAATTGCTGCTGAACCTCTTCCATCATGGCTCCGCGTTCATCCGACAGGGCTGCTTTGAATTCGCGCTTTCCATAAACGGCACGCAAAGCATCAATGAAGCGTGGTGCAAGGTTTTCTTCTGCAGCAACTTGTGGACGACCCGAGCTGATGCGCTGCAAGAACAATTTCGGATCGGTTATCCGATAGACGAAAAACGCGTCGACTTCATAATAGGCACCACCGCGGACCTGAACCGATTGCGTTGGCACGTCATAACGCAACAGCCGATTGTCGATAATGACTGTTTGATCGATAAAAGGCGTTTTAAAGTAAAGCCCCGGTTCCTGTTCGACACGGACAATTTGTCCAAAACGTTTAACCGCAATCTGCTGACGTGGATAGACGATAAATACCGACATCCAGATTGCTAACAACACAACAATAATGACACCAAGGCCAATGAAAAAACGGTTCTGCTGCATTATTGTTGCCCTCCTGTGGTATCAGAGCCAGATTGGGTTGGCTTTGCCGCCGTGGAAGTTGTTGAAGACCGATTTTGAACCGACATCATTTCACTCAAAGGCAAATAAGAGACAGGTCCACCGTTCTTCTGGTCGAGTACCAGTTTATCCGGTGCATTGAGAATGTTTCCTATTGTTTCCATATAGAGGCGATAGCGGCTCGCATCGGGGGCTACTGCTGCCTCGTGCGAGATCGCTTCGAAACGTTCCGCACGACCTTTTGCTTCTTCAATCATCTGGGCTTTTTCGCCCTTTGCAACTTCGCGTGCTTTTGAAGCTTCACCATTGGCCTGCCCCAATTTCTTGAAACGTACACGATTACCCTCTTCAATCATACGTCCACGTTCCTGTTCAGCCTGTTGGACTGAATTGAAGGCTGCTGCAACTTTCGTTGGCGGAGCGGCCTCGCTTATAGAAACACGATTGATCTGTACACCAACTTGATATTTATCGGCTGTCGACTGGATAATCTTTTTAACGTTATCGGCAACTTCCTCTTTCTTGTCACGCAGAACATCATCAACCGGACGGCGCCCGATCACTTCGCGCATGGCACTTTCTGCAACCTGACGCACCGTGCCTTCCTGTTCATTGACATTGAAGAGATATTTGGTCGGATCGGAAATGCGATAATATACGGAAAAATTAACATAAACGATGTTCTGATCGCTTGATAGCATCAAACCATCGCTCTGTTGCGTCTGCCCGGGCTTACCGCCGATGGCAATCGATTTTTCCGTAAGTGGTACTTTCAAATAATTTTCAATCGGCCAAAAATGAAAATGAAGGCCATCATTGATAATACCGGGTTTCGGCACACCAAACCTCAGTTCGACAGCTTGTTCATTCTGCTGGACAATGTAGAAACACTGGAAAAGCCAGAATATGATTGCAACGATGATCAAGACAAGTACGATGGCACCACCACCGAACTGCTTGAGCGTATCCTGACCTTTGCGCAAGATATCGTCTATATCCGGACCGTTACCACCATTATTGCCGCCGCCGTTGCCGCCCGAACCGAGCGGTTTTTTGCCCCACGGATTTTTATTATTCCCGTTGTCGTTTCCGCCACTACTCCAGGGGCTTCCACCATTATTTCCGCCGCCTCCCCATGGGCCGCCGCCATTCTGATTGCTCCAGGGCATATTCACCTCTTGCTCTACGCAACATTTGCGCAATATTTTTAATTTCTCTTTTATAGGGATGTCGACAGTGCGTTTCAACGCAATGATCGACCTTTTGTCTTTTTTTTAAAGCTTATTGGCGTTCATAAACGACAAATCTTGTAGGAAATGTGTCTTTTGACCCTTCAGGCACCATTTCGCCGGATAACGCCCGCCAGTTTTCCGGATTGAACGGCGGAAAAAATGTATCACCCTCCACTGACGACAATATTTCCGTAACATACATATGATCGGCGAAAGGCAATGCTTCTTTGAAAATTGCCCCACCGCCAATAACAAATATTTCATCTGTTTCGGCTTTCACTGCTTCTTCTTCAGCTAATTGTCGAGCTTCGGAAAAAGAGTGGGCGACAATCGCACCATCAATCGCAAAAGACTTGTCACGGGTAATAACGATGTTGACCCGTTCCGGCAGTGGTTTTTTGAGAGAATCCCAAGTTTTTCGCCCCATAATAACCGGATGACCGACAGTAATCGATTTGAATCTCTTCAAATCGGTCGACAACCTCCATGGCATCGTTCCATCACGACCGATAACGCCATTTTCGGCAACAGCAACAATGAGACTGATCGTTGCCATTATATAGCCACCGGTGCTTTTATGTGCGGCGCTGCTACATAATTTTCGAGTGTAAAATCCTCATATTCGAATTTGAACAGATCTTTTACATCCGGATTGAGTTTCATCGTCGGCAACGACAATGGTTTACGTGTAAGTTGCAGCTTTGCCTGTTCAAAATGATTGGAATAAAGGTGGGCATCGCCAAATGTGTGGACAAAATCCCCCGCCTTCAGTCCCGTGACTTGTGCAATCATCATGGTGAGCAAAGCATATGAGGCAATATTGAAAGGCACACCCAGAAATATATCTGCTGACCGTTGATAAAGCTGGCACGACAGTTTTCCATCAGCAACATAAAACTGGAACATGCAGTGACACGGCGGCAAGGCCATTTCATCAACCAATGCGGGATTCCACGCGGAAACGATAAGTCGACGGGAATAAGGTGTTTTGACGATCATATCGACAACCTTGGCAATCTGGTCGATATGACGCCCATCAGGAGCCGGCCAAGACCGCCACTGATAACCGTAAACAGGCCCGAGATTACCATTTTTATCGGCCCACTCGTCCCAGATAGAAACGCCGTGATCGTTCAACCATCTGATATTGGTGTCACCACGCAAAAACCACAACAGCTCGTAAATAATCGAGCGGACATGAAGCTTCTTCGTGGTGAGTAGCGGAAAGCCTTTGGAAAGATCAAACCGCATCTGGTAGCCGAATACAGAGCGCGTGCCCGTTCCTGTACGGTCGGACCGGTCAACGCCATGTTCCAGGACATAAGATAAAAGGTCGAGATAATTTTTCATGGCTTTTTTCATTAGCAGATTCTTTGCGATCAAGGAAATAGCCGGCGCCTCCCCGAACCTACCTCTTTCAACAATAAATCACGTTAGAAAAGCGTAATTTTCAGTTTTGAAACGTCTAAACTCCTGCGCCAGTGTTTGGCGGATATTTTCACGATTAATCTGTCTCGCTGCTTCAAAGCATTTTCAAGTATTGAATCATGTAGGTTCCGTAACGCCTTCATTCTAACGACATTTTCAGAAACATTATCCGGAATCTAACGGCTTCAAGAAGGAACCCGCAGATTAAACTGGCTTTCGTAAGATTCCGGTTTCAAACGTTTCACTGCCGATAAAGCCAGGCTCGACAGGGATCGGGCGGAGATGTTCGCGCCCGTCATTATTTTCGATTCCGGTAGTTATAAAGAAACTGTCGGAATCGAAATTTTGAAAGGTTTTTGGGCCTCTGATTATTTCTAAGAAACGGCGTGGCAGACTTGACCTGTTTCATTGGCTAAACTGGCTACCAGCGCGATCTTTCTCTCTAGCAAAGATAGCTTTCAACCAGACGCACCCAGAAGGTACTTGCCCGCAGCAACAATTCGTCATTAAAATTATAATGGTCGCTGTGGAGGTTTGCGGTATTGCCATTACCGATAAAGAGATAACAGCCCTGCTTTTTCTGCAGCATGTAAGAAAAATCTTCACTGAACGTGAAAGGTTGCAAGCGGTCGTCTATGGCCTCTTTGCCAAATGCCTCCTCAGCCACATTGCGAGCAAAAGCAGTCAGTTTTCTATCATTTTGGCAGGCGGGATTGAGATGGAAATAGTCGATTTCACATTTTGCCCCGAAGACATTTGCCTGATATTCGGCAATTTCCCTTACACGTTTTTCAAGAAGATTGCGCGTTTTCTCGTCATAGCTTCTGATTGTAAGTTTTAATTCTGCCGTTGCAGGAATGATATTGTAAGCTTCGCCCGCATGAAAACTTGCAACAGTCACAACAGCAGGCTTCAACGCTGTGACGTTACGCGAGACAATCGTTTGCAATGAACTGACAATTGCAGCACCCACGACAATCGGGTCGATTGCTGTTTCAGGCTGGGCGCCATGACCGCTTTTTCCTTTGACAACAATTTTTGCGCGGTCCGAAGCAGCAGTTGCCGCCCCCGGAATGAAACAGAAATTGCCGGCTGGTACACCCGGAACATTGTGATATCCGAAAATAGCATCACATGGAAATTTTTCAAAAATTCCCTCTTCAACCATACGCCGGGCTCCACCTAAGCCTTCTTCAGCCGGCTGAAAAATGAGATTGACTATACCGGAAAACTGCTTTGTACGTGCCAGATAACGGGCAGCCGTCAACAGGCTTGAAGTGTGCCCATCATGACCACAGGCATGCATCTTTCCCGAGTTTTTACTGGCATAGGACAAGCCGGTTTGTTCATTAACCGGCAAAGCATCCATATCAGCACGTAACCCCAATGTTTTTGTGCCATTTCCCGCTTTTAAAGTTGCCACAATGCCGGTTCCGGCAAGGTGTGAAACATCATATCCCCATTCCTGCAACAATTTGCTGACGATGGCAGATGTTGCCTTTTCTTCAAATCCGGTTTCAGGATTGGAGTGAATTTGATGCCTCAGTTCCATCATCTCGGGTAAATAAGCGTTGATGGCACCAGCAACTTCACGACTATCTTCTATCATTTTCAATTACAGCCGGTGTGCCTTTCTTGCGAGGCACACCAGATTTTTCTCCTATTTCAATTTCGATATTTTACCAGAATATAAAAGTGCGATGATACTCACAAATGCAGCGAACATGATATAATAGGCAATTGCACGATTGTCTCCCGTCATGCCTATAAGAGCGGTGGAAATTGCTGCAGAAAAACCACCGAATATTGTGACCGCAATGTTATAGGAAAGTGCAATTCCCGAAGACCGGAAAGCCGTCGGGAATAGTTCCGACAAGGCGGCCGAAGCAGGAGCCGTATAAAGCACCATCAACACTGCGTAGAAAAATTGTTGGCCGATAAGCACCCATACATTCGGATAGGCAGATAATATCCAGAACGACGGATAAGCGAAAATCAGAATAGCGATAGCCGCTCCAATCATAATCGGACGTCGTCCGATCTTATCCGACCATGCTCCAACCAACGGGCAGAATAATAAAACAATGCCCACCACAATCATACCGAGATAAGGAGACGTCAAAGCCATATGCAAATTGTTGATGGCATAAGTTGCCATGAAGGAACTCGCGGTTTTACTCGTCACTGTCCAGATCATAACAATCCCGATACCTATCAATAACGGCTTCCAGCTATTTTTGAGCAGAATGGCAAAAGGTACATGTTCTTTGATGCTTTTGTTCCTCTCGGCCAAGAATTCCGGTGATTCGTCAATTTGTCGACGGACATAAAATCCCACAGGAGCAACCAGCATGCCAAAGGCAAAAGCCACACGCCAGCCCCAAAGCGCTACATCTTCGCGCGGTAGAAATGCGGTAATTACCCAGCCTATGATACCTGCCACAAGAAATGCACCCGTCTGACTGACCTGCTGCCATGCAGCATATTGGCCCCGTTTGTTTGCCGGTGCTGTTTCAACGAGGATCGATAATGCCGAACCGATTTCCCCTCCCGCCGAGATACCCTGTATAAGTCTGGCAATGACAATAATGAGCGGCGCAAATATGCCGATTTGCGCATAGGTCGGGCATATTGCAATAATCCCCATGCCGATAGCCATCAGAATCATCGTCAGCGAAAGTGCCGATTTTCTTCCGATTCTATCAGAATAGATACCGAGAACTATAGCGCCGAGCGGACGGGTCAAAAAGCCGATGGCAAAAGTAATAAAGGTGAGCAACATGGATACCGTTGCATTGCCGGTCGGAAAAAACTGGTCGGAAATGACATAGGCAAAAAGTGCATAGGCACCAAAATCATACCATTCGAGCATGCCCCCCATAACCGCAGCAATGATGACTTTTCTCGAAACGGTTTTAGTCTCTTTTCCTGTCGAATGTCCGTCCTGAACTTGGGCGTTTTGCATGGATTCTCCTTGAAACTTGGTACTTGTGGTAGAGTAGCGAAAAGACAAACAATCCACGATTGTTATTTCTTGATAAGAACTATAACAAAAAAGTATGGACTTTTAATTTTCGTGAAGCTAATCGGGTAAGTATTTCGTAAAAAGGAATAGTCAATATTGGATATCAAACAGATCCGCTACTTTCAGGCGATTGCCCAATATGGCAGTATTTCCGAGGCCGCAAGACACCTCTTTATCGTTCAACCGGCGCTAAGCCGCCAAATTAAAGAACTGGAAAGACAACTGGGGGCGAGGCTTTTTATCAGGCGACAAAAAGGCATTGAGCTCACCAAAGCCGGTGAACAACTTTTGCAAGATAGTTCCACCATTTTACAAGCACTCAATCTTGCAATTACAAATGTCAAAAGAGCAAGCGGCATCAAAGAAACTCTTCATATTGGCATTGCGCCTACCTATACATGGAATCCGATCGTCGTTGGAATTATCAGGGATTTTTGCAAGTGCTATCCCGACATAAACCTTTCTCTCGAACCAACGCTTGCTGTCGGTCAGTCCGAAAGATTAACCAACGGAACACTTGATGCCGGTTTCATGGCTTGGCGCCTCAAGGCAGATACGACAAAAGCAGGCATTTTCCTTGACAAATGCCGGCTTTTGATTGCCAGTAATTTTGAAAATAGTATTTTTAAAAATAACAAAGAACTGAAATCACTCGAACGGGAAAAATGTTTATTTTTTCCGCGGGAAATGTCACCGGAATTCTATGATTTTCTATTTGCCGAATGCCGTAAGGCCAATTTCCGGCCTCATATTGTTACCTGTGCAACGGATTTCAACGCATGTCTGGGGATGGTTTTAAGCGGACTTGGCTATACCTTCATTTCCAGTATTTCGCGCTATAACTGTCCCGTCGGAATTCGGCTCGATGAACATCCATCACTTTCAGGGCAATACGATTTCGAGTTTGTCTATCGCAAGACCATACGGAAAGAAGCGTTGCAACTTTTAGTCGATTTTGTAAAAAAACGGCAAAATCCCCGTAACCGCTCTGACATTCAAAGCCCAAGTGAACGCTATAATCGGTAAACTTGATATCGGCGTGCCAAATTAGTGCTTTCAAAGAAATGCTGTAAAGTATTTTCTTAAATTTCTACTCGTGTTATTTTTTTTCATTGAACCATTCTCTCTTAAAAAATAGCGGCTTCTTGCACAATCAAGCGTGACAGTCCAGAGCAAGCGGAAGTCGCGAGCAAAAGAGCGCTGCCCTATTAGTATCCCCTTCCAAGACGACAACAAGCTAAGGCGTCAACATTGCTTTCAGAGCCCTGCGCGAACGAACAGCAACAACTCATTGATCGTATTTTATCGGCAATTATTGCTCGGGCGCGAGTTGCAAGTATTTTTAGCCTTCTGATTTCGTCGGGGCAAAAAAAAGCACTTCAGCTTACTTATCATCTCTTCTTAACGACAAAGCTGGTACCGTCTAGGTAACAATGGATGTACCCATTCTTCGAAAGAAAAAGAAGATGTTTTTGAAGGATATATCGGTGGATTTATGTTTTTAAATTGCCCTTCTTCACAAGTTGGCGTTAAGACTATCGAGGTGGAACCATTCTAACAAAAAATAAAATAGGAGTACGACATGAAAATTCTTGCAGCTGGCCTCGTTTTGGGAAGCCTTATGATGAGCTTTTCCGCACATGCTGAAAACTTGCGTATCGCAACCGAAGGAGCCTATCCGCCGTTCAGCTACGTTGACTCCAACAACAATCTTCATGGTTTCGATGTCGATATTGCCTATGCACTTTGCGACAAAATGAAAGTTGAATGCACGGTCACAGCGCAAGACTGGGAAGGAATCATTCCCGGACTTCTGGCAAAAAAGTATGATGCTATTATTGCTTCAATGGTTCCGACAGAAGAGCGCAAACAAAAAGTCGATTTTACAAACCGCTATTATACAACGACACTTGCGGTTGCTGTCCCGAAGGATTCTGATATCAAGGACCTAAGTCCGCAATCTCTCAACGGTAAAAATCTTGGTGCGCAGGCTGGTACAACACAGGCGATCTATGCCGAAGATAATTATGCTCCCGAGGGAACCAATCTGAAGCTTTATCCAACGCCGGAAGAAGCCAATAGCGATTTGATCAATCACCGTCTCGATGCGATAATCCATGACAAATTCCCGCTGCTCACCTGGCTTGAAAAAGATGGCAAGGATTGCTGCAAACTTCTCGGTGAAGTTGAAGGTACAAGAGAGCCGATTTCCATTGCTATTCGTAAAAATTCGGATGAATTAAAAAATCGCTTGAATAAGGCTATTGACGATATTCGTGCCGATGGTACCTATGACAAAATTGCCAAAAAATATTTTCAATCCGATATTTATTAATTAACTGGTTGAATCGTTTTGAATTTTTTTCTATCGGCTATTGATAACGAATAACCGGAGCTTTCATTGATGGTTGAATATTTGTCATTGCTGTCATTTGGCAGTGGCGGTTGGGGTATGGTCATGCTCATCGGAGCGGGAGTGACGTTGTCACTCGCGCTTTGTTGTCTACCTTTGGGACTTCCTCTCGGTCTCATCTGCTCGCTCATGATTCAGTCGGATGTGAAATTTTTCCGGATCATTGCAACGATATTTTCCGCAATATTCCGCGGATTACCCGAATTATTGACGTTGTTTCTTGTCTATTACGGATTACAGACCCTCGTACAATCTTTGATGGCTCATCTGGATATCGAGGCAAACTTTTCTGTCAACGCTTTTTTTGCCGGTGTGTTGGCACTAGGAATGGTTTTTGCCGCTTTCTCCTGCGAGGTCTGGCTTGGAGCTTTCAAAGTATTGGATAGTGGCCAATATGAAGCTGCTAAAGCTTTAAGTCTTTCACCGGCGACAACATTTTTCCGCGTGGTTTTACCGCAACTCGCACGCAATGCTCTGCCCGGCCTTTCCAATAATTGGTTGACACTTCTTAAAGATACGTCTCTGGTATCCACAATTGCGCTCGTTGATGTGATGCGCCAGACAAATCTTGCAGTTGCAGCAACAAAACAACCGATGTTTTTCTATTCGACTGCCTGCGTCATCTATCTTATCTTTTCGGCAGTGTCTTCTTCTATTATTCGCCATATGGAAAAACGCGCCAATGCCTGTTATGAAAAGGCATCAGCATGATGATCCCCGATTTCCTGCATTTTATCATCAATCCGGATATTTTAAGCCGCTACGGCATGAAATTTATTGGCGGTTTTTTCGTGACTATAAAGCTCGTAGCACTTTCCTATACGGTCGGCTTTTTCTTGAGCATCATGATAACATTTGCGTGGCGCTCGAAACATTCGTTTCTGCGTTTACCGGCTCGTATTTACATCTATTTTTTCCGTGGTTCGCCGCTCCTTGCACAGTTATTTCTCTTTTATTACGGTATCGGCTCGTTCAGTGTTTTTTGGAAAAGCGTTGGATTGTGGTGGTTTTTCCAAAGCTCGTGGTGGTGTTGTCTCTTTATTTTCTCGCTGAATACTTCTGCTTATCAGGCAGAAATTTTCCGCGGCAGCATGCAATCGGTACCCGGCGGTCAATATGAAGCGGCCAAAGCATTGGGGCTTAGCCGGAAAACCACTTTCATCCGCGTTATATTACCGCAATCCATGATCATGGCGTTACGTCCCTTGGGAAACGAGTTCATCCTCATGATCAAAGCCAGTGCTGTTGCATCTCTCGTAACTGTCTATGATCTGATGGGCGTTGCCAAACTTGCCTATTCACGTACGTTTGATTTTCAGGTTTATATCTGGGCGGCCGTTCTTTATCTGATTATCGTTGAAATTGTTCGACGCTTGATCGGCATGACCGAACGTAGACTGACACGTCATCTGCGTTAATGCCAGCCGAATAAATGAGGATTGCGGGATTACGTTCGAATGAAAAAATTTGATGTTATCGTGCTCGGAGCCGGAATCGTCGGCGTATGCACATGTTTACATCTTCAATTGAGGGGTTACCATGTCTGCCTTGTCGATAAAAAAGACCCCGGAAAAGGGACAAGTTACGGCAATGCGGGACTGATCGAGAGATCAAGCGTCATTCCTTACCATTTTCCGCGGGAATTTTCGCGTCTTGTTGCTTACGCGTTCAATCATCAAACCGATGTACGGTTCGACTGGAGTTACCTGCCGCAAATAGCACCGTGGCTTTTCAAGTTCTGGCGTCAATCATCACCTAAGAATCTGGAAAAGTCGACATTGGCTCTGTTACCTCTCATTGAAAACAGCGTCAAAGAACACGATTTTTTAGCTGAAAAAGCCGGTGCCACTTCTTTTATCGAGCCGAAGGGCTGGCTCGAGATATTCCGCACTAATAAAGATTTTGATAAAGCGAAAAACCATCTTCTTACGCTTGAGCGTTTCCACCTCAATTACGATGTTCTTGACCGGAACGCGCTAATTCAGCGTGTTCCATTTATCAGCCCTAAGCTTGTCGGTGGTATTCACTGGCTTGACCCGAAAACTGTCAACGACCCTGGCGGGTTAACCGCCGCTTATGCGCGTTATTTCATCAAACAAGGTGGGAGTTTCGTGACACTCGATGCCTTGAAAACCGAATATAATAACGGACTTTGGCAAATAAACGATAACGACATATCAATCGGGGCGCCTGAAATTGTTGTTGCTCTTGGCCCCCAATCCATCCAGTTTTTAAATAAGTTCGGCTATCGTCATATCCCTTTTGCCGTAAAGCGCGGCTATCATATTCACTTCCGCCAAGTCGACGAGACGACAGTCCTTCAACATTCTATATGTGATTCCGTCGGCGGATTTGTACTGGCTCCAATGCGTCAAGGAATTCGGCTCACAACAGGAATTGAATTTGCAAGTCCGAAAGCCCCGCTTTATTGGACACAGCTAAAGCGGGCTGAAAAAATTGCCAAAAACATTTTCCCGCTCGGTGAATATGTCGAGACCGAACCTTGGCTCGGAGAACGCCCTTGTCTTTCTGACATGCGCCCGATTATCGGAAAAGCCCCGGCGCACAAAGGTCTTTGGCTCAATTTTGGCCATGCGCATCATGGATTGACGCTCGGGGCGGTTAGTGGAAAATTACTTGCCGAGATAATGGCAGGTGAACAACCATTGACATCTCCTGATGCTTTCAGTCTAACACGGTTTTGAGAACCAGAAACGGAGAACAACAGCAATGGCAGCAGTTCAGCACAATAACAGCGATAAAGCCAAATCTGATGAACAGGTCATTGTCATTCAAGAATTGAACAAGTGGTACGGTGAATTTCAAGCCCTTCATAATATCTCCCTTGACGTTAAGGCAGGAGAACGCATTGTTTTATGCGGGCCATCCGGTTCCGGTAAATCAACCCTTATCCGCTGCATAAATCAGCTCGAAGTACCCGAACAAGGCAGCATCCGCATTTATGGCGTCGATATAATGAGTGCAGCACCGCAAGAACAAAAAAGGGTGCTGCGCGAAGTTGGCATGGTGTTTCAGCATTTTAATCTCTTCCCCCATATGACTGTCATGCAAAATTGCATTCTTGCCCCCATGACCGTCCAAGGACTGACAAAGGATGAGGCGAAAGAGCGCGCAATCAAATATTTAAGTAAGGTCGGTATTGAAGCTCATAGTGAAAAATATCCGTCCCAGTTATCCGGCGGGCAGCAGCAACGCGTGGCTATTGCTCGTGCTCTTTGCATGGAACCCAAGGTCATGTTGTTTGATGAACCGACCTCTGCCCTTGATCCGGAAATGGTCGGAGAAGTGCTGGATGTTATTGTCAAGCTTGCAGAAACCGGTATGACCATGCTTTGCGTCACACACGAGATGGGTTTTGCGCGCGAAGTTTCGGAACGTGTTCTTTTTCTGGAGAATGGAAGGATTATCGAGGACACAACACCCGATAAATTCTTTTCAAATCCTGATAATCAGAGAGCTAAAGATTTCCTCGCAAAAATAAAACATTAATTAATCGATTATTGAACCAGCTCATGAATGGCGTTTTTCAACCAAATTACGCCCTTTGATGAAGAACTCTCACGGTTTCATCCTCCTGTCTCTACAAACATTAACGGGCAACACAAAGCGTTTTAATAGCTAAAGCAATTCCGGAATAAGTAAGTAGAGAATTGCGAATTGTCGCCAGAAATATACGAGATAGCCGCGTTCATTTCAAAAATAACCTGAATTCGATCAGGTGCTGTTTTCCATTTCATTTTGTTTTGAGAAAGCCATTGCCCTGATAAGCTACAGGTTTTTCAACGGAGCTTCAGATATTTCAACAATGCTTGCGATGCAATTTCACCAGACGGTGCGGATGTTTTCATGGTCGTTTTGATCAAAGAAAATCCATCGAGCTGCGCTTGACGAACTGGCCCCGCAACAACCAATTGTTCAACTTGACGAGCAAGCATACCAGGACGCAAAAATTCATTAAAATATTCCGGTACAACTGGCCGGTCGGCGATGATATTGGGCAATGCGGCGCTCCACACTTTTACCCGCGGCAATATGAAGGTCTTTGAAAAAAGATCAGCTTTATAACCAAGAACCATCGGAATATTGGCAAGTGCAAGTTCCAGAGAAACGGTACCGGAAGCAGCCAAAGCGGCATCAGCTCTTGCAAAAGCTGCCCATTTTGCGTCTTCACCAACGACAACATCAACTTTTACCGGCCATTCGCTCATAAGCTTGCGCACATTGTCGGCAAGCCTTGGCAGAGTAGGCAAAATAAAATTGATAGCCGGCTGCCGTTTTTTTAAAATTTCCAAAGCTGCCCCGAAAATCGGCATCAAGCCACGAATTTCGAAATGTCTTGAGCCCGGTAATACAACCACTGTCGGCTCCGACTTTTTTTCTTCCAAATGGCGCAATCGCATTTTTTCCATTGCCTGCAATGGCGGATAGGTCAACAATCGGTGACCGACGTAAGTTGCAGGTGGACCTTGCAAATCGTGCATAACCTTTTTTTCGAAAGGTAGCACAACAAGAACGTGATCGATATAGGAACACATTGCCTTGGCTCGTTCGGGGCGCCATGCCCAAACTGAAGGAGCAATATATTTTATGATAGGAATTCGAGGCGCGAATTTCCTCACTTTTTTTGCAACACGGTGGGTAAAATCCGGACTATCAATGATGATAAGACAATCGGGCTTTTCATCGGCGATATAACGTGCCAAACGATGTATATGTAGGATGAGCTTAGGAAGTTTTTTCAAAACTGCACCAAGCCCCATCAAAGCGATGTCATCAACATTGAAGACACTTTTAAGCCCCAATGCTTCAAGATGGGCGCCGCCAACTCCTATCAATTTGATATTGCGTCCGGTTTTTCGCGCCAGTGCCGATATCAGATCGGCGCCAAGCAAATCTCCCGATTCCTCGCCGGCGACGATAGCGATTTTGATAGGACCGTCAGACATAATCGTTCTTTCCGAAGGTCTCGATAAAAAGCGAACATTTATCTGCTTGTTCAACCGTCTCTTTTAATGAAACGATGAATGTCCGTTCTGCTTCGACTGCAACACCATCCAAATGACATTGTTTGGCATGAAGAATCGTTTCAGGCCCAATGGTGGGCAAGTCTGCTCTTTCATCCTGCTGTTCTTTGGCTCGCTTGACCAACACTCCCCCCTTAAGAGGAATGCGTTTTTCATTACGCATTTCTGTTACGCGGCGTAACATGTTATCGGTTCCCTCCGCACCTTCAACGGCCACAACGCGTCCTTTGACAGCTACTGCTCCCTGACCAATGTCAAGTTTTCCCAAGATTGCTGCTGCTTCTGCTGCAAGCATGATATCCCGCCAATTTTTTTCGTCAGCGCGTTTCTTTGTCAGATTGAATCCTTTGGGGGCCAATAATTGCGGAACAACTTCATGAGCACCCACAACATGAAAACCATATTTTTCGACAACGCTAATGAAGGCTTTCAAAAGTGCGTCGTCTCCCTGACCCAAAGCACGGAACAATTTAGGTAATGCCGATAAAGTCGTCCAGTCAGGGCGCAAATCAGCGAGATTGGGGCGACTTTTGACGCCACCAGCCAATATAACATTCGTGATATCCGCTTTTTTCAAAGCTTTTATCAGTTTTGCTAGCTGTACGACCGAGATTTCACAATGATCATAGGCGTAAAGTTCCGGATCGGCTTCGCCTTTCAACGGAACAAGAAAAGGCTTTTCACCTGTTTCTTCAATCGCTTTAGCAACTGCTAATGGTAAAACACCACTCCCCGCAACGATTGCGGTACGTCCGGAAAGGCTACGTTTTGTGTCGCCCTTCCCCATATTCAGAATCCAATGTCGCCGCTGCTATTGGTATTAACAAGCTTTGGCGTACAAAAAGCACGTTTGTGATCCGCTTCAACAAAATCGATAATATCATTTACTGCTTTTGAAGCACGATAGGCATTGCGCACATCAATGGCTCTTTCGGAAATGGGCTTGGTTCTGTCAAAGAGCATCGGCACAGCATGACGCACAGCGTGAATTTCACTATGCGGCAAACCTGATCTTTTCATGCCGATAATATTGAGGCCGCCAAGCCATGCATGGACACCGATTGCAGACCCATAGGGAATAAGATCACCCACCAGAGCTGCCAAACCACCAACAAAAGCATGATGCCCGACACGAACGAATTGATGAACCGCACCGCCGCCGCCAATAATCACGTAATCACCGATCACGACATGGCCACCAATCATCACATTATTGGAAAACGTAACATGGTTTCCCAGAGCACAATCATGCGCCACATGAGCGTAAGCCAAAAATTCGCAATCATCGCCAACCGTCGTTGTTCCACGGCTCGTATCCGACCCGCGATGCATGGTGACACCTTCACGAACAATGCAATTTTTTCCGATAACCAAAGTGGTACGGCCACCTTTGTGTTTATTATTCTGAGGATCACCGCCCAAAACAGCATTCGGATAGACGAGAGCATTCGCTCCCAATGTCGTCGGACCCATTATGACAACATGGCTCAACAAACGGGAATCATCCCCAATAACTGCATCGGCACTCACGGTGCAAAAGGGCCCAATTTGTACATTGACACCAAGTTCCGCACCTTTTTCCACAATTGCAGTTGGATGAATTTCAACACCGGACATTCTGGAACCCTATTCTTCTTTATTATCGGCAACAGCGATCATGGCTGCAACTTCCGCTTCTGCCACGCGGTTACCATCAACTTCTGCAAGGCAAGAAAAGCGTCTAATTCCGCCATGTTGTTTCAATTTCTTGACATGAAGCTTTAGCTGATCACCAGGTACAACCGGCTTACGGAATTTAGCCTTGTCAACGGTCATGAGATAAACGACACCGGGTTTTTCGTCTCCCTGTACGAGCAACGAAATTGCGCCGGCAGTCTGAGCCATCGCTTCAATGATAAGCACACCTGGCATAATCGGATTTTCCGGAAAGTGGCCAGTAAAATGTGGCTCATTCACTGTCACATTTTTAATACCGGTAGCCGATTGATCGCCATCAATATCAACAATGCGGTCTATAAGAAGGAATGGATAGCGGTGAGGCAATATTGACAAGAGCTTACGTATATCAACTGCTTCCAGACTGTTTTTCTCAACAGCAGCATTCATCTCGTCATTTCTCCTTATTGAACTTTGTCATATTTCTGAGCGCAGCAACTTCACGGAACCACTGCTTTATCGGTCTTGCAGGGCTACCGCCCCATTTTTCCCCGTCCGGAATATCATTCATCACGCCGCTAGCCGCAGCAATTTGAACATGTGCTCCAACTTTGACGTGATCTGCCAAACCGACGCTACCACCCAATTGGGTCATATCACCAATCGTTGAACTTCCGGCAATTCCGCAATGTGCAGCGATAAGACAATAGCGCCCGATTTGAACGTTATGAGCAATTTGGACAAGATTATCGACCTTGGTTCCCTCACCGATCACAGTATCCTTCAGCGCACCGCGGTCGATGGTGGTATTGGCCCCAATTTCCACATCATCCTGAATAATAACGCGACCAAGTTGCGGAATTTTTTCAATTCCGCTTGGGCCACCAACATATCCAAATCCGTCCTGACCGACTCTGACACCGGGATATAGGTGAACACGGTTACCAATGAAGCTGTATTGGATTGAAACCGAAGGTGCAATATAACATTCCCGCCCGACGCGGCAATTTTCACCAATCACGGCCGTCGAAGAAACAAGCGTACCGCTCCCAACCTCTGCACCGCGCCCAATAACTGCACCCGCTTCAACAGTAACTCCCTCTTCGAGCTTTGCTTCGGGATGAACAAAGGCATGAGGAGATATGCCATATTCACCAAACCATGGAGCAGGTTTTGCAGCTGTTGGAAACAAAATCCGGCCAATCATCGCAAAATCGCGATGAGGCGATGGTGTAACCAACGTAGCAATATTATCAGGAACCTTGGAAGCGACATCTTCCGAACAGAAAACTGCAAGTGCACGGCTTTCCCGCAGTGCTTTCGCAAATTTTCTACTTTCGACAAAAACCAGAGAACCCGGCTCTGCATTATCAAGCGAGGAAAGATGCTCAATAACCGAGCCACTCAATTCAGGATTGCGTAAAGCGGCACCTGTTAAAGCTGCCGCCTCGCCAACAGTCAACTGTCGGGACGGCGTAAAAAATAATGAATCCGCCATCAGAACACTTTCTCTCCCGATCTATTTCGATCGGGAGAAAGGAAAAATTAGAACTTGGTTGAGACACCAAAGTTGAAGTTCTGTGTCCGATCACCACTCTCTTTTACGACAGGCCATGCATAGTCAAAACGCAATGGACCGAACGGAGATGCCCACATCAAGCTCACACCAGCGGATGCACGCCAAGCACTGTCATCACCCGTAACCGGATTTTCAAAGTCATAAACCGGATCATACTTGTTGCCGTAAAGCGTTGCAGTATCGGCAAAGAACGCACCACGCATACCCAGACTATCCGGAACAACCGGCATCGGGAACTGGATTTCCGCCGTGGCATTCATATAGGTTGTACCACCGAGGAAGTACTTATCCCCATCCATAGAACGTTGACGCGGGCCAATGCCGTTATATTTGAAACCGCGAATCATATCCGAATTGCTTTTGAACATATCAAAGATACGGACACCGTCATCACCGATTTCATGAATATAACCACCACCGACAGACAGCAATCCGACAAGATCGTATGTTTCGGAAATCGTCTTATACATCATGGCCTTACCGGTCGTCTTCAAGAAATTGGCATCACCACCGACACCGGCATATTCCTGAATACCGCGAATGAAGAGACCATCATGCGGATTTTTCATGTCGTCGATCGTGTTATAGGTCAAGCCATAACTGACTGAAGACCGGATCCACGGACTATTTTCGGAAGCCTGAATAATGGCACCGGAATAATCTCTCATCTCTTCATATTCTTTGCTTGTATGATTTTCGTTTGCACGATCTTCATAGCGACCCTTATGGTCAAGATTATATTCTTCCTGAACGTAATTATACGCAATGCTACCGGTCAACTGTTCGGTAATCGGAACACCGAAACGAACTGTACCACCCGTCTGTTTAACATCATAATCGTCATTCATACGATATGTGCGACGGAAGATATCAAAACCGGCCGACAAACGATAACCGAGGAAATAAGGCTCGGTAAACGACAAGTTATAATTACGTGCATCATCTTCACCGGCACCGGCACCAATACGGACATATTGGCCACGCCCCAGGAAGTTACGCTCGGTAATAGACGCTTCAACCGAAGCGCCCGGCGAATCGCCACCGGTTGTATAACCACCACCGATAGAGAATTCACCAGTCGATTTTTCGGTTACATCAACAACAAGGATAACCTGATCAGGTTGTGAACCCGGAGCCGTCGATACATTGACTGTCTGGAAGAAACCAAGTCCTTCAAGACGACGCTTGGCGCGCTGAACCATTGTCTGGTTGTAGGCATCGCCTTCGTTCAAATCAAGCTCACGACGGATGACATAATCACGTGTCTTATCGTTACCGCGAATCTCGATACGTTCGACATAAGCGCGAGGCCCCTGATCGATATTGTAGACGATAGAAATCGTGTGATTGTTGAAATCACGATCACCACGTGGCTCGACCTTGGCAAAAGCATAACCTGAATCAGCAACTTTATCATTAATTGCCAATACCGAGTCTTCAATGCGTTTTGCCGAATAGACATCACCCTCATGGGTTTTCAGCACTTTCTGCATTGATTTGGTATCAACACCTTCAATCGTGCTATCAACCTGCACGTCACCCAACTTGTAGCGGGCACCTTCATCAACAACGAACTTGATTTTATATGAATTGCTCGCTTCATCAAAAGTTGCATCGGCCGAAACAATCTGGAAATCAGCATAACCGTGATTGAAATAAAAACGACGAAGTGCTTCCTGATCTGCCTGAAGACGATCGTCACTGTAAACATCGCCACGTGTCAACCATGAAAGGAAGTTCGACCGTTTTGTAGCAATCACATCACGCAGACGACGGTTACCAAAGGCTTTGTTTCCTTCAAAAGTAATGTCGTCAATTTTGGTCTTTTTACCTTCTGTGACTTTGAAGATAACATTAACGCGCCCCTGCCCGAGATCGACTGTCTGAGCTGAAACAGCAGCGTCATTGCGACCTACATAACGATAGGCATCACGAATAGCCTGTTCGTCGGATGCAAGTTTGGCAGGATCAAAAGCTTCACGTGGTTTGAGCGAGATGACGCGCTGCAAATCCGGATCTTTGACCTTTTTATTGCCTTGGAAGAGCACCTGATTGACGACTTCGTATTCCTTGACGGTAACAACAAGCGTACTTCCGACTTGCTTCATTTTGACGTCGGAAAACAGCCCCATTGCAAAAAGCCGCTTCAACCCCTCGTCAATATCGGTATTGGAAAAGTTTTTACCAACTTTGATGCCCGTATTATCACGAATCGTCTGCGCGTCAACGCGCTGGTTACCATGAACCTCGATGGAGTGAACGACAGCCGCCTGTGCAACTCCCATCCCCAGAACCGAGACAGTTACAGTCGCCGGAACGGCCATTGCTACTGTAAGTGCCAGTGCAGATGCTGCGCTAAGAAATTTCGAATTCGCCGTCATTGGCTTCTTTACCCTTGTTTATTTGTTTCCGGACACATTGTATCCAAAAATGCTTATATACCCCTAATAGCGGGTTTTTTTATACAAGCAAGGCCTTCCGTTAAAATCTGCCTACTTCTTTACTCACCGTGGCATGTATGCCACGGCATTTCTTAAATATGGTAAACAGTTTACACCATTTTTAATAAGAAACATCGCTCAACTTGATAAACTGTTAACACACCTAAATCAACTGAACCAGCATAAATAATCGTTGGATATTGCAAATAGCATAAAAGCCATCACTGCAACGAAACCGATTGTGAATATTGATTCTTGAATTCTTTTTGGAACCGGCCGACCGATAATTCCTTCAATGACGTAGAACACCAGATGCCCGCCATCAAGAGGAGGCAAAGGAAAAAGGTTGATCAAACCGATGCCAATCGACAAAAGCGCTGTGAAATTAAGGAGCGACATAAAACCGGTTTCGCTCACCTGCCAGGCAATGGTCGCGGTTTTTGATGGCCCACTCAATTGGCAACGATCTTCTCTTCCTTCTATCAATCGCCCTAAATACCGGACAGTTTGAACAACAATGAAAGCCGACTTGTCTATTGCCTCGCCAATAGCGGGAAATAATCCATAACTGATATGGCCTTCATAAGCCGGATCAAGCCTGCCCGGATTATTCGGATCAACAGGAGCGCCTGCACCAATCATGCCGACACGTACCTTATTGCCGAAACCGTCGTCTCTTTCAGTCGGTTTTGGTGTTATCGTAACCGTAAAAGGTGCGCCGGCTCTCTCCATTGAAAAATTGATCGGATCATCACCATGAAGAGAAACATAGGAGATAAGATCATCAAAACTCTCGACCTTTTGCCCGTCCATTTCTATAAAACGATCGCCCGGTTTCAATCCGACAGTCATTGCAGGTGCGCCATCAACCAAAGAACCGATAACCGGCTCAATTGTCATTCTTCCGTAAGAAAAGAAGAAAAATGACAAAACAACAACTGTAAAAATTGCGTTGGTAAAGGGCCCTGCAAACACGGTGGCTGCACGTGCCCATGCATTGGCCGCAGCAAACGAGCCTGGAAGGGCTGCCGCGTCCGATTTCGATGTCATACCCGCAGCATCTTCATCCCCGATGAATTTTACATAACCGCCAAGCGGTATCAGTGCAATGCGCCAACGTGTGCCACGTTTATCTGTTACGGCACAAATTTCCGGACCAAACCCCAATGAAAAAGTGCTCGCTCCGATACCGCACCAGCGTCCCACAAGATAATGCCCCATCTCATGGACAAAAATAATGACCATGATGACACATATCACACCGAAAACGCGCAATACTGGTGTACCAATGTCAGCTATCAGACTCGTTGTTTCCAAGAAAGGCTCCGTCATTCAGATCAGATTAAACATATTGGAAGGGACAGCCATATCCGCGGCAATTGCACCGACAAGATAGAGTAAAATGGCAGCAAATACCAAACCGTCGACACGATCCATAAAACCGCCATGTCCAGGTAAAAAATGGCCTGAATCTTTCACCCCGAACTTACGTTTTACCCATGATTCAGAAATATCACCAATTTGCGATATTACAGACAATGCAAGTGAGAGGACGGGAATAAAAAAATTGGCCGGCGAGGTATCAAGCGCGAAAAATGCAACAAGACACCCTCCCGCAGTTCCGGCAAGAGCGCCACCTATTGCGCCACTCCAAGTCTTGTTGGGGGAAAATTTCGGCGCCAGTTTCGGGCCACCGAGCGAACGACCATTGAAATAGGCTGCAATGTCCGTGCCCCACACAATAGCAAAAAGAAATATGATCGCTCCAAAACCGAACGGCTCTTCACCTCTTATAAAGGTAAGCGAGGCAACCGGTAAAGTTGCATAGATAAAGCCGCCTGCAACCCATCCCGCATTTTTAAGTGACATGATAGCGAGGATGACTGCACATAAAGCAATTACGATAAAAATAAGTGGCGCCGAAAAATCAAAAACAAGGAGTACACCAAAGATGACATATGCTAAACTTGCGACAATCTCATCGACAAGTCGCCAACAACTCTTGGCAATTCCTCTCCACTCAAAGAGCACAAGGCCACCAACGCACCATGCAAACAAAGCAAATAGAAAACCACCTTCCCATGTTAAAAAAAGTGCCACGGCCGCAAAAATGACAGCAGTCAGGACTCTCATGAGAAGATTAGACATTGGTTTTCCACTCCCAAAGTGACATTGTCAGGCGAAAGTTACCTACCCTTTCAAGGTTCAGGATGTCGAGAACGGTCAAGACTGGCCTCCGTTTTGTTTGTCATTTTCATGAACACGCCCGAAGCGACGCTCACGTAACCAATAATCGGAGACTGCAATATCGAGCTGTTCTTCGTCGAAATCAGGCCAATAACATGCAGCAAAATAAAGTTCGCTATATGCCGATTGCCAAAGCAAAAAATTTGACAACCTTTGTTCGCCACTGGTGCGAATGATCAAATCAGGATCCGGTATATCATATGTATCAAGACATTTTGAAAATGCCGCTTCGTCGATTTCTCCCGGTTTGATATTGCCTCTACGTACCGCCTCTATCAACTTTTTTGCTGCACGAACAATTTCGGCACGTCCACCATAGTTGAAAGCCACGACAAGATTGAGGCCATTATTCTGTTTTGTCGTAGTCTCGGCCTCGTCAAGCAATTTAACAATTTCGGATGGTACACCAGCGCGCTCGCCAATCACCCGGATGCGAACATTTCTTTCCCGAAGCTCCGCGAGGTCACGTTTGATAAACAGCTTCAACAACCCCATCAGATGATTGACCTCTTCATCGGGGCGTGACCAGTTTTCAGATGAAAAAGCAAATACTGTTAGCCACTCAAGACCATTGCTACTGGCATGGCGAACAATCCGATGAAGTGCTTCCATGCCAATTTTATGACCTGCAATACGAGGTAATCCACGAACACGTGCCCAACGACCGTTTCCGTCCATTATTATGGCGATATGATGTGGATATAACATATTCTGGACCTGTTTTAACGCAATGAACTTTTAGACTTGCATGATTTCGGCTTGTTTGGCTGCAAGAATTTTATCGATTTCGCCAATCGTTCCGTCAGTCAACTTCTGGATTTTATCCGACGCAATCCGGCTTTCATCCTGACTGATCTCGCTATCTTTTTCTGCTTTCTTCAAACCTTCCATACCGTCACGACGAACGTGGCGCACCGCAACGCGAGCCTGCTCGGCGTATTGGTGAGCAATTTTGACAAGGTCCTTGCGGCGTTCTTCATTGAGTTCGGGAAGAGGAATGCGCAAAGTCGTGCCGTCAGTTATAGGATTTAATCCCAATGACGATTCTCTGATAGCTTTATCAACAGCATTCACCATGGACTTATCCCAAACCGAAACTGACAACATACGCGGCTCCGGCACTGCAATATTAGCAACCTGATTGAGAGGAACTGTCGAACCATAAGCATCAACTGTAATCGGCTCAAGCAGGCTTGCCGATGCACGACCGGTTCTCAATCCCATCAACTCATGTTTGAATGATGAAATGGCGCCTTCCATACGGCGCTTGAGATCGTCGATATTTGTAGCGTCACTCATGCTAATTCTCCTTCAACTTATCTGATATTATTCGGATACCACTGTATATCTTCCGGTGCCATTCAGCACATTTGCCAGTCCACCCTTTTCACTGATGGAATAGACAATAATCGGAATATGATTTTCGCGTGCCAAGGTAATGGCTGTCGTGTCCATCACGGCCAAACCTTTTCTTATGACTTCCTCATGCGTCAGACGGTCATAGCGCGTCGCATTCGGATCTTTTTTCGGGTCGGCCGAATAAATTCCATCCACCTGGGTTGCTTTCAATAAAACATCCGCGCCAATTTCAGCGGCTCTCAAAGCCGCTGCCGAATCGGTTGTAAAAAATGGATTTCCGGTGCCGCCGGCAAAGATGACGACTTTACCTTGACTAATATATCCTACAGCTTTGCGTTGCGAAAAACTCTCGCAAATCTGTGGCATTGCTATAGCTGAAAGAACCACCACTTCGACGCCAAGCTTTGTTAAAGAAGTGCGTAAAGCTAGCGAATTGATTGCCGTTGCCAACATTCCCATATGGTCTCCGGTAACACGGTCACCGCCCCTTGATGCAACCGCAACGCCGCGAAAAATATTTCCGCCACCTATGACAACGCCAACTTCGACACCCATATCATGGGCATCTGCTATATCTTTAGCGATACGATCAACAACAGAAACGTCAATACCGAAACTCTGCCCTCCCATAAGAGCTTCACCAGAAGCTTTTAACAAAATCCGTTTGTAGAGGGGCTTATTGGTCATTAGTAGTCTCCGACTGATAGATTCACTGTGCCTTCGATACACGAAGGGCACCGCATTGTCACGCGATGCCCTCTCTACAACGTTTTTTCCGCTTCTCACAACGCTAAAAGCACTGCTTTGAAGCAAATAAACCGAATTTTGTCCAAAATTAGCCCTTAACGGCGGCTGCAACTTCGGCTGCGAAATCGCTTTCAGCCTTTTCAATGCCCTCGCCCAGTGCAAAGCGCACAAAGCCTTTGATTTTTGCTGGAGCACCAATTTCTTTTTCAGCTTCTTTCAAAGCCTGACTTACTGTTACATCGGGATTGATAACAAAAGCCTGTGACAGCAAAACGACTTCCTCGTAAAACTTGCGCATACGTCCTTCAACCATCTTTTCTACGATGTTAGCTGGCTTACCCGACTGATGAGCCTGTTCCGAATAGATAGCCTTTTCACGCTCGACTGCAGCCGGATCAACTTCCTCTGCTGTCAAGGCCATAGGATTTGTAGCTGCAACATGCATAGCAACCTGACGGCCAAAACGTTCGGCTGCCTCTTTGTCGCCATTTGTCTCTATCGCTACGAGAACACCGATCTTACCCAAGCCGTCACCAATGCCGTTATGAATATAGGTTGCAATAACACCATTATCGACAGATAGCTCTGCCGAGCGGCGGAATGTCATATTCTCACCGATTTTTCCGATCGCATCTTTAAGAGTTTCTGCAACCGTTTTATCCGAGCCCGGATAAACGGAGACCGAAATTTTTTCTACCGTTCCATCTGTTTTGAGAGCGGCTTTGGCAATATTGCGAACAATATCCTGAAACGCATCATTGCGCGCAACGAAATCTGTTTCCGAATTGACTTCAACGAGAACGGCTTTCTTGCCATCAGAGGCGACACCAACAAGACCTTCAGCGGCAGTACGCCCTGCTTTTTTATCAGCCTTGGCAATGCCTTTTTTGCGCAACCAGTCAACAGCTGCTTCCATGTCGCCATTTGTTTCAGCCAGAGCTGTCTTGCAATCCATCATACCGGCGCCCGACAATTCGCGAAGTTCTTTCACCTGTGCTGCGGTAATGCTCATATTTGCCTCTTAATCTTAATAACAGCGAAAGCGTGCAAGGATTATTCCTCAGCACGCCCGCGACCTAATATTTTTGATTTTAGGTGCCCTATTTAAAACGGGCACCGTTTTATTCATTATTCTGCGGCAGGAGTTGCTTCTTTAGTTTCAGTTTCCAAAGCAGGTTCAGCCGGTGCTTCCGCCTGAGCGCCAAGATCAACGCCCATAGCACCTTGCTGACGGGCAATACCATCCAGTGCAGCCTTGGAAATAAGATCGCAATAAAGTGCGATAGCACGTGATGCGTCGTCGTTACCGGGAATCGGATAATCGATATTATCCGGATCACAATTGGTATCAATAATTGCTACCACCGGAATTCCGAGGCGCTTGGCTTCGTCAATTGCGATTTTCTCTTTATTTGTGTCGATGATAAAAAGAAGGTCAGGAACCGACCCCATATCCTTGATACCGCCGAGTGCGCGATTAAGTTTATCGCGATCATGCTCGATATTGAGGCGTTCTTTTTTGGTGAACCCCTGTGCTTCATTGGCAAGAATTCCATCAAGCTTGCGCAAACGCTGAATAGAATTCGAAATTGTTTTCCAGTTGGTCAACATGCCGCCGAGCCAGCGTGCATTGACATAGTATTGAGCCGAACGGGTTGCCGCTTCGGCTATAATATCGGATGCCTGACGCTTGGTACCTACGAAAAGCACGCGACCGCCACGAGCAACAGTATCCGAAACCACTTTCAAAGCGTTGTGGAGCAATGGAACAGTCTGTGCAAGATCGATAATGTGAATGTTATTGCGCTGCCCATAAATATAGGGAGCCATTTTCGGGTTCCAGCGGTGTGTCTGGTGACCAAAGTGAACACCTGCTTCCAAAAGCTGGCGCATAGTAAAATCTGGCAATGCCATTTCTTTATCCTTTCCGGTTGAACCTCCACGGAATGAGGCAGGCAAAACCTGCCACCGGCGGAAAATTACGGATTTCTCCCGTAATTACCCTATTTCCGTGTGTGGAATACTTGGCTAGTTAGGTGATATCCGAACAAGTTTCAAGTCTTTTCAGAAAAATCCGATAATTATCTGCCAAAAGAGACAAATTTCAAACAACGTCGCTCGATTTAAACAGCCCTACTTGCTCAATTGACAACCGCTTAATCTTTGCAACCGTCTTTTTGCGTTGGTATGTCGAACAATTTGAACGTCTGCAATTTACCCCGCACTGAAAAATTTCCGTAATCCATTACAAGGTCACGCGTTACGCCGTTTTCATAAAGGAAAAAGCTCGTCCGGTAGACTGGCAGCCCATCCTGATTTTCATCATCATTGAAATAAGAAATAGTTACCGGCCAATAAGGTTCTTTGCCAAGTTTTCCCATCATTTTCGTTTCATTATCAGGCTTGGCCTCAACCTTGTCCCCCACAACAACAGTGGCTTCTGTCAATCGGTCGGCATCATCAGAACCGTCAAACAACACAGTACGGTAGAAGTGGCGCCCCGCTTTTGCCTGACGGATCACCTCTTCCGTCTGGATTGTCGGAAATGCTGCCGATTTCAATTTCACTTCTGTTTCTTTCGGCTTCTTTAGACTGACGGTCATATTGCCATTTGCAATTTTTGCAACGCCATCCGTTTCGCTTGTCACGTCCTGATCGATAATCGTTTTGCTTACAAAACGGAACTCTTTGCCATTTGCTGCTTCAAAACTGGTCATCTGCTGGTCAGTCAAGCGGGCGGGTGAATCGGCCATATTGATGCGCGTCACAAACCTGAAACGGGTTGTATAGCCCTCGCATGAAGAGCCATTGAATTCATAGGCCATACGACCGACAAGGCCGGTAATACCAGATTTATCCGACGCATTTTCGAGCTGTAAATCATAGATGGCAAGATGCGGCACCATAAGAATTTTATCTTCGGCCTGCGCAATGCCGAGCCCCATAAAAGATAAAATAATAGCTAAAAGAAATTTCGGCATCCGCATATTCCCGTTTTTACTTAAGCTCGGGGTTATCATATATGCTAGATTGAAAGCGAGTAAATTTCTTTTTTCAAGATCGCATTTCCATGTTTGAAGAAATGCGTTATTGAGCGAGATATAAATAACGGGAAAAGAGGTAAAAATGTCTGACACGATTGAAAGCCGTTTACAAAAACTTGGCATCACAATTCCCGCTGCTGTACAACCTGTAGCCAACTATGTGACAGCCAGAAAATCCGGTAACCAACTTTATATTTCCGGACAACTTCCACTGAGCAATGGCAAGCCGGTTGCAATTGGAAAAGTCGGTAGAACTGTGAATGCGGAACAAGCAAAAAAATCCGCAGAAGCTTGTGCAATCAACATTCTCGCGCAAGCAAAAGCCGCGCTTGGTGATTTAAGCAAAATAAAACAAGTCGTAAAGGTTACCGCTTTTGTAGCGACCGATCCAAATTTTACCGACATTCCGCAAGTTGCTAACGGCGCCTCGGATCTGTTTGTCAATGTCTTGGGGGAAAAAGGAAAACATGCCCGCTCGGCTGTCGGGGTTGCTTCACTTCCCATGGATGTACCAGTGGAAGTCGAAGCAATTCTGGAAATCTGAGCGATGCGGCTTGATTGGTTAACAAAAAGGCCCTTCGCAAATTGTGGACTTCATGGAACTGACAGGTCGGTTCTTGAAAATACGCTGCCCGCTTTCGAGCTGGCAGCGCTTCAGGATTATAGCATTTGTTGTGACGTCCAATTGTCTCATGACGGTGTCCCCATGGTCTTCCATGAAACTTCGCTTGAACAATTGATTGGTCAAAAGAAGCGTATTATTGATTTACGATCATCCGAAATTGCAAAAATTTGTGCAGATAAGCACTTGAAACATATTCTCACTCTTGAAGAACTGCTTCAAAATATATCAGGAAAAGTAGCTGTTCTCGTAAATCTTCAAGGCAATGACGGAGAAGATGCAGGTCTTATCTCGCGGGTGACAGAGCTGTTGACCTCATATCCGAATAACTCGGCGATGATGTCTCAAGATGTCCACATTTTGCGCCGCATGCGTTTTGCCGATCATGCAATTCCTCACGGAATAAAAGCCGAAGGAAACCGTCGATCCGAAATCGAGGAACATTTTGCAATGTTTGCCCATGATATGGAATTCGTTGCCTACAATTTTAGGCAAATAGCAAACCCGTTTGTTAGATTTGCACGCGAAAAACTTTCAATGCCGGTGCTTGCATGGACCATTCATAATCCGGCAGAATGGGAACGGGCTAAATTCAACGCCGACCAAATGATATTTGAAGGTTTCAAACCTTGAAACAATGAATTCATGTTTAAAATGAAATAGTTGTAAATTTTTATTAACTTATCAAGCGAGGAGAAAATGCAGCAAGTTTACGACGAAAATAATATTTTTGCGAAATTGATTCGAGGAGAGATTCCTTCCATTCGCGTTTATGAAGATGAAGATGTTATTGCCTTTATGGATGTTATGCCTCAAGGCAAAGGGCATACTTTGATTGTCCCGCGTAAAGGCTCGAGAAATCTATTGGATGCAGATCCTGAAACGCTTACAAAAATTATCAAAGTGGTTCAGAAAATTGCCAAAGCTGTGAAAAAAGCTTTCAATGCAGATGGTGTGACAGTTATGCAATTTAATGAACCGGCAAGCGGCCAGACTGTTTTCCATCTTCATTTTCACGTTATTCCACGTTTTAACAACGTACCTCTAAAGCCGCATAGCGGCGAACCGGTTGATAAAAAAACACTGGAAGAATCAGCGGCGAAAATTCGTGCAGCTCTTTAAAAACATTTTAAAGAACGCGTATTTTTCTATCTGATAAAAAGATCTGCTGGCCAACGAAAACAAAAAAGCCTGTCTTAACAGCTGTTAAGACAGGCTTTTTTTCATAAACATTTTTGAATAAGAGAACTTTTTTATTCCAATATGAATAACGAATTATAATTAATAGCTCTCAATCTGCCGGTGTCGGCTTTTTAACACGCGCCTTGGCTGTTTTGGCAGCCCTTACCGGTTTTCTATTCGCTTCCGTTTCGTTACTGATAATTTCCAGAGCAAGTTTGTTCTTATCGGATTTATCAGTCATAACTTTTACCGTTCCGCCATGGCGGAGCTTACCGAACAATATTTCTTCAGCCAGCGGTTTCTTTATATATTCTTGAATAACCCGCGACAAAGGACGTGCTCCCATGCGTGAGTCATAACCTTTGTTAGCAAGCCATTTGGTTGCGCCGTCACTCAACTCGAAAGTGATTTCGCGATCAGCAAGTTGCGCCTCAAGCTGCAAAATGAACTTTTGTACAACTTGGTGGATAATCGGCTCAGACAAAGGTGCAAACGGAATGATGGCATCAAGACGATTGCGAAATTCCGGTGGAAACAGCTGATTGATCGCCTCTACATCGTCACCTTCGCGTTGGGTTTTACCAAAGCCGATTGCCGATTTTGCCATATCCACTGCGCCGGCATTTGTTGTCATGATAAGAATGATGTTGCGAAAATCGATCTGCTTTCCATTGTGGTCGGTCAGCATGCCATGATCCATTACCTGTAACAGGATATTATAAAGATCAGGATGCGCTTTTTCGATCTCGTCAAGCAAAAGCACAGCATGCGGATTTTGGTCGACAGCATCGGTTAATAAACCGCCCTGATCAAATCCGACATATCCCGGCGGTGCACCGATCAACCGCGAAACGGTATGCCGCTCCATATATTCCGACATATCGAATCGTAACAATTCGATTCCCAATGAAGCCGCAAGCTGTTTGGCAACTTCGGTTTTACCGACACCCGTCGGACCGGAAAACAGATAGCTACCAATTGGCTTGTCCGGCTCTCTGAGGCCCGCACGAGCAAGTTTGATAGACGACGTCAATGCGGCGATCGCTTTATCTTGCCCGTAAACGACGCTTTTCAGTTCTTTTTCGAGGTTTGCCAGAGTTTTGCGATCATCCCTTGAAATGGTCTTCTGAGGAATACGTGCCATTGTTGCCACTGTTTCCTCGATTTCCTTAACGCCGATGGTCTTTTTCCGTTTATTTTTGGGCAAAAGCATCTGCGCGGCGCCGGTTTCATCAACAACATCAATTGCCTTGTCAGGAAGCCGCCTGTCGGACATATAACGCGATGACAATTCCACTGACGCTTTCATTGCATCATCGGTATATTTTATCTGATGGAAATTCTCGAAATATGGCTTCAAGCCCTTCAATATTTCGATTGCATCATTAATAGAAGGCTCATTAACGTCTATCTTTTGGAAGCGGCGCGCCAAAGCACGATCTTTTTCAAATATCTGGCGATATTCCTTATAGGTTGTAGAGCCTATGCAACGTATCAGTCCGGAAGAAAGTGCCGGCTTCAATAAATTGGCTGCATCCATACTACCGCCCGACGTTGCCCCTGCTCCGATGAGCGTATGGATTTCGTCAATAAAGAGAATGGCTCCATCATAATTTTCAAGTTCTTTGACAACCTGTTTTAAACGTTCTTCAAAATCGCCGCGATAACGGGTTCCGGCGACGAGCATTCCCATATCAAGGGAAAAAATCGTTGCATTGCTCAAAACCTCTGGCACTTCACCATCAACAATGCGTTTGGCCAATCCTTCGGCAATCGCAGTCTTGCCGACACCGGGGTCTCCCACGAGAAGCGGATTGTTTTTTGAACGACGACATAATATCTGGATAGTCCGTGCAATCTCTTTATTGCGGCCAATCAAAGTATCAATTTTGCCTTGGCGGGCACGTTCGTTGAGATTGACACAATAAGCCGAAAGTGCATCGGTTTCTTTTGATGCCGGTTGTGCGTTGGATACTTCTTCATCAGCATCATCAAGCGGTAAACCCGCAGCGCCGTTTTCCGAGGCTATGCCATGAGAAATGAAGTTCACAGCATCGTAGCGTGTCATTCCGAGTTCCTGCAAGAAATAGGCAGCAAAACTTTCCCGTTCGGCAAAAATTGCCACAAGCACATTGGCGCCTGTCACAATATCGCGCCCTGCTGATTGAACATGAATAACAGCGCGCTGGATGACGCGTTGGAACGAGTTCGTCGGTTTTGTATCCTCGTCATCGCCGATTTGCGAATCGAGTTCAGACTGTACATACTGCGTTAAACGCGAGCGCAATTGTTCAATGTCGACGTTGCAAGCCTCGATCACCGCTTTTGCATCAACGTCGTCGAGTAAAGCCAATAACAGATGTTCGAGCGTCGCATATTCCTGATGCGCGTCGCTCGCTATCATAAGCGCTCTATGGAGAGTCTTCTCAAGACTGGTTGTAAAAGACGGCATGGGCGTTCACTTTCTTTCCATAACGCATTGTAGAGGATGCTGGTTTTCACGGGCGCAATCCATGACCTGCGCGACTTTTGTCTCGGCCACCTCATAAGAATAGACACCGCATTCACCCACCCCTGTGTGGTGGACATTGAGCATGATCCGTGTTGCATCTTCGCGATTTTTGCGAAAAAACTTTTGCAATACAAATACAACAAAATCCATAGGCGTGTAATCATCGTTCAACAGAAGAACACGATAAAAGTCCGGCCTTTTTACTTTCGGAAGTGTTTTGGTCGCAACTCCGGCTTCGAAGCTCTCATGATCCACGCCTTCCTTCCCGTTATGACCGCCATTCAATTTTTCCAAATTACCTTTTGCCACCGTTACGTTTCTTTCCAAGAGATGCACTTTATGTAATAGGTTTTTTATAAATTATAAGTCCTCGACCAGCGAGTTCGATAACTCTTTACACCATTTTCCACCAATAACCGCAGCCCCTGATCGACAAATTTTCGTTAAAAAATATTCCCTTATAAATAAATTGGTAACGCTGTCAGACTAGTGTTCGGCAAAACGAGGCGACAGGGGATAACTCTGACGCAAATTCTGTTTGGCGAATTCAAGGGTTATTAAAAGTGCAAAGAGCCTACCAAAAAGTAGCTAACTTTATAAAAAAAGCCGCCATTGCAACATTCGTATTCTCTTTTTCGGTCACTGTAGCACACGCTGCTCCGCAAAGTGCCTACGCCGATAAATATGCAGCCATCGTAATTGATGCCAATACCGGACGAACACTGTTCGAAGTGAACGGTAACGCCCGGCGCTATCCGGCATCACTTACCAAAATGATGACACTATATTTGCTTTTCGAAGCGATGCAATCCGGCCGCGTTACGCCAAACACGCCGATTCCGGTTTCTGCATACGCGGCCTCGCGTCCTCCCACAAAAATCGGTTTCAGACCCGGTCAAACAATTCCTGCCGAACTTGCGGCAAAAGCACTGATAACAAAATCGGCAAACGACGTCGCAACCGCTATCGGTGAATATCTTGGTGGCTCCGAGCCCCGTTTTGCCCAGATTATGACAGCAAAAGCACGCCGGCTCGGCATGATGAATACCAATTTTGCCAATGCCTCCGGCCTACCCGACGAAAACAACTATTCGACGGCTCGCGATCTGGCCATCCTTTCCCTTGCTTTACGCGAACATTTTCCAAAACAATACGATTGGTTCAAAACGACAAGTTTTCAATTTCGCGGACAGACCATCAACGGACACAATCGCCTTGTTCGCGACATGAAGGGCGTCGATGGTATTAAAACCGGTTACACACGCATGTCGGGATCAAATCTCGCAACATCCATGCGTCTTGACGGACGTTCAATCGTGGCGGTTGTCATGGGTGGTCGTTCGTCAGCTTTACGCGACGTTCATATGGCCGAACTTTTACGCCGCTATTTACCGGAAGCCAGTCGTGGAAAAACACGCGCTCCTCTCATAGCTGCAACACAATATGATCTACCTGAAGCACATAAAGCACCGATTCCTGCCGCTAAAGCCGATTCGCCAGTTATAGTTGCCAGCGCAAAGACTGTAACAACTTCCGCAAAATCCGGTACAACTGTTGTCAAGACCGATGAAATCGCAACGGTTACAAATTCCCCTGATGTCAAAAACAAGGCCAAAAGTTCGGATGTTTTAACAGCACTCGCAAATACTTCTGCGAGGTCAGCTCCGGCTGTCGAACAAGTCAATCAGGCAGTCGTTTCGAAACCTCAGGAAAAATCCACCGAAACGAACGCCATTGATCCGGTCATTACCGCATCGGCTCCGGCAAATGCACGTTCAGAGCAAAATGGTTGGGCAATCCAGATCGGTTCATTACCCAACCAACAGCAGGCCACCGATATGCTTTCCAGTGCAGCAGATGCCGCACGCACTGCCCTTTCGAATGCAAAACCCTATACACAGGTTTTCGACAAAGATGGGCAACGCTATTACCGCGCCCGTTTTGTCGGTTTTACTTCAAAAAAATCGGCTTGGGACGCATGCGCCGTTCTAAAGAAAGCAAATTTTAACTGCTATGCGATAACACAATAACAATGTCTGAGTTTTGCGTAAAAGGTAATTGAGCTATGGCAAATGCAACTGATATGGCGTCAAACTTCCGTTCTCACGGTTTTGAAAGCTCTCTCCTCACTTTACGGTCGCTACAACAGGCGGCATCAAAATTGCACAGCCTTAAAGCTACACCGAGCGGCCTTAATACCCGTTCCCTTTTGGGACTTTTGATCTGCCAAACCCAACGTAACCGTCGCATGGCATTACCACCGGTAAGAATCCACCTTCGTCTGGCAAGTCCTAGCGGATCATTCGGAGTAAAACTTCGCCTCGGCTCTACAAATATTTGAATCTGCCCCGTTTCTAGTTTAAAAAACTGGCACAGCTCGAATGCGAGAGCTCATGAGAAGAAAATAGCACCGCTGCTATAACAGGCCCAAATCGGCAAGTTCCTGTTTTAAGTCAGGAGGCAAGCGATTTTCGCTGCTGGTCATATCATCCTTCGGAGCTTCGTCAGCGTTCAGATAACGCCAGCCCTGAAACGCCCTCCTTGGCTGCCATTCCGTCGGAACAATTTTCGGTTCAAGCACAAGTTTGCAACGACGAACACCTTCATCGTCAGTAAACGGCCGTATATCCAAAAATCTTTGTCGACATTGAATATTGCCTTTCATCACCCAATAGAGTGAACCGCCATCAAGAAGTTCCTCAATCCTTTTGGGCACCATACGCGTGATATGGTATTGTTCTTCCCTTTCGCCCGAAGCACGTAACTCTCCAAAGCGGAAATCAATCCAGGCGGCTAGCTCCTCAATTGAAGAACAACCAACGCATAATTTTACCATGTGAAGCGTCATATTGTATGATTTAACAATCTGTCACGTTCACCGCAAGACCGCCTTTGCTTGTTTCTTTATATCTGTCGCTCATATCATGACCGGTTTCCCGCATCGTTTTGATACAAGCGTCCAATGTAACAAAGTGGCTTCCGTCACCGTGAAGCGCTAGCGAAGCGGCGGTAACCGCCTTGACCGCTCCCATCGCATTCCTCTCGATACACGGTACCTGAACGAGACCTGCAACAGGATCGCAAGTCATTCCCAAATGATGTTCGAGCGCGATTTCAGCAGCGTTTTCGATCTGTTTCGGTGTGCCTCCCAAGGCTGCTGTCAAGCCGGCTGCCGCCATCGACGACGCAGACCCCACTTCCCCCTGACAGCCAACTTCTGCTCCAGAAATCGAGGCGTTATATTTAATAATCCCGCCTATTGCCGCGGCAGTTAGGAGAAAATCGCGTATGCCGCTCTTTCCCGCTCCTGCACAAAAACGCAAATAATAGCTAAGCACAGCAGGAATAACCCCCGCAGAGCCATTTGTCGGTGCTGTTACGACGCGCCCTCCCGCAGCATTTTCTTCATTCACGGCAATGGCGTATGTTGATAGCCAGTCATTTGCAGCCAACGGGCTTAACTGATTATTTATACTATCGTGAACAAGCTTTTCATAAAGCTTTTTCGCCCGTCTTTTTATGTGAAGGCCACCGGGCAATTCTCCATTATGGCTGAGACCACGTTCAACGCAAGATTTCATCGCAAAAAATATATTGTCTAATCCCTCATCAAGCTTTTCACGAGACATAAACGTTTCTTCATTGGCGCGTTTCATTTCGGCAATTGTCAAACCCGACTTTGTAGCCATTTCCAACATGATGCGCGCGCTCTCGAATGGATAAGGCACGGCGCGATTGTCGCTTGTGTTGGTAATTTCAATGCGGTTTATCTCGTCTTCGGTCAAAACGAACCCGCCACCGATCGAATAATAAACGCGACGCAAAAGAACATTTTGCAACTCGTCAAGTCCTTCGAAAACGAGGCCATTTGTATGCCCCGGCAGAGGTGTTTTCCGATCGAACATCAAGTCTGTAGAAGGATCGAACCGGTAAGCGGGATGGCCTTCGGGATGGACTTCCTTTTTTTCGCGAACCGACTGGACAAGCCCGTCCATCGCGTCAGGATTAACAGTGGCCGGCGTTTGGCCGAGTAAACCGAGTATAACTGCCCGATCGGTAGCGTGACCTATTCCGGTAAAAGCAAGTGACCCGTGGAGCGACGCTCGCAAATGCACAATCGAAGAATGGGTTGGCTTCGGCCAATTATTCGAGAGAATTTCTTCAAGGAACATATTGGCTGCCGTCATTGGTCCCATTGTATGCGAGCTCGACGGACCTATTCCGATTTTAAAAAGTTCGAAAACTGAAAGAAACATGGGATTAATCGAACACATCAATATTCAAAGTGATGTGTGACCTTGAACAAAAGTGATTACTTTAAAAACCGACAGTCAGATAAATAATCAGGATTATAGCAACGAGCGCTACTGTTGCTTTAATAGCGATGCTCCAACAAGATTTTTCAATGATTTCATCCATAAAGCACCTTCAAAGCCGGAAAATGACCAACATCTGTCGTGAATGGTGCAAGCTATAACGGTGAAATACAAAATACACAATGATAAAAAATTATTAATAAATTTTTCTTGTCCACAAAATTTTATTCGCGCTCAACAAAGCTTCTACGATTTAAAATAAGACAAAGAAAACACACTCTTCATTCGATAAAGCGAACGAAATCCACTAAAGGCGCTCGCTCTGTCGGAAAGTTGTTTTCCGGTGCATGGTCATCCCGATATCCTAAAGCAAGTCCGCAAATAATTTGTCTTTCCGAAGAAATATCAAGCTCTTCTGATATTGTTTTGTGATATTCTGAAAACGCTGCCTGAATACAGCTATCAAGCCCAAAACTGCGTGCGACAAGCGCAATTGTTTGGATAAAACCTCCAAGGTCAAGCCAACTTCCAAGCTCCATATCGCGATCCATCGTAAAAATAAGACCTACAGGTGCTCCGAAAAACATAAAGTTTTTGGCTTGTTGGCGTTCGATTCTGCTCCGTTCGCAACGTGCAATACCAAGTGCACGGTAAAGATCCCAGCCGACTTTGCGACGTCTTGCCAGATAAGGCTCGCGCCATGATCTGGGATAGAATTGATATTCGGGTTCTTCTTTTATTCCTGCGACCGACATATCAAAAAGTTTCTGACCAAGCTTTTTTAACGCTCCATTATGGAGAACGATGACCTGCCATGCCTGAATATTGGCTCCAGAAGGTGCACGCGAAGACAACTCCAGTATCTCTTCTACCAATTTTCGGTCGACATCTTTTTCGAGGTAAGCGCGAATTGATTTGCGGCTTTTCACAACGTCATAAAAGTTTTCGATCTTTGCCATTTTAAACGTTTCACCCACAGGAAATTGCGTAAACCACTCTATTTCAGACAAGCAAAGCTTGAACTTTATGATAAATAGATAGCAAAGGATGCCAATATGAACCAGCCTGAAACGATTAAAAAGCGATTACAAAAGGTTGATCTCTTCCGCGGACTTGCACTCCTCGGCATGGTCATTTACCATTTCAGTTGGGATTTGAGCTATTTTTCCTATATAGCGCCGCAAATTCCGGCCGAAGGAAGCCTGCGTCTTCTCGCCCGCTTCGTTGCCTTTTGCTTTCTGTTTATTTCGGGATTTAGTCTGTTCCTTGCGCAGGGTAAAAAACTCGATCCAAAGGCATTTTCCCGTCGTCTGCTTATTATCGTTCTTGCCGCGTTTCTTGTGTCACTTGCCACCTATTTTATAATGCCACAAGGTTTTATCTATTTCGGCATATTACACGAGATCGCTTTCGCAAGCGTTATCGGGCTGTTTTTCCTCTACACTCCGATCTGGTTGAATTTTATAACACTTGCGATATTTGCAATTTTGCCTTTGGTGTTCAAATCGGATCTATTCAATGCCCCTTATTTTTTGTGGCTGGGACTTTCGACTTTTCCCCGCCCCTCATTCGACTATGTTCCTGTTTTTCCGTGGTTTGCTGCGGCTCTTCTTGGGCTGACAGCCGCACGCATTTGCGATCGTTTTAACCTTCTTTCCTTCTTTCAGAACGGCATTGCTCCACATTGGCTCAATACATTTCTTCAGCTAATCGGCCGCCACAGTCTGATTTTCTACCTCGTCCACCAGCCAATCTTGCTTGCTATTTTATATTGCATTTCTCTTGTCTTCCCTCCTTCACCCGACACATTGCGAGCACCAATGGAAAATGCCTGTGTCAACGAATGTCATCAAAGCCAGCCCGATAACCGCTTATGTAACAATTTTTGTGGCTGTGTATTTGACAAAATGGAGGAACAAAACCTCATTCCGGCTTTCTCGAAAGGTGAGATAAACGATAACGATGAACGGTTACAAAAACCGGTCAATGAATGTTGGGGAAAAATTATCGGAAAAACGGACTAAAATTTAATGACTGAGAGCAAGCGCGGTGAACCAATGTTCGCTTAGCGATTGACGTCGCGTTCCGCCAGACGCTCGAAACAGATTTCTTCAATCCGCTCAAGCTCGTGAAGTGAATCATCAATGTCACGGCGCATCTGCCTTAAATCCTCGCGTTTTTCTTTAATCTCTCGAAGGACATTCTCCACTTCGATCGCATCGTCAAGCGGCGCATTCGTAACAGTGAGCAGCGAGGCAATTTCAGCCAAGGAAAAATTAAGTCGTTTGGCCCTGAATATCTGTTGAAGACGATGACGATCAAGTTCTGTATAAAGCCGGGTACGACCACGGCGCATCGGAACGATTAATCCTTGATCTTCATAATAACGCAATGTCCGCGTTGTTACCCCAAACTCCCGTGTGAGTTCACCTATCGAGTAATATTCATGCATATGCTTACCAGACAAGGCACTGTCGCAAATTCGTCGAGCCTCAAAATGTTTCCCTTTTTTCTACAATAGCTTCCAAAAGCAACGATGCAATAGAGCGCCGATAAAAAACCGCCTCCAAGTTCAATTATATGTTTAAAACTTCCACGCCAAAAACCGACAATCATAATTTTTACGACATGCGTTTACCGGATAATAAATTGGCAATCAGACAGTCGACTTCCTACAAAATGGTGAGCGCTCGGTGACTGTTCCAATCGAGGAAGAAGGGTGATCATCAATCGCTTTGCGACAAGCAACAGGAGTATGGACACATTGTTTTTAACGGGAGTGATGCAATTATGCTCTACAATAAGTATAGAATTCCGTTTACTATATAAAAATTGCGAAGTTTGATCATTCACTCCTTCTGAGGTGTGCCATCATGCATAAAAAAAAGTGGATCGTTGGCATCGTCGTACTCGTTATCATTGCCGCTATTCCTTTATCGTTCGATAGCCTTGTCAACCAACTTGGCCGCTCGGAACTTTATGCATTTGCGCAGGATAAAAATTACTGCCGCACGAAGAGCTGTGACGAAGGCATTGCCTATGTGACGGAGCTTCTTCACAAACAATCAGGCATCGACGAAAAAGATGTGCCATGGTGTATGGCCACAAACCGGATCTACTATACCGACCTCTATTCTCTCAACGGTTTAAAAGTGAAGTTTACCAACTGGATGTATGAAACCTGCGAACGTCACGAACTCACGCTTGACGACGCAAATATAGAAATCGGCGACCACCATCACGATGAGAACGATCATTGATCTGATCAGAAACGCGAATTTAAAATCAGCCGGATTATTTAAAAATGGAAAGTCTGATAGCCGACCGTTCCAAATGTTGTAGCATGGCGTTACCCGCTTTATCTTTATCGCCGTTTAATATTGCCTCGGCAACTGACCGATGTTCCTTTTCCGCGGCTTGAAACGCTCCCGCCACTTTGCTTGTATTTCCATGGGCAAGTTTTAGAAAATCTGTCATTGTTTCATGCAACTTTTCTAAAACCAACACAAAAAGCGGATTTCCACTCGCCACTGCAATAGCTTTGTGAAAGCTCATATCAGCTTCAACGCGCCTGGCAAGGTCGTTACCTGCATTTTCCAAAATTGCTATTTCGCGATCAAGATGAGCAATATCGTCATCCGTCCGTCTCTGTGCAGCAAATCTGGCCGCGGCAACTTCGATGACACGCCTCAGCTCCATCACATGAGAGGGGTCAACTCCCGAATGAAAATCAAATTTTAAAAAATCTGCCGGGTCATGCGGTTTGATCACAAAAGCCCCGCGACCCTGCTGTGTTCTAATTAGTCCCGTTTGTTTCAAACGTGCAATAGCCTCCCGAACCACTGCCCGGCTAACCTGAAAACCATCCGAAAGTTGTTGTTCGGTCGGCAGTTGATCTCCAACGGCCAAGTTTCCGGACGTAATTCGAGAACGCAACACATCAACGATCTGATCGGCTAACGTTGCGCTTCTTCTTACTGGTGGAAAGTTTGTCTTATCGTTTGAATTGCCGTTTAATGTAGCGGCCTCTAACTTATTTTTATCCATCACCAGAAACTCTTCTTTTGTCTCACCCGCCAGAACTTGGCAACATAGCCGTCGCAACTTCAATTTACGTAATTTTTTTACAAAACAAGAACTTGCGTCTGACAACTCTACCAATTGACTTGACGCGGGCTATTTCGATGATCCGCGTCTTGACGGCGACAATTTTCCCTTCCAATAAATTTTCCAATTAAACTGCATAAAAATACTTCTATATTCAATATTATTATTCAAATCATAACTCTCAATATATTTTATTAAAAATAAAAAATATTATAATTGTAGATATTAATATAAATTATTTTACGTAAATAATGTCTGGTGTTTTGGACTGAAACTTTCAATTAAGATCATTTAACATTTTAAACATCCATTTTCTCAACGAGCGAAACGATGTGCCGGCCGATCGGTAAGGATGCAGTAGCAGCCGGCGAAGGTGCATTGCAAATATGTATCATACGTGCCGTCTGTCTTATTAAAAAATCATGAACCATTTCCCCATTGGTCAATACTGCTTGAGCCCTTATGCCTGAAGGATAGGGCTGCAAATCCTCGATTTTCAGTTCAGGACAGTATTTTTGACACAACTTGAGATATTGTTTCGGCATAAAGCTGCTTTCCAGCTCGGAAAAAGCCGACTTTCTATTATTCCATAATACATGCCAGAGACCAGCAAAAGACACCATTGATAAGGCATCTTTAAAATTGAAAGCAAAGCGGGAATATTTTTCACGCGCCAGTGCCAAACATGCATTGGGCCCGACAGTGGTGGCGCCATTAATCATTCTTGTTAGATGAACTCCCAAAAAAGGAAGGTCGGGATCAGGTACCGGATAAATAAGATGTTTCGGCAAATTTTTTAAACGTGATGACAAACGAAAATAATCTCCCCGAAAAGGGATAATTTGGAAATCTATCTTCAAACCCGCCATTTTGGCGAGGCGATCCGCCTGCAATCCACCACAGACAATGAGGTATCTCGCTTCTATAGTGCCGGAAGAATTGCCTATAATAACGTAATCCGCTTTTTCTTCTATAGCCAAACATGCCGTATTGTAGCGAATTTCTCCCCCCAAACGAACAATTTCAGTCGCCATGGCTTTGCACATACCTGGATAATCGACAATACCGGTATCTTTCACAAGCAAGCCGCTAACGCCCGAAATAGACGGTTCGTTTTCCTTTATCCATCCCTTGTCAACTCTTTCGAGATTTAAACCATTTTTGGTTGCTCGTTGTTCAAGCGCGTCAAGCCGTTCGAGTTCTATTGCGTTGGTAGCAACAATCAATTTACCGCATTGTTCAAAACGGACATTATGAGACTTACAAAAGGCGATAGTCGCTGCCAGTCCTTCTTTGCAAAATCGCGCTTTTAAACTGCCGGGAGCATAATACACCCCTGCATGAATGACCCCGCTATTATGCCCCGTTTGATGAAATGCCGGCCCCTCTTCCTTCTCGATGAGAACGAGCTTCTTTTGCGGATATTTTTGCAATAACTGCATAGCGGTAGACAAACCGACAATTCCGGCACCGACAACGCAAAAATCATAAACTGCCACTTATTTCCTCCCGAAAAATTGAACCGGATTTTCCGATTTTGATAATTATCAAATTGACTTGTCAAGTTATCATACAACATGATATCTGGCAATAATATTCGCGATAAAGTTGAGTGGCCGCTTTTACATCAGCGCATACCATTCACACGCTAGAGGACGACGTTCGCGATATGGGAGGAGCTTAGGATGAGTGTAATAATAGGTGAAACGGAAGTCGAAGCGAAAAAGCGCAACAGAAAAGTTGCGACAGCTACAATCGTCGGGTCGATGCTAGAATGGTATGATTTCTATCTTTATGCGACCATGGCATCAATCGTATTCGGCCGTGTATTTTTCGACAGTTCCGATACACAATCAGCCACTTTGAAGGCATTCGCCACTTTTGCGATCGGTTTTCTTGCGCGTCCAATCGGCGGTATGTTTTTTGGATATTTCGGAGATCGTTACGGCCGCAAACAAATGTTATTTGTGACATTTTGTATGATGGGAACGTGTACTGCCTTGATTGGTCTCATTCCGTCTTATGAAAAGTTGGGCATTTGGAGTGCGGTTCTACTTGTTGCAATAAGAATTATTCAAGGACTTGGCGCGGGCGCAGAACTCGCCGGTGCGGCCGTAACCTCATATGAACATGCCTCGCGAAGAAGGCGTGGAAGGCAGGGTGCCTGGCCAGCTCTGGGATTAAATCTCGGGCTTCTTCTATCTTCGGGAATTATTTTTATACTGACTATTCATGGTGATGACTTTCTACTCTCCGGTGGGTGGAGAATACCCTTTCTGCTTTCGATTGTACTTGTTTTTGTCGGTTTATGGGTTCGCAGTCAATTACCTGAAACGCCCGAATTCGTCGATATGAAAAAGGAGCACACCCAACACAACACGCCTTTGAAAGATGTATTCAAATATAGTTTCAAAGGATTGTTAGTCGTCTTTTTCGTCGCTATCGGATATAATGCCTTAAGTTACATTTTTAAAACTTTTTCACTCGCTTATCTTGTCGAATACCAACATGTAAGTGCGAAAACCACATCACTCTCGATAACAATTGCGAGCTTCATAGCTATTTTTACCGTTCCAGCGTTCGGCTGGTTATGTGACCGTTGGAGTAGCAAAGCTGTTTTGGCTACCGGTGGTATTCTTTCTATCGCCTTTGCTTACCCCTTCATGATGTTGCTCGAGAGCGGTAATCACCTTTTGATCTACCTCGCCCTTGCTATTGCTACCGGCATCTTGGCGCCGATGATGTTTGCCCCGCAAGGGTCGTTCTTAAGCCGCCAATTTCCCGTCGAAACCAGATCCACTGGCGTCGGAACGGGGCGTGAGCTTGGAACAGCAATTGCGGGCGGTTTGGCTCCAATGAGTGCTTTGGGGCTCGTCGCAGCTTCGCCAAACAATTCCACATCCGCTGTTTCATTAATTTTGATGTGCTCGGCGATCATTGTGGTCGTCGCCGTTCTTTGCGATCAAGGGAAACGGTACACGAAGTTCAAGAATTAGCTTTCTTTTGCAAAGAGCGCCATTAAATATAAGTTTTTTGACAAGTTTTGTCCCCGTAATGGTGTTCGTTACCGCGATACTAACGGGGACAAACAATATCCGACGGCAGCCAACACAATGATCTTTAAACTCGAGGCAACAAATCTTCTGTTCTCGTAAAAATTCAAACCCGCTTTTGCTTTTAATGTCATTTGATGAAGCTTATCCGCACGGCTGATACAACCCTTCGTCCAATGCTCACAGGTCGATCAATTCTTATATTGGGCCATAATTACAGTTTTACTGGAGATATTCGTCAAACCGTGACTCGCTCGTTTATCAAAACAATTGACGTTTTCTTGAAGCAAATCTATTGAAAAATGGTCAAGGGAAATTATTGGAATTGGTTCAAGTCTAATTTTCCCATTTGATTCAATTTATTTTTTTAAAACGACTTATTTCGGTTACTCACCCATTCCTTCGAACGGATAAATATTATAATTATTCGAATAACTATTTCTTTTTTGAATTCTTCTACATCTGTTTGATTGTTTTATTTTCCATTCAAAAATTACTTTAAACAACAAATATATTTTTCTTGAAAATATATTTCTTAAAATTACGAAACAATTTTGCTTTTTGTCGTATATTTTTAAATTTATGGAGGTTCATTATGTTCATAGATCGCATTGATCACATCGTGATGACTTGTTTCGACTTGGAAGCGACCAAACGCTTTTACACTGAAATTTTAGGACATAAGCTCGAATTGTTCGGAGAAAATCGTTTTGCACTCCGCATCGGGAACCAGAAGATCAATCTCCATCAATATGGCAAAGAATATGAACCTAAGGCCCACCTGCCCGTTCCGGGAAGTCTGGACCTCTGTTGCATATCAAAACTTCCCCTCGATACAGTCATTACGCAATTGAAAAAGAACAACTGTCCTATTGTTGAAGGTCCTGTCGAACGCACGGGAGCGAATGGAAAAATCCATTCCGTTTACATACGTGACCCGGATTTAAATCTGATTGAAATTTCCGAATATCTGAATTGATAACCGATTGAACAATTTCTTTGTAAAAACCGGTTCTCCTCTTTCAAGCTCGAAAATTTTTTAGACGTTAATATACAGAAAAGCCCGACCGTTAAGTCGGGCTTTTCTTTTGTTCTAAAATTAGCCTGATAATGGGCTTATTCAGCCGCAGGACGTGTCATGTCCGACAACATGGCATTTGCTTTTTCGCCGCCACTTGCCTTGCGATGTTCGTCAACGA
>NZ_CAMLFE010000002.1 GCF_946479275.1 uncultured Bartonella sp.
ATCAGTTTTGTCGGTGTTCTTTTAAAACACCTCACTAACCTGTCACGCCTTATATTTAGTCGGCTTACCAATAAAAATAAAGGCCTTTTTGAACTTTTTTTAAAAAATGTCTTTCGCAGCAATTTCATTCAGCTAAAAGAGCGGATAAGGCTGCCCACAAGCAAATTCCACCCGTCAATCAAAACGAAAAACAGAATTTTAAAGGGAAGTGATATAACAGTCGGCGGCAACATCATCATGCCCATAGACATTGTCAAAGTTGCAACGACAAGGTCGATAACCAGAAATGGCAAAACAATGAGAAAACCGATTTCAAAACCACGGCGCAATTCGGAAATCATAAAAGCGGGCACGAGAACACGGTAATCAACCTGTTCTCCCGACCCCACATGAAACGAGGGGTCTGCAAGGTCGACAAAAAGATCAAGATCCTTTTCCCGCACCTGACTGAGCATGAATTCACGAAATGGCTGGCCGATGCGCTCTGCCGCCTGTTGCTCGGTTATTTCATTATTCATAAGCGGTTGAACACCACCGGTCCAAGCCTGATTGAAGGTTGGCGCCATAACATAAAAAGTCATGAACAAAGCAAGCGATATCATGACAAGATTGGAAGGAGCCGTTTGTAAACCAAGGCCGGAACGCAAGAGCGAAAACGCTATGGCAAAGCGGGTAAAGCTTGTTACCATTATGAGCAATCCCGGTGCAACGGAAAGAACCGTCAACAAACCGAAAAGTTGAACAATGCGCCCGCTTATCGACCCGCCTGCCTGAGGCAACAGATTTGACAACGAATTGCCGGAAGTTGCCTGTGCAGCGGCATTGGTTTCCTGCGCAAAGGCACTGCCAACGTCAAAAAGTAAAATAACCAGACAAAACAGGAAGAGCCGTTTCATTGCTCGATCACCAGGCTGGAAATCAACACATTGGTTACTTTACCCTTTGAACGGGTACGGGCCCTATCAACCAGATCCTCGCGAAGATTCATGAGGCCGGATGCACCCTTGATCTGGGCAATTGTACTGTTTCGCAAAAACGCCAGAAAATCGTTGGATATTTCAGCTGCAACAGAAGGTGCAAGCACCTCTCCCGGTTGGGATACAAGCGAACATTCCACACGAATCCATGCATTGTTGGGCGCTGCCATATTGGTGAGAATTGGCGTCAAAACCGTAACACTGCTATTGGAAGCAATTGTATCGGCTGTTTTTTGGGCCTGATTTTTTGGTTCAACCGGAGGGGGCGCAATTTCCTTGCCGATCTGCGTTCCCAAAAACCAGCCGCCACCAGCGGCAACCAAGGTCAAAATAATACCGGCAAGAAGCAGTGCCTTGATGCCACTGTCTTTTTTTGCTTTTCCATCACCTTTTTCAGGCTCGCCAGCCATAAAAACCTCTTAGGTTAACATTAAAGGCATTTGCGCCTAATTATAGCTTATTATTCTATCGAAAAATAGATGAATAAACCTTAAAGTGCCAAGCTTTCAAGCCTTTATCCAAGACTTAAAAATAAAGGGAGCCGGTTGAAGACGAAGCTCCCTTTATCATCATATTCGCCAATATCATCAGAACGGTGATATCTGGTTCATAATCTGCTGGCCATAAGGTGGCTGCTGAATTTCGCTCATGCGACCACGGCCGCCGTAAGAAATACGGGCTTCAGCGATTTTATCGTATTCGATGGTGTTATTACCGGTAATATCACGCGGACGAACAACGCCTGCAACATTGAGAACACGCAATTCATAGTTGACGCGAACTTCCTGCGAGCCGTTAATGACCAGATTGCCGTTTGGCAAAACATCGGTAACGACCGCGGCAACCGACAATTTGATATCTTCTTTACGTTCAACCTTTGCATCGCCTTTCGAGTGTGCAGTTGAATCGCCATTCACGCTACCACCATTTTTGCCGATCAACGGATAGGTTGCACCCAAGGTATATTTGCCATTGGCATCACGTTTCAAATCGCTCTTGTTATTCAAATTGGCACGGTCATTAATCAAAATCTGAACAGTGAGCACATCCCCCGGTTTCATTGCGCGAGGATCGCGGTAAAAGCTGTTTGATGAAGACCGATAGAGCGAATATTTGCTTTCTTTCGGTTTTGTCGGATAAATGTCGGGGTTCATCGACGGTGCATAACCAAGATCTGCCCGAACCGGCGAAAAGTCAGGCACCGAGTTGAAGTCCTTTGTATTGTAAGAACAGCCAGAAAGCGCAACCGTTGCCAGAACGACACTGATAAGCGCGACTCTTGATTTACGGATGTCTAAAACGTTTTTCATTTGTTCAACTTTCTTCATTGGCCTGCTTTTACAGCCTTTGGCGCCGGCTTGTTTTCCGGCGGAAGTTTTTGTGCGCTGACCAGAACTTTGGTCAGATTTGCCGACTTTTCCGGTGGCAATTCATTCATAATGGCACTCGAGACACGCGGCGTCAGTTTCAACATAATGGCGGCAGCCGCAAAATCATCCACCAGTGCCAATTGGGCAGCTGCAGCATCCGGACGCATTTTGGAAATGATATTGACCAATGAATCCTGAGCTTTTGCCAGAAATTCGTTTCTCTTGTTCAGCCAATTCTCATATTCCTCGCGTTTTTCTTCCAGAACCTTGATGCGATCATCAATCTGCATGCGCAATTGTTGTAATTGCTGGCTCTGCAATTCAAAACGGGCATCGGCTGCCTGACTGTCGATATTGCCGCAGAACTTTTCGATTTCATCCTGTGAAGCATTGGCAGATGGAAGTCCGCGCTGCGCAGAAGGTGCAGCAGGAGCTGGCGGAACTGTTGATGCTTTATTGGTGCCCGATGCCCCGCCCTTTTGAGCCAAAGCATTGTTCATTAGCCCTAAAAAAGGAACCAAGCCCAGAACTGCAAGAACTTTACGCCGCGATCCGATCATTGAACTACAAGCTCCGCATGAAGTGCACCGGAAGTTTTAATCGCCTGCAAGATGGCGATGATGCCGGTGGGCTTGACACCGATCTGGTTCAAACCTTTAACCAGATTATCAAGATTGGTACCACCCAGAATGCCGATATTGGAGGTCTGTTCATTTGCATCAACGGCTGTTTGCGGCAAAACGACTGTGTCACCTGTTTCACTGAACGGCTCGGGCTGTGAAGCGTAAGGCGTTTCAGTAACACGAACTGTCAAACTGCCGTGGGAAATGGCAACGCGCGATACACGAACCTTTTCACCTATAACAACAGTACCTGTACGTTCATCAACAACAACACGGGCAACTTCGTCTGTCGGGATAGGCAGTCCCTCGATTTCTGCAATGAAACGGGCGGCAGTAATACTTGCCGGTTTTTTCAAAACAACCGTTTTGGCATCGCGTTCTTTTGCAACGCTTTGATGATAGCGTTTATTGGCAAAAACATTGACCAGATCGGCAACGCGGATAGCTGTTGAAAAATCAGGATTATGCAATTCCAGAACAATATCGGCATCGCGGTTGAAATTGCCTTCAACTTTACGCTCGACCAACGCACCATTCGGAATACGACCTGACGTCGGAACGCCTTGCGTTACAGTTTCTGCATTACCTTTTGCGGCAAAGCCCGAAATGATCATGTTGCCTTGTGCAACGGCGTAGGTTTCGCCATCAGCACCAAGAAGCGGTGTCATAACCAGTGTACCACCCTGTAATGACTTTGCGTCGCCCAGTGACGAAACACTGACATCAATTCTTGAACCAGGGGTCGCAAAAGGCGGAATATCGGCGGTAACAATAACCGCAGCAATATTATTTGCACGCGAAGCACCAGCCGGCGGACTAATTCCCAGATTGTCAAGCATGGCGCGCAAGGATTGTTCGGTAAAAGGCGAATTACGCAAAGAGTCGCCGGTGCCATTAAGACCGATAACCAAGCCGTAACCGACAAGCTGGTTTTCACGAACACCCTGAATTTCAGCAATATCTTTCAATCTTGCAACAACGCCGGGGCGAGAAAGGTCGGAATAGCGCATCTTTGCCGGATCGCCCCCCGAACCGAGCCATGAAGCATCCGATGCCGCTTCGGAATTGAAATGACGCACATTGCGACCACCTTCATCGGCAAATGCGGGCATAATACCCATCAGCAAAGCCGCAACAATTCCTAAAGAACGACCAATCTTTAACGAACAACTAATCATTGTCCACCTACCCTGACACTGCCGTCAGACAAGATTGTACCGCTCACAATGCGACCCGAATCGACATTGCGAACCTTGATATAATCGCCTGCACTGCCGGGTTCCATCGAAACACCTGAAGCGGTGATGACAAGATCACCGGCACTGAAAACAAGTTTCGTAGTTTGACCACGTTCAACCAAAACAGGATCACCCAAAGATGATAACGAGATCGGGCGGCCTGCTGGCAATGTCCTTTTTGCAACCTTGTTCAAAGCCTGCTTGACATCGGTTACATATAAAGGTGCCGCATCAACCTTGATGTAAAACATCCTTTCGCTGAGCCCGACATTGCTTACAGGCTGGCCTGCATAGACTGTCGTGGTCGGAACGAGAAAGCCTATCCTATCCGCATAGGCTTGCGTTATCGACGCAGTCGACAACAATAAACCGGCAAGAAGGAGAGAAAGCTTTTTCATTTTAAATTACCTTAAATTCTTCGAAACAACTGCCGACATTTCATCTGCGGCTTGTATAACTTTCGAATTCATTTCATAAGCACGTTGAGCCGCTATCAATTCCGTAATTTCTTTGACCGGATCTACGTTGGAAGCTTCAAGATAGCCCTGCATGATCGTGCCATAGTTTTCTTCACCCGGATTACCTGCAATCGGTGCGCCGGAAGCCTGTGTTTCACGAAACAGGTTATCGCCAACCGGCTCGAGACCTGCCTCATTGGTAAAATTGATCATGTTGAGACGACCGGCTTCAACCGGTGCAGCGTCCGCATCCGGCTGATAGGTGACGCGACCATCGGCACTTACTGTAATTACACCGTTCTTACCGATTTCATTCGGAACGGTAATGACCGGCTGGACAAGGTTACCATCAAGGGTAACAACCTGTCCGTTTTCATTCAGGTTGAATGCACCGGAACGGGTGTAAAAAGTATTTCCGTTCGGATCCTGAATTTCAAAATAACCACGCCCTCTGATGGCCAGATCCAATGAATTGTTTGTCTGGACGAACGAACCTTGCATGTTGTTTTTACGAACTGCAGCAGTGCGAACACCAAGGCCGACAATTGCACCTTCCGGAATGGTTGCTTCATTCATCATATTGGGAACGCCAACGGCACGATCTGTCGTGTACATAAGATCGCTGAATTCGGCGCGGGAACGTTTGTAACCAGTGGTGTTGATGTTTGCGATGTTGTTTGCAATCACATCAAGATTGGTCTGCTGGGCGTTCATACCGGTGGCCGCAATTGATAAAGATCTCATAACCATTGGACTTTTCCCTTTATTTTACTTTCCTGTTCACCTGTCACCCGAACTATTCCGTCAGATTTGCATACGGCTGACTTCGAGATAAGCCTGAACAATCTTGTCTCTGATGGCGATTGCCGTATTCAATGAGCGTTCGGCATCCATAACCGAATTGACAACTTCACGAACCGACACGTCTCCACCTTCCATTTTCTGCATTGAAAGGCTTTCGGCCTTTTCAAGATTATTTCCGACCGCTCCGCTAACTTCAGCGAGTACCTGATCGAAACTAGGACTTTTTACACCCTGAGCCTGACCTGAAGCTTGCGTGTCTAAAGAAGTTGTCTGGCTGGCATTTGCGCCGTATGATTGCCCCAACCTTTCAAGAGCGGCACGTGTTGTTGCTGATGTTAACGACTGTATCATTATCAAATCCCCGTCATTTTCAGTGCATTCGCAAGCAGATGTGCAGACCGGCAGATAACTTCGAGATTGGCTTTATAATTACTCTTATCGCTAATCTTTATAATCTGTCCTTTGATATTGATTTCATTATTACTCAATTGTTCTTCGAGCTTGGAAAGATTTTCATCTTTATTTATCAATATGGTATTCAACTTATTAACCTCTCAGCAGGTCAATTGTCTGGGATACAAGATCCCGGGCCTGACGAATAACTTGTAGATTTGCTTCATAAGACCGGTTGGCTTCACGCATATCTGCCATTTCAACAATTGCATTCACATTCGGATATTTTACATAACCGTTTGCATCGGCCGCCGGATGACCCGGCTCGTATTTGACAATATAAGGTGATTTATCGGTAGAAATCCGCGCAATTTCGACGCCTTGCGCATCTTCATAAGGATTGAGAGCTGCTTCAAAGCTGACAGTCTTGCGCTGATAAGGGTTTGCGGCAGCAGTATCTCCTGTCGAATTGGCATTGGCCATATTTTCCGCAATAATACGAAGGCGTGTAGATTGGGCTGCAAGGCCCGTTGTTGCGACACGTCCAGCGGCAACAAGTGGATCAGACATGATCACGATCCTCCTTTAACTGTAGCCATCATCATGCGATGAAAAGCTTTTACAATAACGGTATTGAGTGACATTTGCTGGCCGATTTCACCACCTTTGCGCATCTCTTCTTCGAGATTGACGTTATTTCCCGAATGCGTGGTTTCAATCGTCTCTTCCGGCCGGATTGCATGAGATTCCATGCCATTATCCGTGACATCCATGTGTTTGCTGTTTGTCACGGCCATCGCCATAGTGTCATTGTTGAGAATGGCAGCAAAATCTTTAACTTCGCGCGCCTTGTATCCGGGCGTATTCACGTTCGCAACGTTACTTGCCACGGTCTTCTGGCGTGCTGCCAACCAGTCGGCTTGTTTATTTGCTAAATTGAAAAGATTTACCGGATCCATTGTCACATACTCTCTTGAACAGTTTGAACAATAGGCGGTTAAACTTGCGCGAGACTTGCGTTCGCGACATTTTTATAAAAATAAAATATAATGTAACAAATTCAATGTATTATAGAACACTGAATAATTTTTTTGGAATTTCGAATCCTCGAAAATAGGGCTTGACTTGTATTTTTTTCAGTGAAATGAGCTTCAAAAAACATGGAGCTCACGCCAATTTTGCTAATAGTCATTTTTTTTAATAGTCATCGCAATAGGAATACAATTTTCAGGCTGAATACAATTTGTTAAAAATCGTCCTTCTTTGTTTGTTTGAAATATTTTTTTCGAAAACAAATGATTTTTATCCACATTCATCAATATTGATATTTTTACGGAAGTATAACGCGTCATAACGTCTTTTTCAGTGATGGACAGGAACAATTCCTCTGGAGGTCTTCAATGCAACTTTTCCATTCTGGCTATCATTCGTAACTCTTATATAATAGCTTCCGTCGGGAAGTTTGCTGCCCGGTCTTGCAAACCAATAGCCCTGATCATATTCGATCATGGCCATCCCGTCGATAACATCCTTGACCACATAATTTTTGGATTGTGGCGCGGTGGGTTTCAAACTTCCATCCGTTTCATCCGGATTTTCAGCTTTGGGAAGCCCCTTCCCGTTCGACATAATTGCTTTTTGTGAATCGTAATCACGTGGTGCATAAGGATCAACACGGTCAATGCCTTCGAACCGCTCGCGTTTAAACCAACCTTCATGTGGCCTGAACGTGCTGACCGCAACCGTTTGGCTATCAGGTGTTGCAGCTCCACCTTGCCCGCCAATCTGGAAAGCATAAACGACAAATGGCAAGCTCCCGCACCCGATGGCTACGGCAACGCCAAAAGCTCGCAACATTGAATCGACCGAATTGAAAATGCCGAAGAGCGTACCTGTCGACGAACCGGCAGCAGAATTTGCAATCGTCAATGACTGGAGTCCGGCAAAACCCGCGGAAATGACCCCGATTATTCTTTTAAAAATACCGGAATGTTGTTTGGCATATGGGTCTACACGGTCAATCGTTTCTGGCGTGTCAATTTCATCAGGATTGCGCCAGAACAACCAATGCTGGTTCCGATTTTTACGGAGTTCATCAGAATTTATTCTATCGGTTTCGATATGTTCGAGATCCTGTAGAAGCTTTGATAATTCCCGTTCTGTGTCGTCACTGCGTTTTTTATTCGCACGACTTTTCATCCTGAAACCGCCAAAACTTTGATGATCGGCATTACCGAAGTTCGGAAAAGATGAACCAAAATTTGTGATATCAGTCATAAGTGGAATTCTCCTGCGCGTCGTTTACGCCGCCTGATTTTTCAGGGCTTTGGCAAGATCATCATAAGGATCACGGGAAACCGGCGTATCCGGAGACTGGTTCATTGCCTCATAAATTCGTGGCACCAGAACGACAGCCTGATCAAGCACCGGATCAGACCCCGGATGATAGGCGCCCATAGCACGTAAATCGCGTGTTTCTTCATAACGCGAAATCATCTCTTTCAAACTTTTTACAAGCTTTTTCTGTTCGGCAGTCCAGCTATGCGGGGCAAGACGCGAAATCGAACCGGGAATATCGATTGCCGGATAACGGCCTTGGGCGGCAATGGCCCTGTCTAGAACAATGTGACCATCCAAAATACCACGAATGGCATCGGCAATCGGGTCGTTATGGTCATCCCCATCAACCAGCACCGCGTAAACGCCAGTAATTGACCCCTTTCCTTCCGGCCCCGGACCAGCGCGTTCCAACAAACGTGGCAAGTCACTGAATACACTCGGCGGGAAACCACGGGAAACCGGCGGCTCACCTGCTGCAATTGCCACCTCGCGGGCAGCGAGCGCATAACGGGTAATGGAATCGACCATCAATAATACGTTATCGCCCAACGAACAAAAATATTCAGCTATGGTTGTCGCCATTGCAGGCGCAAGGCGGCGCATCATCGGGCTTTCATCACCCGTTGCAACGACTGTGACAACTTTGGAAAGTTTTCCTTTCATCGTGTCATCAAGCATATCGCGAACTTCACGACCACGTTCGCCCGTCAATGCCAGAACGACTGTATCGAAATCATCGGTCGCAGTCATCATTGCCAACAATGTCGATTTTCCGACACCGGAACCGGCAAAAATACCAATACGTTGACCAAAACAAAGAGGCGTGAAAATATCGATAACCTTGACGCCTGTGCGTAATCCTTTGCCGACACGTGCTCTTTTCAAAGCCGGCACGGCATGGGTTTCAACCGGCATTTTGTTTTCACCTGTAACAATCGGGCCAAGATCGTCAATTGCTTCCCCCAAAGCATTGACGACCCGACCTTTCCATGATTTGTCGGGCGAAGCCAACAGAGGACCATTCGGAAATACCGAGGCATTGAGTGCCGGAACAACAGTTTCATCAAACGGCTTGATCAACACATGATCTTCGTTGACACGGATAATTTCACCGCGAGCCATATTATGCCCGCAATCGATCAAAACATTATCACCAAGAGCTACAGAATCGGAAAGACCACGGGCAGCAACAGCAACACGCGAGACATCACTGACCATTCCGCCTTTACTGACTAGAGGCGACTGTTGGCGTTTTTCCTGCTCGGCAAATGCGACAAGTAAAGAGAGCGCATTTTTACGGGAAATGCTTAAGTCCTCACTTTTTTGTCCGATATTTTCCATGACAGTGCTTTCTGTGAATCTGATAGCCTAAACTTATAAATTTGCCGACAAGCTAGCCGTTATTGATTTTTGCCACCCAATGTCTGGATTGCCTGCGTGCTTCTTTCTTCTTGCTGGCGCATCATCGCTTCAACACGTTCAAAGGCTCTTGAAACTTCGATAAGGCGTGTCATTTCGACAACGCCATTCACATTGGAATTTTCGAGGAAGCCTTGCACAACGCCATTGGCGGCGTCTCCCTGCATGGGTATGGGGGCTTTGTCAGGCACGACCGAAGCATTCGGGCCATAGCTCAACTTGCTATCAGGCTGGAATTGATAAAGCCCGATGGCTGCAACCTGCAAATTGTTCTGATAAATTGCGCCGTCAGCGGCAATTCTTGGAGTTCCGTTTGCCGGATCAATCTGTATCGGTGCGCCGCCATTATCCAGAAATGGATAACCTTGCACTGAAACAAGGCCACCTTCGGGTGTCATAATCATGCGCCCGTCACGGGTATAGACCTGACCTGTAGGCGTTTGTAATGAAAAATAGGAATCGCCGTTCACCGCTACATCCAGCGGATTACCGGTTTGTGTTACCGGACCGCGATTGGTTGAAATATAGGTTTGGCCGGCACTGCTAAAATTTACATTCTGGTTATTGTCACGGGCGACAGGCGAAACGAGAGAAGCAAATTTCATCTCCTCCGAGCGATAACCTGTTGTGTTTACATTGGCCATATTGCGCGCAATGGTTTCCATGCGCTTTTCTAAGCTGATTTGCCCCGAAACACCGACATAGATCGGATTTTGCATCAATCTTTGTCCTTTCCTGCCCGGACAGTTTTAAGCCGTCCGGCTTGCGAATGGGTGAACAAAAGATCAACGCAAAAGCGCTATGATCAATTGCCACCCGGTTTAAGCGACTGCATTGCAATCATCGAGGCATTCGAAAAACCGAATGTGCTCCCCGTATTTGTGCTTTGCAGAAGAGTTAATGCAGGACTTACCTGCGGTTGGTTTTTGGCGTCATACATTGCCGAAAACCGGCCGATGAATTTTTCCAATTTGGTTGAATCAGCCAAATCATCAAAGTCCATGCGCTGTTCGAGAAGACGTTTTTGCGCTTCGACATCGGAACCGCGCACGCTGTCGGGAATACCGAGAGCCGTATAGACAACCTCGGAAAGTGCTTTATCCGAAATAATCTGATAAGCCCAATCCTCTTTTGACAAGGTTCCGTTTTGAGCCATGCCACCAACAGTACGCGTAAAATAAAGTGCTAGACGTGTGCCTTCATTCTGGTCACCCACTTCTGTTTCCAGTGTCTGCTGCATGTATTTATTGACTGCAGCTTTTGTTGCACTGTCTTGTGAAGTGGCCTTATCTCCATATTTGTTGAAGTTGAAAGCTGCGGCAAATTGTTGATAACGCTTGTCTGTAAGAGCTGTGGCATAATTCGCGTCGGTTAAAACCTTGCGCATCATGCCTTTTGCATAGATCATATCTTCAAGGCCGTAAGCCTTCATCGCATAATTGAAAAGGCGCGTATCACCAAGAAAATCGTCAACTGTTTTTACGCTTTTTATGTTCTGAGTGTAATAATCTGTTTCGCGCTTGACATTGGGTTCGCTCATAACCCGGTTAAGCGTTTTCGACATATTATCAATTGTACTTCTATAGCTGACATAAGTGCCAATCATAGGATTACCTTTCCTCAGTAAATCTTGTGTAACGGATGAAGCTTGCCCGAAGCTGAACTCACTGTTACAACAAAGCTGCTCTGTTTTTATCGCAACTTTCAGACGTAAATGAATATACCATAATAGTCTTTATTATTATATATAATATCAAGAATGCCTGTTTTTTAGCGTTCTGGCAAGAAACATGCGTTATTGTCACTTACGAATGATAGATTTTCATATGGCAAGCTTCACACAAGCCCGCTATTCTATACATTCGTTGAATTAAGAGATAGGAGCGTTTGCGTTGGGTGTTATTCTAGGACTAGCAATTGCACTTGGCTGTATCCTCGGAAGCTTCATGGCGATGGGAGGGCATGTATCGGTTCTTATGCAGCCTTGGGAATTTGTCATTATCTTGGGCGCTGCATTCGGAACATTCATCATTGCCAATCCGTTTTCCGTCATTAAAGATACGATAAGAGCAACATTGGAAGCAATGAAGGAAGCTGTTCCCAAGCAAAAGGACTATCTTTCGTTGCTCGGGCTTTTGTATGCATTAATGCGGGAAATGCGTTCGAAATCACGTTCGGAAGTTGAAGGCCACTTCGACAATCCGAAAGAGTCTTCCATTTTCCAGCAATATCCAACGATATTGAAAGATGACTCCATCACCAACTTTATTTGCGATTATTGCCGTCTTATTCTTGTCGGCAACGCCCGTCCATTCGAAATTGAAGCTTTGATGGATGAAGAAATCCACACGATTTCGCAAGATGCATTGAAGTCGGCTTCGGCTTTGCAAACCGTGGCTGATGCACTGCCTGCTTTAGGTATTGTTGCTGCTGTTCTTGGTGTCGTCAAGGCAATGGGACACCTTAATGAATCGCCTGAAGTTTTAGGCCATTATATTGGCGCCGCTCTGGTTGGTACCTTTGGTGGTATTTTCTTTGCTTATGCCGTATTTGCTCCGATTGCTTCGAAGATCAAACTTGTGCGTGGCAAAAAAACCCGCATTTATACTGTGATCAAACAAACATTGTTGGCCTATATGAATGGCGCAATGCCACAAATTGCCCTTGAATACGGGCGTAAAACAATTTCTGCAAAAGATCGTCCGACAATTGATGTCGTTGAACAAGAAGCAATCTCCGGTCAACCGGCAACGAAAGAGGCTGCATAAAATATGTCGGAAGCAACCCCAGATAAAGCCAAGGCAACAACCGGAGCGGCAGGACAAACTTCTTCCGACGCAGCCAAACCGGAGGCAGCACCTGAATCGGCAGAAGAAAAGAAGAAGGATGTTCTTGCCGAGCATATTTTGCGTGCGGCCGGCATATCAAGTGACGATCTTCAATCGTTCCAACATGTCTTTGGTGATGCTGCAACAAATTTATGCGCAAGGTTGGCGCAATATACGTCTGCTACTTTCACTATAGAAGTTAAATCGCTTGACACACTGAAAGCGGATGCACTCCCGAAAATTATTACCGGGGATACACTCGTTGTAAGGTTCGAAGCAGACCATTGGGGTGGTGACGTATTGTTTGTTCTGGACGCAAATCTCGTGAGCATTGCAACAGATGCCTTTTTCGGGGCAGCCGAGCCGGCAATCCTCAACCGTAATGGACGGCCTTTCAGTCCGGTCGAAACAAAAACCGGCGAAACATTGGCTGAAGTGTTGTCTGCTTCAATGGACGATGTATTCGGAAACGGTGATGGCACGCTGTTTAATTTCAAAGAGACAACGAATGCTCAAGATTTCGATATTGAAGAATTCGAACAATTACGGATGTTTTCCTGTGTATTGTCGGTAAAATCGGGCGAGGTTGAAACAACGCTCAATCTGCTTCTTCCGCGGAGTTGTCATCGTCCGATTCAAGAAGCTGTCACACGTGTTTTGCGTGCTCCTTCAACACGCACCGATCCGCTCTGGGCGAAACGGTTGCGTCAGGAAGTTAGCCGCGCACATGTCGGTATCGAAGCTTATATCATCCAAGGCTCCATGACTTTGGAAGACTTGATGAATATAAAAATCGGGCAAGTACTGCCACTACCGGCCAATGCTGTAAAGCAGGTAAGATTACGCAGTGGCGATAAGCCGCTTTATAAATGCTCCTTGGGCAAAGTTGGGTCAAATTTTTCTGTACGGGTTACAGACCCGATTGATGAAGAAGAGGAAATGTATGATGAACTGGTTCATAGTTAACATTATAGGCGCTGCTCTGGCAATGACATCAGTTGGTGTCTTTGTCGTTACCTCGCGCAAACTTGCCAGTACAATCCGCTTGGGGCGCCAACTCGCAGAGCAGGTTCACGCTGCAACATCAAGTCTTGATCGGGCTGTCAAAGCCTTGCGTGAAGAACATCAGGATTTTCGTGATGAAAACAAAAAACTTGATGCACGCATTACAGAATCCTCGCGTATTCGCCGTGAAGTCGACCGCTCTGTTGCGCATATGGAAACAATCCGCAACCAGTTGCAAGGAGATTTTAACCGTCTGCGCGGTATATTGACAGCCCAGTCACATGGCCCAACAGCAAATTCCGCTCCGGCTCATTCTGCAAATCCGCAGACAATGCGCAACAACGGCTTGCCGGTTTTTGTTCAACGCGTAGTACATAAAGCAGATCTCGGCAACAGGGTACAATTCTAATTACGACCGGCGTCCAACTGCAATGAAACGGTGAGAATATGGCAGACGATACAAAACCGACAACGACTCCACCACCTATGGGCGCAAAGCCGACAATGCCGCCGCGTCCGGCCGGTGCAGCTGCACCGGGAGGATTTAAGCCGAACCCGTCAATGGGCGGAGCAGCTCCGTTTGGAGGCGCTCGTCCCGGGGGAGCAGCAGGTGGCTTTGGTGCTTCAAGGCCGAACCCTGCCGGTGCCGGTTTCGGTGCGGGCGGCGGTTTTGGTGCAAATGCGGCAGCCGGCGCGAAAACCACCAATACGCAAGCCCAACAGAGTGAACCTGCGGGCAATGCCGATCTCATTATGAGCATTCCGGTCGAAGTACAGGTCGTTCTCGGAGGTACGACAATGCCGGTTGCAACTTTGATGAACCTCGGACGTGGCGCTGTTATCACACTGGACAAGCAAATCGGCGATCCGGTCGACATTGTTGTAAACGGTCGCGTGATTGCTCGTGGTGAAGTTATTGTTATGGAAGATGATTCATCGCGTTTTGGCGTAAGTTTGACCGAGATTATTGGCAAATAAAATATTTGAAGATGTTTGAAAGACAGTTATGGCGTCATCAGAACAGGAAAAACCGTCAGAAAATGTAGAACCTGCCGCTCCGGCAGCGGCAATGGCACAGAAAACTTCCTCTTCTGTGATTGACGGACTGACCGGACAACAGAAGGTTGCGGCGCTTCTTGTTGCAATGGGTAAACCTGCGGCGGCAAAAATCCTCAAACATTTCTCACCGGATGACCTGCGCCGCTTGAGTGGCCAAGCACACACCTTACCAAATATCAGCCTTGCCGATTTTGATGTTCTGGTCCACCAGTTCGAGGATGCCTTTGCTGAAGGTGTATCTTTTTCGCAAGCCGGTGAGCGTTTCGACAATCTTGTTCAGGAAACTTTGCCGGAAGATGAAGCTGCAGCGGTGCTCGATCCGAATGCCACGCCGGCTATTCCGGAGGAAAGCCTGTGGGAAATCATGGGCAAAATGTCGGCTGAAGAACTGCAAGACCATATCTCGCAAGAACATCCGCAAGTCATTGCCTATATCGTTTCAAAACTACCCTCCGACCTTTCGGCAAAACTACTTCTTCTCCAAACCATGGCCGAACGCGGAGATATTATTTATCGGACTTTACATTTACGGGCCGTTTTGCCAGTTGTCGATGAACTGCTGGATAAGGCATTGCGGCCGGTTTTGATGCAGAAAAACGAAACTGCCGAGCAATCCCATTACGGCGAAGTTGCAAACATTTTGAACCAGCTGGATAAGAGCGAGATTGACGAAATGCTTGCAAGCCTTGACGGGCTTGATCCGGAAGATCTTGCAAAAATCAAATCCAAACTGTTTGTTTTCGAAGATATTCCACGTTTGTCTGCAAGGGCGCGCCTGTTGCTTTTCGACGATATACCTTCCGACGTCATTATCACTGCCTTGCGGAATGCTGACAAGGATACGACCGAGACTATTTTGAGCTCGTTATCGCAACGCAGCCGGCGCATGGTGGAAGCGGAACTGAAATCTCCGAACGACATGATTACGCAAGCTGATATAACCAATGCGCGTCGTACAATCGCGCAGCAGGCAATCAAGCTTGCAGGTGAAGGAAAAATCAGTCTCGCAGCAGATGAAACTCAAAATGGAGCCGAAGGGAGCACACCTGATAGCGACAAAAAAGCACCCGAAGGCGATACAAAAGAAGCTGAGAAAGAAGCTGAAAAACCTAAAGAATGACAATAAATGGCTGAAGACAAACCGGACAAGGAAAGCCAGACCGAAGAGCCGACCGAACACAAGATAAGCAAAGCTGAGGAGAAAGGTAATCTACCATTCTCGCGGGAATTGCCGACCTTTGCCGGTCTTGTTGGCTACAGCATGATTGCCATTTTTATTGCCTTTCCCGCTATGTCGAAACTATCCAATTTCCTGATGCAATGGATTGAACGACCTGAAAGTTGGCGGTTGAATGGTGCGGAAGATGCCAAACATCTCCTTCTTCTTGTCGGCGGTCATGTGGGACTTGCATTGGTTCCTATTCTTGTCATCATCCCTGTTATCGGCATTGCAGCATCAATGGTTCAGAACGCACCGCGAATTATTGGTGAAAGAATACGCCCGCAATTTTCTCGCATTTCTCCGGCTGCCGGTTTCAGCCGTATTTTCGGAAAAGCCGGATTTGTAGAATTCTTGAAATCGGTAGCAAAGCTTATCGGGGTGAGCTTCATTGTTTATCTTTCATTTTTCAAAGGAAACACTGTCTTCACCGATGCCTTGGGAACAGTCGCCTCGGCACTGCCGGAATATATACGCTCCGAGGTTGCAAAACTTCTGATTTCTTTTTCAGTCGCCGTTGTAGCCATTGCTGCTTTCGATTTTGCGTGGTCACGTTTTAGTTGGCGCCGGCAATTACGCATGAGTAAACAAGAGCTCAAAGACGAACAAAAAGAAATCGAAGGTAATCCAATGGTCAAAGCGCGCATGCGGTCGCTCGCGCGTGATCGCATTCGCCGCCAGATGATGAACAACGTGCCGAAAGCCACTGTTGTCGTTGCCAACCCTACCCACTTTTCCGTCGCATTACGCTATAAACCGCCGGTGGATTATGCGCCTGTCGTCGTCGCTAAAGGGCAAGATATTCTCGCCTTGCGCATCAGAGAAATTGCGGTCGAGCATGATATTCCGGTTATCGAGAATATACCTCTTGCCCGGGCGCTCTATAAACAGGTAGAAGTCGATCAGGTTATACCGCAGGAATTCTATCAAGCTGTGGCGGAATTGATCAGGTACATCAATAGCCAGAAGATACATTAATGAAATTACTTTGACGGATATACTTTCACCCTTAGTCTTTTTACATAAGTGTTACGAAACAAAATGAAACAAGATGATATACACGAAATGCGCGAAATGATGATCGGAAAACAGATCGCGCGAATTATACCGGAACTGAAGCTCGTTGATCCAGCCGATTTTATCGTCTATCTCCATGATGAGCATTTTGCCAATATCAGCGATATCATAGACGCGGCCACCGAACTGCACTTCTATCCGCATACCGTACGGTTTGCCAATGGTGGCAGTTTCGAACTCGACTGGGATACGCCACCAACAGTCACACTGGATATGGAATTTTCAAACGACGGCGTTACAGCCAATTTCAAGCTTATCATGTCTCCGAAAGGTTTCGGCGTAGAGCTTGATAGCGTTGTGTTCGAAAAACCCGAGGACGACGAAGCTGACACGCGCCAATTGATAGACGCGTTGAATAACGCACGCCTCAAAAAAGCTGGAAACTAATAGAGCTCACCTTTGAAATTCGGGGGTAAGACTTCCGGTTCATGACTTCGGGTTCAAGATAAAGACTATCGGTCGTTGAACTCGGGTCGCGCCGGATTATCACTATTGGCGCCCGTGATGTCTTATTCGAGTCTGGGTATGTAGCTTCGCCGGTTGTGATTTTAGATAAAACAGGTAAGGTTCGAGTTTACAAGCCTCAGCGCGAATTGATAATTTTGCTCACTCGCCTCTTCCTCGGTTATAGCCTATTATTTCCCGCCGAATTTTTATTTTCCATTCGACCAAATGCAAAATGTTGAAACAGAAAGAATTACTTTTCTAACAATTCATCTTGCGGGACGTAATCGATACCAAAAATCCGGTTATATTCAAATGAGCGATGAAGAGTGAACCCGCAGAAATGTTCAATTGAGATATCAGCAACTGTTTAAAAGCGCGATGAGTTGGTTTTTATGTGACTTCAGCAGTTAAAAACAGCCAAGAAACGAGCTTTTCAAACGCACAGCCTCATATACAATATCCGAGCTAAAGAAATAAAAAATATATCGAAGTACTGTCATTATTTACAGCACTGCAAAAATATTAAAAAATATTTCGGCCACGAATATCAATGTTAAAATTCGGAATCGTTGTAAAAAATGATTTTTAATCGGGATTAAAAAATCGGGTGCAATATATATTCGCCCGACCGTATATTTTAAAAAACAGGTTTTATTTCACCTTGTTCATATCTCTGACCTGATCGGCCGGAATATAATTGAACTGTTCAACCATTATATCCTTGATCACAGGTTCCGGAAAACGCTGGTTGACGCCATCAATGATTTTTTGTTTCACATCATCGAATTTTATACGTTCGATCTGCTTTGTATCCGAATAAGAGCCGAACAACGCACTGAAAACCGCATCATTGACGAATAGTCCCAATGGAACATTAACCTTTTGCTTAACGTTGGAATCGACGGTGTAGACAAGTTGCGAAATAATATATCCATCAACCTTGCCGTCTGCCAAAACTGGAACACTCATAACATCGGTACGGTCAAAATCGACAGTGGGTGCTGTTTCTTCTGCTGCTGCCGCAGGTTTGGGGGTAGAACCCACTTTGATGGCTGCCATGAGCGACCCCAAAGCAATGATACAAACCCATAAGCCTATGACAACAGTTTTAATCATTTATGCTGGCCAGTATTGACTGTGAATGGATCATATGTGCCATCTGTCTCTTGCTCGCGTGCTGCTTCCTGCATCATTTGCGACAGTTCGGTCACAGCTTCAAGATGCATCTTCAACAATTCACTATTGCGTTCAAGCTTCTTTTGCAAACCGCCGAGCAAGGCTTCAACCTTGCTTTCCACAACATCGTCAAAATAACGGCCAACGTCGGCCATTGACAGGTTCAGATCGCGTAAGCCACGGGCTTTACGGGCGTTGATATCATTAAAATCGGGATTCTCGTGCTTTTCAAGAGCACCGGTTTCATAGTCAACAACCTCTTCAAGTGAATTGACGACAGCTGCAAAGCGCGCCAAGGCAACATCTCTTGCCGCCGGATCATTGATATGAGCCTTTGCCGAAGCCAAAGCTGTATTTTGTTCGCCTGATTGCTCAGCTAAAGACATTTGAATCTCCTTTGATTGAGCATATTACCACAATTTATAATAAAACGATCAAGTATTTTCGGTCATTTGTTTGCGCACGAAGTTGATATCGTGGCTATGAACAATATTGTCGACGGTCGCCTGAGTATTCTGATCAGACCGCGCAAGATTGCCAAAAGCTGTACCTACCCCTTCCATGCCACCGTCGGGAACTTGCCCCTGTTTCATCTGTTCATCGCGTTCAAGCATTTTTGCAACGCCGATGCCCCCGCGATCAGCCACTTCTTTGGCCATGGATTCGGCCATCATGGATTTCCAATATTCCCCCGCTTGGCCTTTACCGAAGACCGAAGGAGTATCGGTAGTGAACATATTCTGGATGAAGGATTGCAACATAAAAGCTTCAAACTTTTTATAGGCTTCTGTGTGGTCGGCGTTTGCGGATTTTTCTTTTATTTTTACCTGATTGGCATATTGACTGGGAAGCGATGGTGTTGATGCACTATCACCGGTTTTTGCCATATCCGAAAAACCGTTGCCTGACATTTCCAGATTTGCCGCCCGCACTGCACTTTGTGCGTTGCGCAATTTTTCGACAGAAGCTCTATATTCTAGAGGATCAGCCGCTCTTGACACATCAAGTACCAAGTCTGAAGGTGGTTGAATGGCCATTATTCGTCCTCTTGTAAGCCTGTTCCGGTCAAAAGCCGGACATTGGAATTTTCGAGAAATGTCTTTTCACGCTAAAACGTTCAAGACAGTTTTTCCTCGATTTTCACCATAAATGATAAAGCTTATCCCAAACTGGTGTCTTTGACGATTTTTGCGGCAACATATTCTTCAAGCATTTGCGCCATTTCTTTACGCTCTTCCGCATCCTCTGCAACTTTACGTTTTTCATTGATTACGTCACACCGACGGGTCGATTGCAGCAGTGTTTTTCTCTGCTGGGCAATAATATTGTCAAGGATTGCCTCTTTACGAGCGTTTTTATCGAGCCGTTTTGAAACCATCATAGGGTCGAACAAACTGGAAGCCGAACCATGTTCCATTATCGAAAACAGGAATTGGTCTTCATCAGTTAATGCCGAGCGCTGTGTCTGCGTGCCTTCAAGTTCCGCTTCATCACGTGCTTTTACCAGTTTTTGCGCTTTTAAAAGCCTGGCATATCGTTGACTTGATGTCGGCATCATGGCCCCCTATTCAACCACGAGGCATATTCTGCCCCGAAAAATGTCAAAATTTCCGGCAATAGATAATAGATAAGCAAAAGCCCGCCGAACATCACAAACGGCATGGAAATGAAATAGACCGGAATTGTCGGCGTCAGTTTATTGATAAGACCGACAGCAATATTCACCAATATTGAATAAATAATAAATGGCGAAGCAATGCGCAAAGTTGTCAAAAACGTTTGTGACAGAGCATCCTGAAAATCGATCAAAGCCGATTGGGGCGCCGGAGTGAGAGAAACCGGTACAACTTGATAGGATGTCATAAGTCCGCGGATAACAATCATATGAAGATCGCCAGCAAAAAATAACATCAAGGCACCAATGGTTATCATATTGGCAACCTGTGTTTCCGGCATGGATTCAATGACACTCGTTCCCGGTTGACCGGAATAACCGATCGACATGCCAATAATATTGGCCATGAATTGGAGCGCCCACATATAAGCTTGCGCAATGACACCGAATGTTGCTCCGACAAGCGATTCACTGACAATTCCGGATACCAGTGTTGCCAAAGTCGGGTTTTGAGCAACGGTGGTAAAATTGGACCCCGAAAGTGGCACCATAATCAACGAAAATGCTATTGCCAGAAAAAGTCTGAAGTTCATCGGGATACGCGCACTCGATATCCCCGGCATCAACATCAGACAGGCCCCTACACGCGCAAAGATCAGCATTGCGATGATCACCAGCTGATCTATAGGCAAAAGTGCAAAGGACATGTTCTATTCCTTCTAATCGGCAATTGTCCCCAAAGTCTTGACCTCGACACCACGGGCAATTTCCGCGTGAGAGAGAACAGGAAGGGTTGCAAACAACCGCTCAATAATCATACGAACATAAGGCCGTGCTTCCGGAGAAGTAATGAGAACAAATCTCTCGCCTTTTTCCATATGTTTGCGAATAGCAGTTGTAGCCTGCGCACCGAATTTTTCAAGTTCTCTCGGATCAATATCGAATTCGACGATCTCGCCTTTGGCGTCACGTTTCAATGCCTGATGGAAGACCAGATCCCAATGACTGCCAAGCCGCAATACATTCAATACACCATTATCGGACAAATCGCCACATATCTGTTGAGACATACGCATACGAACATGTTCGACGATCAATTCTGCACGGCGGACATGCGGTGCAATTTCAGCGATCGCTTCAAGAATCTGGTCGAGATTGCTGATTGAAACACGTTCTGCCAACAACAATTTCAAAACCGATTGCAAACCTGAATAGGAAAGATGTGCCGGGCAAATTTCTTCAAGAAGCTTACGATATTCAGGTCCTAAACGCTCAAGCAGTATACGCATATCCTTGTAAGATAACAATTGGGCCAGATTATTGCGCAGAACCTCGCTCAAATGGGTAAGCAGAACCGAAAGATTATCAACGGCCATATATCCTTCACGTGCAAGTTCGGAACGGAATGTTTCAGAAGTCGCAAAAGCACGCATTCCGAATGCCGGTTCACGCACTTCCTCACCGGGGAGTTTTGGAGCCGGTTTATCGCCAAGCATAACCAGAACATCACCAATGCGCATTTCATAAGAGGCAACAACCGTACCATGCAATTTGATCTGATAGGATTTTGGCGGAGTTTTGTAATCGTCTGTGACTTCGATTTCCGGAATAACAAAGCCGAAATCGGTTGCGAATTTGCGCCGCATTTTGGCAACGCGGTTCGCTAGCTCTGTCTGATGAGGCAACAAACGCGTGGCCAATTGTTTACCCAATACAAGTTCGATAGCCGGTTTTTCAAGCGAAGCCTTGACAGATTGGCTTTGTTCTTTTTGGGCTATGGCATCTTCCTGAGCCTTCAAAGCCTGTTCTTCGGCTGCCTGACGCTGTAGGCGCCGCGGAATTGAAAAACCGATACCGGCAAGAAGAGCGGCAATCGTCAAGAACGGAAATGCAGGTAATCCCGGCATGAGCCCCAAAACTGCAAGCAGGATCGAGGCAACAAACAAAGCTTTCGGGTAACCACCCAACTGGCCGAACACCGCTTTTTCGGTTGAGCCGCGTGTGCCGCCTTTTGAAACAAGAAGACCGGCAGCAAGAGAAACAATCAAAGCCGGTATCTGGGTTACCAGACCGTCACCAACCGATAGTTTTGTGAAAACGTCGGCTGCCTGCGAGACATCCATGCCATGGCGGGTAACACCGATAACAATGCCGCCAAAAATATTGACGGCTGTAATAATAAGACCGGCGACGGCATCACCACGAACGAATTTGGAAGCACCATCCATAGAACCGAAAAAGGAGCTTTCCTCTTCAAGCTCGCGACGACGAACCTGAGCCTGCTTTTCATCAATCAAACCGGAGGAAAGATCGGCGTCAATCGCCATTTGTTTGCCAGGTATAGCATCCAAGGTAAAACGTGCACCGACTTCCGCAATACGCGTTGCACCTTTGGTAATAACCAGAAAATTTACAATGACGAGGATAGCAAAGACAACAAGACCGATAACAAAGTCACCGCCCATCACGAATTGTGAAAACCCGTGAATGACATGACCGGCAGCGGTATAGCCTTCATCTCCATGGGTGAGAATAACGCGTGTCGTTGCAATATTGAGTGACAGACGCAGCATCGTTGCGATAAGCAGCACCGTCGGAAAGGCGGAAAAGTCAAGCGGACGTTGGATCCACAACGCCACCATCAAAATCAGAACCGAGAATGCTATCGAAAAAGATAGCCCCATATCGAGAACGAATGATGGAACAGGCAAAAACAGCACCGTCAGAATGATGACAATACCGGCAGCGAAACCGATATCGCTTCCGGAAAATTTACTGCTTTTGCCAATCGAGTTTACGGCGCTTTGCTGCACGTTATTCTCCTTAACGCGAAAAAGGCACGACAATGCGTTTACATTTGTCCTTACCTTCAAGTTGTTTACAAAAATAGAAAACGAAGCTTGCGCGAAGGTGATGAAAATATCGTACCACCCCATAAAGTTTTAAAACATGCTCACGAAATTTTACAAAAAAGTAACCAACGTGGCCTAAAAGTGATAGAAAACAGGCAATCATCCTGATCAAGCATTAAGAGCTTGCCCTGAAATTGCGAAAAAACCGTGAAATTACGGGATTTTCAAAAAATTTATGGAACTTTCTGCGATTGCCCGATTTATAACACATTGTTATATTACGTGTTGTAACATATTGTGATACGAGAGATATAGAGGTGATATCATGGCTGATATGATGAAAATTGCAGTGTTCTATTCGATGATGATTGTTAGCACGAATGTTGCAATCGCCTTTGCTGTAATGGGATTGAATTGAGGTTTGAGGATTTCGGCGTGCATGAAGGATATGCGCGCTTATGTTTTTCGCATGCGGTCATTTTGTGCCGATGCGTAATAAATTGCGACTTGAGATGGATCAGATAATCCATTCTTTGCCGCAATAAATTTCGAAGTCCTTCTCTCTAGTGCGACCAATTAATGTCATGTTGCACTTTTGACCTATTCGAATGGCTTCCGCAGTTGCTGCAGACACTGCTACCAGCGTAGAAACGCCTGAAACTGCAGCTTTTTGTACCATTTCAACAGACAAACGGCTGGTTACTACAATAAAACCGGAACTGACATCTTTGCGATTGTAAAACAGATGGCCGCAGAGTTTGTCGAGCGCATTGTGCCTGCCGACGTCTTCGCGAATTGCAATTATCCCTTTATTTTTTTCATAAAAAGCAGCGGCATGAACTGCTCTTGTTGCATTGTTCAGAATCTGTTTTTCGCAAATTTCATGTGCTGCGGTAAAAATCTCATCCTGGTCAAAATGAACGCCTGTCCGTTTTACTTCGCTGATATCGCGCATTGCCGCGTCAATTGATTCTATGCCGCAAAGACCACAACCGACAGGACCTGACATAGAACGACGACGTTTGCGAAACGCCTCACGCCGATCAACCCGCAAAGCGATCTGCACATCTATTCCCCGTAACAAAGGAACAATATCGATATTTTCAATCTCGTCAGGGTCGTTGATAAATTCTTCCGTCAAACTGAACCCATAGGCAAAGTCTACAAGATCGTCAGGTGAAGCCATCAAAACAGCTTGCGTCGTACCATCGTAAGAAAGAGCAATTGGTACTTCTTCGGCAACAGTTTTCCGGATTTGCTGCCTCTTCCGGTCACCTTTTGAAACAACATCCGCGTCAACAAGCACCGTATCATTGAATGTTGACTCCGCCTTTTTTTCGACAGTGCACGCCTTTTTTAAAATAGTCATTTAACGTCATTCATTTCGAATAAAATTGCTTACCGGCTATATAACACGATTTTCTTAAGCCTTATGGGCCATATTTATCTATTGTCAAAACCGGAGACCCGCTACTGATTTTGATGTTTTATAAGTTAGAGACACGCTTGCCAAGGTTCTTGCAACAGAATATTTTTGTGAACAAGTGAAAACTGATATATTTTAGAGAGTGAATTCTGATGAACTTGACCGAGATTGATGATGGCGTTTTCGTCTGCGGGCAGATTACGGAAGATTTTGTTGGCGAACTTGCCAAAGCCGGTTTCAAGACGATCATTTGCAACCGTCCCGACAACGAACAGCAAAATCAGCCAACTTACACTTCTATTGAAAAGGTTGCCAAAGCTCACGGTCTGAAATGCTACTATATTCCTGTCACACCGCCGAATATTGACGAGAAAAGCATTTCCTCTATGAGAGAGGCTTTAAAGGCATCTGAATATCCGCTTCTTGCTTATTGTAAATCCGGACATAGGGCTGAAACGCTTTATCACCTTGCAAAAAGTTGAGCCAACATTATTCTCGCAACTCTTTTATGGAATTTCTGGCAGTTTACGAAAATACCAATTAAACCATAATGGACGGTGAAACGCTTTTGATGCCGATTGTGTCCTTGGGCATGCAAAGCATTATGCTTCTTTATTGTGATGCATATCACGGTAAAGGCTAAGCCGATGGGCAACATCACAAATAGCACCGAAAACGGTCATCAGAATGCCGGCTGCCAGTAATAAAGTGGAAATGTTGACAAGATAATCGATGACCTCCACGCGGGTCATTGTTATTGCGAGAGAAACAGCCCCCACAGCCGTCAATATGGACGAGATGTCAAAGAATCTTGCCCAACCACTATCCGATAATGACTTCCACAAAGAGAAGCCTAAAGAAAGGTTGACTATAACAACCAATAGCGCTGCATTCATCAGTTGGTAAGGCTGCCATTCGATTAAAGTATTTATATTATCCATTTTTCACTCCCCAATGTCTAAATAATATATGGGGATTCAAATGAATGATATAAAGGCTTTTCAAACTTTAGTGTTCACGTTTTATGAAAACGTGTATTATAATTTAATTACGATAAATTTCTATTATATAAATTTTAAATATAAAAATCCTGAAACAATTTTTAAATTTTAAATCATTTCAGGATTATTTATTTTATTTCAAAAGTTGTTCAATCCATTTATCAAATGAATTAATTATAGTTGAGAAAAACTTTGAAGCATTCTCATTTGCAGGCTTTCCATCGTCCGTCACGAGTTCCTGAATCTTGCCGATATAGGCTTCAGGTTGCTGCATCGTAGGGACGTCGTTAAACACCAATGCCTGCCGCACTTGTTGATTGCCACCAAAGCCGCCCAATGCACCTTGGGAAATGGAAACAACCGCGCCCGGCTTTCCATTCCACAAGCCCTTGCCATATGGGCGCGAGCCGACATCAATCGCGTTTTTCAATACAGCCGGTATGGAACGATTATATTCCGGTGTAATAAAGAGGACAGCATCAACCTTTTTCAATGCATTTCTGAAATTCTGCCAGGCAAGAGGCGGCGTATCGGTTTCCAGATCCTCATTATAAAGCGGCAAATCGCCAATTTCGATAAATTCGAGTGACAGATTTTTCGGTGCAAGACCGATAAACGCCTTGCCGAGCTTGCGGCTATAGGATTGCTTGCGTAAGCTGCCAATGAATATTCCGACTTTGAATTGTTTGGTCATTTTGTCCTCTGTCTTTATTTAATAACTTCATCATTTAGATAATTCTTTTTTGGCAGGTTTCAAAATAGAGATCCTTCGACAAGCTGTCTTCATTTCATTGACAATCAAATTCATTATTTGTTTACCAAGTTTGTAAAATGCACCCGGAAAAGGCAATTTTTAATTTCGGTGCCACTGTCATTTGGGGCAGAATAACAATTTGTCCTACCCCCATTTGAAAGGTGAAGAAACGGTGCTCAAACATAGTTCGGATGCGTTACAACTATCGACCTACACGAGAAGGTCGCATTTTGTTTACGGCGTATTCGAATATTTGCTGGTTATCGTGGTGACACTTGCCGCAATTTTTATTCTGTCGACCATCTTTGTTGACGAATTCTCAGACCTTATGGGAAAGAGCACCAGTCAACCTATTGCCAATTCCCCCTTAAACAACCGGTAAAATGAGCACCCTACAAAAAGAGCGAAGCGATCGGTTGATGTCGATTGCCACATATCATCAGTAAATTGACCAGATTAACCGGACAATCAACGACGCTTCTAAAAGCCTGATCGTCAACATTTTATCTTTTTATCTTAATTTCAAATCGAAACGGTAAGACGCGGAAATACCCATCGTAAACTGGTTTTTGTCGCCACGTTGGAAAACCAGCGATGAATCTCCTGCGTCTCCTGTCAGCCGCTTATATTCACTGAACACACTGGTTGTGATTTTGTTTGTGGCTTTCCAGGTAATTGCACCACCAGCGCCAAACGAGCCCCAGCCACTATCGGGATGGAACTCTTTCAAACCCGAACGCAGCGATTCTTCTTCATCCACTCCATAATAGGTTTTGAAGTAGTCTTTCGTGGCATAAAAAGCGCGCGGTCCACCTGAAACCTGAACAGAGGGGGTTAAATTTTTATAAGCATCAACTGCAATATCGGATGTAACACCGTTATGGCTGCGAAGACCTTTACGAACTTCGGCTCTCGCCCGCAGCCAATCAAGCGGGTATATCTCGGCGAAGCCGCCTACTTCGCCACCCCATTTTACTCGCTTCAAACCTTTAAGATCGCCCGAGGTATCACTATCACGGTCTTGTAGCAGCTTGCCGACAACGCCAAGACGGAGCAAGCTTTTTTCCAGAAGGGCAAAAGACATATTGTCATTGCGCGAAGAAAAGCGGTCATCCCCGCCGGTTTTACCAATGGAAAAAATCGGATCAACAGCAATGTCATAGGTATCATCACCCTCGAATTTTGGTGCTTCATAAACCGAAGCGCCAACCGTTACCGACCAGTTCCCGCTATAAAAATGGCGTTTTTCAGGTTGAGTCGACTGGTAATTTCTATCGTCAGAATTACGTTGTTCTGTCGAAACATTGGTAACTTTACCTGTCTGGTAGTCGTAAAGCTCTTCTGCATTGACCTTGAAACATGAAATCGTCATCAAGCCGGTCATGCTTGCTAAAACTAATTTCAATAAATAATTCGACACCTATACACTCCAGACGCTTTGCCAAAGCAGCTGATTTATAAAATTGCGAGACACCAACTCTTTGCAAACTGGCCAACAATAAATATTCAATCAAGTTTTTAAGAATGTATTAAAACTCTGCCTTCTTCAAAACCTTGTCGGCCTATCCTTACTCATTGGTAAACGTAAAGTTTCTATCAAGCACAGATAATGGTCGAACAGATTTTAGTGCTGCTTGTGCCTCGTCTTTATCTTTGTTCATCTGGTCAATCAATGGTTGAAGCCCGTCAAACTTTTTTTCTCCACGTAAATATGAGTAGAAACTGACAGATGCCATTTCATCATACAAATCACCGTTGAACGAAAATAGAAAAGTTTCAAGCAATGGCACACCATCGCCCTCTACTGTCGGCCTTTTTCCGAAGCTTGCAACTCCATCATAGAGTGTTCCGTCAAAGCGTCTGAAACGTACGGCATAAATGCCGAAAGAAAGGCCGGTCTCTCTGGCAAGTGCCATATTAGCCGTCGGAAACCCCAATGTTCGACCGAGCTTTGCGCCATGGATGACTTTCGAGCAAACAGTATAGTGGTAACCGAGAAGGTGTGCAGCTTCTTCCACATGGCCGGTTTTTAAAAGTTCACGAATGCGGCTTGACGAAATAATTTTGCCATTCTCGTCACAAAATGGTGGAACTTTAATAACTGCAAAGCCCAGTCTTTTTCCACAATCAGCCAGATAATCAGGTGTGCCTAAGCGCTTGCTTCCAAAATGGAAATCACTTCCGGTAACAACTGCCGAAGCCTGGAAATTCTCGCACAAAATATGTTTGACAAATTCTTCAGCTGTAAGATGCGCAAAATTTGCGTCAAAGTGTTGTTCAACAACGCCATCAAAGCCTAACAATTCCAGTATTCTGGCTTTTTCTGCTGCCGGTGTGAGCCGATCAACCGGTGTTTCCGGCTTGAAAAAGCTTTTAGGGTGCGGCTCGAATGTATAAACAATTGCCGGACGGGCGGTTCGACGGGCAATATCCAATGCTTTTTCTAAAACTGCCTGATGCCCCCTATGAACACCATCAAAATTACCAATTGCTACAACCGCACTTTTATAACTTTCCGGTAATGCAGCGAGATTTTCCAACCGCAAAAATTTATTGGTCATTTAAGCGTCCACATGGTGGCAATCGGATGGCTGCCATATTTGTTTAAAAATGCGATGAGCAAGGAGTGGTTGATATTGCCATCTTTGGCGTATTCATTTTGATGAATGCCGCCAGAGATATAAAGTGTATCAAGACCGAATTGTTGTCCGCCTTTAATGTCGGTCAATATACCATCACCGATTGCAAGAATGCGATCTTTGGTTATCCGGCCTTTGCGTTCGGCGAGTTTTTCCATAGCCAAATCATAAATCGGGCGATGCGGCTTACCGGCAATAAATGTGCGCCCTCCCATTTGTTCATAAAGGCGTGCAAGAGCACCAGCGCACCATAATATCTTATCGCCGTGATGCACGGTAATGTCGGGATTGGCACATATAAAAGGCAGATTCTTCGACCTTAATTTAAGCAAAAGCCCATGATAATCATCAGGCTCTTCATGCTCGTCATCAAAAAGTCCTGTGCAGACTATCGATGTTGCCTCGAATTCTTCAACAAGCTCGACATCGAGTCCGTCAAACAAGGCAAGGTCACGCTCTGGCCCGATATGGAAAACTTTCCTCGGTGCTTCCTTGATGAGGTGACGTGTTGCGTCACCCGAGGTAACAATGTCATCATAAACATCAGGGCCGATTTTTAGTGAAGCCAATTGCTCCGCCACTCCGTCGTGGGGACGGGGCGAATTGGTGAGCAATATGACTGTTTTTCCCGATTTCCTGACTTTGATTAAAGCAGCGACAGCTTCTTTGAAAGCATGGATACCATTATGAATAACCCCCCATACATCGCAAAAAACAGCGTCGTAGCGGTCGATAATTGTTTGTAGCCTTTCGGGTTCTTCCATTTTGTTATCACACCTTGTCAGAGAATTCATTGTCTATTGGCATTACAATCCTGTCATAAGATATTGCCAAGACACCTAGCGCAAGAAAAACAAGATGTCATCTTCTTTCTCGCTCGCCGCCGATATAGGCTATTCCAAGAAATCCAAATATAGTCTAGATTCGTTTCGAGTTACAAAAATGTGTCAGCAACAGATCGGTCAATAATGGGCGCTTCACAAAAAAATCTTGTTCTGATTGAAGAAAAAGATCTTCGCCAGAAGATGGAAGAACTCATCAAAAATGAAAAAGGCGCAGACATAGGTTTGAAAATCAAACCGAAAATTGTTTCCCTTCTAAAAAATACTATTGCTGAGGGACAAAAAGAAGCTGAAATTATTCTTCAACAGAATGGCAAAGGGCGTCAATGCGCCCGCCGGCTAAGTCTGCTCATTGATACTGTTATCACAACACTTTATAACTTTGTTACCGAAAGAATTTATCCCCTCCCCAACCCCTCGAGTGGTGAACGCATCGCTCTTGTCGCAGTCGGCGGTTATGGACGAGGAACCTTAGCACCACATTCCGATATTGACCTTCATTTTTTGCTGCCGTGGAAACAAACTCCATGGGGTGAACAGGTTATGGAATATATTCTCTACATGCTTTGGGATGTAGGACTCAAAGTCGGCCATGCAACTAGAAATATAGATGATTCAATCCGCATGGCGAAAGAGGATATGACGGCAAGAACCGCTCTCCTCGAAGCGCGCTTTCTAATTGGCAATCGTGGACTTTTCGACGAATTGATGCGTCGTTTTGAAGATCAGGTTGTCAAAGGCACTTCTCCCGCTTTTATTCGGGCGAAACTCTTGGAACGCGACCTTCGTCATAAAAAAGCGGGTGAAACACGCTATCTCGTCGAACCGAATGTTAAGGAAAGCAAAGGCGGACAACGTGATTTGCAAACCCTGTTGTGGATTGCCAAATATCATTACCGCATCACTTCGACCGACAAACTTGTGACACTCGGCGTATTATCGAAAGCGGAACTTCGCGTTTTCAAAAAAGCCGATGACTTTTTATGGGCCGTGCGTTGCCACATGCATTTTCTAACCGGCAAGGCACAGGAGCGTTTGTCTTTTGATATCCAGCGCGATATCGCGCATCGTCTGGGCTATACTGCCCACCCCGGCATGGAAGATGTCGAGCGCTTTATGAAGCATTATTTTCTCGTTGCCAAACAGGTGGGTGATCTCACCCGAATTGTTTCGGCCGCATTGGAAGAAGAATATGCAAAACCGGTTCCGGGTTTAAATCGGGTATTTTTGACATTTTCCCGTCGCAAGAAAAAAATTGCCGACTATCCCGGTTTTGTCATTGATACTCAACGCATCAATATCGACGATGATGATATTTTCGTCCGTGATCCGGTAAATCTCATCCGTCTCTTTTACCTATCCGATATTCACGCGTTGGAATGCCATCCCCATGCTGTGCAGGAAGCATCCCGTTCGCTCAAGCTTATCACCCAGAAAGTTCGTGAAGATAAGGAAGCAAACCGGCTTTTTATCGCTATTTTGACTTCGCCCCGTAATCCGTCACTTATCTTGCGGCGGATGAATGAATCGGGTGTGTTGGGAAAATTTATCCCCGATTTCGGCAAGATCGTCGCAATGATGCAGTTCAATATGTATCATCATTACACTGTGGATGAACATTTGTTGCGCTGTATTGCCTGCCTTAGCGAGATCGATCACGGCGAAGTTTATCAGGATCATCCGCTTGCTTCGGCAATTGTGCCGACGTTCAAAAAAGAGCGAACGATTCTTTTTGTTGCTTTATTTCTGCATGATATTGCCAAAGGCAGACCTGAAGACCATTCGGTTGCAGGTGCCAAAATTGCCCGCAAGCTTTGCCCGCGTTTCGGGCTGTCGCGGGCTGATACAGAGCTTGTCGCCTGGCTCATCAAAGAACATCTCACCATGAGTATGGTTGCCCAGTCACGTGACCTCAATGACCGTAAAACAATCGAAGACTTTGCCAATATTGTTCAGACAACCGACAGGCTCAAATTACTGCTCGTTTTAACCATATGTGATATCAAGGCTGTTGGCCCGGGCGTCTGGAATGGCTGGAAAGGGCAATTGTTACGCACACTTTATCACGAGACCGAAATTGTCCTGACGGGAGGTTTTTCACAAGTTCCACGGACCGATCGCATCAACGCCTCGAAGGATCGGCTGCATGACGCACTTGAAAATTGGAACGAAGATGAAAAACAACATTATATCGGCCTGCAATACCCGAACTACTGGTTAACGGTTTCGCCGGAAGACCAGATCAGACAGGCCAATTTTATCCGTGATGCCGATAAGCGCAAAGCCCCGCTTGCGACAATGTCGGATCCGCACCGGTTCGACGGTGTTACAGAGCTTACAATTCTTGCGCCCGATCATCCGCGTGTTCTCTCGATTGTCACAGGTGCCTGCGCTGCAGCTGGTGGCAACATTGTTGACGCCCAGATTTTTACCACCACAGATGGCCGTGCCCTCGACATCATTCTCATCAGCCGCGAGTTTAAACTTGATGACGATGAAACAAGGCGGGCAAACCGCGTCGGTAAAATGATAGAGGATGCCTTGACAGGAACAATCCGTTTACCGGAAGTGATTGCACAACGCGCAAAACCACGCCGCGCTGCCAAAGCCTTTGACGTCACGCCAAGTGTAGAGATCAACAATACATTGTCGGACAAATTCAGTGTGATTGAAATTGAAGGCCTCGACAGACCGGGATTGCTTTTCGAAATTACAAAAACGCTGTCCGATCTTTCGCTTGACATTGCTTCTGCACATATTACGACCTTCGGAGAAAAAGTTATCGACAATTTTTACGTCAATGATCTTTTCCGTCACAAAATTATCAACCCGCAAAAACAAGGCGCTATACGCCGCAAATTATTGGCTCTCATTGCAGCAGAACAAATGGAAAATATAAAAAGAACATGAGCCTCATCAAACAATTCGCGACCGTTGCGTCCGGCACGTTGATGAGTCGCCTGTTCGGTTTTGTCAGAGAAATGCTTATGGCTGCCGCTGTTGGCACGGGGCCTGTGGCCGACGCATTCAATGCTGCATTTCGTTTTCCAAATACATTCCGGCGCCTTTTTGCCGAAGGTGCGTTCAATTCAGCCTTTGTGCCTTTATTTGCAAAACAGATTGAAGAGGACGGCGTCGACAGTGCACGGCGTTTTTCCGAAGAAGTCTTCGGCGTGCTATTTTCGATTTTATTGATCCTCACTATCATCATGGAGCTATCCATGCCGTTTCTGGTGCGCTACATTATCGCGCCGGGCTTCACCGATGATGCAACAAAATTCAATGCAACGGTACGTTTTGCAGTTATCATGTTTCCATATCTTGCCTGCATGTCACTCGCGGCAATGATGGGCGGAATGCTCAATTCGCTTCACCGCTATTTTGCTGCGGCGATTGCACCGGTTTTTCTCAACATTATTCTTATCGGCGTCCTTTTTTACGCATGGGTCTATAAGCTAGACCCCTGGCATGTTGGCGTTGATCTTTCCTGGGGCGTTATGGCCTCCGGTATTGTGCAACTCGTTATTGTGTGGATTGCTGTTGCCAATGCCGGTATGAAAATCGGTTTTCGCCTTCCCAAATTCACCGAAAATGTTCGCCGGCTCCTTTGGCTTGCATTACCGGCGGCGATTACCGGCGGCATCACCCAAATTAATCTGCTCATCAACACCAATATTGCTTCTGCAGAATCCGGCGCCGTCTCGTCACTTGTCTATGCCGACCGGCTTTATCAACTTCCATTGGGCGTTGTCGGCATTGCTGTTGCCACAGTACTTTTACCCGAACTTTCCCGTGCACTCAGAAGTGGCAATCTGAAAGAAGCCGATAACTTGCAAAACCGTTCCGTCGAATTCACTCTTCTTTTGACCTTACCCGCGGCTGCCGCATTTCTTGTTATGGCTGAACCGATTGTGCGCCTCTTATTCGAACGCGGACATTTTTCTGCACAATCAACGACAATTGTCGCAGGGATTCTTGGCATCTACGGTCTGGGACTTCCTGCTTTTGTGTTGATAAAGGCTTTCATACCCGGTTTTTTTGCACGCGAAGACACCAAAACGCCAATGATTTTCGCCGGAATTTCGGTTGTCGTTAATATATCGCTTGCTTTGACACTCTTTCCGGTTTTATCGGCACGTGGGATAGCTATAGCCGAAATATCAGCCGGCTGGGTCAATGCCATTTTACTGTTCATCACTCTTGTCAAAAGACGCCAATGGGGACGCGATAAAATTCTTTTAAAGCGTATTCCAAGAATATTACTCGCAACATTGGTCATGGCGGTCGCCCTTCATTATGCTGTCGGCTATCTCGATTATCCGCTATCGGCAAGAGCTCCATTGACTTATCGTGCAAGCAGCGTACTTGCTCTGGTGTTCGGCGCGATCATCGTTTATTTCGGTTCTGCATTTCTTTTCGGTGCAACAAATATATCGTTGATTAAAAGGGGGTTGCTGCGCAAGCGGTAAAGGTTTTCAATTGCTTTCGACAGAAAGCTTTGACAAAAACAGTTATAATTTTTTGAAAGATCGGATTGTCTATTATGAGCACATTCAAACAACGTGTTTTTTCTGGAGTTCAAGCGACCGGAAATCTTCATCTGGGAAATTATCTCGGTGCGATCAAGCGTTGGGTTGAATTGCAAAAAGACTATGAATGTATCTATTGCGTGGTTGATATGCATGCGCTCACTGTCAACCCCGCCCCACATGATCTCATGCGTTCAACGCGCGAAGTGACAGCGGCATTTCTGGCTGCCGGAATTGACCCGAAACGTCACATTGTGTTCAACCAGTCACGCGTTCATCAACATGCCGAACTCGCATGGATTTTCAATTGTGTTGCCCGTATCGGCTGGATGAACCGCATGACCCAGTTTAAAGACAAAGCGGGGAAAGATCGCGAAAATGCGTCTCTCGGCCTCTTTGCCTATCCAAGTTTGATGGCTGCCGACATTCTTGTCTATCGTGCAACAAAAGTCCCTGTTGGCGAAGACCAGAAACAGCACATCGAATTGACACGCGACATTGCGCAAAAATTCAATAATGACTATTCCGAACGTATTGCCGAACTTGGCGTAGGTGTCGAAATGCAGGTCGGTGACGAAACAGTCAACGGCTTCTTCCCGCTCACAGAGGGGTTGATCGGCGGCTCTGCCACACGTGTCATGTCACTGCGTGACGGAACGAAAAAAATGTCGAAATCCGACCCGTCCGATTTATCGCGCATCAATTTGATTGACACGGCTGACGATATTTCCAAAAAAATTAAAAAAGCAAAAACCGATTCAGAGCCATTGCCTGAAACTGTTGACGGTTTGAATGACCGTCCGGAGGCCGATAATCTCGTAGGCATTTATGCAGCTCTTTCCGGTACCGATAAAAAAGCCGTTATAGCAGAATTTGCCGGTAAACAGTTTTCCGAATTCAAGCCGGCACTTGCAGATTTGGCTGTCAGCAAATTGTCGCCGGTCACGGAAGAATTACGTCGTCTCAATAACGAGCCTTCCTATATCGATCAGGTTCTAAGGGAAGGTGCAGAACGCGCAAGCGTTCTTGCCGAAGACACAATGAAGCACGTGCGCGACATAGTGGGCTTCCTTCAGGGATGACTTTCAAAACAATGATGATAAAGGTGCTTTAAATAAAAGCACCTTCTTCTTAAAGACTGCCGTCAAAAATAATTTGCACAATAGCCAAATTGCACTAAATTTAAAATCAGGTGTGAATTTTCGATTGGAATATTGTGTGGCGTATACTTCAGAAACAGAAGTCAAAAAGGAAGATAAGACAACCAATACCAAACGCGGATTGAAAGACAATCCGGAGAGCGAACGATCACGCTTCATTGCGGAAATAGATTTCTTACGCGATCTTGTCCAACAAGCACCCGGTTTCGTCATTGTATTACTCAATCGCGATCACCGTTTTTATCTTGTCAATAATGCCTTTATGGAACTTGTCGGCACACGGGAATTGATCGGACACACTGTAGCCGAAGCCATGCCGGAAATTCCCCGACAAGGTTTCATTGCGCTACTTGATCAGGTTTGGGAAACCAAAGAGCCGTTCCGTGGAGCAAGTGTCCCGCTTTTGATTGAACGGCCGGGCAGCGAAGAACCGGTTTTGCATTATGTCGATTTTATCCACCAACCCATTAAAAATGCAGAAGGTGACGTTATCGGTATCTATGTTCAGGGTATCGACATCACCGAACGCATCAATTTCGAAAACCAACTCCATATTCTCGCCGGAGAATCGGCTCACCGCGTAAAAAATATTCTCGCCATGGTCAATGCGGTGGTTTCCCAAACACTCAAAAGCAGCACCGATCTAAAAAGCGCCAGTGAGAAAGTCGGGGCAAGGCTCAGAGCAATTGCAGAAGCACAGAGTACTTTAAAAGATGAAAGCGGGAAAAAGAGCGACCTTAAGGTGCTTATTGAAAATACCATAGCAATTGCCACTGAAACTTATGGCAATATCAAAATCAATGGCCCTAAGGTCAATGTATCGGAAAAGGCAGCGCTGGCGCTTGCCTTAACGCTTCATGAGCTTATGACCAATGCAATTAAATATGGTGCTCTTTCGGTTGCCTCCGGCCATGTTTCTGTTACCTGGTCTCGCACAAAAGAGGGAGTTATCAATCTCCAATGGAACGAAAGTAACGGTCCTGAAATTTCCTCTCATCATAAAAAGGGATTCGGATCGACGCTGATCGAACGGAGTTTGAGCTATAATCCGCATAATGACGTGAAAATTGATTATGCGCCTAAGGGGCTGATATGTCATATTCAGCTTGCGCCCGATGATGCTGCCAGCAGGTGATCAGAGATGTTATCAAAACGATTAAGCCGCCAATATGGACATAAGCGAAAGTTTCTGGCAATTATTGATGAGACACCCGAATGCCGCCGCGCTGTTGCCTATGCGTCAAGGCGAGCAAAAAACACCGGTGGAAGATTGATCCTGCTTTATGTCATCGACAGTTCGGAATTCCAACATTTCCTTGGCGTGGGCGATATCATGCGAGCCGAATCTCATGAGCGGGCACGCCAGACTTTATCAGCAATTTCTGATGAAGTTCGGGAAAATTTGGGAATAGAAACAGAAACCAAAATTTGCGAAGGGCAAAAGGCCGCTGAAATAGTAAAGCTTATCGAAAGCGATCAGGATATTGCGGTTCTTGTGCTCGCAGCTGGCTCGGGCGCTGAAGGTCCGGGGCCTCTTGTGCAGTCCATTGCTGCAAAGGGAAGCGCTTTTCCAATTCCTGTAACAATTATTCCCGACGGCTTAAGTGTGGAAGATATTGATTCAGTTGCCTGACCGACTTTTCTCATCGAGAAAAAACAAAAACATTTCGTAACAAGCAACTCTTCACTGCAATGTCATTCCGGATAGATGACTTGCCTCTTGAATTTTTGTTCCTTAAAGCAGCATATAAAAGGCAATCGAATAATGCACCTTGCATGCCTTGACCATGAAAAGGAAATTATATGTTCATCCAGACCGAAACCACGCCTAATCCCGCAACACTGAAATTTCTGCCCGGCCGGGTTGTACTGGAAGAAGGGGTTGCCGAATTTCGCGATAAAGAAGATGCATCCGAACGTTCTCCTCTTGCTTCCAAACTTTTCACCATTCCCGGTGTTACCGGCGTTTTCTTCGGCTATGATTTCATCACTGTCACGAAAGACAATTCGGAATGGCAGCATCTGAAACCTGCTATATTGGGAACTATTATGGAACATTTCATGTCCAATAGCCCGATAATGGCAGCGCATATCAATGATGTGCCCGATGTGCCGGTCGGGGAAGAGTTTTTCTCCGAAGAGGATAAAGATATCGTCGACACGATCAAGGAGCTTATCGAAACACGGGTTCGCCCCGCTGTGGCCAATGATGGGGGTGATATCACGTTTCGCGGTTTCGAGCACGGTGTTGTCTATTTGAACATGCGTGGCTCTTGCTCGGGTTGTCCGGCTTCAACAGCAACACTCAAACACGGAATTGAAAATCTTCTGCGTCATTTCGTTCCCGAGGTTGCAGGCGTTGAGGAATACCCCACCTGACGGATCCCGAATTAAACGAATCCGGACTATAGAAACTTATAAATATAACGATCTGAATAGCTGCCCTTGTGAATAATTCATTCTTTTTTAACCTTTTGCACAAGGATAGGTTAAATTTTGTTACGTTCTGTTTTCCCCTCATGTGAGTGGTTATTCCGGCTGTTAACGTTAAAACATTTACCTTTTTAACTCTAATTCGATAAATCCGAATGTTGGGGAACTATTTCAGGCCTCATGTGTTTAACTTATTGAAGCTTATATGTTTGTTTGAATTCTTGCTCCGTAAAAACAAACTTAATCGGGCTGCGTTTTATAGGTGCTGTCCGATCCCTTTTCATCAATCTTCGACAAAATGTGGCTTTTACGAGCAGCTTTCCTTACCGAAAGAATAAGCCTCTCCCAAGTCAATTCACTAAAAAATTAAAACCAGCTTCTTGACATTATAGGGGGCAATTTTTATCTGTTCTCATGAGTTAGCACTCTCACATTGAGAGTGCTAATCGAGGAAAAACCTCAACGAAATCGAGTTTAATTAAAGTTAAACATTTTAAGGGTTCAAGACATGGCAAAAACCAAATTCCGCCCATTACACGATCGCGTAGTCGTTCGTCGGGTTGAATCAGAAGAAAAAACCGCAGGTGGGATCATCATCCCAGATACAGCCAAAGAAAAGCCGCAGGAAGGCGAAGTTCTCGCTGTTGGTCCGGGTGCACGTGATGAAAGCGGCAAGCTCGTTGCTCTTGACGTTAAAGCAGGCGACCGCGTTCTCTTTGGCAAATGGTCAGGGACCGAAGTCAAGCTGGATGGCGAAGACGTCCTGATTATGAAAGAATCCGACATTATGGGTATTCTCGGCTGATAGCCATTTTCCCATAAAATTTAAAAACAATTCCGGGATAATTCCCAAGGAGATATATTAAATGGCTGCAAAAGAAGTCAAATTTGGCCGCGATGCGCGTGAACGTATGTTGCGTGGCGTCGATATCCTCGCCAATGCCGTGAAAGTAACACTGGGTCCTAAAGGCCGTAATGTTGTCATCGACAAGTCTTTCGGTGCTCCACGAATTACCAAAGATGGTGTTTCGGTTGCCAAGGAAATCGAACTTGAAGACAAGTTTGAAAATATGGGCGCACAAATGTTGCGCGAAGTTGCTTCCAAGACCAATGATATTGCCGGTGATGGCACCACAACAGCAACTGTTCTGGGGCAGGCAATCGTTCAGGAAGGTGCAAAAGCTGTTGCTGCCGGAATGAACCCGATGGATTTGAAGCGCGGCATTGATGCTGCTGTTAATGAAGTTGTCGACAATCTTCTGAAAAAAGCAAAGAAGATTAAAACGTCTGCGGAAGTTGCACAGGTTGGTACCATTTCAGCAAATGGCGAAACCGAAATCGGTAAAATGATTTCCGAAGCGATGCAGAAAGTCGGCAATGAAGGCGTTATCACAGTCGAAGAAGCAAAGACTGCCGACACAGAGCTTGAAGTTGTTGAAGGTATGCAGTTCGACCGCGGTTACCTTTCTCCTTACTTCGTAACCAATACAGAAAAAATGGTTGCCGATCTCGATGACCCTTACATCCTGATCCACGAAAAGAAACTTTCTAACTTGCAGGCTCTGCTTCCGGTTCTTGAAGCTGTTGTCCAGTCGAGCAAGCCTTTGCTTATTATTGCCGAGGATGTTGAAGGTGAAGCTTTGGCAACTCTCGTTGTCAACAAATTGCGCGGCGGCTTGAAAATTGCTGCTGTCAAGGCTCCGGGCTTTGGTGATCGTCGTAAGGCAATGTTGGAAGATATCGCCATTTTGACATCCGGTCAGGTTATTTCCGACGATCTCGGCATCAAGCTTGAAAATGTTACACTTGACATGCTCGGGCGCGCAAAGAAAGTTACCGTTTCAAAAGAAAACACAACAATCGTTGACGGTGCTGGCAAGAAGCCTGAAATCAATGCACGTGTTAACCAGATCAAGGCTCAGATCGAAGAAACAACATCCGATTATGACCGTGAAAAACTTCAGGAACGTCTTGCCAAATTGGCAGGCGGCGTTGCTGTTATCCGCGTTGGCGGTGCAACAGAAGTTGAAGTTAAAGAGAAAAAAGACCGCGTTGACGATGCTTTGAATGCAACACGCGCTGCGGTTGAAGAAGGTATCGTTGCTGGTGGTGGTACTGCCCTGTTGCGCGCAGCCGCCGACCTTAAAGTAAAAGGTGCCAATTCGGATCAGGAAGCCGGTATCAATATCGTTCGTCGCGCTTTGCAGGCTCCGGCCCGTCAAATTGCAACCAACGCTGGCGATGAAGCTTCTATCGTTGTTGGTAAAATTCTTGAAAACAAGAGCGAAACATTCGGTTACAACACAGCCAATGGCCAATATGGCGATTTGATTGCTCTGGGCATTGTTGACCCTGTCAAGGTTGTCCGCTCTGCTCTTCAAAACGCTGCTTCCGTTGCCGGATTGTTGATCACAACCGAAGCCATGATTGCCGAGCTGCCGAAGAAAGAGGCTCCAATGCCTGCAATGCCGGGCGGCGGCATGGGTGGTATGGACTTCTAATAAAGAAGTTCACGACAACGTTAATGAGCGGGCCTTCGGGCCCGTTTTTTTATAGTAGGTTCGTCATCACATCCCCGGTTTACGCCTGGCATAAATTCGCCAAGCGGTCGGTTTATCGTCGATATGAACAGCATGGAGCCAATATTTAAAAAATAGATTATTTCCGTCACTAAAAAATGCGGTCGAGTTGCTGTTTTTGTTTTCTTTTAAAATTTTTAACCTTTTTAATTGGTAGCATATTATTTCTTCATTCAGTTTTGAGCTGTTTCATCAGAAATATGTAATAATATGCCGCTCATTTTTTCGCTTCAGTCTTATTGTTTTATCACCCGGTTTTGCGGGCGACTTTTTCTCACCAAAATATGTATAAAAACAGGTTCAAGAAATAGTTTCTGTCCCGTTTAAGGCCTTTTCTCATTGCTTTTCTTGGTCTATCGTCTCCTCAACCACAGAGGAGTTTTATCATGGTACAAACCCGTACAGAAACGGATACATTCGGTCCGATCGAGGTTCCCGCAGACCACTATTGGGGGGCACAAACAGAACGTTCTTTACACAATTTCAAAATTGGGGGCGAAAGGCAGCCATTGCCGCTTATTCATGCCTTGGGGCTTATCAAAAAAGCCGCAGCCATGGCCAATATGAAAGCCAAAAAGCTTTCGCCGGACTTGGGAAAAGCAATTATTGCGGCTGCCGATGAGGTCATTGACGGAAAACTTGACGACAATTTTCCGCTCGTTGTCTGGCAGACCGGTTCGGGCACGCAAACCAATATGAATGTCAACGAGGTCATAGCCAACCGTGCTATCGAAATGCTCGGGGGAGAAATGGGTTCCAAAAAGCCTGTTCACCCTAATGATCACGTCAATATGAGCCAATCGTCAAACGACTCGTTTCCGACAGCCATTCATATCTCGTCAGCTTTAGAGACCATCAACAAACTTTTTCCGGCAATCGACCATCTGACGATTGCGTTGAAAGACAAGGAAAAAGAATTTTCCAAAATTATCAAAATCGGTCGCACCCACACACAGGATGCCACCCCGATCACGCTGGGACAGGAATTTTCAGGCTATCGTGCAGCGCTCGAACATAATAGAAAACGTATTGAAGCGGCATTGCAAGATGTCCTCAAACTTGCCCAAGGTGGTACAGCCGTTGGTACCGGTTTGAATGCTCCGATCGGCTTTGACAAAGATTTCGTCGAAGCTGTAACCGACATTACAGGCGTTGCATTCGAAACTGCCAATAACAAATTCGAGGCTCTGGCAAGCCACGGTGCAATTACCAATTTCCACGGCAGTCTCAACGCTTTGGCAACCGATCTTTTCAAAATTGCCAATGATATCCGCCTTTTAGGCTCCGGCCCACGCTGCGGACTTGGCGAATTGAGCTTACCGGAAAATGAACCGGGTTCTTCGATCATGCCGGGCAAAGTCAACCCGACCCAGTGCGAAGCGATGACAATGGTTGCTTGTCAGGTTTTTGGCAATGAAACGACAATCACTGTTGCTGCAAGTCAGGGACATTTTGAACTCAATGTTTATAAACCGGTTATTGCATTTAATGTTTTGCAATCAATCAAGATTTTGTCGGAATGCATGATTTCTTTTGCAGATCATTGCGTAAAAGGCATCAAGGCCAATGAAGCACGCATTCATGATCTTCTCGAAAAATCCTTGATGCTGGTTACAGCACTTGCTCCGGCAATCGGTTATGACAAAGCTGCAAAAATTGCCAAAACCGCCCATAAGAATGGCACAACACTGCGTGAAGAAGCTTTAAAGGCCGGCGTATCAGAAGAAGATTATAATCGTCTGGTCAAACCGGAAAATATGATCCATCCGAAATGAGTTAAACCAAACGAACGTTCATCGTTTCATTTTGTTTTTCACTTTTTTAATTCAAAAAGCCCTGTAAAAATTTACAGGGCTTTTTGTTATATCTGATTTTCCGTTTAAAAAAAGGCTTAAGGGCGAGCGGTAAGCGATGCGTGAAAAGGCAATGGTCTATCCTTTATTTCGAATGAACCTTTCTACTTCAACCCAGACCGTTTTATTCTCACGTAATAACACTCGGTGCATCGCGACCAAGTTTTTTCTTCAAATCCACAAGCTCGTTAGCTGCGACAATCAAGGCTGCAAGAGCTTCTTGCGTATTGTCATCCTGTTTTAAAGGATCAGCAACATAATGCTCCATATAAACCCGAACCGTTGCGCCTGACGTTCCGGTACCCGACAAGCGATAGACAATACGACCGCCTCCTTCAAAGAAAATACGGATTCCCTGATGCTCGCTTACCGAGCCATCAATCGGATCGTGATATGAAAAATCATCAGCCTTGGCAATCGTCAACCCTGCAACGTCGGTTCCGGCAAGTTTCCCAAGACGTGAGCGCAAATCTTCCATAAGAGCTTTTGCCGCACTCTGGTCGACTTCCTCGTAATCATGCCGTGTATAATAGGAACGACCGAACATTTGCCAATGTTGTTCGACAATTTCACTCACGCTCTTACCGGTCGCGGCAAGCAAATTAAGCCAGAACAATATCGCCCACAAGCCGTCCTTTTCACGCACGTGATTGGAACCGGTGCCAAAACTTTCCTCGCCGCAGAACGTTACTTTTCCGGCATCAAGCAAATTGCCGAAAAACTTCCAGCCTGTTGGTGTTTCATAAATATTGAGTCCAAGTTTTTTGGCCACATAATCGGCTGCGGCACTCGTTGGCATAGAGCGTGCAATGCCGGCAATACCGTTGCGATAGCCTTTTACGAGCTTTGCATTGGCAGAGAGAATGGCAAGGGAATCGGATGGCGTAACAAAACGTTTCCAGCCGACAATCATATTGCGGTCGCCATCGCCATCGGATGCCGCGCCAAGATCCGGCCCCTCATCCGACATCATTAATTCATAAAGATCGTGCGCATGAACAAGATTGGGGTCAGGGTGGCGCCCACCAAAATCGGGAAGCGGCGTACCATTGACAACTGTTCCTTTTTTCATGCCGAGACGTTTTTCGAAAATTTCATGAGCATATGGTCCGGTCACAGCATTCAATGCATCAAAGCGGAATGTCAAACCACCGGCAATTGCTTTGCGGATGAGGTCGAAATCAAACAATTCTTCCATCAGATTTGCGTAATCGACAACCGGATCAATGACTTCAACAATCATTGAACCGACTTGCGTTTTCCCCAATTTGCCAATGTCGATATCACCACAATCTTCTGTTTTATAAGAAGTAATTTTTTTGGAAGATTCAAAAATGGCCTTTGTGACTTTTTCCGGCGCAGGACCACCATTGGAAATATTGTATTTGATACCAAAATCGCCGGACGGACCACCCGGATTATGGCTTGCCGACAGAATGATGCCGCCGAAGGCCTTGTATTTGCGGATAAGATGGGAAGCGGCCGGTGTCGACAAAATACCGTTCAATCCGACTTTTATATGGCCAACTTTATTGGCTGCTGCCATCTTCAAAATTTTCTGGATAACCTCTTTATTAAAGAAGCGTCCGTCGCCTCCAAGGATAAAGAGCTTACCCGAAACATCACCAACGCTATTGAAAATAGATTGGATGAAATTTTCGACGTAATTTTTCTGTTGGAAAATTTTGACCTTTTTGCGCAATCCCGAGGTACCCGGATTTTGGTCATCAAAGGCAGTCGTAGAAATTGTCAGAATCGCCATATTCATCACCATATGTTCTTCACTGTGATCAATTTAAAGCGATTAACCAAAAATATCGAGTGTAAAATTATCAATCTTTCGGGGGCGAGCTTGCAACTTAACGACCGATCTCTTACCTTTCTAATGTGAATTCCGGCTCACACTGCCTGCCTTATCGGACAGGCCGAAAGATATAAAAATACAGGAGCAAATTAATGATCGGACAAAAAGTTCCAAATGTAACATTTCATACGCGTGTACGTGATGAATCTATTGGGGGTTCAAACCCGTTCCGTTGGCAGGATGTCAACACAGACGAATATTTCAAGGGCAAGCGCGTAGTATTGTTCTCCTTGCCGGGTGCATTCACACCAACATGCTCGACTTACCAGTTGCCGGATTTTGAAAAACTTTATCCGGAATTCAAAAAGCTTGGCATTGATGACGTTTACTGCCTTGCAGTTAATGACGCCTTTGTTATGAATGCCTGGGGCAGACACAACAAATTGCAGCACATCAAACTTATTCCTGATGGCAATGGCGAATTCACCCGTAAAATGGGTATGCTCGTCAACAAATCCAATCTGGGCTTCGGCATGCGTTCATGGCGTTATGCTGCTGTTGTCAATGATGGTGTTGTTGAAAAATGGTTTGAGGAAAAAGGTTTCTCGGATAACTGCGAGACTGATCCTTATGGTGAATCTTCACCGCAGAACATTTTGAAAGTTCTCAAGGGCGAGAAATAATATCAATCAAGGCTCCTGCGGATGTTTCGCAGGGGCCTTTTATATTTAAGAGGTCAATATGGGTATTTCATTCAATCTTGACGCACAAACATTGACAGCATTGCAAAATTTTCTGCACGACAATCATAAGATCAAAAGCGAGGCTGAAGCCGTCGAACTTTTTTTGAAGAAATCACTTCAGGAATTGGGATATTTGGGAAGAGAACCGGGAGCGGCTACGAGTCCTGATCGTTTAAATTCCAGCAATGATGATTGAGTTTAATGGCTGATCGTTTCGATCCCGCTTCAGTTGAAAAACGCCGTATAAAATCGCGCTTCTTCGTTCTGTTGATTGTAGCAATCATCCTCGTGATGTTGCTCGTTGTCGTGACATTTGTATTTTTTGATATAACAGGAATTGAGACGCTCAACAGCTTGGCCTGAATACGACATAGCATAAGTGTAACGGAAATATCCCGTTTCAAATATATCAAAGCCGCTCAGTTTCAATTTTCATCTCAGCTTCTGTTTTTTGCAACTTTATCCAATTTTTCAATAATTTCCCGAACTCCGCTTTTTTCGCGGCTTCTTAATGCTGAAACAAGTGACGCTTGTGATTTTAAAATAACGCCATCGTCCAATATCTTTAGCTTGTTTGCCCTTAACGTTTCACCAGTAGAGGTAATATCGACAATCATATCGGCCGAACCGGCTGCCGGAGCGCCTTCGGTTGCACCTAAGCTTTCAACAATACGATAGACTTGTATTCCATGCTTTTGTGAAAAGAATTGTTGCGTCAAACGCCAAAATTTTGTTGCAATACGAATTCTGCGGCCGTGCCGCTGACGGAATTCGGCTGCAACGTCGTCAAGATCGGCCATTGTCACAACATCATGCCAAACAGCCGGAACAGCAACCACCACATCGGCAAAACCGAAACCAAGCGGAACTTCAACTTTGACTTTTGTTTCGGGATGGGCAAGCGTTTCGTGAATCAAATCTTGCCCTGTTACACCGAGATCAACATTGCCGTAACCCAGCTCACGGGCAATTTCGGAGGCAGAGAGAAAAAGAATATCGATATTCTTGTCATTGGCAACGGCCGCCCGATAGTTACGGTCATTATCGGCAAGAACAATCTCGTAACCGGCAGCTTTCAAGGTTTCCAATGTCTTATCTTTAAGACGGCCTTTCGAGGGAAGCGCGAGTGTAACTGTCATGATTATTTCCCTTGCCCCTTTTTAAATCCCGACTGTGCTTTCGTCGTCATTCGAAAGTCTGTCAAGCCAGACCGAAAAACCGACAGCCGGTATCGGTCTATCAGCTCCGAGCATTGTCATCAGACGGTTATAACGTCCACCCCCGATAATAACATTATCGTCTTTACGAATTTCAAAAACAAAACCGGTATAATAATCGAGCGGGCGACCGAAAGCTGCATCATATTCGACTTCTTCAAGCTTGATCTCTTGTGTTACAAAAGCACGATTTCGTGCCTTGAACGGCATCAGAAACTGGTCGCTCACCAATTCATATTTTTTCCCGAAATCGAAAAGTGCGTCTTCCGCGTCATCAAGTGCCAAGCGAATTGCCAAAAACTCTTCCAAAGCCTCGAGAACCGGTTTGGTAAGCCTTACCGAAGATAAAAGCTGTTTTTCCAAGAGTCTTCTCGCAATTTCTGTCGGACTGCGGCCGGCAGATGGTGAAATGCCCGCATCAAGCATCTCTTCCTCGATATAACTCGTCAAGGCTGCTTCATCTTGCGCCGCGACCAATTTCATCAGATTGTCGGGCAAACTCTGTTCGCTTTTCGGTTCAGCAAGGATATGTAAAAGATCACGCAATTGCTTGGCGTTACCAAAACTGCGCAACAACCTTTTTTGCCATGTCGGGACAATACCGAGTTCCTGAAGAACGGAAGCAAACACACTTTGGTCGCCCAAATGAACCGCATAACCGGAATTCTTCGAAACATGTTTCAACAAGGCCAAGGCTTCTCCGAGTGAACGTGCATCAGCCTTGGCTTCGTCAACATCCCCTAAATCTTCAATGCCTGCCTGATAAAAACTGTTTTCACCCGAGCGGCTTTGCCTGAAAACTTCACCAATATAGGCGTAGCGGCGTGGTGTTGTTGCACCTGTTTTAATGTGTTTGATACAAACGGGAATTGTAAATTCCGGCCGCAAACACAAACTGTCGCCATTTTCATTTTCCGTCATAAAAATACGGCGGCGTAAATCCTCTCCCGCCATGTCGAGAAAAGGCTCGGCCGGTTGTAAAATCGGAATTGAAACGGTTTGCAAATGGTTATCGCCAAAAAAATTTTTGATGGCGTTGGCTTTTAACTCGGATCCGGTCATCTTTTTCCCGCTCGACACTACCTATTTTTATCTTGCGCCGCGAGAATTTCTTTAACCGCGTCGACCATTTTGTTTTCGTCTACTGTAATTTGTGCCGGACGGCTTTCACGCCACGTTTTATTATCTTCAATTTCAGCCGACAATCTTGCACCTTCAACGAGATCTTTGATCTGCACCTGATTTTCAGCCCGTTCTTGCGAACCTTGAATAATAACACAAGGGGCATGACGGCGATCGGCATATTTCATTTGCGCTTTCATGCCCGAACCACCAACATAAAGTTCGGAACGAATACCGGCATTACGAAGCCGGGCAACCATATTCTGATAGCGTTCAAGCGATGTCCGATCCTTATCCATCACCAAAACAACAACCGGTCCTGTTTTTTCATCAAGATCAAGTTTGCCTAAATTTTTCAAGGCTGTCATCAATCTCGAAACACCGATTGAAAAACCGGTAGCCGGAACCGGTTCGCTACGAAATCTCGATACCAGTCCGTCATAACGTCCGCCACCGCCGACCGAACCGAAAACAACTTTTTGTCCGTCTTCATTGACAACGTCAAACAGCAATTCAACTTCGAAAACCGGACCCGTATAATATTCAAGCCCACGAACAACAGACGGATCTATTTTTATCCGTTTTTCATAACCGGCGGCCGTGAAAAGGGCCAACATATCCTGAAGCTCGTCAACGCCTTCTTTGCCACGGTTGCTTCCAGCAACCACTTTTGAAAGATTATCAAGGGTGGCACGGCCATTTTCAGCACCGGCATTGATAAAAGATAAAACTTTGGCAATGGCCTCGTCGGAAAGCTCGGCACCTTTTGTAAAATCACCACTTTCATCCAGACGACCTTTACCGAGAAGAAGTTTCACACCTTCAGGACCGAACTTATCAAGCTTGTCGATGGCTCGAAGAACAGTGAGTCTTTTTTGTGCATTATTGTCGCCTTGAAGACCGACTAGCTCCAGCACGCCGTCAAGGATTTTGCGGTTATTCACCCGAACGACATAATCACCACGATCAATACCGAGCCGTTCCATTGTATCGGCTGCCATCATGCAAATTTCGGCATCGGCAGCAACAGTCGGCGTTCCCACTGTATCGGCATCGAACTGCATGAATTGGCGGAAACGCCCCGGCCCGGGTTTCTCGTTACGGAAGACCCAGCCAACTCGATAACTGCGATAGGGTTTTGGCAGACTTTCAAAATTTTCAGCAAAATAACGTGCAAGCGGCGCTGTCAGATCATATCGTAATGACATCCACTGCTCGTCATCATCCTGAATTGAAAATACACCGGCATTCGGACGATCCTGATCCGGCAGGAATTTTCCCAGCGCATCTGTATATTCGAAAATCGGCGTTTCAACGGCCTCGAACCCGTAAAGCTCATAGACATTGCGAATGACCGACATCATTTTTTCTGCGGCATGCAGCTCTGCGCTCGTGCGATCAACAAAACCACGAGGAACACGCGCTATCGTTTTTACCTGTCTATCTGCCATTTTATTCCTGCCAATAAAACTATTCTGCAATTGAAGGGGTGTTGGTTTGTAACTCATCGTGAACCAAGCGGCAAGGCATGCATTCCATGCCCTCTAAAGTTTATTAGCAAAACTGCTCTTGAATATCCGCTTTCCCTGTTCTGTCATTCCTCATCTGTTATATCCATTCTCTTTTGAGTGGTTAATGACCACGCTTTATCCACATCTTCTTCGGTTATAATCCGTCTTAGTCGTGCTAACCTATTTTATTTCCAGCGATAGACTGTTACCCAGTATATTCAGTAAAAGGGAAAGCTTCAGGTGGAGAAAATGCCGCATTATCGGACTTTGTTATTGATTTTTCTGTGTATTTTTTGCGCCGATTGCACGAACACCAAAAAAAATGACATTAATAGCGATGAAGCTGTTAATTTCTTCCAGAATACCATTTCCCAAAAAGGTGCGGCTATTGCTGTCAGAGTCGTTTATGAAGGCCGGTTTTGCCAAAGCACAACAATACGCTTGCGGCAAATCGTTGGTGACAGGCTTGACCAGAAAAATTATACAAATGTTTATTCCGGTAGAGATAATTATACAATTGCCGGTTTACCCGACAAAGCGATTTCGCAAACCAAATGGATTCTTGGTAAATCGGATAAATGGTTCCTCGGTAAAGTAACCTTTGAGACGATTTCGGAAAAGCTCACTAATAAAACAATTGCGACAGCATTTTCACCAATTGCACCAGGTGATTATATATTGACGGGCCTTGAATGTAATATTGACGCAAATACTCGTGTCTCGATGGGCGAAAGCGGACACGATTCCTTTTTCACCGATTTATTTTCCCCCGAGAAGTTACCTGTGGCCGGTGCAAATTACATCCATATCGACAAAAACGAACTTGTTGATGCCGGTATTCTCGACATAAGACATCAATCCAGTCACAGTTTTCTGTTCGGCTCCAACACTGGAACGGCAGAAGGAAGCCTGACATCTGCCCGTTTTCAGGATTACCTGAATAGCCATTTTGCAGATCTTGCCAAAAAAATAAAATTCACCCGTTTTGAAGCCGAAAAAAGTTTAACGTCAGAGACAGCGGAAAACGCAACAAAAAAATAAGTCCGTTTTAATAAGGGAATTTGCTGTTTCCAAAAAATCGAAACCGCATGTCTTAACGACAAAAACAGCCTTCGATATGGTCATTGACAATGCCGATTGATTGCATGAAAGCGTAGCAAGTCGTGGGGCCAACAAAGCTCCACCCGCGTTTTTTCAAATCTTTTGAAAGGCGGATTGATGCCGGCGTTATCGGATTTAATTTAAGCGTTGCATAGTCGACATGTTCGAACCGTTCGGATTCAGGCGGCTGAAAAGACCAGAAATAATCGGCAAGACTTCCCATTTCTTCAACAAGTTTACGAGCGCATTTGGCATTGTTCACTACCGACCGGATTTTCCCGATATGGCGAATAATACCCGAATTTTTCGATAATTCATCTATTTTCTCTTCGTCATAAAAAGCGATTTTGTTAAAATCGAACCCATCGAATGAATTGCGAAAATTTTCCCGTTTTCTCAATATTGTCAACCATGACAAACCGGCCTGAAATCCTTCAAGACAAATTTTCTCGAATAAGTGATTGTCATCGTAAACAGGTTTGCCCCATTCATGATCGTGATAGGATAAATAGAGAGCATCCTCACCCGCCCATGCGCAACGAATTTTCCCGTCAGCACCAAGCATCAGCCCTTCTGCCAGAGTTTTCAAAAGAGATCTCCCTGATTGTCATCGTCAGTCGGATGGCGTTTTTGTTTTTTTGCCGGTTGACGAGCTTTTCCGATTGCCGTTGCGTCAATCGTGTCATCAGAAAATCTGATTTTCAAAAACCCGTTTTCAGGAACTTCACGCGCGTTTTTGACAAGCTTTCCTTCTGTATCGAGAACCAGCGCAAAACCGCGTTCAAGTGTCTTTTCATAAGAAACCGAGTTTAATAGCCGCGACGCCATATCAACTTTCTGGCGTTGTTTTTCAACAATGAGCACAAACGCATTCTGAAGCCGCATAAAATAGAACAAATCCGCTTCCTTGGCTTTATCCATAATGGTTTCGGCAAGTCGCGGATTGAAACTCCTCGTCACCGACAAGAGCTTTTGTCTTTTTCCTATTGTTAGTGCAATAAATGCCTGTTCAAGTCGCAAGGCCATATGGCTTATCTTTTGACGATTCTGATTGACAAGATTGGTAACCAGATGCGGTGAAAGCCCGCGCGCCAACAGATTGAAAACCTGCCTTTTCTTTTCTGTATTGACTGTGAGAGACCGTTCCAGCCTGCTTGCAGCCTCATCAAAACGGCGGCGCGGCAGTGCGAGCAACTGGTCGACAGAAGGAAGTGCACGCACTGCGCTATAAAGTTTTTGCTTACGAAAATCGAATTGGCGGGAAATTCCCCCCAATAATCTTGCATAAAGAGAAGCAACGCTTGCCTCCAATTCCGCTTTGACGGGAACTGCCATTTCCGCGGCACCGGTCGGCGTTGGTGCACGCACATCTGCCGCATAATCCACCAATGTCCAATCGGTCTCGTGGCCAACAGCGGAGATTACGGGAATGAGTGAAGAGGCAACAGCCCGTACAACTATTTCATCATTAAAGCCCCATAAATCTTCAAGACTGCCGCCGCCGCGCGCAACAATGATAAGATCAGGCTTCGGGATTGGGCCGCTGGCTTTCAAAGTATTAAAGCCTGAAACTGCAGCTGCAACCTCGGCACCGCAAGTTTCACCCTGAACCCGCACTGGCCAAACGATGATATGAAGGGGAAAGCGGTCGGAAATTCGATGGATAATATCGCGAATGACAGCGCCCGTCGGCGACGTTACAACACCTATAACTTTAGGCATAAAGGGCAATAATTGTTTGGTGGCAACATCAAACAACCCTTCGGCGGCAAGTTTCTTTTTTCTTGCCTCCAGAAGTGCCATCAAGGCCCCCACGCCCGCCGGCTCCAGATTATCAATCACAATCTGGTATTTCGATGAACCGGGATAGGTTGTGAGTTTACCTGTCGCGATGACTTCCATTCCTTCTTCGGGAAGGAATTTGAGTTTTCCCATGACGCCGCGCCAGATAACTGCTTCAAGGCGCGCTTTATCGTCTTTTAGCGCAAAATAGGCGTGCCCCGAAGCATGTGGCCCTCTATATCCGGAAATTTCACCGCGCACACGAACATGGCCGAAACGGTCCTCGACCGTGCGTTTCAAGGCACCGGATATTTCGGAAACCGTATATTCGACCGCATTGGTTGCAGCACTATTTTCAGCAAAAAAGTCACTCATATTTCCACATTATATCAATTGGTTCGGTTAATCCACACCATAGAACAGTGCAATTATTCCAACCTTGAAAAATCACCGTCAGCCGCTTGGAAAAGCAGGAACTTTTGCCCACGATTTGCGTTAAATTCAAAGCTAATTTGCGGAGTAAAGACCATGGAAAAATTACCTGTTGATCATGAACGGGCAAGTGACGTTGCAAAAGAAGTGACACCACCTTTGAAAGGTGGGAAACTTGAAAAGCAAGTAAAAAAAGAAAAGCAAACAGAAAATAGCTAGGCGTTATCGAAACCTGTCGCACCCAATTTACTTTGCCTGTCGGGCAAATGGATAAACCGGCAAACGGGCTAAAATGCACCCTCGTCGACTTTTTCGGATTTTGCTACTGCTGTCTGTGACAGTCCCGCTGCCCTGAGCTGACCAAAGCCGGTTTAATATAGGGGTTAAAACGACCATGTCCGTCAGCTTTGGGCAATAGGAATTTGTGCCACCTTTATGCAAAATGCTTCAGACAAGTTGCCAATGTCGGGTTGACTGTTATAGTCTTGAAACAAAAATAACGAGGATTGAACTTTAAACCATTGAAACCTATCTAGGGTTCCATTTTACCATTATCGAAGGATAGTCAATGTCGAAGCCGGTCAATTCATTTCTTGGAGATACACCAGGACGCGTTGTCATAAAGTTACTTGTTTTTTCGATTCTGGTCGGCATTGTCATGACACTTCTAGGCTGGACACCGATGGATGTCGTGTGGAAGATCAGCCATTTCTTCACCTCGCTATGGTCAATGGGTTTTGAAGCGTTCGAAAAACTCTTCAATGTGGTGGTTGTAGGCGCTGCAATTGTGATTCCGATATTTATCATCATGCGTATCCTGAGCTTGATACGTTAACGGCTCCGGCTCTCAATACATTTAACAACCGGCCTGCGGTTGTATAATAGTATATCATTGATTTGATTATGAAATTATGTCTTTCAGCAAGACATGAAATCGCACCTATGCAATACCAATGATATAAAAGTCTGGAAAATTGATAGATTGCCCAAGAAATTCCATAAAAGCCTTATAGTAACTTTAGCCAGTTTATAATTTTCGGTGCATTAATGCGAGCGGTGTGGTGGCTAGCTATTGTTTTTGATAGTCACGAATTTTAAAAGACCCGTTGTTTTTATGAGCCTGTTGAATTGTAGGGTGATATCGTGCTGACACGTAGAAATTTTTTCGTCCTTTCCGGTGCTTTTATTGTTGGTACGGCCGGCATAATTCCAGCTTTTGCCGATAATGAAGATCCGACAAGCCTCATCAATGCATTGCGGGCTCAAAACAATCGTGGTCCTCTCGCACCTGACAGCCAGCTTGAAAAAATGGCTCAGGATCAGGCAAATCTCATGGCTGATGCCCAGAGGGTTGCCCACACAATCAGCTCCGGCAATGAATTTGTGGCACGTTTGCGCAAATTCGGCATTCATGGCGCTGCTGGTGAAAACCTGTGCGCGGGACGTTCTACCGTTTCAGCCGCCTATAATGTATGGATGAATTCCCCCGGTCACAGAAGCAATATGCTTTACCCGAGCTTCCATTATTATGGACTGGCCAAGGCAACTTCGCCTAAACGCCCCAACTATGTTTATTGGGCAATGGAATTCAAACGTTAAAAACCGGATTTTAACGACAAAATCCTCACTTGGATTAGATTGATAGGGGTAGAACGCTGCCGCTTTCAGAAGGAATTCTTTTTTGAGAAATTTCTTGATGGGGGGGAGCAAAAACTTGTTGTATATCCGTTACAGCTTGCTCTGATTTCAAATATCAAACTTCTTAAAAATATGCGTTTTTTAAATTTCGATCATCTTGATTAAAAGACCCAAATTCCGGAAAAATTCTCAAGGCCTATATTTTACGCGCTTCCATTTTTCACGCGTAAACAAATTGATGTAGATGCCCCAAAGGCCAGTTTTTGCGCGCGAAAAAAACCGCTTCAGCTCGCGCCTTAAAGTTTTTGATGCGCGCCGGCCTTGTTTATTGACTTTGTCTATTTGTGTACGGTCAACGGAAAGCGTGCTTTCCAAGCCTGCCTGCCTGACAATTGCCGGATCAAGTTGCCACATTTCAAAGTGTTCAAATATATGACATTTCGGATTGAATAAAAAATGGTCAAAAGGAAATGTTACATTTTCCATCATTGGGCAAAGCTTTTTTGCTGCAGGCTTTGAAACGATATAACCGGCGGCCATAATATGGCGACTTTTAAGCCGCGCAACGCTAAAGCCGTTTTTCAAGTCCCTTTTCTCGCCAAGCCAAGCCTTTTTGCCATGGGTTTCAATCTTCACAATATCTGCAGTTTCGGGAATCCAATCGTCACTCTTCAAAAAGTCGGCGGCATCTTCCGACAAAATAATATCATCCTCAAAAATCGCAGCAAAATCATCATCTCCTGCTGCCACTTTTTCGAGCGCTGCTTTATGACTTAAGAAACAGGCGATTTCCCCGCGTGTTAGCGGGTCGGGCCATAGTTGATGATGCCTGACATCAGCAATGAACTTTTCATCGAGATGAAGCCCGTCTATTGCAGCAACACGCGTTAAACCAAGGTTCAACTTCGTGAATATTTTTTCGAGACGGTCCAATCGGTCTGGTGAACGATCAAGATTGATCACATATAGCTTCATGATGATTTTAACCGGTAACTTGGCGAATATAGTCGCGCATATTAAATAGATTTTATGAACAACGATCAATGCAATTCGATTCAGCAAGATGAACTTTCTCTTTTACCTGAACGGTTCAACAACTGGTTTCAGAAGAAAGGGTGGAATTTGCGCCCTCATCAGGCTGAACTTCTAAAACGCTCCAAAGGCGGGCAATCAACCTTGCTTATTGCTCCGACAGGTGCAGGTAAAACTCTTGCTGGTTTTTTACCTTCCATGGTCGCTCTTTCAAGTGTCAAACATCACCACCAGCTTCATACACTTTATATTTCGCCGCTTAAAGCTTTGGCTCAAGATATCGAACGCAATTTGGAAATGCCCGTGCAGGAAATGGGACTTGATATTGCAATTGAAACCAGAACCGGCGATACGCCCCAACACAAAAGACAAAGACAAAAATTTATCCCGCCTGATATCTTGTTGACAACGCCCGAGCAAGTGTCACTCATTCTATCATCGCACGAAGCAGAAAAATTCTTCGGTTCTCTTGATACTGTCATTTTTGACGAACTTCATTCGCTTGTTACATCGAAGCGTGGACAATTGCTTTCTCTTGCACTCGCCCGTTTAAGAACATTGCGACCGGATTTGAAAACAATTGGCCTTTCGGCCACTGTTTCCGATCCTGATTCCTTACGGCGTTGGTTGGTAAGCCAGAAGCAAAAATCGGCAATGGCAGGTCTTGTTACCGTTGAAGGCGGTGCAAAACCTGAAATCAGAATTTTACAAACTGAAGAACACATTCCTTGGGCCGGACACTCTGCCCGTTATGCGGTCAAAGACATCCTCGACCTCATCAAAGCGGCGCATACGACATTGATTTTCGTTAATACGCGATCGCAAGCCGAAATGTTGTTTCAGGAATTATGGCGCATGAACGAAGACAGTTTGCCTATTGCGCTTCACCATGGTTCGCTTGATGTCGGGCAACGTCGCAAGGTGGAAGAAGCAATGGCTCTGAACAAGCTTCGCGCTGTCGTTGCCACCTCGACGCTTGATCTCGGCATAGATTGGGGTGACATTGATCTCGTCATCCATGTTGGCGCACCTAAAGGTGCAAGCAGACTTGCCCAGCGTATCGGCCGTGCCAACCACCGCATGGACGAACCAAGCAAGGCCGTGCTTGTTCCGGCAAACTGTTTTGAAGTTCTCGAATGTCAGGCAGCACTTGACGCAAATTATATCGGTGCACAGGATAGCCCGCATTTAAGTGAAGGCGCTATTGACGTACTTGCCCAACATATTCTCGGCATGGCTTGCGCCGGACCTTTTACTGCCCACGAGCTTTATCAGGAAGTTAAAACCGCCGAACCTTATTCGACACTCAAAAGAAAAACATTTGATGAAACATTGAACTTCGTTGCAACAGGTGGATATGCTCTTAGAGCTTACGAACAATATGCAAAAATAAGACTTATGAAAGACGGCCGCTGGCGCGTTTCCAATCCCAGAATTGCCCAACAATACCGGCTCAATATGGGGACCATTATTGAGGCTGCCGAACTCAATGTCAGGCTTGTCAAAGCGGGCAATAGTACTGCAATGCGCGGTGGCAGAATGCTGGGACGCATCGAGGAAAGTTTCCTCGAAAGTTTGACGAAAGGCGATACATTCATTTTTGCCGGCCACGTTCTTTGTTTTGAAGGCATTCGCGAAAATGAATGTTATGTGAGCTTGTCGAAAAAACCGGAAGCACGTGTTCCAAGCTATATGGGGGGGCGTTTTCCACTTTCGACCTACCTTGCCGGCCGGTTGCGCAAAATGCTAGCAAATCCGAATGAATGGCATGTTTTGCCCGAACAGGTGCAAAAGTGGTTGAGCCAACAAAAAATCTCGTCCATTTTGCCCGATACCAATCAATTATTGATTGAAACATTCAATGAAAAAAACCGGTCTTTTCTTGTTGCCTATCCATTCGAGGGGCGGCTAGCCCATCAGACACTTGGAATGTTGTTGACACGCAGGCTCGAACGGGCTGGTTTAAAGCCTGTCGGCTTTGTTGCAACCGATTATTCAATCGGCCTTTGGGCGCTCGATGATATGGGGGAAGCCATAAAAGCCGGAAATCTTTCGTTAAAAGAACTTTTTTCCGAAGACATGTTGGGCGATGATCTGGAGGCATGGCTTGACGAAAGCTATCTGCTCAAACGGTCTTTTCGTAATTGCGCAATGATTGCCGGTTTGATTAACCGGCGTCATCCGGGGCAAGAAAAAACCGGAAGACAAGTCACTGTTTCCACCGACCTTATTTTTGACGTTTTAAGAACGCATGAACCACATCATATTTTGCTTCAGGCGACACGTCAGGAAGCGGCTCGTGGACTTTTAGACATCAAAAGGCTCGGTGATATGTTGAAACGAATAAAAAATCACATTGTCCATCGTCCAATCGACAGGATGTCGCCACTTGCGCTACCGGTTATGCTTGAAATAGGAAAAGAAATGATTCCGGGAAGTGCGGAAGATAATATATTGATGGAAGCGGCAGAAGAACTTATCCATACAGTTCTTGAAGACTGAAACAGGCTTTTTGGTGGATATGACAACCGGACTTGATCGTTTTACAGTTAAAGTCAATGGCGCCCGAATGACTTGTGATTGTAGTGGTGCAGCCTATTGGCAAGACGAAAAACTGCTGATTGTTGCCGATCTTCACCTTGAAAAATCATCATGTTTTGCCCGTCATGGCCAATTATTGCCACCCTACGACAGCGAACGTACCCTTAAACGTTTGAAAACTGTGGTCGAAAAATATCAACCACAAACAATTATCGCCTTGGGTGACAGCTTTCATGACAATCAGGCTTCCATGCAACTATCGGGGAAAAATCGGCAATTGCTTGAAGACATCATTGCCAACCGGCAGATGATATGGATTGCCGGAAACCATGACGATGAAAAAACCGAATTTTCCGGTCAATGGACACATGAAATTCAAATAGGTCCGTTGATATTTCGCCATGAACCACGCGTTGGCTCACAGAATGGGGAAATGGCCGGCCACCTTCATCCCGCTCTTCGCATTTCCCGCCGGGGCATGTCAGTCAGGCGATTTTGTTTTGCAAGCGACGGAAACCGGATGATTTTGCCGGCTTTTGGCGCCTATGCCGGTGGTTTGGATTTAACACACAAGGCTTTTCGCAATATTTTTGATAAATCGGCGTTGATTGCCTGTCTCTTAGGCAAGAACACCATTTACCCTATTCAAAAACGATCTTTCTTTTCGCAGTAATTTCTTCCTATGTATTAGGATTGATAGCATAAGGACTATTGCCATTCCTGTTAGTAAAATATTCGCAAAATCCGGCTTAAATAAAATAGCAATGTCACATCATCTATCGGGAAAAACGCGGTGACACTTCGAACAAACGATTAATCTTTACGGAAAATCAGCCGCCCCAGAATACCGGTAAAAATAGCGACAAACACGGCGACGAAACCATAATAAACAGGGTTATCCTGAGCAAAACGGTAGATTGCATAAGCGGTGTGTGCCTTCACAATCTCGAGCTCGGTGGTGACTGTCTCGACAAACTCGCCATCACGAAAAAGATAAGCGTGAATTGTATGATGACCAACAGGGATATTGGCAGGCAATTTGAAATTCGCTGAAAAAAGCGAAGCCGAGCCGAACGTGACTGCCCCGATATTTTCACTATAAAGATGTTGATGAAGCTTGAGCTTGATAAGCTCCTGACGAAATAGCTTTGCTTTTTCTTCATCGTCCGAGTCTGTGCGAAGCGGCAAATATTCAAGTCCCAACCCCAATCTTTTATAATTGATCGGGCTGGTAATATCCCTGATTTCGCGGGTAGTTGCCATTGCATAGGATTGTGGAACCGCAGTAAATGCCAATGAATCCGCGTTTACCCATACGCCGAGCTTGCGCTTTTTTTCGCGCATTACCATTGGCCTTACAGGTCCTTCCATGACCACAATAATGTCATAACGCCCCTGCCGTCTTAGTTGAGGATCGGCATTTTCGAGTACACCTGCAATATAGACGTTACGACCGGCAAAATTGGTATCAAGTGTAATGGCATTGGTCGTCACGATGATCTGGATATTTTCTTTAGGTCCCGCATTTTCAACGGGTGCATCGGCCTTGACAAGGCCGGGCTCCAGAAAAAGTGTAAGACAAAACAGAATTGCGACGTAAACTGTTTTCATTTCAACCGCCGATAAAGGTGAGAGAAAACAGATCGTCAGGACGAACAAAAAGTTCAAATGCAAGACGGGCACAAACCAGTAAAACCAGAATGGCAAGCAACATGCGCAATTGTTCTGCTTTGAGCTTACGGCCTATCCGCGTTCCATAGGTTGCGCCAATAACGCCGCCAACCATCAACAAAAATGCAAGCACAATATCAACCGACTGGTTTGTTATACTCTGTAGAACAGTTGTAAAGGCGGTAACAAAAGTAATCTGGAAGAGAGATGTACCAACCACAACATTGGTAGGCACGCGTAACATGTAAATAAGGGCCGGAACCATAATGAAACCACCGCCCACCCCCATAACAGATGAAAGCAAGCCGATAACAAGGCCGATTCCAAGAACCGGAATAATGCTGACGTAGATTTTTGACGCACGAAACCGCATTTTCAATGGTAAGCGCTGTGCCAGACTGTGGTGTCCCGGGCGGCGGATAACAACAGCTTTGCCGCGTTTCGCATTGACAATGGCGCGCCAGCTTTCAATGGCCATAAGGCTGCCGACGCCGCCTAAAAGGATAACGTAGAGTAATGAAATGATGAGATCGAGTTGACCAAGCTTGCGTAAATAACTGAATAGCCCGACACCGAGACAAGACCCTAATATACCGCCGATGACAAGAAGAATGCCGAGCTTGATATCAAGTGTCCCGCGTTTGAAATGCGTAAGCGCGCCGGTGACAGATGATGCAATAACCTGATTTGCACCTGTACCAACGGCAATAGCAGGTGGTACATTATAAAAAATAAGAAGCGGCGTAATCAAAAATCCGCCGCCGACACCAAACATTCCGGAAAGAAAACCGACTACACCACCCATGCCAACGAGGATCAGCATATTGAGCGACATTTCTGCTATCGGTAAATAAATACTCACATCTCTCACCTAAAGGAAACAGCATCTATTGTTTCTTACCGGTACTGTTAACAACGTTTTTCTTTCGCACATTATATTGGCAAGATGGCCATAGGTACCGAAACCTATATCACATAAGTCAACCACGGATTGCTACCCCTACAAGCGAAATAAATACATAGATATCCGACAATTTACGCCCGAAAGCTATCTTAAACTCCAATCAACGAAGGAAAGAAAAAACAGAAGCATGGTCTGCCGTATTAAAATGCCCGCTTAAACCGTAGGCCAATACTGCCATCAAAAAAAGTGCACTCACCCGTGTCAAAGTTCTTCCGACTTTATCCCCATTTTGCATCTTTCCGAATAAGTTTGTTTTAGCCCCTTCGATTGCCGCACGTGCGCGAGCAATCAGGTGCCCACTTGTTTCAGCGTCAAATTTATGAGTGCAATTTTTTAATTTGCTGTTCCCCAAATCCGGCATTTGAATTTGTGCTTTATCGTCAAGTCCGGTTTTATCATTATCGGTCGATGCGTTATTTATTTCGCTGGTCAACTCTGGCGTTTTTTTTTCAGCCAATATCCGAATAATAGACTTGTCAAAAATCTTCTGCGCATCTTTATCGTTTTGTCCACCCGTTGATGTCGGCACTTCTATCGGGCTCAAAAGGGATGAAAATTTTTCTTTTTCAACTTTTACGCTGTCTATGGACGAACCTTTTGTCTGAGATTTTTCATGGGCGTCAAGAGTTGCCTGAAGATTTGTAATTTGCCGCTGGAGGGAAACAAGTTGGACAGAAAACCGGGACGCTGCTACCGCTTCGCGCAATTGGCGCGATATTTCCTGATTGGCTTTCTGGCTTTCAGCCGCCAAACTTTTTGTTTGCTCGGAAAATTCCTGTTTCAACCGCGATTGCACTTCATCGGCAACCCTGCTCATCAACGTTTGCCTATCGCCAGATGCTGTTGTTTTCAGTTCCTGGCTATTTTCGACGAGAAGTTGTTCAAGCCGCTGAAAATGATGAACAAGTTCGTTTTGTGCAGTCTTTCTTGCCTCATACTCTTTAAGTAAAGCGCGTGCTATATCGTCAAGATAAGCTTTTACACCGTCATCCGTTTTTTGCGGGAAAGGCATAACATTTTCTATTTCTCTTGCCGGTGCTTTCGTTTTCATTTGTTCATGAACCGACCGCAACCGTTCGGCAATAACCGATAGAGTGAGTTGTTGCTGCTCATTTTTTTGTGGTTGAAATCGCGCAAAATTCTTGTCATCCGCTTCATTCGGGATAAGCGATAAACGATTCATATTCATTGCACGGCCTTTTACTCAAAACTCGATAGACTGGAGCATTAAAGGCTTGAGAGCGCTTATAATCGTCAAGCCTTTGTTAGTCATATCCCGTCTTTGGTAAATTTAGCCTTAACTATAAAAACAATGACACTTTCCGACCACAACCCGCCATCTTTCATCGCGATAATTTCCAACAGCTTTGACTGCGTTGAAAATTTTCCGCAACATTATTTCAAACTATGATAAAAAACTCGTTATTTAATACTAAAAAGATATGTTTTTTATAATTTTTCTTTTATCCTGATAGATGATGTGGCAAACGAAAAATCGATTGAAATGCGATCTGCCGGATCACAATGAAATTATGGAATATAAGAATGCCTGAAGGAACAAAACAAGATAAGTCCGGCGGTAGAGTTCTACCGCCAGCCGTCAAACTCGATAATGTAAGCGTGGTTTTTAGCAATTTCACAGCTGTTAAAAAAGCTGATCTTGAAGTTCCTGCAGGACAATTTCTAGCAATCGTCGGTCCGACCGGATGCGGAAAATCGACTTTGCTCAATGTGGCAGCGGGGCTCTTACCGCCTGCTAGTGGTACATGCGAGATATTCGGTCACCCTCTTTCAGGCATCAATCACGAAGCCGGTTATCTTTTCCAGTCTGATTCATTGATGCCCTGGAAAACGGCCGTAGACAATATTGCAATCGGTCTGGAAATCCGCGGTGTAAAAAGACAGGATGCATTAAACCAGTCGCGGGAATGGCTTGCCCGTGTCGGCCTCCAATCATTCGGCAATCGCTATCCGCACCAATTGTCGGGCGGCCAAAGAAAACGCATCGGGCTCGCGCAGGTTTTGATTCTTAATCCAAAGCTTATTTTAATGGATGAGCCGTTCGGTCCACTTGACGCACAAACACGGGTTCTGATGGGCGATCTCCTTTTGAAGTTATGGTCGAAAGACCGCAAAGCCGTTATGTTTGTGACACATGATCTGGAAGAAGCAATTACTCTTGCCGATCGCGTTATTATTATTTCGGCAGGACCGGCTTCACATGTCAAAGGTGATTATCTCATTAATTTACCGCGCCCGCGCAATTTACAGGAAATCCGGCTTACAACCGAATTTGCCGAGATCCACCGAACATTATGGAACGATCTTAAAGAAGAGGTGCTCAAAGCCTATGAACAAGGAGATAAATCATGAAGCGTCTGAAGATTTTTCTGTTACAGCTTTCGGTTGCTATTATCTTCTTCTTTCTGTGGGAAATAGGAACGACCGTTCCGCTTTTTAACGGAAAACCGATTCTGCCGCCGTTCTTCTTTTCAACACCGATAGATATTTTTAAACGCATTGGTCTTGATTTCCAGAGCGGTAAAGTCTGGTACCATTTATGGATTACGCTGCTTGAAACAATTCTCGCTTTCGCGATCGGCGCCGGCGGCGGGATTTTATTAGGCTTCTGGTTTGCGCAAAAGAAAATGCTGGCTGCGGTTTTCGACCCCTATATCAAAGCCGCAAATGCTTTGCCACGTGTTGTTCTGGCACCGATTTTCGCACTCTGGTTCGGGCTTGGCATATGGTCCAAGGTTGCACTCGGCTTCACACTTGTGTTTTTCGTTGTGTTTTTCAACGTTTACCAAGGGGTAAGGGAAGTCAATCCGACCATTCTCGCAAATGCCCGCATGATCGGCATGAACGAGCGGCAATTATTGCGCCACGTTTATCTCCCCTCTGCCATGACATGGGTGTTTTCTTCGCTTCATACATCTGTCGGATTTGCTATGGTGGGTGCGGTTGTCGGAGAATATCTCGGCGCATCTGCCGGCCTTGGCTATCTTATTTCGCAAGCAGAAGGTGTTTTCGACGTTACCGGCGTTTTTTCCGGTATGTTAATTCTGACTATTTTTGTTATTCTGATCGATATCCTCGTCAGCATGATCGAAAAACGGCTTCTGATCTGGCGGGCAGACCCGCGTGGCAAGCAATCTTGAGAAAAAAGCAATCTTGAGGAGAAAGCTTATGAAATTCAGTTCCCATTTCAGAAAATTCATCTTTCGATTCGGTCTAATGCTCGCCGTTTTATCCGTCACACTCGCGGGAAACGCTTTTGCCAATGACGAGCCGGAAAAGAAAGACATCACTTTGAGCGTGGGTGGTGCACCGCTTTTCTATTATCTACCCTTGGCAATTGCCTCGCAAAAAGGTTTCTTCAAAGAGGAAGGACTGGATGTCAAAGTTGTCGATTTGAAAGGCGGCTCCCAATCGCTTCAGGCACTTCTGGGAGGGTCTGCCGATGTCACGACCGGCGCTTACGATCAGGTCATTCGTATGCATTCCAAAGGTCAGGATGTCCGTGCCGTGCTGGAACTTGACCGTTATCCGGCAATTGTACTTGCCGTCCGCGCCGATCTGAAAGACAAGGTCAAAAAACCTGGCGATCTTAAAGGAATGAAGATCGGTGTTACAGCGCCTGGCTCTTCTACAAATAATTTTCTCAATTATTTGCTTGATAAAGATGGCGTGAAACCCGACGAAGTTTCAGTAATTGGCACCGGAGCCGGTGCAACAGCAATAGCAGCAATGAAACGCGGAGAAATTGACGCCATTGTCAATCTTGACCCTGTGATTTCGACCTTGATGCACGACAATTCGGTTTTCATTCTTGTCGACACAAGAACCGAAGCGGATATGGAAAAAATATTTGGCACACGCACAATGTCTTCCGGCGTGCTTTATACCAAAAAGGAATTTATCGACAATTATCCGAACACTGTCCAACATATCACCAACGCTTTTGTAAAAGCCTTGAAATGGTTACAAACTGCAACACCGGATGATGTGGCCAATACCGTTCCTCCAGAATATATCGGTAATAATCGGGAAGTTTATCTTGAAGCGGTCAAAAATTCGCTTCCTTCCTATTCACATGACGGCATGATTTCCAGAGGAAGTCAGGAAGCAACTTTGAAGCTTCTTTCCTATGACAACACAATTGACGGAAATAAAATCGATTTGTCGCAAACTTTCGACGATCATTTCGTCAAAAAAGCACTTGAAAACCATTAATATTTCAAAGCCGGATATAACTTATTATCCGGCTTGCTGTCGATTTCATTTTTAAATTAAAAATATCGGAAAACGGGCGGAGGAGATAAAGTGGCAAATTTTACCGATTGGGTAGGAAAAACAGAAACCATCGAGGATGTGATCGATTATGTGCTGGTGGGGCGCATGGCCGCCACACTCGGCACAAAGCTTCCTGAAAGAACTGGACCTCTGCCACATTTATGGCACTGGATGTATTTTCAACCAACGCTTTCCTTTCATTCATTAGGTGAAGACGGGCATCCCTCACGGGGAGAATTTCTGCCTCCTGCCGAAAACCTCAACCGGATGTGGGCTGGCGGAAGACTAAAATTTTTCCACCCTCTGATTATCGGAGAGCTTGCAAAACGTATATCGACTATTCGTGAGATTACCGAAAAGCAAGGCAGAAGCGGAAAACTTCTCTTCGTAACTGTCGAACATAAACATATTCAAAACGGTGAAACCGCGCTTCTCGAAGAGCAGGATATCGTTTATCGCGAACCAACAAAATTCGTGAATACAAAATCGACACCGTGCCCAGAAGGACAATGGTCGGAAACACATGAAGCCAATAGTGTCACTTTATTCCGTTATTCGGCAGTGACTTTCAATGCCCACCGCATCCATTATGATTATCCCTATGTCACCGATAAGGAAGGTTATCCGGCTTTGCTGGTACAGGGCCAATTACTCGCAACTTTAGCGCTTCAATCGTTCAAAAATGCCAATCCGGATGCGAGACTATCAAGCTTTTCCTTTCGCAGCCAAAGGCCGATTTTTTGTCCGGATAAATTTATAACGGCCGGTCAAGAAACAAGCCCCGGCAAAGCCGAACTTTGGGTTGGGAATGAAAATGGCATTGCGCAATCAAGCAGCGTCGAATTCATGCTTGAACATTAAAATTCTTCTCTAAAATAGCGTTTTTCAAGAGATCGGTTATTGGAGGATTGCCGATCTTCCACTCTCTATCGGGCTGTTTCAACCTTCATACCTATTTTGTGGTGATGACCAAGTTTGGTTTGTTGAGCAGGTGTTACAATTTTTCTTAGCTCTAATATCAATTAGTGCGAAGAATTTTAAATTGTCATCTCGAAATCGCCAGCGTTTCGCATGGTCTTGGGTTACCTGACTTGTCATCCAATATATGAATTACATTCATAATAATATGCGGCTTTTCCTATCTAAACAGCGCAATGAATTATGTTAAGTTCTTTAAGAACAGCCCATGGAATTTCATTGGCAAAGTTTGAATGTCTTGTTGTTTCTTTCGGTTCAAAAACTCATTCAAGCGTATGATTTGATAGGCAAATTTTGTCAAATGACAAAGCGAGCTTTGCCAATCGATTTTTCCGCCGGGCTATAAAAGAAGCAAGAACAAGCGTTCGGGGAAAAAACACATGAAAGTGTGAGAACCGGATTCATCGGTAACTTTCCGGAAAATAGCCAAACCAGTCAATTACGCTCAATTTTCGCACAATCTGTTCTTAAAAAGGAAAAAATAAAATATACCCATCTTGGTCGCACCGGTCTTAAAGTCAGTCGTTTGGCATTGGGGGCGATGAATTTCGGCTATCTGACAGATGAAAAGGAAGCATTCAATATTACGGATGCCGCCGTTGATAACGGCATCAATCTGTTTGACACGGCTGATATTTATGGAACACGCCAATATCCTGAAATTCCGAAAGGAAGCGGTATTTCTGAAGAATTTATTGGCAACTGGATCAAAAATAGCGGCAAACGTGACAAAATTGTCCTTGCCACCAAGCTTTATCAACCAATGGACTATGGCGCAAACGACAGGCACCTTTCCGCCTACCATATACGCCGTGCTTGTGAAGCAAGTCTGAAACGGCTTAAAACCGATCATATTGACCTTTATCAAATGCATCATATCGACCGAGGAACACCTTGGGACGAGATATGGGAAGCGATGGAAGTTCTCATCATGCAAGGCAAGATTTCCTATGTCGGTTCGTCGAATTTCGCAGGCTGGCACATTGCGACAGCCCAATGCAAAGCTATCGAACGTCATATGCTTGGTCTTATCAGTGAACAAGATGTTTATAATTTGAGAAATCGTGCCATTGAAACCGAAGTCATTCCCGCCTGCCGCTAACATGGTTTGGGATTGATTTTGTGGAGCCCGCTTGATGGCGGATTGCTGGCCGGCGCGCTTGATAAATTCGAGAGTGGCCGTCGTGCCGATCTTAAAAATGTTGTTGCTGGACACCACGACCAACTCGTTGCTTATGAAGCTTTATGCAAAGAATTGAATGAAAAACCGGCAGATGTCGCGCTTGCATGGTGTCTTAATAATCCGGTTGTTAGCGCCCCGATTATCGGACCCAGAACAAAAGCTCAACTGGAAGCGAATTTGCGAGCTGTTGATATTTCTTTACCAAAGGAAACACTGGACAAACTCGACAAAATTTGGCCCGGACCAAAAGGCGAAGCGCCCGAAGCTTATGCATGGTAACTATTGTCGATATTAAATAGAAAAACCGGCACTGCCGACTGAACCTCTTCATCATGAAAAGCAGCAGTGCCAAAATGTTTGACGGGAAGTGTACGATGGCTAAGAAAATACATAAGTTTGAAATCAAATATTCTCCGCTCTTAACATATTGATAGAATGTTACTTTTTGATCTCTTCAAATGATAATGGCACAGCCCGTTTGCCCGCTCTCAAACAATTAAATCTGTTTTGATAATAAGCATCTTGAAAATATCATTAATTATGGCAAGCTCAACGCTTGAACATCGAACTTTATCCGGGGATGTTAAGCCTGACAAAAATTGGTTGGATTAAGCCGGTGTAGCTTCTATACATTACATTGCCGACCGAATAACATCATATTATGAGCATGGAAACGATCAACGGCGTTAGCAAAGGGATAGGCCTATGAAAATATTGGTAGCTGTAAAACGTGTCATAGATTACAACGTCAAACCTCTCGTAAAAAGTGACGGGACAGGCGTTGAACTTGCTAATGTCAAAATGTCGATGAATCCGTTTGACGAGATAGCACTTGAACAAGCTGTTCGTGAAAAAGAGGCTGGTCACGCAAGTGAAATCATTGCTTTAAGTGTTGGTCCGCAAGCTGCTCAGGACACACTGAGGACTGCTTTGGCTGTCGGCGCTGATCGGGCCATTCTCGTCAAGACCGATGAAGAAGTCGAACCGCTCACAGTTGCTAAAATATTGAAAGCTGTTGTCGAGAATGAAAAACCGGATATGGTTTTCCTTGGCAAACAGGCGATTGACGACGATTCCAACCAGACAGGACAAATGCTTGCAGCTTTGCTCGGCTGGGGACAAGCAACTTTCGCTTCGAAAATCGAATTAAAAGATGGTGAGGCCATTGTTACACGTGAAGTCGATGGTGGCTTGCAAACCGTAGCCGTCAAACTTCCTGCTGTTCTAACCGCCGATCTTCGTCTTAACGAACCACGTTACGCCTCTCTTCCAAACATTATGCGGGCGCGCAAAAAGCCGATCGAACAGAAAACTCTGGCTGAACTTGGTGTGACCAACAAACAGAGATTAAAAATTCTGAAAGTGGAAGAACCGCAAACCCGCAAGGCCGGTGTAAAAGTCAAAAATGTTGCCGAACTTGTCGAAAAATTGAAACAAGACGCTGGCGTCCTCTGAGTATCAAGGGAAGGATTTATTCATGACCATTCTTTTATTGGCTGAACATAATAATGTTGCCTTGTCAGAACAAACAGCAAAAGCTTTAACCGCAGCTCATGCTATCGGGGGGGATGTCGATATCCTCGTTTGCGGAAAAAATGCACAAACGGTTGCCGAACAGGCTGCAAAACTCGACAATGTCCATAAAGTACTTCTGGCGGAAGCCGACTATCTCGAACAGCAATTGGCTGAACCGGTCGCTGCAACAATTGTTGCTCAAAGCAAAAATTATGATGTCATCATGGCAGCATCGACAAGTAATGGCAAAAATATCATGCCACGGGTCGCGGCATCTCTTGATGTCATGCAAATTTCCGACATTATCGAAGTTGTTTCGCCCGACACATTCAAACGTCCGATTTATGCTGGCAATGCTATCGAAACCATCCAGTCAACGGATGGGAAAAAGGTTATTACGGTTCGTACCGCTTCATTCAAGGCAAAGGCAGGAAATGGTACAGCACCGATTGAAAAAATCACGCCGGCAGCAGACCCGTCCCTGTCACGCTATGTCAGTGAAGAGGTGAAGAAGAGTGACCGGCCGGAACTCACTTCGGCAAAAATAATTGTTTCGGGTGGCCGTGGCCTCGGCTCGGAAGAAAATTTCATGTCCATTCTGCTTCCGCTTGCCGACAAACTCGGTGCTGCTGTGGGTGCAAGCCGTGCAGCCGTCGACGCCGGTTATGCCCCCAATGATTGGCAGGTCGGACAGACCGGAAAAGTTGTCGCACCGGAGCTTTATATCGCTGTTGCGATTTCCGGTGCCATCCAGCACCTTGCAGGCATGAAAGATTCGCGTGTCATCGTTGCAATCAACAAGGATGAAGATGCACCCATGATGCATATTGCCGATTACGCATTGGTCGGTGATCTTTTCGACATTATTCCGGAGCTTGAAAAGGCGCTTTGAAATGAATGAATTACCTCCGCGCGAAAGCATGGAATTTGATGTTGTTATCGTTGGCGCTGGTCCGGCAGGCCTTTCAGCTGCTATAAGACTGAAACAGATCAATCCCGATCTTTCGGTTGTTATTGTAGAAAAAGGTGTTGAAGTCGGTGCCCATATTCTATCGGGTGCCGTTGTTGATCCAATCGGGATTGACACTCTTTTGCCTGATTGGCGCAACGAACAAAACCATCCTTTCACAACGGAGGTAAAAGAAGACCATATTTTCATGTTGGACGAGACCAAAGCCAAGCAGCTTTCCAACCGGATTATGCCGAAGATTCTTTCCAATCATGGAAAATACATCGTCTCTTTGGGAAATGTTTGCCGGTGGCTTGCAACCAAAGCGGAAGCGCTTGGCGTCGAAATCTATCCCGGTTTTGCTGCTACGGAAGTGCTTTATAATAAAGACGGTGCTGTTACAGGCATTGCAACAGGCGATATGGGCGTCGAAAAAGATGGTAGCCATGGCCCGAATTATATGCGAGGCATGGATCTCCTCGGCAAATATGTGTTGATTGGTGAAGGCGCGCGTGGGTCACTTGCGAAAACTCTCATCAAAAAGTTCGAGCTTGATAAAGGGCGTTCACCCCAGAAATATGGCATAGGCCTAAAAGAGCTATGGGAAATCGACCCGTCAAAACATCACGCCGGCCTTGTCCAGCATACATTGGGCTGGCCTCTTGATGACGAAACGGGTGGCGGTTCTTTTCTCTATCACATGGAAAACAATCAGGTTGCTGTGGGGTTCGTTGTTCACCTCAATTATAAAAACCCGTATCTTTCGCCGTTCGAGGAATTCCAGCGTTTCAAAACACATCCGGCTATTCGCCCGATATTTGAAGGTGGAAAACGTATTGCCTATGGAGCACGTGCTCTGACCGAAGGCGGCTGGCAATCTGTCCCTAAATTGACTTTTCCGGGTGGTGCTTTGATCGGATGTTCGGCCGGTTTCATGAATGTTCCCCGCATAAAAGGGTCGCATAATGCGGTTTTATCCGGCGTTTACGCTGCCAATGCCATTGCCGGTGCCATAAAAGCCGGCCGCAGCCATGATGAAATTACTGAGATTGAAACGGGTTGGCGTGGCAGTGCAATCGGGAAAGATCTTTATCCGGTACGCAACGTAAAGCCGTTATTATCGAAATATGGCACGAAAAGAGGTGTTCAACTGGGCGGCTTTGACATGTGGTGTCAGGCGCTCTTCCACTTTTCGTTTTTCGGCACAATGTCGCATGGTCTACCGGATTATCTTTCTCTTGAACCGGCAGAAAAACACAAACCGATCGACTATCCGAAACCTGATGGCATTGTCAGTTTTGACAGGCTCTCTAGCGTTTTTCTTTCCAATACAAATCACGAAGAGAATGAGCCTTGCCATTTGAAAGTAACCTCGCTCGATGTTCAGGAAAAATCGGAATTGAATATCTATGCCGGTCCCTCGACACGCTATTGTCCGGCGGGCGTTTACGAATGGATAGAAAAGGATGGCAGGGAAACCTATGTCATTAACGCGCAAAACTGCATCCATTGCAAGACATGCGACATCAAGGACCCGAACCAGAATATCACATGGACATGTCCGCAAGGTGGCGAAGGTCCTGTTTACCCGAACATGTGAGATCTCTTCCTGAACATAACTATATTCCGGAACGGCGACTGAAGTAAAATTGCAAAAAACAGTGTCCAATCGAATTTTTGTATAATTTCAGAACGTTTCGAGCCATTCCCGAATACAGTGAAAAAGAATGATTTGGCTATTCTACCCACAAATATCGTGCAGGGGAAAATTCCATGGTTGTTTTCTTACCCCCAAGTTCTTTTGAACCGCTGAATGGTTTTATGGAGCGATAGAGTAAACACTTCATTTTCAGGAAGATAGACGGGACTTCTATCCTCACGCTCTTTAAACGTCGATTGCAAATTACGTCTTGTCTTCTCTCACAAAGAGCAACAAATATCTTTTTTAACAACTCGAAGTAGGCCGCCAAAATTTTCAGGTAATCATAAGTTGGAAGGCTATCAACAGAAACAACACCAAAGGTATTTCTGACCACTGTTTTTCAGTCAGATCGGTTTTTCCAATCCCTCGAACCAGTTTTCCAAAACATCTCCGGCTTTTTTTTTCAAATCTCCTTGGTATTTTTTTGCAGCTTTGCGAAGATCAATCGGATTAATTCCGGCTTGTTGAAGCTCTGCAGCATGGCCTACCAACCAGTGTTCAAAATAATTCAAATCCGCTTCAAGATGAAATTGTAACGCCAAAATATTTTCATAAGAAAAAGCCTGATTGGGACAAATACAGGTTTCTGCCAGACGCTTCGCCCCTTCCGGAATCTCGAACTGGTCACCATGCCAATGAAGAACCGGCGTTGTACCGATCAATGCAAGTGGACTTTTCTGCCCCTCATCGGTTAATTGCAGGCTTGAAAAGCCGATTTCTTTTTTACCCATCGGTTGTACTTTTGCGCCGAGAGCACTTGCAATCAATTGCGCACCTAAACACACTCCGATCATCGGTTTTTTGATTTTCAAGGACTTTTCGATGAGCGTCAATTCCTGATTGATAAAGGGATAGCATTCGCCATCATAAACGCCGATAGGCCCGCCCAGAATAACGACAATATCTGCTTTACTAACCGGGAAAGCAGAAATGTCATCGCGCGTTGCATCAAGTTTTTTGAGCTCATATCCACGTTTGCCAAGAACATTCCCGATCAAACCGGCATTTTCAAATTCGAGATGTTGCAACACAAGCGCTGTTTTCATTTTCTTCTCCGGTACAACTCTATCGGGATTTTTAATCAGGGAAAATATTTACATAACGATTGTCAATTATATGAAAGGGACGCGTTCTGCCAACTTAAAAATATTTTTTCGGAAAATTTCCTGACCTCTATGATCCGTTCCGCGCTCCCAAGTTTTATTCCAATTTCCGGAACAGGATTCTTGATATTTCGTTTCATCGCCTGTTTCCACCTCGGATTTTAGAAGTTATCTCGTTATAAATTTCATTTTTCAAAAACGGCTATAGTTTATTCACCGGTTAGACATGTTCCCTTAAATTGGAAAAAACTACCGTTGTAACCGAAGGTTAAGATAATCTTCCACGTCCTTGAGAAAAGTCAAATATTCATCTTGTAAGTCAGAATTTTGAACGTCTGCGAGGCTTTTGTAACCGCATTTTTATGAGCTTTTCGGGCAAAGATAAGTTTTGTTACTAAAGCAAAACACAAACACAACAGCCCTAACTTTTTCGGGCTCTAAAATTCCGACTATCTTTTAGTTTGGAGTGCAAATATGGCAAAACCAGAAAAAATGACAAAATCTGATGCCAAGGCTTTCGAGTCTCGGCTACTCGCCGATGAAGCAAAATATTGCTCCTTCGGTGATACTGTCCACTACGTAAATCCGCCAAAAGTATTTGCCGGTTGTGAAGGCTCCTATATGTATGATCTCGAAGGTGTCCCTTACCTTGATCTGCAAATGTGGTATTCCGCCTGTAACTTTGGCTACGCAAATCCCCGCCTTGATAATGTTTTGAAAAAGCAGATTGATACTCTGCCGCAGGTTGCCAGCCAATATTTGCATCCGACAAAAATCGAATTGGCGAAAATCATTGCCGAAGATATGAAGAAGAAATTCGGCCTTGACGGACGTATCCATTTCAATGTCGGCGGTTCGCAATGTATTGAAGATTCTCTGAAAGTCGTTCGTAATGCCAAGGCCGGAAAGAGCCTGATGTTTGCCTTTGAAGGTGGCTATCACGGCCGCACTTTGGGCGCATCTTCCATCACATCAAGCTATCGCTATCGCCGTCGTTACGGGCATTTTGGCGAACGCGCCATGTTCCTGCCGTTCCCTTATCCGTTCCGTCGTCCTAAAGGAATGACCGTTGAAGAATATGGCGAACATTGTGTCAACGAATTCGCCCGCCTGTTTGAAACAGAATATAATGGCGTATGGGATCCGAAAGCAAACGAAACCGAATATGCTGCCTTCTATATCGAGCCTCTTCAGGGGACTGGCGGTTATGTTATTCCGCCGAGAAACTTCTTTAAAGGCATCAAGAAAGTTCTGGACGAACACGGCATTCTTCTTGTTGTTGACGAAATCCAGATGGGATTTTATCGCACAGGCAAATTATGGTCGATTGAACATTTCGGCGTAACCCCTGATGTTCTTGTTTTCGCCAAATCGCTCACCAATGGACTTAATCCTTTGGGTGGTCTTTGGGCACGCGAAGAATTGATCAATCCGAAAATGTTCCCTCCGGGGTCAACCCATTCAACATTCGCTTCGAACCCGCTCGGAACTGCGCTCGGTGTTGAAGTTTTCCATATGCTTGGTGAAACCGATTATGAAACCATGGTTATGGAAAAGGGCAAACATTTTCTGGAAGGATTGCAAGATCTTCAGAAACGTCATCCGGAGATTGGTGATGTTGACGGCTTAGGCTTGGCCTTGCGGGCCGAAATTTGCACCGAAGACGGCTTCACACCAAACAAAGCGCTTCTTGATCGCATGGTCGACATCGGCCTTTCGGGCGATCTTGATTGGCAGGGCAAAAAAACCGGTCTCGTTCTTGATGTTGGCGGCTATTATAAAAACGTCATCACACTTGCACCGTCACTTCTCATCACAACAGAAGAAATTGACAAAGCAATTTCGCTGCTTGATCAATTGATTACGCGCGCAAAGAAAGAACAATAAAACATTTCCGGATCGGCGTTTAAGCCGATCCGGCAAACAATGGATGTGAAGAGGAAAAATTCCCCTTCATCTCGTTTTCTGAAATGCTCGCTTCGCTTTTTTTTGAAATTCAACATTTGTTGTCCAACATGCTGACAATCAGTTTTGTATGAAGTGAAGATGCAAAAGCGAATTTCAATCCGATTTTTTCAAAAAATTTGATGGGTAAACCGGCGAAATATGGAAAATCGAAAAGAGATAGATAACGCCATTCAAGCTTGGTCAAACAAGCTTGAACCCGATTATCTTTTAAGCGATTTTTTGCGCCACCCGCCTGTCGATTTCACAGCCAATATTTCTAAGGTCCGACTTCCGGTTTTTTCAGCTCTCTTTGATCTCACAACGACAATGGATAACGAAGATCAAAAGCGTTTAAAAAAAATACCTTTCTATAAATTCTGGTCACGGCTGTTGAAATACAAAACATTGTTTGTCGGCACAACTGTATCGGAATTTTCACCCCTGCCTACTCCTTTCAATGCAGCTGAGGCAGCGCTTTTTTTGAAAGAAAAAGAAGGCAAAAATTATCCGCTTGTCATTGTCAAAGATTTGCCCTCCCCTTCGCCATTGATCTCCGAAGAAGATGCAAAGAAAACTGCCGATTTTCTTGAAAAATTGGAACAGGCGGGCTTTATTTCTGTTTCCGGACAAGCGCTTGCCTATGTACCTGTCGATTATTCTTCACAGGATGACTTTCTTTCCCATTTTTCTAAAAATCGCCGTAAGGATTTTCGGCGGAAACTCCGTGCCATGGAAAATCTGGAGATTGATGTTTTAACCGCCAACTCGCCTTATCTTCAAAGTGACGAGGTGACAAAACACTTCTACCAGCTTTATTTACAGGTCTTTCAACAGAGCGAAATTCACTTTGATCGTTTAAGCGAAGAGTTTTTCTATGATTTGTTACATACGGACGACGAAAGCCTGCGGGTTGTTGTCTATCGCAAAAATGGCAAGCTCATCGGTTACAATATCTGTTTTGCCTATAAAGACATGCTTGTCGACAAATATATCGGCTTTGATTACCCGCTTGCAACCGACAATAATCTTTATTTCATAAGCTGGTTTTTCAATCTTGAATATGCCCGCCTCAACGGTTTCAAATATTATGTTGCCGGTTGGACCGATCCTGAAATCAAAGCCTATCTTGGTGCAAAATTCGTTTATACACGCCATGCTGTCTATATTCGCAATCCTTTATTGCGAGCGATATTGAAACACTTCCGGCATCATTTCGAGAGTGATGCCCATCTTGAACTTCAAGGAGACCAAAACTGATGAAAAATCCGGTTATCCTCGATTTTGATAATAGTGTGGGAACATTCGACAGTTCCATCAATATCGATTTAAGCGGTTGGCAAGTCCGTATCCGTTACGCCACGACTTTTGCCAATTTTCGTAAGCTCGAACTGGACCTTGAAAAACAGATGCCGGAAACTTATGGACCGGTTTTTCTTGGAAGTGGTGATTATCACCATGTCAGCCAATTATTGATAAAACATTGTCACACACATATCAAACAAGAGCCTTTAACGCTCATTGTGATTGATAATCATCCCGACAATATGCGTTATCCTTTCGGTATCCATTGCGGTTCATGGATCAGCCATGCTGCTTCCTTACCATTTGTCGACCATGTTCACGTCGTCGGCATTACCTCCGGCGATATTGGTGTGAAACATGCCGTCGAAAACCGCTTGAAGCCGCTTATGTCAAACAAATTGACCTATTGGTCGACAAAAGTAGATGTGAGCTGGGCAAATATTTTAGGCTTGAAAAATGCTTTTCAGACATTTGCCAATGTCGATGACATGATGTCGGCCTTTATCAGCAGCATTTATAAGGAAAATCTTCCCGTCTATCTGTCAATTGACAAGGATGCACTCTCGCCGCAATTTATCCACACCAATTGGGATCAGGGCGAGATGGAACCGCGGCATTTGACCGACCTTATCACCAATATCGGTTCCCGGCTCGAAGCCTGTGATATTACCGGAGAGGTTTCCAATTACACTTATCATAGTTTCTGGAAAAGTCTTTTAAGTAAACTTGACGGGCAGACAACCGTTTCCAACGAACTTGTTACAAAGTGGCAAAAAGAACAGCATGAGTTGAATAGCAAGCTCATCGAAACGCTTTCCGCTTATCTTTAAAGAATATAAAATATAATCGCTCTCTCTAAAGCCCGAAGCGCATAACGAAACGTGCGCCACCCAAGCGGCTTGAAAGGACAAAAGCCGAACCATGGTGGAGTTCTGCAATGGCACGCACGAAAGAAAGACCTACCCCATATCCCTCATGTGAACCGGATTTGTCATTATCAAGCCGGAAAAAAGGCGAAAATATTTCCTCTCTGGAGTTTTCGGCAATACCCGGCCCATCATCATCGAATTCAAAAATCAATGCGTCATCCTGTTTATAAACATGGATATAAACCTTTGAACGGGCATATTTGAAAGCGTTGAGGATAATATTGCGAAACGCCATAGCCGCCAATTTCGGATCAATAGAACTATCCACATTGGCGATATCGTAACTGACTTCAAATCCCTTTGGCTTTAACAATGACAGATCATCAATGATATTTTCCGCCCAACGCTTGATATGGACATTTTCAAGCTTTGTCGGCATATTTTTGTTGTTCATGCGGAAATAATCGAGCGATATTTTTATCAATTGCTCAAGTTCGTCTATATCCTTGTCAATTCCTGCGTAAAGCTTCTTTTTTTCTTCCGGATCGGAATCTTCCAACATGCTTAAGCCGAAGCGCAGTCGGGCAAGAGGTGTGCGAAATTCATGCGCCATTGCATGCATCATGGTACGGCTATGACCAACGAGAAGCTCAAGACGGGTTGCCATATCGTTAATAACATGACCAATCATTTTTAACGGTTCGCTGCGAATTTTTGGAACACGTGCTGTCAGGTTTCCTTCACCTAATGCATTGGCTGTCAATCTGATTGCCCGCGCTTCACGCCACAATGTGGAAAAAGCAAAATATAAAATGGCAAAAAATAGCAGAGCGTTAACGATTGTGAGCAATGCCAGAAGGATGAAAATTGCGCTGGCATTGGCATCATTGATGTCGGTCGTAACGAGCGGGCCGAGTTTCAGATAGCCACCTGAATTGAGTTTTGCATAGATATGATCATCTTCGTCATCATAAGCGAGGTCATAGGATTTCAATTGCTCTTGTACATCATCGGAAAAATGGTCGGGCTTGTCGATATAAGCGAGGCGGAAATGAAAATGCGGCTGCAATTCTTGAAGCACATCCGACGGCTTTTTCAACGGCTCATTCGCAATTGCCTGATCAATCATGTAGACGGTGCCCTGATGGGCGTCGCGTTCTATATCCGCGTCGTCAATAATGCCGGTCCAATTGGCAGGCAGAGCAAGGAACAATTGTAACGTGCCATAGGCGACGCCACCTTGCAAAAAAAACAAAATGACAAGCACACTGATCGAGCGGAAGATAACCATCCGACGACGGTTTTTCTGTAATCCATCGTGTTCTTCGTTCGTCATAGCATTTTACCAATCATTGCCGTCATTCGTGTTTTTCACGTATTTCTGCTTATTTTTCCCGAAGCTTATAACCCTATTCTCTATTTTAGATCATTGGCAGATTTTATGCCATTTTGTTTGCTTCTTCCTGCTATCTTTTTTATGGGGGTTAGCTCCTCATTATTGGCAACTGCTTCAGCCTATTTTCTCATTCTCCTTCCCATTGAAGAATCAATCTCCTTCCCATTGCAAAAAAAGATACCCTTTGGCGCGCACTGTTTTGATAAAACGCGGGTTTTCAAGGTCATCGCCCAGTCGGCGGCGAAGCCTTGAAATACGGGCATCAATCGACCGGTCAAGTCCGTCGAACTCGATACCACGTAAAGCATTCAATATATCGTCGCGTGATAATATCTGTCCGGCATGACTTGCAAGAAGCCACAAAAGATCGAATTCGGCCGTGGTTAAATCAACCGGTTTATTATCAATCAGAACTGCGCGATTATCCTTGTCGATGACAAGATTGCCAAAAACAAGTTTTGTGCGCGATAAAGGCGATGTTTCACTTTCCGGATGGCTTTCGTCGATCGTTTCGCTTTCTTTGCGCCTTAGAAGTGCCCGTATATGGGCAAGCAAACGGCGTGGCTCAACCGGCTTTGACATATAGTCATCGGCACCGAGTTCCAATCCGATAATTTCATCAATATCATCCTCGCTTGCCGTCATAATCAATATCGGGCCTTTATAGAAGGGACGCACATCACGGCAAACATCAAAACCGGATTTTCCGGGAAGCATGACATCAAGAATAACGAGATCAGGCAGCAGCTGCTTAATTGCCTCTTCGGCTGTATCACCGCGAGGATGCACCTCTACATCATAGTTCTGTCGCTTCAGATAGTTGGCTACGAGTTCGGCAAGTCGGGTATCATCTTCTATTATAAGAATTTTTTTGTTCATGCAGGTCTTTCTTTTCCGGTTACAGAAATGCAACAAAGAACGCATAGTCGTCTTTATTGTTTATAGGTAAAAGGTCGCTACGTATCAAGCTGACCAATTTTGTGTTGATGGCTATCATTGGAGATTAAGACGAATATGACAAGAACGTTCCCGAATGCTTTTCAAGCTTTGAGCGCTCCCGTATTCTCACAAGGCCCCATATTTTCGCGTGTCTTTGTCGATTTCGACGGCACGATTGCCGATAATGATGTGACAGACGTTCTTTTGGAAAGATTTGCATCTCCAAACTGGGAATCAATTGAACAGGATTGGCTTTCTGGCAAAATCGGTGCACGCGAATGCATGATGCGACAGATCGCGCTTATAAAAGCCTCGCCCGCCGAGCTCAAAAAATGTCTTGATGAAATGAAAATCGATCCGGCTTTTCCGGATTTTGTCCGCTTGCTTGATCAGCAAGGTGTCGATATTGCCATTTTAAGCGACGGGCTTGATTATAGCATCCGCACGATTTTGAAACGTTATGGGCTCGAAAACGTCAAGGTTTTTGCAAACCGTCTTCTTTATGCGGGCAACAATAATTGGCAGTTACAATTTCCCTACAAAAATGTTGCTTGCCCCGCCGGCAATTGCAAATGCCGCCATTTTGCCAATTCGGGCAACGGATTTACCCTTTATATCGGCGATGGAACATCGGATTTTTGCGCGGCCGGAAAGGCCGACCTTGTACTCGCCAAAGGAAAACTTGCCGATTATTGTGCAGCAAACAGCATTGACCACATCAAGGTCGATAATTTCGCTGAAATCATGCAAATCTGGCACAAATTGCAGCGGCCGGAAAAAGCCCGCAAAAGGGTGGCTTCATGATTACCGATGTCAGCTTTTTCTATAAAGGTGGTCGGGCTGGCGTTCTTCTCATTCATGGTTTGACAGGCACACCGGCCGAAATGCAAATTCTGGGCAAAGGTTTGCATAAGCACGGTTTTACTGTTTACGGGATGCAACTTGCAGGCCACTGCGGTGATGAAAACGACCTTTTGGCAACCAGCTGGCATGATTGGTATGATAGTGTCATACGTGCGGCAGAACGTCTTTTGGAACATGTTGACACAATGTTTGTCGGCGGGCTTTCGATGGGTGCAGTTCTGGCACTCAAATACACCGCCGATCACCCCGAAAATATAAAAGGTGTCGGCGTATATGGTCCGACATTCGTTTATGACGGCTGGTCGATCCCGCGTTATATCCAGCGGTCTGTATTTTTGTTGAAATGGTTCAAAGCACTCGGCATTTTTCAGAAAAGTGTGTTTATCGAACGGCCGCCTTATGGTTTGAAAGACGAGCGTATACGCAAAACCATTTCCGAAAGCATGCTTTCTGGCGACAGTGCCAAAGGTGGACTTGCGGGAAATCCGCTCGGTTCGCTTGCCGAGATGCAAGAACTTGCAAAACAAACCGAGGCGCAATTGCATGATATTAAAGCTCCCTGCCTTATCATGCATTCAAACCATGATGACATTGCCAATATGGAAACAAATTCGGGACTTGTTGCCCGTTCGGTTTCAGGCCCCGTCAAGATGATACCATTGGAGAATAGCTACCATATGATAACAATTGACCGCGACCGTAAAAAAGTCATTCAGGAAAGTGCCGATTTCTTTGGTGCCTTATGCACAAAAGATCAATTGGTACCCCCTGCTGTAAACCCGTTTATTCGCGAGATTGCCTGACAATGAGTTGGCTGATTTTTCTGGTGTGGTTTGGAAATATTGTTTGTGACACTGTCGGCCAGCTTGCCTTCAAAGGTGCAGCCACAGAACCGGACGAGGAAAACAAACCGCAGTCGCTTTTTCAATATTGGCTAGCGCTTTTCCGCCAACCACTTCTATGGCTCGGAATAATCTCCTATGTCGCCGAATTTTTGTTATGGATGGCATTTTTGACATTGGTTCCGCTTTCGGAAGGCATATTGCTCGGCTCAATCAATATCATTGTCATCATGGTATTGGGGCGGCTGTTTTTTGATGAAAAACTCACCTCTATGCGGGTTCTCGGCATCAGCTTTGTTGCCATAGGTGTTGCTATTGTGGGAGCTTTTTAATGCGTCGCTTCTATATTCTGGGCTTTTTCTTTTTGATGATGTTCGACACGCTCGGCCAGATCAGCTTCAAGCTTTCTGCAACCGCCGCCCTGCCCTTGGAAGCAAGCCTCGGCTGGTTGTATCGTATTTTTTCCCATCCTTTTGTTTATTTTGCTATTCTCGGCTATGTCGGCGCATTTTTTACGTGGATGACGCTTTTAAGACGCGCACCTGTTGGTCCGGCATTTGCGGCGTCACATCTTGAAGTCGTCACTGTCATGATTGCTTCCGTTCTGATATTCGGCGAAACAATTTCATTGGCGCATTTTGCCGGTGCGCTGTTTATTGTTGCGGGCATTGTCTGCCTTGCATTTGCCGAACGTGATGTCATCAAAAAAGAAAACGAGAAATCATAAGAATGAAGAGACAAGGCGAAATTCCACCAACCGCCGGTCTCCCTATGGTTTGGCATGATTGGTTGCCAACAAAAAAAGAACTCTGCTCTAATTTAAGCGAATTGTTCAATTTGCCGCCGCTCATTCTGGAATGTTCAGGCACTGCTTCGCTTATTGTGGCTCTTCAAACTCTGGCAAATATGCCCAAGAACGAAGGGCGAAGAGACGTTATCATACCGGCTTATAATTGCCCGCTCGTTGTGCTTGCCATTGCCCACTGCAATTTGACCGTAAAACTCTGCGATACAGCAAAAAACAGTTTCGATTTCGATTTTGATTGCCTCGACAAGCTTGTCGACGAAAAAACATTGGCTATTGTTCCGGCCCATATTGGCGGCCAATTGGCAGACGTAAAAAAATGCGTTCAAATGGCTCATAAAAAAGGCGCTTATGTCATTGAAGACGGGGCACAAGCGCTCGGTTCGGCAGCAGGCAAAACGGGGGATATTGCTTTTTTCAGCCTTGCCGTCGGAAAGGGACTTACCCTTTATGAGGGCGGCCTTTTGACATCATCCAATGATGAAATCCGTCTGGCATTAAAGGAAACCCACAAAAAAATAGTAAAACCCCGTATTTTCTTTGAACTTAAACGCATAAGCGAATTGTTGGGATATTCTATCGCCTATCGTCCGCGGCTTTTGTCACTCGCCTACGGCATGCCAAGGCGCAAGGAGCTTGCAGCCGGCAATATAGAGGAAGCGGTCGGTGATGTTTTTGATGACGATATTCCCGTTCATCGTGTAAGCCGTTTCAGAATGAAAAGAGGTGCTAACGCAGCTTCAAGGCTCAAACCTTTTTTAGAGGACATAAAAAAACAGGCGCAACTTCGCGTCGACAAGCTTGCAAAAATTCCGTCGATCACGGTTGTTAAAGGCCTTGATGATGAAGGGGCTATTTGGCCATTTATTATGGTGCTTTTTAAAACCGGAGAAGAACGAGACAAAGCGCTTGAAACCTTGTGGCCTTCACCCTATGGCGTGACACGCCTGTTCGTTCATGCTTTACCCGATTATTCCTATCTTGAACCGCATTTCAACAAGCGTTTTTCAACCCCTAATGCCCGCGATTTTGCGGCGAGAATGTTGACCATATCGAATAGTCCATGGCTTGATGACGAGACGTTCGACAAGATTGTAACAATCATTGCAAGGTCTGTTTGAAAAAATGGACCGGTTATCACACGGCTTGCACAACACGGATGTTGATGAAAATTCAATTTTGAACCGGACACCGAAAATTGTTGCCATTTATGTCATGGCAAATTTCAGCCCGTTTCACATTTCTGTTCCGGTCATGGCCTTCGGTGCAGCCATGCCGGACAAAACCTATTACAAGCCAATTCTGTTTTCAGAAAAAATCGGAATTATCGAAGGTCAGGATACTTTCTCGATAAAAGTCGACCATGATCTTAAAAGCCTTGATGACGCCGATATAATCGTCATTCCTTATTGGCCGGATCCCCAACAACCGATCTCTTCCGCCCTGAAGACACGTCTTAACAATGAAGCGAGAAAAAATAAAACCATTTTGGGGCTATGTCTTGGCACTTATGTTCTGGCCTTTAGCGGGCTTTTAAAGGGGAAAAAAGCTGCAACGCACTGGGCCTATGAAAAACAGTTTGCCGAACAGTTTCCTGATACGGAAGTGGATTTTAATGCCCTTTATGTTGAAGATGGTAATATCATCACATCTGCCGGCACTGCGGCGGGTATTGATTGTTGTCTTCACCTTATTCGAAAAAATTATGGTGGCGTTGTTGCCAATCATGCCGCACGGATGATTGTCACACCACCGCACCGCGAAGGGGGTCAAGCCCAATATCTTGCCACGCCTGTTCCAATATCGACAAGCGACCAGCGCATAAATTCACTGCTTGAAACAATCAGAAAAAACCTTGCTTCATCCTATTCTCTCGACACTATGGCCAAGACTGTCGGTATGAGCCGACGCACATTCACCCGCCGTTTTCATCAGGCAACCGGCCGTTCACCAATGGAATGGCTTACTCATGAACGGCTGCATTTTTCGAGACGCGCATTGGAAACAACAAAACTTTCCATCGAGGAAATTGCGCAACTTGCCGGATTTGCCTCTACCCAATCATTCCGCCGCAGCTTTATTGATGCATTTCAGGTCACACCTACCAAATGGCGCCAGACGTTTTCAATTTAACCGATAGTTTTATTCTGGCCAAAAACTTCTTCAACATTTGGCCCGATATGAATGCCTTTTGACCATCAGGCCAGTTTTTATTCAGAAAAAGCATGATTACATAAACTTCAAGAAATTGAAGAGGTTTGAACCATGAAATTCACATTCATTCGTAACGTAACGGTTATTCTTGATTACGCCGGAAAACACATTCTTATTGATCCGATGCTGGCAGAAAAAGATCGTTACCCCGGACTTCCCGGTACAGTTCATAGCGAGCGGCGGTTTCCGCGCGTTGAACTGCCTTTCGATGCCAAAGACATTATCAAAAATGTGGATGCCATTTTTTTAAGTCACACCCATCCCGACCATTGGGACGAGGTTGCGACAGGACTTATAGACAAAGATCAGAAAATATTCGTTCAGAATGAAAAGGATAAAGAATTTCTCGGGAGTCAGGGTTTTAAAAATCTTACCGTTCTGCCGCAAAAACTTGATTATGAAAACGGCATTCATGTAACCAAAACTTTATGCCAGCACGGAAGCAATGAAGCTTTCAAAAACCATGAGGTTGGCGAAGTCTTAGGCCATGCCACCGGCTTTATATTTGAGGCACCGAATGAACCAACGCTTTATTTTGCGGGCGATACAATATGGATTGACGCTGTCGAGAATAATTTAAAACACTATAAGCCGGAAGTCGTTGTTCTTCATGCAGGTGACGCACAACTTCAAGGCTTCGGTTCAATTATTATGGGCAAGGAGGATGTCGTTCACGCCCATAAAATCGCGCCGCAATCCAAGCTCGTTGCTATCCATATGGAAGCCTGCAACCATGCTGTTTTAAGCCGGAAAGAACTTCGTTCTTATGTTGATAAGGAAGGTATTGGCCAATCGGTTATTATTCCGCTTGAAGGTGACAAACTCGAATTCTAAGTCACTTGCCCGTAAAAAAGTAAAAAAGTGAAAAAGTGAAAAAGCGCTACCGGCTTTCATATTTTCAAATCAAGTCTGTACCTGCTTTTTAAAACAGTATCTTTATTAGAAGGCCGGCACTTAGGAAACTGTCGGCCTTTTATTTGAACTTTCATTTTTCCGGTTTTTGAAAAACGATAACCAACAATGACCCATCAGGCTTTTATGATTTTGATTGTTGCGGCTTTTGCTCTCTCGCCCACCATTGCTCCGACATAGGGGCTTGGATCATATTTTTTATGATAAGCCTCATCAATCCTATCGAGAACCGCTGGATCTTTGACGGCTTCGTAATGAACATATTCCGTCTTTCCGGATACTATAATTTTTCCGCTTTTTTGTTTGATTGCGGCCTGATACCAACGTGAGGAGGTGCCGCTATAGGCACGAACATAAAGGCCGCCATCAACGACCACTTCCCATATCCACACAGGCGTGCCCGTCGTCTTTAAATCCTCATGATAGGGAGCCATTTTGAGATCATCGGCTGCATCAATTGCCGCAAGTTCGTTCTTTGTCCATTCACTCATCATTCAGCCTCTTGAAAAATACGATTACCAAAAAGTCAACCGTTCAGAAAGCTATCAAGCACTTCACTTGCCCGTTTTCCAACTTCCGGACCGACCTTCGTTTCAAGAATGGTAACAATTTCCTTCAAATCCTGTGTTTCAAGGCCGGTATTCGTTCCCATCTGATAATGTGATTTCAATTGCGACTGCGCACCTTGAAGTGCAGCAAGCATGGCAATTGTCGCAACTTCTCTTGTTTCATAATCAAGATTGTCACGCACAAAAATATCGCCAAAAAGGTGACTTTTCAAAAACTGGTCAATTGCGGGAGCAAATTCAAAAAGCGGGCCTGTCACCGGTCGCCCAACCAGTTTTGTCTGGATTCCGGTCCCGACCTCCAACACTGTTTTATCTGTGTGGACGGGCGAGGCATCTTTACCCTGTTCATCTTTTTTACCCGCTTTATGTCTCTTATTGACCACATCCATAAACGCGGAAAGTGCATTGAGACTTCTCGGGAACCCCGCATAGGCATAAGTCTGAACCAGAACTTCCTTGATAGCATTGATAGCGACCTTGTCATCAAGTGCTTGCGCCAAAGCATTTCTCAATCCGTCAATATTTCCTTCGGCCGCAAAAGAGGCAACGGGAACAAGTCCTTTCTGTTCAAGTGTCAACATTGTTTTTTCCTGTAATTTTGCAAAAACGTTTTGTGAAAAATAAGTTAGCGTGCTGGCAGAAATTAAACTCGCCTCAAAAGAATCGTCGTCGATGAAGTTTGAACGTCGATTTCAAGCGGACTTACCCGACGCAAAGTCGATAACAAACCGGTAGCGCACATCTTTGGCCATAACCCGTTCATAAGCGCGATCAATTTCATCGGGTTTAATAAGTTCTATATCGGCCTCGATATGGCGTGCCGCACAATAATCAATCACTTCCTGTGTTTCGGCAATGCCGCCAATCATCGAACCGGCAAGGCTTTTCCGGCCAAAACCATTGGCCATGCCACTCAAACCGCCTGCCAATTCACCAAGCGCACCAACATTGACGAGTGTCGCGTCGAGTTTGAGCAGATTCATGAAAGGCTGCATCGGATATGAAACCGGTACTGTCGAGATCATCAAATCGAAATGATTGGCGAGACGCTCGAAAGCTTTCTTGTCAGTCCACAAAAATGCAGCATTTGCGCCCAAACGTTTGGCATCGGCAATCTTACCTTCCGTTGTCGTGAAAACAGTAACATCGGCACGCATGGAATGGGCAAGTTTCAATGCCATATGTCCAAGGCCACCAAGACCAACAATTGCTATTTTCTGATCTTTTTGCAATTTCCAATGACGCATCGGGGAAAAGGTAGTCACACCGGCACAAAGAAGCGGAGCGTAAGCGGCAAGATGCACCTGAGCCGGAATGTGAATGACAAAACGCTCGTTTACAACCACGCGGTCGCTATAACCGCCAAAAGTATAACCACCGCTTATCTTGTCGGGTGAATCATAGGTAAAGGTAGTACCGTTCAGACAGTTCTGTTCGCGATCATCAAGGCAATTTTCACATGTACCGCAAGAATCCACCATGCAACCAACGCCGCCAATATCGCCGACTTTGAATTTCGTAACTTTTGAACCAACCGCCAGAACACGGCCGACGATTTCATGACCGGGCACGATAGGATAATGGGCGGCGCTCCAGTCCGAATGAACAGCATGAATATCGGAATGGCAAATGCCGACATAAAGAATGTCGAGAAGCACATCGTCCGGCCTCAAAGCACGTCGTGTGATGGTGATCGGCGAAAAACCGGATGTTGCACTTTTTGCAGCATAAGCACGGGTTTCAAAAGGCTCCTTGCCAATAACCATCTTGCCTCTCGAAGTGGCTGCCTTTGCAGCTGTACTTGTTCCCATCATTGCACCGGCGGCAAGAACAGACGCGCCACCTTCTTTCAAAAATTCACGCCGCGGCAAAGTTTCGTGTTTTTTATGGCTAGAATTTCCACATGCTTCACACATTTTCAAATCTCCCGAACCGGCATAATGGATTTATCACCCCGTCAATCCGGTCCTTGCCGGTTCATCGCAAAGAGCCCTTAAGCCGTTGGCATTTTATCTAAATCCGGATGACAAGCCTGAGTGATGCCCGAATGACGGGTCTCAATGACAATCGTTCAAAGCGTACCCAGTTGACCAACTAACGCCTTACTTCATCCTGCTATTTAAAATCGATGACGCTCATAAAATAAGAGAATATTTGTGCATGTCTCTATGAATTCAATTCATAAATAAACATGATATAATGAAGATCTTTATCAATAACGGATTTTATCTCATAAAAAAATGCTAAGAGAAAACATCCATGATCTCATGTCTTTTTTCGTGGTTGCACGAGAAAAAAGCTTTACCCGAGCGGCAAGCAAACTGGGTGTCTCGCAATCTGCGTTAAGTCATGCCATGCGCGGTCTCGAAGAACGTTTGGGAATTCGTCTTCTCACACGGACAACGCGCAATGTTTCAACGACAACGGCAGGCGAGCGGCTGATAGAAGAGCTTTCGCCACTTATCGAGACAATGGACGAAAAGCTTGACCTCATCACCAATGCCGCCGAAGAACCAAAAGGAAAAATCCGCATCACCACGGTAGATTATCCCGCGTCCTATATTTTGCGGCCGAAATTGCGGCCTTTTTTACAGAAATATCCGAAGATCGAAGTCGAGATCAATATCAATTACGGTCTTACCGATATTATTGAAGAGCGTTTTGATGCCGGTATTCGTATTGGCGAACATCTCGCCAAAGACATGATTGCCATTCCGGTTGGACCAGCAATGCGAATGGCAATTGTCGGGGCGCCGGCTTATTTTGAAACACATAAAAAACCGGAAACCCTGCATGATCTGATGGAGCAGAATTGCATTAATTTGCGGGTTCCAACGTCCGGCGGACTTTATCCTTGGGAGCTTGATGACGAAAACGGAGAGGTCAATGTGCGCCCGAAAGGACAGCTCATTTTCAACACCTATCCACATATTCTTGAAGCTGCTCTTGACGGTCTCGGCCTTGCTTATATTCCCGAACAGGAAGTCGACGAATTTATCAGACAGGGAAGGCTCATCCGCGTTCTTGAAAAATATTGTTTACCGTTTCCGGGTTACTATCTCTATTATCCCAACCGCCGCCATCATCCGATTGCTTTTCAATTGTTCATTGAAGCCTTGAAGCGGCATGAACCCGAATAATTTTTCAACCTCAAAATTATTATCTATTCTATTTGACGTGCCCGTTTTCATTTCGTCATCAAGCGATCTTTGTTGAACAGCTTGAACCATCCCGACATATTTTCTGTCAGATACTTCTTGTTGATTTAAAAATAGCTTGATTAGCAGAGCTTAACAGGCCATGTTCTTCGCGAGCCTTATAAACACCTCGTCTCATGGAGAAGATGCCGCCTTTTTGCTTTAAACGGCTTTGTGGGATAACCGGAAAGAATTGCTTGTTACCCGAGTTTGAATAGTGTCAGAATAGCTTAGTTTCAGGATCATTCATCAATGACAAGTTCTTCTCCCTTATTGGGTATCAAAGCTCGGAACATTTCTCTAAATTATGAAGGAAAACCGGTTTTTCAGTCGCTCGATTTTGATATTCCTGCCGGTGAATTTGTCGGGCTATTAGGGCAAAGCGGAATTGGCAAAACCACTCTTTTGAAAATTATTGCGGGGCTAGTTACCCCCGATAGCGGACAAATTTCAGGTTCCGATGGAGATGGTCTTCATGGTCGTATAACCTATATGGCGCAACAGGATTTATTATTTCCATGGCTCAAAGTAATAGAGAATGTTTGTCTTGGAGCAAGACTGCGCCATGAGAAGAAAGACTACAAAAAAGCCGAAGAATTACTGGAAAAGGTCGGTCTTTTATCGGTCAAAGAGCAGCTTCCCGAAACATTATCGGGTGGTATGCGCCAAAGGGTGGCTATTGCCCGTACATTATATGAAGACAAACCCGTTGTATTGATGGACGAGCCTTTTTCGGCACTTGACGCGGTTACTCGCGCCACCATACAGGAACTTGCATTCGATCTTCTCAAAAACAAAACGGTATTGCTTGTTACCCACGATCCATCGGAAGCTGCACGATTGTGTCGGCGTATATTGGTTCTTAAAGGTCAGCCGGCAATTTTCTTACCTGCTATCCTTGTCGAAGGTAAAGCACCGCGAAATTATGATGATAAAAACCGCATAAAAAGTGAAACCGAATTGATGCATTTTTTAAAGGGGATATAGTTTGCAGAACCGCTTCAATAAGAAACTTGCATTTTTCCTTCATGGTCTTGTGGTTTTTTTTGGCATTCTCGCATTATGGTGGGCTGTTGCCATTATTTTCGATCTCAAAAAATACATATTGCCTTCCCCCCTTGTTGTCGCACAATCGCTTTGGAACGGACGGCAATATCTTCTCGAAAATTCTTTGATTACAATTGTCGAAATTGTCATCGGTTTTATTTTGGGAATTTTGTCCGGCGCTGCTCTGGCACTTCTTTTAATGTTTTCCAAGACATTGCAAAAATGGCTAATGCCGGTTCTCATTGTAAGCCAGTCAATACCGGTTTTCGCCCTTGCCCCCATTCTGGTTCTATGGTTCGGCTACGGAATCCTCTCGAAAATTATCGCCGCAATACTGGTGATATTTTTTCCTGTTACAACAGCCTTTTTTGACGGTTTGCGGCGCACAAATGCGGGTTACCTTGATCTTGCAAGAACTATGGGAGCATCTCCCTTGTCGCAACTTGTCCATATCAGGCTTGTGGCCGCGCTGCCGGCACTTGGTTCCGGTGTGCGTGTCGCCGCTGCTATTGCTCCGATTGGTGCGATTATCGGTGAATGGGTGGGGTCCTCCGGCGGGCTCGGCTATATCATGTTGAACGCCAATGCCCGCATGCAAACGCCGACATGCTTTGCCGCAATATTTATACTTTCTGTTATCGCAATGATTTTATGGTATATCACCGATATCATATTGAAATATGTTATCTACTGGGATAACAAATCTGAACAAAATTGATTTTTCTTTTCTTTATATTTCCGGAGGAAACGTGTTTAAAAAAATATTCTTTTCGATCCTCATCATTTTTCTCGGCGTTTTCGGTGCCAAAGCAAATGATAAACTTACAGTTGTTCTTGATTGGTATCTTAATCCCGATCATGCACCTTTAATTGTTGCCGAACAGATTGGCAGTTTTGAAAAACGCGGACTTGATGTCGAAATCGTCACCCCCTCCGATCCCAATATCGGGCCGCGTCTGGTTGCATCCGACAAAGCCGATATTGCTTTATCCTATCAACAGCAACTCTACATTTTTCAGGATGAAGAATTGCCTCTGACACGCATAGGAACACTCATTGAAACGCCGCTCAATACTGTTTTGGCGCTTCCCGATAGCGGCATTAAAACGCCGGCTGATCTTAAAGGCAAAAAGGTCGGTTTTTCTGTGAGCAGTATTGAACCGGTGATCTTGGGGACCATGTTGGAAAATCAGGGGCTAACGATAAAGGATGTCGAGCTCATTAACGTCAATTTCAACCTTGTAAGCGGATTGATGTCAAAACAGGTTGATGCTGTCATTGGTGGCTATCGCAATGTAGAAGGCAATGAACTACGTGAACAGGGAATAGAGCCTGTTATTATGAAGGTTGAAGACTACGGCATTCCCCCTTATGACGAGCTGATTTTTGTTGCCAAAAATGACCTCAAAAAACACGACGCTTATAAAAAATTCCTTGAAGCTGTTCATGAAGGCCAGCAATATCTGAAGGCTCACCCACAGGAAACATGGGACAATTTTGCAAAAAAATATAAGGAACTCGATACCGATCTCAATAAAAAGATATGGATGGAAACGGTTCCCTTATTCAGCGAAAATCCGCTCCACCTTGACAAAGAAAAATATGTTTCTTACGGCGCCTATCTTTATAAAAAAGGGATTGTCAAAAAAGAATATCCGCTTGACAGTTTTGCGACCGAATTGAAATGAAAATCCATTGAACCATCGGGCATGATGGGCGTTCATCATTGCCCGATTTTGTTGTTTTGCAAAACCTCTTCGGGAGAAGCGACGCAACACTATAATATTTTTTCAAAATATTTTTTTGTTATCCGAATATCTGTTTATCATAAAATCGGAATACGGGCGCGAATAGCTTCCACATTTCCCAAATTGATGTCGAAGACCAAAAGCTCGGCCTCGCTCGCCAGACGTGCCCGCACGCTTCCTGTCGGGTCAACAATAGAACTTAGTCCGATGCCAAGAGGTGCTGTTCCTTTTGGCGGTTGCCAAGCCTGATCGCAGGCCACTAACCAAGTTTGTGAATCGGCAGCGCGGGCGCGAACCAACAAATCCCACTGCCCTGCTTTTCCAGGACCATCCCCCCAGGAAGCCGGAACGATAATCAATTTTGCACCTTTTCTTCCCATTGCAGTAAATTGCTCGGCAAACCGCAAATCATAACAAATCGCAAAACCGATCTTGCCGAATACTGTATCGAGAACAAGGTAATCACTTCCCGCTTCAACGAGGTCCGATTCACGTGAACCGAACGCGTCATATAAATGGACTTTCTGATAAGAGGCTTCAGTGTTTTTTCCGGTAATGATCAACTTATTGCGTATGCGTCCATCATTTGCCGGTTCAAACATACCCGCAATAATCATCATATCATATTTCACTGCATAAGAGCGGATCAATGTTGCGAAAGGACCATCAAAAGGCTCTGCCTCATCCTTCAAATCCGCTTCAAAAGAAACTTGGGCTGCTTCGGGGAAAACCAGTATGTCGACTTTTGCTGTGGCCGCCTGTTCAATCATTCTAATAATTTCGGCGTTATTCTTTTGTTTGTCGGTGCCACTTCTTATCTGTGCCAATCCTATTTTTATGTTTTCACCCATTAAAATTCTCCCTATACTATACTTATCAATATTGTAATTTCATATATTCGTTTGGTAGAAATAAATAATGTAGCATTATGAACAAGAAATCGTCAGGTCGCGAACGCGCATACTCGCATATACGCAATACTATTTTGACCAATCCCTGTTTTATCGGAACTTTTCTGAACGAAAGAGAAATTGCCGATAGTTTGGGGATTTCCCGCACGCCTGTGAGAGAAGCTTTCATGATGCTTGCCAGTGAAGATCTGATTGATCTGAAGCCCAATCGCGGTGCATTTGTCGCACCACCGAATATGCAGCAAGTCAATGACCTGTTTCAGGTGCGTGGCGTTGTTGAATGCTGGAGTGCTGAATATTGCATCTCGCAAAATATAGACCCGACGCCCACCATGATGAAGGAATTGGAATTTCAAAAATTTATGGCACCTGATGACCCTTATATTGACTTTATTGAACATGACCGTGCCTTTCATTGTGCATTGATTGAAGCAACCGGCAACATGGTTTTAAACCAGATGTACGAGCTGCTTCGTGCCCGCTATATTACCTTTGGTGTAAGAGCCATTCGCAAAACTACGGAGAGACAAATTGAAGTCATAAAAGAACATCAACGCATTGTTGATGCACTTCTTGCCAAAGATATCAGGAAAGCCAAGAAAGCCATTCTTGAACATCTTGACCGGACACGCCAGCATCTCGTTTGATAGAGCTTTACAGCGTTGTAGTTGATAAAACTCTTTCATATTTGTTGCACGTGCTGTCAGGTTGAAACGACCGATGCCGTTTCAACCTATTTATCAGGATTCGTGTGCTTTCCTTGTCATGGCAAGCCCGATAAGCGTCACTACACATGAAATGCCTATATAAAGGCAGATGGCAAAACCGCTCTTGTCAAATGATATAAACCAGGCGAGCAATAAAGGCGCAACGGCACCACCGACAATACCCGCAAATGTGTAGGCAAGAGAACTCCCGGTATAGCGCAAACGTGCCGAAAATTGTTCTGCAATCAAGGCTGCTTGCGGGCCATACATTAATGAATGGCAAATGAGAGCGCCTGTCACACCGATGAAGAGGCGAACAAAAGTCGGCTCCTCCATCATATAGAAGAACACAAATGTCCAGATTGCTGCAAGAACTGTACCAACAGCATAAATGACGCGCCGTTCTATTCTATCCGATAGCCAGCCACTGAAGGGAATGAACAACACCTGAATACCCGAAGCAATTGTAACGGATGCGATGGCATCAGAGCGAGGCATTCCCAATTGTTGCGTAGCATAAGCGAGTACAAAAACTGTGAAGCATGAATAAAGAACATCAGGACCGATACGTGCAAATATACCGGCGAAAAGGGCTCTGCTTTCATGTTTGAATATTTCCGAAACCGGAGCATTGGAACGCTCATTCTTTTCTTCAAGTTTTTTGAAGACAGGGGTTTCTTCAAGTGAAAAACGAACCCACAAACCGAATATGACCAATAGCGCAGAAAGTAGAAAAGCTATTCGCCAACCCCAATCGTTGAATTGGGCAGTGGTCAGGAAAAAAGCGAGAATAGCAAGAACGCCGTTTGCCAGCAAATTACCTAAAGGTGGCCCGACTTGTGCTGCTGATGCCCAAAATCCTCTTTGTTCAGGCTTGCTGAATTCGCTGGAAAGAAGAACTGCGCCGCCCCATTCACCACCAACGCCGACACCTTGCGCAAAGCGCAACAGAACAAGAAGTGTCGGAGCAAGATATCCGACAGATGCGAATGTAGGCAAAAGCCCGATGATGAAGGTGGCAATGCCGATCAATAATAACGTCCACACCAATACTTTTTTGCGCCCGACAATATCACCAAGACGCCCGAAAAATATGCCACCCAATGGACGGGAAATATAACCGACAGCATAAGTCCCGAAAGCTTTCAGAGTACCGGCAAGCGAGTCCCCATTCGGGAAAAACAAATGGCCGAAGACCAACGCCGCGCAAGCACCATAAACTGCGAAGTCATACCATTCCAAAGAAGTACCGCTCAAACTTGCAGCAAATGCTTTAACAAGACTCTTGCGCTCTATTGGCGGTTCCGTCTCTTTTGAAACATTTACCATTTATAGTTCCCTTGTTATTGTATGATTTTGGTATACCATCAATATGCATTATTGACATATAGCAAGTCTACTATTTTTTTGAGGGAGGACGGAATGAGAAGTCTGGTTTTATATGTGGTCGGCAGTGGCTTGAAGACTGTCAATGTTGAATGGGTATTCAACGGGGGATACGCCGGAAGCGATAGCAAAGAGGTCCGCCGCCACATAGAGGAGCTTGCAGCGCTCGGTGTTCCTGCCCCGAAAACTTTTCCGACACTTTATCCTTTAGGCTCGCACGTCATCTCACAAGAACATCTTTATCAGGCTCCGCATAATAAAACTTCGGGCGAAGCCGAATGGGCACTCTATATTGGTAAAAATGAAAACGAACATTTATTGATGGCCGCTTGCGATCATACCGACCGTGCATTGGAAGCCCATGGCGTTGCTTGGTCAAAACAATCTGCCCCCGACTTTATCGGTGATCTTGCCTGGCGTTATAGCGAGGTCAAGGATTTATTTGCAGATTTTACTTTGAAGGCATGGGCAAAGGAAAAAGGAGAAGAAAAGCTCATTCAGGATGGAAAAACAGGCCTTCTTATTTCTCCCGCCGAATGGCTAAAAAAGCTTGAAAAAGCCGACCTTGCTCGCCCCGGGACAGTGTTGATGAGCGGTACGATACCGATGATAAAATCTGTCAACCAGTTTGCCGATCGTTGGCGCGTCGAACTTGCCGATCACAAAGGCAATGTCAGTCGTGTTTCTTATGATATTGAACGCTTAGCTGACGCTTGGGAATAATTTTTGCGGCAAAACGTAAAGCTACGAAGGGTAGAAATTTTCAAACAAAATCAATTGATAGAAGAATGAAGCTTCAAATGCTATTAATGGAGATAGTTAAGACCTGCTCGTAAGCTACCTATCTTTTCCCAATTAATATTTTGGACGTATCTTTGAATATCTCTGAAAAACGATTGGATTCTCCGTGTGAAACAGCTGAATTTTTCTGGAACAGTGAATTTTATCATGTAAAACTATTACCCAACGTCTATATAGAAATAGAAATAAATCTTTTAATAAATATATAAAATATAATTATTTATTTTCACTGTAATTATAATTCATGATTCATTAATATAGATAAAATATTTTTGTTATCGGATGAAGCGGGATTTCCTTAATAAGCGTTATTTGTTAGAAATAGGATGCTTAGATCATAAAACTTATTCAGACGCTGGACTCAGACAAGGGCCCTATCAAGTGATTGGCGTAAAATTTCTGCAACATCCGATTTTTCCGGCCTATATAAAAGCAAATATTCTACATCCGGTAAACTCGGGAGATTATATAAATGCGTATAATCTTTAAGGCTATCATCCATCGAATTTTTATTAAGACACCCGATACCCAGACCTGCTTTGACCGCCAACTGCAAACTTGCAACATTCGACGCTGTATGTGTTAATCCATAGGATACCGAGCTGTCCGCGAGGAGTTGAAGGGCGGCTTTTTGTATGACGCACCCTTTTTTCATACCAATCAGCGGCAATACCCCACCGGCTGAGAACCGCTTCTTTGCAGCACCAGCCCAATATAATGGCTCGCGTTTTATTATGACGCTATCCGGATAAGCCGGTAACGGTGTACCGATAAGATGTGTCAGGATTATTATATCGAAACCGCCAAGATTGTCGTCATGAACAAACGTATTTGAGCCGCTTTTAAATGTAAGGCTCAATTGTATTTTCGGACGATTGGCAGTCAACATGTCTAAAGCCAGCGCAACTTTTTCAGGCATGAGGTAATCTGTAATGGAAATAGATATGTTTTCAGTTGCGGCAACATTGTGCATATCGGCAAGTGCCAAACGATTAAGTTTCAAAATAGCAAGAGCATGTTTTTGCAATTTCTCACCATCAATTGTCGGACGTGTTCCTTTTTTGCCCCTTTCCAGCAATTGACAGCCACAAATAAGTTCGAGTTTTTGCATTTGCTCTGTCAATGCCGACTGGGAACGGTAAAGACGTTCGGATGCTTTGAGAAAGCTGCCGGTTTCTAAAATCGTAATAAAAGTCGTTAGCAGATCGGGATCCAGATTTTGCATGTACGCACCTTTTTTATAATTCGGAAAAACCGAATTATTTTATAAAAAAATCCTGTTATATTTATATTTAATCCAGTGATACGCATTTCTCAACAGAAAAAGCGGAGCTGAATAATGAGTGAAAAAGCTGTCATAAAAGATGCGTTACATTCTAGCGGTCACAAATGGAAAGTGCTGTTTACATGTGCATTGGCGAATACATGTTTTACATTTGTAATTGGCGGTGTTCCCGCCGCAGCTCTCCTTTTACGAGATGATTATCAAATTTCCACACCGGTATTAGGCATGCTTATGGGAATTGTCGGAATAGGTATAGCTTTTGGTGAAGTTCCTTGGGGAATGCTCACAGACCGGCTTGGCGACCGTCCTATTCTTATAACCGGTCTGACGACGACCGCATTTGTCCTCATCCTGACAGCTATCATAATAAATGTTGTTCCGATTGTTTATGCTCCTGTAACATTATTCATCGGGCTACTCATTATCGGCCTTTCCGGAGGCAGCCTGAATGGTTCGAGTGGCCGAGCTATCATGCAATGGTTCAACAAAGACGAACGTGGATTTGCTATGGGTGTCAGACAGACTGCTGTTCCGCTCGGCTATGCCTTGGGAGCAGTCTTTTTCCCTCTCATTTCATATAAATCGAGTTTTGTCTGGTCACTTTATATCTCGGCCTTATTTTGCATTATCTTTGCGTTTTTAACTTATCTTTGGGTTGTTGATATTGATCAGGGGAAAAGCACCGAGACAAAGAGACCAGCCGAAAAAGAAACTACTACTAATGTTTTCAAGCAGTTTGCTATATGGCGTATTGTCGTAGCTATTGGTCTTTTGTGCGCACCACAATTTGCGCTGATGACTTTTACAATGCTTTTCTTACATGATTTTGCCCATATCAATATCGAATATATCAGCGCGATACTGTTCTTTATCCAGATAAGTGCCGGTTTCACACGTATTTCCGGCGGCTATTATACCGACAAGAAAAACAATCGCGTAAGCTTTCTAAAAACGGTAACAATATTAAGTGCATTCGCGTTTTTTGCACTTACGCTCCTTACCTTTTTCTATGGAGAAACTCCATCGACGCATCTGTCGTGGGCTTTGGTTGCCGCAGTTCTCGTTGCCGGTGTCTTCATATTATCCTGGCAAGGTGTCGGCATGACCGAATTGGCAACAATGGCAGGCCCGAAAAGTGTTGCAACCGCTATGGCAATGGCAAATACCGCAACCTTTTTTATATTATTTGCAACACCGACAATTATTCCGTGGATACTGAACGCAACATCCTGGACAGGCGTTTGGGGCGTTATGACACTTGTCTGTGTCGGAATGTTTTTTCTTTTCTGAAGTAAAACCTGGCTTGAAAATTTTCTAACGAAAGAAATGCTCTATTCATAAATCTTCATTGACCAATGCCGTGTAATATACCCGACAATTTTTCTTTAAATTTTGATGTCAATATTCCTAATATGTTAGGATAATTTCATACGTTTGAAGTAAATAACAATTTTCAAATAAAGGAATTTCGAAATTGGTCAATGAAGAACATATGGGCAGTGTAATATTTGATGGAAAAGCATTTCCTGCCGCACTTCATCTAACCGACGAAAAAATTTCCGTTAACATTTCGGGGCTGCTGATTATCAATGAAAAAAATCTATTCAAAAGTGATTGGCCCAAATCGGTAGCTCCGAGCGATATTGAAGTACTGAATTTCAAATCATCCACCGGCTTATTTTCATTGTATAAACTTCATGAAGAGAATACGCATTTCGATTTTTCAGGCCAATCCGACACTAGATTTCATGTAAGCTTTGCATTCAAGGGAGCAAACTTCACAAATTTCGACGACATATGTTCGGATAATTGGAAAATTGATATTGAAGATGTCGACAAAATTCACAATTGGCCAAAGTTTGAAGATGTTGTTGAAGTTGAGCCTTCAGGTAAGGTGAAAGGCATCAATTCAACCTATTGGCCTTCAAAACCTGTCTTAATCAATTGCCCAAGTTGCGACATGAAATTAGAACTTTGGCGATCTTTATCTTTCAAAAAGTTATCACGCAACAAACAATTGAGAACCTTTAGCTATCCTATTAATTTAAATTTTACGAAGCCCGTCGATTTCAATTTTGCTTTGAATAAAATTTACAGCGTCCGAAAGTTTTTTTCATTCCTTTTCGGACGTATGCTTGATATCAACAGCATTTCCATGCATATCAATGACAACGGTATACCAGCAACAGTCGACGTATACGGTTTCCGAAAAATACTGCGTTATAAAATACCATCGAATTCCATTGTGCATTTGAATAATATTTCCGAATTATCACCGCTTCTTGATAAATGGCTTGAAATCGAAGAAAATATTAAATTAGCTGTCAATCTCCATTATCAAGGCCTCGAACTTAGGCAATTGAATCTCTCTTTACAGTTCCAGTTTTTTATACAAGCTATTGAAGCACTGCACCGAAAAACTGTTTCTTCGGAGAAACAAAAAGACATCAATACCGACAAAATATACAGCACATTGCGACAAGCGGATGTCCCTAAGGATATTTGTGACCGTATCAAAGGCATGCTTGCTCACATAAATGAACCTGGACTTAGAACGCGGTTGAAATCTTATTGGGATATATTTTGCGAAGAACTTAACGATGCATTTCCTGCTATCAAGAAAAACGATATTATAAACAAACTGGTTGAGACAAGAAATTATTATGCCCATCGCCCCGATAAGTCAGAAAATATCTTGACCGGTTACGAGCTTTTACGCGCCGTAAACATTGTTAAGATGATCTCCCATCTCGCAATCTTGAAAGAGATAGGTGTCGACACAAAAGGAATTGGTAAAATTATGAAGAAAGAACGTTTTATCTATTGATGTTATCCCCTACATCCTTCAATAGGGTAATTTATTTGATATATTTTAGTTAAAATAGAAATTTATTTTTTAATCCAACAAAATTTATTTTATTATTTATACAATTAAAATTAATAAGTTTATTTTTATATTTTTTATTTAAATATGAATTATTACTATTTTTATATATTATTATTTATACCTTATTTTAATATTTTTATCTATGACAAATTAACAATATAAAATTTCTTAATTATCTTACCCCGAACAATACTTTGCTTTTCCATGCTTCAATAGAGAATGTGTTGGGGGACGAATAATCCCTACAACGACGCAACTTATTGATTTTAATTAATTTTGTTAAATTCTGGCGGAGAGAAAGGGATTCGAACCCTTGATACGGTTGCCCGTATACACGCGTTCCAGGCGTGCGCCTTCAACCACTCGGCCACCTCTCCAGCGAGGCTGCAATATAACGGGAAAGACTCCGAGTTCAAGAGGAAACTTCATTTCATACAGGAAAAAGTCGATCCGGCATCACTCAACCAAGGTAATGATCACAAACTCTCTTGAGCAGACATAAAAAGTCGACCATTTATCTCACTATCGTTGCAGCTTTCCCCATAACTTCAAACTATGTGAAAAGCCTAATCGGGATATTAACAATCGACCGGTCAGGATGGCGCCAAGGTAGCACGCACAATTCAACGATATCATAATGTTCTAGTCATTGGACAATCCAGCGATCAGGCACGTTTACTGCCGCATCACATGTCTGTTAAACAGAATAATGATTGGAAATGGTAGATAATGAAAAGCCTGCCGAGACGTTCAGTCAGAAGCAGGCTTTTCTTCCCCTTGAAAACCTTTAAAATAAACTACACGGGGTATCTATTTGCTTTTGCAATTGTCTTCCGTGTATGTAAAGCGTGTTTCAGGCTGCTTTTTCGTCGGCGAAAGCCTTTTTGACGCTATCGCGATTATTGATCTTTTCCATATAAGATGACAAGGCCGGCATATCGAGTAGATCAATCCCGACAAACTTGCACCAAGTCAGAATTGTGAAAAGATAGGCATCGGCAACAGTGAAATGATCGCCAGCAATAAACTGAGAATTTTCAAGCTGTTTTTCAGCATAGGTCAATCGTTCGATAAGCTTTGCTTTGGCAGCCTTTTTTTCTTCCTCTGAACCGGGATGGAAAAGCGGTCCAAAACCTTTGTGAAGCTCGGTTGCAATATAATTCAGCCATTCCTGTACTTTTGCCCGCTCATAAGTACCCGGTTTTTCAGCCAAATTCTTTTCAGGCTTGAGATCGGCAAGATATTGAACAATAGCGGTGCCCTCTGTAATAATGCGGCCGTCATCGAGCTCGAGCGCCGGAACATAGCCTTTTTGGGTGACCGTCAGATAATCTTTGCCACTCGCCGTTTTCTTTTTGGCCAAATCAACCTTTTCAAGTTTGATCGGAATTCCGGCTTCCAGCGCTACGATATGTGGAGAGAGTGAACAGGCACCGGGCGCAAAATACAATTTCATAATCTCTATCCCTTCAAAGTTTCGGAGTTATTACGAAACAAAATTGATACAGCTTGTCGATTTTTTCAATAAGCTTTTATCATTTTACAATGTCCAATTCGTTTGCGCATTTCAATTTATATTTATTACCCCGTTTTTTCACGTCATTATTTTCTATAGATAAAAGCCGATTTTTACAGCGAAATTATCCACATAGCATTGCCTTTTTTTGATAAAATGGTAAAAGATTAGGCGTTTTTAAAATTGCACAACAAAAAGGCATGAGTGATTGACCTTTCTTTCCACACCTCTCAAAGTTGGCAATATCGAGTTTAGAAACCGTGTTTTTCTTGCTCCTATGTCCGGTGTGAGCGATTTGCCTTTCCGCCAAAGAAGTTGGCGTGCCGGTGCAGGCATGGTGGTTTCGGAAATGGTGGCAAGTGCGGAATTATGTTCTGGCGCGGTTGAAAGCCAAATGCGTGTGAACGGCAAGGGTCTTCCCCAGCATGTGGTGCAACTAGCCGGTCGCGAACCTGAATGGATGGCAAGAGCAACCGAAATTGTTCAGGATAACCATGCCGATATGATTGATATCAATATGGGGTGTCCAGCCAAAAAGGTTATCGGCGGATATTCCGGCGCTGCCCTTATGCGCGACTTGAAACTTGCTATGTCCTTGATCGAAGCAGTTCTAAAGGTAGCAAGAATTCCGGTTTCGCTCAAAATGCGGCTTGGTTGGGATGAAACAACAATCAATGCGCCGGAACTGGCAAAAATGGCTGAAGAAGCCGGTATTTCCATGATTACAGTGCATGGCCGCACCAGAATGCAATTTTATAATGGTCAAGCCGATTGGGATGCTTTGAAAAAAGTTCGCGACGTCATTTCGATTCCGATGGTAGCAAATGGCGATATTGGCAATCTTAAGGAAGCGGAAGAATGCCTGCGTCGTTCTGGCGCCGATGCAGTCATGATCGGGCGGGCAAGTTATGGTGCACCGTGGCTTGCAGGAGAGATCGCTGGCCACCCCTTCTGTCAGAGTCTCGGCCATTATATTTGCGACCATTATCGCGCAATGCTTGATTATTATGGCGAAAATACCGGCGTGCGTCACGCCCGAAAACATCTAGACTGGTATTTGAACAAACACGCCAAGGGCCTCTATAGCAGTGAAGAGCGGCAGGAAATTATGACTTCACGCAAGCCGGAACACGTTCTGACATTGTTGAATTCGATATTTTCAAGAGTTTTGGATAATCCGGAAAAGGCAGCTTGATCATGCAACCAAAAGCTAAAAATTGCGAACAAAATCTTGCGAGACTGGTGCTTGATGCTGTCCGACATCCGGTTATTCTTGTCGACAAGGATAATAGTATTGCCTATGCCAATGCCGATGCCGAACAATTTTTCAAAGCGAGCTCTTCCGTATTAGCACGAAACAAGCTTGAAACATTCTTACCCTTTGGCAGCCCTCTCATCTCGCTTATCAATCAGGTCAGAGAAAAACCGAAACCGGTTAATGAATATCATGTCGATTTATCATCACCAAAACTCGGTTATGACAAACTCGTTGATATTTTTGTCCAGCCACTACCTGAAATTCCGGGAAGTGTCGTTGTGTTGTTTCAAGAAAAATCCATGGCTGAAAAGCTCGACAGGCAGATGACCCATAGAGGGGCTGCCCGTTCGGTGACAGGCCTTGCTTCAATGCTCGCCCATGAAATAAAAAACCCGCTTTCAGGTATTCGTGGCGCTGCACAACTCCTTGAGAGTGTTGTCAGTGATGACGACCGTCAGCTCACACGCCTGATTACTGACGAGACAGATCGTATCGTTGCTTTGGTCGATCGTATGGAAGTGTTTTCGGATGAACGCCCGATCGAACGTTTTCCGGTTAATATTCACACTGTGCTTGATCACGTAAAAAGGCTCGCGCAAAGCGGTTTTGCCCAAAAGATCAAATTTGTCGAAAAATATGACCCGTCACTGCCGCCGGTCTATGCGAACCGCGACCAACTTATCCAGATTTTCCTCAATCTTGTTAAAAACGCGACAGAAGCGCTGGGCAGTGTAAACAATCCGACAATTACGCTTACCTCGTCCTATCGACCGGGCATCAAGCTTTCTGTGCAAGGGCGGCATGATAAAGTCACTTTGCCCATGGAATTCTGTGTCGAGGATAATGGACCGGGTGTTCCCAAAGACATTCAAGAAAATCTTTTTGACCCGTTCATCACCAGTAAACCGAATGGGTCGGGCCTTGGACTTGCGCTTGTTGCAAAACTTGTGAACGACCATGGCGGTGTCGTCGAATGCGAGTCACAACCGGGGCGGACGATATTCCGCGTTCTCTTGCCCATGTGGCGACCGGAAGAGACAGAACGAAAGACAAGCGGAGAAAGCCAATGACTAAAGGGATGATACTTGTCGCAGATGACGATGCGGCAATCCGCACTGTTCTCAATCAGGCGCTCTCGCGAGCCGGCTATGATGTGCGCGTTGCACCGAATGCCGCAATGTTATGGCGTTGGATTGCCAATGGCGATGGCGATCTCGTCATTACCGATGTTGTTATGCCGGATGAAAACGCATTTGATCTTATACCCCGCATCAAAAAAGCGCGGCCGGAAATTCCTGTTATTGTCATGAGTGCACAAAACACTTTTATGACTGCGATCAAAGCTTCGGAAGCCGGAGCCTACGATTATCTGCCGAAGCCGTTCGATCTCTCGGAGCTCATCAATATCGTCGGACGGGCTATGGTTGAGCCTCGTCCGGAAATTGAAAAACAGAAATCCGACGAAACAAACGACACGATGCCACTTGTCGGGCGCTCACCTGCAATGCAGGAAATCTATCGTATTCTTGCCCGCATGATGCAAACTGACCTTACGGTTATGATTACCGGCGAGTCCGGAACAGGAAAAGAGCTCGTTGCACGTGCACTTCACGAATATGGCAGAAGACGCAAAGGGCCGTTTGTTGCAATTAATATGGCAGCAATCCCTAAGGATCTCATTGAATCAGAATTATTCGGTCATGAAAAAGGTGCTTTCACCGGTGCCAACACCCGTTCAAGCGGGCGTTTTGAACAAGCCAACGGCGGCACATTGTTTCTTGACGAAATTGGCGATATGCCCATGGAAGCACAAACCCGCCTCTTACGTGTGTTGCAACAGGGCGAATATATGACCGTTGGCGGGCGGACACCGATCAAGACCGATGTCAGAATTGTTGCTGCAACCAACAAGGATTTGCATCAACTTATCAATCAGGGGCAATTCCGCGAAGATCTGTTTTATAGACTTAATGTTGTACCTCTGCGCCTTCCTGCTTTACGTGAAAGAGCCGATGATATTCCCGATCTCGTGCGTCATTTCTTCAAAATGGCAACCGATGACGGATTGCCTTTGAAACATATCAGCAATGACGGGCTTGATCTGTTACGCCGCTATTCCTGGCCCGGCAATGTCAGGGAATTGGAAAATCTTGTGCGCAGACTTGCCGCGCTTTATCCGCAGGAAGAAATCGCGGTCGATGTTATCGAGGCAGAATTAAAAAACGAAACAGGAAATCGCGATGCGAATAATCCCGTTACAGTAAATGATAACATAACCATTGGCGAAGCGGTCGAACTGAATATGCAAAAATATTTTGCCTCTTTCGGCAATGAGCTGCCCCCCGTAGGACTTTACCACCGCGTATTGGAAGAGGTCGAATACCCGCTTATTCTCGCCTGCCTCACGGCAACAAAGGGCAACCAGATCAAGGCGGCAGAGTTATTGGGCCTTAATCGCAATACATTGCGTAAAAAAGTGCGCGATCTGAAAGTGAACATCTATAAAGGAACGAAGGCAAATTAAATTTGGCTCAAAAAAATTCAAATAAGTGATTGACCTTTAGCCAGAACCTTGTAAAGACTTGCGCATCCTTTTTGGAGGGGTGGCCGAGCGGTTTAAGGCACCGGTCTTGAAAACCGGCGTGCAGGCGACTGTACCGTGGGTTCGAATCCCACCCCCTCCGCCATTTCAATCTAAAAAATGTAGTCAAAACAGTAACCTATATTACGCTACTATTTTCTCATCCTCCATCTCATCCCCCAATAAAATCCCGAAGGGATGACTCGATCAACGGCTTTGAGCGGTGATTTAAAAAGCTTAAAATTGATTTTTAGAACAAGTCATCCGTTATCACTCAATGCATTTCGCTCAAATCAAACGCATAAAATGCATGCAATCAACAAAGTTCAGTTAAATACATTATACGAAAACAAAGCTGTATTTTTTTGGTAAGTTGATGGGATCACTCGCAAAACCGGATGTATCATTCACTTCAAAACCACAATTTCAACAATGGAAGCTGCGGGCTTTCCAAGCATTTGCGACCAACAAAACCACCGTCGTCTCGGCCACATTATTCTGCTTTTTCAAACAAGAAGTCAGAATATATTTTATAAAGGTTGAACACGTTGGAAAACTTCAACTGTCCAAATTATTTTAAAAATAAAAATAAATTTATAAAAAATTTACTCAAATAAAATCTATCAATTCTGGATATAATCATTTGACATTTTGATAGCCGCATCCAATAGTTTCAGATCATTCCCACAATTAAAAAAGCAACAAATTTATCCGCTACAAACAAGAATATTGTCTTAACCGGCTAGAGAAAAGATGCTAGTGAGGCGACTATAAAATTTTATTCACTTTGAAACGATCTTCGGGAGGAGAACCTGATGAACAAACTTTTTTCAAAAACACCTCCGCCTCCCTATTACATTGTTGCTTTTTCATCCCAACGCACAGAGGGTGATAATGGCTATGGAGAAATGTCCATAGCCATGGAAAAGTTGGCCTTGCAACAACCCGGTTGTCTTGGCGCTGAAAGTGTTCGCGGTGCTGATGGTTTCGGCATTACCAATTCATTCTGGAAAGACGAAGCGAGCATGAAGGCTTGGAAAGCAAATGTTGACCATAAGCTAGCACAAAAACTTGGACGAGAGATATTTTATTCCCATTACGTCATCCGCATCGCAAAAGTAGAACGTGACTACAGCTTTGATAAAATGCCGATAGCATAAGTCCAGACAATCAATCGGGCAAGTATCTTGTTGGCGTGGATTTTGTTCCAACATTATATAGCAGATTCTTCTCGTTCCCGATTGAGTTGATAGTCAAGACGCCACGCAAGCCAAGTCGACAAAAATATAATGTGAAGCCTAAGGGTAAATTAAACGGCGTGAACTGAAATTTATCCGGAATGAGACTCGGTCAAACTTATATCGGAAACGCATAAGTTTAAGTTGCAAACCCCGTTTAAATCCGCTTTGACAAAAATATTTATTTCTTGCTCAAAAGTCGGAAGTTGATGATAAAAGATGAAAAAATATTGTTAAATATACCAACTATCCTTATACATCGAGCGCTATAACAGATTATAAATTTTAAATTAAGGCTATAAAACTTCCGATGTGGTTTGTTGAAAATTGTTGATAAACAAGGCTCGGATATCCCATCTCATGCCGGAAGTAAAAAGGAGGAAGTGATGCTCAAGCGCATATTGTCGGCGGTTACTATATTGATCATGGTTCTTTCTTCTGCTTCGGCAAAAATGAGTGTCGAAGAAAAAGAATTCCATATGATCAACACCTTCCTCGCATTGCAAATTTATATGTCGCAAATCAAGGGTGCAGATCACTTGATGACATTTGAAAATCTGAAAGTATTTCAATTGCCATCATATAATGCCGACAAAATCGAAAAAGATTTCAAAGCCAATAAAATTACTGCGCAAAAAAAATATAGCACACCATTTTCAGTCGATGGTGTCATTACGAGTTTGAAACAAACGACAGAGGGCTATGAAATCGGCTTACGTTCAACCAAGTCAAATTCGACCGAGGTTATCGGCGTTTTGGGAAAAGAATATAACGGCTTTAATCAGCCTCTGAAAATTGATAAATATTTTTCATTGACCTGTAGAGAAGCCATATTTGACGGCACGGTTTATGCCAAAAGATGCGCCCCCGATGTTGGCTCACTTATCATCGAAGAAAATCAGGCAGCCCCTATAACCAAAGCCTTTCTTTCCGGAAAAGATGTCTCATCCTATATTGCCACCAATAGAGGCGAGGCCGTAACAACACGGCTTTTTATGCTGAAATATATTGCACAATATGCACCGGATAATTCGCCATGTTTTTCTTGGGAAACATCAGAAAAATGCAATTTTTCAGATTTCCTCCCCTTTAAAGGTAATATTCGCGAAACAAAAGATTTCCAGAAAGCATACGAAAAAGGTAAGAATTTTTATCGTCTACCCTGATTTATCGAAGGTCCGATTTTTATCGTTTGACTATACAACTTTGGCGACCATTTGCGCTTTGCTCCGCAAAGTAGTTTAGAGTTTATTAATAAAAATCAGCTCCTCTTCGTTAGGCGATCAAGTACCTATGCCCCGCGTAACAGTGCGATTGTCTTGAAATAGTCACCAATCCACCACCTCGGCGTTGTTACAAGAAGGCATCTCACCATCTTCCTTAAAACCTCGACACAATAACGTTAAAACTTTGACGACAAATAGTGACATTAAAACGGTTTTGGAAATGACCGGTTCATCTTCACGATCGTCTGATTGTCATCGTGCAAGGTGTTGCATTAGCCAGAATAAGAAATCCCTTATAGTAACTGGAATTCAACGTTATTTTAAAAATAAATAATCTATATGGCTCTTCATCTTCAATTGTTAAGAGCTTGACTTGATTAATTTTTTCAACAATCGGAAATAAATTTTTCGGGTAAATAGCAACCAATATTGAATGTTTTAAAGAGAAAATTCGTATTCACGGATTAACTTCCAATTTATGAGGTTAATTCCTTTTCAGATCAGACAGTATGTCTGTCAGAGTTTGCTCTAAAGGCCTGAATTGAAGCCCCAGAATTTTCTCATATCTTTCGCTGCTAAAATGCGTTCTATTATATTGGCTTGCCATCAAACGGACCGAAGCCAATGATATTAAAATGGGCTTGCCTGTAAACTTGCAATAAAGTTCCTGCAAAAAAGCGATGCAGTACAATAGTGGCATTGGCATGGTCTTTGTTGGCGTTTTGACATTGGCATAATGACCGATCATGGATACAAGGTCTTTCATATGGATGTGACGCCCTGCAACAAGATAACGTTCTCCCGGCTTCCCCTTGAAGGTGACCATGATTAGGGCAGCGGCAACATCTCTTGCATCAACAACCGAAAAGGTCCCAGGCACAATGGCAGGCAACTTCCTGTTCATGACATCAAGTGCAAGTTGTCCTGCCGAGGTGGGGCCCAGATCACCCGGCCCCCACATCCACCCCGGTAAAATATAATAACATTTCATCATTGGATGGAGAGCGGCAAATTCTCTGACTGTTCTTTCACTGATGATTTTGCTTCGATAGTAATCATCCGAATTTTCTATATTTCTATCACATGTTTCATCAATCAATGAGCCGGCCTCACCATCAAGAACTGCAATTGAAGAAACATGAACAAACTGTTTGACACCGGCTTTTAAGGCCGCTTCCAATAGGGATTTTGTACTATTAATATTGATGTTTTCGAGATCGGCCCAATGGCTGCCGCCTTTATAATTGTCGCGGAAAAAAGCAGCTGTGTGAAAAACACTTTCGCATCCAGTCAAATGGCTTTCGAAGCTAGAGACATCGGTCATATCGCCTTGGATGATATCAAGTTCATCATGAGGCGCGAATTGCTTATTTGCCTTTTGTCGCGACCGGACAAATGCTTTGACATGATAACCTTCGGCAAGCAATTGACGAACCAGATTATTGCCCAATAGTCCGGTTGCACCGGTTACGAAAACAGTTTTCTTCATCAGAGATTCCAAATATCAAATGAAATTCATATATCAAGTGATATTTATGTTTCATTTGCCGACTTGTCAAATGAAATGTCGGATGATATCTGAAGTTTATGGTCAAACAGATAAAACCGCGTAAAACAAGATTGGAAAGCCAGCAAGAGACACGCCAGAACCTGTTGGAAGCTGCACGCATGCTATTCACTGAATTGGGCTACGAGGCAACCTCTATCAGAGGAATCTGTGATAAAGCAGGCTATTCACAAGGAGCCTTTTATTCCAATTTCAATAATAAGGACGAAGTTCTTCTAGAGCTTCTCGAGCAGTATAAATCATTCGAGGCAAATTCACGAAAACAGCTCATTGATGATGCAGGGGATGATTTTGAAAAGGCTCTGAATGACATGATCGTCTGGTTTGAGCGCAATGATCAAAATATTTCCCACACAATTCTGTTCCTTGAAATGCAAACTTATGCTCTGCGCCATCCAACATTTGTAAAATTTTATAATAATCTTATGGATGAACAAAAATCGTTCTATGCGAAGCTCGTGCGACATCTGTTTGCTATGAGAAATATAGAACCTCCGTTTGATTGCTCGATTGTTGCCGAAGGGTTAATGGCACTTGGGGCTGCTGAAGCAGTTGCCAGACGATTGAACCCGAAGCGGGAGAAGCGAAATCCATTTTCGGCCTATCTGAAATTGGTTTTCCGGATAGAAGAGGAATAGACAAATTTGAAGCTTGTAGACCGATATATTGATCTTATAGGCAAGGAATATTTCTCGGTCTCTTTTTCGTAACGATCTATCATATGGTTTCACAATTAATAGTCAGATAAATAACCGATCTGACGAAAATCAAGAGTGGCAACGCCCCCCATCTTTCCGGAAGTTCATTGACTGAAAATCGGCTTTTATCGCTCACAAATTTCTATATAGGCTGAATTATTGTCCAAACACCTGATCTGCTTTTATATAAGTTTTCATTTTTCAAATAACTGCATACAACTTATAGACTAACAGTCTTTTGGCCTGAGCAGATTTGTTGGCTATCCCTGATCAGGCTCAATTCTTCCCCAAGGAAGGCAAAGGTTTTGCGTGAAATGAAAGCAAAGTTTTGAATTTTTTAATTTGAGGAATAAACTCTTGTTAAAATTTAAATCTTAATCAAAAATACCTGACTGCCCATAGTATCATTTTTGGTCGCGTATTTTCTAGTCGAGGTGGATAATGCTTACTCAAACACGCCGTCATTTTTTAATCGGTGCTTCACTTCTTCCCGTTGTTTACGCATTTCCTTCTATTGCCGCTGCCGAAGACAAAAAACCGGTAATATGGGGGCCTCCGGCGGGTCCTTCTATCGTCGCTGCTTATGCAGTAAAAACCGGCATGCTTGATACATTGTTACCCGGATGCCAATTTAAGGTTTGGAACAATCCCGACCAGATCAGAGCTGGGCTCGGTTCCGGCACAATCAATATGGCCATTTTGCCAAGTTATAGCGGCGCAAATTTATATAATAAAGGCCTTGATGTAAGATTGGCTAATATCCTGACGGACGGGCTTCTTTACATCGTCGCACCGGAAGCATCCAATATCAAAACACTTCAGGATCTTGTCGGTAAAAAACTTGCTGTACCGTTCAAAAACGATATGCCCGACTATATTATGCAAGCAATCTTAAAAGCATACGACATCAAGCCGGATGCAATCGACATCCAATATACGGGAAGCCTGCCTGAAGCTATGCCGCTTCTCATGATCGGACGGGTTGACGCAGCAGTCATTGTTGAACCTGCGGCATCCACAGTGATTTCCATGAGCGCTGCATCCCCTAAAAAAATTGTTCGTGCACTTGATATTCAAAAGCTTTGGGAAAAAGTTTCAAAGACCGATGCCATTCCGCAAGCCGGTCTTGTCATCGGCAAAGGTTTTGAAGGGGATGCAGGAACAAAGAAAATAGCAGCACTCAATGCATGTTTGGCAAGTGCACTCGAACGAATTAGGTCTGATCCGGAAAAAGCAGCCGAACAGGTTGGCGATTTACTTGATTTCCCTCCACGATTGATTGCAGCATCCGTCGCTTTCAGTCATCTCGTTGTCCATAATGCCAAAGAAGTCAAACCGTCGCTTGAAACATTTTTTAATGTTCTCGTCGAACAAAATTCCGCAATTCTAGGCGGAAAACTTCCTGACGACGGATTTTATGCCTGATGCGCTCTACCCGATTCATTTCTCATCTTGTTTCGCTTGGAAACTATTTCTGGGGAGGATTTGCAGGGCTTGCCGGCTGTTTCTGTTTTTTCGCTGTCTGGCAATTTGCGCATGAGCTTTATGGCAGTTATGTGCTCCCCTCTCCGCAACAAACTTTGCAAGCAATGATCTTGCTTGTCCAAACGGACAAATTCATAGCGATGGCAAAAATAACGGCCGAGCGTTCCTTCATGGGCTTTGCCATAGCCGGTTCAATCGGAATTCTAAGCGGAGTATTATGCGGTTATTCATTTGCTGCCATCCGGCTGATGCGTCCGATCATTATCATTCTGTTAGGGGTTCCGCCGATAGGCTGGATTGTCCTTGCACTCATATGGTTTGAAAACGGCGGCGGGTCTGTTGTGATGACGATTGCAGTTGCGTCCTTTCCGCTTATTTTTATCAATAGCGTGGAAGCAATTGCCACGCGTGACCGCTCGCTCGACGATATGGCACGTGCTTTCAACATCGGCATATTCAAACGATTTCGCACAATCACATTTCCGCAAATGGTATCCTATATTTTTCCGGCCTTGTCGCTTTCGGCCGGAAGTGCCTGGAAAGTAGCCGTGATGGCCGAGCTTTTGAGCTATTCCGGCGGGCTTGGGGGCCTCCTTTTTGAAGCACGCAGCACTTTTGATGTTCCTGAAGTAACGGCCATTATCATGATCATCGTGTGTTTTGCCCTGATAACCGAATTCGGTATTATTCATCCGATACGCGAATTTTTTGAAAGTTGGCGGCATGCATCCGAGCCTTGGGGTGTTAAAAGATGAGAATTGAAATGCAGGATATTGCGTTTTCTTATCTCGGAAGACGTATTCTTGAAAACGTCAATATCCAGGTCAACGACCATGAAACATTGGTTGTTCTGGGTGCCTCCGGAGCCGGAAAAACGACAATATTGCAGATAGCGGCAGGCTTGTTGACACCTAACAAAGGAGAGATCAAGAAAAGTTTCCGGCAACAGGCAATCGTTTTTCAGGAGCCGAGATTGTTACCCTGGAAAACGACATATGAAAATATTGCCTATGGTTTGAATCATTTACGCCGGAGAGACGAAACAAATGACCTCGTGTCGGAGTGCGCAAGAAAAGTCGGTTTAAAAATAACAGATCTTGAAAAATATCCGGCCGCATTGTCGGGCGGTATGCGCCAGCGCGCAGCAGTCGCGCGCGCACTTGCTGTTAATCCCGATATTATCTTTTTTGACGAACCGTTTTCGGCAGTCGACATTGGCTTACGGCGCAATCTTCAGGATATTGTTATTGAAGAGGCAAAAGGCCAAGGTTTTTCGTCGTTATTTGTTACCCATGACCTTCACGAAGCATTGCGCATTGCTCACCGTCTGTTACTGGTCGGAGGCGATCCTGCAACAATTGTCGCTGAAAGACATGTTGAAGGTGAACCGGGAAAGCGAAGCGAACGGGACATATTCGATATGAGCGAAGAATTTGCCAAAGATCGGGATTTTTACGACCTTCTTTATAGAAATAAGGACTAGAGCAATGGGGCTTTTCAAAAAGATAAAAGCAGTGATTGTTCATAATCCGTTTTTTACCGAAGGCGTATTTCTATTCTTTCCGGTATCTGCCTGTTACGCTGTACTCATGCCATTTATCTGGGTGATTGTCTATCAACTCGATTATCCCGGTACACGATATATCTTCCCTCAGCAATGGCATGCCCATGAGATGATTTTCGGCTTTTACTCTGCTGCCCTAGCAGGATTTCTATGTTCAGCCGTTGCCGAATGGACAGAAACAAAGCCGTTAAATGGCATAAGACTTTTCTTTCTGCTTTTATTATGGCTTCCTGGTCGCATTGTCGGGCTTTGGGGGGCTGATTACCTGATGATCGTCGGCAGTGTGTTCGATTTCGCCTTTTTGGCCTTGTTGATCGCTTACGTCGGCTTGCCAATTATTTCGAAAAGAAAATGGAAAAGTTTGTCATTTTTGCTATGGCTTATTATTCTTTTTGCACTTGAAATCGTTTTGAAAATCTCATGGTGGCGCGAAGAAACGGAACTATCATCCCGCATATTGTGGACGATTATCGCTGTTTTTGTTGTTTTATTCTCTTTGGCAATTTCGCGCATCAATACTGTGGTCACCAATCTTTCATTGGATCCTTCGGGCGAAACAAGCCCATATCGCCCGCATCCGGGCAGACGCAATCTATCTGCATTTTTGACAGTCTTATATGCTCTTTCAATGCTTTTCATGCCGTCTTCACAAATGCAATATTATCTGGCTTTTGCTGCGAGTGCCGGTTTTATGGACAGAACTGCAGAATGGTTTATCGGTAAAGCTGCATTAAAAGCAGAAGTCTTATGCCTTGCGCTTGCCAATGTCAGCGCAGCAATCGGTTTTCTTCTCATCGGTCTGTCCGGCTTTGACGAAAGCCTACCGATTTATGCAGGCTTACATATATTGACCATTGCAACATTGGGGCTTGGCGTTCTCGGTGTTTTCACAATCGCTGGTTTACGTCATTCAGGACGAAAATTGATAGCCATACCGTGGCAATCAAAAGCGGCTATCGCATTTATTATCTTTGCCGCCACCATGCGAGTTTTGCCAGAAATAACAGATCTCATTGCTTTTGACAGTAACCATTATGCATGGGCTGCTATTTTCTGGTCTTTGGCTTTCCTCCTCTGGTTATGGGGATACCTGCCCTTCCTAAAAAATCCGGTAAGACTTTAAGTTCATCAAACCGTTTTTAAGCACGGTTTATTCTGAAATTTCATTGCGTTATAAAGCCAATTAACAGGAAGAATAGATGCCAAAAATTTTCGCTTAAAAATCTTACTGCAAAACTTTGAAGGTTTATTGAAGATCACGTTTTTTTCGGCCTTTAAATTCAAAATACAAATATGATGGTTTTTTGAATTTTTCTACTGATATAAAAATAAGACTTACCTTCTGTTACGAATAATTTTGCTACGTTTTACTGTCACCTTTATCTTTGGATAAACGACGACAGACAAAAAATGGACTAACACAATCAAAAGATCAGGGTGGTGCCGCATGCCGGAATCGAACCAGCGACCCCATCATTACGAATTGTAGTTTAAGCCTTTTCCGTACATTCTCTCAAGTTGGCTTAAAATAATTATATTTATATAAAACAAGTGGTTACAGTTTCGCCATGTTTCCGAGAGCTTGACTCAATTCGCGTTAATTTGCTTTCTTCTGCTACCATAGTGCTACCACAGAGAGCAAACCATGCCAAAAATCACAAAGAAAATTGTTGATGCTATCAAACCGGACGCCAGCAAGCCCGTAGTGATTTGGGACAGCGAATTGCGAGGCTTTGGCGTTCGAGTGATGCCGTCTGGCGTTGGAAGTTATATCCTATTTTATCGGACAATAGAAGGCCGTCAACGCAAGATGACGCTTGGAAGAGTAGGAACACTTACCACTGAGCAGGCGCGCAACCTTGCGAGAGAAAAGCTTACAGAAGCTATGACCGGCGGTGATCCAGCCGCTCAGCGTCAAGAGATACGCCATTCAATGACAGTTGCGGAACTATGTGATGAATATTTGGAACATGCAAAACAACGCCTAAAGCCTAACTCATATTCTTCTAATGAAAGCAATATCCGCATCCATATCAAACCATTGATAGGAACGAGAGCAGCCGCGAAACTAACCGTTGCCGATGTAGTAAAAATGCAAGATGACATTACAGACGGGAAAACAGCGAAATACAGATCCGGACGCGGCGGATATTCAACGGGAGGCATTGCATCGGCATCTCGCACCATGACTATTCTCGGAGGCGTGTTAGAATTTGGTCGATTACGTGGAATAGTGGCAGAAAACGTCACCAGAGGCATCAGGAAGCAACAATCTAAAGCCCGTGATAGATTCCTTTCAGATGAAGAGATAACGCGCCTAGGAGCCGTTATTCGGGAATCAGACCATGAAGGACTGATAGGCCTAACCGCTGTTCAATTCCTTTTGCTTACAGGATTAAGGCGTAACGAAGCTTTATCATTGAAATGGGATTGGATAGACATACATGGCGGTTGTATCCATTTCCCCGATACCAAGACCGGAAAACAAGTTCGTCCAGTTGGCAAGGCAGCTTTCAGTGTTTTGGAATATCTGCCTAATTTAGAAAAAAAGGGCTTCGTCTTCCCCTCAATGAAAGGTGATGGTCATTTTATTGGCTTACCGAAAGTCTTACATAGGCTTTGTAAAGCGGCCGCAATAGAAGATGTATCGCTTCACACCTTGAGACATACATTCGCTTCTGTGGCGGCAGGCATGGGTTATAGTGAATTAACTATTGCGGGATTGCTTGGACATTCAGCACAAGGAATAACTGCACGTTATGCTCATGTGGCCGACAAGGCTTTGATAGGTGCAGCCAATACCGTATCTCAGCACATAGCAGAACTTTTAAATACGCCTGACAATCCTGACTGACAATTATCACTAGCAATTTTGATGATTGAATAGTGAAATTATTAACTATATATTAACAATTATGTAACCCGTATAGTGCTTATGCAACCGTATAGTGCTTATGTAGTCGGTATTGCGTTTTTTAGGATGAAAGTTTATGGCCACAGCTTCTATAGATCAGGCTATTTTTGATGCAACGATGATTGCGCTTGAAAATCCGCCTTCTGCAATCGTGTGTCCATATTTTGACCGAAATCTTGAGGGCAAAAAATTATTGCAGAAAATAACTAACACTTTTGACGATTTTGAAAAAGGTGTTAATGAATTTAACTCAAGTGAGATACAGATGCGTGAATCTTTGGCGAATCAGCTCGCGACGGGTAAAGTAACTCAACGGCATTTATATAATCTCGAAAGGTTAATTGTAGCAATAGAAAGTAGAGCTTTCAGAGAATCGCGAGATTTTCACCAAGCTTGTAAAAATCTCAAATCGTCATTTGCTAAGGTTGTGAAATATGTTCCCCATCTCAAAATGCAATTCCAAGAGCAGCTTGAGCGTGTGGAATTGTTGAGCATGAGTGAAATTGACGAAATGACAGAGACGGCATTATTCTTACGTGCTTTAAAATCAAAATACAGCCCTAAGGAAGATGTTAGCCCATTATTTACTAATAAAACTGATTTGGAAAAATATTTAACTCGTTTGATTGCTTAAAAATGGTAATGATAGCAACGGCGGCGAGCTTCGAGAAAGCGCTTAAATCATTGCCGCCCCACCGAGCGACTGCTGCTGCAAAAACGCTTCTTTTCTTCATGGAGGAACCAGGCCTTCCAAGGCTTCGTTTTCGTGCTTTAAAAGGATTAGAGGAGTATTTCATTATCAATGTAAAACATGGTGATAGAATTATCCTCAAAAAAATTGAAAACGAGACTTATCTAGCAGTCGACATCGGACCCCACGATAATATTTATCGCAGGTGGGATAGAAAAAAATAAGGCTGCTTTTCCGTTTTTGATAATTTTGTAATACAAGCAAATTTCGATATTAGCTCAAGCCACCCTTTAACTAAATGCCCTAGCAAAATTCTAGCATTTGCTAAAACCTTATTCCTTAATAACTACCCATTCACGGCCAAGGAGAAGCAGGGGAACTGAGATAAATAGTAGAGCTAGCAAAATGGCTTCTGCTATTCCGGTCGGAATAACAATATGTATGCCGAAAAGTCCCAAAAAAAAGCTTAGAATGAAAGCAATTGGCCCTAAGAAGAAAAACGCCAGCCCAACCCATCCCATGGCTGTTAAACGTTGCCGCAATATCATGATAGCCCTCTCTTTTGATTTAGCAAAAGATATCAGATAAGGGCGTATATTCGCAACCTAAGGTTTTACCGCAAAGCTTGAACGTTAGTTGTCTTCCTCGCCATCCGTCCTTGTGAGTGCTTGTTCAAGGCCCTCCGCCCTCTTGCGTACTTGTTCAAGCTTGTCGGTAATCTTGTCGAGCTTGAGTATCATCATATCCAGCTGCTCGGATTGTGCCTTATCCATTTGCTCAGAATTGATTAGCTTCTGTTCGTAAGCTTCCAAACGTGCAATTATTTCTGCATTCAACGACCGGTTGTTTTCTTTAGCCGCTTTCTTGAGCTCGTCGCGCATGCCATCGGGGAAACGCAGCGGAAACTGATCGGAACCACGTCCGGGAGTATCTTTAGCCATTAGTCCACATCCTTCTTTACATCACTGTAATTTTTTTCTTGACTGTCAATTATTTTACGGTAATTTAAATCACAATGATTTAATAGAGGGTTAACATGGCAAAAGAAAATCATACTATCAGGCAATATCCTTTGAGAATGCCGGAGCCTTTGCATGACAAAATAAAAGCAAGAGCGAAAAACAATCGCAGAACCATCAATAATGAATTGCTCTTTTGCATCGAACAACAGCTTGAAGTCGAAAAAGAAAAAGGCGTGACAGAAGCAGCCACTTCCTCACGCCATGTTTAACAAACTCAACTTAGAAATGGAGAATGTTTAAATGGAATATAACACAATTCCACCCGTAAGCGCAACGGGAACACAACAGGAACGCCGGCCAAAAACAATAAAGCCAGATGCCATTTTGTCTGACGCTAATATGGCTACGAATTGGCTGGAACGTATTGGCCTCATGTTCAGGATTGATGGCGAGAATGAAGCAATCGACTTGGGGATGATGGAGGGGGCAGTGCTATGACCGACACTAATAAAGTTCATGCCTTCTCGTATACGGATCAGAACCTTGACGAGCTTTCGATTAGTGACTTGCGCAACCTGCACATAGCATTGAAAGCGATAACAGATCATTTGTATGCCGAATTTGAGGCGTTATATCATCGGGATGAGGACACTAACCTGTGTGCTACAGGAAAGCTTCTTGATGGATTACTCGCTTATCTTGATACCTTTCGCTACGATATCATCGATAATCTAAAAGCCAGAACACCTATGACGCAAAACGACATTAACATCCGAGCGGAAGTCATTTTGCCTTATTACATTGTTGACGGAGACCTAACCGTTGCCAACATTGTAATGTCCAAAGTGCTAGCTGAGCTTGCCCGTGCGGAGTTTTGCGAACATAACGGCATACAATACAGACCACGGGGAGAAGCAGCATGATTTATCGTCCTCGTTTGCGTCGTAAAGACGTTCCCCAATACTTAGCAGAAAAATTCGGGCTTCCAATCACTAAGAGCACCTTAGCGAAGATGGCTGTCAATGGTGGCGGTCCACGTATGGAATATTACGGGCGTTTTCCTCTTTATCGGTTGGAGGATTTAGACGCATGGGCAAGTGAACGCTTATCCCTACCCGTTTATTCGACAGCGGAAAGGCAGGCACATTAATGACGGGGATTTTTGCCGATTGGCAACCCCGTTACGCCGAAATCGGAATAGCGACTTTTCCGGTATGGATAACACAAAGTGCCAAAAGACCGGCCGTAAAACGCTATTTGAATGTTGGGAAAATAGGTAGCGAACAACTTGCCTTAAAATTTCCCGACATTCAGGCATTTGGGATTGCTTGTAAAAAGAACAGACTAACCGTTTTGGATGTGGATACATCCGATGAACGGATACTGGCTGAAGAATTAGACAAATACGGGAAGACACCTTTCATCGTACGAAGCGGATCAGGACATTTTCAAGCTTGGTATCGCAACAATGGCGAAGGGCGGCGAATCAGACCAAACAACTTGAGGCCAGTTGACATATTGGGAGACGGATACGTGGTCGCACCGCCTTCCAAGGGGATAAAAGGCAATTATCAAATCATTGCAGGATCACTTGACGATTTGCATGATCTGCCAAAAATGCGGAGCGTCGGGGTGATGTCCGACATCGTTCCGAAAGAAGAAAAACAAAAAGCAACACTAAAAATTGGCGAAGGACAAAGAAATGATCTTTTATGGCGTCATTGTATGAGAGCCGTACCAAGTTGCCAATCACTTGATGAATTGATGAGTATCGCTGCAAAATATAATCAATCGGAATTTTGTCCACCATTGCCGGATGATGAAGTGACGAAACTGGTCAATAGTGCTTTTCAGCATCAATTAGAAGACAAGAACTATTTTGCAACAGGGCATAAAGTCATCATAGACCACAGTATGATTGATGGCCTTATGATGGAAGCCCCAGACGCTTTTCTTCTCTATAACCTTCTAAAGCGTTTTCATTGGGGACGTGAATTTTACATTGCTGACGCCATGGCACCAACTATGCCCAAAGGTGGATGGACACAAAAACGATTATCCGCTGCAAGGAAAGAGCTTCTAAACCGTGGCATAGTGAAAAGGATAAAAAAAGCCAGCAGCTCATCAGGTGCAGCAATCTATAAATTCCAGACTAGTCAAAAATGACTACCTATAAGAAACATACACCCTCTTCTCCCCTTTAAGACGAATGTTTTATTTGAGAACAATATAGGCAAGTTAAAGTATTAAGGACAAACACCATGAAAAAGAAACAACATGAACTTGATCCCGATGCAATGATCACCGAGATGGCGCAGGGCTTGGCTGGTCTTGTCAGGCGCGTTCTTTATGACGGTGCTGACATACAAACCGCATTGAACATCATTGAAGAAATACTGGATGGACTTCAAGAAGAATGGATCAAAAGCGGTTTAAATAAAAAGGACGCCATTACCCTGAAAGAACATCTCGGCAGTCGTATTGCAGATGAAGGCTTGAAAGCCGATCTAATAAGAAATGGAGTTGCCGGACATGCCTAAACCATTAACGCCTCAAAAATTTGATGATCTGACCTTGCATCAAAACAATAAGAGGCAATCTGAAATCATATGGACGGCTGAAGCAATCGGGCGATATATTGGAACATCAGCAGACTTTGTAACCAATACACTTGCACATCTTGACGGCTCTCCAGTTTCAAAAGTCGGGCGGCGTTATTGCGCAAAAAGGAATGAACTGGATTTGTATTTCAGCACAAAACCGGAACAAACCTTATAAAACCCTGTAAAACCAGTAAGATAGATAATTTGCTAATGCTATAAAGGGGCCATGAAAATATGGCCCTTTTCCATTAAGACGCAAGCTATCGAGCAAAAGTCACAGATTACCGCTCCAGAAGATTGGCTGGTTGAATTATTTCAATCGAGCAAGTCAATCTCCGGAATATCGGTTACGCCGGCTAATGCTATGCGATGCACACCAGTCCGCGCCGCAATTGAAGCCATAGCCGAACCAGTCGGGCAACTTCCCTTACATGTATTTAAGAAAAATGGAGACCAACGCGACCGAGTGATAGATCACCCTGTTGCCAAGGTGTTGGACTTTCCGAATAGTTGGACAACGGCTCAAGACTTACGTGAACAAGTACAGCGTGATTGCCTGCTCTATGGCAATGGTTATGCCGAAATCATTCGGGTTAATGGCAATAAGCCGCAAAATCTAATCCGGTTAAACCCCGCTTCTATCAGTGTAGAAGCTGATGATTTTGGGGAACCGATTTACCTTCAAGGTACGGGCAAAAGCACCGGACGTACTATCAAAAGAGAAAATATCATTCACATAAAAACCGCATCATTAGACGGTTTTAAAGGTGTGAGTCCGGTCAACGACTGTAAGAACGCTATAGGCGTGGCTTTGGCATTAGAAAAACATGCCGGTTATCTGTTCGGCCGTGGAGCGCGCCCTAGCGGTGCTCTGATGTTTCCCAAAGGCATGGGAGAAGACGCTGTCAAACAAACGCGCAAAGCATGGAGAGAGACCCACGAAAGCGAAGGAGAAAACGGAAAAACCGCAATCCTTTATGATGGCGTCGAATTCAAACCATTTACATTCACAAGCGTTGATGCCCAATTTCTCGAAACGTGGCGTCATGCAATTACGGAAATAGCCCGTATTTTCCGCGTCCCCCCGCCAATGCTTTATGAGCTTGGACGGGCAACATGGGGCAATGCTGTTGAATTAAGAGAAAACTTTTTGACGTTCACTCTCTCGCGTTGGCTAAAGGCGTGGCAAGGTGAACTCAAGCTGAAACTCTTCACCGAAGATGAGCGTGCAAACTATTACGTCGAATTCGAGACCAACGATCTTCTGAAGACCGACCTTGCAAGTCGTGCCGCGTCCTATGCAACGCTTATCAGTAGCAGAGTTATGAACCCGAATGAATGTCGCGCCCGCGAAAATCTCGCACCATACGAAGGCGGCGACGAATTCATCAATCCGAACATTGCAACTAAGCCGGATGGTTTTTTGGAAAATACCGAAAAACCTTCAGAGGCTGATGATGAGAAAGAAGATCAATGATGGATTTGACTGAAATCTATAACAATTTGGCCGATCAGGAAAAAGGGCATGAATACGATGTCATGGATCCTGTGACAGGTCAAACAACCGGCATCAAGTTTCGCGTTGCTGGTCCAGATTCACAGATTGCGCGTAGAGCGCGCCTAAAGCTTGTCGATGATCTCAGTGAACTCAGTGATGATGATGGAAACATATCGGCCGAAAATCGCGAAAAGGCCCGCTTATCGTCTCTCGCTTCTCTGGTTTTAGATTGGAACCTTTCAGAAGCCGGACAGGCTGTCCCCTGCAATTCTGAAAATATTATCCGCATTCTCAAGAGTGTTCACTGGTTACAGGTTCAGGTTGATGCCTTTGCTGCTGACCGCACAGCTTATCGAGGTGAAAAATGATCGAGCACTTAGAAACAAAAGCGGCGTTCACTGTATCAGAGATAGGCGAAATCGAAGGGCTGGCATGGCTATTCAATTCTCCTGATAGCTATGGTGATGAGATCACGAAACAAGCTTTCTCAGAGACAAGTTGCCCGCTTCCCATGTTGGACACGCACAATCAAGGGGAAGCTATCGGCGTTTGGGATACTGTTGAAGCAACAGACAACGGCCTGAAAGTTAAAGGGCGTCTACTGGTCAATGAGATACAGCGCGCCCGCGAAGTACGTGCACTTATTCGAGAAAAGGCTGTCACCGGCCTTTCTATAGGTTTCATCATAAAACATGCGGACACCCGCAAAGGCGGCGGCCGGATTATCTCGGATTTGTCACTCAAAGAAATATCTATCGTTGCCGTTCCGGCTCATCCGGGGGCGAGGATCACATCAGCAAAAGCACTGGATGCCAGAAAGGAAAATATCTTGGACACTAAAGCAACTGAGACAGAAACGAAGATTGATGCAGGCTTGGAAAAGAAAATCAATGAATTAGCCGGCATCATCAAACAGATTGATATGAGCAAAATTAGCAAGCGCGTAGATGAACTTGAGGCAAAGATGCAGCGCGCAGGCAACGGCAAATATAATGACGTGCCGGATGAAGAAACACTGTTGGAAAAGAAAGCTTTTGGAACATATTTGCGCCATGGCAAAGAAGGCTTAAGCGATCTTGAGAAAAAAGCTTTGACGGTTGGAGACAGCGCACAGGCTGGTTATTTGGCCCCGCCGGAATTTGGTGATGAGATCATCAAGCTGTTGCGTGAAATGTCACCAATTCGCCAATATGCCAACGTCAAAACGATGGCGAGTGCGGAAATGCGTTGGCCGCGTCGGTTGGAAAGCACTAAAGCTAAATGGGTAGAAGAGATAGAAGAACGTTCAGAAACGAGCCTGAAATATGAACAGGTCGCTATCAAGCCGTTCGAGCTGGCTACTTTTGCCGACATTTCCCGTCAATTGATGGAAGATAATGCTTACAATCTGGAAGACGAACTCAAAAGCGATTTAGCCGAAAGCTTTGCTATTACCGAAGCGGAGTCGTTTATATTAGGCTCAGGCGTTAAGCAGCCAATGGGCTTACTTACATCTCCCCAGATCAAGACTACCAATGCAGCCGCTATTGATGGCGATACGCTCATTGACCTCATTTACTCGTTGCCGACGTTCTATTCACAAAAAGGCGTGTTCGTTATGAACCGCAATACCATCGCAACCGTACGCAAGCTCAAGAATGCGAATGGGGATTATATTTGGCAGGAAAGCCTCAAAGATGGGCAGCCTGCAACTTTGTTGGGGCGACCAGTTGTTGAAGCTGTCGATATGCCAGACCCAGCAGCAGGCAATACACCTATTATTTTTGGTGACTTGTCCGGCTATCGCATTATGGACCGTGTAGGATTTGAAATCTTTTCCGATCCATATACCCAAGCAACGAAAGGCATCGTTCGTTTTCATGCACGTCGTCGTGTCGGTGCCGACGTAACGCATCCCGATCGCATTCGTAAACTCACACTCACATCATCAAAATAACGAGATAAGCCAGTGGTAGATTGCGGGACCGCTCATTCCGTAAAAGAGACGATGAGGCACTGGCTTTTTTCTACCTTTTCCTCATCGTCTCACGAGCAATCTTTAGGAGTCTTTCTCATGCCTTATGCAGCACCAAGAATTTGTAATTGCGGGTATCGTGTCGCTTATGGCGTCCGTTGCCCCTGTGAACGTAAAAGCGATGCAGAACGCAAGGCAAGGCATGACTTGAAGCGTCCTAATTCATCAAGACGTGGCTATTCAAGGACGTGGGAAAGATGGCGCGCAGCTTATCTGAAAGAACATCGGTTTTGCGTCCGGTGTGGAGCACCTGCAACCGTAGTAGATCACATCAAACCGCATAAGGGTGACAAGACTTTGTTTTCCGACCGAAACAACTGGCAAGCCCTATGCACTCATTGTCATTCAAGCGTCAAGCAGCGCGAAGAAAGGAATCACTAACATGTCGATATTTACCACAGCAGGCACAAAACTGTTCATTGGTACAGCCATTAAAAACAAGAACTCAGACTTTGTTCTGTCAGACTTTGCATCTCAAACATGGACCGAAATCAATGGACTAGAGAATATCGGTTCATTGGGTGACACATCAGAAGAAGTGACGTTTGGTGTCATTGGTAACATGCGTGTTCAAAAGTACAAAGGACTACGCAACGCTGGCAACATGGAAATCATTATAGGCGTCGATTATTCGGATGCAGGCCAGAAAGCAATTAGAGCAGCAGAAAGAACAATTTACGATTATGCATTTCGTATCGTCTTCAATGACGCTCCAGTAGATGGAACACCATCAGAGCGGCTATTCATTGCTAAGGTTATGAGCGCAAGTGAAGAGGCTGGCGAAGCAAATAACGTCGTCAAGCTAAAGGCCACGCTTGGCATCAATTCTAACATCGTCGTTGTCGATGCCGCAGATTCCAATGAAGCGTAATAGATGCATGGCAACTTCCAAGGGGGGGCAGTGTTCAAACTTTTTGCCTCTCTTGGGAACCGGCGGTCGGGCACAGCCTCGTTATTTTTAAAAAATAGGATTTTTTTTCAAATGTCTATTTTGACGCTCAAACAAGTTAAAGATCAGCTCAATTTTACCGATGACATCGGGGATATTGATGACGATTTGCTGACATTAAAAATGCAAGCCGCACAAAATTATGTCGAGAGCCTTTTAGGCTACAAAATTGAAGAGCGTTACGGCAACAACGGTAACGATCCTATTCCTCCGGCCTTGCAGGAAGCTGTCTGCCAAATTGCCGCTTGGTGGTACGAACAGAGGGAAGCCGTCGGGGGCGTCATTTCATCTATTCCTCATGGGTGTGATGACATTATCCGCAGTTTTCGCGATTGGACATTTTGACATGACTGATAATGATCAAGCTTCATGGGATAAATTCCGCGCCCGTATGCAGGCTATACCGAAGGCCGTTCGCCAACAATGCGAGCCTGCTTTAATCAAGTCGGCAAATGAATTAGCCAACAGCATGAAGGACAAGGCACCAAAGCGCACAGGACGTTTAGCCGACAGCATAACAGTAACAAAGCCTAATGAAACAACCCCGCCCTATTCTCAGCCTGGTGGAAGTGCGACTGCTGAGGAATTAGAGGCGATTGTAACCGTGGGGAATAGTGATGTTCGTTATCCTCATTTGGTCGAGTACGGAACAAGCAAAATGCCCGCACAACCTTTTTTTTGGCCGAGTGCTAGAGAGCTTCAAAAGCGGATTAAGGGCAGACTGAAACGGACAATCAAAAAGGCAGTAGAGGGGACTAAATGATGATCGAGCTAGCAATTCAAAAGGCTATCTATAAACGTCTTACAACAACACAGGAGGTTCTCTCTCTTGTGCCTTTTAAGAACATTCTGGATCGCAACCAACAGCCAAAAGTCGATCCGTTGATACTGTTAGGTAGCGATCAGATTGTCGATGATAGCAGCAATATAAAACGGTGTAATTGGCGCATTTATTCGACTGTAGACATCTGGAAAACCGAAACTGGTTTAACCGGTACAAAAGCCATTTCCGGAGCAATTCGACAGGCGATAAGGAACGGAAAACCAGAATTAGACACCGGTTATCACTGTGTTGATTGGTATGTGGCAACTACTCGCTTTTTGCGTGATCCGGATGGTGAACATAGCCATGGCATACTCACCATTGAAAGCCTGATCGTGGAGGAACAACCATGAAAGCGGGCAAGCTAACGCACGTTATTAGAATCGTCAAAATTGACCAGTCTGGAATAGACGATTTTGGCAATCCAATAACCGAGAAAGTACCGCTAGCTACGTTGCGCGCTGAGATAGTGCAACAAAGCACCGAGGAATTCATTCGCGCCTATGGGGCGTCTGACGAGACAATTATGATCTTTAGAACCCGCTTCATTAACGGCGTCAACAACTCGTGTCTTATCGAATTTAACGGGCGCACATTTAACATCAAAGAAACATCGGAAATCGGACGGCGCGAAGGCTTAGAAATCCGGTGTCTGGAGAAATCCTAATGAGAGGTAGAAAACCCAAAAATATGAAGAATGATAACAAGGCCATCGTCTCGCGTCTTCAGCCACCGCGCTGGCTATCGAAGGATGCAGCGGCCGAATGGAAGCGTGTGATGCCGATACTCAATGAAAGGAAAATCCTAACAGAAGCCGATATTGGAGGGTTAGAGAACTACTGTATTGCAACTGGCTTAGTCAGGGAAATGGAACGCAACATCCAAGATCAAGGAGCGATTATTTTTCGTGACGGCATGCCAAAGCGCAATCCGGCCGTAGGTATTCAAGCTGACGCTATGACCCGCGCTAGATTACTAGCGGCTGAATTGGGATTGACACCAGTATCGCGTTCGAGAGCTTCTGTAGGTGCAACTGATGATGATACCCTCTTGGATTGATAATCCCGAAGAAATCGAGGACAATTTTGGACATGGTCAAAGGGCTGTGGAATGGTTGCGCCGTCTGAAGCACCCCAAAAATCCGGACGTTGGACATCCGTTCCAATTATTCCCGTGGCAAGAACAGATCATCAAGCGCATCTATGGCCCTAGGGATAAAGACGGCCGGCGAATTGTCCGGCGCGTCGTGCTGTTATTACCGCGTGGAAACCGGAAAACCAGCCTTGCAGCAGGTATAACTCTTTTGCATTTATGCGGACCGGAAAAGCAAGCAGGTGATCTCATCATCTCGGCGGCATCCGCACATGAACAGGCGCGAGAATTATTTGATGAAGTTAGGTTAATCGTCGAATTCGATCATCGTTTATTCAGTCATATGTCAGTACGGGATTACGTCTCAAGAATATCATATCCCAAACATAAAACACGTTATGTTGCTGTCGCTGCTGATGGCAAAGTGCTTCATGGTAAAACCCCGAAAATCGTCATAGCGGATGAATTACACGCATGGGAAGGCAGTGCAGGCCGGAAACAGTGGGAAGCTCTGGATAGCGCACTCGTTAAGATACCTGAAACGCTGATGGTTATTGCAAGCACATCAGGCAGAGGGCAAGAAAACCTTGCATGGCAACAAGTTGAATATGCCATCAAAGTACAAAAAGGAGAGATAGAGGATCCAGCAACACTGCCCGTCATTTTTATGGCGGAAGACGGTGATGATTGGCATGATGAAAAAGTCTGGTATGGTGTCAATCCCGGTCTAAAATACGGTTTCCCTGATCTGAACGGCTTCAGAGATAAAGCGAAAAAGGCGGAATATTCACCTTCTGAACGCGACAGTTTCTTACAATACAATCTCAACAAATGGTTAGATAAATCGACTAGCCCATTCGTCGAAATGTCCATTTATGATGAAGGGTGCGGAGAAGTCGATCTTGAAGACATGGAAGCCAAGCAAGTACCATGTTGGCTAGGTGTAGACCTCTCGAAGAATGAAGACCTGACAGCAGTCGTTGCTTGTTTCGGCAATAGAGATACCGGATATTCTGTTTATCCATGGTTTTTCTGTCCTAAAGACAATCTGAGAGCTAGGGGAGAACTACATGGAGTGGATTATATCGCTTGGGCAGAAGACGGTTTTATCATCCCTACCGAAGGCAATACGGTAGACTTACGAGCGGTAGAAAACCATATCCGCGAACTATGTGCACGGTTTAACGTCAAAGAAGTTGCCTTTGATCCGACATACGGTCGTTCAATGATGGCAAACTTGAACGAGGATGGAATACCCGCCGTTGAATTCCGTCAAGGTTGGGTTTCAATGGCACCAGCGGTCAAGGAACTCGAACGTTCCATCCTAGCCCGTACGTTCAAACATGGCGGGCATCCAGTCCTCCGATGGAATTTTGAAAACATCCAAATAGAAACAGACAAAGCCGGAAATCGCATGATGCACAAAGCGAAATCGGGAAACAAGATTGACGGAGCTGTTGCTACTGCAATGGCTGTCGGCCGTTGTTCAATGGGTGAAGCACATTTCATCACGAGCGAAGAATGGTTTGAACCTGAAATGTATGTGGCATGAGGTGAAAGATGTCAGAAACGAGCCAAAACAATGAACAGCTTCTCTATTCTGTTGTCGTCCGATTGGGAGACATGGAAAAGCAACTGAAGCGCGCGGCAGATAGTGCAACGGGCACTTACCGCTTAATGAAGAAAGAAAGTAAGTCTGCAACCGATAATATGGCAAAGGATGCCGAACGAGCAACTACACGGATTAATAGAGCATTAGCAAGCACATCATCGAAGATTGGTCTGTTAAGCAAAACTTATGCAAGTGCTGAACAGACTTTCTCGCAGAGTTTTAAAGGATTGTTCATTGGGTTAGCCGGTGCTTTCACATTGCGCAATGCGACATCTCTTGCCGACCAATATACGAGCATTGAGAATGCCTTGAAGTCGACTGGATTGACAGGCAAACAACTGACTGACGTATTTGATGGACTTTATGCGGCCGCACAACGCAATTCAACGCCTATTGCCAGTCTTGTTCAGCTTTATTCACGTCTATCATTTAATCAAAAAGAGTTAGGCACTGACACTCAAGGAATAATTCATTTTACCGACACCATTTCTCAATTATTGAGAGCTGGCGGAACCAGCGCACAAGAAGCATCTGGAGCACTATTGCAGCTATCACAAGCTCTAGGTAGTAGCCGCATTCAAGCAGAAGAATTCAATTCCATTGTAGACGGTGCCCCGACAATCCTCAGAGCAGCAGCCAATGGCATCAAAGAGGCGGGCGGATCTGTTTCAAAGTTGCGGCAATTGGTTCTTGATGGCAAGCTTTCCAATCAGGCGTTTTTCAGAGGCATTGAAGTTGGCGCGGGACAGATAACCCAAAACCTTGCAGGAACAAGCACAACAGTTTCGCAAGCAATGACCAATCTTTACAATTCGATGGTCAAAGCTGTAGGTCGTTTTAATAAGTCCGCAGAAGCGACGGACACGTTCGGCAAGGCGTTGCAAGAACTATCAACGACTGTTGACAATGTAGACATGAATAACCTTGTCAAAGAGGTAAACCAAGTCATCATGGTCTTGAAAGAAAGTGTTGAATGGTTCCTCAAGTTTAGCGAAAAGGCGACCGAGTTTTCCAATAATAACAGACCATTTTCTATAGGTGATGCGCTGGACTCTTCTGGCATTACAGATGCCGTAAACAATAATCTTCCATCTTGGTTTTTTAATTTGCAAACCCCTAAAACACGGGCAGCGGCCCAAAAAGCGCAAGCGGGAGGCCAAGAGGGTAAGACCGAATGGAAGCGTCAAGGTGAAGAAAGCGGGAAATCCTTCACAGAAGGGGCGGAAGATGCAATTCAGCAATGGTATAAAAACAAGTATCCGAACGGTGTAAAGGATGCGTTGCGCGAAGAAGGTACGACCGTTCTATCATCACGCGGACAGGGCAAACCGAGCGCGACCAAGCAAGACCCCGTATCAGTTAAGGATTATCCCGTTATCGGTAGCAAAGACGGTAAAGGTTCTAAGAAAAAACTTAATGACTATCAGCAAGAGATTCGTTCTATCCAAGAACAAACAGCTTCGTTAAATGCCGAACGCGATGCACTTGCTCAGTTAAACCCGTTGGTTGATGATAATGGTTATGCCGTTGAAAAAGCTCAAGCTAAACAAAAATTGCTTAATGCGGCGAAGCGTGAACATCTGACACTTACTCCAGAACTTACGGCAGAGATTGAAAGAGAATCTGAATCTCTCGCAAAATCGGTAGCGTCAAAAAACCAAGTTATAGCAACGCAGGAAAAGCTCAAAAAAAGCATCGAGGAAACCAAAGACATTGCAAAGGATTTCTCGAGAACTCTCACAGATGGACTTATCAACAATAAGAAGTTTGTAGATGCTTTGGGTGATGCATTTTTACGCCTTGGGCAACGTTTCGCAGATTCCGCCATTAGCACAGCGATTGATAATGTGTTCAAATTGCGTACCACCAACACAGCGTCAAATAGCGGTAGCAACCTGTTTTCAAGTCTTTTTGGAGGTCTTTTTGGAGGCAAAGGATTTGCTTCCGGAACTGCTAACACGGGAGGAATGAGAGGCGAACCTATCGGGATAGTTCATGGACAGGAGGCAGTCATTCCGCTGCCTAATGGCGGCAAAGTGCCGGTACAAATATTTACAGGAAGACAAGAAACTCAAACGAAGCCGAGATTATCAGAACCTGCTCAACGGGTAAATCTATCGGTACATGTTGCACCGTCCGACATGTTTGATGTTCACGTTCGTGAAATAGCGCAACAGGTATCTCAACAAAACATTCGCGAATATCATAAAAACCTACCGAACCTGATCGGACAAACTATTAACGAAGCACAAACCAAAAACAGAATGTAGGACAAAAAGATGGCGTTTAGAAAATTACCTTATAACATACAATATCGAGCATTTGATTTTACCTTGCAGCGTTATATTTCGCAATCGCCAAGCGGCAGGATCATCAATACGGTTGAATATGCGGATCCTCGATGGACGGTCGATGTAGAAGTTGATTGTTTTGACGATGTCGGGCTGTCAGAAGATTTAGATTTACCGACAGTTAATGAAATTAGAATGATTTGGGCGAGCTTGAGAGGCGGTATGGAGTCTCTAATCGTTCGGCATCCTGTTTATATCTGCCCTCGATTAAATAAAGATAACCCACAAGTCGCTAAAACTGTCGGTAGGCTTGCAAAGATCGAAAATGGGAACATTGTCACGGTCACAGGTGTAAACTCTGCTCTCCGGCTATCCTCCGGCGATTATATCACCTTCCAGTACAATGATCGTCGAGCACTCGGACAAGTCATTTCAGCAGAATTCAACACTACCGGCTATCGAATAGAGATCGAACCGAAACTTCCCAAATATATCTCAATTGGTGCAAACGTTTGTTTTGACCGGATGGAGCTTCGTATGAGAGCACTTAACAGTAGCTTTTCTATCAATGATGGATATCCGTTCCGGACGGCTAAATTTCGTTTCTGTGAGAGTTCAATATGATGGATAATCACCGTTTAGAAGCTTTACTTGTAAAAGCACTCAAAAACCGTTTAGAAAACGAGACAATTCTCCATGTTCCTGAAGCAGGAGTATTGCTTTGGAATATCTTTACGAAGCTTTCAGCAACCCGCACCTATCACATGTCGGGACCAAATCCTATAAGTTATACGGAGATACACGCTTTCAGTATCTTAACCGGTTGTCCGTTACAGCCTCACCATGTCAAAATCATTCGCGCGTTGGATGATGCATGGCTTGAGCATTGTTATTCATCAGAAAATAGCAAGGTCAAAGGTAAGCAAGGACGGTCTGGCGAACTGACAACTGAGGCTTTCGATGCAATATTTGGATGAGTGCAAATAACTAGCCCTATCCTGTTTTTGTAAAATAAAACGGATAGGCGCACTCTCTAAAAATGCCTGTATTAAGTAGTTATCTTTTACAAGCTAAAGATTGGCAAAAGAGAACTAGTTCTCATGCCATTTCAAAACTTATTTCTTTACACTCCTATAAAAAGCAAAACTGTCTATCTACCTGTAAACGTTCAGAAAAAGGCCAAGCGACTTTTCCACAGATGTAAACAATCTTTTGCCACCTGATTGTTGGCACTGATTCCCCATTATGTTAAAAACAAGTAATCAGAACACATAAGCCTTTTAGAGGCTAATTAAGTTATCACTTCAAACAATAGAGTTTTAGAAACATGGGCAAGGGAAAGCTGGATGTCCTATGCGATGGTTTGGGAATTAAGCTAATCCCCGTATACCGTAGACGCATGGCCGCGCAATCTCATGCACGTGGCACTATGCACGAAATCAGGAATAAGCATGGCGACGGATTTCTTGTATTTGTTTTGAGGTGCATTCGAGAAACAAAGAATAACAGAGATGAACTTTGGAGCGAAACGATCGGAGCTGTTGCAGATGTTTTTGAACAACGGCCAGACTGGCTAGAAAGAGGCGGACAAGTACTTGATGCCTTCGACCACATACCGTTAAATGAATTGCGCCAGACAGCCAGACAACGCCGACCTTGGCCTGTGAGGGCAACGCTAAGGGTTATGATATACGAACGCCTTGAAAACCTGTTGGTAGAATTTCCACAATAATCATGTAGGGGACTATGTTAATTGTGACAGCGTGGCGCGCTATAAATCTGCTACCATATTGCTACCACAGAACCATCCATTTATGTTTTTGATTTTTAGGTTTATTTATATCTAATTGTTTTTATTGGTGATTTTTGGTGCCGCATGCCGGAATCGAACCAGCGACCCCATCATTACGAATGACGTGCTCTACCAACTGAGCTAATGCGGCACAGAGTCTTGTTCTTATAACAGAACCGGTAACGGGTGATAGCTAAAAGCTTGGCCGAAAGCAAGCATGCAATTCTGTCTTTCGATGTTTTTCATAATTAACTCACAAAGCGCGGTTAAAACTCAAGAAATTTTTAAAAAAATCAACAATAGATTTGGTTTGCCAATTAACCTGCTGTTGCTTATTCTGCCACCCGATATATGGACAAGAAGGAGAATTATTCGTTGGCTAATGCCGAGCAAGCCATCCGCAACGCATTGCTAAAAATCGATTCAAGCAATGTTGCTCAACGTCGTCGGGTTTATGAATCTGCATGGAACGCGCATGAACGTGCATTGCTTTCCAGCCATGGTTTAAACGACGTCACCCGCACCAAGCGGCGTGATGCATTGATGCAGATCATTCGTGCAATTGAAAGTGATTACGTTGCTACCGAGACGAACAAAGCCGATGAAGAAACGCACGACCTTGCTTCCGAAGGCCCTGAAGACCAGATAAAAATTGAAGTCAATGGCGCAACCAATCTTGAAGACACGACCTTGCACCGTGCATCGGCAAGGCGGCGCTCCAAAATTCTTCTCATTGTTGCGCCGAGTATTCTTGCGATTATCATGATAATCGGCTTTACCGGTTGGTCGTTTTTCAACAGTCTTTCGGGTCGCGCCATTATCGAACATCGTAAAGAAGCAATCGAACAAAACCAGCGCACCAAGACAGTTGTTCCTTTTCGCAAGGAAGCAGATAACGATGGTAGCTGGATAAAATTTTTCTACCCCGGAGATGCAACAGCCATCACAACTTATGGACAAGCATCTGTTTCGATAAAAGATGACGGGGGAATCCCTTACGCCCATATTACTGCAAACAGCGATGAAGATGTTGTTGTTGTTGAAATCGGCGCCGGAGCTTTATCGAATTTGCGTGGGAAAAAGGCTATGATCGACATCAATGCAAGAGGTGATGGCACAAAGCCAAGCCAAATGAGTATAACTTGTGACCTCGGAAATAACGCCGATTGTGGCAGACGTCGTTTTGAGGTTCCGGTGAACCGTAATGACCTTCTGTTCGAGGTGACAATTCCGGCAGAAGATAACAGTCCTGCCAAAATATATCTGACAAGCGACCTTCTGGGCGAAGGCAACGGTATTGATATTTACGGAATGAAAATCAAAGCAGCGGATTGAGATTTATGGCACAAGAACCGATTGCAGTAGATGAAACACTTATCGAATCCGTGGTACGTACATTTTATGGACGGGTAAGAAAAGATCATATGCTCGGTCCTATTTTTGAAGAACATATTCATGATTGGGAGCCCCATTTACAAAATATGTTCGCCTTCTGGTCATCGGTTATGCTGCATACCAACCGTTATAACGGCCACCCTATGCCCAAGCATGTCGTTTTACCTATTGACGCTATGCATTTTGACCATTGGCTGAAAATTTTTAAAAAAACCGTGGATGAACTTTGCCTGAGGGAAGATGCTGACTTGTTTATGAAAAAAGCAACCCAGATTGCCCATAGCCTTGAACTGGGTCTTGCCTCAAACAATAAAGTTCTTTTACAACCCGGCGAACGCTATATTAGAAATAAGGATCACACATTGTGATTGAAAAAGATCGTCTTACCGAAGTGGAAATAAAACTTGCCGAACAGGAGCGGCTCGTCGACGAGCTTTCCGCTGTTCTTGCTGAACAATGGAAAACAATTGACCAAATGGATAAAAAATTAACAGCTTTGACCAAACGTTTTCTTGAACTTGAAGAACAAAGCCAGCCCGACATTCCTGTCACCAGACCACCGCATTGGTAATATATTGAATAAACATTGGGTTACACTTGCTCTAGAGGTGCTTAAAAACGAAGCACGCTTGAACAACATCTGTTATTCACATGAATCCGGAAAAATGCCCATCGCTATCTTTTTCGTCGGCAATAACGAGTTTGATAATTTTATTTAACCTTATTTGCTGATGACCAATCGGTGCACGTAGAAAATGTTTCTCAAACATCTTAAAACATTGCGGAAAGCCAGCCGACCCAAAGATTGAAACCGCGACAAACACCTCCAGGAAAGAAAACAAGACCAACAAGCGCGAGTATGACGTTATCATGCCACAGCGCTTCTACGACATGCGTCCCGAGCAAGAATGTGAACGAGTTCCAGATAAGAAATAATATACCGTCAACTGTGTTACGCATTTTTAGTTCGTCAAAATTCAATAACCGCCAGCCTATCAAAAGCACAAATAATATATGCAAAATTATTGATTATTCTGAATTCAAATTTTTGTTTTTGGTGGAAGCTCATTCGAAATTGGCGCTATTTTCCTCGTGATTGGCACGGTTGAACCATGAATTTTTAGACAATTTTGCTGAGAAATTAACACGCATTATTTGATCAACTTTGGCCAATCAGAAGGCCCATCCCGCTCTAGAATTCTATCCATTGACGATTTCGCGGTATCCAAAGATGTCATAAAGTTATTAAGTTATTTTCTGAAAAAATTATCAAAAACCTTTATAGGGATTTTTTTAAAGTAGCACACCAATTGCGACAATATTGCAGTTCATTACTTTAACGGATTGCAGATTTTAAAATAAACCCGAACCTTTCTTTTAACTATAGACATTCACTTTCAAGAAATAGGACAGGTGACGCCGGTACCCTTCAATCCGCAATAACCATTCGGGTTTTTGGCGAGATATTGCTGGTGATAATCTTCAGCAAAATAGAACGGCCCTTCTAACGCAATTTCGGTTGTAATCGCCCCCAATCCTTTTGATTGAAGTACTTTCCCAAATTGTTCTTTGCTTTTTTTTGCTATTTCCAAATCACGTTCATTCGAAAGATAGAGAGCCGAACGGTAATTATTGCCAATGTCGTTTCCCTGTCGCATGCCTTGCGTGGGGTCATGTTGTTCCCAAAAGGTTTTCAATATTTGATCAAGATGAAGTATCGTCGGATCATAGACAACAAGTACAGCTTCCGTATGACCGGTTTTACCGGTACAAACTTCCTCATAGGTTGGATTGGGTGTAAAGCCGCCCGTGTAACCGGCTGCTGTCACGTAAACGCCCGGCATTTTCCAGAATAGCCGTTCGACACCCCAAAAACAGCCCATTGCAACAATGATATGATGCATATTTTCAGGATATGGTCCCTTCAAGCTGTGACCATTCACATAGTGTATTTTTGCGGTTGCGATCGGCTCACTCCTGCCAACGAGTGCTTCTTCTTTTTTCGGCATTTTGAGTTTTTCCGAAAGCGACAAAAGATCAAACATTCTCTTCACCATAGTTTGCATCATCAAAATGGGCTTCACGATCATAGCCGATAACATAAAATATGAACGTAAAAGAGGCAAAAACGATCCATGCCGGACAAAGTCCGACAATTTTTACCACTAGAGATAAATATGGAGATGAAAGATGCGAAATAAAGTTGTCAAATTCCCGTGTACCCGTCGAAAAAACAAACGATATTGTAGAGCCGATGGGGAGAAACAAGACTTCAGAAGCGCCGACTGAATGGGCCGCATCAATAACAAGAGTTACAATCGTTAGAACAAGAAAAAGATAAGAAATAAAGCGAAATAACCGGCGGATCAAACGCACAAGAAAAATTCCTTATTGATAACGATTTCAGGCCTGCTGCTTGGAATCGGATAAAGTCTTAACCCCGAAATGGCTCATTTATTTATAATCAAACAGGCTCGCGTTTGTCGATAAGCTTATCTGGATGGGCAAAATTGATAAGCTTTTGTCGGTCGGTGAAAACAATTCGCGACCCGTCGACATTAACGCCATGTTTTGCAACAGTTGCGAATGCACGTGAAAGATTTTCAGGCGTCATGCCGAGTTTGTAGGCAAGCAGTTTTTTCTCGAACGGAATATCGATATAATTGGCTTCAACCTGCGTATCAGCTTCGGCTAAAATCCAGTTTGCCAATCTCTCGCTCCCATTTCTCAATTTCTGGTTTTTCAACTCCTTGATGGTCATACGATAGCGACGTGAAAGTTCGCGAACGACCGCATGCATAAATGCGGTATCATTATCAATTGCTTCTCTGAACCGCGCTGCCGGAATCATCAGCACCTGTGCTTCGGTTAATGTACGGGCCGATTGCAAACACACATCATCATTCAATATGGCCGCCAGAATGAACAGGCTTACCGGTTGGATAATGTCGAGAATTGTCTCTCGTCCGAAGCTCGTTGCATACATTTCAACCTGACCATCAACAAGGATATAGAGAAAATCCTGCATGGCATTTTCATTGACGAGAACCACTCCCGGAGGAAAACGTTGGAAAAAACCCGGGCCAATTAAAGAATCGAATGTTTTGTCACTCGCTTGCGAAAAAATATCGAGATTTTGAATTTTTAAACGATCTTCTGATCTCATATTGTTCCTCTAATTAACATTTTTATTTTTTGCCTTAGCATCTATCAAGTGTAGGCAAGCAATATTTCAAGGCGTCATCATCATTATTTTAAAATAAGCTTTTCTTTTATTTTAAATAAAACTCATTTGATTTTGATCAAGGTGCCCTATTTCACTCATTACTACATACCCCCTCGACAAAAAGGAAGAATTTATCTGGTGGTAAAAATGGAACAAACTGACACCCCGATCAAAGGCTCTTCAGAAGCTCTGTGGCTGAGCTCTTTAGCCTTTACTGTATGTTTTGCGGTATGGACAATTTTTTCAATTATCGGCATTGCGATACAGAAAAAATTGGGTTTGAGCCAATCCGAACTCGGGCTTCTTATAGCCACACCGGTTCTCACCGGTTCACTTGTGCGTATTCCACTTGGCATCTGGACTGAACAGATCGGTGGACGCATTATTTTCGTATTATCGATGTTGGCTTCGGCTTTATCGACGTTTCTGCTCACTTTTGCCCACACCTATACATGGATGTTGATAGCAGCCCTTGGCATCGGTATTGCCGGCGGCACATTCTCGGTTGGCGTTGCTTATGTTTCGCGCTGGTTCAGTGCGAAAAAGCAAGGCCTTGCACTTGGTATTTTCGGTGCAGGCAATGTAGGTGCAGCCGTTACGAAACTTGGCGCTCCATGGGTGATGAGCTGGTGGGGAAGCTGGGAAGGCGTGGCCTATATATGGGCGCTCGTTCTCGTTATCACGGCTGTGATCTTTTGGCTCTTTACCTCCGACGATCCCGTGCTTGTCGAACAGCGCCGGTTGGGCATCAAGCCGCAAAGCGCTTTGCTTGAACTTGCACCTTTGAAGAAACTGCAAGTTTGGCGTTTTTCCTTCTATTATTTCTTCGTATTCGGTGGATATATCGCTTTGGCAACGTGGTTGCCGCACTATTTGCAGGATGTTTATTCGATCGATCTGTGGCTTGCAGGCGTCATTGCTGCACTCTATTCGATACCCGCATCGCTCTTCCGTGCCTATGGCGGTTATCTTTCTGATAAATATGGAGCACGCCGTGTCATGTATTGGACACTGACAATGTGTACAATTACATGCTTCATCCTCTCCTATCCTCCAACACAGTACACGGTTGAAACTGCCAAAGGTCCATTTACCTTTACATTTGCGATCAGCCTTGTGGGTTTTGCCATTGTCGTTGCCATACTCGGTTTCTTCATGGCTCTCGGGAAAGCGGCCGTTTATAAGCATATTCCCGTTTATTACCCGAAAAGCGTCGGTGCTGTTGGCGGTCTCGTCGGCATGATGGGCGGACTTGGCGGATTTATCCTGCCGATCCTTTTCGGTGAAGTCCTCGACATCACCGGAATCTATTCAACCTGCTTCATGATCCTATTTGTCATTTCACTTGCGGCACTCATCTGGATGCATGTTTCGATCCTACTGATGAACCACCGCAAATTGGTAGAGCTCGGGCAAAAAACGCCTGAATTTCAGGAGTAATTCGCATGTCCAATCAAATTAATAAAGGTTACGTGTTAACCGAATGGAATCCCGAAGATAGCAGTTTCTGGAATAATTACGGGCGCAAAATTGCCAACAAGAATCTTTGGTTGTCTATTCCGGCTCTGCTTTTGGCTTTTGCTGTGTGGCAAGTTTGGTCGGTGGTTGTGGCTGAATTGCCGCGTGCCGGTTTCAAATTCAGTTCGACACAATTGTTCTGGCTTACTGCTTTGCCGGGGCTTTCAGGCGCAACACTGCGTATTTTCTATTCCTTTATGGTGCCGATATTTGGCGGCCGTCGCTGGACAGCGCTGACAACTGCTTCATTGTTGATACCGGCACTCGGTATCGGTTTTGCTGTTCAGGACGTCAGCACCCCTTATTGGGTGATGGCGCTTCTCGCACTGTTATGCGGCTTTGGTGGCGGAAACTTTTCTTCTTCCATGTCGAATATTTCGTTTTTTTACCCGAAAGCCGAAAAGGGTAAAGCCAGCGGCCTTAATGCCGGTTTGGGCAATCTCGGTGTTTCGGTTGTGCAATTTGTTGTCCCGCTCGTTATTGCCACCAATGCCTTCGGCTGGTTGGGCGGTCACCCGCTCACAGTGACGCAAGCGGACGGTTCCACTTCCGAACTCTGGTTACAGAACGGTGCTTTTGTTTTCGTACCTTTCATTGCTTTATCAGCCATATGCTGCTGGTTCGGAATGAACGACATTGCCGATGCCAAGGCTTCATTTGCCGATCAGGCCATTATTTTCAAACGCAAAGACAACTGGTTGATGTGCGTTCTTTACATGGGAACTTTTGGCTCGTTCATCGGTTTTTCTGCTGCATTCCCACTTTTGATGCGGTTGACTTTTCCGGATGTAAACGTGTTGCACTATGTATTCTTGGGACCACTGATTTCAGCACTTGCACGTGCGGGATTTGGTGGCGTGAGCGACAAAATCGGCGGTGGCCGTGTAACCTTCTGGGCATTTATCCTGATGATGCTTGCTCTGGGTGCTGCACTTTATTTTGTTGCAAATCCCGGTAGTGCCATCGCTTTCCCCGGTTTCTTTGCTGCATTCATGGTTTTGTTCTTTGCAACCGGTGTCGGCAATGCTTCGACCTTCCAGATGATACCGGTTATTATGAGCCGTGTTATCGACAAGTCCATGCCAAACGCCACGGAAGAACAAAAACGCCATCAAAGCGACCGTGAATCGGCTGCAATTACCGGCTTTACCGCCGCGATTGCTGCCTATGCTTTCTTTCTTATTCCCGTAAGTTTTGCACTTTCCAAAGATGCAACGGGTGGCCCGCAAGCCGCACTTTGGGGATTTATGATTTTTTACGTTATTTGCCTCGCCATCACATGGTTCTGTTACATCCGTAACGGTGCAATTCTCCATGTCGAAGGTCGTCGGACACAAAAATAACGCCGCAAGTTAAGGAGACCATTGATGAGTCTACTACTCGACCGCCTGAATTTTCTGGCACGAAAAAAACAACCGTTTTCTCATGGACATGGTGTTACAACTAATGAAAACCGCTCATGGGAAGACGCTTATCGCAAACGCTGGCAATATGACAAAATCGTGCGCTCGACGCACGGTGTCAATTGCACCGGCTCGTGCTCGTGGAAAATCTATGTCAAGGGTGGTATTGTCACTTGGGAAACCCAGCAGACCGATTATCCGCGTACCCGCCCCGATCTCCCCAACCATGAACCACGTGGCTGTCCGCGAGGAGCAAGCTATAGCTGGTATATGTATTCGGCAAACCGTGTAAAATATCCGTTGATCCGCTCGCGTCTTATCAAATTGTGGCGCAAGGAACGCGTGGTAAAAACACCGGTTGGTGCATGGGCTGCAATTCAGGAAAATCCTGAAAAGCGGGCCGAATACCAGAAAGTACGCGGGCTTGGCGGCTTTGTTCGTTCTACATGGGACGAAGTCAACGAGATTATCGCTGCTGCCAATTCTTACACAATCAAGAAATATGGTCCCGACCGGATTATCGGCTTTTCGCCGATTCCGGCAATGTCCATGGTCTCCTATGCTTCCGGTTCGCGTTACCTGTCACTTCTCGGCGGTGTATGCATGTCTTTCTATGACTGGTATTGCGATTTGCCGCCTGCTTCACCCATGACATGGGGCGAACAGACAGATGTGCCTGAATCTGCCGATTGGTATAATGCCGGTTTCCTTATGCTTTGGGGCTCCAACGTGCCGCAAACACGCACACCGGACGCGCATTTTTATTCGGAAGCCCGCTATAAAGGCACAAAATCGGTGGTTGTTTCACCCGATTATTCGGAAGCAAGCAAGTTTGCCGATCTCTGGCTTCATCCCAAGCAAGGAACCGACGCTGCTCTTGCCATGGCGCTTGGCCACGTTATTTTGCGCGAATTTCATCTGGAGCGTCAGGCCGAATATTTTGAAGATTATTGCCAACGCTACACCGATATGCCGATGCTCGTCAGACTGGTTAGCAAAAATGGCCACTTCATTCCTGACCGGTTGCTCCGCGCTTCGGACTTTGCCGACAAGCTCGGTGAAACCAATAATCCCGAATGGAAAACTGTCGCCGTTGATATGAAAAGCGGTGAATATGTTGCACCGCTCGGCTCTTCCGGTTTCCGCTGGGGTGAAAAAGGCAAATGGAACCTTGAATCGAAAGATGGCAAAGGCCGGGATGTCACATTGGAAATGAGCTTCATGCTTGAAGGCGAGCATGACACTGTTGCCGATGTCGACTTCCCCTATTTTGCAAGTCGTGAACATAGTTTCGATGACGGCACCGATCACGAGAGCATTCTCACACGCAAAGTGCCTACCCGCAAATTGAAATTGCCGGAAGGCGAAGTTGTTGTCGCCACTGTTTTTGACCTTTTCGTTGCCAACTACGGCTTGGAGCGCGGTTTCAAAGACAAAAACTGTGCAACCTCCTATGATGACAATATTCCTTATACTCCTGCATGGGCAGAAAAGATCACGGGCGTTTCGCGCGACAAAATCATAACAGTTGCGCGTGAATTTGCCCGTAATGCCGAAAAGACCAAAGGTCGCTCGATGGTTATTCTCGGTGCCGGTATCAATCACTGGTACCATATGGATATGAACTATCGCGGCATTATCAATATGCTCGTTATGTGCGGTTGTATCGGTCAATCCGGCGGCGGCTGGAGCCACTATGTGGGACAGGAAAAATTGCGCCCGCAAACCGGTTGGGCTCCGCTTGCTTTCGGTCTTGACTGGTCGCGCCCGCCACGCCAGATGAATGGTACGTCGTTTTTCTATGCCCATACCGATCAATGGCGCTATGAAACTGTGAAAGTGAGCGAATTGTTGTCGCCAACTGCTCCCGAAGGGCCGTGGGATGGTGCATTGATCGACTATAATATCCGTGCCGAACGTATGGGATGGCTCCCGTCGGCACCGCAATTGAAAGCAAATCCGATCAACCTTGTGAGAGAAGCGGAAGCTGCTGGCAAAGACCCGAAAGATTATATCGTCGACGGTCTGAAATCGGGTAGCCTGCAAATGTCGTGCGAAGATCCGGATGATCCGTTAAACTGGCCACGCAACATGTTTGTCTGGCGCTCGAACATTCTCGGTTCGTCAGGTAAAGGACACGAATATTTCCTTAAACACTTCCTCGGCACTGCCAATGGCGTTTTGGGCAAGGATCTGGGAGATCAGGGACGGGTCGAGACCAAAGAAGCCGTCTGGCATGACGAAGCGCCGGAAGGCAAACTTGATCTTCTCGTAACACTCGATTTCCGTATGTCTACAACCTGTGTCTATTCCGATATCGTGTTGCCGACTGCAACATGGTACGAAAAGAATGACCTTAACACGTCGGACATGCATCCCTTCATCCACCCGCTTTCAAGCGCGGTTGATCCGGCTTGGGAAGCAAGATGCGACTGGGATATTTTCAAGGGCCTTGCCGAGAAATTCTCCGAAGTATCGAAAGAAGTTCTGGGTGTTGAAAAAGATGTCGTTTTAACACCGAGCCAGCACGATACTGCGGGCGAGCTTGGTCAGCCATTCGATGTCAAGGATTGGAAAAAGGGCGAAATCGAACCTGTTCCGGGCAAAACAATGCCGGCCATTGCGGTGGTTGAACGCGACTATCCGAATATCTACAAGCGTTTTACTGCCCTTGGACCGTTGATGAAAAAGGTCGGCAATGGTGGCAAAGGTATCAACTGGAAAACAGAAGAGGAAGTCGATCTCGTCGGCCGTATCAATGGCGTTGTTGAAGATGAGGGTGCGACAAAAGGCATGCCGAGCATTGCAACCGATATTGATGCAACCGAAGTCATTTTGACCCTTGCACCTGAAACCAATGGTGAAGTTGCTGTCAAGGCATGGGAAGCTTTGGGTGAACATACGGGACGCGATCATACGCATCTCGCATTGCCCAAGGAAGACGAGAAGATCCGTTATCGCGACATTGTTGCCCAGCCGCGTAAAATCATTTCGTCACCCACGTGGTCCGGTCTTGAATCAGAAAAAGTCTGCTACAATGCCGGCTATACCAATGTTCACGAATTGATCCCGTGGCGCACTATCACCGGTCGCCAGCAACTTTATCAGGATCATTTGTGGATGCGTGCCTTTGGTGAAGGTTTCTGCGTTTATCGCCCGCCGATCGACACCAAAACGGTAACAACGGCGATCGAAGCCAAGGCGGGTGACAAGCCGCATCTGATTTTGAACTTCATAACCCCGCACCAGAAATGGGGTATCCATTCGACCTATTCCGACAATCTGTTGATGTTGACTTTGAACAGAGGCGGTCCGGTCGTCTGGATTTCGGAAAACGACGCTCAAAAGGCCGGTATTGTGGATAATGACTGGGTGGAAGCTTTCAATGCCAATGGTTCGCTTGTTGCCCGTGTCATCGTTTCACAGCGCATGAAAGACGGAACAGTCTTTATGTATCACGCCCAGGAAAAAATCGTGAATGTTCCGGGCTCGCCTTTAACCAAACAACGCGGAGGGATCCATAACTCGGTGACCCGCGTTATTACCAAACCGACCCATATGATCGGCGGCTATGTCCAGCAATCATACGGTTTCAATTATTACGGCACTGTCGGTGCCAATCGTGACGAGTTTGTGGTGGTGCGCAAGCTTGACCATGTCGATTGGATGGATGGTGAAGAAAATTCAGCAATGAAGGAGGCCGCAGAATGAAGGTTCGCGCGCAAATAGGTATGGTTCTGAACCTCGATAAATGTATCGGTTGCCATACCTGCTCTGTCACCTGCAAAAACGTCTGGACGAACCGTGAAGGCGTTGAATATGCCTGGTTCAATAATGTCGAGACCAAGCCCGGCATCGGTTTTCCCAAAGATTGGGAAAACCAGAAACGCTGGAATGGCGGCTGGATCAGAAAATCGAATGGCAAGATACGTCCGCGCATGGGCGCAAAGTGGCGTGTTCTTTCGAAAATTTTTGCCAATCCCGATCTGCCGGAGATTGACGATTATTATGAACCGTTCGATTTTGACTATGAGCATTTGCAAACGGCAAAAGAATCAAAAACCATGCCGGTTGCCCGTCCGCGCTCGAAAATTACCGGCGAGCGCATGGAAAAAATCAAATGGGGCCCGAATTGGGAAGATGTGCTTGGTGGCGAATTTTCCAAGCGCTCAGAAGATTACAATTTTGCCAATGTCGAAAAAGAAATTTACGGTGAATTTGAAAATACATTCATGATGTATTTGCCACGTCTTTGCGAACATTGCCTCAATCCTGCCTGCGTGGCCGTTTGCCCTTCAGGTGCGATTTATAAGCGCGAGGATGACGGTATTGTTCTCATCGATCAGGAAAAATGCCGCGGCTGGCGTATGTGTGTTTCAGGCTGCCCCTATAAGAAGATTTATTTCAACTGGTCTTCCGGCAAATCGGAAAAATGCATTTTCTGCTATCCGCGCATTGAAAGCGGTATGCCGACTGTTTGTTCGGAAACTTGTGTCGGTCGTATCCGTTATCTTGGTGTGATGCTTTATGATGCCGACAAGATTTCCGATGCTGCTGCTACAGAAGGCGAACAGGATCTCTATGAGGAACAATTGAAAATTTTCCTTGATCCGAATGACCCTGCTGTTATCGAACAAGCACGTAAAGACGGTGTCAGTGACGAGTGGATTGAAGCCGCCCAACATTCGCCTGTCTATCAAATGGCAATGAAATGGAAAGTAGCCTTTCCGCTTCACCCTGAATATCGCACTTTGCCGATGGTCTGGTATATTCCGCCGCTTTCGCCGCTGCAATCTGCTGCCGAAGCCGGCAAGCTTGCAATGGACGATTTTATTCCCAATGTCCGCTCGTTGCGCATCCCCGTGCGTTACCTTGCCAATTTGTTGACGGCCGGAAAAGAAGCACCGATCGTTTCGGCACTTGAACGTATGCTTGCCATGCGCGCTTATATGCGTGCGAAATCTGTCGATGGTGAATATCGTCCGGAATATGCGGAAAAAGTCGGCATGACACCTGAAATGATCGAGCACATGTATCAGGTCATGGCGATCGCCAATTATGAAGACCGTTTTGTTATCCCCACATCCCACCGTGAAGTGAGTGAAGATGCCTATGACCTGCGTGGGTCTTGTGGCTTTTCATTTGGCAACGGATGTTCGGGCGGCAATTCAAAGGGTGATCTTTTCGGTTCAAAGGGTAAGAAAGTCGTCACAACACCGACAGACTTATTGAAGGAGAGCGCGTAATGAATTCCGATCTCAAAATCATTTCCTTACTTTTAAGCTATCCGGATGAAGAATTGCAGCAATCGGGCAATCTTATCAGAGCAACGCTCGATCAACTTTCCGATCTTGATGCGGCAGAAATTGTCGGCCTGAAAAGTCTGGTCTCGGCAATTTCCGATCGCGACATTTATGAAGTACAGGAAGACTACGTTTTGCTTTTTGACAGAACGCGGTCTTTGTCGCTCCACCTTTTTGAACACGTTTACGGTGAAAACCGCGATCGTGGACAGGCGATGGTCGACCTCAAGGACATGTATGACGAGGCCGGTTTTGAAATCGACGTTCATGAAATGCCGGATTATCTGCCGATGTTTCTTGAATTTCTGTCAACAAGAAGTGACGAGGAAGCCCGCCATCTTCTTGGCGAAACCTTGCATATCATTTCGGCTATCCGGCAGAGATTACAAAAACGCGGTTCTGTTTATGCCGCAGCTTTTGTTGCTCTTGAAAGCCTGTCTGGCGAACGAGCCGACGAGGCACTAACGGCCGAAATCGTCAACCGTAAAGAAGATGACCCGAATGACCTTGAGGCTCTCGACCGCATCTGGGAAGAGGAAGCCATTACTTTCGGTGGCAATCAGGGTGAAAATGATTGCGGGCCTGACCGGTTACAACGTCGCATCCGTGCCCAGCACCGCGATGCTTCTACGCAAATTTAAGGATAGAGAGACAATGTTGCACTTTTTCCATACACTCATATTCGGGGTCTATCCCTATATTGCTTTGACTGTTCTGGCACTTGGCTCGATTATCCGTTATGACCGCGAGCCTTATACATGGCGTGCAAGTTCCAGCCAGTTGTTGCGTCGTAAACAATTGATGTGGGGTTCTGTTCTTTTCCATGTCGGTGTGTTGTTTATCTTTTTAGGCCATTTTGTCGGGCTTCTCACACCGATTGCCGTTTGGGATGCTCTAGGCGTCAGCCATAGTTTCAAACAGATTGTTGCAATGACAGCCGGTGGCATTGCCGGAGCAATGGCCATTATCGGCGCGACAATGCTTGCCCACAGGCGTTTGTTCGACCCGCGCGTCAGGGCAACTTCAAGCACAACAGATACATTGATTATCCTTCTGTTGTGGGCACAGCTTTTCCTCGGTCTTGCAACCATACCTTTTTCGATGCAGCATCTCGACGGGCATGAAATGGTCAAGCTGATGGATTGGGCACAGGGAATTTTCACCTTCAACCTTGCAGCTTCAAGCTATATCACCGATGTGGCTTTTGTATTCAAACTGCACCTTTTCCTCGGGCTCACTATTTTGCTTTTGTTCCCGTTTACCCGTCTTGTTCATATGCTGAGTGCGCCGGTGCGTTATATCTGGCGTACGGGATATCAGGTTGTTCGTAAAAAAGAACGTCTGCCCGTTCGCATCCGTGGTGAAGTAACCGATTAAGACTTCGGGTAAAGGAGTAATTGTCTATGGCGACAACGGTAAAAGTCGAACATTCGGGATTAAAAAAAATAGTGGTTCCCCCCTCCCCCACAAAGCAGGAAATCGACACGAGAATTCCGCCAAAAGCCAAGCCGCTATTCAAAGAGGTGAGCGTCAATGGCGTTGTCATTCCCGAAGTCGATATTCTGCAAGAAGCACAAAATCATCCGGCTCCAACGCCGGGTGAAGCGCTTCTTGAAGCTGCGCGTTCATTGGTAATCCGTGAACTTTTATGGCAGGAAGCAAAAGACAAAAATCTTGTTCCCGATAATGAAGACAGCGCGGGCCAAGATAATGCCCGGCAAACAAAGCTTGACGCGGCAATCTCTGCCCTTCTCGAAAGTGAAATAAAAACACCTGAAGCAAGTGAAGAAGATTGCAAAGCATTCTATGAACGTGACCCGTCACGCTTTTCAACCGAAACGATCTGGCAAGTCAGGCACATTCTTTTAAGTGCCAATCCGAAAGACAAAAAAGCTTTCGATAATGCACGCGAGAAAGCTTATGCCATTTTGGAACAAGTGAAAAAGAATCCACATGAATTTGCCACAATTGCGCGTGATGTTTCTTTCTGTCCTTCAGCGGCTCAAGGTGGCAATCTTGGTCAGATTACGCGAGGATCCACCATACCGGAATTCGAAAAAGCTTTGAAAAACGCAAAAAAAACCGGATTATTAATGCAACCTGTCGAAAGCCGTTATGGTTATCATATTGTCGATATCAACCAGATTATCCCCGGGAAGATTCTTCCTCTGGAAATGGTAAAAGAAAAAATTGCTGCCTGGCTCGAGGCATCAAGCTGGTCAAAAGCTGTTCAACAATATATAGCAATTTTGGCCGGAAAATCCCATATCACGGGTATTGATTTAAAACCGAGTGAGGGACCTCTTGTCCAGTAAGGAGTTTAGAGAGTGCAAAAAACACCAGAATCAAAGTTGGTTGATCCTTTTGGCAGGAAGATCAGCTATCTGCGACTTTCTGTAACCGATCGTTGTGATTTACGCTGTGTTTACTGCATGGCGGAAGAAATGGTGTTTTTACCCAAAAAAGAGCTTCTGACAATCGAAGAACTCTACCGCGTTGCAAGCCGGATGATTGATCTTGGTGTCACCAAAATCCGTCTTACCGGTGGTGAGCCACTGGTACGGCGCAACATTATGGTATTGTTTGAAATGCTGGGGAAGCATCTCGGACATGGTCTTGAAGAATTGACACTGACAACCAATGGAACATTGCTTGCCCGTTATGCCGAGGCACTTGTTCAAAATGGTGTCAAACGTGTCAACGTCTCTCTCGATACACTTGACCCTGTCCGTTATCACCAATTGACCCGTCGCGGTGACATTGCCCATGTGCTTTCCGGCATTGACGCAGCACAAAAAGCCGGATTGAAAGTTAAATTGAACGCTGTTGCCATGCGTGGCGGCTTTCTTGGTGAAGTTGACGATCTCATCCGTTTTGCCCACGGGCGCGGTATGGATCTTACAGTCATTGAAGAAATGCCTATGGGCTATACCGGTCATGACCGTTATGAAACATTCCTGTCACTCGGCGCTTTGCGTAAAAGTCTTGAACAACGCTGGACATTGGTTCCGGATGCGCATTGTTCAGGCGGCCCTGCCCGTTATGTAACAGTCAAGGAAACAGGGGGTAGACTTGGGTTTATTACGCCGCTTTCTTGTGATTTCTGTGCTTCTTGCAATCGTGTGCGCATCGGTTCGACGGGCAAGCTTTACCCTTGCATGGGGCAATCCGGCATGGTCGAATTGCGTGAAGCTATCAGAAGCTCGGAAAGTGATGAAAAACTGACAGAACTTATCCTGAAAGCAATCGACAGCAAGCCGAAGGGACATGAATTTTCAATCGAAAAAGATGGCATTTGCGGCTTAAGCCGTCATATGTCGGAGCTTGGTGGCTAATTGCAATTTGTTTTCAACGTCAAAAATGGCAGAGCTGTTCGGCGGGTAAAACTCAAAACACAATGAAAAGCCGGAAATAATGGCTGTGCCCCTTATTATTGTTACAGGACACCTTATTATTGTAACGGAAATTTCCGCTTCAACTCTATAAAACGGTCGGCTTTTAATGATGGTTGAAAATCATAATGAACGGCGGTTGAAGATACCGGCCATTTTTTTGAAGTGAATTTTTCGGAACGAGGCATGCCGACTATCAAACCGGGTTTTTGGTCTTTTATTTAGTCATGCCAGAAATTTCCGAAACATTTTCCCACCGGCTTTAAACAGACAAAAATTTGCGCGAAACAATCTTTGTTTCAAAAAATAAGCACTGTATCAGGCTACAGTGCTTATCTCTCGTTTATCAACATTTCCATTGCTAAACATTAAGAAAGAATGGGCTTGAAAAAAGCGTTCTTAAACTATTTTGTTAATAAACATTTTTTCCTTCCCGACAGAAATTCAACGTCAAAGTTTAACTTCCGATGGTAAAGGTTCGTCGGCAAAAAACGCATCAATATTTTCCACCACGAGATCCGACATCCTGTCGCGTGTTTCAACAGTACCACTGCCATGGTGGGGGTAGAGAACCACATTTTCAAGCTTATAAAATGCCGGATTGATATTTGGCTCGTTAAGATAGACGTCAAGACCGGCTGTTTCCAATTCTTTGCTTTGTAAGGCTTTAATCATTGCGTCTTCGTCGATAACCGTGCCACGAGAAATATTGATAAGGGAACCGCGGTTTCCAAGTGCTGCAATCACTTCCTTGGAAATCAGTTTTTCAGTTTCCTTGCCGCCCGTTACAGCAATAACCAGAATATCCGACCACTTGGCAAGTTCGATAAGAGATGGAAAAAACTGATAAGCAATATCCGGTTTTTTGTGGCGGCCATAATAACCGATTGTGAGCCCACAACTTTCGAATCGTTTGGCTATAGCGTGCCCTATCCGTCCGAGACCGACGACACCAGCGCGTTTTCCGGCAGTTGTTTCTGTGAGATCCATCGGGCCTTTCTTGGCCCACTCACCCGAGCGCACATAATGATCACCAAAAACAAGCCTGCGACGGGCGGCGAGCATCAACATCAGCGCAACATCGGCAACGTCATCAGTCAAAACATCGGGTGTATTGGTTAAATGGATATGATGATCTTTCAAATCCTTGAGATTAACCTGGTCAAAACCGGCAGTCACACAGGCGACAAGGCCGACATGTGGCAATTTTGAAATCAGCTTTTTATCAAAAACAATATTGCCGGTACTAATGACTGCACGACAATCCTTTGCATTTTTATCAATAAAGTCGGCCTTATCTTTTGCAAGATCTGCGCGCAACAAGTGATAACGCTTGTCAAGGTCCTCCATTTGACGCTCTTCAAGCGGACTTAGCACCAATATATCCTGTTTCACATTATTCTCCCTCTGGTTTTTCTTAAATTATTCTCCAACAAGAGATATTAATGGATAGAACCTTACTGTCTATCGAAATTTTCAAACTTCACTAAAGTTTTAAATTCTGTTTCCAATACTTGTCCCGTTTCATTTCCGTTTTTCTTCGTCTCTATTCCAAAGTGCCTTTAATATCGCCGTCAAAAACATTATTATTTATTCTGTAAATGTCGTTTTGCGATTTTTAATTTTAAAAGGAAACACCCCCAATGAATGAAGACCAATCTGTTATCGATCCACAAAAACTAGACCGGCTTGCAGAAGTCGCAGTCAAGGTCGGTCTCAACCTACAGAAAGGTCAAGATCTCGTTCTCACAAGCCCGCTCGCTGCACTTCCACTCGTACGCCGGATTGCCCATCACGCGTATAAAGCCGGTGCCGGTGTCGTTACCCCTATTTTCAGTGATGAAGAAATGACGCTTTGCCGTTTCAAAGATGCTCATGAGAAGAGCTTCGATAAGGCTGCGAGCTGGCTTTATGAAGGCATGGCAAGGGCCTATGCAAACGGGGCTGCTCGTCTTGCTATCGCTGGAGATAATCCGTCACTTCTTGCTCATGAAGATCCCGCCAAAGTCTCACGCGTCAATAAGGCTACATCTGTCGCCTATCAACCGGCACTGGAAAAAATTGCCGGTTTTGACATCAACTGGAATATTGTTTCCTATCCCAATCCGTCATGGGCAGCCGTGGTTTTTCCCGATTTACCAATCATCGAGGCGACAAAAAAACTTGCTGATGCAATATTTTCTGCGTCCCGTGTCGATAAGCCGGATGCAATCGGCGCATGGAAAGATCATAATGCCAATCTGAAAAAACATGCAAAATGGCTAAACGACCAACGCTTCTCGGCTCTCCATTATAGTGGCCCTGGAACAGATCTCACAATCGGTCTTGCTGATGGTCATGAATGGCAAGGTGGTGCCTCGAAAGCAAAAAACGGCGTTATTTGCAACCCGAATATCCCGACTGAAGAAGTTTTCACGACACCTCACGCCCATCGTGTTGAAGGTTATGTAAGTTCGACAAAGCCCCTATCCTATCAAGGCACATTAATTGACAAAATCAAAGTCCGTTTTGAAAAAGGGCGCATTGTCGAGGCGCACGCTTCGAAAGGCGAAAAAGTATTGCAACAGATACTTGATACCGATGAAGGTGCCCGTCATTTGGGCGAAGTAGCACTCGTTCCCAATTCGTCTCCGATTTCTGCAAGTGGCCTCTTGTTCTATAACACATTGTTTGATGAAAATGCGGCCTGCCACATTGCGCTGGGGCAATGCTATTCAAAATGCTTCTTGCGCGGTGCCGCACTTTCAAAAGAACAAATCGAAAAGCAGGGTGGCAATAAAAGCCTTATTCATATCGACTGGATGATAGGATCTGGGGAAATCAATATTGACGGTATCACCGATGACGGGAAAAAAGTTCCGGTTTTCAGAAAAGGTGAATGGGCGTAATCAAGCCCATTTTTCCAACAAAGCGTGATCTGGAAATACGAATTCCGTTTTTTCTAAAAAATCGAAACCTGTTTTTCAAAAATGGCTAAAAACAACAAAAAGGCCGGGGGAAAACCCGACCTTCCGTTATGCGTTGACTGCCAGTACATCCGTGGTCAATCACCGCTGTATTGAACTTAATTTAAGTGCGTTATCGCTCTTTTTCAAGAAGATAACATTTATTTGTTTTCGACAGATAACAGTTCAAGGTTAAAAATTCGTTAATTTTTAACCCATACATTCCTATTTCGATGACATCCTATAATAAACATGTTTTTATAATCCAGTGTGGTTAAAAAATGTCTCGCATCACTTTATTTGATAACAAATTTAAAAATTTTTTGTGACTTATTGTTCTCTGAAAAAATGCTATTCCACTATCTATGAAAATTCAATTTTCTGCGTGAAAAACTTTTTCGCGACCTTAAAAATGGCGCTCGTATCGACTATTTTTGAAGAACGATGTTAATTGTCTGAACCGGAGCGGTTGGAATAAACTCCCGCTTATAATCAAAGCAATCGTATATGCCTGAGCTTCCTGAAGTTGAAACTGTAAAACGTGGTCTTGAACCAAGCTTTACCCATGCGAAGATAATAAGCGTCAAGCAAAACCGGCCGGATCTTCGTTTTCCATTTCCGGAAAATTTTCAGTCCCGCCTTACGGGGCGCGAAATTATCGGCCTCGGACGGCGGGCAAAATATCTCCTCATCCATCTTGATAGTGATGAGACCATCATCAGCCATTTGGGCATGTCCGGTTCGTGGCGAATTGAAAACACGACGCTTGGTTCCTATTATCACGAAAAAAACAAGCTTGCGGCACATGACCATTTTGAAATGGATATCAGAACGCCGAATGGCGAGTTGTTGCATGCCGTCTACAATGATCCACGCCGTTTCGGTTTTATGCTTTTGACAAAAACGGCAGAGTTGGAACACCATAAATTATTGGCCCATTTAGGCCCCGAACCAACCGGAAACGGTCTTTCAGGTGCCTATCTAAACGAGATTTTGCATAACAAAAAAGCCCCTCTTAAAGCCGCACTTCTTGATCAGACCATCATTGCCGGACTTGGAAATATATATGTTTGCGAGGCTTTATGGCGAAGTCACCTTTCTCCGAAACGGAAATCGTTAACACTCGGCAAAAAATCTGCGGCAGCGCAACAAAAATCGGAAATTCTTGCACAAAATATCCGCGATGTTATCAACGAGGCAATCGAAGCAGGTGGTTCTTCCTTACGCGATTATGTCCATACAGATGGTTCATTAGGTTATTTCCAACATCATTTTTCGGTTTATGACCGTGAAGGGGAACCATGCCCCCAATGTGGAAAGGCTATAAAACGAATTGTCCAATCCGGTCGCTCGAGTTTTTACTGCACACATTGTCAAAGATAATGTCGGGGAAAGAGTCAAGAGAATGGTGGAGAAAGTCAAAAGTCGGAAACCGTACCGGATATGATGCGACAAGAACTAACAAGTCAAAAATGATGCGTACGCCTTGCAAAACGGTTTAAGAGGCTTAAAGTTGTTTTTCAACCAACTAACTGCAGGTGCACCCTATGCTTGACAAAGTTTTATCCCGCCTTGATTTAAATCTTGATAATAGTCTGCAACATGTCTTTGAATTGTTGCGCATCCCCTCCATTTCGACTGACCCGAAATATAGAGATGATTGTCGCAAAGCTGCCGATTGGCTGGTAAACGATTTGAAATCGATCGGTTTTGAAGCCTCGCGCCGCGATACCACCGGTAATCCTATGGTTGTTGCCCATCATCCTGGACCAACAAAAGACGCACCCCATGTTTTGTTTTATGGACACTATGATGTACAGCCGGTTGACCCCCTCAACCTTTGGGAAGACGATCCATTCGACCCGAAAATAAAAGAGCTCAATGGTGAAAAAGTTATTGCCGCACGCGGTGCCGGTGATGACAAGGGACAGCTTATGACCTTTGTCGAAGCATGTCGCGCTTTTAAAAATGAAATCGGTAACCTTCCGGTTGCCGTTACCATTCTCTTCGAGGGGGAAGAGGAATCAGGCTCTCCCTCGCTACAACCATTTTTGCATGCTCACAAAGACGAATTGAAAGCCGATTATGCACTTGTCTGCGACACAACCATGTGGGATGCCGATACACCGTCCATATCTATTGCGCTAAGAGGTATGGTTGGTGAGGAAATTATTATCCATGGTGCCGATCGCGATCTTCATTCTGGCCACTTTGGTGGTGCCGCGGCAAATCCTATTCAAATTCTTGCAAAAATTATCGCCGGCCTACACGACGAAAATGGCCATGTAACCCTTGACGGGTTCTATGACGGGGTTGAGGAAACGCCGGAAGCTGTTTTGAAATCGTGGAACGCACTTAACCGTGGCCCTAAGGAGTTTTTAGGACCCGTAGGCTTGTCGATTCCGGCAGGCGAAAAGGGACGCACCGTTCTTGAAATGACATGGGCAAGACCGACTGCCGAGGTCAATGGCATTAGCGGCGGATACGAAGGAGAAGGCTTCAAAACCGTTATTGCAGCAAAAGCCAGTGCAAAAATTTCTTTCAGACTTGTCCACAAACAGGATCCGGCAAAAATCAGAAAGTCGTTCCGTGATTATGTTCGTTCCCAAATTCCAGCCGACTGTTCGGTTGAATTTAAAGATCACGGTGCTTCTCCAGCAATCAACCTTGCCTATGATTCGGCCCTTGTTCAACTTGCCAAGAAAGCTCTAACAGAAGAATGGAACAAACCGGCTATTCTTGCAGCCATGGGCGGCTCTATTCCGATTGTCGGTGATTTCCAATCTTTCCTCGGTATGGAATCATTGCTTGTCGGTTTCGGGCTGGACGATGACCGCATCCATTCGCCCAATGAAAAATATAATCTCAAATCATTCCATAAAGGCCAACGCTCCTGGGCAAGAATTCTAGCTGCTTTGGGAAACAAATAGGACAATAAGAATGGCTAAAATACGCGTTCACAAAGGTGATTTGCCTGACTTGAAAAATTATAATGTCAAGGAAGTTGCCATTGACACTGAAACTTTGGGGCTTCAGCCCCATCGTGACCGGCTCTGCGTCGTCCAGATTTCACCGGGAGACGGCACTGCCGATGTTATCCAGATTGCCAAGGGGCAAAAGACGGCACCAAATCTTGTAAAGATTCTGAAAGATCCCGACATCACCAAAATCTTTCATTTTGGCCGCTTCGACCTCGCAGTCTTGGCTCTGACATTCGGTGTCATGGCAAGACCGGTTTTCTGTACAAAAATTGCCTCGAAACTGACCCGCACCTATACAGACCGGCATGGTTTGAAAGACCTTGTCGCCGAACTTCTTGAAATAAATATTTCCAAGCAACAGCAATCATCTGATTGGGGTGCGGACGAACTGTCTCCCGCACAAGTGGAATATGCAGCAACCGATGTTCTTTATCTTCATCGGTTAAAAGCGATTCTTGCAGCAAGGCTCATCAGGGACGGCCGCGAGAGTGTGGCAAAATCGTGTTTCGAATTCCTGCCATCGAGGTCGGAACTTGATCTTATCGGCTTTCCCGAAGTCGATATTTTCGCCCATAGTTGATTCGCATATCACATTTTTAAATTACAAAACGCTGGTTTTCCGGCGTTTTTTTATACTTTGTTTACCATACCGAAGAGCTTCTGCCTTAAAACGCCCCAAAAAATGCTCATTCCACTTGCTGTGGCATTTTTGCTACAGACATTATAGTCGCACAAACTATAGTGACCTCAATCGCAATACATTTCGCGTGGAGTTAACAAATGAAAATAAAATATCTCGTTGCTGCTTCGGCTTTGGCTTTGACCGCCGCTTCTGGCGCACAAGCTGCTGACGTTGTCATGAATCAGGAACCGGCTCCGGTCGTTGCCGCTCCTGCTTTCTCCTGGACCGGCTTCTATGCTGGTGGTCAAATCGGTGGTTCATGGTCTGATACAGACCAGAAGATCAAAGGCCGTAGCGATGCAAAAGACTTTGCCGGCTTCGGTAAATCCTTCTCACCTGATCCATCAGGTTTCATCGGCGGTCTCTATGCCGGTTACAACTATGATCTCGGCAACAACATTGTTCTCGGTGCCGACACAGACTGGATCTGGGGTGACATGGACGAAAGCGACAGCAAGTCCTACCTCAAAGGCACAGAAGACGAATTCAAAGTTAGCGGCAAAATCAAAGAGAAGTGGGCTGGATCAACCCGTGCTCGCATCGGTTACTCGATGGATCGCTGGATGCCTTATTTTGCTGGTGGTGTTGCTTATGCCAAGATCGATTCCGATGCCAAGTTCTCGGATGCTGATGGCGTTTACAGCAAGGCCAGTGGCAATAAGACTTTGACCGGTTACACATTGGGTGCCGGCGTTGATTATGCCATGACCGACCACATCATCCTTCGTGCTGAATATCGTTACACCGATTTTGGCGACAAGGACTTTGGCAACAAAGACTTCAAATATAACGTAGATTACAAGACCAACGACGTACGCGTTGGCGTTGCCTACAAGTTCTAATTCTTCTTAAAGAATTGAAAAAAGCCCTGCAGGAAACTGCGGGGCTTTTTTATTGTTTTGTTCGACTTTTTTATCTTTTGTCATGGGCGTCTATAAAACCGGAAGACTCGCGTTGAATAGAAAGCTCGTCATATATCCTGATAAAATTCGGATTGATTCGATAAAAATTGAACATGAAGAACCGACCCAATCTCTTCTCTTTGACACAAAAATCGATTTGGCATATAAATCGCCGTCTTGAAAAATTAACGGAAAATTTGCGAATCGACGTCGTAAAGCTCGGTTTTGATTCTGATCAAAAAGCTTTTTCGACATTTTTTTAACGAAGCGACCTGCATTTTTTCTATATTTTTCAACCCTCCTCGCATTTTATTGAGGTTTTTGCTTCGGTTTTTGTGAGGTGTGTCTTTCGTGCTACAGCAATTCTTATCCGGATAAACTATATAAGTTCAGACGGCATTTTATTGCATTGGAGAATAAAAATGAAAATTAGATATCTTATTGCTGCTTCCGCAGCTGCTCTTACAGCAGCTTCTGCAGCACAAGCTGCTGACGTTGTAGCAAATCAGGAGCCAGCTCCTGTTGTTGCAGCACCTGCTTTTTCTTGGACCGGCTTCTATGCTGGTGCCCAGATTGGTGGTTCTTGGTCTGACACAGACCTTAAGGGCAAGTACCAGGGTTCAAACGGTTGGAGCCGCAGAGAAGGCTTCTCTCCTGATCCGTCAGGCTTCATCGGTGGCATTTATGCCGGTTATAACTATGACCTCGGCAACAACATTGTTATCGGTGCTGATACCGACTGGGTATGGGGCGACATGGACGAGAGCGACAAGCGTTCTTACAACGATAACGCTTTCAGCCTCAACGGTAAGCTGAAGGAACAGTGGGCCGGTTCAACACGTGCTCGCGTTGGTTATGCAGTTGACCGCTGGATGCCTTACATCGCCGGTGGTGTTGCTTACGCCAAGGTTGATTCACACTTCCGCATGAAAGATGCTAGCGGCAATACAATTCCTGGTTATTCAGCTAGCGATAGCGATACACTCGTCGGTTGGACAATCGGCGCTGGTTTCGACTATGCTATGACAGACCACATCATCTTGCGTGCTGAATATCGTTACACCGACTTCGGCGACGAAGACTACAGCAAGAACAACATCAAGTACAATGTTGACTACAAGACCAACGATTTCCGCGTTGGTGTTGCTTACAAGTTCTAATTTAATCGAACTTTGTTTTGGAAAGGCTCCGTATTTTACGGGGCCTTTTCTTTTTGTCGATTTTTCAGTTTTCTTTCTGTTTCATCTCATGATAAAGCCATGCATCATGAGTGCATATTTTCCCGTGCTGTTGACGCTACGAATTATTAGCCCGATCTTCACTCTTGCCTGATAAGTGCAAAGGTTCGAAAGATCGGGAGAGATAATCATTTCGATTAAATGACGTTCGACAGGATTTTTTAAACATGTCAAATAAAGACCAAGCCATGGATTATTCAAAAACCCTTTACCTGCCCAAAACAGACTTTCCGATGCGCGCCGGACTGCCGCAAAAAGAACCGGAAATCGTCAAACGCTGGGAAGAGATGGATCTCTATAGCGCACTGCGCAAACAGGCTGTCGACCGACCGCTATACGTTTTGCATGATGGCCCTCCTTATGCCAACGGAGATATCCATATCGGTCATGCTTTGAATAAAATTTTAAAGGATACAATCGTCCGTTCCTTCCAGATGCGGGGCTATAATGCCAATTATGTGCCCGGCTGGGATTGCCATGGACTGCCCATCGAATGGAAAATCGAAGAAAAATATCGTGCAAAAGGCAAGAATAAAGACGATATTCCGATTAACGAATTCCGACAGGAATGCCGGGAATTTGCTAAACATTGGGTCAAAACCCAATCGGACGAATTTAAACGCCTTGGTATTATCGGGGATTTCAAAAATCCTTACACAACAATGGCTTTCCATTCGGAGGCACGCATTGCCGGAGAATTGATGAAATTTGCCATGTCTGACCAGCTTTATCGAGGCTCAAAGCCTGTCATGTGGTCGGTGGTCGAGCGCACCGCCTTGGCTGAAGCCGAAGTCGAGTATCACGATGTTGAATCCGACACAATCTGGGTCAAATTTCCTGTGCTGAAAGCAAAAGCCGATGATTTGTCGGGAGCCTTCGTTGTCATTTGGACAACCACTCCATGGACAATTCCCGGTAACCGTGCTGTTGCCTATTCTTCGCGCATTCCTTATGGGCTTTATCAGGTTGTGGATGCCGAAAATGATTATGGTCCGAAGCCCGGTGAAAAACTTATATTTGCTGATGCATTGGCCGAAGAAAGTGCAAAAAAAGCAAAACTGACTTTCAGAAAGCTTCGCTCTTTGAACCCTTCCGAGCTTGAGACGATGTTGCTTTCCCATCCCTTCAAAGGCTTTGCAAATGATTATGCATTCAAAGTTCCTCTGCTTGATGGTGACCATGTAACGGCCGATTCCGGTACGGGTTTTGTTCACACAGCGCCTAGTCACGGGCGCGAAGACTTTGAAGTATGGGTTGCCAATAAAGCAAAATTGGAAGAACTCGGCATTGATTCATCAATTCCATTCCCTGTTGATGATGCCGGTTACTACACGAAAGACGCTCCCGGCTTCGGCCCCGATCGCGAAGGCGGTGCTTCAAGAGTTATTGATGACAACGGTAAATATGGCGATGCCAATAAAACCGTTATCGCCCTGTTGATTGAAAAAGATATGTTGTTTGCCCGCGGACGTATCAAGCACTCTTATCCGCATAGCTGGCGCTCCAAGAAACCTGTTATCTTCCGCAACACACCACAATGGTTTGTCTACATGGACAAGAAGCTTGCTGATGGAACCACATTGCGCGAGCGCGCCCTCAAAGCCGTTCAAGATACACGTTTTGTGCCACCGGCAGGACAAAACCGCATCGGCGCCATGATGGAAGATCGTCCCGATTGGGTATTATCGCGCCAGCGTGCATGGGGAGTTCCCATTGCAATTTTTGTCAAGGAAAACGGCGAAATTCTCAAAGACGAGGCTGTCAATAAGCGTATTGTCGATGCTTTTGAAAAAGAAGGTGCCGACGCCTGGTTCAAGGAAGGCGCCAGAGAACGTTTTCTGGGTGAACATGCAAAGGGGGATTGGCAACCGGTTCATGACATTCTTGATGTCTGGTTCGATTCGGGCTGTACACATGTCTTTACACTTGAAGACCGCCCCGATCTGAAATGGCCAGCTGACCTTTATCTTGAAGGATCCGACCAACACCGTGGATGGTTCCATTCATCCATGTTGGAAAGCTGCGGAACGCGCGGAAGAGCACCTTATAACGCCATATTGACGCACGGTTTCACACTCGATGAGCAAGGCAAAAAAATGTCGAAATCGTTGGGGAATACTGTTGCTCCGCAAGACGTTATCAATACTTCCGGCGCCGATATTCTGCGCCTTTGGGTGATGACAACCGATTATTGGGAAGATCAGCGTCTGGGAAGAAATATCATCCAGACCAATGTCGATTCCTATCGGAAACTCCGCAATGTCATCCGCTGGATGCTTGGTACTCTCGCCTATGATGAAGGTGAAAACATTGCCTATCAAGATATGCCTGATCTTGAAAAGTTCATGTTGCATCGCCTTTATGAACTGGACAGGCTTGTCAACGAGGCTTATGACGGGTTCGATTTCAAACGCATCACCCGTGCGTTGCTTGATTTTTCAATCGTCGACCTTTCTGCTTTCTATTTTGATATCCGCAAAGACTCACTTTATTGCGATGCGCCCTCTTCGATAAAGCGCAAATCCGCCATCCATGTTGTGCGCGAGATCTTTGAACGCATGGTCACATGGCTTGCCCCGATGCTTCCATTCACAATGGAAGAAGCCTGGCTGGAGCGGCATCCGGAAAGCAAATCGGTTCACTTCGAGCAGTTCCGTAAAACGCCGGATAGCTGGTGTGATAACGAATTGAACGAGCGCTGGCGCAAAATTCGTCAGGTCCGTAAAGTCGTGACAGGTGCTCTTGAACTTGAAAGAGCTGAAAAACATATCGGTTCTTCATTGGAAGCAGCCCCCGTTGTCTATATTTCCGACCTTGATTTGTTGAAAGCTGTCGAAGGTATGGATATGGCAGAAATATCGATCACAAGCGATATTGTCATTACCAATGCTGAAGCACCGAAAGATGCTTTCCGGCTTGATGATGTCAAAGGCGTTGCTGTGGAATTCCATAAGGCCGATGGTAAGAAATGTGCCCGTTCATGGCGCTATACCCAAGATGTCGGGAGTGATCCCGAATATCCGGATGTATCGGCGCGTGACGCAGCAGCGTTGCATGAGCTTCATGCACTCGGAAAGATCTGATAAATAAAGAGCACTGGCAGAGCTATTGCTTTGCCAGTGTCCAGAAACTCATACGACTTCATCATTCTTCCTTATTGCCGGGGGGATTGCCGTCAAGGCTCATCTCATGCTAAGGGTTTGATCTATAAGTGCCAATTTGTGGCGCAAAAAGGTATCGTTATCTGCCTGAGGGCGGAGTAGTAAAAGCAATTTTTGGCGGCGGAGCCGGGAACGGATTAGCAGTGAAGAAACGCGAAGTAGCAATTATTGTAACGGGTATGGTCACGGCCGGTCTTATGCTGACAGGATGTGGCGTTTCCAGTCCGACCTATGGTACTGATAAATCAACCGGAAAACAGCTGGTTGATGATTTTTCCAATATTGCATCCATCAGATCGAATAATAACAGGAATCAGATTGATACCAAGCCGCGTCCGGAACTTGTTCGTCCTGCCCCCGGTACAAAAGGCGTTCTCCCGCAACCGCAGACAAATGTTGCCCAGACTGGTACACGTGATTGGCCGGAATCGCCCGAGCAGAAACGCCAAAGATTGCGTGATGAAGCAACAGCTAACCAGAATAACCCGAACTATGTTTCACCCATTGTGCCCGATAGTGGCAAAGAAACAAAATCAACCGGTTCCAGTGACTGGCTCAACGGTATCCACCGCAACGAGCAGGTCAATAATGACAAAGAACAGCGTGCCGAATATTTACGCCGCAAAAAAGAAACGCAAGGCGGTTCATCCACCACACGCAAATATCTGAGCGAACCTCCATTAAGCTATCGCCAACCGGCGGCATCTGCGCCAATCGGCGATCAAGGTGAAGATGAAGCCAAAAAAGAACGCGAGAGAAAGAAAGCGCTGAAAGAATCGTCCGGCAAGAAGAGCTGGTGGCCTTTCTAGTAATCAAGGCAATGTCTTGTTGTTAGAATGTTTATCTTTTCGTCGAGACATTCCGGTCTTCCTTGATTGCAAAAGGGTTTGCTTTGTTTGATTGAAAGTCGTGAAAAGTGACTGTTCGCCTCTATGAGCCGGCGATAACTTCGTTCAAGTTTTCCTTTGATAACGTTTTACTCTCTCATCAGGTGTTGGAGTGGCAGCAAAACAACATCCGAATTCATGACGCCATTTCCAGCCTGTTCCTGAATGAAGCTTACCGCCCTATCAAACGAATATCCCGATTGGTGCAATATAATCAGCCATTCATCTGACTAAACGCCAAAATCTCGCCAACCTTAAAACCAGCCTTTGGGAAGAGTTCAACGTTTTTAATTTTATTGAAGCAACGCATGTTAAAAATAGCGTCCTATAGCTAATCTGGTTGTTTGTTTTAAATGCCGGTTCAGTCAATCTTCGATCGATAAGAGTTTCCGGCAAAATCTCCAAATCGATAATTGAATAAACAGACTACTCGGAAATGAATTGCAGTCTATAAATTTGGTGTTTCGCATTTCTTAACGTTCAAATTTTTTAAAACTTCTTTGTTTAACAGCGTTCAGTTTAACGGGGTTCAAAAACCGGCTATTTTTTTGCCAAATGTTTTTGAATATTGTCCGAACGGTATTTCCGGGCATTTTCCCTTTATTGAGCGAGGTTCCCGTTTTTCAAATAACCTCGAGCGGCTGTTTGTGTGATGGTGGCAAAAATATTTTATCAAGTGCCTGAAGAACATTACTGTCGAGCTCAAGATCAAGAGCTTTGACGTTTTCGCGCAAATGTTTGAGTGACGAGGCTTTTGGAATAGCAATCATTAGCGGATTGCGGATAACCCATGCCAGAGCAAGCACCGATGGTGCAACACCAAGCTTTTCTGCAATCTTGATAAGATCATGGTTTTTCATGATGCGCCCCTGCTCGATCGGTGCATAGGCCATCACCGGAATATGCCGTTTTTCACACCATGGAATGAGGTCGAATTCGGGCCCGCGACGAGACAGATTATAAAGTATCTGATCCGTTGCGATATGACCTTTTGGCGAAATGCCTTCAAGTTTTTGCATGAGTGCGGTATCAAAATTGCTGACACCCCACGCACCGATTTTGCCTTGTGTGACAAGTTTTTCCAAAGCTTCAACTGTTTCGGTTAAAGGAACGCTACTTTGCCAATGAAGAAGATAAAGGTCGATTTTTTCGATTTTCAGATTTTTAAGGCTGCGTTCGCACGCTTCAATCGTGCCTTGCCGTGACGCATGGCTCGGTAAAACTTTTGAAACAACAAAGGCATCGTTACGCCGCCCGACAAGGGCTTCACCAACCACTCTTTCAGATCCACCGTTTCCATACATTTCGGCCGTATCAATGAGTTTCAATCCGAGATCAAGGCCAGCACGCAAAGAATTGGCTTCGTCTTCAACGGAGGATATCCCTTCCCCCATACCCCATGTACCTTGTCCTAAAACAGGTACAATCGAACCATTCGGGAATTTTACTGTTTTCATCATTCTTCCCTCTTTCCTGCAAAAAAAGTTTTGAGCAACTGGGATGCCCGTCTTTCACCCAGGCCGGAATAAACCTCTGGCCGATGATGACATGTGGGTTGGTTAAAAAAGTGGACACCGTGTTCAACTGCGCCACCTTTTTCGTCGCCTGTGGCAAAATAAAGTCGCCTGATACGTGCAAAAGATATGGCAGCCGCGCACATTGTACAGGGTTCCAAAGTCACATAAAGGTCGCAATCAGCCAATCGTTCACTTTGAAGCATCTCGCATGCCATACGAATAGCCCGCATTTCTGCGTGACCTGTCGGGTCGAATTTTTTATGCGTAAGATTGCAAGCCTTAGCGATCATTTTACCGTCCTTGACAATCACGGCGCCAACCGGCACTTCGTCATTCGCATTTGCCGAAATTGCCTCTTCAAGCGCTATTTCCATTGGCGTTTTTGTCATTTTTACCTTTCAATCATTTTGAAGAGCCAGCATTTTGAAAAACCGGAACAATTGGATTTTATCCGCAGTTTATGTCATTTATGGCAGTTTATCAGAAAACACCTGACGAAAGAGATTCCATATCGGAAAAAAATAAGCTAGAGCGGTTAAAAATTAACAATGCGCCCCCGGTGCTTCTAAAGGATAATGTGAGATGACATATGATCGCGGCAATAAGAAACCGCAAAATAACAGGGGGGATACCAGAAATAATTTCGACCCGCGTGGGAAGAAAGACGCCAAATCTCCGAGGGTAAAAACCAGTGAAGAAAGCGACGGCAGTGAACGCATTGCCAAAAGATTGGCGCGCGCTGGAATAGCATCGCGACGGGACGCAGAAACCATGATTGCCGCCGGACGTATCGCGGTTAATGGCAAGGTTCTTGATACTCCCGCATTCAATGTCAAACGTAAAGATGCAATTACTGTTGATGGCAAACCTTTGCCCCCTATTGAGCGCACCCGCGTCTGGCTTTACCACAAACCGGCCGGACTGGTGACAACCAACCGCGATCCGGAAGGTCGGCCTACTGTTTTTGATAGCCTGCCGGAAGGAATGCCCCGCGTACTTTCCGTTGGCAGACTCGATATCAATACCGAAGGTTTGCTGCTTCTCACCAATGACGGGGGACTTGCCCGTGTTCTTGAATTACCGTCAACCGGCTGGGTGCGCAAATATCGTGTTCGTGCTCATGGTAAAGTAACGCAAGCCGATCTTGATGCTTTAAAAAACGGTATCGCTATAGACGGCATTTTTTACGGGGCTGTGGAAGCAACTCTTGAACGTGAACAAGGAACCAATGTCTGGCTTACTCTCGCTTTAAGAGAAGGTAAGAACCGTGAGGTCAAAAATATTCTGGGTGCTCTGGGGCTTGCTGTCGCACGTCTCATCCGCATTTCGTTCGGTCCTTTCCAACTTGCCGACCTTGAAGAAGGCGCTGTGCGCGAACTTAAAGGCCGCACACTGCGCGACCAGTTGGGCGAACGCCTTATTGAAGAAGCCAATGCCGATTTCGATTTGCCAATTTTGAAGCCGTTTTCCAATGCCCCAGTTGTTGGAGAACAAAAGCCGCGGGAAAAACCAACGCTTTCGGATGACGACTGGATCTCTTCAACAACGGAAGCATCCCGTTTTAACAGGCACTGGAAAAAGGCCGATTTTGCCGAACGCGGTCGCGACCAACTTTCAACAAAACCGGACAGCTTCAATAAACGGGGCAGTAAATTCACGAGAACTGCCGCCCCCCTTAAAAAAGCTTTTGAAAAAAAGCCTGAAGCTGAACCACAACGATTGCGTAGTGCCAATGTCTGGATGGCTCCTGGTGCCCGTCCTCAAACCGCACATAAGAAATTCTGGCGTATGAGAGACGAAGAGGAGAGAAGCGAAAACCGCTTTGATGAGAGATCAGCCGGACGTCATCCTCATCGCGCTTCACAGGGCGAAAGCGAAACGCATTTCGATCGCCGTGATAAACATTTTGACAAATCGTGTCGCAAGCCCGATTTCAGCAAAAAGTTCCGGAAAGACCGCACGTTAGACGACTATGATGCGTCAAAGGACGACAGAAAAAACAGAGATTATAAGAAAACCGGAAATTATAACCGCTCGGCAAACGATAGACCTAATCATTGGCATGCTCATGGGCCCGATCGTGATTTTGAGGGTGGAAACAAACAATTTTCCCATAAGTCACGGTTAGCCACCGGAAGGCCGCCAAGAAAATATAATACAGAGCGGAAATTTTCCGAAAAGCAGGATTTTGACCGCCCGGAACGAAAGTTTGATCGCCCTCAAAAAAAATATCGCGGTTCTGCGGAGGGTCGCGAAGGTGGATTTGACTTTCCGCGCCGTCATTACGGGAAGAAAAATCCGGATGGGCAAGACCAGAAAAGATCATCCCGTTTTTCCGGCAATAGCTCCGAAAAACCATTTTCTTCAAGAGATGACCGCGGCGGGAAGAAAGCTTTTACAGGCAAGTCCGAAAAAGCAAGCAAATTCCTAGATCGTAAAGGCGCTGCAAAAGGAAATGGACGTAGCGGAGGCCAACATTCCGGCCGGCCGAACGGAGGCTCAAGTGCGGGTCGTCGGCGGTAAATTTTCCGGACGTCGTCTTGCAACGCCCGCAGGACAGGAAATCCGTCCCACGACTGACCGCACGCGTGAAAGTCTGTTCAATATTCTGGGATCACGGCAAGATAATTTCTGGAATGGAAAACGCGTGCTTGATCTTTTTTCAGGAACCGGTGCGCTCGGCATCGAAGCACTTTCGCGTGGTGCCGAAACCTGCACTTTTGTGGAGCAGTCGGTTGAAGGACGCGGATTAATCCATGAAAATATTGAAACTTTCGAATTACAGGGGGTTACCCGCCTGTTGCGCCGTGATGCAACACGTCTGGGGCAGATAGGAACAATGCAACCATTCGACGTTGTTTTTGCCGACCCACCTTATGGCCATGGCTTGGGGGAACAAGCGTTTTCGGCTGCTGTTGAAGGCAATTGGGTAAAAAACAATGCGCTTTTTGTGCTTGAAGAGACCAAAGAGGCTACAATTCGTTTACCAGAAAATTTTAAGCTTGACGACGAGCGCCATTATGGTGGCACAATTATTTATATCTATATGTTACAATTGTGATCAAACAGTCGAGAAAGGTTTTGCCTGTGCCTGAATTGATGAGAAAAACGTTTTTGAAAGCAACGTTTGGCGTTCTTTTGTCTACGAGCGCGCTTTTTCCTCTTTATGCAGAGGAGACGAGCGAGAAAACCCCGACAGAGTCACAAATGACAACTTCAACTACTTCTGATCTTCCTGAAATTACCAAATCCGGTCCAACACAGAGTTTTACCCTGAAAAATGGCTTGCAAGTTGTTGTGATTGAAAATCATCGGGCACCGGTTGTGACACAAATGATCTGGTATCATGTCGGTTCTGCCGACGAACCGAAAGGGCACACCGGCATTGCCCATTTCCTTGAACATTTGATGTTTAAAGGCACCTCTACTCATAAAGATGGCGAATTTTCGAAATTCATTGCCAAAATCGGCGGCGAGGAAAATGCTTTTACGTCCTATGACTATACCGGTTACTATCAGAGCGTAGCGTCGGAGTATCTCGAAACAATTATGAAGTTCGAAGCAGACCGGATGGAAAATCTTGTTTTGACAGATGAAGTGATAGCACCGGAAAGAAACGTTATCATTGAAGAACGGCGCATGCGCACCGACAACAGTCCGGATGCGATGCTTGCTGAAGACACTAGGGCAACATTGTTCATGAACAGTCCCTACCATAATCCTGTTATCGGCTGGAAACAGGAAATGGAAAAATTGACGCGTGATGACGCGATATCCTTCTACAATAAATATTACACCCCGAATAATGCGACACTTATTATATCGGGCGACGTTACTGCGGAAAAAGTGCGCGAAATGGCTTCCGACATTTATGGCAAACTGCCGGTGCGTTCTGAAATAGGTCCACGTATCCGCCCGCAAGAGCCGGAAAAGAAAACACTTCGCACCGTAACAATGCATGATCCACGTGTGAGCGAACCAAGTTTCCAGAAAATGTGGGTCGTCCCTTCCTATCACAATGCGAAAGCCAAAAAAGAAGCTGAAGCACTTGATTTGCTTGGCGAAATTTTAGGCGGTGCACCACGCGGACGATTATACCAGACATTGGTTGTCAAAAACGGATCGGCAGCATCTGTCGGCGCCAATTATAGTGGCAATGCCGTTGATGACGGTATCTTCTATCTTTATGGAATGCCTCGCGGAGAGGCAAGCCTTGAGGATGTACAACACCAGATTGCCAGTGAAATTGCCGATATACGCAAGAACGGCGTGACGAAAGCCGAACTTGATCAGGCGCGGAACCGTTTTATCAAAAACATGATATTTTCACTCGATAGTCCGGCCGGTCTTGCACAAATTTACGGTAGTTCTCTTTCGGTTGGCATGAACATTGATGATGTTACCCATTGGCCGGATCGGCTGAAGGAAGTTACAACAGAAGATATCAAAGATGTTGCCAACCGCTATCTCGATACGGATAAAAGTGTGACCAGTTATTTGTTGCCCCCTGTTCACGAAGCATCACCGCTTGGTGCCAACCAGCAAAAGAAAAGCAAATGAGGGTTACCATGAACAAGAAACCACTTATTTTCCATCGTGCTTCAATCCTTGTTTTTTCGTTAATTTTGAGTTTCGGGTTGGGCGTTTCGGTTGCCAATGCGCTGAATATTGAAAATGTAACGTCGAAAAAAGGCATTACTGGCTGGCTTGTGGAAGACAATACAGTTCCCGTTGTTTCAATACAATTTTCCATTGGTGGCGGAACAACGCAGGATCCCGAAGGTAAAGAAGGTTTGGCAAATTTGATGACCGGCCTTTTTGACGAGGGTGCCGGTGATTTGGACTCGCAAGCGTTTCAAAGCCGCCTTGACGAGCTTGGTGCTGAAATGGCATTTTCGGTCACGCGCGACAGGATGCGCGGAAACATGAAAATGCTTGCCGAAAAACGTGAAGAGGCTCTCAACCTGCTTGCGCTTGCCGTCCAAAAGCCCCGCTTTGATGACGAGGCTATTGACCGTATCCGCGAACAATTGGTTGCTGAACTCAAAGCTTCTGAAAAAGACCCGAAAACCATCGCGCAAAACCGTCTTTTGACGTTGATTTACGGCAAACATCCTTATGCAAGACGTGGAGAAGGTACACCGGAGACACTTGCCACAATAAGCCGTGATGATCTTGTCAAAGCACATCATGCCATGTTTGCCCGCGACAATATCCATATCGGCATTGTCGGACCGGTCAGTGCAAACGAAGCAGCAACAATCATCGACAAGATATTCGGTGCCCTGCCGGAGAAAGCAGAACTAAAGAAAATAGACGAAGCAAAACTCAATCTCGGCGGCATGGCGAATGTTAATTATGATTTGCCGCAAACATCGCTGATGCTCGTTTACCCTGGTGTCAAACGCAATGATCCCGATTTCTTTGCTGCCTATCTTATGAACTACGTTCTGGGCGGACCGGGGCTTACATCCCGTCTGTTTTCGGAAGTCCGTGAAAAACGCGGCCTTGCTTACACTGTAGGTTCATCCCTGATGCTTTATGACCATTCTGCAACCTTGGCCGTATCAACGGGCACTCGTTCAAGCGAAGCACAAAAATCTCTTTCGACTATTCGCAGCGAAGTGAAAAAGATGGCTGATGAAGGAGTAAGCGAACAGGAACTTGATGAGGCAAAAAGCTATGTCATTGGTTCCTATGCCGTGCAGAATATGGGCTCCTCTTCCGATATTGCAGCAACACTGGTTGGCTTGCAGGACGAGAACCTGCCGATCGACTACATAGAAAAGCGCCGCGCACTGATTGAAGCGGTTACCCGTGATCAGGTCAAAGCAGTTGCTGAAAAGCTGCTTCGTCCTGAACCTGCTTTGCTGGTTATTGGTCCATCCAAAGGTTGAAATAAATTATCCGATGTCGGTTTTTTAAAAAAAACCGACATCAATTCTGTTTACAAAAGAGCTGACCTATCCTTCGCCCTGTTCTTTGAAAAAAGTATGAAAAGAAAAGAACCTGAAAAAGGCGTTTTGAATTCCTGCCTTTAAAATCGTGATGTCATGCATTTCGAAATAAAAATGCCAAGTCATCGTTATAGTTGCTATTATTCGGATTTTGATCGTTAAATCGGCTTTGCCAGCGCAACAAAATATTTTCCACAATTGTGGTAATTTCAGATCGAACATTCACTTTTTCAAAATCAATCGACGCTATTACTCGAGATACTTCTATAAGTATTCCGAGTTTCTAATTTTCGTCAATCAAGATCCTTGTTGCCCGTTCACATAATATCGACATTCAACGAAAAGAATTGAGTTTTATAGCGTAAGTTTTTATAAAATCTTGAACAAAATGATCGAGAGGAATCTGTAATGGTCCATGATAGCCAAATTGATAAAGCTTCTGCATTGGTAGAAGCTGCACGCAAAGCTGGTGCCGATAGCTCGGATGCTGTTATCGTCCGCTCGCGCTCGGTAAGCGTGTCGGTGCGTCTTGGCAAAGTGGAAGCAACCGAAGCCTCGGAAAATGATGATTTCTCGTTACGCGTATTTGTCGGCAAAAGGGTAGCGAGTATTTCGGCAAACCTTTCGGCCGACCCGATAAGTCTTGCCGAACGGGCGGTTGCCATGGCCAAAGTTTCACCTGAAAATCCTTTTGAAGGTTTGGCTGATCGCACCCGTCTTGTTAAAGCCCCAAAAGACCTTGATCTGTTCGATCCATTTGTTCCGGATAGTAAATATCTCACCGAAAAAGCCCTGGAGACTGAAAATTCCGCTTTATCTGTCAAAGGTGTCACCAACTCTGATGGCGCTTCTGCCGGTTATGGAAGTGGCGGATTGGTTCTTGTAACCAGTGACGGTTTTTGCGGCAGCTATCAATCAAGCCGCTTTTCCTTCTCGTGCAGTGCGCTTGCCGGAGAAGGAACGGCAATGGAACGCGACTACGATTATACAACAGCTCTTCACCACGAAGATCTCGACGAGACAACGACAATCGGGAAAAACGCCGGTGAGCGCGCCGTTAGACGATTAAATGCGCAAAAGCCGAAAACCGGAACTGTCAATGTTATTTTCGAGCCACGGATGGCACGCACGATTGCAAGCCATATTGCTTCAATGGTGAATGGAGCAGCTGTTGCCCGCAAAACCAGCCTGTTGCAAAACAGAATGGGCGAACAAATTATGAAACCGACAATAATGGTCACCGATCAACCGTTAAAAAAACGCGGGAATTCCTCCCGCCCGTTTGATGGTGAAGGTGTGGAAGGTGTGGCTCTCAACGTGATTGAAAATGGCGTTCTCAAGCACTGGTTTTTATCTTCATCGGTTGCCCGCGAACTTCATCTTGAAACCAATGGTCACGGCGTGCGCTCGGCTTCTTCTGTACAACCGGCAAGCACCAATTTCGCAATCGAACCCGGGGAAAAAACGCCAGATGAGATGATGAAAGCGATCAAAAACGGCTTTTATGTCACCGAGCTCTTCGGCCACGGCGTTGATCTTGTGACCGGTCAATATAGCCGCGGCGCATCGGGATTCTGGATTGAAAATGGTGAGCTCGCTTATCCGGTTAGTGAAGTTACTCTCGGTTCCAATCTTATTGATATGTTGTCACATCTGACACCGGCGAGCGATATTGACCGTCGTTATGGGACAGCTGCCCCTAGTTTGTTGATTGAAGGAATGACCCTTGCAGGCAAATAGCACAACCAATTCGGACGATCTGGAGCTTATCGTCACTGCTGCTCATCAAGCGGGAAAGACGGCTCTAAGCTATTTCGGGCACAACCCGAAAGTCTGGATTAAACCGGGAAATTCACCGGTAAGCGAAGGCGATTTTGCTGCCGATAAAGTTCTGAAAGAGCTTTTATTGACCGCCCGGCCTGATTATGGATGGATTTCGGAAGAAACCAAGGATGAACGCCCGCATAACGACTATAAACGATATTTTGTGGTTGATCCGATTGATGGAACGCGCGGTTTTCTTTCCGGTTCGAAACATTGGTGTGTGTCAGTTGCCGTTGTAGAAGATGGAATTTCGCAAGTTGGCGTTCTCGATTGTCCTGCAACCCATTCCGTTTACAAGGCTGAACGTAGTAAAGGTGCTAGTCTTAATGGCAATAGGCTCGCACTTCTAAAAGGGCATGAAGGTAAACTAGTCGTTTCTGCAACCGGAAAATTCGAAGCCCAACTTCCCGCAGAATTCAAGTCACAGGTTAGTTTTGCCCATTATCTTCCCTCGCTTGCCTATCGCATCGCACTTGCAGCTGAAGGAAAAATAGACATCGTCTTGATAAAACCGGAAAGCCATGATTGGGATATAGCCGCAGCTGATCTTATCTTGCAGGAATGTGGTGGTTTGATAAAAGATATCGACGATAAGACACCACTTTATGGAAAAGCACCATTTGAACACGATTTTTTGATTGCAGGCTTAAACCGCGAGCTTGATAACGTGATAGATATTGTCCGTAAAATACGATTTCGTTAATCTGCTAACGAATTAAAATGGGTAGAGTCATACAGGAGGTACATATGAGCGCGACAGGTGAACCGAAACAACTATTGCATCTGGTTTTCGGAGGAGAATTGAAGAGCCTTGATAGCAACGAATTCCGTGATCTTGATAACCTTGATATCGTAGGAATTTTTCCGGATTACAAGTCGGCTGAAGCCGCATGGCGGGCAAAGGCCCAGTCAAGCGTTGATAATGCACTGCAGCGCTATTTCATCGTCCACCTGCACCGGTTGCTCGACCCTGAACATACTGAAAGCAAATAATAGATATTTGCTTATTCTGAAACGAGCCGGTACAGTTTTAACACTTTTTGAAGCATTTTTGCATTCTTTATTCGGCATTTGATTGCCATGTCTTGATCTTGTAAGGAGATTATGACAATGACAGACCGTGTCATGGATTGGCTTTTCAAATGCCTTCGCGGGCTTATGTTATTTTCAATAATGGGGATTGTAGCCCGCCTCGTTAAAAGTGATTGGTTCGACACTTGAATGACTGAAAAGAAAAAACAAAAAAAATCGGACTTTTTAAACCGACTGTGGCGTAGAATCCGTTATCCATTGATGAACGCCCGCATAACCAAAGCGATCGTTGTATCGCTCATGGCAAATTATCTGCGTCTGGTTTATTGGACCAATCCACGACTTGAAGGGTCTGATAATCCGCAAAATGCCCATGATGCCTATAACCCGTTTATTATCACGTTCTGGCATGGGCGTCATATTATGGGGCCGTTCTTGCGCCCCAAAAAAGAACATATCATTGCCATGTTTTCGCGTTCTGCTGATGCCGAGATCAATGCACGGGTCGGCGAAAAGCTGGGTCTTGAAACAGTGCGCGGCTCGGGCGGACGAACAAAACATCAAAATACCGACAAAGGCGGTGCACGGGCATTGCTTACTCTCAAACGGGCCTTACAAGAAGGCAAAACAGCCGCAATGATTGCCGATATTGCGCACGGGAAAGCGCGCGAAGCCGGCAAAGGTATTATATTACTCGCAAAAATATCCGGCCGCCCTATTGTTCCCTATATCTATTCGTTTTCCCATGTCAAAATTTTGGAAAAAACTTGGGATAAAACCGTAATTCCGCTGCCATTCGGACACTCTATCTTTCTCATGGGAGACGCGTTTTATGTACCGGAAGATGCCGATGACGACCTCATGGAACAAAAACGTATCGAACTTTCCGACATTATGAACCGTCTGACGGACGAGGCAGAAAAACGCCTCAAAGAAAGAAAATAGGGGGAGCACTATGAAGGAATTCAAGGCTCGCACGGCACTCTATCTCTATCGCATGGCAGGCGGCTTGATCAGTCCATTTCTTCCCTTCTATCTTTCCATGAGGGCAGCGCGCGGCAAGGAAGACCCGCACCGAAAACGTGAACGCATGGGGCGCACAAACAAGAAGCGGCCGGAAGGGCCACTTATATGGCTTCATGCAGCAAGTGTGGGAGAAACATTGGCACTTGTTCCGCTCATCGACCGTATTTTGCAACTTCATATCAATGTCCTTTTGACAACTGGCACCGTTACATCTGCAAGCCTCGTCGAAAACCGTTTCGGCAGCCGTGTCATTCATCAATTCGCGCCGCTTGACGTTAAACCGGCGGTAAGAAGGTTTCTCGACCATTGGAAACCTGATCTGGCACTTGTTTGCGAATCGGAAATCTGGCCATTACGAATCAACGGGCTTGCGCGCCGTCATATCCCGCAAGTCATGGTGAACGCACATATGTCCGGCCGTTCATTCCATTCATGGCAAAAGCGGCCGGCTCTCGCTTCGCACATTTTCAGGCAGATTGATGCAGCCATCGGGCAAAGCGAAAGCGATGCCGAACAATATCATGCACTCGGCGTCAAAACGGTCGCGGTCTCGGGGAATCTGAAAGCCGACATTGCACCTTCTGCCGATAAAAATCTGTTAATGCAATATCGTGCAAGCCTACATAACCGGCTGGTTTGGGCAGCTATCTCCACCCATGAGGGAGAAGAAAATATCGCTGCCGAAGTTCATCTTGCGTTAAAAACACGGCTGCCTAATCTTTTGACGATCATTGTGCCCCGTCATCCTGAAAGGGCTGACGCGATTATGGAAGAACTTGAAAAGAAGTCCCTTCACGTTATCCGTCACAGTGAAAAACGGATGCCCGATGAGAATACCGATATTATACTTGTCGATACTATTGGCGAAATGGGGGTGTTTTTACAACTTGCAAAGGTTTCATTTATCGGCAAGTCGCTAACCGAAACCGGTGGGCACAATCCGCTTGAACCGGCGCTTCTCGGATCGGCTATACTGACGGGCCCACATGTGGAAAATTTCAAAGATACATTCGATGTATTTTTTGCAAATAATGCAGCAAGAATCGTTGAAGATGCCACGCAACTTGCCGTCCAGCTCAACACACTTTTGACCCACGAGCCAACCCGCTATGAAATGATCGAAGCGGCGTACGATACGGCCACAAATATGAGCGGTGCACTCGAGCGGACGTTAAAAGTGCTACGGCCGTTCATTGATCCATTGATTATGCAGGCCAAGCTTCATCATCAGGATACCAATCATGGTTGGTGAGGCGCCCGACTTCTGGTGGAATGAACAAAAAGTCATGCGTTGGCTTTTACTGCCGGTTTCGTGGATTTACGGGTTTTTTGCCCGCCGTAGAATGGAACGGGAAAATGTTCCGGTGATTGATCTTCCGGTTTTGTGTGTCGGCAATTTTACGCTTGGTGGAACGGGGAAAACTCCGGTTGTTATCAGCCTTGCGAGGGCCGCCAAGAAACTTGGTCTTAATCCGGGAATTGTTTCGCGTGGATACGGCGGCGAAATACTGAGCCCGCATCTCATCGACCCCGAATTTGACAAGGCACGAGAAGTCGGTGATGAACCATTACTCCTTGCCCGACATGCACCGGTTGCTGTAGCAACCGACAGATTGGAAGCAGCAAAACTTTTACAACAACAGGGGTGCAACCTCATCCTGATGGACGATGGTTTTCAAAGTCGCCGTTTATTCGTCGATTACGCCCTGATGGTGGTGGATGGCTTGCGCGGTTTGGGTAACAATGCGGTGTTTCCGGCAGGTCCACTTCGTGCGCCGCTTGTAACCCAACTTGCCTATACCGATAGTGTGCTGATAATCGGCAATGGTGACAAAGGTAACGAAGTTATCCATTTGGCAGCCCGTGCAGCAAAACCCTTAAACTTTGCCCATCTTGTGCCCTCTGCCAACGACACTGTTTCGGGCAAAAAATTTCTGGCCTTTGCAGGCATAGGAAATCCGCAAAAATTTTTCCGTTCGATTGGCGAATTGGATGGGAAAGTTGAACAAACACGGATTTTTGCCGACCATCATTTCTATACAGATTTCGATCTTGATGACATTATCGGCTCGGCGAAGGCAAAGCACCTTTCTGTTGCAACCACCGCAAAAGATTTTGCCCGTTTAAAAACCGATGGACAGGACAAAAAGCTTGAAAATCTTGTTGTGTTCGATGTCGAAGTTCAATTTGATGATCCGGATTTTTGTAAGCAACGGATAAATGAAACACTTGAGGCGTTCAAAAACCGCTCCAACAAAGAATAAAAATCAAAAAGCGCCTTATATGGGCGCTTTTCTTTAAACTGAATTCATAAACTATAAATAACGCTTATTTTTTAAGCGTTGTACCTAAAAGCTTACGTAAACGGGGATCGCATTCAAGTTCGCGGCGATAGGAAATTTCGCAACTTGCATAAGCTTCCTGACGTGGTGCACTCCAATATCTTAACTCGTCCAGCGGAATTTTCTCGCCTGTAATTGCACATAAAACATAAGTTCCGTGTGTTAAAACCTCATAATCGCCACTCAGGTAATGGAGTTGCGCCTCGCGTTCACCACCGGGAAACATCATTATTCTAAACCTTTCAGATTGCTTACCATCGATGATTATAAAGCGTTAGCAAAAACTATAAAAGCCTTAAATCGGTCACTCACGAAACTATTGATAGTCGTTCAAACATATCGTGCCTTTGCAAAAGTTCACTTTTTATCTTCTCTATCTTTAATCCGATCGAAGAGATTTTTGTTTCCATTCAGGATTTTTCTCGTTCAAGCTTTTTCCACCTATCCGGCACGAACTTTCAAGGCCGGAGGCCGGACGGTTTTTGTTACGAGAAGAAAAACATATCAATGAAGTTCAATAAATGACTTCACGGTAAACCGAAAAGCCAACCTGTTTTCCAGGAAAAGCACCGGAAATCGTTTATCCGAACCGTTTCCGGTTTAATTCAGCGGCATAATTCCGTGTGCTAAGCGTTTTTCCGTTGCATAAAATTGGCAGACAAAGCCGCAGACCGGCTTTTCAACCTAAAATCATCTGTTCTTAAATCTCGATGACGAACAAACACCTGCAGCCTTTCAAAATCAAAACAATCAACGGCGGCCGAACAATCTTTCAATATCGGTAAGTTTCAATTCGACATAGGTCGGGCGTCCGTGATTACAGGTTCCGGAACCCGGAGTTGCTTCCATCTGGCGTAAAAGCGCATTCATTTCTTCCGCACGCAACAAGCGGCCGGAACGCACCGATCCGTGACAGGCCATGGTTGCCGCGACGTAATCAAGCATGGCTTTAAGCCCGTTTGTTGTATCATAATCGGCGGCTTCGTCAGCCAAATCGGCAATAAGGCCTTTGACATCCACCTCGCCAAGCATGGCTGGGGTTTCACGAACCGCGACAGCACCGGGGCCGAAAGGCTCAATTTTCAGGCCGAACTTTTGCAGCGTCTCTGCATGTGTCAAAAGGCGGGTTGCATCTTCTTCCGGCAATTCCACAATTTCGGGAATAAGCAAGATTTGGGATGGCAAAGGCTTGGAATAGAGTGCCTTTTTCAAAGCCTCGTAAACCAGCCTCTCATGCGCTGCATGTTGATCGACGATAATGAGGCTGTCTTCGGTTTGGGCGATGATATAATTTTTGTGAATTTGGGCGCGTGCTGCACCAAGGGGGAAACGTTGTTCCTCTACACTTGGAATTTCCATCGCCGGACGGCTATCTGTCGTCGGTTGATCAAGATCGCCCAACACATTTCCATAGTCTTCACTGAAGCCTGATGAGGGTGTTGTATAAAGCGGTTGGTTGACCATTTGTGCTGCTGGCGGCACCGGCGCTCTTGAATATGAATCATACGAAAAAGCTCTATTATTAGAATAGGTTGGGTGCAGTGGAACAGATGAAGATGGTGCAATACCATCAGGACGGAAACTTTTAAGCATGGCCTCCGCCCCCGTCGTTGCGGGGTGAATGCCGGCATGACTTAAAGCCTCACGGATGCCACCAACAATAAGCCCGCGCACTAAACTCTGATCGCGAAAACGCACATCCGCCTTTGCCGGATGGACATTGACATCAACATCGGATGAAGGAAGATTGATGAAAAGCACACAAACCGAATAGCGGTCGCGCGCCATTGCATCGGCATAAGCCCCTCGGATGGCGCCCAATATCAACTTATCGCGCACCGGTCGGCCGTTCACATAAGCAAACTGATGGAGACTGTTACCCCGATTGAAAGATGGTATGCCGGCAAAGCCTTTAAGCTCCACGCCCTCTCTTACCGCGTCAAGAGTAATAACGTTGGGGGCAAAATCTTTTCCCATAATTTGGGTGATACGCTGTAATTGTGCCTCTTCGCCTGTCCCTGTGGCGGAGAAGTCGAGCATCGAGCGATCTGTACCGGAAAGCGAAAAACGGACATTCGGAAATGCAATGGCAATCCGTTTGACAATATCGGTTATCGCATTGGCTTCCGCACGGTCTGTCTTCATGAATTTGAGGCGTGCCGGCGTAACATAAAAAAGATCACGCACTTCGACAATTGTTCCCGCATTACCGGCTGCGGGACGCGGCCCATCAACATGTCCGGCATTAACAACAATTTCCGCCGCATGTTCCGAAAAGGCTGTGCGTGACACCATTTTCAACTTTGAAACCGAACCGATTGACGGCAAAGCTTCGCCACGAAATCCGAGTGAATGGATGTCGTGAACATTATCGTCGAGTTTGGATGTGCAATGGCGTGATATTGCCAGTTCAAGTTCTTCCTCGGCAATACCGCACCCGTTATCCGACACGCGGATCAGGCTTTTGCCACCACCGGCGGTTACAATTTCTATCCGTGTCGCACCGGCATCAATCGCATTTTCGACAAGTTCTTTGACCACACTTGCCGGACGTTCGATCACTTCGCCCGCTGCAATCTGGTTGATTACGGTTTCACTGAGATGATGTATTGTCATGAAGTCGTTATAACCAATTTATGAAGCGGCGTATAGCAAAAGCACATTCTCGCTCCGGCATTATCCCCCTTGAATAGATAATACCGATCGAGATTATTTAAAAAAGCGCAAGCTTTTCAAAAAGCTTGCGCCGGTCATATTTTGAACAATCGGGATAATCTAATTATCAGAGTGAAGCGTTCAGTGCCTGTTCGACATCTTCCAACAAATCGTCAACATCTTCGAGACCAACCGAAAAACGCAACAATCCGTCACTGATGCCAAGTTCGGCACGTGCTTCGGGGCCGATGCTCTGGTGTGTTGTTGTTGCCGGATGCGTCATGATGGAACGTGTGTCACCAAGATTATTGGAAATAAGCGGAATTGTCAGGTGGTTGCAGAATGAAAAAGCCGCTTTTTTACCGCCCTTCAGTTCAAAGGCAATCATTGTTGAACCGCCGGTCATCTGCTTTTTTATAATATCTCTTTGCGGGTGGTCGTCACGTCCAGGATAAACACATTTTGCAACTGCCTTATGCCCGCTGATAAAATCGGCAAGTTTTGCTGCCGAGCGTGTCATTTCCTCGACACGGAGCGGAAGCGTTTCCAGACTTTTCAACATGAGCCATGCAACATAGGGACTCATGCCCGGTCCCGTATGACGGAAGAAGTCCTGAAAATTTTCTGTCATCCATTCTTCACTCGATAAAACCATTCCACCGAGACAACGCCCATGCCCGTCAATATGTTTGGTGGTTGAATAGACAACAACATCAGCACCAAGTTCGAGAGGCTTTTGATAAAGCGGTGTTGCGAATACATTATCGACAATAACAGTTGCGCCAACTTTGTGGGCAAGTTCCGAAACCGCTTTAATGTCGACTATTTCCAAAGTCGGATTGGCGGGTGTTTCAAAAAATATTCCGCGTGTATTGGGACGGATTGCCTTTTCCCAATTTTCGATTTTGCGCCCGTCAATGATTGAAACCTCGACACCATAACGGGGCAAAACTTTTTCAATGATATAACGGCAGGAACCGAACATGGAACGAGCGGCAACAAAATGGTCGCCGGCTTTCACAAAACATAAAATAGCTGTCGAAACAGCGGCCATTCCCGAAGCAAGTGCGCGTGCACTTTCAGCCCCTTCCAACGCACACATACGTTTTTCAAACATATCGTTGGTCGGATTGGCATAACGTGAATAGACAAACCCCGGATCCTCTCCATCAAAACGCCTTTCGGCCGCTTCGGCACTCGGATAGGTAAAGCCCTGGGTTAGATAAATCGCTTCACAGACTTCTCCATAAGGAGAGCGTTGAGCCCCCGCATGAACCATTTCTGTAGCGGTGTGGTATTTACGATGCGGATTAAGTGTCATAAGTCACCTGCTTTCATCAAAAAAACCTTTGCCGTCATGGTAAAGATTGAAAAACAAGATGCCAAAAGTCCGCTTGATCTTACGGCCTTTTAGCATTTTATCAGGGCTTTATGGAATTGGAACCGACGACACTACGCTGCCATCCGAACACGTTTAAATTCCATAAACCCAAGCGTGGCTGCAAGCCGGCCGGCCCAAATCACCACGGGATAAACCTTCCTTATGCTCTTCAAAAGCTTGCGTCAATCCGTGAACGCGTTAAAGAGATAGCAGTAAAAAGTAAAAGGTAGTCATCATGGCACGCTCAAGCGGCATTCTGGCAGATAGCGATATTCAAAGTTTATTTGAAAATAACATTTTGAAATCGGATCTGCCGTTAGACAAAGATCAGATACAGCCGGCCAGTCTCGACTTGCGGTTGGGGAAAAAAGCCTATCGTGTCCGTGCTTCTTTTCTCCCCGGACCGGAAAAACAAGTTATTGATAAACTTGAACAATTCAAGCTACACGAATTCGATCTGGAAAACGGTGCGGTGCTTGAAACGGGCTGCGTCTATATTGTACCTCTTATCGAAACGCTCGCACTTTCCGATGAGTTGAGTGCCTCTGCCAACCCTAAAAGCTCGACCGGACGACTGGATATTTTCACACGCATCATAACCGATTACGCACAAGAATTTGATAAAGTTACCAATGGTTATCATGGAAAACTTTATCTCGAAATAAGTCCGCGTACATTTCCTGTTATTGTTCGCACCGGTTCAAGACTGTCGCAAATCCGTTTCCGTAAAGGAAAGAGCGGGTTGAATGAAAGCGAACTTCTCGCCCTTCATAAAAAAGAAATGCTGGTTTCCGATGACAATCCCAATATTAGTGCAAGCGGCGTCGGGCTTTCGATTGATCTCACGGGCAATTCCAAGGGACTTGTGGGATATCGCGGCAAGCATCATACCGGCGTTATCGACGTCGACAAGCGTGGCGTGGCCGAAGTGCTTGATTTTTGGGAACCGATTTATGATCGGGGTTCCCATTCGCTCATCCTTGATCCGGACGAGTTTTATATTCTCGTGTCACGCGAAGCAGTTCACGTTCCGCCGCTGTTTGCTGCCGAAATGACACCATTTGACCCTTTGATCGGAGAGTTTCGCGTTCACTATGCGGGATTTTTCGACCCCGGTTTCGGCAATAACGAAGCCGGTGGCAAAGGCTCGCGCGCTGTTCTCGAAGTGCGTAGCCATGAAGTTCCCTTTATTCTCGAACACGGACAAATTGTCGGCCATCTTGTTTATGAGCATATGTTGAGGCATCCGAGATCTCTCTACGGGCGTGATCTCGGCTCAAATTATCAGGCACAGGGCTTGAAACTGTCAAAACATTTTAAACCACTTTGATGAGAGGGTGCTTGACAAAAAGCATTAAAGATTGCATCCGTGTGTCACGCATTTTGCGGGTATGATGTAATGGTAGCCTGTCAGCTTCCCAAGCTGAACGCGCGGGTTCGATTCCCGCTACCCGCTCCAACTATTTGACTGTTTTTTCTTCCTCTTCTTCCAATATTTTTTGCGCTGACCAATTATTTTTTTCTATGGATATGCTCCATTGAATGATTTAAAAATAACAAAACTGTTTTACTTATTTTTAAAATTGAAAAAGTTATATTTCTTCTATTTTAATTATTGCACCAAAAAATATTTTTAAATTGAGTTAATATAATAATTACAGAAAATTTTATATATGAAATATTATTATCGTTTTCACTGTAAAAAGCATCACTCATCACGCTCATATGAATGTCTTCGAATTGACCCTGCTTCGACTTTATGCAAAGGATTGGCAAAAATAATAATCCAAAAATCCCCGACAATATTTTCAATCAGTGAGACGTTCAAATGATCAGGTTTAAAAATGGCCCTTCAAGAATGACTGTTTGTCTGGTTATTCTTCTAAGCTTGTTGGTATTATTAGCGGGGCTCTATTTCACTTTTCTCGGGGGATATCTTATCTATCTCGGCAGCCGGACATGGTATTATCTGGCGCTCGGTATCCTGTTGCTTCTGTCGGGTTCGTTCATGATCCGGCTCAACCGTTTCAGTGTATGGATCTTCGCGTTTATCTATGTGATGAGCGCACTATGGTCTTATCATGAAGCGGGGTTCGATTACTGGCAGCAATTTTCCAATCTGTTTGCCTTATCGGTGGCCTTTTTTCTTGTGTTGCTTGCCTATAGGCCGATGGCGCAAAAACAGGGGAAAATCGCAGGCTCCACTTCGCTCGTTTTGGCCGGTTTTGTATTCGTCGGTATGGCTGCAACAATTGCCAGTTCGTTTATACCGAAAAATGTCATCCACGCGGCAGAAAAAGCCAAAGCCGCATTACCGGTGCAACCGGCTAACCAACAAAAAGACTGGAAAAACTGGGGCAATGACGATCATGGCAGCCGCTTTGCAGCCCTTGACCAGATAACACCTGCCAATATCAAAAAACTTGATGTTGCATGGATTGCCCACACCGGTGACATTCCCCAAAGTAACGGCTCGGGGGCCGAAGACCAGAATACCCCGCTACAGATCGGCACCAATCTTTATGTTTGCACAGCCTATGGCAAAGTGCTCTCATTCGATGTTGATAGCGGTAAACAGAACTGGATGTACGACCCTCATGGAACAGGACCGAATTGGCAACGTTGCCGTGGCTTGGGATATCATGAAGCACAGCCAATCAAAGGCATAAAAGTTGATAAGACCTGCAACGCGCAGCTGTTTTTGCCAACGGGAGATGCAAGGCTTATTGCACTTGACGCGGAAACGGGAAAGCCTTGTGAAGAATTCGGGGATAAAGGCACTGTTGACCTTAAAGTAGGCATGGGTGAAGTCAAACCCGGTTATTACCAGCAAACATCGACACCGCTCGTTGCCGGTGACGTTGTCATTGTCGGCGGGCGCGTGGCCGACAATTTCTCGACAGACGAACCACCGGGGGTTGTCAGAGCCTATGATGTAAAAGACGGCCGTCTTGTCTGGGCTTGGGATCCCGGCAATCCAGATATTCACGGACTTCCGCCGGAAGGACAAACCTATACACGTGGAACACCGAATGTCTGGGCGGCAATGTCATATGATGAAAAACTCGGGCTTGTCTATTTACCGACAGGAAATTCGACACCGGATTTCTGGGCTGGCTATCGCACAGCCGAAGACGATAAATACTCGTCTTCTGTTGTTGCGGTCGATGTGAAAACCGGCGAGGTACGTTGGCATTACCAATTTGTCCATCATGACATTTGGGACTTTGATACGCCCGCACAACCTGTCCTGCTTGATGCACCCGATGATGATGGAAACATCGTACCGGCACTTGTTCAGGTCACCAAACAGGGAGAGGTCTTCCTGCTTAACCGTGAAACCGGCGAACCGATTGCTGATGTCGAAGAAAAACCGGTACCGCAGGGAGATGTTGCCGGTGAACGTTATTCGCCAACGCAGCGCTTCTCTGTCGGAATGCCGTCATTCGGCAATGCAACTTTAACGGAAGCCGATATGTGGGGAACCACGCCATTCGACAAGCTTCTATGCCGGATCGAATTTGCCAAAATGCGTCATCAGGGGGTGTTCACTCCTCCGGGGCTTGATTATTCATTGCAGATGCCGGGGTCACTCGGTGGTATGAATTGGGGATCTGTCTCGATTGATCCGACATTGAGCTATGTCTTCGTCAATGATATGAGGCTCGGCCTCGCCAATTATCTTGTAGAGCGCAAAGATATTCCCGAAAGTGCGTCCGGCATTGAAATGGGCATTGTACCCATGGCCGGAACACCCTTCGGTGCCATGCGCATGCGCTTCCTTTCGCCGCTTGGCGTCCCCTGTCAGAAGCCGCCTTTTGGCACAATGTCGGCAATTGATCTCAAAACCCGCAAAATTGTCTGGCAGGTTCCGGTTGGCACTGTCAGGGACACGGGGCCGCTCAATATCGCACTCGGCGTGCCTGTTCCGATCGGAATGCCGACACTTGGTCCCTCTTTAGCAACACAATCCGGCCTTGTGTTCTTTGCCGGAACGCAGGATTTCTATTTGCGTGCGTTCGATAGCCGCACAGGCAAAGAAATCTGGAAGTCACGTTTGCCTGTCGGCAGTCAAGGCGGCCCTATGACCTATATTTCGCCAAAAACTGGCAAACAATATATTGTCATTACCGCAGGTGGTGCGCGTCAAAATCCGAAACGGGGTGATTATGTCATTGCCTATGCTTTGAAAGACTAGGCCTTAATAAAAACAAAAATTCCTGTTTCCCAAGCGTTAAAAAATGTCACCAACATTGGACCGAGTTCAAACTGGACCCGTCACTTTCATGTGGCGGGTCATTTTTAATGTTTATCCGATAAATTTTCAAAACTTAGAAATGAAACTATTAAAAAATAACACTTAAAATTACTAAAAATAATATCTTTATTATATATATTGATTTTCAATTTTTATTTTTATTATTATAAAAAATTGTTTTTAAGCAACATTGATATAAATATTTTAATTTTATTTTTCATAAAGAAAAACAATATTCTTAAAACTCATCACGACACTGCAAACGTTTTGAATATATTCTAACGGCCTTAAAACGTCGCTGCGGTTAGAAATCAAATTGGCAAAAATTGCCGGAAAAAGAAAATTCTAATAAATAGCCCGCAGTTATTGCGGGCTTTTTGCATAGGGTAGCTTGTAAAATGCGCTTTCAATCAAGCTATTTCACGAAACCGCATCAGAACCTTTTGTTCTTATCCTGTTTTTGTAAAATAGCGCCAATTTCATCGACTTTTTCCTTCGATGGTGTAGGATAGCCAACGGTTGTTGAACCTGTTTGCGTATGGTCAACCGAACGGGTTGCAGGCTTCGGGGCATAATTATAATGCGCATCGGCGACCATAACCTGTTTTGGAGCAGGAGTCGGTGCCGTTTGGAATGGTAGATCGGGTTCTGGAGCCTTTTCAACCGGCTTTGCATGGAATACTGCCGGCTTTGCATCTGCTACAATCGTATTGGTTTGGTGAGTAGCTACGCTTTTGTGTGTTGAAAAAGGTTTGGCTTCAACCGGTACGGGTTGAGCCTGTGCAATCATCACTGGCTCGCTTGTCGGAGCTGTCTTGACCGGAAGTGCAGGTGCCGGTTCCGAAACCGCTTTTGGGGCTACCGGTTGGGCGCCTCGTCCCGGAGTCGTAAATTGGGGCGCTTTTCCGCTCTTTTCCTGTGCAAAAGCAAAAGCGACATCATAGGGCGCGTCATTGGTCGGAACTTGCAATTCGCCGTCACGCCCGCGCTTTTCATAAAATGCGTTGCCACCGGCAACTTGAACATAATGGATATTTTTATAAGGGAATGTCAGACCGGCGGTGTGAAAGAACATGGCATTCTTACTCTTTTTCGCCCGCTCGCCGCGTAATACCGCGTCAGCGGCTTCACCCGCTCTTGCCATCGCAGCAGGCTCGGTCATCGGTTTGGTCAAAACTCCGGGAGCAAATTGATTGGGCTGACCAACAACGCCGCAAATTGTCTTCGGATAAGCAGTCGAATTCACACGGTTCATGACGACGGTACCAACTGCAATCATACCATCACGACTTGAACGATTTGATTCAAAATACATTGCCCGCATCAGGCAAGTACGCTCTGTCAGGGGAAAAGAGGCCTGTTTATTGTTATTTTTATGCCCGAAACCGAAATGGGTCGATGCACAGCCTGTAACGATGAACGGTGCAAGCATGATTGCAGCGGTACTTGCCCAACGGAGTTTTTTCATCTTATCAAATACCATTCTTAAGTTTCGTTTTCTTTCTCACCCTATAAAAACAAAGGCAAAAAAAGGCCAAATGAAGGCAGTGCTTTTTACACCTCCATTGCGATCCGGTTTATTGAACCAAAATCCCTGAAAATGACTATCGCTTTAAACCTTTTAAAATTAATTAACCGCGTTTTTGCGCCCCATGGACAACGGCAATGACCAACATTGAAATCACAAATCCAAAACAACCCGACTGTATCCGGAATTAAAACATAACATGTTGTTTTTATTTGTCATTTTATAACTAATTTAACAGCAACATACGTTCACATCATCTGCTTGAAGGTCATTTCCTGCGAGTTTGTCACTGCGGTTCTTCACCAATTGTTAACGCTAAACCGACAAATTGTTCAAAACGTCTGATTTTTTCTCAAAAAGCGGCCACAGAATTCCTCAAACGATAATGTCAGACAGCAATTTTACCGATTGCTTTAGCTAGGTTTTAGAGCTCTCCACGCGGATATTTCTTTTCATTTTTTCTTTAGATTTTTCGACTTTTCCTACTTTCCCTTTATTGGCGTTCTGCGCATTCGCGTTGTTGTCTTTAATTTGCTTTCCCTGTTTTGAGCCGGCAATTCCGCTTTTTATTTCCTCATTTGTTACCGGAAAACACTTTATCCGGTGTTTGTCTGAAGCGCGTTTATTGCCTGATCCGGACGTTTGGAAAAACTTCGATTGCGTGTGAGAAAAAATGTTTTTTAAAGAAAAGACATAAAAAGCCGTGTCTATTATAACAAACACGCCTACGTATTTTGACGGTCGAACGCGCGGACAAGTGTCGAAGCGCTCCCCTAATTAAGAAAATGAACATCTTACTGGCAGAACACCCATTCTAAAATGAGGGCTAGCTATTATTGTTACTGAAAAAGAGTGTTCCTGCTTCATCAAACAATAAAGCGTCATAGCACTGGGATTTCATTGCAACGGGACGCAAGCGTTTTAGGGGCGTCACTATGCCACGTTTCCCGAACGAAATGCTCCGTTATGTCAGATATTATTTTGCAGTTTTTCCGTCAGCACCAACCTTATAGGTGGTGTCATCGCGCGGGCGATCCGTGCTCAAATAAGTACCGGTCATGATATAGTGCAATGTCTCTGCAATATTGGTTGCGTGATCGCCGATACGCTCGATATTTTTGGCGCAAAACAATAAATGCGTGCAAGCTGTAATATTGCGCGGATCTTCCATCATATAAGTGAGGAGCTCGCGAAACAGCGACGTATACATAGCGTCAATTTCTTCATCCCTGTTACGCACGGCATCAATCCGTTCAAGCGAGCGGCTGGCATAGGCGTCCAGCACTTCCTTGAGCTGGTTGAGCGTTAGTGTCGCGAATGATTGCAGGCCATGATATAAGCTTGCCGGTTGCCGGCTTTCGACAATAGCGGCCGCCCTTTTTGCAATGTTTTTGCCCATATCGCCAACGCGTTCCAGATCGGCAGCGATGCGCATAGCACCGATAATTTCGCGCAAATCCACCGCCATTGGCTGACGTTTGGCAATAATTGCCACCGACTTTTCGTCAATTTCGCGTTCGGTTTCATCAAGAAACATGTCATCGGAAATGACTTTTTTAGCGAGCTTCAGATCATTATTCACGACAGCATTGACTGCTTCTTCGATCATCTCGCTGGCAAAAGTTCCCATTTTCGCAATTTTTGCTTCAAGGTAGCCCAACTCCTCATCGAATGAACGGACGGTATGATTTATTGGCATAAGCGTGCTCCCTGAATTTAACCGAAACGACCGGTAATATAATCTTGTGTACGTTGCTCTTTTGGCGATGTGAACATCATCTCGGTTTCGCCTACTTCAACGAGATCTCCCAAATGGAACATCGCCGTATATTGCGAAACGCGTGCAGCCTGCTGCATTGAATGGGTAACGATAACAATTGTAAAATTCTGGCGCAAATCATCAATCAATTCTTCAATGCGGGCCGTTGCAATCGGGTCGAGTGCAGAACATGGTTCATCCATCAAGATCACTTCCGGACTGACCGCAATGGCGCGTGCAATGCACAAGCGTTGCTGTTGGCCACCTGAAAGACCGGTTCCGGCATCGTTCAACCGGTCTTTTACCTCATCGAATAAACCGGCCTTGACAAGGCTTTGCTCAACAATCGCATCAAGCTCCTTGCGTGATTTGGCAAGTCCATGAATACGCGGCCCATAAGCGACATTCTCGTATATGGACTTCGGGAAAGGATTGGGCTTTTGAAAGACCATACCGACACGGGCACGCAATTCGACAACGTCAATGTCGGGATCATAAATATCCTGCCCGTCAAGAGTGATAAGGCCGGTGACTTTTGCCCCGTCAATTGTATCATTCATACGATTGAGACAACGCAGGAACGTTGACTTCCCGCAACCGGACGGACCAATCAATGCCATAACCTGATGTTCGGGAATATCAAGGCTGACACCATGCAAAGCTTCTTTGGCGCCATAAAACACTTTGACATCCTGACCACGCATCTTGATTTTCATTATCGACCTAATCCTATTTCGTCTTGAGCCAGAACAGGCTCGCTAAATCAATATGTTCAACGTTTATTCTACCAGCGCCGTTCAAATTTACGGCGCAGCAATACGGCGGCTATATTCATGATAGCGAGAAACGCCATCAAAATAATGATCGCCCCGAATGTACGTTCATTAAAGGCGCGTTCCGGTTCATTTGCCCACATATAAATTTGCACCGGCAAAGCTGTTGCCGGTTCCATCGGGGTTGCCGGATAATTTGCAACAAAAGCAACCATGCCGATCAGCAAAAGCGGCGCTGTCTCCCCCAAAGCCCTAGCAAGTCCGAGAATTGTACCGGTAAGAATTCCAGGCAAAGCAAGCGGCAAAACATGACCAAAAATGGTTTGCGTTTTTGATGCTCCAAGCCCCAACGCCGCATCCCGAATTGAAGGCGGAACCGCCCGCAAAGCAGCACGCGTTGCAATAATGATGGTTGGCAGCGTCATGAGCGTTAATACGAGACCTCCGACGATTGACGAAGCGCGCGGCAGATGCAGAAAATTGATAAAGATGGAAAGCCCCAGCAAGCCGAAAACAATAGAGGGAACAGCCGCAAGATTATTGATGTTGACTTCTATGATATCATTGAATTTGCTGCGGCGGGCAAATTCTTCAAGATAAATGGCTGTTGCAACCCCGATTGGCAAAGACAATATCAACACAATAGCCATCATATAAGCCGAACCGATAATCGCAACGCCAAGTCCGGAAGTTTCCGGACGACTTGAGGCCCCGAATGTAAAGAGTCCTTTATTGTAGGCTTTATGAAGCGTGCCATCGGAAGCGAGTTTTTCCATCCACCCGATCTGGCGATTGGTGACTTTACGATTTTGTTCTGGAACAGATAGGTCGATTTGCCCTTTGAAAGCAGAATCTATATCGGCCGCGGCTAACACATCAATAGTGCGGGTTTTACCGATATAATCGGGATGCTCGATAAGAAGCTCACGTATTTCGACACGCACGCCGCCAGAAATCATACGATTGAGTTCGCGCATTGCAGGATGATCATTTTTATCGATACCGAGTTTTTCAGCAAGAGCGTTGCGCACAAGAAGCGGATAATTTGCAGTAATAAGAACTTTGGGATTTGTGAGCCGCTCGCCTTTCGGGTCGATAATGTGTTCATCGAAATAGACAGGCAAGGTCATTGTTGTCTGCTGAAACGCACTCACCCCCTGAGAGATAATAGACCACAAAAGAATAACGAGAAATAAAAGCCCCACACCGATTGCTAAAAGCCCATAGGCACGAAAGCGTCGTTCCGCCCGATAACGGCGCTTCAGCCCGATGTCGCGTCTTGGCGTTTGAACAACGTTACTCATTCATATTGTTCCCTATATTTACGCACGACATAAAGCGCAAAAACATTCATTAAAAGTGTCAGTACAAAAAGCGTCATACCGAGCGCAAATGCAACCAATGTCTGCGGCGAATTGAATTCAAGGTCACCGGTTAGCTGATTGACGATTTTTACTGTTATTGTTGTCATTGCCTCGAACGGATTGAGTGTCAGATTTGCAGCAACACCGGCTGCAAGAACGACAATCATCGTCTCGCCGATAGCACGCGATGCGGTGAGCAACACTGCACCCACAATTCCTGGTAAAGCTGCCGGAAGAATAACTTTTTTGATGGTTTCCGACTGTGTGGCTCCAAGCCCGTATGAACCATCACGCAAAGCCTGTGGTACCGCCGAAATAATATCGTCGGAAAGCGAAGAGACAAAAGGTATCAGCATAATCCCCATGACAAGGCCGGCTGTCAAAACGCTCTGTGACATAATGAAGCCTTGCCCGCCTGCAATAGCAATTGAAAGATCACGTAAAAACGGCCCGACAGTAACCAGAGCGAAAAACCCGTAAACAATTGTCGGAATACCGGCCAGAACTTCCAATAGCGGCTTGATAATTGCCCGCATACGACGGGAAGCATATTCCGACATATAAATTGCGGCAAAAAGCCCGACAGGAACAGCGAAGATCATCGAAACCAATGCAATATAGAGCGTGCCGGCCAAAAGCGGCAGCAAACCGAATTGTCCAACAGTAGCCGCCGAGCCACTTGCACTAAAACGCGGATCCCAAACAGTACCGAAAAAGAAATTCGACAACGGCACAACTTTGAAAAAACTGATTGTTTGGAAAAGCATCGAAAAGAAAATGCCGACGGTTGCAAGAATTGCAACGATAGAGGCGATAACAAGGCCGGCAAAGACCATCTTTTCAACTTTGTTGCGGGCGCGTTTTTTCTCTCCCACACCACGAATACCACAAAACAGGCCAACAATTGCAATAATCAATGTGATAATCAAACAATAGAAATGGGACTTCGTTGCCCCTTTATACCATTCCATAGCAACTGGAATGAGACTATCCGCACCTTCACTTGGCAGCATAATGCCTTTTTTTGCCATATCGGTACGTATTTTTTCATAAGTGAGTGAAGACAACGAATTATCACGATCAAAATCGGCAATATTGGCTTGAGCGACTGAAAAAGCATGAGTGAGACTATCAACAGTGCTTAATGCCAAATTGTGGTTTAACGACTCTCCACTTTTTATGATGTCTGTCAGCCGGGAAGAAGCGTGTGCTTCAAGATAGATTGTACTTCCCAATTGCCAAAGAAGAAGAAAAAGAACAGCGGGAACAACCGTCAATAGAAATGTCCACCAACCATAATAATATGGTCGGGAATGCATTTTTTTACCCATTTTCTCGATTGTAACGGCACGTTTCCCCGATAGCACGAAACCGACAATGCCAAGAGCAAAAACAACCAAGATTAATAGTGATATGGACATTCCATTTTCCGGTTTTATTTCAAAAATAACGCGGGAATTTCCCGCGTTTGCTCATTTCATTTATCAATTGACATGACAGTTCCACTCTCAAATGCAGCCCTTTGTGCTTCCCGTTCGCTATCAGGAGCAGGTATAAGACCATAATCGGCAAGCGGACCATCCGGTCCGATCATCTGGTCAGACAAGAAAAATTCGACATAGTCCTTCATACCCGGAATGACCCCCAAATGGGCTTTTTTGACATAGAAAAAAAGCGGGCGGGAAACCAGATACTTTCCGCTTGAAATCGTGTCAACTCCGGGTATCACGCCGTTGACTGTCGCAAGTTTCAGCTTGTCTGCATTATTTTCGTAAAATGCCAAACCGAAAACCCCAATCCCTGTTTTATTCGACATGACACGCGCGAGAGTTTCGGAATAATCGCCATCAATATCGACAGCCTTGCCATCCTTGCGAATGCTTATACAGGCTGCTGTTATTGCCTTGTCATCCATAGAAAGAGTTTTCATGCTTTCGGCTGCACCACTTTGTTTGCAGCCTTCTGCCATCAATTTTTCCTCAAAGACCTCTCTTGTTCCATGTTTCTCGCCGGGAATATATGCATTGATATCCCAGTCGGGCAATTTGGAGTCAATTTCTTTCCATTTTTTATAATTGTTGGAAACAAGTTTCCCGTCAACAACGATTTGAGCTGCCAATGCCTTATAAACATCGATAGGCGTCAGATCGAGATTTGGCCCGTGAATATCACTTGCAAAAACTATCCCGTCATAGCCGATGCGGACTTCTTCAACTTCCGTGACACCGGCATCAAAACAGGCTTTCAATTCGCTATTTTTTATCGGCCGCGAAGCATTGGCAATATCTATAGTATTTTCACTGATGCCACGACAAAATTCTTTTATACCTGCACCAGAACCACCCGATTCGATAACAGGTGTGCGATAATTTGTGAAAATTTCGCCAAATGTTTCTGCAACTATCTTGGCATAGGGTAAAACGGTCGACGAACCGGATATCTGGATATAGTCGCGAGCTAAGGCGGTTTTGCACAAACACGTAGTGGCCAATACCACTCCCACAACCGTTGCAAGCAATCTGTTCATCCATGCACTCCTGGACAACCGGCAGCTTTTTCTAACAAGGCTAACAATGGATTGTTATTTCTCTCATAATGCTTGTTACAATGTCTGATAAAAACCTCATACAGTCTAAAGCTATTGTTGACTATCTTTATCTCGGCTTTTTCAACCTTTTAATTTGTTTTCCACACTATCCCAGAAGATTTTTGCGGCATCCGCACCACCAAAACGTTTCAGTTCGCGCACCCCTGTTGGCGAAGTAACGTTGATTTCGGTCATATAGTTGCCGATAACGTCGATCCCCACAAGAATAAGACCGCGCTTTTTCAAAGACGGGCCAATCCGTTCGCAAATTTCAAGGTCGCGGCGGGTTAATTCCGTTTTCTCCGCACGGCCACCAATATGCATATTGGAACGGGCATCGGTCGATGCGGCAACGCGATTGATGGCCCCTACAGCCACCCCGTCAATCAATATGATGCGCTTGTCACCGGCGCTTACATCCTTCAGATAACGTTGCACGACAAAAGCTTCCGGATAAAGCTCGTTGAACATTTCAAGTAGCGAGCCGAGATTTTTGTCGTCCTTTTTCAAAAGGAAAACCCCTGCCCCGCCATTTCCATAAAGTGGTTTGATAATAATATCGCCAAATTCGGAACGAAAATCATTGACCTCGTTGGCGTCACGAGTAATGAGCGTCTCCGGCATCAGATCGGGGAATTCTGTAACAAAGAGTTTTTCAGGACTATTGCGCACCCAATTCGGATCATTCACGACCAAAGTCTTATCCATTATGCGTTCAAGAATATGCGTGGTCGTAATATAATTCATGTCGAACGGAGGATCCTGCCTGAGCAGGACAACATCCATTTGTTGAAGCGGCGTGCGCTTTGCCTCACCCAATTCGTAATAATTGTTTTCCTCGTCACGCACTTTCAACGCTTCGATGCGGGCGGTCACTTCGCCATTGAGCATAGAAAGCCGATCGGGTGTGTAATGGAACAGTTCGTGTCCCCGCCTTTGCGCCTCCAATGCCAGAGCAAATGTTGTATCTCCCTTGATATGGATGGTAGAGATATGATCCATCTGGATAGCTATTTTCATAAGATTTGCCTCATATAATCAAAGCGGGCTGGTCAATCGTTCCATGAGTCATTAGATAGGAATAAAATATGACAAGGGTTAAGGCATGACGCAAGCACCAGATGAAAAATTAAACAAGGAAGAAATAGAGCGCTACGCACGCCACATTCTTTTGCCGGAAATCGGTGGTGCCGGTCAACAAAAACTTAAAGCTGCAAAAGTGCTGGTTGTCGGTGCGGGCGGGCTTGGAGCGCCGGTTTTAACCTATCTTGCGGCCGCCGGTGTCGGCACTCTTGGTATTATCGACGATGATGTGGTTTCGCTTTCAAACCTGCAACGGCAGGTTATCCACAAAACTTCGGCGATCGGCGAAAAAAAGACTAAAAGTGCTGCCGAAACGCTCGAAGCGATCAACCCGCACGTCAAACTCGACCTTTATCCTTTAAGACTAACGGAAGAAAATGCTGCCGAAATTATCGGCAAATTCGATCTTGTCATTGATGGTTCGGATAATTTTACCACCCGTTATCTGCTCGCCGATAGTTGCGAAAATTTGAAAAAACCGCTTGTCAGCGGTGCAATCGGGCGTTTTGACGGCTCTTTAACGGTCCTCATGCCTTATCTTGGCGGCGAACATCCTTCCTATCGCGATCTCTTTCCGACCCCACCACCCAAAGGTGTTATACCGACATGTGCAGAAGCCGGCGTCATCGGTGCTCTTCCCGGTGTTATCGGTTCGTTAGAAGCCATGGAAGCCATAAAAATCATTACCGGTTGCGGTGAGCCGCTTGTCGGAAGGCTGCTCCTTTACGACGGGTTATCAGCCCGCTTCGAGACAATCCGCTATAAAAAAAGAGCCTCGGCACAAAAATAAAAACGCGGTTTGTTATTTTAAAACAACGCCGCTCGAAACACGTATTTTTAGCCCCGTCTTTCCAGCTCTGTCTTTCTAACCCGGTCTTTTTAACGAAGTCAGACCATTTTGAATGTCGGGGCCAATTGTTCTGAAAACATTATTTCTGTTTGTCGGTCGACAAATTATCGGAAGCAATGTTCTTTTCCAATAATGGACTGTCGGAATCCGATAATGGACCGTTATAATCTTCAAGATTACCCGCATCGAGAAGCGTTTCATTGGTTTTATAGGCATTGCCAGCCGGCATGGTGTCGTGACGGCGCTCATACCTATTTTCTGGCTTCTTTTTATGGTCGGGCAACTTTGGCTCATTTTTATGTGCTTTTGTCATAATGTCTTTCTCCTGTCCGTCTGATAGGTAAAAGACATTGAGCGGATCAAAAACTTTTCAAGACTTCCGGCTTTATTTTGATGAAGGCTCTAATGCTCTTTCATAACTTCAACACAACACTTCCGACGATTGCCGGCTTTGAAACCCGAAAAAATCCTCTCTTATGCGCTTTGTTCAACAAAAAGATAATTGTTATTTCTTGAAGCTATTCCAGCCAAGTGATGCACTATCGCCTCGGCATTTCTGCTGATGTTTATCGCCCTGATTTTTATTTCACTCAAAGAAAACAAAAGAAAATTTCAAAATTTTTGAAAGCAGAGATTCTACCGGCCAGAAAACTTTGCCAATCAAAAAGCTGGTCAATCAAATAGCTGGATGACTTAAAAATGCACAACAAAAAAACTGCCCTTCAGTTTTTAAACTGCCCTTCAGTTTTTATAAGCAGAAATTGCATTTTTGCTTTGCTTGTCTGTATTCACGCTTGATAAATATCAAGCATCGGCAATGTCATTCTTATCGACACTTAAATCGAAAGCGGCATTCATCAAAGCTCTGGTATATTCGGTTTTGGGTGATGAAAACACTTCTTCCGCCGGTCCATGTTCAACCATTTGACCATTTCTCATGACAATAAGATCATTGGCCAATGCTTTGACAACTTTCAGATCATGGCTGATAAAGAGATAGGCAAGATTGTGCTTTTGTTGAAGAGTGCGCAACAAATCGACCACTTGCGCCTGAACGCTCATATCAAGAGCCGATGTCGGTTCATCGAGCATCACAAAACGCGGATTGAGAACCATGGCGCGGGCAATTGCAATACGCTGGCGTTGACCTCCGGAAAACTCGTGCGGATAGCGATTGCGCGTTTCAGGATCAAGATCAACTTCTTCTAACGCGCGGACAACACGCTCATCGCGTTCTTCGTAATTCAAGTTTTTCTCGTGAATGAGCAGCCCCTCGGCGATAATTTCACCAACCGACATTCTTGGCGACAGCGAGCCGAACGGATCCTGAAAAACAATCTGGATATGACGGCGCAAAGGTCGCATCTGTTTGAAGGAAAAATGTTCAATATCTTTCCCGTTAAAACGGATATGGCCTTGTGAAGAAATCATACGGGTGAGCGCGAGACCCAGCGTGGTTTTTCCCGAACCGGATTCGCCAACAACGCCCAATGTCTGTCCTTCACGTATGGTCACGTCAATATCATTGACCGCCTTGATGTAATCGACTGTGCGGCGGAAAAAACCTTTTTTAACCGGAAACCAGACTCTGACCTTTTCCCCTTCCATCACAACAGGAGCGTTTTTATCGGCTTTCGGCGGATTTCCTTTCGGCTCTGCTGCAAGCAGTTTTCTGGTATAGTCATGTTGCGGGTGATTGAATATGTCAGCGGTTTTTCCCGTCTCGACAATTTTTCCGCCGGTCATGACACAAACACGGTCGGCAAATTTCCTCACAATACCGAGATTGTGGGTAATAAAGAGCATAGACATCGAACGCTCTTGCTTGAGCTTTTCAAGAAGTTCGAGAATTTGCGCCTGCACTGTTACATCAAGTGCGGTTGTCGGCTCGTCGGCAATAAGAAGTTGCGGATTATTGGCAAGTGCCATTGCAATCATAACGCGTTGCCGCTGACCGCCGGATAATTGATGGGGAAATGACGACAAGCGTTTTTCCGGCTCGCGGATTCCCACTTGTGTGAGAAGCTCGATGGTACGTTGGCGAGCGTCTTTATCCGACATGCCCTCGTGAACTTTCATCACCTCGCTCACTTGCCGCTCCACTGTGTGAAGGGGATTGAGCGAAGTCATCGGTTCCTGAAAAATCATTGCAATGTCTTTACCGCGAACTTTCTGCAAAGATTTTTCATCAAGCTTCATTAAATCCTTATTGTCAAAAAAAATTTCGCCTGAAGGGTGGCTTGCCATCGGATAGGATAACAGCTTCAGAATAGAAAGCGCGGTTACAGACTTTCCAGAACCCGACTCGCCGACAAGCGCAAGTGTTTCACCGGAATTGATGTCAAACGAGATGTGATCGACGGCAAGTGTTTCCTTGCCATCCTGACGAAACATCACTGAAAGATCGCGAACACTGAGCAAAGCTGTCATTGGAATGTCTTCCTCGGATCGAAAGCATCACGGGCGGCTTCACCGATAAAAGCCAGAAGCGACAACATGACCGCAATAGCAACAAAGCCGGTAATGCCAATCCACGGAGCATTGAGATTGGTCGCCGCCTGCCGCATGAGTTCTCCAAGCGAGGCCGACCCGGGAGGCAAACCGAAACCGAGATAATCAAGCGCGGTCAAAGTCGAAATACCGGCTGTCAACAAAAACGGCAAATAGGTGAGTGCTGCAACCATGGCATTGGGGAGAAGATGGCGTATCATGATCGTGATATTCGGCACGCCCAGCGCCCTTGCTGCATTGACATATTCAAAATTTCTGGCCCTCAAAAATTCTGCACGCACGACGCCAACCAGCGCCACCCACTGGAACAGCAACATAATTCCCAACAGAACCCAGAAGCCTTGGGCAAGAACCGCCGCCATAATAATGATGAGATAAAGTGCGGGAACCGAAGACCAGATTTCGATGAAACGCTGGAAAATGAGATCGACCCAACCGCCGAAATATCCCTGCACTGCACCGGCAGCAATGCCGATAATCGAAGAAACCGCCGTCAAGATAACCGTAAACAATATGGAAACACGAAAGCCGTAAAGCACACGCGCAAAAACATCACGTGTCTGGTCATCTGTACCAAGCCAATTCCAGTTTCCGATTGTGCATTCGGGATCATTTGCACCGAGAGCGTAATTCTTGCACCGTTCGTCTTTACTTTGGAGCCAGAATGGCGGAGCCAGCGCAACAGGCTTGTTGCCAACTGTTGTATCATAGGAATAATGCACCGGCGGCCATATCGCCCAGCCATGTTCGCTGATTTCTTTCTTGATATAATCTTCCCGGAAATCGACCGTTGCAAGAACACCGCCAAATTTGGAATCGGGATAGTCGAAAAGCACCGGAAAAAGCAGTTCGCCCTTATAGGATGCGATAATCGGTCGGTCATTTGCAATAAAATTGGCGCCAAAAGAAAAGAGGCAAAGAATAAGGAAAATCCACAACGACCACCAGCCGCGACGGTTTTTCTTGAAGTTTCTCCAGCGCCGTTCATTAAGCGGCGACAAAAACGGCCTTTTGTTGCGGCGGGGTTTTAATGACTTTGTCACGTCGATTGTCTGTCCGGAAGTTTGCTCGCTCATCAAACGTCCCTCTTCTCGAAATCGATACGTGGATCGACAAGCATGTATGTGAGATCGGAAATAAGGCTCACAACAAGCCCGATCAACGAGAAAATATAGAGCGAGCCGAACACAACCGGATAATCACGATTGACAATGGATGTATAGCTTAAAAGCCCCATTCCGTTTAATGAATATAGCATTTCGATAAGCAGTGAGCCGGTGAAAAATGAAGCAATGAAAGCTGCCGGAAAACTTGCAATGACAACAAGCATGGCGTTGCGGAAGACATGCCCGTAAAGAACTGCGTGTTCGCTTAAACCTTTTGCCCGTGCAGTGACCACATATTGCTTTCTGATTTCTTCCAGAAAACAATTTTTGGTCAGCAATGTTGTAGTGGCGAAAGCCGAAATAACCATGGCTGTGAGTGGCAAAGCAAGGTGGTGGAAATAATCCAGAATTTTACCGCCAAGCGACAATTCATCAAAATTTTCGGATGTCAAATGGCTTAATGGAAACCAGTCGAAGAATGACCCTCCGGCAAAAAGCACCATTAACAGAATACCGAACAGGAAACTCGGTATTGCATAACCGATAATAATAACGGCACTTGTCCATATATCGAATGTGGAGCCATCCTTGACAGCCTTGCGGATACCGAGAGGAATGGAAATTGCGTAAGAAATCAACAATTGCCATAGCCCTAAAGAAATCGAAACCGGCAAGGCACCTTTGATAAGATCGACGACAGAACGCCCTTGCGTATAGGAATCCCCGAAATCGAAACGGATATAATTCCACAACATTGTGAAATAACGTTCAAGCGGCGGTTTATCAAAACCGAATTGCTTTTCGAGTTTTGCTATAAATTCCGGATCAAGGCCGCGTGCACCACGATATTTTGCACTCGCGTCGCTTCCTTGTAACGTTACCTCTGATGAAAGCCCGAGGTCGCCACCACCGCCGGCAACCCGCCCCATGGCATCGCCACCGGTCCCTTGCAATTGCGCAATAATATTCTCGATGGGACCACCGGGAGTAAATTGCACAATGACAAATGTCACCGTTAAAATGCCGATCAATGTCGGTATAATCAGCAGCAAACGCCGCGCTATATAGGCCGCCATATATTTCTTTCATCCTTTTTCCGGTATGAGTTTTGTTACGCCCGCAACATGCGAATCAAACCGGTGCGTTCAATTGAACCCCTATTCTGGAACATTTATGGTAAACAAATGACAAACGGCTGATTTTTCAGCAATTCCGGTTATGGCCGTTCTAGTCCACCGCAGTTCTAGTTTCCGTCTTTCTTCACCCACCATGAGGGAATATCAACGCCACTTGCTTCCGGTTGCGGTTCGGGAATGCCGAATTTGTCCCAATAGGCAATATTGAGATGTTCGGCATACCATTGCGGGATAACATAATAATTCCACAACAAAACACGGTCGAGAGCGCGGGTTGCAGCAACGAGTTCCTCACGATCTTTCGCATAGATGACACGTTCGATAAGTTTGTCGACAGCCGGATTTTTAATACCCGCAACATTATAGCTTCCCGGCCGGTCAGCCGCTTTCGACCCCCAATATTCCAATTGTTCATTGCCGGGTGAATCGCTCTGGCCTATGACCTTGATGACAAGATCGAAATCGAAATTCGCTTCGCGATTTTGATATTGTGATGCGTCGACCACGCGCATGGATGCATCGATTCCCAAACGTTGAAGATTGGCTATAAAAGGTGCCGTTGCACGCTCGAATGCCATATCACTCAGCATCACTTCCAATGTGAAAACTTCACCCTTTTTATTCACAAGCCGGTTCTCTTCCAGATGCCAACCGGCTTCATTCAACAAACGCATGGCTTCTGTCAGATAGCGCCTTGATGAATCGGGCTTGTCATAAACGGGATTGGAAAAGGGTGTGGTAAAGACTTCGGCCGGCACTTCATCTTTGACCGTTTCAAGAATTTCAAGTTCCTTCCCCTGCGGCAAACCTTTTGCCGCGAGATCAAGCCCGTCAAAATAGCTTGAGATCCGATGATAATCATTAAAAAACAACGATTTATTGAGAGACTCGAAGTCAAAAGCGAGGTTGAGTGCCTGACGCACGCGCCGGTCGGCAAATTGCGGGCGGCGGGTATTGATAAAGAATCCTTGCATACGTCCCGAGCCATGAAAGGCGAAACTGCGCCGGATAATTTGCCCGTTTTTGACCGCAGGAAAATCATAGCTCTGGTTCCAGCGCTGGATACGGTTTTCCAAATTCCAGTCGACGAGATTACCTTTTTTGAAGGCTTCCCATGCAGCGTTCGGATCAAGAAAATAGCTATAATGCTCTTTATCAAAATTGAACCGCCCACGATTAACAGGAAGATCGGCTGCCCAATAGTTTTTAACCCTTTTCCACGTGATCGATTTTCCAGCTATAAAACTTTCAACCTCGTAAGGCCCTGACCCCAAAGGTATTTCGAGAGTTGGTGCGGTAATATCCCTTTTTTTACCCGTCTCATCGGTTCCTTCCCACCAATGTTGAGGCAGAACCGGCATCTGCCCCATCACATAAGGGAGTTCGCGATTGCCTTTTTCTTCAAACAGAAAGGTGACTTCATTTTCACCGGTTTTTTCGGCTTTTTTGACCGAATGATAATAATTGTTGAAAAATGGCGAATTGCTTTTCAAAACATTGAAGCTCCACACCACATCCCCGGCAGTAATGGGGCGACCGTCATGCCATCGGGCTTTTTTGTTCAAGCGGAATTTTACCCACGAAAAATCGTCCGGATATTGTGCAGCTTCGGCGATAAGGGGATAGTTGACCGACGTTTCTTCGGTCGAAGGTGCCATCAGTGTATCATATTGTTCCCCACCACCGCGGGAAGAAAAACCTGCAGCAGGTGTACCTGTAACAATATAAGGGTTGAAACTGTTGAATGTGCCGGTGCGACTATCGTTAAAAGTGCCGCCTTTGGGCGCATTCACATTGACATAATCATAATGGGTAAAATTGGCGCCATATTTGGGTTCAACTCCAAGAGACAGGCTCGTGCGCCACTCGGGATCAGCGATAGCTATACGACTAAGGGCGAAAAAGAGACAAAAAGCCAATCCGAGTTTCATCAAATCCCCAATCGATTTCAAGATAGCCAATAAAAAACAGATTTTATTGATTGTTATTCTTAAGGGGTTAAATGTGGCAATTCAACCGGCGCATCGGAAAGACTACGCAAATAAAGAATAAGATCGGCTCTGTCCTTCTCGTCTTTCACACCGTTAAAAGCCATGGCCGTTCCGGGAATATATTTACGCGGAGAAGCAAGATAGGCGTCAAGCGTTGCAAAGTCCCATGTCTTGCCATTTTCTGCCCGCATAGCGCGCGAATAAGTATATTCGGAAACGGAAGCAAATGGCCTTCCCACTATTCCATATAAAGGTGGGCCGACACGCGCAGGGCCATTTTTTGCCGGTGTATGACATAAACCGCATTGGCCGAATACTTTGCGGCCATTTTCTATATCGGCCTGTTGAAGTCTTTCAATGAGTGATATTCGTTGTTTCGGCTCTGCCTTTTCGGTAACCGGTGCTTCCTCACCACTAATAGGATAAACGATTTTTGCCGGTTGCTGATGGTCATAAACAAGGTCACTGCCGTAAACGATTAGAAAAAGAAAAACAGCCCAGAGAAGACAGGCGGCGATAAGGTCATTGACAGTGGATACCTTCATAAAAAATTCGGTCGCTTAAATTTTATAGATGTTGAAAATTTAAGTCTTTTGCGTCATCAACGCAACATCTATAAATCGGATAGAATAAACTGGGATAATAATCTTCAGGACGATGATGATGGCTTTTTCTACTCTTATACTTATTCCTGCCCGCATGTCTTCAACACGACTTCCCGGAAAGCCCCTGGCCGATATTGCCGGAAAGCCGATGATTGTTCACGTTGCCGAACGCGCCAATAAGGCAAATCTCGGCAGAGTAGTTGTTGCAACCGACCATGAAGAGGTTGCCAATGCTGTCAAAGCTCACGGAATGGAAGCTGTCATGACACGTCCCGACCACCAGTCGGGTTCCGACCGTATCTATGAGGCATTAACGCTTCTTGATCCGGATAACCGTTTTGATGTCATCGTCAATGTGCAAGGTGATTTGCCAACAATTGCGCCGCATGAAATTGCCGCAGCATTGGAGCCACTTGAAAACCCTGAAACGGATATTGCCACTTTGGGCGCTGAAATTTCGGTTGAAGAGGAAAAGTTCAATCCGAATGTGGTGAAAATCGTCGGTTCGCCGATCGGAAAAACCAGATTGCGTGCCCTTTATTTTACCCGTGCCACAGCGCCTTATGGCAATGGCCCGCTTTACCACCATATCGGCCTTTATGCCTATAAGCGCAAGGCACTTCAACGTTTTGTCTCGCTACAACCTTCCTATCTTGAAAAGCGGGAAAGCCTTGAACAATTGCGCGCACTTGAAGCAGGTATGCGTATTGATGCCGAAATTATCGAAACTGTGCCTTTAGGGGTTGATACAATCGAAGATCTCGAACATGCACGCGAAATGATCAGGGCAGGAAAATGACAAAAACCAATAAAATAGCATTTCAAGGGGATTATGGCGCCAATTCCGACACGGCTTGCCGGAACGTATTTCCGGATATGGAGCCATTGCCCTGTACAACATTTGAAGATGCTTTACATGCGGTCGAGAGCGGAGAAGCCGACCTTGGCATGATTCCGATTGAAAATACGCTTGCCGGACGTGTTGCCGATATTCACCATTTGCTGCCGCAAACAAAACTTTTCATCATTGGCGAATATTTTTTACCGATCCATTTTGAATTGATGGTGCTGCCGGGTGTCAAACGTGAAGAGATAAAATCGGTTCATAGCCACATCCATGCACTGGGACAATGCCGCAAAATTATCCGTGACAATCATTGGCAGGCTGTCGTTTCATCCGATACAGCGGGAGCTGCCAAATTCATCAAACAGGCAGGTGACCGCACGCAGGCAGCTCTTGCACCAAAACTTGCAGCCAAATTGTATGGATTGGACATTATTGAAGAAAATGTCGAAGATTCGGAAAATAATGTAACGCGTTTTGTTATCCTCTCGAGGGAAGAGAAACGCGCACCAAACCCCGAAAACGGCGAAAAGGTCATGACCAGTTTTCTTTTCCGTGTGCGCAACGTTCCGGCAGCGCTTTATAAAGCCATGGGAGGTTTTGCAACGAATGGCGTCAATATGACCAAGCTTGAAAGCTATCAGGTTGGCGGCACATTCAATGCGACACAATTTTTTGCCGATATTGAAGGCCACCCCGATCAGCCGATGGTTCGCCTTGCTTTGGAAGAATTGAGCTTCTTCTCGACCAAGGTCAGAATAGTCGGTGTCTATCCGGCAAGTCCCGCCCGAGAAACAAAAATCTATGGTTGAGGTTTAACAGCTCGTCTAAAACCCAATCACAATAACCGGAATTTACGGAAAGCTGTCGAATGCTATATGTGCGCTTCGCTCATGAGTTTTCGTAAGAGTAATTATTATATTTTAAAAACCGATAATCGTTACGGCTTTCGGTCATCACGGCTATCAAATGGCCACCCTGTGTACGCGATTAACCAGCAAAGTTTCCACATCTTCGGTTTTACACGCGCATTCTTGTCCGGAACCGAAATCCACATCTGTTGCAACAGACAATCAATGATGGACTAAAGAAGATTTAACCGGAATGATCTTATGTGCCGATTATCGGGAAAACATTCCATACCACTTCATTCGTAAATGATAAAAGCTGCCCGGCTTTAAAAACAAAAACCATAAGCAGATAGTTTGCCAAGGTCGTTCATTATTCTATGGTCCGGTACGTTTTCACAAATTGGGAAAGCGTACCGGCACTAAAATGATATCCTAATCAACAAATTTCTTTTCGAGCCACTGCCTGATCAAAAAATTAGCGATTGCTGCGCGGGGCGGCAAATGCAGGCCTTGTTCGTGGCGACCGGCCATCATGAGTGCTACTTCCTGACGGGTAAACCAGCGCCCGTCTTCCATCTCGTCATGACCGATCGTAATTTTGTCGTCAAGCGCTTCCGCATGACAGCCGAGCATTAATGAATGAGGAAAAGGCCACGGTTGAGAAGCTATATAGACCACCTTGCCCACCGGTATTCCCATTTCCTCGCGTGTTTCCCGACGCACCGCCATTTCAAGTGTCTCCCCCTGTTCTACGAAACCGGCAAGGCAGGAATAACGCCCCTTTTCAAAACTCGGTGTGCGAGCCAGCAGGCATTTGTCCTCAAAATGGACGAGCATGATAGCAGCCGGATCTGTCCTCGGAAAATGTTCGGTACCGCAAGCCGTACAGATGCGCTTTGCACCGCCTGCTGCAATTCGGCTCGGTTTGCCGCAGCGTGAACAAAAGCGGTTATTTTTGTGCCACATGAGCAATGAATAGGCTTGCGCTAAAACGCCCGATTGGGTCTGGCTAAAAAGTGCGCGGCTATAAGCTTCTCTTAACCCCACCTGATTGAATGGTGAAGGAGGCTGACCGGCAAATTCTTCAACCGGCAAAGCAATAACGGGATTTTCGTCTTCCCAGCCAAGCAGGCAGGCTTCTTCCCATTGCGGCTTGAACAGCTCTAACGATTTTTCATCAAGATAGAGATCGGCAATCCCGTTAACATTACGATAGACGATTGAAAAACCGTTGAGCACGATAAAACGCGCATGATGGTTTCTTTGTTCGGCAACGATTGTATCCGTGCGTTTTTCAAGCTGACGGTTGATAGGGTTTCCGATAAAAGCAATTGCAGAAGATGTCATATTCAATCCAGCCTTAATTCAATCCAGCATTATTTGCAGCTTACGAATAAGCTTATGAGCTGCTTCATCGCTATAAGGTATAGGCTCTCCATATCCCCAGACCGTTTTTGGCCAATTTGTATCGCCTTCGTTGCGCGCAATAATGTGCACATGGAGTTGTCTCACGATATTTCCGATAGCGGCTGTGTTAACTTTATCGCATCCGGTGATGGCTTCAAGTGCTACGGCAACCTCGTTCATTTCGGCAACAAGGACCTGTTCATCATCAACGGAAAGATGATGTATTTCTTCCGCTCCGGCAATGCGAGGCACAACAATGAGCCACGGCCAACGTGAATCATTCATGAGCCGGACATCGGATAAGGCAAGCTCGACAATGAAAAGACTGTCTTTTTCCAAACGTGGATCAAGTTTAAATGGCTGTTGCAACGTATTTATCTCCATGTTTTTCGTTTCACGACTTGCTTTTTTGTTTTAAATTAGCGATATGAACGCTGGGAGGTTGGTGGTGGACGAGCCACTCGCCAACCGGGTCAGGTCCGGAAGGAAGCAGCCCTAACGAGCTTCGGCACGGGTCACAGTGCCAGCCTCCCACTCATTATACCAATCAAATCTTATTCAGGTCACGTCTTGTTTATTGGAAAATTCGGGCAGTGGTATTTTGAAAAATTGCCTGAACGGTCGAAAATCCCCACCTGAAATCCTATATTTAACACAACCGGTTGACGCAGACGTCGTCAAAGTTCACATTCAGGAAAATTATATTTCAGAAACTGGAAGAACACATGGAAAGCACTGAGGCAGAGACAGGCTATCGCGTCCTCGCCCGAAAATATCGGCCACAAAATTTTTCCGACCTTATCGGTCAGGAGCCGATGGTGCGCACACTCACAAACGCATTCGATAGCGGGCGGATACCGCAAGCATGGATGTTGACAGGCGTTCGTGGCGTAGGAAAAACGACGACGGCCCGCATTCTTGCACGTGCACTCAATTATAAGACAGACACAATCGATAAACCGACCATCCATATGGACAAGCTTGGCGAACATTGCAAAGCCATTATGGAAGGCCGGCACGTCGACGTTATCGAAATGGATGCAGCATCCCATACCGGTATTGATGATATAAGAGAAATCATCGAACAGGTACGCTATCGTCCGGTTGCCGCACGTTTCAAAGTTTACATTATTGACGAAGTTCACATGCTTTCAACACAGGCTTTCAATGGTCTGTTAAAAACGTTGGAAGAGCCACCGCCGCATGTAAAATTTATTTTTGCAACGACAGAAATTCGTAAAGTTCCCGTTACTGTCTTGTCGCGTTGCCAACGCTATAATTTGCGGCGGGTTGATTCGAATGTTCTGGCGGCTCATTTAAGAAAAATCTCCGATCTCGAAAAGATTGAGGCCGAAGACAGTGCTCTTGTCATGATTGCTCGTGCTGGAGAAGGTTCGGTTCGTGATGCGCTTTCGATTCTTGATCAGGCCATTGCCCATGGTGGCGGCAAGGTCGATGCCGAATCTGTCCGCACGATGTTGGGGCTTGCCGACCGCACCCGTATTATCGACCTTTTTGAAATGATTATGAAAGGCGACGTTGCCGGCGCCTTGAAAGAATTTCGCGATCAATACGACGGTGGAGCCGACCCGCTTGTCATTTTGAACGAGCTTGCCGATTTCAACCATCTTGTTACGAGACTGCGGTTTACCCCCGAAATAGCCGATGATATTTCGCTTGTCGAAGAAGAGCGGGAACGCGGACTTGATTTTTCCAAAAAACTGTCCGTGCGCGTTCTCTCGAGCACTTGGCAAATGCTTCTTAAAGGCACTCAAGAAGTCGATTCAGCCGCAAGTCCTATTGATGCAGCAGAAATGCTTCTGATCCGGCTCACACATGCGGCTGACCTGCCAACGCTTGACGAGGCGCTGAAAGCTCTTGTCGAGGGAAAGCCTGCGATCAAACTTCCGCAAAGTTCCGATGCTAAAACAGCCACGGACGATTCAAACGGGTCGAGTGCCAATTCCGGAAAAAACATTGTCGCACAAAAATCTGCTGCAAAGAATGCATTGACGGATAATCCGGAGAGTAGTGGCAATAGTTTTCCGACGGGAGGTCATGAAACTGCCCGTTCAGAGATTGACAATAGCGCTCGAAACAACGCCTCGACGGAACAGAAGAATTTCCAAAGCTCTTCCCCGCAAAAAGTACCAACCATGCAATTGGTGAGCACATCTTCAGCGGCGTTGGAGCCGGACGAACAGGTTTTGCAAGATCCCGAAAAAAATAACGAAACAACAGAAAAGAACAGCGAACAGGAAGTAAACAGAGTTATCCTTCATTCATTGCAGGATGTTGTCGATCTTGCCGACAAGCATAATGACATGCAATTCAAACTTCTGGTCAAAGAATTTGTGCGCCCGGTTTCATTCCGCCAAGGCCGTATCGAATTCGAACCTGCCGAAGGGATGCCGCGCTTTTTTGCCCATGACATAGCCAAAATGTTGCGCGAATGGACCGGCGAACGCTGGACTGTGACTGTCGTCAACGAAGGCGGCGGATTGACTTTGCGTGAAGAAGACGAGAAGGCCCATCAGGCACTGCTTTCGGATGCCGAAGCCGACCCCGATATTGCCAAGATTTTAAAATATTTCCCCGGTTCGAAAATTGTCGATGTGCGTGTCAACAGATCTGACGATGGTCTTGATTTGATGGACAATGACGGTATGACGGGTGAAGATGACGAAAACGACCAAGGAGAGTAAACCCCATGCGTGACATGATGGGCATGATGAAAAAAGCCAAAGAAATGCAGGCGAAAATGCAAGCCATGCAGGATGAAATGGCAAATATTCAGGAAACAGGAACATCAGGTGGAGGTCTGGTCAGTGTGACTTTGACCGGTCAGGGAACCATTTCTGCAATCAAGATTGATCCTTCACTGGTAAAAGCTGATGAAGTTGAAATTCTTGAAGACCTGATCATGGCTGCCCATAACGAAGCCAAAGCAAAAATTGAAAACACAATGGCTGAAAAAACCAAGGAAATTACCGCCGGTCTACCGATCCCTCCCGGTTTCAAATTGCCATTCTGATTTGTGTTTCCTTCTGTTAACGACCTTTGAAACCGGTAGGAAAGACAGGAAACAAAAGACATCACAACAGGCTCGTTGTGTGGAAGCACAACGGCTTTTGTTTTTCAGTTCCATAACAATAATCGGCTAAATGCCTATACACTCTTTCAAAGCTCGATAAATTCGGTTTCATGCTTTCGCTTGAAAAGATATAAAACAATTACACTTTGAATAATGAGAGCGCGATAAATATGGCTTTTGCCGCTCGCAAATAGTGATAATGCAAACAGATCATCAACCGGTATTAAGCAGGATTGTAAAAAGAATCGGAGTAAAGAAGGCGTGTGATGAAGAGGCGAGAATAATCGTTATTTCAAAACAGTTGTTTTTAATCTTCGTGCTTTTTGTTGTCGCTATCTGAAAATAATCTTCACATAAAAAGATGGCATATCCGTTAGATTCAATTCAAAAGCTGGCAATTCTATAACCGGCAATTCAATAACTGGCATTTTCCAGAAGTTTGCATATATATTTTTAAAAGAGTTCATCCATGTCAAAACATCTTGCGGGTCCAGAAATAGAAAAGCTTATCCAACTTCTTGCACGTGTCCCCGGCCTTGGGCCACGTTCGGCAAGACGGGCTGCACTTTTCCTGATTAAAAAAAAGGAAGTTCTGTTAAAACCTCTGGGTCTTGCCATGCAGGATGCTGCTGAAAAAATTCGTGTTTGTTCAGTCTGCGGTAATGTCGATACATCCGACCCGTGCTCGGTTTGCACTGACCCGAGGCGCGATCAATCCACAATCATTGTTGTCGAAGATGTCTCCGATCTGTGGGCGCTCGAACGGGCGGGCACCATGCAGGTCAAATATCATGTTCTGGGCGGACACCTTTCACCTCTTGATGGCATCGGACCGGATGATCTCAACATAGCAAGCCTTGTCAACCGTGTGGCCGAAGGCAATGTCAAGGAAGTGATACTCGCGGTCAATGCGACGATTGAAGGCCAGACAACAGCCCATTATCTTACTGACCAACTCCATTCCTATCCGGTAAAAATTACCCGTCTGGCACATGGTGTTCCTGTTGGCGGAGAACTTGATTATCTCGACGACGGCACTTTGGCGGCAGCGTTACGTGCAAGGACGAGTCTTTGAAGAATGTTGAAAACTTACCGTTTTTTTACAGCATTTATAATTCTCTTTGCTGCTTTGGTGGCAAATGCCGTAGCCATTGATCGTGATGCGATCAACAACCAATTTACCAATTGGCTTAACAAGGATTTTTATAAAGACGCTCTCAAATCAGGAATTTCGCCAGGAACATTTTCTGAAGCCCTTTCCACAGTCGTGCCCAATCTCGCATTACCCGATCTTGTGATTCCTGGAGAAAAACCGAAAGCCCAAAGGCGCCAAAATCAGGCAGAATTCAGCTCACCGGCCAATTATTTTTCGGCAAAAACACTTGCCCGCCTTATGAGCGATGGCAAAACGCAATTGTCTCAAAACCGTGGAGCTTTAAAAAAAATAGAAAAACAATATGGCGTACCGGCCTCGATTGCACTTGCCATATGGGGACGGGAAACCAATTATGGCAATGTCAAAATCCCCTATAATGCTTTTGAAGTTCTCGCAACCAAAGCGTTTATGAGCACACGAAAAGACCTGTTCAGAACCGAGCTTATTGCTGCTTTGACCATTGTACAGGACCATTACATGGATGCAGCTTCCATGAAAAGTTCGTGGGCAGGTGCGTTAGGACAGCCCCAATTCATGCCGACATCCTATTTGAAATATGCTGTCGATTTTGACGGTGATGGTCATCGCAATATCTGGACATCAACACCGGATACTCTTGCTTCTATTGCAAATTACCTCAAGCTTAACGGTTACAAGGCGAATGCCGGCTGGGGCTATGAAGTTAAAGTTCCAGAAACTGTCGGCTGTTTTCTGGAAGGCCCCGATCAAGGCAAAATGTTAAGTGAATGGCAAAAGCTCGGCGTGTTACCGCAGTCCGATAAAAATGTCCCCGCGCTTGATAAAAGCCACCCGCTTTATCTTCTTATGCCAGAGGGACGTTTGGGACCAGCCTTTCTTGTAACCGACAATTTCTATGTGTTGAAATCCTATAATATGAGTGACCTTTATGCGCTTTTTATTGCCACTGTTTCTGACGGAATTGAAGGAAAAGGTGGCTTTATCGAGCCATGGCAAAAAATCGACGAGCTTTACCAATCGGACGTTTTGAACTTGCAAACAAAATTGCAATCCCAAGGATATGATATCGGAAAAGCCGATGGTTTTGCAGGCTTCAAAACCCGCCGTTCAATCGGCTTATGGCAGCAAAAACATGGACAAAAACCGACCTGTTTCCCGAGTCGTTCTTTAATTACGGACATTCGCTAAATGGCATCACATTCCGGTTCCAAAACAGTCATCTATGCAGCACTCGCAGGCAATCTTCTCATTGCGCTTACCAAATTTGTTGCCGCTTCTTTTACCGGTTCGTCGGCAATGTTGTCAGAAGGTGTGCATTCGATTGTCGATACCGGCAATGAATTATTATTACTCCATGGTTTGAGACGTGCATCCATCCCACCCGATAGGGTTCATCCTTTCGGTCACGGACGGGAGCTCTATTTTTGGAGTTTTATCGTTGCCTTGCTGGTCTTTGCATTGGGTGCCGGCGTATCCTTTTTTGAAGGTGTTTTGCACGTTCTCAACCCTGCGGAAATTCATAATGTGACCGTCAACTACATTGTACTCGGTCTATCGGTATTCTTTGAAGGAACGTCATGGCTTTTGGCTTTGAGACATTTTCGCCGCACAAAAGGTAAACTCGGCTATCTGGCGGCTGTTCACCGTTCCAAAGATCCGACCGTTTTTTCCATTCTTTTCGAAGATAGTGCAGCACTTTTGGGAATTGCGATTGCTTTAAGCGGCATTACAGCTTCAATTCTTACGGGCAATTTTATTTTTGATGGTATCGCTTCACTTGGAATTTCCCTCATCCTTGCCGTCACGGCAATTTTTCTTGCACGCGAATGCAAGGGATTGCTACTTGGCGAGGCTGCCCTTCCCGAAGTGCAAAAAGCAATTTTCAACATTGTATCTGCCGACCCCGATGTGCAGAAAGTCAATGGAATTATCACCCAGCAAATGGGTCCCAATCAGGTGGTCGTCAATGTCAGCCTCGAATTCGAGGACAAACTGACCGCACCAAAGATAGAAGAATGCGTTCTGCGCATTGAAAGAAATCTCGCAGCGGCAAGACCGGAAGTTGTCGGATTTTTCGTAAAACCGCAGACGGCCGGAATCTGGGCAAGAAGACGGGAAAAAATCGAAGCAAATCACGAAGACAATAATGATAGTGATGAAGAGTAGGAAATAGTTGGGCAGTTTCTACAAACTGCCGATTTTTCCGGTTTTAATTCACCAAAATAAAATTTTAAAAATATACTGTAATTTCGGTAACATAATAACCTTCATATCTTCGACATATACGACTATGAAGTCGAACAAGATACGAGCATTCAAGAAAATAGTGAAAAACGCTGCCGTTCGTTTTTATCAAAACCAGCTATGCTGCAAGTGTTGCCTAAATATGCTTATAGAGCTTCGAAAGCTCCGGTTCATGCCACCAGAATTCCGTTCATAAATATGGTTTAAAAAGATAGTCCGTGTTTTACTATCCGGCTTAATCTTTCGGGCGCAATCTTACGATCAGATCAACGTGGGAAATTTCCATGCCTTCCGGTGGCTCGGGCAAATTGCCGACAATCGGCTTTCCTTCCGGACCGGAAGGAATATCGACAATTTCATTTTCACCTTCAAGGAAAAAATGATGATGGTCGGATATATTGGTGTCAAACCAGGTTTTCGAACCTTCAACGGCAATAATCCTCAAAAGTCCGGCATCGGTAAATTGATGCAAAGTGTTATAGACTGTTGCAAGTGACACTGGCACCGACGCTTTCACCGCTTCGTCATGCAATTCTTCGGCGGCAATATGGCGGTTACCTTTGGAAAACAACAAATCCGCCAAGGCCAAGCGTTGCCGCGTCGGCCGCAAGCCCTTTTCACGTAAGCGTTTTTCCAATTCCACAAGCGAATGATAAATCACTATTTTTTCCGTGTTATCTGGTAATGCCCACCATCTTTACCATAGCTTGTATATATTGAAAAGCATTTGCAATCAAGTATACTTGATTGTTCTCATCACCTTTAAATGAATGTTTTTTCAACTTATACGCGCGTTCTGCCGCAAATTTCAAAAATAAAATGGATGAAGACGGTATTTTGTCATCAAAAACTGTCGAAAAACGGTTCCAACATTGTTGAATATGCTCTAAGAGTATGTCGTAAAAAGCGCTAAGAGTTATAAAGTGCTGACGGATGGAGTAACAATGGCTGAACAAAAGTCTAGCTACACGTATGAAGAGCTTTTAAGCTGCGCACGCGGCGAAATGTTCGGAAAAGGCAATGCACAATTGCCGGCTCCACCGATGTTGATGTTCAACCGTATTACAAAAATCAGCGAAAATGGTGGTGAACACGACAAAGGTTTGATTCGTGCCGAATTCGATATCAATCCGGATCTATGGTTTTTTGCCTGTCATTTTATTGGCGATCCGGTCATGCCTGGTTGTTTGGGGCTTGATGCCTTGTGGCAACTCACGGGGTTTTTTCTCGGTTGGTTGGGGGAACCCGGTAAAGGGCGCGCTATTTCAACAGGGGAAGTAAAATTTTCCGGAATGGTTACCCCGAAGACAAAACTTGTCGAATATGGAATTGATTTCAAGCGTGTTATGCGTGGCCGGCTTGTGCTCGGCATTGCTGACGGTTTTGTTAAAGCTGATGGTGAAGTCATTTATAAGGCTGCCGATTTGCGCGTAGCCTTATTCAAGGAATAGCAAGTATTCTTTCAGATAGACAAGGCCGCAAGCCTTTGTTTATGGAAACCCAAGGAGACACTGATGCGTCGAGTAGTTGTAACCGGTATGGGAATTGTCTCATCAATCGGGAATAACCCTGAAGCAGTCCTTAACAGTTTGCGCGAAGCGAAGTCCGGTATCAGTTTTTCGCAGGAATACGCAGATCTGGGCTTCCGCAGTCAGGTTTACGGCATGCCGCATATCGACATTGAAGCATTGGTTGATCGTCGTGCTATGCGGTTTCACGGGCGGGGAACTGCATGGAACCATATTGCAATGGATCAGGCAATTGCCGATGCAGGCTTGTCATCCGAGGAAGTTTCTAATCCGAAAACCGGTATCATTATGGGCTCCGGCGGGCCTTCAACACGGACAATCGTAGACTCGGCCGATATTGCACGCCAAAAGGGTCCCAAACGCGTTGGTCCCTTTGCAGTGCCGAAAGCTATGAGTTCTACTGCTTCGGCAACATTGGCCACTTTTTTTAAGATAAAAGGCGTTAACTATTCGATTTCCTCCGCCTGTTCGACATCCAATCATTGTATCGGCAATGCTTACGAACTGATCCAGTTTGGCAAGCAGGATCGCGTTTTTGCCGGCGGTTGCGAAGATCTTGATTGGACGCTGTCGGTACTCTTTGATGCCATGGGTGCGATGTCAAGCAAACGCAATGCAACCCCTGAAAGTGCTTCACGTGCCTATGATGTCGGTCGTGACGGCTTTGTTATTGCCGGAGGCGCCGGCGTTCTGGTGCTTGAAGAGCTGGAAGTTGCCAAAGCACGCGGTGCAAAAATATATGCCGAGATCGTCGGATATGGCGCTACATCCGATGGCTTTGATATGGTAGCTCCCTCAGGTGAAGGGGCAGAGCGCTGCATGCGCATGGCTTTATCAACAGTCAAAAATAAAATTGATTATATCAATCCGCATGCCACATCGACTCCCGTCGGTGATCCGCCCGAAATAGAAGCCATCCGCAAGGTCTTCGGTTCGGGCGATTCATGTCCGCCAATTTCGGCAACGAAATCGCTGACCGGCCATTCACTCGGAGCTGCCGGTGTGCAGGAAGCAATTTATTCCCTTCTTATGATGAAAAATAATTTCATCTGTGAAAGTGCTCATATTGATGAGCTTGATCCGGCGTTTGCGGATATGCCGATTGTACGCAAACGTCTTGATAACCAAAAACTGAACACAGTCCTGTCAAATACTTTCGGCTTTGGCGGAACCAATGCAACGCTGGTTTTCCAGCGTTACGAATAAACCGGACACTTTCGTTACGAGAGTGCCACAGGCTTACGGAGAATATGATGGAAGGTTTGATGAAGGGCAAGCGCGGGCTCATAATGGGCGTCGCGAACGACCATTCAATCGCCTGGGGAATAGCATGTCAGCTCGCAAAAGCGGGGGCTGAACTGGCTTTTACCTATCAAGGAGATGCATTTGGAAAGCGTGTCCGCCCCTTGGCAGAAAAACTCGGATCCAAGCTTTTGCTTGAATGCGATGTTGAAAATATCGATTCGGTTGATGCTGTTTTCAATCGACTGGAAAAAGAATGGGGTGCGCTCGACTTTGTCGTTCATGCTATCGGTTTTTCGGACAAATCGCAGCTCAAAGGACGCTATGTCGATGTGACAACACGGGAAAACTTTAGCCGGACAATGGTTATCTCGGCTTTTTCCTTCACTGAAATTGCCCAACGTGCAGGAAGGCTGATGCCTAACGGTGGTGCATTGTTGACCTTGACCTATGGTGCTTCACAGCATGTTGTTCCCAACTACAATGTCATGGGCGTTGCAAAAGCTGCACTTGAAGCGATGGTGCGCTATCTGGCAGCCGATTTCGGGCCACAAAATATTCGCGTCAATGCCATTTCTGCAGGTCCCGTTCGCACGCTTGCCGGCAATGGTATCGGTGCGGCACGCGCCATCTTTTCCTATCAAAAACGCAATGCACCTTTGCGTCGCACAGTCGATATCGAGGAGATTGGCAAATCGGCACTTTATCTTTTGTCCGATCTTGCTTCCGGCGTTACCGGTGACATTCATTATGTCGATTGCGGCTATAACATCATGTCTACACCGATATTGGAAGAACTCAAAGAGAGCGAAGAAACACGCGGCGATTAATTTTCGCCGCGTTATTTTTTCAGGGGATTGATAGCATATGCTTTGAATACGGTTGTTGTTCAGTGATGCTCTTTCTTTCAATTTCCCATTTTTATCAGGCTTTCAACGCCGGTAATTCGTTTCTAAAAATCATTCCGATATGTAGAATCAACCGACCATTATCATTGCTATCATGCTGGCATTGGTTGCTACGTTTCCCCTCAAGCTCCATTATCGTTTAAAAATTACAGCCTCGGGTGCTAAAGTCAGTCGGAACACACCATTGGCCATTATATTTGCTGCCCGCGTGATTTTTAAATTCCGTTTGGTCGGATTTTTCAAATCTTTCACTATTAGCAAATTTGCGTCTTAAGATTCGTGTTTTTACTCGCCATTTTGTCTTGCGATCAGGCGGATTTTCTTTTCGTGACTTGGAACTAAATAGCCAGTCCAGACAACTCTGACGAGCGTTCGAGCAATTCGGGAGGTATTTTTTACTCTTCCCTTCGCCTCCCTTTAAAAGGATTATTTGCGCGCTTCGATCACTTTAAATCCGCTCTGCTCTTCCAGAACCAAAACTTTTCGGAAACATTTTTGCAAAGTTGCTTCATAGGGCAATTGCCGATTGGCCACCATGAGAAAACACCCTCCCGGTTTTAACCGTCGGGCAGCAGTCTCGATGAATTTTTGTCCCAGAGAGACATCTGCCGCGCGACCTTCATGGAATGGCGGATTTGACAAAATTGTATCATAAATTCTTTCAATCGGCTCGCGTGTAATATCCTGCCACAGATAATCAATCGTGATTTGAGCAGAGAGCCTGCCTAGATGCTTCTTTGCAGCAGCAAGAGAATTATAGTCGGCCTCATAAAGATCGAGCTCATCGAGCTTTCTGGCCTCCTTTACCGCTTCATAGGAAAGATAGCCCCAGCCAGCACCAAAATCGGCCGTTTTGCCGAAGACAACTCTATCCATATATTTGACCAACATTTGCGAACCTTGGTCAATGCGACCATTCGAAAACATGCCCGCTTGTGTTGTGAAACCGTCTTCAAAAGATTGTGGGCGTTCAACAAGCCTTTCCAGCTCTTTTTCCTGAAGATCCTCCGGTACGGTCAACCAAAAAACTATACCATGCGCTTTTGATAGTTTTTGTTCTACCGGAACAATGGCATTAACCCATTTCAAAAAGGATTGGGCACCAGACAATTTATCGCCACTGACGATAATTGTGCCACCGGCTTTCACCACACGCAAAAGAGCGAGAAACCGGTTTTGGTTGAGTTTTTTATGCTTGTTGAGCTCCAATAAACCGCCTGAAAATATTTTCTTTTCATCGGACATTTCCGGCAAGCATTTGAAACCCGCTTCCTGAAAATTCAAAAAATCTGCCCGCCAAGGCTGGATAATTTCAAGTGATTTGACCCAATCCTTTTCCGGTTTTTCCGTTAGCCCGAAAGCACACCATAAACTATCCGGTTGCGGTAGTCCGATAACACCCTGACGAAAAGGCAAGAAAACCGACATTTCAAGCTCGCTTTTTAAATTCGCTTTTTAAGAAAGCCATACATTTCTCCTTTATCGTCATGCTGGAAAAGGTGCAATTTTAAAATTGCAAGCAAGGTGACTACACACTATCCATCCGAGAAAAAGTGCAAGAATTTGCGCATATCCTTGATATGCGAATGCTGTCACTTGCATTGCCAGTCGTATAGTACTTTTGTGCTTTTTTAAAAAAGCTTTACCGGCAAAATTTTCAAAACAGCCTAAAGATTAATTTGGTTCGCGCATTCTTGAAGACGCACAATTCAAGAGAGATGTCGGGTAACAATTGTCAAACAAAAAGCCGCTTACAAAAGCGGCTTTTTGATTTTCTGAATTCTAAAAACTATTCTTTGTCTTTATCAGCATTCTTCTTGCGACGATGTTTTTTTTCAGGCTTATCGGACTTTTCATCCTTTTCACCCTCATCGTGTTTTTCGCTCTTTTCACCACTGTCGTCATGGTGTTTTTCAGTCTTTTCATGCTTTCCATGTTTTTCGGCATGGTCAGCATCTTCAGACTTTGCATTTTCTTCGCGCGGGATTTCCTGCCCTGTTTCCTGATCGACAACTTTCATCGACAGGCGAACTTTGCCACGATCGTCAAAGCCCATGAGTTTGACCCAAACCTTCTGGCCTTCCTTGACAACATCGGTAGTCTTGTTAACGCGTTCGGGAGCCAATTGGGAAATGTGAACCAGACCGTCACGGGGACCAAAGAAATTGACGAAAGCGCCAAAATCGGCTGTTTTCACAACAGTACCCTGATAGATCTGTCCAACTTCCGGCTCATCGACGATAGAGTGGATCCAACGCTTGGCAGCTTCGATTGTTTTTGCATCGGAAGATGCAATTTTGATCGTGCCGTCATCCTCGATATTGATCTTCGCACCGGTTTGCTCGGTAATCTCGCGGATAACCTTGCCGCCAGAGCCGATAACATCGCGGATCTTGTCGACAGGAATATTCATCATCTCAATACGCGGAGCATATTCACCCAGCTCGGAACGCGCACCGGTCAAAGCTTTGGCCATTTCACCGAGAATATGGATACGACCTTCTTTGGCCTGTCCGAGAGCAACTTTCATGATGTCTTCGGTAATGCCGTTGATCTTGATATCCATCTGCAAGGCAGTAACACCATTTTCTGTACCGGCAACCTTGAAATCCATATCGCCAAGATGATCTTCATCGCCAAGAATATCAGAAAGGATCGCATAACGGTCACCTTCCTTGATAAGCCCCATAGCAATACCGGCAACAGGATGCTGCAACGGAACACCGGCATCCATCAATGCCAGAGATGTACCGCAAACGGTTGCCATGGATGACGAACCGTTAGATTCGGTAATTTCCGAAACGGCGCGGATTGTGTAAGGGAAACTTTCCTGCGAGGGAAGCATCGGATGGATTGCACGCCATGCAAGTTTTCCATGACCGATTTCACGACGTCCCGGAGAACCGATACGGCCGGTTTCACCAACTGAAAATGGCGGGAAGTTATAATGGAGAAGGAAGGTTTCCTTATACATTCCGGTAAGCGAGTCGATATATTGTTCGTCTTCACCGGTTCCCAATGTTGCAACAACGACGGCCTGTGTTTCACCACGTGTAAACAATGCAGAACCGTGGGTGCGCGGCAAAATGCCGACTTCCGTATATATCGGACGGACTGTTTTCAAATCACGACCATCAATACGGCTGCCGTTATCAAGAATATTCCAGCGGACAATTTTTGCCTGCAAATGCTTGAAAACTGTTGCGATTTCTTCCGCATTATATTCCGGTTCTTCTTCGCCTTCCGGCATGAATTTTGCGTCAACCTTGGCTTTAACCGCATCAACAGCAGCATAACGTTCCTGCTTGTCGGTAAGCTGATAGGCCTTACGCAAATCCTTTTCGGCGAATTTGAGCATCTTCTTTTCCAGATCGCTCAGATCTTCAGGAGCAAATTCGCGCGGTTCCTTGGCAGCAACTTCGGCAAGTTTGATAATTGCATCAATAACCGGTTTGAAGCCGTTATGACCGAAAATAACAGCACCGAGCATAACATCTTCGCTGAGTTCCTGTGCTTCCGATTCAACCATCAAAACAGCATCGGATGTGCCAGCAACGACGAGATCAAGCTTTGATTCCGGCATTTCATCGATATTAGGGTTCAGCACATATTTGCCGTTGATATAACCAACGCGTGCGCCACCAATCGGCCCCATGAACGGAACACCCGAAAGAGTCAATGCAGCAGAAGCTGCGATCATCGACAAAATGTCGGGGTTGTTTTCAAGGTCATGCTGCAAAACAGTAATAATGACCTGTGTTTCGTTTTTATAGCCTTCAGCAAAAAGCGGGCGGATCGGACGATCGATCAAACGTGAAATCAATGTTTCACCTTCGCTCGGACGACCTTCACGTTTGAAATAGCCCCCCGGTATTTTACCGGCTGCATAAGTCTTTTCCTGATAATTGACTGTGAGCGGGAAAAAATCCTGTCCGGGTTTGGGTTCCTTTTCAGAAACTACCGTGGCGAGAACGATTGTTTCGCCGTAAGTTGCCATAACGGCACCATCAGCCTGACGGGCAATTTTGCCTGTTTCAAGAGTCAGCGGGCGGCCTGCCCAGTCGATCTCTACTTTATGAGTGTTAAAAAACATTTCTTGTCCTTGATTAACCGTAAAAGGTACCTTCACCTTGTTAACGGTTTAGTTCTTTGGTCATGCCATGGGCAAGACAACGAGGCGCATCCGACTTCTTTCCCGATGCGACCGGCAATCCTGCCCCATGACGGTTCCTCTTTTTCGCCAGCTTTTTCAAGTTGTCGAAATTGAAAGGCGGGAAACCACATAATTTCCCGCCTTGATTGTTTAGCGACGCAAGCCGAGCTTGGAAATCAACGACTGATAACGTTTTTCATCGACACCGTTAAGGTAATCGAGAAGGCGACGGCGTTGGGAAACAAGTTTCAAAAGACCACGGCGGGAATGGTTATCCTTTTTGTGGGATTTGAAATGCTCGGTCAAATTGGCAATACGTTCAGACAAAATAGCGACCTGTACTTCCGGCGAACCTGTATCGCCTTCCTTGGTTGCATATTCTTTGATCAAAGCCTGTTTACGTTCAGCAGTAATCGACATCGGTTCATCCTTTCAAAACCGAGTGGGACATTGAAGACGCCCCGGCCGGGATGTCGTCCAGCTAGGGTCTATGAATCGACAAATGCAAAAAGCACATGCACGGTGGCTTCATATATAGGAATTATACTTGAATTACTAGTCCTACCTTTTGTCCCCCGAAGTTTTCGACTATTTTCGCTTTGCTATTCTCTTTTCCTCGCAAACAATAAAAATTTAGGCGATTAGCAAAAATGTAAACAATGAGCGGAAAAAGCTATTATCTATCCCTCTTCACGAAATCTCTTTGAAATAAAGTCGTTTATTTACCGAATTCGATTTCCAGTTCTTGTTGAATAAAATAATTTCTCTTGCAATATCTGAAAAATATACAAGCATTCTCTCATAGTCGAATAGACCGATCCGGTATAGTTGACAAGAATAAGTGTGCAGATTTTCACAACCGGATTGGAATGACGTTACTTGACACTTGCGGCTTCAAAGGCTCTCACCTAGATTGGGTGCAATAAAAGTCCAAATTCCGGGAACCGATGCAACAAAAAAGCTCGACACTTGCGCCATTTAAAAGCCAGGCTTTCAGAAGCCTATGGGCGGCAACGCTTGTTTCAAATCTGGGTGGGCTTATCCAGACAGTCGGTGCCGGCTGGATTATGACATTAATCAGCACGTCCCATTCAATGGTGGGGCTTGTTCAGGGCGCCAACACTTTACCGGTTGTCATTTTTTCTCTTCTCGCCGGTGCTCTTGCCGATAATTTCAACCGTCGGCAGATCATGATTACCGCACAGTTGATGATGATGGCGGTTTCTGTTCTCCTTGCTGTTCTCACCTGTTTCGATCTCTTAACGCCGTGGCTCCTCCTTGCCTTTACATTTTTGATCGGCTGTGGCTCCGCGCTTTATAATCCCCCTTGGCAAGCGACCGTTGGCGACATTGTACCACGCGAGGATATTTCCGCAGCAGTGACTTTAAATAGCGTGGGCTTCAATTTGATGCGCAGCGTCGGGCCTGCAACCGGCGGTGCAATTGTTGCCGCCTTTGGCGGCGCGGCAGCTTTTATCGTCAATGCCTTCAGCTATATTCCGCTTCTTGGCGCCCTGTTTTTCTGGAAACCCAATTACGCAAATAACGGTTTGCCGCGCGAAAGACTCGTTGCAGCAATGTCTGACGGATTACGCTATGTTTTGATGTCGCCGCATCTTCTAAACATCATGACGCGGGCATTCATGTTCGGCCTTGGTGCCATATCGGTTCTGGCTCTTCTTCCCATTATTGCCCACGAAAAACTTGATGGCGGAGCGCTCATTTACGGGACATTGCTCGGTTCTTTCGGAGTAGGAGCAATTGCTGCCGGCATTATCAATTCCTGGGTCAGACGGCGCTTTCCCTCGGAAGCTATTGTTGCCGGTTCATTCGTCGGCTATGCGCTATCTTGCCTGTTGCTCGCTTTGAGTGACTCGTCAATTATTGCCCATATTGTCCTTTTTCCGGCCGGTATGTGTTGGGTTCTGGCGCTTTCGCTCTTTAATGTTTCGGTGCAATTATCAACGCCACGCTGGGTTGTATCCCGCGCCTTGGCTCTTTATCAGACATCATCGTTTGGTGGCATGGCGGTCGGAAGCTGGTTATGGGGAAGTCTTGCTGACAATTATTCGCCCGTCATTGCGCTTTATATATGTGCTGCATTCCTCATTGTTGGAGCATTGATGGGATTTAAATTCACCATCTTTGAAATACCGAGCATCAATCTTGACCCGCTCGATCAATTCCGCGAACCGGAACTGCATCTTGATCTTCAGGCTAGAAGCGGCCCGATCATGATTCTGATCGACTACGAGATCAAAGACGAGAACATCCCAGAATTTCTCGAAACGATGTCGTTGAGGCGTCGCATCAGACTGCGTGACGGAGCAAGGCAATGGACGCTATTGCGCGATCTTGAACACCCGAACCGTTGGGTTGAAACCTATCATATGCCGACATGGGTGGATTATTTGAGGCACAATCGCCGCCGCACCAAAGCCGATGCAGACGTAACAGAAAAGCTGCGCAAACTTAGTGAAATTCCGGAAGGCATGCGCGTTCACCGCATGATCGAACGTCACACTGTACCGGAAGCCAACCAGATACAAGTCAAGCACTCGGCCCATCATCTGCATTGAACCGCCATTCGACGAGAATATAAATAACTGCGTTCACAAAAACTGGTCGAGCGACACATAACTTATTGTCCGGCACCTCTTCGATTTCATGATAAACCGGCGTCGATACGTACGGGAAAAAGACATATTTGCCAATTCGGCCCCTGTTTAAAGCCAATATATCTGCGGCAAGTAAACGGTGACTTCTGTTTTTCAAATTAATGGTTTGAATATAGCGGTTTATTTTCGGCCGTATGGTCAATTCCGGTTCCCGTCGACCTGTTGCCCCAATCTCACAACAGCTTATTATATCCTTCAAACGGACGGTTTTTGACGAGTCAAGATATGGATATTGATCGTAAAACACAAAGCGAGTGTCAAACTTTGTTAAGTTATAACAAACTTAAGGGCACAAGTTGTAACAAGTTGGATAAATGGCGTTTGCCGGAGCGCTCTCCGGCAAAAATCAGCTATTTTCGTTCAAAAAACCACCCATCGGCTAAACTTCGTTGAATAAGGCAAAGGCGAAACACTAATCTTCCTTTTTTCAGTCTCCCCTGAAATCAGCCAATTGTGAAAACGCGTTTGGGCTTGAACTGGCCTTTTTCGATCATACCGATAGCCAGCAATTTGCCCTTATGAGTTGCACAAACTTCGTCTTCATCAACAGGTGCGTCACGTCCGCGTAACAAAACGGGGTTTCCCATTCTCACACGATAAGCCTGCTCGTCGCTTAACGGATATTGGGGCAGAAATTCGAGTGCCGCACCGGTTTCGATCAAAAGTTCATCCAGAGCCGAGAAATCGCGTGACGGATAGATGCCGTTCTCGTCGGCTTCGCCTCTTTCCGGCGCCGCAGCCTCCAAATCTTCAAGGCTGACAAAATCATCTTCGACAAAAGGGGAAACTTCGATGCGACGCAAATTGGCAATATAGCCATAGCACCCGAGTTCTCTTCCCATATCGCGGGCAAGAGCACGCACATAAGTCCCTTTACCGCATTCCACTTCGAAGATCGACTGCCCTTCCGGCATCATCTCGATAAGCTCAAGGCTATCAATCTCAACTTCACGAGCCGGAATTTCGATTTTTTCGCCATCTCGTGCCAGATCATAAGCACGGTTGCCATCAATTTTGATGGCAGAAAATTGCGGCGGAGTTTGAAGAATTGTGCCTGTGTAATTGGGCAATATCGCCAATATTTCTTCTTTACTTGGCCGCTTGTCGGAAGTTTTTGTCACCACGCCTTCCATGTCATCGGTATTGTGTTCTTCACCCCATGAAACAGTAAAGCGATAAACTTTTGTACCATCGACAACATAGGGAACAGTTTTTGTGGCTTCTCCCAAGGCAATTGGCAGCATGCCCGAAGCAAGCGGGTCAAGCGTTCCGGCGTGACCGGCTTTTTCGGCCTGAAACAGCCATTTGATTTTTGAAACGGCCTCGGTCGACCCCATGCCCTCCGGTTTATCCAGAATCACCCAACCCGAAACCGGACGGCCTTTTTTCTTTCGCTGACGCGCCATAAAATTCTATTCCTTTTCCTCGTCATCGTGATGCAGATCACGAGCCACTTCCGGCGAGTGCAACAAGGCATCAATTTTTGCAAAATTGTCAAAACTCGTATCCACCTTGAAACGGAATTCCGGCATATATCTCAATTGCCGCAGCTGGGGCCCTAACTCGCCACGAATAAATCTTGCATGGTGATTGAGTGCTTTTACCACCTCTTCTGCATCCGCATCGGCAAGTGGCGCAACAAAACAGGTTGCAACGCGTAAATCCGGCGACATACTGACTTCCGTTGCACTGAGCACAACACCGTCAAGCACCGGATCCAGAATAACTCCGCGCTGGAAGACGGAAGCAAGAGCATGGCGAACCTGCTCGCCGACACGCAATTGCCTTTGGGATGGACCAGCATGTTTCATAGCTATTACCTTTGATTTTTCGGGCGCATATTTTTTAAGATCAATACCCCGAAATTTTTCCGAACGATCAATTCGCATCGAATCAAAGCGGCCAAACGCCGCTTAAAAACCGTTGCGACTTTCGTTCATCAGACGGGATCTTTTGTTTGGCCATATCATTCAATATATGGCCAAACATGAGATGATTTAGAGCGAGCGTTTAATGGTTTCAACGCGGAACGCTTCGATAACATCTCCAACGCGAATATCATCATAATTCTCGAATGCCATACCACATTCCTGACCGGCTGGAACTTCGGCGACTTCATCTTTGAAGCGTTTCAAAGTCTTGAGCTTGCCTTCATGAACAACAACATGATCGCGGATAAGGCGTACACCCTCGCCGCGCTCCATCTTGCCTTCCGTAACACGACAACCGGCGACCTTTCCAACCTTGGAAATGTTGAAGACTTCGATAATCTCTGCATTGCCAAGGAAAGTTTCGCGCCGTTCCGGCGTCAACATACCCGACATTGCTGCTTTCACATCGTCAACAAGATCATAAATGATATTATAGTAACGAATTTCGATGCCTTGTGCTTCGGCTGCATCACGTGCCTGACTATTGGCACGAACATTGAAGCCGATAATCGCAGCATTGGATGCTGCCGCCAACGATACATCGCTTTCCGTAATACCACCGGGAGCGGCATGGACAATATGGGCGCGCACTTCGTCATTACCTAGTTTTTCAAGCGCTGACGTAATGGCTTCAACAGACCCCTGGACATCCCCTTTGATGACCAGCGGAAATTCTTTCATGCCGCTTGTCTGCATCCGGTTCATCATCTGTTCAAGTGAACCGCGCGAGCCTGCCTGCCGCGCAACTGCTTTTTCACGAGCCAAACGCTGACGATATTCGGCAATCTCGCGTGCCTGGGCTTCATTGGCGACAACCGCAAAACGGTCACCGGCCTGTGGTGTGCCTTGCATACCGAGAACTTCGACCGGCATTGACGGAGTCGCAGCTTTGATATGGGCACCACGATCATTGATAAGGGCACGAACACGCCCCCACTCGTTACCGGCAACGATAATATCGGAAGGATGCAATGTGCCCTTCTGGATGAGAACCGTTGCAACAGCACCGCGACCGCGATCAAGCTGCGCTTCGATAACAACACCTTCGGCAGTACGATCAGGATCGGCTTTCAAGTCGAGGATTTCCGCCTGTAACAGAATTGCTTCAAGAAGCTTGTCGATATTCTTGCCGGTTTTTGCCGAAACTTCCACTTCCAGTGTGTCACCACCCATGCTTTCAACGAACACTTCATGCTGCAACAGTTCTGTTCTGACTTTCTGCGGGTCGGCAGCCGGCTTATCAATCTTGTTGATAGCAACAATGATCGGCACGCCTGCAGCTTTTGCATGGTGAATGGATTCAATCGTTTGCGGCATAACACTATCGTCGGCTGCGACAACCAGAACTGCAATATCGGTAACCTGCGCGCCACGGGCACGCATCGCTGTAAAGGCCGCATGTCCCGGTGTATCGATAAAGGTTATCTTCTGGCCCTTCTGCTCGACCTGATAGGCACCGATATGCTGCGTAATACCACCCGCTTCACCGGCCACAACATTGGCATGGCGAATAGCATCAAGAAGCGACGTCTTGCCATGGTCAACATGCCCCATAATGGTTACGACAGGTGGGCGCGGTTTCAGCTTTGCCGGATCATCGGGAACATTGAAGAGACCTTCTTCAACATCCGATTCAGCAACGCGTTTTACCGTGTGGCCGAATTCTTCAGCAATCAATTGCGCCATATCGGCATCAATCACATCACCGGGCTTCAACATTTGCCCCTGTTTCATCAGATATTTGATGACGTCGACAGAGCGTTCAGTCATACGTTGTGCGAGTTCCTGAATAGTAATGGTTTCAGGAATTGTCACCTCGCGGGAAATCTTTTCACGCGGTTCCTGCATCTGCGAGCGTTTGAATTTTTCCTGACGACGACGCATAGCAGCCATTGACCGGCCACGCGAATTTCCTTCCTCGTCAAGTGCACTATTCAGTGTCAGTTTGCTGCGGCGGCGTTGTTCGCTACCTTTCACTGCTTTTGGAGCACGTACCTCGGATTTATTGCCACCGCCACGACGCGAGCGACGATCATCTTCATCATCATCAACAATATTGCGTTTTGCGACAGGAGCGGCTGCACGTTGTTTGGTAACGGGCGCAATATCAAGTTCAATCGGTCGGTTGGCGGCCTGCTTGTCGGTTTTGGGACGATAGCCATCCTTGACCTTATGGACTTCGTGCTTTTTAACCTCAGGCTTATGCGCTTCAGTCTTTTCAGCCTCGTGGGCAGCACGGGCTTTTGCATCCTCTTCCGCCTGCTTGCGTAAAAGTTCTTCGCGCTCTTTAGCGCGTTTTGCTTCTTCAGCCTGACGACGCTTGGCTTCTTCCTGAGCACGTTTATGCTCTTCTTCCTCGAGCTTATGTTGTTCTTCGGCGTGAAGACGGGCTTCTTCCAGTGCACGCATGCGTGCTTCCATTTCAGCCGAGGAAAGATTGCTGTGCGGGTGCTGCAAGGAAACTTTGGGGGCCGTTTCTGTACGTGGCTTTGCTGTCTGAGCGACACGCGGCTTGGTCACAACGTGTTTGACTTCGACCTTTTCATCCGGACGGGTAATCTTGCGCCGTTTCGTTTCGACAACGACCGCCTTTGTACGTCCGTGACTGAAATTCTGCTTGACTGTACTGGTTTCAACCCCGGGGCGTTTTAAGGTCAGCGTTTTCTTGGCTGTTTTCTTGTCGTTATTGTTTTCCGTCATTCCGTTTCCTTCACGGCTTCTACCGTCTTCTTTTCCGGCCTAGTGCTTCCCGTCGCGGTAGGCAACAAGTCTTTGCACTGTTTTGATGAATCCTTGTGCAAGCTTCAAATTCAATAATGCAGCATGTACCACAGGATTATCACCAAAAGCCACACCCATTTCATCACTGTTGAATAAAGTTACAACCGGAATGTCTTGCTTATCCGGTCGCCTGACCGAGTAAATTGCCTGTTCAATCTTGCGTTTACCATCAAAAGCAGCTTCTTTCGAATGTAAAACAAGACATGCTTCACCTGAACGTATTGCCTGTTCAACTTTGGTTGCACCGGTGACAACAGCACCTGCCTTTCGAGCCAGAGCAAGACGACCGAGTGCCGCTTTGACCAAAAGTTTGTCCACAAGTTCGACAAGCCCTTGATCCACGATAATATCAGTCTTCAGGCTATGTGTAAAAGCCTTGCGTTTTATTGCTTCTTCAAGAACAGATTTCGAGGCGGAAATCCAGGCTCCCCGCCCTGGCAAATCGGCTTTGATATCAGGCACAAGATGACCGTCAGGTCCGGCAACAAAGCGGATAAGCTCTTGCGCCTCACCACTTTTTCTTGTCAGGATGCATGTACGGTCATTCATCAATCAGTCCATCTTTCCTATTCAGCCGGTGTTTCTGTTTCAGCCGTTTTTGTACCATCTTCAGGCTTTGCTGCTTGTGTATTTTCCTCAGCCTCATCGTTCTCTTCCGGCTTATGAAGATCTTCTTCTGTCATCCAACCGGCTTTCAAACGGGCTGCGACAACCATTGCTTCGGCATCGGCACGGCTTATATCGAACGGCGTAAGGACACCTGCAAAATTTTGTGTCTCGCCATCCTTGCGTTCACGCCAACCGGCTAGATCATCAACTGCATAACCTGCAAAATCCTCGATCGTTTTGACTCCATCCTCGCCAACGGCAACCATCATCGCTGTTGTCATTCCCGGCAGCTCGCGTAATTCGTCGGAAACACCAAGTTTCTTACGTTTCTTGTCGAGTTCGGCTTCCTGCTTGTCGATATAGTCTTTTGCACGTTGCTGGATTTCAGAAGCGGTTTCTTCGTCAAACCCTTCAATGGAGCTGATTTCATCCGGATCGACATAGGCAATTTCTTCAATAGAAGCGAAGCCTTCGGAAGCCAGGACCTGTGCAACCATCTCGTCAACATCCAAAGCTTCCATGAACAATTTGCTACGTTTTGCAAACTCTTTCTGCCGATTTTCGGATTCTTCCTGTTCTGTAAGGATATCGATATCCCAGCCTGTCAATTGTGAAGCAAGACGGACATTTTGACCACGCCGTCCGATTGCAAGGCTAAGCTGGTCATCAGGCACAACAACTTCGATACGTTCTGCATCTTCATCAAGAACAACTTTGGCTACTTCTGCCGGTTGCAAAGCGTTAACGATAAATGTCGCTGCATCAGGAGACCACGGAATAATATCGATCTTCTCGCCTTGAAGTTCGTTGACAACAGCCTGAACGCGGCTACCCCGCATACCAACGCATGCGCCAACCGGATCAATCGAGCCATCACGCGAAACTACGGCAATCTTTGCACGTGAACCAGGATCGCGGGCAACCGACTTGATTTCGATAATGCCGTCATAAATTTCCGGAACTTCCATAGTGAAAAGCTTGGCCATAAATTGCGGATGGGTACGCGAAAGAAAAATCTGCGGCCCGCGTTGTTCGCGCCGGACATCATAGACATAAGCACGAATACGATCGCCATAGCGGAACGACTCACGCGGAATGAGTTCGTCACGACGAACAATTGCTTCACCACGTCCCAGATCGACAATGACATTGCCATATTCTACGCGTTTGACAGTGCCGGAAACAATTTCGCCAACTTTGTCCTTATATTCTTCATATTGGTGATCGCGCTCGGCCTCGCGCACTTTCTGGACAATGACCTGCTTGGCCGATTGGGCAGCAATGCGCCCGAACTCCATTGGCGGCAGAGGATCCGACAAGAAATCGCCTATTTCAGCATCAGCTTTGCGTTTTCTTGCGTCTTCAAGAGAAATCTGCGTTGCATAATCGTCAACAGTGTCGACAACTTCCAGCAAACGCTGCAACTTGATTTCGCCGGTTTTGGAATTGATATCGGCACGGATATTGGTTTCCTGACCATAGCGTGACCGCGCAGCTTTCTGGATGGCATCGGCCATTGCAGAAATGACAATTTCACGGTCAATCGACTTTTCGCGGGCAACGGCATCTGCAATTTGCAGAAGTTCAAGCCTATTAGCGCTTACAGCCATTGATTCTCTCCTTCTTTGTGCCGCTTCACGGCATCGACTAAATTATTTCTTTTCCGGCTTGGACTTTTTTCGACTGTCCCCGCCTTTCAAACTCTTTTGTGCCTTGCCCGAATTCTCCGGTTTCTTAGAACCGCTATCGGGTCCAAGATCATCATCCGGAATGAGCTGCTGACGCAACGCTTTGTCTTTTGCCAGTGCATCACGGATAAGATCATCGGTCAAAACAAGATGTGCATCAGCTATCTCGCTGAATGGAACTCGCACAGCCAAAGCTTCACCATAGGCTGCCTTGTCTGTATTAAGAACAAAACCATCCCCATCGACATCGCTGATTGTCCCGCGAAATTTCTTTCGCCCATCTATCATTCCGTTTATTTCTATTTTTGCAATATGGCCTTGCCAACGCGAAAAATCGGATTTTCTGACCAGCGGACGATCAATTCCGGGCGAAGAAATTTCCAGATGGTATTTTCGCTCGATGATATCTTCAACATCAAGAATAGGAGAGACGACACCACTGACTTCCTCGCAATCCTTGATTGTCATTGTACCATCGCCACGTTCGGCCATAATTTGCAACGTAAGCCCATTAAGACCGGATAAGCGGACACGAACAATCCGGTAGCCAAGAGGTTTCAACACCGGAGCAACAATTGCAACGACACGTGCTTCAACGCCTTTTTCTTCAAAAAGACGTGGTTCATCCAAATCAATTGCTTGTCCGCTCTCGCTCATACCCAACTTTTCCAAATATAAATCAAACCATTCCGGTAACAAAAAAGAGCGGGCTCGGAAAACCCACTCTTCATCAAATGATCAAGAATTTTCTGTAATATACACCTGATGAATTTTGTTTTCAAGCAGAACATTTCGAATGTTTAAAACTGTTCTTTGGGCAATATTTCCGCCCGATATTTTTTGGGGGGTGTGCTGCTATCTTCTGACAAATGTGAGATAAGCGGGTGTGCGCCCTTCCCGCAATGCTTTTTCTTCATAGCGCGTTCCCGGCCAGGCTTCAAAAGGCATTTTCCAATCTGCCGGTCCATTGGCTGCCCAGCTAAAATCCGGATGATGTGCACAGTTAAAAAGCGTCCAGTTCACATAAGTATCGATATCGGAAGCAAAACGGAATTTGGCACCGGATTTCAAAACACGCGCAAAACGATCAAGATTCTTCATATTCACAAAACGGCGTTTCCAGTGTTTCTTCTTCGGCCACGGGTCAGGATAGAAGAGATCTATTCCGGCAATTGATGATGGCGGCAACCAGTCGAGCAACCGCGTAGCATCATCATCATAAAGCCGTATATGCTTCAATCTTTCTTGATGGTCTTCCAAAGCACCGAGCATTTTGGCCATTCCGTTAATAAATGGCTCGACACCGATAAAACCGGTTTGAGGAAATCGATCCATTTCATGGGCGAGATGTTCGCCGCCGCCAAAACCGATTTCAATACGTATATCGTCGAAACGATCTTTAACGTCGCCGGAATTATTGAATAAGTCGGCAAGCCTTTGAGGTGCAGGCTTTGACAAATCCAATTCAAGAACGGGAAGCAATGTTTCTTCGCGTTTTATTTGGGCGGCGCGCAAGGCCTTGCCCCGACGCCGTCCAAAGAAAGCCTCGCTTGCCCGTTCTTTATGTCCGTCCATTACGCCGCCTTAATAGCCTCTTTCAGCGCTTTGACAAGATTTGTCCGCTCCCACGAGAACGAACCATCCCGCCCCGGTTTACGACCGAAATGTCCATAAGCAGATGTTTTTGCGTAAATTGCTTTGTTAAGCTCAAGATGCTTGCGGATACCTGATGGTGACAAATCCATGACTTTGCGGATTGCAGCTTCTACGACACCTTCATCAACCTTGCCGGTTCCATGCAGATTGACATAGATCGAAAGAGGCTGTGCGACGCCGATTGCATAAGAAAGCTGGATTGTGCAGCGATCGGCTAGTCCTGCGGCAACGACGTTCTTGGCAAGGTAACGCGCAGCATAAGCTGCCGAACGGTCAACTTTCGTGGTGTCTTTACCAGAAAATGCACCGCCACCATGAGGAGCAGCACCACCATAAGTATCAACAATGATTTTACGCCCCGTAAGACCGGCATCTCCATCCGGACCACCAATAACGAATTTTCCCGTCGGATTGATATACCAATTACAGTTGTCGGCAATTTTTATATCGCTCAATGCTTGACGTATATATGGTTCCACAACCGATCGTACCTTCTTTGAATCCCATGTCGGATCAATATGTTGGGTGGAAAGAACAATGGAGACCACTTCTACCGGTTTGTCGTTTTCATAACGAACAGTCACCTGACTTTTTGCATCCGGTCCAAGCTTGCTTGCTTCGCCTTCATCAAGATGGCGGGCAATCGACAATGTTTCGAGAATTTTATGGGCATAGTAAATTGGTGCCGGCATCAAATCCGGTGTTTCCCTGCAGGCATAGCCGAACATAATGCCCTGATCACCTGCACCTTCTTCTCCCTGACGGTCAGAAGCGTTATCGACGCCTTGGGCAATATCTGCAGATTGGGAATGCAACAAAACATCAATCTTCACTGTTTTCCAGTGAAAACCTTCCTGTTCGTAACCGATTGCGCGAATTGCACGACGGGCAGCCGAACGGAAGCGTGACGGGTTGATAACCGGATCTCCCTTCTTGTCATGGACAAGCTTGCCATTTTTATCTTTTTTCAAAAGTGTATCAGGCACACGGACTTCACCGGCAATAATAACACGATTTGTGGTTGCCAGAGTTTCACAGGCAACACGGACAGACCATGGATCAACACCCGATTTGGATGCTTCCTTATAGATCATATCGACGATTTCATCCGAAATACGGTCACAAACTTTATCGGGATGACCTTCCGATACCGATTCACTGGTAAAAAGATAATTCTGATGAGACACGGGAAACCCCTCTAGAAAGACGACGTTTGCATTCTTTCCGGATACTCCGGAACGAAAAACGACAATTGCCTTATTTGCCAAGCTTGTCGAATTGCGTCAATGCCGTTTTAACGTGAACCATGAAATAAATGTGATATTTGTCATTCAAATAGCAATTTTGATATACGAGCTATCAATCAAGTCTGCTCGAAAAATAGTGCGGCGACAAAAGCACAGAAATTTCTTTTAAAAAAATCAATAAATTTCAAATTGGATTTTAAATAATTAATCGGAAAATACCGTTTGACTTTTTCCCAGCCTCTTCAATGAAGAACGTACCTACAAGAAGAAGAACGCATCTACAAGGAATTCGATTTTTCGTCTTCAGAAAGTGCCTTTGCCAAGTCGATAAGTTTGCGTCGGACTTTCGGATCCTTGATATTGGTAAAAGCACGCAGAAGCTGAATTCCCTCATTACTCGAACAAAAATCCATGAAGTTATTATCTCCCTCATGAAAACCTTCCGACGTACGGGTGCACGGTGCTTCCTCGAAAAAATAGGATACCGGCACATCAAGAATTTCGGAGATCGCCTGAAGGCGGCTGGCACCGACACGATTGGTGCCTTTTTCATATTTTTGTATCTGCTGGAAGGTAATGCCGAGCTGCTCCCCCAATTTTTCCTGACTGAGCCCAAGCATATTTCGCCGTAGTCTGATGCGGCTTCCCACATAAACATCAGTCGGGGCGGGTATTTTTTTGGGTGCGGACATGATCTAACTTTCTCGCGTCAATACTTATCCATCTTCATAAGCCTGAACCAATGTAGATGATTTTGTTATTTAGGGGTTTTAGTATCGGTCCCCCGCTGGAACCAATTTTCATGCCCATAACACCCCATTGATTAGCACTTGTCAATCGAGTGTTCCTTTTTTACGAAACCAAACATTAAACTTAATATCAGTATAACAAAAAATATCGTGAAAGCTTGAATAAATTTTGTTTTCATGTTCCATATCGGAACAATGGAAGAGGGTAATGGTACATCAATTAAACCGATTTGATCAAGATCCAAACTCCGTACGATTCGCCCATAGGGGTCAACGACTGCCGAAATTCCATTATTGCCTGCACGTATAAGTGGAATTCCCATTTCAACAGCACGTAAACGCGCCTGATCGAAATGCTGGTATGGTCCCGGTGTGACACCAAACCATCCGTCATTGGTAACGTTTAATATCGCTTGAGGTTTTTCACCTTCATAGTCCATACCATCAGGAAAAATCACCTCATAGCAAATCATCGGTAGAAAGACAAAACCATCCGGCATCTTCACAGTTTTTCGTATCGGCGTGCTGCTATACCCGCCTGCCATTACAGCCAATGCATGAAGGCCTATTTTGTCAAAAAAACTCTGGAAGGGCAGATATTCACCAAACGGCACCAAGTGCACCTTGTCCGAAGACGACAGGACATTGCCATTACGATCAATTGTTTCAATTGTATTGAAATATTTATTGTTTTCATCATTTGGTGCGCCGCTGCTTCTGACTGCACCGACAATAGCCCATTGATGCGGTTTGAGAATAGAAGCGATGCGCATTTTTGCTTCCGGAACATAATCGAGTATGTAGGGCACTGCGGTTTCTGGCCAGACAATATAGGCGGGTTCATGCGCACCTTTTGTAAGCGGTTTTTCGCTCAGTCGCATATGTGCGTCGAACATTGCATAGCGAACCTGATTGTCAAGTTTCTCGTCCTGTTTAATAGACGGCTGTACGAGTCTCACCCACTTATCTGTATTGTCATAATCATTGATCGAAGGTGCTTCATAAAGCCGGATAGCACCGAACCCCGTATGCGCACCAAAAAGAATAACGCCGATTGTTAAGGCAAGCCACTGGTGGTTTTTGTCAAAAAAAGTGGCTGGTAGTGAATAAAGAAGTACAGCGAGCGCATTCATTCCGTAAAGACCAACCACTGCGTCGGACTGCATAAAAAGCGGCGTCGGCATAATTGTGTAGCCGATTGCATTCCAGGGAAAGCCGGTAAACAAAGTGGAACGCAAATATTCGGCAATACCGAGAGCAAACGCCAAAGCGAACAGACGGGATAGCCCCTTTTTCCAAAACAGAATAACAAGCCCGCCTGCAAGCCCCCAGTAAAGCGCCAGATAAAAGGGGAGTCCGAAAATTGCAAAAGGAATAGCCCATGCAAAGCTGATCGGGTCTACAAGCATGGCACTTGCAAGCCACCAGAGTCCGAAAACGAAATAGCCGAAGCCAAAACTGAAACAAATTAGAAAGCCGAGCTTGAAGCGTTGCTTCATGCCGAACGCGACATCGACTTTATCGAGCAACAAAACCAGAACGGGGAAAGTTACAAAAGCCAGAGGGAAGAAATAAAAAGGCGCAGTTGCAAGAGCTGTTATTCCACCACAGATAAAGCTTACGACCTGTTGCTTCAGACCGTTAAGCTTTCCGATATAAGTGGTTGCTCCTGCCAAAATCTGCATGTCCGGTCTTCCCCCACTTGTCTTTTACCTCTGGAATTTCAACATCCGACAAAAAGATTGATCACGACAGGAAAAAAATGCGAGACACCCGTTTTATAATTCGGACGGGGTGTTTTCTTTTTCCTGCTTTGGATGGTTCTGTAAAGGTTGAATTCTGATCCGTTTGATGCGGCGCTTATCGGCTTCCAGAATACGGAACTGGTAGCCGGGAACTGCTTCGACAACTTCACCTTTTGCCGGTATCCGATCCAATGTTGAAACAATAAGTCCGCCGATTGTATCGACGTCCTCACCATGTTCGCCTACCTTGAAATTGGGACCCAGCGCTTTTTCCACCTCATCAAGATCGGCACTAGCATCAACAAGCCACCTGTTATCCGCCTCTTTGATAATGGACATGTCGACATCATCGTGCTCGTCTTCGATATCACCGACAACAAGTTCGACAATATCTTCCATTGAAGCAAGGCCATCCGTTCCGCCATATTCGTCAATAATCAGCGCCATCTGGGTTCGGGTTGCCTGCATACGTGTCAAAAGTTGCCCTGCCAACATCGAGCCGGGAACAAAAAGGACAGTGCGTATCAAATCGAGATCGCCGACAGGTTGTGACAAATCCACTTTGGAAAAATCAAGGCACCCCTCTTTTTCACCACTTTGGGCTTTGTGCGTAATGTAATTCAAAACATCACGAATATGCAGCATGCCGCGCGGATCATCGAGACTTTCCGAATAGACCGGCATACGTGAATGACCGGATTTTTCGAATTCTATCAATGTTTCAGCCAGAGTCGTTGTAATATCCAGCGCTTCGATTTCCGAGCGCGGTATCATCACGTCTTCTACACGGGTTTCCCGAAGGCGCAAAATATTGTTCAACATGAGACGCTCTTCCGGCGAAAACAGCGAATTTGCATCTCCCTGCCCATCAGAGAGGGCATCTGTCAGATCTTCTCGCAAAGTAGAATTATTGCGGGAACGCATAAAAGAAAAAAGATTGGCAAATAAAGACTTCTTTTCACTGCTTCGCGCTCGTGAAAAACTCTGCCCGGACGATGAACGATTAGACTCGTCTTCAATTGGATTATCTGTTTTTTCTGTCATGACTTTTTAAAGTTAGAATATTCAAAAGTAAAATACTTCACCTTTTTGATACCGCATTAAAACATATATAATTCAATATATGTATAAAACGCCAATAGCAAGATTCATCTTGTTACTCAATCATTATAAGGATCGGAAATACCAAGAGAAGCGAGGATTTTTCTCTCGAGAGATTCCATTTGTTCTGCTTCATCATCGTTTTGATGATCATATCCTGTCAAATGAAGAAGCCCGTGGACAATAAGGTGGCTCAAATGGTCGTCAAAGCTTTTATTTTCTTCCTGTGCTTCATGTTGAACCGTTTCACGTGCAATAACAATATCACCGAGAATCGGACCCGGTCTTTGGCCTGGTTGAATAGGAAAAGCGGGAAATGACAAGACATTTGTAGCCTTGTCTATTTGGCGCCACTTCGCGTTTATCGTACGGATATTTGCATCGTCGGTAAAAACCAGACTGAGCTCGCTGTCGACATCGTCGAATTCGAGGCCATGCAATGTGGCTTCAAGCACACGATCAACGAGCATTCTCAAACTGTCTTCGCTTTGCCAGCCATCAGCATTTATTGCAATGTCATAACGCACTGTCATTTTGATAAATTCTTTTTCCCAGTATTGTCCAAAACGTGGTTCTTTGCATTTTCACGAGCATCCCGATCATAAGCTGTAACGATAGCCGTTACCAAAGGATGGCGCACAACATCCTTTTGGCTAAAGTGCACTGTTACGATGTTATCAATGGAACCGAGAATCCGCATTGCTTCGGTCAATCCCGATTTTTGTCCGAATGGCAAATCGATCTGGCTCGGATCTCCGGTTACAATCATTCGCGATCCTTCTCCGAGGCGGGTTAAAAACATTTTCATCTGCATGGATGTTGTATTTTGCGCTTCATCAAGAATCACAGCTGAATGTGCAAGCGTGCGCCCGCGCATAAAGGCAAGTGGCGCTATCTCTATAATATCGGCAGCCATAGCGCGTTCGATCTTTTCTGCCGGCATCATATCATAAAGTGCATCGTAAAGAGGCCGCAAATAAGGATCGACTTTTTCCTTCATGTCGCCGGGTAAAAAACCTAATCTTTCACCGGCCTCGACTGCCGGACGGGAAAGAATAATACGTTCAACCAGCCCCCGCTCGAGAAGCATTGCTGCGTGGGCAACGGCAAGATAGGTTTTGCCTGTTCCCGCAGGTCCCACACCGAAAACCAGTTCGGCACGTTGCAACGCACGCATATAAGCGTCTTGCGTAGGTGTACGGGCATAGATTGTTTTCTTGCGTGTAGAAATATGGGCTGGCGTTACGTTTGATAAAACCTTGTCAATGCTTTTGCGATCAGCTCTGTCGTCTGATGTTGCAGCAAGGGCTATCGCGCCGTCAACATCGGGCAACCCCGGTTGCAAACCGGTTTTGGCAAGTTCATAAAGTTGATCAAGGGCCTGGCGAGCCACTTCTATATCCTGTTTGTTCCCACTAATTGACACTTCATTTCCCTGTGCGCGGATATCAAGCCCCAACTTTTGCTCAATGCGAGCCAGATTTTCGTCAAATTGGCCGAAAACGACATTTGCTTGTCGATTATCCTCGAAAACAAGTACGACATGATCCGTATCGGATGCACTTGTTTTAACAGTGGCACCAACAGTTTGCACTTTACCGGATTTTTTTAACTTTCCGGTTCCTTCGATCTTCAATGCTTTCTTTGTTCCGGTTGAATCGTTCAACCCTATCTCCTCAAAAAACCGTTTCTGTCAGCAATATATGGACTAAAAAACAAAAGAAAACCCGCTTTGATGACAAGCGTTCCGATCGAAAAACATTATCGTCAGTTTACCGCATTGCCAAAAAGGCTGTTCGGAAGAGCTTCAGTGATATCAACCGGAATAATTTCGCCAATTTTCGCATTTGTCGAAACAACGACAGGTAACAACCACGGCGAACGGCCAACCATTTGCCCCTCATGCCGGCCTGCCTTTTCAACAAGCACTTCAACACGTTCACCGATTTTCGACTTTAAAAATCGGTGCTGCTGATCAAGAATGAGAGTTTGCAAGCGTTGCAGGCGCTCGTCCTTAACACTTTCATCAACATGGTTTTTCATCGTTGCCCCCGGTGTTCCAGGGCGTGGAGAATATTTGAACGAATAGGCGGAGCTATAGCCGACTTCTTCAACAAGCTTCATTGTGGCTTCGAAATCTTCATCCGTTTCCCCCGGAAAGCCGACGATAAAATCTCCCGAAAAGGCAATATCGGGACGTGCTTTACGAATACGTTCGATCAGTTTCAGGTAATCAGCGGCTTTATGCTGGCGGTTCATAGCTTTGAGAATGCGGTCGGAACCGGATTGTACGGGAAGATGCAGATAAGGCATCAACATTTCAAGATTACCATGAGCTGCGATAAGGCTGTCGTCCATATCGCGCGGATGACTTGTCGTATAACGTAACCGTTTCAAACCATCGATCTTCGCAAGTTCGTAAAGAAGATTGCCCAACCGCCAATGGCTCCCATCTTGCGAAACACCATGCCAACCATTGACATTCTGGCCAAGCAAAGTGATCTCTTTTACGCCTGCGTCAACAAGTTCGCGTGCTTCATTGATTATCTGGTCGACCGGTCGCGACACTTCAGAACCGCGGGTATAGGGCACAACGCAAAATGTGCAGAATTTATCGCACCCTTCCTGAACAGTCAGAAACGCCGTAACACCGCGTTTTTTCACAGCCTGACGGTTATGATGCGGAAGATGGGCAAATTTATCTTCAACGGCGTATTCGGTTTCAACAATCTTTTTGCCCTTGTGCACCTTGCGCAACAGTTCGGGCAGACGATGATAGGTTTGTGGTCCAACCACAAGATCAACTGCCGGGGCGCGCCTTAGAATTTCTTCTCCCTCGGCTTGGGCAACACACCCCGTCACACCTATCGTCAACGGCTTTGAAGGATTGCGTTCCTCGCGCATAACGCGCAAGCGTCCCAAATCGGAATAAAGCTTTTCGGCAGCTTTTTCACGAATATGGCAGGTATTGAGCAATATAAGATCCGCATCGTCGGGAGATTGCGTTGCAACATAACCTTCTGCGTCAAGGCTATCAGCCATGCGTTCGCTATCGTAGACATTCATCTGGCAGCCATAGGTTTTGATATAAACCTTGCGGGAATTGCTGTTTTTTTGTTTTGCTTCACTCATAACGCATATTTATCCGGTTTTCGGGGAAATCTCAATCGTCTTGCTGAATGGTTCTACGCATGATCAAGGCATCACTGTGGCCTTTTCCGGTTTGATAATATCCTGGCCTGCGGCCGACTTCATCAAAACCGGAACTTTTATAGAGAGCAAGCGCTGCTTTATTGTTCTCGTCAACTTCAAGAAAAAGTTGTTTTGCCCGCTCCTGATAAAGATACCTGAAAACGGCATCCATAAGTGTTCGTCCGATACCTTTCGACCGATAACGGGGATGCACGGCAATTGTGATAATTTCTGCTTCGTCAATGACCAGCCTACAAAGAATAAAGCCCAAAACTTTTTCGGGTTTACCCATCACGCTCACAGTAAAACCGAACATTTTTGGATCAGTCAAAAAAGAAGTAAAAGTTTCTTCGTCCCATGCATGATAAAATGATTTTCTATGTATTTCGTGTAGAACGTCACTATCATCCGATGTGATAGGAGCAACGGTAAATCGGGATTTTGAAAAAGGAAAACTTATCATTCCTTTTTCCTGGGGAGAGAGAAGCCCATTTGCGGTTTTGCATCCGCTTCGCGCAAATAAAGCGGCTTCGGCGCACCTTCCGACTTTTTTAACTGCGAAAGGATTGCAAAACTTATAACATCAGGTGCAGCAATGGAAAAAATTTGATCTTTTGCTATACCTGCAGAATGACCGATCGTCTCGGCAAATGGGCCTGCAATGATAGCCTTATTATCAAGGGATGCTACAACGCTTTTGCAAGCCTTTACCTCGGGCGGGATAAGTTGTTCGCCCCTGTCATCAAAATCTTGCCGGTAGACCATGTCACGACCGGCATCAATGACTGCTATCACATGGCGATCAGGAAAGTGCTTAAGGGCTTCGAAATCGATCGCTTCAAGCGAGCTCACACCAATTGCAGGTTTTTTAAGGGCTAAAGCCAGACCTCGTGCTGTTGCTACACCGATACGAACGCCGGTAAATGACCCCGGACCGACATTCACAGCAATGCGGTCAACTTTGTCTAGGTCAAGCGCTGACATATTTTTCACCGCAATGATTTGGTCAATGAGCTTCTCAGCGTGTCCTTTTCCGATATTTTCGCTTATACGCGCCAGAACACGACTGTCGTTGATTAACGCAACGGCACAATTTGAAGAAGCTGTATCTAATGCTAATGTAATCATTTAATGTCTATTAAATCATTGTTCAATGAAACAAAAGAACAGAGAGATTGAATTTGGCACATTTTTCAACCTTTAGCGCACATGGCATTGCTGGCTCTCCTGTAGAAATCGCAACTCACCATTAAGACCTCTGGCGATTTTGAAACCAAAGTTATGAGTTGCTACGATAGAAGGTAACAAACGTTCAATTCCCAGTCATTTAGGTCTATATAATTTTTTTGTTTTTCGTCGCGGCTTTTGCGTTTAAAAAAATCGGACTGTCTCATTTCTAAGACTCCCCGTCATCATTCTTTATGAAATATTAAAACAGGTGAAACGGGGACATGTAAATATTATGTGTTGAATAATAAAATATTATGAACATTTTATGTCTGCGACTGTTTTTAGCTTAAAATTAGAAAAATAATTACCGTTCTTATCTTCATTCTATCGGAACTCGACCGTGATCAATTATCAATCTCATAAAGAGTGTTTGATCCAAAGATACGAGTTTTCGTCAACTAAAAATCTTACCTATTAACATTTTTAGTTTTAATTTTCTTATGATAATGTATAAATTAAAATAAATATAAAAATTTATTATATTTTATATAACATATATATTTATTATGTAAAATTTGTATAATTCTAAAAAATATAAACATTTTAGATTGATTCTAAAAAACTCTAACAAAAAAATCCTTTATAAAATTTGTTTATATGTTTGATAATAGAAATATATCAATCATATGGACGGCAACTATTTTATTTTTTCGATTGGAATATTGTTTAAAAGGTGTATTCTATATTTGCATCACCGCACTGCCTTTGAGAATGCTTGACAAGGGTAGAAATTCCAAGCGGAACTTTTTAGCGTTTGGTGCGTTTAATATTACGCAATTCAAATCAAGCGGAGATTAAGACAATATGTTAAAAACTCATAAAACTCGTAATGACATGCCGTCAAACACAAAGACAACTGCAATTGCCTTGTTGAACAAAAACCTGGCAACATTGATTGATTTGGCACTTATCACAAAGCAGGCACACTGGAACTTGAAGGGTTCCAATTTTATCGGTGTTCACGAAATGCTGGACGGTTTTAGGGATGCGATTGATGAACATGTCGACATCATTGCCGAACGTGTTGCGCAACTCGGTGGTACAGCGCTGGGAACCGTTCAAGCTGTTGCCGGTACCTCAAAATTGAAGGCTTATCCGACAGATATTTACAAAGTACACGACCATCTTAACGCATTGATCGAACGTTATGGCGACGCTGCCAATGATATGCGTAAAGCTATCGACGAGGCTGATGAAGCCGGAGATGCAGATACGGCTGATATTTTCACTGCCGCATCCCGTGAACTCGACAAGAGCCTGTGGTTTCTTGAATCGCATGTTCAGGAAGCCTGATCGAGCCGCTCTAATGTGGCATAGCAGATCTCTTAATATAGGAAGCAGCACTGTTGCTTCCTTTTTATTTGCCAAGTTTCCGCGGTAAAATCGGTGAGTTGCTGGAGTTCGACCACTGGTCAACCGAATTCGGAAGTGTAATTCTTGCACAAACTGTAACTAATAAAATATCAATATTTGTAGAAGAATTTGAAAGCGGACTTTGTTGACGCCGAAAGCAGCAGGCTGCGATGAAAACGAAACATTATTCGCGCGACCTTTGGCCTTCCGTTCTGCCAATGCATAATTTTTCATCTAGCGATGTTTTTGTCGGTTGATCGTTATATCATTGAACAAACGTGGATAACTGTCGAAGTAGATGCACGTGCTTTATAGACTCCCCGAATTGATGTTCACCCAAAACAATGACAACATATATTTAGAGACGCATAATAGATATTCGCCGATGATCTCCCCTCCAAATCGGCAAGCACAGAATACATTCCCTACAAATGAGCGCTCCAATCCACCGAAGGTATTTGTCTAAGTCCGTTGGCTACGGTTCCTCCAAATTGCTACCCATTTGGATTGTCATGGATGTTTTGAAAATTTTTTTAATTCTTTGCGCCCCACGGACGTTCAAGACGCAAGCATATTTGAATATTTGTTACTCACATTCATTGTTAAATTGACAACCGTCAAAATTGATAAAGAGCCATCAGGCCTCGACACCGGGTATATACTCCCCCGAGATTATAGAAGATGCGCACTGTTGGATGTCTCTTCCCAACCGGAACATTGCCGAATTGGCGTATGTTTGTATTGGTACGGACGCGTTGAATTTTTCTCCTAAATCAATCTACCTTTGTCAAAGATTCGAGCAGCTTAGGGTGCTCTCTCTTCGCGAGTGATATTCGCTCAATATCCTCCATTGGATAGGGTAGGGACGGAGCTAAATCGTTCCCCCACGAAAAATCCCTAGATGCTCGAGTTTCCGAATACTTATTATTTGCATATGCTTCTAAGTTGACGGACGTAAAAATTGAAAAGCCCACATCAGGTTTTTTTGTGAACTTATACGTCTGTGATACATTGAAGCGTGCATTATCAAATGCCCTCCGCAATTGACACATCACCTTGTGGGCGCCCTTAAAGCTGTTGACGCAGACCCAATCGCGGTCGTCACTAACGCTGATGTGGCAACTGAATGCCTTCAAAGTCGGCTTGGATGCTTAGAGCTCGTTCGACAATCTCCGGAATTAATTTTGCTACAGGAAACTGTTTCTGAGTATTTATTATCTTGCAGGCGCCGTTTTCTAACACCCAAATGTTGCGCCATTGTTTCGCCCATTATCCGGCGCCGCCCCGATAAATCACCTGTGAAAGCCAGCCTCGTTTGTAAAATCTTCTATTTCGTTTTCGAGCGATGTCATGAGTTATTGAGTGTTTACGTCTTTGAGACGCCATTGTCGTTTTTGCGCGTCGATCACTTGCAGCATGTTCTATAAATCAAAACCACTTGAGAAACGACCAATTTCTCAAAAGCTTGCGTTTACGAAGAGCGTATAACTGTGAATGACGGTCAGAATTTTCCCACAACGAATAGCCCGTGGCGACAATATATCAGTCAGAAATCGCCCAAATTTTGAATACTCGCAAACCTTGCAGTTCCCTTCTGGCGCTAGATCAGTTGCGAGGAATATTAGGAACTTTTGATAAAAAAAAGCCCCGCTTAAGAGCGGGGCTTCATATCTCTATTGTTTCAGTGACAATATTGATTATTGAGCAGGTGTAGCTGGTGTTTCAGGTGCAGCTTCTGTTGAAGGTGCAACCGGACTACCACCCGGAACCTGATCGATAATAGCATCAGGCTGAACGATACGGCCCGAACCGCCCATCATATTGTAGTTCAGGTGAGAAATTGCCCACCATGTACCACCAATAACGATGAATACGCAGAGAGCACCAAACCACATTGAACCGACCATCCACTTCGCATCCGGACCTTCGTTGAGGTGGAGGAAGAAAACGATCTGGACGACTATCTGAATAAGAGCCATGCCAATGAGGTAAATAACCTTGGTGCTGACCGCCCAATTATCAAGCATTCCTTGCATAACAGGAATGAATGAAGCGAGGGTCAATATAACAGCCAGGATAAATCCGACCATGTATTTGCCGGTTGTTACACCGTGTGCTTCTTCATGTTCGCTCATTATAGTGCTCCCAAAAGATAGACGGCGGTGAAGACACCAACCCAGATAATGTCAAGGAAGTGCCAGAAGATAGAAAGACAGGACAAGCGAGTCTTGTTATCTTTATCCAAACCGTGACGGCCAAGATGCGCAAACATCAATGCCATCCAGATTAAACCGGTTGTAACGTGAATACCGTGTGTGCCAACCAGCATGAAGAATGACGACCAATAAGCCGACAGAACTTCTTTACCGAATACGCGAACTCCGGTTTCAGGATCAACACCCGCATAAGCATTCGGATCAAAGAAGAAAACATTTTCCTTCCCGAAGAGAAGCTCATGGAATTCATTCAATTCCATTCCAATGAATGCGAGGCCAAGAATGAAAGTAATAGCAAGCCAGGTTTTTACCCCGCCGATATTACCATTACGAACCTGCACCATTGCCATGCCATAGGTGATTGACGAGAACAGCAGCAAAGCTGTTTCGCAAAGCACGTAATTGAGGCTGATAAAATCCTTACCGGCAGGGCCGCCACCGTAAGCGGAGGCGAACACTGCAAATGTAGCGAACAGAGTTGCGAAGATGATCAGGTCGGAAAGGATATAAACCCAGAACCCGAACACCATCGTCGAACTACCGTCGTGATGGTTTTCCGCTTGAGCGGTTGTCACTGTTGCTGTAGCGCTCATGCTTTTACTCCTTGTGCTTTGAGAACAGCGCTGAATTCGTCTTCAGTCTTCTGTACTTCTTCAGCCGAGATGTAATAGCCTGCATGGTTTCCATTAAGCGAATGAAGCAGAATGGTTACAATGAAGCCAACGAACGTAATTACAGCCAGCCACCAGATGTGCCATACGAGAGAGAAACCAAGTACCAACATCAACATGCCCGAAATAAAGCCTGCAATTGTGTTGGAGGGCATATGGATCTTCTCGAAGCCCGAGGTTTTACGATGCTCACCACGTTGTTTCATATCCCAATAGGCATCGTCCGCTTGAACGACAGGGACAGTAGCAAAGTTGTAAGCAGGAGGCGGACAAGAAATTGACCATTCCAGTGTACGGGCATCGCCCCACGGATCGTTCTGTGTGATCGGCAATTTGCCTTTATGCTTGATGCCATACCAGATGGCGATCAATACCTGCAGAACAAAGCACAGGATACCGAGAAGTATGATAAATGCACCGACGGCTGCTGTAATAAACAAAGGCTGCCAGCTTGGTTCGACATAGTGCTGCAAACGACGTGTTGCACCCATCAAGCCAACTGCGTAGATCGGGAAGAATGCTACGTAGAAACCGATGAACCAGCACCAGAATGATGCAATACCCAATGCGCGGTTCGGCTTTACGCCGAAAGCTTTCGGGAACCAGAACGCCAATGCACCAAGGTAAGCAAACACAACACCACCGAGAATTGTGTGATGGAAGTGAGCAACCAGGAACAAGGAGTTGTGGAACTGCCAGTCCGCAGGAACGATCGAAAGCAGAACACCGGTAAGACCGCCACCAACAAAGGTGAACATCATACCCATGCACCACAACATCGGAGGTTCGAAACGGATGCGTCCTTTATACATTGTGAAGAGCCAGTTGAAGACCTTAACACCGGTCGGGATAGCAATAATCATAGTTGCAGTACCGAAGAAGGTATTAACGGCTTCGCCGCCACCCATTGTGAAGAAGTGGTGTCCCCAAACGATGATCGAAAGGATCAAGATAACAAGGACGGCCCAAACCATCGAGGTGTAACCGAAAAGGCGTTTTGACGAGAATGTCGGGACGATTTCGGAAATAATACCGAAAGCAGGAACAACCAGAACGTAAACTTCCGGGTGACCGAAAATCCAAACATAGTTGATCCAGACCATCGGGTTACCACCGGCAGTATTGGTGAAGAAGTTCATATCAAGGTAACGATCGCCGGCAAGAAGTGCATAAGCAACTGTCAACGGCGGATAAATGATAAGGATAAGAACGTTCGAAACCAATGCGCACCAGCAGAATACCGGCATTTTCCACATTGTCATTCCCGGAGCGCGGCACTTGACAATGGTGGCAACAAAGTTAACAGCACCCATTGTCGTCGCGATACCGGATAGCTGTAGTGACCACAAATAGTAGTCGACACCTGTATCCGGGCTATTCAACAATTCCGAGAACGGAGGATACATCAACCAGCCGCCGCGGCCGAAGTTACCGATACCGAGCGAAATGTTGATAAGAATTGCACCAGCGCATGTAATCCAGAAGCCAAGGTTGTTGGCAAATGGAAAGGCCACATCGCGAGCACCGAGTTGTAGCGGCAGAACATAGTTCAAAATACCGAACAATAGCGGCGTTGCCATGAAGAAAATCATGATTGTGCCGTGTGCCGAGAAAATCTGGTCAAAGTGATCAGGCGGCAGATAACCCGCATTCTCTGATCCAAGCGCGAACGCTTGGTGTGTACGCATCATGATAGCATCTGCAAAGCCACGAACAAGCATGACAATTGCAAGGACGATATACATAATGCCGACGCGCTTGTGATCAACAGACGTGATCCAATTGCGCCACAATATTCCCCACCAGCCGAGCAGCGTAATAGCGGCAAGAATAACGACGGCCAATGCAACTACGACAAGGCAGGTGTAAAGGACGATCGGTTCGGTCGTTAGCGCGTGAAACGCTCCGGCTACAGGGTCTGTAAGTCTTCCAAACATTTTTCAACCCATATTAAATGAATTTCGGTTTGGAGGGGACATTGCCTTTAAAAGGCTAAAAGCCCCTTCCTTGATGATTTTATTTCTTCTGAACCACACCGGGATCAAAGACGGAGCAAAGCTCACCCCACAAAGATTTCGCTGCAGCCAATTTCATCTGATCTTCGTTGCAAGTGGTGCCTTCATCAACGCAACGGTTTACGATGCGATAATATAGACCTTTTTCAACTTGCGAGAAATAGCGAATCTCTGCGTCTTTCTCTTTGCCTGCGACATCACCCATTTTCGGGGAATATGAAAGCTGACGGTAGCCGGCGCGATCAAGCGTTTCTTTGCTTTCACGAGCTTTGGCAATCCAGTTGTCAAAATCAGCCTGGGCTACAGAGTTCCACTTGAAGTGCATTTCAGAGAAGCCGTCGCCACTATAATTGGCTGAAGATCCTTTGAATACACCCTTACGATCAGCAATAAGATGCAACTTCGCGTTCATTTGCGGCATTGCATACAAAACTGTTCCAAGACGTGGAACCCAGAAGGCGTTAACCGAATTTTCCGAAGTCAACTGCAACAGGACCTGACGGTTTTCCGGTGCATAGATTTCGTTAATCGAAGCGACGCCATATTGCGGATAGATAAACAACCATTTCCAGTCGAGTGCCACAGCATCGATCTGGAGCGGTTCCTGTGCTCCCGCAACAGCTTTATCAATCGGCTTTGAAGGTTCAAGCTTGAATGTAAAATAAGCTGTCAAACTTCCCAAAATGATAATGACAAGAATCGGAACCCCCCACATGAAGGTTTCCACTTTATTGGAGTGCCCCCAATCCGGCAGATATTCTGCTTGGGTGTTGGTAGCACGGTATTTAATTGCGAAAGCGACAACAGCGATCATCACGGGAACGACAATACACGCCATTACGATAACGCACGTAGTAATCAAAATTAGCTCATGGCGCGCCACATAGCCCGCCGGGTCGAGAACATCGAATTCACAACCCGACAAGAGCAAAGCGGATGCTAAAACGCCCAGCAGCCCTGTTAGTTTACCAAAGTTCTTCATTCCTACCTGCCTCTTTATATGCATTGCATATTATTGCACGAGGGTATTTCTATTAATTCGTCACGGAAAAGCAGGGTTTTCTACTTTTCCGACATTCCCCGTCAGGCAGAATAATTGTCCCAAAAAGACATAGAAGCCCGACTTGGACTGACGTTGTCACAAGTACAATTGTGGCATCATCTAGGCACGTCTTACTCTTTGGGTGAAAATTCGCAAGGGTTTTGTCCCCCCCTGCGTCAATATTGCGCGGTTTTTGAGACAATTTTCGATTCACAAATCGTGTTGAACGATATATTCCACTGCAAACTGGTAACCGGCACTTCCGCAGCCTGCAATGACCGCATCAGCCCGTTCCGACACGAACGAATGGTGACGATAGGCTTCTCTTTTGTGGATGTTCGATAAATGAACCTCGACAACCAGCCCTTCAAACATTTTCAAAGCATCGAGAATCGCAATCGAGGTATGGCTATAAGCAGCCGGATTGATGATAATGGCAGCACTTTTCCCGATGGCATCCTGAATGAAGCTTACCAATTGCCCTTCAAGGTTGCTTTGCAGAAAATCGATATCGAACCCGTGCGCATGTGCACATTTTCGGGTAAGTACCTCGATATCTTTCAATGTTTCGCGCCCATAGATCTTAGGCTCTCGTTTGCCTAAAAAATTGAGATTTGGCCCATTCAAAATTGTAATCTTTTTTGCCATAATTATTTTCCCTCTCCAACTCGACAAACTCGCTTCAAATCATAGAACATCGTCGTCCAATATTCATTAATTGTTCACAACACTTCCGTTCGATAATTCAAAAAATTGGGCCCGATCTTTCAGATCGGCAAAAAGTTGTTGGTCGGTTCCCGTCATAAAAGTTTGTCCACCAAGCCTTTCAAGACTATCAAACAAAACTTTGCGACGCCCCGGATCAAGATGGGCTGCCATTTCGTCCAACAGGAGAATCGGTGTCATGCCCGATATCGCCGAAGTCAATTGTGCGTGAGACAGGACAAGGCCTGTCAAAAGCGCTTTTTGTTCGCCAGTTGAACAAAGACCGGCCGGCATATTTTTCCTGGCGTAATAGACCAGCATATCGCTTCTATGGGGGCCTTCGAGAGTACGTCCGGCAACACGATCCGACTCACGCTTATCATGAAGGCTCTCTCTATATTCTTCTTCAACATCGACTGCCGATTTGCGCGCCAATGCCCTTTCGATCGTTCCTTCTATGTCGAGGACGGGGCTAGGAAACGTCTCTTCACTATCAAAATTTTCAATGTCTGAAATGAGCCGCACAACGTCCATACGGGCAGCCGCAATGGCAATGGCAAGCTCCGCCATCTGGACTTCCAATGCATTGAACCATCGCTCATCATGACTGCCATCAATCAAAAGACGGTTTCGAGCACGCATTGCTTTTTCAAAATCCGACACACGACGGGCATGTGCGGGATCAATTGCCAGAACCATACGATCGAGAAACCGTCTACGATCGGCCGCCGGACCTGTAAACAGGCCATCCATAGCCGGGACAAGCCAACTGATGCGGCAATAATCGGTAAGCCGGTCAGACGCTACGCTTTCTCCATTTATCCGTACTCTTCGGCCAGTCGAAGCAATGTCACTTGCTGTCCCGATGCTGGCATCGCCATAAAGAACAGAGTGTAATTGGGCAAAAACGACAAACCCGTTGTCTTCCGCCTCATTAATTGGCGATGTCAGGCCAGCTGCGACAGCTTTCAAGCTGCCCGTTTCTTGCATCTCTGATTTTTCGATAGCATCGAGAGCCCCATCTTCCCTTTGATTGGAAGCGTTTCCATAGGCAGAACCCGTTGAACGAATGACATTATCATAGGCTGCACGACGCAAACCCCGCCCGGGAGAAAGAAACGACAAGGCTTCAAGCAGATTGGTTTTGCCCGCTCCGTTATGACCGGTAAAAACAACAAGCCCGTCCGAAAAGTCGGCAGAAAAACGTCGATAGTTACGATAATTGGTCAGTTTCAGTTGCCGGACAAAAACTTTTGCAGCCCGTCCGCCAGTTTTTTCCACCATTCGTTTTCTAAACACGCATTGGCATCAACACATAAAGTGCGTCTGCATCATCACTACCACGAATAAGAGTCGGTGCACCCGCATCGGCAAGCATAAAAATTGCATCTTCGCCATTCAGCTGTGCCATGATATCAAGAAGATATTTGGAATTAAAACCGATTTCCAACGGCTCACCCTCATATTCGGCAACGATTTGATCTTCGGCACTACCTGAATCCGGATTATTGACCGTAAGCGTTAATTGACCGTTTTCGATTGTCAATTTGACGGCTCTACCACGATCACTGGAAATAGTCGAAACACGATCGACAGCGGCTGCAAAACTTTGCCGGTTGATAGTAAGTTTCTTGTCATTAGCCAATGGTATGACACGCTGATAATCGGGAAATGTACCATCGATCAATTTCGAGGTCAGCACGACAGAAGCAATGCTGAAACGTATTTTGGTTTCCGAAACCTCGATCTTGATTTCACTTTCGGCTTCTTCGCCCAGCAATTTTTGTAATTCACCAACGGCCTTGCGCGGGATAATAATACCCGGCATACCTTCCGACCCCGAAGGCGCATCGGTTTCAGCCTCGGCCAAACGGTGTCCATCTGTTGCGACTGTACGTATTTTCAAGCCATTATTATCAATAACATGAAAATAGATACCGTTGAGGTAATAACGTGTTTCTTCGGTTGAAATAGCAAACTGGGTGCAATCAATGAGTCGCTTCAGGGCTGATGCCGACAACGTAAAACTATGACTGAAATCACCGGCATTAAGCTCGGGAAAATCTTCCTTGGGCAAGCATTGCAAACGGAAGTTCGAGCGCCCCGAAACAACCTGCATAGCGTTACCGTCATCGGAAACCGAAAGCATAATCTCGCCACCTTCGGGAAGTTTTCGAACAATTTCGTAAAGAAGATGGGCAGGAACAGTCGTCGAGCCACTTTGTTCAATATTTGCCGTGGTTGTTTCTGTAACTTCAAGATCAAGATCGGTGGCCTGTAATTCGACACCGGCATTGACCGTATTGATCAGGACGTTGGAAAGAATAGGAATCGTATTGCGCCGCTCAACGACGCGATGGACACGACCGAGAGACTTTAATAGATTGCTACGATCGACTGTGATGCGCATATTGGACACTCTCTTAACTAATTCTGCCAACCAGAGAATTTCTTGTTGTCTGTTTTATACAAAATGACTCCTTAAAACCAAAGAATCACCAGACAAGAAAAACAAATAAGAACCAGAATGGCAATATTCTTGCATAAAATGCAAGTTTATTACCCTTATATCACTTTTATGGAACCCAAGACTCTGGAAAAACACAATCAGGCCGATTGCTCATCAATCAGACGTTTGAGCAATTCCAGTTCCTTGGCCAATTGCTGATCTGCACCGACCATATCTTCAATCTTGCGCACGGCATGAAGAACAGTGGTGTGATCGCGTCCGCCAAAGCGACGCCCGATTTCCGGCAACGACCGCGGTGTCATCATCTTGGCAAGATACATGGCAACCTGACGTGGTTTGACAATTGTACGAGTGCGCCGATTCGACAACAGATCCTGCTTGGAAACATTGTAATGGCGTGCAACGACCCGCTGGATTTCCTCGATACGAATCCGCTTCGGTTCACCCGAACGGGTGAGATGATCAAGCAATTCATCAATGCGGTTCAACGACAAGTCGGGCTCGAATGATTGGCGGAACAGGAGCTGGTTGAACGCCCCTTCGAGATCACGACCCGAACCTGAAACGATTCTTGCAATATGAGCCAGAACTTCATCAGGAATAGAAATTGAAGGATCATCATGCTGGGCTGTTTTCAAACGTTTGCGCAACATTTCAAGACGCATATCGAAATCGGGAGACTCGATTTCCAGCGAAACCCCGCCTTGCAAACGTGAACGGACACGCACATCGAGCGACTCAAGCTCTGCAGGAGCGCGATCGGCGGCAACAACAACCTGTTTCGCACTATCCAGTAACATGTTAAGCAGATGGCAGAATTCATGCTGGATCGACTTGCCCTGCAAAAATTGCATATCATCGATAATAAGCAAATCAATGTCGCGCAATTGCTCTTTGAATGACAATGCATTGTTGTCGCGAATTGCGGTTGCAAAACGCCACATAAAATATTCAGCTGTCAGATAAATCACGCGAACCGGTGTAGGGCGTTGCAAAGCAGCAGCGGCAATAGCCTGTAAAAGATGGGTTTTACCCAAGCCGACAGCGGCATGAATGAAAAGCGGATTGAAACGCAACGCGCTTTTATGGCTTTCCGCAATAGAACGGGCAGCGGCAAGAGCCACGCGATTGGACGGGCCTTCAACAAATGTATCAAACGTATAACGCGAGTCGAGAGGCGACCCGAAAACACTTTGTTGCGCCTCACCCGAAAAACGTTCGGTCCGGTTATGCATCGAAGAAGATACCATTGCATTTTCTGGCTGGACATGAACATGGGCTTCTTCGTCTTTATGCGTAACAGTATGTTTTACTACCCGACTCATACCACGCACAACGACATCGACCCGCAATAGCGTTGGGCATTCCTGACGCCAGAGCTCGGTAAGAATAGTGGCGTAATGATTGGTAATCCAGGAGCGCAAAAATGCCGTGGGCACCGATAGGCGAACTTGACTGCGACTGAATTCGTCAAGCTGCAAACGACCGAACCAGCTAGAATACGCCTCGTTACCGACGTGAACTTTGAGCTGCGCCATGACACGTGCAAAAAGTTCATCCCCTTCGTCTTGCGCTACCAGATGATGAAGGCCTTCGCCCACCCCTGTTTCACCCGACACTATCCCATTCAAATTTGACATTTTACGCAACATTCTCTCTGACGATAACCGAAGCAAGATTGGTCAATAACCATTATCCTCACATCCGCTGACGGTTTTCGCCTTTAACACCAAAATTAAAACAATCCGAACAAAACAGAATTCCGCGTAAACTCGGTTTCGTTAAACCGATGCACAACCGTTTTGTCCTGCAAATTCGTTTAAACCCCTACAAAACTGCCATTCTCAAGATCAGACGTTACCAACATGTGTTCCAAACGTATTATCCACTACACGTTCGATATACCGGCCGCCTTATCCCAGCGATAGCTCATCAGACCTTTCACAGGCAAAGCACAAATGACATTCTGTCTTTCAAGCAACTGTAAGGTTGCTTTAATTGCACATCCTTGCCCAGACAAAAATCAAAACGGCTTCACCCTTTCAATTGCACCGATGAGCCTTTGCCCCTAGTTGGCCAAAGACTCATGAAACAAGTGGAAAAGCTATCATTTTCCGAGAATGAACATACAAAAACGCTTCCCCTAAATGCAAGGGGTGAATGGACGCCCCAAAATGGCTTGGGCCGCCGACTCTTCCAATCCTTGCGCGACACAACAAAGCGTAATTACTTTGATTCAATAAGCTTTTTTCAATTATCGGCGCTGACGTTTACCAGCCGAAAATTTTTTAAAAAAAATTTTAAAAAAAATACTTGACAAAAACCGAACGGAACGGGCTTTCCTGAAGCTTGTGGATAACAATCCTAATTATTTGATTTTAAACATTTTTTATACATTTTTTTCAAACGGTATTTCATTCTAAAAATATTAATTTTTACGGTTAATTTTTCTCTTCTTGACATAAGTCAAAGTACAAAAAAACCGGTACCAAAAGATACCGGTTGGAATCACCATTTATAGATAAAATACACACTCACGCGAGCGGCTTTTTAAAATATCAGGCCGAGATAGCTTTCAATTTCTTAGCCAAACGAGAAACTTTGCGCGATGCTGCATTTTTATGCAGAACACCTTTTGTAACAGCACGCATCAATTCAGGCTCAACCGCTTTGAAAGCAACTTCAGCTGCAGCTTTATTTCCGCCAGCAACAGCATCATCAAACTTGCGTACAAATGTACGAATACGTGTACGACGTGATTTGTTAACTTCTGTGCGCGCTGCAATCTTACGCACTGCTTTTCTGGACGAAGGTGTATTCGCCATAAGTCTATCTCTCTCTTCTTATTGAACGGCCATAAAAGCCTAGAAACACAAACTGCGGCCAAGAGCCGCTTAATCTTGGCGGGCTTATAACTTAATTTAGCCGAGCACGTCAATGAGATTCTCTTAAATTGTCGTTTAAAAAATAAACGGGCCGTAATTTTACGACCCGTTTATCGTTTTATAACCCGTTTTCGTTTAGTGAGTTGTCAATCAGCCTTCTTTGGCAAGGTTGCGCAAAACATATTGCAAAATGCCACCATTATGAAGGTAATCGAGTTCATCAACTGTATCGACCCGGCAAAGAAGCGGAACTTCCTTGACAGTACCGTCACTGAATTTGACCTTGGCAACAGTTTTTTGCCGCGGCTTCAGATCGTTGATGCCATCAATAGTGATAACTTCATCACCTTTCAGCCCCAAAGAACGCCAGCTCTGGCCATCCTCGAAGACAAACGGAACAATTCCCATACCAACGAGATTGGAACGGTGAATACGTTCGAAAGATTGAGCAATCACAGCGCGCACGCCCAAAAGATTGGTTCCCTTGGCCGCCCAGTCGCGTGATGAGCCGTTACCATATTCGATACCGGCAAAGACAACCAGTGGCACATGCTCGCTCTTATACTGCATAGCAGCATCGTAGATCGATTCTTCTTCCTTGGATGGATAATGAATGGTGTAGCCACCTTCTCGCCCATTCTCGCCAAGCATAAAGTTACGGATACGGATATTGGCAAATGTGCCACGCATCATCACTTCATGGTTGCCACGACGGGTACCATACTGGTTGAAATCTGCAGGTTTTACACCATGTTCGATCAGATATTTACCGGCCGGAGAATCAACTTTGATAGAACCGGCAGGCGAAATATGGTCTGTGGTAATCTTGTCCCCGAAAAGTCCGAGAATACGTGCTCCATCAATATTTTTGAGCGGTGCAGGTACTTTCGGCATATTTTCAAAATAGGGAGGATTGCGAACATAGGTCGAGTCTTTGTCCCAGGCATAGGTTTCACCTGCAGGAACCTGAACCTTCTGCCAGTTTTCATCACCTTTGAAGACGTCCGCATATTTCGATTCAAAAATTTTGCGGGTAACATTCTTTTCGATGAATTCCTGAACTTCCTTGGAAGTTGGCCAGATATCCTTCAGATAAACCGGTTTTCCATCCTTGCCGGTCCCAAGAGGCTCTTTTGTAAGATCCTTGGTGATGGTTCCAGCCAAAGCATGGGCAACAACAAGTGGCGGTGAAGCGAGGTAGTTTGCCTGAACATCGGGCGAAACACGTCCCTCGAAGTTACGGTTTCCCGAAAGGACCGCAGCAACGATCAAGCCCTTGTCATTGATGGTTTTTGAAATTGCCGGCGGTAGAGGACCCGAGTTACCGATACAGGTTGTGCAACCGAAACCAACCAGATTGAAGCCCAAAGCATCAAGATCTTTTTGTAATCCCGAATTGACAAGATAGGCTTCAACAACCTGTGAGCCCGGAGCCAATGAAGTTTTAACCCAAGGCTTGGATTTCAAGCCTTTGGCAACCGCGTTTCGTGCAAGCAGACCTGCTGCAATGAGAACGCTCGGATTGGACGTATTGGTGCAAGATGTGATCGCTGCAATAGCAACATCTCCGTGGCCAATGTCGAAATCCTCGCCTTCAACCTGATAGCGTGTTTTTTCACCGGTTGTTTTCTTATATTCGTTGTGAAGAGCTGTCGCAAAACTTTTACCGACCTCTTCAAGCGGCAAACGCCCTTCCGGACGTTTCGGGCCAGCCATTGAAGGCACAACCGTCCCCATATCAAGTTCGATTGTATCGGTAAATACCGGATCATGCGTATGGGAATCATGCCACATGCCCTGAGCTTTTGTATAAGCTTCGACAAGGGCAATCCGCTCTTCTTTACGACCTGTCATATTGAGGTAACGGACAGTTTCCTGATCAATCGGGAAAAAGCCGCATGTCGCGCCATATTCAGGGCTCATATTGCCAATTGTCGCACGATCGGCCAAAGTCATATGTTCAAGACCCGGACCAAAGAATTCGACAAATTTGCCGACCACACCTTTTTTACGCAACATCTGTGTTACGGTCAAAACAAGATCGGTGGCTGTTATGCCTTCCTTGAGTTTGCCGGTCAAACGGAAGCCGATAACCTCAGGCAACAACATCGAAACCGGTTGACCAAGCATGGCAGCTTCAGCTTCAATACCACCAACGCCCCAGCCAAGAACGCCCAGACCATTGACCATAGTGGTGTGGGAATCGGTACCAACACAGGTATCGGGATAAGCTATTGTGTGGCCGTTTTCTTCTCTCGTCCAAACACATTGGGCAAGGTATTCAAGATTGACCTGATGGCAAATACCTGTCCCCGGTGGAACAACGCGGAAATTCCGGAAGGCTTGTTGCCCCCATTTCAGGAAGCGATAACGTTCGCCGTTACGTTTATATTCGAGTTCCTTATTGTGCTGGAAAGCCAGAGGATTGCCAAAATCGTCAACGATCACCGAGTGGTCAATGACGAGGTCGACCGGAACCAACGGATTGATTTTTTCCGGGTTTTCACCAAGTTTCACCATTGCGTCCCGCATTGCTGCAAGATCCACAACAGCGGGAACGCCGGTAAAATCCTGCATCAAAACACGAGAGGGGCGATAGGCAATTTCAGCGCCTGCTTTTCCCTTGTCGTCCAGCCATTTGGCGATATTTAAAATGTCGTCTTTCTTGACCGTACGACCGTCTTCAAACCGCAACAGGTTCTCGAGCAGAACCTTCATTGAAAATGGCAAGCGGGAAATGTCGGGAAAACCGTTCTTTTCGGCTTCCGTCAGACTGTAATAAATATAGTCTTTGCCATTGACATGGAGTGTTTTGCGGCACTTAAAACTATCTATTTGAGACACGACTGTTCGTCCTTATATCTGTGCGAGCCTTAAGCTCCAGGAACGAACGCCACAAACTGCGGGTCAAGATCGCAGCTACGGTGCGGGTGCAGTCATTTCCGCTGTCCGTTCCTCAACCGCCAGAACAAGCAGATTTGGAGACCGGCCCAAAAATTGTCCACACCGACCGCTGGCATGGTAACCTTGGTATAATTCCTTTTCTGGAACTGTTCCAGACGTAATCCATTAAAAAAAATGTGTTTACTTGTTAAAAGGCTGCGGACATTTTAAGAAAGGTCAAATAAAATCCGGTGGTTACATGGAAATAACAGCAGTTGATCTGAGTGCAAAACGTGGTGAAGAGGTGTTGTTCCAGCACCTGAACTTTACAATCCACGATAGAGAATTGCTCACGATTACGGGTCCGAATGGTATCGGCAAGTCGACTTTGCTGCGAATCATTGCCGGTTTTCTGCAAGCGAATACAGGAACCATAGAAGCAAAAGAAGACGGGCAGATTTTTCCCGTTGCTCTTGTCAGCCATTATCTTGGCAGTCAAAATGCCATGAAAACGCATTTGACTGTTTTGCAAAATCTCGAATTCTGGTCGGATTTCAATTTTTCGCGGCTTTTGTCGCCGATGGAAGCACTTGATCAAGTCGAACTTTCAGGAATTGAACATCTTCCCTTCGGTGTTCTTTCAACCGGACAAAAAAGACGTGTCGCCATTGCGCGGCTCTTATTATCCCACCAACCTCTATGGTTGCTTGACGAGCCGACATCAGGGCTTGATAAACATGCAAGTTCGATTTTTGCAAAAATGATGGAAGAGCATAGAAACCGTTCGGGTATGATTATTGCAGCAACCCATTTACCTCTTGGCTTAGAAGAAAATCGTCATATTCTACTTGACGATTACCTTCCCGATTTCGAGGACAGCTGATGAAAGCCCTTTTCTTGCGCGATTTGCGTATTGCTTTTGGCCCAGGAAGTTCTTTGCTGACGGGGCTTCTGTTTTTTGCGGCAATTATCATCATAACTCCGTTTGCCGTCGGTCCCGATCAGGAAATTTTGTCCCGTATCGGACCAGGAATGCTCTGGATCGGAGCCTTGTTATCCATCCTTCTTGGACTGGACCGCATGTTCCAGACTGACCGCGATGACGGCAGCCTTGACCAACTCATCTTATCCCGACACAGAAAAAGTTTGAGCCTGATCGTTTTTACAAAATGTCTGGCTCATTGGTGTGGAACTATTTTGCCGCTCATTCTTTTTACTCCTGTGCTAGGTTTGATGCTCGGTCTTGGTGGAACAGCAATAGGCGGTCTTATGCTCACACTTTTATGCGGAACACCTGCGATTACCCTGATTGGTGCGGTTGGTGCGGCGCTTGCAACCTCGCTACCGCGTGGCGGCGTATTGATATCCGTTATTGTTTTACCGCTTGCCGTACCGGTTATGATTTTTGGCGTGTCGGCAGCCTATGCAACCACCGCTCCGGGGATCTCGTTTATAAATCCGTTATTGTTTTTGATCGCACTGTCACTGTTTTTCTCGATCCTCGGTCCTTTGGCTGCGGCTTTGACACTTGCTTCATTATCGGACTAGACATCACATCTTTGTCAGATTGGTGTCATATGTTGGTCTCTATGAAGAAAGATAATTGCGACAAAAACAAAACCCGATAATAAGGGACATCATGGAATTGATACAAAAAACGACAAACTGGCTGCAATCATTAGCCAACCCGACACGTTTTATGGGGTTGAGCGGTATAATTTTGCCGTGGCTCAGCCTTGTTGCTGTTATTGTTCTCGCTTGTGGCCTTTTCATGGTCATGCGTTCGCCCGACGATTATCAGCAAGGCATGACGGTGCGCATCATGTATCTTCATGTGCCTTTCGCATGGCTTTCCATGTGCTGTTACACTTTAATGAGCGTTTCGGCACTCGGAACTCTGGTCTGGCGCCATCCGCTTGCCGATGTATCACTCAAAAGTGCAGCTCCGATCGGTGCAACCTTTACCGCACTTGCCCTTATAACCGGCTCTCTTTGGGGGCGGCCAACTTGGGGTACATGGTGGGAATGGGATGCAAGGCTTACATCTGTGCTTGTATTATTCTTGATTTATCTCGCTATCATTGCGCTTTCACGAGCCTTCGACGACGCAACAAAAGGCGCAAAAGCTGCCGCTATCCTGACACTTGTCGGTTTTATCAATATACCGATTATCAAGTTTTCCGTCGAATGGTGGAACACACTTCATCAACCCGCCTCCATTCTTCGCAAAGGTGGCTCGGCTATTGATAGCGCCATGTTATGGCCGCTCTTTACCATGGCTATCGGTTTCACACTGGCATTTTTTGCCCTCTATCTTGCCAGAATGCGTACCGAGATTACCCGTCGGCGTGTGGAAACAATGCAAAGAATGGCTGCGCGGCGTCTGCGCCAGAAGGAAACTGTAAAATGACCATTGAAAATACAACCGGTTTTTCCGATCGTATCGACATCTTTCTGGGGCAGTTCGACCATAGCCAGATTGTCACCTTGAGCTATATTGTCTCGGCTGCCATTCTTTTGCTGCTGGTTTTATATATTTTCCTTGATGGCCGTCGCCAAAAAAACCGGCTGCAAAAACTTGAACAATCAAACGCCATCCGTGCCAACAAAATAAAATCGTGACGATCATGGACGCGCCGAAAAGAAAAATGAGTGTTCCGGTGATGATTGCCCTTTTCGGGCCATTCATCCTGTTTGTTGTTCTGGTTGTCATCATGTTCAGCCATATGGAAACAACCAATCCCGACACGGCCAATCTTGTTCCCAATGCACTTGCCGGCAAGCCCGCACCTCGGACAATCCTTCCCCTTCTTGGTCAAAACGGCTCCTTCAACCCTGAAGATTTCAGGGGGCGCGTTACGCTTGTCAATTTCTGGGGGTCCTGGTGTCCGCCCTGCCGTGACGAACATCCCACCCTTATCGAAATTTCAAAAGACAAACGCTTTGACCTTGTCGGCATCAATTATAAAGATAGAGAAGAAAACGCGATACGCTTTCTTGATAATTTCGGAAGCCCTTTCAAGCTTGTCGGCTTTGACCCGAGCGGCCGCGCAGCGATTGATTGGGGGGTTTACGGCCCACCGGAAACTTTTCTTTTAAACCGTGGAGGCATTATTGTTTATAAACATATCGGGCCGTTAACGCCACAAATCTATAAAGATGAGACCTTGCCACAAATCGAGAAAGCCTTGAGCAGCAACAGTTCGTCGAGCAAGAATACTTCGTCGTCCGATAATTCTGCATACTGATGTTACCCTTACGGTGAAAAAAAGCTTCATCAACGGCAAGACATCAATGCGATCATATTGGCCATTGCGCTTGCAAATTGGTCTTTTTTTAATCCAATTAATATGCCCGAAAACAGAGCAAATTATTTTCGAAAAAACGCATATCCTTTTTCAAGAAGTTGATTGACGCGCATTTACGCTCGCTAACGAAATAAAAACAATCCCGATGAAATACAAAAACCGGCAACACATTGCCGGTTTTGCCTCGTCAGGTTTTTCAAATCAACGCTCGAGACGCTCGATAAACCAGCGTGTCAGATTGATCCAGACATCGTCTTTTTCCGCCAGATCCTCGACCCCGTGTTCGATATTGGGGTTGTCGTTGACTTCAATAACCACAATACCTTCATCGGTTTCTTTAATATCAACGCCGTAAAGGCCATCGCCAATGCAACGCGCCGCCTTCAAACCGATCTCGACAACTGCCGGCGGTGCATCCGGAATAGAATAGGTTTTAAAACCACCTTCCAGTGGTTCACCACCATTCGGATCATGTTTGATGATTTGCCAATGATGGGGCGCCATTTCATACTGGCAGACAAAAAGCGGTTTGCCACCCAATACACCGACACGCCAATCGAACTTGGTCGGCAAATATTTTTGCGCCAGCAAAAGATCACTGTCTTTGAGCCACTCATGGGCAAGGCGGCGCAATTCTTCCATTGAGCCAACGCGTTTCACCCCGCGTGAAAATGATGAATCCGGAATTTTCAACACCATTGGAAAACCGAGAGTATCTGCCGCTCTTACCAGATCATCATTGCCGCCTATCATCACCGTAGGGGGAACCGGTACACCATTCGCGCGCATCAACTCGTCAAGATAGACTTTGTTCGTACACCGGATCATCGACATTGGGTCGTCGATAACCGGCATATTTTCCTGTTCCGCGCGACGTGCAAAACGATAGGTGTGGTTGGATATATTGGTTGTTTCACGAATAAACAGCGCATCGAAATTGGCAAGACGTGCAAGATCTCTTGCCCCGATTGGTTCGACCTCCACACCAAGGCGAGCCGCAATTTTTGCCCAATGCTTCAAATCGGCAACATTGGTTGGCGGCAACTCTTCTTCCGGATTGCATAAAACTGCAAATGTCCAGCGTGGCGGCACTTTGTGACGGGCTTCTTTCCAGGCTCGTGTCGTATAAGTTTCCATAGCCTCATAGAAAGCGTCGCGACTTTCACCTTCAAGCTTTTGCCAATTGGCGAAACCTATTTTGTGAATACGCGCCCATTCGCCCGGAATAACATGGACTTCCAATGCCGGAGCCCGATACCAGTCAAACAAAAGGTGACCGAATTTTTCAAAGCGGTCACCTTTTATATCATTTGAGCTATCTGTAATTCCAAAAAATACCCTGATAATTTCCGGTGCGCGTGTACCGTCTCCTTTCAGGGCCTTGTTGAGACAATCTTCAAGCTCGGGAATAGATTTTTTATAAAGTCGGCGTTCCGACAGATCGATCATGGTTTCCACTGAAGGTAACACACGATGGCCGCGGGCTTCGGCAAGAAGCGAACAGTAATAGGCGCGGCTTTGATAACGGTAGGAACGTGACAGGTTGATAATGCGAGGACGCTGACCGGCAAATAATGCAGGATTAGCCAAATAGTCGCGATGTGTCATGACTTTGTGCGTGGTCGCACCATTATCTACGTCAGACACTCGTCCAGCAAGAATTACACAAATAGTCATAGGTAACTAGCTTTTCTCCAATATGACGGCCGCGCGCAGACCGTCTTTTCCAAAGCGCGCAATATGATCGAACACTTTATAATTCAAAGGCAAGTTTGCAGAATCGGCAATTGTCTCGCCTTCATCTTCCTCCACCCATGGATCGTGGATAAGGATATGGCTTCCGTCATCACCATGAACCAGTACCCAATGGGGAATTTTTTCACCAAACATATGGTAGAAACTGATAAGCACAAGAACCAGAGCACCGCGCGCGAGGGCTGCGCGGATGTCATCCAATGTAAATGCAGCAATCCGCACCGGAATATGGGCAGCATCAGCCTGCTCGCGAAAATCTGTCTGGGCAACTTCCATAATTTCGCGTTTCTTGGGATCGCGCACCGAATTGATAAATAGAAACTCGTAGCTTGTGACGATGATTTCGGCTTTCAAGCCATAATTATGGGCAAGAACGGCAAGGCCGAAAGGTTCGCATCCGCCCGGTCCCGAAAGCATGAACACAGTAGTGGCGCCCCGCCACAGTCTAAGTTCGAACACAGGATCAAGGCGGGACTGGGGATTGAAATATTTGAGTGCCATCATCAGGCAGGCAGCACCACAGGTAAATTCCGAAGTCTGCTGATAATAGGGCACAGATGTTTCAACCGGTGTGTCTCCACGCAAGGTTTTTTCGTAACGCAACGCCGGTGTATGATCGGCATAATAATCGAGGTAACGACCGATCGGGCGGTAACGGAAGCGTTCGTAAAGCTTGATTGCCCGCTCATTGTCTTCGCGAACTTCGAGCCGCATATAAACGCGCCCTTCATCAAAAGCTGCTTGTTCTGCCGCTTCCAATAGCCCGGAACCGACACCTTTTATTTTGCCACCCGGTTTGACAGCGAGTGAATAGAGCCGTGCAAGTGCCGTGCCTTTACGAAACAAAATCATTGCATAGCCGATAATTGTACCATCAAGCTCGGCAACAATTGTTCGGGCTGTCGGCCGATCTATCAATGTGCGAAAGGAGCGACGGGAAATCCTGTCACTGTCAAAGCAAGCTTCTTCAATCGCAACCAATGAATCTATGTCATCAATTGTCGCTCGCCGTTTTATCAAATTACCCATTCACCTGCTCTCAATTTTTGAACGCCTTTCAACATTTCAGACGTAACACAGTCCATATAAGGGTTTTTTTACGCATGAATAGGCCATATTTCAGCTTTTTCAAGAAAACAGTCAAAGCTATCCCATGCTTTTTATAAATGGATAGCAAAACATCTTTATCTTCTCTTGAAATCACGCCGTTAACCATGTAAAAACCTTAAATATATGAAAACACTATGTTTTCAATTTTAACCATAATTCAAATCTTAACGCGGTGTTGCATTCCTGTCATTGACTAGGAACCAAAGTTGGACTTTAACCTTTTGTTAACGATCTTTATCGTGACAGGTTAAATCGAGTACAAAAATGGTGTTTGCGTTCAGAATATTGGGAGTGGCGATTTTAGCAGTTGTCGGCATGACAACGGCAGCTAAAGCGGCAAGCGAATTTATGACCGTCAACGGCCAGACATCCCAGCCTATCGGACATTATGAATTTTGTGAACGCCTGCCCCATGAATGCAAAATCCGCAACAGTGTACTCCAGCCTGTCAAATTGACACAAAGCGTCTGGGATATGATGCTTGATGTCAACCACAGTGTTAATGCACGCATTACTCCCGCGACAGACATGGAACTTTACGGCAAGGAAGAATATTGGACCTATCCGGTAAATGCCGGCGACTGCGAAGACTATGTTCTGGAAAAGCAGAAAGAATTGCGCGACAAAGGCATTCCTCTTGCAAGTTTGCTGATTACAGTTGTCCGCAAGCCCGATGGCGAAGGTCATGCGGTTTTAACCGTCCGCACCGATCGTGGCGACTTTATACTTGATAATTTGCGCGACGAAGTGTTCAATTGGAAAGATACGGAATATACATATCTTAAACGTCAATCGACGCAATCTCCCGGAAAATGGGTAAGTATCGAACAACGTGACGATATTGTTGTGAGCTCGGTTAACAATACCGGAAACTGAAAAACGCTTCACGCCCGCTTCAAATATTGATAGTTGAACTTTCTCTTGTCTGAGAAGCTGTCTTCAGTGCCTTTTGCGGCTGAAACCGGGCTATAATTAATTAACTCGCTTCTGCTATATTTCTTTCCACCCGCCACTACAGAACGATCTTGTCCGGTCCTATGTCACAAGTTTGCCAGATAAAACAGAACGCCCGACAAGTTGAAACTCTTACTTCATAGAAAAATCAGTATCTATTTTGACTGGGATAATATTTCATTGCCATCAATTGGCCGTAAACATTGATCCGTTGGTGTGAAGTTTAAGGCAACACTGATTTTCTCGGAAAATTTCATAAGCAACAGGTCAAAGCTCCTTAAGCCCCGCTCGGCAGGTTCAAAGCGAGTCAGGCAGACTTTAGCCGGTTTGCCCTCTCAAAACCGGCTGAAGACAAAAACCAATAATCAGAAAGGTTTCCCTTCTATAAAGAGTTGTTCCAAACGCTTCATATCGCCGGAAATATCAAAACCTTTTTTAGCAAGCCACTGATCGTCAAGATAAGTCGAACGATAGCGCTCACCACTGTCGCAAATCAATGTTACGAGCGAGCCACGCTGATGATTTTTAATCATATCGGAAATAAGCTCTGCGGCTGCAAAGACATTGGTACCAGTTGATCCGCCACAGCTGCGACCGATGAGACGACTTATCACACGCATGGCTGCAAGACTTGCCTGATCGGGGACCGAAATCATGCGGTCTATCACATCCGGCATAAAAGACGGCTCGACACGTGCGCGCCCGATACCTTCAATAACCGATCGACATGACTCTATTTCCTTTATCGACCGGTCGGCATAGTGGAGATGGAAGACGGAAGCTTCCGGATCGGCCACACAAAGTCTGGTAGAATATTTGCGATATCTGATATACCGCCCCAATGTTGCCGATGTTCCACCGGTTCCGGCACTTGCAATAATCCAGTTCGGAACAGGATATGGTTCTTTGGCCATCTGGCAAAAAATTGAATCGGCAATATTGTTGTTGCCACGCCAATCGGTTGCCCGTTCGGCAAAAGTGAACTGGTCGATATAATAGCCTCGCAATTCATCCGCGAGGTTTTCAGCTGTTACATAAACCGATTTCGGATCGTCGATAAAATGGACGCTGCCTCCATAGGCTTCAATAGCTGCGACTTTTTGTGGTGAGGTCGTCCGTGGAATAACTGTCACAAAAGGGACACCGATCAATTTGGCAAAATACGCCTCCGACACTGCTGTCGAACCACTGGAAGCTTCGACAATAGTTGTCTTGGGCCCAATTTTTCCATTGCAAAGAGAATAGAGGAAAAGCGAACGCGCCAAACGATGTTTCAAACTGCCGGTCGGATGACAGGATTCATCTTTCAAATAGAGCGTTATCCCGCATGAAGCGGGCAAATCATAACGGATGAGATGCGTGTCTGCCGAGCGGTTTATTTCCGCTTCAATAATTTCTATTGCTTTTTTTAGCCATTCCCGACTGCAAGAATGCGGCGCGTCATAGCTTACAGATAAATCAACTTTATTCACTTCAAATCTTCCTTCTGGAAAGACCTGAAATTATAAAATCGATTATTAAATTTGAAGAAAATACAGTTCATATTTTCTAATAAATAAAATAACCTTGGAATAAACATTCCAAGGTTATGATGTTTACTAGAATATTATGCTCTTCTATACCAACGATCAGGCTCTTACGCGACGACGTTCCGAAACCGGTTGAAAAGCAAGTTTTGCGTGAAAAGCACAATAAGGGCCAGAGTCACCGGCATCGGCACCACAAAAATAGAAATCATCCGATAACGGGTCGCCAATTGGCCATTTGCATGTATTCTCGCTTAACTGCAACAGGCTCAAATGCCGTGACATCGGAACAACAACATCGGTTGATGGCTGTTCTTCCGCTTCCGAGACAGCATCGGCAACAAAATCCAGTTTCAAAGCTGTAGCACCAATGCTTGAAGGCTGCGGCTTTGCTGCAGCTGCAACAGCGGCGGCGACCGGCTGAACCGGCGTTGTACGCGTTGCGCGCGGTGCCTGTGGGGCGGGATTAACAACGGTTTCTGCAGGTTTTTTCGTGCGCGGAGTCGTCTTTGTTGTTTTACCGCGCCCTGACAATTTCAATCGATGAACCTTGCCGATGACGGCATTACGGCTAACTCCGCCAAGCTGGGCAGCAATCTGGCTGGCACTCAACCCGTCACTCCAAAGCTTTTTCAAAAGTTCAACACGTTCATCTGTCCAGTTCATACCGGCACTCCGTTCCTTATTTTCTATCATTGCCACATATCAGATAAGCGGCATGACAATTAACTTTATCATCTCTTTTATTGCCGGAATCCATCCCTGCGCTAAGAAGCGCAAAGCAGTCATACTTGTTATGATAATTATCCGGCAGAACCAAAAATGTTCCAGTTTTACGCTAAGTACTACTATACGCTTTGACTCTATGACAAGGGTCTACACGATCTTATATAGGTGTTTTGAGACGTTTTCCCCAACTTGCGAATCACTTTTTTTGGAAAATTCGAAAATTGCTCGTGAAAAATGTGATTTTTGCAAGATATTTTTTAAATATGGTCTTTCAAAGGCATCAATTGACTTTTTCCCTGACAGGCAGGATAGTGAAAATGGATGGATTTTAGCAGCGTCGTGGCAAAAAACGGCGCTGTTGATGTTTTATCTTTGATAAAAACTGTTTTTCAAAAAACCTAACGTTTCATTCAGAAAAACAGCGATAATATTGTCCCTGTGATGACAGCCAGCCGGACTGTCGAGCTTTTGTCACAGAGTAAAATTGACGATTGAGTAGGAGACCAGGCAATGACCCAAAACAATGCGCAACCACTTTATGATACTTTTGCACGTATCGGTTTGCGCTTTACGCGAGGAAATGGAGCCTGGCTAATCTCCGACAATGGTGAACGCTACCTTGACTTTACCTCCGGTATTGCGGTCAATGCGCTTGGCCATAACCACCCGAAGCTTGTAAAAGCCGTTGAAGAACAGGCCAACAAGCTCTGGCACGTATCAAACCTTTTTCAATCTCCCGAACAGGAAAAAGTAGCAGAGAGACTTTGTGCAAACAGTTTTGCCAACAAGGTGTTTTTCTGTAATTCGGGTGCCGAAGCAATCGAATGCGCGATCAAAACAGCCAGACGTTACCAATATGTCAGTGGCCACCCGGAACGCTATGAAATCATAACTTTTGAAGGTGCTTTTCACGGCCGTACACTGGCCACTCTTGCAGCTGGCGGCCAACAAAAATACCTTGAAGGTTTCGGACCGAAAGCGCAAGGTTTCATACAGGTTCCTTTTGACGATGAAAAGGCATTGCGAGCAGCAATCGGTGAAAAGACTGCCGCTCTTCTTATCGAACCTATTCAAGGTGAAAGCGGATTGCGTCCGGTGCCGAAGGAATTCATGCAATTATTGCGCCGCATCTGTGATGAAAACAGCCTGCTCTTTATCGTTGACGAAGTCCAAACCGGTATGGGGCGCACGGGCAAACTTTTTGCCTATCAATGGTCAAATATCGAGCCGGATATCATGGCGCTTGCCAAAGGCCTTGGTGGCGGTTTTCCGATTGGCGCCTGCCTTGCAACCAAAGAGGCAGCAAAAGGTATGACACCTGGCACCCACGGTTCGACATTCGGCGGGAACCTTCTTGCAATGGCTGCTGCCAATGCGGTGCTTGACGTCATGTTGGCCGATGGCTTCCTCGACCATGTCAATGCCATGGCCAATCTTTTCAAACAGGGATTGGCTTCTATCATCGACAGGTTTCCCGATGTCGTTCAATCCATTCGCGGTATCGGGCTTTTAACAGGGCTTAAATGCGTAGTCCCGAACGTCGAACTTATTGCCGCTATGCGGGATGAAAAACTTTTAACCGTTGGCGCAGGAAATAATGTTATCCGCCTCTTGCCACCGCTCATTGTGACCGAGGATGAAATCCGTGACGGCCTTCACCGCATTGAAAAAGCTGTCCAATACGTTTCTAATGCCCACAAACAAAAATAGGCTTGTTATTATGACGAAGAATATTCGCCACTTCACTGATCTTTCAATTCTTTCACCAGAAACTGCACGCGAAATTATCGAGCATGCCAAAAAGGTCAAAGCTCTTCTTAAAAAAGGGCAGTCGGAAAAACCGTTTATTGGCAAAACGCTTGCCATGATTTTCGAGAAACCGTCAACACGAACTCGCGTTTCGTTCGATGTCGGAATGCATCAATTGGGCGGAGAGACTATCATGCTTACCGGCTCGGAAATGCAACTTGGCCACAGCGAAACGATTGCCGATACTGCACGTGTCCTTTCGCGCTTTGTCGATATTATCATGATCAGGACAACGGCTCATACCAGAATGCTGGAACTCGCAGAATATGCCGGTGTTCCCGTAATCAATGCTTTGACAGACGACACCCATCCTTGTCAAATTTTGGCTGACATTATGACCTATGAAGAACATCGCGGACCAATCAAGGGCAAAACTTTCGCGTGGATGGGCGACGGGAACAATGTTTTGCATTCTTTCATTGAAGCATCCGCACTTTTCAAATTCAATTTGAGAATTGCAACGCCAAAAGGTAGCGAACCGCAACAAAAATACATTGATTGGGCGCGTCAGCATGGTGCCGATATCGTTCTCACCAATAACGCCGAAGAGGCCGCCAAAAATGCCGATTGCATTGTTACCGATACATGGGTTTCTATGGGACAGGAATTCCGTGCCCGTGGCCGTAATGTTTTTCAGCCCTATCAAGTCAACGAAGCATTGATGAATTTGGCAAAGCCGGATGCCTTGTTCATGCATTGTCTTCCTGCCCACCGTGGTGAAGAAGTTGTCGACGCTGTCATTGACGGCCCGCATTCTGTTGTTTTTGACGAAGCAGAAAACCGCTTGCACGCCCAAAAAGCTGTTCTTGAGTGGTGCTTGCAGGCGTTAAAATAATACCTATCTATAAGACTACTTGCAAAAGGTTCTACTGTTTTATCAGCTTCAGGCATTATGAAGTATTCATCTGAACAACATGTCCAGAGACTTCATTGTGCCGGAGCATCTTTATTTTTTATAAAGTAAAACCGGTTGCAACCGTTTTGGCAATAATGCTCTTGCAGTCTTTAAGGAAATGCGGTTTTGACAAAAGAAATGAATGTAAACGACCAATCGGCTCAAAGTAAAAAGAGCCCTTCCCTTGGTGATTTCAATTTTGCTGGCGATGATGCTGTTGTGCCTTTCGAAGTGGAAGAGCTTGACGCACGTGGCCGCGCTGTACAATTGGGAACCGCGGTCAACAGCATTTTGTCGCGCCACCACTATCCCGAACCGGTAGCGCGGTTGCTGGCTGAAGCAATGGTTTTGACCGTTTTACTCGGCACATCATTGAAATTTGATGGTAAATTCATTTTGCAGACCAGTTCTGACGGACCGGTCAATCTTCTAGTATGCGATTTTAAAACCCCGTCCAGTTTGCGCGCTTATGCAAGATTTGATGACAAAAAACTTGAAGAGGCTGTAGCTTCCGGTCACCATGCACCTGAAGAACTTCTTGGTAAAGGAACTTTGGCACTCACCATCGATCAGGGCGAACATATGCAACGTTATCAAGGTATTGTTGCACTTGACGGTTCGAATCTGGAAGAAATAGCGCGTAACTATTTCAAACAGTCCGAGCAGATTCCGACCGAAGTCAAACTTGGCGTTGCAACACTTTTCGACCGCGATGAAAATGGCCATTCAAGAGAAAGCTGGCGTGCTGGCGGTGTGCTCGTCCAACATCTTCCGAAGTCTTCCATCGAAAACCCAAACGGCAAAAAAATTGATAAAAAAGCCGATCTCGACCATTGGACAGAAGTCAAGGCACTTGTCGATACGATCGAAAGTTCCGAGATGACAGATCCTCAAGTGGGTGCGGAAAGATTATTGTTCAGGTTGTTCCACGAACATGGTGTCAGGGTTTTTAATGCAAGAGCTATCCTTGATCAATGTTCATGCTCGCGTAAAAAAATAGAAAATGTCTTGAATACTTTCACAGCGGACGAGATAAACTCCAGCATTGAAAATGGCAGAATTACTGTAAAGTGTGAATTCTGTTCGACGGTATATAATTTCAATCCGGAAGAATTCCGGAAAACTCAAGACAATGTAGCCGATCTGAAGGCTAAACAAAATTGATAAATGCAATGCAGCCAATTGGCTGCGTTGCCTCATCTTGCTTTTGTGTATGTCCTATCACGTAAACCGATGATGTAAACTATTAAGCGCTTTTCGATCTAATCGTGTCGGTTTACAAGGTTTCTGTTTTCTTGAAAATTTGAAAAGGTCGAAGAATATCATTAGGGAACAACCGGATTTAAGCTGGTAACATTCACGCTCTTCCGTCCTTCTCTATTTCTTCCTATCTACCGGATTGGTGTTTCACCTTGTCGCCTGCTCAAATAATTGTCGAAATGGCTTTAACACTATCGTTTGAGTTGATGCCTTTCGCCATTCATCGGTTCTAAACAAGGGCAAATAAAGTTTTTTAAGGAATTTCATCAATCTTTTCTCAAAACAGTTTTCAAATCGGGAAAAGTACAGATGATGAAATGCAAAAAACGAGACTGGTGCTTCCTCTATTTTTGCTCGTTAATTTTTTTGGCTTCACCATTAAAGACAAGTGTCCTTTCGCTCCTCAAATCACGTTATTTCATAAATAGTAGTGAGGAAGTTCTTGAAGGGCTTAAAATGATTGGATAGTGCAATCGAACCCTCTTAAAATTGCCGGAATCATTCTGCTATTTTAATGATAGAGCGGAGTGAAAAATCCGGTTTCAGATTTAACGCACAGGTTTTAACATTTTTCAAAATCTTTCCATGTTGGCCACATTCAATAAAAACATTTGTTCAGAAAAATCGGAGCTTTAAGCCAATGCGCTTGACTGATGATGACCGCGCATTGCCGCCGCAAAGGGGTTCCCGTTCCAAAGGGGGCAAAACATGGGAAACGGGAAGAAGACACGGGTTCATTTTCCGGCTGGTCAAATGGTGTTTTGTATTAGCAATATGGGGAGCTATCGCAATTGCCGGCTATGTCGGTTATGTTGCGCTCAGAATGCCGCAAGCATCGACTTGGGACATTCCCCAACGCCCGCCGAATGTGCGTATTATTGATCGTAACGGATTCCTGATAGCCAATCGCGGCACTACAGGTGGTGAAGCCCTTTCACTAAAAGAGATGAGCCCGTGGATACCAAAGGCTGTGGTGGCAATTGAAGACCGCCGTTTTTACGACCATTATGGTGTTGATCCGATTGGAATTGCGCGCGCAATGGTAACCAATATTATCCATAGCCGCAGCAAACAGGGCGGTTCGACACTGACCCAACAATTGGCCAAGAATTTGTTTCTTTCTCCCGATAGAACATTGGAAAGAAAGGTGCAGGAAGCGCTGCTTGCGCTCTGGCTCGAGCATAAATACACCAAGGACCTGATCCTGGAAATGTACTTGAACCGCGTTTATCTTGGTTCGGGCGCTTATGGTGTCGAGGCAGCCTCAAGGCGATATTTCGGAAAATCGGCAAAAGATGTTGATCTGATGGAAGCCGCAACTCTGGCGGGATTACTGAAAGCGCCCTCGCGCCTTTCTCCTGCTCGTGATCCCAAAGCTGCCAATGACCGCGCCAAACTCGTTCTTGCTGCCATGAAAGAAGAAGGCATGGTGAATGACGCCGAGGTAGCGATGGCAGAAGCCGAACCGATGGCGAGGGCTGAATCTTATTGGACAGGTTCGGAAAACTATGTCGCCGATCAGGTCGTTCAACAATTACCATTTCTGATTGGCGAGACCGATAAGGACATTGTTGTTGAAACCACACTTGATATGACACTTGAAAGGGCTGCCGAAGAGGCAATCCGCACACAAATTTCCGAAAATGGAGAAAAACGCGACGTTAGTCAGGGTGCACTTGTATCAATTGATAAAAGCGGGGCAATCCGTGCCATGGTTGGCGGTGTCGACTATGCGCAAAGCCAGTTCAACCGCGCAACCGATGCAAAAAGACAACCCGGTTCAACGTTCAAGCCTTTTGTCTATCTTGCAGCACTTGAAGCCGGTCGTACCCCCAACACAATTCGTAATGACGCACCGGTCAAAATTGGCAACTGGACGCCGAGAAATTATGGCGGCAAATATATGGGCGAGGTTACATTGACTACCGCTCTATCCCATTCGCTGAACTCCGTTGCTGCCCAATTGATTATGGAAGTCGGTACCGACAAGGTTATCGAAGTGGCTCACCGTCTCGGTATCCATTCGGCACTGTCAGATAATGCCTCTATTGCGCTTGGCACATCGGAAGTGAGCTTACTTGAATTGACCGGTGCATTTGTGCCTTTTGCCAATGGCGGTTATAAGCCGCAATTGCGTCTAATTTCGAAAGTAGAAGATACGAACGGTAAAACAATTTATGATTTTGGTGAAATTACTGCCAATCGTGTTGTCGAACCGGATATTGTCGGCATGATGAATGCAATGCTTGAACAGACTGTCGAGAATGGCACAGCACGAAAAGCTGCGATCGATCGTCCGTCAGCCGGAAAAACCGGTACGAGTCAGGATTTTCGTGATGCGTGGTTTATCGGCTACACAACTGATTATGTAACAGGCATATGGTTCGGCAATGACGATGGCCATCCGATGAAAACAATCTCTGGCGGATCGCTTCCTGTGCGCGCATGGAAATCCTATATGACGGTTGCCGAAAAGTCGTTGCCGGTTTCGCCGCTTCCGGGCAATTATAATCTGCAAAATGCAGTTCCAGGAGGCAACGATATTTTGCCTGAAAGTGAACAACCGTCGACAACGCCTTATCCGGCTCCACCGCCTGAACCGGGAAGTAGTGACGATTATTGGGCTCCCCGTCCACAAGCCGACGTGAATGGTCAGGCTCAGCCGGTACAAACCAAAAAACGTTCATTCTTCGACTTTTTACGTGGCCGATGACAAGGAATGCGCTAAAAATAGCTAATGTCGCTGGCAATTTGCCATCAACACGATAAAAGTAATTTTTACGGGCTAAATATTTTCAATTTCCAGATAGAGTAAGCACATGCCAAAAATCGCCAAGAAGCTGTGTTTTATCATACCGTTAATTCTATCGTTCATGGGTGAGGCGGAAGCTTTAACTGTCGTGCCTGCGGGCAACCGTAACGCGGTGCAGCCGCCGGTTCCCGGTGCATCGGCAAAGCGCACGCGCGAACTTTCTACAAGTTATGCTGCAAAATATGCCAAAATCTATAATCTGTTAAAGAATGACACAAAATTAAGGGCGCGCATTGTCGCAACCGCAAAAGATTACGGCATCAACCCTATTCATATCGCAGGAGCAATCATCGGTGAACACACCTATAATGTCGATGTCTATGACCGTTTGCAGACCTATTATGTCAAGGGCATGTCCTATCTTAATCAAGGTGTACAATTTGCCTATAACGGGGAAGATGTAACGGATTTTGTCAAACGCAAACAGTTTTCCCCGTGTAACGGGCTTTCCGACAGCTATAGATTATGGACATGTCGAGAAAATATTTGGGACAAGGATTTTCGAGGCAAAACAGTCGACGGGAAAAAATATCCCGATAACCGTTTCAGTGCGGTATTTTTCCAACCATTTTTTGCCGGTCAAACTTTCGGATTAGGACAGGTTAATCCGCTCACAGCTTTGATGATGTCGGATCGGGTTAACCGGATTTCCGGTTTGCCCAAGCTTTCTGCGGAAAATGGCGGACAAGTCTATAAAACTATTATGGATCCCGATCAGACCATTCCCTATATTGCAGCAACAATCCGCCAGTCCATCGACGCTTACCGCCAAATTGCCGACTTTGATATTTCAGAAAATCCCGGTTTGACTGCCACACTCTATAATACGGGAGGAGCAGAAGCACGTGCACGGGCACTGGCAGAAGAAAACAAACGGGCAGTGGCACGTGGCGAAAAACCGAAATTGCCGCAAGAAAATTATTACGGCTGGTTCGTCAACAGCAAAATCGACGATTTAAAAAAACTGTTTTAAGGTCTTGGCCTTTCCCGCTTTGGCGATTTTTACAGCATTTTATTGATCTTACGGACGGATTTTCGTGGTCAGGCTCATAGGATTGTTTGATAAGCTTTTTAAGACATCGCCATCACTTGATTAAGATGTCATCGAGAAAGTGATAAAGTCCTGCTCACCATTTTCCTACATCTTAACGGAATAAAACGCAGGTATTTTTGCCAAAGCATAGATTAACTTCTGCCTGAACAATGGGAAAAATAGAAAATCAACAGGCAGCTGTGAATCGACAACACAAACTATCTAAAACGGGTAGTTTATATGAAACAGGTAATCGGCGCAGATTGAACTTGGCTAAAGATATTGTTTTCCATGCTCTATTTTTTAAAGCAAGCAAAACGATCGACTTACGATCCATCGGAAATTTTTTAAAACAAGCTTGTTGAAATTGATACATTGCCTATTTCGCTTGTCATATAATCAAATTTTTGCTTGCCGCCTCAACCGGACATAGAGTGCACCTTTTCCGCCATGATTTCTCGGTGCATCGTCAAATGAAGATACAATCTGCCGGAAAGGTGCAGTCTCTAGCCAATGGGGAACGGCCTGCCGCAAAACACCTTCACTGCCATGTGACAAACCTTTTCCGGTAATGACAAGCACATGACGCAAACCGCGATGGCGTGCAGACTGCAAGAAGTTGAGGAGCAATGAGTAGGCTTCATCGCGATAAAGGCCGTGAAGGTCGACGCGTCCCTCAATCTCGACACGTCCTTGAGAAATCTTCCGATAAGTCGGCTTATCAAACGGAAAAAGCTGCAGCGGAGCCTTTATTCCGTCAGTATTGTCATCGTTTATATTGTTAAGCCTCGCCTGTCTGGCGATTTCCATCGAAAAAAGAGCAGGCATATCCTTGATCTCGACAGTGAGCCGCTCGGATTTTTCCAAGGGAATTGCAGTACTTCTTACCTTGTCCCATAAAATACGGTCTTCAAGTTTCAGCCGATCGAACTGTTCCCGATTATCGTCACGAGCCATCGTCATCCAACCTTCACGTTATACGCCCGATGTAATCGGCTGAAGCTCTCCTAGCACTTTTAAAAAAAATTATTCACCATCTTCTGTGCCGATAATTTTCCAATTCGGATCGCGCGATTTGACATTCCGTGCAAACGTCCAGATATCTTTGATTTCAGCTATTGTTTGCGGGTCACCATCAATAAGCTTCTGGCTATCATCGTAAGTGGCCGAGATGATCTCGCTCTCGACCCTTATCGTCAGTTGCGCAATATCTGCATCACACGAAGCATCGACAATGTCTATTTTATCAATGCCGACAAATGTGAATTTGACATTTTCACCTTTTTTATCACGCTCATCAATTGCAGCAGAAAATCCGGCATAAACTTCGTCGGATAAAAGCGATTTCAGTGTTTTCTTATCCCCCTTGGCAAAAGCTGTTACGACCATTTCATAAGCCACTCTCGCACCATCCAGAAATGAATTGGGTGAAAATGTCGGGCCTTCTTTGCGGATAGCGCGCAATCCTTTGTTAAGGTCACTGTCCTCAGGGGCAATTTTATCAATATCAGAAAAATCATCAGCTGCTTTGACTTCCGGCTTTGACAATGCAACAACGGTATCGGTTTCCTTGTCTTCCGCTTTTTCAGCTTGACGTGAATAGGGGTCGAAAGGCGGCCGTTCAAATCCTGTGCGTTTTCCCAACACACTGCGTAGCTGCAAAAAAACCACTACAGCAATAACCAGAGCAATAACCAGTACAATGTCGAAATCCATCTGCGCGGCCGATCTCCAAAACTCGAAAAATGGATATCACCACAGCAATGCGGTGATAAAAGTTGATTTAAATATATAGAACAGCAAAAGCCATCATTCAAATATGGCTTTTTAATCCCTATTTAAAGAAGGAATTGTACTATAGAGCACATTAAGCTCATAAAAACCGTCGAAAGGATAGCGTTGGTGGGAAATATCTACCGTAACACACCCAATATTGCCGGCGTGATTTTCGTCATAACAATTTTTATCGAGATTGCAGGTTTCATCATTGTTGGAAAAGAGATAGGCGTCCTTGCAACATTGGGGCTTATCATTCTGTCTATGATCGTCGGATTTATCCTTCTGCGTATTCAGGGAATTACACTTCTTGCCAAAATGCAGCACGAACTTGCTGCCGGCCGTATACCTGACCGCGAACTTGCCCACGGTGCATTGCTTATCATGGCCGCTATCCTCCTGATCATTCCAGGTTTTGTTACCGACATTATCGGCCTTTTACTCTTTATCCCGCAAATACGTGATCTCTTATGGAAATGGGTATCAAAAAGAATGACCATCCACACCACTTTTTCATCCGGTTTTAGAGAAAATAGTTACGATAACAGCCATTCGCAAACAATCGATCTTGATGCCGAGGATTATCATTCATCCGACCCCGAACATTCTCCATGGCGTAAAGACGACGATAACAAGCGTCTGAATTGATAATCAAGCGAAAAATAGTGAAAGGCGGTGCCCCTTTTATTGCAACAATGCCCGCGACATGCTAGCCCGTAGTATCTCTAACCCCTCATGGCGCATTTTGGCGCTAATAATAGAAGGTTTTCATTATGGCCGAAGGCGAAGCAAATAAAAATGGCGAAGCTCCCGTATTCACGGTTCTAACGCAGTATCTCAAGGATTTTTCATTTGAAAGCCCGAATGCTCCACAGGCATTGAGACCACGCGAAAAAGCACCCGAAATCAATATCGGTATCAACGTCAATGCAAATCCGATGGAAGATGATAATTATGACGTTGTCCTTTCGCTCACAGCCAAAGCTGGCGAAGGCAAGGATATGCTATTCAACGTCGAATTGGTCTATGGCGGTGTTTTTCGTGTAAAAAACATTCCTCAGGAACATGTTATGCCGCTGGTTTTCATTGAATGCCCGCGCTTGCTCTTTCCTTTCGCACGCCAGATCGTTGCCGATGCAACACGTAATGGCGGCTTCCCGCCTTTGATGATCGACCCGATCGACTTTGCAGGACTGTTCCAGAAGCGCGTTGCTGAAGAACAGGCAAAAGCACAAAAGTCCAATCCTTCGTAAGAATCTAAAATTTCTCCGATCAATCCAATATTCCCGCGAAATTCGCGGGAATTTTTTTATCTTGTTCCCATTCCCTCACCCAATCCATTCCCTCGCCCAACATTGACAAGATAATAGCGTGGCTCGCCCAAGATAGACAAAGTAACGACTGTACCCGTCTTTTGTCGTTTAATTTTCAAAACAAAATATTTTAAAAAGCGGACCGAAGAGCATTTCAGTTAATCGGTTGCAAAACGGAACTTTATTGATTGTTCAAAGCAAGAAAAATCCATTCCCCCTTGCTGTTGATAACAGTCAGGGCAACTGACACCACACTTATCAAACCGGATTATATAGTTCGAGTTCCAATCATATGAGGTGAGTATTGGCAAAGAAGTACCTGCCCGATTTTTTAAAAGCGGGGAAAACATCCCCATTTTAATCGCTACAACATAAGCTGATAGCCGCTTTGTCCCACAAGGATTTTTAAAAATCCTTCTATTTTGGAAATCCTTATTGAACGCGCTTTATCTGCCACGCGAATGAAGCTTTAGTAACGCCGCTTTCCCGCTAATAATGAAAAACGGCAACTCAATTAAAAACTGGAAAAACTATCGTATATAAAAAACCCGCCTTTTAAGGCGGGTTTCCCGATTTTGTCTAAAACCATCGCAGTCACCTGTGACGACAGGAGCGGAACGATTATTCCTGTTCCTGCTTTTTCAATGCAGCACCCAGAATATCGCCGAGTGAAGCACCGGCATCCGACGAACCATATTGTGCAACAGCTTCTTTTTCTTCGGCAATTTCCAAAGCCTTGATTGAAACTGTGATCTTGCGGGTCTTTTTATCGAATGCGGTAACACGTGCATCAACCTTCTGGCCGACAGTAAAGCGTTCCGGACGTTGTTCATCACGATCAAGCGACAGATCCGAACGACGAATTGTTGTTTCAAGATCATGGTCGACCAGTTTTACATCAATGCCATTGTCGTGGATTGCTGTAACTTCGCAGGTAACAACAGCACCTTTGCGCAACTCACCGGAAGCAACAGCTTCACCAACCTTGTCACCGGAAAGCTGCTTGATGCCGAGTGAAATACGTTCTTTGTCAACATCGACATCAAGAACAACAGCCTTGACGACGTCGCCCTTGTTGTATTCCTCGATAACCTGCTCGCCAGGACGGTTCCAGTCGAGATCGGAAAGGTGAACCATGCCGTCAACATCGCCTTCAAGGCCGATAAAGAGGCCGAATTCAGTTTTGTTCTTGACTTCACCTTCAACAACAGAACCAACAGGGAATTTGTTGGCAAAAGCTGTCCACGGATTTTCGAATGTCTGCTTGAGGCCCAGAGAAATACGGCGTTTTGCCGGATCCACTTCCAGAACAACAACTTCGACTTCCTGAGAGGTCGAAAGAATCTTTCCGGGGTGAACGTTCTTCTTTGTCCAGCTCATTTCTGAAACGTGGATAAGACCTTCAATACCCGGTTCGATTTCAACAAAAGCACCGTAATCGGTAATGTTGGTAACAGTGCCCTTGATCTTCTTGCCAACAGGATATTTGTCGGTAATGCCTTCCCACGGGTCGCTCTCAAGCTGTTTCATGCCCAAAGAAATACGATGTGTTTCCTGATTGATACGGATGATCTGTACTTTTACAGTCTGGCCGATCGAGAGGATTTCAGACGGGTGGTTAACACGGCGCCATGCCATGTCGGTAACGTGCAAGAGGCCATCAATGCCGCCGAGGTCAACGAATGCACCGTAATCGGTGATGTTCTTGACAACACCCTCAACAACCTGACCTTCTTCAAGGTTCTGTACGATTTCAGAACGCTGTTCGGCGCGGCTTTCTTCAAGAACTGTACGGCGTGAAACAACAATATTGCCACGACGACGGTCCATTTTCAAAATTTCAAAAGGCTGCGGGGTATGCATCAACGGGGTTACGTCGCGAATCGGACGAATGTCGACCTGACTGCGCGGCAAGAAAGCAACAGCGCCATCAAGATCAACTGTGAAACCACCTTTGACCTGACTGAAAATAACACCTTCAACGCGTTCACCGGCATTGAATTTTTCTTCCAGACGAACCCAGCTCTCTTCACGGCGAGCTTTTTCGCGTGAAAGAACAGCTTCACCCATCGCGTTTTCGATGCGTTCGACATAAACTTCGACTTCATCGCCGGGTTTAAGCGAGCCGTCTTTACCCTTGGCACCGAATTCCTTCAACGGAACGCGGCCTTCTACTTTAAGACCGGCATCAATGATTGCCATATCTTTTTCAATTGCAATGATGCGGCCTTTGACAACCGAACCCTCGACAAGATCATTAGTCTGGAGGGACTCAGCCAAAAGGGCTTCGAAATCCGCTTTTGTGGGATTGTATTGTGACATAGAAACTCCTGAAGAAGTGCCTTTTGATAGGATTATGAAATAAGGCACGAGCGCCGGGTTAGTGTTAAAACGATGCTATTTTCCTGCCGCCCGCTCTTTGGCGGGGTAGTTTGGCGCATGGCCGGAAATAACATTTCTCTTAAACTCTTCTACCGTTGTTCTATAATTGGATCAATAATAGCACAAGCGGCAGAAAACGCGCCTTCTATACTCAATTTTGTTGTATCAAGCAAGTGCGCATCTTTTGCAGGTTTCAAAGGGCTTTCGGCGCGCTTCATATCGCGTTCGTCACGCCGTTTAAGATCGGCAAGAATAGCATTATAATCGGCTTTCTCGCCTTTGCCTATCATTTCATTATAGCGCCGCTCGGCCCTCACCTCGGGTGTCGCAATAATATAGAGCTTAACATCGGCATCAGGACAGACAACTGTTCCGATATCGCGCCCGTCAAGAACCGCCCCTTTACTTTTTTCGGCAAAAGCTTTTTGCATGTCGACCAATGTTTTGCGCAAACGCCCCATCACCGCCACTTTCGATGCTGCTTCACCGATTTCATGTTCGGATAAATGCGTCCGATCAAGCGAACCAAAATCTATTAATGAGGCTGTTTTTAAAGCAATATCCTCGTCATCGAGTGGCAAACGACGTTTTAAGAGTTCATCGGCAACCGCGCGATAGGTCAAGCCGGTATCAAGATAGGAAAACCCGTAATGGGAGGCAAGTTTGCGCGCCAATGTGCCCTTTCCCGAAGCGGCCGGCCCATCAATAGCGATAATAAACGGCTTTCTCCGGTTCATTCGATATGCGCTCCCAATTTAGCCATTAGCCCCATAAATTCAGGAAAACTTGTTGCAATCATCCTTTTGTCATCAATCGTTACAGGCTTTTCAGCTCCAAGACCAAGCACCAGAAAGCTCATGGCAATACGGTGGTCAAGATGGGTCGTAACGGTTCCGCCACCAATGTTTTTGGCAGACGGGTCGCCAACGACCACAAGGAAATCTTTTCCTTCTTCACAATCAACGCCATTTTTTTTCAAACCATTGGCGACGGCTGAAAGCCGGTCTGATTCCTTGACCCTCAGTTCTGCCAGCCCTTCCATAACTGTTTTTCCCTCGGCAAAAGCGGCAGCAACTGCAAGAACAGGATATTCGTCAATCATTGAAGGTGCACGTTCTTTTGGCACTTTTACCCCCTTTAATCGGGATGAACGCACGCGAATATCGGCCACCTCTTCCCCGCCGGTCTGGCGTTTATTTTCAAAGCTGATGTCGGCTCCCATTTCCAAAAGTGTGGTGATTAATCCGGTACGGGTGGGATTTAATAACACATTTTCTATTCTTATATCCGAACCTTTGGTAATCAAGGCTGCCACAATCGGAAAAGCTGCTGATGACGGATCGCCAGGAACCGTTATATCCTGCCCGTGCAATTCACCCTGCCCTTCCAAATGGATATAGCGCACACCGTCATTATCTGTCTCGACCTCAAGGTCGGCACCAAAGCCCACAAGCATCTTTTCGGTGTGGTCACGTGTCATGACCGGCTCGATAACGGTGGTAATGCCGGGGGTATTGAGACCGGCAAGCAAAACGGCCGATTTTACCTGTGCCGATGCCATGGGAACGCGATAAGTGATCGGGTTAGGAGTCACTGCCCCCCACAATGTCAGTGGCAATCTGTCACCTTCGGAAGCTTCAACTTGCACCCCCATCAACCGCAGAGGATCAAGAATGCGCCCCATAGGCCGTTTTGACAGGGACGCATCGCCTACAAAACGCGTCTTCATCGCGTAGGTCCCGACAAGCCCCATCGTCAATCTTGCTCCGGTTCCGGCATTGCCGAAATCAAGCGGTTGTTCCGGTTCCAGAAGACAGCCATTTCCTGTTCCCTGGATAACATAAACATCATTATCCTTTGTGATTTTTGCGCCCATTGCCCGCATGGCATTGGCAGTGTGAATAACATCGTCACCTTCCAACAGACCGGAAATGTGGGTTTCACCACTCGCCAGCGCACCAAACATCAAGGAGCGGTGGGAAATGGACTTATCGCCCGGTATCCGGATATGTCCGGAAAGATCGGTAGATTTTTTCGAGGTAGCAGGAAGCGGTTCAGACATGGCAAACGTATTTCTTCTTTATATATAGGAAAAGCATGCTTCTAACATAACGAGTTTCGTACGTCATGAAAAAATACATCGCTTGAAGGAAATTGAACATGGTTCTTATTGTTTATCTTTGACAAAAGCATATTTTTGCGCTTAAGCACCGTGATCGGATTTTTTGATTAATCTCAACGGCATTTTAATGGACGCGTAAATGCTCGTGTCCGGTTAAATTGCTTTCCAACAAAGGAACGTGCTTATTTCTATAAGCTTCATGCAGATAGAAATGTCACGCCCAACCAAAAGAGGCTCGGTCCATGGCAAAACCTGAACTTGGAACCAAACGAATAGACCCGGAAACGGGAAAGAAATTCTATGATCTCAATCGTGACCCGATTATTTCACCTTATACTGGGATCTCCTACCCAAGATCCTATTTCGACGCCACAGCCGACGCTAAGGGCGAGGATGAGGAAGAGGAGACAGAGACGGAGGACCTTGACACGGCATTAGAGAAGCCCGAATTCATCTCGCTTGAAGATGCCGATGATGAAACAAAGGGTGGTGAAGACATACCCGACATCGGTGACGATGAGGACGTCGACCTTGGCGATGATGATGATGACGCATTCTTGCCGGATGATGAAGACGACGAGGATGACGACGTTAGCGGCATTATCACCGGCGGCAATAAAGTTCATAAAGACGACGACATTTAACAAGATTAAGAGGGGGACGTCGCTTTCTTTATAAAGATTGCAATTTCCCTCTTGATCTTTGGCGCCACTCAATTTAAGAAGCCGCCAGACAGTTTGTCTTGATCCCGGAAGGTCACGTTGTGATCTTCTCATCTTGAATGGGGCTATAGCTCAGCTGGGAGAGCGCTTGCATGGCATGCAAGAGGTCAGCGGTTCGATCCCGCTTAGCTCCACCAATTCTTGAAAAACCGGCTGCTTAAAAAAGAGAGCTTCCTCCGGATATAATCCGGAAATTTTGCCGTTTAAATTTTTTGCCGGTTAGCTTATCTGCCGGTTAACTTATTTGCCCCTTAACTTCTTTGAATGAAGCCCCGTTTCTCAAAGCTGTTTTATCTTTTGATCTTCAACCGGTCTTGTTCATTGCTTTTTCTATCCCGCTGGTTCGGGATTACGATTTTTAAAACTTAACCGTTTTTAATGTCCCGTGAGAGACGGCCTGAAACATTGGCAAGAAATCCGGATTTCTAAGAATCTTGACCACTTCAATCATGACCAAAAACATGTTCGAATATTTTTGTGCTTTCGAATTGATTCACGAGTGCGGTGATAAACTTGATCGTTTAACATTATCAATTATAAGACGTCTGTCGGACGACCAAGAAATTTCGAAAAGCTTTCTTATGTCGCCAATACGACAACTTTCATTTAGTTATCTACGGGTTCAGTAAGGAGTTGGGCACAAAATTTATGTTGGAAGATATTTACAAAGTCATCCATGAAAGGCGCGATGTACGCGACGAATTTTTACCCCGACCACTCGATGATGCTGTTATCACAAAACTTCTTGATGCCGCCCATTCAGCGCCTTCCGTGGGCTTCCAGCAGCCGTGGAATTTCATTCTTATCCGCGACAAAAAACGCAAAACTCAAGTCCAAGAAATTTTTGCCAGAGCACAGGCCGAAGAAGCAGAAATTTTCACCGACGAACGGCGCAAGCTTTATAACCGGCTAAAATTACAGGGTATTGTCAAAGCTCCGCTCAATCTTGTTGTCACATGTGACCGCTCACGCGATGGTCGTTCCGGCCTTGGCCGTTTCCATAATCCGCAAATGTCGGCTTATAGTTGTGTTTGTGGTGTGGAAAATTTATGGCTTGCTGCACGGGCTGAAAACATCGGCGTCGGCTGGGTTTCGATCTATCATGATGACGAGCTGAAGGAATTGTTAAAGATTCCCGCCGAAATAGACATTATCGCCTATCTGTGTATCGGCTATGTCAGCCACTTTTACGACAGCCCCGAACTCGAACAAAAAGGCTGGCGCAAACGCGTACCGCTCGAAAGCCTTGTTTACCATGAAGAGTGGCCCCAGAACGCGCAATAATATTGCGTTTAAATTTAAAATTGTTTCTGATTCTAATCTAAATGTGATTGAGCATTGATCGAAAAAGCGCTTAAAATCCTTGCGTTTATTTGATCTGTGCGGCAAAACCGTTACTACATTGGAATTATTCAAGGAAATTTGAAATGCCTCCCTATCGCTCAAGAACTTCTACTCATGGCCGGAATATGGCCGGTGCCCGTGGCTTATGGCGTGCCACAGGAATGAAAGACGGAGATTTTGGTAAGCCGATTATTGCGATTGCCAATTCATTTACACAATTTGTTCCGGGCCATGTCCATCTTAAAGATATGGGACAACTCGTTGCCCGCGAAGTGGAAAAAGCTGGCGGCGTTGCCAAAGAGTTCAATACAATTGCTGTCGATGACGGTATCGCAATGGGGCATGATGGTATGCTCTATTCACTTCCATCCCGTGAGATCATTGCCGACTCGGTTGAATATATGGTCAATGCGCATTGTGCAGATGCTTTGGTGTGCATTTCCAACTGCGATAAAATTACTCCGGGAATGTTGATGGCAGCCTTGCGGCTCAATATTCCGACGGTTTTTGTTTCCGGCGGACCGATGGAAGCGGGAAAAATCAAATGGAAAGGCAAAGAGCTCGCCGTTGACCTTATTGATGCGATGGTTGCGGCAGCCGATGACCATAACAGCGATTCGGAAGTTGCCAATATGGAACGGGCTGCTTGCCCGACATGCGGTTCATGCTCGGGGATGTTTACTGCAAACTCGATGAATTGCCTGACCGAAGCTCTGGGGCTTTCGCTTCCCGGCAATGGTTCAATGCTTGCAACACATGCCGACCGCAAACATCTTTTTGAAAAAGCCGGCCACCTTATTGTTGAACTGGCCAAGCGTTATTATGAACAGGATGATGACAGTGTTCTTCCCCGTTCGATTGCAACGTTCAAATCTTTTGAAAATGCAATGACTCTTGATATTTCGATGGGCGGTTCAACCAACACCGTTCTCCACCTATTAGCCGCCGCTCAGGAAGGCGAAGTTGATTTTACCATGTCGGATATCGACCGGCTTTCGCGCCACGTACCGGTTATTTGTAAAGTCGCGCCGGCAGTTGCCAATGTGCATATGGAAGATGTCCACCGTGCCGGTGGCGTGATGGCAATTTTGGGTGAGCTTGACCGCGCAGGCCTTATCCATAACGAGGTCGCAACGGTTTATGAACCGACATTGAAAGACGCCTTGCGTAAATGGGATGTCAAACAGACAAATAATCCGGAAGTACATGAATTTTATCGTGCCGCTCCGGGTGGTATTCCGACACAAACGCCATTCAGCCAATCACGGCGTTATGAAACAGTCGACCTCGACCGCGAAAAAGGTGTTATTCGTGATGTCGACCATGCCTATTCCAAGGATGGCGGCCTTGCCGTTCTTTACGGCAACCTCGCCAAAGATGGTTGCATCGTCAAAACTGCCGGTGTTGACGACTCGATTTTGAAATTCAAAGGTCCGGCGCGGATTTTTGAAAGTCAGGATTCGGCCGTGGTTGCTATTTTGAACGGCAAAATCAAACCGGGAGATGTTGTGCTCATCCGTTACGAAGGTCCGCGCGGTGGCCCTGGAATGCAGGAAATGCTTTATCCGACAAGCTATCTGAAATCGAAAGGCTTGGGAAAGGCTTGTGCTCTCGTCACGGATGGCCGTTTTTCAGGTGGTTCGTCTGGTCTTTCTATTGGCCATGTCTCACCGGAAGCTGCTGAAGGCGGCACGATCGGTCTTGTCGAAGAAGGCGATACAATCGAAATCGATATACCGAACCGTAAAATCCACCTTGCTGTCGATGATGCAACACTGGAAAGCCGCCGCAAGAAGATGGAACAAAAAGGCGACAAAGCCTGGAAGCCGGAAGAGGTTCGCAAACGCAAAGTTTCCAAAGCTTTACGCGCTTATGCAGCCATGACAACATCGGCAGCCAAAGGCGCTGTTCGCCAAATCTGATTTTAAAATTTTCTCTCCCGTTATGATTGGTAAATTATAGCGGGAGAGTTTTATTGTAATTTTTTAGTATATATTGTTATTTTTAAATATGCCGTGACATTCAAACGCGAAGTCGGCCTCAAATTATTCCCGAACCTACAGGGGGGGCGAATGCCAGTTATTGATGCGTTGTCAAAACATGCCACTTTGACACCCGACAGAATTGCGATTTCAATCGCCGGAAACGAAATCACCTATAAAACACTTTACCAGCGAGCCGAAGCTTTCAGGCGCAATCTTTTCAATCTGGAAAAACGCCACCCTGATCGTTTCGGTTTACCTGATGACGGCCGTCTGGTTCTACTCGCACTTCCAAACCATTTCCGCTTTGGCGAAATTTTTGCCGGTGGTTCGGCTAGTCCACATTGCGTTGCTGTTCTTTCTGTTGCTACGCCACCAAACCAGATTGAAGAAATTATGCGTCGGCTCAATCCCGACATTGTTATTTGCGAGAACAAAGACTGCATCATTGCAGAAATTGCCCGAGCGCTTGATCTACCAGCGCTTTATGTTGAAAAAGATGCCGACACCCAATTAACTTATGACCATTTTCTGGCAACTTATGACCATTTTCTGGAAGGAATTGTTCCCAATAAAACTATAGCCGATCTACCGCTTGGGCCGTTTTTCATCGGTTTTACGTCCGGCACAACGGGGCTTCCCAAAGCATTTATCAGAAACCGCCAAAGTTGGCGAAACTCGCTTGTCCCCGGACGAGAGTTCTTCGGCCTTAGCAAACTACATAAGGCGGTTGTTCCCGGTCCCATGGCGCATGGAGTGAGCCTTTACGCACTTATTGAAACATTGGATAGCGGCCAGACATTTGAAAGCGTCAGGAAATTTGATCTTGATGAAGTATTGGAGCTTCTGAAGACCGCAGACCGTTTTGTCGGTGTACCAACCATGCTCAACGAATTGAAACAACGGGCAGATGAGCATAAGTCGGTTTTTACGGGAGTGAAGCAACTTGTGACCGGTGCTTCAAAATTCGATCGTCAGCATTATAACGATGCCCGCGCGCTTTTCCCGAATGCAGAAATTTTACAATATTATGGCGCATCGGAATTAAGTTTTGTTGCAGTCAACAAAATGACACCTAGAACGCTTTCGCATGAAACTTCCATGTCGCCGGTAGGAAAACCGTTTCCCGGTGTCAAAGTCACAATACGCGATGAAAATTTGTCACCGCTCGCACCTGACAAAATCGGCACTATTTTTGTCGAAAGCAATTTGATCTCGGACGGATATTTATGGGGTGACAATGGCAAGTCATTTGTCCGCAATCAATATGGCGCAACTGTTGGCGACCTCGGCATGATGGACGAAAATGGCGAGCTTTATGTAATGGGGCGTGCCGGCGGCATGATTATTTCGGGCGGCAACAATATTTATCTTGCCGAAATAGAAACGGCATTGAAAACTATCCCAAATATCAGTGAAGCAATTGCTTTCGGAATTGCCGATGACATTTATGGAGAACGTCTTGTCAGCGTTATTTCATTCAAAGATGCCCCGTTAACGGCAGATGAATTGCGCGAGTTTTGCCGCCCGTTAATGGAAAAATTCAAAATCCCGAAAGATTTCTATTTAATCAACCATTGGCCAATGACATGGAGCGGAAAAATTGCGCGTGTCATCGTTAAAAAAATGGTTGAAGAGGGCAACCCCGAAGTCACAAGGCTTTAAAAATGGATGAAAGCAGAACACCAGTTATTATTGCGGTCGCGAGAACAGCTATAGCGCGCGCATATGGTGCGCTTTCATCTGTTGACGTGGAATATCTTCTAAGCCCGCTCATTCAGGCACTCGTCGAACGCACAAAGATCGAAAAAACCGATATTGACGATGTTATGATCGGTAATGCTGCGGGCGGTGGCGGTAATCTCGCACGCCTTGCCGCTTTAACCGCCGGACTGCCTGTCGAAATTTCGGGGTTAACGCTCGACCGACAATGCGGCTCAGGTCTTGAAGCAGTGGTTATGGCGTGCAGACTTGTTGAAGCGGGAGCGGGTGACATTTATCTTGCCGGTGGTGCAGAAAGTGTATCAACTGCGCCTTGGCGCATAAAACGCCCGAAAACGCCGCGCGAATTGCCGCAATTTTTCTCCCGTGCACGGTTTTCACCGGATAGCGTCGGTGACCCCGATATGGGAAACATGGCTGAAAATATTGCCCGACATTTTGGTGTATCGAGAGAAAGACAAGACCATTTTGCGCTTCAAAGCCATCGACGAGCTTTGAAAGCTCAGGCAGACCATCGTTTTGATGATGAAATCATAGCACTTCAAACAGCAAAAGGCTTATTTTCCGCTGACGATTGCCCGAGAGCCGGTTTGAAACTTGAAACTTTGGAGCATTTGCGACCGGTATTTGAAACAGATGGAACAGTCACGGCCGGAAATTCCTGCCCTTTGAATGACGGAGCGGCACTTGTTCTGGTGACATCTCTCGAAAAAGCCAAACAATTGGGTATTCAATACGGGATTGTGTTCGTTGACAGTGCTGTAAGCGGTGTTGATCCCAATCTTGCCGGTATGGGAGCGGTTCCTTCGACAAAAAAGTTGTTACAAAGAATGAAGCTCGACAATTATTCGGATTTCAAAGTCATTGAATTCAATGAAGCCTTTGCCGCGCAAGTTCTTGCAGCCATTGACGCGTTGGATATATCGGAAGAACAAATCAATCGTGAAGGTGGCGCAATCGCCCTTGGACATCCTTTCGGCGCATCAGGGACTTTTCTGACCATACGGCTTTTTTCCCAAATGAAAAACCTGTCAGATGATGCACTCGGCCTTACAACAATGGGAATTGGCGGAGGGATGGGAATAAGTGCTGCTTTCCGGCCATATCATAACGGCTAAACATCAATTCTCTTGAGCGGAAGCAAAATTGTGATATTTTACCCGAAAAGCGGCTTGTTTAAAATACCGACCTTCTTTTTTCTTCAGCAGAGGCGCGAACGATACAAACCAATGCGATCAATAACAGCATTGGTCAATGTGAATTGAGAGCCTCCGGATGGTTATTCGATATATTCCCGTTTAACATCATCCCGTTCCTGTTGAACCATCCCGTTCTTATTAAACAAAGACAAGCCTTGCCCGCTCTTCAAGTGCTTTAAAAAACACGCAATGCCGCCAATTGTTTTTTTCAATCGAGAGCCTCAAGTCTTCAACCTTGCCGTTCATTTTCAGCCAATGAAAGCTGTTTCAAATGATAGAGTTCTTCCAGAGCTTCCTTCGGTGAAAGCTCGTCAGGATTGATTGCCTTCAAGGCTTCTTCGATTTTTGACGTGTGATGGCTGTTTTCTGCTTCGCGCGCCAAAGCAACAGAAAAAAGTGGAAGATCATCAATCAGCTTGGCAGCTCTACCCGCAACTTCACCTTTTTCCAATTGATGAAGCACATCTTTTGCCCGCGACAGAACGGCCGCCGGAAGGCCTGCAAGTTTTGCTACCTGCACCCCATAGGAACGGTCTGCCGCGCCATTTCCCACCTCGTGAAGAAAAACAACATCGCCGTTCCATTCTTTGACTTTCATCGTCACATTATGAAGGCGATCCAGTTTTTCGGTAAGTGCCGTCATTTCATGAAAATGGGTCGCAAAAATTGCACGGCAATGATTGACTTCATGAAGATATTCGATGGCTGCCCAGGCAATGGAAAGCCCGTCGAATGTCGACGTTCCGCGGCCGATTTCATCAAGAATAACCAATGAACGCTCGCCTGCCTGATTGAGAATTGTTGCCGTTTCCACCATTTCAACCATAAAAGTTGACCGACCATGAGCAAGATCATCGGCAGCACCAACGCGGCTGAAAAGCCTGTCGACAACACCGATATGGGCTGAACCGGCGGGAACAAACGACCCCATTTGCGCCATAATGGCAATCAAGGCATTCTGACGCAAAAACGTTGATTTTCCCCCCATATTAGGGCCGGTGAGCAACCAAATCGCACCATATTTCGCACCATTTTTGGGAGAAAGATTACAATTATTGGCAACAAACGGTTCTTTGGCCTGTTTTCTCAATGCCTGTTCAACCACCGGATGGCGGCCGGCGACAATCTCGAAATCAAGCGACTGGTCGACAATCGGTCGACAATAGCCCTGTTCTTCCGCAAGGCTGGCATTGGAGGCGGAAACATCAAAAACAGCAAGTGCCATAGCAGCTTGCCGGATAAAATCGGCTTTTTCGGAAATTTCCTCCACAAGCTTGTCAAACAATTCAAGCTCGATTGTCAAAGCCCGATCGGCTGCATTGGCAATGCGGCTTTCGAGATCGGCAAGTTCAGTTGTGGTAAAACGCATGGCATTTGCCATTGTCTGGCGATGGATAAAACGGCTTTTTGCTTCAGCCGTTTCTGTCAATGCCGGTGCCTGAAGGGCGGTGACTTCGATATAATAACCAAGAATATTATTATGGCGGATTTTAAGCGCTTTAACGCCCGTTTCTTCGGCATAGCGGCCTTGCAATTCGGCAATGAAGCGGCGCGATTGATCCCTTAAGGTTCTCAGTTCATCAAGTTCCTGATTATAATTTTCGCGAACAAATCCCCCGTCCCGCTTCAACAAGGGCAAATCATCGGCAAGAATACGATCAAGGTGGCTGTGCAAATCAACAGGCAATTTTTCAAGGGTTGCAAAAGCATCACTTAACTCTTGCGGTAGAAGTTTACCCGCAAACAGGTTTCTCACATCGCAAATAACAGCAAAGCCACGCTGGATTGCAGCCATATCGCGCGGGCCACCGCGGCCAAGAACAAGCCTTGAAAGTGCCCGTGGCATATCGGGTGCGCTTTTCAAAACAGCCTGCAAGCCTTCGGTAAAACGCATATCGTTGAGAAAATAGGCAACCGAATCAAGCCTCTCGTTGATGGTAACCGGTGCAATCAAAGGTGCCATTAAACGTTCACCCAAAAGTCTCGCACCACCGCCGGTAACTGTCCGGTCGATTGCTTTCATCAAGCTACCGTCACGCTGGCCTGAAAGTGTTCGCGTCAATTCCAGATTGTTGCGGGTTGCCGGATCAATAAACAGAGAGGCGTTTTCATCTTCCCTTAGAGGACGCATAAGGGGCGGACGTTCATTGATTTGTGTTTTTTCAACATAACCGATTGCCGCAGAAATTGCCGAAAGTTCGGCACGATTATAGTGCCCGAGGCCTTCCAATGTTGCCAGTTTGAAATAATCGCAAATATTGCGTTCGGCCATATTGCTATCAAAAAGGCTTGCTGTCTGTGGTGTGACGATGCGGCCAAGCTGGTTGAATAGCGGCTTTAACGATTCGTCATGAAAAACACTATCGGCAACGATGAGCTCTTGCGGGTCGATGCGCATAATATCGGCAAGCAACCGATCGGCATGGGCACGGCTTACTTTGAAAATTCCTGTCGAAATATCAATCCATGCAATCGCGATTTCCTGATCTTTACCCGATCCGGTACGCGAAAGCGCCATAAGATAATTGGCCCGCGCCGGATCAAGCAACTTGTCTTCTGTCAAAGTTCCCGGTGTGACAAGACGAATAACATTGCGCCGCACAACAGATTTTCCGCCACGCTTTCTGGCTTCGGCGGGGTCTTCCATCTGCTCGCAAACGGCCACGCGATAACCGCAGGCAATAAGTTTTTGCAAATAATCATCTGCAGCATGAACGGGAACGCCACACATTGGCACATCTTCGCCCAGATGCTTGCCACGTTTGGTAAGCGCAATTCCCAATGCTTTGGAAGCTTCAACGGCGTCATCAAAAAAAAGCTCGTAAAAATCACCCATGCGATAAAACAACAAATAATCGCTATTTGCGGCTTTTATCTCGATATATTGCTCCATCATCGGGGTGATACGCTCGTCGGAGCGATTATGCTTTTTTCCCGGCTTTTCTGCCGCCATTTCGTCGTTTACTTCTTCTGCCATGCCTTTTTTAACCTTTGCTTTCGGCTTGTCGCCAAAGAGCTTTCTTTAAACCGCAATGCTTTATCGGAATATTTCAAGCTATAGCATCCAAACTATGTGTCATGCCATTCAATATGTGTTTTAATACCCAACTCTTGTCGATTGAAATGTCGTCAGAATTTGTTGCCCGAAACGTCCGGACAATATATGCAGGAGCGAGAAAAAATTGGACTTCTTTTTATAGATAATCCATAATTTCGGGTTATTGTCGCATTTGACCGGCTAAAATGGAGCGAACACATTCGCTACACCAGAAAATGATAGAAAAATGAACAAAAAAGATCAAAAAAACTCCGATAAAACGAAATCTTATAGCACGATAGAACAGGAAGCGCTGGATTTTCACAGCCGCGGGCGTCCGGGAAAGCTCGAAATTGTCCCGACAAAGCCGATGGCAACGCAACATGATTTGGCTTTGGCCTATTCACCAGGTGTTGCCGTGCCTGTAAAAGCGATAGCAAAAGAACCGGCGCTTGCTTATGATTATACAGCCAAAGGCAATCTTGTCGCGGTCATTTCCAATGGCACAGCCATTTTGGGGCTCGGTCATCTCGGTGCTCTTGCCTCCAAACCGGTCATGGAAGGCAAAGCCGTTTTGTTCAAACGTTTTGCCGATGTTGATTCCATCGACCTTGAAGTCGATACAACCGACGTTGAAGCTTTTATCAATTCGGTACGCTATCTCGGCCCCTCTTTCGGCGGTATAAATCTGGAAGATATCAAGGCTCCCGACTGCTTCATTATTGAAAGCCGTTTGCGCGAATTAATGAACATTCCGGTTTTCCATGACGATCAGCATGGAACAGCTATTATTGCGACGGCAGGCCTTATCAATGCGCTTTACCTCACCGGACGGGATATGAAACACACCCGCCTCGTTTGTAACGGCGCCGGCTCGGCCGGTATTGCCTGTATTGAACTCATCAAAGCTATGGGGTTCAAGTCGGAAAATGTCATATTGTGCGACACCAAGGGCGTCGTCTATGAAGGCCGTCAGGAAAATATGAACCAGTGGAAAGCTGCCCACGCAGTCAAAACCGACAAGCGTACACTTGCCGAGGCACTTGAAGGGGCAGATGTTTTCTTCGGCGTTTCGGCCAAAGGTGCCTTGACCCCCGAAATGGTAAAATCCATGGCACCAAAGCCGATCATTTTTGCCATGGCCAATCCTGACCCTGAAATCACCCCTGAAGAAGTTGCCAAAGTGCGTGATGATGCCATTATGGCAACAGGGCGCTCGGATTATCCGAACCAGATCAATAATGTTCTGTGCTTTCCTTATATTTTCCGCGGAGCGCTTGATGTACGTGCGAGCACGATCAATGAAGCAATGAAAATCGCTGCCGCCAAAGCAATAGCCCAACTTGCCCGCGAAGAAGTGCCTGACGATGTAGCGGAAGCTTATCGAGGCAGCAGGCTTAAATTCGGGCCGCATTATATTATACCGGTGCCGTTTGATTCACGTTTGTTGTCGGCCATTCCAACGGCAGTTGCCAAAGCGGCAATGGAAAGTGGCGTAGCCGGCAAGCCGATTGCCGACCTTGAAGCTTATGCGCGGGATTTGCGTGCTCGCCGTGACCCGATTGCTGCAACAATGCGCGGCGTTTACAATCGTGTACGCCAGAATCCGAAACGCGTTGTCTTTGCCGAAGGCGAAGAAGAACAGGTGATGCGTGCAGCTGTTTCTTACGTTAACCAGAATCTTGGCAGTGCCATTCTGGTTGGTCATGAAGATATCATACAACAAAGAGCGAAATCAGCCGGCATCGACCTTAACAGATCCGGCATAAAAATTGTTAATGCACGCCTTTCGGACCGCAATAATGCTTATGCCGATTATCTTTATAGCAAAATGCAGCGCAAAGGCTGGCTGTTGAGAGACTGTCACCGCTATATCAATAATGACCGCAACCATTTTGCTGCTTGCATGTTGGCATTGGGCGACGCCGATGCAATGATTACTGGTGTAACCCGCAATTATGAAACGGGCCTTGCCGATGTCCGGCGCGTGATCGACGTAAAAGCCGGCGAACAGGTCGTTGGAATTTCTATGGCTATATGCCGCGGCCGCACAGTCTTTATAGCCGACACGGCTATTTCCGAACATCCTTGTTCGGAAGAAATGGCCAACATTGCCGAACAAGCTGCAAAATTTGCTCAGGATATGGGGTATAAGCCGCGCGTTGCACTTCTCGCATTCTCGACTTTCGGTCATATGAAAGGCGAAGGTGCCCAACGCATTCAGGAAGCTGTCAAATTGTTGAGAGGGCGCAATGTCAATTTTGAAGTTGATGGCGAAATGAGTGCCGATGTCGCACTTAACCCGAAAATGATGGAGCAATATCCTTTTATGGGATTGAGTGAACCGGCCAACGTTCTGGTTATGCCGGGCTACCATTCTGCTTCGATCGCTAGCAAAATGTTGCAGGAACTCGGTGGTGCAACTCTGATTGGCCCAATTCTTGTCGGTCTTGAAAAATCGGCGCAGATTGTACCTTTAGGTGCACGTGATTCCGATATTGTTACAATGGCAGCATTGGCCGCCTATAACACGACAAAATAATATCTTAACTTTTGAAGAGCCCCGCTTTTGGAAAAAAGCGGAGCTCTTGTTAACGGGTTAAATATTAACCATTTATTTTTTAAAGCCCATTCAAATGCTGGCAGGCTTTCATCGCCAAACTATGCTAATATATCAAGGTCGGGGCTGAATTTCCTTTTGCAATGCGCACGGCTTAATGCAATTTTTCCGGCTGCGTCAAATCTTTACCAACATGTAATATAAAGTGTTTTACGTTTACCAAAAAAACCGAAAACCGGGTTTAATAAAAAAGATATAGTTTACCGGTAAAAGAACAGGCTAAATTCTGTCGAACAGGCTTTCTAGGGCAAGGATTAAATAAAATGGCGGAAACGGCATCATCAATCAAATGGCTTCTTTCTCAGCAAACGGAAGTACGCTATCTTCCTGATACAGCTTTTCCAATCCGTTCGACTTTCAAATCGGAAGAGGAATTGCAGCAGCTTGCCCATGAAATGGCGGAAGGTAAAAAAATTGTTTTGCCGGAATATACGCCATTCGATTTCAGGGAACGGCTCACCGAGAATTCCAAGCTTATCCTCCATACCTTCCGTTCAACCGACGCCGCCGCCCGCAACAATGAAACCATTACACCGGCCGCCCAATGGCTTCTCGACAACCATTACACAATTGACAAGACCATCCAACAAGCACGCCGTGATTTTCCGCGCGCATTTGTCAAACAGCTGCCCCCTTATAAAGGTGAAAATGAACTGCCGAGAATTTTCGCGTTGGCATGGCTCTATGTAGCTCATACCGACAGCAGCTTTTCACTCAAAACATTGACAGCCATGGTCAACGGCTACCAACAGGTTGCAGATTTCCAGATTGGTGAATTATGGGCTTTGCCTTCGGCTGTCCGTATGGTGCTTATCGAAAATGCGCGGCGACTGTCCATGCGCATCGAAAAAGCCCGCCGGATGCGGCAATTTGCAAATCAGGCAGCCGACAAAATGGCCCTGGCCGAAAGTGATAATGCGCTTCAAGGCATTTTTTCAACTTACGAGGCTCTCGTTGCCGACCCGACATTTGCCGCCCATCTTCTTTATCGTTTACGTGGCGCATCAGTCGATTCAACGCTTGCCTTGAATTGGCTTGAGGAGCAGTTGCATCGTCACGGGAGTGATCCGGAAACGGCAACAGCCGAAGAACATTCACGCCAATCAACCGGCGGCGTCACCATGGGGAACGTCATTCGTGCCTTGAAAGCCATTGATGACGTTGATTGGACATACTGGTTCGAAACGGTCAGCCATGTCGATTTTCTATTGCGTGAAAACAGTGATTTCGGCGAAATCGACTTTCCATCGCGCAATACCTATCGCGTCATTATTGAAAAAATTGCCCGTCGTTCACCTTTAAGCGAACTCGAGGTGACGAAAAAGGCACTCGAAATGGTCGAGAATGCAAAGAAAGACGGCATAAAAACTGGTGCTTCTGTTGCATGGTATCTCGTCGGACCGGGAAGAGAAGCTTTTGAACAGGCTTGCAATTATGATCGTCCGTTCTCGACCCGTTTCATGCGTGCCTTCCGCGCAATGAAAATTTTCAGCATTGCCATTCCGGTTTCTGTCATAACAATTCTTATTCTGCTTGCCGTATATGCCTTGCTAAGAGGAACAGGCTTGAGCCATGCATTGTCGCTGACATTCACAGCGCTTGCACTTTTCCCGACGATGGATACCGCTTTTGCGCTCTTCAATACTCTCGTTGCCTGGACTGTCGAACCGCGGCGACTGATCGGATATGAATACAAGGATGGTATTCCGGAAGAGGCCAAAACGCTGGTTGTCGTTCCGACAATGATAACCTCGCGCGATTCTATCGACGAACAGATAAGAAATCTCGAGGTTCACTATCTCTCGAACCCGCAAGGTGCCATCTACTTTGCATTGGTAACCGACTGGGCCGACTCTAACAAAGAAGAAACGGCAGACGATCGGGATCTCCTCGATTATGCACAAAAAGGCATTGCCGATCTCAACCGGCATTATCGCGGAGACGGGCAGCCATTGTTCTTTATTTTGCATCGCCACCGTCTCTTCAATGCGAGTGAAGGTTGCTATATGGGCTGGGAGCGTAAACGCGGCAAGCTTCATGAATTGAATCTGCTTTTGCGTGGTGATCGCGATACCAGTTTCTTCCCGACTGACCCACGTCTGCCAATGGATTGCCGGTTTGTCATGACGCTTGATTCCGACACACGGCTCACTCCCGAGGCGGTTACCCGTCTTGTCGGAAAACTCAATCATCCATTAAACCGTCCGGTCATTGACCCGAAAACACATACGGTTAAAAGTGGCTATGGCATTCTTCAACCTCGCGTGACACCATCGCTCACCACCGGTGACGATGCGTCATTTCTGCAACGTGTCTTTTCCGTCAATCGTGGCATAGACCCTTATGTTTTTGCCGTTTCGGATACCTATCAGGATCTTTTGGGTGAAGGCACCTATACCGGCAAAGGCCTTTATGACATTGACGCATTCGAAATAGCACTTGCCGATAAGGTGCGTGAAAACAGCGTCTTGAGCCATGATCTTCTTGAAGGCGGTTATGCGCGCGTCGGCTTCGTCAGTGATGTCGAAGTGGTTGAAGATTATCCGACAGCCTATAATGTCGACGTTGCCCGCCACCATCGCTGGATCCGTGGTGATTGGCAATTACTACCCTATCTCTTCACCCGTCACAATATCAACCTTATCACACGCTGGAAAATGCAAGATAATCTGCGGCGTTCGCTCACACCGCTCATGTGGATTATCGCCTCATTGGCAGGCTGGTGTGTTTTGCCGCTTCATACAGCGGTTTTCTGGCAACTATTTCTGCTCCTTGGTATGTTTACCGCACCCACACTCGGTGTTTTGCGCAACATTATGCCGACAAGTATGGATAATTCCTTGCGCGGTCACTTCCAATCTGTGTTGACAAATATTGCCACTAGCACGGCAGATGTTGCTCTGCGTACGACATTCCTTGCCTATTCGGCATTTTATATGGTTGATGCGATTATCCGTACACTCTATCGTCTGTTTATCTCGCATCAGCATTTGCTTGAATGGAAAACATCGGCAGCAACACGCTCTTCGCCAAATACGCTTTCCTATTACATCACAACCATGTGGCCAGCTGCATTGATCGGTGTGATTTCGATTGCACTGCCAGTGGCACTTCATAATTCGGCAGTTTTTGTGGCTCTGCCCTTCGGGCTTGCGTGGTTTTTTTCACCGCTTATCGCGTGGATTGTAAGCCGCTCGGCTGTTTTTCAGGATTCGCTTGAAATTCGCCCGTCCGATAAAAACGAACTTCGGCGCATTGCCCGCCGCACCTGGCATTATTACGAAACTTTCGCCAATGCCGATAACCATTTTCTTCCCCCTGACAATTTTCAAGAAGATCCGGTACCGGTTCTGGCTCGCAGAACCTCACCTACCAATATCGGCGTCTATCTGCTCTCGACAGTCGCTGCGCGTGATTTTGGCTGGGTCAGTTTTGATGATGCCATCCAGCGTATCGAACGCACACTCGATACAATGGATAAGATGGAAAGGTTCCGCGGACATTTCTTCAACTGGTATGAAACCGACACTTTGAGGCCCTTGGTACCGAGTTATGTCTCGACTGTCGACTCGGGTAATCTTGCCGGTCATCTTGTAACATTGGCTGCAGCCTTGAAAGAATGGTCGGAAGCGCCATCGGTATTTTTACAAGGAGACCTTGCCGGCCTTCTCGACGTTAATGACATTTTACAAGAAACGCTGAACCTCATCCCTGATGACCGCCGCATTCTGCGCCCGCTTCGCAGAAGAATTGAAGAACGCATTGCCAATTTCCGCAGGGCTGTCCGCTCGATTATGGACGAACCGGAAACTGCAACATTCCGCACTGCAAATCTTACAACTGCTGCAAATGACATAGGTCGTCTCACAAGCGAGCTTGATGGTGAAATCGGAAGCGATGAATCGCGTCATGCCGTTTCATGGGCCGAATGTCTGATCGAGACATGCGAAGCCCACACACATGACGCAACAGCCGATCATGATACAGAGGCTTTACGCAAGAGTTTGAGTGATCTTTCAGCAAGAGCACGTCAATTCGCCTTTGATATGAAGTTCGATTTCCTTGAACGTCCGGAACGCCGTTTGATGTCTATCGGTTATCGTGTTCAGGAAAACGAGCTTGATGAAAGCTGTTATGACCTGCTTGCTTCGGAAGCCCGTCTTTCGAGCCTGTTTGCCATTGCCAAAGGTGATGTCAAGGTCGAACATTGGTTCCGCCTCGGTCGTATGCTGGTACCGGTCGGCTGGAAGGGGGCTTTGCTTTCCTGGTCCGGTTCGATGTTTGAATATCTGATGCCACCACTGGTCATGCGCGAGCCTTTGGGTTCGCTCCTTGACCAGACAAACCGGCTCGTTGTTCGTAGACAAATCCAATATGCCAATGAACGCGGATTGCCATGGGGCATATCGGAGGCCGCCTTTAACGCTCGCGACCAGCAGATGAACTACCAATATTCCAACTTTGGTGTTCCCAGTCTCGGACTACAACGCGGGTTGTCACGCAATGCGGTTATCGCCCCTTATGCAAGCATTCTTGCCGCCCAATATATGCCGACAGAGGCGGTTGCCAATCTCGCACGCTTGCGCAAACTTGGCGCGCTTGGCGAATATGGCTACCACGATTCGGTTGATTTCACCCCGGCACGCCTGCGTGAAGGCGAAAAATGTGCAGTAGTCAAAAATTACTATGCCCACCACCATGGCATGTCCATTCTTGCAATTGACAATGTCATTTTCGACGGTCGCATGAGAGACCGTTTCCATAGCGATCCAGTGATTGAAGCGGCACAATTGCTGTTGCAGGAAAAAGCACCTCGCGAAATTCCTATGGTGCATGCAAAAACAGCAAATCCGATGCGCAGTGATGCCGGAGGTTTTGAAGATGCACCGGTGCGTGTCATCAAAGCCCCGATTACCAAACCACGCTCGACCCTGCTTTTATCTAACGGAAATTACTCGGTCATGTTGACTGGCAAAGGTTCCGGATATAGTCGCTGGAACAATATAGCCGTCACCCGTTTCATGCCTGACGCAGCTGAAGACCAGCAAGGCACTTTCATCTTTTTGCGTGATCCTGCCTCCGGCCGTTGGTGGTCTGCAACCGGCGAGCCAACACGCGTTGCCGATGAAGAAGCTTCAACGGTTTTCACCGATGAAAAGGCCGAATACACAAAAACAGTCGATGGCATAAAATCGACCGTCGAATGTATCGTTGCATCGGAAGGCGATGGAGAAGGTCGGCGCATCGAACTTGTCAATACCACCGCGAAAGATCGTATTCTTGAAATAACGTCCTATGGTGAACTGGTACTGACAACTCCCGAAACCGATTCGGCGCATACTGTCTTTTCACGTATGTTTGTAGAGACAGAAATTGCCGATCATGGTGGGACAATTTATGCAAGCCGCCGCAAACGTGATCCGAATGACCCGGAAATCCATGTTGCCCATTTTGTCACCGATACTTCGGGGGCTGTTCGTGATGCGGAAGCCGAAACCGATCGTCGCGTCTTTATCGGTCGCGGACGCTCTATCCGCCGTCCTGCAGCCTTTGACCGTGGTGCAACACTGACTGGAAGTCAGGGATGTGTACTTGATCCTATCGCAGCAATAAGATGTCGTGTGCGTGTTCCCGCACGCAAAAAAGCCGCACTTATCTTCTGGACATTTGCAGCAAATTCAAAAGAAAAACTTGCCTCGCAAGTCGAATATTACCGTCAGCCGAATGTTTTCCAGCGCGAGTTCTCGCTTGCCTGGACACGTTCGCAAGTCTCCCTTTACCAGCTTGGTATCAAACCGAAAGAATCGGTCGTTTACCAGAAATATGCGACATCGCTCATTTATCCGGATCGTACCTGGCGCTTGCCATCCGAAGCACTGGCGGAAAATCTCGGAAAACAATCGGATTTGTGGCCAATGTCGATATCCGGCGATTTTCCGATTTTCCTTCTCAGACTTGATAATGAAGCGGATATCGAAGTCTTGCGTGGACTATTGAAAGCGCATGAATATTGGCGGATGCGGGGGCTGACTGTCGATATCGTCATTCTGAACGAACGGGCATTCTCTTATGCTCAGGATACCCAACGCGCGATCGAATGGATCTGTGAAGGTTATCGTAACCGTACAGCCGAGGCCGACGGGCGCCAGCATATTTTCACTGTTCGTCGTGACCAGATGAACGAACAGAGCTTCAAAACCCTGCTTGCCAGTGCCCGCATCGTATTGCAGGCCCAGAACGGTTCGCTAGCCGAGCAAATGCAGCGGATGGAAAATATCGATTCCGACCTTTCCCATCGTAACAAAGCTGACATGGCCCAATCGACAAGCAAGTCACACACAAATGGCAAAATCACCCAGCGTAAAAGCGGCAAACAGGAAGAAGTTGTTATACCGCTCGAACAAGGGCAATTTACTTCTATCGGCATTATCGGCGACCAGCATAAATCCTGCCCGCTCCCCGATGGGAAAGACCTTGCCTACTGGAACGGTTATGGTGGCTTTGACAAGGATAATAGCTATGTCATTCGTCTTTCAGGAAGAAATGCAACGCCAAATCCATGGATTAACGTTATTTCCAACGAGCATTTCGGTTTCCACGTTTCGGCAGAAGGGTCGAGTTTTACCTGGTCGGGAAATAGCCGCGATTATCAATTGACACCATGGGCGAACGATCCTGTTGTCAACCGTCCGGGCGAAGCGCTTTACATTGTCGACCGTCACTCGTTAAAACGTTTCTCGCCGGTTTCGGTCGTTGAATGTGATGACAGCGCGCTCTATGAAGCACGCCACGGCCTCGGCTATTCGACATTCACATCAAAACATGGTGCAATAAGCCTTGAATTGACCCACACGGTCGACAATAAACGTCCGATAAGACTATCGCGACTTGTCATCAAAAACGAAGACAAGAGCGCGAGGAGCCTGAGACTTTATGATTATGTCGAATGGGTATTGGGCACAGTCAGAGCTAAAAATGCTCCGTTCATCATACCCGATTATGACAAAAAACGCGGTGCGCTTTTTGTTCGCAACCCTTATCACACAGAAAAGTCCGATGATGTAAGCTTCATTGCAGCGTCGCTTGCTCCTTCAAGCTTTACGGCCGACCGGACAGAATTTATCGGAGCAATCGGAACGGTTAAACATCCGCAAGCAATCCGCCAAGGCGAGCCGCTTTCCAACACGGTCGAAGCCGGACGTGATCCATGTTCTGCCCTTGCTTTCGATATCGAGCTTAAAGCCGGTGAAAAGAAAGAGATTATCTTTTATCTCGGCAATGCTAAAAATCGGGTAGAAGCCGAAAAGCTCCTTGATAGCGTCCGTAAAGAAACATTCACCTCTATTCTTGAAAAAGAGAAGAAAGAATGGACCGATTTTGTTTCCGGCCTACAGGTCAAGACGAAAGACCGTTCATTCGATCTCATGGTGAACAGCTGGCTCCCCTATCAAACCTATGCCTGCCGTATCATGGCAAGGGCTGCATTCTATCAGGCAAGTGGAGCCTTCGGTTTCCGTGACCAGTTGCAGGATACATTGTCACTCTTGCTGCTCAAGCCGGAACTTGCCCGTGAACAGGTTATCAATGCCGCATCACGCCAGTTTCCTGAAGGTGATGTGCAACACTGGTGGCTTCCCGACAGCGGTGCCGGCGTCAGAACAATGATTTCCGATGACGTAGCCTGGCTTGGCTATGGCGCTGCTCTTTATGTCAATACCACAGGCGATCATGAATTTCTTGATACCGATATTGCCTTTATTGAAGGCGACAAACTCAAGGAAGGCCAACACGACAGCTACTTCCAACCGGCCATGTCGCCAAAAACCGCAACGCTTTACGAGCATTGCGCGCTTGCCCTTGATCTTGCAGTCAAACGGACGGGCAAACATGGTTTACCGTTAATGCTCGGGGGCGACTGGAACGATGGAATGAACCTTGTTGGTATTGGGGGCAAGGGTGAAAGCATCTGGCTCGGCTGGTTCCTCGGAACAGCTCTCAAGGCTTTCATTCCGATTGCTGAAGAGCGCAAGGATGAAAAACGCGTCAAAAAATGGACGCATCATCTGGAGAAGCTCACCAAAGCGCTGGAAACCAGTGGATGGGATGGAGAATGGTACCGTCGGGGCTATTTTGATAATGGCGAACCTTTGGGTTCACACACCAATGACGAATGCCAGATTGACACGATAGCCCAGTCGTGGAGTGTTATTTCGGGCATGGGAACGAAAGAACATCAAATAAAGGCCATGCAATCCATGCTTCAGCACTTGCTTGATGAAAAGGGTGAGCTCATCCGTCTGTTCTGGCCACCTTTTGATAAAACCGAACTCGAACCGGGTTATATCAAGGGTTATCCGGCTGGCATTCGTGAAAATGGTGGACAATATACCCATGGTGCAATCTGGAGCATTCTGGGGCTTGCCAAACTCGACGATAACGATAAGGCCTATCAGGTCTTTTCAATGATCAACCCGATTTCACACGGGAAAAATCCTCATGTCTATCGCGTCGAACCTTATGTGATTTCTGCCGATATATATTCGGTCGAGCCACGGCGTGGCCAAGGCGGCTGGACATGGTATACAGGTTCGGCCGGATGGTTCTATCGTGCTGCTACAGAATCTATTCTGGGCATCAACCGCAAGGGCTCCAAACTTTATATCACACCTTGTCTTCCAAAAGACTGGCCGGGTTATGAAGCAACCGTCAAATTTGACGGTGCAACCTATATCATCAAGGTTAGCCGCGATAAAAATCCTGCTTTGACAGTTGATGACAAAAAGGTTGAAAAACCTGAAAACGGCATCGGATTGAAAAAGACAGGGCATCATGAAATCAATCTGACCATCGCTAAATGACTTCAAGGAGTCTAAAGACTCCTTGAAGTTCCTCGCGAAGGCTTTACTTTCCTTTGTATTTTTTACAGAGTAACGTTCCTCAAATAAGGTAGAGACAATAAACAGATTGAAAGTGCTATGGCGCGAACTGATATTGCTGAACGTGTATATAATCACACATGGAAGCTTGATCCGATTATAAGATCGCTCCTTGATACCGATTTCTACAAGTTCCTGATGTTGCAAATGATCTGGGGACTTTATTCCGACGTTGATGTCACTTTTTCATTGATAAACCGTACCAAGACGGTCCGGCTTGCCGATGAAATTGATGAAGCGGAATTGCGGGCACAACTCGACCATGCCCGTACTTTGAAATTCACGAAAAAGGAAATGATCTGGCTTGCGGGTAACACATTTTATGGTCGCAAACAGATTTTTACACCCGATTTTCTCCATTGGCTTCAAGGTTTCCAATTGCCCGATTACGAGCTGACACGTAAAGACGGACAATATATATTGAATTTCGAGGGGCCGTGGACCCACACCACAATGTGGGAAATACCCGCACTCTCGATCATTAATGAATTACGTTCACGCGCGGCTATGCGCAATCTCGGACGATTTGCGCTTGACATTCTCTATGCACGGGCAAAAGCCAAAATGTGGAGCAAAGTCGAGCGGCTTAAAAAATATCCCGATATCCGTATCTCCGATTTTGGTACACGCCGGCGCCATTCATTTTTGTGGCAGCAATGGTGCGTAGAAGCTTTGAAAGAAGGTATTGGTAATTCGTTTACCGGCACTTCCAATGTGCTTCTTGCTATGAACAATGATCTGGAAGCTATCGGTACCAATGCCCATGAATTGCCAATGGTTGTCGCAGCCCTTGCCAATAATGACGAAGAATTGCTCACGGCGCCTTATCGGGTTATGCAGGACTGGAACCGTTATTATGGCGGTAATCTTTTGATTGCACTGCCTGATGCTTTCGGTACGGCTGCGTTTTTACGCAACGCACCTCAATGGGTTGCCGACTGGACCGGCTTTCGTCCGGATAGTGCCCCGCCGATTGAAGGCGGCGAACGGATTATCAAATGGTGGAAAGACCACGGCAAAGACCCGCGCGAAAAGCTCATTGTTTTTTCCGACGCATTGGATGTCGATACAATTGAAGAAACCTACAAGCATTTTCAAGGTCGCGTTCGCATGAGCTTCGGCTGGGGAACCAATCTGACTAATGATTTTGTCGGTTGTGCTCCAAATGACATCAAGGAACTTGATGCGATTTCACTTGTTTGCAAAGTCACCCATGCCAATGGCAGACCGGCAGTCAAACTTTCGGATAATCCTGAAAAAGCAATCGGAGAGCCGAATGAAATTCGCCGTTACTTACAGTTCTTCGGCAATGAAGAACGCGTGTCAAAGCCGGTAAGGGTTTAAAAAACTTTATTCTGATAATTTTTCATAATGCAAATTTTATCCCTCCCGTCACTTTCAAGCGGCGGGAGTTTTCGTGCACGCGTGTAAGCGAAGTCAAGGAGACAGCTCGGGAGGTGCATACGTGTTACCCGATTTTCGTTTATTGTCAGTTGCAACGCTTGTTTTCCGTTTCAGATAAAGCTTCCAAGGAGCGCACGACCTAACAGCTTTGCGCAAACTTTAGTGAACAACTGTTTTTCAATGGCTATGATTTCGTCAATAAGCATTTGATTTTCATCAGCCCTTTTTCCTTTTTACTTTCAGATTTTCAAAATTGTCAAACATCCCTCACGCGTTTTGAATAGAGGGGGCGAGGCTTTCCGATTGTTTGCCAAGAATGACTTACCGCTGACACTCATCATTGGTAGAAGAGAGCTTTTGAAACCCTACCCGTTACCTTTCTGTCTTCGTCAGCCAGCTTGTTGCAGAGAGAGCGCACATGTCACGCATCTTGTCTTTTGTCGTGCTATTACCTATTAGCCGAAAAAGCCCATTGGGGAAAACTATGGCGAACAGGCGTCAGTTGGCGAACCTAGTTCTTTCTGCTTCGCATCTTTTATAAATTGAAAATTCCCGACAAAGCTGAAACCGCACAGGACATTTCCATCAAAACGATCGAAATGTTTTGCTCCCCTCATTCAATCAACGACATCGGTTATTTCATTTATCGGGAGCGATAGGCTTTAGAAAGCTCGTTCGGATGAGAAACAAGTTTTCGTATCCATTAAATGAATTGTTAAAAATGCGATCGCGTCATAGCCGGTGGCGCAAGTATCATAGAAAATGAATTTCAATTTTTTTAAAACCAAGCCGTGCGTCGCAATTTTATAAACTACCTCCCACGAATTGCTGGAAAATGTCATGCAAAAATTGGCAACTGCGACATCATTTTTAATTTTTCCATGTGTGGGAACGCTTCTTCCCTTTTAAAAGTCTCTTCTCCAACACGTGATTTTTCCGCTTTTTGAAGGCAAAAACCGGCGCAAAAAGGCCGGCTTTTAACAAACGTTTCATAAAACAAACGCGATTTATCCCGAATTTGAATATTACCGTTTTTGTGCTGGAAATTCGGTCAAGTATCGTTTATTTACGGCATACCAAACATTTCCAGCATTTTTCACGCCGATCAAACATCAAGGTTCGAGACGTTAAGCGCGTTTTCCTGTATGAATTCGCGACGGGGCTCCACTTCATCGCCCATCAATTTTGCAAAAACCCCATCAGCATCTTGTGCATCGCCGATTTTAACTTGCAAAAGCGAACGTGCATTAGGATCAAGTGTGGTTTCCCAAAGCTGTTCGGCGTTCATTTCGCCCAAGCCTTTATAGCGTTGCATTGTAAGACCCTTCTTGCCATTTGCAAAAATGGTATTGAGAAGAGATATCGGACCCGAAATTGTTTCTGTCGCATCTTTGCGCCGCAAAACCGGAAGTTTTCCGTAAATCTCGTCAAGATGATGGGACATATTGTCGATCCGTTTTGCATCTGTGGAAGCAATCAATCCCATATCAAGAACGACAACATCTTTTACGCCGCGTAAAACCCGCTCGAAACGTAAACCGCCATCGTCATTCACATGCCCTGTCCAGCCACGTTCCATATCTTCGGCAATCATATCAAGGCGAGCTGCCACACGATCGGCCGTTGCTTGCGCTTTTTCCTTCGTCGAAAGAGCTTCCGGATTAAGTGCACCGGCAATTGCTGCCTGCTCGACAACAGTCCGGTTATATCTCGTATGCAAACCATGGAGCATAGATCTTATCATACGCGCATCTTCTACCAATTGGTGCAAATCGGCACCGGCGCGCATTTCGCCATTGGCAAGTTCCAAGACACTGCCTTCAAGCCCCGCATCAATCAGCGATTCCTCGAAAGCTGTTTCGTTCTTGATATACTGGGAAGATTTGCCACGCGTTACTTTGTAAAGCGGTGGCTGGGCAATATAGACATAACCCCGTTCAATCAATTCCGGCATTTGACGGAAAAAGAACGTTAACAACAATGTGCGAATATGGGCACCATCAACATCGGCATCGGTCATGATAATGATTTTATGGTAACGCAATTTATCAGGATTGAATTCATCCTTGCCGATTGAGGTACCAAGTGCAGTAATCAAAGTACCGATCATATCCGAAGACAACATACGGTCGAAACGGGCGCGTTCAACATTCAAAATCTTGCCACGCAAAGGCAAAATAGCCTGATTTTGACGGGCACGGCCACTTTTTGCGGAGCCACCGGCGGAATCACCCTCGACGATGAAAATTTCCGATTTCTCCGGATCGCGTTCCTGACAATCGGCAAGTTTACCCGGAAGGGATGATATATCCAGTGCACCTTTACGACGGGTCAATTCACGAGCCTTACGCGCGGCTTCACGGGCTGCGGCTGCTTCTACAACCTTGCCGATCAGAATTTTTGCTTCGGCGGGATGCTCTTCAAGCCAATTGGAAAGCCCTTCATTGACAAGGTTTTCAACCACCGGCCGTACTTCGGACGAAACGAGTTTATCTTTGGTTTGTGAAGAAAATTTCGGATCCGGTACTTTTACCGACAAAATTGCCGTTAAACCCTCACGACAATCATCCCCTGTCAATGTGACTTTTTCTTTTTTCGCAATACCGGATGTTTCTGCATAACCATTGACCTGACGCGTCAATGCACCACGGAAACCGGCCAGATGTGTACCGCCATCGCGCTGGGGAATGTTGTTGGTAAAACACAAAACCTTTTCATGATAGGAATCATTCCACCACATGGCGACTTCGACAGTCATACCGTCTTTTTGTCCGTTAATGTAGATAGGTTCGGGAATAAGCGGCTTTTTGGACTGGTCGATATATTTGACAAATTCGACAAGCCCTCCTTCATAATGCAATGTTTCTTCACGAACATCGGCGTGTCTGCGATCCGTCAAACGAATACGAACACCCGAATTCAAAAAAGCGAGCTCGCGAAGGCGCCGTTCCAACGTATCGAAATCGAACTCGACCATGGTGAATGTTTCGGTACTGGGAAGAAATGTAACTTCGGTACCGGTTTCATCGCCACATTCGCCAACAACTTTCAGCGGAGCATCCGGCTCGCCATGGGTAAAACTCATTTCATGAATTTTGCCCTTGCGTTTGATACGCAATTTCAGCCAGACAGACAGTGCGTTGACAACCGAGACACCAACACCGTGAAGGCCGCCAGAAACTTTATACGAATTCTGGTCAAATTTCCCGCCAGCGTGAAGCTGTGTCATAATGACTTCAGCAGCCGAAACGCCCTCTGTCGGATGAATTTCTGTCGGAATTCCACGTCCGTTATCAGTGACGGTGCAAGAACCATCGGCATTCAGCGTTACTGTAATGAGAGTTGCATAGCCGGCCAAAGCCTCGTCAATAGCGTTATCGACAACTTCATAGACCATATGGTGCAAACCCGAGCCATCATCGGTATCGCCAATATACATCCCCGGACGCTTGCGCACGGCATCAAGGCCTTTAAGTACCTTAATGGATCCGGCATCATATTCGCCTTCTTGATGCTGTGTTGTTTGATCACTCATAAGTCAGTCCATTTCTGCTTTAAAAACATTGTGTTAAACCGCCTTACGAATCAAGGCGGACAAGCCTTTTATTTATACGCCATGCCCCCCGATTTACCAAGTTTTTTAAGCGTTTTTCCCGTGGATAGACGGCGTACACAACCTGTCTCAGGGACTTTATATTGAAATCGGCCGTATTTTTAGAAAAAGCCCGAAAGCCGATTAAAAATTGTCCTTTTTTGATTTATCCAAAGTATGAACGATCCGAAGAACTATAAATTCTTAAACATCCCTCTCCCCACATTGCATTCGTCTCAATGCAAAACTTTTTCTCCTAACAAAACTATCGCCATAATTGTTTTTCCATAAAATATTTGAGCGCAGTTCAATCACATATGCCGTTATGTTTTAGTGCTTCGTCAAAGCTTGAAAAACGTGTCCTATTGCGTTTTTTTAAGCTCTGCAGAAGTGATCCCATCAACGACTTACAGAAAAAAGCATATCATTGTGTCAAACAAGCAAAACGGGTCATTGCGGATAAAAAGCAAAACGGAATGCTATGACTCTTTCAACCGGCATCAAAAACAAGCGTTGACGTTTACGTCCTTAACATCGGCCTTCATGCGTTAAAACAATTCAAACTTTAAAAAGAAGCCAATGAATAAAATTTTTGCAATGCAGCCGTCACAATGATTTCTACTCGATAGAGAGGAGAAGCAAGTTGTGATTCACAGGTTGCACGAGCGGGAGCCGCGCCTTTTTCCAACCATGCTTCCCAAACCTCGTTCATAATGTCGAAATCCACCATATCGGCAAGCCAGATTGTTGCCGATAACAATCGGGATTTATCGGTTCCTGCCTTTGCTAACAAGCGGTCAATTGCCGAGAGTGCCTCAACTGTTTGTTCTTTGGTGGTTTTTCCGGGGCTTCCCACCTGTCCTGAAAGAAAAACCATGCCATTATAGATCACAGCTTCGCTCATCCGCTTATTCGCATCAATACGTTTTATGGTCATATTTTCCCTCAATGAATATTATTTCGCGTAAAACGCTTTAGTTATTGGCATATCAAGAGCAAAAGTCTATTTCTTTCGTTTATCTTCAAGACCAGGCTGATAATATTATCAAAATCTATATGAATCAAACTCAACCAAACCTTCCAGTTACCGAAGCACTTTCCGAGCTCGACAAAGCTCTCGGTTCGAATGGTAAAGCTGTTCTCGTTGCCCCGCCGGGTGCTGGAAAAACCACACTCGTGCCACTTCATCTGTTAAAACAGGATTGGTGTAAAAATAAAAAAATTATCCTGCTTGAGCCAAGGCGCTTGGCAGCCCGCGCTGCTGCACGACAAATGGCATCCCGCCTTGGTGAAAAAGTCGGTGAGACTGTCGGCTATCTCATGCGCTTTGATAAAAAAATCTCCAAAAGCACACGCATTGTTGTGGTGACCGAGGGCGTATATTCACGCATGGTTCTCGACGATCCCGAACTATCGTCAGTGGCAGCCGTTTTGTTTGACGAATTTCATGAACGCAGTCTTGATGCCGATTTCGGTTTGGCATTGACGCTTGATATCATGGAGGGGTTGCGCCCCGATTTAAAAATTCTTGTCATGTCGGCAACACTTGATGGAGCAAGAATTGCAAAAGTCCTTCAGGGAGCACCTCTGATTGAATCAAAAGGGCGAAGCTTTCCCGTTGATATCGTCTATCAACCTCGAAAGGCGACTGACACTATCGAAGAAGCAATGGCAAAAGCCATCCGCCACTGGTTGTCGTCACAGCCTGAAAGTATTCTGGCCTTTCTTCCCGGACAAAGAGAAATAAAAAAAACGGCGCAATTGCTTGCCGACACGGTTGATAAAAATACGATCATTGCGCCTCTTTACGGAGCCATGGACATCAAAGAACAGGATATAGCAATCAAACCCGCTGATCAGGGGCACCGTAAAGTGGTTCTTGCAACGTCTATTGCCGAAACCTCACTCACCATTGACGGTATCGGCGTTGTTATTGATAGCGGACTTTCGCGTGTACCGGTTTTTGAACCGTCAACAGGCGTCACAAGGCTTGAAACGGTGAGAGCTTCGCGCGCTTCGGTCGACCAGCGCGCCGGTCGCGCCGGAAGAACGGCGCGCGGCATTGCCGTGCGCCTTTGGCACGAAGGACAAACCTCTTCACTCCAGGATTTCCAGACACCTGAAATATTTTCAGCCGATCTTTCCAACCTTGTGCTTGATAGTGCCGCCTTTGGAATTACCGATTTATCAAAGCTTGTCTTTCTTGACCCGCCGCCTAAACCGCAAGTTGTTGAAGCACGCGAATTGTTAAGAAAACTTGCTGCGATTGACGAAACCGGCCGCATCACATCCATTGGCAAGAAAATGCGTGAAACGGCTTTGCCGGTGCGTCTTTCTGCCATGCTTATCAAAACAAAAACCTTAGAAGAGACCCGCTTGGCGAGCGAGATTGGCGTTATATTGACAGAACGGGGGCTTGGTGGAAACGACGATGATATCGGGCGCAGAATTGAAAAATTCCGCATCGATCAATCCGACCGAGCAAAAAAAGCGCGCTTGCTCGTTCAACGTTTTGTCAAAGGACAATGGCCCGATAGCAAAGTCGGGTTTGAAAATTCATCCGCGCTTTCTGTCGATCAAGCAGGGCGGCTCCTACTTTTTGCCTGGCCTGATCGTGTTGCAAAAGCAAGGGGCAACAAGGGACGTTTTTTACTTGCCAATGGTCGAGGCGTTGCAGTTGATGAATTTTCACCCTTTTTCAAAGCGGATTATCTGGTGGTTGCCGACATGGTGGGAAAAGCCGAAGAGGCGCGTGTCATTGCAGCCGCAAAAATCGACGAAGAAACAATCCGCAACCAACTGGCCGATAAGATAGAACGCCACAGAGATCTTTCTATCGATGTGCAATCTCATTCTTTTCGCGCAAGAGAAATTCAAAAACTTGGGGCAATAAGTTTAAGCGAAAAACCGCTTCCCCTTCCCTCGGGTGAGGAAGCCGATCATGCTGTTATCGAGGCTATAAGGCGTTACGGCCTCGATATTCTCCCATGGACCAAAGAAAACATTGCACTAAGACACCGTCTTCAATGGTTGCGCCGTGGTTTGGGTGAACCATGGCCTGATATGTCGGATGAAGAACTTTTGAAAAAGCTTGATGATTGGCTGTTGCCTTTTCTTCACGGAGAAGCGCGGTTGGATAGGATAAGCGGGAAAATCATTTATAATGGGCTTATATCGCTTGTGCCTTATCAGCTTCAAAACGAAATTGACAAAAAAGCCCCTACCCATTTTACCGTACCGACGGGGTCTCACATTCCGATCAATTATGAAGGGGAAGCACCACTCATTTCTGTCCGTGTTCAGGAATTATTCGGGCTCGGTCAACATCCGTCCATCGCCGATGGACATATACCGCTTGTTCTCGAACTTCTTTCCCCTTCCCAACGGCCAATACAAATCACCTGTGATTTGCCGGGCTTCTGGCGCGGTTCATGGGCTGATGTAAGAGCTGAAATGCGCGGTCGCTACCCGAAACACCCGTGGCCGGAAGACCCGCTTTATGCCCCCCCGACGCGGCGTGCAAAGCCGCGTGGCAGTTGAAATAAAGCTGAATATCAGCTTTAAACATTATGAAACGACATTGTTTCATTTAACCGGTTTTCCGATTAAACAGATGAGCCCACTTCGCAAAGGCAAAATTCATGGAAAAGGAATTTTTTCGACGCACATCCACCTATTCGCGCCGCTTGCGTTCGACAACGCTCATCCGCATCCGCTGGCTTGCTATTTTTAGCCAGACAATAACGATTGCTTTTGTTTCCGTCTATCTCGGGTTCAAGTTCCCGATTATCCCGTGCGCAATATTGATTGCTGCATCCATCTGGCTCAATATTTTCCTGACATTTTTTTATTCGATCAATGACCGATTATCTTCAAATGTCGCTACTGCCATTCTGGGTGTCGATATTTTTCAATATGCCGCTTTGCTTTATCTGACAGGCGGCCTGCAAAACCCCTTCTCGGTTTTACTGATTGCTCCGGCCGTAATATCTGCAACCTCTTTGCCTAGAAAACACATTATCTTCCTCAATTTGTTGGTCATCATTCTGGCAAGTTTCCTCTCCACCTATTCCGAACCTTTGCCATGGTATCCCGGTCATACAATTGAAATGCCAAGACTTCTCGTTGACGGCATCTGGACGGCAATTGTTTCCTCACTCATATTTACGACGACCTATGGCTATAGGGTTGCAGAGGAAACCCGAAGTCTCGCTGACGCACTAAGTGCTACCGAACTTATTATGCAGCATGAAAAGCATTTATCCGAACTGGATGGCCTTGCAGCAGCTGCGGCCCACGAGCTTGGTACCCCGCTTGCAACTATCCAGCTTGTCGTCAAGGAAATGTATAACGGGTTGAAGGATGATCCGGAAATAGGCGACGATTTGCGCCTTTTGTTAAGCCAGACCGAACGATGTCGGAACATACTCAAACGTTTGACAACGCTTTCCAGTGAAGGTGAAGAACATCTTTCACATTTGAGCCTTCTGGAACTTCTAGAAGAGGTTTCGGAACCGCTTCGCGAATTCGGTATCGATATTGTTTTCGAAAAAGGTGAAACAACCGGTAAAGAACCGATTTTTCCACGAAACCCAGGTATTCTCTACGGCCTTGGCAATCTATTGGAAAATGCCGTCGATTTTGCGCGCAGCAAGGTCATCATCCAATATAAATGGAATGAAAAATATGTAGCACTCACAATTATCGATGATGGTCATGGCTATGACCCTTCCATTCTCGATCGTATTGGCGAGCCTTATACCACAAGCCGCCACACCGATAGTCAGGGAGGCGGATTGGGGCTTGGACTATTTATTGCAAAAACACTTCTCGAAAGATCGGGAGCGCTTTTGCGCTTCCGGAATAGTCCCCAAAAAGAGTTCGGTGCTGAAGTCTATCTGGCATGGAGTAGAAAGGGGTTGACCAAGTCCAACACGATTTGACAATTTGTCGCAGTCAAGGCTAATGTTGACAATCAAGCGGTACATTTTACCCCTACCCGATAAAGGACGATGGATGACTGACACTGCACATGATCAGAATGCAATTGGGGACGATACTTCTTTGCTTCTGGTTGACGACGACAAGCCGTTTCTTCACCGTTTGGCGCGTGCCATGGAAACACGTGGTTTCAATGTGACTATGGCCGAATCAGTGCAAGACGGCATTGCCAACGTGCGCCATAGTCCACCTGCTTATGCGGTGGTTGATCTCAAATTGGGGGATGGTAACGGGCTTGATGTCATTGAAGAAATTCGCAAAATCCGCCCCGACACCCATATGATCGTATTAACCGGTTATGGCAATATTGCCTCAGCTGTCAATGCTGTGAAACTCGGCGCAATCGACTATCTCTCGAAACCTGCCGATGCCGACGACATATTCGGAGCTTTAACCCGCCACGCCGGTGAAAAAGCTCCAGTACCGGAAAATCCTATGTCGGCGGATCGGGTACGTTGGGAACACATCCAACGCGTTTACGAAATGTGCGACCGTAATGTTTCTGAAACCGCCCGCAAGCTCAACATGCACCGGCGTACTTTACAACGTATTCTGGCAAAGCGTGCACCGCGCTGAAATTAAAATGACGTGTCGAAAACCGGAATGCCGCATGACACTTCTGCGCCAGTGCCGCTCTGATGCCAGTGCCGCCCTGATAAATGTCGCTTATTCCGGCACGCAACCTTTTTGACAAAAACCTGTCACCAAGAATGTCTGGAATTACGAAAGAATCTATAGAATTGCCCAAAAATGTAAAAAATTAATATGAGGCGTATACGGCCGGCTTTTTGATTTTTCGTGAATTCATCCGGCTTTCTCATCATTGTCGTCGGCAAGGTCGAATCCTTCGAGTTCGGCGCGAGTAAGTCTCCGTGCTGCAACCCTCGAAAATCGCAACATAACGGCTTTGCGTGTTGCTGCCGACATGCGATGTTCTGGCGCCTCCCGCATAATATAGCCGTCAAAACCATCGGCCAGAATAAACCCGCAATCTTCAGGAAAAAGTTCCATCGGAACTTCGTTGTGACTGGCAAAATAGAGGCGGTCGCAATGTATCCGGTAGTCCGGCCATTTATGATCGGCTTTCAAATCTCCTATCGACGATTTGATCTCGACAATAATCACTTCGCCCTTGCGTGTAATTCCGACAAGGTCGGCCCGCCTTCCGTCGGCAAGTGGCAATTCGCTTAAAACGGGAATACCAAGTCGCAAAAAAAGTCTTTGAACGCCGTGGCGAACCATCAGGGCTTTTTCTGACTGGCGCCCGTCGTCCAATGGATGTTCTTTATGAAGATTGATAATCGGCATAACGAGAAAGTTTACTTGTTCCTTTTGAATTCATATCCGGCAGTTTTTTTCATTGCTCGTGACTGTTGATCGACATGAGCCTTGAAACAACAATTCGCAAACACGTTTATCGGTAATTCTTTTATCTCAATCGGTTTTAGCGATCCAATTTACGAATGTCGGTTCACTCATGCCTGTTCATTTGCGCAAAATGACCAGTGCTACATTATTGGTGATGAACGCCCAGTTCATTCAATGTCTTTTCGATCATTGGCAACATTTTTTCAACAATGACAGCGACGCCTTTTTCATTGGGATGTTTGCCATCGTCCAACTGCAGATCCTGATGACCTGCTACGCCTTCCAGAAAGAAAGGATAGAAGGTGACATGATATTTATCGGCAAGACGTTGATAGATCGACTCGAATTGCTGCGCTTTTTCCTTGCCATAATTGGGAGCGCTTTTCATACCGACAAATATGACCGGAATTTTGCGCTCTTTCAATCGTGACAACATGAAATCGAGATTTTCTTCCGTAACTTTCGGGTCTATGCCGCGCAACATGTCGTTGGCACCGAGTTCCAGAATGACAAGACCTGTTTGTTCGGGTACCGACCAGTCAAGACGTTCGCGGCCGCCTGTCGTTGTATCACCCGAAACTCCCGCATTGATAACTGATATATTATAATTTTTTGCCTGCAAGGCGGCTTCAAGGGCGGCGGTAAAGGATTTATCGACGGGGAGCCTGTAACCGGCCATAAGGCTATCGCCGAAACCGACAATCTGGAATGGACGTGGCGGCGTCAAATCATCATCGAGAACTGTTGTTTCACTATCTTCTCGTGCCGGTTCCTGTATTTGCCCTGTTTCTTCAGCAAATAGAGGCAAACTCGCGATGCAGCCAAAAGAAAGGCCGATAATAGCGCAAATGAATGATCGCAACATTATTTCTCAATCCCTTTACGAGAAGTATAATTATATTTTAAATCAGCTTAAGGCATAAGAACAGGAGTTATTTGTGGCAAGTTCACTGGTTAAACTGAAAAATATTGATCTTACTCTTGGTGAAGGAAGCTCGCGCGTTCACGTTTTAAAGGAATTGTCACTTACGGTAAATCAAGGTGAAACCGTAGGTATAGTCGGCCCCTCCGGCTCCGGCAAATCGACATTGCTTATGGTGCTTGCCGGACTTGAAAAAATCGATAGCGGTGAAATAACCATTGCGGATACGCGCATCGACAAGATGAATGAAGATGAAGCAGCGATTTTTCGCGGGCAGAATATTGGTATTGTTTTCCAATCCTTCCAACTTATTCCCAATATGACGGCTTGGGAAAATGCGGCTGTTCCGCTTGAACTTGCTGGAAACGGGGAAGCTTTCGATATTGCAAAAAAAGAACTCGAGCGCGTGGGGCTTGGCGGCCGGCTTAACCATTATCCTGCAACATTATCAGGTGGCGAACAACAGCGCGTTGCGATTGCCCGCGCGCTCGCCCCCAATCCACGTATATTGGTTGCCGACGAACCGACGGGCAATCTCGATGCCGACACCGGTAAAACAATTGCCGACCTCATATTCAAACGCGCAAAAGAACATGGATTGACGACTGTGCTTGTTACCCACGATCTTGGCCTTGCAGCACGCTGTGAACGCCAAATCCATGTAAAAAACGGTCGCATTGAAAATGAAAGCGTGATGCCGGCATGAAAAGATTTCAAGAACTTTGTCTGGCATGGCGTTTCTGTTTGAGAGAAATGCGTAGCGGCCTTAAAGGATTTTATATTTTCCTTAGCCTGATTGCATTGGGCGTTGCGGCGATTGGCGGAGTGGATGGTGTTTCAAAAAATATCAGCAATGAAATCAAAAATCAGGGGCAAGTAATTCTTGCCGCAGATATTCGTTTCAGCCATACACAGCGTGAGGCAAATGCAAAAGAATTGGCATTTTTCAAAGCCAATGGAAAAGTTTCCGAAAATATTCTTATGCGCTCGATGGCACGACGTGTCGATACCAATGATGGCACATTGGTCGAAATAAAGGCTGTCGACAGCTTCTATCCGCTTTATGGCAAGTTAAAAACCGCGCCTCAAGCCACGAATGACGAATTGTTTGGAAAAGATAATAAAGCTTCTGGTGATTCTGGCAGTTTTGGTGTCGCCATTCAGAAACTTTTGCTTGACCGGCTCCAACTTCACATTGGTGACAAAATTAGAATTGGCGATTGCGACTTTACAATTCGCGCAGTCGTCGAAGAAGAACCTGACCTCTTGTCGGAAGGCTTTCAGCTTGGGCCGCGGGTTTTTATGTCGATTGATGCTTTACGCGAAACGGGTCTTATCGTTCCCGGAAGTTTGCACAATTTTGTCTATCGACTGAAACTCGATAATCCGTCGGACAGCAGCTTGCAAAACCTTCGGAATAACCATGAAAAAGAGTTTTCGGAAAATGGTTGGGCGATCCGCACCCACGTCGATGCTGCTCCTGTTTTGCAAAAAAACATTGAACGTTTTACCAGTTTTCTGACTCTTATCGGGCTTACAGCGCTCGTTGTCGGAGGCGTTGGCATTGCCAATTCTGTCAGTGCCTATATGGACAAAAAACGTAAAGTAATAGCCATATTCAAAGCACTTGGCGCGCGCTCGCGTTTTATTGAAGAAATCTATTTTTCACAAATCATGCTCATCGCATTGATAGGAATTGTGATCGGGCTTGTTTTCGCGGCAATTATTCCCTTTGTGGCAAGTTTTGTCATCAGCCATTATTTACCATTTTTCGGGCATGCGCATTTTTCACCAACCAGTCTCATCCTTGCGGTCATTTTTGCATTACTGACAGTTTCTGCCTTTGCTATTCTGCCTTTATCGCGGGCCCGCTTTATTTCGGTAACCACGCTTCTTCGTCCCTTCGACATTTCGACAGTCAAAAAACCGGATAAATCTGCGTTGCTCATTTCAGCAATATTGCTTCTCATAACCGCAATTCTTGCAATCGCAACAGCCTCCGACAAAAAACTTGCTTTCATATTTATCATCGCAGTCATTATTGTCTTCCTTGTTTTAAGAGCTGTTTCTTCGACCATTATTTTTCTCGCGCGCAAATGCGTCCATGTCCATTCAACTATTTTGCGCGTTGCAATAGCCAATATTTATCGACCGCAATCCATAACCCCTTCGGTTGTTCTGGCACTTGGGCTCGGTTTGACACTGCTTGTCACGCTTTCCACCATCGACAGCAATTTGAGATCGGAGCTGTCCGGTTCGGTTCCTGAAAAGGCTCCCGATTTCTTCTTTATGGATATTCTGAAAAGTGATGCAGACGATTTTTCAAGCTTTTTGCATCATCAAGATCCGTCGGGAAGTTTCAAGATTATGCCGACATTGCGCGCCCGCATCACAAAAATAAACGGTGAACCGGTGAAAAACAGACAGGTAAAAGAAGAAAGTGAATGGGTATTACGGGGTGACCGGAATATCACCTATTCGGCTGCTATGCCGGAAAACACCGTGCTTTCGGAAGGCCAATGGTGGAAAAATGACACAAGTGATGCAATCGAGGTTTCTGTTTCCAAAAGGGAAGCAAACGGGCTGTTTTTGAAACTTGATGATACCATCACTGTCAATGTGTCGGGGAGGGAAATAACAGCCCGCATTACCAGTTTCCGTGATGTCGATTGGGATTCATTCAATATGAATTTCGTGATGATTTTTTCGCCACAAGCTTTGCAAGCTGCACCACATGTTTACCTTGCAACTTTCAAAGCGGGGAAAAACCATAGCATCAATGAAGCGGGATTGATGCGCGACATTGCAAAACGATTCCCTTCAATTACGGTCGTACCGGTTCATCAGGTTCTTGATGACGCAAGAAAAATCGTTGACAAAATCGGTATTGCAATCCGTGCGTCATCTGCGATCGCAATTCTTGCCGCAATTCTTGTTCTTGTCGGCACACTTTCTTCGACCAACCGGTCGCGTATTCATGATGCTGTGGTCTTGAAAACCTTGGGCGCAACCCGCAAAATGCTTCTCAAGGCCTATCTTGCCGAATATACAATTCTTGGACTTGCAACAGCGATTTTTGCATTTGTTGCCGGAACAATAGCCGGCACGATGATCGGCCGGTATAAAATGGAGATAACCAATACCCATTTTTTCTTCAGCTCGGGTGTCATGGTTGTCCTTGTCGCTCTTATCCTGACAATCGGTTTCGGTCTTATCGGAACCTGGCACATTTTGAGTGAAAAACCATCGCGTTTTCTTAAAGAATTGTAATGTGTTGAAAACAATGAAAGACTTGTAATTTATCAAATTAATGACCATAATATCGGTTAGGCATGCTGGGGTTCCGCCAGCGGCGCCCGGATTTCGAGTGGGGGAAAAACAGTTTTCCCAGCCATTTACCGACACCGTCCGGAACACAAGCTAAAGGATTATTTATATGGCTGATTTCAGAAACTTTCGCCCGACGACAGTCACTCAGGCCGATGCTTCCATTGACCAAGGACTGCGCAGTTATATGCTAGGCGTCTACAACGCGATGGCAATCGGGCTTGTTATAACAGGTATCGCAGCGTTTGCTATTGCTTCACTTGCAACAACAAGCGATCCGACACCTTATATGTTACCCAATGGCGTCCATCTAACATCATTCGGTGTTACCTTCTATACGTCGCCGTTTGCTTATGTTGTGATGTTTGCCCCGCTCATTGCAGTTTTCTTTCTAAGCTTCAAAATCGGGTCGTTGAGCACAAGTTCGGCGCGCGCATTGTTTTTTGTCTATGCAGCACTCGTCGGTTTGTCGCTTTCGTCAATCATTTTGCGCTACACACCTGCAAGCATTACGCAGACATTCTTTATCACTGCGGCTTCTTTCGGTGCCCTTTCGCTCTATGGTTACACAACAAGACGCGATCTGACAGGCATGGGGTCTTTCCTCTTCATGGGGTTGATTGGTCTTCTGCTTGCCATGGTTGTCAATTTGTTCCTTGGTTCGAATGCGCTGCAATTTGCAATCTCGATTATCGGTGTTCTTATTTTTGCCGGTCTTACCGCTTATGATACACAGACAATCAAGGTTATGTATTATGAAGGCGATGCTGAAGAAACACGCGGCCGCAAGGTTGTGATGGGTGCTTTGACACTCTATCTCGACTTCATTAATATGTTCGTTTTCTTGTTGCAATTCCTCGGTCAGAATCGCAACTCCTGATAATTCGAATATAAAACGATTTTTAAACCCCGTCTTTTTTGAAGACGGGGTTTTCTTTTGGCAAAATTTAAAGGTGTCGGAATTTGCTTATCCGATTATGTGCACGGTTTTCCGATGGAATTTAAATGGTAAATGCAACCGCTTTCCGATGCTCTTCAAAAGAAGATAAATCCAATAAAAAAGCTCAAACAATTTTGAAAAGTTTTTTGTCAAACACTTTCAGAACATTGCGAAGTTCTTTGCCACGTTTCAAAATCAAACCGCTTGCCGCAATGACGCTGTAAGCACCCTGTCGGTTCGCCAATTTCGGATTTTTCTCGACACGATAAAGCGGTACCTCGGCAGTACGGCGAAATATAGAAAAAACGGCTCTATCATCAAGATGGTCAATCGCATAATCGCGCCATTCACCGGCAGCAACCATCTGGCCATAAACACGCAATATCGCATTCAGTTCAATTCGGTTGAAAGCAACAGGTCCTGAATGTTTTCTGGGAGTATTCTGTGAAAAAGCTTCGATTATTATTGCTTCATCGTCGCTCATATCAGCCATAGTTTTGTCTTTCACCGTTTACGGAAGATATTGTCCCATTTTAAATGGTTACGCAATTTTTCTCGCAACAATTAAATCTTTTATCATAGTTTAATGAAAAAATAGATGGTAATAGTCTTCAACTTCAAGCGACCCAACTTGTAGTTTTAAAGCTGTCACTTCATATTATGGTTAAAGCTTTCAAGCGGGGCAACTCTGCTTTCAGAAAAAATCATGGACATCCTCAAAAATAAAAAATTCCATTGGCCAAGCCAATTAAGTCAAAAAGCCCTTCAGACAAGATTGTTGCAAGCTGTCCGGAACCGTCATGGACATCGTCCGAAAGATGCCGATTGCGACACTTACGACATGGTTGTCGGCTCTTACAATATTCATAAATGCGTCGGCGTCGACAATGTTTTCGACCCCGCACGAATTGTACATGTCGTTGCCGAACTTAATCCCGATATTATGGCATTTCAGGAAGCCGACAAGCGTTTTGGCGAAAGAATAGGCTTGCTTGATCCGGAACTCTTGAAATCGGAAACCGGATTGGAACGCGTTCCGATCAACACCATGTCTCCGCGAGGACTTGGCTGGCATGGTAATGCACTGTTTATCCGCAATGGTAAAGTCAAAGATATCGTCCAGCTCAACCTGCCCGGTGTCGAACCGCGCGGCGCACTCATTGTCGAACTTGATATGCCTCTCGGGCTTATCCGCATTGTTGCCGCCCATTTCGGACTGTTGCACCATTCGCGGATTCAACAGGCAAAACTCATTTTGTCTATTTTGGAAAAACGCGAAGTTATGCCGACAATTATGATCGGTGACCTGAATGAATGGCGACTTGGCAGGACGTCCTCTCTCAAAAGCCTTTCTCCGTTCTTTGATTTGAGACTCGGCACATTGCCAAGTTTTCCCTCCCGTTTCCCTGTTCTGGCGCTAGACCGTGTTTTTGCCTATCCGCACGAACTTGTTTCCAACATAGAAATTCATAACTCACCACTTGCAAGGCTTGCTTCCGACCATTTGCCTATCAGAGCAGAAATCGACCTCGAAGGCGCTACCAAATTGCTGAAAGAACGCACAAAAACCGGAGCGATCAATCGTTTGAAATAAGCTGATTGATAAACTTCGGTCAGATGCATCGTGCCTGAAACCAAGGTAGATCGACCAAGGCTGAAGGATTTGAAAAACACGGAAGAAATCCGGTTTTCGAATTTATACTTTTGATTGCTGTTTAGATGGAAGAAGCCGGTAACTCCAGCTGGTTATACATCGTATTTGCACGCAAAAAATCTTACCAATTTTTTCGACGACAATTATATGTCTCAAAGATAAGGCGAACCCAACCAGATGACTTTGTCTATCAAACGCGAAAGAAACGGTCGTTTCAAAAGGTCATCCATTCTGACCTCGTGCGCATTTTCCCGCTCATGGATGATTTTTTTTGAAAGATAGCAGGCAAGCGACTCGTCGAATATTTCCATGTCAATCTCGAAATTCAATCTTAACGAGCGCGAGTCAAGATTTGACGAGCCGATATAACTCCAGCGATCGTCAATCTCCATGAGTTTGGAATGGTTAAATGGTCCGTCTGCACGCCATATGCGGCATCCGTCCCGCAGCAATTGGTCGAATTGCGCGCGCATTGCACAATCGACAAGTTTAAGATTGTTATTTCCCGGTACAACAATATCAACCTCGACGCCCCGACGGGCTGCCGTCACCAACGCACTTATCAACTCCCGATCGGGCAAAAGATAAGGTGTCATGATGCGGATATGTCGTTCGGCAAGCGAGAATGCACCGATCAACATATGCTGGTTTGTTTCAATCAACCGATCCGGACCGGTTGGTACCACGCGTATACACACCCCTTCATCGGAATTCTCTTTGATTGCTGGAATAGCCCAGATTTTTGTATCCAGATTTTCGCCTTTCGCAAAAGCCCAGTCATTGGCTGCAACCGAAAAAATATCGGCCACAGCAGGCCCCTCTACCCGAAAATGTGTGTCATCGGCTGTTTTTTCACCGCTGAATGTCTGGGAAAAACCGGCACGTATATTCATTCCTCCGGTAAAGGCAACGCTCCCGTCAACAACAAGGATTTTTCTATGGGTGCGCAAATTGGCATAAGGCAGTCGCAAACCGATAATAATATTGCCGTTAAAAACCGCTACGGGGACTTTTTCACGCCGCAAATCACGCACGATAGACGGTATTGAATAACGGGCACCGACTGCATCAATCAGGACACGCACCTCGACTCCGCGACGCACAGCATCCGCCAAAGCAGCAACAAAAAGTTCTCCCATACTATCGCGGTCAAATATATAGCATTCAAGAATTAACGAACGCTTGGCCGCACTGATTGCGCTTAACATCGCACTGTAAGCTTCGTCGCCATTATCAAGCACTGTCAGGTGATTGCCATGTGTCATGCGGCCGAGACTTACATTATCGCCGAGCTTTTTCATCGGCAGGGCAAGACGGCCAAATCTTTCCAGAATATAGCTATCCGAACAATCATAATTTTCGGCACGTGTACGTCCTTTTCCACCAGCATGGCGATGGCGTTTATAGACAACGTTATCATGCATCCTATTGATACCGAAAATACCATAGATCAGGGCTCCGATAATGGGCGAGAGCATAAGAACACCAACCCATCCGATAGCAGTACGAACCTCCTGTTTGGTCATGGTGGCGTGGATTGCCGCACCAAGGCCCAGAAAAAACGATAATACGGCTAGGATATGCGGCCAATAATTTTCAATAAACACATCCATTGGTTACTTGCTTTCATTGGTCTTCATAGACGTTGATAACCGCTACAATGATTAACCTTCTTTATTTCTATGTTACTTCTTTTTTATATTCTATGATAAAGGTGGCGCGAAAATGGTGTTGCCGGGATGAAAAAGCAATGCCATAAAACGTAATGTTCTGGAACAGTCATTTTGAAAAGGAAAACCGTCGTGAGTTCAAATAATTGGAATCCCTTGGAAGGTGCACACGAGCTATCGGCGAAATGGGGCTGGTTTTTGGTTCTTGGAATCATCCTTCTTGTTGTCGGTATTATCGCCGCTTTCACATTGCCATTTGCGACTGAGGCTGTCGCAATCTATATCGGCATTATGATGCTTGTGGGAGGCGTTGTGCAGATCATCCACGCTTTCGGCGTTAAAAGTTGGGGCCGTTTTTTCTACTGGTTGTTGGCCGGTATTCTCTATACATTTGGTGGCATCGTCTGCCTTGTCCAACCGGTTCTGGCAGCGGCTGTCTTCACTTTCTTGCTTGGATTTTTGCTTGTTGTCGCCGGCGTTATCCGTGTGGTTATCGGTTTTCAAAGCCGTGAGCTCAAAGGTCATGGATGGATTATTGCTGCCGGTATCATTACCGCTATTGCCGGCCTTATCATTACGACCGGTTGGCCTGCCAATACACTTTGGGTTTTAGGACTGTTCCTGTCGATTGACCTGATCTTTCAGGGATGGGGCTGGATCGGTTTTGCAATCGGTTTGCATTCGCTCAAAAATTCTGGCCTATAAAGTTTGAATAAAAAGGGGAAGATTACTCTTCCCCTTTTTTACTTTTATCTCAGCTTAACCGTTCATAACAAACATTTGTTAGTCCGTTTTGCACGAAGCCAAGCTCGGCGGCTGCACCTTTGGACAAATCGAGAATACGACCGGCAATAAACGGCCCGCGATCATTAATGCGCACGATAATCGATTTTCCATTGAATTTATTGGTCACGCGAATTTTGCTTCCAAGCGGTAATGTCTTATGCGCTGCTGTCATACCGAAAGGATTCATCTTTTCACCAGAAGCTGTTTTCGAGTGCAATGCATACCATGATGCACCACCGCACTGGTTACCATGGCTGACATTGCCATGATGTACACTGGCTTGACCAAGATTGATAAAACTGACAACAAAGATTGCTGCCAAAAATGGTAGAAGTCTTTTTTTATCGGCTAAAAAACACATATCCTGCTAACTGGTTGGAGTTTCGGGGATTAAGCGAAATGGGTATATAACCTATGGTTGTGTCGCTCACATGGCCGTGAAAAGGCATTTTTGCCATTATTATCAATTAGTTGACCTATTTTGGGTCAATTTTGTATACAACCCTGCGTTTTTAATAAGCATGGACGAATGATGAAAGAATCCAACACACCGACGCCGTTACGCGTTATCTATCTGGTGATCGGCTGTCTTATGATTGTTTTGGGGATTGTCGGCGCCGTTCTACCTATTATGCCGACAGTGCCATTTTTGCTTGTTGCTTCGTGGTGTTTCGCGAGGTCATCTCCGCGTTTTCATAATTGGCTTCATAACCACAAGGTTTTCGGCCCCCCGATCAAACAATGGGAAGAACAAGGGGTCATATCGCCTTTTATCAAATTCCTTGCTGTTGGCGGAATGGCTGTAGGCTTTTGCTCGTTCTTGCTCATTGCCCAACCGGTTTTGTGGTTGGCACTGATAACAATTGCCATATTGATCCTGATTTCTATCTATATTTTAACGCGACCGTCCCGCTAACATTCCAACCACTTACGGTTCCAGAACGTGAATCTTGTAATCGGTCTTAAAAATCTGAATGACGGCTCTGCAATGAAAACGATTTTATTCATTTCGCTCTAGTCAAAGAGAATTCGCGCCTCTTCCAAAAACTGCTCAACGGACGTTATTTTTCAATTTTTCAAAAAAACAGGTATGGAATAGATGAAACAAAAAAGCGCGGAGAAATCCGCGCTTTAAACAGAGATAACAATTCGAAGCTAAATATTTTACAACCGGCTTCGGGCTATTTCACTATTACCTTTGCGCCAATTTCGGCGCGATTATAAAGATCTATAATATCCTGATTGATAAGGCGGATGCAGCCCGACGAAACATTGGTGCCAATCGACCACCATTCAGGTGTGCCATGCAACCTGAACATGCTGTCTTTGCCATCTTTATAAAGATAAAGTGCCCGCGCGCCGAGCGGATTTTGCAAACCCGGTTTCATACCACCTGCAAATTCTTTCAATTCAGGTTGACGTACCAACATACGCTGTGGCGGCACCCAATTAGGCCATTCTGCCTTGCGTCCGATTGTAGCGTTACCAGTCCAGCGGAAACCGTCACGCCCTACACCAATGCCATAACGCATAGCCTTGCCATCCGGCATGATATAATAAAGGTATTTCGCTTCAGTATCGATGATTATCGTACCGGGTTTTTCGTCGCTCGGATAGCCGACAATCTGGCGGCGAAACTCCGGCTTGATCTCATTTGCTTTAATTGCAGGAATAACAAAACCACCATCATTGACCTGAGAATAGGCCGCAAGCGTTGATGACGAGCCTCCCGTTGTTGTACAACCGGCAAGCGTCGCACTGGCGAGCAGCCCGGCAGCTAACAGAACAAATTTTACGCGCATATTCCCCTCTTTAATCAATAGGTCAATTCATCAGCAGACACGAATCGTATTCGCGTCACTCAATTAAATCCGCGATTGTTAATAGGCTATTAACCTTATACAGTTTGCGAAATTTTGATAGAAAAAACTGTTTGATTGAAAATTTTTACCCTGTTTTTTGTTTCAAACGCAAACAAACAAACCGGCGTTTCCAGCTACCTTCAAAAGATGAAAGAGAAACTTCCAAGCGGCGAAGGCAACGAAATTCATTCGTAGAATATTTTCTGAATTAATAATTTTTAAAAAAATAAAGATATTTACTTGAACTATATTTAAAAAATAAATTACAAGTTGATAAATTCATCATAATTTTTCATGAAAATGATAATATTTGTTATAGAGATAAATCGGACGCAATATAATATTGTTATTCATGATCCCGATTTTGTGATTTTCAAACGCTATTTTTTACTTTGTTGCAACATCGAAGTAAATTAACATTTTTTACAGATAGAAAAATAGCGAGCCTTTTTAATGCCGGAAAACGAAAGGTTCTTTGCTGAAATATCTTCAAGCTACCTGATTTGGAAATATCCGACAGAGCAAGATAATTTCAAGTCAATCAGGCAGTTTGACGGTTATTTTATTGGATATGATATGATGAACGGATTGGGTTGATCGAGATAGACAATCAAAACAAAAAACCGGCAAAACAAAAAACCGGCAAAACAAATAAAACTACAGGAAAAGAAAAAGGCCGCGCGGGAGGAGATGCGCAGCCTTTGATTCCGAATGCAGCTATGGGAGGAGGAGGTGCTGCATTCAACTTGCTGGATTTGGGAGGAGGAGTAATCCAGCAAGAGGTAAAATATTGCATCAGCCCTCGAACAACAACCCACAATTATGCATAGCTGTTATGCATATAAAAAGTTATTTATTTTCAATCAGTTACAATTAACGAAAGGGCACAACGCCCCAATAATAGTCGAAAAATGTCTTGAAAAACCAAGGTTTTAGATAACGTCTTTTAAAACGATTTAGTTCACGCCATACTTTTTGTAAAAACAGACGGTTGGGTTTAAAAATTTTTGCATTTTTCCGTTCCAAAAGAATGGTGCTGGAAAGTCCGATCTGGACAACAATCGCCGGGAAAAGTTGTTCGATATTAAGTGACCGGAAAACGCCGCATTCCGGATTGTACATAATTTCATCAATCGGTGCAGTAACAAGTTTGACTTCATCATATAAGCGTCTGGCACAGGCTTTGGACATAATGTAGCCTGCGGAACAATAATGTTTGGTCACAAGCCGTCCGAGTTTGTAATTATCAGCAAGTTCAGTGTCGAATTTTTTTAAAACACAAACGATTTGTGCAGTATCCAGCTTAACGATATCACATCCTTCAGGCACCCAATCCGTATTTTTCAAAAACAGATGGGCGTGGGTGGAAAGTTTTATATCATCCTCGAATACGGCTCCATAGGGGTCATCGCCTTCAGCAATCAACCGCCAGCATTCAAGATGACTGAGAAAACAGCCGACTTCGGCCCTTGTCATTTTTTTAGGCCACTTGCGAATACGCGTCAGCTTGTCGAATTGCTCTTCAGACAAAGAATGTCCGTCAACGGCTTTGACGCGGGTAAAACCGAGACCTTGTTTGGTAAATATGCTTTTTATATGAATTAACCTCTCTTCGGAGCGATCAAGATTAATCACATAACGTTTCATGGAGCTTAAGCCTCAGTGACAAGTTAGGCTTAAGCTTCTAACATTAAACAGGGACAATACTCAAGCGGCTGACGAGTGGATGCGCGCTGTAATTGATATAAAAAGAAACATAATGATAAAGAGAAGGGTCATTATCAGCACAATTGTCGACGCAGCATCGGAACCGAGAGACGCACTTGCATAAACACCGAAAAAGCTGCTGAAGAGCGCAATGGCTATCGCTATCGAAAACATGAACGAAAAACGCTTTGTTACGAGATAGGCAATGGCACCGGGCGCAATGAGCAAAGAAATCGCCAAAATTATCCCCACGGCTTTTAATGCTGCAACAATTGTCAGTGAAATCATCGTGAGCAACGCATAATGCAAAAAACGGACATTGAGACCCACAGCTTTAGCCTGAATAGGATCAAATGTGAAAAGCAGGAAATCGCGCCATTTTGCACCCAGAACAACGGCCACCAAAAACGAGATGACGAAAGTTTCGGAAATATCAAGCCAATTTACACCTAACAAATGGCCGAACAGAATGTGATTGAGATGAAGCTCGCTTTCAATACTGGTTGCCATAACCAGTCCCAAACCGAACATTGAAGAAAACACGACTCCCATCACGGTGTCTTGCTTAATACGACTGTTTGCCCCCAAAAAGCCGGTGAGAACCGCACAGACCATGCCAGCAAGAAATGCACCGAAGGCCATCATTGCCATGGTAACATCGGACTGATTGATTGCTTCGGCACTGATAAAAGGCATAAGTCCGAGAACAAACATCGTGAGCGGTGTCATTATATAACCCGCAACGACACCCGGAAAAACCGCATGCGAAATAGCATCCCCCAAAAGTGACCATCCTTTCAAAACCAGAAAGCAGGACAGCATTGCCATCGGCACTGCAACAGTCATCGTAATCAGCATTCCCCTGATCATGAAAGGAAATTGGAAGGGAAATAGAAGCGTATCCATCATGATTGAACTTTCTTCGCGCGCAGACGTGCCGCGATAAAACCGTGTTTAGGGGCAAAGAAAAAACTCAAAGCAAATAGCAGTGCTTGCAGCAATACAATGACGCCGCCAGTCTGAGCATGAATAAGGTAACTTAAATAAACGCCGACAATGCTTGTAAGAACACCGATCACGACCGAAAGAATAATCAAACGCTCGAAACGGTCGGTCACCAGATAAGCAGTGGCTCCTGGAGTAACAACAAGACTGATGACCAGAAAGGCTCCTACCGTTTGCATGGCCGCAACTGTTGAAGCCGCAAGCAACGCAAAAAACAGGATTTTCAATCCTTTGGTGTTTATACCGATTGAACGGGCATGATTTTCGTCAAAGAAGGTCACCATCATATCTTTCCATTTGATGAAGAGTATAACGAGTGAAATGATGCCGATCATTGCGAGCTGGAAAATATCTGTCGGGCTTACCGCCAGAATATTGCCGAGCACAATTGTATCAATGCTCACTGCCATCGGTTTTAAAGATTTCATAAACAACCCGAGTGCGAAAAAGGACGAAAAAATGAGACCTATGATGGTGTCTTCTTTCAATTTCGTTCGCTCGTTGAAAAACAGCATGGCGGTGGCCGCAAGCCCACCCGAGAAAAAAGCGCCCAACGAAAACGGTAAGCCCAACATATAAGCACCGGCAACACCGGGCACAATCGAATGGGAAAGTGCATCGCCAATCAACGACCAACCTTTAAGCATCAAAAATGCCGAAAGAAATGCGCAAACACAACCAACCAATGCGGAAACCCACATCGCGTTTATCATAAAATCATAAGAAAAAGGTTCCAGAAGCTGGTCTATCATTGTGGCAACGTCTTTTGCTGATAAGGAGAAAGCACAAGCGGGTCTTCATCATCGCTGACGACATCAACTCCGGTTAATGTTTGTTCGTGGCTGACCACCTGATGTCTTAATGCACCACCAAATGTTTTAGTGAGATTTTCTTCAGTGAAAATTTCGGATGTCGGCCCATATCCCAGAACCGTCCCTTTTATCAAAACGGTGCGATCGCAAAATTCGGGTACAGAGCCAAGATTGTGTGTGGAAACCAGCATAACCGCGCCGCTTTTGCGCATTTCTTTAAGCAATGCGATAATCTGGGCTTCGGTTTTGACATCAACTCCGGTAAAAGGTTCATCAAGTAAAATGACCTTTGCTTCCTGCGCTATCGCGCGCGCAAGAAAAACGCGCTTTTTTTGGCCACCGGACAATTCACCGATCTGGCGCTTGCGAAAGGAAAGCATATTTACCCGCTGTAATGCATCTGTCACGGCGGCATAATCGACATCTTTGGGCTGACGCAAAAAATTCATGTGGCCATAACGGCCCATCATGACAACATCTTCGACAAGAACCGGAAAATTCCAATCGACATCTTCCGATTGCGGCACATAAGCGACAAGATTTTTCTTCAGTGCATTGCGCACCGGCATATTGAAAATAGTAATGCTGCCGCGAGACAAACGCACAAATCCCATAATGGCTTTGAAAAGCGTCGACTTGCCGGAACCGTTGATACCGACCAATGCGGTAATGGAACCCGTTGGCGTTTCAAAACTTGAATCGCGAAGTGCCGTATGTCCGTTACGGTAGGTCACTGTAATGTGCGACGCCGAAATTCCCACTGTGTTCATTTGGCTAGTCCTTTGGCAATGGTGGAGCTTGTGACTTTCAGAAGATCAATGTAAGTGGGAACAACGCCGTCAGCTTCGGAAAGCGAGTCAACATAAAGCACGCCGCCATATTTGGCACCGGTTTCACGAGCGACCTGTTTGGCCGGTGCATCCGAAATTGTGCTTTCCGAGAAAACGACTGGAATACCGTATTTTTTTACGGCATCAATGACATGTTTGACTTGTTGGGGCGTGCCTTGCTGATCGGCATTGATCGGCCACAGATAAAGCTCTTTCAAATTGAAATCACGGGCAAGATAGCTGAAGGCTCCTTCACTTGTCACCAACCAGCGCCGCTCTTCCGGCAAGCCTGAAAGTTCTTCCTTGATCGGATCAATCGTTGCTCTGATCTTGGCTTTGTATATTTCTGCATTTTGCTTGTAGGTTTCCGCATTCTCCGGATCATATTTGACAAATGCATCGCGGATATTGTCGACATAGATCAAAGCAGATGTGGGCGACATCCATGCATGGGGGTTCGGTTTACCGTTATATGGCCCTTCATTAATGCTCATAGGCTCGACGCCGGTTGAAACAACAACACCGGGAACATCATGAATATTATCGAAAAATTTCTCGAACCATAATTCCAGATTCAATCCGTTCCACAAAATGAGATTGGCTCCTTGTGCCCGCATCAAATCTTGCGGTGTCGGCTGATATTCATGAATTTCTGCCCCTGGTTTGGTTATTGACTGAACCTCGGCTGCGTCACCGGCAACATTTTGTGCCATATCGGCAATAACCGTAAATGTCGTTACCGCCTTGAATTTTTGAGCGGCATGACCATCCACAATCGAAAAGAAACTCAAAGCCAGAACTGCGATTGCAGCTATGAATGTTTTGAGACCGACCTGTTGCAAAAAAGCAGGCTTCATTTCCAAAAATCCTCTCAGTTATTTTTCTTATTGCAAATGATTTGCAATTTCTATATTGCGTAACAAATCATATCAATAATTGCAACTGCAAACTATTTGCAATAAAGAAATCGCGAATTTTGAGCGTTTACTTATAACCAGTGACTGATAAGGAGCGTTTATGTTGGATTTTACGGGACACATCCGTCCGGTCGTCAAGAGAACAAAAAAGTCAACCCCGATCCATGATATATTGGAAAATTGCGGGCTTCGTGTCACACGCCAAAGAGTGGTTATTGCAAAATATATTTTTAGTAGGAAAAAATGCCTGATAGATGCAAACCGGCTTTATGAAGATATTGCATCTTCCGGTGAGGATATTTCCCTTGCGACAATCTACAATACCCTGCATCATTTTACCAAAGCAGGATTGGTAAGGCCGGTTGCATCTTCCGGACAAAAATCATTCTTTATGGCCAATTGTCGTAACAGCAGTTTCTTTCACTACGCGAGCGGAAAAGTCATTGCCCTTTACGGTCATGAGCCGGATGTACAAAAGCTCCCTCTTCCCCCTGAAGGCTTCGAAATAAGCCATATTGATGTTGCTATTCATCTTGTCAAAAAAACCGGTATCCCGAATGTTTCGGGAAAACCGGTTATGAAATCGGACGCCGTTCACGCCCGATAATCAATCATCGACTTTTTGGCGAGTTATATTGCCCTGACGATCGATGTAGAGCTTGAGGCGCTGATTGTTTTTGTCAATTACTTCGGCTTTCCAGCCTTCGTGCTTTTCATCAAGCTCGCGAATTTTAAAACCGCTTTGTTCCAGTTTTGTGGTCAAAGCCGACCAGCTGATACGCGCTTTTTCTGCCGCGAAAGATGAGCTTGCAAAACCTACAAGGCCAAAAGTCGCAGTGGCAGCAGCAAGTGCAATCATGCGAATTTTGTTCATTATCATATCTTAATCCTCCATTCGTATTGTTGACCCGTTGTACCACCAGAAATTGTAGATAACTTTCGGTACCCGTTTATCGCATATGGTTTTTATTCCACCCGATACAAGGGCAAGGCGTCGCCACAATCTGTTTGCCAATCTTCCGGTTATTGGTCAAAAACGCAAAAAATTTTCGATCAATAAGAGCTTTCGCATTTGAATGACGCCGCCGGAAACAATTTTCCCGACCAACAAGCCTTGGATAATCTCGTTCCCGTTTAAAAAGAAGTTTTTAATCCCATCCGGCATATCACCACTCGAATTTTGATAACCGGATTTAACAATCAAGGCTTTTCGTTTTTATCTATGTGCGTCAAAAAACATTTTCATACATGAAACGGCTTTTTTGCATAATCAAGCTTGGCCGACATTCGAACAAAATTTGTGTTTTTATTCAAATGTTACAGCAAAAACGGCTCCTTCGTTTTGATATAAAATCAAAGCTTTACCCAGAGCTTGTAAAAAAACAGAAGTTCGCTTCTAAAAACCGCATATTACAGGACATAAACCAAGCATTTCTTGTGCTCTAACCAAGCATTTATTGTGTTCTTTTTATGTTCTGCACGTGATACCTCACACGACCAACCTTTTGGTACTCGCTCGCTCTTTAACCAGCCCTATTTTGTGCCAAACATACGGTCACCTGCGTCGCCCAAACCGGGAAGAATGTAAGAAGCGGGATTAAGTGCCCGATCAACCGATGCTGTAAAAATATCAACATCGGGATGAGCCTTTTGCAACTGTTTGATTCCCTGTTCAACACTTAATATGCACACAAACCGTATTTCTTTAGCGCCATGTTTTTTCAATTGTTCAATGGCTTTGACAGCGGAATTTCCGGTTGCAAGCATAGGATCGACCACAATAACCAACCGCTCCGAAATATCTTCGGGGGCTTTGAAATAATATTCGACCGCTTCAAGTGTATTATGGTCGCGGTAAAGGCCGATATGACAAACGCGCGCAGACGGCAAAAGATCAAGCATGCCGAAAAGCAGCCCCTCGCCCGCTCTCAAAATCGAGGCAAGAACGAGTTTCTTGCCCTTGAGCATCGGTGCTTCCATCTCTTCCATTGGCGTTTCAATGTGAACGGTCTCAAGCTCCAGATCGCGCGTGACTTCATAGCCAAGCAAGAATGCTGTTTCCCGCACAAGCTGGCGAAATTCGGCAGTTGATGTTTCTTTGCGGCGCATCATTGTCAATTTATGTTGGACAAGAGGGTGGGAAACAATTGTTAAACCCATGGGCTTTTCTCCTCATTACAGCATTCTATATGTCGTATAAAACCATTGAAGTGGAATGAAAAGGGCGAAGCTCGACTGGTCCTACTTTTTCATCAGAGCCCATTCCCTAAACGGATAAGTTAGGCTAGAAAAAGACGGGATAAATTTGAAAGGTCACAAATATGACTGCTGAGACAGAGCGCGTCGGCGCAAAAGGCGGGATGGAAGAAACATTCGGTTTCAAGAAGGTCGACGAATCGGAAAAACAGTCGATGGTCAACGGAGTTTTCCATTCTGTGGCCAAAAAATACGATATCATGAATGATGTCATGTCGGTAGGCATGCACCGTCTGTGGAAAGATGCATTTGTTGCATGGCTTCACCCCTCGCATCTTGACGGTTATAAAGTTCTCGATGTGGCCGGCGGCACAGGTGACATTGCTTTCCGTATTGTCGAAGCTTCCGGTCGCCATGCCCATGCAACGGTTCTTGACATCAACAGTTCCATGCTGGAAGTCGGGCGCGAACGGGCAAAGAAAAACAGCCTCATGCCATATCTCGATTTTGTCGAGGCAAACGCCGAAAAACTCCCCTTTGAAGACAATACATTCGATGCCTACACGATTGCATTTGGCATACGCAATGTTCCTCACATTGCCAAAGCGTTGTCGGAAGCCTACCGCGTTTTGAAGCCGGGTGGACGGTTTATGTGTCTGGAATTTTCGGAAGTTCAAATGCCGATTCTTGATAAACTCTACGACATATGGTCATTTGAGGGCATACCGCGCGTCGGCCAGATGATTGCCGGTGATAAAGAGTCTTACCGCTATCTTATCGAATCTATCCGCAAATTTCCCAAGCAGGAAGATTTTGCCGCAATGATCCGGACAGCCGGTTTTTCTCATGTGAGCTATCGTAATCTTACCGGTGGCATTGCTGCGATGCACTCTGGCTGGAAGATCTGAATGTCGAAACTTGCCGCATCCTTCCGTCTTTTACGTGTCGGCTTCATTCTGGCACGAGAAGGTGTGTTAAGCGCACTTCCAAGCGATGGATTACCTGCTACACTTGCATTTTTCCATCGTTTCGCCGGCTGGTTTGCCAGAAAAAGAAGTAAAAAAACCAACCGGTCAGAAAATATGTCACGGGCAATGAACAAGCTTGGTCCATCCTATATCAAGCTTGGACAATTTCTTGCAACCCGTCCCGATATTGTCGGATCGGAAGTAGCAAAAGACTTGTCGAGCCTTCAGGATCACGTTGATACCTTTCCTCATGAACAAGCTATTGCCCAAATCGAAGGTTCGCTCGGCCGCAAAATAGATGATCTTTTTGTCGAATTCGGTCCGGCTATTGCAGCCGCCTCGATGGCACAAGTTCACCCCGCAACCGTGCGGAACCCTGACGGGAGTCTGCGTAAAGTGGCCGTCAAAGTAATCCGCCCCGGTGTAAGGCGGCGTTTTGCCAAAGATCTTGAGGGATTTTACCTTGCTGCGGAAATGCAAGAACGCTATGTACCGGCAGCACGGCGATTGAAGCCGGTCAGTGTTGTCGACACACTTGCACAGACGACAAAAATCGAGATGGATTTGCGTCTGGAAGCTGCGGCGCTTTCCGAAATTGCCGAAAATACAAGAAATGACAAAGGTTTTCGTGTTCCCACAGTCGATTGGGAGCGCACAGGACGTGATGTTCTGACGATGGAATGGATCGACGGCATCAAAATGTCGGATATCGAGGGGCTTAAAGCCGCCGGTTTCGACCTTGATGCACTTGCTGTTACGCTCATGCAATCCTTCCTGAAACATACATTGCGTGATGGTTTTTTCCACGCGGATATGCATCCGGGCAATCTTTTTGTTGATAAAGATGGATGTATTGTCGCTGTCGATTTGGGCATTACCGGAAGGCTCGGCAAACAGGAAAAACGTTTTCTTGCTGAAATTTTATATGGCTTTATTACCCGCGATTACCGGCGTGTTGCCAATGTGCACTTTGAAGCGGGCTATGTGCCGCCCCATCAAAATATGGAAAGCTTTGCCCAGGCTAACCGTGCCATTGGCGAACCGATTCACGGTCAATCGGCTGAAACAATTTCCATGGCCAAATTGTTGACCCTGCTTTTTGAAGTTACCGAACTTTTCGACATGCAAACACGGCCGGAATTATTGCTGCTACAAAAAACCATGGTGGTTGTGGAAGGTGTTTCCCGTTCGCTTAATCCCCATTTCAATATGTGGAAGGCTGCGGAACCGGTTGTAAAAGAATGGATCACAAAAAATTTGGGGCCTATCGGCATGGCGAAAGACTTGACAGAGGGGGCGCAATCGCTCCTTACTTTTGCCCGCAGAACGCCGGAACTTGTCCGCAGTGTTGAACGCATCCGGAGAGGGGCAGACAAGATGGCCGAAGATGGTCTTCATCTTGATGATGATACGCTGAAAAGATTTGCTCTGATGCAGGGAAAACAAAACCGGTTTGGCCGATATGCTATTGTTTTGATCGCTGTTTGTATGGTGATTATCACTTACAAGCTTGTCATTTGATGTTAAAAAATTTGGTCAATCTGACAAGTTTGTTATGTGGCTTTAAACCGTATTGCGGCTGGCGGCTTCCTGCTTGATCCAAAATAATGGGCGGTGTTTAATGTCACAGAGCAGAAATTCCCGCAATTCGACATTACAAGCTCCTGCTTGATCCCGAATATTGTTGATCGCGGTTAAAGTGAGACAAGGCAAGCGCTATAAAAGTTCAAAGCTGCCTCTCTTTTTGCGGCAGCATTGTGCTCTCTTACGAGATCAATAAAACAGAGTCCACACTTAACCCGAAATTGTCATTTTACGCCGAGTTCAACACCTTTTTTGGCTCTTGGCGTTCCCATATGATCTTTGAGCCAGCATTGCTTTCTTCTGGGGATGAACGAAAAAGCAATACACCGCTGATCTCCAATACATCCTATAAAACAGGAAAAATAATCCGTATTTTCGATGTAAGTATAATCACCACCCGTGATATCCATATTACTCAAAGCCATAAAATCGGTTATTTTTACGCTAGCCCTTTTGCTTGAGATAAAGGCTGCAGCGGCGTCTTTATTGCGAATAAGGGCAACAACATCATATTTCAGCATACAGGCATGGAGGCGTTTGTGGTAGGTCAGTGCCTGACAACGCCCGTCATTTTCGCACATTTGCAAGCAATTATCGTAACTCACATGTTTTGCAGACCGGTAATCAAACCCGATGGCATCGTAATTATTTTGATTAATAAACGTTACAGTAGGCGGATTAACGGGTGGTACGTTGACGTTACCCTGCACGCTGGTAGGCGGATTTGATTGAGGCAATGGCTGGTTTAAGGTCTGATTGGCCTCGATGGTCGGCGTCGCGGCATAACACAAAATTTTATAAACCGAAGGCGTTGTTTTTTCGGTAATATCCGCAGTTGAAGGAACAGGTGCACCCTTATCATCATCGGCATAAGAGACTGTTAAACCTTGCGCTTCCATGAATATCGCCGCAACGCTTGCTCTCAGCGCGAAGTTGATATTTTGTGGCATAATTCCGGTCTTATCTTCAAAGTTCTTTGATAATTGCAATGTGGTAATACCAATTACATGACCATTTCTGTCGATCACCGGACCACCCGAATTCCCCGGTTGAACCGGCGTCGAGATTTGTAAGTAACGAGCATCATTTTCAAGACCCGAAAGGGCATTGACATTGCCGGTCGTCATTTTAATCGAATCCGATAAAATCCCGTTCAACGGAAATCCCAGTGCAATAATATCTTCCCCCAGGCGGATGACATCACGCCTTAAAAACAATGTCTGTGTTTTTACTCCCGACGGTGCCTTTATCAACGCAAGATCATCGTGAGAATCCATACGGATATCTTCTGCTTGTCCCGTATTGCCGATTTCCACGCGTTGGCATCCTCTAACAACATGTGCATTGGTCAATATCCAGCCGTCGTCAGTAACGGCAAACCCGCTCCCGTTAGAAGACGGCGCCTCAGCCCATGTTGCTTCACTCAACGTGGTCAATATCAATAAAAATGAAAGCAACCATGGAACAAAACAACGCATATATTTTCCCCATATGGTGAATTATTCAATTACATCATTATAATAGACAAGATCAGAGAGAATTTTATATATCAGATAAAAGACTTCACTCGTAAAATTTTAAACACCATTTTTATATTATAATTAATGGCACATAATAAATTCAAAAACGGTAACGCATGAAAAACGAATGAAGAATAAAACAAATCCGGTTGATCCACTTGCCATGATTGTTTGAAAAGAATAAACCGGATGGTATTTTGATTGCACTGATTGCATATTTTGTGGTTTGAAAGGTTTTCCATGGCCAGTATTACGATTCGCAATTTACCCGATGATGCAAAGGAAAAACTTCGCCTAAACGCCGCGAAAAACATGCGATCTATGGAAGAAGAGGCACGACATTTATTGATATCCGGCAACAATGCCGAGATTTTCCCGAGCAATGCTAGCTCCAAGAAAATGCAATCATTGAAATCAAAATCAATACTTCTCATTATAACCGGTGGCATCGCCGCTTATAAAGCGCTTGATCTCATTCGCCGTCTCAAGGAAAGAGGTGCGAAGGTTACTGTGGTGATGACCAAAGCGGCAACAGAATTTGTAACGCCGCTTGCAGCGGGCAGCCTTTCAGGCGGCCATGTTTTTACCGATCTTTTTGCCCGCCAAGAAGAACATGATATTGGACATATCAGGCTCGCCCGATCTGCCGATCTGATTGTTGTAGCCCCTGCAACAGCAGACCGGATTGCAAAAATGGCAAATGGCATTGCCGATGATTTTGCGAGTGCTATTCTTCTTGCAGCCAATTCACCGATTCTTATTGCGCCGGCGATGAATCCGGCAATGTGGAAACATCCGGCGACACAGCGTAATATCCGCACTCTTATAGCCGACGGCATCAGAATGATCGGTCCGGAAAGCGGAGAAATGGCCGAAAGCAATGAAGCCGGCCGTGGCCGTATGAGCGAACCACTTGCAATCGTTGCTGCTGTGGAATCCATTCTCGATTGTGGGGAAAAACCACTTTCCGGAAAACATATCATTGTTACATCCGGACCTACTCATGAACCGATAGATCCGGTACGCTATCTTGCCAACCGTTCTTCAGGCAAACAGGGACATGCAATTGCCGCGGCACTTCACCATCTTGGTGCTCGTGTCACACTCGTTTCCGGTCCTGTCAGCATTCCCGACCCTTATGGCGTTGAAACAATTCATGTTGAAACGGCAATAGAGATGCTTGATGCAGTAAAACACGCTTTACCTGCCGATGCTGCTGTATTTGTTGCCGCCGTTGCCGATTGGCGCAGTGCTGAAAGTGCGGCGCAAAAAATAAAAAAACAAGCCGGACAATCGGCCCCCACATTAACGATGGTCGAAAATCCCGATATCCTTGCCACAATCGGACATGCCGCGAACCGGCCGAAACTTGTTATCGGCTTTGCCGCAGAAACCAATGATCTTATCAAAAATGCGAAAAAGAAGCTTGATAGAAAAGGCGCCGATTTCATTCTGGCCAATGATGTTTCTGTCAATAAAGAGGGAAAAAGCGTTATGGGAGGAGATTATAACAGAATTTCATGTGTGAGCCGTAACGCTGTCGAAACGTGGTCGAAAATGAACAAAGAAGACGTTGCTAAAAAACTTGGCAAAAAAATAGCAACATTTTTTTCGTGAATGGTGAACCTTTTCGGTAATAATTCCATCCCGATAAATTTACATTTTGTAATTTCTATCAAAATTAACTTTTTACAATGCGTTGATAATTGGAAGCGTACTAGTAATACGCAATTGAAAACTTACATATTTTAAAAGCTGTTAAAAAGGACATTGGCAGGAATGAAAACGAAATTATTTGGGTTAAGCATTCTATTGATGGGGCTTGGTGCATTTCCATATGCTTATGCAAACTCGCAGTGCGGAGTGCCGGAACTTACAGAATGCCCCACACCGGTCGATGAAAAATTGCCCGATGTCAAAAATATGTTGAAATGGAACATGGAAGACCGGATGATCGGCTTTCGAAATGATTATCGCGCCTATCCCGGTGACGTCTTCAAGCACGCGACACCTCGTCCTTTGATGCGACAAATTCATGATATGTCGAGTGTTTCCTATACCGTCGACGGCCATTCCTATAATCTTCAGGAATATGTAGCACGCAACAAGATCGCCGGATTAATGGTGATAAAAAATGGTGTTGTGGTGTTGGAATTTTATGGCCGCGGTAATACACCCCAAACTTTGTGGACATCCCGATCTGTCGGTAAATCCGTCGTTTCAACCCTTGTCGGTGTGGCTCTCAAAGAAGGAAAAATCAAATCTCTTGATGATAAAGTCGTACGCTATAATCCCGACGTCAAAGGCACCGTATGGGCAAATATCACAATAAGAGAATTGTTGCAGCACACATCAGGTGTGAAATGGGATGAAAATTACGAAGATGATAATTCCGATTTTGCCAAACTCACCCAGTGTGAAGCCTTGGATAACGCCTATGCTTGTGTCCATGACCTTGTAATTAACAAAAAACGCGTAAAGCAGGCTGAGCCGGGGAAAGTTTGGTCATATTCATCAGGTGGTGCATGGCTTTTGGGCGACACTTTGGAAAAAGCTGTGAAGATGCCACTTGCCCAATATTTACAGGAGAAAATCTGGAAACCTTATGGCATGGTTAGTGACGGTGTATGGCATAGCTATCAAAAAGGAAAGCATGATACCGGCGCTCACGGCTTTAATGCAACATTGGAAGACTGGGGAAAATTCGGACAATTTGTTCTTTATAACGGTTTCCTTCCCGACGGCAAAACGATTCTGCCTGATCATTGGGTTGTCGATGCGCGCACATGGAACAAAGCAACAAATTCCGTTAATAGAAATCATCCGGAAGGAAGTTACGGATTTGAATGGTGGAACAACGCCGTACCTCAATCTGCCGAGAATGTTTCACCCAAGCTTGGCCTGAGCAGTTCCGAAACAATGTGGGGCTTGGGAATTTACGGACAGATGTTGGTTGTCAACCAGCAGGAGAATATGGTGATTGTCCAGTGGTCGACATGGGAAAAAGCCGAACCATCTTTTTCTGCCGAACCACTTGAAGCTTCATTGATGTTCAATGCAATTTCCAACAGTCTAAACCAATAAACGGTCATAAAAATCCGGCGAAACGGGCAACTCCGATTTGTCCCTTTGCCGGAATTGCTACTTTACATTCGTGATCTAAAATTCGATAGGGCTCCTATCAATGGATAGGAGCCCTTGTCTTTCAGATAACTTTTTACTCGGCCCATCATTGTAGGAGACTTTGCGGCGGCTAAAAGCTTAAGGTCCAAAGCTATTGTTCGCCGCAGTTGATAGGGTGAAAGCTCGTCGTTTAATTAAATATAATCCAACTTATCCGGCTTGGATAAGGCCGGCTTGCGTTGCAAAATCTCTCAATGAAAACTGCGCACGGGGGCCGGTTTGCTGGATAATGGCACTCGCACAAAGTGCACCAAGACGCGCGCTATCAATAAACGACATCCCGTTGGTATAGCCATAGAGAAAACCAGCAGCATAAACATCACCAGCACCGGTTTGGTCGACCACATGTTCAACCGGATAAATGCCGGCCGTGAATGTTTCTTCTCTCGACGTGACAATCGAGCCATTGGCATTGCGCGTCACGCAGGCAAAGCCGCGAACATCGTTTCTTATGGCTGTAACGGCCATATCGAATGATGATGTTTCATAAAGTGAAAGAAGTTCCGATTCGTTTGAAAAGACGATATCGACCGTACCGGTACGGATAAGTTCCAGAAATTCATTCCTATAACGGTCAACACAGAAGGAATCAGAAAGAGTAATGGCCATCTGGTTTCCATTTTCATGAGCGATTTTTGCAGCAAGCCGCATAGCCTGTTTTGCCCGCGGCGGATCCCACAAATAACCTTCAAAATAGATAACTTTCGAATCAGCAACTTTTGTCGCTTCGACGTCTTCCGGTCCGAATTCGACACACGCTCCAAGATAGGTATTCATCGAGCGTTCGCCATCGGGTGTGTTGAAAATCATGCAACGGGCAGTCGGCGCGCCGCCTTGCAAAGGACGTGTGTCATAAACAACACCTTGACCACGCAGATCATGGGCAAAAACCTGCCCCAAATGATCGGCTGCAACTTTGCCCATAAAAGCGGCTTTACCACCGAGATTGGCAAGTGCAGCGGCTGTATTGCTTGCACTGCCGCCCGATGTTTCGACTGCCTGTCCCATGCGCGAATAGAGAAGTTCGGCGCGTTTAGCATCAATCAGATTCATCGCACCTTTGATGATGCCGTTATTGACCAGAAAATCTTCATCGGTACGGGCAATCACGTCGACAATTGCATTACCAATCGTCAAAACATCATATTGTGCCATCTCGCTCTCTCCGTATTTTATTCTCCCCTCGCTCATTACTCGTTCAGAACACAAAAAACCAGAGTACTAAAGCCCCTCTTGTTTCTTTTTATCTTCTTTCTATCTATATCCCCATGATTTTTGATGCAGCCTATCGCGCTTTTTCGCGCCTATTTACCCCGCCATTCCGTTCCATGCTTTGGAAAGCATTGGGCGTCACATTGCTTTTATTGGCAATTTTATGGTTCAGCTTGCGCGAATTATTCCTTTATTATGTTTGGCCGTGGCTGCAACAATATATGCCCGATTTTCCCGATTGGGCAGGCTGGCTCGGATTTGTTGCCGTCATTGTCTTTTCGGTGGGGCTTGCTCTGCTTATGGCACTGTTAATTGCGCCAATCACATCTCTGATCGGCGGTTATTTTATGGATGATGCAGCAGAAATCATCGAAAAAACAGATTATCCCGACGATCCGGCGGGGCATGCAATGCCGCTCGGCCGTTCGCTTGTCATCTCGCTGAAATTTCTGGCTTTGAGCATTGTCGGCAATATCATTGCCTTGATTCTCTATTTCTTCCCCGGCGTCAATCTTGTCGCTTTTTATGCAATCAACGGCTATCTGTTCGGGCGCGAATATTTTGAATTTGCCGCCTGCCGCCATCGCACAGAACTTGACGCCCGCCAATTCTATAAACAGAATGCGCTTTACGTATTTTGTGGCGGCCTTATCATTGCACTTTTTGTTTCTGTGCCGGTGCTGAACTTGTTGACGCCGCTGTTTGCTGCGGCACTGATGACCTATCTTCATAAAAGCCTGTCGATTAAAAAGAAATCTTTGTCACAATAGATCAGGGACAATTTCAACATGTTCTCGACTTTATCCGACTTTTGTGACAACAAGAGATCATGAAGCCTCTTGTAAAAATATGCGGGTTGAAAACACCTGAAGCAATTAAAGCTGCCATCGACAACGGTGCGCATTATATCGGCTTTATCTTTTTTGCCAAAAGCCCGCGTCATCTTTCAATTGAAGAGGCAGAGCTATTGCGCCCGCTTGTCAAAAAGCCGGTGAAACTCGTTGCTGTTACTGTCGATGCCGATGATAACTTGCTTTCAAACATTGTTGCTCATGTCAAACCGGATATTCTCCAGCTTCATGGCCACGAAACACCCGAACGCGTGAAACATCTTTCCGGAACTTTTGGTTTGCCAATTATCAAAGCCTTCTCTATTCGTGAACAATCGGATTTTAACGAGGTCGCTGCTTATCGTGGTTTGGTGGATATGTTTTTATTTGACGCCAAGGCTCCCGAAGGCTCACAATTACCTGGCGGGAACGGAATTTCTTTCGACTGGTCGCTTTTAAAGAAGCTTGACGAAGACTGTCAAACCGTGCTTTCGGGTGGGCTGAATGCGCAAAATGTTGGGGAAGCAATCACAATAGCTTCCCCTGATATTCTTGATATTTCAAGTGGCGTTGAACGTGCTCCCGGTGTTAAGGACATAAAATTGATTGAAGGTTTTTTTGATTCTGTCAAAAAAGCCGTTGAAAATTAAGGAGACTGACGTGGAAAAGTCGGCTGAAATCAATTCCTTTAAAACAGGCCCCGATGAAGCGGGCATGTTCGGCATTTATGGCGGGCGTTTTGTCGCCGAAACCCTAATGCCGCTTATTCTGGAATTGGAGAAAGCGTATAACGAGGCCAAAGATGACCCCGCTTTTAATATAGAACTCAAAAATCTTTCCACCAATTATGCAGGCCGTCCGTCGAAACTTTATTACGCCGAACGTTTGACCAAGCATCTTGGCGGTGCAAAAATCTATTTGAAGCGGGAAGATCTGAACCACACTGGCAGCCATAAAATCAATAATTGTCTGGGGCAAATTCTGCTTGCACGTCGCATGGGCAAAACCCGTATCATTGCCGAAACCGGTGCCGGACAACATGGTGTTGCTGCGGCTACCGTATGCGCGCGCTTTGGCCTACCTTGCGTTGTCTATATGGGATCGACCGATGTCGAGCGGCAAAAGCCCAATGTTTTCCGCATGGAACTTTTAGGCGCCAAGGTCAATGCAGTCAAAGCCGGTAACGGCACATTGAAAGACGCAATGAACGAAGCTTTGCGCGATTGGGTGAGCAATGTACGCGATACCTATTATCTTATCGGCACTGCTGCAGGTCCGCACCCCTATCCGGAAATGGTTCGGGATTTCCAATCCGTCATCGGCAAAGAAGCAAGAGAGCAAATCCTCGAGCGCGAAGGGCGCCTTCCCGATCTGCTAATTGCTGCCGTTGGTGGCGGGTCGAATTCAATCGGCCTGTTTTACCCCTTCCTTGACGATAAAACTGTCAGAATTATCGGCGTTGAAGCAGGCGGCCGTGGCCTAAAAGGAAATGAGCACTGCGCTTCTATGACGGCCGGAAGCCCGGGTGTTTTACACGGCAATCGTACCTATCTCATCCAGAATGACGATGGCCAAATTCTCGAAGGCCATTCAATTTCGGCCGGCCTTGATTATCCGGGCGTGGGGCCGGAACATTCGTGGCTCAAAGACAAAGGGCGCGTTGAGTATGTACCGATTCTTGACACAGAAGCATTGGAAGCATTCCAGCTTTTGACACGCCTTGAGGGCATTATACCGGCACTCGAATCCTCGCATGCGGTTGCGCAAGCCATCAAGGAAGCACCTAAGATGGATAAAGAGCAGATTATCATTGTCAATCTTTCTGGTCGTGGCGACAAGGATGTCCACACGGTTGGAACACTTCTTGGCATGAATATGTGAGTTTGAGAGAGCGGCTATGACAACACGTATCAAAGAAACATTTGAAAAAGCCAAGAATAATAATCGTCCGGCTCTTGTAACCTATATGATGGCCGGTGATCCGGATTTTGACACCTCACTCGAAATTATGAAAGCGCTTCCGAAAGCCGGTAGCGATGTTATCGAACTCGGAATGCCATTTTCCGACCCGATGGCGGATGGTCCGACCATTCAGGCTGCGGGTCTCCGCGCTTTGAAAGCTGGACAGACACTCAACAAGACGTTGAAACTCGTTAGTGAATTCCGCAAAACCGACCAGACCACGCCAATTGTTCTGATGGGATATTATAATCCGATCTATGTCCATGGCGTCGACCAATTTTTGATTGATGCCAAAAAGGCTGATATCGACGGCCTGATTGTTGTTGATTTGCCACCTGAAATGGATAACGAACTTTGCTTGCCCGCAGTCAAAGCGGATATCAATTTCATTCGTCTGGCAACGCCGACAACCGACGACCAACGCTTGCCGAAAGTACTGGAAAATACATCCGGCTTTGTCTATTATGTTTCGATGACGGGTATTACCGGTCAAGCCTTGCCCGATACCGATATTGTTGCCAAAGCCGTGAAAAATATTAAAAAACACACGTCTTTGCCGATTGCTGTCGGTTTCGGCATCAAGACCAGAGAACAAGCTGCAAAAATCGGTCGTGCTGCCGATGGTGTTGTGGTTGGAAGTGCAATTGTTAATGCAATTGCTTCAACGCTTGATGAGAATGGACACCCGAAAGGTGATGCTGCAAAAGCGGCTAGCGACCTTGTAAAACAATTGAGTGCAGGTGTATCGGAAGCCAGGCAAGGCTGAATTGAAGCTTAGCCAACAAACAAGATAAGGTGACATAGATGAACTGGATTACCAATTATGTTCGTCCGAAGATCAACTCGATGTTTGGTCGTCGTGAGATGCCAGAAAATTTGTGGGTCAAAGACCCCGCCAGTGGTGAAATGGTTTTTCATAAAGATCTGGAAAATAACCAGTATGTTGTTCCGACATCGGGTTACCACATGCGCATACCGGCAAAAGCCCGTCTTGTAAATTTTTTTGACGATGGTGCCTATGAACTTCTGGAAAATCCGAAAGTTGTTATCGACCCGCTGAAATTCCGTGATGAAAAGCGCTATATCGATCGTCTGAAAGACTATCGCTCGAAACTTGGCGTGGATGACGATATTATGAATGCACGCGGTACAATCGAAGGAATTCCTATCATTGCAACCGTGCAGGATTTTGCCTTTATGGGGGGCTCTCTCGGCATGGCCGCAGGGGAGGCCATTATCAAGGCTTTCGAAACCGCCATACAGGAAAAACGTCCTTTGGTACTCTTCGTAGCCTCGGGTGGCGCCCGCATGCAGGAAGGCACACTTTCTCTCATGCAAATGCCGCGCACGACTGTTGCGGTTGAAATGATGAAGGATGCAAAGCTTCCCTATATCGTGGTTTTGACCAATCCGACGACAGGCGGTGTTACAGCTTCCTATGCTATGCTTGGTGATGTTCATATAGCAGAACCCGGTGCAATGATTGGTTTTGCCGGTCCCCGCGTGATTGAACAAACCATACGCGAAAAGCTGCCGGAAGGATTCCAGAGCGCCGAATATCTCCTCAAACATGGTATGGTTGATATGGTGGTCTCACGACTTGAACTGAAGTCGACCATTGCCAAGCTTTTGCGCTTGATGATGAAATTGCCGGCACCTGAACATCACTCGGGCAAACATCATAGCAGTAAAGCCGCTTGAATAGAGATGACCGAAAATCGGGTAGACACGCTTATCAATAGCCTTCTCAAGCGCTATCCGAAAGGCTTCGACCTTTCGCTCGACCGTATCTCGCGGCTTTTGGAAAATCTTGGCAATCCGCATTTGAAATTGCCGCCGATTATCCATATCGCGGGAACCAACGGAAAGGGGTCAGCGGCAGCAACTTGTCGTGCGCTCCTTGAAAGTGCTGGATATAGTGTTCATGTCCATACGTCACCCCATCTTGTTCGTTGGAACGAGCGCTACCGGATTGGCGCTAAAAGTGGCGGCCAACTTGTTGATGATGACACTCTCGCCGATGCAATAGAGCAGGTAACGAAAGCCAATCAGAATGAGCCGATTACCGTTTTCGAATTGTTGACGGCCGTTGCCTTTCTGCTTTTTTCCGAACATCCGGCTGACGCTGTCATTCTTGAAGTGGGGCTGGGCGGGCGTTTCGACGCAACCAACGTCATTCAAAAGCCGGCCGTTTCTCTCATTATGCCGATATCGCTCGATCATGTTGCTCTCCTCGGCAATACGGTTGAAAAAATCGCTTTCGAAAAGGGTGGCATTATCAAGGAAGGTGCTCCCCTTGTCATCGGCAAGCAGGAAAGCGACGGTGCTATCGACGTTTTGACAACCATTGCACACAAGCGCCATGCTCCTTTCGTCGTTTATGGTCAGGATTTTCTGGCCTATAACGATCATGGGCAGATGGTTTTCCAAAACGAAGCAGGCCTTAAAGAACTTCCGCTTCCTTCGCTCCGTGGTGACCATCAAATCAGTAACGCAGCGAGCGCCATTGAAGCTCTAATCCATGCCGGTTTCAAATTGACCGATCAGGACATTGCCAAAGCTATGCAAAATATTATCTGGCCTGCGCGTATGCAGCGCATCAAAGCCGGAAAACTCATTGATTCTTTGCCAAAGACGATGACTGTTTTTCTCGACGGCGGGCATAATCCGGCAGGCGCGAAAGTCATTGCACAAGAAATTAGGCATTGGAAAGAAAAGGAAACCGGACCGGTAACCATGGTTGCCGGTATGATCAACACAAAGGATTCCTTCCACTATTTCAAAGAGCTCGAGGGTCTTGTCGACAAAATCTACACCGTACCGGTCTTATCAAGCGATAGCGGTGTGGCGCCTCAAGAATTGGCCAAAGTTGTCCGTTCGGCCGGTTTGGAGGCGGAAACCACGATATCAATTGAAGACGCATTCCAAAAAATTTCAGCGCTTGCGCCTCAAAGAACCATTCTTGTTGCGGGTTCCCTTTATATGGCCGGTGACTTTTTGAAGAAAAATGGGACACCACCGGAATAAAACGACTACTAATCTCTTCAACATTTAATGAGAATAGTTCAAAAGACTTGCGTTCGGGCCAAAACAAGCTAAACCTTATAGCAATAAAGGTGACGATTTTTGAGGAGTGCATCCCATGACGCTCAGTACCGAACTTTATCAATACCCGAAGCTTATTACCGTTTTCGGCGGTTCGGGGTTCGTCGGCCGCCACGTCGTCGAAACATTGACCAAACGAGGCTATCGGGTTCGTATTGCTGTGCGCCGTCCGGAAATTGCCTATTATATGCTGCAAATTGGCGAAGTTGGCCAAACACAAATGGTCAAAACCAATGTGCGCAATCGTGAATCGGTTGCACGCGCTTTAATTGATGCCGATGCAGCAGTGTTTTTGCCCGGCCTTCTTTATGCGCAAGGCAAAAATAATTATAACAACGTGCAGGTTGAAGGCGCTAAAAACGTTGCCGAACTTGCTCAAAGTGCCGGTATTCCTCTCATTCACATGTCAGCTTTGAATGCCGATATCAATTCCAGCCTTCCTTATCCGAAGACCAAAGCATTGGGCGAGCAAGCCGTTCAAAAAGCTCATAAAGATGCCATTATCATGCGACCATCGGTTATTTTCGGTCAGGAAGATTCTTTCTTCAATAAACTTGCCGACATGTCGCGCTTTACTTGGATGCTGCCGATGTTTGGTGGCGGCGAGACAAAGCTTCAGCCGGTTTACGTTGGTGATATTGCAAAATTCGTGGTTGCTGCGATTGAAGGACATATTCCAACAGGCAAGATTTATGAGCTCGGTGGCAAAGAGGTGATAACCTATCGGCATACTATCGAAGAAATGCTGAAAGTTATCATGCGGAAAAAAGCACTGGTTTCCGTACCTTTTGCACTCGGCAGTTTCATAGGCGGTATTTTCGGTTTACTCGGGAAAATTCCTATGATCCCGACCGTTACAACGTCCGAGCAGGTTAAAATGCTCAAAAAAGATTGCATTGTTTCTGAAGAAGCAAAGCTTGAAGGGCGTACCTTGGAAGGCGTCGGCATTACACCAAGAGCGATGGAAGCTGTTTTGCCTTCCTATCTATGGCGCTTCCGCCCTCATGGCCAATTTGCAAAAAACACGAAAAATTACAGAAAAGATGTCAAAATCTGAAGACAGGATTCTTCTGTTTGAAATTCGCAAATAAAACGGGCGCCGGTCAAAATAGCGCCCTTTATTTTGCATTATCTATTCGCTTAGAATTTGAAATTTTTTTCAATGATAGGCTTTCTGTCGTTTCAATAATACTTGTTCCGTTATTTCAATAATACCGGTTCTGTCGTTTCAATAAGCTGCTCTTCTTAATAGATATTTTGACGCCATTCGTTGAACTGCCCTGCTTTGTGACCTTGCACCAATTTACAAAATTCCGAACAAGGGAAGTGTTTTTCTAAACTTCGGAAGTTTTTATTGTTCTAGTTGAAAAAATTGTTCGCCAATTTTTGTCTTTTCCTTCCTAACTCGCTCCTATTCTCCCATCTGTTGCATATCTGCAAAATCTTTGACGATTTTTAACACACTATTAACTATTTTTAGAGCGGCGCGATTTAGACTGTGCTATATAGACACATATTGAGGGTTCTGGAGTTAAACCATGAAAAAATTGTGTTCATTATTTATCGTTTTGATGTTCGCATTCTCGACAGTTGCTTGTACGCAGAATGAAAAAACAGTTGCCAAGTGGGGTGCCGGTGGTGCTGCTCTTGGTGCTTTGGGTGGCGCTGCATTCGGTCACGGTGGCAAAGCTGTTGCCGCCGGTGCTGCTGTCGGTGCCGTTGCTGGTGGCCTGATCGGTTATTCACGCACCAAGAATCACGTCCGTTACTGCCATTATCGCGATCGTAACGGCAAAGTATTCGAAGCACGTTGCAAATAATTTCAATTTTGTTTGATTTTGAAAGGCACGTAAAAATTTTACGTGCCTTTCTTTTTATTAAGTTTTCCGGTCCTTTATACAGCTTTGTCAGTGAACCGTTCTGTTTTATTCCAGAACTGAATCCCAGGAACATGCACGCTCGACAGCTTTTCGCCAACCGGCATAGCGTTTTTCCTGTTTTGCCACATCTTTAGAAGGCTTGAAGACACGTTCAACTGTTGCGACCTTTCGCAATTCATCCAAACTCGACCAATAGCCCACGGCAAGTCCGGCAAGATAAGCCGAACCATATGCTGTCACCTCCAATATTTGCGGGCGCTCGACCGGTTTTTGCAAAATATCGGATTGGAACTGCATAAGAAAATTATTGGCAACAGCGCCGCCATCAACACGCAATGTCTTAAGATCTGTCTGTGCATCTGCCAACATGGCCGTAAGGACATCTTTCGTTTGATAGGCAATCGATTCGAGCGTTGCACGGGTGATATGGTTGCGGTTGACACCGCGCGTCAGACCCAAAATGGCACCACGTGCAAAGGGATCCCAATAAGGCGCGCCAAGGCCGGTAAATGCCGGCACGACGTAAACGCCATTCGAAGTTCCAACTTTTTCGGCAAAATATTCAGAATCTTCAGAATCAGTAAAAAACTTCAGTTCGTCACGAAGCCACTGGATGGCAGCGCCTGCCACAAAGATTGATCCTTCCAACGCATAAGCAGGTTTTCCTCGAGCATCACAACAAAGCGTTGTCACCAGACCATGAGTCGATTTGACAGCTTTTTTGCCGGTATTCATCAACATGAAACAACCGGTTCCATAAGTATTTTTGGCCTGCCCTTCTTCTACACAGATATGACCGAACAATGCTGCCTGCTGGTCACCGGCTGCTCCGGCAATGGGAATACGTGTACCACCGCGCCCGCCAATATTGGTTTGTCCATAAATCTCGGAAGATGCTTTAACCTCCGGCAACATGGAACGGGGAATGTTCAATGCTTTGAGCATCGTTTCATCCCAGTCCAGTTTATGGATGTTGAAGAGCATGGTACGCGACGCATTGGTATATTCGGTAACGTGAACGCGCCCCTGCGTCATATTCCAGATGAGCCATGTATCAATCGTGCCGAAGAGCAATTCGCCATTATCGGCTTTTTGCCGTGCACCTTCCACATTTTCGAGTATCCATGCAATTTTTGTTCCCGAGAAATAAGGGTCGATGACAAGGCCGGTATTTTCCCGGATATAATCCTCGAGCCCTTCTTTTTTCAGTCTTGCACAAATGTCTGTGGTACGCCGACACTGCCAGACAATCGCATTATAAACCGGTTTTCCGGTTGCTTTTTCCCAAACAACGGTCGTTTCACGCTGATTGGTAATTCCGATTGCTGCAATTTCATCCGAGCTGATGCCTGCTTTGGCTAAAGCTTCTGTCAAGGTTGAGCTTTGTGTCGCCCATATCTCGCGCGCGTCATGTTCGACCCAACCGGGGCGAGGATATATCTGGGTAAATTCACGTTGGGCAACACTGACGATATTTGCGTCGTGGTCAAGCACCAGAGTGCGCGAACTTGTTGTGCCCTGATCGAATGCGACAATGTATTTCTTTTCGGCCATAAAAGCCTCCTGTTTTCTGGAAAATATGACCAATTATTTCAATTGTCTGCGGGCAAGAGGCTCGCCGATCAGTTTCGTATAGAAGGCAGCACCGGCACATCCCCCGATGACCGGAGCAATGAGCGGAATGAGAAAATACGGAATATCCCTATTTCCCGTCATGACGCTATTCCCCCAACCGGCGAAATAAGCAAAAAGGCGAGGCCCGAAATCACGTGCCGCATTCATTGCAAATCCCGTCAGCGGGCCAAAAGCACCACCAAGCACAGCAACCAGTATACCGACGAGAAATGCGACCAAGGCACCACGCGGCAAACCATTGCCATCATCACTCAATCCTAAAATCACCGCTACCAGAACAGCTGTGATAAAAAATTCTGTCATAAATGCTTGTGAGAGAGTGATGTGGGGATTTGGAAAAGTTGTAAAAACACCGGCTGTATCAAGTGTTTTTGCCGAGAAAAGATTATAATAAAGTCCATAGACAACGGCGGCTGCGACAAACGCACCCAAAAATTGCGAAATGATGTAAGGTAATATTTTTTGTTTTGGAAAATTTCCAAAGAAAGCCAATGCAAAAGTGACCGAAGGATTGAGGTGAGCCCCCGAGACGCCTCCGGTCAAATAGGCTGCAAGTGCAACAGCCAACCCCCAGATAATGCTTATTTCCCATTGTCCGTAAGCGGCGCCGGCCAATTTCAATCCTGCAACGCACCCCATACCGAGGGCCAGAAATAAAAATGTGCCGGCGAATTCCGCAACGCATTCATCACGTAAAGTATTCACATCAGACATGTTTCCTCCAGTGGTTTGCTGCCTGACCCGCTTTACTTCATTGGACGGCGAACCCTTTAGATGGTTTTATGTTTTTCAAGGTATTGTCTTAAAGCTTCTTTTTCTTCGTCATTAAAATAGAGGCCAAGTTTCGAGCGACGCCACAAGACATCGTCAACATCCTTTGCCCATTCTTCACGCATCATCCATTGAACCTCGGCCTCATAAAGGCCGTGGCCAAAATGTTGCCCCTTGTCCTTTTTGCCATTATCAAAAATTTCCAGGGCTTCTGTGCCATAATTTCTTGCCAGACGGCGATGGGTTTTTGCATCGAGATCCGGCAAAATGCTGGCAACTCTCGCTTCCATGACAGAAAGCGAATCGTGCGGGAAATCGCCACCTGGCAGGCTGACACTGGCAGTCCATGCAGGTTTGCGCTTACCCAAAGCTTTTTCAATGAAGACGAGGGCGTCTTCCGACAATTTACGGAAAGTCGTGATTTTGCCGCCAAATGCATTCAGCATTATCGGACCATCATTTTCCCGCATTTCTTTCAAAACATAATCGCGTGTTGCTTCCTGCGCTTTTGAAGCACCATCGTCATAAAGCGGGCGAACGCCCGAATAAGCCCAAACGATAGATTCACGCAAAACCGGCTTGGTGAAATATTCACTTGCTGCCGAACAGATATAATCAATCTCTTCGTCACTGATATGAACCTTCGCCGGATCGCCTTTGTAGTCGCAATCGGTTGTTCCAATCAGCGTGAAATCTTCCTGATAAGGAATAGCAAAAACAATCCGGCCATCCTTGTTCTGGAAAATAAAAGCGCGGTCATGTTGATAAAGTTTTGGTACAACAATGTGCGATCCTTTAACCAGACGAACCGGCGGATGACCTTTAAAGCCCAAAGCATCCTGCAAGACGTGATTAATCCATGGACCCGCCATATTTGCCAGATAATCGGCAGTGACTGTCCACTCTTCACCATTCAATTTGTTTTTAAGGCCGATTTTCCATTTCTTGCCGTCGGCTTTGAGCGAGACAACTTCGGTGCGCACCATAATATCCGCACCAAGTCTTGCCGCATGACGGGCATTGGCAACAACCAGACGCGCATCGTCAACGCGGGCATCGGAATATTCGAAACCTTTGACAAAACCCGGCTTCAGGGATTCGCTATAGTCTTTGGTAAGATCAAGAACCTTGGTGCGCCACAATTCCTGATGACGACTTCCCAGATGATCGTAAATGAATAAACCCAAACGCAGCATCCATGCAGGACGCAATCCTTTATTATAAGGCAATATAAAGCGCAAAGGACGAACAAGATGAGGTGCCATGTGCCAGATCACCTCGCGTTCCATCAATGCTTCTCTCACAAGACGGAAGGCATATTGCTCGAGATAGCGCAAGCCACCATGAATGAGCTTGGTAGAAGCACTGGAGGTGCCCGACGCAAGGTCATTCATTTCTGCCAGACCAACGGAATAGCCACGGCCAACGGCATCTCGGGCGACACCACAACCGTTGACGCCACCACCTATAACAAAAAGATCATAGTGTTTTTCGTTTTTCATTTAACCGACTTTCGACAAGGATGGTTTTCGTTATTCTAAGGATAGAATATGGAAGAAAACAAATGTCAACCGTAAAGCAAAAAAAATCACCAAATCTCCGCATCTCGAAGAAATTGATTTCTGATTGAAATCAAAAAACGAAAATATAATGCCGCAAACGCATTATTTTCCAACTACAGATTTAATTCAAGTTGATGTGTTTTAAAACAGAACAATTTAAAATTGTATAACAAATTACTTTCGCTTGTCGGTAAGACTCGAAAGCCGGCAAAGTTTATAAAACCATGCGTTGATGCTTCAAAATTTTTTGGCATCAAACGTTTTGTCCCCCGTTATCCCTCAATGGCATGTGGACAACAACCAACCACGATTTAGCGGAATTTTTATTCTCATTCGGTTTTCAAAAATTCGAAAACATTTTCATATTTTTAAAAAAAGTTCCGACCTCTGGTGAGGCTTCCCCAATAACAAAAGACAGAGGCGGCAATTATCGTGCCGCAGTATTATCTACAAATGTTGTTGACATTTTTGCATTTGATTAGCGTAAGTGAACAACCACAAGCACCCGTTCAATTCTTGTTTGTCGGACAATTGCGCAAGCGGGTGCTGCGCTTCGTGTTTTTGGCAACGCAGTCAAAACTTTTTTGCCAAAACAGAAATATCCGGTGTGAGCTTGTTTTTAAATAAAACCGGATGGCCGACAAATTTTCATAACCGGATATTGGTCGCTCAAGACAGAAAATATCGGATTTATATTGCCGACACTTTTGACAATGGTTTAAAAAAATAAAGGGGCAAATCAGCTTTGCCCCTCAATCGTTTTACAAAACTCTTCTCTTTTCCTTTGAGATCAGAAAAACTACTGACGCAATGTTGCTCCAGTCGATTTTGCAACATTCTCAATAATTTTTTTTGCCAGAGCTTCGATATCTTCGTCAGTCAAAGTGCGTTCATGAGGCTGGATTGCCACTTCGATCGCAATTGATTTCTTGTCTTCACCAAGACTTGCACCCTCGAAGACATCGAATATCTCGACAGACTGGATCAGCTTTTTATCGGCTCCGCTTGCCGCACGAATGACCGTGGCAGCATTCACAGATTTATCCATAACAAAAGCAAAATCGCGCCGTATCATCTGATATGGCGACAGCACCAAAGGCGGGCGTGTTTTGGTTGCCTTCTTGCGCGGTTCGGGAATACGGTCAATATAGACTTCAAAACCGCACAATGGTCCGGCTACATCGAGTTCCTCAAGCGTATCGGGGTGGAATTCGCCAAACGTACCAAGAATAATCTTCGGCCCCAATTTGATAACGCCCGAACGCCCCGGATGATACCATTCAGGCGCACCCGCTTCTATCTGCACCTTTGAAGCATCAAGTCCGCAAGCGTCGAGCACACAAAGTGCATCGGCCTTGGCATCAAACACATCAACCGGTTTGGCAGAACCGGCCCAAAAACGTCCTGAACCGTCAAGCTTGTAAGTACCACGGCGGATACCGCCAGCAACGCGTCTTTGTGTCTCGGGCGTATTGCCTTCAAAGGTTGCCGAGATTTCAAATAGGCCGAGATCGGGAATGCCACGATCGGCATTGCGCTGGGCAGCCGCAATCAATCCGGGAAGCAGTGAAGGACGCATATCCGACATATCGGCAGCAATCGGGTTCAAAAGTTTCAATTCGGGCTTGCCGCCGCCAAATGCCTTGGCCTGTTTTTCCGAAATGAAAGACCATGTGATTGCTTCCATCAAGCCCCGACAAGCCAGAGCACGACGTGCGGAACGCTGCCTGATCTGGATTGTCGTCAAAATCTGCCCGCTCACAGAAGACGGCCGTTCCAAAGGTTCCGGCTTGATATTGTTCAAACCATGAATGCGCATAACCTCTTCGACGAGATCGGCCTTGCCATCGATATCGGGTCGCCATGTTGGTACTTTCACCGTGACAACATCACCTTTGCCTTCCACAACAAAGCCGAGGTGCTGCAATATGGTTGTTGCAGCTTCATGGCTTAATTCCAGACCGGTCAATCTCTTGATTTCGGCAAACGGGAAGCGGATCACCTTTTTTTCGATACTCTGCGCGCCGATTGTATGGGCTTTTGAAGGCTTGCCACCAGAAAGTTTCATAGCCATTTCGGTGGCAAAGGCAAGTCCCGGTTCCATAAATTCCGGATCGACACCACGTTCAAAACGATAACGTGCATCCGAAACAATGCCGAGAGAGCGCCCCGTTGCAGCAACATTGCGCGGATCCCACAAAGCCGATTCAATGATAACATTTTTCGTGTTTTCATCGCATCCTGTTGCCTCGCCGCCCATTATGCCACCGATAGATTCAACACCATTGTCATCGGCAATAACGCAATTATCCGGCCCCAAATCATATTCTTTGCCGTTAAGGGCAAGGAGTTTATCACCCTTGCGCCCACGACGGACGGTGAGTTTTCCTTTTACTTTATCGGCATCAAAAACATGGAGCGGACGGCCGAGATCGACTGTGATGTAATTGGTCATGTCGACAAGCGCATTGATCGGGCGCAACCCGATAGCAGTGAGACGGCGTTGCATCCATTTGGGTGACTGGACATTGTTAACATCGCGAATTTCACGCCATGAAAAGCCGAGACAGAAAGGTGCTGTATCACCAAAATCAAGCGACACGGTTACCGATGGCTCTCCTTCGCCGGAAATAGAAGGAACTTGAAGCGGCTTCAATTTGCCGATGCCACTTGCTGCAAGATCGCGGGCAATGCCATAAACACCTGTACAATCCGGCCGGTTCGGCGTGAGGCCGACATCAATAAGCGGGTCGTTCAGACCATAAAAGGCTGCAAATGATTTGCCGACAGGTGCATCGGAGCCGAGTTCGATAATGCCGTTATGTTCATTTGAAAGTTCAAGCTCGCGTTCGGAACACATCATGCCGAAACTTTCGACACCACGGATTTTTCCGACCGACAAAGTAACATCAAGCCCCGGAATATAAGCTCCCGGAGGAGCGAAAACCCCGATCAACCCCGCTTTTGCATTCGGTGCACCACAAACCACCTGAAGTGGCTTATCCCCGCCAGTATCAACGGTCAAAATCTGTAAATGATCTGAATCCGGATGTTTTTTAGCTGTCAAAACTTTGGCAATTACAAATACATCAAAGCTTTTACGGTCATCGACGCTATCAACCTCAAGGCCGATATCGGTAAGCCGGTCACAAATCTCGCCGAGCGATGCGTCTGTCTCCAGATGATCCTTCAACCAGGACAAAGTAAATTTCATTGTTCAAAACCTCTTTTCAAAACGCAAGACGCGGGTGTGAGTTTATGAATTGCTGAGACCGCCAAAAAGCGTCGGCACATCAAGCGGACGGAAACCATAATGTTCGATCCAGCGTATGTCAGCATCAAAAAATGCACGCAGATCCGGCATGCCATATTTCAACATGGCGATACGGTCAATTCCCATTCCCCAGGCAAAGCCCTGATATTCATCCGGATCGAAACCGACATTTTTCAACACATTCGGGTGCACCATGCCGCAGCCCAATATTTCGAGCCAGTCATTGCCCTCGCCGAATTTTACTTCTGTACCGGAGCGGTCACATTGAATATCGACTTCCATAGACGGTTCGGTGAAAGGAAAGAACGAAGGGCGAAAACGCATCTTCAACGAAGGTACTTCAAAAAACGCCTTACAGAATTCTTCATGCACCCACATAATATTGGCAATGGTCGACTTTTTATCGACAACCAGCCCTTCTACCTGATGGAACATCGGCGAATGGGTGGCATCCGAATCCATACGATAGGTTTTTCCCGGAATGATAATGCGAATTGGGGGTTTTTGTTTTTCCATCGTACGAACCTGAACAGGCGATGTATGCGTGCGCAAAAGCCGCTTTTCACCTTTCTCGTCGGGATTGAAAAAGAAGGTATCATGCATTTCGCGGGCAGGATGGCCTTCCGGAAAATTGAGTGCGGTAAAGTTATAATAATCGGTCTCGATATCCGGCCCTTCGGCAATGGAAAAGCCCATATCGGCGTAAATTGCGGTAATCTCGTCAATCACCTGCGAAATAGGGTGGATACGACCTCGCGCTTCAGGTGAAAGGCGAACCGGCAATGTAACATCGACTGTTTCGTTTTTAAGCCGCGCCTCCGTTGCTGCACGCTTCAGTGCCGTGCGTTTTTCACCCAGAAGCTCTAAAACCCGATTTTTCAAACCGTTTATCACCGGTCCGGCTTTCTGGCGCTCCTCGGCACTCATACCACCGAGGCTTTTAAGTTTTTCCGAAACACTGCCCTTTTTCCCGAGGGCGCTGACACGCACTGCTTCCAGTGCCTGCTCGTCTTGTGCAGCGTCGATTGCCGCACAGATTTCTTTTTCCAGACTATCAATGTCGTTCATGTCTTTGCCTGTTCTTTAAAGTGGATGTCTGTTTTTCAAATTGGAAGAAAGAAACTCCGTTGCGCTTAACATACGTTTGCCATCACCACCAAGGTAAATAAACCGTGCCAATTTTAACGGAGTGATAAAAATAGAAAAAAACCGCACAATTTTTTCAAGCTGTTTCAAGGTCTCCGGTGAAACTTGCTTTTTCCACGCGTCAAAAGCAGCATTATCGGTTTTGTTTTTTTCAAGTGATTGCGCCGACACTTGAAAAAATAATAACCACGCATCACGCGCCTGAGCTGTAGGAATTGGCATCACTGCTTCCGGTTCTTCCTCGAAATCGAAAAAACCAAGTTCATCTCCCGCCATAAACATATCACGCGGATGCGGCCTGCCGTGGACGAGTCCTGCGTGATGCACTTTGCCTAAAGCTTCACCGCATTGAACCAATAATTTTTCGTGTGCGTCAACATCGTTCTTTTTCAAAAAATCAAGGCGTTTTTGCACAGTTTGACCAACATCGGAAATCATCAAAGCCGATCCATCGACAGCAAGAATTTCGGGAACAGCGATACCTGCCTTCCTGAACTTTTCAATTTTGCGTATTTCCTGCTCGTTCATGGCAAGGGCGTCACGCAATGGCGACGATTTCATGAAAGCTGCCGGTAATAAAAAAGATAAACTGCCATGAAGCCGCTTGCCCCATGGGCGTTTTTCAATTCCCTGTCGTTTGATCCAGACCTTTTTGCCCTCACGCATGGCACTGGCAATGCGCTTTCCCTCACAAGAATGAAAAAGCTTCTTGTCAGAATCGCTCAGTGGCTCAGTTGTGAAAGGTTTTATCTCGCTCATAACGCCTCAAAAACAAAAACCCGCAACCGGCTTCAACCAGTGCGGGTTCCGAAAGAATGTTCTGTTTTTTAAAGGAACGCGACCGGCTTACTTGACGGCGCCTTCAAAAGCATTCGGTGTGGTTTTCTTCAAATATTCCAACGCCTTTTTAGCCGAAGCAACAAGCTTGGAGAATGTTGCAGGCTCATGAATAGCAATATCTGAAAGAACCTTGCGGTCGATCTCGATTCCTGCCTTGGCAAGACCGTCAATGAAACGGCCATAGGTCAAGCCCTCAAGACGGACAGCAGCATTGATACGCTGGATCCACAATGCACGAAAACTGCGCTTGCGATTTTTGCGATCGCGATAGGCATATTGCCGTGAACGGTCGACAGCAGCTTTGGCTGTACGGATTGTATTTTTACGACGTCCGTAAAAACCTTCAGCAAGTTTGATAACTTTTTTGTGTTTGGCGTGTGCAGTTACGCCGCGTTTTACGCGTGCCATGTCATAATCTCCTTAAGAGCTAACTTTTAAAGGCCGTTCGGCAAATAGTTTTTGATGATTTTCTTGGCGTCAGGAGCACCAAGAACCATGGTGCCACGTGCATCACGCAAAAACTGGTTGGAACGTTTGATCATGCCATGCTGCTTGCCTGCGGCAGCTGCCTTGATTTTGCCTGTGGCGGTAATCTTGAACCGCTTTTTGGCAGCCGATTTGGTCTTCATTTTGGGCATTTTGCTTCTCCATTGTTGTGATTAATGTTCGTGCTGACCAAAGTACGAACAAGCATAAAAGTCGTCACGGCATGCCCTGCCGGACGGCTTGAACTGAGCTCTCATAAAACACGGCCTCGCAAATAGCAAGCAGACTTTTATGTAAAAAACTTTTTTTCATGGCGCAAAAGCCAGTCTTTGCGACATAAACCCCCAGCATAACCGGTAAGCGAACCATCCGCCCCGATTACCCTATGACAGGGGATGATAATTGCAATCTGGTTTTGTCCGTTAGCCCGCGCCACCGCCCGCATAGCTGTAGGTCTATCCAATGCGCGCGCCAATTCACTATAAGAGCGTGTCTCCCCCGCCGGTATTTGACGCAAAGCCTCCCAGACAAGCGGTGCAAAACCACCTGCAACTTTGGCAAGCGGTGTTTCAAAATGGCAGCTTTTTCCTTGATAATAATCGGCTAACTCAGCTTCTACCTTGTCGATCACGGCTGTTCTTTCAAAGCTGATGGACGAGCGGGTGACTGCCTGCAATTTCTTGAGCTCTGTCAACAGCCCCTTACGGTCGAAAAACTCCAACAGATGCAAGACATGTTGGTCACTAACGGCAAGCATTTCACCTATCGGTGTTTCAATCCATGCCGCTTTTAGAAGGGTACGGTTTTGTATGGCTTTTGGTGGATGCCCGATGAGCTTAAGAATTGCTTCACGAAAACCGCTGCCCGAATCGTAACCGGCAGAAAGTTGTGCTTCGATTACCGGTTGACCGTGTGAAAGCAGCGCTGCACCACGGCTTGCTCTTTTCAAGCGCGCGAATTCGAGAAACGTCATGCCTATCTGGCGCTTGAAAATGCGCCGCACCGTGGAAGGGTCAAATCCCATCCGTACAATATCGTCTTCCGACCATATGTGATCGGGATTTTCATCAAGTCTTGCCATCAAATTACGAAAAAGCGGATCAACGTGACCACCTGCTTCGAGCGGATGGCATTTCTGGCAAGGTCGATAGCCCTGTTCGAGACATGCCGCCGCACTGTCACAAAAAAAGACATTTTCTCGCTTGGGCTTTCGCGCCGGACACGATAGACGACAAAAAATACCTGTCGTTGTCACGCAAACAAAGACATGCCCGTCATAGGAGCGATCACGGTTGATCAGAGCTTCATAAAGCTGGTCTGTATTATTGGTTAGAAGTGTCATGGCCATTTATATAAGCCCAAAAAAACAATTGTGCGCCGAAAAACGGGCGTCCATTTTATGCAATCTAAAAACGTGAACCGGCCAAGACTGTCTGCCATTTAACCGGCATTTCAAACGATCCCGATCAACTAAAGAGATAATATATAGTTTTTGTCTTTTCATCGGCTATCCGGATTGCCCCGTTGCCGAATTAACTTTTTGGCCGTTAAACGGGAACCGGAGCACCATTGCCTTTCACTTCAACAAGTGGTGCAGGAATAGAACTTGTTTTAATGGCTGCTTTGCAAATATCGGCAATAATACAATGCACACAATCCGGTTTACGGGCTTTACAGATGTAACGCCCATGTAAAATCAGCCAATGATGGGCGTGGCGCATATATTTTTCGGGTATTATTTTGACAAGTTTTTTTTCTACCTCTTCGGGGGTCTTCCCCGGTGCCAGTTCTGTCCGGTTAGAAAACCGGAAAATATGGGTGTCGACAGCCATGGTCGGCTGGTTGAAAGCAACATTAAGCACAACATTTGCAGTTTTACGCCCGACACCTGGAAGTGACATCAGGGCTTCTCTGGTATCAGGCACTTTGCCGCCATATTTTTCGTTCAATATTTTTGAAAGTGCATAGACATTTTTGGCTTTTGCCCGCCACAGGCCGATCGTGCGGATATAGCGGGCAATCCCGTCTTCTCCGAGAGCAGCCATTTTTTCGGGCGTATCGGCAACAGCAAAAAGCGGCTTTGTTGCTTTGTTCACGCTTGCATCTGTCGCTTGTGCCGACAAAACCACCGCCACAAGCAAAGTGAACGGACTTTCATAGACAAGATCGCTTCTCGGATTTGGTCGCTGAACCGAAAAACGGCGAAAAATTTCTTTGATTTCCTCGGCTTTATAAGCAGTTCCCGCTATTTTCCTAACTTTTGACCTTTCAGCCTTCACACCCGTCATTCGCTTTTAAAAACCTGTCTTGAACTTCGATCTTGAAATTTCCATATAACAACTAAAGACAGAAAATGCCAAAACGGGTTTTCTGTTCAATAGTCGCTTCGAAGAGGACTACCTTATGACACGCATGACACCTTTTTCCAACCCGTTGCTGTTAGGCTTCGAAACAATGGAAAAGACGCTCGACCGTTTGAATAAATCGGGCGATGGCTATCCTCCTTATAACATTGTGCGTTTGTCCGGTGAGGAACCAAATGAACGACTGCGAATTACGTTGGCAGTCGCCGGTTTCACGCCGGAAGACCTTGATGTTACTGTAGAGGATAATCAGCTTATTATCCGCGGTCGGCAAGCTGACGATGAGGAATTCGAATATCTGCATAGAGGTATTGCCTCACGCCAATTCCAGCGGGCTTTTGTGCTGGCAGATGGAATAAAGGTAGGGGCTGCAGAGCTTAAAAACGGCTTGCTTTCGATAGACCTTGAAAGACCGGCTCCAGAGAAGCGCGTCAAACGCATTACGATCAGTGCCATAGACGACGAGTAATGCGACAGGAGAAGAAAATGAAAAACGAAAAATCTTTGTCCATGCAGGAATTTGCTTTACTGGGTGAAGGCGAACTCGCCTATCTGCGCAAAATTCGTACTGATGAATTAAGCAAAAAATTTCCTAATATGCCACCAATGACACCTGGCATCTCTTTATGGGCTTTGTTCGGAGCAGGCGGTGAGCCAATTATCCTTTCTGATGTCCGCGCCAAGGCTCTGGAGGGCGCAAACGATCAGGAATTGAAAACGGTTACTTTGCAATAGAACTCTTCTTCAGAGAATGTTTTTATTTTTTGAAGCTGAAAAATCGGAATCGGGTCTGTTCATCTGTTTTGGCAAAATTTGAATTTTGCCATATAACTTGAAAGAATTGTGCCCGATTTTTCGTTATTTGTTCAAGAACTGATAGCGAATGGTCTTCCAATTCAATCCGTTTTGCCTGTCCAATTCATTAGGTTTCATGAATCCTATTTTTTCGTTGCTGGTCTTGTTTTGGCCGCCCAAGGCACTCGCTCTTCACCGTTAAAAGCTCCCTTCGGTCGGAGTTAAAATGGAACGGGAAGCATTTGATAAATGCCTTCCAACGGGAAAATTCATCTCGAATCGGAAGATATATTTATGTATATACATTTCCTTAACACAAGAATAACAAATTTAAATTTAACATATAAATATATTTAATATAAATTTATTCATGATTTTAAAATTATTATACATAATTTAAATTTATAAATAATTTAACATTTTAATTATTTAATTTTTAAAATTTATATTTATATAATTAATTTTATCATATAAAAATTCGTATAATTATTTTTTATATTTAAATACGAGATATAATTATTTTGTTTTCTGGAAGATTTTAGCACCCCTTTATCAAAACCGTTTTCTACTTGGCACGAAGGATTTTTCCTCTTTCAATATTTGTGAGAAGTGTTTAATGATAAAGACGTTTCTAGCGCTTTTCATTTAATGTAGTAAATTTTTCTCTACTTTATAGAATAACAGCTATTATGAAAAACGTTAAAAATGCGATTTATCAGCTTACAGCACGGTGCGAGATGCCTTTTATAAGCGGAATCGTGACGAGGGGGTCGTTTTGCGAAAACAAGCCATTGTAGCTTTTCTTATTTTTACTGTAGTCGGTGGTATCGGGTTATGCGTTTGTCGTTGTATGACAAACTATTTTTTATATTCACGTTTTTTCAATGACCGTTTTATTCTCGATATGATGGAAAATTTCAGTAGTATCGCGGCCATATTATTCTATCTTGCGGAAAATCTTTTGGAAGCTGCCGTTTTTTCGATTTTTCCCGTGGTCTATCTTTACCAGTTAAAAAGATTGCCGATAGTATTTGTAATGTCCTATTCGGGAGCTATTTATCTGATCGGTGCAATTGGCGTTGCTTTCTATCTTAATCTTGCGCGTGTTACATTGCCGCTCAATTCAATTCTCGTTTACGTGTTACTGACGCCATTTCTTTATATTATTGTGCCAATCTGGTTTGCATATTTGGTCTATTATATTTATTGGCTTGCACGCACCGAAATGAAAACTTAAAAGTCATCTTACAATTTGATGACTTGTGAGCGTTATGACAGACCATAATAAATCGACTCTTTATAGCTACCCCATGCGTGGCTTTGGCGTTATTACAATTTTTCTGTTGCTTGGGCCAGCCGTCCAGACAATAGTGGGAGTCTACCTCCTTCATCATTGGGTTGGCGGCACAAATCTGCTCGTAGAGATTTTTGATGTTTTCAGCAATGACGTGCGGCCGAGATTTTTGTCCGGCTATTCCTATTACATGCCTTCGGTGTTTTTAAGTGGTGTATTTTGTTCTCTTCCTCCCTCACGCGGATTGGGGCTTTCACTTTCAACATCCATTTGGCGCACAATTCTTGTCAGTCTATGTGTCGAAATATTCTATCTCATCATGTCACGCCCCTATATGGAGCATATGACAAGTGAAAATATTCTTCGGGGCCTGTCCTACGGCTTCATCCAATGGATCTTTGTCGGCTGGGTTTGCTGGATTCTCGCAACCGGTTTCCGACTTGATAAACCGGTTAATGATTAATGTTCGAAGGTCAAAATAACATCCTTATTAAAACAGATTGATACCTACTTGTTAAAACCTGAAAACCTGATTTTTTAAAAAACCATAAAGCAAGCGCGAGCGAGACACTTTAAAATAATATTCGGAAGATCTGAACGTCTTGGAAGATCTCTCTTTCGTTTATTAAGCAAAAAACCAGAACTTGCTGCGTGATAAAACTATGCTGTGACAGTTATCTGTATTTGAGGATAAAGGATATTTTCTTCCATGAGTAAAAATGCCGACATAACATCTCGTCCCGTCGGTTTTTTGCTAGCACGCTTTCTTCAAGCTGTGCTTGTCTTTGTTGCTGGGATTATCATTCTGCCTACGGCATGGTCTTTCTTTTTTCTCCTGTTCGGCGGATGGTTCAAAACATTCGGTTTTTCACTGACCATTGCTTTCTTCCGGCCTTATCAAATCTATCTGCCAAGTTTTATAACCTCCTGTCTTATTGCTTTTATATTAGCAGCGAGAAGCGCTAGCTGGGGAAGTATTTCCCTGCGATTTACATTGATAACTTCTGTCTTGATGGCGCTTCTGTTTGACGGTGCCATTCGTACTTTCAAATTCCTGTTTCCTACACTTTTTGCCAGTGTGGGCATCCAGAATGAAGCATTCCTTTATTGGACAATTGCCTGGATTTTTGCCGGTTTCTTGTTCTTTATAATTCTGAACTTGAGCGGCCTTACCTTGCGTTACAAAGAAATGGAACGGCCTCGGCTTGTTGATGCCATGAAATTTGCAATCGTCTACGCAATTTACGGTCCGGTACTTTATATCATCATCACATTGTGGATCATGGTAGGCGATAGTTTGAGCTATCTTGGCGCGCGCGGCACGGTCTCCGGAGAAATAAACACCGCCGGTCTTATGCTTGTAAGCCTTACCGTTTTCTGCGGCGTGCGCAGACTGCGCCTTCAAGGTTTTCTCTCCTGGCGTTGGCTTTTTACCGTAACAATCTCTATTTCTCTGGTTTTCTGGATTGTTGACAGTATTTTTGTATCGAAATCGGATTGGCAGCTCACCGGACTTTATGTTTTGGCTGTTTATCTTTTGACTGCTATCAGCCTTTCTTTAATCGGCGGCAGTCTATTATATTTACTAGGTGTGCCATTTAACGGGAAACGCTTTCAAAAAATCATTCGGCCATCACCCCGTTTCCACCATGGAAGCCGGTTCTTTTTTGCACTTTTTCTGTTCATTATCTTTTTTGTTTCTGCACCACCTTTATGGCAATCGGGAACGATCTTATGGCGGGCATTGCTCTTTTCTTTTCCGCCGGCTTCGTTTTTTACCGCCAGTCTTTCGCTTGCTTATCTCAATGCAGGCCTAATTTTCGGAGGTTTTGTCGCAATTATTGCGTTCCTGAAACGCCAGGTAGACTTCGTTTCCATATTTTTGGCGGCCTTTATTTGTGCTCTTTGTAGCCTATTTCTGCCAATAAGCTATCTTGGCGTCAATTTCGGCCTTGTTTTCAATTCAATCGGCTGGTCAATGCTGCTTCTTGCCCCTTGTGCAGCATTCGGATTTTACATTGCAAGTCTTTGCAAGCAGGTTGTTGCGAGTTCAGGGAAACTTTGAAAATTTATGTATTTGTCTTAACGACACCGGAGACTTGAAAACTCCTGATATTTTATTCCCTCTATCTACAGTTCCATTTTCCTTCTACTGGCGGTCGATTTTCGTAAGTTAAAAACGCGCAATATTTTATATCGTTCGTCGGGCTCTTCATAATATTGACCGGTTAAGACACAAAAATGGAAGACAAATCCATATTCGCATTCATATTTTTATGATTAATTCAATAATCCGATTGAAAGCACTTTACTCATCTTTGCCGAACATTGCAGAAGATTGGGACCAGTGATACAAATTAACAGATTATTAATATTCTCAGGCGGAGTGGTGTTTATGAAACCTGTTGTGGCTGCGTTCATTATGTGTCTTACCCTGTGCTCTTACGCTTTCGCTCAGGAAGGCCAGAATAATGATAAGACAGTAACAGCCCCGGCGGAAGCAACAGCGACAGCACCAACAGAACAAACGAAAGCGCCTTCAGAAGCAGCAACAACGCCCGTTGAAGCACCTAAAGTCGAAAGCAACCAACAAACTGAACATCCTTCTCCGACACAGAATACACCGGCTGAACCGTCGGGAAAGCCCATGAGCTTTTCCCTTCATACAAGCAATGAAGGCCAATGTCCCACATGTCGCTGGATCAGCGCGGAAGGCAATATCGTTCCCGATACGCCCGCATCGTTCAACCGCTTTCTTGAAGAAAACAAGCTTTCCGATCCGCTTTCGACCCCCAATGGCTTGTTGATATCTTTTCACTCCAACGGAGGGGATATCCTTGCGGCAATTGCGTTAGGCAGAGAAATCAGGAAACATGATTTTGATACAACTGTCGGCAATACAATTGTTAGACCGTTGGAAAGTGAAAAACCGGCAAATCAGGATGATGACAAATCTGCCGATAAAGCAGACAGCAAAGCCTACGATAAAGATAAAAATGACAATAACCCTGCTTCCGAAACACAAGAAGCTAAAACCGTTTCGGAACGGACGGAAGGAATATGCCGGGAAGCTTGCATATGGGCATTTCTGGGTGGTAGAGCTCGCAATGTCAATAACGGTAAACTGGAATTACGTACCTACCGTCCGCCACTTGACGGAGCTGGCACCACCTCTGGTCAGGAGGTTAGCGTGCGTCAACAACAACTCGCCGATATTGCCTATATAGCAGATTATTCGGAAGAAATGGGTTTTAATCCCGTCATTGCTTTCATAAATTGGGATAATGCCGATTCACATATATTTTCAAGTGATGAAATCCGGAACTATTCGATCGATTTTTCACCTGATGTCATCGGAAAATGGCAATTGGCGCCAATTAACGAAACCCTCGTCGCCATAGCTTCAAGCAATGACAAAAAGACCTCGGCACGTCTTTATTGTGATAGTCATAAAACTATGTTTCTCGAAATAAGTGGACCAACACGCTACAGTGCAGAGAGCTACCAGAATTATCAACAAACCGTGCAAACGTTACAAATCTGGGGAATGAGCGTGGGGATAAACCAAGTGCAGACCAACTTGTCTGAAGGGCGGGTCGTCTACACAATCGAGCTTCCGAAAAGTCCTCTACAGGATTGGCATGTCGACGCGCCCTTTCTCAAAGGAGATAACGTAGCTGAACCGTTAAAGGGAATTTTCAATATCGAATTTTCCGATATGCCGGGTCTGAAACAAGCTGCACGCTTCGTTATGAACAACTGTCCTTCAGCATCACGCTAACGGGTCTCTCCCGCCTTTCATTTTTCCAACTTGAAAAAGAGTTCGAGAATCGCAAAAGGCACAAAAACGCCCAAGAGGAAAAACACAATCGAGACGGGCAATCGATCCAATATTTCGCTCACCCAACCTGTCTCGTTCACAGGCGCCTGCGTTAGCATGAACATTTCGGCCATTGTCGTCAGATGGAAAACACCGGCTTTCAGATAGACAATCAAATCCGACAAACCATAGAGCCCTGAAATAATAAAAAGCGGAACGCAGAAAACGAGCGCTGTCAAACACACGACGTTTTCCTTTTTTTCTCGCTGTTCTTCGGAAACATCCGTCTCATCATAGATGACGGGGTTGCCGAAATTATCATTCTCGTAGAGATCCAGTTTGACCATTTTCAATAATTACCTCGCAACGTTGATAACGCTTCTTTTAAACGCCCAAACTTGCGCGAGGATGGCGCAAATAAAAAGCGGCCGGTTAATATTGACCGACCGCTTTTAAACCTGAAATTAATTTTCGAATGTTAATTGATAAACGAATGTTCGGGAATTGCGATTAAGCTATTATGATTGGCCTATACTGTCGCAACCCCGTAAAAATCAAACTCTATCAGTGCTTCTTGTGATGAGCGGCAACGCGTTTATGATGCACATTGGCTTTCTTGTGATGAACCACGGCTTTCTTATGGTGATAAACCGCATGTTGTTCAGCATAAGCAGGAGCCAACGACATTTTCGATACACCAAGGGCAAGGTTCAAGCCTTCATGGGCATCAACACTCAAAGGCTGCAATGTGAGACCATTGGCTGGACCGAAGCCAAGAAGCTGGCTACCGGCACCGGCTGCAAGGCTGATGCTTGATCCAACACCACCATAATTACCTGCAAGCGATCCATTGGAATGGGCATTAGGCGAAGTTGCAAGAACCCACCATGTCATTTTGGTGCGGCCTGTTACACCGAGGTCAAGACCGTAATTTTCGATACGGCCGACATAATGGTCGTTGATCGAATGACCGTTAATCGGGATAAATTCGCAATCAAGCGCTTTTGAAGAGCTTACAAATTGTCCAATACCGCCCTTGCTGTCGCAGGTAAGCGTACCTGATACCAAGCCCGTTGCACCAGCTTGTGTTTGCAGGGATAAAAGCGCAGTAGCAGCAAATGCCAAGGATGCAAAAAGTGTTTTCTGATGTTTCATCATTTACGTTCCTTCCTAAATGCTAAACTCGTTCAACAACGAAAGTTCCAAAACGTAGTTTCGACTGGAATATAAGCTCTCGAACGCCGAAACACTAATGAATTAATAAATTATTACAAATGTGTGATTTTAAATAGGCCTTTTTTAAAAAAGACAAGACAAGAAAACCGAAAACCCCGGCCTTGCGACCGGGGTTCGGAACTCTTCATTTAATATGATTGAAAGTATTAAGCTTATAAAAGCTGTCCATTATGGATGGGGGTCTGCAGGAGGTTCCGGCGCATCAGGCCCTTTCGGACCTTCAGGGCCATCTTTCGGCCCCGGATGCGGCAAAGCATAGCGTTCCAGTTTTGCTAGCTGGTCGGCGTCCAGAACTTTACGCAGTTCACTTGCGGCTTCCTTGAATTTTTTAGCTTTTTCAGCACGATCAAAAGCGCGATCAGCAATCGGTTCACCGAAAATCGGTTTTACCGCATCGGGAGCCGGTTTTGCATCCGGAGCTGGTGGAGGCGGCGGGGTAAGGTCAACCAGATCAACAAGGCTTGAAGTATATTTACGCCATGCATCAAGCTGGTTTGAACGAATACCAACAGCGGTTTCCATTGCTGAAAGCTTTTCAGCCATATGCATTCCGGCATGAGGCCCTCTGAAATGTTCATGTCCCTTTTCCGGCCCCTTCGGGCCTTTATCGTCGGGCCCGTTATGGTGATGAGGCGGCTTTTGATGATGTTCACCATGTGCAGGCGGTGGTGTCGGCTCTGCCAAAGCAGATGAAACAACAGCCGGGGCAAGCAATGATGAAGCAAATACTGACGCAAGCAGTAATTTTTTCATTTTTTTACTCCCTTTTATAGAACAGCTAATATAATTACTGTTATTAAACAAATTTCTTGATCAGTAATCTGGTCACACAAAAGGGCGAAATTGCGGTAAAAATCGAGCAAATATGAGGCCTTTGATTAATTCATGGCAATGTTTGACTAATCCCGTTTCAACGAGCCCCGACGAAAATGGCTTATTGTTTGATACGGGCAATATCCTCTTTCGGAATTTTATGATCAACCACTTGTTTGCGGTGAAAAATGAAAAGCCCTGCGAAAATGATAATTGCCGCCCCGATGATGATATAACGATCGGGATAATTGTTGAAAAATATTATTCCGAAAATAATGCCCCATAGCAGCAGCGTATATTGCAAAGGAGCAAGCACCGAAGCCGGTGCAAGCTTTAATGAACGGGCAATCAAAAGGTGTCCACAGCACGATACGACACCAAGAAGTGCCATAGCTCCCCATTGTAACATTGTGGGCTCTGTCCAATGATTGATTGTCAAAACCAGTCCGACAAGAAGTGCACCGATTGTTTGCCAGGTAACAAGGACAGTATCGGTGACATCTTTTAAAACACGACTTAAAACGATAACCATCGAAAAGCCGAAACTGCCCAGAAGCGCAAAAATTGATGGCCATGAAAGCATAGCCGATGAAGGACGAAGCGCAATAATAACGCCGATAAAGCCTACAAAGATTGCAAGCCAACGGCGCCAACCGATGCGCTCATTCAGGAAAAAGTGCGAAACGGCTGCCACATAGATCGGCCCGGCCATATAAAATGTCACGACATCTGCCAGAGGCAAATAGGCGACAGCTGCATAAAACAGCCCCGTATCCATTGTGGCGAAAATCACCCGCAGCAAAATAAGAAACGGTTTTTTGGGCTTAAACAAATTTTGTGGCGTGACAGTGGTAAGCATCGGCCCCAAAATCAGAAACGCGCCAATCGAACGCAGCATTAAAACTTGTCCGACCGAAAATGTCGCTACCAGCCACTTGCCCATGGCATCATTGGCTGCAAACATGAAGTCGCCCAGAAGCATCAACAACATGCCCATTAGCACGATGTGATCGGACATTTTTACTGCTTTAAACCAATTCATAAAACCAGTCTCACGAAGCCAAATTATTTATAGAATCGCAATTCAGAAACGAGGATTGACAGATAAGTCAAATTTTGTCCATTGTATTTTCTTCCACGCTAAAAAGTAGTCAAACCCTTAACCGGATAAAACGGCCACGCCTTTTAAAAACTTTGTTAGGCGAGGTAGGCATATTGCGATGCGCCGATTGAGTTATGTTTCGTCATAGTCCCTAAGGATGGAAAAGACGTAAAACACTGCCGAGCTTTATATAGTGGTACTATCGTCAATTATTACGATTTGTCTCCGGTTTTAATAAAATGACGATGACATATTATAATTGCACCCATCCACATAACAAAATCATAGTAAATAAAGAGAGACAGCTTTATAACAATTTTATGACTACCAGAAAATATAGCTAACGCGTCATTTTAAAAATTGAAAATTATGGCGCAGATTCCGGCTTTAAAATTGGGAGAAAAAATTGGCCGATAAAAAACTCGAAGAAACCCACCTTATCAGCGATGTCAAACTTCCGAATGATGATAAAAGCCTTAAAGCTATAATCAATGAGGCGAACGGCCGAATTACCGTTTGGGAAGGTGGGGTATTTATTCCGCTTGCCTTTCTGGTATTGGGAATTGCGCTCATTGGCACGGCCTATCAGAATTTTCAAATAGGAAAGATGATGACAATGGTCATTCTTGGTGCCTTGGCGTTGTTATTATTTGTCATTCTGATCCGCACGATGATGCGTCGCCGTATCCCCTATATGGTACTTTCCCCGGAAGGGTTGGAAACCACAGTGTTCAAAACGCCTGTACCATGGCGCGGAATAACTGATTTCCAGATTAATTCTTCAAAAAGCAATTCGATGAACATCGCCGTAGGTATGGAATTTGTTATTGACGACAAATTTTTACCTGAAGAAAACGCGAAATGCCGTGGCGGCTCCTATTATGACAAGGCAAAAAAGAAATTGATGATTTCCGGTTTCAATTTCCGTCTTGAAACCAATCGGGATAAATTGATCAACGAGCTTGATACATATCGCAATGCAGCTCTCGCCCGCCATAAACTTGAAATGAAAAAGTATAAATAATTCCGCTAGGCTTTTCCCTCTTGGCAAGCTACATAAAAAGGCGCATGTGCCTGTCCGGTCATGCGCCTGATTTTTTACCCGACTTTATATCAATAGGCCAAATTCTGCTTTTACAGATAACAGCATTTCTTATTTAACGGCGTCCGCAACGGCGCAATTGCTGGTCATAACGGCGTGCCATCTGATCGGTTCTTTCGGCAGCCGATAAAATGGCGCTACTTGCGCGCCCGCCGGTACGGGCATAAGCACTATGTCCCATATAATAATTAAGATAAAGAGCATAGGCGTTATTAGGGTTGATACCATTAAGTTTTACACTTTGGCTGTGATACCAGCCGATAAAATCGGCCGCATCTGCAAAATTGGTGCGTTTTGCTCCGCGATTACCGGTAGCACGGATATAATGTTCCCATGTTCCGTCAAGAGCCTGCGAATAACCATAGGCTGAAGACCGACGCTTCCACGGAATAAAGCCGAAGAGCTTTTTGCGCGGCGGACGGGCATTATGTTTATAGCCGGATTCGGTATTCATTGTTGCCATGATAATCGGCATCGGTATGCCGTAACGGCTTTCTGCCTTTTTGGCTGATTTTTCCCAATTATTGAAAAAACCATCCTTTTGGTCAAAGACGGCGCAAACATTGTTTGTATGTGTAGGGGCTCTTGATGCACAACCACCCAGCACCGCTACAAGCGCCACGAGAAACACTATGCGCTTCATGATCAATACCTCTGTTTTAACTAACGAGGATATAGTGGTCGTCTTAACAGATTGTTAAGATGTTTGTTAACCATGTTTCCAGCTTTTACCCTGTTAGCGTGTTAGCCGGTTCAAATTTCAACTATTTGTTTAGAGTTGAAAAAGAGAATTGCCCGCAATGATATTCATTCTAAGGACATTTCTCATGAAGTGCTTACGTCTAAAACTTCACTCGAACTGGTTGGGAGCCACGGCACTCGCAGGAACCTTGGGAATTGGCATTTTGTCCCTGACAGCTATTCAACCGGTTGTCGCACAATCGATTTTTCTTTCCGGCGGTGGTGGTGGCGGCGGGTCGCTAACTGGACTTGGCGGCTATGGTGCGGGTGCTCTTATCACTTCTACTAAACCTGACGTTCCAAATTATGGTGGTTCCGGAAACGGAATTACCGGCGGCAAAGGCGGATTAGGAGGCTCTGACAGTATTTCGGGAAAAAACAATCTGACTCCGGAAGAAGCTGAATCGCTCGGAATTACAATGTCCTCCCCTACAAAAGGTTCAAATGATCAAGACAATAATGGCAAAGGCGGACTAGGCGGAACAATCACAGCAACGTTATCAAAAGATATAACAGTTGAAAGTATTATTCTTGAAGCCGGTAACGGTGGCGAACCAGGACATGCCCAAGACAACACAACGGGTGCTTTAGGCATCGGCGGGGACGGCGGCGATGTGATATTAACCGGTGACGATAGAACAATTACTATCAATGATACTATAAGCCTCACGAGTGGCCGTTCCGGTGGTTCCGGTGAACAAAAAAGCAATGGCGGTAATGTTCGTTTTAGGACGGATAAAATTATCGTAGGTGCGGACAAAGAAGCGAAGATAAATCTTGAACGCAACGATGGACAACTCTTATTCAGAACTGGGGAATTTGACGCAACAAAGGGCGATGCAACTATAAATCTGACTAACACCGAAGCAGCGGGAAACAATAATAATTATGGCGTCAGATTAGGCAATCTGAAAATCGGCATGGGACGTCAAGTCACAATAAATGGAAACGGTGATTATAACATTTCATCTTTGATAATCGGAACTCCGGTAAACGAAGCGGTTATAGGAGATGGAAGCGATAACACCATTATTGCACCTGCCAAATTTTCAACTGAAAAAGATTTGAAATTAGATTCGTCATCAAAGTTAATTTTCTATCTGCCTGAAAACGTGAACAATGGCAGTTCATTATTGAGGATAACGGGAAAAGGTAACATTGCCATCAATGATGCTTCGGTGGAGCTAAGGCTTGCCGGAACTGATTTACGTAATTTACAGCCCGGCGATCAAGTCCGATTGATTGAAGGTCAAGTCATTGGAAATTCTCACAATTCAGATGCGAGCGTCTCTAATGGCGCTAAAACTTGGAATTTCGGAATTGCAACTTCGCAAGATCGGAATTTGATTGCAGCGCTTAAAGGGCCGACACCTCCTTCAAATACCGGTGATGAAACGGGTAAGGGGAATAATTCGGGAATAAATGATCAATCCGGAAGTAATAGTGATTCGGGTAAAAACAATAATTCCGGCGATAATAACACTAACGAAAATAATTCCGGAAAAGGAAATGATACCGATAAGCACACCGATAGCGGTTCCAGCGACAACAGTTCGAATAACCAAAATACCAATTCCGATAATAACAATCAGAATAATGCCAAAGGAAATAATCAAACCCAACCGAATCTTATCGGAAAAGATGATGGCAAGGGCAATATTTATACCGATAACTATGGTGCGGTAACAATTAATCGCGCCAAAGCCAATGCCTATTTCCAGAGCAACGCGGCAGCACTCAACGCTCTTAACTACGGTGCTGACCAGATTGCTTCGATTGACGATTATGTTCTACCGATGGAAGTCAAAAAATTCGGTCAAACTGTTGAAGGCGTTGTTTTCCTACAAGGCAGTGGTTTCCGGCAAAAAGTCGAAACGGGAAGCCATATCAAGAATGACGGCTACCATTTGATGGGCGGCGGCGGTATCCGCTATCATGAAGACCAGGGCAATCTTCTTGCCACCGTCTTTATTGAGCATGGCGATGGTGATTTTGATACCTACCATCAGAGTATTCATGGAAAAGGCGACTTCAGTTACACCGGCGGTGGCCTTTATACAAAACAGACGTGGGATAATGGCTGGTTTATCGACAGTTCGGGACGCGCCGGACGGGTTAAACGCGACTTCAAGAGTGGCGACATCGAGAATGGCGGCTTTGATGATAAAAGCTCCAACTATTACGGCTTCCATATCGGCGGCGGTAAGGAACTCGAAGTTTCGCCCGACAACAAACTTACTTTAAATGGTCGTTTGTTGTGGACAGAAATCGAGAATTTCTCGACATTGTCAAAGGCTCAAGAACATTTGGGCTTTGATAGTGCCCGCTCTGTTCGCACACATTTGGGTGCCCGCCTTGACCATAAGGTTACGCAAGAGGCAAAACTTTATGCAGGTGCCGCCTGGGAACAGGAACTTGATGGCGAGATCGAAGGTAAACTCGACAGTTACCACGTCGACAAGCCCGACTTCAGTGGTGCAAGTGCCGTCTTTGAAGTGGGCGGCAAATACGAGCAAAATCAGGGAATGCAAGGCTGGGTGGCCAATGCAGGTATCAAAGGCGTTGCCGGCAAACGTGATGAAATTGCAGGTAAAGTCGGCGTCGGTTACCGCTGGTAATCGTGACACCACTTATTCCTGAATTGATAATGAAGGTTGCGGCGCAAAATTGTTTTATGATGCGTCGCAACCTTTTTATTTTCTTTGATAGATGAATTCGCCGTCGATTTTCGGTGTAAAGACCAGATTAAGAGTTGAATCCTTTTTACTTACAGATTGCTTCGCCAAACTGCATTTTTTAGCTATACGTTTTAACTTCAAACTATTTTTGAATATCCAATCCCAGTTGCTGGGCGGACTTGGTTGGTGGCGTATCGGTTTTTGCAGGCTCTTTCAAATCGAGTTGCTCGATCCTGTCTCCACGATTTTTGATTTTTCCGGTCGTCGTAAGGATATCCTCGACATCTTTGGACGTGCTTTGAAAATGACTATGCAGTTTCTTCACCCGATCATCAAGGCGCACAACCTCTTCCATCAGACGCCCGACTTCGGTTTGTATCAAATGCGCTTGTTCGCGCATGCGGGCATCTTTCATAATGGCTTGCACCACCTGAATCGATAACATCAGAAGAGATGGTGAAACAATGATGACACGCGCGCGATTGGCTTTTTGAACAATTCCTTCGAAATCTTCATGAATCGTTGCAAAAATTGATTCAGAAGGCACAAACATGAAGGCTGTATCCTGCGTTTCTCCGGGAATGATATATTTTCCCGAAATCGCCTTTATATGCGTATCCATATCGGTCTGGAACTGGCGTTCGGCAGCCTGCTTTTCCTGAGGTGTCGGTGCCTCGCGCATATTGTTCCACGCTTCCAGCGGAAATTTTGCGTCAATAACCAATGACGGGGCATGATTTGGCATAAAAACCAGACAATCCGGCCGCGTTCCATTGGAAAGGGTCGCTTGAAAAGCATAAGCATTAGGTGGCAAACCATCGGAAATAATGGCTTCCATTCTTCCCTGCCCGAATGCACCGCGGGTTTGCTTGTTGCTCAAAATAGCTTGCAACTGGACAACTTGGCCGGCAAGCGACTGGATGTTGTTTTGCGCCGTGTCAATAACGGCCAATCTTTCCTGTAATTTGGCAAGATTTTCATGCGTCGATTTTGTCTGCGCATTGATTGTCTGGCCGAGATTATTGCTCATGCCGGTCAACTGTTCACGAATCGATTGATTGAGTTCGGCTTGCCGGCGGCCGAAAATTTCCGCCATTGTTTGCATGCGGCCTTGCATTTCGGCTTGCGTTTTCAAAAGTTCGTTCATATGGATTTCGGCGTCTCTCGCCCGTTCTGCAACCTGTGTGTCAAGGACAGAGCGGCGCCGGTTGCCAATGATGATAACAATGATCATGACAAGGAGCATAGCCGCAAGGATTATGAGCAGCCAGTCCATCATATTGAAAGAAAAGCCGGCAACGGGAATGAGAGGATGGGACGACGAATCAAACATTTTTCAAGATTAGCGGTTTTCCGGTCACAAAGCGATCAAAAGGCTGCGAAAATCAACATTATCACATTGACGTATGAAATGTGATTGATTACCTCTTCTTTATGTCAATAAAACCATTAGTTATTCTTCCCGATCCTATTCTGCGCAAGGTTTCAAAACCGATCGAGCGCGTTGATCAATCGTTGCAAAAACTGGCCGATGATATGCTGGAGACAATGTATGAAGCCCCCGGCATCGGACTGGCAGCAATCCAGATCGGAGAACCGTTACGCCTGTTGGTGATTGATGTTGCCGGTAAAGACGAGCCCAAAGAACCTCGGGTCTTTATCAATCCACAAATTTTGTGGCGCTCCGACGAACCGAATGTTTATGAAGAAGGGTGCCTTTCCATTCCCGACTATTACGCAGAAGTCGAACGGCCGAAACGTGTACGCGTAAGCTATCTTGATCGCGAGGGTAAAGAGAGTGAAATCGAGGCAGACGGATTGCTGGCAACCTGTTTGCAGCATGAAATCGACCATCTCAACGGCGTTTTGTTTATAGACCATATATCCAGATTGAAACGTGATATGGTTATTCGCAAATTTAAAAAACTGGCCAAAGAAAAAGCGCAAAGCGGGGCACGATTATAATGTCTTTGCGGCTTGCCTTTATGGGAACGCCGGAGTTTTCGGTTCCCGTCCTTGAAGCACTTCATCAGGCAGGCCACCAGATTGTGGCCGTTTATAGCCAGCCACCACGACCTGCAGGCCGGCGTGGATTGGAGCTTACCCCTACACCGGTTGCCTCTGCTGCCGAAAGATTGGGAATTCCGGTACTTACTCCGAAAAGTTTGAAAGACCGGCAAGAGCAAGAACGTTTTTCATCATTCAAGATTGATGCGGCGATTGTCGTGGCTTATGGGCTTTTATTGCCAAAAGCCATTCTTGATGCACCGCGTTTTGGCTGTTTTAATGGTCATGCTTCGCTTTTGCCGCGTTGGCGCGGCGCTGCCCCCATCCAGCGGGCAATTATGGCTGGCGATAAAAAAACCGGTATGATGATTATGAAAATGGATGAAGGCCTTGATACCGGCCCTATCGCACTTTCAAAATCAATCGACATTACCCCTGAGATGACCGCAGGCGAACTTTACGACGAGTTGGAAAAAATTGCCGCCCCTCTCATGGTAAAAACCATGGAGAAGCTGGAAAAAGGTGATCTGACACTGACCCCGCAGAAATCGGATGGTGCAACTTATGCCAAAAAAATTACCAAGGATGAAACCCGCATTGACTGGTCAAAACCGGCAAAAGAGCTGCAAAAACGTATATGCGGGCTTTCGCCTTTTCCGGGAAGCTGGTGCGAAATGGAAATTTCCGGCAAACAGGAACGGGTCAAGTTATTAAAAGCAAAACTTGTTGAAGGTTCTTCCCTTGGCGCAGGTCATATCGACCCTGAAACCTTGACAATCCATTGTGGCGAAGGTCGTTTGCAAATTACACGGCTGCAAAAAGCCGGTGGCAAGGCCATGGATGTTGAAACTTTCTTGCATGGTTTTCATGTAACCAAAGTCTATTGATATGGCGCGCTTCAAATTAACAATCGAATATGACGGGACAAATTATTGCGGTTGGCAACGACAAGATGGCTTAAGAACTGTTCAAGCAGCCATTGAAGAGGCTGTTTTTGCTTTTTCCGGAGAAAAAGTAACCGTTTTTGGAGCCGGACGCACCGATGCAGGCGTTCATGCGACAGGACAAGTTGCACATGTCGATCTTCAAAAAGATATGCGTGCCGACAAGGTGCGCGATGCTATCAATGCACATTTAATCCTTAACAAAGAAAATGTTGCAATTTTGAAATCCGAAGAGGCCACCGCTGATTTTGACGCACGTTTTTCTGCCCGAAAACGCCATTATCATTTTGTCATTTTGAACAGACGCGCACCGGCGGTTCTTGAAGCAAACCGTGTTTGGTGGGTACCTAAAAAACTTGATGCGGAAAAAATGGATGAAGCGGCAAAACGACTTTTGGGACTTCATGACTTTACTACTTTCCGCTCAAGCGAATGCCAGGCCAAAAGCCCCGTAAAAACCCTTGACCAGCTTGATGTCAAACGTGTCGGCGAAGAGATTCATATTTATGCAAGTGCCCGCTCGTTTCTTCATAACCAGATACGGTCTTTTGCCGGAAGCTTGATGGAAGTCGGCATCGGCCGTTGGAGTGCGGATGATCTTGAAGATGCACTTAACGCCAAAGACCGTCGCCGTTGCGGTATGGTTGCTCCCCCGTCGGGCCTTTATCTCACACAAGTGGATTATTAATTTTAATCGCTGGTGAAGCGGGACACAAAATTCCGATAAAATATTATTATCCCCGATTTCTCGGAGAATTCAGCTAATTCAAACAAGGGGCTGATATTTTTAGGCAAAAGAATAGAAAAGCCATTTTCTTTTTTGAAGATGAAGTTTTATAGTCGTCTTATCGGGTGGTATTTTTGTGCCCTGCACAACGCGCTCAGAGGGATTTTATTTTGGACAAAGCTTCCAGCCACTTTCAATAACTGGTTTTTAAAAATCCGGTGTTTGAAAATGGTTATTTATTGATAAGGGATTTATTGTGGCTCAAAAATCAAAAAAAACAAATCAGTCAAAACATGAAAAAGAAGATGTCGGCATCAAATTGACAGTCGCGGGGAAAAAGCGCGTTTTTGATATTAACGAACCGAAACTTCCCGAATGGGTCCAGAAAAATGCTTTGACATCGGGAAACTATCCTTATGACAAAAAAATGCCGCGTAAGGAATATGAAGAAACATTGCAGGATCTGCAAATCGAGCTGGTCAAATTGCAATCCTGGCTTCTTGAAACGGGCGAACGGGTTGTTGCTTTGTTTGAAGGGCGAGATGCTGCCGGTAAAGGTGGTACAATTTTTACACTCCGCCAATATATGAACCCGCGTACCGCCCGCAACGTTGCTTTGCCGAAGCCGGACGAAACAGAAAGTGGCCAATGGTACTTCCAGCGCTATGTGCGTCATTTTCCCACCCATGGAGAGTTCGTCACATTCGACCGCTCGTGGTACAACCGAGCAGGCGTTGAAGCAGTGATGAAATTTGCAACACCTGCGCAAGTTGAAACATTTCTTGCAGAAGCGCCAACATTTGAAAAATTGATTGTTTCCGATGGCATAAGATTTTTCAAAATCTGGCTTGATATCGGGCAGGAAATGCAATTGAAGCGTTTCCATGAACGCCGTCATAGCCCGTTGAAACACTGGAAATTTTCCAAAATGGATGAAGCGGGAATTACCCTTTGGGATGATTATGGCAAGGCTGCCGACCGCATGATCGAGCGCACGCACTCGGCTATGGCACCTTGGACAATTGTCAAATCCAATGACAAGAGGCGTGCACGGCTTGCGGTAATCCGCCGTGTGCTTCTGTCTATTCCCTATGCCGACCGCAATATTTCGGCAATCGGTCCGGAAGACGAAAAAATTATCGGCACAGGACCGGACTTCTTACGCAATGCAAGCGAGAACTTGATCTGAATAAAAGCAGGATAGGTATTTACAAAACGATACCTATCCTTTTTACTAATATTGATATACAAATCTTTATGCTATGCGGATAACCGTCATGCTGCATCACAAACTGTCTTTATCCGCATTGGTTGCTTTTTCCTTCATCGCTCTTTATCCGACAACAAGTGAGGCTGTCGATCCCTCAACGTCGGGCTTACCGCATTTTTTCGATTCTCAGGAACGATTGAACCATCCCAATCTCGGAACCCTTCCGAGGCTTAGATTTTTAACCACTGTCGATTTTCCGCCTTTCAATTTTATTGATAAAACCGGACGACTTTCCGGATATAATATCGATCTATTGCGTGCCATTTGCATGGAACTGAAGCTGGAACAGGTTTGTGAAGTGGAAGCGGTTCCCTGGAATGAGCTGATCTCTCACATGAATGAACATGGTGGAGAAGCAATCATTGCCGGTATGAACGAAACACCGGAGACTGCCAAAAGCCTGATTTTTACGCAAAGCTACTTAAGGTTTCCGGCTCGCTTTGTAAGTTCGGGAAATATCGCGCTCACTGAACCTGTGGAAAAAGACTTGAAGAAATACAAAATAGGCATTGTAAGCAAAAGTGCTCACGAAGCACTTTTTTCCGCCTATTTTCCGGAAGTGAAATGGCAGCCATTTAAAAATGATGAAAGTTTGCGAGAGGCACTGAAAGCCAAAAACATTGATCTCGCATTCGGCGACGGAATGGCATTTTCCCAATGGTTGAATGATCCTCAATCACAAAATTGTTGCCAATTTGTGGGGGGAGCATATATTGCCCCGCAATTTTTACAAAGCGGCCTTAGAATTGCTGTTCCAAAAGACAATCCGCAACTGGTTGAAGCCTTGAACTACGCATTGAAATCACTGGAACGCAAAGGAAAGCTCACCGAGCTTTATCTGCGGTATTTTCCGATCAGCTTTTATTGAGGGCTCGCCAAAACACTTTTCCGACGAGCCCCTCTATAGTTACGATCACTATAAACGGATAATGACTTTACCGAAATTTTTACCCTGAAGAAGGCCGATAAAAGCTTCCGGCGCATTTTCCAGACCTTCGATAATATCCTCGCGATATTTGAGATGTCCCTGACGCAACCACTCTTGTGCCTGGACAATGAATTCGGGTCTTTGTTGTTCGAATTCCCGTTCGATAAAACCGCGAACAAGCATACTTTTTATCAAAATGGCATTCATCAATTCCGGCAAACGGTCAACATCGTGTTTTACATTGTTAAAGCCGTTATATTGGGCGATCAAACCACAAACAGGTATACGGGCAAAAGGATTTAAAAGGGGAAATACTGCGTCCCACACCTTGCCACCGACATTTTCATAATAGACATCAATACCTTCTGGACAAGCCTTGGCGAGGCGTTCGGCAAAATCGGTGCTTCTGTGGTCGAGCATGACATCAAATCCAAGCACATCACGACCAAAGGAACATTTTTCCGGCCCGCCGGCAATGCCGACCGCTTTGGCTCCGGCAATTTTTGCGAGTTGCCCCACCATTGATCCAACGATTCCGGTTGCTGCCGCGACAACCACTGTCTCGCCCTTTTTCGGTTTACCAATGTTGCGCATTCCGGCATAGGCAGTAAAACCGGGCATACCAAGAATACCCAAAGCAGTTGATAGTGGCGCGTCAAAATTGTCGAGTTTTTTTAAGTTTTCACCTTTTTCAATGCTGTAACTTTGCCAACCGCTTGCCGAGAGAACCTTATCGCCCTTCTTGAAGTCTTTGTGGTTCGAGCTGACAACTTCCCCCACAGTTCCACCGATCATCACATCACCGATTGCGACCGGTTTGTCATAGGATGGCGCGTCCGACATGCGTTGACGCATATAGGGATCCAATGAAAGATAAAGGATCTTTATCAACACTTCGCCACTCTTCGGCTCCGGCAATTTGACTGTTTCGAATGCGAAATTTTCTTTAACAGGCACTCCATGCGGACGGGATGCGAGCACGACTTGTGTTGAACGGATTTCTTCCATTACTGTTTTTCCTTTCATATTTTCCAATCAAAAGATGGACTGAAGAAAGGCAGCTGTCAACAAACGTAAAGTTGGAATTTCCCTAAGCCTTCACAAGACTTATTTCGGGCGGTTTGGCGTTTTCAATGTGATGGGAGGAAGATTGATCTGATAATGGATAGAGATAATGCGGATAAAGGTGCAAACCGCAATTGCGCTCCATATTGCGATTGTCGGAGATATGAGCCGGGCAGACCCCAAAAGAACGATAGCGGAGCCGACAATAGATGCACTCGCATAAATTTCTTTGCTGAAGATTATCGGCGTACGACCGGTCAGAATATCGCGTACGCACCCCCCTCCTACAGCGCTCGCACATCCAAGTATGATTGCAATCTGGATATTACCTGTCATTTGATAGGCTTTATCCGAACCGAAAGCCGCAAAGAAGCCGAGCCCCAAAGCATCAAGCCAAAGGGTGGGTTTTTCCATCCGCATAATCAAACCCTGACAAAAAATACCAAGCAACACGGCTCCGATAATCGCAATCATGTATTCGATATTGGTGAGGCCTACAGGCGGCGTTGCCCCCAAACACAAATCGCGCATAATACCGCCACCGCAGGCAGTTGCCATTGCAACAACAAAAACACCAAAAAAATCAAAACCGCGCCGGATACCTGCACTGGTACCGCTTAAAGCAAAAACAAAAGTTCCAATCACATCAATCGAATGAAGAAGCATTCGTGTTCCTTTAAAATTTCCAACCACGTCTGCGGTGATTTTCTAACTATTTTCATTTAATGCAAGGCCACGTGATGTCAGAGAAGAGAATCTTCGAAACCGGATAGTATCGCAAAAAGAATACTCTAAATCTCACCTTCGCCATCTTTCAATTGGTCGATTGGCTATTGTCTCGGCCAGATAGCTTCGCTGTCATGATGATTATTTTTGTTCAGCAAATTCGCTCACTTGCATCTTCTAATTTTTGTTTGATTTTGTTTGTTCGAAGATTGAAAGATAATGAAGAAAAACAGATTTTTCGATAAGATATAATAGGGATAAAGTCAGATAGAAAACCGGCACGCCCGTAAAACCCTATGCCGATTGTTATACGGGAAAAACTTTTTTTGAACTGCCCGTGATATGAAAAATATTGCATATCTTTCGTTTCAATATAGCGGTTGATTATTGTGTGTCGATTGGCTGGATACCGCACAGATAGCTGAATTGTCAGCGCCCTCAATCCCTCATAGAAAACCGGATTTTTAACATCCTAGCTTTCTTCGTCGAATTTATTGTTCACGAGTTTTTCGAGGGCATCAAGCACTTCGCTTGCTTCTTTACCTTGCGCAGTAACATCAATATGGCTTCCTTGGGAAGCTGCCAACATCATCAATCCCATGATCGAGTTGCCGCCAACTGTCTGTCCATCTTTTTCCACTTCGACGACAGCATCGAAACTTTCGACAGTTTGCACAAATTTTGCCGATGCCCGTGCATGAAGGCCTCTTTTATTTGAAATAATCAATTGCCGCTTTAAAAGACTATCCATTTTTTCTTAAATAGAAGTTTTCTATTCATCCGACAACAGCATGCTTGGAACATTGATGTATTTACGCCCCGCATCCTGCGCGGCTTTCAAAGCATCGACCAGTCCGATATCATTTGATTGTCGCACGGATGTAAGTTTGATAAGCATCGGCAAATTGACGCCGGCGATCACTTCTGTTTTGCCTTCCTGCATAATTGAAATAGCAAGATTGGAAGGTGTGCCGCCAAACATGTCGGTAAGAATGATGACACCCTGTCCATCTTCGACCGAATTGACAGCTGCAACAATATCCTTACGACGTTGATCCATATCATCTTCAGGGCCAATACACACTGTGGCAAATTTTTCCTGAGGACCCACAACATGCTCCACCGCATGTAAAAACTCTTCAGCCAATCTGCCGTGCGTTACAAGCACGAGTCCGATCATTCAACAATGCTCCTGTCACCAGCGCCCCGGCCGTCTTGTTTCATGAAAATCAACAGTGAGTTTTGTATTCTGGCAGGTGAATTCATCTGTGCCAAGAAAAATCTTTGCCGGATATATAAAAATATTGTTTTTCAACATGATTTGAATTGGAAATTGCCTTTTTTCCAAGGTGTTTTTAGTGCCAATGCTTCAATTGCCTGACAAATTGTCAGGCTGTCAGCAGTATTCAAATCAGGAAGAATATAAAGCGGCAGTTCAATGCCACAATAAGTTATTTTATCATCCTCGGGATAACGTTTTGGCTCTTTCGATAGGCTAACAACAAAGTTGATTGCAACTTCGGGCTCGAACGCCATCCGGTATAGACCCGCCCCCCTGATCTCGATGCCGCCGGAGAGTGTCTTCGGCACCCGTCCATAGAGCTTTCCCTGCTTTGCAAACAATTCTGTATAGTCATCACTGACAAGACAACCACGCTTGCCGCACCACGATGCACGTTCAACAAGTGCCAGAGTAAGCGCCGATTTACCGGAAGCCGATGCACCGGTGAGCAAAACACCCTTATTCCCGAGGATAAAACAGTTTGCGTGAAGTGTGAGAGGGTATTCAGAGCTTTCAGACACAGCTTCGTCCTTGTTTTAAAAGCAAATTGCTATTTCTCGAGTGGCAGAACAATGATGAAACGGGCACCCAGTTTTTTATCCGGTTCCTTGTCGGAATAGATATTTTCTGCTGTCAAAGTACCATTATGGGCTTCAATAATCTGCCGGCTGATCGAAAGCCCGAGACCCGAATTTTTCCCGAACGATTCAGCACCTGGCCGATCAGTATAAAAACGTTCGAAAATCCGGTCTATCTTTTCGGCACGAATTCCCGGGCCGTTATCTTCCACTGTGAGAATAAGCTTGGAACCTTCCGCATGCATGGCTAATTTTATCTTCCCGTTTTCATGCGGAATGAACGAACGGGCATTTTCAATCAGATTGGAGACGACTTGTCCGAGTCTCAAATCATGACCGGCAACAATATATTTTCTACCACCGCTGCGCGGTTTTATTTCGAGTTCGATTGTTGCCGAAACCTTGTTGCGACGAACCTCCCGCGAGGCTCTTACAATACTTTCAAGCATGGCAACCATGTCAACCTTGTCGGATGTCTCGCGTGCAAGTTCTGCGTCAAGGCGTGATGCATCGGAAATATCGGTAATGAGACGATCAAGACGGCGCACATCCTGCTGGATAATATCAAAGAGCCGTTCGCGCGCTTCATGCGTTTTGGCAAGCGGCAATGTTTCAACGGCACTTCTGAGCGAAGTTAGCGGATTTTTCAATTCATGGCTGACATCGGCTGCAAATTGTTCAATCGCCTCGATACGTGTATAGAGCGCATCAGTCATATCACGGATTGATGTTGACAAATGCCCCACTTCATCTTGCCTATCCGAAAAATCAGGAATTTCGACACGCTTGTTGGTGCCATGACGGACACGGTCAGCCGCTGCCGACAATTTTCGCAAGGGATTGGCAATCGTATAAGCAAGAAACAGCGAGAGAACCAGAAGAACAGCGGCAACAACCGCAAAAACTTTGAAAATTGCGAGCCGTTCAGCTGTTACAATATTGTCGATATCGGATCCGGCTGTCGACAATAACAAAACACCGACCACGGAATGATAACGCTGCACCGGAACAGCAACAGAAACAACCAGTTCGCCTTGCGAATTACGCCTTTGTGCTGTTGCCAGAATTCCGTTCATGGCTTTGACAACTTCCGGATAGACAGCACCGTTTCCGCCCAGTTGGTCTTTGTCAACAGCGATATCATTGCCGTAAATCGTGTTGGTGAGCCAGTTTCTGAACCGTTCGATAAGACCGGGCTTATCTTCGGCAATAGGCGGAAGATTGTAACTTAAAACCTGACCACTCGAATAGAGCACCATTGAATCAAGAAGCAGGTTGGCATCCCGGTCATAAATGCGGGCACGCGTTGTCTCCGGTGAAATGACATTGCGCAACAGCGGCGCAACACGTTCCGGATTAATCGGAAAATCCCAATTATCTGTCGATTCCGCTTTCGGCGTTATACTTTCGCCTGCCTGCAACTCCATGAGTTTTTCCGGATCAATCAGAATAGAGTTGGTGTCAACCGTTGCCGAAGCGGCAATTGCACCGGCAATAATCTTTCCTTGTGTGCGCAATGATTCGATCTTGGCGTCGATCAAACCGTCCCGAAACTGGTTGAGATACATAATGCCCGCAACAAGCACACAAAGTGCCGCAAGGTTGAGAATAACGATACGGCGAGTCAAACTTGAGAAAAGAAGCTGCTCGAACAGATAATGGCCGCGCCTGCGCAAGCGCCCGAAACGGGTCGTCTTGCGGGAATGCTGCCCTTTTTCTGTTTTTCCCTCTGTGCCCGCTGTTGCTTCCTCGGAAACCATCCGGTCGCCCGCACCTTTCAGAGCAAAAGCATATGCCAGGACATACGCTTCTGCTAACTGTTAAAACCTGAACTATCCCGCTACCGATAAAATAAACCGGCTTTGACGAGCGGGATAATCGTTATTACACTTTACACCGGCTTTATACTTCGCGAAACCGATAGCCAACTCCGTAAAGAGTTTCAATCATTTCAAAATCGTTATCAACCTGCTTGAACTTTTTACGCAGCCTTTTGATATGGCTGTCAATGGTGCGGTCATCGACATAAACCTGATCGTCATAAGCAGCATCCATCAATGAATCACGACTTTTGACAACGCCTGGGCGTTGGGCAAGCGCTTGCAAAATAAGAAATTCGGTCACTGTCAAAATGACCGGTTCGCCTTTCCATGTGCAAGTATGACGCTCCTGATCCATAACAAGATCTCCGCGTTCAATAGAGGTTGCGGCCTGCGTATTGGCTTTAACAGGTTCACCGCGCGCTGCTGCACGCCTTAGAACCGCCTTGACACGTTCGACGAGAAGACGTTGGGAAAACGGCTTGGTAATAAAATCGTCCGCACCCATTTTCAAACCGAAAAGCTCGTCGATCTCGTCATCTTTCGAGGTCAGAAAGATCACCGGCAAATCCGATTTCTGGCGCAAGCGCCGCAACAACTCCATGCCATCCATACGGGGCATCTTGATATCGAAGATAGCAAGATTGGGTGGACGCGCCATCAAGCCTTCAAGGGCCGAAGCGCCATCCGTATAGGTCTCGACACGGTAGCCTTCCGATTCCAAGGCTATCGACACTGATGTCAGAATGTTGCGATCGTCATCGACAAGTGCAATTGTCTGTGTCGTGGTTGCAATATCTTTCATAGTTTTCCGACTCTTTCTCGCGGTTTTTATTTTTTGAACGTTTCTTCAGAAGCTGACGAAACATCCACAGTGGTTATGAAGCATACATTTTCTTTATATGGGTGTTGCAAACGCTTTTGCAAAACAAATGTGGTACAAATTGTGGCAAAGGCATCGAAAGTCTTTGATTTACCGAGGAAAAACACCCTTTCCGTTTTTAATTTTGTAAACGCCAAACAGCGCTTGAAGTTTCATTAACCCAGTTTTTAAAAAAATTAAATTTTTTTAAATCGATTAAATATTTGATATTTAATGCGTTTTCTGATTTTTGGAGGGCACACTCACAATCGTGTGGGGCATTTTTGCTTCGAAAGGCAATAGCGGAGGTACTATGAAAGAGACTGGTATATTCAATCCAAAGGCTTCACTCAAAAGCTTCGGTTTTAAAGATCTGGGCAATGTTTATTATAATTTTAAACCGCCCTTTCTTTATGAAGAAGCTATCCGTCGCAATGAAGCGAAATTGACAGCCGAGGGAGCGCTTGTTGCCTATACAGGCCAATTTACAGGCCGTTCAGCAAAAGACAAGTTCATCGTTCGCACAAAAGAAACCGAACCCAATATCTGGTGGGACAACAACAAGCCGATGAGTCAGGAACATTTCGACCAGTTGTTTGCCGATTTTGTCGAACATGCAAAAGGCCGCGACCTGTTTGTCGAAGATCTTATTGGTGGCGCGGATTATGAAAACTCTATCAGGGCACGTGTTGCATCCGAATATGCATGGCATGCCGTTTTCATCCGCAACCTTCTCATCCGTCCGGATGAAAAAGCACTGGAATCATACGTTCCGCAGATGACCATTATCAACCTGCCGTCTTTCCGCGCCGATCCGAAGCGCCATGGGACACGCTCCGAGACAGTCATTGCTTGTGATCTTACACGGCTTATTGTTCTGATTGGCGGTACATCCTATGCCGGTGAAATGAAAAAATCGGTCTTCACCGCATTGAATTATATTCTGCCTGAAAAAGGCGTTATGCCGATGCACTCTTCAGCCAATGAAGGGCCAAAAGGCGATACTGCTGTTTTCTTCGGCCTTTCGGGAACCGGTAAAACAACACTTTCTGCCGATGCAAGCCGCACATTGATCGGCGATGACGAGCATGGTTGGGGCAATGACGGCGTCTTCAACTTTGAAGGCGGTTGTTATGCCAAAGTCATCCGTCTATCGGCTGAAGCGGAACCGGTTATCTATTCCACAACCCAGCGTTTCGGTACTATTCTTGAAAACGTCGTTCTCGACAAAAATCGCGAGCCGGATTTCAATGACGGTTCTTTGACCGAAAATACACGTGCTGCCTATCCGATCTATTTTGTCGACAATGCAAGTAAAACCGGCAAGGGTGGACAGCCGAAAAACATCATCATGCTGACGGCCGATGCTTTTGGCGTTATTCCGCCGATTGCCAAACTCACACCGGCACAAGCCATGTACCACTTCCTGTCCGGATATACCGCCAAGGTTGCAGGGACCGAAAAAGGTGTAACCGAACCGGAAGCAACGTTCTCGACATGCTTCGGCGCGCCATTCATGCCGCGTCATCCTTCCGTTTACGGCAATCTTTTACGCAAGAAAATTGCCGAACACCATGTTGATTGCTGGCTCATCAATACCGGTTGGACCGGTGGTCCTTACGGAGTTGGCAGCCGTATGCCGATCAAGGCAACCCGTGCATTGCTGAACGCTGCATTGGACGGTTCGCTCAAAAATGTCGAATTCCGCAAAGACGAGAATTTCGGCTTTATGGTACCGAAGGCAGTTGCCGGAGTGGATTCGAAAATTCTTGATCCGCGTTCGACATGGAAAGACAAAGCCGCCTATGACCAACAGGTCAAGAAGCTTGCAGGCATGTTCATCAAAAACTTCGAGAAATTCATTCCGCATGTTGATGATGAAGTGAAAAATGCAGCCCCCAAGGCGTGAATTTAAAAATAATCAAATGAAAGCCCGGTTCTTGTAACCGGGCTTTTTTATTGGCGTATCGACGTTATAATTGCACAAATGAAAAGCGATACAGGCGAACTTTTTATCAGTGCGAAAATCCGCATACGCGAAAGCGATATAGCGGAAAGTTTCATTCGTGCTTCGGGACCTGGAGGGCAGAATGTCAACAAGGTTGCCACGGCTGTCCAATTACGTTTTTTTGCTTATCGGGCAGGCCTTCCCCACGATATATTCACCCGCCTCATAAAATTGTCCGGACAAAAAGCAACGAAAGAGGGCGAAATTCTCATTGAAGCATCGCGTTTTCGTTTGCAGGAAAAAAACCGGCAAGATGCGCGTGCAAGACTTGTTTCACTTATTAAAAAAGCGGCTGAACCACCGCCGCCAAAACGGCGTAAAACCAAACCGACCAAAGGTTCGATTGAACGAAGATTGAAAGCCAAAAACATTCGTTCGGAAGTGAAAAAGACTCGTTCAAAAGTAACTCCTGATTGAAATTTAAATTCCTGCTCTATGTCTTTCATTGAAAGACGGAACACGGGTTTCCGCTCTAACGATGTGCCGCTCCCCCTTCAAAAGGGCAAGACGCGCATTTTCTTGAAAGGAGAATGCAATGGGACTTTTTAATTTCGTAAAATCGGTTGGTGAAAAACTTGGCCTCGGGGAACAAGCCCCTGACGCGCAAAGCATTAAAACAGCTTTGGATGGCCTTAATCTTGGAACAGAAAACGTCAAAGTTGCGGTCGAGAATGGCAAAGCAATTCTGACCGGCGCTGTCAAAGATCAGGCAACACTTGAAAAAGCAATTCTTGCCGTTGGCAACCTTCACAGCATTGAATCGGTCAATACCGATAATCTCAAAGTAGAGAATGGCCAAAAATCGGCAAGCAACCAAACGGCACAAGCGGGCACTTCGCAAACCTCTTCGGCCTCTCAACCGTCAGCTTCACAACCGGCAGAACCACATTTTTACGAAGTGAAAAAGGGTGACACTTTGTGGAAAATTGCTGAAGAAGTTTACGGAAAAGGTCATGGCGACAAAAACAAGATTATTTTCGAAGCAAATAAACCTATGTTGAAATCGCCTGAAAAAATCTTCCCCGGCCAAAAGCTTCGCATTCCCGACCTTAATCAGGCCTGATCATTTTTTTATCCACCACACCCCTCCCGCGCATCCCGAAAAGTGTGAAGCGGTTTTCGGATAAGATGCGTGGGCACTCAAAACTTATCCCGAAAAGTGTGAAGCGGTTTTTGGGATTAGACGCGTGGGTAGTCTTCCCCCCTGCCCGACAAGTCTGTAAATCTTGTCGCACAGGATAGCCGGAGACTACAGGTGGAAAGCGTGGAGCGATTTTTAAAAAAGCTTTATGGAAATCGCACATCTTTAAAAAATTATCCAATCCAGTTTTTCAAAGATCGAGGCAAGCATTCTCGCAAATTTTCTTAAGGCCAACAAAAGTTGGCCTTAATGATCAGTGTTGATAATTTGTTTTTCCCACACAATAGCCGGATTTTTTCCGTCATTTGCGACATGAAAATTTGCCTGACGTGGCGGGAAAATAGAAGGCTCTCATCAAGCGTATTTATTCAGACTTTATATCACTTTTACTATCCTTTGATTGCTTATAAAAAACCTTACAAACAATTTGTCCGTTTGCTGCTCGGACCTTTATGCGGCGTTTTCGAAGAGACTATATCGGCCCGAAGATCGGGCAAGGCGAATTATAGTCACCATCTTGAAGAGCCGTCACAGTCCGTTTATTTTTAAAGGATGGATTTTTATGGCTTTGATTATTTTCCGAACTATTTCGATCGCACCGATCAGGAAAAACTGATTGATGAGGTGAGAGAAATCGTCCGGCAAGCGCCATTATTTGTTCCCAGAATGCCTAAAACCGGAAAGCCGATGAGTGTCCGGCAAACCAATTGCGGAAAACTCGGCTGGGTCACTGATAAAGAGCGCGGCTATCGCTATCAGGAAACACATCCTCAAACGCAAAAACCATGGCCGGAAATTCCCCGACAACTCCGGGAGTTATGGCAAAAATTATCCGGATTTGACGCTCCGCCGGAAGCCTGCCTCATCAACTTTTATGCGCCGGACGCACGCATGGGAATGCATCAGGACAAGGATGAGGGAGAACTTGCCGCTCCTGTCATCTCGATATCTCTGGGCGATACGTGTCTCTTTCGTGTCGGAACGCCAGTCAAAGGCGGAAAAACCCATTCATTACGGTTGAATAGCGGCGATGTTATTTTATTTGGCGGCGATATGCGTCTTGCTTTTCATGGGGTTGACCGGATTTATCCGGAAACTTCTACACTTTTGAAAGTTCCCGGCCGTATCAATCTGACGTTACGGCGTATTACGCCTGTCGGGTAAAATGGAAATATTGCTGGAAAGGCTTTTTTCCTGAAAGAAACCTCTTGCCTATCATGGAATAGCGTTTCACGTGAAAACTTTTCGCGGCAATGGCTTTAAAGGAAGTCAATCAAAAAGCTTTATAAACAAAAATGCGTGACGGATTTCCGCCACGCATTTTATGTGTCTTCAGAACTTTAATTCTGAAAGCTGTTTTTTAATGATGATGTTCTTCATGATTGGCAGGCATTGAATCGGGTGCTTGTGCGCCAATGCCGGAAACAGTAAAGACAACATCGACAGTGCCGGCTTTCTCAAAAACCATTTTTGCCTTGAACTCGTCACCCTTGTTCAAGGTTTTATCGAGATCCATAAACATAACGTGGAAGCTGCCCGGTTTGAATTCGACTGTTCCACCGGCCGGAATGACCACGCCATCCGCCTGATGACGCATTTTCATGACACCGTCAGCCATTTCCATGGAATGGATTTGTGCTTTGTCGGACAATTCCGATGATAGAGACACCAGCCTATCGGCTTCTTTACCATGGTTGACAATGGTAAAGAAACCACCTGCAACTTTTGCCCCGTTCGGGGTTGCGCGTGCCCACACATTGGTAATTTCGATATCACCAATTTTATAATCGTTGGCAAAAGCATTATTCATTGAGACCGATAATAACAAACAGGCAAAAGCTGCCATAACAGCAAAGCTTGCCTTGACCAAAATCGAGCATTTTTGAAAAGCGTAAGACATATATAACTCCTGATATTTAAAATATGAATTCGTATTGAAGATGTTTATGGCCATTTGCCAACGATCTTTTCTCAGTTCGATGAACGGAATTGGAAATTGGCAAATGATGGTAAATCGGCTCAGGAAATTATATGGGGCGGCGAGCGTGCATCGTAAACAAATGACGGTCGTTCGCAGGGTAGCAACAAAACCCGAATGAGAACCATCGCCTCGCTTGAACACTTGGATATTTCAAGAACAATATTAACCGGTGTTGATATTTGAAGTGCAGCAGAAAGAATACATCCGCCGATACAACAAGCAGGGACATGGAAATGACCTTGGACTGAACGATCTTTTCCTGCTGGGGACGCGCAAATAACGCCGCCGTAAGCATCACGAACAGCGTATTCACCAAGTACACCGGCTTTTGCCATGACAAGTGATTGAATTGTCATCACGGCAACGAGCACAAATATAAAAAATTGATGCTTTACCGACTGCATCCGCTGACCCGGTGTTCCCTCGCCATCTTCATGGTTAAGAGGTCTAGAATGCAGTAAAAGTAAGCGTTGTCAAAGACCGCGTAATACCGGGTATATCAAGAATATTGTCATTGATGAATTTACCTATATCCTTGCCTTCTTCGATGTAGATTTTTGCCAGAAGCTCGAATTCACCACTTGTGGAATAGAGTTCCGAAACGATCTCGCGCTCATAAAGTATGTCGGCAACATCGTAAGCTGTACCCGGCGCACACTGCAACTGGATAAATATTGGCTTCATGTTCATTCTCCTTTAGCCAAACAAACACATGAAATCGAGAAGAAATCAACATAGTTTCTTCATTCAGGGTATGAAAACGTGTTCATCAAGCGTCTCGCGCTGGAAAATGCGTCTGCGTGCGCTTCAATTTGCAAAAGGATAATTTATTAAATGACTTTTTCCGGCTTTTATTGAATTAGATGGAAAAGAAAATAAATATTGTTACCTTTAAAATTTAACATAAATTCTAATATTCATTTTAAATTTTAAAACTTATTTTTTATCGTGAAATCAATACAAATGAAATAAAAATTTATAAATAAACATATTTTATATAAATATTATTATGTTAACCGATTTTGAATTCCCTATTCATAATTTATAATGAATATTAAAATTTAAAATCAATTGCACCTATTCCCACAATCGTTTATTCTTCGGCTTTCAATGCCGGATAGGGAATTGCCATGATACCACCCATTCCTGTGCAACTTTATGTCACGGTAGCAGCCGCCACAGAGCTGACCAACCGTCGTGCAAAAAATCTTGATGGTGATTCAAGTTCCGACACTCTTGCAGAAACATTCAATGCTGTAACACCAAGCACCTCTTCACAGGCCGAAAATGGCGCACGTCAAGTTGCCAGTCGTTTCAAACCTTTGGATAACCGGAAAAGTGCCGAAGAAATCGAGGATGAAGAAGAAAAGCTTCTCTATGTGCTTTCCGAAAAATTCGGTCTTGAAAAACCGCATGGTTTGCCAATTCAGGAAGCTGCAGCCTATTTGAAAGAAATTCTCTATTCTCCCCGAAATAGTTATGATCTTCGGGCAGTTGAAAAAGACCTCGGATTTGACCTTATCGGTATTTCACTCAAAGATTTTCTTGATGCTAGGATTGATAGCGACAGCGATGCAGCCGCGCGTGTAAGCATTGCTCTGAAAGCATTTCTGGACTCGCAAGAAAAAGAGTTCAAGCAAATGCGTATGAGCGACGACCTTACTGCCGATCCGGAAGACAATCAGGATCCGGGGATATATTCGCCATTCAGGAAATGATATTTGCTAATCGACTAAAATAAATAAATTAAAGAGCCCATTTCGAAATTTCGGATTTAAATTAGGCCGGTATCAGCCGGAATGAATTTCAGCAAATTCAAGTGGTTCAGTACCCTTTTGGCTTGACCATGTTTCTTCAGCCTTTTCTGAAACGGATTCTGGCTGAACGTTCGATTGCCGCAACAGTCAAATCCTCAAGTTCGAACTGGTCGCGTAAAATTTGTAAGAACATCAATTCTTCCTGCCTGACATCAAGATCGCTTGCCGCAACTTCGACGGCGAGAGCATAAGCAGTATCCCGAAGCTTCGGAGAAAGTGCTTTGGCGGTTACTTCAAGTATTTGTTCAATTCCATCTTCAAGAGCGAGATAAGAACAACATTTTGCAGCCAGAAGGTCGAGCCGCTTCCGGTCGAACCCTCTAAAAACCGGAAAACGCGCAACAATTTCGCTCATCAATTCCAGCTCATTGTCGCTCACTGCCGCGTCAGCGGCAGAGGTTGTGACCATAATATATATCAATGCTTCTTGTGCTGTCAGTTTTTCCATCAGTTCCTCCCTTTTACTCTCTTCGTCTATGGTTTTTTCCGCTTTTTTTCTTACAATGATTGACGAAAAGCTGTTTGAGCCATAGAGCTTTCTTAAACGATTCAAATTCAGGATAAAACCCCATGGCAACAGACAATTTCGTGGCAGAAAATCTTAATCAGGATGTCATTGATGCGGCAGCCGAATCCAGAGCATGGCCGTTCGAAGAAGCGCGCAAGATTGTCAAACGTTACGAAAAAAAGGGCTACCCTGATATGGTGATGTTCGAGACGGGTTACGGGCCGTCCGGTTTGCCGCATATCGGCACTTTTGGTGAAGTCGCGCGTACCACAATGGTACGCCATGCTTTCCATGTGTTGACGGAAAACAAAGTCAAAACCAAACTGTTATGTTTTTCAGATGACATGGATGGATTGCGCAAAGTACCCGAAAATGTACCCAACCGTGCATTGATGGAGACTTATCTTGGTAAACCTTTAACGCGGGTGCCCGACCCGTTTACGAAAGATTATCCCTCTTTTGGTGCCGCCAATAATGCGCGGCTTCGCGCTTTTCTTGACCGTTTCGGCTTCAATTACGAATTTGCCAGCGCGACCGATTATTATACTTCAGGACGTTTCGATGAAACGCTCCTTAAAATGCTTGCCAATTACGATAAGATCATGGCTGTCATTGTTCCTACATTAGGTGAAGAACGGCGCGCGACCTATTCGCCATTCTTGCCGATTTCTCCTGTTTCAGGAAAAGTTTTGCAAGTTGCAATGATTGCCCATGATGCCAAAAAGGGCACTGTTACCTATATCGAGCCGGAAACCGGTGAAAAAATTGAAACCGAAATCACCGGTGGCAAGGTCAAATGCCAATGGAAAGCCGATTGGGCTATGCGCTGGACGGCTTTAGGCATCGACTATGAAATGGCTGGTAAAGATCTGATTGATTCAGTGGCTTTATCTTCAAAAATTTGTCGTATTCTTGGAGGAACACCTCCGGAAGGCTTTAATTACGAGCTATTTCTGGATGACAAAGGACAGAAGATTTCAAAATCGAAAGGCAATGGCCTGACAATTGACGAATGGCTCACCTATGCCCCCACAACAAGCCTTGGCCTTTACATGTACCAGAAACCGAAAACTGCCAAGCGGCTTTATTTCGATGTCATACCGAAGGCTGTTGACGAATATTACAGTTTTCTTTCAGCCTATCCGAAGCAAAGTTGGAAAGACCGTCTCAACAATCCGGTCTGGCATATGCATAATGGCAACCCGCCGGAAGTCGATTTACCCGTACCCTTTGCCATGTTGCTCAATCTGGTCAGTGCATCCAATGCGGAAAATGCCGATGTGTTGTGGGGCTTTATTTCACGTTACGCCAAGGGTGCAACACCGCAAAACCAGCCTGAACTTGACAGCCTTGTCGGTTTTGCCATTCGCTATTTCAATGATTTTGTCAAACCGACGAAAAAATTCCGTGCACCGGATGCTGTCGAGCGCGAAACTTTGGAAAAAATCGACAAAACGCTGGCAAACTTGCCGAAAGATGCCGATGCCCACACAATCCAGAATGCACTTCTCGACATTGGCCGTGTGACAGAACGCTATCAGGACCACAACAAAAAAAGCCCTGACGGGGGGCCCGGCGTTTCTGTTTCATTTTTCCAAATGCTTTATGAAGTTCTGATCGGTCAGGAACGGGGACCGCGTTTCGGCTCTTTCATTGCTCTTTACGGTATTGATGAAACGCGGGGCTTGATTGCGAAAGCCTTGGCCGGAAAACTTGTTAACGAATAGAAGAGGTCGAAACTCATCTTAAAAAAGGGGCTATTCACCCCCTTTCAAGATGATTTTGAAACAATCCGGTACAATTCTCGCAGTCAAGTTTTAAGCTTGTCGCCAGTTTGTTGAAAATTTTAGACAAAGGACACAAATTCCTCACTCTTTTTTAAAAAAAGAGGTAAAAGAAGCGGAATTTTATTGTCGACCGGCCGGTTATAAAAATAAACGGGTCGCACGGATAACGAAGTAACAGGAGTGAGTTATGAACGAGGCACAAGAGGTCGCGCGGCGCCGCACATTTGCTATTATCGCGCACCCTGATGCCGGTAAGACAACCTTGACCGAAAAATTGTTGCTGTTCGGTGGTGCCATCCAGCTTGCAGGTGAAGTCAAGGCCAAGAAAGACCGTATCCAGACGCGTTCCGACTGGATGAAAATCGAACGCGAGCGCGGCATTTCGGTTGTCACCTCGGTTATGACATTTGAATATGAAGATCATATATTCAATCTGCTTGATACACCGGGGCACGAAGACTTTGCCGATGATACCTACCGCACACTGACGGCTGTCGATAGCGCTGTCATGGTTCTTGATGGAGCGCGCGGTATTGAACCCAGAACATTGAAGCTTTTTGAAGTCTGTCGTATGCGCGACATTCCGATTGTGACGTTCGTTAACAAAATGGATCGGGAGGCACTGGATCCATTAGAGATATTGGACGAGATTGAAGACAAGCTTGCGCTTGATACTGCCCCTATTACGTGGCCTATCGGCTCGGGTAAAAATTTCGCAGGAAGTTTTGATCTTCATAACAACCTTGTTCGCCAGAAAGACGAGGAAAAAACTCCGCGCTCTGTCAGCGGGCCTGAAGAAGCAGCCCTATTGCTGCCCGAACATGATCGTGCTGCTTTTGTCGAAGGCGTTGTTCTTGCGCGTGACGCATGTAAAAAATTTGACTTGAAATCGTTCCGTGAAGGCCAAATGACACCGGTCTATTTCGGTTCAGCGTTGAAGAATTATGGTGTGCGTGATCTTATCGACGCTCTGGTTGCCTATGGGCCAAGTCCGCGGGCGCAAGTTGCAGATACGCGCATTGTCGAGGCGACAGAGCCGAAAATGACCGGCTTTGTTTTTAAAATCCAAGCCAATATGGACCCAAATCACCGCGATCGCATCGCATTTTTACGTGTTTGTTCGGGAATTCTATCCCGCGGCATGAAAGCAAAACTTGTGCGCACCGGTAAACCCATGACGTTATCAACGCCACAATTTTTCTTTGCCCGCTCCCGCCAGATTGCCGATGAAGCCTATGCCGGCGATGTTGTAGGAATACCCAATCATGGAACATTACGCATTGGCGATACGCTGACAGAAGGCGAAGACATTCTTTTCAAAGGCGTTCCGAATTTTGCTCCGGAAATTTTGCGTCGTGTTCGTCTGGGTGACCCGATGAAGGCAAAGAAGCTTAAAGAAGCCTTGCAACAAATGGCCGAAGAAGGTGTTGTTCAGCTCTTTATGCCTGATGATGGTTCGCCGTCGATTGTCGGTGTTATCGGTGCTTTGCAAATTGATGTTCTGACCGAGCGTCTCAAAGTCGAATATTCTCTTCCCGTCGGTTTTGAACCGGCACGCTTTACTGTATGCCGCTGGATTTCGGCCGATAACAAAGAGGATCTCGAGAAATTTGTTGCGACACACCGTGATGCTATTGCATCCGATCTCGACGGCGATCCGGTATTTCTCGCAGAAAACAATTTTTCGCTCAATTACGAAGCGGAACGGTCTCCGAAAATCAAAATCGCAACAATTAAAGACTACCAGATACGCAGCAAATAAATATTCATAATTGCGAAGTTATTTATAGATAAAATGACCGTTCTCTGTTCTGTTTTCTAGTCGGTTACTTGTATTATTGAAATATAAATTTGGTAGCGGGATTTTTGTTCTGACGCCATTCGGGATTTCGTGTCACGCTTTACTGGATGGCTCTCCCGCAAAAACAATGTCAATCGAACGGAATGATTGGCATTGTCAGTCCTCTCTTAATAAATCAGCGCCGATTGCAGTTTTTCATTGCTCTTATAAATTCTTCAAAATTGATATCCAGAAAGTCCAGAAGTGTCATCAGCCGTGAAACGGCAATGCGATCTGCTCCTTTTTCATATTTTTGAATTTGCTGCGGTGTGATACCCGCAACGGCTGCCAATTCCGTTTGAGTTACGCCGTTTTTTTTACGGAATTGGCGTAACAACCCGCCTATTTTTTGGTCACTCTGGGTTTCATTAAATTTCAACGTTTGAATATTTTCAGAGGAAATGTTACCGCCATTTTCCATATGATTCACCATCAACTCATCCCAATAAATTTTTCTTTCAATCTCCTGTTTCGGGCAATCACACACAAGTTCTATAAAAAACATTGCCGAAACACTATCTTGTTGGAAAAGTCCCCCAAACGATCAACTCCCATATTGATCACCATTTTCTACGTCCCATCGAGCCAAGCCCGCTCTTTGCCCGCGCGTCGCTATTGGCATTGGCAGATTGAACCTGATTTAGCCAATAGCACATATTCTAAAATTGAGAAATAATATATTTATTTTAAAATTATATAAATCAAATATGTTTGATCGATCATATAGTTTACACTATCCAGACCGAAGAAAAATCGGGACAGCTTTCCCGATATTGATGAATTATGAAAGAGGGACATGTTAAAACGTCTTTCATCTCATCCAAAGCTGTGAGAATAAACAGCATCAAAACGGGTCCGGACAAAAACCGTTTTCCACGAGTTCCGGCACTAAGCGTTTTTGAATCGCTTTATTGGCAATCCTGATATTTTTTGAGAGAAAGCAAGCTCAACGTCGCTTGATAAAATGGATAATCTGTATGCAATAGCGCATCAAATGACGTATCTTTTTAAAGATATAAAAAACGGCACCAAACGAATTTGATGCCGTTTTTATTAAAATAAATTCTACAGAATTATTTTACGCCGTCTTTAATCCAGTCTGACAAGCGGCTTTTCGGAGCAGCGCCGACCATATTGGAGACGATTTCTCCATTATTGAACAACAGTAATGTGGGGATTGAACGGACACCGAACTGCGTTGCAAGCTCGGGATTTTCATCAATATTGATTTTGGCGACCTTGACCTTACCCTGTAATTCGGTAGCAATTTCTTCAAGCGAGGGGGCTATCATTTTACATGGACCGCACCATTCTGCCCAGAAGTCTACAACAACAGGTTCTGCCGACTTTAGCACGTCATTTTCAAAATTGCTTGTATCGACTTTTACAGTGCTCATTGATCTTTCCTTTGTGATTCCAATTTGCCTAAATTTGGCGTGCTTGACCGGTTCCGTCAAGAGCAAGCTTTTTCACCCTTTATTGTTCCGGTGAATTAGTTTTTTCTTTATTGATCAGGAAATCGAGTTTTTTGCCGTCGAGTTCAAAAACTTTCGGCCCATCACTATAAATCAATAATGTTCTGACGGCCTTATTCGGGTGAATGCTCATCAATAGCGTTCGATAAAGTGCCATTTGCAACATGTAGCTGTCAGGAATTTGCTGTTCACGTTTGGGAGCACGGCCGGTTTTGAAGTCTCCCAGAACAATCGTGTCATCACCATCATTGAGGCGGTCTATCTGTCCGGAAACGACGTATTTTTTACCCCTTATTGTGACAGTTCCCATCAATGTCACTTCGGCACGAGCTTCTTTGGTAAACAAAGGGCGCAGTGCTTCATCATCCATAACCTTGAAGGTTTGTTCAAAAGCATCCTCTCTTTGTTCCTCACTCCATTCAGGTGCTGCTTTTTCAAGATAGGCACGGGCAAGCCTTTGCCGGTCTTCTTCCCGAATTTGTGGCAAATATTGCAAAAGCCGGTGAATGATTGTCCCCCGTTCGATAGCAAATGAAGAATTTGCCGGTTTTTCGCCCAGAACCGGCGAAATGGTAACAATGTTTTTTGCCGCCGGTGCATTCTCGTCAATATCAAGTGAAGCACCTGAAGGGGTGAGGGGCTTAGGTAAATCGGTTTCCGGTTCCATACGTCTATGGAAATAGGAAGGAAGCGGAAAAGCCGGAACGACTGCTTCATCTTCCGCAGTTTTTGTTTCGACACTTGTGCGGCTGTCATCCACGCAATAACGCCATGCCTTGATGTCGGGTGAAGGGCCGGCAATTTCTTCCGAAACCGGCTTCAATGCTTCACCGACAAGTTCACTCCATGTCCCGCCAACAGCATTCTTTCCCCGATAACCACAAACGATAAGGCGGTCTTCTGCCCGTGTCATGCCAACATAAAGAAGGCGCCTATATTCTTCTTCGGCTTTCAATTTTAACGTATTGATATAATTGTCACCGAATGATGTTTTGAACTCTTTTGCGGGCTGCCACAAAAAGCTCTTCTTGCCATGATCATCAATTTCGATGAATTTCGGTTCATGTTGCGCGTTCCAGATACGCGAACCGGAATCAACCAGAAAGACAATGGCGCTTTCAAGCCCCTTTGCCGCATGAACAGTCATAATACGGACTTCTTCACGATTCTGGTCGAGTTCACGTTTGATTTCCGGATCGGAAAGCTTGATTGTTTCCAGAAAAGCCTGCAAACCGGGTAAACCGGTTTTCTGGATCGACAAAGTATAATCCATGAACGCATCAAGGACATCGCTTGCTTCCGAACCCAATCGGGCGAGAATTTTTGCCCGTCCCTGATCTTCGCTCAATATATGGCTATAAAATTCATAGACAGGCGTTTTATCGGCGAGGTTTCTATATTTTTTGAGTAAAGCCAGAACAGTTGCAAATTCGGGCTTCTCTTCACTATGAGCTTCAAGGCTATTAAACAGGCTTCCTTCACGGTTTATAGCAATCTTATAAAGATCATCTTCATCAAGTCCGAAGAGCGGGCTTTTCAAAACAGATGCGAGAGAAAGGTCATCCTGCGGTTGCAGGACAAATCGTGCGAGTGCCGTTAAATCACGCACGGCAATATGGCTTGCCAGACGCAAACGGTCGGCACCGGCAACCGGAACATTGCGGTTTTTCAAAGCGCGCGCCAAAGCGGGAACAAACTGGTCCCGTTTTCTCACCAGCACCATAATATCACTGGCTTTGACTTCTCTTCCCTGACCTTTAAGCATTTCATGATGATGAAGCCAATGGCTGATTGTCGTTGCCATCTCTTCGGCAAGGTGAACAGCCGGTGCATGAAGCTGGTCGACAGGTTTGCGCCAGTCTTCCGGCTCTTCCACATCTGTCGGCGCAATATTGTCCCAGATCACAACTTCACCGGGGTCATTGCGGCGAACCGCTTCATGCACAGTTTTGATATTTTCGGCTGAAAGACCTTTATAATTTTCAGGCTTTTCGAATACCCGATCAACACTTTTTAAAACATCGGCTGTCGAACGGAAGGAATAATTCAAACGTATGTGGCCGAAAGACTTGCCAACGGCTTCAGCTTTTTTTTCGATAATGCGACCATTCGTTGCAAAATCTTCCGGCACTGCCCCTTGGAAAGAATAGATCGATTGTTTTTCATCGCCAACGGCAAAAACAGTGCGGTTGACCTCTCTTTGTCCTTCCCCGACAAAAAATTCCTGTGCAAGAAGCTGGATTATCTGCCACTGGGAAGGGCTTGTATCCTGTGCTTCGTCAACCAGAATATGGTCAATGCCCCTATCCAGCTTATATTGCACCCATTGGCCTGCACCATCGCGTTTCAATAGATTAAGCGCCCGCTCGATCAAATCGTCGAAATCAAGCAAACCTTCTGCTTTCTTCAAACTTTCATAGCGCGCCAAAAGCCGGTAACAGAGCTCGAAGGCCGCCAAATTGAGCGGTACCAGCCGTACACGTCGCAACTTGTCGAGATAGAGAACGAGTTTTTCCTGACGCATTAACAAATCGTCTTCGAGCCATGGCAAAGCTTCCAGAAGTTTTTTTGAAGCCAGCCTGCTTATTTTTCGTGGATTTCCACTGGTAAAATAAGCAAGTTCGATGAATTTTATGCTCTCGTTATTATCCGCCTTTTCTACAAGCTCCAATCTTTCAACAAATTCTTGGGTGAAAGAGTGGCCGAGACTTTTGAACACTTTAATAGTCTCATCGGTATGAAGCGCCGTTTTACGGATTTCATTAGTAAGATTTTCTTCCGTATCATCCGGAGATATTTGTAACGTTTTTTCCAGAATATGCTTGCCATCCGGTCCACTCACACGAGTAAGAAATGGACTTAAAGCTTGCCGTTTTTCAATTGCCTCGGATAACAGAGCATCAAGTCCGCTTTCGCCCACGGTTTTTAAAACCAGCATCAATGCTTCATGAAGAGAACCATTTTTTTGTAAATAGGCTGTCTCGATCACATAACGACGCGCATCGGTTAAAAATTCGTCACGCTTGAGATCGTCCATCATCTCGAAATGGCCGGCAATATTGGCTTCCAAAGGAAATTGGTGAAGAAGACCTTCGCAAAAAGCATGGATGGTCTGAATTTTTAGCCCGCCCGGTGTTTCAAGAGCACGGGCAAAAAGTCTACGCGCTTCATCAAGCCTTTTTGTATCGGGTTTTTTGCCCTCAAGCGCGATCAACACCTCTGTCAATTTGTCATCATCAAGCTCTGTCCAGCCGGAAAGAGTCTGGAAAATGCGCGTTTGCATGACAGCAGCGGCTGCTTTGGTATAAGTGAGGCACAGAATCCGCGCCGGTTCGGTGCCATTCAATAAAAGTCTGATAACCCGAAACGTCAAAACATGGGTTTTACCGGAACCGGCATTGGCAGACACCCACGCACTGCTTTGCGGATTGGAAGCGGCCGTCTGATTTTTAATGGCATCCTCAGGAATTTCACGTTTGGTCATTCTTCACCTGCCGTGTCAGAACCGGCCGACCATTCAAGAACCCGCGCCAAATGGTCATAATCACCTTCATAAGTGGTCAAAGGTGGCATTGCCCGCGACAAATAGCCATGGGCGGGATTTTGATAATATTCAACAAGTTCACCCAATCTTGCCCAAGCTTCTTCGGAAAGTTCGATTGCGGTTTTTTTGGCAGATAGAGAAATGCGCTCTTCTTTTACTTCTCCGTGGGCATTCAAACGGATATAGGCAAGTTCGGTCGGTTTGATATTTTTAAGCGGAACAAAAGCATTGCGCGACAACAGAGCTGCTTCCAACGCCAATTGCGGTGCCATGAGTGTCGCCGCCTGCTTGACGGAAGGAGTCGAGCCGGTCTTGAAATCAAGAATTTCGGCGAAACGTCCATCCATCACATCGACGCGGTCGGCACGCCCTGAAAGGGTTGCTCCTTCCGGCACAATATGAACGGGACGGGCCGAAATTTCGACATATCTTTCGCGTGGAGAAAGTCCTTTTTCCCATTCGATGATTGATGGTGCGAGAATTTCAAAACGCGGCCACCATATAGCTTCAACATCAAGTGGAAGTTGCATCCGGTCAAATTCAGCACGCGCAATTTCAAGAAATTTTTGCAATGCATCCGGTTTTTCCGGATCAATTTTCAGCAATGAAAAGCCCGCAACAATTGCATGATAAAGTGTGCCACGCTCGGCAACCGATGGATCGTGGATAAGGTCATCAAGCGGCTTCAGGCGTAAAACTTTTTTGGCGTAAATTGCATAAGGGTCGCGGCGTAATGTTTCAATTTCGGTAACAGAAAAATGTTTCGGACGTTGCTTCAATGGGGGGGTGGGGCATGGGCGCGCAATAAAATCGACATTTTTGCGACGGTCGAGTTCCCGCGCCCAGTGGACAAAAACTCCGCCACGTGCGCGCATATTGGCGCTCGCTTTGGCGCCAACAACTGTTTCCAGCCTTTGCAACCAGCGCGAAGGCACTGAAGGGGCATTATCAACTCTCAATGCCCTGCTCATAATCACTTTATCCATGCCCATAGCCATCTGGAAATCATGGGCAGCCAAACCGATCCGTCGCTCCGGTGGGTCAAGTGTCAATGTCATTTTCATCGGCCGTGACATGAACGGGTCATTGCGTGCTGTTGCAGGCCAAGACCCTTCATTCAAGCCACCAATGACCATTGTATCAACCGTTTGCAATCGTGATTCCAATGCACCCCAGATAAAAAGACGGGGATGACCACCGGCAGAGGGGCTCACCGAGCGTGCAGCCATCAAAGCTTCAAGAATGGCCGGCCATTCGGAAATGTCAAACGTAAGGCCGGATTGATCGGCAACAAGATCGCGCAGCAAAGATATAATGGCTTTACCCGCTTCACCGGCATAAAGCGCGTGAAACGAGCCTTGCTCGTTTGCCCCGAAATTTTCCAAAACTTCAGTCGTGGCACGGGCAACTTCGTTCACCGACTGCGGTTCGCTTTTTGCCATCAATGCCACCAATGGCTGAACGGCTTTCACCAGTGAAGACGCAAGATTTCTTGCTTCCTCGATCATATCGGAATCAATATCGCTCGTCCCGTTTTCATCTGTTGTGAGAGCAAGAAGCCGCTCTTCAACAAACTGCTCACAGGTTGCAATATTTATTCTTCCGGTTCCGCCCCTTAATGCAAAGAGCTCGAAACGTTCGGCAATTTTTCGTAAAGATCCGCGTTCATATCCAAGTGACGTCAACGGGTGTTTCAGAAGCGAAAGGAAAGCCACCGGATCGCCGGGTTGAAACAAAGTTTGTAAAATAAGCCGCAACAAAGTTGCCGGTAACACTTCGCTTAAAGGAACACCGCCGGAATCATTGGCCTCAATGCCGAAACGTTTAAGTTCGGCAACAACACGGCGGGCAAGATTTCTGTCCCCCGTCACAAGCGCGGCCGTTTTCTTTTTGTCTTCAATTGCTTGCCTTAGCGCAACTGCGATTGCCAAAGCCTCTTCACGCTCATTGGCGGCCTCTATCAACGAGACATCGGCAAAAATTTCATCAAAACCATCGCGTTTCAATTGTGACCATGTGTCGGTGGTCACTGCCGGTCGCAATGCTTCGGATAAAATTGCAGCGCGTTTTTTCTTGTTTTCCGAAGGCGCCCCAATCTCGTCAACGACATTTCTTGCAAGTTTCATGCGGTCGAACAATTTTTTGAAGCTATATTGCGGATGGCCGAAAATGGAGGGGTCGTCATGCGTTTCATCAAGCGCCGCCCACTGGGCATCATCCATTGCAAGGTCGAGACCGGGCAAGACAACCGCACCATTTTCCAATCCGCTTACCACTTTCAGCAAATCGGCAATGGCCGGAATCGAGCCATTGGAACCGGCCACAATAACGGGATCACGCGGTTTGTTACGCAAAAGCCTTTCAGTTTCCGCCCGAATGGCCTGATTGCGCCATTCGGCAGGATTTATTTTTTGCCGTTCGGCAAGAATATCAGGCCAGGTTTTTGTTACAATTTCCAGAAAATCAAGTGTCACCTGCCACCATTCGGCAACCATATCGGGTGCAATATCTTCAAGTTTTGCCCAGTCGGCGGACTCTGTCTCGACCTCGTCCATCAGGCGGGCGAGATCTTCGGCAAGCCAGATTGCATCGGCTGTATTGGCCGGTATGATAATATCTTCACTGCCGAAGAGCGAGCGCACATGGGCAGGCAAATTCTCGCGCCACGGACGGATAAGGCGCGCCAATAACAAGAGCCGCTCGACATCGCCAATCTTCGGATTGAGCGACAAAGCTGCTGCACCATTATCAAGGAAAAAAGCCGTATCTTCATCAACATCGCCCAAAGGGCGAATTGTCGGCAGGAAGCTTGAATGTGTCTTGCTCATCTCCACAAAGCAAGAGCGCAGCGTACGCGCGGCACGCCGTGTCGGAACATAGATGAGCGTATCTGCCAAAGCTGTCTGGATATTGCCGCCTTTGCCGAAATCTTTAATCAAGTGTCCCGAAAGAAGTGCATCAACAAAAATTGGCAAAAACGGCGCACCGCTCGAAATCGAAAACAGCTTCGGCTTGTCTTTCACGCTATTTCCCCCCTTTGGCGCATCAGCTCCTCAACCTTGCTAATCATTGCAATTGTTCCGACAGTATACCAGTTGCCATCCAAAGGAAAACCATAAAGGCGACCACGGGCAATCGCTTCGTCAAAATAGAGGTTGAGCGATTGCGGTTCGATTTTTGCAAATGCAAATATTTTCGGATTAACAATAAGTGCACCACCATAAATAACTGCTTCCGATGCATTTGCAGGTGCGCGAACAAGTTTTTGACCTTCACCAATCAGGAAATCGCCTTTTTCCGGACCCGCTGCCTGCGTACGTTTAACTGTCATAAGCAGCATATCCATTCGATCAGGGTCAAAGCGGTTTTCCATTGCTTCGAGCGTTGGCGTGCCATGGTCGACCCAGAAAGTATCAGCGTTAAGAACAAAAAACGGATTTTCTCCCAAAAGCGGCAAAGCTTTCACCACGCCTCCGGCAGAATCGAGAAGTTCCACACGTTCATCAGAAATGGTTATATGCGGTTTTTTACGGCTTTCGACATGGCTTTCGATAGAATCTGCAAGATAATGGACATTAACCACCGCTTCCTCGACACCGGCTTTTTCAAGGGCATCAAGAGCCCGGTTCAAAAGACTTCGACCGGCAATTTTTACCAGTGGTTTCGGTGTTTTGAACGTCAATGGCCGCATGCGGGTGCCAAGCCCCGCAGCAAGCACCATAGCATGTGTTATTTTCATTTTTTCACTCTTCAACCAGTTTCGAGGCAATATAGAATTGACGCAATGATGAAAGAGCCGGATGTTCAAGATTGCGCTTCAGATAATCGCGGCAATGCGGCAAATGTTTCAAATAAGCGGGCTTGCCGTCACGCTTGTCAAGACGAACAAAAATACCGAGAATTTTGGAAACGCGTTGCGCACCGGCAATAGCATAGATGAGTTTGAACTGTTCTTCATCAAAGCCACGCGTACCCTTTTTGCGTTCTTCGCAATAGGCTTTGATGATACGCTTCTCAAGCGGGCGACTGATAGCAACACGCGCATCTTGGGCGAGTGATACAACATCATAGGCTGTCGGGCCAATTTGCCCGTCCTGAAAATCAATGAGGCCTATTTTTTTCAAACCCTGTTCATTCTCCCGCCAGATAATATTTGGCGAATGATAATCGCGCATAACAAAACTTTGTTCTGCCTGTTCAAAAATTTCAAAAAACGGCTCCCATAGCCGATAGAATTCCTCCTTCAGGGAATGACTTATTTCTGTTCCGGTAGAGTAAGGGAAATACCAGTCAAGAAGTAGGGAAACTTCAGCCTGCAAGACACCCCGATCATAAGCCGGTATATCAAGTGTCAAATCATCGAATTTTTGATGTTCAGGCCACTCTTTCTGGTGAAACGAAGAAAGCAATTTCCCCGATTCGATATAACGGTTTTCAATTGGCTTCCTCTCTTCATCAAGTACGCCTTCCCGCCCGAGATCGTCGGTAATGAGCAAACCGTTTTTTAAATCTTGTGCTAAAATTTTTGGCGCTACAAAACCATTTTTCAAAATCAGCCGGTCAATGCCGACAAATTGGCTAACCGATGTCGCAAGATGGGCAATTTTCCCGTAAGACTGGCCACTTTGTTCGGGCATTTCCATTGCCGGTGCATTCATCAATATCTCATGACAGTCCTTGCCATAAATAATCTCGTAGGAACGCGCCGAAGCATCACCTGTGAAATAACGGCGTTTGACATTGTCGCGGTAATTGGATTTTAAAAATTCTCTTATCTCCAGCGAACGTTGGAGTCGGTCGGCAGCGTGGCCTTCCGCCTCAATCGTTATTTTTCGACCACTTCCCTGATGCTCAAGGAAAATGGCAAAATCTGCTTTTCCTAATTCTCCTTCGGCTTTTTCCGGCCATTCGACAAGAACAACTCCGGCCTCTCGCGCCTCTTCAAAGCCAAGCTCGTCAATTTCTTCCGGTTCGTTAATGCGATAAAGATCGGCATGGGTGAGGTTGAATTTTGGCAAATCGTAAACTTGAACAAGTGTGAAGGTTGGACTTGGAACATCCATCCCGTCATCATCTGCTAATGTGCGAACAATAGAACGGGAAAGCGATGTTTTCCCTGTTCCAAGGTCCCCTTCAAGTGTAACGAGATCACCCTTTTCAAGGGCTAGCGCAAAATCTTCGCCGAAGCGTTCGGTTGCTTTTTCATCTTCAAGAAATAAACTGAAAATCATTCTGATTCCTCTGATTGAAGCAACGCTGCGGATGAAGGGCGTTTAGCCGGAAAACGGCAAAAAACAGTTGTTCCTTTTGTATTCCCCGTTTCTATTTTTACACTGCCACCATGGAGCTCGACAAAGCTTTTGACAATCGAAAGGCCAAGCCCTGCTCCGGCGCGTGAACCATGATGGGCATGGGATGAAAACCGCTTGAAAACAGTATCAAGAATTTCTTCCGGAATTCCCGCCCCGTCATCGTGAACAGAAAAGACAATGTCATTTCCGTCCTTTTTGGCAGAAAAGGTAATGACACTATTATCGGGAGCAAAATTGGCGGCATTGCTCAACACGTTTACAAAAATCTGCCGTAGTCTTGCCTGATCTGCCGGAATCGTCGTGAGGCCGTTTTCTATTTTTTCTTCAATTTTTACCGGACGGGCACCGAGACGCTCTTTCGTGCGTTCTGTTGCAAAAGTCATTGAACCGGCAATATCGACATCTTTGATATCAAGTTCCATAATGCCGGCATCAAGTTTAGCAAGGTCCAGAATATCATTGACGATATCAAGAAGCGCACCTGATTCAGAAGCGATGTGTTTAAGATATTCCTGCTGACGGGAATTGAGAGTGCCGAAAAGTCCGCTCTGCAAAATATCAGAAAAGCCGATAATGTTGGTAAGGGGCGTGCGCAATTCATAAGATACATGGCGAACAAATTCGCTGCGCAACGCATCGGCACTACGCAATGCATCGTTCTTTTCTTGCAATGCACGGGTGATATTGACGGTATCTGTCACATTGACAAAGGTCATCATGGTCTGCGCATTTGGCAAAGGCACCAGAGCATAATCGAGAATAACGCCGTTTGTTAAATCCATACGTCCCGAAATAGCATCCCGATTTTCACTAAAACCGGTGATAAATGCACCAAATGTATCCCATGCGTTACTCGTTGTCTTTTGCGCGCATTCGGCCTGAAGTTTTGAAATATGCGTTCCTTCAACTGTGAGTTCGGTGGGTAAAGACCATAATTTGGCTAGCGCCGGATTGGTAAGACGCACACGCCCGTCCGGACCAAACAAGGCAACGCCTTCTGAGAGATGGTCCAGCGTTTCACCTTGCATTTCAATGAGACTGTTATAACGCCGTTCGAGATCGATTTTTTCAGTAAGATTTTCAAAAAGCCATGTCACGCCACCCTGCGGGTGCGGGCTTGCGAGAACCCTGAGTGTGCGACCATCAGGCAAATTCCAGATTTGCTGGCTCGGTTCACCTGAACGATAAGCGGAAAAAAGTTCTTCTTTCCACCCCCTCCAATCCGGCTTTTCAGCAATGATGCCTTTCTCCCGCAAACGATCAAGAAGTAGGGTATGACTGGGTTCACTTTCAAGAAAAACCGTATCCAACGGCCAAAGCGTTGCAAAAGCCTGATTGGCAAATTTCAGTTTTTGATCGGGACCAAAAATGGCTACCGCTGTTGAAATCTGGTCAAGTGTTTCGGAATGTCCGCGCGCCATGCGCTTCATCTCTTCCGACATTTCTTCCATGGCGCTAATATCGTGAGCAAAGGTCGCTACACCATCATCGGACGTCACTTGCGTGACTTCAAGGAGCCTCCGATCTCCTTCGACAATAGCATAGGCCGGTCCTTTGAAAAGCGGTTTACTTTCCAGAAGTTTCTGTCGTGTCGTTTCATTGAACAGTGAAACATCCTGTGCTTTCTCGGGGTCATAACCGCTGGCCTTCCGAAACGCCCGATTGGCATAAATAATTCTATTATCTTTATTGATAAGCCATACAGGCTCATCGAGTGCCTCGAGAAGAACATTGCGCATTGCAAGCATCGTCTTCGTGAAAGCCGCATCCTTCTCGATCTGAGCAAGCTCTTCCTGTTGGCCGGAAAGATCCTGAAAACGCAAAACTGCAGCAGTTCCGGCAATGAGGCCGGTTGCTTCAATCAATGTTTTTTGCTTCGTTTTAAGATAAAGGCTGAACGGCTGTGCATCCTGCCGCAAATGGGTCAACGCATCATCCAGAACGCGCAATTCATTCTCATCAAGCCATTGGCCGAACCGTAATATATCTGCAGAATTGATACCTGCCTGATCAAGCGCAACCATACGGCCAATTATTTCGGGCAGAGCAACCGGCGTTTTCCAGATAACAGCGCATTGCCCGCTATGTTCAAGCAAGAGTTCATAATTATCGATTTCTTGCAGATAGTCGGTTTGAACGTTTTTCTCTTCGATCTGCTTTCTTGAAGAAGAACGATTGAAAATGCCAAGACAAACAATGAATGCCGCAACAATAACACCACCGAAAACGACTATTTGAAGGTTTAAACTGTCAAAATCTGAAAGTGCGTCAAGACCAGCAGCATGACTTGTAATAGACATTGCAGGAAAACAAAATAAAGCAGCCAGGACCGAGAAAATCCCCGACAATAATTTGCTTTTATATCCACTTTTTGCCTGCAAAGTTGATTTCTCGATCATAATTATCCGAATCAGGTTTAACCATACATGTCTATGCTTTTCAGGTGAAGTATCTTCAAAAAACAAAGGCCGGGCATTTTTACCCGACCTTTAATAATGAATAAAGTTTCACTTCTTTCAGTAGTACCGAATTTAGTAGCGATACCTGTCAGGCTTGAACGGCCCATCAACCGATACACCGATATAGGCAGCCTGTTCTTCCGACAGTTTCGTGAGCTTAACACCAAGACGATCAAGATGCAGACGAGCAACTTTCTCATCGAGATGTTTCGGCAGAACATAAACCTGATTTTTATAATTCTCGCCACGTGTGAACAATTCAATCTGGGCCAATGTCTGGTTGGTGAAAGACGCCGACATAACGAAAGAAGGATGCCCTGTTGCATTGCCAAGATTAAGCAAACGCCCTTCTGAAAGAAGGATAATGCGTTTACCATCCGGAAATGTAATCATGTCGACTTGCGGCTTGATATTTGTCCATTTCAGGTTTTTCAGTGAAGCAACCTGAATTTCATTATCAAAATGCCCGATATTGCCGATAATGCACATATCCTTGACGGCTCGCATATGCTCCAGGCGAACAATGTCACGGTTTCCTGTTGCGGTGATGATGATGTCGGCGGTCGGTGCTGCATCCTCGAGTGTTACAACTTCATAGCCATCCATGGCTGCCTGCAAGGCACAAATCGGGTCAACTTCGGTGACCTTTACGCGTGCACCGGCGCCCGAAAGCGAGGCAGCACAGCCTTTACCAACATCGCCATAGCCGCAAACAATGGCAACTTTACCAGCCATCATCACATCGGTACCACGGCGGATACCGTCAACCAGCGATTCTTTACAGCCATAACGGTTGTCGAATTTGGATTTTGTCACGCTGTCATTGACGTTGATTGCGGGGAACGGAAGCAACCCTTGTTCCTGCAAATGGTAAAGACGATGAACACCTGTCGTTGTCTCTTCGGTTACACCTTTGATGGCATCACGTTGACGGGTGAAGAAACCGGGCGTTTCTTTCATGCGTTTCTTGATTTGGGCAAAAAAGATTGCCTCTTCTTCTGATTCCGGCTTTGAAAGAACATCTTCTCCATCTTCGGCGCGGGCACCGGTCAGGATATAAGCTGTTGCATCGCCGCCATCATCAAGAATCATATTTGAAGGCTTGCCGTCCGGCCATTGGAAAATGGCATCGGTATAGCTCCAATATTGTTCAAGCGTTTCGCCCTTGACCGCAAAAACCGGTGTACCACCTGCAGCAATTGCTGCGGCAGCATGGTCCTGCGTTGAAAAAATATTGCATGAAGCCCAGCGCAAATCTGCACCGATCATTTTTAACGTTTCGATAAGAACGGCTGTCTGGATTGTCATGTGCAGCGAACCGGAAATGCGGGCGCCACGCAACGGTTGAGAGGAGCCGAATTCCTCACGGCAGGCCATTAGACCCGGCATTTCAGTTTCGGCAATATCGAGTTCTCTGCGACCGTAGTCGGCAAGGCCGATATCCTTGATAATATATTCTTTGGCAGCCATTATGCACTCCTTGAAGATTTTTAGCTTCCGGTGATTTAGCAGATGTCGAAACGCAGCGCAACCTGATATAAAGGATGCTTTATATCACCAAACCAAAAATAGCTGCTATAACTTACAGTTCATTCAAATCAGTTTGAATAAATTACATATTTATAGAATAAGACCGATTTTTTAATTATTTTCATTTGAATTAATATAAAAATTCAATAATTTATATATATAATATTGTTTTTATGTTTTAAACATAAAAATTTTATTAAATTCTCGATTCTGTTATTGTAAATAATTATTTCATTTAATTTGCGATAAAATACCCACACTCCTAATAATTAATAATACTGATAACGGATATCGTTCCATTTTACTTTTTCTTAAAAAACAGGTTTTCACCTTTCGTCGGAAGTTCATCAAAGCGGTCGTTCAATACTTTGCGTACCATAGTTTCCGAATTCGGTTTGAAGCGATCATGTGTTTCGATGATGATCAAGCCAACTTTATCAATCCAACCTTCATACTTTTTCTCGAAAAGCTCGTATTCGGCGCCCTCGATATCAACCTTCAAAATATCAACAAAATCCATATGATATTGTTTCATGATGTTAGGGATACTCACCGCTTTAACAGAAAGTGCCGACTTTCCGTTTGAAGCTTCGGTGCGATACCCCCAAGCACCAAGAGAAGCATGATTATCATCCTCTTCAACCGATGAAACTTCGCCATCAGTAGGCCAAATTGCAGCTTGCAAGAGCGCTATGGATTTCGGAAATTTATCAAGATTTTTTTTCATAATCGAGAAGTTGACAGCATCGGGTTCAACCGCAACGATGCGGGCATCCGGAAATTTCTTTATGAAGAAAAGTGCGGAGAGGCCAATATTGCCCCCCCCCCAAATCAATAATTGCTTTTGCTGTCTCGGGAAGATTTAAACTGTCATATTCGTTATCCACGACTATCTGCTTGAACACACGAATATCCGAATCATCGATTCGAAGCGATAAATCTGTTCCTTAAAATCCATATTGAGTACAATATGTTGTGCACGTTCATCTTTAATAATATTTTTTATAATCTCTATTCCATCATCATTGATGACATATCCTTTCTTATTTACGTCATTATCAAGAGATGTAATTTTATTGAATGTTTTATCCGGTTTTTGATTTTTATAATTCGTTTTGTTAATGTTTAGAAATTTATCCATATAATTTATGTGTACTTCATATATTGTAATGAACATTATAGGAAACAATATAAATATTATTAAATATAATCTATTAAGTTTACGTATGTACGTCTTTATTAGACGTATTTTCACCTATCAATCTATGATGAATACAATTATCGTCTGAAATCATGAAAAAACATTTCAAGTTAATTTAGAAAATGTTTTTCTCTACTTATATTTTTATACAAAATTAGAATTTTTTAAAAAATATCTGAATTTTTATTATGATATATTATAAATATAAGTTATTTAAATGTAATAAAAATTTTATATGAAGAAGTTATCATTGCTATTAAGTTGTTATATTTTTATAAAACCGTGATTTAATAATATGTACTGTATATTGAAAGAATCAAAACACGTAAAAACCGGTAAATTCTCTCATCGACTTTAAAATATAAAAAAATCGGATATTTTTTAAAATTTTATCTAGCTTATCAGAACGAATTTAAATTGCTTATTTTAAATTTATTAGATATAATCTATAAATATTTTATCGTAATTTTATATACAAATATAAAAAATATTTATATTTAATAAATGAATAAAAAATCTGTTGATAATAATATTATCCTTTTATTCATAAATTGTGATCTTTATCTTATCCCTCCGCATTGGTTTTTCATAGATACCACATAAAACTTTATATATAAAGAGTATCCTTAAGCTTTTGATAAAAAAACATGAAATGGCATCTTGCCAATTGTTAAAGCCAGATGACTTCGAGCAGTTTAAATTAATTTATTGAAACCTAACCGGCTAAAAAGCCAGTACGTTGCAATGCATATCCCAAATCATACAACTCGCTCAGTCGCTGTTCAAAATTGGAGTCCGGCAATGAATTGAACATAGAAGCCCATGTTTGCATATCGGTCGGCAACTGCAAATCACGCCATTCTTGATTCGTACCGTTGAAATCTATTTTCTGTCTCAAATATTCTTCAACTGCTCCTTGAGTTACCCCTTGCCAAAAAATACGTTTAGCCAACCATTTTGGCGACAATTGTCCCTTTGAAATATGATGATCGACGACAGAAGTAGGAGAGAAAACTGCTTTCATTCCGTTATAACGGATGACATCAATTACCGCTCTATCCCCCGAAAGAAGAACAGACCCAATCCGCCCCAATTTTACCGGAAAACGACCTGCTTGATCCAGAGCACTCTTCCAAAATGCTATATTACCTAGGCAAAGCCACTCATTACTTTCAATTTCTTTAGTTTGACTGAACCAGTTCAAACATACTGAATAATTTCTGAGATAATGATCGCTAAGCCAATCAGGACGTGGTCCTTCCCAAATAGGCAATAGCTCTCCGCCAACTACTCCAACATCATTATGCCCGAACGGATGAAGAAGATTTTCAAGCCAACCAGGTCTGAAAGTTACATCGTCATCAACAAATATGGCAATATCGCGATCCATATGTTCCAAACCGGAATTGCGGGCATGAGACACCCCTACTACAGGCTGGAACAAATATTTCACACCTTGGGGTTCATAGCCCAGACATATGTCCTTTGTGTCGTCTGTCGAATTATTGTCAACAACAAGAACCTCAACAAGCAGTTGTCTATAAATAGAAAAAAAGGAATCTAATGTACGCTTCAAACTTCTTGCACGATTGCATGTGCATATAATGATAGTCGCTTTCTTTTCTAAATCAGTCATGTGGACGTAACTTTCTCAAAAGCTTGCGTATAGTTCCTTCAAGCCGCATTATCGGTTTAAAAAATTTCCACGTAATTGTAGATTTTGCATTTTTATACTTGTAGTAGCCTTCTTCAAGTACTTTGTATGTCACTCCGATAGGAGACACAAGCTCATCCAAGTCATACGGGATGGGAACTTTATATTCATGTGGAATAACATTCTCCCCTTCACTTGCAACACAATCTCCATCAGGGAATATGCGTATGTATCGTTCTTTGTAAATTGGTAGGCTTTCCGGTGATGTTATACGTTCTTTATGCCGTTTACCCGACAAATAAGAACTCATATTACGCAAGCCATATCCGAATTCCAGATGTTGTTCTATTCCCCATTTTTTTCCGAATTCCAGCCACCCTTCCTGTCGATCCCTCAATCTTACATAAGTAGAATTACCCAAATGTTCATGATCGCAACAAAATTCCGGAGTATAAGCAACTTTCCAGTTACTGTTGTATTTCAAATTCAAGTAAAAATCTTCGTGTTCACCATTACATTTGAAGCGACTATCCCATTTATTATTATCTTCAAAAATATCTTTACGCATAACAGCGAAGTTCAAGCCTATGTCACATTGATAGAAGGTGTGCCCGGGTGTTTCATATATTCGCGGTTTTAGATAAGAAATTGGAACAGAACAAAGTGCTTTTCTTTCTTTGTCAAGATACAAGAATTTTTCATAATAACGTTTCTGAAAATATACTTCGCTACCCGATTTATGATGATCAATAACAGCACCCGTGACAATTCCGATTTCGGGATATTTTTTCAGCGCTTGAAGCGGAATATTGATATCCGTTTGGTCAGTGAATACAAAATCGTCGTCGCACAAAAGTATGAATTTGGTTTTTACAGCCTTTACACACTCATTGCGAGCATAGGCAACTCCACAATCAAAAGGCAACCGAAGACATTTGACATCATTTCTTTTGTAAAAAGGCGCGAGTTCTGTTTGATCTCGACTTTGATCCCCTATAATAATTGAAATATCCTGATAAAATTTCCTAACCGAATTAATAAAACGTGTGACCGAATCTGGACGTTCTATTGTCGCACAAATAATAGAGACATCTGAAACATCTCCGATGCTAATATCTTGAATAGTTTCTTTGCCATTCATCGTCGTTGAATTCGTCTTTGTGCAGTTAAAACAATTTTTGTCTATAGATCGTTTACTATTTTAAATTTTTAGATTTGAAATCTTCATTAGACTCTTTTGTACTTATCGATTCGGGATAACTTATATATATATCATAGCATGTTAGTAAGCAATCAATCGGTGGTTTGACATTAGATTGATAATGTTAATTTCACCGCAGAAAAATACTATTTTGTTTGTGAGCCGGATCACAACTGTCAAAAAGTATTTTATATGTTAATTGATGTCGATGATTCGTAAATGTTTCAGATCTGCAATGCGGATAACTGGATAATATATAGCATGTTATATTGGGATTTATTTTTCGTTACATTTGAATCAATATGTTTACATGCCATGCCTAGTTACGATAACACCTCTGTACGATAACACCTCTGATAAAGCATAATGTCTTGCACAGCGCCTAAGGAATTAATAAGAAGAATGGTAAAAGTTTCTGTCATAGTACCGGTCTACAATGTTGAAAATTTTATTGAAAAAACATTGTCATCAATTTGTAATCAAACGTTCTCCGATTTGGAAATAATCTTAATAGATGACGGAAGTAAGGATCAATCCGGCGAAATTTGTGACCAATATGCTAAAAAAGATTCACGCATCCGCGTTATTCACCAGGAAAATCAAGGCATAACGAAAACCAGAAATACCGGTATCCAACTGGCATCAGGTGATTATCTTTGCTTTGTGGATTCTGATGACTGGATTTCAGAAAACTTTATTAGCGTCCTTGTTGCTGCAAGTGATAGAAATAAAGCCGATATTGCTTTTACCAATCATTCAATCGTCAATCATAATCAGTGTTCTTATAGAGATGACTATCACCAATCTATCTATGCCGAACCTGCTGAAAAAAACGAACTGTTATGCCAAATATTTTTTCCTGCAGTCCATGGGAAAATTTATCGGCGTTCATCGCTGATGAACCGAGAAATTACGTTTCTGGTGCAAAAGGGGTATAACGGTTTTGCTGAAGACATTCTTTTTAATTTCGAGGCGCTCAACGGAGCTGAAAAGTTAATTTTTGTTCCTGAGGAATACTATTTTTACAATCGCGATAATCCAAATTCGGTTTGCGCACTCCCAGCCAAACAGGAAGCCAATAATGATGACCGGATGACTGTATTGACAAAAATTTTTGCAACCGCATCCAAACTGCCTTATCGATTGGATATATCGCCGACATTGAAAAAAATTGCCGAGCAGCATATCGAATGGGGAAAAGAAGATATGGCCCGCAAATTTATAAAATCGCCGTTTGCCGGGTTGAAAAAGTCCGAGAGAAGTTATCTTTTAGAGGTAGCAGCTGGAATATTGGGTGAGAAAACCAACTTTGCAAAACGCCTAATCAATTTTTTCCGTCGATAAGTTAAGGTGCATAATGAAAAAAACATCACAATTGCCCAAGCGTCTTTTCTACGTCTGGTTTGGTGATGATATGCCGGCTGATGTCCATGCCTGTATCCAGACCTGGAAACTTGCCATGCCCGATTATGAGATTATCAAAATCGGGGAAAATAAATCCGAATGGTTTGATTTCAGGGCAGCACTCGAACAATGCCAATGGTTGAAAGCTGTATATGAGCGCAAATTATGGGCCTATGTCTCGGATTATGTGCGACTTAAAGTTTTGTATGATCATGGTGGCATTTATCTTGATACAGATGTAACAGCATCAAAAAGCTTCGATCCCCTTTTATCTGCGTCCCTTTTCATGGGGTTTCAATCGCCTATAGAAGTAAATGGTGCCGTTATAGGTAGTATAAAACATCATCCTTTTTTACGTGATATGTTAGATTACTATGAAAAAGAAAAAATTTTTTCCAGTAATCGTTATTTACTTCCAGAAATAATTACATACATACTCAAAGATAAATACAAATTGACGACATTCGATAGCCGAAAAGATCCGAAGATAACAAGATTAACAGGGATTACTATTTATCCTGAAGAAACTTTTTATCCATTTCGATATAGTGAAAAATTTTTCGACAATTGTATAACAAAAAATACTTATTCTATACATTGGTGGAAAGCAAGTTGGCATTCTGAAGACGACATCAACTGGCTACAAAACGGACGGTTAACTTATCTTGACGACATTGCAAAAGCCCCAAACGAATTTGATATTCCTGTCAATAATAAGGAAGTAAACGCACCGGTTTCACCAAAAGAATCCGGCTGCAAATGGTTATATCATATAAAGCGTAGAAAACATGGCGTAAAATATTATATCTTCGGCTTGCCAGTTATTGTCGTGAGAAAACCACACCACAAAGAATATGTTTATCTTTTTAATACAATTCCTCTTTACGGCAAATAAAAATGGCTCCAGCAATATCCGTTATTATACCGGTTTATAACGTTGCTCCATGGTTGCGTGAATGCCTTGATAGCGTTGTCTCACAATCCTTCAGAGACCTGGAAATCATTATTGTTGATGACGGCAGTACTGATGAAAGTCCTCAGATTATTGCCGAATATGCATCTCAAGATAAAAGAATTACCGCCATTCGGAAGCAAAATGGTGGTTTGGGCGCTGCAAGAAACACGGCAATCCCTCTCGCAACAGGCGATTACATTGCTTTTCTTGACTCGGACGACAAAATTAATCCGGATGCATATAAAAAGCTTTATGAACCGGCTAAAAAATACGATTGCGATATTGTATATTGTCAAACAGCCTATCTTGATGACCAAACCGGCAATATCACCGAGGAAGACAACCAGACTGCACTTCCATTGTTCAAAAAGTTCAGAGGAACACATCATTCCTTTTCTCTAGAAGAGATCGAGCCTGAAAATATCTTTTCCTATGATTCATTTGTTGTCGCCTGGAACAAGATCACCAAACGTTCGCTCATTGAAAAAATTAACGCACGTTTTCCTGAGCGTCTTATTTTTGAAGATATGCCATTCTATTTCAACACGCTATTGAACGCGAAAACGCTTTCTGTGGTTTGGGACCGGCTGATATATTATCGTATCAACCGGAAAAATTCGATTATGAATGCCAGCAACAGACAAGGTGAAATTGTCGAGATTTTGCGGACAATTGCGCGTGAATTGCAAGCTACAAAATTACGTACGGGACACGATTACAAAAACGCACTGAGCCCCTTTGCCTATCAAGAACTCTGTTACAAATTCAAACAGATCGACAAGACTAAACTCGGAAGACAGGTTCTTGATCAAATCCTGACAGTTGACGATAGAAAACGCTTTGAACATGAAATGCTTCATAAAACATCTTTTATTTCGAAATTGATGTCGCGGCTGTCGAAGCCCAAGAAGTAAGAACTTTCCACTAACGGTCGAAATTCGTGCATAGTTCTTATTGATAAACCGCAATCGGGTTCATTTCTATTTCAATAAATAATTAAATTTCTTCATTCAAAAGAAGAAGACCGACGGTCAAGCTGCCAATGCTCTTCGACAAGATAAGGTCCGCCGCCAATCGATTCATGCGAAGACATCATCACAAAGCGGTTGACCGGAAAATACCCCGTTTCAAAATGTCCATGTGAAGAAAGGTAGTGTAATAAATCATCAAGCTTCACCTGTTTGAGGCGCGCAACTGTCACATGCGGAATGTATTTTCCTTTATCCGATTTAAGGCCAAGTCTTTTGGCTATACGATCAATGTCACTTTGCAAGAGCAACAGTTCCTGGCATGGTTCTACGCTTGCATAAATCGAATGCGGTGTTTTTGAACCGAAGACATCAATGCCTTTGAGGCGCAAATTGAAAGACTTTCTTTCAATGTAATCAAGTGCGTGAACGAGTTCGTCAGCCATCTCATTACTCATGTCACCAAAGAAGTGAAGGGTGATATGATAATCCGCGACTTCAATGAAACGCGCACCAGGTAAACCGCCTCGCAACAGTGACAAGGACAATGCGGCATCATGCGGCACTTCCAATGCGGCAAAAAGTCGGGGCATCATTAATCCTCAGAATTGCTATTGCTTACGAATTGACGTTTAAAATCAACCAAACGCCAGAAGGCCACTTCCGGCAAAAACAATATTCTTCGTTCTAATAATCTTTTTCATAGAAAACACCAACACTTGAATCGCCTTGTGCACCAAGTGCGCCTTTGGCTTTCAAGTTTTTGGAAATATCCAGATTGACTGTGCCTTTTGTGTTGCCACCGGAACCGGCTTCGACCCCGAGATAAATATTATCGCGAATATAGCGACCGGCTTTAACACCGGTATTTCCTTGTTTATCAGTCACAACGTCAAGATCATCAAGACCGGTAGTCGACCGTAAGGAACCGAGAAGCGACGTATTGGTAACACCGGCAAGTTCCGCAGCAGCAGACGCAAGTTGCGCAATCTGGAAGGGTGACAGTTCGCTGATGGAACGATTGAAAATCAAACGGGCAAGAACTTCGTCCTGAGGCAAGACTGGAACAGAGGTAAATGAAACACTCAATGCATTAATTGCACCGCTAACGGTTACCGTTACTGTAATATCGCTTCCTTGTGTCGTCGCAACAAAATTGACTTCAGGATTGAGATTGCCAACAAGTGTCACCGTTCCTTCGGTAAAGGTAAGCCTTTGTGAAAGAATTTCAAATCGGCCCCGCAACATTTGGAAACCGCCGACAGGATGAATTTCGTTCACCGGCCCGAACAAACCGATTTCGCCGCCTAATTCGACATCAAGCCCCATACCACGAACAAAAATCTGGTTTGGTGCACGGATATGCAGTTTTAGCTGAACGACAGAAGGTTTTGCAGGAGCGGTTGCAACTTTGTTTTTGCCGGTAGCGATTTTCGCCCGCTCAAGAGTTGTTTCGATATCTTTTGTGAGGTTTTTATGTTTGACATCGATAAGAGCAGCCCCTCCGAAACGATCCGGAACGGTAATTTCTGCCTTTTCGATTGTCAGATCACCGCCAATCACCGGATTATTCAATAGCCCACCCGTCACTGTTAAAGAGCCATCAACGGTGGCAACAACCATTTCCCCGTCGCTATAACGTGTGTGATTGAGGCGAACAGTCATATCAGCCGGCATACCTGCCGCAAAATCTGTCGAGATGGAGCCACTTGCAACAATTGTGCCGCCAGCAGATGATGAAGCGTTGGCGCGGTTGAGCACAATGCGCTCACCACTCAAACCGGCATCAACCACAATATTGTTCAGGCGCAAATTGCTTTGCGGGTCAATAAAAGTACCATTTGCAAGAGCAAAATGACCACTAAGCTCTGGTTTTGTGAAGGACCCTTTAACGGTTGCATCAACATTTGCCGAGCCGGAAACTTGGCTACCACGTTCGGCAAGAAACTGGTTGGCGATCCCCATAGGAGCAGCACCCTTGACATGCAGATCAATACCTTCGCCTTTTAACGGAATGCGGCCATTTGCCGACATATTAAGCCCTTGTGGCCCGTTGGCATTGAATTGCTCAAGATTAAGAACATTATTGTCATAATGACCCTCAGCATTCAAACTGATTGGCGTAAGGCCATTTTTTGCCAATAGATCGGCTCTCAAGCCCTGACCTGAAAGATTGAATGTTGCCGTCGGAGCTTTCAATTGTCCGCCAATATGGGCGTGACCGGTAACAGTTCCACCAAGATTCTGGTTAGCGACAAAACCATTCGCCAGAGCGATAGCTGAGTTTTTCAAATTGACATCAAGATCAAGATTTCCTGCATCCAGCGGAACTTTGCCATTGGCTTCAACATCAAGACCGGAACCGGCAAGCCTTGTATCAATATTGACCGATTTACCATTGGTTCTCCCTTTGGCATCAAGTGCAAATGGTGCGATCTTTTTGTCTTTTAAAAGGCCGATAGATAAACCTTCGCCTTTAACATCAAAAGCGATATCAGGTTTATCCGGCGTTCCTTTTATGTCCGCATTGCCGGTTAATGTGCCGGTTGCATGAAGATCCGGTTTTATCAAATCGGCGAGTGAAACAGGCAAATGGTCCATTTGCAACTCTAAATCTAGTTTCGACCCGCCATCGCCTTTAATCGAAAATTTCCCGCCATTGACGTCCAATGTCAGAGGAGAAATCCGATAACTATCATCAAAAAGAATGATTGATGCCGGATTTATAAGCTTTGCATGCAATGTATCCTGCGCAACATTCAAGGAATCCAGCGCGACGGTTAGCCGCCGATTATCTCCTTGCCCGTTTTCTCCGTTAGCTTCGTTTGCCGCAGGGTAGATGAAGCGACCGGCAAGATCGGCCTTGATATTATTCTGGACATCGGCAGAAATCTGGAAAGCGGTTTTCCCATCCATATCTTTTGCGGTCGCTTTTATCGTATTGACGACAAAATTGGCAGCGCGAATATCGGAAGCATTGACAAAACCATTGACACGGAAAGCACCTTTCGGGTCATCCAGCGTCAAATTCATGTCAAGGCTTTCAACATGATTTTCGCCAAAAACCAGCTTATCAATATGGGCTTTCAGACGACCGCTCTGTTTTCCTTCATTTTCACTTAAATTAAAGTCACCCGTCATACTGCCATGACCGTCGGTGAGTAAAAGCGCGCTCAATGTTGAAATATCGCTTGCATCAATATGGATATTGCCGTCAATCAGCCCTTCCAGATTTTGCTTCAGATTGCCGCTCACATGGGTTTCGCCGACAAGAATGTCGAGATTGTTCAGAGTTTTGAACTGGTCATTATCGGAAAAACTTCCGCTTAGTTTGAGTTTTTCACCGCCAAAAAAGCCGGTACCGTCTACAGAACCGCTCAAATAGGTCGCAATCGGTGAAGTATTGTCGAGAACGGCGTTGGCAAAAATTGCCGTATCCTGCATTTTCTGTCCCGACAAAGTTGCTTCATTTATCTTTGCTCCAAGACTTAAAGCAACAAGACGATTATGGCCACGGGCGGCGCCCTGCAACTGAACAGCTCCATGCATACGGGAATTGACGAGATTAAGATCGAAAAGTGCAAGCTGATAGTCCATATCGGCTTCGTCACTCGAGAAACTGCCATTGGTTTCGAGCTTGATATGGTCGTTACCGATCAACAGGTCACGCGTTGTGATCCCGTTTTCGTCGCGTTTTATTCCGCCTGATAATCTGACATTGCCAGCCAACAAACGATCCAGCGTCTCATTACCGGTTTTCAAAGCCACAGTTTTTCCCGAAAGGTCAAGATCGAAAGAACCTCCAACAAGGCCGATTAAGCCATTTGCCTCAATATCAGCTGCACCGGAAAGCGGTTTTCCGCTCAACATCGCCAAAGGTTCCAATGTATCGGCTTGAATACCGAGATTTCCCTTGAATTGAAACTTCTCGATCTGCCCTTTCAGCCATAAAGTGAGCCCGTTAGCGGAAAGATTGACAGTGCGTATAGTAACCGGCTGATGGGCAAGAATATCGGCATCGACTTTCAAATTGACCGATTTTCCCAAGGCATCCGAAATCCTGCTCTTCGGCGTTGCCATGCCGTTAATAGTACCGGTAATCTGCACCCCGACATGACGATTATTGACGTCATCCAGATTTTCCTCGTCCCCGCCCATATCGACAGTTATATCGTGGGCAATGAAATTCTCGTTTGCAAAATTATTGACGATAAATTGGCCGTTCCACATCGGGCTATCATTGCGTCCATAATCGATATTAAGCGCGATATCGTCAGCACGCGTATTACCGCCTGCAACCGGCAAAATAAGCGAACCGCCTGTTTGAGCTTTGACCGATGCTTTTACCGCCAAACGGCGTAAAAAACCGTCTGACAATGTTTCTGCATTCGCAGCTATATGAACACCATCACCATTGATCGAAAATTTGTCCAGTCGAAAGCCGCCGCCCTTTTTCAGCAAAGCTGCCAGTTCAAGCTCCGTTTTTGCTCCGAAAAATGCCCGATATTCGTCCGGCATCAATAGCACAATCGGCCCCGAAAGATTGACGGTGATCGATTTTCCAATCTCTGTGCCCTGAAGCTTGAATTTGCCATTCAATACCGGATCGGCACCGGCCTTCATCGCAAGGCCAAGTTCAAAATTATCAAGTGGTCCTTCGCCTTTGGCAATTAAATCAACAGAGGGGCGATTTTTTATTGTCAAAAGATTGGCAACAATGCCGTTTTCCGGTTCCGAGACTTCGATATCGATTTTTGCCTTATTGGTGCTGTTTGAAATATCGGCCAATACATCGAAATCGCCAGCTTTATCCAACCGTTTCATGACAAGTCGCGCTGCAAGATCACCATCGGCAAGGGTTAGACTGCCATTCAACGATACTTCGGAAGGAAGGCCGAAAAGCGCCTCTCCAAACGCAACTTTCTTTACATTAAGTGATTTTATGCTGATAGCAACGGGCAAATCAGGTATCGAGAACCCGTTCGATTGAGGCGTGGGAGCAGAGCTATCCGGTAGAGGTTTTCTTAAAACATCAATCCTTTCGGCAGACAATTCGTTAATCGAAACCTGACCTCGCAATAGTGCCAAACGATTCCAGTCAAGCTTGGCATTGGTGATTTTGAGCCAGACACCTTGTCGATCGGCAATCGTAATCGAGCCGATCGTGGCATTCGACGATAGAGCCCCTTCAATGCCGGTAAAACGGATTTGCCGGTTGGGTGAGGAAATTTTGCTTTCAATGAATGACAAAACCCATGACTTTTCAGCCGCAGCCGCATCGTGATCGGCGGGCAAAGAAGTCTCGGCAAAACTCGCTGTCAAGCCTGTAAAAATCAGGAACAACGCGGTCATAAAAGCTGAAAGTGAAAATTTTTTCATCATCAGAACGCCTGCCCTATGCCGATATAGAAACCTAAATCAGGGTCCCCTACTGCACCATCCAGAGGTGCTGCCACATCAAAACGTAATGGCCCAAGCCCTGTCATATAACGGACACCAATACCGGCACCGACTTTGGTATTTTCGGAAAAATCCGGTGTGGAATCAGCCCCCACAACACCGGCATCGACAAAACCAACGAGACCGATTGTATCGGTAACCATTGTGCGCAATTCCGCCGAACCTTCGACGAGCGAACGACCGCCAATTGTATCACCGGTATCGGTTCTAATACCGATATTGCGATAGCCATAGCCACGTACCGAACCACCGCCACCAGCAAAGAAGAGCATATCAGAAGGAATTTCGCGCGCTTCCGGACCTGTAATCGAGCCGATCTTTGCCCGTGTTGCAATAACAAAGCGATCTTTCGCATCAAGCGAAAAATAGGAACGTCCTTCCAATGTCATCTTGCCGATAAAGTTTCCATAATGAATTTCGTAAACCGGCTCCAGAACCGCTTCGCCATAAAGGCCGTGTTTCGGATTGGACTTGTTGTCACGGCTGTCATAAAGCAATCCTCCCACAAAACCGACTGGTGTAAAATCGCGGTTGCCAAAATAGTCGTCTTCCGATTTGGTTTGGGCGGCATTGAAATAAATCCGTCCGGATAACTCGTCGGTAAATATATGTGTTAAACCGAGCTGTCCGGTAATGCCTGTGGTTGTATAATTATCAAGAACCTCACGCTGCCCCTTGAGGCTAGCGACAAAATCGGTGTCCGGCGTAATGACACCGGGGCGGGTAAAAGTTGTTCCCAAAAGATAACCGAAGTTTTTCGGGTTATACGAGTCATCCTGACTGCCGCCAATGCCGCTAATCTTTGCGTCAAATCGCAAGCGTTCCGCATGGCCGAAAAGGTCGCGGTGCATCCAATAGGCTTCAAGCCCCGCGCCATCAAGTGTCGAATAGCTCCCGCCAACACCAAAACGATGAAGCGGACGTTCCTGAACTGTAAGATTAAGCGGCAAGCTGCCGTCTGTCTTGATCTTGTCTGCTTCCCTCACATTGGCTGCACGAAATACATCAAGCCGCGCCAAGCGCTTATTGGCTTTGGCAATATCGTCGGGGTCATATTCCTGCCCCTCTTTTAATCCGGTCATCCATGCGACATAGGCTGAATCCATCCGCGGCTTGTCGCTGACGTTTTTAACTGTCAAAGGACCATAACTGGCTTTCCGACCCGGTTGAACCTCGATATTGGAATCGATTGTATTTGTTTGATGATTGGCTACAACTTCACGATTTTTTACGCTAGCCTTGGCATAGCCTTGTTGACGCCACCCTTCGATAGCAAGTTGTTCGGCCTTGAAGACAGAGCCGGATTTGGCAACATCTCCAGTGGCATAGCCTGAATCGGCAGGAAGAGGAACCTTATCCTTCTTGTCATCGGTTTTTGGCGCCAGGTCATGAACACTGGCAACGCCGAAATGGTATTGTGGACCGGTATCGATTGTAATGAGGATATCGGATTGGTCGGGCAATTCTGTATCGGGACGGATATTGGCTGCCTCCCCACCGTTCACCTGAATACTGATTGTGCCGCCGTAATAACCTTCGGCATAAAGAGCCGCCAGAATTTTCCTGTAATCACCGCGCGCTTTGGCTAGAAGACCGGCAGAGCCGGAGGCGGGCTTATCATCATCTTCAATAAGCGAAGAGGCAGCTTTGACAATTTTTACGCCTGCTTGCGGAGCACCCTCGGCGGCAACAACTTTGACCTTATAATGTTTTGGAACACCGATAACATCGGCATTTTTATCGTTCTGGTCTTTTTTACCCCATAAATGGATACCAAAGAGATCAAAAGCACTTGCTTCCTGTGGATAAGAAAAAGCGAACGCAAAACAGGCTATGATAGCGACAAGAGCGCTCCCTGCTTTCAACGTCGATTTTTTACCCGATATCACCAAAACACTTAACTCTTGACCGTCAGACTCTTGAATTTACCCGTTTAATCAATTCGAATATAGCGCCCTTGAAAGCCGAACCCACAGTTTATCTCATCAGATTAAACAAAAGGCACTGTTCTAAAAACTTCTCTCCCCCATGCGTTAGCATAGGCTACTTTTTATTCATACACCGACAACCATGATTTTGCTTCATTTTCGTCAAGGAAGTGTTAAGCGACAATTTTTGTCATATCATGACAACGCCCATATTTTTAACGGATGTTCTTGAAATGTTCTTGATTTCCACCCAAAAAAATGATTGTTTCATTTTGACACAACGCAGGTGAGAACAAGACAAATGGTTGCACGTATTACGACTGTTGCCTTTTCCGGCATCGAGGCTTTACCCGTCGATGTACAGGTTATGATTGCCAATGGTAAAATGGGAATGTCGATTGTCGGGCTTGCCGACAAGGCAGTCGCCGAAAGTCGCGAACGTGTGCAGGCAGCACTTCATGCCTGCGGATTATCCATGCCGGTCAAACGGATTACCGTCAATCTCGCCCCCGCCGATTTGCCCAAGGAAGGTTCCCATTATGATTTGCCGATCGCTGTCGGGCTCATGGTCGCAATGGGACTTCTCCCGACAGAAGTCGAACAGGAATATGTTGTTCTCGGCGAATTGGCGCTTGACGGCTCGATCGCACCTGTAAGTGGCGTCTTGCCCGCAGCTATGACAGCTGTGGCTTCCGGCAAAGGATTGATTTGTCCGGAAAAATGCGGACCGGAAGCAGCTTGGGCAGGTTCAGACACAAAGATATTGGCTCCCTCAAGTTTGCTTGCACTGGTCAATCATTTCAAAGGTTCCCAATTTTTATCGTCCCCGCAACCTCGCCAATATATTATTCAGGATAATCTACCCGACCTTGCCGACATCAAAGGGCAAAGTGCAGCCAAACGTGCACTCGAGGTTGCGGCAGCCGGACGCCATAATCTTCTGTTTGTCGGCCCCCCGGGAGCCGGAAAATCAATGCTGGCCGAGCGTTTGCCATCCATATTGCCACCTCTTGATGCACGCGAACTTCTCGACGTTTCGCTTATCGCTTCGATTGCCGGTGAAACAACAAATGGTTCTGTTTCCATTCATCGCCCTTTCCGTGCGCCCCATCATTCGGCATCTATGGCTGCTATGGTCGGCGGTGGTATCAAGGCACATCCAGGGGAAGTTTCGCTTGCCCATAATGGCGTTTTGTTTCTTGACGAGTTTCCGGAATTTTCACCGCAAGTTCTCGATTCTTTGCGTCAACCGCTTGAAAGCGGGGAATGTGTTGTTGCGCGTGCCAACCGGCATGTCAGCTATCCGGCACGCATCCAGCTTGTTGCTGCCATGAACCCTTGTCGTTGTGGTATGGCAGGCGAACCGGGGCATGTTTGCGCCAAAGGCCCGAAATGCCAGCTTGATTATCAAGCGCGTATTTCCGGCCCGCTGCTTGATCGCATAGATTTGCGAATTGACGTTCCAGCTCTGTCAGCGCTTGATCTCATCAAACCGGCAGAAGCCGAACCAAGCCACGTTGTCGCCGAACGTGTTAGAAAAGCACGAGATATACAGGCTAAAAGATATGCAGAACTGGGAATGCCCCAAATCCGCACCAATGGCGATTGTCCTGCAAATCTGATCGAAAAAGTTGCTGTTCTTGATGGTGCCGCAACAATATTATTACAAACGATAAGCGAAAAAATGCGCCTTTCCGCACGCGCTTACCATCGTGTCCTGAAAGTTGCTCGTACGATTGCCGATCTTGACGGTGAGACGCATCTTACCAAACGCCATCTTGCCGAAGCGGTTTCCTATCGTTTGGGCAATGAGCGGCTAAAAGCCGTCGCTTGAATAGTGTTGCTCAAATCGTGAAAAATAAGGTGCTAAGCGCGTTTTTTGCGCCATTCAAATCTTCACATCAAAGCTCGTATTATTCATCCGTTACATAATTCATAATTACACTGTGAAAATGGAATATGAAGCTTGTTATCAGAGCAAAATAATCTTCCGAATGGTCTTCAAGCTTTTTCAAAAACCGATTGATGAAACATAACATGATTTTATCTGCATCTGCACCTTTGCCTGCGAGCAAATAATATGGAATCAGGTTTCCAGATTTTATTTTGCTGTTTATTTTCAAGCCACAACCGGCGTTCAATGCATTCAAATGCTTTTTAAAAACGCGAATGTTTTGCAAATTTCCGATTTGACTAAAATGACAAGAGCAAATGGATTCATGGACGTTCAGATCACCTGAACACAGGTGCACGCTTCGGCTTTCAGACCCATGCTTTTCCTTGATCAAACCCTCATAGCCTTATTCATTTTTGACGGGATTTTGTCTTTCTTAAAAGATTGAAACAACAGTTTTAAAAGTACTGAACAACTGCCGATCAAGTGATGAAGCCTTCATAGGCTTCCTACATTTTTCAGCTTGTCATCAAACGGCTTGAAGGGCGCAACATAAAAAGCTGAAGAGTTTAAAAGTCTTGATTTATGACAAAAGTTTCAATGGAAATCGCGGGATTTTGGCAGAGCACGGAACTGACGAGGATGGCGGGCAACAAGTTCGCTTTCAATTGCTGCAAAATGTTCGGGAATTTCGCTCAGATTGATAATATCCATACTTCTATCTTCAATATAAGAGGCAACAAGATGGGTAACACCGGAAGAATCCCGTTGTATTTTACCTGTTATCAATAGGAGCTTTCCTCCCATGACCTCGCGGCGAAAGCGCAACATTATTTTTGGCCAGACAACAATATTGGCAATGCCGCTTTCATCTTCCATTGTCAAAAAGACTACGCCCTTGGCACTGCCGGGCTTTTGCCGGACTGTAACAATACCGGCAATTGTTGCCGTAGATCCTCCTGCAATTTCCATTGCTTCATGACAGGTAAGCACACCCTTTTTCACAAGGTCGTTTCGCAAAAAACTGAACGGATGGGCTTTTAGCGACAAGCGCGTTGTTTCATAATCGGTAATAACATGTTCGCTCAATTTCATCGGCGTAAAAATAAGCGGGTCTTCTTCACCGAGATCAGATTGTTGTGCTGCCGCAAATAATGGCAAATTTCCATGATCGGGCAAACGGCGCACCGCCCACAAAGCCGAACGCCGCTCTTTATTGATACTTAAGAAACAATCGGCATCGGCAAGAAGTTCAAAGGCGCGTTTTGGTAACACCACCCGACGATGCAATTCTTCAATCGAGGAAAACAGCCCTTCGGCCTGTTGAAGTTCGATTCTTTTTCCCCATTCAATGGCAAAACCGTTGATTTGGCGAAACCCCAATCGCAAAGAAAAACCATTGCCGTTTTTTTCCAGACGATGGTCATAATGACTATGATTGACATCGACCGGCAAAACCTCGACACCGTGATTGCGGGCATCCCGAATAATCTGGGCGGGGGCATAAAATCCCATAGGTTGGGAATTAAGAAGAGCAGTCGCGAAAATTTCCGGATGATGACATTTGAGCCAAGCCGAAATATAAACAAGGTGGGCAAAGCTTGCAGCATGGCTTTCAGGAAAACCATATTCACCGAAACCTTCAATCTGCTTGAAACAATTTTCGGCAAAATCGCGCTTGTAGCCTCGTCTCACCATTCCCTCGACCATTTTTGCCCGCATGGTATGAATAGTTCCAACCCGCCGGAACGTTGCCATGGCACGGCGTAAAAGATTGGCTTCATCGGGAGTAAATTTGGCGGCTTCTATGGCAATGCGCATTGCCTGTTCCTGAAAAAGTGGCACGCCCAAGGTTTTTCCCAGAACACGTTGCAATTCGTCAGGCGGGCCGAATTGTGGTGAAGGTGAGGGATAAACAACTTTTTCCATATGGTTGCGACGGCGCAAATACGGGTGCACCATATCGCCTTGTATCGGGCCTGGGCGGACAATAGCCACTTCAATGACCAGATCATAGAATTGTTTCGGTTTCAATCGCGGCAACATGTTCATTTGTGCCCGGCTTTCAACCTGAAAAACTCCGATTGAGTCGCCTTTCGACAACATTTTATAGACGCTTTCGTCTTCCCGCGGCACATCATGCAAGCCATGGCTGATATTTTTATGACGTTTCAAAAGATCAAAAGCTTTGCGGATCAAGGTCAACATACCCAAAGACAAAATATCGACCTTCATCAATTTGACCGTGTCGATATCATCTTTATCCCACTCGATAAAGCTGCGGTCTTTCATGGCAGCAGGGCCGATCGGCACGGTTTCGTCAAGCCTTTGCTCAGTCAAAACAAAACCGCCGACATGTTGTGACAAATGTCTTGGGAAGCCGACCAATTCATGAGCAAGACGTACCGTCAGACCAATCATCCGGTTTGTCGGGTCGAGTCCTCTTTGAGCAATCTCCTCATCGCTCACTTTCTTGCCGGATGTGCCCCAGACAGTCGAGGCAATCGCACCTATAATATCTTCGCTCAAGCCCAAAGCTTTGCCGACATCTCGAATGGCACTGCGACTGCGATAACAGATGACCGTTGCAACAATTGCAGCTCTATGACGACCATAACGACGATAGATATATTGCATCACTTCTTCGCGCCGCTCATGCTCGAAATCGACATCAATATCGGGTGGCTCGTTACGTTCTTCGGAAATGAACCGCTCGAACAACAGATCAATCTGTTGCGGATTGACATTGGTAATGCCCAAACAGAAACATACTGCCGAATTGGCGGCCGAACCGCGCCCCTGACAAAGAATGCCTTGTGATTTTGCAAAACTGACAATGTCATAAACAGTCAGAAAATAGGGAGCATAGCGAAGCTTCTTGATAAGCTTCAATTCTTTTTCCAGAAGTGGTTTTACACTCTCATAAGCTGTCTTTGGAAACCTTTCAGCCATGCCTTTCCAGGTCAATTCTTCCAGATAGGATTGGGGCGTTTTACCGGCAGGAACCGGCTCGTCCGGATAGGAATAGGAAAGGTCATCAAGTGAAAAGGAAATGGGGGCTACAAAATCCTGTTGCGTCTCGATTGCTCCGGAAAAATTCCGATAAAGCCGTTCTATTTCTTTCACCGGCTTCAGATATTTTTCGCTATTGGCTTGAAGCACAAATCCGGCTTCGTCAATTGTTTTATGAAGGCGGACTGCTGTCAGAATATCCTGTACAATGCGCCTTTCTTCACTGTGATAGAGAATATCGGCAGCAGCAATGAGGCCGACGTTAAAGTTTTTGGCCATTGTTGCCAGATATTCGCCATAGCGGGCATCCTTGCCGGTAAAATTCATCGGCAAACCCAGAAAGACTTGCCCCTTTGCCACCTGTTGCAAATTTTTCAACGTGTCTTCCAGTTTTTCGCCATCTGTAACAATGATCTGGAAACCGCGCGCACGAAATAAAAAATCTTCAAACTTTAATTGGCAGGCTCCTTTTTCGCCGGATTTTGCTTTTCCTTCACTCAACATCCGGCACAACATGCCATAAGCCTTTCTGTCTCGTGGATAGACAACAAGATCCGGCGTTCCATCCGAAAACACCAGCCGGCAACCGACAAGATAGCGGAATGAAGGGTCAAGTTTTAAAACTTCCCGTGCCATGGCAAAGCCGCGAACCACACCGGCCAATGTGTTTTCATCGGCAATACCGATGCCTGCATAGTGGAGACGTGCCGCCTCACCCACCAGCTCTTCGGGATGGGAAGCGCCTTTTAAAAACGAAAAATTGCTTCTTACAGACAATGCAAACATGTTGACGCCTCATTTTGTCTGATCGTTTCCTGGCGGAAAGATTTTTTGCCGGGAAGAAAAGACATGTTTTTCAAAAAACCGGACTTTCTTGTAAGTAACAAAAACCCTGCATAATGCGTAAACTTGCCTTTAAAGCTTCTGGAAACTGAAAAATTTCAGGCAAATAATCCATGCAGAAACCATTTTGTTTTTGGATATTCGCCATAACGGAATATCCAGAAACGTTCGCCATTTTCATCTTCCACGCGATAATAATCACGATCAGGGCCCGAATGTTTCCACCATTCGGCACTGATGCGTTCAGGCCCTTCGGCAAGGCGGATTTTATGGATAACCCTTCGCCAGCGAAAAGAAGCTGGCGGATCATCCGGCAAAGCGGCAATGACATCAATGGGCTGTGGCGGGCAAAAAAGCCTGATAGGGCGTTCTGGCGGATTGGGATGAAGAGGAGAAAATCCTTGTGCCTTCAATTGTGCATCCAAAGCTTTCAAAGCTTCGGTGTGCGGTTTATGGTGCTGCGCTACCCCCCAAAAAGCTGCATATTCGGGAATATGGCTCTCTCTGCTACCAGCCACCAGAACATGATCTGCCCCCAGACGGGTTGAAAGCCGATCAACCAGTTGCCCGATTTCTGCCGGTTCGAGATCGTCATTGACAAGCCCTGTCTGAAGGGGGTGAAGGGGAGCGGAACGACTTGCCGAAAGAGCCAAAGTATCATAGCCATATCCCGCATCGAGCGGTGTCTTCAAACTTTTCAGCCGTTCCTCAAGAAGCGACAGGAATTGTACGGGGTCGCTCAAAGGGCGACCGGTCTCGATGCCTATCCGGTCAATATGTCCATCAACCCGATAAAGGATGATGTTTATCATCAGACACCCCAGACCGAGCTTCGTCAGACGCTTGAAAAACTTTTTTGCCAGAACAAAAAACTGTTTTTCAACCATTGTTACATCAATCAACGGCTCTTCCAAACGTAATGACAAATAAAGGGATGGGGGCGGACTTATGAATGAAAGCGGTTCCTGTCTTTTCCCATAAAGCGCATCAAGGCGGGCAGGCAAAACTTCGCCAAAGCGCGCAGCCAGTGCTTTTGGTGAAACCGCCTGAATATCTTTCAGACAATAAAATCCGGCACGGCGAAGTGCCATCTGGACATCCGGCTTTGCTTCAAGGGCCGGTAATTTCAGCCGATCCAGTGTTAAAACAAAATCTTCTCTTGTGACAAAACGGTTGACACCAAAACGGGCAAAAGCCCGTGCGGCTGCCGGTGTTATTGTCAGTGCCGAAAGTGTCTCAAGCCCCAGCCCCTTATAATAAGCGGTCACTTTTTCGAGCATTTTTTGTGGCCCGCCGAAAAGATGATCGCAGCCTGTTACATCGAGTATCAAACCAAAGGGAAGGCTATAGGCTACAAGAGGGGTGAACCGTCCGGCATTTCGGGCGAGATATTGAAGATAGTCCTTGTCGGCCTCTTCCGCTTCATTGACTGTTTCTATTCTTTCGCAAAGGCTGCGTGCATGAACCAGAGAAAGCCCCGGATAAAGGCCGGCATGTATAGCCGCCTCATTGACACAAGCAAGCCTAAGTCCGTGAACTGAACGGCCAACCACAGCAAAAGGTTTTGTGAAATCCGGTGCTTTTTCAGGCGGCAAAACCGTCTTCAGACGGTCTATTGGCAGGCGAGGAAAAGCGAGTGCCAGATAGAGCCGGTTGTGTATGCCGTATTTCTTGGGGGGTTGTAAAAATCTGGTCATGGATGTTCCATTGCATCAACCAATGTCCGGTATATCCGGTTCTATTTCGCAAAAGTGTGACATCATAATTTGTTAGCCCCGGTGCTTTTGCACCCGAACTTTCGGAAGGTGCTGCTTTGATTTGCCAACGTGTGGCAGCGTTGCTGTTTTTCAATGCTTCTTTGCCAAGCACCAGAACAACCGGCGAATGTGCTTTTTCTGCTGCCAGATGCAAACGTCGGGTGGCTGTAAAATCAAGCGCCCGACAGGCGCCTGAAAGGCTCAACAACAAACCACCAACACGAGACGTTGCCAATGCATCATCAGCCGCTTTCAAAACATCTTCGGCTTTCGGACAACGCACCAGAATAAATCGCGCCGGATCAAGCCCGAAAGCAGAAATACCGACAGGATAGGGAATGCCATATTCTATTTCTGTGCTTTCTTCTTCCAGCCAGATAAAAGGACAATTTGCTTTGTCATTGCGTTTGAGAAGGCCGAGAGAAAAACCGGTTGCACTATTCATGGCGGCAGGACCGGAAATAACTTCATGCAAAGCATAAGAAGGAAATGGACCAGCCGCAAAATCTACTTCTTCGTGACCGAGATAGAAATAACCTTCAGGAAGGGCATGTTTTTCCCTGCCCTTCCTATTGTCATCCATAGAAAAAGCGACAGGTTTTCCTTCCATACGGGCAACAAGGCGACGTAACTGGGCTATATCCGGCATAAAAGACTCACAATAATGTTCTTGTTTTGTTCTATTATGGAATCGAACATAAATCAGAGTCAAGTGGAAGATTTTGCAAAAGAAACTGCCCGCTTCAATTTTGAAATATCCTTTAAAAAGTCCGTTTCAAGATGCCTCATGCAAAGGATTCCTGAAACCGGAAACTTGTAAAATTATGCGCACTTCCTACTTCTATCATTGCTGATGAAGCCTGCTTTAAGAACATTTTTCCCGATGGGATTTTAAGATGGATAAAACGACAATCGACAAAATTTTGAAGCCCGAATCAGAAAAGACACAAAAGAGTCGTGCGGCAAAAGTACGTGCGGCTTTCTGGAAAACAGTTCGCAAAGCGGCTGGCCACATTCCTTTTATGGAAGATGTCGTTGCCAGTTATTATTGCGCATTCGACCCCAAAACACCAACACGTGTACGCGGCATTCTTCTTGCAGCACTCGCTTATTTCGTGATGCCGTTCGATCTTATCCCCGATATGTTGGCCGTTATCGGCTTCACGGATGATATTGCTGTTTTAACAATTGCAATTTCGGCAGTGCGTGCCCACATCACCGACGCGCATTATCAGGCAGCCCGCAAAGCATTGGAAAAAACCCCGATTGAAACACCAGAAAAATAGTTTTTTTGGGCGAAATTGTAATTTTTGAACAAAACTTCACCTTTTGGTAACCATAAACTAGTCAAAATTGCATGTAACAACTGCTGGTATATTGTGAGAATGATATGCTGGTTTTTAAAAAATCGCCGGTTTGAAGCCACATGGCTTTGCCAATCGAAAATAAAAAGTGAGCTGAGTATACGATGTTTGGAAAAACTTTTGTTGCTGCGTCTGTCATGATTATGGCTGTTGCCGGAATTGCTTCGGCACAAACTCCGACACGCATCAACCAATTTGATGCATGGGGCGCCTATTCCTATAAATCCGGAAACAATACAGTATGTTACGTGCTTTCCGCGCCAATCACTGCGGAACCCAAATCGGTCAACCATGGCGATAACTATTTCCTCGTCAGCAAACGCGCAGGCAATCCGGTTACTTATGAGCCGCAATTCATGGCAGGCTATGCCCTGAAGGACAAAGTCACTGTTTCCGTCGACGGCAAGAATTTTGAATTTTTCACCAAGGATTCATCTGCCTGGGCGGCTTCACCGGCAACAGAAAGCCAGCTCGTTGCAGCCATGAAAAACGGTTCCAACCTTTCTGTCAAAGCTATTTCCCAGCGTGGAACAAATACAAGTTACACCTATTCCCTGAAGGGAATTACCGCAGCCCTTAACGCTGCACAGAAATGCAAATAACACAAATTTTTTACTTTTCACCAGTTTCCGGCACTGCATCATGATATTGTCATGGCGCAGTGCTTGTTTTATGGCGCATAAGTGTGATGACGTTGGCTTGCTTTTATGCTAAATCCGCCAAGACAGAACTTTATTCAGAGCTTTGGAAAGTATGAGCGTATCCTACGATCTTAGACCTATTGGCGCAACTTCGCTTTTGCGCCCTGCCAGAATGGATGAAACAAAAGCATCCCTTATTGGCTTGTCTCGCGCTGAAATGGCAAGCGCGTTACAGGAGATAGGTGTACCGGAACGTCAGACACGCATGCGCGTGAGCCAGCTTTGGCATTGGCTTTATGTACGCGGTGTTTCCAATTTTGATGACATGTTCAATATTTCCAAAGACATGCGGGAAAAAATGAAAAAGCATTTTTCCATTGCCCGTCCGGAAATTGTCGAAGAACAGATTTCCCGCGACGGCACGCGCAAATGGCTGTTGCGCTTTCCCGCCCGCGGTGCCGGAAAACCCGTTGAAGTTGAAATGGTCTATATCCCCGAAGAGGGGCGCGGCACTTTGTGCATGTCCTCGCAAGTGGGATGCACGCTCACATGTTCATTCTGTCATACGGGCACCCAAAAACTGGTTCGTAACCTCACAGCTGAAGAAATTCTTGGCCAATTGCTGATAGCTCGCGACCGGCTCGGCGATTTTCCTGATAAAGACACACCGGACGGTGCCATTGTACCAGCAGAGGGACGCAAAATTACCAACATTGTCATGATGGGAATGGGCGAACCGCTTTATAATTTCGAAGCCGTCAAGCAGGCGCTGCTTATTGCTTCGGATGGTGAAGGACTTTCGCTTTCCAAACGTCGTATCACATTGTCGACATCCGGCGTTGTGCCGGGAATTTTCAAAACCGGTGAAGAAATCGGCGTGATGCTTGCTATTTCGCTTCACGCTGTTCGCGACGAATTGCGCGATATACTGGTTCCTATCAATAAAAAATATCCGTTGGCCGAATTGCTTGATGCCTGCCGTGCTTATCCGGGACTATCAAACGCAAAACGCATAACCTTTGAATATGTCATGCTCAAGGATGTGAATGACAGCCTTGATGATGCCAGAGGTTTGATCAAACTTCTGAAAGGCATACCTGCAAAAATCAACCTTATTCCTTTCAACCCTTGGCCGGGAAGCAATTACCAATGCTCCGATTGGGAACAAATCGAGCGGTTTGCCGATTTAATCAATCAGGCCGGTTATGCTTCGCCGATAAGGACACCGCGCGGACGCGATATTCTTGCCGCTTGCGGGCAACTTAAATCACAATCGGAACGTTTAAGAAAATCGGAACGGTTAAAACTTGAAGCCATGATGATTGCCGGACATGGCGACTGAAAATGGTGGCTCGAATAGGAAGTAACATGAGAAGTATTACAGCATTTCACATTACATGGATTTTAGTCGGCTGTATCTTTGCCGAAGCTGCATTCATGATTGTACAAATCGGTTTGACGGTTCTTTTACTCGAGCATGATATAACATTGCACGATCTGTTATCGCCAAACAATCCTCTCTACGCTGTTCCGCCCCATTTCCTGATTGTGGGTGTTGTCTTCATTTTGGCAATTATCTATGGTGAACACCGCCATTTCTACAAAATGCACTATTATTTATTGTCAGCCGTCGTAGCCGCTATTCTTTATTTCATCTCTCTATGGCTAAGCGGAATGGCTCTTTCATTTGGTGAAACTGTCATCAATCTTGTAGCTTCTCTGGTTTCCGGCGGTGTTTACTGGTGTATTACACCGCGTCGCTATAATCGCCGCTCATTGGCAAGCCTCAAAAATAACTAGGCTTCGCGACTATACAATGAGACCGGGCTTGCAAAACATGCAAACCCGGTTTTTCTTGCCTGAATTTTACACTTTTATTCGCCGGAATTTTTTATATTTTAGATTAGCAAATTTATCTTTTTGAAGCGCACCCGGCATACTTTTCCAAGCTTGAACTATTTTAAGCCTAAAGATCACTCGACATGATGCTTTGTTACTCACTGATGTTCCAGTCTACAAAGCTGATAAAAGCTATTTCCCATTCTTTGAAGTATATCTGATCGTGATACCATTTCAGAATGCCGTTTTCTGTCGCCTCTTTTGGTCCCGTAATTGGAGTTAACCGAAAATCCCAAGACTAGCCGAAGGTCATAAAATTGGCAGAACCTCTGAAACCAGTTCAGGAAAATTTATATCCGCGAGCCAATAGGCGTTGATGGCGTTCTGTCAGACGTTCTTTCATCTTTCCGTCTCTTACCATCTGGCGCAGTTTTTCAATGCGTTTACGACGTAATTTTGGTGAACCACGACGCACCATTGGCCAAAGAATCCAAGGCAAAGCAAAGATATGGAACATCGCAAAAACAATAATCGTTGCAACTTTCGAGGCCATAAGATAGTGCCCGCGCGCGCGCAAAATATAATAGGGAATGCTGGCACAGATGCCCACAAGAACTGCCCACAGGATTGGTATAATAATGGCCAAAAGAAATACGCCGAATTTCCCGAGATTAATAAAAAATGTCAGGTTCCAAGCATGAATAATCCAGTTTGATATCCCGAGCAGACCGACCAGTAATGCGCCATAGATGAAAAAAACAAACATAATAAGGAAAGTAAGCGGTGCAACTATGCCCGGCTCGCGAAACCGATCATCATTCTGATGGGCCAAAGAGGTCATTATTTTGTCCTGCCATTGAAATTTACCGGACACATCAACTTAAATCCGGCCATAAAAGCCTATCAGTGGTCTCGTTGCCGGTCAACTCTTGATAGTTGAGCCACCTCACCAAAAAAATAAATGCCCGCAATCGTCATTGATTCCGAGCATATACAATATCTCAAGCAATCAACAAAATCTCAAGCAGCGTTCGAGGCAGCCGGATGTTGCGTGAGAAAAGTATGAATGGCCGCCGCATCATGGGTGTTGCGCAATTTTTGCACCATATCATTGTCGCGCAAAACGCGGGCAATTCGCGATAGAGCCTTTAAATGGTCGGCACCGGCACTTTCAGGTGCAAGAAGCAGAAAAACCAGATCGACCGGTTCATCATCAAGTGCTTCAAAATCGACCGGTGTTTCAAGACGGGCAAAAACGCCGATAATATGATCAACATTAGCGAGTTTGCCGTGAGGAATAGCAATACCGTTTCCTACACCGGTAGAACCAAGTTTTTCTCGCTGGAGAATCGTATCCAGCACTGTGCGCTCGTCAAGACCGGTCAAAGACGCGACTTTTTCCGCCATGATTTGCAAAACCTGTTTTTTCGAGTTTGCTTTGAGGGCGGGAATAACTGCGTCCGGTGCTATCAAATCACTGAGATCCATGTGGTTTCCTTTTTTCCATCCCCAATTCTTTACCGAGCCAAAAGTCAGACACGGAGCATTAAAGGGCGTGGAGCATTCCCTTTAGCATCAAACTTTAGGAAAGTCGAAGAAAAGGGGATTCCTGATTCAAGCTTTATTGGTAATGGATGACGGGTCAATCCAACCGATATTTCCATCAGCCCGCCGGTAAACAATGTTGATTTTTCCATCGGCTGCATTGCGGAACACCAGAACAGGGTTATCCATCAAATCAAGTTCTACAACTGCATTGGCGACAGACATATCGCGCAAGGCCATCGAAGTTTCGGCAACAATCGTCGGTGCATAGTCTTCCGGCAAGCCTTCATCTTCATCGGGCACAGGTTCCATAATATGATAGGCATATTCGGCAAAAGTCACATTGTCATTTTGCTTGTTGCTGCGTGATTTCAAACGCCGTTTATAACGACGTAGGCGCGTTTCCAACCGTTCTGCTGCGGCATCAAAAGCACCTTGCGGATCCTGTGCCTGACCGGTTGTCTGCAAGACGGCACCGGAACTTAAATGCAATACGCATTCCGCCGAAAAACGCGAACCGGATTTGACAACGGTAACATGTCCGGTCACACCACCGGCGAAATATTTTGAAATTGCATCGTTGATCCGGTCCTCAATCCGCGTACGGAAAGCGTCACCGATATCCATGTGCTTTCCCGAAATGCGCAAGCTCATTATAAACCTCGTTCATAATTCGTGATTTTTACAGTTTAACGACATCTTCAAGAGGAAGCAACTCAAAGCACGCCCTTTTCTCGAAATGACCGAAAAACCACATTTTCAAGGCCGGCTTCTATTCATTTATCAACAATAAGTCAATTGACCTAAATCAATCTATAGTTGCTGCAAGTTTTGCTTTCTTTTCTCTGCGCCGTGTCACTGATGAAGGGATGTTCATTACTTCTCTATATTTGGCCACTGTACGACGTGCGATATCTATATTTTCTTTTTTGAGCAATTGAACAAGTGTATCATCAGAAAGAATGTGATCTGCATTCTCGCCATCAACCAAGTCGCGAATACGTTGCCGGACTGCATCTGCCGCATATTGCTCGCCACCATTTGTTGATTGCAATGCCGCTGAAAAGAAACTGCGCATTTCGAAAATGCCGCGAGGCGACGCGATATATTTATTTGCAGTTACGCGACTTATAGTTGATTCATGCATGTGAACCGCTTCGGCAACCATCGCGAGTGTAAGAGGTTTAAGAGCTGCAATGCCACGACGCAAAAATTCTTGCTGGTGGCGAACAATTTCTGCACTCACTGTAATAAGTGTGCGTTCACGCTGATCAAGCGCCTTGATTAGCCAATTTGCATTTTGAACACAAACGCTAATAAAACTGCGATCAATATCGCTTTTACCGATTTTGATTGCATAATCCCGATCAATCACGAGCTTCGGCATTAAAGCGCGGTTAAGCTCTACAACAAATTCGCCATTCTGATTCACAGAAACAATCACATCGGGCACAACCGGAACCGCCATTGATGTGCTATAGGCCGTTCCCGGTTTGGGATCGAGACTGCGAATTTCTTTCAAAATATCTACGATTTCACTTTCATCAAGACCGGAAAGCCTTGAAAGCATCGTAAAATCACGTTTTGCCAAAAGCGGAAGATTTTCAAGCACAATGCTGATTGCAGGATCAAGCCGGTTTTTCCGTTCAAGCTGCAATGAAAGGCATTCACAAAGCGAGGTCGCAAATATTCCCGGCGGGTCAAATTGTTGAAGACGTTTCAAAACGTTCAAAACCAGTGCTTCAGGCACTGAAAACTCTTCTGCCACTTTTTGGATAGAACCGGTAAAATATCCCGATTCATCAAGATCATAAGCGAGATAGCAGGCAATATCGTGTTCATTTTTATGTTTGAAAGCAAAGGCAATCTGCTCGCTAACGAAATCCTGTAGATTTGTTTTATCCGCAATGGTTTCAACAAAGTTGAAATCTTCAATTGCCAAAGCTTTCGCAGCCGGTTTGTCCCAATTGTCCATGCCTAAAAAGTCGGATGAATAGTCTCCTCCCGAACTTCTATCGGTCGTCCGGTCATGCAAAGAAACAGCCTCGTCGGCGCCATCAAACATGTTGGAAAGTATTTCGGGATCAAATGTTTCAAATGTATCCTGATCGTTGACAGCTTTTTCTTCCGGAATTTGTTCAATCGAATTGAATTTTCCAGTCTCTTGTCCACTTTCGACATAGACGGCTTCGCTGTCATCACCATCTGCGCTCAAGCGTTCAAGTAACGGATTTTTTTCCAGAGCCTCTTCAATAAATTGCTCGAGTTCACCTGCAGTCATCTGGAGAAGTTTAATTGATTGCATCAGCTGCGGCGTCATAACCAGAGATTGTGATTGACGTAGCTTGAATGACGGTGAAAGCGCCATAACCTTACTTCCTCCCCGACGGACCCCTCGCGAAACGGCCAATGAACATCACACACAACCATTCGAAGTTTGAAACTTCAACGTGACATTTTAAAAAAATCTATTTCCTAACGAAACTGGTATGATCCTTGCTTGTCAATAAAAAAATGATAAAAAGTCGAAAGCTTCCATCCTTGCTATCAATTTCAACAATTTTTGCATCTTATCGGTTGTCAAATTTATTTGTCGCCTGCAATAAATGTCGCGACATTATCCCGTTTAAACAAGTTTTTAGTTAAAAGCTACTTGATACATGGATTGTAAAGAAAACGCTTGAATATGGTCAAGCACCCCTTCAATCTGTGACTACAAGGTTCGGGCCCTTGCTCAAACAAGTAAAGAAAGTACCGCTATTCGACGCTTCCGACATCAAAAATAACTTATCAAAGCTCCATTCATTTTGAAAAACGTTGAAGAGCCCCTTTCACAGAGGCTGCCAATTCGACGTTGTTTAGAAAATACAAAAAATCAAGCGAAAGAAGACGCCTGGATATGTCCATCACCAGCGTCTCGCCTATTTCACATCAATGTTGAAAATATCAGAGAGAAAACTGGTCGCCGAGATAAAGTCTGCGTACATCCGCATTGGTGACAATATCGTCCGGTTGGCCATGGGTTAAAACCTGACCATCGTGGATGATATAAGCACGATCAACAAGCCCCAATGTTTCACGCACATTGTGGTCAGTCACAAGAACACCAATGCCTCGGCTTTTAAGGTGCCGCACCAATTGTTGGATGTCGGCAATCGCAATCGGGTCAATGCCAGCAAAAGGTTCATCAAGCAGCATGAAGTTCGGGCGAGACGCAAGTGCACGGGCAATTTCGAGACGCCGTCTTTCACCACCGGAAAGAGCCAATGACGGGCTCTTGCGCAAATGAGCAATCTTGAATTCATCAAGAAGCGCATCAAGTTCTTCGGCGCGCTTTTTGCGGTCTTTTTCGACCACTTCCAAAACCGCCTTGATATTGTCTTCCACCGAAAGCCCACGGAAAATAGATGCTTCCTGAGGCAAATAACCAATACCCAAACGCGAACGCCTGTACATTGGCATATCGGTCACATCGAAACCGTCGATTTCGATGCTGCCGCCATCAACTTCAACAAGCCCTGTGACCATGTAGAAGCATGTTGTCTTACCCGCTCCATTGGGGCCAAGAATGCCGACGATTTCTCCGGCGCGCACGCCAAAAGAAACACCTTTGACAACTTTGCGCCCCCGATAGGTTTTCGTCAGATCGCGAGCAACAAGCGTCCCTTTGAGGCGTTCTTTGAGGCTTTTACCCGAACCATCTTCATAGGCTATTTCTTCAAAAGCCATTTGCGACTCACTTTGTGACATAAAACGCTCATTTTCCGTTTTGTTCGTTGCGATTCATAATGATCGATACCCGACCATTTTGCCCCGCGGATTTACAGCTTTCGAGAAAAGCTTTGCCTGTATCCATGTGGGCAGTCAATTTACAACCGGTCGCCACATTATCACCATCTGCCAAAATGACGCGTTTTCCTGTCAGAACCATCAATTTCGATTTGCCGTCAAAAACACCTTCATCACCGGTCGCAACCTGTGTTGCCGTTTTGATATAGACTTTGCCGGATGCTTCCATTTTTTCAACACCCGTCGAGCCTAAGCCACCTGCACCGGCTGCCGCTGTTTTGGTGGCAGCATCCCCTTTGCCCTGATCGGAAGTGTCGCTTGCTGCATCGGACTTGTCTTTATTGGCGTCTTCAGGTGCTTTGGCGTAGTGGACTATCAATTTCGATGTCCGCAAAATCCGGTCGCCCTGAACAACTGAAACATTGCCGGTAAAAATTGCAACGCCGTCCTTGTCACGCATTTCGAGATTGTCTGCATTGAGTTCAACCGGCTCTTTCCCGCCGGAGAGATTGACACCGAAATTCGTCTGTTGAGCCAATGACGGCGTTTGCCCGAGGCTCATGAAAGCCAATCCTGTTGCCATCACTGCACCAAGGTTAGAAAAATACTGCTTTAAAGGCTTCATTTTACAATCCTCAAATAAACGCGACACTGCTCATTTCAAAAGGCAAGGGTCTTTCGTTCCTTATTGCGCATTTGCGTTGTCAATGACAAGACTGACACCACGATTAAAAAACAACACTTGTCCATTATCACGTATTTGTAAACCGTTTGCCTTCAAATGTTGCCCGCCACGACGAATATCAACCGGTTGATCTGTACTCAACTGGCTGGTTGACAAATTGACATCGGCAGCTTCGAGTTTTGCCACCATTCCATCATTTGTTTTAACTTCGAAGGGTTTGTCGAATTGCAGGCGCCCGTTGACATTATCATAAAATGCGCCCACCGCATTGACCGCTGCTTCCCCGCGCTGTCCCAGGGGGAGCGTCGCGGCAATCTGCTGTAATTCGATCATTCCAGGGTGATGTGGATCCTGAATAGCTTTATTGGCTTTCAACGAATAGGGCTTATTGGCTGATGTATAACCTTCAAGCTTCGGATCGGTCATTGTCAATTGTCCGCCACTGCCCTGATCGCCGTTCAAAACGACAAGATCGCTCGTGCTTGGCGTTGCAAAAAACGTGAACCAGGAAAAAATCAATGCGATGACAATGGCTGCCACCGGCAAAAGAAACTTCAATATATGGACGCGCACTGAATGACGACGTGCAGCATCAAAAACAGCATCAGATTTATAACTCGGTGAAAATATTTCTGAACTGTCGTCCATTCTGCCCCTAACAATCTTTTGAATTTGATAAAAACAATCGCCTAAACGAAGTTCCCATATACCAGTTCAATATTTAGAGCAATTGTACCCGCCATTCAACTTTTCATTAAACGACCTTGTTTTTAATTAGGACGACAATAAAACGTGTAAACGAGAACAAAACAGGCAAAAACGCTTTTTTTTCAACGGTTTTTAACGGTCTTGAATAATTTTTTGATCAAACAGCGTTGACGAAATGCAATAGACAGACAATAAACTACCACAGAAATTGAATATTATAGTGAATGGCAAAGGACAACTGGCAGAATTTTTGAAACGGAATTCGAAATGACTGTCAGACATGGGATTATAAAATCACCGAATCGTAATGAGCCTTGATTTTGTAACGGGTCATTGTCACTAAGCCGATCAAAATTGGAGGCTGTTTTGATTAAATCGGAACTTGTGCAAATTATCGCTAACCGTAACCCTCATCTTTTCCAAAGGGATATTGAAAATATTGTCAGCGCTGTATTTGATGAAATATCCACAGCTCTGGCTGAGGGAAATCGCGTAGAATTGCGCGGATTCGGGGCTTTTTCGGTTAAAAACCGGCCAGCGCGCTCCGGTCGCAATCCTCGTACAGGAGAAACGGTTTCGGTGGAAGAAAAATGGGTTCCGTTTTTTAAAACAGGCAAGGAATTACGTGACCGCTTGAACAACGAGTGAAATCATGAATCTGAAACAGATTGTTAGTTTGATAATACTAATCCCTGTCGGCATCATCCTGATTGCTTTTATCATTGCCAATCGGGCGAGCGTTGCTTTAAGCCTCAATCCTTTTGACACAACGGATACTAGTCTTGTCTATCACGCTCCGTTGTTTGTCTGGCTTTTCCTTGCACTTGCAATTGGTATTATTATCGGCGGAATAACGGTCTGGTTTACCCAACATCGCTTCCGCAAGGCACTGAAAGATACACAAACCGAACTGCAAGGGCTTAAAATGGATATGTCGAAAAAGCCGGATTTGACTAAAACAGATCTGACAGTTGTCGACCATTCCTGAATAGTGATTTGAGGCCGTTCAAAGCAGAATTTTTCATTCATCTGCCTTTTGTGTTCAAGGATTTTTTAAAATTGTAACCAGCGCTCTGGAACAGAAGTTTAAGCAAATATTTTATTGTTTTTTGCCCGCTTTTTGGGTGACCGTTATCGTTTTTTTGAATATTCTCGACAACTAAAATTTTGCTTCTGCCATTAAAATTCCAACAATTTTTTTGGGAATATCAGCTTACCGGCCAATTCTCACTAAACCGCATAAGCAAAATGGCGAACGATTATCATGCCGGAATCTTGCATTCATTTCCATAATGGAACGCGTTTGTCATTAGCCGAGACCGGTTTTAGAGTGTGCAAGAAAAATATACCTTTTTGAAAAAGATGTTTTATAAGCAAAGAACACCCTGAAATTTATGGAAAATGCCAGATTGTGAAAGCACAACACCCAAAAGAAAAAAAGCGTGGATTTAAAATATCGCGCAACGGTGCTCCCTATAGTCCGAAAAAGGCCCCTGAAACGACGGATAGGCCTGAAAGACGGAAAACTGTGCGCGCCAATAATTCAGGAAAATTGCACAAAGCTCACACACCGGATGCCGCGGTGCGATCGCCTAAAGAGGTGCAGCGCGAAGACAAGGGTGGAAACACAGTAGAAGTGAAAGCCCACTTTTTACCTCGCCCGTCAGGAAAAAGACCCGAAGAAAAATTGCCGGTCATTCTCGAAACCGCCCCAAGCGAGAATTACGCATTGATTGACAGCGGTAATGGCCTGAAACTCGAGCGTTACGGGAATTTGCGCATTATTCGCCCTGAAGGGCAAGCTTTATGGCAACCCGCATTAACTGAAAAAGATTGGCAGGATGTTGACGCGATTTTTACAGGGAATACCGATGAAGAAGGGATGGGGCGCTGGAATTTTCCGAAACTTCCCCTTGGCGAAACATGGCCATTGTCATGGGATGGAATGCCGTTTCTCGGCCGCTTTACGTCATTTCGGCATGTCGGTGTCTTCCCCGAACAGGATGCCCATTGGCGTTTTATGGAAGAGCTTATTAAAAAAGCAAACCGCCCCGTCAAAGTATTGAACCTTTTTGGCTATACCGGCCTTGCCTCGCTTATTGCGGCAAGAGCGGGAGCCGAAGTCACCCATGTCGACGCGTCCAAAAAAGCGATCTTATGGGCCAAAGAAAATCAGGAAGTTGCACATTTGACAGATCGCCCCATTCGCTGGATCTGCGATGATGCGATGAAATTTGTCGAACGCGAAGGGCGCCGCGGCAAACATTATGACATTATTTTACTTGATCCGCCGGCTTATGGGCGCGGTCCCCATGGCGAGGTGTGGCAACTTTTCGATCATTTGCCCGACATGGTCAAAGGATGTCGCGCCATTTTATCCGACAACCCGATTGCCGTGATATTGACTGCCTATTCTATTCGTGCCTCATTTTTCGCAATCCACGAATTGATGCGTGATGAATTTACCGGCCTTGGCGGGCGCATCGAATCGGGTGAACTTATTTTGCGTGAAGAAAAAGCACAAAGAGCACTTTCGACTTCTCTTTTTAGCCGCTGGATTTTTTAATATGACAACACAAAAACAACACGGTCAGGTTAAAGAAATTACCTCGCTTGCCAATCCGATTATCAAGGATATGAAATCCTTGTCGCTTAAAAAAAATCGCGATCGTGAAGGCGTTTTCATGGCCGAAGGGTTGAAGCTTATTATTGATGCCCTTGATCTCGGCTGGACAATACGCACACTTCTGTTTTCCAAAGCCGGTCTTGGCAACCCGTTGATTGAAAAAACGGCAGCCCGCACAAAAGCTTCCGGTGGTCTCATTATCGAAGCAAACCAGAAGGTTATGGAATCGGTAACAAGGCGCGACAATCCACAAATGGTGGTTGGTGTTTTTGAACAACGCTGGCGTAATATATCGACATTAAATGCCAAGGGAGAGGATGTTTATATAGCGCTCGACCGCATCCGCGATCCCGGCAATCTTGGAACCATTATTCGCACTGCCGATGCAGTAGGTGCAAAGGGGCTTATCCTTGTCGGCGATACAACCGACCCCTATTCGCTTGAGACTGTACGCGCAACCATGGGTTCGATTTTTGCTCTTCCGCTTTTTAAATTAAGTGCCGACGAGTTTTTAAAATGGCGCACCGGATTTCATGGTCAAATCATCGGTACACACCTGAAAGGTTCCGTTGATTACCGCACAATCGACTATAAAAAGGGACCTATCATTCTTTTTATGGGCAACGAGCAACAAGGCCTTCCGGATAATCTTGCCGATAGTTGCGATCAACTTGCCCGTATTCCGCAAGCGGGACGCGCTGATTCACTCAATCTTGCTGTGGCAACCGGTGTCATGCTTTATGAAATCCGCCGTCATAACCTGACACTTGATCCGCGAGAGGCCCGTTCATGAAGGCAAAATCCCTCATCACACTTATAGTGGGACTTGTTATTACAGTTGGTCTTGATCAACTGATCAAACATTGGGTAGTCAATAGGCTCGCTGTCGGAGAAGAAATCGACCTTTTGCCGTTTCTTTCACTTTATCATGCCCGCAACCCCGGAATTGCTTTTTCCATGTTGTCATCCGTCTCCGATTGGGGGCTTATCGCATTGACATTTTGCATTATCTGTTTCGTCATCTGGTTATGGAAAAATGCAGGACCGGAAAAATCGCTATCGCGATTTGGCTTTCTGCTGGTGATCGGTGGCGCCATTGGCAATCTGATTGACCGCGTGCGGTTTCACTATGTCATTGATTACATTTCTTTCCACATCAGTGATGTTTTCTCGTTTGCAATTTTCAACCTTGCTGACAGCTTCATAACGATCGGCGCTGTCCTGATCGTGCTCGATGAAGTGCTGCATTGGAAACGGGGAAAACGAAAAGCAGACTAAAATTTTCAACGCGTAATTGGGTTTGAAACATCCGCGGTCTATCGGCTCAAAATCTTGGCACGCTCGTCAGCAGATTTTCATCCGCATTTCCTAAAGCTGAAAAACACTTTGGCTCGCGCGTTTTACCAAAATCATTCGCTCTTTTGTCTACACTTCAAATAGCAATTCTATACCAAGAGGATATTATCAGCGTCTTCAGCCTGCCGAAACAAAAAATAGCTCGAAACGGGCGCTTACACTTTTCTCTAAAGCTTGTTGAAAAACGTCCGGTTCGACACCCCCATCGTTCCCGAATTAATCAGCCCCGTCTTTTCCAAAACGGTTACGGCAAAGCTGTTTCGATTGGTCGTCAACCTTTATGCATTAACGGTCAAAAAGAACAAAAAATCATATCCATTTTTGATACATCCGCTTTCTGACATCTGCATTTGCCATTTTTTTGACAGAAATAAAATCGCGGTTCTTAACTGGCTAACCCAGTTCAAGCTCCTAGAAACATACAAAAAAATCTATATTTACCAATTATTAATCGTATTTCGGGTCGATTGTGAATTGCCTTGAAAAAATCACTTTCCCGTCATTGTCCTGCAACAAGAAAGTTCTAAATCGACAACAGAACATGATGTTGATTGATTTCAAATCAACAGCGCTTCAATAAGGAGCATTGAAATGACAGCTTGTGCAAGAACAGTTCTGAAAACACCGGATAATGAAAGTTGCGATATGAGCGATTCCCTCTTACTTGCAACATTCGGTTCTTTGGAAGCCCGTCTGCGGAAAGCATCCAATGACCTTCAACAAAAGGTTTCACCATCAGCCCAAAAAAATGTGTCGGATGATCGCGACGAATGGGTGATGACTGTCAGTGATAAAGCACACCCGCAAAATCCTGTTGCAAGTTGCCACATGACACTTACAAATGTTTTAGGTGCCAATCAAAATCTTGACGGGACGAGTCTCGGTGACAGTTTCGAAGTCGAAGGCGACCAGACTGCGCCGGTGATTTTGACAATCGCTCCTTTTGAATATTTTGACAAATCGAAGGCACATCGTGCCCAAGGGCTTTTATGGCAGGCGATTTCGCACTTTTGCGTGCTCCAGAATGTCGATTACGTCATTGGAAGTCTGGCATTCAACAGCCGCTATCCGGCAGCGCATGCTTTGGAACTTTCCTATCTCTATCATTTTTGTCGGTCACAATCCGGACTTCATTTGCGTGCTGCCCATGGCGTGACCATGGATATTATGCCTGAAGAGGCAATCAAGCCCGATGAAGCATTTTCTTCGCTCCCACCCATGCTGCGCTATTGCTTGCGTGTTGGAGCCAAGGTTGCGGATAATGCTGTCGTTGACCGTTCAAGCAACGAAACACGCGTATTTTTGCTGTTTCCGGCAAAAAAATATCGGCTGAATGATAGAGCGTTAGAAGTTCAGTGATCGATTTTAGAAAGAAAGAGTCTTGAGAAACGGAAGCCATGAAATGCTACCGTTTTCTGAAATTTTAAAGCTATTTAAAACCCACTCATTTGCACCATCTTAAGCCGGCCAACTCTTTTGATTTATTAGCAGATTTCTAAAAAATACACCAGACGATATGACCCCGTTTGGCAAAACAACGGGGGGATCGTTTTTTGGCGGTTTCACTAATTCCATTCCGATGCGTTAAAATTAGTGGCTATGTTTGGTGACAGAATGTTTTTTGTCATAATGTTTTACATCATCCACCTTTAGCCAATGGGCGGAAATTGCATTATATTCGCCATTTTTCTGCATCAAATGCAGCCATTGATCGACATAAAGTTTCCAACTGATATCGCCCTTCGGAAGCATGTAGCCTTTTTCGAAAAACTCCAAAGGCTTATCCGGGTTGACGGCGCATAATGTCGGATAGTGACGTTTTTGATAAAGAGCTTCGGAAGCATCGGTAATCATGACGTCGGCTTTTTTGTCGACAAGATTTTTAAAAATCGTCGTATTGTCATGAAAGAGCTCGAGTTTGGCATTCGGCATATATTTTCTGACAAAGGCTTCATTGGTTCCGCCGGCGGGTTCGATTGCACGAACATTCTTGCGGTTAAGTGCATCCAACGTATTATATTTTTTTACGTCTTCACAGCGTACAAACGGAATTTTTCCATCCACATCAAGTGGTTCCGACATATAAACCTGTTGTTGGCGGGCAAGCGAAATCGAAATTCCGCCCATTGCAATATCACATTTGTCATCAAGGAAATCCGCCATCAGCGTTTTCCAGCTTGTTTGCACAAATTCAACCTCGGCACCAAGCGACTTGGCCAAAGAACGCGCCATGGAAATGTCGATGCCTTCATAGGTACCGTCAGTTTTCAAAAAGCTATAAGGTTTATAGTCGCCGGTGGTGCAAACACGTAATGTTTTAATGTCAAGGACATCATTGAGTTTCGACGCATCGGCTTGTGTCAGCATCAAGAACGAGCACCCCAAAAAGAGCATCATAAGAGTTTTCTTCATCATCGATCCCATCCGGCAGTTCATTATTCGTCTGACTGTTTTCTTTCCCACATTGTTTTAACCTTATTGCTTGTCGGTTTGATAAAATCAGCCATCAAGCAAATCAATAAAAGCACCAACCGCTTTGGTTTTGAAGCGTTGCGGATTGAGTAACAGTAAAAAATCACGCTTTACGGATAAAAAATTCAACCTTTCAACAAGTCCTGAGGCAAGCGAAGCCGAAGCTACACGTTTTGAAATGGCAGTCAGAGCATTTGATGCCGCAACCGCCGAAAGCACTGCTTCATTCGACGGGAAAGTCTGCATCACCTCAAGATCGGTGAAGTCATATCCATGGTTTGAAAGTGACTGCTCGAAAATGGCCCGTGTTCCTGAACCTTTTTCACGCAAAATCCACGGAAAGGCTGATATATCTTTAAACTTCGCATAAGTTTTTTTCGTAAGCGGGTGGTTTTTTGCGGCAATAGTGAACAATTCGTCATCTGCCACTTTTTGACGATGGAGGTTTTCATTTTTGATAGTTCCTTCGGCAAAACCGATATCTGTTAGGCCTGATAGAACAGCATTTTCGACCTGTTCGGTGTTACCGATCGACATTTTGACAGTTATCGCCGGATATAAATTGCGAAATTTTGCAATGACTGGTGGCAAAAAATAATTTGCAATTGTCTGGCTCGCATAGAGACCGAGTGCCCCACGTTTGAGACCGCTAAATTCACGCAAAGTTGTTTCGGAAAGTTTGACTTGCGCCAATGTGCGGCGACAATCTTCTACAAAGACAGAACCCGCATCACTTAATTGGATGCGTCGTCCAATGCGATTAAAAAGGCGCACCTGATAATGTTCTTCAATCATGTGGATGGCACTGGAAACGGCTGAAGGTGTCAATAAAAGAGCTTTCGCCGCTTCGGTCAAATGCTCGCGTTCGGCGACAGCCAGAAATATCCGCATCTGTTCAAATGTAATCATTGCCGTGCCAATGTTCGATCAAATCGAACAATTCATAACATATTTGAAAATTGATTACATGATTAAACAGCGCTAGCAGATTTTAAAAAAAGGATATTTCAATATGGCTAGCCGAATTCAGGCAATTTTCTTTCGTTTTGCGCCGGGCATCATATTATGCGCGGTTATTTCGGCTGTTGCCATTGTTCTGGAAAAGCTTGAAAAACTCATCTTCGGCGAGGCCTGGCTTGAAAGTCTGGTTCTTGCCATCCTGATTGGCGCAATCATCCGGACAGTCAAAGGCATTCCATCCCAATATGCGGAAGGAGTCGGATTTTCGGCAAAAATTCTTCTTGAATGCGCGGTTGTGCTCTTGGGGGCAAGTATCAGTGTGAGTGCGGTCGTCGCTGCCGGTTTCGGATTGCTTGTCGGTATTATCGTCATTGTCGCCTGTGTGATTGCCATAACCTATGCAATCGGCAGACTTTTGGGCCTTGCTCCGCGTCTCGCCTTGCTTGTGGCCTGTGGCAATTCGATTTGCGGAAATTCGGCGATTGCCGCAGTTGCACCGGTCATCAAAGCAGAAGGCTCGGATGTGGCTTCATCAATTGCTTTTACAGCCGCACTCGGTATTGTTGTTATTCTGGTCTTGCCACTTGCTGTCCCGCTAGCGGGCTTAAGCTTTACACAATACGGGGTTCTTGCCGGTATGACTGTTTATGCTGTGCCGCAAGTTTTGGCTGCGGCAGCCCCTGTATCACTTATCAGTGTGCAGACAGCGACACTTGTCAAACTTGTTCGTGTGTTAATGCTTGGGCCGGTGATATTTGTGATCGGCCTCATTTACGGGCTAGGAGCCAACACCAAACTCAAATTCAGCAAAATGGTGCCGTGGTTCATTATCGGCTTCATCATTCTTTTGCTTGCCAATTCCTGCGCTATCATTCCCCAATTGGCACTCGATGCCATGGCTTTTGTGGCAAAAATCCTGACTGTTATTTCAATGGCCGCTTTAGGACTGGGTGTTGATATAAAGGCTTTGAAAAAATCCGGTCCACGGGTTGTTCTGACAGCTTTCATATCCATCATCATTCTGGCGACCGCAAGCCTGACAATGATCTCGCTTCTTCAATTGTCATAAGAAGTCGGAAGTGCCTAAAAGGCCGCTATATCCAAAATAAAACAGCCCCGAAGGGCTGTTTCTGACAGAATATATGCAATCTGTTTATTTTAAAACTACAGAATAAAACGTGACAAATCTGCATTGGCGGCAAGGTCACCAACGGCTTTCTTGACATAAGCCGCATCGACCTTGAAGGTTGTGCCCGATTTATCCGGTGCTGTGAAAGAAATTTCGTCAAGAACGCGTTCCATCACTGTTTGCAGACGGCGGGCGCCGATATTTTCTACAGTAGAGTTCAAATCCACCGCTATATCGGCCAGAGCATCAATGGCATCATCGGTAATTTCGAGCGTCACATTTTCGGTCGCCATCAAAGCAATATATTGCTTGATAAGACTGACTTCCGTTTCGGTAAGAATGCGGCGGAAATCTTCCCGTGTGAGTGCATTAAGTTCAACCCTGATTGGCAACCGTCCCTGAAGCTCAGGCAAGAGATCGGAAGGTTTCGAAACATGAAACGCACCTGATGCGATAAACAGAATATGATCGGTTTTGATTTGACCATATTTGGTGGCAACCGTTGTTCCTTCAATCAAAGGTAACAGATCGCGCTGCACACCTTCACGCGAAACACCGGCACCAAGGCCACCTTCACGCGCTGCAATCTTGTCGATCTCGTCGATAAAGACAATACCGTCATTTTCCGTGGAACGAAGTGCTTCCTGAACAATCTGATCCTGATCGAGAAGTTTGTCGGACTCGTCTTCGATCAATGGTTTGAATGCATTTTTGACCGTTGTTTTTCGCGTCTTCGTGCGTCCACCCATTTTACCGAAAATATCGGACAAATTCATAATGCCCATCTGTGCGCCCGGCATGCCGGGAATATCGAATGTAGGGGCATTATTCGGGCTGTTATCGGCCACCTCTATTTCAATCTCGTTATCATCAAGCTCGCCCTCACGCAATTTTTTGCGGAAACTGTCGCGCGTTGCAGGACTTGCAGTTTTGCCAACCAGCGCATCCAGAACACGTTCTTCTGCGTTGATATGGGCTTTGGCTTTCACCGCTTCGCGTTTTTTTTCACGTACAAGATTGATTGCCACTTCAACCAGATCACGAATAATCTGTTCGACATCACGGCCGACATAGCCGACCTCTGTAAACTTGGTGGCCTCAACCTTGACAAAAGGTGAACCTGCAAGTTTTGCGAGACGCCGTGCAATTTCGGTCTTACCAACACCGGTCGGCCCGATCATCAGAATATTTTTCGGCATCACTTCTTCGCGCATTTCGCCTTTAAGCTGCTGGCGGCGCCAACGGTTGCGCAATGCTATAGCAACAGCGCGCTTGGCATCTTTTTGTCCGATAATAAAACGATCAAGCTCGGAAACTATTTCGCGGGGGGAAAATACAGAACTCATCTAAAAGTGCTCTCTCTTTCGCACTTCTTGTCAGGCATAACGCTCAACCGACAAGAAGCGACATGGAAATATTCAATCATTATTCGGCATCAAGCGTTTCAACAATAAAGTTGCTATTGGTGTAAACGCAAATATCGGAAGCAATCTTCATGGCTTTGCGGGCAATTGTTTCGGCATCCATATCGGTATCGATCAGTGCACGCGCTGCCGAAAGAGCAAAATTACCGCCCGAACCGATTGCCATAATGCCATCTTCAGGTTCAAGCACATCGCCAAGACCGGTCAAAGCCAATGTTACATTTTTATCGGCCACCAACATCATCGCTTCCAATTTGCGCAAATAGCGATCGGTACGCCAATCCTTGGCAAGTTCAACACAGGCACGCATCAATTGGTCGGGATATTGTTCAAGCTTGGTTTCAAGCCGTTCAAGCAGGGTAAATGCATCGGCTGTTGCACCGGCAAAACCGGCAATTACCGATCCATTCTTGCCAATACGGCGTACTTTTCTTGCATTACCCTTCATGATTGTCTGCCCTAATGTCACCTGTCCATCGCCGGCAATGACAACCTTATTGCCTTTACGAACTGTAATGATGGTCGTGCCATACATTGTATCGGGCTTATGTTCTGTCACAAGTAAACTCCTTTTATCCACACGCTCCATCCTCGTTAAAAGCAATGAAAAGCGGCTATATAGAGTGCATATTTAGGAACTCGCACATTAAAACTCAACCATATTGACGAAGACATTTTAAATACCTTGGTACTTTTTAAAAAAACATTCGTTTTTGAAAAGAACCGCTCAATTATAACTTGTCATCAAAGCGCATTGTTGACTTGATCAAATGCTGCTAATGCTTGGCAAATTCCAATTCTCAAAGGAAAACATAAAATGCCATTGCCGAAGGTTGCTATTGGTGCATTGGGTGGCACAATTGCCATGGTTGCTGGAAAGTCCGGCGGAGTGGAGCCTGAACTTTCGGCCGACCAGCTTACAAAATCAGTTCCGGGCATTACCGAACTTGCTACAATACATGCCGAAACATTGGCAAAACTGCCAAGCGGTTCCCTTTCCTTCAAAGTGTTGTTTGAAGCTCTTGATTGGGCAAATAACCAGATTGATGAAGGTGCAAAAGCTGTCATCCTGACACAAGGGACCGACACGCTTGAAGAATCAGCATTTCTCCTTTCACTTTATTGGCAAAAGCCGCAGCCGCTCATTATAACAGGTGCCATGCGCGCACCAATGGCAGCCGGTGCCGACGGGCCAGCCAATCTTTTATCCTCATTACTCGTGGCAATAGATGAACAAAGCATTGGCCGCGGCGCTTTGGTGGTGATGAATGACGAAATCCATTCCCCCTATTTTGTAAGAAAAAGTCATTCACTCAAAGTTGAAACTTTCAAATCAGGTTTAGTCGGCCCGCTTGGTGTGATTATCGAGGAAAAACCGGTTTTCTTCCACTCTATCGATAGACGACCAAAACCGCTAAGGCGACCAAAAACGCTTGATAAAAAAGTTGCGCTTGTCGAAGCCTGCCTTTCTTCAGGAGGAGATCATCTTGAACTCTTATTTTCAAGCGGCATTTATCAGGGCGTTGTGATTGCCGGTTTCGGCTCAGGCCATGTCAGTTTCGCGGAAGCCGATATTATTAAAAATTATGCGGGCACTCTGCCGGTTATTGTGGCAACACGGGCCTATAGCGGGCCAACGAGTGAGAGAACCTATGGCTATAAAGGTTCGGAAATTGATCTGATGAAAAGCGGCGTGCTGATGGGCGGGTGGCTTTCGCCCTTAAAAGCGAGGCTGTTATTATGGGCTCTTCTTTCAGCCGGTCATGATAAAGAGAAAATTGCAAAAGAATGGGGTCACTGGCAAATCGGTGAGACAGTAAAAACTGTTTAAAGTCACAAAACCGATTGATTGATGAAAAAGACGTGAAAGCAATTGGATATTTTGCGCTAATGATTTAACATTGCTACTTCAAAAGTGACGCTGGCAAAGCTTATAAATAACACTGCTTCGTTAAGTCTTGTACTCATCGTCAGGTTTTGAAAATGACAACAAGTGGAGCTTCTTTCAAGCTTCTTGGAACGGGAACAAAATGACGCGCTCAGCAACGATAAAACGCAAAACCAACGAGACAGATATTTCGGTTTCGGTCAACCTTGACGGAACAGGAACATTCGAGATTGATACCGGAGTAGGATTTTTCAATCATATGTTGGAACAACTTTCCCGCCATTCATTGATTGATATGAAAATCAAGGCTGTCGGTGACACCTATATTGACGATCATCACACGGTTGAAGATTGCGGAATTGCGTTGGGCGAAGCCATCAAACAGGCTTTGGGCGAGCGGCGCGGCATTCGCCGTTATGCTTCGCTTGATCTCGCGATGGATGAAACCTGCACGAGAGCGGCTATTGATGTATCGGGACGCCCGTTTCTCATTTTCAAGGTTGAATTTCCGACACAAAAAATCGGCTCGTTCGATACCGAATTGGTGAGAGAGTTTTTTCAGGCTTTTTCCCAGCATGCCGGAATTACGCTTCATATTGTCAATCATTACGGCTTGAATAGCCACCATATAGCCGAGACCGCATTCAAATCGGTAGCCCGCGTTTTACGTGCTGCAATCGAGGAAGACCCGCGCCAGAAAAATGCCGTGCCTTCGACCAAGGGCACTTTGAAAGGTTGATAAAATGCAAGTCGCAATTATCGACTACGGCTCCGGCAATTTACGCTCGGCCACAAAAGCTTTCGAGCGTGCAAGCCATGACCATGGCATAAATGCGGATATTATCCTCACCAATCGGGCAGAAGATGTTATGAAAGCCGACCGCGTGGTTTTGCCGGGTGTCGGTGCCTATGCCGATTGTCGGGCCGGACTTGATGCCGTTCAGGGAATGGTTGAAGCTTTGAATGAACGGGTGCTGAAAGGTGGCCATCCCTTCATGGGGATTTGCGTTGGTATGCAACTCATGGCTTCCCGCGGAATGGAAAAAGCAATCACCAACGGGCTAAACTGGATTAAGGGTGATGTCACTTTGATAAAGCCTCGAGACGATGCTTTGAAAGTGCCCCAGATCGGCTGGAACACTCTCGAATTGAAACAGAGCCATCCGCTATTTTCTGGCATCCGCACCGGTGAACACGGGCTTCACGCCTATTTTGTCCATTCCTATCAACTTGATTGTCAAAATCCTGATGAATTATTGGCGGTAACCGATTATGGCGGACCGGTCACAGCAGCAGTTATCCGCGATAATATGTTCGGGACGCAGTTTCATCCGGAAAAAAGCCAGCGTCTCGGCCTTCAACTCATTGCCAATTTTCTGGAATGGAAACCATGATTCTTTACCCTGCAATTGATCTTAAAGACGGGTTTTGCGTTCGTTTAAAACTCGGCGATATGAATAAGGCAACTGTTTATAGTGCTGATCCTGCCGCACAAGCCCACCACTTCCAGTCGGAAGGTTTCAAATGGCTTCATGTTGTTGATCTCAACGGTGCATTTGAAGGTGTCACAGTCAACGGTTCAGCTGTTGATGCGATATTGCGCGCAACGACAAACCCCGTCCAGCTTGGTGGTGGCATCAGAACCCTTGCCCATATCGAAAACTGGCTGAAAAAGGGCCTTGCCCGCGTAATTCTTGGCACTGTTGCTGTCAGAAATCCGCAACTGGTTCGTGAGGCTTGCAAACTTTTTCCGGGAAAAATTGCTGTTGGTATTGATGCTCGCGGTGGCAAAGTCGCTGTCGAAGGATGGGCTGAAGAGTCCGAACTTTCCGCCCTTGAACTGGCAAAACGTTTTGAAGGTGCAGGTGTTGCCGCCATTATCTATACCGATATTGATCGCGATGGTATCCTCACCGGTATTAACTGGAATTCGACCCTTGATCTTGCCCGTTCTGTTTCAATTCCGGTTATTGCTTCCGGCGGTCTTGCCTCGATGGAGGATATCAAACGGCTGTGTTCACCCGATGCTGCCATATTGAACGGTGCCATTTCCGGACGTGCTCTTTATGACGGGCATATTGATGCGAAGGAAGCATTGGCATTGATTGACGAGGCAAATAAAAAAGCCGGAAGGAGTGGGCAATCATGACACTCAAAGCGCGTATTATCCCTTGTCTTGATGTCAAAGACGGACGTGTGGTCAAAGGGGTCAACTTTGTTGATCTTATTGATGCCGGTGATCCGGTTGAAATCGCAAAAGCCTATGACAGCGCCGGTGCCGATGAATTGTGTTTTCTTGATATCACAGCAAGCAGCGACAATCGCGAAACATTGTTCGATGTTGTAGCACGCACAGCCGACCAATGCTTTATGCCTGTCACTGTTGGTGGAGGTGTGCGCACTGTAAACGACATTCGCAAACTTCTGCTTGCCGGTGCCGACAAGGTGTCGATAAACACCGCCGCTGTTAAAAACCCCGATTTTGTTGCCGAAGCTGCCGATAAATTCGGCAACCAATGTATTGTCGTCGCCATTGACGCCAAAGAAGTCGCAAGTGATGGCAAAAACCGGCATTGGGAAATTTATACGCACGGCGGGAGGCACCCGACCGGCATAGATGCAATCGAATTTGCCCGTCTTGTTGAGAAAAAAGGTGCCGGTGAAATTCTACTTACCTCGATGGATCGTGACGGGACAAAAGAAGGCTATGACATTGCTTTGACCCGCACCCTTGCCGATGCAGTGGACGTTCCTGTTATTGCATCGGGCGGGGTCGGAACACTCGACCATCTTGTGGCCGGTATCCGTGACGGACATGCAACAGCGGTGCTCGCCGCATCAATTTTCCATTTCGGAACCTATAGCATCGGCGAAGCAAAACACTATATGGCAAAAGCCGGCATTCCTGTACGCATGGATGAATTTGGAGAAGGTGAATGACTGATTTTAGCTTGCATAGCCTTGAAAATACCATTGCCAAACGGGCAATGGTTGACGATGGCAGTTCCTATACGGCAAGCCTCGTAAACAAGGGAATGGGGCGTGCTGCGAAGAAAATGGGTGAGGAAGCGGTTGAAACTGTTATCGCTTCGCTTGCTGAAGACGACAAACATTTCATCAGCGAGAGTGCCGACCTTATCTATCATTTGCTGGTTATGTGGCATATACGCGGAATAAAGCTTGATGACGTCATCAAAGAGCTTGAAAGGCGCACCGCACAATCGGGACTTGAGGAAAAGGCGTCCAGAAAGAATGGGTAACGCGTTGAAGCCTGCCGGTCAGTCCGGCGACCTTGGTGACTTCGTTTTCGGAAGATATTCACCCTACAGTGTTTTCACTGCCTATGAATGGTCTGTCTTTCGCGCCGATACGCCATTGACCCTGACATTTGACGAGGTCAAACGGTTACGCTCTATCGGCGATCCGATCGACCTTCAGGAAGTTCAACGTATTTATCTTTCTCTATCCCGTTTGCTTTCGACCCATGTCGAAGCAATCCAGACTTTATTCCAGAAAAGAAAGCGGTTTTTGCGCACACAAAACACTGCAAAAACACCTTTTATTATCGGGATTGCCGGTTCGGTTGCAGTTGGTAAATCAACCACCGCGCGCATCCTGCAAGAACTCCTTAAACGCTGGCCATCAAGCCCCAAGGTAGATCTGATAACAACCGACGGTTTTCTCTATCCCAATGCAGTCCTTAAGGCTGAAAACAGGATGGACAGAAAGGGGTTTCCCGATTCTTATGATGTCGGCAAACTTTTGCGTTTCCTTTCTGCCATCAAGGCAGGTATGGGCGATGTCGTAGCGCCACTTTACTCCCACGCGGCTTATGATGTTTTGCCAAACGAGCAAATTGTTGTAGACCGGCCGGATATTCTTATTGTCGAAGGTATTAACGTGCTTCAGGTCAGGGATTTACCGCGCGACGGAAAAGCTGTGCCATTTGTTTCCGATTTTTTCGATTTTTCTATCTATATTGACGCAAAAACCGAAATTATCCGTCATTGGTATATGGAGCGGTTTCGCCGTTTCAGACTCACTGCATTCCAGAAGCCCGATTCATATTTCCATCGTTATGCAAAAATGACGGAAAATGAAGCCATGGCCGTTGCCGAAACGCTTTGGAACACAATCAATTTGAAAAATCTTGAAGAAAATATTCTGCCAACAAGACCACGCGCCGATCTTATTTTACGCAAGGGCAGCGATCATCTGGTGGAATATGTTGCGCTTAGAAAATTATAGGTGAATTATGTCGCGAATATTGGCTCCGATAACGTCTTGTCCGATTGAATTTACAATAGAACAATCCGAACACAGCCACCCGATCATTCTGGTTGCCGAAAATGATGAATCTTTTGCTTCCGAAGACCCCGTTGCAGCCTCGTGGGCAAAAGCCAATCACTTCACCGGCAAAAGCGGTGACATATTGGTGGTTCCTGATAATGACGGGACCGCTTCCAGAGCCTACCTTGGAGCGGGCGACGGCAGCGATGCCTTTATAACCGGAAATTTGTTTAAACAACTGCCGGAAGGTGAATGGTACTTTGCCAATTTGCCGGAAAACCCGCTTAATTTTTTTCTCGGACTTGGGTTAGGAAGTTATAAATTCAGCAGATATCTTCAAACCAAAGGCGACAAAAAACTAAAATTCACCCTTCCGGAAAATATTGACCGCAGTGAACTCAAACGTCTCGTTGAAACAACATTTTTTGTGCGCGATCTCATCAATACACCTACCAATGACATGCAGCCCGACACGATCGAGGAGGCAATACGCCAATTGGGAAGAACTTACGGTGCGAATGTTACAAGTATCTGGGGAGATGATCTTCTCAAACAGAATTTCCCGATGGTCCATGCCGTTGGCCGTGCCGGTTCGGTGGCCCCGCGCATTATCGATCTTCGCTGGGGAGAAGTGAACCGCCCGAAAGTGACATTGGTGGGAAAGGGAGTGGCCTTCGATAGTGGCGGCCTTGATATAAAATCCGCAAACGGCATGTTGTTGATGAAAAAAGATATGGGGGGAGCTGCCAATGTTATGGGGCTTGCCCGACTTATCATGGATGCAAAACTCCCTGTCCAGTTGCGACTTATCGTTCCGGCCGTGGAAAATTCGATTTCGGGAAATGCTTTTCGCCCAGGTGATGTTTTAAAAAGCAGAAAAGGATTGACCGTCGAAATCGGCAATACCGATGCAGAAGGGCGGCTTATTCTGGCTGATG
>NZ_CAMLFE010000003.1 GCF_946479275.1 uncultured Bartonella sp.
GAAACGATGGCATATCCAGCCTTTCAACACTGTGATTGATTAATGGCGAGATTACACCGCGATGCTTACGCCAAGCTTGAGAAGCTTTAATTCTATTAAAAAGATATTTGCCACACCTCAAGATAAGCCATACATCCGCTTAAAAACACGAGGAATGAGAGGAGAAATATAGCCCTGCATACGTGTGGTCGCATAACTTTCAGAACTGTCATGACATCGTCCTGCCCTGATTAATGTTATCTTTGCGCGTTTTCGGCTCATTACATCGGATTTTTAACAATCAAACCGACCCTTAATTTTTTTCGGTCAGATATCGGTAGCGAGCTCCAGACGGCTTGACGTTAAGCGGCAGTCAAAAATTATACGATCTTTTTAATCCTTTATCGTTAGATTGAACGCTATTATTATCGGACGAGTATTTTCAATAGCGGAAAGTCCTGAACAAGAACCAACCAGCAAACGTCCTACTCAAGATTGTCGAGATGAATCTTTCCCGGAATTCAACGAAGCCCCCCCACTGTGGAATTGTCTCACAATGCCGCATCAAAATTCGAAGATATATCTCTATTTTTTTGAAATGATTATTGCGGAGCCGGAACTTTTGATTTCTGCTTGCAATCTTTCAACCAGACATCATAAATCGGATGTTCAACCGCATTAAGACCGGGGCTATCGGCAAACATCCAGCCGGTAAAAATACGTTTAATTTTTTTATCTAACGTAATTTCGTTGACTTCGACGAATCCGTCAGTGCGCGTTGCCTCGTCTGCCGAGTTCGAATAACAGACACGTGGCGTTACCTGTAAAGCACCGAATTGATATGTTTCTCCGATATAGACATCGAAAGTTGTGATCCGACCAGTAATTTTATCGAGGCCTGAAAAGACTGCAACAGGATTGCTTAAACGCGTTGTTTCCTGTGCAAAAGATTCGGTTACAGCGGAAAAGTAGCCAGTCAAGCAGGCCACGGCAAACAAGCAATGTGTAGGTAACGGTTTAAAAAATTTCATAGCACCGCAACAATGACTTTAAAGTGGTTGCACGCTTAACTAACAATTATGGCAATACGGCGGAAAGCCAAACGCTTTCCCGTTAAAATCCGTTATTTGCCCGGTCTCCAGGCGTCATAATCGCCAGTAACATGCGGGCGCTGCCCATGGTGAGCAATCGACCCCTTCGGGGAATAGGCCTTGCTTGTTCCAGTCATATTCGGAATATGCGGTTTTTCCCATTCACGAGCATGATAATCTTCTGCACTCGGTGGCGTATCGGTGCGATGGTGCATCCAGCCATGCCAACCGGCAGGAATTGTTGAAGCTTCCGAGTAATTTTTATAGATAACCCAACGACGCGTATAACCATCTTTATGATGGCTACCCTCGTAATAGATATTACCGAACTCGTCTTCGCCGACGCGCTTGCCATTGAGCCACGTAAAAAACCGCGTATTAATGGTGTTTCCGTTCCACCATGTAAAAATCTGTTTCCAGATACCAGCCATTTCAGTACGAGCTCCTTCAATTCAGCCCATAAGCTTTAAACGAAAAAATAAACTTTCTCTGTTATGCCGCCCAACCGCACTAAAAGCAAGTCATTATTCGTGTGATCAGAACAGCGTCTTTTCAAGAACAACATCATCATTCGACTTGCTGTCCCCGCTTTTTCCGAGGTGCTTATATCCCTGTTCTTCAAAGAACTTTTGTGTCCGCACGTCTTTCTTATTGAGTGCCACACGAATTTTTCGCGCCGACGGAAAGGCTTCTTCAAGTTCGATCAACAAACGTTGACCAATCCCCTGCCCCCAACTTTCCGGCTTCACACATAAATGCAAAACAAGCGCTATTTCAGAATCGCCTTTTACCGCTCCTTGTGCAGCATAAGCCACGCCGTGAAGCATATCGCCGTCATCCGCCACAACATATTCGGATGCCGGACGGCTCAGCATTTTCTTCAACATGTCGGTGGTGTAATCATGGGCGATTTTACGATCTACTTCCTCACGCCCGACAAGATCATCTAATGTAGCATGCCATGTCTCAACCAAAAGATCATGAATGGCATTGATATCATTCCTGGATGCAGTGCGAATCCACATGATCGTTATTCAATCCCGAGTTTTGCCTTTATCAACTTGTTCACGACTTGTGGGTTTGCCTTGCCACCGGTTTTTTTCATAACCTGTCCGACAAACCAACCTGCCAATGTCGGTTTTTCTTTGGCCTGAGCCACCTTATCCGGATTAGCAGAAATAATCTCGTCCACGGTTTTTTCAATAGCTCCGGTGTCAGTAACCTGCTTCATGCCGCGCGCTTCAACAATTTTTGCAGGATCCCCACCTTCATTCCAGACGATTTCGAACAAATCTTTTGCGATTTTACCTGAAATTGTGCCTTCTTTGATGAGGTCAATAATTCCGCCAAGCTGATCTGCACTCATCGGAGATTGTGAAATATCAAGACTTGCTTTGTTGAGTGCGCCCAAAAGATCGTTAATAACCCAATTGGCTGCCAATTTTCCATCACGACCATTGGCCACTTCCTTAAAAAAGTCGGCAATTGCTTTTTCACTAACCAAAATGGAAGCATCATAAGCGCTCAAGCCCATTTCATTGATGAAACCTGATTTGATTTCGTCCGGTAATGCGGGCAACCCTGCCTTGAGCTCGTCGACAAAAGCCTGATCAAAAACCAATGGCAACAAATCCGGATCAGGAAAATAGCGATAGTCATGTGCTTCTTCTTTGGAGCGCATTGTCCGCGTCTCGCCTTTGGCCGAATCAAACAGTCTGGTTTCCTGATCAATTGTGCCACCATCTTCCAGAACTGCAATTTGGCGACGGGCTTCATAATCAATCGCCTGACCGATGAAACGGATAGAATTGACGTTTTTGATTTCACAACGGGTGCCAAATTCTTCCCCGGGACGTCGTACAGAGACGTTCACGTCGGCACGCATGGCACCTTCATCCATATTACCGTCGCAGGTTCCTAGATAGCGGACAATCGTACGCAATTTGGTCACATAGGCTTTTGCTTCATCAGACGAACGTAAATCCGGCTTCGAAACAATTTCCATGAGAGCGACGCCCGACCGGTTGAGGTCGACAAATGACATGGTCGGATGTTGGTCGTGAATAGATTTTCCTGCGTCCTGCTCAAGATGAAGCCGTTCAATGCCGATTTCCACGTCTTCGAATTCGCCTTTTTTATCGGGCCCGACAGAAATCGTAATTTTGCCTTCACCCACAATTGGCTGTTCAAACTGGGAAATCTGATAGCCTTGCGGCAAATCCGGATAGAAATAATTTTTGCGATCGAATACGGATTTCAGGTTAATTTTAGCGTTCAATCCCAATCCGGTTCTGACTGCCTGTTTCACACATTCAATGTTGATAACGGGCAACATTCCCGGCATAGCCGCATCAACAAGGGAAACATGGGCATTGGGTTCAGCCCCGAATTTTGTGGAAGAGCCGGAAAAAAGTTTCGAATTGGACGTTACCTGAGCATGCACTTCCAATCCTATAATGACTTCCCAGTCACCGGTAGCTCCGGAGATGAAACGTTTCGGGTCAGCTGTACGGGCATCAACGAGTGTCATTAGAAATCCATCATTCTCTTTAAAAAACAAAATTATTTCTATTGGCTAGTCCAAACAAGCTTCAAGTGCAAGCAAAGAGTGCGATACATACAAAAAAGGCCCGGTAAAACCGAGCCTCATTTATTTTTTCAAAAAGACGATCAATCTTTTTTCGTTGTCTTTTTGGCCGGAGTCTTTTTAGCTGAGGCTTTTTCTTCACTATGAGCCTTGGCCAATGCTTTTTTGTCGTCAGACTTTTTGCTTTCCGATTTCTTGCTCTCGGCCTTTTTCTTCGTGACCGACTTTTTCGGAGAAGTTTCCTCTTCTTCCTCTTTTACCAATTCTTCCGCAGTTACCTTTTTATCTGTAACCTTTACCTTGCCCAGCAAGTGATCAACGACCTTTTCTTCAAAGATTGGAGCGCGCAAATTGGCAACAGCATCCGGTGTGCGGCGGAAAAATTCGATAATCTGTTTTTCCTGCCCCGGATATTGGCGAACCTGATCATAAACAGCCCGCTGCAATTCATCTTCGGAAACCGTTATACCGGCTTTTTCACCGATCTCTGACAGAACAAGACCAAGACGAACACGGCGTTCGGCAAGCTTGCGATATTCGTCGCGCGCTGCTTCTTCGGTTGTCTCTTCATCTTCAAAGGTGCGACCGGCCTGTTTCAATTCGTTGGTAATTTGTGCCCAAATATTATTGAACTCGACGTTGACAAGGCGTTCCGGCGTTTCGAAATCATAATCATTGTCGAGTGCGTCAAGAATTTGACGTTTTACTTTTTGACGTGTGATCGTGCCATACTGGTTCTCGATCTGCTCTCGAATGACATCACGTAGTTTCTGCAGTGATTCGAGTCCGAGCTTCTTTGCGGCTTCGTCGTCGATTTTAAGCTCGTCAGGCTTTGAAACTTCCTTCACCGTAATGTCGAAAGTTGCTTCCTTGCCTGCAAGATGCTTGGCATTATAGTCATCAGGGAATTTTACAGTGATGACCTTTTTGTCTCCGGCTTTTACGCCAACAAGTTGCTCTTCAAATCCCGGAATAAATTGTTTGGAACCAAGAACAAGTTGTGCATCGTTATCAGCACCACCTTCGAAAGGTGTACCATCAAGCTTTCCTAGATAGTCAATCGTTACCCGATCACCATCTTCGGCCTTGCCTTTCTTTTCGGTGTAAGTGCGTGTTGACGAAAGGACCCTCTCGACCTGTTTGTCGACATCGGCCTCCGGTACTTCCACAACTTCGCGTGTAACAGCAATACCGGATACGTCCTTAAGGTCGAATTTCGGCAAAACTTCGTATTTGAGAGTAAAGACAAAATCGGCATCGCCGTTCAGGACCTTTTCCGCTTCTTTTTCGTCTTCGCTCATATCGATTTCGGGCTGTGTAGCCGAACGTTCGTTGCGATCGGAAAGGATCGAACGCGGTGTATCCTTCAAAATCCCGTTGATGACATCAGCCATGAAGGACTTGCCATACATTTTTTTCAAATGGCTGACAGGCACTTTACCAGGGCGGAAGCCGTTCAGCTTGACCTTGTCTTTAGCGTCGTCAAGACGTTCATTCAACTTTGCTTCCAGATCTTTAGCGGGGACCACTACTTTGATCTCGCGCTTCAATCCCTTATTAAGCGTCTCGGTAACTTGCATCGAACAACCTTCATTTTTTCTGAGGACAAGTGCTTAAGCCCTGTCCGATACCAATTCTGCTCTAACACTAAAGCGTCAGAATACCATGAAGCGGACTTCCGCCTCAAGCGGAACCCCGCAAAAATTCTCTTTGCATTCAAGGCCGTTGCTGTGGTGCGGATGAAGGGACTCGAACCCCCACGGTTACCCGCCAGAACCTAAATCTGGTGCGTCTACCAATTTCGCCACATCCGCAAATCCTGATAATCAGTTTTGCAACAAACCATAGGCAAGCGGCGTCTCTATATCATTCAATTTCTATCAATCAAAGGAAAAAAGCCGACTCTTGCGTTTTTTAACCCATATTCGCAAAAAGAAACAGAACAAAAACGTGATACATAAAATTATAAAGGAAGATACTGGGACGGAAACCTTGATTAAGAACAATCCCGTCAATTAGAAAATGGATGTACAGTTTTAAACGTTCTTACCTCGTCCGGTGAGCGGCTTTTTTCTTTAAAATACAACGCTAAGAAACCATTCAGTATATAAAAAACAGGATAACAGTATATAATAGGATAAGGCATTCATTGGTGTTATCGCCGGTTCAAAAGTTCATTCGTTACACCTGGGTTACTGGTTCAAGCAAAATAAATTTTATAACCTGTCTTGCCTCTTTCATGACTGCCATAATCGCATTTATCCATTACGACAAAAAATCTCAATTCGTCTTGTACTCGTTTCCCGATAGTTGATCTCAGGAAACATCTGGCTTTCACAAAATAATTGGTTGAGGCCATATATTAAAAAATCAACACTAGCGAAGCACCTGATTTATCGTATGGAAGACCAGCATAAATAGTTTAAGAACCGGTCATTGCCTGCGTGCTTTTTGTACCGTAAGGTGGTATTGACCGGCTCACCTTTGATTTTTACGGTTTGATGCAAACAATGAAAATGTCGAATTTTTCCATGAAGCCGCTTCACGTTATTGGCGGTGGTCTGTCGGGTAGTGAAGCTGCATGGCAGATTGCCGAAGCTGGTATTCCTGTCATTTTGCACGAAATGCGACCGGTTGAACAAACGCCGGCGCATAAAACTTCTGGACTTGCCGAACTCGTCTGCTCCAACTCGCTTCGTTCGGACGATGCTTCCACCAATGCCGTCGGTCTTTTGCATGCTGAAATGCGCCTTGCCCGCTCGCTCATTATGAAGGTGGCTGATGATCATCAGGTACCGGCCGGAAGTGCCCTCGCCGTTGACCGTGAAGCTTTTTCCAAAACAATTACAAACCTGATAGAAAACCACCCGCTAATTACCGTCGACCGAGGAGAAATTACGACTTTACCACCGGAAGAATGGGGAAACGTGATCATTGCAACAGGCCCTCTTACATCTCCCCGTCTTGCTGAAGCGATAGCAAACATTACTGGCGCTCACTCGCTATCGTTTTATGACGCTATTGCGCCGATCGTCTATAAAGACAGTATTGATATGGATATTTGTTGGTACCAGTCCCGTTATGACAAAGTGGGCCCGGGAGGTACCGGCAAAGATTACATCAACTGCCCGCTTGACAAAGAACACTATGAAAGCTTTGTACAAGCTTTGATAGATGGTGAAAAAGCCGAATTTCACGAGTTTGAAAAAGTACCCTATTTCGACGGCTGTTTGCCAATTGAAGTCATGGCTGAACGCGGTAGCGAGACGCTGCGTCATGGCCCCATGAAACCAATGGGACTTACAAATGCCCATAATCCGACTGTAAAGGCTTATGCCATTGTACAGTTAAGGCAAGACAATGCGTTAGGTACTCTTTATAATATGGTCGGCTTTCAAACCAAACTCAAATATGGCGAACAAACGCGTATCTTCCGTTCAATTCCAGGGCTTGAAAATGCTGAATTTGCAAGACTGGGCGGTATCCATCGCAATACTTACCTCAACTCGCCCCTTCTCCTCGACGACACGCTAAGACTGAAAAAACTTAAGCGTTTGCGTTTCGCAGGACAAATGACAGGATGCGAAGGCTATGTCGAATCAGCAGCAATGGGGCTCGTGGCCGGTCGCTTTGCGATTGCCGATTATAAAGGCTTGGAACAAAAACTCCCTCCCGTTACAACAGCCTTCGGGGCGCTTCTTAACCACATAACGCGCGGTCATATTGCAATTGAAGATGGAGCCAAACAATCCTTCCAGCCGATGAACATCAATTTTGGTCTTTTCCCGCCTATTGAAGTCGAGAGAAAAGAAGGTAAACGTCTACGTGGAAAAGAAAAAATTCTGGCTAAGAAGCACGCTCTGACGGCGCGCGCACTGGCCGATTGCAAAACATGGCTGAACGAGGAGAAAATCCAATGAGTATCTCACCCATAATTATCTTCGATCTTGATGGGACACTCGTCGATTCAGCACCTGATTTACTCGATAGTCTCAATTTCTCTCTTAAAGAAGACGGATTAAAAACTTTTACTCCTGACGACATCCGCCGCCTCGTCGGTATGGGGGGGCGCATCATGATAGAACGTGCACTGACTTTCCAGAAAATCAAACCGGACAACGCGCATGTCGAAAAGTTGTTGGTAACGTTCTTACGTCATTATGAAGAAAATATGCCAGGCAAAACGCAATTTTTCGATGGCGTCGATACGGCACTCGATAAACTTTCGGAAGCCGGTTACAAGCTTGCCGTTTGTACCAATAAACATGAAAAACTGGCTCGCCACCTGTTGGAGGGAATGGGTGAAGCAAGTCGCTTTATAACGATTGTCGGCGGCGATACATTTGCTTATCACAAACCAAATGCACGCCACATCCTTTCAACAATTGAACGCGCCGGTTGCAGCCCCGATAAAGCACTGATGGTTGGTGATAGCCAAGCCGATATTCTTGCTGCACAAAGCGCCGATATTCCGGTTATAGCAGTCGATTTCGGATATACAGATAAACCTGTCAGCGCTTTCAACCCGACAAAAATCATCAGTCATTTCAAAGAACTCACTCCCGGTCTTGTGGCAAAATATATCAATTGAAAACACGAGGATAAAAAGTTGCGTCTAACCGGAGAAACGGAAGCGGGATAAAGTAAAAATGGATAATCTTCTTATCTTATCGGATAAAGAGCCTTTATTTGAAGGGTTAACCCGCTCGGTTTATATTAACGAGCAAAATCCGGATTATCTTGTCAAAGTCCCCTCATCGGCCTGGCGTAATAAAATTGCCGGATTTTCACGCCTAAGACAATTCAGGAAAGCAATTGATATCAACTCGCCCAACACCCGCGAAATTCGGGAATATATGCGGCACTTTGCCGACCCAGACATGGCTCGGGATGAAAAACATCTGATGCTAATTGCCGGAATCGTTTCGACAGATATCGGTTGGGGATTACTCGTCAAAGCCGAAAGGGATGCGTCGGGAAACTATGCAAAACCTTTTGATTTTTACCAAAACGAAATTCCGCACTACCGCAAGGAAATTGAAGATTTTATTCTCTGGGTCAAGACAACAAACGTCATTTGCTATGACCTTAAATTCGACAATATTCTTTTAAGTTCGAGGGATGGTCAGACAACCCTCGTATTGATTGACGGAATTGGCGAGACAGGACTTTTTCCGTTGCGCAGATGCTGTCAAAAATATAATCACGCGAAAAATGTTCACGAACTTCAGGAATTCATTGACGCATTGAAGCCGTTTATCGATTTAAAACCCCGATAATAACTTTAAAAATAAGACAATAAAAAGCCCGACATTCAAGATAAACGTCGGGCTTTTTAAATAGCTAATTGTTATTTGTTGTTGACGGCGTCCTTCAAGCCTTTACCAGCCGAGAACTTCGGAACGTTACGAGCCGGAATGTTGATTTCTGCGCCTGTTGAAGGATTGCGTCCCTTTGTAGCTGCACGGTGGGAAACTTCAAATGAACCGAAACCGGGAAGACGAACGTCGCCGCCTTTTTTCAAAGCATCGGTAACGGAAGCAATGAATGCGTCCACGGCTGAAGCAGCCTGAGTTTTTGTGATGCCGGCTTTTTCAGCTACAGAGCTGACCAATTCATTCTTATTCATTGGATAATTCCTTTCTTTCTATCACCGGACAATATTGATTCAACCGGTTGGATGAGAGTTTATTGAAAACTATGGCAAACAGAAGCCAATTTTACTAAAAAAAGCCCGTTTTCAGGGGAAAATCACAGTTATTCACGGAAAAAAGGCTACATTCCCCGATAGCGAAACAAAAAGAAAAAGAAAAGGCGGCTTAAAACCGCCTTTTCTCGAACTTTTTTAAGCATTTCCTATTGCGTGATTCAGTGCGCTACAGAGCTCACTCCGTCTTCGTCGCCCGACATATTGCCGGTCAGCGTTGGGGTCGTCGGTTCCACCCATTCAATTGGTTCCGGCCGACGAACAAGGGCATGATCAAGAACTTCACTTGCAAAACTTACGGGGACAATCTCCATATTGTTTTTGACATTATCCGGTATATCGACAAGGTCTTTCGCATTCTCTTCCGGAATGAGAACCTTCTTGATACCGCCGCGTAATGCTGCAAGCAGTTTTTCTTTTAAACCGCCAATTGGCAAAATGCGCCCGCGTAAGGTGATTTCGCCTGTCATCGCGATATCCTTGTGGACAGGTATACCGGTCAGAACCGAAACAATGGCGGTAACCATCGCAACACCGGCTGAAGGACCGTCTTTCGGCGTAGCCCCTTCCGGAACGTGGACGTGGATATCGCGGCGTTCGAACAAAGGTGGCTCAATTCCGAAATCGACAGCACGGGAGCGTACATATGATGCAGCGGCCGAAATAGATTCCTTCATAACGTCACGCAGGTTACCTGTGACAGTCATTTTGCCTTTGCCCGGCATCATGACACCTTCAATAGTAAGAAGCTCACCACCGACTTCTGTCCAGGCAAGTCCGGTAACAACGCCGACCTGATCTTCACCTTCAATCTGCCCGTAGCGGAATATTTTGACGCCAAGAAATTCATCAATATTGCTATCGTCAACCTTGATGGTTTTCTTTTCTTTCTTAACGATTTCCGTTACCGCTTTGCGTGCAAGTTTCATCAATTCACGTTCGAGCCCGCGAACACCGGCCTCTCTCGTGTAATATTGGATGATCGAGCGGATTGCTTCATCAGTAACAACAAACTCCTTCTTGGAAAGAGAATGCTCCTTCATGACCTTGGGCAGAAGATGGCGTTTGGCTATCTCCATCTTTTCTTCTTCCGTGTAACCGGCAATACGGATGATTTCCATACGATCCATCAATGGTTCTGGAATATTCAACGTATTTGCAGTGGTTACAAACATCACATCCGAAAGATCATATTCGACTTCAAGATAGTGATCCATAAACGTATTGTTCTGTTCAGGATCAAGAACTTCAAGTAGTGCCGATGACGGATCACCTCTGAAATCCTGCCCCATCTTGTCAATCTCGTCGAGAAGGAAAAGCGGATTGTTTTTCTTCGCTTTTTTCATCGACTGGATGATCTTGCCAGGCATAGACCCGATATAGGTGCGACGATGACCGCGAATTTCTGCTTCATCACGCACTCCACCCAGTGACATGCGGACATATTCGCGCCCTGTCGCTTTTGCAATAGAGCGTGCAAGTGATGTTTTACCAACTCCGGGCGGTCCAACAAGACAAATAATCGGACCTTTTACCTTTGCTGCACGGCTTTGAACGGCAAGATATTCGACAATACGTTCCTTGACCTTCTCAAGACCAAAATGTTCTTCGTCCATAACTTTTTCAGCATAGTTGAGATCATTCTTGATCTTGGATTTTTTGCCCCAAGGTATACCCAGAAGCCAATCAAGATAGTTGCGGATAACCGTCGCCTCAGCAGACATCGGAGACATACTGCGAAGTTTTTTGACTTCACCTTCTGCCTTTTCACGCGCTTCTTTTGACAGTTTGGTCTTTTTAATACGTTCTTCCAACTCAGAAATCTCGTCGTGGCCATCTTCGCCATCGCCCAATTCTTTCTGAATAGCCTTCATCTGTTCGTTGAGGTAGTATTCGCGCTGGGTTTTCTCCATTTGCCGTTTAACCCGCGAGCGTATGCGCTTTTCAACCTGCAAAACAGAAATCTCGCCTTCCATAAAGGCAAGCGCCTTTTCCAGTCTTTCACGAACGGATAGTAACGCAAGCATTTCCTGTTTTTCAGAAAGCTTGATAGCTAAATGAGAGGCAACTGTATCGGCAAGTTTGGTTGCATCATCAATCTGACTAACTGCACCAATGACTTCCGGTGAAATTTTTTTATTCAATTTCACATAATTTTCGAAGTCCGAAACGACCGAACGCATCAGCGCTTCAATTTCGACTTTATCCTCTTCCGGTTCATCAAGAGGCGTTGCGTAAGCCTGATGATAATCGGCATTATCAGAAAAACCGTTGATCTTGGCGCGTTTCACGCCTTCAACCAGAACTTTTACTGTACCATCCGGCAACTTCAACAATTGAAGTACATTTGCCAATGTACCAACATCATAAATGTCGTCGGCCTTCGGATCATCATCAGAGGCATTCTTCTGGGTTGCCAGAAGTATCTGCTTATCCTGACCCATCGCCTCTTCAAGAGCACGAATGGATTTCTCGCGACCAACGAATAGCGGCACAATCATATGGGGGAAGACAACAATATCGCGAAGCGGCAAAACGGCATAAAGCTTTTTGCCGACATCCGTCGTCTTCTCTAAATCATGTTGCATAACAATTCCTTTCTGGAGCCTGAGGCTCGTTTGCAACGCGGGCACTCCTTACATGAAGCAAATGCCTACGCACAAAGGGATAAGGTGGTAATTGACCACTGATAAATCAAGAGCCACTCAATGGTGAAAACTCGAAGCTGCCCGAAGCTTGATGCAATATCAGAGACAAATGAAAGATCACGCAGACGCGTTTTCTTTCGGATGGTCTCTTTCTGCATAAATATAAAGCGGACGGGCTTTACCTTCGACAACATCACTCGAAATGACCACTTCCTGAACGCCTTCAAGCGTCGGAAGTTCAAACATGGTATCAAGCAAAATCTTTTCCATAATGGAACGCAAGCCGCGTGCACCTGTCTTACGCTCGATCGCTTTGTTTGCAATGGCCCGCAAGGCATCATCATGGAAAGTCAGTTTGACATCTTCCATCTCGAACAGGCGTTGATATTGTTTGACCAAAGCATTTTTCGGTTTGGACAAAATCTGAACCAGAGCATCGACATCAAGGTCTTCCAGAGTTGCTATAACCGGCAAACGACCGACAAACTCGGGAATAAGACCGAATTTCAAGAGATCTTCCGGTTCCAGATCATGAAAGATTTCTCCAATACGCCGTTCATCCGGTGCTTTGACTGTCGCGCCAAAGCCGATTGATGTCTTCTCGCCGCGTGCCGAAATAATCTTTTCAAGACCTGAAAAAGCACCACCACAAATAAACAGGATATTGGTTGTATCGACTTGCAAAAATTCCTGTTGCGGATGTTTGCGACCACCCTGAGGCGGAACAGAAGCAATCGTGCCCTCCATAATTTTCAACAGCGCTTGTTGGACGCCCTCGCCCGAAACATCACGTGTTATTGAGGGGTTATCCGATTTACGTGAAATCTTATCGACTTCATCAATGTAGACAATACCGCGCTGCGCACGCTCGACGTTATAATCGGCAGCCTGCAACAATTTCAGAATGATATTTTCGACATCTTCGCCGACATAACCGGCTTCTGTCAGTGTCGTTGCATCGGCCATGGTAAACGGCACATCAATGATACGGGCAAGCGTCTGGGCAAGATAGGTCTTACCGCAACCAGTAGGCCCGACCAGCAGAATATTCGATTTTGACAACTCGATATCATTGCTCTTCGACTGATTGGCAAGACGCTTATAATGATTGTGGACAGCGACAGCCAGAACGCGTTTGGCATGCGATTGGCCGATCACATAATCATCAAGAACAGCCATAATTTCTTGAGGCGTCGGAACGCCGTCACGAGCCTTCACGCCGGAAGATTTGTTTTCTTCACGGATGATATCCATGCACAGCTCGACACATTCGTCACAAATAAAGACTGTAGGTCCGGCGATCAGTTTACGCACCTCATGCTGGCTTTTGCCGCAGAATGAGCAATAAAGCGTATTCTTTGAATCGCCCCCGTTATTACCAATTTTGCTCATTACTTCTTTCCTTTCGCCCGAATTGCATAAAATATTTTGCCTTTTCGGTTAGACTTTTCAAGACCATTTCACCAAGAAACTAACACAAATAATGGGTTCAACCATCTATCTCGCTATTGTTTCACATTCCGATACGTAGATGCCAAACGTTATTTTTCTATAAACCTCGAAAAACGGCTACAAAAAAGAACCTCGTTTTTGTGCGTTTTTATAGCCGTCAATCACACATCTTATGCCTGATCGTTTTTCTCTTCTTCCGCTTCGGCACGATATTGGATCACTTCGTCGATCAGTCCGAATTCTTTGGCTTCTTCGGCTGTCATAAAATGATCGCGATCGAGTGTGCGTTCGATTGTTTCATAATCCTGACCCGTATGATGAACATAAATTTCATTCAAACGGCGTTTCATTTTAATAATATCCTGGGCATGGCGTTCGATATCGGATGCTTGTCCCTGAAAACCGCCGGAAGGTTGATGCACCATGACACGCGCATTCGGCAATGCAAAACGATGGCCTTTTGCGCCAGCTGTCAATAATAGTGACCCCATTGAAGCGGCTTGCCCCATGCAAAGGGTGGAAACCGCGGGGCGAATGAACTGCATTGTGTCATAAATCGCCATGCCGGATGTAACAACGCCACCCGGAGAATTGATATAAACACTGATTTCCTTTTTCGGGTTCTCCGCTTCAAGAAACAGCAGCTGTGCACAGACAAGCATCGCCATGTTGTCTTCAACCGGGCCATTGACAAAAACAATTCTTTCCTTCAACAAGCGGGAAAAAATGTCATAGGACCGTTCGCCGCGATTTGTCTGTTCCACAACTATCGGAACAAGATTGAGGGCAGTCTGGATCGGATCACTCATTTTCACTTCCATATCATACGAATCGTCGTTTATGACCTAAAATGTCGTTATAACTAGAATATCAATCTATTAGAAGATCAATAGATTGTTGTTTTGCGTCTTGGGCCGGTTTTGCTCGACAATGGTACTAAATAGCGAGAACCGGAGTTTCTGCTGTTTCAAAATCATGAATTTTTAAAATTGTTAAGGGAAGCCGATATATGTGCTTTAGGCTCGGCGACTTCAAGACTTTTCAGCTTTATTGCTGGCATCATTTTTATCTGGGACGCATTATTTTTAAATAATAAACACCTGATTTTGAAAAGAGTGAATGCCTGATGATAACTTGCAATTCCATCAACAACTGCGGATTTTTTATGTTTTAAATCGACCAACTCAATCGAGCGGCAAGGCCGGGCAAACTGCATTATCAAACGCCCCTCGCTCGAATGAAGACGATCCTTAAGAACTCGAAACACCATGGACAGGTTCCAATCCGGCATCATCTAAATGGTTGTTTTCACCTTTTTCTTCCGCCAAAATCTCATCAAAGCCGGGTATCCTTTTTGTTGCCCAATCATAAAAGCTTCCCTCTTTTATCGGATCGGCTGTTCTTTCTTTCTTGTGAACATGAAAACCGATAAAACGTGGATCGTTCAATGGCTCAAGACCATAAGCAGGATCGAAAATGCGCTCTGTGTCGCGTCCGGTCCAGTAATAAAACGTTTCTTTTTCCTTAGCCTCTTTGAAAAAGCCATATCTTTTTGCAAGACGCGATATACCATCATTACCAAAGACAGTAATGCCCAAACGTCCCGGAACAACAGGCAATTTTTGTCTCTTGAGACGCCATGGAAGCCAGACACCACGGTGGAAACCGAGCCAGTTCGGTACCATTTTGCCGCTTTCAAGATAGTCGTCGTATTCCTTGATAATGGGATTGTCGGCCGGAAGATAAAGCGCCGAAACACCAACGCGCGAACGGTTTTCGCGCGCAAGCCATACTTTCCCTTCTTCTGGATGGAATTGTTTGACAAGATAAACATCGGTATCAAGCCAGACCCCAGCCCGATTTTTCATTAATCTTACGCGAAACAAATCAGAGAGCTGAACAATTGTCCTGATAGGCTTGAAATCGGGGAACGCCGGATCAAGTCGATAAAGTGTTGATAGCGGCAATATCGGCTCTGCCTCAAGAAGCTCCACCCCATCAGGAACATTCACAACGTTTCCGTGGCTATAGAGTTTGACATGTTGTCCGGTTTTTACCATGGAAGAAAGGCATAGCCAATCAATGGGACGCAACCGATCTCCATACCAGAAAGTGCAGATGTCCATCAAAAACCCCTTTAAAAATATTCCAGACTGACCCGAAACAATTGTTCGACATCACGCACAGCATCAGCCATTGCAAATATAACGACCATATCGCCTGCCAGAACACGCGTATCCCCTTTCGGGCGTATCATCGTATTGTCACGATAAATCGCGCCGATACGTAAGCCCTCCGGTAGTTCGAGTTCGGACAAAGGTTTTCCCACCAGAGGAGAAGTTTGCATCGCTTCTGCTTCGATAATTTCGGCTTCTCCATTCGAGACAGAATAGACAGAGCGGATGCGCCCCCTGCGCATCTGCTGAAGCACTTTGGAAATTGTAACACTGCGCGGATTAAGATGGGAATCGATACCTACAGTTCTGGTAAATTCCTGAAAAGCCATATTGTTGATCAGCACCATGTTCGACTTGCAACCGAACATTTTTGCCATAATGGCGCTTAGCACATTAACCTGATCCTGATTGGTCAATGTCACAATAAGATCAGCCTGATCGACATTTGCTTCCTGCAAAATTGCCGGGTCAAGTGCACTGCCATTCAGTACAACCGTACGATCAAGTTGGTCGGTAATTGCCAGAGCGCGCGCTTTATCTGCCTCGATAATACGTAACCGGGCTTTGTGTTGGCGCTTTTCCATAGCACGGGCAACATAAAGACCAATATGCCCACCGCCTGCAATGATAATCCTGTTGGCTGCCTGTTCATCGTGACCGAACAATCCCAATGCGCGGCGAACCTGTGTACGCGATGCCACAAGATAGGTGATGTCGCCCACTTTCAATTCTGTATCGGCATGCGCGATAAACAGCTTCTTTCCTCTTTTGACAGCTGTAACTGTCGTCAAAAGATCCGGAAAAAGATCAGTGAGCTGTCTGAGCGGTGTGTTGATGACGGGGCAATCTTCCATACATTCGAGAGCCAATGCAACAATTTCGTCATAACTGAAATAAAGAACGTCCAATGCTCCCGGTAATGCAATGCGACGCAACACCATTTCGCCAACCTCGATTTCGGGCGAAATAACCACATCAATTGGCAAAGCATCCCGTTGAAACAACCCCTGATATTGCGGGTCAAGATAGGACTGATCGCGAACACGGGCTATTTTTGTCGGCACGTTGAAAAGCGCATGCGCGACCTGACAGGCTACCATATTGACTTCATCCGAAAGTGTGACAGCAATCAGCATATCGGCTTCGTCTGCACCTGCAGAACGAAGTACATCCGGTCGTGCACCGTGGCCAACAATGCCGCGAACGTCAAGTGTATCGCGAACTTTTTCGATCAATTTCGGTTCGATATCGATCACCGTAACATCATGTTGTTCACTGGAAAGGCGTTCTGCTATTCCGTAGCCGACTTGCCCGGCACCGCAAATGATTACGCGCATATTTTAAGAAACCCCGAGCGATTTGAGCTTACGGTGCAGAGCAGACCGCTCCATACCAACGAACTCTGCAGTACGTGAAATATTGCCGCCAAAACGGTTGATCTGTGCAACGAGATATTCTTTTTCAAAAAGCTCCCGTGCTTCGCGCAATGGCAGCGCCATGATATGTAAATCGGAATCTGTAGGTGCTCGCGGTAACGTATCGCCAACTTCCGCCGGCAAAAGCTCGGCAGTAATCGGTCCATCCCCACCCTCGCCACGTGCAAGAATTAAGAGACGCTCAATGTTGTTGCGCAACTGCCTAATATTGCCCGGCCAGTTGTGAGCCTGCAGGATTGCCATTGTATCATCCCCGATTTCGCGCGGTTTTATACCGGCCTGTTCGGATATCTGGTGGATAAAATAATGGACAAGTTCCGGAATATCTTCGCGGTGACTTGCAAGCGGCGGAACAGCAATCGGTACCACCGCCAGACGATGGAAGAGATCCTCGCGAAAACGCCCTTCGGCAATCAAACCTTCAAGATTTTGCGCTGTCGAAGAAATAACACGCACATCGACTTTAACGCGTTTGCTCCCCCCTACCCGCTCGAACGTCTGGTCAGTCAGAACACGCAGAATTTTGTTTTGCGTCTCGCGTGGCATATCGGCAATCTCGTCAATATAGAGAATGCCACCATGGGCTTCTTCAAGAGCGCCAACTTTGCGTTCGCCACCATCCATTTCCGTTCCGAAAAGCTCTATTTCCATTCTTTCAGGTGTAATCGTTGCCGCATTGATGGTCACAAAAGGACCGTTCGCACGATTTGAAAGAGCATGGATTGCACGTGCCGTTGTCTCTTTACCCGACCCCGATGGTCCGGTAATCATAATACGGCTATTCGTAGGAGCAACCTTTTCAATGGTTTGGCGCAAATGGTTCATAACAAGTGACTTGCCGAGTAATTCGGGCGTAACAGGCGATTGTTTGCGCAATTCACTGACTTCGCGCTTTAATTTCGACGTTTCAAGTGCACGCTCGGCAACCAAAATCAGACGATCTGCTTTAAAAGGCTTTTCGATAAAATCATAAGCACCGCGTTTAATTGCGGAAACAGCCGTTTCGATGTTCCCGTGACCGGAAATCATCACAACGGGTAAATCCGGATAACGGGTTTTGATCTTGTCGAGTAAAGCCAAGCCGTCCAGGCGACTTCCCTGCAACCAGATATCGAGAAAAATCAATCTTGGTACACGATTTTCGATTTGTTGAAGCGCTTCATCGGAATTTGCCGCAAGCCGCGTTTCATGCCCTTCGTCCTCAAGTATTCCGCCGACAAGTTCGCGTATGTCCGCTTCATCATCGACAATCAAAATATCTGAAGCCATCTCACTTAACCGTCCTATTCCTCAACATCTACCTTAACAGCACCGGATTTTTCCGTTTCTACTGCCGGAAAGACCATACGGATCATGGCACCACGTCCATTGTAAAAATTCAGTGGTGCGTCATGTAATTCCATATAACCTCCATGCTCCTCAACAATTTTACGCACGATCGCAAGTCCGAGTCCTGTCCCTTTTTCCCGCGTCGTAATATAGGGTTCCAATAGTTTTTGCCGCTGTTCCTTGGGAAGACCTTTGCCATTATCAATAATATCGGCAATGAGTTTATCCCCTTCGCGGTAAGAGCGAACAAGTATATGCCCTTCGACAGCCTTATCAGCTGCAACGGCATCAATTGCTTCACTTGCATTTTTTATCACATTTCCGAAGGCTTGTCCGATAAGGCGGCTATCAAACTCGCCCATTAAAGGTGTGTCGCCCAAATCGCGCTCGAATTTTATATCGTGGCGGGATACCTCGACAAGAAAGAACGCTTCTCTTAACGGCTCACGCATATCAAGAAGGTGCATTTCCGGTTTAGGCATACGGGCAAAAGACGAGAATTCATCCACCATTCTGCCAATATCGCCGACTTGTCTTATGATCGTATCTATACATTGGTCGAAAACTTCCCGATCATCCAGAATGACTTTACCATAGCGACGGCGTATGCGCTCGGCCGATAATTGTATCGGGGTAAGCGGATTTTTAATTTCGTGTGCAATCCGGCGGGCGACATCTGCCCATGCACTCGATCTTTGGGCTTCAACGAGGTCGGTTATATCGTCAATCGTCAAAACCCATGATTGCCCGTTCCCGTCGTTTTCCTCCATTGTGACCTGCACATTATAGACACGGTTGCGCCCATCTTGCGAAAGTGTAACCTGTTCCCGATGATTTTTGCGCCCCGACGAGCGCGCAACTTCAAACACTTGTCCGATATCCGGATTGAGCGACATCAGACTTTTTCCGACAACCTTTTCCGGATCAAGATCGAACATGACCTGGGCAGCCCTGTTGATCGTTGTCACATCGCCATTTTCGTCAATTCCTGCCACACCGGCATTGACACCAGCAAGCACCGCTTCTGAAAACCGGCGCCTTTCGTCAATCTGGTCACGCGCGGCGATAAGCTCGTTGCGCTGGCTTTTGAGCTCGCTCACCATATAATTGAAGGTTCTTGACAGCTGGCCGACATCTCCGTCTTTTGCCCTTACAGGAACAACAACATCCATATTCCCTGATGCGACATCATCAGCAGCACCGATCAGCAGACGTATAGGCCGTACCAACCGGTCAGCAACTGCTATACCCGTCCATATAGCCGAGATCAGCAAACTCAGGAAAAGACACAAATAAAGAACTGCAAAAGCAATCTGGGTCGGAATACGATTTTCATTAAGATCATGATAACGGGCAGTATTTGCTTCGGTCAGTCGCAAAGCCGATAAAACACGCTGGTCAACATCCCGCACCAGATAGAGAAACGTATTCGGAATGTCATTGAGCTTCAAAATGATGCCGAAATAATCATGTTCGCCCGGTTGAAAAGTAAAAGGGCTTCCTTTTGTAGCCTGAACAATAAGGTTTGCTGGCGGGATCGGGAGCTTGTCCTCGCCGCCGAGATTACTTTGCAAAAAAACCGTACCGTTGGGACTTAATAAAAATGCGCCTCGCAAGTCGCGACCAGCTGCATGGCGGGTCAGTTGCAAACGATATTCAGTCGGATTCAAAGCAAGCAATTGTCTGTTGTCGAGTGCCAATGCCATAGCGTATGAAGAATTTTTCAAATTTTGTAGTGTTTCATCAGCATAGCCATTCGCCAGATCAATCGACGAAGCAACAATTTGTCTAGTTGTTGTGTCGAACCAGCGATCAAGCCCCTGATTGAGCGTGACACCGGCAACAATCGCAACCACTACAGCGGGAAGTGTCGCGACCAGCGCAAAGAGTGAAATAATTCGGACATGAAGTCTAGAAGCAGCCCGTCGTGCGCGCCATGCCTGAATAATCGGCATAAGCTCATAAACTGCAATTGCTATAAGCCCGAGCACCCAAACGCTATTTACGCCAATGAGAACAAGAGTGACAAAAGTACTCGGAATAATAGGCGTAAAGCCCAACATAATTGTAAAAGAGACGACCGCTGTCAGTAGCGCCAATGCGATTACCATAATACCGAAAAATGCGTGCATATTGCGCCGCTTGCCGCTATATACGCTTTTTTCTACAGGCTTTGCCAATTTGCGATTCTTCCCATTTCGAGCAATTGTCGTATCAATGATGCAACACTTTGTGGCGAAAATGCAACAGAAACAATCGAACGACCATCAAATATACGTAAATTTTGGAATTCAGAATGGAAAGCGGAGTTTTTGCACGCCGTTATATCTCATCTCCCCAAGCATCGGGATTTTTTCCTGACCTAAAAAATCAATTCACTTTTCTACATGTCACGATGAAAATCTTCCTTACCTCTCACCAAGACAATGCAAGCATTTAAAAAGTTAATCCCACTTATCTAAAAAGATTGATTGACAGAAAGATATAGAATTTTAACTAACCATCGTAAGAATTCGGGAACATGATGATGTTCTAAATCCCTCTCTTTAAATTATGAAACTTTCGCGCTCAACTATGCATTCTGGAATAATTGGCATTTATATTGAAAGAAAAACCGTTTATCCGCTTGCATGTGATTTTATGTGAAGCGAGTTTCATCCCACTTAGCTAATACGACCTGTTGTCGCGTCAAAGTACCAATCGCGCATTTTATATGCACAATGTGTCAAAATCGGCCTCAACCCATTCTTGGAATTACCGTTCGGATTGATTTTCGGTTGTTTGCACTCAGTGAACTATAGAAGAGATATGAAGCCGAAATTTTCTTTTATATGAATACGTTACCAATTATACGCCGAAAAAGATCAGCAATTGAGCGGCTTAAGCAAAAAACCATGTTTACGAGAATCCCCAAGTGGGGGTGGAATAGTTATTTCCGCTATGTTTTAATAAAACCTTCTGAAAAAAGTAAAGAAAACATCTTCACATTTTTAAGAATCGTTCTAAATTAAAGAGAGATATCTTTAAACTGAAAGGATCGGAAATGCGGCTCACAAAACAGACGAATTATGCCATCCGGATGTTGATGTATTGCGCAGCTAACGAAGGCGAATTGAGCCGCGTACCGGAAATAGCGAAGGCCTATTCGGTTTCTGAGCTGTTTTTGTTCAAAATTCTTCATCCGCTGGTGGAAGCCGGCTTGATGCAAACGGTGCGCGGAAGAAATGGCGGCGTTAAGCTTGCCAAGCCTGCTGACGAGATTTTTGTTTCCGACGTTGTGAAAGTCACAGAAGAAAATTTTGCAATGGCAGAGTGTTTTGAAAATGGCGCCATTGAATGTCCATTGGTGAACTCTTGCGGTCTCAATGCAACCTTAAGCAAGGCTTTAAAGGCTTTTTTTGACGTGTTGAAGGCAACTTCCATTGCCGATTTGCAAAGGCCAACTTTCAGGGAACGTCTCGGAATCCATGAGCATGACGAACATGATGAAAACGCGAAGGTTTTGAACTAATATCTGGCTAGGAATTCATTTAATAATCTCTTGTTTGTTGTTATAACCGTTTGTGAAGGGGCGCATCATATCCAACGCAGCCATCATATTAGCCGCTGGCAGGGGGGAACGCATAGGTTCGCCTGAAAATGGCCCCAAACAATATCGGCCGCTTGGCGGTCATGCAGTCATTTTTCATACGCTCAAGCGTTTTCTCGAGAGCGGGTTATTTGCGACTATCATACTTGTTATCCATCAAGATGACGAAAAGCTTTGTCATGAAGCAATTGGTGACTTGGCGGACCATGTCGCGATTGTTCACGGTGGAAACACACGACAGATATCAACGCTTTGTGGTTTGCGCGCTTTGAATGCTTTAAGCGAAGACAAAAAGCCTCAATATGTATTTATTCATGATGGTGCGAGGCCTCTTGTTTCACGTTCGCTTCTTGAACGGATTGACAATGCACTGTCTCCCGATTTTGGAGTTTTACCTGCCGTAGCCGTTTCCGATACACTAAAACGTGCCGATGACAATGGTATCGTTGTCGAGACGGTGCCGCGCGATCATCTGTTCGGAGCGCAAACACCGCAGGCATTTCCTTTTTTAAAAATTTTAAAATTGCATGAAGAAGCTGCGCAACAAGGATTGACCGGATTTACCGATGATTGTGCCTTGGCAGAATGGGCGGGGTTCGCTATAAAACTTGTAACTGGCAGCAGCGAAAATATGAAAATTACTTGGCCCGCCGATCTTGCTATTGCCGAATTGCGTATGAAAAAGGAAGCCATGAAAAATCAGGAAAAACAGACACCCGCGTCTTTCCAATTTCCGGATGTTCGCACCGGTAACGGATATGATGTCCATCCATTCGAACCGGGCGACGGAGTGACACTTTGCGGTGTCAAAATAGCTTATGAAAAGAAATTGAGCGGCCATTCGGATGCCGATGTTGCTTTACACGCTTTGACTGATGCATTGCTTGCCACACGAGGTTCCGGAGATATTGGTACTCATTTTCCCCCTTCCGACCCGCAATGGAAGGGTGTCTCGTCCGACATTTTTGTGCGTCATGCTGTATCCATTATAAAAAAATCCAAAGGGCGCATCGCCAATGTGGATATTACGTTGATTGCCGAAGCCCCGAAGGTTGGTCCACACAGAAAAGAAATGACCGAAAAACTCATGGATATGCTTGGTATTTCCGCCGACCGTATTTCGGTCAAAGCCACGACCAACGAAAAATTGGGATTTGTCGGGCGCAAAGAAGGAATTGCTGCAATCGCAACTGCGACAGTTATCTATCCAGGGAGTGTTCCAGAATGACTCTTATTGCTGAAGCCAAGGCAACAAAAGTTCTTGAAACCTGCCGTTTGCACCACTTGAAACTGGCGACTGTAGAATCTTGCACGGGCGGTTTGATCATCGGCAGCCTGACCGATATTGCAGGCTCGTCCGACGTTGTAGAATGTGGCTTCATTACCTATTCCAACGAGGCAAAAAATAGGCTTGTCGGTGTACCGTCCGATATGATCGAGTCCTTTGGTGCCGTGTCGAAGCAAGTTGCGATTGCAATGGCAGAAGGCGGTATAAAACACTCACGTGCCGATATTGCTGTCTCTGTTACAGGGGTCGCGGGGCCAGGTGGCGGCAGCGCCGAAAAGCCGGTGGGGCTCGTCCACATGGCTGTTGCATTGGCGAATAAGTCGACACTTCATTTTGAAGCCCGTTTTGGCGATATTGGTCGCGAAAACGTTCGTCATGCAACTGTCGAACGGGCATTGGATCTCGTTATAGAGGCAATCAACAGAGTTTAGCTGGCTGATTATTGCATGCATATCATCCCCATTTAGCTCAACTCCATTAAACCGTTTTACTATTTCCACGCTGATATTGGTGGCGACCTTTTCTTAAACGCACCGGTTACGAGAAAGACTGAATGCCGAACGTGGGGTACTCTCCAACCTGCGCCCAAAATTCGAGGTAGACCGGAAAAACAGAGTTCCTGTTCTTAAGTAGCAAGTTTGGCTGAATTTATATTCATTGTCGATTGTTTCGCCTGCAAAATTATAGCAATAGCGCTACCCTCCCCCTTGGTTGGGATTAAATTCTCAGAAATTCAACACAGGCAATCTTGATAGAGCACGAAACCCGCAAACAGAAGCGACCTTGATCTGTTAAATTGAATGACGTTCATGAGCAAGGCCGCACTCGTTTCAACAATAAATTGTTTAACCTTTTTGAGCCATGCGAACTTAGCGCATTTGAAATAATTCGCGGTGAAAACGCCCACGGGCAAAGCCATTTTTAACCATGTCATCTTCCAGCGTTTCACCGAATTTTATGGGCCCGCAAAACCATATTGATGATTGTTTCCAGTTCGCAAATAGTTGCCTCAAAACAGAACCATTGAACCTTCCCTCTTCAGGCGTTAGCCAAATTTTCAGTCTGACACCGGCCGATTGCGCCAATTCGGCAAGCTTTTGTTTTTCGCTACCACTGATCGTCTGGATAACATAAACAAAGTTGATTTGTCCGTTATCGACCTTCTTTAATGACGCCAATTCGTCAAGTCTTGCAAGAAATGGTGTAATTCCTATGCCTGCACCAATCCAGATTTGTTCGGGTGATTTGTCATCACAAAAACAAAATTTTCCGTAAGGCCCGTCAATGCGCGCTTTCCTGCCTGTGAGGTTCTGTTTTACGAGTTTATCGGTATAGTCCCCCAAATCTTTTACAAAGAACGTCAAAAAGGGGTTTTTCGGATTCCAATGAGACGCTATTGTAAAAGGATGGGCGCCTTCTCCTTTATCCAGTGTGATAAACGCGAATTGTCCGCTTTTGTGCCCCGCCCATTTATCGGTAACTTTTAAAGTCAAGCGTACGACATCATTGGCTTTATCAATCGTATAGTCCGTAACGGTCGCCGCGATGTGACGGCCAAAGCCGAAGCGTTTGAGCAAAACCGTAATTGCAGCGACAGAACCGAAAATTGATGAAACACCTACCAACAAACCGAATGGTTCGCTCCAATAAGCAAATTTCGTCAATACGACGGCGTGAAACACCAGAACAAGGTAAACTGCGGCCAGAATTGTATGGACATGAGCAAAAAACCGGTAAGGAATAAGCTTTATCAATGCAACAAGGCAAAGAACAACGGCTATATAAAAGGCCCATTCCCCTAAAACCTCGGCATTCTTCCTGCAAATCGAGAACACATATTCAAGACCAATTTTTTGGGGCAAATTGGCTATATCGATGTGATGACGAACAGGCTTTTCGAGCCATCCCCATCCCACGGCCCATTTTGTCCCCTTGGTAAGAAGGAAATGTGTAACGGCCGTAACAAGTGCAGTAATGCCCAGCCATTTATGAAGTCGATAGGCTTTATCAAGCCCGCCTAAAGCATCGTCAATCAATTTGAGACGACAGGCTATCACCACATCAATACTCATTGCCGCAAAGGCAAGAAGACCCGTGAGTTGAATAACTTCTCGCCTGAAAGCAAAATAACCATTATTGATGCCGTAAAATTCGCCGGTTGCCAACCAAACCGCGATACAAATGAAAATGAATACAAAATACGAAATTTTTAAGTTTCTCATCAAGAGCCATAACCTGTCTTCTGTTTTACAAAAAGATAGAATGGAACTAATAAAATTAAAACTTAAACATATTTAATATATTGATTTCATTAAACTTTCTTATTTTTATCCAGTTTAAAATTACACTTTTAAAACTGTTTTCAAAACTGTTTAAAAATCAAATTACAAATGTTGCACGCCACCCGGATTCAGGCTTGTTGAGCCCCATAAATCTTATCTGCCCGCATTTCAAACGCTTCTGTAAAACGTTTGAATGCTATATCGAACATAGCGCCCATAAGCATGCCAAGCATCCGGCTTTTGAACTCGTAATCAATGTAGAATTCGACTTCGCATGACTTGCCATCGTCAAGGGGCTTGAATATCCAGCGGTTTTCAAGGTAGCGGAATGGCCCGTCAATATAACGGACATCAATACGCCGCTCTTCTTTATCCAATAGAACCTGTGTCGTGAAAGTTTCCCTGATCATTTTATAGCCGACCGTCATATCGGCAGTAAGCAGCGTTTTATTTCCCCTCTCTTCGCTCGAGCGAACATTGAGAGATTCACACATTGGCAAAAATTCCGGATATCGTCCAACATCCGAAACGAGATTGAACATCTCGAGATCGGTATGCTGAACTTTCCGCTGGGTATTAAATTTTGGCATTCTTTATCCGCGTTGATGGGCCAGTTTTTCTGCCCGCGCTTTTCTCAGTGCTTCAAAATCCTCTCCCGCATGATGTGATGAACGGGTTAGCGGACTTGAAGACATATGAAGGAAACCCTTGGTTTTGCCGATAATGGCATAGGATTTGAACTCTTCCGGCGTAACAAAGCGGATAACAGGGTGATGTTTCCGTGTCGGCTGCAAATATTGGCCAATGGTCATGAAATCGACATCGGCCGAGCGCAAATCATCCATTAACTGAAGGACTTCATTCCGTTCTTCACCCAACCCGACCATAATGCCGGATTTTGTAAAAATGGATGGGTCAAGCTCTTTGACCCGCTGCAAAAGTCTGATCGAATGGAAATAGCGCGCACCCGGACGCACCGTCAGGTATTTTGACGGCACGGTTTCAAGATTATGGTTAAATACATCCGGCTTGGCCGCAACCACAGTTTCAAGCGCACCTTCTTTATGACGAAAATCAGGTGTGAGGATTTCAATCGTGGTGCCAGGTGACTTTCTTCTGATCGCATGAATGACATCGGCATAATGCTGGGCACCACCATCGGGTAGATCATCACGATCAACAGAGGTGATAACCACATGTTTGAGTGCCATTTGTCTGACAGCATCGGCAACGCGTTCGGGTTCATCTTTATCGACGGGAAGAGGTATACCGGTTGCAACATTACAAAAGGCACATGCACGGGTGCATATTGCCCCTAAAATCATAAAACTTGCGTGCCTTTGAGTCCAGCATTCGCCAACATTCGGGCAGCCAGCTTCTTCGCAAACTGTCACCAGATTGTTATCACGCACAATATGGCGGGTTTCGGCATATTGTCCACGCAATGACGGCGCTTTCACCCTGATCCAATCAGGCTTTTTTAAAACCTCGGAATCCGGTCGATTGACTTTTTCCGGATGCCGGACCCGTTTCTGCGATAAAGTGTCAACAACGGTAACCATTTAGTACCTCACGCTCTTTCTCCCCTCATATGAAGTATAAGCAATAAGAATGCAATTCACTTCTTGATGTTCGTCAGGCGTTCAAAACCTGCCCATAAGCATCCAAGACACTTTCCTTCATCATTTCCGAAAGCGTTGGATGAGGAAAGACTGTATGCATCAGCTCTTCTTCTGTGGTTTCAAGATTCATCGCAACCACGAATCCTTCAATCAGTTCGGTTACTTCTGCACCTACCATATGAGCACCAAGCAACTGGCCTGTTTTCCGGTCAAATATTGTTTTGACAATACCCTGATCCTCACCCATGGCAATTGCCTTTCCGTTCGCAGAAAACGAAAAATGCCCGACCCTTATGTCATAACCTGCCGCCTTGGCTTTGGCTTCGGTCAATCCGACGGAAGCAACTTGCGGCGTGCAATAGGTGCAACCGGGAATCTTTCTCTTATCCAAAGGTTCGGCTGTCTCAAGGCCGGCAATATACTCGACGCAAATAACCCCCTCTTCCTCGGCCTTATGGGCAAGCATAGGAGCGCCTGCAACATCACCAATGGCATAAATACCGGGCACATTGGTGCGTCCCCATTCGTCAATTACGACACAACCGCGTTCGGTTTTTACGCCTAACGCTTCAAGCCCGATATTTTCTATATTGCCTTGCACACCCACCGCAGAAATCAGACGATCTGCCGTAACGGTCTCGGTTTTGCCATTTATATCAATGTGGGCTGTCACAGAATTGGACGTTTTTTCGATTTTAGAAACTTTTGCTTCGGTGAGGATTCGGATTCCCTTTTTCTCCAATTGCTTACGAGCAAATGCAGAAATCTCCGCATCTTCAACCGGCATAATCTGCGGCATCATTTCCACAACTGTAACTTCCGCGCCCATATCGCGATAAAAGGAAGCAAATTCGATTCCGATAGCGCCCGACCCCATAACGACGATGGATTTAGGCATAGTCTCTGGAACCATCGCTTCAAAATAGGTCCAAACCAGTTTCCCGTCCGGTTCGATACCCGGCAATGTACGCGGACGCGCACCGGTTGCGACAATAATATGTTTGGCCTGATATGTCCCCTCGCCCAAAGTACCCTTCGGAATCGGATTTTGTGGCTGCATGATTTTTTTGGTGATTTTGCCGACGACAATTTCACCAAGGCCTGCGCCCGAAGCTGCCTTGGTAAGCTTTGCCTCACCCCAGATAACGTCAATCTTGTTTTTCTTCATCAAATAGCCGACACCGCCGTTAAGACGGGCAGAAACAGTGCGGGAGCGTTGCACAACATCCTTGATGTCGGCTTCAATCGAACCATTGAGTTTCAGACCGTAATCTTTTGCATGTTCGCTAAAATGTTTGATTTCTGCGGTTCTAAGCAGCGCTTTTGTCGGAATACATCCCCAATTCAGACAAATACCGCCAAGGTGTTCGCGTTCGACAATAGCGGTCTTGAAGCCCAATTGAGCAGAACGGATTGCGGTAACATATCCGCCAGGGCCAGAACCGATAACAATAACATCATATGAATTCGCCAATTTTTCCTCCATGGGGAAAGATAGAACTAAAGGCCGAGAACGACATGCACCAACGGTTGAAGCCCTTTGCCAATTGCTTTTGTGTTGTTTTCGTCAAGATGAACGCCATCCACAGGTGACGCGACTGCGACAGATGCAGCATCGAAGAAGGCACATTCCATCTCGTCAGCAAGATCCGAATAAAAAATCGAAAGCTTTTTGGATTCTCCAATAGCACCACTAAAACGCTCACTACTTAAAGGATGATTGGTCTCCACCAGATGAGGTGGAGAAACAATAATAATTTCCGGGGGTTCGTTCTGCGACATATAAGGATAGGAACGGACAATATTGACAAGCCGTTTCATGCCCAGACATGCCGCCATTGCGGAACCCGCAACAAATTTCTTCAAATCATTGGTGCCAAGCATGATGATCACCAGATCAAGCGGATGACATGAGCCCAAGACTGTCGGGAGAATTGCTGCACCATTCCGGTTGTCGATTGAAGTTTTATCGTCGAAACAGGTTGTGCGGCCGCACAATGCTTCCTCGACAACTTCAATCGCACCGTTAAATTGCTGTTCCAGCACACGCGGCCAACGAATTTCGTTGGTGTAACGCGTTTGGTTTATCGGATTTAATCCCCATGTGAGGGAATCTCCATAAGCCAGAACAGTTTTTTCCATTATTACACCAACATGCTCATCGGGTTTTCAATGAACTTTTTGAAGGCTTGTGCAAGCTCGGCTGCCAACGCTCCGTCTACCGCACGATGGTCGGTTGACAATGTCACCGACATAACTGTTGCAATCGCCAACGCACCATTTTTAACGACAGCGCGTTGTTCACCTGCACCAATTGCAAAGATCGTAGCATGTGGCGGGTTAATAATGGCGCAGAAGTCCTTGACACCATACATACCCATATTGGAAACGGCAGTCGTACCGCCCTGATATTCCTCGGGTTTCAGCTTGCGCTCCCGCGCCCGTTTTGCCAAATCTTTCATTGCATTGGAAATTGTCGAAAGCGATTTTTCCTCTGCATGTTTGATGATCGGCGTAATCAGGCCATTCGGAATGGAAACGGCGACCCCGACATCCACAAATTTGTGACGCATCATCCCGCTATCAAGCCAGGAAACATTGGCATCCGGCACAGCCTTAAGTGCCAATGCAGTGGCCTTGATAACCATGTCATTGACTGAAAGCTTATAGGCTGGTTTTTCCCCAACATCGTTTCTAACCATTGGCGCAGCCGCGTTAAGTTCGGCTCGCAATTTCAGCAATGCATCAATCTCGCAATCAATTGTTACATAAAAATGCGGAACTGTACGCTTTGATTCAACGAGACGTTTGGCAATGGTCTTTCGCATACCATCGTGTGGGACGATTTCATATTCATCGGTATTGAAAAGCTTCATTGTCAATTCGTCTGAAGACGAGCTTTCGGTCGAGGCAGAAGTTTGTAAAGACTGCTCCACATTACGAGTGGCCTTGCCGGTACCGTTGGCAAGAGCACTATCAATATCACGTTTGATGATACGACCATGCGGCCCGGTGCCTGAAATAAGCGACAATTGAAGCCCGTTTTGTTTGGCAAGCCGCCGTGCCAATGGCGAGGCAAATATGCGGTCGCCTTTTTCTGTAACCCGTGCTTGGGAAGTAACAGTGGCAGGCTGATTTAAAGCCGGAGATGCCTGAGCAGGCTGAACAGGAGCGGCGTCTGTTTTTGCGGCCGCAGCAGGCGCTGCTGTCGTCGACGGAGCAGAAGCTTGTTTCTTTTCTTCCTCTTCGATTGCTTTTATTGCATCCTCGGCGCTTTCGCCGTCTTCCGCCAGAATACCAATCAAGGCATTTACTTTTACGCCTTGCGTTCCAGCCGGAACGACGATTTTTGCTAGTGTTCCTTCATCAGCGGCATCAACTTCCATTGTCGCCTTATCAGTTTCAATTTCGGCAACAGTATCACCGGGCGAGACTTTGTCACCTACTTTGATATCCCACTTTGACAAAGTGCCTTCTTCCATTGTCGGGGAAAGCGCCGGCATCGTGATTTTTATAGCCATATTGCGTTCTCCTTCAGGCTTTGTAGGTGACAGATTTTACGGCGTCGACAACCTCGGCAACACTTGGCAAAGCAAGCTTTTCAAGGTTGGCTGCATAAGGCATAGGAACATCTTTGCCCGCAATCGTAGCAATTGGCGCATCAAGATAATCAAACGCTTGCTGCATCACGCGCGTTGCAATTTCAGTTCCGACAGATGACTGCGGAAAGCCCTCTTCAATCGTAACCAGACGACCTGTTTTCTTTACCGATTCAATGATTGTCGGCAAATCCATCGGACGAACTGTTCTCAAATCAATCAACTCAACATCAATCCCGAGTTTTTCAAATTCCGGCAGCGCTTCAACTGCATAATTCATCCCCATGCCCATACCGACGATTGTTACATCGTTACCTGTTTTATGGATACGGGCTTTGCCGATTGGCAAAACAAAATCATCAAGCTTCGGCACGTCGAACTGATGACCGTAAAGCAATTCATTTTCAAGGAAGACGACAGGATTGTCATCACGGATTGCCGCCTTCAAGAGCCCTTTGGCATCAGCAGCCGTGTAAGGCATGATAACCTTTAAGCCCGGCACATGACTGTACCATGACGCATAACATTGGGAATGCTGGGCACCAACGCGAGCGGCTGCACCATTCGGACCACGGAAAACCATAGGTGCATGCATCTGCCCGCCTGACATATAATGTGTCTTGGCGGCCGAATTCACAATCTGGTCAATCGCCTGCATGGCAAAATTGAACGTCATGAATTCAACGACCGGACGTAAGCCACCAAAGGCTGCACCAACACCAAGACCGGCAAAGCCCTGTTCGGTAATCGGCGTATCAATGACGCGGCGTGCGCCGAATTCATCCAGCAGCCCCTGACTGACTTTATAAGCGCCCTGATATTGGGCAACTTCTTCACCAATCAGAAAAACCTTGTCATCACGACGCATTTCCTCTGCCAGTGCCTGATTCAGGGCTTCACGGACGGTCATTTTAACCATTTCGGTTCCTGCCGGAATATCAGGATCGGATTGAACAACCGGTTGAACAGGCTTCGGTGCTGCCGGTGTTGAGGGAGCCTGAGCGGCAGCCGCGGATACCGCAGCTTGTGGTGCCTGTGTGGCTGCTTCTTTTGCCGGATTGACAGCATTTTTAATATCAGCTGCTGTTTCACCATCTTCAAGCAGAACTGCAATAGGTGTGTTGACCTTTACGCCAGCCGTTCCTTCGGGAACAAGAATCTTGCCAAGCGTTCCTTCATCGGCTGCATCCACTTCCATAGTGGCTTTATCGGTCTCGATTTCGGCAATAACATCGCCAGCTTCAACTTTATCGCCCTCTTTTTTGACCCATTTAGAAATTTTGCCTTCTTCCATTGTGGGCGAAAGCGCCGGCATCAAGATATCAATAGACATAGTCGCTTTCCTCGCTATTATAGAAGAACATCGGTATAGAGCTCGGATACATCCGGCTCGGGATCATTTTCAGCAAAATCTGCCGCATCTGCGACGACAGCACGAACCTTTTTGTCAATTTCTTTCAGCTCGTCTTCTGTTGCCCAACCCTTTTTAATACAACGGTTCTTCACCTGATTGATCGGATCGTGTTCGGTCTTTACCTTTTCCACCTCTTCTTTCGTGCGATATTTGGCCGGATCCGACATTGAGTGACCACGATAGCGGTAAGTCTGCATGTCCAGAATAATAGGTCCTTTACCTGAACGAGCCCAGGCAACTGCTTCATCCGCAGCCGATTTTACAGCGCAAACATCCATACCATCGACAACATAGCCCGGAATTTCAAACGACAGACCACGACGCGAAAAGTCGGTTTCGGCCGAAGCACGGGCGACAGCCGTACCCATGGCATATTGGTTATTTTCGATAACATAGACAACGGGAAGTTTCCAAAGCGAAGCCATATTGAAACTTTCATAGACTTGCCCCTGGTTGGCCGCGCCGTCACCGAAATAGACAAGTGTTACATTATCCCGCCCAAGATATTTGTTCGAAAAAGCCAAACCTGTTCCGATTGGCACCTGCGCACCAACGATGCCATGTCCGCCAAAAAAGTTCTTTTCCTTGGAAAACATATGCATCGAACCGCCTTTCCCCTTGGAAAAGCCGTCTTTACGACCGGCAAGTTCAGCCATGACACCACGCGGGTTCATGCCGGTTGCCAACATATGTCCATGATCGCGATAGGACGTGATAACCTGATCGCCTTGTTTGATTGCTTTGACAGTACCGGTTACCACCGCTTCTTGTCCAATATAGAGGTGGCAGAAACCTCCAATAACGCCCATACCATAAAGTTGACCGGCCTTTTCTTCAAACCGTCGGATCAAAAGCATATCGTGATAAAATTGAAGTTCTTCTTCTTTGGTAAATTCCGCCGGCTCAGGTGATCTGGCGGTATTGGTTAATACGGTCTGCGTCTTTTTCGCAGAAGTTTTTTTAGCCCGTGCTGCCATATTAAACTCCCTTAATTGGTGTTTCAAAAAATACGCTTTCCCCGCCAAAGTTACAAGCATTATAAATGTTTGCAAAACTCTGTGTAAAATATTGATTTGATTGTTTTTTAGAAATAAACAGAATTTTTCTTAATTTGACAGATCACCTTGACCCGTCAGAATAACAAATTCATTCGGCTTTGAAAGATTAAGGTTTTTGCGGGCATATTCATCAAGCATATCGCGCTCGATATGGCCATCTTTTAAAAGCGAAACCTTTTTTTCAATTCCCTTGCGTTGTTCTTCAAGGGATTTGAGCTCGTTATTGAGACTATCTATATGCTGTTCTACTTTAACGCGAGAATATAATCCATATTCTCCGTGATAGATGTGATAGCCAAAATAGCTCAGCACGCCAATTGTCATGAGCGGCAATATAAACCGACCCTTGATTGATCTGCGTTTCTGTTTCGTCCACATCATTTTTGTATTTCTGTCCCTATAGAGCTTTAATCATTGATGCCTGATTTTGATTAAAGATAGATTACCGGAGTGGTAAATTACTGAAAACAAACCGCCGAAAAGCTTTTGCCGGTTGAATTTTTTTAAAAATAACCGATTTAGACATTTTAACCGGTGTTATTTTAACCACTTTTCGCGCGCTGACACATTGAAAGAAAACTTCACAAAGTTCATCGTCTGACAGACAATTGCAAAAACAGTCACTTCTGTTTTCAGATATCCAATTTTCCAGCGATTATTTTAAAGTCAAAGGTATTCGCTTGTGATCGGGTTTCCGTCCTTATCTTTGAATTTTCCCATAAGAATCATAATAAAATCGATAAATGACCAAATTAACGAAATTATCGAACCGATAACCGTAATCGTGAGCAAAAGCATCAATATACCGGTACCGATTTTTCCGACCATAAAACGATGAACTCCGAAAATCCCGAAAAACCAGCATACGATTGCCAGAACGACTTTTGAATGTTTGCTATCGGTGCTTAAGGGAAAGATATTTTTGGCAATCGCCCCTTGTGGCGCAAAATCAACCTCGATACCGACCGAAGGTTCGCCTTTTCCACTCCAGTCAAGCCGCATGAATTCATAACGATTGTTATCCGATCCCGAGATAAGACCTTTGTTCCTTGTGTAGCTTATTATCGAACCGCGCATAAAAACTCCTGATCTTCTTAAAAAAGCAAAGCACTACGATTGAGTGAGCGTTCAACTCTGCTTTTTGACAAACATTACTATTTTGTGGGGTCAGATTATTCGTTTAGATAAGTGGCGTGTTTCAAAAAACCAGTCCGTTATAAAAATTTATGTAAAAATTAACGAAGAGCGGACTCAGAAGTCCGCTCTTCAAAGATAGAATTTTGATATTGCCCGTCTTCAATCAGATACGAAAAGCCGAAATACCGGCATAATGAGACTGATTGCCAAGCTCTTCTTCGATTCGCATCAACTGGTTATATTTTGCTAGCCGGTCCGAACGGGCAAGAGACCCCGTCTTGATCTGGCCGCAATTGGTGGCAACGGCAAGATCGGCAATAGTCGAATCTTCGGTCTCGCCCGAACGATGCGACATAATTGCGGTATAACCTGCCTTATGAGCTGTCTCTACGGCGTCAAGTGTTTCACTCAAAGTACCAATCTGGTTGACTTTGACGAGCAAAGAATTGGCAACACCCATTTTGATACCATCGCGCAAACGAGCCGAATTGGTAACGAACAGATCATCTCCAACGAGTTGACATTTTTTACCGATGCGGTCGGTCAAAATTTTCCAACCATCCCAATCGTCTTCGGCCATACCATCCTCGATTGTGATAATCGGGAAATCGCTAATGAGCTTTTCCAGATAATCGGCCTGTTGTTCGGCACTGCGTGTTTTGCCTTCGCCAGTGTAAACATAAGAACCGTTTTTATAAAATTCCGACGATGCGCAATCAAGGCCGAGTGCTACCTGTTCGCCCGGTTTATAACCGGCTGCCTTGATAGATTCTACGATAAACTCGAGCGCTGCTTCTGCACTCTTGAGATTGGGAGCAAAACCGCCTTCATCGCCGACATTGGTATTAAATCCAGCATCTTTCAAACGTTTCTTCAATGTGTGAAAAATCTCGGCTCCGTATCGGACGGCTTCCTTCAAAGTTGGCGCGCCAACAGGCAAAATCATAAATTCCTGAAAGTCGATCGGATTGTCTGCGTGAACTCCGCCATTGATAATATTCATCATGGGGGTTGGCATCAAATGGGCTTGTGTGCCGCCGACATAGCGGTAAAGCGGCAAACCAGCCGAGTTTGCTGCGGCTTTTGCCGCTGCCAATGAAACTCCGAGAATAGCATTAGCGCCAAGGCGTGACTTGTTCGGCGTGCCGTCAAGAGAAATCATTGCCTCATCAATTGCTATTTGATCTTCAGCATCAAGCCCGCCAATTTCCTGCAAAATTTCCCCATTGACTGCGCTAACGGCCTTTTCGACGCCCTTGCCCTGGTAACGTGTTCCACCGTCGCGCAATTCGACAGCTTCGTGAGCGCCGGTTGAAGCGCCTGAGGGAACTGCAGCCCGACCAAACGCACCATCCTCCAAAACAACATCGACTTCGACAGTCGGATTACCACGACTATCCAATATTTCACGGCCAACAATATCTATAATTGCAGTCATCTCACGTTTCCTTCCCGATAAGGGTTAGTTATTATTCAATTGAATAGACAAACTCTCTTCGCGAGGGAATATCTATTGCATGGTAAAATCGATTAAAGTTTTTTTGCCAACTGGTCAAACGCCATCAACGTTTCCAACAGATGCGGCAAATTTTCAAGTTTGACCATATTCGGCCCGTCAGACGGAGCATGATCGGGATCCTGATGTGTTTCGAGAAAAACCCCTGCTACACCGACTGCTACGGCAGCGCGTGCAAGCGTTTCCACAAATTCGCGTTGCCCGCCAGAGGATGTTCCCTGCCCACCCGGTTGCTGAACAGAATGGGTGGCATCAAAAATAACCGGTGAGCCGAATTGCGCCATTATCGGCAGCGCACGCATATCCGAAATCAATGTGTTATAACCGAAAGAAACGCCGCGTTCACATGCCATAACATTGGGATTTCCGCTTTCGGTAATTTTTGCAAGAACGTTTTTCATGTCCCAAGGGGCAAGAAACTGGCCTTTTTTAACATTGATCACGCGGCCGGTTTTTGCTGCCGCAACCAAAAGATCGGTTTGTCTGCACAAAAATGCCGGAATTTGCAAAACATCAACATGGGGGGCAACAATTGCACATTGTTCTTCTGTATGGATATCCGTCAATACTGGAATATGGAATTCCCGTTTCAGATCGTCAAAAACATCCATCGCCTTTTCAAGACCGATGCCGCGCTTGCTATTCAAAGACGTACGATTGGCTTTGTCAAAACTCGATTTATAAACAAAACCGATACCTAGTTTTTCTGTAATCTCTTTGATCTTGCCGGCCATATCGAAAGCGTGCTCACGGCTTTCCATCTGGCAAGGGCCTGCAATTATTGAAAGGGGCGCACTATTGGAAAATTTAACATTACCCACGGTGACAGTGCTATTCGGTTTCGTCATTTATTCCTCTAATCTAATCATTTTGATCTGATCTTCGCTGATTGGCAGACTTTACCTTATAAAATGCAATCTGTTCAATACGATTAATGCGAAACATTCTCCAAACAGATTACCGTATGGGGTTTCGCATAATCTCCTGCATCAAACTTAAGCGTTCATATCAATGCCCGGCGAATATTCATATGATGGGGGCATTACGATATTTTTAAACAAAACATAATTGAGCGATTTTATCGGATTTTATCAACCCATCTCTTATCTGACAAATAATCGTTCGGCTTCACAGGCCATTAAAAAGTCAAATCGGGGTCGAGAAAATTCTTTTAAAAGATAGGCAGCTCCTAGCATCAGATATTGACTTAGCCTATCCGGCAAATGTTGAAATAGATTTATATTTCGCCAGAAGCCATTCATTTTTAATAAAAATTTTAATAAAAAACCCTGCAAAAACCTATTTCAAGGGGTTTTGCAGGGTTCAAGCTTCTATTTTTGTAAACAGCGATTATACGAGCCTGCTCTGAACCATTGCAGCCTTGATAAACGAAGCAAAGAGAGGATGAGGTTCGAAAGGACGGGATTTCAATTCTGGATGATATTGAACGCCGATGAACCAAGGATGATCCTTATACTCGATTGTCTCGGGCAAAACACCGTCCGGTGACATACCGGAGAAAACGAGGCCACAATTTTCAAGCCGCTCTTTATAATCAATGTTTACCTCATAGCGGTGACGATGACGCTCAAAAATGTCGGTTTTCCCGTATATTTTCGCAATAGCGCTGCCTTCCTTCAAAATAGCTTCATAAGCTCCAAGGCGCATTGTTCCGCCGAGATTTCCCGACTCTGCACGTCTCTCCAAGGCATCGCCTTTAAGCCATTCTGTCATCAAACCAACGACCGGTTCGTCCGTCGGACCGAATTCGGTTGATGATGCATTCTCGATACCGCAAAGATTACGAGCCGCCTCGATGCAAGCCATTTGCATGCCAAAGCATATGCCGAAGAAAGGAACTTTGCGTTCACGGGCGAAACGTATGGCCATAATCTTGCCTTCTGCACCACGTTCGCCAAAAGCGCCGGGGACAAGAATGCCGTGAACTTTTTCAAGATATGGAGTTGGATCTTCTTTCTCAAAAATTTCAGATTCAATCCATTCGAGATTGACTTTGACCTTATTAGCAAGACCGCCATGCGTCAAAGCTTCATTGAGAGATTTATAAGCATCTTTCAAGCCGGTATATTTACCGACCACGGCAATCGTAACCTGCCCTTCCGGATTATGAAGACGGCGGTTGATTTCGATCCACCGATCCATTTTCGGCTCCGGAGCAGGGTCAATACCGAATGCAGCCAGAACTTCCGAATCCAATCCTTCACGATGATAAGCAATCGGAACATCATAGATTGCATCGACATCAAGTGCCTGAATAACGGCCGATGGACGGACGTTGCAAAATAATGAAAGTTTGCGCCGTTCCGATTCCGGAATAGCCCGATCGGCACGTACCAACAAAATATCCGGTGCGATACCGACAGACTGTAGCTCCCTTACCGAATGTTGAGTGGGCTTGGTTTTCAATTCGCCAGCAGCAGGAATATAGGGCATCAATGTCAGATGCATATAAACCGTTGTATGGGGAGGCAATTCGTTATGAAGCTGCCTTATCGCTTCCAAAAACGGCATCGCTTCAATATCGCCGACTGTGCCGCCAATCTCGCAAAGGACAAAATCGTAATTCTCATTCCCTTCCATGATGAAATTTTTGATTTCATCAGTAACATGCGGAATAACCTGAACCGTCGCACCCAGATAATCGCCACGGCGCTCACGCTCGATAATATTGCGGTAGATACGACCGGTTGTAATATTATCCTGTTTGTTTGCCGAACGACCGGTAAAACGCTCATAATGCCCGAGATCAAGATCAGTCTCGGCGCCGTCATCTGTCACGAAGACTTCTCCGTGCTGATAAGGCGACATTGTGCCCGGATCGACGTTAAGATAAGGGTCTAGCTTGCGGATCCTTACACGGTACCCGCGAGCCTGTAACAAAGCAGCCAAAGCTGCTGCGGCAATGCCTTTTCCAAGGGAAGAAACCACGCCACCAGTAATAAAAACATATCGTGCCATGGGCTTATGGAGATAACCGTTCATTGATGATTCTTCCAGCAAAAAATGAAGTTATATGCGAAATTTTTTGAAACTTTTTAACTCCGCTTTTTTCGAATTCAGATTAAGGATGAATATCCACTTTATCAACGACTAAACGAACGTCACAAAATGGTTGAAGAAAAGTTGATAAAATAATTCATAAATCCGAGCTAACCATTTGTGATTATTCAATAAAAAAAGCCCCGTCATTAACGGGGCTTCTAAAAGCTTGTTATTGATGACTTTACAGCACAACAACCTCTGTTCCGACATCAACACGATCATAAAGATCCAGAACATCATCATTGATCATACGGAAACAACCGTTCGAGGCGGATGATCCGATGGTCCAAGGCTGTACAGTTCCGTGAATACGAATATAGGTATCTTTGTCACCTTGCCAAAGATACAACGCACGTGCGCCAAGCGGATTGCCGGGCCCACCGTCCATTCCATTAGCAAATTTTGCATAATGTTCGGGGCTCCGCTTAACCATATCTTTGGTCGGAATCCAGCGTGGCCATTCACGTTTAAAACGAATATTAGCCGTTCCTTTAAACTGAAGGCCGATTCTTCCAACAGCAATTCCATAACGTCTTGCAGTGGTCGGTGTTTCAATCAGATAAAGGAAATAGTTCTTGGGGTCGATAACAATTGTTCCCGGTTTATAACCCGAAAACGATACTGTTTGGGGCCTATATTTCTCCGGTACATTGTAGCTCTTCACAGATGGAATCTGTATATGTCCGACAGGAGCAACCGAAGCGACCTGCGCATTATCCGCATCAAGATTATCAGTGTTATCAGCAATTTCTTCCGAAAAAGCTACATTACCTGACAAAAAAAACAAGCCGGATAGACCGGCGATCATTAAACGGTGGATCATTTCAAGTTCATTCCGTGACGAAAGTTCGAAAGGTTCTTTTGCAATAGGAGAAGCTCTTTGCAATATGTTTCATTTTCATACGACCAAAATTGTATCTTCTCAATCATTTTCAAGGAGTGAAATAAAAGATGATTAACTGCTATGGCAGCAATGCAACACATTGTTAAGAATTAAACGCCATTGTTTTAAAAACGGCACATTGATGTCCTACAGCGATATCCGGTTTATGAAAGCAAAAAAATTCATCTGTTGTTACCTTGAGTTTTGGCCTTTAACATGGGGAAACCGGCGGTATCAAATAATCAATCCCCCAAAAACCCGTTAGCTGAGGTTCAGTTTGTTCAGGCGGTTGATGTGTTTTGACGGCTTGTTTTCGTTGCTGTCAATCCTTCAGATCTTGGCCACTCTTGACCAGCCCTACTTCATTAGATCCAGCTGCAAGCGTTTTGCGCATCAACACTTTAAAAAACTGTCCGGCTTCTTCGCCACAGAAGTTGGCCTTCACAACAAAGAAAAATTTGACAACCTCATGTTAAGACCATGATTTTTGGCCAATAGTCGGAACTCTATATCGGCAGAGAAAGAAGTTGTTCAAAGCTGAAGCCTCAATTACCGACATTAAAAAAGTAAAGCTGCCATTATCAACAAAAAAGGGCGTTGATTGACGCCCTTTCACATATTGAATGAACTTAGCTCATAAAATTTCAGAACCTAAAAACTCCGGCGAATTAATTATTCGGGACAGGATTTTCAGGTTGTTGGGGAACCGGACTTTGTTCTGCCGGTGTTGCACCCGGCTTTGTTTGCCCACCTTTTTCATCCTTGCCGCCCAATTGTTCATAAATAGTCGGTTGCTTGGAATTATCGGCAGGGGTTTTACCTGACTCAGTTGAAGGAGCATTTCCAGCTGGTACTGTTGGTGTTGCCGGTGTCTTAACATCATTTACCGGAATACGGTTGATAATATCGGTAGCCGGATTGGAAACACTATCCAACACAACAAGAGCAATAGATGTTGCAAAAAAGCAGATTGCAAGAATCGCTGTCAAACGTGTCAAAGCATTTTTTGTGCCGCGCGCCGTCATAAAGCCCGAGCCGCCACCAATGCCGAGACCACCGCCTTCGGAACGCTGTATTAACACAACGCCGACAAGTGCAATGACAATTAAAAGATGGATGACAATCAATACTGTCTGCATAAGCTCTGCTCTAATGTTACCGTTCGCGGCTGTTTACACGTAAATCACAGATATTCCAAGGGGTGTAGGTGAAAAACTTTGCCTATAATTTGCGATAAGCACCACAAATTGCCAAAAAGTCACTTGCTTTCAAGCTTGCACCGCCAACCAGTGCACCATCAACATTTTCTACCCCTAACAACTCGACCGCATTGTTCGGTTTAACCGAACCACCATAAAGAAGACGAAATTGTTTTCCCGACTGTGCAAAACGAGTGGCAAGTTTATCACGCATAAACTTATGCACTTCACCGACATCAGCCGCCGTCGGAGTTTTACCGGTGCCAATTGCCCAGACGGGCTCATAGGCTATAACTGTGTTTTGCGGCGTTGCTCCATTAGGAACCGATCCCGCCAATTGTTTTCCTATAACATCAAGAGTTTCGCCGCTTTCACGTTCAGCAAGTTTTTCTCCGACACAAATGATGGCAACCAATCCGGCGCGCCAAGCAGCTTCAGCTTTTTGTTTGACAAGTTCATCCGTCTCATGATGATCGTTACGTCTCTCGGAATGTCCGACGATAACGTAACTTGCACCTGCTTCTTTAAGCATCGGCGCGGAAATATCACCGGTGTGAGCGCCAGAATCGGCCGTGTGGCAATCCTCTCCACCCAGCAACAATTTTTCGCCATCTAAACTTGCCGCGGCACGAGACAAAAGCGTCGCAGGCACACAAATGAGAGCCTCGAACAAACGCCCGAGATCCGAATTCACTCCGGCCGATATAGCCCGCAACTCGGTTAGAGATTCGCCGGTCCCATTCATTTTCCAATTTCCTGCAACAAGAGGTCTAACATTGGGCGTCATGATTTTTCCTCAATAAAAGTCTTAAAAACTGCGCATTCATAGCCTTAAGTAACAAATTGCCTTACTAAAGCAAGTCTTAAACCTTGCATATTGTGCGCCTTTGTTGCACATCCTAACAGAGCTTTTTGCTGAAATGAAGCCAATTAAAACGGAATTAGCCGATGCTTGATACAATACGAAGTGCTGTCAATTCTTGGGTAGCCAAGGTTTTCCTTGGTCTGCTTGTTCTATGCTTTGTGCTTTTATGGGGGGTTCCGGAATTAAGAAGAACCAGTGGACACGATTTATTCATTTCAGGAAAATCGACAATCAAGGCGGATACTTATAAACTTGCCTTGCGCGATCAAACAATGCGTTTTTCAGTGGCCAATCGTCTGCCACGGCTTCTTTCGGAAGGTGAAGCACAACAATACGGTATTCCGCAATTGGTGTTGGCTCAACTCCAGCAGGACGTGCTTCTTGATGAACAAGCCAGACTTATGAAAATTGGCGTTTCAAAGGATGGCATTGCCCTCGCCATCGGTGCTGACCGATTCTTCCAGCAGGAAGGACATTTCGATCGTAATCTTTTCAACAGCTATCTGCGCCAGCTCAATATTCGTGAAGGTGACTTTGTCGACTATTTTGCAGGTAAAGAAGTGCGTGACCAGATTATTTATCCATCAACTGACGGCATGAAAGCTCCCGATGTATTCTATGCTGCGCTCAAAAATTATAGAGGAGAAACACGTTCGGTCGATTATCTAGTCATTTCACCCAAAGAGGCCGGAAAGCTCAAAGAACCCACAGCTGACGACCTACAAAAATGGTTTGATAGTCATATCAGCGAATTTCACGCTCCTGAATATCGTCAAGTTACGCTCATGGAAATGACGCCGGAAAGCTTGATAAAGCCTGTGGATGTCTCGACTGACGAAGCCAAAGAATATTATACTGCCAATGCTTCACGGTTCGTTTCCCCTGAAGAACGCACTGTCGAAATTCTGCGTTTCAAAACCAGAGAAGAAGCCGATAATGCTTCTGCAAAGCTCAGAGATGGTATGACGTTCGAAGAACTCGTCAATTCCGAGCACAAAACACTCAAAAATATCACCAAAGGCCCTGCCCCGAAGACAGGTTTCAGCACGACCATCGCGTCTGACATCTTTGGCCTTGACTTGAATAAAGTCAGCGATGTGATCAATGACCTTCAAGGACCTGTCATCATGCGTGTCGTTAATATCACACCGCAAGGTCCGGTTCCCTTTGAAAAAGCCGAGCAAAATATTCGTGAGACCTTAGCTAAAAACAACGCTGCAAAAGCCATGCGCGACGACCATGACGCCATTGAAAATGCTCGTTTCGAAGGTGTTTCACTGGATGAACTCGCTCAACAATATAAATTGAAGCTTAGAAAAATTACGGTCGATTCCAAGGCACAAGCACCTGATGGACAAGCTGTCGCCGACCTTCCACAACAATCTATTCTGGTTGACGGAATTTTTCAGGCTGCGGAAGGTGCCGATCTCGACCCTATCGCCATACAGGGTGGCGGTTATCTCTGGTATCGCGTTGACAAGGTTATCAATGCTCGTGACAAGGCGTTGGATGAGGTCAAAGACAAGGTTATTGAAGGTTGGAAGGCTGATGAGCTGCAAAAGGTGCTTGATGATAAAGCTTCGCAACTCGAAACAGAATTGAACAACCATAAAACGCTTGATGATCTTGCAAAAGAGCTGGGGGTTACCAAAAAGACGGCTCACGGGCTCAAGCGCGGTGGTTCCGATGAGGTGCTCGGAGCGGATGGCGTCAATGCTGCATTCTCCGGTCCAAAAGGACACACAGGCGTGTCGAAAGCAGCCAACAGCAATCAACGTATTGTTTATTTCGTAACCGAATCTGTCGAGCCGCTCAATACGGATGCGAACTCGTTGGAGCCCGATATAAAAGAAAACATAGATGCGATGATGGCCACCGATTTGCGCATGGAAATGCTGCAACTTGCCAATGAAATGGCACCTGTCAAAGCCGATACACAAAACCTGAAAACAATAACGAACAGTCTCCAATGAGGATATTATGAGTGACCTAAAACCTTTCATAAACAAGGTTGCAACGGGTGCTTCACTTACAAAAGATGAAGCTGAAGAAGCCTTCACAATCATGATGTCCGGTCAAGCGACCCCTGCCCAAATTGGCGGTTTTTTAATGTCGCTTCGCGTTCGCGGTGAAACACTTGATGAAATCACTGGTGCTGTAGCCTCGATGCGTAAAAAAATGCTGCGGGTCGATTCAGTGGATGGAGCAGTCGATATTGTTGGCACGGGCGGTGACCAATCGGGTTCTTACAACGTTTCAACCGCTACCGCTTTTGTTGTTGCCGGTGCCGGCGTTCCGGTTGGTAAACACGGCAACCGTGCATTATCGTCAAAATCGGGGGCTGCCGACGCTTTAGCAGCGCTTGGAGTGAATATTGACGCCACTCCGGAGATGATTGGCCGCTGCATCCGTGAAGTGGGAATTGGTTTCATGTTTGCACCGACCCATCACTCGGCTATGCGCCATGTGGGGCCTGCGCGCGTTGAACTCGGCACACGTACAATCTTTAATATACTTGGGCCACTTTCCAATCCTGCCGGCGTTACCAACCAGTTGATCGGCGTCTTTTCACCCAAATGGGTGGTTCCGATTGCCAAAGTGCTTCAAGGACTTGGCTCAAAATCGTTATGGGTTGTTCATGGCAGCGGTATGGATGAACTCACAACAGCGGGTGAAACAGAAGTTGCTGCGCTTAAAGACGGCGTTCTCACAACTTTTACGGTTACACCCGAGGATGCCGGTTTGAAGCGTGTTACAATGGCAGACCTCAAAGGTGGCGATCCGCAATATAATGCAAAGGCATTGCGAGCAGTTCTTGAAGGGCAACATGGTGCTTATCGTGATATCGTTCTTTTGAACTCTGCCGCAGCTTTCATCATTGCCGGAAAAGCCGAAACATTGAAGCAAGGTGTCAAAATTGCCGAGCAAAGCATTGATCAAGGTAAAGCTAAAGAAAAGCTGGAACATTTGATAAAGGTTTCGAACGACCTTGGTGAGAATAATGAGTGATATTTTAAAGAAAATAGAATCCTATAAACTTAAGGAAATAGACAAAGCCAAAGATGCTTTGCCACTCGAAAAATTAAAAAAATTGGCTGCAAAAGCCGATAAACCACGCGGTTTTCATAAGGCACTCAAAGCCAAGGAAGATAAAGGCCTTTTCGGTTTGATTGCCGAAATAAAGAAAGCAAGCCCGTCTAAAGGGCTTATCAGAGAAGATTTCGACCCGCCGGCACTTGCTAAAGCTTATGAGAAAGGTGGGGCAGCATGTCTTTCTGTTCTCACCGATACACCGTCTTTTCAAGGCTCTCCGGAATTTTTGCGTGCGGCGCACAATGCCTGTAATCTACCGGCATTGAGGAAGGATTTTCTCTTCGATACCTATCAGGTTTACGAAGCCCGCGCATGGGGAGCTGACTGCATTCTTATCATTCTTGCGGCTGTTGATGATAATTTGGCCAAAGCGCTAGAAGACACTGCATTCGAACTTGGTATGGATGTTCTCATTGAAACCCACAATGAAGCTGAAGTCGAACGGGCTTTAAAACTAAAATCGCCGCTGATCGGCGTCAATAACCGAAATTTGCGCAATTTTGAAGTTGACCTTGCCAATTCCGAAAGGCTCTCCCATATGGTTCCGCGTGACCGCCTGTTGGTGGGAGAAAGTGGTATTTTTACCCATGACGATTTGAAAAGATTGGAAAAAAGCAATATCCGTTCATTCCTGATCGGAGAAAGTCTAATGCGGCAGAACGATGTTGCCAAGGCGACGAGAACCTTGTTAGGACTATAAAATGAGCGATAAACTTACCCATGTGAATGCAAAAGGTGAAGCACACATGGTCGATGTCGGGGGAAAACACGAAACCGACCGGATAGCTATTGCCCACGGTTCGATAAAAATGGCGAGACACACTCTCGAAGCGATCGAGAATGGCAATGCACCGAAAGGTGATGTTTTAGCAACGGCCAGAATAGCGGGTATTATGGGGGCAAAAAAAACATCGGAACTTATTCCGCTATGCCATCCGCTTATGCTTACAAAAATTGCTGTCGACATTGCCGCCGATCACGATTTACCAGGTTATCAGATTACGGCAACCGTAAGTCTTAACGGCAAGACCGGTGTCGAGATGGAAGCTTTGACTGCTGTATCCATAACGTGTTTGACAATTTACGATATGGCAAAAGCTCTGGATAAAAGTATGGTCATCAGCAATATTTGTTTATTGGAAAAGCGGGGAGGAAAATCTGGCACATGGAAGCGAGAAGAAAAAAATGCCTCTCATCAATGTTGACGAATCTTTAAGCCGTTTACTTGCAGCAACCGATACGCTCGAAAGCGAGCTTACAACTTTAACTAAACTTGGACAGGCGCAAGTTCTGGCTCAGGATGTCATTGCCGAATTGACCGAACCACCTTTCCGTTCTTCTGCAATGGATGGCTTTGCAATACGCTTTCAGGATTACCGGCAAGAAGCAAAATTCCATGTTGTCGGAGAAGCTGCGGCCGGCAAAGGGTTTGACGGGAAAATCGGCAAGGACGAAGCTGTCCGGATATTTACCGGTGCTCCCGTTCCTGACGACGCCAATACTATAATCATTCAGGAAAATGCCATCCTCGACGGTGACAACGTCTCTTTTACAAAAGCGCCCGAACCGAATGCCAATATTCGTCCAAGAGGCGGAAATTTCGAGAAAGGTGACAGCGTTCTTAAAAAGGGGCGTATCATGACGCCGTCAGCGCTTGCACTTTGCGCGTCAACCGGCCATGGAGCGGTAAAAGTTGTCAGACGCCCGAAAATTGCTGTGTTGGCAACGGGAAATGAGCTCGTAGAAGCCGGAGAGATACCAGGAAAAGACCAGATCGTATGCTCGAATTCCTATGGTCTTACTTATCTCATACGGGCCCATCATTGCGATGTTGTTGATCTCGGAATCGCTCGCGACAACGAAGAGGCAATCCGCGAAAAGATTAACCGTGCAAAAGAAGAAAAGGTTGATCTTCTTGTCACCAGTGGTGGCGTTTCTGTCGGCAAATATGACCTTGTACAAAGTGTTTTGAAGTCGGAAGGTATGAAACTCGACTTCTGGAAGGTTGCAATGCGTCCTGGCAAGCCTCTCATGTTCGGAGTTTTGCCACATGACCATAAAATGCTGGTTTTGGGCCTTCCTGGAAATCCTGTATCAAGCATGGTTTGCGGTCACATTTTTTTGGTGCCGATACTGGAAAAACTTTCAGGAAGAACTTACCGTCCCCACATTGAAGACGCGCTTCTTGCCGTTCCGCTGCCGGAAAATGGCCCGAGACGACATTTTGTCCGTGCCAACCTTAGCGTTAACGCAAAAGGCGAAAGATGGGTCACGCCGGTGCGTAGTCAGGATTCATCCTTGATACGGCTCATGGCCAATGCGGATTGTCTCATTATTCGTGAAGAAAACGGTACGCAGCTTCAAGTGGGCGAACCATGCCGCATTTTCATTCCCGACGGTGCGGGTCTGTAACATTTTCGGGACTATAGCAGCTCAATGCCGCGTTGATTATAAAGGGATATACTGACGCGGCACATCATTTAAAATCCGTGGGTACGCGCTGTTTTTGTTTTCGATGGCGCAAGGCTATAACATTTTGGGCATGCGGCCGGTTATTGCTGCTTTTGTAATGGCAAGATAATGGTGAAGCGGCGAAGGTGTGACACATTCTTTGAATGACAATGTGCCCTTCTTTTCAATTTTTCTTATTGCCTCGGGTATAATTGCCAGAGGCAGAAAAACCGGCCGCACGCTTACGGGCAAATTTTTATAATGATGATAGAATTCCCAATAATGTTTTTTATCAAGTTCGATTGCCGCATTTAAAAGTTTTTTTTGCTTTTCTAATTCATCATGAGGCGCCGAGACAATGAAATCATCTGCCGTTGCTTCAACAATATTTTTCGGAAAATATTGCCGTCCATTTGCCTTTAACAAAGGAAGCGAACGTAAAAGCCGGCACATAAATTCTGCCATTCCACCGTGCCCCGATGCCTCAGTCGTCAATGACGAAGCATTTTTATCAAGAATTTGACAGGAAAGTTCCAAAAGCGTGCTTGCGGTTTCACCGCAATAGCCTTCAAGGCTTGTTACATCAGGCATTTGATCGTCATAAAAGTCGAATAGACGTGCATCACAATAACGTAATAACGCCGATTTCGGTAATGCGTATTGATGAATTGTGGAAAGCAACGCACTTAAAACAGGATTGCCCTCGCCCGTTTTGTCGGCTTCTATTGCATCACGCCACCATCGCAAACGGATTTCACCGATCATCGGTTCGCGCACAGTTTCCGTAATACGATTGATCTCAATATTAAAAGCAAAAAGGCTTGCGAGCCCCTCGCGATATTTCTGTGGTGCAAAAAGGATGGAGAGATAGCGATCTCTATCGCTCTCTTTTAAAAGTTCGAAACAATAGGCGCCATCTTTATTCATTCAACTGCATAAAGAAGTGCGGCAACCGCACGATCTTCCGCCAAGAGGACATTAAACGTTCGAACGGCAGCACCAGTACTCATCGTATCGGTCGATATGTGTTTTTTATGTAAAACTGTTCTCATATCTTCCGGCAACCGCAACAAATTCTCTCCTGTACCGACAAGAAATACTTCGATTTTATCGGCTTCATCAAGAACGTGTTTTATATCGTCTATCGTGGGCAGAGGAGCTTTCATATCAAGCCCGTATATTCCCGATGGAACACAGACGATCGAACCCCGATGGGACATATCGGCAAAGCGAAATCCGCCATTCCCATAAGCATCGATGGGCGCACGTCCGGGATAATGCGCTTCCCTCATTTTGATTGCATCAGACATTATGAACCTTCAACGCCGTTCTGGTTCTGCTTGACTTTCAAAAGCACAAGCATTGGGCCGGCTATAAATATGGAAGAGTATGTGCCGATGATTATACCAATGAGGAGAACCGATGCAAAATCTTTCATATCCGCACCACCGAAATAATAAAGCGGAATATGTGCGAGCAGAGTTGCAAGAGAAGTCAAAATTGTGCGCGATAATGTCCGGTTGATCGCAATATCAACAAGGCTACGCATACCGATATTGCCACGTTTTTTAAGGAGCGAGCGAACCCTGTCGTAAACGACAATTGTATCGTTCAAAGAATAGCCGATAATTGCAAGGAGAGCGGCGATGCTCCAAAGGTTGAACTGCCATTGGAAGAGCAGAAAAATGCCGACGAGAATGATAATATCATGAACTGTTGTCAAAACAGCGCCGATCGCAAATTGCCAGCGGAAACGCCATAAAACATAAACGAATATGGCAAGCAACGATACGAAAATGGCAAGTGCACTGACACGGCTCAATTCTGATGAAACGGTCGGCCCTACTATATCAAGGCGCTGCAATGTGTAATCATTACCAAATTCGCCACGAAGTTTTACTGCGACTGTTTGTTCGGCATCCTCGCCATTTTCCTGACTTGCAATTGTCAATTGCGCTTCCGACGGCTTTTTTGTCGGCGAAACATTGACTCCCCCGATATTGAGATCATTGACCCGCGAGGCAATGTCATAAATATCGGCCTTACCGTTTTTGGCTTCGAGAACCGCTAATGATCCTCCGGCAAAATCGATCCCGTAATTTACTCCCGCGGTCACATAGAGGCCGCCGGTAAGGATAATCAGCACGGTCGACAAGGCCAATGTTATTTTTCCAAGTTTCATAAAGCGAATACTGGTGTTAGGCGGAATAATGCGAATGATACGTTGTGGTATTTCACGAGGATGAAATGTCCGGATCCACCAGCTGATCATCATCCGCGTGAATGTGAAGGTCGTAAAGAGCGAGGTCAAAATGCCGATCGTAACTGTCAGAGCAAAGCCATGAATGGGACCAGTACCCAACATGAACAAAACCAGTGCGGCAATGAAAGTTGTGACGTTCGCGTCAACAATCGTGCTCATGGCACCGGAAAATCCGGCTTCAACAGCTTGGGTTACTGAATAATTGTTGCGCCTTGCCTCGCGTACGCGCTCATAAATCAAAATATTGGCATCAACCGATACTCCGATAATGAGAACCAGACCTGCAAATCCGGCAAGCGTCAGCGGTGTACCGACAAGACTTAACACTGCAACCAACATCATCAAATTGGCAGCCAGCGCCACATCTGCCGTCAATCCGAGTAAACCGTAGGACAAGATCATGAACACGGCGACAATGACAAGAGCTCCGAAAGCCGCATGAAGACCGGCTTTTGCATAAGCTGTTCCGAGGTCTCCCCCCACTGTTCTTTCTTCGATAAAAGTCAAATCCGTCGGGAGTGGTCCTGTTGTAAGTACAGTCTCGAGATTATGGGCTACATCTTCCGGCAAGGGCCCTACCCGAATATAGCCGTCGTCAATCGGCACCGGAAATCTCATTGCTGCCAGCACTTCATTGTCAAAAACAATGATAAGCCGCTTGTCAGGATTTTTTCGGGTAAATTCGGAAAGTTTCTGTTGTCCTTCGCTATCCAATGCGACAGTTAATAACGAACCGGCAGTATTGGCGTTTTTTTCCGCATAAGCGCCAGCAATATTGTCATTCGTCAGAAACGGACGATCTTTCAACAAATAACTTACCGGCGGGTCATCCATTGAATAGGTAACGATTGTGCCTTCCGGGCGGGAAACTTTGCCCATAACCACATCATTTACAGAGACGGTGGTGTCTTCCTCATAAAGTGAAAAGCGGGCAGTCACACTTACGATATCTTTGAGCAGCTGGACATCGAAAAGTCCCGGCACCTCGATGCGGATTTTATCGCGGCTTTGTTTGGCAATAGAATAGTCTTCAAAACCTGCGGCGCCGATATCAAGCCGTCTTTTCATGACGTCTATTGTCGCATCGCGCTTACCAGTTTCACTGTTCGGTAATTGAACCACAAGGCGGGAGCCACCTTGCAAGTCGACACCCATTGGCAAATGAAGCTTTGAATAGACTGTCGGCAATTGGTTAAGAAGAGCCTGCGGTAATATATTGGGCAGAGCCACGATGACGCCGATAATCACAATCAGCCAGACCAGAAGCCGTTTCCAGCGAGGAAAATAAAGCATAAGAAGGCTCCCGATTTATCTCAAATTATGCGTCCTGAAAAACACAATTATCATTGCTCATGCTATTGCCAGTGCCAATACACTCGCCCCTGCTAGAGATAAACTTTGCAAGCATGAACAACCTTTATTCCAATAAAAGGCTCAATCGACAATTTTCAATGGGGAATTAAAACTTTTCCCATCTCACAAGTAATTCACCTTACAAGAATCAATGATTCCCGTTTAACGGGAATCATCTTTATCAAACTTGAAAAAAACGTCAAACATCCGTTTTGTTCGGTCAAGCTCCTGTCTTTTCTTTGGTTGCTTCAGTTTCGGACTTGTTTTCGTCTTTTTCGATTTTAGTGGTATCGTTTTCGCCTTTAGCTTCGTCAGGCGCAGCAATTTGTGCAACCTCATCAGCGACAGGCTTTGCACTATCATCGGATTGTTTTTTCTTATTTTTACCTTTACCGGCTCTAATCGCAGGCTTCGACTTTTGTTCACTAACCGGCTCGCCCTTGACCTCGACAGTCAGAATTTTTGACCGCAACACGCGAACGCGGGTATTTTCCGCAATTTCCACTTCCACTTCACCGTTAGCATCACCAACGACTTTCGTAACGCGACCAATGAGACCGCCTTCGGTAACGACTGTATCGCCCCGACGAATGGCATTCAACATTTCCTGACGCTTTTTCATCTGGTTGCGCTGAGGCCGGATGATGAGAAAATACATGATGACGAAAATAAGAATAAAAGGTGCAAACGTCATCAAAGTTGACACTTCCCCCGTCGAACCACCAGCGGCCTGTGCATAAGCGTTGGTAATAAACATTAACTATCTCCTAGCTTTGATAGCGGGCATCACCCGTTTTGGACATATTTCGTTCAATAGATAAGTCAAACTTGACATTTAAGAGCATGTTGCTCTTTCAACCGCGTTTAGCGGTCGACATTCAATTCTAGGCATTAAAGCTTTGCCTTTGATAACGCAACCGACAAAGCTTTCAAGAAGAAAAATTTTGGATTTATACGCGCCCATGCTAAAGATATGCGTTCATATAATGGCGGAAAGTTGAAATGACAGACGAAAATTTAAACCAGAAACTGGATCAATTAATTACCATATTATCGCGCATGGCTCCCCCGGAAATAAAACCCCTTGATATGGATCAATGCGATTGTTTTGTATGGAATCCGGAAAAGCTCACCCTTAATCCCGTCAAACATGTCAACCGGATTGACATTGATCTCATCAAGGGTGTCGAGCAAGCCCGCGACGCCCTTATTGAAAATACCCGTCAATTTGCAAATGGCTTACCTGCCAACAATGTTCTCCTTTGGGGAGCACGCGGCATGGGTAAATCTTCATTGGTAAAATCCGTTCAAGCGAAAATTAATAAAGAAAATGCGGATGAACTTCCATTGAAACTTATCGAAATTCATCGTGAAGATATTGGCACACTTCCCATACTCTTGAGCGAACTTAGAAAAACGCCTTATAGATCTATTATTTTCTGTGACGATTTGTCTTTTGATCAGGACGATACCTCTTATAAATCGCTCAAAGCTGCCCTTGACGGTGGTGTCGAAGGACGCCCTGAAAATGTTGTTTTTTATGCAACGTCGAACCGTCGTCATTTAATGCCTCGCGAGATGATTGATAATGAATCTTCAACGGCCGTTAACCCGTCGGAGGCCATTGAAGAAAAAGTCTCGCTTTCCGACCGATTCGGCTTATGGCTCGGTTTTCATAAATGTGGGCAAGATGAATATCTTGATATGATAGACGGTTATGTCCGTCATTACAGACTTGATGAACCGCTTGATAAAATCCATCACGATGCACTTGAATGGGCAACTACGCGTGGAAACCGTTCGGGACGTGTAGCATGGCAGTTTATTATGGGACTTGCCGGAAGATTGGGCAAGAAACTCGACTAAACGCAACGTCGGATACGAATAACAAAAAAGCCGGTACAAACCGGCTTTCTCATGAAAATCGAACTTTCGCAGAATTATCAGTTTTCCAAATATTTGATCGGATTGACAGGACTTGAATTCTTGCGCACTTCAAAGTGGACACGCGGTGTCGACGCATTGCCTGACATACCGGATTTTGCGATCTCGTCACCGCGGCGAACCTTCTGGCCGCGTTGGACGAGAATTTTGCTATTATGCCCGTAGACGGTAACAATATTGTTTTCGTGGCGGATAAGCACGGTATTACCGAATTCTTTCAAACCATCACCGGCATAAATAACAACACCGTTTTCGGCCGCTTTAACAGACGATCCTTCCGGTGCCATAATATCAATACCGTCATTGGTGCCTGAGCCTTCTTTTTGTCCGAAGCTTGAAAGGATGCGTCCCTGTGCAGGCCAACGCATTTTGGAAATGCCTGTCGCCTGAGGAGCTACAACAGCTACATTTTCAGCCTGATTCATCGTTGTGTCGCTGCTTTTTGCGACAGCGGGTTCGGCAGCCGGTTTTGCCGGTTCGTTCTGTGCGGTCTTGGTGGGCTCTGCTGCCGGCTGTGTTGCTGCGGGCTGACTTGCAGCCGCGGTTTTTGTCGGCGTTGTCACCTGTTTTGTTTCAGGTAATGCCGCAGGTGTTGCAGTTTTTGCCGTTGCAGCAGATGGAGTTGCCGCAGCAACTTCAGTGTTATGACCGCCTGGAACAATCAAAGATTGCCCGACACGGATTGCACCATTGCTCAAGCCGTTGGCACTTTTAAGCGAATCAACACTTACGCCCGTTTTACGGGAAACACTATAAAGCGTGTCACCGCTTTGAACGATATAGCTGCCATTTTTCTTTGATACCGGTTGTGCACCGGTCGAGGAAGACGATGACGACATCTGTCCAAGATTATGAGGCGGTGTTCCCATAACCTGACCGGCAGAAGCAACCTGTGTAGGCTGCGAAGAAGAAGCACCATAGCTGGGTTGTGGCTGTGATTGGGCCGCCTGATAGGAAGGTTGACCAGCAACCGGCGGCAGATCACTACTTTGGATAGAACCTGTCGTTTGAGGCATCTGCTGATAACCGGCCTGTTTATTGATTGCTTGTTGTTGATTAGCGGTTGCGCCAGTATAGAAACTGTCTGTAAAACGTTGGGTACCGGAACTGCATCCTGTGGCAAAACCAGCTAGGATGAACAATGCCGCTGTTCGAAGATAGCGGTGCGAAGCTTTACTCATTATTTTCAAACGCATGTTTTTTGTCCATTTACCCGATACTCAACTAAAGGCATTAAATCGTGTTAATGTTACCCGACGGTTAAAATTTCGATTAAGGTTAAAAAAAATATTGCCCCGTCACGAAAACCGAAATTTTCGATATGTTTGTACCAAGATACCATAATATATATGGTTTTGAGGGAGGAAAAACGCAAGTTCGTAGTAGCAGACACGCTATTCTGGTAGGTAAATTGCTTTGAATTCGCTATCGCTTTTTTGTAAATCGTTTTTTAGCTGCTACAAAATCGCAGCAACACCTTCGATAAAAGGTTGGTAACGGACCCTGAACATATCCATTCTCTCGAACCTGCTTCCAGTCTTGCGGTAACGCACGACCATCTGTTCGCCTTCATCCGGCCCAATAGCTTCGATCAGTACACCATTTGATGCCAACAGTTCGAGGAATTCTTGCGGATCACGATTAAATGACGGCCATACCAAAATCCGGTCATAAGGGCCCGAGCCCGACAAAGCACGGCTACCATCCATCTGACGCAAAACAATATTATCTATTTCAAGGGCATGAAATCTTTGGCGGGCAATGTCACACAAAGTTTTATAGCGTTCGACGGTGGTTACACGCCCGGCAAGCCTTGCAATCAACGCTGCGGTAAATCCCGAACCGGTTCCGATTTCGAGTACGCGATGTTTCTTTTCGAGCGCAAGAGCAGAAATAATATATAATTGTTCCTCAAGCCTTTCGATGTATTCGCCACATTCTATCGGGATCACTTTGTTTTCATAGGCACTTTCGGTAAAAGGCGCCGAAACAAAGTCCCTGCGTGATGTGCGCTCAAGGGCTGCAAACAAAGCCATATCATCAAGCCCCCTGCCCCGCATTTTGAGGACAAGATTAATCAATTCCTCTCGCTCTGACAAAGGGGGCATTGATTGCATCAGCCTAGTTTCTCCCTAATGCAGTCGCCAATTCGGCAAGAAAGCCATGAGCCGTCAGATCAAGTTGGACAGGCGTAACCGAAATAGCCTTATCCTGAAGGACATCAATATCTGTCGTTTCTTTGTTCTTGCCTTTTCCCCTGCTGAAATACATCCAGTAATAAGGAAAACCCCGACCATCGGCGCGCTTGTCAATGAGTATTTCGTGACCACGGTTACCAAGAGGTGCAACGGACAAACCGGTGACTTCATCAACATGACAGGCAGGAAAATTCACATTCAGGAGTACACCATCGGGAAGTGGAATTTTTACAAGCTTTTTCAAAACATCCGGAGCAAGAGACAATACAGTGTTCCAAGGTACATTTTGACAATTGGTTGCGTGGACAAATTCTTGCGACAAGGCAATCGAACGGATGCCTTGCATCATCCCTTCTACCGCACCCGAAACTGTCCCCGAATAGCTCACATCATCGGCAAGATTGCCGCCGGCATTAACGCCCGAAAGAACAAGATCAGGCGCTTTCGGCATAATGTGCTTGACTGCCATAATAACACAATCGGTGGGAGTCCCTTTTAGAGCAAAATGTTTCTCATCGATTTGACGCAAACGTAATGGCTCTGAAATTGTCAATGAATGCGAAACACCACTTTGATCTTCTTCCGGAGCGACAACCCAGACATCATCAGAGAGTTTACGGGCGATCTGTTCAAGAACCTTCAGCCCTTCCGCATGAATACCGTCATCATTGGTTAGCAAAATACGCATATTGAAGTTCCCTGAAATTTTTACGCTTCAATCCGTTCCAATCCGCCCATATAGGGGCGTAGAACTTCCGGTATGACCACCGAGCCATCTTTTTGCTGATAATTTTCCATAACCGCAATAAGACAGCGCCCGACGGCAACGCCGGAACCATTCAGAGTATGAACAAAACGCGGCGATTTTTCGCCTTCTTTGCGGTAACGCGTATTCATGCGCCGAGCCTGAAAATCCCCGCATACCGAGCAGCTTGAAATTTCCCGATAAGTGTTTTGTCCGGGAAGCCATACTTCGAGATCATAAGTTTTGCGGGAGCTAAATCCCATATCGCCGGTACACAAAGTAATAGTGCGGAAGGGAAGCCCCAGCCGTTTTAAAATATCTTCAGCGCAACCGGTCATGCGTTCCAATTCATCCAAAGAACTGTCTTCATCGGTAATAGACACCATTTCCACTTTCCAGAACTGGTGCTGACGCAACATACCGCGCGTATCACGACCAGCAGCACCTGCTTCGGAACGAAAGCACGGGGTCAATGCCGTTACGCGAATTGGAAGTTTTTTTGCATCCAGAATATCGCCTGCAACAAGATTTGTCAGGGGCACTTCTGCCGTGGGAATAAGCCAACGCCCATCCGTGGTCTCGAACAAATCTTCGGCGAATTTTGGCAATTGGGCAGTGCCGAAAAGTGCGCTGTCGCGAACAAGAACCGGAACTGAAACTTCGCGATAACCATGTTCCAGAGTGTGGACATCAATCATGAATTGGCCAAGCGCCCTTTCGAGGCGGGCAAGCTGTCCAGACAATACTGTGAAACGCGCACCCGAAAGTTTGACTGCGCGATCAAAATCCATTTGTCCGAGTTTTTCACCGATTTCGAAATGTTGCTTGGGCTCGAATGGGAAAGTCGGTGGTGTGCCCACCTTATAGCGTTCCACGTTATCCGTTTCGTCGCGCCCTACCGGCACATCGTCGAGCGGAATATTAGGAATACGTGACAGCGCATTATCAAGGGCTGTCGTCAGATCTTTACCTTTTGCCTCTGCTGTTGAAAGAAATGTTTTGAGATCGGACACTTCCGACTTCAAAGCTTCTGCCCTTTTTGCGTCACCGGACGCCATAGCCTGAGCAATTTCTTTTGAAGCAGCATTGCGTCTTTCCTGCGCAACTTGCACGTGAGAAACATGGTTACGACGCTCAAGATCAAGCGCTATCAATTTCTCTGCCTGTGGTTCGGCATTGCGTTTTGCCAAAGCTTCGTCAAGTTTCTGAGGATTTTCCCGAATCCATTTGATATCAAGCATCAAGATATTCCTGTACAATTTTTTTTAATTCTATTTCTTTTCTTAAACCACAATGGCCTGATCAGGAAGCCTTGTTATTTTCTTTTGCCTGTTTCTTTTCAATCCAGCGTGAAACAATAATAGAAACTTCATAAAGCAGAATTGTCGGAAGAGCGACGCCGAACATCGTAAAGAAATCGGAAGGTGTCACCATTGCAGCAACAACAACAGCAATCAGAATTGCCCATTTGCGTTTCGAAACCAGCATATTCGATGTAATAAGACCCGCTTTTGTCAACAGACTCGTAACAAGAGGAAGCTGGAAAATCAGGCCAAATATCAGAATGAAAGATTGCATGAAACTCAGATAGTCAGAGATACGTGCGATAAATTCAACTTTCAAATGAGAATCAGGCAATAATTGCTGCGATAATGAAAACCACAACATCATCGGTGCGAGCACACAATAAACAAATGCTCCACCCAAAAGAAATAATATCGGTGCACTTATGAGAAACGGCAAAAACGCGCGCCTCTCGTTGCGATAGAGCCCTGGTGCGATAAAGCTGTACAACTGGAACGCAAGATAAGGAAATGACAGGATGACGCCGCCAAAAGCCGCGAGCTTCATTTTTGTCAGGAATGTTTCCCAGACTTGCGTCGATTGCAAGCGAATGCTGTCGGGATTGCCACCGGAAATTTTCATTGCCCATTGATAAGGCCACAAAAGAAAGTTCAGAATGTAATCCTTGACGAAAAAGCAGATAATAAAGGCAATAGCAAATGCAATCAAAGATACGATAATGCGGTGACGCAACTCGATCAAATGATCCAGTAGCGGCGCCGAGCTTGCTTCGACTTCGTCTTCATCCTCATGCACGATGATTTTTCCTATTTTATTCAAACGTCGGCAACGGTCGTCTTTTTACCCCTTGAAGCGCGCCGTCTTACAGTCTTCTGTTGTTGTGCAGGAGCTTTTATCGCTCCGGAACTAGCGGTCTTTTTCGTTGCTGACGACTTTGCCGTCGCTGAAGCTTTACGCTTTGTTGCCGTTTTTGGTTTCAACGCTGCAGTTTGTTTTGTCGTTATCTTGCCTTTAGCCGCTTCTACAGCTGTCGGCTTTGCTTCTTTCACTTCGGGAGATGTCGGTGTTGCCGGATGTTCCTCTGTTGCTACGCTGTCACCCCCTGCAGAAGCTGTCGGAACCGTTGCAGACTGGAATTTTTCGTCATCAACTATTCTCACAGTACTGGCCGTGGCATCAGCAGATGAAGAATGATTTGGCGATGTTTCGTCACCTTCACTACCAGAAGACTTATCAGCCGCGTGCTCTGAAGTAGCATCTTGCGGCTTCAACTGTTTATCGTTCTCTTGACTAACCTCGATACTCGCTTTCACATCCTTTGCAACGTCGCGAATAGGATCAAATATCTCGGTTAGCTTTTTGCGAGGATCAAGGTCTTTCACGTCGGTGAGGGTCTTTTGCAAATCATCAAGCTCGGCTTCATGCATAGCTTCGTCAAATTGGCGACGGAATTCGTTTGCTGTCGTGCGCATACGCGCAGTCGCCTTGCCAATAGCTTTCAGCATTTTTGGCAAGTCTTTCGGGCCAACCACAACAATCAGCACGATAAGGATGACAATAAATTCCGGTCCATCAATTCCGAACATTATTCAAAGACCCTTTCCGACAAGAAAGGCTTTTGCAAGAAAAGCTCTGACAACAAGAAAATCTTACGATTTTGTTGTTTTACGTTGCGTCGCTTTGGCTTTTGGCTTGGATGCACGTGGTGCAGCTTTTTTCGCGGTTGATTTTTGAGTGTTTACAACCTGCTTCACCGGTTCAATTGTTTCTTCCGGTTTAACATCAATGGTTTTGATTTCAGGCCGCTCGGCAGGTTGTTGAGCTTCAACCTCTTCATCGTCCTCTTTCAAGCCTTTTTTGAAACTCTTGATACCTTTGGCAAAATCTCCCATAAATTCCGAAATTTTACCACGACCGAATAGGACAAGAATGATGAGTAGGATCACTATAAGGTGAACTGGTGAAAGGAAATTTCCCATTATGTACTCTCTTCAATGCTGGAACTGTCTTAATGTGTACTTTTAGACACTTTTTTCAAGTCTTTTAAACACAACCACGTGTATTTACATTTTTTATTCCCAAACAAGGTGATTTTAAGATTTTTCTTCCCGATCAAGTGGACTTAAAAGTCCTAATTGTTCCAAATTGATATCGTCAAGCGGTTCTTCTTCATCGGTCAGAATATCGGGATCGGCTGTCGGCGATGGCATACGGAAATTGGCCGGTAATCTTGAGGATAAAAGACCTGCACCTTTCAATTCTTCCATCCCCGGCAAATCCGAAATTTCCGGCAGGCTGAATTCATCCAGAAATGCAAGGGTCGTTCCGTAAGTGACTGGCCGTCCCGGAACGCGCCTCCTTCCTCGAATTTTTACCCAACCTGCTTCCATCAGCACATCCAATGTGCCTTTCGATGTTTCAACGCCTCTGACGTCTTCTAGTTCCGCACGTGTTATCGGTTGATGATAGGCAATAATTGCCAGCACTTCCAAAGCGGCACGGGAAAGTTTCCTTGGCCGCTCTTCTTGCCTGTTCAAAAGAAACGCAAGATCGGGTGCTGTGCGGAAGGCATAAGCATTACCCACTTTGACAAGATTGACCCCGCGTTTTTGATAATCCTGTTTCAAAACATCCATAATCGCTGCAATATTGGCGCCCTTGGGAAGCCGCTCTTCCAAAGCGCGATCAGTCACAGGTTCGCTCGACGCAAAAACAATTGCTTCGGCCATGCGAACAAGTTCAGGCGTTATGTTGAGCTCGCCATTTTTATTTTTTTCTGCGTTTTTTTGTTCAGCCATCTTGCTTACTCTCGGGCTTTGCCCCGTCTCCGATATTTGCGTTTTGCGGCCCCACGGCCTTTTTGTGCGCACGAAGATAAATCGGAGCAAAAGGCGCAGCCTGACGGATATCAAGCTGCTTTTCTCTCACCATTTCAAGACTCGCCGCAAAAGTGCTGGCTAAAGCGGTGCGACGTTCATGGGCAGTCGGAATAAAGGCAAATAGAAACTTGTCCAATGCACGCCAATCTTTTGCTTCGCCCATCAGCCGCACCAATATCGCGCGAGCTGCTTTTAATGACCAGACTTCCCGCTTTCCCACTTCAACGCGTTTGACCGCCTGCCTTTGACGCAAACCAGCATAAGCCATCAACAGATCATAGAGAGAGACGTCATAGAGATGCTTTTTTTCAACCACTACCATTTCCGGATTGGCGCGCTTGAAAATATCACGTCCCAAACGGTTTCGGTTTACAAGCTGTCCCGCTGCCTCGCGCATAGCTTCAAGTCTCTGCAAACGGAATTGTAACAATCCGGCAAGCTCTTCGCCACTTTCTCCTTCGTCATCTGACCGTTGCGGCACAAGCAGACGGGATTTGAGATAAGCAAGCCAGGCTGCCATCACCAGATAGTCAGCGGCAAGATCGAGTCTCAATTCATGCGCTGTTTTTACGAAATCGAGATATTGCTGCACAAGTTCAACAATTGATATATGCGCCAAATCGACTTTTTGGTTCCTTGCAAGTTGCAACAGAAGATCAAGCGGGCCTTCAAACCCCTGAACATCAATCACCAGTGTCGGTTCACTGATGCCGTGTTCCTCATCTTGCTCCCAAATGGGTTCCATTGCTTTTTGAGCACGGTTTGCGTTCGCGTCTTTTAATTTCGGATTAGATTTTTTGTCGTTTTGTGCCAAATCCGATACCTCTTAGCTTAACGCAAGGAGATTTTGAAATTCCTCCCGCAATGCCTTCTCGTCAGCTTGATCGGGTTCACCAACCCAATTTGTCGCGTATCGAGCGCGTTCGAGCGATTTGCCTTCAAGCCAAGGCGTTGCTGCTGCAATTTTTTGCATTTCTTCTATTTCGCCATTGCAATGTAAAACAAGGTCACATCCGGCTTCGAAAGCCCCTTTTGCCAAATCGCCCAGATCGCCTGAAAGCGCTTTCATCGATAAATCATCCGTCATCAACAGGCCGTCAAAGTCAATCTCTTTACGAATAATTTCACCCACGACTTTTTTTGATAAAGTCGCCGGTTTTTCAGGATCCACACTTTCATAAACGACATGCGCCGTCATTGCTACCGGCAGATCGGATAATGCTTCGAACGGGGCAAAATCATTAAGGCGTAAAGTTGCTAATGATGCATCAACACGGGCAAGGCTTTTATGGGTGTCGCATAATGCACGACCGTGGCCGGGAATATGTTTCATGACCGGCAGGACAGCACCTGCCTTCAAACCTTCTGCGGCTGCGCGCCCCAAGGCTATGACTGTTTCATAGTCATTGCCATAAGCACGCGTACCAATCACATTATCTGCTCCTTCAATCGGCACATCAAGAAGCGGCAGGCAGTCGGCGTTTATTCCCAACCGGCGCAGATCAAATGCGTGAAGACGTGACATGATAAAGGTTGCGCGTAACCCTTTTGCTTTATCTTTTTTATAGAGTTCACCCAATGTTGCTGCCGGCGGATAATCCGGCGCTAACGGAGCGCGCAGCCTTTGAACACGTCCACCTTCCTGATCGATAAAAATAAAAACATCGTCGCGACCACTTGCTAAGGCGAGCGAGGAGGTCAATTGTTTAACCTCGTCAGCCGAACCGATATTTCTTGCAAAAAGAATAAAAGCCCATGGGTGGTTTTCTGCTATAAAATCTTTTTCGGCCGCCGTTAGACTGAGGCCTGACACACCAACAATCATAGCTTTCAAATTTTGCATATTCCTTAACTGCCTCGCCGTCTCGAGGCGCCTTTCCGAAATTGATTATAACGACTTTATAGCATTTTTCGAATTATTTTACTTTCTCTATGAACGTAGCTTCTTAACGGAACCAACAAGCCTTTTAACCCAGACTTTTATATCGTGAACGGCAATGCCTCCATTGGGAGCCGGTGAATCTGCTCCGGTCAAAACATTTATCCCTTCTCCCCAAACAAAACTTGAATTGGCAAACAATCCTTGTGAAACCACGACATGTCTTTTTAAACCCTTAAACAGTTTTGCATGAAGTGCGACACTGCCGCGTTGATTGCCTATCTCGACAAGATCACCATCCTTTATATCATAAATTGCCGCATCATCCGGATGGATCATGAGCGTTGGACGGATTTCTTTCAGTAAAGATGTAGGCGATTCCGAAAATGTTGAATTGAGAAAATTATGTGCAGGCGAGGTAACAAGTTTGAATGGATGTTCTTCGTCAGCTTTTTCTATAACATCCCACTGATCTGGAAAATCGGGCATTTCGTCATACGGCCCTTGATATCCCATTGTGTCTGGGGGAGTATCGGGAGCTTTATAACCGGTCCATTGTGCCTTGAAACGGAATTTCCTGTCAGGCCAGGCAAAACCGTTCAGAAAATGTGCCCGCTCAAAAGGCGGTTGAACGTCAAGCCAGCGCTTTTTCTTAAGTTCTTCATAAGTACCGCGGCGTGACGCTCTCAACATATTATCGATAAGTTCAATAGCTGTTTTGTCAAACCCCGCCATGTGGCCGAATCCGAGCCGTTTTGCCAATTCGTTTATCACATAAAGATTTGGCTTTGGTCCGACCGGAGGTTCAATCAATTTCGGCCCTAAAAGAATATGCTGTTGGCCACCTGCCCGATAAATATCATCATGTTCGAGAAACATCGTTGCAGGCAGCACGATGTCGGCCATTTTAGCCGTATCGGTCATAAATTGCTCATGAACCACCGTAAAAAGGTCCTCGCGTGCCAAACCTTTGTGGATCAACCGTTGTTCGGGCGCAACATTCGCCGGATTGGTATTCTGGATAAACAAGACGGTTACAGGCGGACCGCCATAAAGTGTTTCTTTATCGCCAAGCAAAATTCTACCGATTTTCGATTGATCAAGCGAACGGATTTTCGGATCCGCGAAAGCCGTTCCTTCCACTTCATTTTTGTTAAGAGCAAATATCGAAGCGTTGGAATAGAATGCTCCACCACCTTCATATTGCCACGCTCCCGTAACTGCGGGCACTGAAAGCGCTGCATGCATTGCAACCGCACCATTACGTTGTCTCGTAAAACCGTATCCCAGCCGGAAGAACGTGCGTTTGGTAGTACCAACCCAATGGGCAAAAGTTTCTATCTCATCGACGGATAGGCCGGTAATTTCGGCTGCCCATTGCGGTGTTTTTGTTTTCAAGTGGCGTTCGAGCCCATGCGGGTCATCGCTATAGCGTTCCAGATAATTCCAATCGGCAAAACCATCCCGAAACAATATATGCATCACAGCACAGGCCAAGGCTGCATCGGTCCCCGGCCTTAAAATCAAGCCGAGGTCGGCCTGACGCACCGTTGCACTCTCGAAAACATCAATAGCAACAATGCGTGCATGATGGGCTTTGCGCGCTTTGGTGACATGGGTCATAACATTGACCTGGGTACTTGCCGCATTGGTCCCCCAGATCACCACAAGATCGGATTTTTCCATTTCCCGCGGGTCGACGCCGGCAATCCTGCCGGTGCCGGCAAAATAACCGGTTGCCGCAGTATTGGTACAAAATGTCGAAAATTGGCCTGAATATTTTCCTGCATGCCGCAAACGATTAATTGAATCGCGCTGTACCAATCCCATAGTTCCGGCAAAGAAGTAAGGCCATATCGTGGTTGAATCGTATTTTCTCTCTGCCTTTTGAAAGTTTTCGGCTATGAGGTCAAGCGCATCACCCCATGAGACTTCCTGCCAATTTCCCTCGCCCTTGGGACCTTTTCTGACAAGTGGTTTCAACAATCTTGCCGGATTGTGTACGCGCTCGCTATAGCGAGCGACTTTTGCACAGATAACACCTGCCGTATAAGTGTTGTCTTTTGCTCCCCTAATCCGACCTATTTTTGTTGGGGACAATAATTCCACATCAAGCGCGCAGGTTGAAGGGCAATCATGGGGACAGGCTGTATGACCAATTTCTACGTTGCTCATGGAAATTCCGACTCAATCAATGAAAACGGATGTATTTAGCAATTTTACTATGTTCAGGCTAGTCTTACAGCAATAACACCAAGAACAATGATGGTCGAAGCGATAAAGCGCGAAAAGCTGACATGTTCACGCAAAACGAAATAGGATAAAATAACAGCAAAGACTATGGCACTTTCGCGCAAAGCTGCAACCAATGCTACCGGCAACTTTGTCATTGTCCAAAGTGCGAGGCCATAAGACCCGAGTGATAAAAATCCACCGACAAGACCGATACACCAATAGCGTTGAAAGTGAGCCAAAAATGGTTGACGTGTTTTGTTATTAAAAAGTTCAAAAACAACTTTCACCAAACCAATCAGAAAAAATATCCATAAAATATAAGAAACCGGTGCCCCCGATAGTCTGACACCCATTCCGTCAAGGAGAGTATAGAAAGCTATAAAAGCGGCCGTTAGCAAAGAAAGTGGAATGATAGAAGGGTCTATTCTGTCGCTGCGTCTTAAAGCTTCAACCGCCAAGGTTAGCACCCCGAAACATATAAGGATAACGCCGCACCACGCCAAAATTGACAATTTCTCCCCGAGAACGGGCCCGCTAAAGAGCGCAACGAAAAGCGGTGCTACACCGCGCATCACCGGATAAGACTGGCTTACATCGCCTTTTTGATAAACGACGCCGACAAGCACCATATAGATGACCTGCACAATGACAGAAATGAGCAAAAACGGCAGGCTCGCAAGTGACGGTAAGGATTGAAAAGGAATTACCGCAAGTGCAAGAATGGAAGAACCTGCCATAAAAACCGTTATATTGGCCTTTGCCTCACCGGTTAATTTCAAAACAATGCTCCACAGTGCGTGCATTAATGCCGCCAAAAGCACAAGTGAAACCATCAAGCCCGACATATGGCATACTTTCCGGTCAACAAGCCGATAAAAGGGAAGTTTTTAAGAGGAAGTTCGAGTTAATCCAAAAAATTAGAAAATCAGATTCAAAGACCTCTATCAAGTCAGGTTAATTTTGTGTTAAAAGCTTCCCACATAAAAATTGATTTGCAGAAAAGAGTCGATGTCCGTTTTCTTTTATCTGCTCATCAAACCTTATTGAAGGATATTTGCTTTTTCCAATTACGACGGACCAAAAGTTGCTTAATATTCTTACGGTCTGTCCGGGCTATCGAGATCTTTAAAATGAACAGACGCTTTTTCCTTCTCTCGGCACCGATTTTTCTTGCCGGTTGTACTTTTCGCCACCCTTTACCCAAAATGGTTCCAATTGATACTGGCGAGCCGGTAACGACAACGACCTATGTTATAAGGCGACATACGGCAAAGCCGAAGGTTACGCCCAAAAAGAAGAAAGTAAGTTATGGAGAATATCCGGTAAACGAAAAATACGCATCCATGTATGCGGCTACCACAGATAACGGTTTTCCAGTTAATGCCGTTGATACAAGGCGTATCAATCCGGAATATCTGCGTCAGGAAGTTGCATTCCATATGCCTTATAAGCCGGGAACGATTGTCGTCGATCCAACGAACTTTTTCTGCTATTTTGTGCTTTCCGAAGGACGCGCCATGCGCTACGGCGTCGGAGTTGCGCGGTCGGCCGCTGCCGATTTTCAGGGAGAAGCAACAATCGGCCGCAAAGCAGTATGGCCGACATGGCACCCGACTTCAAGCATGGTACAAAAACAGCCTCAAAGATATGGTCATCTGACTGATGGCATGAAAGGTGGCCCTGGCAACCCGCTTGGTGCTCGCGCACTTTATCTTTATAGGGGCGGAACAGACACACTTTTTCGTTTGCATGGTACGGTCGAACCCTGGTCAATCGGCAAGCGTGTATCCTCAGGATGTATCCGTTTCCTCAATCAGGATATTATCGATCTTTATAGCCGTGTGCCGGTGGGAACCCGCGCTGTTGTTCTGCCTCATAAAATCGGCCTCGGCTGATATCAGAAACGGTTAGAACAAAATAATGAATTATCGTCATATCTATCATGCGGGCAATTTCGCCGATGTGTTCAAACACATTATTATCGCCCGCATCATCGAATACTTAAAAAAGAAAGACCATGCGTTCCGTGTAATCGATACACATGCAGGCATCGGCGTTTATGACCTTGCTTCGGAAGAGGCACAAAAAACCGGTGAATGGATTGACGGTATCGGCCGTATTCTTAATCAACCTATCGAACCCGATATCGAATTGCTTATCAAGCCGTGGCTTGATGTTGTAAACGGCCTTAATGGCGAAAAAAGCAGCAAATTGACCCGTTATCCCGGTTCGCCTTACCTCGAGCGGAAGCTCTTAAGAAAACAAGACCGCTTAACGGCAATAGAGCTTCATGAAGCCGATTATAAAAAATTGGCGAATAATTTCGCTGGTGATTATCAGACCCGTATCATCCATCTTGACGGATATCTTGCGCTTGGTGCCTATGTGCCGCCAAAAGAAAAGCGCGGACTTATTGTAGTTGATCCGCCATTCGAAAAAACTGACGAATTCGAACGGCTTATCGAAGGTCTCGAGAAAGCATACAAGCGTTTTTCCGGTGGAATCTATGCCCTTTGGTATCCCGTAAAACATTATAATGAACTGAATTGGTTCATGAACGAATTGAAAAGCACTTCGATACCGAAAATCTTGCGACTGGAGCTTAGAATTAAACAACGTTCCGAAATGCCAGGACTGGATGGCTGTGGAATGATTATTGTCAATCCGCCTTATGTATTGCCCAAAGAAATGAACAAGCTCAAAGCATTTTTGCTTGATCGACTTAGAGTGGACGAACATGCACAATTATTCAATGAATGGATAAATGGTGAAGCTGTTTGACCTTGACGGATTTGAGACAATGAAACATATTGAGCCCAGAAATGGTCAACGTGGAATAATCATGCAAAAGTCATCGTTCTTTAACGCAAGTTTTCGCAAAGTTTTGTCTTTCTCGGTTTTCGGGCTTGGCTTCTATGCCTGTGTGAATTCTGCAACAGCGGCCGATTTGGCGGCATCATTAGCCCCTCGTTCGCAAGCTTCTGCGGTTAACGATGCCGGTGTGTGTGGTTATAAACGCACTTTGTGGGAAGTCGGTTACAAGTTCCGTCATGAAGTTCGTAATGTTCCGGGATTGCCGGCCGTACGTATCGAACAAGTTAAAGATATAACGATGACACGCGGTGAAACGCCTGCAACAAAGCTTAATATCCCCCGTCAATTTTGCCGAGCCACAGCCATTATGAATGATGGGTCAAGCTATCCGCTTTATTATATGGTGGAATATGGCCAAGGATTTACCGGTGTGAGTGGCTATAATGTTGAATTCTGTGTTGAAGGTTTCGACAAATGGCGGATTCAGGACGGTAACTGTCGGGCAGTCAAATAATAGAAAAGCTCGTTGCTGATCTTCCACTCTTTTTCTGCTTCAGGGTCTGCTGAAAAATTTCTTTTCTGCTGCTCTTTCACAAGAGGATGCGCCTTGTATAAGGCGTTTTGAACGACAGACTTCAAAGTAATTGTTTTTGGAAAATTGGTGGGGTTAGCTCTCCCGATCAAAAGCCCTTGCTATCAGTGCTATTGCAATAGTTTCCGGTTAGAATCAATTTTCAGGTGAACTCAAAAAGATTGTTATTAATAGACTCAGTAACTTCAACGAACTGTGCCATTGCCAATAACATCAATTTTATACCTATAGCCTCCTTAACAGGCAAAAAATAGAATGCTGTGCCGTGCAAGAAAGCAGAAAAGAAGATCGCTGCGCCTGACTTTTAGACATGTTGGTTGCTGACAACCATATTCTTCTGGAAACAGGCAGGCTTCATTTCCAAGCCTTTCGGACCAATTTTTTGAGTTGTTAATTTCCAAGTCCCGTAACTTTTAGAATCATCTGACGGTTCAAACAACATTCCATTTAAAGCAATACGCCGTGGGCGTGTTACGGTTACGTAAAGATAAGAATTCTTTTCTCTCTGTGCAAATGATTGGTTTGTTTTGTGATTTTACAAACCTTGATTTCAGCGCAAAATATCGCCATTTTGGATTGTAAAGGTTCGAACTTGTAGAAGGTTTGGCCGTTATAAAAAAGTTATCAACGGAAACTGTTTGATCAAATGGAAAAGAAGCGTCCTGTCGTTTTGATTACAGGCGGTGCCAAACGTTTAGGTGCCGCAATGGCGCTTGATTTAGCTAAACATGGTTTCGATCTCGCCATTCATTATAACGAAGGGAAAAATGAAGCCGACGAGCTCGTGCGCAAACTGGAAGCTTCCGGAGCCAGAGCTTTGTCTTTTCAATCCGATCTCCTGAAAACCCATGGCAAAGGCCTTTTGGAAACTGTGACAGAGAAAATGGGACGGCCGGTTGAAATCCTTGTCAACAATGCCTCTTTGTTTCTTGATGATCACATTGGTGCACTTGATATGGATATCTGGGATAAACATTTTGCAATCCACCTGAAAACCCCTGCCCTTTTGGCTGACCGCATGTTTTTCCTATTGCCGGATAATTTGCAAGGATTAATCGTCAATATTATTGACCAGCGCGTTTTGAAACTTAACCCCAATTTTCTGTCATATACTCTATCCAAATCATCGCTCTGGACATTGACAAAAACTCTCGCTCAGGCCCTTGCACCCCGTATCCGCGTTAACGCCATCGGTCCGGGACCAACACTTAAAAGTCCAAGGCAGGACGACGAGGATTTTTTAAGACAAGCGCGGTCTGTTTTGCTTGAACATGGGCCGGAATTGTCCGAATTTGGTGCAACTATACGTTATTTTTGGTGGCAAACGTCAATAACCGGACAAATGATTGCTTTAGATGGCGGCCAGCATCTTATGTGGCAAACGCCCGATATTGCAGGACGAATTGAATAATTATGAAATCCTTGAACGAACAAAACACTGAGGCCGCTAAAAATCAGGAAGCGAAATCGGATGGAGATCGCAAGTCTGCTTCGCTGACCCCCGATATTATCTGGGATAAGGGTGGCTTCAAAAATGATGATCTGAAGCTCACCGGTGCACCGCTCATTCAGGAATTTGTTAAAAATTTGCCGAATAAACCGGGGGTTTACCGCATGTTCGACAAGGATGGCAACGTGCTTTATGTCGGGAAAGCGCGAAATTTGAAAAAACGCGTATCAAATTACGCGCGTGGACACGGACACAACAACCGTATTGCGCGAATGATACGAGCCACCCATTACATGGAATTTGTGGTTACCAGCACAGAAACCGAAGCTCTTCTGTTGGAAGCCAATCTTATCAAACGGTTGCGCCCGCGTTTTAATGTTCTTCTGCGCGATGACAAAAGCTTTCCCTATATTATCATTACACGTGATACACGTGCTCCTGCTATCTATAAACATCGGGGTGCACGCTCTCGTAAAGGTGATTATTTCGGCCCCTTTGCTTCAGCCGGTGCGGTCACAAGAACAATCAACGCCATGCAAAGAGCGTTCCTGCTTAGGACATGCACCGATTCTGTCATGGAATCGCGCACCAGACCCTGCTTGCTCTATCAGATCAAAAGGTGTTCAGCTCCTTGTACACATGAAATCAGCGACGCCGATTACATGAAACTTGTCGACGAGGCGGAAGCTTTTCTTTCGGGAAAAAGTCAAGCTATTCAAGACAATATGGCAAAAATCATGCGGGAGGCAGCTGACAAACTCGACTTTGAAAGGGCTGCTGTCTATCGCGACCGTTTGTCGGCCTTGTCCCACATTCAGGGACATCAGGAAATCAACCCGCAAACAGTTGATGAAGCAGACGTTTTTGCTATCGCCCAGCAGGGCGGAATGACGTGCATTCAGGTGTTCTTCTTCAGAACAGGACAGAATTGGGGAAATCGTTCCTATTTTCCGAAGGCTGACCCTTCCATCTCTGCTCCTGAAGTGCTCGGGGCTTTTCTTGCCCAGTTTTATGATGACAAACCGGTGCCGAAACTTATTCTGCTTTCCGACCATGTCGACGAGGAAGAATTGCTCGTAACAGCCCTTTCAGAAAAAGCAGAACGCAAAGTAACAATTTCGGTGCCACAAAGGGGTGAAAGAAAGTCACTGGTCGAACATGCGCTGACTAACGCACGCGAAGCCTTGGGACGTAGGCTTGCTGAAACTTCGACACAGGATAAACTGTTGCAAGGGGTTGCAGACACATTCGGTCTTGAAAAAGTACCCCGTCGTATCGAGGTTTATGATAACTCGCATATCATGGGAACAAATGCAGTTGGCGGCATGATCGTTGCCGGACGCGAAGGTTTTATCAAGAACCAATATAGAAAATTCAATATCCGCTCGACCGATATAACGCCGGGTGATGACTTCGGTATGATGAAGGAGGTTATCGACCGGCGGTTCAAAAGGCTCATCAAAGAACATGGTATACCGGCACCTCAAGCCAATGATACTGCTGGCAATGACGACAGTTTTCCGGCCTGGCCCGATATTATACTAATTGACGGCGGCGAAGGCCAGATGACCGTTGTGCACGAAATGCTCAGAGAACTCGGCATCGACGATGTTGTGACTGCTATCGGCGTTGCAAAAGGTGTCGATCGCGAGGCAGGAAGAGAACGATTCTTTATCTCCGGTCGTCCACCTTTCATGTTACCACCGCGCGACCCCGTGCTTTATTTTCTTGAACGCCTGCGTGATGAAGCACACCGATTTGCCATCGGTACCCACCGCATAAAACGTAAAAAAGAAATGATGAAAAATCCGCTCGACGAAGTGGAAGGCATCGGACCGGCTCGTAAACGTGCATTGCTTGGCCATTTCGGAACTGCAAAAGCCGTTGCCGGTGCGGCGGTGGAAGATTTGATGAAAGTCGAAGGAATATCGGCCGCGACGGCACAACAAATCCACGATTATTTTAATGAAAGATAATGCTTGTTTCTGTCAATTCTATCGCTAATTTATATAGAGATCTTGATTCAACAAATATGCCCTTTGTTAAAAAGGGCATATTTGATTGCCTTTGTTAAAGTTCACCGATCGGCCGCTTTGCTTGTCCCGTTTTTAAGCAGCCCTAAGACGTTAAAAGGATTGATTACGGCAAAATGAAAAACCACACTTTATCGTTGCCAAACATCCTTACATATGCACGCATTATTGCTGTTCCACTTGTTGTCTTGTGCTTTTTTGTGGAAGGCCGCCTGCAATCAACCGACACCGCACGGTGGTGGGCGGTTGTCATATTTGTGGTTGCCTCCATTACTGACTTTTTCGACGGATATCTTGCCCGCATCTGGAAACAGACCTCGAATATCGGTCGTATGCTCGACCCGATAGCCGATAAACTGCTTGTCTCGGCTTGTCTTCTGTTGCTTGCTGCCGATGGTACAATCGCCGGTTGGGCTCTTTGGGCTGCAATTATCATTCTCTGTCGAGAAATTCTCGTTTCTGGATTGCGCGAATATCTGGCCTCGCTCAAAGTAAGCGTGCCGGTCTCGAGGCTCGCAAAATGGAAAACGACCGTGCAAATGTTTTCAATCGTTTTTCTGCTTGCCGGACCTGCTGGCGATAAAGTTATTCCTTATGCAACCGAATTCGGACTTGTCATGTTGTGGGTCGCCGCTATTCTTACTTTATGGACTGGTTGGGATTACTTCCGTGCAGGTCTTAAACACGTGATTGATTAAAGGATACGCATGAAATTACAATATTTTGCCTGGGTTCGCGAACGTATTGGTCGCGGAGAAGAAACTCTTGAATTGCCGGAAAACGTCAAAACGGTAGATAATCTTCTTTCCTATCTCAAAACCCTCGGGGAAAATTATGCTTATGCGCTGGAGAAGCCGGAGCTTATCCGTGTGGCTATCGACGAAGAACATGTCGATCACGATAGCCTCATTGGAAAAGCGCATGAAATTGCACTCTTTCCACCGATGACGGGTGGTTGAACCAATGAAATTTAAAATCTCTGTCCAGCCGCAAGATTTTGATATGGGAAGAGAGGTAGACCATATCCGCGGCCTTTCGCCGTCAATCGGCGGTATTGTTGCATTCTGTGGGTTATGCCGGAGCGAAGGTGGGCGTCTTTCTGCTCTTGAAATCGAACATTACCCCGGAATGGCCGAAAAACGCATTAAAGAGATTGTTGAAGATGCTTCGAAACGATGGTCATTAAACGGAGTTACCGTCATTCACCGTTTCGGGACAATCAAAGTAGGCGAACAGATTGTTCTGGTTGTCACGGCCTCCCCTCACCGCAGAGAAGCTTTCGATGCAGCAAATTTCATTATGGATTTTCTGAAAACCGAAGCACCCTTCTGGAAAAAAGAACATCTTGTCGATGGTACGCCACAAAATTGGGTTGAAGCGAAAGAGACAGATGTCCTTACGAAAGCGAGATGGCAAAAAAAACTGCGAGATAAAGAAAAAACAAAATAACATTGAATTCACAAAGGACTCATTTTTGCGAGGTTATTGTTTTTGTAAAACACCAGATCTTTGGAACAATTAAAATTTAACCTCAGATTTCAGGGGATCGTGTTTGAAAATGCCTTATTTTTTCCAGAAAAAACGCCATAACTATTAAAAGGAGTGTTGAAGCTCGGTCAACTGGCAAAAGGTCCCGTTAAATGCGGTTTTGTCCATTGAAACATCCACTTTCAACAAGGGTAACATCGATTCATGAAACGAAATATCTTTGCGGCTTTTACATTTGGCGCAACGGCATTGGCGGGCGTTTATCTTGTCGCATTACCGGCGGTTGTAATGAACACAATTATCCCTGCCTATAGCGCTGCATCAGAATCGTTGACTATTCATGGCGATGTCACTTATCTGCAACGCATCGAGCTCCCCCAACATGCTTATCTCATTGTCCAGCTTGTCGATGTGACCAATCCCGAGGGGCCGTTTCCGGTTGTGGCTGAAATTTCGCAACAACCGGATGGTTCAGTGCCTATAGAATTTGACCTTCCGGTTGATCCAGCCAATATCAATCCCCAGCACAAATATGCTCTTCAGGCGCGCATCGCTGTTGGCGATATTTTGTGGTTTGTAAGCGACGAAAGAAAGCCGGTCACTCCGGAAGATAAAAATGCCCATTACGAGCTCGTTTTGGGCATGGTCAGCCAGTCGACAACAACGCCGAAACCGGTTTCAACAACAATTGCCGGCCATGAATGGAAAGTGGAGGATATGTTTGGAACGGGAGTGATTGACAACTCGCATCTGACCCTTGCGGTTGAAGACAAAGCCGAAGACAAAAAAGCTGCAGGGCTTCCAAAATACCGGATAACGGGTAGCGGCGGTTGCAACCGATATACGACATCCGTCTTCATCGATAGTGACGCGGAGGCCATTGCTTTTGACCCGCCTGCAATGACTTTTATGGCATGTGCTGAAGCCATCTCCCAACAAGAAAACCGCTTTATTGAAATGCTTGCCAAGGCAAAGACTTACATGTTCGACGATTTGGGACGCCTTATTTTAAAGGATGAAAATGGCAACTATGTTGCTCGCCTCGTGCCGGAACTTTAATTCATCGAAAACAGGTAAAACAATTAAGGTCGGCAGATACCGCGAATGAATATTCGCAATTAAAAAAGTATTTCAGTGTAACTGAAAAGCCCGGTTTTTGCCCGGGCTTTTCAATTCTATTGATGTCTCAAACTTTTATCAGCCAACAATTTCTGTACCAGAAAACCAGTAGGCAATCTCTTCCTTGGCTGTTTTTGGTGAATCCGAGCCGTGAACGGAGTTTTCACCAATGGACAAAGCAAAAGTTTTGCGAATTGTGCCTTCCGCAGCATCGGCAGGATTTGTGGCGCCCATAATTTCACGATTTTTTGCAATCGCATTTTCACCTTCAAGCACCTGAACAACAGTAGGACCGGACGACATGAATTCAGTCAATTCACCAAAAAACGGGCGATCTTTATGGACAGCATAAAAGCCTTCTGCTTCCCGCAAGCTCATCCATACGCGCTTGGAAGCAACAACCCGCAGGCCTGCCTCCTCAAGCATTTTTGTGATAGCACCCGTAAGGTTACGGCGTGTTGCATCAGGTTTAATCATCGAAAAAGTGCGTTCTATAGCCATTTTGCCACCTTCATAAATATATTTTTCAGTTGCGTCTCTATAACCGTATAACCGGCTTTTGCCAAGTGGAACCCATTTCCCACCGAGGTACATTTTTTCGATTATTCTATCATTTTTCAGCCGTGATTATTTTACTGTCGTAATAACAGGATTTTTAACCAGCAATTGAAACGATTTTGCTTGCGTTCACTGCAAAACCTATGCAAAAGCCTGACGTCATGTTGATTTTGAACGATATCACAGTCCGGCTCGCTGGACGTCTTCTGATTGACCATTCCAGCGCCACGCTTCCTACGGGGGCAAAAACCGGCTTTGTCGGCCATAATGGTGCTGGCAAGTCAACGCTTTTTCGCGTCATTATGGGGGAACTCGCCCCTGAAACCGGCGATGTGACTATCCCCAAAGATACCCGTATCGGTCAAGTCGCACAAGAAGCCCCCGGAACCGAGGATTCGCTCATTTCAATAGTTCTCGCAGCAGACAAAGAACGGGCTCAATTGTTAAAGGAAGCTGAAACGGCAACCGACCCGATGAGAATTGCTGCAATTCATACACGTCTTAGTGATATCGGTGCGCATTCTGCCGAAGCCCGTGCCGGTAGCATTTTATCAGGACTGGGATTTGATGCAGAAGCGCAACAGCGTCCTGCCTCTTCCTTTTCCGGCGGATGGCGCATGCGCGTTGCGCTTGCAGCGGTTCTGTTTTCCGAGCCTGACCTTCTCTTGCTTGATGAACCGACCAACTATCTGGATCTTGAAGGTACACTCTGGCTTATTGAATATGTACGTCGTTACCCCTATTCAGTTATTGTTATCAGTCACGATCGGGAACTGCTGAACAGCGCAACGACTTCAATTCTACATCTTGAAAACAAAAAACTCACTCTCTGGCGTGGAAATTATGACCAATTCGAACGCCAACATGCGCAAACAAAAGAACTTCAGCAGAAGCAGGCGGCCAAACAGGAAGCCCATCGCAAACACATGGAAGATTTTGTCCGTCGTTTCCGTGCCAAAGCAACCAAGGCACGACAAGCGCAATCACGGTTGAAAGCATTGGAGAAGCTGAAACCTATCAGCGTTTGGCAGGATGAACACGTGCAACCTTTTTCATTCCCCTCGGCGGAAAAGACAGCCGCATCGCCAATCATTGCGCTGTCAAAAGTCGATGTCGGATATGAACCGGGAAAACCCGTATTGAAAGGCCTTGACCTAAGAATAGATAATGACGACAGAATTGCACTTCTCGGTGCAAACGGTAACGGAAAATCCACTCTGGCAAAATTACTCGCGGGCCGTCTTAAAGCCGAGGCTGGCACAATGACAGTGTCACCAAATCTGAAAGTGGCATTTTTCGCCCAGCATCAGCTTGATGATTTGAGGCCCGAGGAAAACCCTATCGAACATGTGCGCAGACTGATGCCAAAGGAACCCGAAGCAAAAATCCGCGCCGCTGTTGCACGCATGGGCTTATCAACTGAAAAGATGATGACAAAAGCCAAAGAACTGTCCGGCGGGGAAAAAGCCCGTTTGCTCATGGGGCTTGCCACATTCGAAGGCCCAAATCTGCTTATTCTTGACGAGCCGACCAACCACCTCGACATTGATAGCCGTGAATCGCTAGTTATGGCGCTCAATGAATTCGAGGGAGCAGTCATTCTCATTGCACACGACCGACACCTTATCGAAGCGACAGCAGACCGGCTTTGGCTCGTGCGTAATGGAACGGTGCATCCCTATGAAGGTGATATGGATGATTATCGTAACGACATTTTGGGGCTTCCGAAATCACGAGCCACCGTTAGGGAAGAAAAACGCTCAGCTCCGCAAAAATCGAAAAATGAACAACGCAAAGCCAACGCTGAAAAACGTGCCGGATTGGCTCCACTTAAAAAACAAATCACCGATACAGAGGCACTGATAGACCGGTTACAAAAACTGATTGCTCGTCTTGATAACGAACTTGCTGCACCGGATCTCTTTTCAAAATCGCCTGATAAAGGTGCCGAACTTGCAAAAGAACGTGCCGATGCTGCAGGCCGGCTTGAAGATGCCGAAAGCCGTTGGCTTAAAATGAGTGCCGAATACGAGGATGCCATCCAATAAAAGCTATTTCAACAAAAGCTATATAGGGACCGTATAGATAATTGCTTTGAATAGCCACGCTTTGCCCCCGGGAGATTCATGGCTATCGGATTTTATTTTATTGAACTAACAAACGCCGTCGAAAGGAGACAGCCATCATCCCAACATGACTTCGGCTGCTTGGTTGTCTTAACATTATTATAATATAAGTGAAAAATCTTCGCGTTATTCTGACTGATTAATATAGTCTCTATTTATTTAAAATATAATATATTAATTGTAATTATTTATTTATAAATATTGTTAATAAAAATATTATTATAAATAATTACAAAATATTATTTATTGTATATGTTTTATTATTAATATTATATGTTTTGTAACTATTTTTTCATTAAAACGCTAGCATTACTGAAAATATGTTTAAAACTAGCAATTCAAGAATTTTTAACAATACCTTTTCGACCTTTTCATTAAGCCGTCATAAATTATTCACGAGAATTTTAGTAAACCGGACTCGACAGCGATACGAAATTTTTATAATCGTTATAAACGATTTTTAAAATATCATTACGATTTTTGGGCGGAGATTTTCTATTCATGTCAACGGTTACTATTGAGCGAAATATCGATCATCAAAATTCGATTACACAGATTTTGCTTGCCAGCATGATTGGCACAACAATCGAATTTTTCGACTTCTATGTATTTGCAACAGCAGCAGCACTTCTTTTCCCCGTGCTGTTTTTCCCGAAAGGCGATCCGACAGTTGCCCTTTTAAGTTCCTTTGCCATTTTTTCGGCAGCGTTTTTTGCTCGCCCTTTAGGGTCGATTATTTTCGGGCATTATGGTGACAAATTGGGGCGCAAAGTAACGCTGGTTGCCGCGCTTTTGACAATGGGCATTTCAACCGTTCTCATCGGTTTTCTACCCACTTATGAAACAATCGGCTGGTATGCTCCTCTTTTGCTTACACTTTGCCGCTTCGGCCAAGGCCTTGGATTGGGCGGTGAATGGGGCGGTGCCGTTTTGCTGGCAACAGAGAATGCTCCTAAGGAAAAACGCGGCTGGTATGCTATGTTTCCACAACTTGGTGCACCTGCGGGATTAATCCTTTCTGCCGGTACATTCTGGTTCATGTGGAATTTTTTAAGTGAAAGCCAACGTTTTGAATGGGGATGGCGCATCCCATTCATCGCTTCCGTCATTCTGGTGATCATTGGTCTTTGGGTAAGATTGTCAATTAGCGAAACGCCGGAATTCAAAAAGGCGGTTGAACACGCGGAACGCGTAAAAGTCCCCCTGATTGATGTTTTCGTTAAATATCCGCGTGCACTTTTCCTCGGCAGTTTTGCCGGCATGACGACATTTGTCTTGTTCTATCTGTGCAGTGCATATTTGTTATCCTATTCAACCCACCATCTTAACCTCACTTTTGGCCAAGCTCTCGAAATCCAGATGGTCGGTGCCGTCTTTTTCGGTCTTCTTATCCCCTTTTCGGGAAAGATATCCGACCGTATCGGTCGCCGCACTTTGATGATATGGGTCACAATATTTATCGGGTTATTTTCGTTTTCTATGCCCTATCTTCTTGATGCAGGTGTGTTCGGAAGTTTCATTCTCTCGGCGGTCGGCCTCGGTCTCATGGGGCTTACCTACGGACCAATCGGTGCGGCACTCGCCTCCCCCTTTCCCACTACAATACGGTACACCGGCGCATCAATGACATTCAACCTCGCCGGCATTGTTGGAGCTTCATTTGCTCCCTATATTGCCGAAACTCTCGTCCAGAACTTTGGCACCGCTTATATCGGCTATTATCTGCTATTGTGTTCTTTTATCTCGCTCACCTGCTTTGTCGGTTTTACCGATAAAGAAATTTCCCGTTGAGAAAACCGGAATTCAAACAAGCAAAGCTAGTAAAACAAGCAGTGGTAGCAAAAACGCTATCACTGCTAATTTTTTTGGCATAACATTCGGTAAAACAAAATGAAGAAGCAATGCCGTAACAATCGTCGTGATAACGAAAATGATATTGGCGGCAAGGGCAATATTTTCGATATGAAAAGTGCCTGACAACAAGCGGGTTGAACCGATCCATGAAGTGATAAGAACTCCCGCAAGAACCGCCCAGATAAGAAGTGATAATCGCCTGAAATTCATCATTCGCGATTTTTTCTCGACGCTCGCAAAATTGTCCAAACGCCAAGCGCGATGATGATGACAAAGACCCACCGCCCGCCTCCCGAACCATCCTCGATAAATTTTTCAGGATAGATCAGACCTGCAAGACCAATAAAAATAAGAATAACGGGAGTTAAACGCATCAGGCTTTTTTCTCCCAGCGGCGGTCTTCGGTTTGTTGCCAATAGGTCAATTGATGATTTTTCTCTTTATAGGATTTCCACTGTTTTCGCGCTTCAGCTAGAAGTTCCGGGTCACGACCATCAAACATCACAACTAGGCGTTCATATCTTTCCGGATTGGAACAATTCGCCCCTTCAACCATAAATCTCACTTGCGAGTCGTTCGGATTTTCTTCGCCCAACGTGAGATAAACCGGCTGCAATTCCGGGTATTTATCCCGTTCCGTTCCGTGCCCGATAAATGAATCGTCGGAATAGACCCAAAGATAGGAATCCATTGCATCGCGCCGTTCATCGGTCATAAATTGAATGGTTACTTTCCACTGCCGCGCCAATGAACGCTCGACGAGCCCCGGCAGGGCGTCGTCAAGCGTGGATCGGGTCAAATGGTAGAAAAGGATTTCCGCCACTTCAGGCCTCGTAACTGTCACTGATCAGTCGATCAAGCAAACGAACACCGAAGCCGGATGCCCAAGACTGGTTATATTCGTTAAATGGCGCTTCCATTGCCGTTCCTGCTATATCAAGATGAGCCCATGCGGTTTCGCCCACAAAACGTTGAAGAAATTGTGCTGCCGTAATGGAGCCTGCATGACGGCCGCAGCTATTTCTCATATCGGCCACTTTCGAATCAACAAGCTTGTCATATGTCTTGCTCAAAGGCATCCGCCAAAGTTTTTCACCGGTTTCAAGCCCAGCATTCAAAAGATGGCGAGCCAAGTCATCCTGATTACTGAAAAGTCCTGCATGTTCACTGCCGAGAGCAACCATAATGGCACCCGTCAATGTTGCAAGATCGACCATTATTTGCGGTTTGAAACGTTCTTTAGTGTAAAATAATGCGTCCGACAGAACCAGACGCCCTTCGGCATCTGTGTTGACAACTTCAATCGTCTGTCCCGACATTGATACGACAATATCACCTGGACGTTGTGCGTTTGCATCAGGCATATTTTCGACGAGGCCGATAACGCCGACGACATTGGCTTTCGCTTTTCGGGAGGCGACTGCTTTCAAAAGGCCGGTAACGGCTGCAGCACCGCCCATATCCCCTTTCATACCCTCCATTCCTGAACTAGATTTTAGTGAAATACCACCGGAATCGAAAACGACGCCTTTTCCAACAAAAGCCAACGGGCGATCCTTGGCTTTACCGCCTTGCCACTGCATAATTGCAAGATAAGGTGGCCGTTTAGAACCGCGAGCCACGCCAAGCAATGCCCCCATGCCCAATTTTTTCATATCTTTTTCATCAAGAATCTCGACTTTGACACCGATCTTTTCAAGCTTTTCGACTTCCTTGACAAAATCCTTGGTACCCAAAATATTGGCAGGCTGGTTGACGAGGTCTCGTGCCAGAAGGACTGAATTAGCAAGCGAATTCGCCCTCTCAAAAAGCACTTTACCGGCTTTCGCATCCTCTAGCTGGATCATCAGCTTTACCGGCTTCGATTTTGTTTCTTTTAATGTTGAAGCGGTTTTATATTCATCAAATGTGTAATTGCGCAGCCGCAATCCTAAAACGAAATCAAGAATATTTTCGTCTTTTAATTTTTCACCGGCAACAGTGAGGTAAATATCAGCGCCATCAGTATCTTTGAGTGAAGCAAACGCCGCACCGCCTATTTTTACCCAGTCATCGCCCGAAAGATTTTCGGTATTGCCGACACCAAGAAGAACCAAACGGTCGAAACCTTTCTTGCCGTCACAAACTTCATCTACAACTTCAAGCTTCTCGCCTTTAAACCCGCGCACCGCAACTATCCGCTCGATCAGTGCTTTTCCGATCATTTTTTCGACTTCAAACGTCGTTTTCCTTTTGTCGTTTACAAGTACAAGAACCGTCGCTTTTTTAGGTGCAGAAACAGTACTGCTTTCAATCAAAATATCTTTTTGCATTCAAAAACTCCTGCCGCTTGGCGGTATAAAATTTGACAGTCAGAAAAATCCGATCATTCAGCTTTAAAAAAATCGAACTCGTAAGTGTAGTGTGACCTGTCAGCACTAAAATCTATTTTTTTGTCCTCTACACTGCAAGATGTCTTTTATCATCTTGCAACTTAACCATCACTTGTGGCAAAAGAAAAAATGTTAAGAAGCGGTTAACTATTTTTTTTTGCCTCTTGTTAGATTCGTCGTGATATTTGAGAGAAAAGAGAAATAAAACAATATAACGGTGAAATTCCGCTTCCTGGAATCGTTAATGTCATGAATTTTGATAGTGAGGATGTATCTTTCACCAATGCGCATTATTGAACTATACATCCTTCGGCGCGTTTTCGTTCTGTTCGCAGCAGTCCTGCTTGCCGCAGTCGGCATAAGCTGGACCGTGCAAGTTTTGTCAAGAATTAACTTTCTGACAACAAGCGGGCAAACGGTTTTCACTATTTTACAGTTTTCTTCCCTATTTATCCCCTCGGTCATTCCTCTTGTTATCCCTTTCGCTCTGGTTATTGCGATAGCCCAAACATTGTCGACAATGAATCAGGATTCGGAACTCGTTGTTATCAATGCTTCGGGTGCCCCCCGCGGTACAGTATGGAAACCGGTACTGATACTTGCGGTTCTCGCAGCCGTCTGTTCGTTTATCATTACCAACTTCGTCAGTCCGCAAGCACGCATCACAATGCGCCAGATGATGGCCACCACACACTCCGACCTCATCAATGTATTTATACAAGAGGGCAATTTCCGTGAATTAACAGACAATCTTTATATGGAGATTGGCGAACGTCATGACGATGGAACCATCGGGAGACTGTTTATTGCCGACCAACGCGATCCCTTGACCGACCTCTATTATTATGCGGTCAACGGTTCGGTTGTCAGCAATGACAACGGCGATTTTCTCGTTCTGAATAACGGCGAAGTACAAAGACGCGACAATAAAGCGGGAAGCATGTCAATCATCAAATTCGGCTCTTACACGTTCAATCTTAGCGATTTTACTGCAAGCGACGGAACGCCAACAATTTTCCCGAAAGATCGCCCCCTTGTTTATCTTTTTCACCCTGACGCGAACGATACCTATTATCAGAGACGGCCATTGCAATATACCGCCGAATTACATCGTCGCTTCACCGATTGGCTCTACCCGATTGTTTTTGCTTTGATTGCTTTGGCTGTGGCCGGTGACGCACGTTCGCAGCGTCAGGCACGCATTTCCGCTTCGTTCTCGGCAATTTCACTTTCTCTGGTGGTCTATGCTGTTGGATATTTCTTTGGTGACCGCGCAGACAATGATCTAGGCTATATTCCGCTTCTTTATATATTGCCAATCGGAGTTTGTGCTTTTATCGCGTTCCTGTTCATAACGAATCGTAAAATGACGCTTCCCGATCAATTCAGCGACAAACTGTCGACTACTATAAAGAGACTAAGGAACAGGATATTTCGTCACAACCAATCTGATGTAAACGGAGGTGCATCATGATTGGTTGGACATTAGGACGTTATTTCTTTCTCAGATATGTAAAGACGACCGTCTATTTTCTGCTGGGAATTTTTATTCTTTCTCTGCTCATAGACTTCACAATCAATGCCGGACGGCTTGCGGGATTGCCTGGTTATTCGCCATTTGGTGCACTTGCCATATCGGCGCTGCGTATTCCATTTAATATGCAACAATTATTCCCGTTTGTTGCGCTGTTTTCAGCAATGGCAACATTGATTGCGCTGAACAGGAAAATGGAACTCGTCGTTACCCGTTCCATAGGTGTTTCGGCTTGGCAGTTTCTCACGCCCTTATGTTTCGGCGCTTTTTTATTCGGTCTTTTCGGGGTCATCGTCGTCAATCCCATTGCCGCCTGGGGAACATCCCAATCGGAAAAAATACTTTCCGAATGGAAGGGCAAGAACATCGAGGCAACTGTGGATAACGAACGTATTCCATGGTTAACGCAGCGAACCGATTATGGTGTTACAACCATAGGTACAAAGGCCACTGCTGACGGTGGCTTGACATTGCTTGATGCAACTTTCGTCGAATATAACGACGACGAGACAATCAAAGATTGGCTTAACACTACACGGGCCCATCTCACACATGGCTATTGGGTGCTTGAAAATGGTGCCCGTTATCGGGCCGGTCATGAGCCTGAAAACTTTACAGAGTTGAAGGTTCCAACGAATCTGAGACCCGAGTTTGTCGAAGAAAAATTAGCTGATCCGGCAAGCATTCCTTTTTACGATTTGCCCAGGAAAATACAGATCGCTAGATCGTTTGGATATTCTGCCAATTCTTTCGATATGCAGTTGCAATCTCTGATTGCACTTCCGGCTCTTCTTATTGCGATGACATTGATCGCAGCAACTGTTACATTAAAATTTGTAAGGTTTGGTCAATCACGTACAATGATTTTGGGTGGAATCATTGCCGGGTTCGTGCTTTATGTAGTTACGGTTCTTGTGCAAGCATTTGGTAAGGCGGCTTACGTGCCCCCTGTCATTGCTGCTTGGGTGCCGGTTGTTATTGCGTTATTTTTTGGTATATCCTTTTTGTTGCATAAAGAGGATGGCTAGGTGAGACAATTGACAAGTGGAATGAAAATTTCAAACAGCCTCAGGGCTTTGGCACTCGGAACTGCATTGGGGTGCTCTTTGGGACTAAGCACATATGTTGCTTCTGCCCAGGACTTCAGTGCTATGGCTGCCACTCATAAAACTGATCCCAACGCACGTATGTTGCTTTCAGCAGACGAGCTTGTCTATGATCGTGACGCCAATACGGTTACGGCTCAGGGTAATGTGCAGATCGAATATGATGGTAACCGAATCGTCGCTCGCAAAGTTGTCTATAACCAGAAAACGAATCGCGTTCTGGCAGAAGGCGATGTTGAAGTCGTCCAGCCTGACGGTAGCAAATATTATTCCCAGCAGATTGATATGACAGATGATCTCGGAGAAGGCTTTGTCAATTCTCTGAGAGCTGAAACACCTGATAACACGCGCTTCGCAGCAGTGAGTGCCGAGCGCAGTGGCGGCCAGATGACCGTTTTCAACCGTGGCACCTATACCGCCTGCGAGCCTTGCTATTATAAACCGGATCGCGATGTCTTATGGCAGATAAAAGCCAAGAAAATCATCTGGAATGGCGCGACCAAAACAATGCGGTTCGAAAATAGCCATTTCGAATTTTTCGGTATGCCGGTTGCGTGGTTTCCGGTCTTCGAAATGCCTGATCCCACAGTTAAACGCAAAACCGGTGTTTTAACGCCTAATTTTGTCTATACAAATGATCTCGGATTAGGAATTCGCAATTCCTATTTCTGGAATCTCGCGCCTAACTATGATTTTACACTTTCTGCCACCGGTTTCACCAATCAGGGTTTGCTGACAGAAGGTGAATGGCGTCACCGCCTGGAGACAGGTAGCTATAATATCCGTTTTGCCCATATTTATCAGGCAAACCCTGGCGATTTCGACCATGACACGATCGATAGCGTCAATGACAACCGTTATATGGTTGCCACAAAAGGTGATTTCCGGATCAATTCAAACTGGACCTATGGTTGGGATATTTTAGCTCAATCGGATAGAAATTTCAGTCGCACCTATGATCTTGAAGGCTACAAGAACGATGTGTTCCGTTCACAACTCTATTTGAATGGACTTGCCGGGCGTAACTACTTCGATATGCGCTTTTATCATTTCGAAGTGCAGGATTCGATGCTTAAAGATAACCCTTCAGAGCGTTACACGCGTCAACCATGGGTTCTTCCTCGCATCGATTATTCTTTTATTCCTGATGAAGCCGTCTATGGTGGTGAGTTTACCTTCCACACCAATTTGCAATCTATATATCGAGACAAGGCCGACTTTGCCTTTGCCGATTGGCAAGGGCGTCCGCTCAACACGGCCAGACTTGCAGGTATGTCCGGCACAGATTTTCGCTTAACCTCTGATGTCGAATGGAAGAGAAGTCTGATCAGTCAAGGTGGTCTGGTATTCACGCCGATTCTGGCTTTGCGTGGTGATGGTATCGGTACCGATGCCCACGGTGAATATGGTGGCTATATGACAGATGGCAGTTATAGCAGTATGGATATCGAATCGGGTGCATTCCGTGGCATTGCTACGGCCGGTTTGGACTTGCGTTATCCCCTGCTCTTTACTGCGGGTAATTCCACCCATGTTATCGAGCCTATTGCACAAATTTTCATTCGCAATAACGAGCAATATACCGGACGCCTCCCCAATGAGGATGCGCAAAGCTTTGTCTTTGACGCTACTACATTGTTTGAACGAGACAAGTTTTCCGGCTATGACCGTGCTGAAGGCGGAACACGCTCGAATGTTGGTCTGAGATATTCGGGCAACTTTAATAACGGGTGGTCACTCTATGGCTTGGCTGGCCAATCGTTCCAGCTCTTCGGTAAAAATTCTTTCAATGCGAAAGACTTTGTCAGTGTCGGCGCCGATTCCGGACTTGAAAGCGCACGTTCCGACTATGTTGCAATGATCGGTGCAAGCAATGAACACGGCTTTGCCATTGCCTCGCGCGGCCGTTTTGATGACGAAACTGGCTCAATCCGGCGTGGTGAAGTCGAGGCTTCACAAACCTGGAAGAGGGTATCGCTTTCTTCACAATATGCTTATATCGAAAGTCAGCCGGATTATGGTTATGCACAGGATCGTCAGGAAGTCAGTGTATTCGGCAACTATAAATTTACCGAACATTGGTCGATTCATGCCAATTCGAGTTACGACCTCGTTTCCGATACATTTGTGAGATTGGGCACAGGTTTGAATTATCTCGACGAATGTTTTGGCTTAAATCTCGGCTATTCCCAGACGCGTAACCCTTGGGAAAATGAACCGAAGCACACATTCGGCTTTCTATTGTCCTTCCGCACTGTGGCGGACATTGGCAAAGCCATGTAACAGTTTAATGCCAAAGAACATCGCTTTTGGTGAATTGCTGTTATTGTGATAAAAACGATAAAAGACTATTTATTGAAAATACTTGGCGAAAAGCGGAAGCTTAGAACAATGAAAAAGATGAGAAACAGCGCATTGGCATTAACTATTGCCTCGCTCATGGGTGTGACTTTTTTACAAACTGATGCTTTTTGTGCGCCACGAGCACCGCAGGCAGAAGCTTCGGCTCAAACAGCTGTCGCCGTCATTGTCAATGGTAACGCAATTACCAATTACGATATTCAAAGGCGTGCCGCTTTCCTGAAATTGCAGAGAAAGACCGGCAATTTAACTTCGCAAGCTAAAGACGAACTCATTGAAGAGATGCTTAAACGCGTCGAAATGAAAAAGCGGAATATCGACGTCAGTGATGACGAGGTCAACAAAGCTTTCAACGGCTTTGCCGAGCGCAATCATATGACCGTCGCTCAACTTACAGATATGCTTGGAAAAGCCGGAGTAACCGCCGAACATTTTAAAAATTATATCCGTGTTCAGATGGGATGGGGACGTCTTGTAAGTGCCCGTTACCGTGCTGAAGGTGGAATAATCACCGAACAGGAAGCAGTACAGCGTATGCTCAAAAATGGTGGCGTCAAACCGACAGCCAACGAATATGAATTGCAACAGGTGATTTTCGTCGTTCCTAATAATCGACGTAGCGCGATACTTGGAAAACGCAAACAGGATGCAGAACTATTCCGCTCGAAATTTTCGGGTTGTGCCAACCTCAAACAGCAAGCAACCGGAATGATTGACGTTACAATTCGCAATCTTGGTCGGGTTCTCGAGCCCCAATTACCGGAAGAATGGGAAAAGTCCGTCAAGGCAACACCAGCCGGTCGCATGACCCCGCCACAAGAAACAGCGAGAGGCGTTGAAGCCCTTGCTGTTTGCAACATTAAAAAAGTTTCGGATGATAAGGTTGCACAATTGGTCTTCACCATTCAGGATAATGAAAAGTCCGGTGATAAAAAGGCTGAAGACCTAAGTGCAAAATACGTCAAGGAATTGCGGGAAAAGGCCCGCATTGAAAATCCTTGATGTCTTCGCTTGCCGTTAGTAGTGGTGATCCCGCCGGGATAGGATTGGAAATTGCGCTGAAAGCTTGGCAGCAACGCCATTCACGTCACATACCTGCTTTCTTTGTTCTGGCTGACGCCGACATTGTCGAGAAAACCATTTCGTTATTGAACATGGATGTTCGTATGGCGTTCGTCGAAGCAGACGAAGCAGCAGAAAAGTTTGAAGATTCTTTTCCCGTTGTTCCCTTACATAATCGTCAATCGGCCTTGCCCGGTCAACCTTCATCAAAAAACGCTGCCGGAATTGTTGAAGCTATTGAACGCGGTGTTCATTATGTCCATGACAAAGAGGCAACAGCGTTAGTCACATGTCCAATAGCAAAAAAAATCCTTTATGAAGCCGGCTTTCACTTTCCGGGACACACAGAGTTTTTGGCTGATCTAGCGGAAAAGCTGAATGGCAAACATTGCCAACCCGTTATGATGCTTGCTGGCCCCCAATTAAGAACCATACCGGTTACAGTCCATATTGCGATAGAGAAAGTTCCACATACATTGACCAAAGAGTTGCTGGTCGAAACAGGGCTTATCGTCGCCCATGATTTATCCGAACGGTTTGCTATAAAAAATCCACGACTTGCGGTAGCCGGTCTTAACCCGCATGCAGGTGAAGGCGGAGCTATGGGGCTTGAAGAAAAAAACATCATAAAACCGGCGATGGAAATTCTGCGTTCTCGTGGAATAAACGTGATTGGTCCGCTTCCATCTGACACTATGTTCAATGCACGTGCCCGTAAGAATTACGATGTTGCTTTGTGTATGTATCACGATCAGGCATTGATACCGGTTAAAACAATCGGCTTTGACGACACTGTCAATGTAACTTTGGGGCTTCCTTTTATCCGAACCTCTCCTGACCATGGAACAGCGTTTGATATAGCCGGAAAGGGAATAGCTTCGCCAGAAAGTTTTATCGCTGCATTAACACTTGCCGATAAACTCGCCCAAAATTCTCTTCCATCATGACAATTGATTCACTTCCACCACTGCGAGAAGTCATAGAAACTTTCGGACTCAGTGCAAAAAAATCTCTTGGACAGAATTTTCTATTCGACCTCAATTTAACCGCAAAAATTGCCCGTCAGGCAGGCGATCTAGAGGGCAAAGACGTATTGGAAATCGGGCCCGGTCCGGGAGGGCTTACACGCGCCCTACTTTCACAAGGCGCCATAGTTACAGTTATCGAACGTGACACACGCTGCCTTGCTGCACTTGAAGAAATTTCCAATGCGTATCCCGATAGACTCAAAATCATATCAGGGGATGCTCTTGAGGAAAATTTTGAAAGCCTTTTCAAAAGTGGAGAAAAACCCGCCATCGTTGCCAATCTTCCTTATAACATCGGCACCGAACTATTAATCCGCTGGCTTACAGTTGAACCTTGGCCGCCTTTTTATCAATCCATGACGCTGATGTTCCAAAAAGAGGTAGCCCAACGCATTGTAGCACTTCCACGTACGCCACATTATGGTCGTTTGGCGGTTCTTGCCGGTTGGCGCACGCATGCGCGAATTGCCTTTGATGTTCCGCGGCAGGCCTTCACGCCTCCACCAAAGGTGACATCTTCAGTCGTTCACATTATCCCCAATGGTAATCCCCTACCCTGCACAGTAGAGAGCCTTGAGAAGGTTACCAAAGCGGCATTCGGACAAAGAAGAAAGATGCTCCGCCAAAGTCTCAAATCGCTTGGTGGAGAAGCTTTATTGGAAAAAACGGGAATTGATAGCACACGCCGTGCAGAAACTCTTGATATAAAGGAATTTGTCTCTCTAGCTCAAGCAATTGATACTAGACCGTGAGGAAGAGATTAAGCCATAAAAGTTAAAACTCTAAAACTGTGGCGGAATATAAGGTCTGCTATCCCTCCGAGAGTTGTGATTTTTGGTTTAGTAGCCAACATTTACTGCCCCACAAGTTCGCTCGTTCGACTTTTCCAAAATTTCATCGCATGAGACAAAACAGATTTACCTACTTTTTTCTCATCAGTTGTTCAATGAGCAGCCGATCAGGCTTTTTGCTTGTGCCTGTTCAACCTGAATAAATCTATTCAAGTTTTTCCTGTAGCAATCCATCTACAAACGAATCAATGTAAAGGCAGCGCCGCCGTTTCATCGCTTCAGCAAGATGAATCGTTTTAATGAGTGAGAAAGATTGCTCCAAATCGTCATTAATAATCACATAATCATAAGATTTATAATGTTCTATCTCACCTCGGGCGTTGTGGAGCCTGAGGTCGATGACGTCCGGCGCATCTTCAGCACGTCTATTCAAGCGTGACTTCAATTCTTTCATTGACGGTGGAAGAATAAAAATGGAAACAACATCATCAGGCATCTTCTCCTGCAATTGTTGTGCGCCCTGATAGTCGATATCGAAGAGCATATCGCGCCCTGCTGCCAAAGCTTTATCCACTGTTTCACGCAATGTACCGTAATAATGACCATGAACTTCCGCCCATTCGATCAATTCATCATTATCGCGCTTACGCTCGAATTCTTCTTTGCTTATAAAATGATAATGAACCCCGTTTATCTCGCTTGACCGGCGTTCGCGCGTCGTCACACTAATCGACAAGCCAAGATGACCATCTTCCAGCAACAAACGTGACAATGTGGATTTTCCTGCCCCCGATGGCGATGAAATTACCATCAACACTCCGCGTCTTTTGCCCGCGTTCTTTAAATTGCGTTCACGTTCAGAGGTGTTTTCCATTATACATTGTCCTTCAAATTTTTCGTGACCACCTCAGGGCACAAAATTTCAAAATATCAGTCTATTCGACATTCTGAATTTGTTCTCTGAACTGGTCAATCACCGCCTTTAATGACAGACCTGCTGCAGAAAGGGAAGCCGTATGCGCTTTGGAGCAAAGTGTATTGGCTTCACGATTAAATTCCTGAGCCAGAAAGTCCAATCGACGACCAACAGGTTCGTTCAATCCAAGCAAATATCTTGCTGCTTCGATGTGGCCGTCAAGCCGGTCAAGTTCTTCCTGAATATCGACTTTGGTTACAAGAAGGACCGCTTCCATTTCCAGCCGTTGGTCATCAAGTTTATCACTGGAGTCAAGAAGTGCAGCCACCTGCGTTTTTAGTCGTTCCTTTATCGCTTCGCGCGAACGTGACGGATCGTTTCTGGCTCCGCTTACCAATTTTTCAATTGTATCGATTTGTCCGGACAGGATTTTATTGAGTGTTGCTCCTTCTTTTTCACGGGCAAATCTCAAATCCTGAAGGGAAACGTCGAACCCTTTAATAATAGCAAGCTTCAAATCGGTATTTTCGATGGTTTCATTTTCCGGCGTTCCGTATTCGACGATGCCCTTTATTCCTAACAGTCCGTCGATAGTCGGTTTCTGAATGCCATAAGCTTGTTCCAGTTCGTTTGAAAATTTCAAAGCCCAATCAAGGTAATCTTGATTGATACGGGGATGACTGCTTCCAGCCGAAAAAGAAACATTAAGCAAGCAATTTATATTTCCCCGTGAAAAAATATCTCCCGCCTTCTTTTTCAATTCATATTCGATGGCATCAATGGCAATATTCGAACGAAATCTCAAATCAAGACTTCTGCCATTAACTGAGCGAGTTTCCCATACAATAGTGGCACCTTCCGTCGATACACTCGCTCTGGCAAATCCTGTCATACTCTGCAATGTAAAAAAACTCCTGTAAAAATACCGATCAACGGTTAACGCACTTTTTTCACGTTGAATCCATTAGCGAAAGTGACTTTTTCACCTTAACCGTCAATGCTTTTCAAAAAAATTCAAAGACTCTTAATTAAGCTGCTTCCTCTTAACTGAATCGGCCGGAAATTTGAATTCAATAGCATGTGTCACCACCCCGCCGATAGCGATAATTTGTAAGGTAATTGTGATTATACATTACATGCGTTGTGCCTATTTTCTGATAGTTTAAGAATCTGATGGGTATCATTTTCTAAACCGGTTCCGGTTAAAGTGCCGCTTTTACAACATCAAATATAAACAAGGCAATTCATATGCCTGCTGCCGAACATTAACCTTTCAAACAGACAGTATAAAAATATGAAAGATGAAAAAACGCGTTCGAAAAATTGCAGGAGATAGGATGAAAAACCATAACACGAACGTGTATGAACTCCCGATTCGAAACGGCACTTATACGTTGATAACTCTTTATGGCAAATAAAAAACGACTATAACACAGTCGTCAATTTGAAGAGAGAACCGATTAGCATCGGTTTTCCGGAAAAATTTGAAATATCCGGAACCGTTAAAACCAATCAGTCATTTTTCTGCATCGCACGCCATTTGCGCACATTCGCATTATGTTCGTCCAGCGTTTTGGAAAAAACATGACCGCCTGTACCATCAGCCACGAAATATAGCGCATCGCTTTTCGGCGGATTAGCCACAGCTTCGAGCGCGTCCCGTCCGGGATTGGCAATCGGTGTGGGGGGAAGACCATTTATTTTGTAAGTATTGTAAGGCGTGTCTTTATCGAGATCGGATTGATAAATCGGTCTATCTGACGGTTTGCCTTTGCCCCCAAACAAACCGTAAATAACTGTTGGATCCGATTGCAGACGCATATTCTTTGCAAGCCTGTTATAAAAAACGGCAGCCACTTGCGGTCGTTCGGTCGCAATACCGGTTTCTTTTTCCACAATTGACGCAAGTGTTACGAACTCGTTGATATTTCTTATTGGTAAATCAGGCGCCCGTTTTGCCCAGATATCCGCAACCAATTTTTGTTGCCCGTCACGTAACCGTTTGACAATCTGTTCGCGCGTGGTTCCACGAATAAAATTGACAGTGTTGGCCATTAAGCTTCCTTCCGGCGGTAAAACTTTTGGCAAATCGCCGACCAGAACATCATTTGCTGCCAGGCGATCGAAAACCTGCGCGACGGTAAGTCCTTCAGGAACAGTGAACGCATACTCGATCGACTTTCCCTCCACCAGAATATCCATGATATCCTTCATTGAAGCATGTGGAGGTATGGCATATTCACCAGCTTTCAGAAGCCTTGCCTTATCCTGATAACCAACACCGTAAACAAAAATATCTGCCGATCTTATCAAGCCCTGTTTTTCGAGAATTGAAGCAATTTCCCTGATACCGGCCCCCTGATTGATAAGAACCACTTGCTCGTTCGATTGGGGACCGGTCGCAACAAACATATTCTTTCCGACATATATCGGTATCGTAATTGCCAGAATGATGACTATCACCAGCATAAGGAAAAAATTACCCAGAATAATCAATGGGTTGCGGGCAACCTTTGACCGACTCGGCTTGACTTTTATTTTTTTTGCGTCGGCTTTTCCTCTGGCTTCATTTGTATCATCCGGATCTTCCTGAACTTCATCATTTCCAATCGGAGCAGACTGTTGATTATTCTGTGCCGATTGATCGTCTAAGACACGAGGTATGCTATTTTGCAAAATCGCAGGATTTTGACCCGCTGCTTCAGCCTCCGGCAGGGATGATGATTTTAGGACTTCGGAGGTTGCTTTACCTCTCTCTTCTTTTTCGTCCCGATCGCTTTGCAAAGCTGCTTGCCCGACAGGCTTTTCTCTGTCTGACGCGGCACTTTTATCTGTATTTTCCGATAACGGAGAGGCTTCTGATAGTGGAGGATTTTTCTCCGACGAAACTACCGGTTCATTAGGCTCTGACGGCTTTATTTCTGACTTTGATGTTAAAGACTCATTCCTGTCGGATGTCATCTTTTTTTCTTCGTCAGACATAAGCACACATCCTGTTTGCTATAAATTTCCGGTTTTTACCGCTTATCGCAAAATTGCGGCAAAATTTGCAGAACTCGGAGAAAAGATGAACTTTTCTCAAGATTGTGTATTATTTTGAAAAGCGCCGCATAATCAAGGATGCATTGGTTCCACCAAATCCGAATGAATTGGATAGAACAGTGTCAATCTTGCGTTCCCGCGGCTTATGCGGAACAAGATCTATCTTCGTCTCGACAGAGGGATGATCCAGATTGATTGTCGCCGGTGCTATATTATCACGTATTGCAAGCACACTAAAAATAGCTTCCGCAGCGCCGGCTGCACCCAAAAGATGGCCTATTGACGATTTTGTAGAGGACATCGATACTTTCGAAGCATTTTCCCCCATAACCCGTTCGACAGCCGCTAGCTCGATCGTATCAGCCATGGTCGAAGTCCCATGTGCATTGATATAGTCAATTTCGGATGGATCGATTCCGGCGCGTTTAATGGCTGCGCGCATGCACCGTTCGGCACCCTCGCCGCTCTCGGATGGCGCGGTTATATGGTGGGCATCACCGGACAAACCGTAGCCGATAACTTCGGCATAAATTTTTGCGCCGCGTTTTTTGGCGTGTTCGAGTTCTTCCAAAACGACAATGGCAGCCCCCTCCCCCATTACAAATCCGTCGCGATCAACGTCATATGGACGCGAGGCATGTTCGGGGTCATTGTTACGGCCTGTAGAAAGTGCCTTGCAAGCCGCAAATCCTGCTAACGAAATACGATTGACAGGAGATTCGGTTCCGCCTGCAAGCATAACATCGGCATCATCAAGCGCGATGAGACGGGAAGCATCGCCAATCGCGTGTGAACCTGTAGAACACGCAGTGACGACTGCATGATTAGGCCCACGCAACTGATGTTTTATCGAAACGTAGCCCGATGCGAGATTGATGAGGCGACCGGGAATAAAAAAAGGCGATATGCGCCTTGGCCCTTTGTCGCGCAATGTATACCCGGCTTCAACAATGCCTTCGACACCGCCAATACCCGAACCGATCATAACGCCGGTGCGAATCTGGTCTTCATCACTTGTCGGATGCCAACCGGCGTCATCAAGCGCCTCGTCGGCAGCTCCCATTGCGTAAAGAATGAACGGATCGACTTTGCGCTGTTCTTTGGGTTCCATATGGAGATCGGCATTGAATGTGCCATTGCTGCCGTCGCCCAACGGGATACGGCCTGCTATCTGGCATGGAAGATCATCGACTTCAAACTCGGTAACACGACGAACGCCGCTTTTGCCTTCAAGAAGCCGTTTCCAGCTATGTTCCACGTCGCCGGCCAGTGGAGAAACCAATCCCAAACCGGTAATGACGACACGTCTCATACTTCCAAATCCCAATCGTTCAACTTTAAACCCGAAAATACCCGTTCATTCACGAGTAAAACAAATAAAAGGAGACAAAAACTTTTTCCAGTTTCTGCCTCCGTGGTCAATCAGGCCGAAGCCTTATCAATAAACTTGACGGCATCGCCAACGGTCAAAATCGTTTCGGCAGCGTCATCCGGAATTTCTACACCGAATTCTTCTTCAAAAGCCATGACCAATTCTACGGTGTCAAGACTATCGGCACCAAGATCGTCAATGAAACTTGCGTTTTCGGTTACTTTATTTGCATCAACACCAAGATGTTCGATGACGATTTTCTTGACGCGTTCTGCTGTATCACTCATGTCGGATCCTCGACTTTTGTTGTTTTCCCTGCCTTGGTTAGCGGCACGGGCTCATCTAATCAAGCAATAGATGCATTTACACCTATCATTTTTAGGTTTTCAAACACACCCTGTGGATATCCCATAACGGGATCAACCGGTTTTACTCACCGGCCTTAAAGGCGCCAATTACCATGCTCGACGCCAAGACGCAAAGATATTTTACCATAATTCGCGTGTTTCTCTTCATTTTGTGCCGAAATCGTGTCCTTTTTTCTAGAGCTAACGCTCACAACGCACAAAATTTAGAAGACAACGCCGCAATTTTTCTCATCCGTAAAAACTCTAATCCCGAGTCTTTACGGATGTTTTGTCAAATCATTGCCATTCCGCCATTGACGTGTAATGTCTGACCGGTAACAAAGGCCGCCTCGTCGCTTGCAAGATAAATAGCAGCAGCTGCCACATCTTTAGTTGTCCCTATCCGCTTCATCGGAATAGCAGACATGATGGTTTCCTTTTGTTTGTCATTGAGTTTATCTGTCATTGCCGACTCAATAAAACCCGGAGCAATGCAATTGACGGTCACATTACGGCTTGCAATTTCTTGAGCAAGAGATTTCGAGAAACCGATGACACCGGCTTTCGTTGCACAATAATTGGTTTGACCGGGATTGCCGGTAACACCGACAATAGAGGAAATATTGATAATGCGTCCATAGCGGCGGCGCATCATTGGATGAGTCAAAGCTCGTGTCAGAAAAAATACAGCTGACAGATTAACCGCCAACACATCATCCCAATCGCGATCACTCATACGAACGAAAAGACCATCGCGGGTAATTCCGGCATTATTGACCAGAATATCTACACCATCGAGCGTGTTTTCGGCTTTTTCAGCCAATGCTGCCACTTCTTCGCGTTTGGAAAGATCTGCCGGAAAGATAAAACAATTATCGCCAAGGTCATGAGCCAAAGCTTTTAATTTTTCCTCGCGTGTCCCATGAAGGCCAACTATTGCACCTTGCTCATGCAACTGGCGAGCTATTGCTTCTCCTATGCCGCCGGTTGCTCCGGTTACAAGTGCCTTACGCCCTTTCAAATCAAACATCGTCAAATTCCTCAATTATACGCCTAGTGCCTTCAGGGCATTTTCTATCTCGTCTGCTGTTCCAACGGTCAGACCGGTCAAATTCCGGTCGATTCGCCTTGCAAGTCCAGTCAGAACTTTCCCGCAGCCGATTTCAAAAAGTGTGTCGACATTATGTGCAGCAAACCATTCCACGGTTTCGCGCCACCTGACCCGACCTGTTACCTGACGTACCAGCAGTTCAATGATCTTATCCGGATCGGTTTCCGGTTTCACAGAAATATTGGGAACAACCGGCACAACCGGTGGAAGTTTATTTACATCTAGAAGAGCATCATGCATTGCTTCGGCAGCCGGCTGCATCAAACTTGAATGGAACGGTGCCGAAACAGAAAGCAGAATGGCTCTTTTTGCACCCTTTTCCGTTGCAAGTTTTACCGCTGCATTGACGGCTTTTGTTGCGCCTGAAATAACAAGTTGCCCGCCGCCATTATCATTGGCAATCTCGCAAACACCTTCTCCCAGAACCGAACTACAAATTTCTGCAACAACGTTTTCTTCAAGACCGATAATTGCCGCCATAGCCCCTTCGCCCACGGCAACTGCTTCCTGCATTGCATTTCCACGAGTTCTAAGTAGCCGCGCAGTGTCAGCTAGACTGAAGGTACCGGCAGCACAAAGAGCAGAATATTCACCAAGAGAATGTCCCGCAACAAATGAAACCTTGTTCTTAAGATCAAGGCCATTCTTCTCAAGCACTCTGATAACAGCCATGGAAACTGCCATCAATGCCGGTTGCGCATTGGCGGTCAATGTCAAAACATCTTCCGGCCCTTCGAACATAACCGACGAGAGCTTTTCGCCCAAAGCATCATCCACTTCTTCAAAAACTGACCGCGCTTCAGGAAATTGATCCGAAAGGGCCTTGCCCATACCAACTGTCTGACTTCCCTGACCGGGAAACGTAAATGCACAAACCATTAGAGTATACTCCCTGGCTTAAAAACAAAGATTAAGAGGTCTTGACCTATAAAACAGCATAAAGTCAAGCCGGACATCACGCATTAGGCTTGTAAATCTGTTCCCCTGCCTTTCGGTGAATACGGGAGCTCATAAACAAACTTCGGCACAAACGGTATAAGAAAACGGATAACAAGCACAGAAATAACAAGCCCCAAAACAACCCCTCCTAGGATGTCGGAGGGATAATGTACGCCAGTAAAGATGCGGCCCCAACAAGTGAGTAGCCCTAGAACAAGTGCGACGCGCGCAACCTGTTTATAACGATACCAATATAATGAAAAAACATAGATTGTAAAAATCAAAGCATGATTGCTCGGGAAGGACGCATTTTCCTTGTGTTCAATAAGAGCTTTGACGATTCCCGCCACAAAAGGGCGCGGTCGATAAAAAAGATGTCCTATAATAAAACTTAAGATCAGCGCTATGGCAACTGAAATCACAATGGAAAGTGCCGCTTGTCTTTCACCTCGCCCCCCGAGAAACCACAATATAATGAGATGAAAAGGAATAAAATAAATGAGAAATTTCGCACACCCTATTCCGAAATACGCAACCAGCGTAGATGTTTGCGGGGTCGCGGCGAAGAAATTGAAAATGAGAATGTCGATATTTTCCAGAAAATCCATTTTGCCAGAACTCCGAAAATTGGCTGTTTGCATTTTCATCACTCATATATCGACAGCATCGTTCTTCCAACCCAAAAACATATTTTAGTTGCTTTCCTCACTTGCTATTTTTCGAAATAACCTGTAAACACCGCCCGTTCATTGTCGACATTTGGCCGGGGGTTGAACGGAGGGTCGCTTTTTTCAAGCGGCAGGAAATATTAATGTTTCAAGCCTCCCGTGTCTCCGCTCTCGAATGTCTCGAAACACGCGTCCTTTCTTCTTCGGTTCGACCGAATAGGCAAGTCGCAGAGGCTCTGCGCCGAAAGTCGACAAAGATTAACAGAAGAAAGGCAAAACAATGGCTCTTTATGAACATGTGTTCCTTGCCCGACAGGATATTGCACCGCAACAGGTTGACCAGCTTGTAGAACTCTACAAAGGCGTCATTGAAGCCAACGGTGGCAAAGTCGGGCGTATTGAAAATTGGGGTTTGCGCACACTTACCTATCGCATTCGCAAGAATCGCAAAGCCTATTACACTTTGATGAACATTGATGCTCCGGCAGCTGCAATTGCAGAAGTCGAACGCCAAATGCGCATCAATGAAGATATTTTGCGTTATATGACAGTTCGCGTTCACGAGCTTGAAGAAGGCCAGTCGGCTATGCTTTCTCGCCGTGATCGTGACGATCGTTACGGCAAGGATGAAGATCGTCCGCGTCGTCCACGCCGCTCACGCGACGATACAAACAATGAAGGAGATGAATAATGGTTGATATTAGTCAGATTCCAACCCGTCGTCCTTTCCATCGTCGCCGCAAGACCTGCCCGTTTTCAGGCCCTAACGCACCAAAGATCGACTATAAGGATGTAAAACTTCTTCAGCGCTATATTTCAGAGCGCGGCAAGATTGTTCCTTCACGCATTACTGCAGTTAGCCAGAAAAAGCAGCGCGAATTGGCAAAAGCCATCAAGCGCGCCCGTTTCCTTGGCCTCCTGCCTTATGTCGTCAAATAAGAATTCAGGCAGCCGGCTTGGTCGGCTGCTTTTCCTGCTTTCGGTGCAGGATTAAATAAAACCGGAGTTGGGGCGATAATTTCAGCCCCTAACTGCAAAAGGCAGGACAGCGATCAAATGTTGCAAAAAAAAACCAATACGTTTCCGGCGGGCATTTTAGGTGGGCTCTTTGCTGCTGTCCTTGCAACAGCTATTATGAGCTTTTTTCTGGTTTTTCCACCACTTGCACTTCTACTCGGTTGCTTCATGACGCTGCCGATTTTTATTGTTGCATTCGGTTGGGGCACGACTGCCAGTATCATTTCTCTTATCACAGCAACAATCGTTCTGGTATTTGCACAAAATCTCTATATCGGTCTCGGCTTTGCCTTGCTGTTTTTCCTTCCGGCTGTTTATGGCTCCTGGCTTCTGGGACTTGCCGAAACAGATAAAGAAGGTCACACAGTCCAATGGTATCCGCTGTCATCGGTTATATTTTTACTGACAGGCTTTATCTCGATCATTTGTGTCATTATCGGCACAATATTACACAACAACCCCACGACACCGATTATTGCGGGCGAAGTTGCCAATTTTATTGCAAATTCCTTACGCGAGACCAATTCGGCATCGGAAGCTGAAATCATCTCCTTCCATGACTTTTTGGTAACCAATATCGTTCCTTTGTTGTCAAGCAGCCTGGCCACTTACGGAGTGCTTTTTCTAATCGGGAATTTGTATTTTTCGCTTGTGGGTGCACAGCGCATGAAACGGCTCGCACGCCCGCGCGATGACTGGCCAAAAAAATTTCGTCTGCCAATACCCGCGCTGATAATTTTTATTGTTGCCTTTGGTGCCACATTTTTCCAGCTTGGTACGTTTCTCAATCTGTGTGCGTCGGTCTTCAATACAACCTTCACTTTGGCAATTTCGATGACAGGACTTGCCTATTTGCATAACCTCACTCGTGGCATGAGTGGACGCATTTTCATCCTTGGATTTGTCTACATTGCCCTTTTCACTTTCGTATTCACATTACCAGTATCACTCATTCTGCTTTTAATGGGGATCTGGACGACTATTCAAGAAAGCCGCAAAAGCGGTGAAACAAAACAATAAAAGCAGCTGAAAGGAATTTAAAATGGACGTTATTCTTCTCGAACGCATTGCCCGCTTGGGGCAGATGGGCGACACCGTTTCTGTAAAGGATGGTTTTGCCCGCAATTTCCTTTTCCCACAGGGAAAAGCTTTGCGTGCCAACGAGGCCAACAAAAAGAAATTCGAAAATGAGAGAGCACAGCTTGAAGCACGCAATCTTGAACGCAAGAGCGAAGCCCAACAGGTTGCTGACAAGCTTGATGGCAAGACATTCGTAGTTATCCGCTCTGCAGGTGAAACAGGCCAGCTATACGGTTCAGTTTCGACACGTGATATTGCCGATGTTATTACCGCTGACGGTTTTTCAATCATTCGTACACAAGTTGAACTTAACCACCCGATCAAGTCGATTGGCCTTCACAATGTAGCTGTCAATCTTCACCCGGAAGTACAGGTCAACGTGACTATCAATATTGCCCGTTCTGCTGAAGAAGCCGAACGTCAGGCAGCCGGTGAGGATCTGACTTCAATCGAAGCTATTTACGGAATCGAAGAACAGCCTTTGGCAGAAGAAGTCTTTGACGAAGAAGGTGCCGAACACGAAGCAGAGAAAAAGGCTGAGGAAGAAGCTGAACAAAAAGAAGCTGAATAAGCTTTTTTCGTCGGTCTATAAGTTAAGACTTACAAGTGCGACGCACTGCCCCAGTAGTCTCGAACAGTTGTTTCTTGACATGTCAAAAAAAAATGAACACACCCGATCTTCAAGGTCGGGTGTTTTTTTAACAAATGGGCACTATAAACGGTGCGTCGATTGAAATAAACTTTCGAGAGCTGATTTAGAAACTCCTCTGTGGGTAAACATGCGGCCAAATTATTGAATGAAAGATGGGACTCGATAGATGTTTGCTTTGTTGAAGACGGCTGCCAGCCACATTATTACCAAGGGTAATCTGACAATTACTGATTCACGTGGGGTCACATACCAATTCGGTGACCAAACTGGCACACCGATTCAAATTCGCTTTACATCGGCAAAATGGGAACGTGAGGTAGCGCTCGACCCCGCATTGAAACTGGGCGAAGCCTACATGGATGGTGGTTTTACTTTTATAAAAGGTGATATTTATTCTCTACTCGAAACGATTTTTGAAAGTACCGGCCCGATTGCAGAAAATGAATTGTGGATGAAAGCATTTTCTTTCATCCGCACAGCGACAAAACGATTCGTCCAGATGAATACGTTGCGCCGTTCTGCAAAAAACGTTGAACACCATTACGATTTGTCAGGCAAACTTTACGAGATGTTTCTTGATCCTGATCGTCAATATTCATGTGGTTATTTTGAAAATCCAAATGTCAGCCTCGCCGAAGCACAACTTGCCAAGAAGCGGCATCTTGCAGCCAAGCTTCAAGTCAAGCAAGGTGAAAAACTCCTTGATATCGGCTGCGGTTGGGGCGGATTGGGTCTCTATTTTGCACGGGTTCTCGGTGCAAATGTTACAGGCGTTACACTTTCCCATGAACAACATGGAATTGCCAACCAGCGCGCCAAAGATATGGGACTTCAGGATAAAGCCAAATTTTTATTGCTCGACTATCGCAAGCTTGACAATGCCTTTGACAAAATTGTTTCGGTGGGCATGTTCGAGCATGTCGGTATCGGCCATTACAAAGAATATTTCGACCATGTCAAAAGATTGTTGAAACCGGATGGCCGTTTCGTTCTCCATTCAATCGGCCGTTCGGGTGAACCGGGGGCAACGAATCCCTGGATTGCCAAATATATTTTCCCTGGTGGTTATATTCCGTCATTATCGGAAGTGATACCCGTTATTGAAAAAAGTGGCCTTGTCATTACCGATATCGAGATATTGCGTTTGCATTATGCCGAAACTTTAAAGGCTTGGCGTGAAGCTTTCCTTGCCCACTGGGACGAAGCAAAAGCGCTCTATGACGAACGGTTTTGCCGGATGTGGGAATTTTATCTTGCGGCATCAGAAAGCGCTTTCCGCTGGCAGGGTATGATGGTTTTCCAGATACAGCTTGCCCACAAACAGGATGCTGTGCCCCTGACACGCGATTACATTACCGAAGAAGAAGCCAAACTTAAAAAAATAGATGCTGACCCGAATTTAGAAGCAACTCTGAAAGACGAAAAAAAGAATGCCGGAACAGCAAAAAAGCCGAGTGCTTCTTCTGCTCCAGAACCGGTGAAGGCACGTGGAAAAGCCAAAGTTTCTAATGAGAAAAAGAAATAGGTTGTGTGGTCGCGAAAACCGGATTTCAAGCCATTTTTCCAAACATCTATCTCAAGTCAAAGAATAACGCGCGTGCCCAAAAGCGTGCGGCATTTTTCTTCTCATAAGACGCATACTTTTTTCGGTGCAGGCTATTTAATGGTCTTCCGGAATGCCGTTTCCGGTCATCAAGCAAGCCTTATGGGTTTTAATAGTGGCGTTCAGCGCATTTTCTCCCCTTTTACCACATGTAAAACGGGGATAAACGAGGGAAACGGGCAAAAATGCAATGAGCAAGAAAAAAAAGTGGCGATCTCTATCTACAATGAGGTAAAGTAAACGGGTTATCCAATTCAACAAAATTCAGGCGAGCAGCAAAAGACTAATGTCAGAAGCAAAAGTTCTCAATATCGGACAAACCAATGGTGACGAAGCACTTCCGTTCAGGCAGGTTCCGCATAATATAGAAGCGGAACAAGCTCTTCTTGGTGCAATTCTCATCAATAATGATGCGCTCGATCGTGTGTCCGATTTTTTGAAGCCTGAACATTTTTTCGAGCCTTTACATCAAACAATTTTTGCTGTTCTGAGCGAGATGATCAAAAATGGCAAGCTTGCCAATCCGGTCACAATCAAACCGTTTATTCCGGCTGATGAGAAAATCGGCGATATGACGGTTTATACCTATGTTGTTCGCATGGCGACAGAAGCTGTCACCATCATCAACGCAGAAGATTATGGCCGTGCCATTTATGACCTTTATACTCGTCGCTCTTTGATTGATCTTGGCAACGAGATCGTCAATACCGCCTATGATGCACCAATTGATCTTACACCTTCGAAACAAATCGAAAATGTTGAGCAAAAATTGTTCACACTCGCCGAAACCGGTAAATATGGCGGAGGCTTTGAAAGTTTCGATGATGCAGTAAAAAAAGCCATTGATATGGCAGGAGCTGCAAAAAAGCGCACTTCTCGCCTCTCCGGCATTCCTACACAGCTCAAGAAACTTGACGAACAAATGGGTGGTTTGCAACGTTCCGACCTTATCATCCTTGCTGGCCGTCCAGGCATGGGTAAGACTTCACTTGCAACCAATATCGCTTTCAATATCGCCAATGCTTATATCAAAGCGAAGGAAAACAACCTCCCGGCAGAAGAGAATGAAGGTGGAATCGTTGGTTTCTTCTCGCTTGAAATGTCATCGGAACAATTGGCAACACGTATTATTTCCGAGCAAGCTGAAGTATCGTCCTCGAAAATCCGTCGGGGTGATATTACCGAAGACCAATTTGCCAAGCTTCTCCATTCAATGACCAGATTGCAAAAGGCACCGCTATATATCGACCAGACAGGTGGCATTTCGATTGCGCAGCTTTCAGCCCGCGCGCGACGGCTCAAACGCCAACATGGCCTTGATGTTCTGGTGATTGACTATGTTCAATTGATGACCGGTGTTTCGAAACGCGCGTCGGAAAACCGTGTGCAGGAAATTACCGAAATCACGACCGGTTTGAAGTCACTTGCCAAAGAACTCAATATCCCGATCATTGCTTTGTCGCAGCTTTCCCGTCAGGTGGAAGCACGTGATGACAAACGCCCGCAACTTTCCGATCTTCGTGAATCCGGTTCGATCGAACAGGATGCTGATGTCGTGCTGTTTGTTTATCGCGATGAATATTATATCAAAAACAAAGAGCCGAAGCTTGGCAGTGATGAACATTTGAAATGGCAAGCCGAGATGGAAGAAGTCTTCGGCAAGGCCGAGGTGATTGTCGCCAAACAGCGTCACGGACCGACAGGAACTGTAAGATTGGCGTTCCAAGCCGAATATACACGCTTTTCCGATCTTGCCGAGAGTGACAAGTTACCGGATCAATTCGGCTGATCATAATGGCAAAAACACGCACTCAATTTGTCTGTCAAAATTGCGGCACAGTCTATTCTCAATGGGCTGGAAAATGCGATGCATGTGGCGAATGGAATACCATTGTTGAAGAAGGAACGAGCGGTGGCATTGGCGGCGGGCCTGCCAAAAGCAGCCGTAAGGGGCGCGTTGTTGCCCTCACATCGCTTTCGGGAGCTATTGAAGACGCACCACGGATAAAATCGGGAATTGCCGAGCTTGATCGTGTCACAGGTGGTGGCTTTGTCAGGGGCTCGGCACTGCTTGTCGGCGGTGATCCGGGCATCGGTAAATCGACACTTTTAACGCAGGCTGCAGCAGCGCTTTCGCGCCAAGGTTATCACGTTATCTATGTTTCCGGCGAAGAAGCAGTCGCACAAATCCGCCTACGTGCACAACGTTTGGGAGCCGCTAATTCTGCCGTAGAGCTTGCTGCCGAAACCAATGTCGAAGATATTCTTGCAACGCTTGCAAATGCAAAAAAGCCTGATCTGGTCATTATTGATTCCATACAGACACTTTGGTCCGAAGCAGTCGATTCTTCTCCCGGAACAGTCACACAGGTGAGAACCGGAGCACAGGCGATGATACGTTTTGCCAAGAAAACGGGTGCTGCGGTTGTACTGGTTGGTCATGTTACGAAAGATGGGCAAATCGCCGGACCTCGTGTTGTCGAACATATGGTCGACGCGGTGCTTTATTTCGAGGGTGAAGGCGGACACCAGTACAGAATTTTAAGAACCGTGAAAAACCGCTTTGGTCCAACTGATGAAATCGGTGTTTTTGAAATGTCGGATCATGGCTTGCGGGAAGTCAATAATCCATCCGAGTTATTTCTTGGAGAGCGAAACAGTAATGCACCCGGTGCAGCTGTTTTTGCCGGCATGGAAGGAACAAGACCTATCCTTGTTGAAATACAGGCACTCGTTGCGCCGACTTCGCTAGGAACACCAAGACGGGCGGTCGTCGGATGGGACAGCAACCGACTTTCCATGATTCTTGCGGTTCTTGAAGCCCATTGCGGCGTGCGTTTCGGGCAGCATGATGTTTATCTTAATGTAGCTGGAGGATATCGCATTTCTGAGCCTGCTGCCGATCTTGCAGTGGCAGCAGCGCTTGTTTCTTCCCTTGCCGGAATTGCGTTGCCGCCGAATTATGTATTTTTCGGTGAAGTCAGTCTATCGGGGGCGGTGCGTGCGGTTGCCCATTCAGGTCAAAGATTGAAAGAAGCCGACAAACTCGGGTTTAAAGGTGCAATTTTGCCGTCGGGCACAACAGAAACCATCAAATCGCCGTCTTTCAGGCAGAGAAGCTTTGCAGACTTACCTGAACTTGTTGCAGCAATTGCTTCCGGAAAAAGGCGCCCTTCGCCTTCAACACAGAATTGAGTTTGTGGACAAAAGGCTGGCTTAATACTTTTAAAGTGCGGGAAATATTGATATTGGTTTTGCAAACTGGCATTGAAGACGTAATTGACGAAACTGTCATTATATTTTGCCGATTGAAGCGAACTTAAGGACAAGCCTGATGTTCATGACAGCCCTTGACGGCCTGGTAATTGTAGTAATCCTCTTTTCCGCCTTTTTGGCCATGGTACGTGGCTTTTCGCGGGAAGTGTTATCGTTGGCATCATGGATCATCGCAGCAATTGCAGCTGTGCTTTTTTATAAAAACCTTCTGCCCTTTGTGGAATCCTATCTTTCCAACAAGACTATTGCACTCATTGCCAGTCTGGCAATCATCTTTGTCGTTGTTTTTATCATTGTTTCAATCATAACTATGAAAATTGCCGACGTGATTATAGATAGCCGAATCGGTGCACTCGACCGCACGGTGGGATTTATCTTCGGTGTTGTGCGCGGAATTTTCATCATGGTTATCGCGATGTTGCTTGTTAACCAGTTAATCAAACCGGAAGATCAGGCGCCATGGCTGAAAGATGCTAAAACCAAGCCTATGCTTGACTCCTTAAGCAACCAGATTTGGGAACTGTTACCCAAGGATCCGGATTGGGTTTTTGACAAAGCCTCAAGCGTGCTGAAAAAAGACGAGCCGTCCACCGATAGCGGTGTTGGCGATAGTCCGGCTCAACCGGGTGACTGAATTTGAATGGGTGGCATTATGCCACCCATTTTTGCCTATATTGGGTGTTTTGATAAAGAGTATATTTATATCTCAACAGGATGGTCAAAATGATAAATGAGGTCTTAGGTGAGCCGGATTTTAATTCCGATGATGACACGTTGCATGAAGAATGTGGCGTCTTCGGAATTCTCGGACATGATGATGCGGCAACATTAACAGCACTTGGCCTCCATGCCTTGCAACATCGAGGACAGGAAGCAGCCGGCATCGTTTCTTATGATGGACATGTATTCCATCAGGAAAAGCATATGGGACTCGTCGGCGACCATTACACCAACCCGCAAACTTTGGCCAATCTTCCCGGTAACCGCGCGATCGGTCACACACGTTATTCGACAACAGGCGAGACGGCGTTGCGCAATGTTCAGCCGCTCTTTGCAGAACTCGAAGTGGGTGGCATTGCCATTGCCCATAATGGCAACCTAACCAACGGCCTCACAATACGCCGCCAGCTCATTGCTTCGGGTGCAATTTGTCAATCAACCTCGGATTCGGAAGTTGTTCTTCATCTCATCGCCCGCTCGCGTCATGCAAAATCTTCCGAACGTTTTGTTGACGCTATCCGCCAGATCGAAGGCGGTTTTGCAATGATTGCGATGACCCGTTCAAAGCTCATTGCTGCTCGCGACCCCGTCGGCATCCGCCCGTTGGTCATGGGTGAACTTGATGGCAAACCTATTTTCTGTTCGGAAACCTGCGCGCTTGATATTATCGGCGCAAAATATATCCGTGACGTCGAAAATGGCGAGGTCATTATCTGTCAGCTCCAAAAAGACGGAGAAGTAACAATCAAAACGATCAAGCCAAAAGATCGTAAGCCGGAAAAACTTTGCCTTTTCGAATATGTCTATTTCGCCCGTCCTGATTCAATCATGGGTGGACGTAGCGTCTATAATGCACGCAAAAATATGGGAATTTATCTTGCCAAGGAAGCCCCATGTGATGGCGATGTTGTAGTCCCTGTTCCCGATGGAGGCACACCGGCTGCAATCGGTTACGCTCAACAAAGCGGTATTCCATTCGAACTCGGCATTATTCGTAACCACTATGTCGGCCGAACATTCATCGAACCGACACAACAAATCCGCGCCTTCGGCGTCAAACTCAAACACTCGGCAAATCGCCCGGTTATTGAAGGAAAACGCGTTATTCTGATTGACGATTCGATTGTTCGTGGCACAACGTCAATCAAAATCGTACAAATGCTACGTGAAGCGGGAGCCAAAGAAGTCCATATACGCGTGGCAAGTCCGATGATCTTCTATCCCGATTTTTACGGCATCGATACACCTGAAGCATCAAAACTTCTTGCCAATCAATTTCCTGATTTGAAATCCATGTGTGAATTTATCGGTGCAGACTCGTTACAATTTTTGTCTCTCGACGGGCTTTATATGGCCGTTGGAGGTGAGGTCAGGAATAATGCCGATCCCCAATTTACCGACCATTACTTCACCGGAGATTATCCGACACGGCTGGTCGACGAAGAAAATGCCGACAACGTTCATAAGCTTTCTGTCTTGAATTGCGGGGGATGATGGAAAATATGCTCTCATTCGACCTTAAGGGGCGTGTCGCCCTCGTAACAGGTGCCTCGCGAGGCATCGGCTATCATCTTGCAGTGGAGCTTGCCAAACTAGGAGCTCACATCATTGCCGTTGCCCGTACAATCGGCGGCTTGGAGGAACTTGATGACAAAATCGTCAAAGCGGGTTCCACTGCAACCTTGGTTCCACTTGATCTTCACGACATGGAAGCTATCGACAGGTTGGGAAACGAGATTAACGAACGCTGGCACAAACTTGACATACTGGTTGCCAATGCCGGTGTTTTGGGTTCCATTTCGCCAGTCGCGCATGTCGAAGCAAAAACATTTGAAGATGTGTTTGAAATCAATGTCATCAGCCAGTGGCGCCTGATCCGTGCTGTCGAACCGCTTTTAAGAAAATCGGATTGTGCGCGCGCAATTCTTTTTTCTTCCGGCGTTGTGCATAAGCCAAGGGCTTTTTGGGGAGCTTATGCGGCTTCCAAGGCTGCCTTTGAAGTGATGGGGCGCTGTTGGGCCGACGAGTTGAAGAACACCTCTGTAAAAGTAAATATGGCAAGTCCGGGAGCAACGCGCACCGCCATGCGTGCGCAAGCTATGCCTGGAGAGGACCCCAATACATTGCCATCTGCCGAGGAAATTGCTGCCAAGATTGTTAAGCTAGCTTCCCCCGATCTTGAAGAGACTGGCCGTTTTTTTGATGCCCGTAAAAACCGTTTTCTTACCTATCATGTGCCTGACTAGAAAAATCGGACCGCGCAATAAAGTGAGGCACCGGTTTTTCTGAAACTAATCTTTTAAAAACGATCTGCACATTTTACCGGTGCAGACCGTTCAATATTTTCGGTGTCAGTGGCGACTGATATATCGCGGAAACGACGCCGCTTTATTTGATTTAGGTCCAGAAAATCTTGAACTAGGGCATAAATTTCCAAGGCATTTGATTTATGACAATAAAAATCATGACAAAGAGATAGAGACACGCTAACATGAATTTTGACATCCGGAAGATCCGGAAAACTCAAGAAAACGCTTAAAAACATTAGTAAGCACTTCAGATTAGAAGACCTACTTTTCAGTCCGGTTCTCGAAATCCGGCTCGCTCCACCGAGATTTCAATTAGAGCGTTGAGACTCAAAAATTTTTACGCCCGTTTTTAGGCTGCAAGAGATTCAGAATTCTAATCTTTGTACTCTTGTTCTTCATCATCCTTCGTTTGGACACCATCTTTTATTTTTTGAGCTTCTCGAACCGAACGTTTTTGATAGGCCATCAAGCTGAATGGCAAAAATACCATATAGCCGATAGCTGTAACGAGGAGCACCTGCCACGTGTAAGTGGCAAGAAAGCCGACATAGATCACAACAACAAGCATGCCGGGGATAACGACATCGCGGCGCAATTGCTGACCGACTGTTTTACCGTTCCAGACCGGCAACCGGCTGATGAGTAGAAAAGCGATAACAACCGTATAAAGGCTGAAAATCAAAGCCCAACCGGCCCCGGGTTCAAGACCGAGACAGCCAAGATAGATCGGCAACAATACCAATAACGCACCCGCAGGTGCCGGAACACCGACAAAATATTCCCGCTGCCAGCGTGGAATGTGTTTGTTATCAATCATCACGTTGAAACGGGCAAGACGCAAACAGCAGGCAATACAGTAAACGAGTGCGGCTATCCAGCCAACCTGATGAGCCTGATTGAGAAGAAAAGAATAGACAATCAAAGCCGGTGCAACACCGAAGTTCACAACATCGGCCAAGGAATCCATTTGCGCACCGAATGAAGAACCACCGCCCATAAGACGCGCCAACCGCCCATCGACACCATCGAGTACAGCAGCAAGCAAAACCATTAAAATCGCCGTTTCAAAACGGTGTTCAAACGCCAGACGTATACTGCTTACACCGGCACATATCGCCAGAATTGTTATGACGTTGGGAAGAACAAAACGTATCGAAATTGACCGGCGAGGCTTCACATCATCATTTTTGTGTCCCTCGGGGTCGAAAGAAGAAAAAGGCGAAGAGCTCTCCATTAAAATCTAATCCAGTCTAAAGTCTGTTATGGTCGCACTTTTGTCAAACGAAGCAAAAACAGTTTCACCGGCAATAGCCTTCTGCCCGATTGCTACGCGTAATTTTACATGAGCAGGCAGATAAACATCAAGTCTGGAGCCGAAACGGATAAGACCGAACCGTTTGCCAGCGACCACAGGTTCATTTTCTTTCGACCAGCATACTATGCGGCGAGCAACAAGACCAGCCACTTGTACAACACCAATATCGCCATGAGCTGTTTCAATGACAAGGCTGTTTCTTTCGTTATGATCGCTCGCTTTGTCAAGTTCCGCATTTCCGAACTTTCCCGGTCGGTAGACAATGGACTTCACAACGCCATCCATCGGAATGCGATTGATGTGGCAGGAAAATATGTCCATGAACACCGATACGCGCATCATTTCTTCGTTGCCCAGACCAAGTTCCTTTGGCGGCATAAACATACCAACAAACGAAATGCGGCCATCAGCCGGACTCATAACGAGATTCATATCAATCGGCGTGACCCGTTCCGGATCGCGAAAAAAATAGATACACCAGATAGTAAGGACCAAACCGAACCAGAAAAGCGGGTCCCACATCCAGCCAAGGACCAGAGACAAAATGAAGAAGCCGACGATAAACGGGTACCCTTCCTTATGGATGGGCGCAAAACCGTTACGAACCGATCTCACAATGCTCATACGCGTATACCCCATTTATCTTACACCGTACCCACCCGTTCAACACGAAGCCGGTTCCTATTTATCCAATCAATGTGAAAAAAGCGATAGTTTGTTTCATCGTTGTCTGCAAGATAGTTGTCAATGATGGGAGACAATGCCCAATTCATCTTCCTCACGAATTTTGCGCAATTGCTCTTCCGCCTTGGAAGCTTCAAGCTGTTTGTGCCACATTGAAGCATAAAGGCCACCTTTGGCGAGCAATTCATCATGTTTGCCGCGTTCGATAATCCGCCCGCCTTTTAACACCAGAATTTCGTCCGCACCGATGATTGTGGAAAGCCTGTGAGCGACAACCAAAGTCGTGCGTCCGCGGCTCACAACATCAAGTGCATACTGGATTTCCAGTTCCGTTGCCGTATCAAGCGCGGATGTTGCCTCATCAAGTATCAGGATCGGTGGAGCTTTGAGAATCGTACGGGCAATAGCAACACGTTGTTTTTCGCCCCCGGAAAGTTTTAATCCGCGTTCGCCGACCATGGATTGGTAACCATCGGGCAGTTGCGCGATAAAATCCCCTATTTGCGCCATTTCAGCCGCTTTTTTTACTTCTTCATCCGAGGCATCCGGACGACCATAGCGGATATTATAGGCGATTGTATCATTAAAAAGAACTGTATCCTGTGGCACCATGCCGATTGCATTTCGCAAACTTTTTTGTGTAACCGAACGGATATCCTGCCCGTCTATCGTAATCGAGCCTTTTTGAACGTCATAAAAGCGGAATAGCAATCGAGAGATTGTCGATTTGCCTGCTCCCGAAGGGCCAACTATGGCAACTGTTTTTCCGGCCGGCACTGAAAAATCTATATCTTTTAGGATTTGCCGGTTTGTATCGTAAGAAAATTCGACATGATTGAAGCGAATTTCGCCTTCTTTGACGATGAGCGGTTTTGCATCGGGTGCATCAGTCACTTCCTGTTTGACATCCAGAAGATCAAACATCGCTTCAATATCTGTCAAACCTTGACGAACCTCGCGATAAATCGAACCAATAAAATTGAGCGGTATCGAAAGCTGCATGAGAAGTGCATTGATAAAGACAAAATCTCCAAGCGTTTGCGTGCCATGCATAACTTCATATGCCGACATCAACATCATCACCGCCATGCCGGCGCCGAATATGACCGCCTGCCCGAAATTGAGCCAACCCAATGAAATCCATGTTTTTATAGCCGCCTTCTCATAGCCCGCCATGGAGCTATCAAAGCGTTTTGCCTCAAGGTCTTCATTGCCGAAATATTTCACCGTCTCGTAATTCAAAAGCGAGTCGATTGCCCTTGTGTTCGCCTCCGTATCGGACTCGTTCATCTCACGGCGAATGGAAATGCGCCAATTGCTTGCTTTGATGGTAAACCATGTATAGAGGCCGACTGTAATTGCGACAACGCTCATATAATGCCAGCCGTAACTGATGTAAACCACCAGCGCGGTGAGAGCAAATTCAAGCACCGTCGGCGCTGTATTCAATATTGAAAAGCGGACAATTGCTTCTATGCCTTTTGTGCCGCGTTCTATAACACGGGATAAACCACCGGTTCGTCTTTCAAGATGGAAACGTAAAGACAGTTCATGCATGTGAACGAAAGTCTGGTAGGCCAATCTTCTGACAGCATGTTGACCGACCGTCGCAAACAAGGCATCACGTAATTGGTTTAAACCAGCCTGTAAAATTCGTGCCACATTATAGGCAAGAACCATCATAAACGGTGCAGCGAAGATCGCCGGCAACCAGGAAGGTGGCGTATAATCGACAGCTAAAGCATTTGTGGCATATTTGAAAAAATAGGGAACCGAAATCAAAACCAGTTTTGATAAGACGAGATAAAGAACTGCCCATAAAACGCGCAGCTTCAAATCCGGCCTATCTGATGGCCACATATAAGGCCAAAGATTAAGGATAGTACGAAATGTATTTCCGGAATCGGCCGAAACGGTTTTTGCTCTATTTGGTTCTGTCATTTTTCTTTCTAATCAGTCTGGGCAGTTGTTGCTTTCGATTTTTGCAAGTTGTCTATGTCGGGCAAAATCAATTCCTGACCGATTGTGACATGGTCACGATTTTTTAAGGTATCAGAATTAGCCGAGTATATTGCTTCTCTATAGCGGCTCGAACCGTAAACTTTTTCAGCAATAGACGATAAACTGTCCCCCTTTTCAACAATAACGGTTTTTACCGGTTTGCCATCGCGATAAAGTTGATTGACCGGACGATAGCGTTCGTCGATACGAAAAGGTATGGCTAACGAACCGACATTTTCACCACCATCATTAAATAGATCAACGCGAAAGACATGGTCACCGGAAAAGAGCGACACAAAGCGGGAAAGCGAAAAGCTTCCTTTATCATTTATCTTGTCACTGCCAAGGCGCATATTTCCAAGCGTTGCGATAACCTGCATATCTTTGTCGGCCTGTCCGCTAATTGTCAAAATACTGTTTTTATAAGTAATTCTGGTTACATCAAAAATTTTATCGGTTTTTTTCCCTATCTTGATAATGGCCGGCGCCTCGGAAATAAAACGCGAAGGGCCAGCAGGGTCATTCATAAAAGCAGTCATCCCGTGTTCGCCTTTATGGGATATAATGACTGTTACCGTTTCTAGTGACGTGAATGATTTTCCTGACTGATCGGTTGCCCGCAAGACAAAATGATATTGTCCTTTCCCGAGGATTTTCTCCAATGTCAGGGTGAAGCTGCCTTTTTCATCTGCTCTTGTTTCGCCGAGTTTTCGTGCTCCGTCGATAAGTTCGACTTTTGCATTTGCGGGAGACTTGCCGACGATGACGGCATAGTTTTCGTCATTCAACATGAAACTCTCGAAACTCGGACTTTCAAGTTGGTCGGGTTGAACGTTATTTTTCAATTCATCAGCATGGAGTGTGCCGACAAACAAAATAAACGCCCCTATAAATACGGGCGCTAAAGTTACGGCAAATTTTTTCATCAACAAAAAGAATGCCATGAACAATCCTGTTTTAAAGCACAATAAAAATCTTTTTATGTCCTATTCCATTTGTTGTCCGAACGGAATACCAAACCCGTTTAATTGATCCTTTTCCTCAATCTTCCATTTTTCCTTGACGGGAATTTCATTAAACGGCAAAACATCACTCATGACAAAAATTAATTCTATCTGTGTTTATTGTGGTTCTTCTACGGGGAACAATCCTGATTATGTCCAATCCGCCAACAGGCTTGGACAATTGCTGGCTCAAGCCGGCATTACACTTGTTTATGGTGGCGGAACGAGCGGCATTATGGGCACAATCGCCCGTGCGGTAAAAAGCAATGGTGGAAAGGTCGTCGGCATTATCCCGGATTTCCTTATCAAAAAGGAAGCCAAAGATAAAAATGATGATCTCTTTGATGAGTTCATCGTCACAGAAACAATGCATCAGCGCAAACAACTGATGTTCGATCGCTCCGATGCTTTTCTTGCCCTGCCAGGTGGCATTGGAACGCTGGAAGAAATCGTAGAGATCATGACGTGGGCGCAACTCGGACGGCATACAAAGCCGATAGCCTTTGCAAACATTGATGGTTTTTATAACCCGATGATTGCTCTTCTCGACCATATGGCAAGACAAGGCTTCATCCATTCCGACCACAAGCTGAAGCCGTTTGTGATTGACAATATAGAAAAAATTGTCACCGCTCTTTCGAAAAATTAAAGTTCGATTTGAATGTAAGTCTTTAGAGGATTTCGATTTCTACAGATCGATTCAAGAAATTATCGGCTTGGGATTTTCTGAAATTTATTAGCGCTTTGATGTACTTCTTATTTTTCCGGAACTTTCTTGAGTTCGATAATCGTTTCTTTTGTTTGTCTTTGTTTTTTCATTGAAAGGCTCGCCGCGGTATAAATGACGAGGCTCAACCAGATCAATGAAAACGCAAAAAGTTGCACTGGCGAAAAGGGCTCGTGAAAAACAAAAATTGCGATCAAAAACAGAAATGTCGGTGTCAGATATTGCATGAGCCCCAATGTCGTCAAATTCAGCATCTTGGCACCAACCGCAAACAGAATAAACGGAATTGCAGTAAAGGGACCGGCCAAAACGAGCAATCCCGCATCTTCCCATGTACTATGGAAGAAATAATCCTCGCCCGTTGCTATAAAATATCCACATCCGATAAGCGCCGGTATGGTCATAATCAATGTTTCAAGTGCAAACCCTTCGGTGGGTCCAATGGGCAAGGACTTCCTGAAAAAAGCATAAAATCCGAAAGTTACCGGTAATAATATTGCGACCCACGGTAGGCCACCGGCGTTGATTGTCAAAATAAAAACAGCGACAAAGGCGAGTGCAATTGAAAGCCACTGCCAGCGATTTAAGCGTTCATGCAGAAAAACAAGCGCCAGCATGACATTGACCAAAGGGTTTATATAATAACCGAGCGCTGCATCAACAGCGTGGTTATTGGCGATCGCCCAAATGTAAATGCTCCAATTGGCGGTAATCAGCGCCGATGTGAGGAACGCCATAGCCACCATTTTCGGCTGCGTTAATGCGTCACGAAGAGCATGCATATGACCGATCACAATAATGATGCCAAGTGCGATAGGAAGCGACCACAAAACGCGATAAACAACCACTTCCATGACCGGAATATGAGCAACTGCCTTCATATAAAGCGGAAAGATACCCCAAATAACATAGGCACCAAGTGCCGCGAAAAAGCCTGAAATATTGGCTGGAAATACCTTGCTTTCTTTTAAAACAGGCTTTTTTATAAGCATTTGTCAAACGTTCCCGCTCTTTTCGATTCTCATGAAAATCAGGAAGTTGTCCCTTTGACAATAAAAAGTCCAGTACGCGTTCTGCCATTCCGGCTTTTTTCCTCGTACCATTCGGCAGCGTAGATATCATCAATGGAAACTTTTTTCTTCTTTAACTGCTCTTCAAGCCAGGCTTCGTCCTTACCAATTTCGTCAAGACTGCCATCAACAATGCTGCCATTCTTGACGACAAGCGTTGCATTTTTTCCCTCTTCCTTGCGGATAACCGAGAGACTTCCATTCGATTCAAGACGCGCAAAAGCAACTTCATGAAGTGCACAGCCCTTGATTCTGAGCATGGTTGCAAAGTCGTTGACATCGATATTGAGCCGCTTGATTTCATCCATCTGGAATTTTCCGTCAAGCACCAATGCAACATCGCCACCTGCCACAAGATTATGAAAAAATACCGAATGCCGACGGAGATAATTCAAACCGATGACCAATAGCTGCCAGATAATCAAAACAATCAATAACTGGATAACAGTGATCTTCGGGTTATAGATGACACCACCTATAATACCGCCCATTACAAAATTGCTGATCAAATCGGTCGGTGTCATTTGACTAAGACTTCCACGACCGCTTGTTCTCAGCACCAGCAAAAAGACTGCAAGCCCTATAAAAAGTTTGAGCGCCACATAGCCATAACCCAAAAGGTAATCCATTCGTCACACCTTCTTCATCATTGCCAGTGGCGAATTCTGGCGGGATTAATGTTTGATTTCCCAATGTGTCACGCGTTCGCCAGTTTGCGGATTTTTTTCGTCCCTCAGCAATATGTTTTTCTGTCCAAGCTCGTCTCTGATACGATCGGCCTCAGCCCAGTTTTTGTCTTTGATAAATGACAAGCGTTTGGCAATTTGGCTCTCGACATACTCGCTATCTATCCCGCTTTTTCTATTAAACAGCGAACAGTTTTCATTATCCAACCATTCTTGATGCAACAACCCCATGAGCTCCATGCCGGATTTGAGTGCTTTAGCATCCTGCGATTTATAATATTGGCGCAGATAGGTGATGGCACTCCAGCAATTGAGATCCTCTCCCAGAGCCTCGACGACTTCGTCACTTGGCTGTGTTCTATCTGACGAACGAACCTTTTGCTGACGTAACAATTCATACCAGCGATAGAGTTCGCTACTTGATTCCGCAAGGCGCTGGGCTGTCCAGTTTAACGGTTCACGATAATGCGTTTGCAACATGGAAAGACGCGCACTTAACCCCACCCATTGATGACGCTCCGTTTCATCAATATCGGAAGATATTTCTGCAAGTTTGGTCTCCAACACATCATGAATGGTAATAAAATTGCCAAGACTTTTGGACATTTTCTGCCCTTCGACCTGTAGAAAACCATTATGCATCCACAAATTTGCCATACGCTCTGTTCCAAAGGCCGAACAGCTTTGAGCAATCTCGTTTTCATGATGGGGAAAAACCAGATCAATTCCGCCACCATGAATGTCGAAAATATTATTCTGCGGATTATCGCATTGAAGACCACCCCCAAAGGGCACCAACAATTTTGCCATAGACATTGCGGAACACTCAATGTGCCACCCCGGACGCCCTTTTGTTTTTATTCCCGCAGGAGAAGGCCAGCCCGGTTCCCCCTCTTTCGAGGGCTTCCACAAAACGAAATCCATTTCGTCACGCTTATAGGCAGCAACATCAACACGGGCACCTGCCAACATTTCGTCAAGCGACCTGTGTGCCAAGGCGCCATAACGGGGATGATTTCCCATGCTGGAAACAGAAAACAGCACATGATCTTCGGCAACATAAGCATGACCACGTTCAATCAACCGTTCAATCATTGCGCGCATATTATCAAGATTATCTGTTGCACGTGGCTGCGTTGTAGGCGATAAGCAACCGAGAGCTGCAACATCTTCCTGAAACTGCTTATTGGTTTTATCTGTCAGAATGCGGATGGCATCGTTTAACGGAATATCCGGATAATCGCGGACAGCGCGTGCGTTGATTTTGTCATCGACATCAGTAATGTTACGGGCATAGATGACATGATCTTTTCCATAGACGTGACGCAGCAAGCGAAACAACACGTCAAAAACCACGACCGGACGCGCATTGCCGATATGGGCATAATCATAAACAGTCGGGCCGCAAACATATAAGCGCACCTTTTTGGCGTCAATCGGATGGAAATCCTCTTTTGTTCTGGTCAACGTATTATAAAAATGCAAATTGGTCATCAATAATCTTTCATCTGTCAGGAAACGCCTGAACCTTGGAAATTCATTTAAAAACGGTCAAGGCATTTACCCTTATTATGCTTAAATATCCCGCTTGGGCATTTAGAAAAGGTCAAACTGGTCTTTATTCTTTAAAGTTTTCCCCTGTTTTTCAACCTGCTGTTTTCGAACTTTATCAGTTTGCGTACCACGTTTGATCTTTTGGTCTTTGCTAACGACCAACCGGTCTTTCACGTCTTTGCCAAAATAAGCAACATTATTGATCTTATCGGATATAGGGTAAACATAAAGCTGGTCAGCTGGCGTGTTTTTTAAAATATCCATCACATCGGCGGGGCGATAATTGCGGCAATCAAGCCATCTATCAACATCTTCCCGACGGACAATAACAGGCATACGGTGGTGGATTTCTGCAAGAGGCGATTTCGCTTCTGTTGTCAAAATAGCAGCGGTATCAATCTGCGAGCCTTCACTACCACTCCAAGTTTCCATGAGGCCGGCAAAACCAATGACAGAGTGATCATCAAGTGAAGCGTGGTAAGGTTGTGACCTACCGCGAGACTGTTTTTTCCATTCATAGAAACCTGTCGCCGGAATAATGACACGGTGATGGCGAAGCGCATTTGTAAACGACTTTTTCACCGCCACTGTTTCGGAACGTATGTTGAATGTTAACGGCCATTGATCAGGATTTTTCGTCCAGCCTGGAATAAATCCCCAGCGTACCAGTAAGGCATCATGCTTGGGCCTATTCGACAAAGCATCGCGATAAGCTTCAGGCGCCTTGATAACTAAAATAGGTTGCGTTGGCGCAATATTATAGCGCTTAGGGAAATCTTCCTCTATCCAAGCATCGAAAGCATTGGCAACCTCGTTTTTCGAGGCATCAAGCTCATACCGCCCACACATGGCCACCCTTCTTGTTTCATCAACTTCAGTTAATGTTTGCAGTCAACGACCGGCTTTTCAACCTGGAAAATGGCTAATAATGTCACCGAAACATTATTACCGTCACCAGAAATATGCTTCATGACAACAAAAGGCCAAGCTTTTTTGCCGGACAAGCTATAAATTTCGTTCTATCAATAGCCGGTCTTATTCCCGAAAACAAAATATATCCAAACAGATTTGGTGGTTTTAAACCAATCAGGCGCTTCAAAGAACCGCCGGTCACGTTTTGGCATTGCTTACAGACCATGAAAAGCCCTATAGAAATATTCCAATCACGATCGCTTCTCGTCGCAATACCCCTGTCTCAACAAGAAAGAGAGTCTGGAAACATGCACAAGTATTTGAAAACTCTTGTCATTATGGCTTTTTTTTTGACTACGATACCAGCCAATGCCGAGCAGGTACCCCAATATGATACGAAAATGTTGCGGCTTGCCGAAATACTCGGGTCGCTCCATTACTTGCGCAATCTATGCGGTGAGAAAACGCCTTTATGGCGTGACAAAATGGAAGAGCTTATCAAAGCCGAAAATCCCGCACCAACGCGTCGTGCCCGCCTGTATGCAGCTTTTAACGATGCCTATCGTGCTTTTTCAGACAATTATCACACATGCACAAAAGCCGCTGTTGATGCTGATCGTCGTTACATCAAGGAAGGAACAGCCCTTTCACATGAACTTTTGAACCGTTATGGCAATTAACCTTTTTTGACTATTAAGACTGACAGCGAACAAAATTATGATAATGTGGAGTTCTGAACAGCACAGATAAAACGAGTTCATTGATGAGCCAATCGAATACTGATCTTTCGGCCATTATTGCTGAAGAACAAAAACATGTAGCCCATGAATTTCAATCGGAAGCATGGGTCGGCGGTATTTCCAATGGTATCGAACCTGAAATCCTCGCCGAAGCCGCTTTTGATACCGCGCTTAAATATTTGTTAAAGGCGCGTAACGAAAAACAGGTGCTCGACTTTTTATCCCATATGCGCGACAAAGTGGTAATGGGTGAACTTAGCGATCATAAAACGATTCAATAAAGGATTTTATTTCATTGGAATCATTTGTTTTTTGCTTGCTCTTGGGGGCTTTGTCACTCTATTCGCCTGTTGCCAATTCTATCAACGTCGCATCAACCGATTTAACTGACGACGCTCTAAAAGTGCACACCGACGTACCGAAAGTCGATGACGCTGCTAACCCCATTCCGTTACCGGAAGCTAAGAAAAGCAAAAGCGCAAACAGCAATGATACGCCGCCAAAGGTTGAATACGACATTGAAAAGCTGCCAGCGCCAGTAAAACTGATGCGGCAAAAAATCATTGATGCGGCAAAAAGTGGTGACGTTAACAATCTGAAACCATTGTTGGGCACAAGTAGTGACCCGACGCAACTTTCCGTTTCCGATAGTGTCAAGGACCCGATAGATTATATCAAAAAACTTTCCGGTGATGGTGATGGTCTTGAAACCATGGCTATCATGATTGATCTTCTCAATTCCGGTTATGTGCATCTTGACGAGGAAGATGACGAGGAAATTTACGTATGGCCCTATTTCGTTGCTCTTCCAATTGATAAGCTTACAAAGCCCCAACTCGTGGAGCTGTTCCAGATTATGACGGCCGGTGACCTTGAAGAAATGAAAGAAATCGGGACATATTCCTTTTTCAGAATTGGTATTACACCTGACGGTAAATGGCGGTTTTTCGTTACCGGTGACTAGTCGTTTTCGTCAATCACTTGCGCAATGATCATTTTAAAACGGCGTGCTTCAATTTCACAAAACTCACCATTCCATTCATTAGTAATTATCGCTTTTAAACTTTCCGATTGATTATCTTTAAAAGTCCGGGAAGATCGGCGAGTTTATCGGCTTTGAAATAGCGGCCATTGTCATCCGGTTCATCTGCCATTTCATGAACCCAGGTAATATCGTAAGGTATATGAACTGCATAAGCACCTGCTTCGAGAGCTGGCAGAACGTCCGATTTCAATGAATTACCGACCATTGCAAATTCATTTGCATCTACCCGATTTCGTTTTAACAGTTCTTCATAAACGGTTTTGTCTTTGTGATTGACAATTTCAATGGCATCAAAATAGCTTTTTAACCCCGATTTTTCCAACTTTCGACGTTGCTCGACGAGGTCACCTTTGCTTATCAATAACAGACGGTAATTTTTATGGAGGGCGTCAAGCACTCCTACAACACCGTCGATCAAATTTACAGGTTTATCCATCATGGATTGGCCAAGCGAAACTATTGCCCTCATCTTTGAAGACGGGATAACATCTTTATAAATGTTACTGGCTGTCTCGACCATTGAAAGCGTGAATGATTTGAAACCATAGCCGTAAAGGCTGAGGTTACGCGAAATCGTCGAAAAAAGTATGCTTTCAATTATTTTTTTATCGGCACAACGGCCAAGAAGCTGAACAAAACATTGTTCAGCTTCCCGAAATGTTTTCTCGTTATGCCAAAGCGTATCATCGGCATCAAAGCCGACAGTTTTGATGCCCATTCTGCATAATCAATTCGTGTGGTGCAGGCATTCCAGAAATTCGATCGGCTCGCCGGTCGATGGTGTTACAATTTCACCCTGCCACATGACAGTTTTCCCACGAATGATCGTGCCAACCGGCCATCCCTTGACCTTCTTGCCATCATAAGGTGTCCAACCGGCTTTCGATCCGATTTGTTCGTTGCGGATAATTTCTTCACGTTTCAAATCGACAATTGTGAGATCAGCGTCATAGCCGGCGGCAATGCGGCCCTTGCGACTGATGCCGAAAACACGATTGGGGCCATGGGAGGTGAGATCGACAAAGCGTTCCAGCGAAAGCCTGCCAGCGTTGACATGGTCAAGCATAATGGCAGCTGTGGTCTGGACACCGGTCATGCCGGAAGGAGAAGCCGGATAGGTTTTCAGTTTTTCTTCCAATGTGTGTGGTGCATGGTCGGAACCGAGAACGTCAATAATGCCTTGTCTGACACCATACCATATGCCGGCACGATGGCGGCTTTCACGGATTGGCGGGTTCATCTGGATGAGTGTACCAAGGCGGGCATAATCATCCGCTGTCAAAGTCAAATGATGTTGCGTTGCTTCCAGAGTGGCGACATCCTTATGATCTTTGAGAAACTCGATTTCTTCGGCTGTTGAAACATGGAGAACGTGAATGCGTGCACCGGTTTTATGGGCAATTTTCACAAGCCTTTTTGTGCAACGAAGTGCTGCTTCCACGTCACGCCAAACCGGATGGGACGTCGGGTCACCTTCAACACGCAAATGTTTGCGTTCGTTAAGACGCGCCTCATCTTCGGAGTGGAATGCCGCCCGCCGGCGGGTGTGTTTCAGGATTTCGGTAACGCCTTCATCATCGGCAACCAGCAGATTACCAGTTGATGACCCCATAAATACCTTGATGCCGGCAGCACCGGGCAAACGTTCGAGTTCGCCTACATCACGGGCATTTTCATGTGTTCCACCGACCCAGAAAGCGAAGTCGCAATGCATCCGGTGATAGCCGCGTTTCACTTTGTCGGCGAGAGCCGCTTCACTGGTTGTCAATGGATTGGTATTCGGCATTTCAAAGACCGACGTCACTCCGCCCAATACGGCAGAACGTGAACCGGTTTCAAGATCTTCTTTATATTCGCCACCGGGTTCGCGAAAATGCACCTGACTATCAATTATTCCAGGCAGAATATGAAGTCCCTTGCAGTCAACCGTTTCACCAGCCGAACAAGCCGATAGATCACCTATTTCAGCAATGCGTCCATCAACAACGCCAATGTCCCTTTGACCGATACCGTCATGATTGACAACTGTTCCACCGTTAAAAATCTTATCAAATGTTCTCGACATTACTTTTGCTCCTTGCAGCCCATAACTATACCGATTACGTAAATGCGAGAAGAAAGGCAAGGAAAATGGTCGAAAGTCACTGCTCGCTCACCCTCGAAAACCGCCGCATATTGACAATTACAGGCGAAGATAGAACGCATTTTCTGGAACGGTTGATCACCACCGATGTTGAAAAAATAGGTTCCGGAGAAATGTTGCCCGGTGCGCTGCTTTCGCCGCAAGGGAAGGTGATTTTTGATTTTTTGATCGGCCGCATTGACGATGGTTTTATCATTGATATTTCGGCCGACCTTGCCGACAGTTTTAAAAAACGCCTAAGCCTTTATCGTTTGCGGTCAAAAGTCGAAATTAGTGAGTCTCCTGAATCGGTTATAGGGATTTCTTGGCAAAGTGATTCACTTACTTCAGAAAGTGATTCAAGTTTTGCTGATAAACGGTTTCCAGCACAAGAAAAAGTCACCCGCTTTTACGGGAAAAACATGACCGCCCTCCCCTTTTCGCAAAACTCCTCCGATCAGTGGGATCTTCTGCGCATAAAATATGCAATTGCCGAGAGTGGAAAAGATTTTAAACTTGGCGATGTATTTCCGCACGATATCAATTTTGATCAAACCGGTGCCATTTCCTATAATAAAGGATGTTATATCGGTCAGGAAGTAGTTTCCCGTATGCACCATAGAGGCACTATCCGCCGCAGGATGTTGGTCGTCGAAGGCGAAGACAATCTACCTGCGACAGGCTCTATCGAATGCGAAGGAAAAACCGTTGGCAATCTTGGTACAGTCATCGGAAAACATGCCTCGGCAATTGTGCGGATTGACAAGGTAAAGGCCGGCATTGACAAAAACATTCCTTTTTTCGTGGAAAATGTGCCGGTCACTCTGACAATTGCACCCGATATGAATTACGGTTTTCCGGAAGATGTGTCGGAAGGTGAATAAATGGCTGATGCCGAAATAACAAGGACAGGAGAAGCACGTGCCTGGCAACGTATGTTGTCGGGACGCCGGCTTGACCTCATAAATCCATCTCCTCTCGATGTCGAAATAACCGACATTGCTCATGGTCTTGCGCGTGTTGCCCGCTGGAATGGTCAGACAAAAGGCGAATATGCCTATTCGGTTGCTCAACATTCTTTACTGGTCGAGAAACTCTACCGTCGCTTGTTTCCTGATGCCAAGGCTGATGAAAAACAACTCGCCCTTCTCCATGACGCGCCAGAATATGTTATTGGTGACATGATTTCACCCTTCAAAGCTGTTATGGGCGGCAGCTATGAAATGATTGAAAAAAGGCTCGAAGATGCAATCCGTATCCGCTTCGGCCTGCCGACCGAACTTCGGGTAAAAATTGTCAAACAGTTGAAACAAGCCGATCGAATAGCGGCGTATTTTGAAGCAAGCACTCTTGCCGGTTTCAGCAAAGCAGAAGCAATCCGTTATTTTGGCGAACCGGAAACGATAACCCCACAAGGACTTGATCTCATTGCGCGACCGACACCACAAATTGAAGGTGCGTTTTTGGCTCGTTTCAATTCTATAGAACAAGAAAGAGCACATTGATGGCCTACCTTATTGTTTCCCCTCTCTCGAAACTCGCCGAGACTGCAATGCGCTATCAACCGCGGGAACTCATTACTTTGATGAACAAGGGTACGCCTATGGAACGCCCGACTGTGATTAAAGAAAATTGTCATTATTTTCTTGAATTCAATGACATTAACAAGCCTCAGGAAGGCCTTGTTGCACCGAGTGAAACCGAAATTTATAAAATTCTTGAAATCGCAAAAAACTGGAACCGTTCCCATCCTCTCCTAATAAACTGCTATATGGGGATTTCACGCTCGACTGCAGCAGCTTTTGTCATTGCTTGCGCTCTTGAACGGGAAAAAAGTGAAGCCGCAATTGCCCGACTTTTGAGGAAAAACTCGCCAACTGCCACACCTAACAAATTAATGGTCGAACTTGCCGATAAAATCCTCGATCGTGGCGGACGTATGAGTTCTGCTATTGCGGAAATCGGCCGTGGTGCCGAAGCATTTGAAGGAACGCCTTTTATCCTACCCGTCGAGGCTTAGGCGCTCGGGATGAGCAATATATCCTTCAAAATTCGCTGTTTTCACGCTTACCGTTATCAATAGAAAAGTTAATTATTCGTCGGGCTTTGAATAAGTCTCGTTTTCCCCTGGAAATGAACGTGTTTTCACGTCGTTTGCATAATGTTTGATAGCTTCGGCGGTTTGCTCTTCAACATTGGAATAACGGCGAACAAACTTCGGCACGACGTCGCCAAAGCCAAGCATGTCTTCTGTCACAAGAAGTTGCCCGTCACATTGGTTGGAAGCCCCTATTCCAATCGTCGGGACAAACAGATCGCGTGTGATTTTTGCCGCCAGAGGTTCGACCACACCTTCAACAACAATAGCAAAAGCTCCGGCTTCGGCAATGGCTGATGCATCACCTTCAATACGTGGCCAGTCACTTTGATGACAGCCTTGAATTTTAAATCCGCCGAGGCTTCTTACCGATTGTTCCATCAAGCCGACATGCCCCATGACAGGGATTCCGCGACGTGATAAAAAGCGCACCGTCTTTGCCATTTCGGCGCCGCCCTCAATTTTGACTGCACCACAACCGGTCTCGGCGAGGATGCGAGAAGCATTTGAAAAAGCGTGCTCGGGACTTTTTTCGTAAGAACCAAACGGCATATCAACAACCACAAGAGCATGCTTCGAACCACGCATCACCGCTTGTCCGTGGAGGATCATCATATCGACAGTGACTGGCAAAGTTGTTTCAAAACCATAAACCACTGTCCCCACGCTATCACCCACAAGCAAAAAATCACAATAGGGATCGGCAATGCGTGCGCCAAAGACCGAATAGGCAGTCAACGAAACAATTGGTTCGCCACCTTTTTTCGCCCTGATTTCCGGTACTGTTACTCGCGTTTCCTTATTGCAGTTGTTCACTCTTCGTCACCCTTTTTGAATGGACTATCGCTGTATAAATCTGACAGAAGCAAAACGCTTGGTCAACGAGGCTATAACAGGCTTTTCAATACGATCTTCTTTGTTTTTCCGCGTCGGGGCGAAAAAAATTGAATTTTTAAAACTAATGATTGTTCACGGTGACGATTGACTGGAATTATAGGATGAATGTCTCTATTTTTTTACTCTATTGAATCTCTCCTGCCTTTTAAACGACCTTTATTATTTCAAAAACATTTGCTACGTACCCGTCCGTTTGAATGGGTCTCAATTGACTGTTTTGAAAAGTAAGACTGACAGTTTCGTCGATTTGCTGAAAAAATCAACTGCGCCTGCCGGAAAGAAAAGCCAATGTCTCGGTCATAGGTGAATATCACCGCCCCTGTCACATCCTTTCTGGCACAAAAAAATAAAATTTGAGTATTGGTTATAAAAGCTTTGCCGACAATTGTTTTCTAGTCGGATAATGAAAATGCGATTTTTCATGTGACGGACCGAAGTTCTGCCGATTTATCTTTTGACGGGATATCCGCAATACCTCCAAAACCGTTATGTTTCCTCACCCTAATTTTTAAAGCTCTATGCAAAAAATCGAATTGAAAACACTATTTTCAAACAAGATCGGCCTTTTAAAAAAACGATTGGATAAACCGCATATACTTCGTCCAAAACTGGTAGTTCCGACGCTGTGAGAGTTGCACTCATACTCTGCGGATAAATTTTCTCCAAGAGATCTCTTTATTCGTCCATTACGATATGAAATCAATCGTAAATCGTGCAATTGCCGATCTTTGTCTTGGAATCAAGCTCCGATCGACAGTAAACGCTAGCAATGGCCTTTGAGTGGCTCCACTGCTAGCGCTTTTTGATGGTTTTGAAATTTGCCAAGATTTTTCTAGCGTGAACAAAGACGATATCTATTTCGTAGGAACAACGCCGTAACCGGCAACCATTGCTTCTGCGATTTTGACTTCCATTGCGTTTGTCGCACCGCTTACACCAACAGCCCCCACAACAACATCGTTATTCGTTACAGGTACACCGCCGCCGAGTGGAACCATATGAGGTGTATTTGCAATAGCAGGTTCATCCCCATTGACGCGTTGCATATTGACTGACGTTTTCACCCTGAAAAGTGCCGCCGATTTTGCCTTTGCTATTGCAGCATCTACACAACCATAAGGTGCTCGATCCATGCGGTCGAATGTAATGAGGCTACCACTCGGATCAACAACAGCCATACAGACATTAACTTTCAATGTATCAGCCGACGTATGCCCTTTGGCAATCAGGCTGCGCGCATCGTCAAGAGAGAGCATGGATGTCGTATATTCGGCTATTGCGGCTGAAGAAAAGATAGATGCTACAAATGCCAAACAGATTAATTTTCTCGACGTTTTTTTCATTGGTTTATCCATTAGAGTGATGTTTATTGTTCATAAGATAATCGGAAAGCAGTTTCTTGCAACAGAAAGCTCGGAAAACGCGACAACTATCATTCAAAATTTCGGATTATTTATGATGTTTTTTATCAAATTCGAAAAGTGAATTTGTCAATATTTTTTAACTTAAAAATAGATATATTTAATTTGAATATGGATATATTAAAAATATATTAACTTTAATTATTTTAATTTAATTTTAAATTATATATATTTTTTGATATTTATTAATTTCATTGATTGATATTAAAAGTTATTTTAGTTATATTTAAATTATTCAAATTAAATAACATATTATTTTTATAATTAATATTATTAAATTAAGAAATTATCAGAAACAAAAATAACAACAAATTGAAAAACTATTCCCGCCAATTGGAAAAGACGAGCCTACAAACGTTTGGTTTCCATCTTTTTTTGAGTCGCTCAGGATTGGACAGACATTGGTCAGACAAATTTTCTCTACCCGAATTTTTGGCATTCTCGCTTTCGTTCCGATATTTCATACAAAATGAGGATGGCAATCAATACAAGACTGTTACTGCCCGTGTTGAGTTCCGCTTGATCAAGCGGTCTATGAACACTTGAAAGTGTACAGATTTATCTTTCAATCTTTATGAAAAAAGCGGGAAAGAGATTCGACAAAACTGGCGCGAACTTCCGGTGGTTCAATTCCGCGGGCATTCCAGACATTACGGGTTAAAAAATATCCGGTTAAAAGAAAGCCTTGTTTGATATCTTCAAAATTTTCTGGTCGCTCGGAACTTTTTAACAAAAATTCCGGAAGCGGCAATAATTTGTCTTTCCATAGTTCTCCTGCCTCGGCACAAATGGCCCGTGCCGATTTCGGAGAGACATATTTGAGGTTGTCGCGTTTTCCTGTTGCGCCACATTTTACTAAATCAAGGCCGAACCCCACAGCCTCCAACAATTTTATTTCGAATCTCACCATCAATTCGCCGGTAATAAGCTCGTCGTCCATATTGTTGATCAGAAGCTCGAATATATCATAAAGTGCGGGATAAGGGTCCCGTTCGGGAAGAAGTCTGATATGGGCCGCTGCCAATTGCAAAGCATATAGCGCATGCGGTTCCAACATCATACGGGATGCATTGAAATCAACCGGTTCAAGTTTAAAAATACCCAGATGTTCATCAAGCCTTGCCCACCAGTCGGCGATGACTTTGTTGCCAGGTTGGAGAACAGCGCTCATCTTGCGGGATCTTCCGCCTTTGACCAACCCCATATGCCGACCGTGCGAACGGGTCATTACTTCAACTATGGCGCTCGTTTCACCATGTTGTCTGGTACCGAGAATAAACGCCTGTTCTTTCCATTCCATCGTTAGTTTGAATAGTCCAATCCCATTTCGCGGTAGCGTTCCGGGTCATCGCTCCAATGGTCGCGCACTTTGACAAATAAAAAGAGATGTACTTTTTGTTCAAGGATTTCCATCAGCTCTTTTCGCGCTGCCTGTCCTATTGCTTTGATCGTTTCACCTTTTGTACCCAGAACAATTTTTTTCTGCCCTTCTCGTTCGACATAGATGATCTGGTTAATTTTTACCGAGCCGTCCGGCCTTTCTTCCCAATTTTCAGTCTCTACAGTGGAGGCATAGGGCAATTCATTATGCAGACGCATATAAAGCTTTTCGCGGGTAATTTCTGCAGCCAGTTGACGCATCGGCATATCCGATATCTGATCTTCCGGATAATACCATGGCCCCTCGGGTAGCTTTTTTGCCAGATAATCAAGAAGGTCATCGCAGCCGGTGCCCTTCAACGCCGAAATCATAAACGTTTCGGAAAATTGCTGGCCTTCATTCAACTTTTTCGTAAGCTCGAGAAGTGAAGGACGCGGCACAGAATCCACTTTGTTGATAACCAGTATCTTTTCCTGTTTTACCTTGGAAAGAGAAGCAAAAACCTCTTCGGTTTCTTCATCCAGCCCCTTAGCTGCATCCACGAGGACAAGGACCATATCGGCGTCTTTTGCACCACTCCATGCCGTTGTAATCATCGCCCGATCAAGTCGTCTTTTAGGAGTAAAGATGCCCGGTGTATCGACAAGCACAATTTGGGTGTTGTTGTGAATGATGATGCCGCGAATAAGTGCGCGCGTCGTTTGTACTTTATGGGTAACAATGGAAACTTTTGTACCCACCAGCCGGTTGACAAGTGTGGATTTACCGACATTCGGAGCACCGATCAAGGCAACAAAACCGGAATGTGTTTTATTATCATCATTCATTATTCTGGCTTTCAGTGTCTTTCCATACGCTTTCGCGCACAAGGAGTTTTTCTGCTGCATTACGCTCAGCCTCGCGTTTGGAACGGCCTCGCCCCGTTTCCGGGGCAAATCCGGAAACACGCACTTCTATATCAAAAACCGGGTCATGGTCAGGTCCATGGCGTTTTACAACGCGATATTGCGGTTGGGCGCCATTTTGCGTGTGTGCCCATTCCTGCAATTCTGTTTTTGCGTCTCTACGAGCAGCACCCGATTGACGGGCACGCTCTTCCCAATAGCGGCGGATAAACGGACGGACTGCGTCCAGTCCACCATCGAGATACATTGCTGCGATAAGCGCTTCGACAACATCGGCATGCATATTTGCCAACCGCCGCTCATCCAGATTTTTCATTTCCGCACCAACATAAACAATATCAGGCAAGCCGATTTCCTGCGCAATTTCTGCGCATGTTGCCGCATTGACCAAACCGTTCAATCTCACAGAAAGCTCACCTTCGCTCGCTCGGGGATAGAAGCCGAAAAGCATTTCCGAAACGAGAAGTCCCAATACTCTATCGCCCAAAAATTCCAACCGTTCATAATTGCCGTGTGTCTGATCCTGAACACTCGAATGGGTCAGTGCGCGTCTTAAACGCTCTTCATTCAGAAACTTATGGCCTGTCGATTTTTCCAGTTTTTCGACTTTTTGGTGATTCATCTTCATCCCTATTTATCAGGTGGAAAATATTTGATCGTATTTACCGACGAAAACAATCTGCTCCACCGTATATCTACTGGCCAACGCCAGATTTTCCATGCGCTCGCACCATTTCCTATCGAAAAGAAAATAAGATTGGCACGGCCTACAAGATTTTGGTAAGGGACATAACCGACATTCATTCTGCTATCGTCAGAACGATCGCGATTATCGCCCATCATAAAATAATAACCTTCAGGCACTTCGAAGACTTTAGTGTCATCAAGTTCGGGGTAGAATTCCATATCAAGCGTATTGTAAGTTACACCGTTCGGCATGGTTTCGCGATAGACATCGACCGGTCTTTGAACTTCCGTGACATCAGCATCGGTAATCTGTCCAACGAGCTTACGAGGTACTGCTTCATCATTAATGTAAAGTGTGCCGTCACGAACCTGTATTCTGTCACCGGGAAGGCCGACGAGCCGCTTGATATAATAGTCATTTATTCTGTTTGGCGGCCGGAACACAATGATATCGCCTCTCTTGGGCTCACTACCAAAAATGCGCCCTGAAAAAAGATCGGGCGAAAACGGTATAGAGTAACGCGAATAACCGTAGGCATATTTGGAAACGAAAAGATAATCGCCGACAAGCAATGTTGGCCGCATGGAACCGGAAGGTATTGTGAAGGGCTGAAAAAGAATTGTCTGGAATAGCACTGCAATAATAAGCGCCTGTATGACAATAGAGATAAATTCGCCAACACCCCCGCTCTTTGGGGATTTGGGGGAAACAGTAGTATTTTCCATTTCATTCATTTCCGTTTTGCCATTTCCGTTTTGCCTTTGTCATGAAGCATGCTCTATTGTTCATGAATTTTACTATTGGTATAGTACTTCAGAGTGTTTCTCCAAGAGAAACCGCTTCGATAATAACGAATGCTTGAGCCCAAGGAAAATCATCAGTAATCGTCAAATGTATGACAGCTTTGTGTCCTTGAGGTGTTAATCGTTCAAGAAATCGTTTTGCATTATTGGTGAGTTCCATTGTGGGTTTTCCACCCGGTAAATTGACAACTCCCATATCCTTCCACCAGACACCACGCGAAACACCGGTACCAAGCGCTTTGGCACAAGCTTCTTTTGCAGCAAACCTTTTTGCATAGGAAGCAACGCGATTTTTTCGCCCTTCCGATTTTTTCTGTTCAATAGGCGTAAAAATACGACCGATAAAACGCTCACCATGGCGCTCGAGCACTTTTTCAACTCGTCGGATATCGATCATATCATTACCAATGCCAATAATCACTTTCAGGCGCCTTGTTTCTGGTCGTTTTTCAACCGCATACGAACTTTTTCCGCCATTTTTTCCTGCCTGTGTTTTTGAAAGCGGGCGGTCGCGCGATAAGCACAAATATAGGCGAAACTTCCCAAAAACAATCCGAGGATCAGACCACCAAAAAGAATGGGTTTCATGACTGTATCCCATGCTTCAAGCAGAATCCCCCAGGCTTGGGAGGCCGAAAGGCCTTCAAACATTGCCCGTATTTCGTTAAGTGGTATTGCGTCGACATTGCCGAAAAGAGCAAAACAGAAATGCCCGAGCTTATAATCAAGCATAACAATCGGCAAGAATGTCAACGGGTTGGAAAGCATGGTACCAAGAATGGCTGCTGCAACATTACCGCGCAAAAGCCATGTCACAATGCCTGCCAGAACGATGTGGAAACCGAACAATGGCGAGCTTGCAGCAAGAACCCCGATGGCAAGACCCAACGCCACCTGATGGGGTGTTGCAGAGATGCGTAACAGGCGTTTTCCATAATATTTCAAAGAACGCGAAAACGACCGCCGTGGCCATAGCCACAAGCGTATCCGTTCCAAGAAAGTTACAGGTTTCCGTCGGCGAAAAAGCATTTTGTCTTCATAAACGCCCGAACACAACGAGACAATCTTTAATATTCAAATTACTATCCTAACCTGAAAAATTCTCTTCTATCCGATAACACAATCACTTTACTTTAAAGATTTTTAGCTTGCTGGCTATTATTTTCAAAGTTAAAAAATTGTTTCCCACCGAAGTGAGGAAACTATGACCATAACGAACAACGATGCGAATCGACAAGCGGAAACTACTTTTATTTCCATAATCTTCGCCGTGAGTTGTGGACATTTTCTCAACGATGTCATGCAATCCATGCTTCCCGCAATCTACCCGATCTTGCGCGAAAATTATGGCCTGACCTTTCTCCAGATCGGAATCATTACCGCCGTTTATCAAATGACCGGATCGGTTTTACAACCGGTTATCGGCTTTTATACCGATAAAAAACCAAGCCCCTACTCCCTGCCATTTGCTTCCGCGTCAACCATGGTTGGCCTTCTTCTGCTTGCCAACGCACACCATTATTACATATTGTTGATCGGATCAGCTTTTGTCGGGCTCGGTTCGTCAATCTTCCACCCTGAAGCATCAAGGGTTGCGCGCCTTGCTTCAGGTGGAAAATATGGGGTGGCGCAATCGATATTCCAGGTTGGTGGTAATTGCGGTGCGGCCATAGGACCAGTCATTGCCGCAGTTTTTATAAGCCAGCAGCAACGGATTGGCTGGCTATCAATTCTGGCGTTTTTCGGCATTATTATTCTGAGCTTTGTCAGTCATTGGTATGCCAATAATCTGAAAAGACGTTTGACAAAAAAAACGTCTGCAAACACAAGCCCCTTGCCGAAAGCCCAGGTGCGCAATGCCTTGTTTGTTCTTGTCGGTCTGATGTTTGCCAAATATGTCTACATGGCCAGCATGCAGAACTATTATATGTTCTACACAATGGAAAAATTCGGCGTCAGTCTTCATCAAGCCCAGCTTTTGCTGTTCCTTTATCTCGGAGGCATTGCCATTGGCACCATTTTTGGCGGCCCGATAGGCGATCGTATCGGCGCCAGAACCGTCATCTGGGTGTCAATTCTAGGTGTCTTTCCTTTTACGGTCATTCTGCCCTATGTCAACTTGCCTCTTACTGCAATTCTCACAGTTATCATCGGCATGATATTGGCATCCGCATTTCCGGCAATCGTTGTTTTTGCTCAAGAACTGATGCCTGGAAAAGTCGGAACCGTTGCGGGGCTTTTTTTTGGATTATCATTCGGCATAGGAGCGCTATCGTCCGCCGGACTCGGCCGGATAATGGACCTTGTCGGTTCGCAGACCATGTTCGAAATTTGCTCCTATATGCCGGCACTTGGCCTTATCGCGGTATTTTTGCCAAAGTTGCGCACCGGTCACGCTTGAACCGAACGTGAAATTTTCAAATCAAAAAACGAAAAAGAGCTTCGGGTTCACTAGCTAGTGACAACGCACCTTGTTAAACGGCAGCACTGAATTGCGCGATATTTTGTTGTCTATAAGCATCAAACAGGCTTGCAACCGCACGAACGAAAGGCCGCCCTTCCTCTGTCATCTCGATAATACCATCATGTTCGGTTGCAAGGCCGTCAGCAATAATCGGTTTTAGATGCTCAAGAGCGCTTTGAAATTTTGCTTTTCCTCCAAACTTAGAAAGATCAAGTTTGAAGCTACACATAAGTTCGGCAATCATACTGGCACGAAGCCGGTCATCATCATCGGTTGCAATACCACGCACAGTTGCCATTTTATTTGCGTCAATCGTGCGGCGATATTCGGCAATACCTGCAACAGTCTGGGCAAAGCCGTCATGGAATTCGGATATTGAAGAACATCCAAAGCCGATTAGAACCGGACAATCATCATCGGTATAGCCCTGAAAATTCCGGTGCAAATGATGTTCCTTCGCGGCAATTGCCAAATGATCGTCAGGAAGCGCAAAGTGGTCAATTCCGATCGGTATATATCCCATATCAACCAGATTTTTTTCAACGGCCGTCGCCTGATAGAAACGTTCAAGTGGCCCGGGCAGCAATGATGCATCAATTAACCGCTGGTTGGCACGCCTTTTCGGCAAATGTGCGTACCCATAACAGGCAATACGATTGGGACGATATTCACCGATGGTGCGACACGTATCATTGAGTGTCTCGATCGTTTGAAGCGGAAGGCCATAAATCAGATCAAAATTGATATGTTCCAGCCCTGCTTCACGCAGATAATCTACAGATCTTTTAACGACCGCTGCAGGCTGGATACGGCCAATCGCCTTCTGAACCTGAGGATTGACATCCTGAACACCCAGGCTTGTACGATTAACACCAATTTCCACCAAAGTCTTGATGAGATCATGTGTGACAGTGCGGGGATCAAGCTCTATCGCGTGTTCGGCTTTTTTATCGAATACGAAGAACTCGTGCAGTGTTTCCATAATGGAAAGAAACGATTGGCGTGGCAGGATAGAAGGCGTTCCACCGCCCCAATGAAGATGCACAACCCGAGGTTTTCCTTTTAAATGCTGTGCTTGTAGTCTAATATCTTTTATTAGACTTTCGGCATAGCCGACAATTGCGTCATCCTTCTTCGTGGCTTTTGCGTGGCAACCGCAATAATAGCAAAGCTGCCGACAATAGGGTACATGAATATAAAGTGACACTGCCTGATCAGGCTTGATCTTGCCGAGCCAGCTTGCCCGCTGCTCATCGGTAACAGTCACAAAATCTGCTGCTGTCGGATATGACGTATAACGGGGGACTGCCAATGTCGCATAATGCAACAGTGTTTCCGTTTTCATCTCATATCCTTCCATGTTTTAGCGCGGAATTTAAAATTCTACATTCCTTAACACATAGTAACCGAAAAGCTATTATGCAACCTCGCCGGCAATCGCAGCTACATGCTTCAACAATGATTTATCGACAACTTCGACCTGATTGACAGAAACAAGCTTGATAACACCTTGCACTTTAAGTTTGGAAAAACAGCGACTTACTGTTTCTATTGTTAAACCGAGATGATCGGCAATGTCGGTTCTATTCATCGGTAACGCAAGAGGTGATGCCCGTAACCGGTTATTCTCCATGCGTTCGATCAGGTCATAGAGGAAACGTGCCAATTTTTCGACCGGTGATAACCTGCTCAATATCAGCTGGTTTTCAAAGGAGCGTTGCAGCGCATTTTTTGCCATATCAAGAACACGATCACGAACTTCGGAATGCTCAGAAAAATAGGCTTCAATCATATCCCGATCAAAAGCACAGGCAACAACCGGCGTAATTGCTTCAGCCGTCAGAATATGCGTACCGGCTTCCACAAATCCCAAAAAATCACCGGCAAAAGCAAATCCGGTGATACACCGGCGACCGTCATTTAAAGTTTTCACAAGTCTGACTGCACCGGATATGATCGTATAAATTTTTTCTCGCTTTCTACCCTCATGAAAAAGTGTTGCACCGGACGAAAAATTTTCACGAGTTTTAAGATGGTCTAACTCGACCAGATCCGCGTCGTGCAACGGAGCACACATGGCCAAATCGTGCACCATACACATTTGGCACCGTTCGGTGTCCTTTATGTTAGCAGAGCAATCAGGACAAAATTTGTCAGTCTTTAAGGTCAAATCTTCTTCCATGAATGATAGTGTTGAATTTCCCCGCTTTGTTCAACTGCAATATTTGAAATAAGGCGCAAGTTTAAGAAGGCAACTATATATTTCTGCTGCCCGGTTTGACCGCAGGAATCTTTGCCAACTCCGCCGGAATCTGATCGGCCGGGTAAGAGGGAACAGCATATTCGGCAAGTGGAATGAGAGGGACACCAACATCAACTTTTCCCGCCGAACGATCAACGATACAGGCAGCGGCCACGACATTGGCACCTGCTTCTTTCATCGCCTCGATGGTTTCGCGTATAGAAAGGCCTGTTGTCACGATATCTTCAACAATGACTACTCTCGAGCCTTTTGGAATATCGAACCGGCGGAGCCTAAATTTTCCATTTTCACGCTCAACCCAAATAGAGGGCACGCCAAGATGACGGGACGTTTCATAAGAAGGGATAAGCCCACCAATCGCCGGCCCTACAACATAATTTATTTTTCCTTTAACGTTTTCGCGTATCTTGTCGGCAAGAGCGCGGCACAATTTTTCGGTCATATCGGCATGCATAAAGACCTTTGCCTTCTGCATATAGATTCCGCTATGGCGACCGGAAGTCAGAATAAAATGGCCTTCCAGTATTGCACCCGCTTTTTTAAAGATATCCAGCACATCTTGCGTATTCATAAACAAACCTCAGTCATTCAAGCGGGAGAGCCCGCCATACATAATCAAGTCGGTTAAATTCCGACAATTTCTATTTACCCGAACCATCCGCCCGAAAGCGGATCACTCACCCATTCACACGTTCGGCTGTACTTACCGACGCTGTCTCTTTTAGTTGAGTGAGAATTCTGTTCAAGTGTTTTAAATCCCAAACTTCAAGATCGATAATCATTTCTGTAAAATCAGGAGCGGTCCTGACCATAGACAGATTTTGAATATTGGCATCATTGCTTGCAATAGCCTGTGAAACCTCTGCCAATGACCCCGGTGAATTGATAGCAAGAACGGTAATACGGGCAGGAAAACGTTCTGTCATTGCCGCATCAATATCCCAGCGCACATCAATCCAGCGCTCAGGTTGGTCATCAAAAGCTTTCAAAGCCGGTGATTGTATAGGATAAATGACGATACCGGCTCCTGGTTGCATAATGCCGACAATTCTGTCACCAGGGACTGCCCCTTCCGGCGCAAAACGCACCGGAACATCGCCATGCGTACCACGAATTGGCAAAGCATGGTCTTCCTGATAGGGGCCAACGGGCTTCGATTTATCACCTTCCGGCACTTTAAACAGCATACCTTGAGCGTTCTGTATATTGAACCACCCTTCCTCATGCGAGCCAATCGAGGATTTTTGTTGAGCGCGATTATCCTGATAATCGGGGTAGACTGCTTTAACAACATCCGAAGAAGGCAGTTCTCCACGCCCGACAGCGGCAAGAACATCGTCCACGTCAAGACGAGCCAAACGCGGAAGCACTTTTTTAAGTTCGTCTTTGGAAAATTGTTTTCCTGCCCTCTCAAAGGTGCGTTCCAATATACGTGTTCCCAAACCGGAATATTGTTTTCGAACGGCTACCCGCGTTGCCCTTCTGATTGCCGCACGTGCCTTGCCTGTGACAACAAGCGATTCCCAGGCTGCCGGTGGTACTTGCGCCTTGGAGCGGATAATTTCGACTTCATCGCCGTTTGTAAGCGTTGTCATAAGCGGCATGATGCGTCCATTGATTTTCACACCAACACAGGAATCGCCAACATCTGTATGGACAGCATAAGCAAAATCAATGGGCGTTGCGCCTTTAGGCAAAGCAATGAGGCGCCCTTTTGGTGTAAAGCAGAAAACCTGATCCTGAAACAATTCGAGTTTCGTATGTTCCAGAAACTCTTCCGGATTATCGCCTTCGGATAATGACTGTATCGTTTGGCGCAACCATGCATAGGCATTGGTTTCGTTTTCGAGTTTGCTTGGAGAATTATTGGAACCGCGATCTTTGTAAATCGAATGAGCCGCCACACCATATTCGGCTACTTCGTCCATTTCCCGTGTTCTGATTTGTAATTCGACACGCTGTCTTGATGGCCCTACAATGGTGGTATGGATCGAACGATAATCGTTCTGTTTGGGAATTGAGATATAGTCTTTGAATCTTCCGGGTACCATCGGCCAGGTTGTATGGATAATGCCCAAAGCACGGTAACAATCGGCAACACTGTCAACTATGACGCGGAAACCATAAATATCCGATAGTTGCTCGAACGACAGCGCTTTGGTTTCCATCTTTCGAAAAACCGAATAGGGTTTTTTCTGCCTGCTTTTGACATAGGCTTTTATCCCGTGTTCGGCAAAAAGCTTGGTCAAATCTTTCTCAATCGTCGACAACAGGTCACGATTGCGTTCGGAAAGATCGGCCAGTCGATCGGTAACTGCACGATAAGCTTCGGGGTTAAGATAAAAAAAGGCGCGATCCTCAAGCTCTTCGCGCATATCCTGCATACCCATGCGGCCGGCAAGGGGAGCATAAATATCCATCGTTTCTTCGGCAATACGACGGCGCTTTTCCTCGCGCATAACACCGAGAGTGCGCATATTGTGCAGCCGGTCGGCAAGCTTGACCAAAAGAACACGGACATCTTCCGATATAGCGATGAGGAGCTTCCTCAAGTTTTCCGCTTGTATGGCCTTTTTGGAAACTAGATCAAGTTTCTTTAGTTTCGTCAGCCCTTCGACCAGTTTACCTATTTCAGGGCCAAAAAGCTGGTCGATTTCCGCTCGCGTTGCTGTCGTATCTTCAATCGTATCATGAAGGAGAGCAACAGCAATGGTTGCTTCATCAAGGTGCATATCTGTGAGGATTGCAGCCACTTCCAAAGGGTGGGAAAAATACGGGTCGCCGGTAGCACGCTTTTGCGAACCATGCTTCTGCATGGCGTAAACATAAGCTTTGTTGAGCAATGCCTCATTGCAGTCAGGCTTGTAACGTTGGACACGCTCGACAAGCTCGTACTGACGCATCATTTAGGCATACTCCCTTTTAGTCAAACAGTATGCTTATCATGTAACCGAAAAAAACGATACAACAAGCAAAATCACAAAAAAATATGCGCTACCTCATCAGCAGCGCATAAAAAGAATCAGAAAGCTGATTATTCAATCAATAATCGTCATTTTTTTCCGGCGCTACCAAGCCTTCAATACCGGCAAGAAGTTCATCTTCCGACATATGGTCGAATGAAACTTTTTCATCCGGTTTCTTGGCCTCGGAACCGAATACGTCTTCGGCTTCATCACTGTGACCGATGAGAGCAGGCTCTGGCTCAGGTTCGTCAACTTCAACATGCTTTTGCAATGAATGGATCAGATCTTCCTTGAGATCTGCCGGTGACAATGTCTCGTCAGCAATTTCGCGCAGAGCCACAACCGGATTCTTGTCATTGTCTCGATCAATTGTGATTTCAGCGCCTTGCGATATCTGGCGCGCCCGATGAGCTGCCAGAAGCACCAGTTCAAAGCGGTTATCAACCTTATCGATACAATCTTCAACCGTAACGCGGGCCATAGATGCCCCTTTCCTCAGAGTTCGTAAATTGATGGATTTGCATTTGGCATATACAATTTGAAATGAAAAAACAAGAAAAACCGCATGTGATTGATAATTTTTCCATATTCCTATCTTGGCAAGAGCCGTAAGAGCTGACATATCTAACGGTAATAATTTGTAAATTAAGCCTTTATGGTAAAATGGATATAAGACGATGTTTGACCCGAGAGAAAAAATAGCCCTTTTTATAGACGGCGCAAACCTTTACGCAACGTCCAAAACACTGGGTTTTGATATTGATTACCGGAAACTTTTAAAGGCATTCCAGAAGCGCGGATATCTGCTTAGAGCTTATTACTATACAGCTCTGATCGAGGATCAGGAATATTCGTCAATCCGCCCCTTGATCGACTGGCTGGATTATAACGGCTATCGTGTTATCACCAAGAATGCGCGGGAATTTACCGATCCTGCCGGGCGACGCAAGGTCAAGGGGAATATGGATATCGAACTTGCCGTCGATGCGATGGAGTTATCAGACACAGTCGACCATTTTGTGATATTTTCCGGCGATGGCGATTTTCGGTCACTTGTTGAAGCACTCCAAAGACGCGGCCGCAAGGTAAGTGTTGTCTCGACGCTGACAACCCAGCCGGCTATGATATCTGACGAATTGAGACGACAAGCAGATCATTTCATTGACCTTACAACCTTGAAACCGGAAATTGGACGCGCGCCGTCGGATAAACCGCAAAAAGAATATCCTGTCGGTAGTGACGATGACAATGGTGACGACGAATTTTACTGATGCTCCAGCATTCCAATAAAGCGTTTCTTGAACCATGCCCCGAGCCGCCGCAAAATTGTAGCTTATGTCCAAGACTTCATGATTTTCGCGAAGAATGGCGCAACAAAGAGCCGCTTTGGCATAACGGACCAGTCAAACCATTTTTTCCGATTGGCGGTGCCAATGCAACGCGCCTTCTCGTTGTCGGTTTGGCACCCGGTTTAAGGGGGGCAAACCGCACAGGTCGTCCCTTTACCGGCGACTATGCCGGTGATCTTTTATATTCGACCTTGAAGAAATATGGATTCGCGCGCGGTATGTTCGAGGCGAGGCCGGACGACAGCCTTGAACTCATTGACACGACAATCGTTAATGCTGTGCGCTGTGTGCCACCTGAAAACAAGCCGATCGGTGCAGAAATCAACCAATGCCGTCAATTTTTTGCACCGCTTCTTGAAAATTTGCCGAAATTGCAAGCGGTTGTAACATTGGGATCAATTGCCCACCAATCAACTGTTCGTGCTCTCGGTGCAAAATTGGCATTGCACCCCTTTGGCCACGGAAAAGTTACAGATATAGGGCGTCTGCGCATCTTCCCGAGCTATCACTGTTCACGCTATAATACCAATACCGGACGGCTCACAGAACTGATGTTCCATGAAATTTTTTCGGCAGTTTCCGACTATCTTGGTAACCGTTAATCTCTTAGCCTAACGGCCTATTTTCAGGATTTCCGGCGTGTAGAATATCTTTTTAACCGTGTGTCAGTCCGGCAACCAAACCGGTACTCCGGCTAAAAAGAAGAGTTTAACAAATCGAGGTTTGAAACACCTGTTCAAGTCGCCTCTTTTTTCCCACAAACTTTTGTTGGCAGGCCTCCCGACCAAGCGAAAAACTTTTCTATCAAAGAAGAGCCCGATATCATCGGCTTGTTCTGCTTTTTCCTTTTTTAGGTCTTCGCCCGCTATTACGCCGGCAATATTTTCTACGTTTGACCCTATTTGCTTTTCGCGGAATTTTTGCAAAAAGTAGTCTCTCGCGAATTCCAAAACATGGAATTCAGTAAGTTCGGAATAGTTGAAACGTTAACCACGCTCGCGCATCAGACGCGATTTTTCGCGATTCCAGTCACGTTTCTTTTCGGTTTCGCGTTTGTCATGAATCTTTTTTCCGCGAGCAAGTGCTATTTCAAGCTTCACCCTTCCCCGCTCATTGAAATAAAGCTTCAACGGAACAATGGTCATGCCTTCACGCGCAACGGCATTTGCCCAACGTGACATTTCATGCTTGGACACCAGAAGCTTGCGCAGACGACGCGGGTCATGGTTGAATCTGTTTCCCTGTTTATATTCGGGTATATAGGAATTGATGAGCCAGAACTCGCCGTTTTCAAAGCTGGCATAACTTTCAGCGATATTTCCGTGATGGGCGCGCAGAGATTTAACCTCGGTGCCCTGCAGAACCACTCCGGCCTCCAATGTGTCAAGAATCTCGTAATTGAAACGCGCTTTGCGGTTATCTGCCACAACCTTGTAGGCCGAAGAATTGTTCTTTTTATTCATAAATTACCAAATAGACGGCTATTAATCGTTGACAAGGCCTGCATGTTTCAATGCAGCATCAATAATGTGTTTTGTTTCATCTTCAATAGGAACAATCGGCGAGCGCACAACGCTGGTACAAATACCGAGTTTTTCGGCTGCATATTTTACACCGGCAGGGCTTGGTTCAAGAAACAACGCGCGGTTAAGAGGCATCAACCGGTCATTCAATTCCAGTGCCTTGGCAAAATTGTTTTCACGGCAAGCCTGAAAAAGTTCTGCACATTGTTTCGGGGCAATATTGGAAGTGACAGAAATGCACCCTACGCCGCCTTGCGCGTTGAAGCCCAATGCTGTGCTATCGTCTCCTGAAAGCTGGACAAAATCCTTGCCGCATTTTCTGCGCTGTTCACTCGCACGTTCAATTTTTCCCGTAGCGTCCTTTACGCCGATAATATTTTCGAAGTCGTGGTGGAGCTTTGCCATTGTATCGGCAGTCATATCAACGACAGAACGCCCCGGAATATTATAAATGATCAAAGGAATCGAAATCGCTTTTGCAACCGTCGAAAAATGCTCATACATCCCTCTCTGGTTCGGCTTGTTATAATAGGGAGTGACGACAAGAACAGCATCCGCACCGGCTTTTTCTGCAAATTCGGCAAGTTCGACAGCTTCCTTCGTGCTATTTGAGCCCGCACCGGCAATAACCGGAACGCGTTTAGCAACCTGACGGACACAAAGTTCAATGACACGTTTATGTTCCTGATAGCTGAGTGTCGGCGATTCACCGGTTGTTCCAACGGGGACAAGACCGTTAATGCCTTGTTTGACCTGCCATTCGACAAGATCACATAATGTTTTCTCGGCTACATTGCCGTTTTTGTCGAAAGGTGTAATGAGTGCGGTCAGTGCTCCCTTGAGCATGGTAAACTCCCTGATTATATATTCAGTATTAAGGCAATCGCCCCTTCAATATGCCTTTAAGACCATAGTATCGCCATCCAATTGACGCAAGTCGATTTTATACTGCTCTCCCACCTTGAGCATGAAAGATGTTCTTTCTTTTAAGGAATGAACCAGTCAATACAAAATTGGATTGCATAGAATGATCAAACATGCCGGAATTGGGTAACGATAACTTGTTAACCCGTCTTTCACGGTTAGCGGTTATGTTAGACAAAAACATTCATAAATGGGCTTTTTAAAGTATGATGCGTAAATATTCGTCAGGTGTTCTGGCAAAAACGACGGTTTCTTTCTTCGTGGCAACAAGCATGCTCACGTCGATTGTTGATAGTCGTGCAGCATCCTCTCACACCAATGCCCCTATACCGTTAGCCCGTCCATTTGCGTCCACGCCTAAAGCCGTTGCACCGCTCAAATCCGATGCAATTATAACGAACGCAATCCCGCGCACCAACGGTGCCGTTGCTAATGGAAGTCTTAAAACGGGTCTTGATGCGCTTTATAGCAAACAAGCAGCAAGTGCCATTTCCATTCGCAATAACATGCCAAGAAATAGCCTTGATCGCCATATCCTGACTTGGGCAATCGGCGTGTCGGGCGTACCCGGAATTCCCAGTTCCGAAATATTCAACGCAGCACAAGAATTACACGACTGGCCCGGCATGACAGCAATGCGCCGTAATTCCGAACGCGCGCTTGCCAGTGAAATGAACTCCCCACAAGCAATTATCAGCGGCTTTGGAAATTATATTCCTGTGACAGCACAAGGCATGGCAGCGCTTGGCGGTGCATTGGTAGAAACGGGCCAAACGGCACGCGCACGGCAAATTCTTGCACCGTGGTGGTATAAAGCAAAACTCAATGCGCAGGAAGAACAGCTGGTATTGAAAAAAGCGGGGCCGGCATTGCTGCCGGCAGATCATCTGCAACGCATGCGCGCGATGCTTTATGCCAATCGTATTTCTTCTGCCGAACGTGTAGCAAAATTGGCGAATGCCCAGTCTCTTTATGCCGGCTTTGCAGCTGTTGCCAATAATGACTCGAATGCCCGCCAAAAACTTGCAGCAGTTGATAAAAGTTTCCGCAAAGATTCACTTTATCTTTTTGCCCAAATTCAATATTTGCGCCGTTCGGGGCAATGTGATGATGCGGCAAAGCTTATGTTAAAAGCGCCGAAAGATGCTCTTACGCTGGTTGATCCCGATGCCTGGTGGATTGAACGGCGCGTTTTATCACGCGAAATGCTTGATGAAAACAAGCCGAAAATCGCCTATCAACTGGCAGCAGCCCATTCGGCCGAAAGTCCGACCTTGGCGGCCGACGCCGAATTTCATGCAGGTTGGTACGCTTTGCGATTTTTAGGCGATAATAAAACAGCGATGCAACACTTTTCCCGCATTGTGCAAATCTCTTCACGGCCGGTTTCCGCCTCTCGTGGTTATTACTGGATGGGTAGAACTGCCGAAGCACAGGGAAATCGTAACAACGCTATTCAATATTTTCGCCGTGCCGCCCATTATGGCACTACCTTTTACGGCCAGCTTGCCGCAGCCCGACTTGGTGAACAGAGGCTTGAAATTCCTTATCCGAAGCCGACAGCAAGCGATCGCCAGCGTTTTGAATCACGCGAACCGGTCATGGCTATAAAGAGGCTTGAAGCGATAGGATATTCCGATCGTGCAGGCGTCCTTTATCGTGAACTCGGAGAGGAGCTTGATAGCCCCGGTGAACTTGCTATGCTCGCCGTTATGGCCGAGCGTAAAGGCGACCATTATACGAGCCTGAAGATCGGCAAAAGTGCGGTCATCAGAGGTATGGATGTAGGTTCCCTCTCCCACCCTGTTGGAGCAATTCCCGAAACAGCCAATATTTCTGCTTCCGGCAAGGCACTTGCCTATGCCATTGCGCGGCAAGAAAGCGAATTTAAAACCGATGCGGTTTCAGGTGCAGGTGCCAAAGGTATGCTGCAACTTCTGCCAGCAACGGCAAAAGCAGTTGCAACCAAAAATTCGATAAAATGGCAACCGGAAAAATTGGCAACCGATGCTGGTTACAATGCCACTTTGGGTGCCCATTTTCTGGGTGAGCAACTTGACCGCTTCAACGGCTCCTATATCCTGACATTTATTGGTTATAATGCCGGTGGGCGACGCGCCAATGAATGGATCAGCCGCTATGGCGACCCGCGCGGTCAATCAGTCGATTGGGTGGTCGACTGGGTTGAGCGTATTCCTTATTCGGAAACGCGCGACTATGTCATGCGTGTCATGGAAAACTATCAGGTTTATAAAGCACGCCTCACCGGCACTGCCGATATCAATGTTGACCTAACTGCCGGCCGCCATAGTTGATGAATAAATATTTCACAAGGTTATGTTATACAACGTAAAGCGTCTGTAAGAATTTATTCATATAGTATTTTTATTTAAATAATTTTATCTTATACAATTATTTAAATCGATTTTGTAACGGAATAATTTCCGATTTTTATCCCAATCACTATATTGGATCCATAATTTCTACTATTTATACCGTATAATACTGTAAATGATGCATTTTTAACAGGAGGACAATAAAATAGTAGTTCTATATGTTTCATCGTTGTTGTTCGTCTAACGTCTCGCAACACAGGGCAGAGTAGAATGTGAAGAAACGTAAATACACGAGCTACAACGATTTTTTGGTTTATCCTGTTGGAAAAGTAGCCAACTTAATATCGGTTTACCGACATCATCGGCTTTAAAACACTGTCTATTGAAAATAGAGGCGATAGTTTTTGCCGTTTCTAAAACTAATTGACTTACTTTCGTTTTTGCAAAAGCAATTGTTTATCATCAGCAAAAATCCTGTTTGCTTCTCATGTCGCGCTTTTGAGGCAACCGCTGAAATTCAATTCGCCTCTGCACAGGAATTCTCCCAATAACCGCCATTCGGCTTGTCCCAGATACAAGCCTCGTCAATTTGATAGTTCTCCGGCAATTGCAAGCTTTTATCTTCATCCTGTGCATTTTTTAACTTGTACAGAGTGACCCTATCAACGGTGAGTTTATCGCCTTTCACTGCTATGACACCGGTGTTCATTATTGGCAAAACCTTCAAAAAGAACGTGAAAGCGCGCTGGAATTTCTCCGGCATAACCGCACCAGTATCCATTTCATCATAAACCATCATTCCGGGCTTTTGAGCTGAAATGAGATTGGTCAATTTAAACCTTGCAAGACCTACCGGAATGGTTCCCCGCACGGTAATTCCGTCTTCGTCGACGATGAACATAAGATAATCGTTTTTTTGCTCTGATAAAATGACAATATCGGATTCAACATTTTGAACATGTTTGAGTGCTTTTACCTTTGCAAGAATGCTATCGCGTGCACCTTTATCAGGTGCATAACCGTGCACTGTTACGTTAAAGCCATCAACATCAAAAGAAAACCAATTTGTTTCAGCCCCAAGCTCTTTTAATTCATTGGAAAGATGCCGTTCCTGCCCGCCTATTCCGAACCACAGCCCCATGACAATTATGAAAACAATCACTGTAAGTGATGGCCAGAAGAATTTACGAATGAACATCAACATTTCCTATGATGATTGAGATACTATCTGTTTTAATCAAACCGGTTTTTGCATACAATGGCTTTTTGTCTCTTTCCGCGTTAATCGCTCCTGAAGATAAAACAACACCCGTTTATAAAACCTTTTTGCCAAGTTCCTGTCTTCTATAGTTGAGACCGCGTATTCCAGCTCCCTTCGGAAAAGCAGGTAAATCAAGCTATCCGGTGTCGATCTGTCTTTTGCAGGTTTTTCTTGATTATTTTTATCATGTTTTGTATGAGGGACAAATCAACGTTCGGGGCGTTGAAAATTATGCTCAGCCAGCCGGTTAAAAATCCAGCAAGCCAGGCGCTTCTTCCAAATACATATCATTCTTAAAAGCGAGGGACGAAGGAATGCTGTTTAAGATCGGGACGAGACTGAAAACATGTGCTGAATTGGGCGGACTGACAATCGCAATTCCCCTGACAATCGCGGTTCCCTTGACAATCGCAATTCCTATGTCTGTTTTTGCACAGGAGGCGGAAAATAACCGCACGCAGCTCAATCCCGTCATTGTTAAATCAAAATCCGAATTATTGAAGCTCAACAATGCGACTATTTTAACCGAGCGTAAGACTGCCAAAGACATAGCTGACAAACAGGTTGACGATGTTCATGATATTGATCGGCTTGATCCTTCAATCAACTATAATTCTGCAAGCGACAGTTTCAACATTAGGGGGCTAGACCAGAACCGTGTACTGACAACGATCGACGGCATTCGTCTTCCTTGGCTTTATGACGGATCACGACAAGTCAAAAATGGCATATCGCTTTTCGATTTTTCATCGCTTTCAACGTTGGATATTATTCATGGAGCCAATTCAAGCCTTTATGGTTCGGGAGCATTGGGCGGGGTCGTTGCACTACGCACACTTGATCCCGAAGACCTTCTGACAACTGACAAGAATTGGGCAAGCCTGACTAAAGGCAGCTATGATTCAACCGATAGCAGTTGGCGCATAAACGAAGCATTTGCAATGCGCGCACAACAGACCTACGCCTTGTTCCAAGGTGGCTATACACGTGGGAAACAGCGTGAAAACAACGGAAGCGGTGGGGGATACGGTGCAAACCGTGTCGATATGAACCCGACAACATTCGATCAGGATAATTTGCTTTTCAAAATATATCAACATATCGATGGCAGCCAACGGGTCGGCTTTACTGCCGAGCGTTTCAATCTTTCCAAAGACATTGATACTTACAATTTGTCGACATCCACCTACCGCCCCGGTTCGGGAACAGAAGATGATGAAAAACGCCGTGAGCGTCTCTCACTGTCTTATGACTATAATGGAGGCGGATTTCTTGATGAAGCCCACGGAATTGTTTATTGGCAAAGGCAACGCACCGATGAGAAATCGGAATCCGACCGCATATCCATTCCAAAAGGTTATTATATGCGGGACAACCTTATCCGCGACACAGACTATGGCATCAATATTGCCGGACTGAAAAAACTTGAAGCAGGGGCAACAACGCACACATTGCGGTTAGCAACCGAAGCATCATCTTCAAAATTCCAACAATATGCTGCCGGAGCGGATAACTGCCCTCCCCCGCCGTTTAAAGGGCCTTTCATGGCGTGCAAATTCATGCACATCAACCAATCGGATTCTCCGAATACTGACAGTACCATTTTCGGTTTGTCTGCCGAAGATGAAATCGGCTTTCTCGCTAACCGTTTAAGATTGACGCCCGGATTACGTTACGATTGGTACGATCATCGTCCGCAAGACACTTATGCTTATGAACATGGTGCAGGCTTCGAGGGCTATCCGCCGAATAACAGCCATTCACACCTGTCGCCAAAACTTAGAGCAGAATGGGATGCACGAAACGATGTCACGCTTTACGCACAATGGGCACAGGCATTTCGTGCTCCCAGCGTTACCGAGCTTTATCTGAACTATACCAATCCGGGTTTTTATTACACACGCGGCAATCCCGACCTGAAACCCGAAACCAGTAACGGTTATGATATAGGGGCAAGGCTCGGCAATGATGATCTTGGAGGATCTGTCAGCCTTTTCTCGAATTATTACCGCAATTTCATTGATGAAATCGATTTGGGTGCAAACCGCGAATTCATGCTTCAACGTTTGAATTATATCAATCGCGCTCATGTTCGCATCTCCGGAATCGAGGCCAAAGGACATATTGTTTTTTCAAACGGTTGGCATACCAATGCGGCACTCGCCTATGCCGAAGGAAAAGACACCGACAATGATGAACATCTCAATTCCATACCCGCGCTGAAAGGGATCATCGGTGTCGGATATGCCCGTGAACAATGGGGTTCGGATGTTTCGTTGACGGCTGCTGCAAAGCGCAACAAAGTTGAAGAAAACTCCGATTTTGCAAAAACTCCGGGCTATACACTTGTTGATCTTACCGGCTGGTGGGAACCTCTCGGCAAAAAAGGTCCCAGATTACAAGCAGGCATCTATAATCTCTTTGACAAGCGTTATTGGAATGCAGTCGACCTTCCTTCGGCTCCGGCGTCGCCGAAAGATTATTACAGTCAGCCCGGACGCACATTCAAAATATCTTTCACACAAAAACTCTGATGCAATCAGCGATCGAGTGCGGGCCGGGTCGAACCGAACCGGCTCGCAAGATAACCGGTTTCAACGGTTTGTCTTCTGAAAATAGCTGCAAGAGCTGTGACTTGAACACAAAATGAAAACTCCAACTTCGGGCAATACGAACCAACTTCGGGCAATACGAACCAACTTCCGGCCATACGAAAAAGTGTATTGCCATTTTATAAAACATGATAAAAATTATCATGTTTATAACTGACAGGTAAAAGTTGATGCAGGAAAACCTTGAATTGCAATCGGGCGGCCCTTCGAGCCAACCTTCAACGATGATTGAAAGCAAAGCGTTATTCGGCGCGAACAAAGAAGTGTTGATCCATCACGAAGGAGCCACTTATCGGCTGAAAATCACCCGTTTTGGCAAACTTATTCTGAATAAATAGAAAGGTGAACACCCATGACACTGGAGAGCGGAACTATCCTCTCACTGCGTGAGCAAAATAAGAATTTACGGGATAGGGAATTTGTAGAATCCATAGGTATTTCGGAAGCTGAACTGGTTGAAGCTTTCATTTCGACCGGTAAAGCGCAAAGGCTCAAAGTCGACGTTCCACTATTGTTAAAAAATGCCCATAAGCTTGGCGAAATAATGGCTCTTACCCGCAATGAATATGCGGTGAGTGAAAAAAAAGGCCATTTCCAGAATGTTTTCCCCGGAAGCGACGTTTCTATGACGCTTGGCCAAATTGACCTTCGCATTTTCCAAAACAATTGGAAATTTGCGTTTGTCCGCACCATGCCTGTCCATGACAGGATTGTGGATAGCCTACAGTTTTTCGATGCTTATGGCGAGGCTGTCTTCAAACTCTATCCCGAACCAACAACCAATCTTGATGAATGGATCAAACTTGTTGCCCTTTTGAAGGTTGATGCGCCGAAGGAACAATTGCAGGTTTTACGAGCAACGCCCTATGATAATTCGTCTACACACAATGCGGATATTGAAGAATTCCGCAATCGCTGGCGGCAAATGACCGACGTTCACCAGCTTCATGACATATTGAAAGAACTAAAAATTGGCCGACACGACGCAGTCAAACTTGTTGGTAGCGAATTCGCCAATGAAGTGCGTGCCGATTCAGTCGAAATTCTTCTACAAAGTACTGCCGAACGGGAAGTTCCTATCATGTGTTTTGTGGGTAATAAGGGATGCATCCAGATTTTTACCGGAAAAGTTGAAAAACTCAAAAAAGTTGACGGCTGGTTCAATATTCTGGATGAAAAATTTCACCTTCACCTGCTCACATCGGGAATTTCACGCATCTGGAATGTACGCAAACCGACCAGCGACGGTTATGTCAGTTCATTGGAAGTTTTCGACCAGAATGGCGAAATGATTATTCAATTTTTCGGAAAACGGAGTGCCGGCGAACAGGAGCGTGAGGATTGGCGCAGTTTGTTAAGCGAGCTTCCTCCTGCGCCGGAAATGGCCGTCGCATAACACTTACAGAAATTGATACCGATGAAATATGTTTTCGCTGATAACGATTATGCGCGTTCTGTTTGGCCGGATATTTTTCGGCCCGATCTGCGCGGCATAGTTCTGTGGTTTGTAGCAACACTTGTCATCGTGCTTTTTCCGGCGATAGCGATAGCCAATCCGGTCGATGAATTTCCCGAAGGTGCAAAGATCATATCAATCGGCGGAACATTGACAGAAATTGTTTATGCATTAGGTGGAGGTGACCGGTTAATCGCCCGCGACACGACAAGCACCTATCCGGCGGAAGCACAAAAACTGCCTGATGTCGGTTACATGCGAAATTTATCGCCTGAAGGCATTTTGTCTCTTCGTCCCGAAGCGATTTTGCTCGATCAGCAGAGTGGCCCCGCTTCGACAATCGAAATTTTGGAAAATGCCGGCGTGCCGATGCTTGAAGTCGCTGAACATTTTACAAGGGAAGGAATTAACGAAAAGATTTTGAAAATCGGTCATGCTTTGCATGAAGGACAAAAAGCACAACAGTTGACAGCAATTGTTGATGAAGAATTTGCAAAAAACGATGCGCTGTTAAAAGATTTACCCCACACAAAACGCATCCTTTTTGTTTTGACAATACAAAATGGCCGTCTCATGGCGGCAGGAAAGAATACGGCCGCTGATGGTATTATCAAACTGGCGGGCGCAACAAATGCCATTGACGGCTTTAACGGTTATAAGCTTCTTACCGATGAAGCCATTATTGAAGCCCGTCCGGATCTGATTTTATTGATGGCTCATTCCGCTACGAGCACAACAGTCGACGATATATATAAAATACCGGCAATCGAGACGACACCTGCTTTCAAAAACAAAGCAATAAAACAAATGGACGGACTTTATCTATTAGGCTTTGGACCAAGAACGCCTCTTGCCATACGTGAAGTCGTTCAAACTCTCTATAAAAGCGAGTGATGAAATTATGCCGGATTGCAAAACCGAAACGCGATTGGGCTGCTCAAACCATACCGGAGGGATTGGTTGGCTCAACACCTGTTTCCTTAAAACTTGTTTCGCTATTTTTCGAGGTTTTTCGAGCACTTTTTATTTGAACGGGAACGCATGAGCAAAACAACATGGTAGCGACATTGTTTTCATATCGTCCGGTCAAAGGCGATCGCAGCATTCGGGGAAAAATAGCCCTATTTTTACTCGTCGCATTGTTTTTCATGTCGGTATATTGCGGTCTCGTTTTCGGCGCTTATAAAGTTCCAATTTCCGATTTTTTTAAATCGGTTATACAAAATGGCTTTTCAGAAAGCTCCAAATCGCGTGATTATCTTGTGCTCGTCAATATCCGGCCACCACGTGTAATTCTTGCCGCATTGGTTGGTTCGGCACTTGCTATCTCCGGCGTACTTATGCAAGGTTTATTCCGTAACCCTCTCGCCGATCCGGGAATTATGGGGGTATCATCCGGCTCCGCATTGGGAGCCGTTATCATCATTGTTGGTTCAAGCCTGTTGCCCCCGTTTTTCATAAACGTCCTTGGAAGTTTCACGATTGTCACCGGCGCCTTTTTTGGCGGCTTGATGACAACCATTATTTTGTATTTTATCGCAACCAGAAATAACCGGACATCGGTTACCACGATGTTGCTTGCCGGAATTGCATTGAGTGCCTTATGTGCGGCTCTAACGGGATTTCTCATCTTCATTGCCAATGACAACCAATTGCGGGATATAACCTTCTGGAACCTTGGTTCACTCGCCGGTGCCACATGGTCACGTGTTGCAATCGCCTGCCCCTTCATTCTAACCGGTATTGTCGTTGCACCATTTCTTTCACGCGGAATGAACGCGCTATCGCTTGATGAAGCTGTTGCCGGACATCTGGGGTTCGAGGTTCAACGCTTGAAATATTTAACGATTTTTCTTGTTGCTTTTATGTGTGGTGGTGCTGTGTCTGTAAGCGGCAATATCGGTTTCATCGGAATTATTGTGCCTCATATCTTGCGCCTCACAATCGGCCCCGATCATCGTTTTCTCATACCTTGTTCGGCTCTTCTCGGTGCTTCCATGCTCATTCTAACCGATACTGTTTCACGCATCATTGTGGCACCGGCCGAACTTCCTATCGGCATCATCACCTCGCTGATCGGCGGCCCGTTTTTCCTGTGGGTTTTGCTTAAACAACGTGGAAACTTCAACCAATGATCGAAACCGAAAATCTCGAACTCACCCTCGGAAAAAGCCCTATATTGCACAGCCTGAATTTCAAGGCACAAGCCGGACATCTAACCACGATTATCGGAACCAACGGTTCGGGAAAGACAACACTTGTCAAAGCTTTAAGCGGCGAACTTTCCTATAGCGGAAAAATAACAATTAACGGCGACGACATAGCCCGAAAAAAACCGTCGGAAATGGCATTGGTAAGAGCGGTACTTCAACAATCAACAGATGTGAGTTTTCCTTTCCTCGTCAGGGAAGTCGTAGCGCTCGGTCTTTTAAACAGTCTCCACCCCGAATTTATTAAAAAGAAATTGCCTGAAATGGCTTTAGAGAAGGTAGATTTGGCTGGCTATGAGGGACGCTTTTATCATGAATTATCGGGCGGCGAACAGGCCCGCGTACAACTTGCCCGCGTGATATGTCAGATTTGGGAACCGGTTTTCAATGGCATTCCGCGCTGGTTATTTCTGGATGAACCGGTTGCGAGTCTGGATATCTATCATCAACTCGCGGTTATGGATATTGCACGCGGTTTTTCAAAAGCCGGTGGCGGCGTTATTGCTATTTTGCATGATCTCAATTTGGCCGCCCATTATAGTGACAAAATCATTGTCATGGACCATGGACATATTGTCAAGGAAGGTTCGCCGGCAGCAGTCCTGACCACGCCAATGCTGCGTGAAATCTATCATTGCAAGCTCACCGTCGGCAAAATACCTGCCGAGGGTGTGCCATTTGTTCTCCCTCAATCGGCTTATTTATGATCGAAGCATGAACTTCAGACGTTTTTATTTTTGCTGAAGCTCCGGTTCGCCTAGTGATAACATTAACCGGTTGGCCCAATTAAAAAAACTGACAGCGTGGATAACATCGAAAATTTCATCATCATCAAGACCTGCGGCACGAAGCGCATCGATTTCTGTTTTTCCAAAGACCGGCGGTGTTTGACTAAGCGTTGACGCAGCAGAAACAATGGCATTCCAGCGCTCCCCCAAATCGGCAGAGATGCCCTTATCAAGGAGTTCATCAACATCAGCCGGTTTTTTTGAATAAACAGCCGCATGTCGGGCATGAACGGAAGCACAATAAATACAGCCATTGAAGCGCGATGTTGCAGCGGCTGCAAGCTCACGCTCGGCACGGGGCAAACCATCGACAGTATTATAAAAAATATCCTTATCTGTCCGTGTTCGCGCTTCCAATATGTCGGGATCGCGCGCCAGCAAACGGAAATAATCCGATTTAGCACGAGCCGGTTCCACTAAAGAGTCACGTTGACGCTCGCTCAAACTCGCTTCCGCAACCGGTTCGATCCACGCTATCCAATCAAGGTTGTCGCGCGTAAAGACATTGGGGCTTTTGATTTTTTTGGTCGAATTACTTGGCTTTGTGTTCATTCTCGCTCAATTCCCGATTATAAAAGTGAGGTTATTACGAAGCTTGTCAAAGAAGCTTAAAATTTGCCGTTAATTTGCTTCTTTTTTCGCTGCCAGTGCTTTTAGCCCCAAAGCAAGTCTTAACTGGAAGCTCAAAAAAGCAACCAATTGCGAAAGAGTGATGATTTCATCATTGCTCCAACCGGCTTTTTTCAATGCTTCAAGATCGGTTGCTTCACAATCCCGCGGGTGAAAAACCAGAAGATGACTATGGGTCAATGCGGCTGCCAACTTTTCTCCTAAAGAATTCTTTACCTCTGCGTCAGCACTCCAGGTTTTTCCGTCCGTATTCTCGTTTACGAGCGGGCCATCGGGATAATCGCCGAATGGCCCTGTGCTTTTTGCACAATCCGCTGCCTCCAGAATGACTTCTGCCCAATCCGGTTGGAATTTTTTCAATTCGTTTTCATAAAATTTGATGGCTTTTTCAAAGCCATGTAATCGGGAAACAAACGTTGCAATTGCAAAGCGATCTTTCAAAGAAAAGTCGCTATTCCTGACGTTTAAAAACAGCGCTTCATAACTCTTTTGCGCCTGGTCTTTGGTAATTGGCCGACGCTTGCGTAGCTCTAACGGCGAGCCAACGAGCTCGTCAATAATATCATGCTGGGGCATATGTTGGTTCCTTATAGCGGACACTCGGTAGCATATTTCATTTCAATGCGTGGCAAGGCTCAGGCCCAATGCAGGAGCGACTTCTTTTGCCGTCAGTTCCAACGATTTCAATATGTCTTCGTGCGGCGGATCAACAGAGTGAACCTGAAAGACAACATCTGTTGCACGGTTAAGCGAGGTATCTTTTTTCAGCGAAGCAATAACATCTTCCGGCGTTCCGACATGTTGGTCGAACGCGATAATAAGATCTTCAAGCGAATTACCTTTAACATTCGATATAGCTTTGCCCAACCGGTCTGCGGCCTTTTTCAATCCTTGTTCCGCCAATTTGAGGGCGTGGTTACGATCACGAGAGACAAATAGGCTTCGAGAAGCCATAATACGGGGTTTGACACCTGCGGGCAGTGCTGCAAGATAGGCATCAATAATCGGATTTTGTATTTCATCAAGCGTGGCATCAGGATTATCAGCCGGACGTGGCTGGGTACGCGATAACATCAGCCCGTCACCTGTCTCGCCTGCAAGCTTACCGCCGAACGGAGAAAACGTTGCCATCCAGAAACGACGTAACAAATGCGGCGCACTTGGATAAAGCCGGTTGCTTTTTAACAGGTCATCACCGGCAAAAGCCTGTCGCAATACTTTGAGATGGTGGCCATAGACTTCACCACGTTTATCCGGATTGACGCCAAACACCTCAAATGACTCGCGTGTTCCGCCGGTACCAAATCCCAATTCCAGTCGGCCATTGGATAAAAGATCGACAACCGCTGCATCTTCTGCAACACGCACCGGATTTTCCATAGGTAATGTGATAACACCCGTTCCCAACTTTATTCTTCTGGTTTTTGCTGCGATATTTGAAAGAAAAACCAAAGGTGAAGGAAGCCCGCCTTCCTGCGGATGAAAATGATGCTGAGCAACCCATGCGGTTTCAAAACCCAATTTTTCCGCTAAAATTATTTGTTCTTCAGCCAACTTGTAACGTTCACCCGCTGGTACTGCATCAAGCAGGCGCGAAAAGAAGCCGAGCTTTTTCTGGTTATCTGCCATTATAAAATCCATTATCAAAAATGAAACATTTTCCAATAAAAAACCTAAACATTTGCCACGCGACCGACAAAGAATGGATTTTCCGATTTAGACCTGGATAAAAATTTAAATGATATAATTATTGAGATTGTTAGAAAATTTGTCTCAATCTTGTTCAGCGTGCTTTGGTGCCGATCAAACAGCCCTCGCCCCTTTCACTATTTAAATGCTCTAATTTTCTATTTTTATTATAATTTAATTTTAAAATAATATAAAAATTTAAAATGAAAAATATATTTAAAAAAATAATTATATATAGTTTTTAGAACTTTAGCTATAAATTTCAAATATTCTATAAACATCTATTGAAATTACAATTTTTTTACAATTTTGGATAACAGCATAAAATTTATTTATTTAATAATAAAGTTATGAAATTTAATATAGAAAATCTTATTTCCATGACACATGAAAGACATATGCGGCTTACGGGCTTAAAATTTTCCAATCCAAATAAGCACCAGCTCCGTCTCTAATTTCAAAAGTCTTTCCGCCTCTATAAAACATCAACTGGCGATGGAAAAATCATGCGCGAAACTTTTTCGAATAATTATAAATGCGGATATTATCAAATTTATGCAATTTCGGCATCAAACCACTTTGTCGGTTTTTATTTTCTGTAAAGTTTTATCAGGTCGTCTAACGTAATAATGTGTCATCCGAACATATGCGGGAGTTATCTTTTACGAAATTCCAGATAAAGTTGATAAATAAAGTTAGGTAAAAACTATTTGATTTTACATATTTATCCACTTGTAATGATATCACTGCTCTGGAACATATGAGCGAAGTCTGCTTTCAAGGGAGGTCCGATAGCGCAGTATCTTCCCGGGAAAGATTAAAATATCATTCGCTATTTCAAGTATTAAACGTTTCGTTCTCATTATTTTTATAACGCCCAACGCTAAAAGCTAAAAATACCGGAATGAGAAGGAGCGTTGCGAGATGTCATCTATCAGAATATCACTCATCTGTTTATCTTTGTCGGCATTGGCCTTGGGGCTTTCATCATATATGACAGCCGGTTTGATACCCCTGATTAGCAACGATTTTGATGTCTCAATTGGCTTGGCTGCGCAGTTGGTAACTGCTTTTACGCTACCCTATGGTCTTTTGTCACCGGTTCTGGTGGGAATGACAGGAAATCGTGATCTTAAAAACAACGTCTGTATTTATCTTGGGGTGTTTGTTATTGCCAATGCAGCATGTGTGATTGTTCCGGAATTTTATTCTTTAATTTTTCTTCGCGCTATAGCGGGAGTTTCCGCCGGCGCGTTTCTCGCTTGCGGAATAACATCATCAACCCGATTGAGCACTAACGAGAAAAAAGGCAAATCCATTTCAACAATAATGGCGGGAATGGCAATCGGAACGGTCATAGGCGTACCCGCTTCGCTCGTTATAGCCGATCATTTCGGTTGGCGTAGCGCTATGATAATTGTGAGCATTTTGGGCGGTATCGCTTTCATTGGTTTATATCTATGTTTACCGGCCTTGCCGTCAACAATGATAAAATCCGAAAAATCCCGATTTGCTCTTTTATCCGAATGGCCTGTTGTGAGAGTTATATTGATCTCTCTTTTTGCAGCAATATCGAGCTTGGGAATGTATACTTTCCTATCTCCATTTGTAAGCGCCGTAGATAAAGAGGCCTACGTCACGGTTTATTTATGGTATTGGGGTTTAGGGGGCGTTTGTGGAAGCATTCTGATCGGATATTTTGTCGATGACTATGATCTGAAAAAAATCCTGTTCATTATTCTCGGATTGCTTTTGCTGTCATTTCTCGGCTTGGCTTTACTGTCACATATCTATCTGCCGCTGATCGCATTGCCCCTCATTATATGGGGTGCGGTTGGCTGGGCGCTGCAAGTCCCCCAGAACAACGAGCTATTAAAAATCAGAGAGGATAAAGGCGATGGTAATCTGGCGGTCGGTTTAAACCAATCATCTGTATATCTCGGAGGGTCGATAGGTTCGATGATTGGCGGCGTTCTTGTTTCATACGGGGTTTATCCCGCAACACTGCCCGCTTATTTTATGTTGCCTGTTATTATTGCTCTTATACTTTTATGGACGGGTAAAATCAGACGTTAGATGCGGCGCCTCCGCTATGCCTCTGTTGCTTTATCTTTTTTGAACGGCCACGCTTTTAATTGATAGTTTATCAGGAAACGCGGCTTCAGGAACTTTTGAAAATAATCACCTTATCTATGAATATTTCAATGCATGACCTTCAATGCGCACCGTGCCAGCGTTTTCTCTCCAGAAAAACCCGAAGCGGCGAAAAACATGTAATTCTTTCACTCGTTTTTTTAAATACGCCAGATCGATTTTTGCAAAAATCGGTGACTGTTCTTTAGAAGTCAAAACGTCTTTGGCTCCGCACATATAATGGGATGGAATTAACGGTGTGTAATGACATTAATGTGCGTTTCCAAACAGTTGCTGGTTGATATTTGAAAAAGCTCAGATGCAATTACGGTAATTAAGGAAAGAATGTCCATTCTCTCCGCCATCTTTTAGCATGAGCACTGTCAAATCGAAAATTCGGTAGATAAGGTTAAAGACAACAGACTATATACGGTTGAAACAAATTTTTCACACTCTGAAGCCGAGCAAAAAAAGCGGAACAGGAAAAGTGTCCGTTTACAACAGTAAATGAATTCAAGATCATGAACCCACAGTTGCCCGCAGCATAAATCAGGATATAAAAATTACCATCATGTTCAAAATATTCAGATAATTTTTCAGTTTTCAACAATACGGCAAACCGGCTGAAACGCTTGCCTTCCAAAATCAGTCAAATATTCCGATTGGACTACAGGAAATGTGTCCATAATACCTTATGATATTGAAAGCACTTTATGCCATGATAGTTATCACTATCGTTTAATTTACACGATTTTTGAAAAATTTGACAATGTAATCAATACGGTCGACTTTGTCATACAACCGAAATTTCGCGTTTTTATTACCATCTGTTGGATCCAAATCCTTATCCTTCCCCTTCAATACTATAATGCCTTGGACTTTGTCTTTGTCCGACGACACAACATCATCATTATTGAATAAAGGAGCGAGATCATTTTCGTCTCCAAAGCGCGTTTTTAGCTCGTCTCTACACTGATCTCTATTAGTCGGTGAAGATGATAGCTGCCAACCAGTTTCGACCCCATGGAGATAAACTCCTTTTTCTATTTCCAGACCTTCATCCTCAAAATCGCGCTCCGAACCTAGGTCTTCAGGTCCAAATGGTAAAAATTTTATTTCTTTATCCAATTCTTTCTTCAAAATTTCCGAAACACAAAATAGAAACGGGTTCCAATATACTTTTACTTTATGTTTAAAATATAAATTGCTAGTAAATATACGTCCATTCGTTTCTTCTTTCAACAATTTATACTTAGAGTGTCTTGGTATAAAATTTTTTGAATATTTTACTAAATAATAATTAAAACAGAATATTTTGTATTTTTCGCAACGTTTAATCCATTTTCTGTTTTTACATTTAAGTTTAACTCTTAATGTTTTTTCGTTTTTTTCTTTATCAATGTCATCTTGATAAGGAAAATTCGGGTTTGAAATATAGCGGCATAATTTCGTGACTGCTCGCCGACAATTTATCCGTTGATTGTATAAGCTTCTATTAAAAATTGAATTCCAGGTAGATTGCTTATGACGGATGTCCTGTAAAGCTCCATAGGTAAAATATGATCCCGTTGACAAAGCATAATCATCCTCACACAACAACGAATTCTTTAGTAGCAAAGAGTCCGCCGAGAGCAAAGAATCCGCCGGTGGAAAAGAATCTTTTGGTAGCCTGTTCTCGGGAGGATATGCAAAATAACTGAAGAGTTTATCTCCCGCCTCAATAATATCGCCTTTAAAGCAAATAAACTTTTCCGGCTCCGCTTGGTCCTGCTGTTCGCACAGAGAAAATACGCCTAAATTACCACGAAAAAATTCATGATTTTCAAGCCGGTTCAGTGCGTTCAGAAATTTTTCATCGCCTTTATGTTGTCGGCGCAGTTTCTGTTTTACCGCTTCTTCATTTATTTGATAAACATTGAAATTGGTGTCCTTGATCCATTCGTTTTTGTTGTCGACTTTGTCCTGTGAACCATTATCCGACAGATCGGGTGAAACACTATTCTCTTTTTCACTTGAACGATCAGTTAAAATAAGCTTCACCGTTTCACGTAACTGAGACGGATATTTTTCATATCGAAGATCGGAAGCTGAATTCTCAAGAAGATTGCGAATGGGACGCAGCGACTCGACCATCGCTTTTATATCATCGTCATTAATCGCCAACTTGGCACCCTTATTATGAGAAATTTTTCTCCATATTAATAATAGAAACGCAAATAAAAGAAGTTGGTAATAAATTGTTTCTTCCTTTTCATTGTTTATTAAATTACTGAATATATTTACATCTTTATTTTCTTCTATGTTATAGAGTGCGATTTTTGACGACGATTCACCATGTTCGTCTCTAACATTCATCTTCTTTTTATAAAAAATTTTTTTGAATATCTTGTCTATTTCATCGTTACCGATGTCGTTTATTCCGTCGAGTAAACGTTTTAATCCGTCAATATTATTACCATCTATGTTTGATAAAAAAGATTTTGTTTCTACGACATGCTTAAATATCGCAAACAATTTCATAGTTCGGAAATCGTCTGGCGGATTTATTGCTTCATTATCTTCGGAAGGGACTTCCTGTTCAGCTAAGAGATATAAAATGATGCCGATATAACGCAAAAAACGCGCAAATGCATCGTCGCATAAAATTGCTTCATCAATTTTACCGCGGTTACTTTCTGAATGAGTTGGGCCGGCGTCACCGCGTGGACGAACATTATCCCAAAAAATTTGTATCCATGTCGTATCAAAACATCGTTCGATCTCGTCCAATGGCGTGTTGGTTTCCAGTTCACCTCTCAAGGATTTTTCTCTCAGCAGTTCCACAAATTTCGCTTTGAAATTTTCCAGTTCGGTCAACTGTTTGCCGCGCGCGTTCATTTTTATGTATATTTCATCGCTTGACAAAGACAGATCCTGCAATGGCTTATAAAAAAATGTGATAAGCGGTGGCTCGTCAGTTAATATTTTCCAAAGATCCGGAATATCGCTAAATCTCTTATGGATCGCATCCAGCATGACCAGCATACCGGATATTGATTGATCCAATTCCCATCTGGAAACATACCAGCGAGCATTTTTAATAATTGACGAAATATCGTTGCCGTCGGAAAGCTGTTCCGATGAAAAAACGGCTTCGTTATTCAGCTTTTTAATAAACACCCTTGTGCTTTCACGAATTTCATAACCAAAGCGGTTAAAAAATTCCTTTTCCTCGGCTAATTTTTCCGCTTTTACTGCCGCATACCAGTGCAACAAATACAATGTAGTCAGCCGTTGTTGCCCATCAAATGGCTTGAAAAATCCTTCATCTTCCTCCCCATAGATAAAATCGAGATGTAGCGGCTTTTTCTCTTTACACGCCTTATAAAGTGCATCCAAAAATTCGTGGCGAATAGACTTCACTTTTTCGGTAAGACGTCCTTGCGCATAATCACGTTGTATCATCGGGATAACAACTTCAGTTTCTTGCAAAAGTTGATAAAAGCTTTGAACCTTCCCACTCCCCATTATTTTCATCCCAATAAGTACGTTAGTTTTTCTTTGATGTCACCGAGGTATGCTTTACGATCTTTTGCTGTCCAATATAGATGATCTTGTTCTTCCATGCTAAACAAGCGCAAGAATACAGCTTGTGTAGCGGGTGGAATGAAATTGCCTTGTTTCATTTCTTCAATAATTTTGTTCTGTTTGACACGGAAAATCGAATTGTTCAGAACACTGTTTGCCGAACCGTCAAGAAGCGCGAGGTTCGACAGCTCGTGTAAGTCCTTGATGCCATAGACATCATTGATTTTTTCCACTATCTTATTCGACAACATCAAAAACTCATTTCTCAGGTCTGACGATTTTGACTGCTCGGAACGTTCGAGCTTATCGATCAATTCATTCACGCGCCCGATCAGTTCTTTTTTCTTGTTTTCCTCAATCTGAACACGACTGTCCAACACTCCCCGATGGCTTTTTAACCAAATCAACCATTGTTCTTTTGTGTTGAGTCCCTCAACATTTTGCGCGTTGATGTGCTCTATTGTCCATTTCTTTTGATGATGGGCCGAGAAGTCATATCGCGGCTTTTTGCCGGTTGTTTTCATACTTCTCACATATTCTACATTGTATAAAAACAGGAGCCTTTCGCATCCCGGTTCATTGGTATCGTAAGTATATTCCAGAGCTGTATCCAAATCCCGATAAAAACTTGCGATATAACCTTTAACTTCTTCCTTTAACTCGTCTTTTTTCAGATCTTTAAATTTCGAAAACAGGCCAGGATTCATTCGTTTTTCAGCAAATAAATAACCAATCCAATGATAAAGGTCATTATCGTCATACCAGGTTTGTAACTTCCATAGATCAAGCTGGATTGATTCCCATATCTGCTTTACATTATTAGTAGAAAAATTATTCTTTTTAGCTTCTTTCAATTCGTCTTCGAGTTTTATAAAAGGAGGAAGATTTCTATCTCGATCGTTATTTTCGGTATTATCTTCATCTTTATTTTTGGTATTATCTTCATCTTTATTTTTTTGGGAAAAATGAAAATCCAGAAGAAAATCTATGCGCGTTTGATAACGTTCGTCTTCAAAGCTTTTGTTTCGTTGATCTTTAACATTCGACGAACAGTCATTTTCCGAAAAACCGAGAAAGCCCCAGAATTCCGGTTTTCGCAACTCATATTCGAGGTTATCCCACCCAATGCTAATCAAGCCACGTTCCGTTTCGATATCCGGCAAGTTTTGATTATCGTCTTTGTTATCCTTCGATTTGTAATAAGCAGGATTGAGGAGTGCTGCGCGGCTTAGCTCGGCATTTGTCAAGGGAATTTTTCCGCTATTCAAACGTGTAAATGCCGCTATTTCACCGCTGGAGTCGCTATTATCAATCGCGTACCAAAGTACTTTTACCTGATTAGCAAATATCCTATAAAATTCTATCCAATTGATGCCTTTGTTATCCATCTTATGAATATATTGTTTTATTTTATCGTAAGCCTTATATAGAAAATATAAATCGATACTCTTGCATTCTTTTTCGGTCGGTTCCATACTTTTTGCTACACGTTTTAAAAATTCATCACTTTCTTCGCGTGTATTAATGGTTAGTGTATAATTAATAACTTTATTCTTTTTAATATCGAGCCGTGGTTTGTCGATTTTTATCGGGCTATCATTGGAAAAATTGTAATCAACAGCTTTGTCAAAATAAATGTCGTCACGGTCTAAGGGTTTCTTAATCGACTTACGGTAATCAATATTTTTTGGAACATATTTGTTTGACGTATTTAACAGATTTAACAGAACCGCGTTTAATAAAAGCACTGTTGTTAAACGTTGTTGCCCGTCAACAATGTTTATTTCGGGTTCGTTTTCTTTTTCATCATTATCTGTTCCCTCGTTATAGTTCTCCATAACTACAACAGGTTGAAGAAAATAGATTTTATTTTCTTTTCCGTTCTTGAATTGTTCATAAAACTCGAAAATATCATTTAAAAAGTCATTAATCTGCCGGTCATTCCATCGATAGCCACGTTGATAACCCGGAATAATAAAATTTCCCTCCAATTCAATGAGGGCGCGTAATTCGCCGCTGTTTCCAGATGGTCGGTTGGAATATTTGCTGCGGGCAATTCCAGTATTTTGCTCTGTACTCATATCGATTTTCTGACAAACTTTAACAATTAAAAAATATGAACAAGATTTATCTTGTTTCGTTTCGGTACGCAATTGCTCCAAAAAAGCACGCAAGAATTTGCACTTTTTTATTTATTATCTTCATCAGGAGAAAGACTGATCAATAATTCAATTTCCTAATATATACAGACGCACTTTTTTTGCGGTCATGACTGATTATTATTGGAAATACAAAAAACGGCCCGCAGCAAAAACCAAACTGTTTTCCAATCTCTGCATAAAAATTGGTTGGTATCGCAATAATAGATCAATATTGACTGCACACAGCAACAACCTACAGCATTCGAAAAATGTTCTGTCATTAGTTGAGCACCGCATCAGATCTCTATTTCCTATCAAAATCCTCTTATGCTACGAGCTTCGGTTTCAACTTTTGTCTGTTCCTCAAGACTGCCCGTCAATATCGACGATTGTTACAAAAGCAGATCGGCAGAAGTTCCGGAGTTTAAATGCGGATAAAAGTCGATGCTAAAAATAGCATAGGGAGCAATGAGACAAAGAGATGATCATGCGGGTAATAAATGCAATGTAATGCCACAGACATGATAAATTTTGCCGCATAATAAATTTTACATTTGGTTCGATTTTTATGTCCGGCTGATAAATCTTTTCCGGCTTGCCGGATTTACATTAAATTCCTGACATAAAGCACCGATTGATTGCTACACCGCTGTTATCCGGAGACAAGCCCCGAAATGATTAGTCCTTTTTGTTGAGGGATGAGATGGGGGATAGACAAACTATAAAAAGTTCAACTTGTTGACTTTAAATAGTTTTTTATTGAGTTATGGCGGAGAAGAAGGGATTCGAACCCTCGAGAGCCTTTTGAGCTCTACTCCCTTAGCAGGGGAGCGCCTTCGACCACTCGGCCACCTCTCCGAGAGCAGCCAATAAACATTCTTTCACGGAAGTTCAAGCGATTTTCACGATTTTCTAAAATTTTATACATATTAATCGCCCCCCCTTGAATGCGCCTCCTACTTATTAATAGTACCTTAACGGCAAGGCTCAATGACACCGCCCACATTCTTGTTAAAGGCACTGCCAACTTTCCACCAACATAGCATTAAGTATCGTACACGGCAGTGTTATGCCGTTTGATCAAATCGGTTCTTTCGATCTCGCAGCTTGGATTACTCACATCTTATATGTTGAATGGGTTAACTTACTTGTGACTGGACGGTCATGAATTCATCTTGGCACATGGAGCAGTGTTTTCGTTTCAAACATTCTTTCCCGACTTTTATGAAACAGCCGTCAGCTAAACGTTCTCCTGTTCTGTTCAGAGTGGATTAGGATCATCCAGTTTCCGTTTTTAGATTAATAAGAAGACCGTTGCGCGTCTCTCTTCATTAAATCGTCGCTCATCTACAAATGTGATGGGCGTCATCGAAAGCTGACGCCGGGTTAAATGTTTAGCCTAAAACGTGGTCATTTTGTGCAATAATGGAAAATCTGTTTCATATCGAGAAGAATGTATTGTTCGACTCGAAAATGATCGTATACAAGTGGTCAAAATCAGCGGTTAATGAAAAATTAACACGAAAAATATGGTTAATTATCCACAAACAAAATGGCTTGATTGATATATTTTTGTGTCATTTTTGCAACAACGATCGATGATACTCGGGTTGGAGACGCCGTTTTTCCTAATTCGTTGTTGAATCGAACTTCATGTCAGGTATGTTCGATCCATGAAGAAGGAGCGCTTGCGTGCGACTTTTTCGGTTAAGGGGATCGGGATTCAAACTTTCTGAACTTCGTGAACCCGACCCAATTTTAACTTTGACTGGAGGTCAGATATGAACATTAAGAGCCTTCTTCTCGGCTCCGCTGCAGCTCTCATTGCAGTTTCTGGCGCTCGTGCAGCTGATGTCGTCGTTGCAGAGCCGGAACCCGTTGAATATGTACGCGTTTGCGACGCGTATGGTGAAGGATACTTCTACATTCCCGGAACCGAGACTTGCATGCGTATTTCGGGCTATGTCCGTGCAGACATCAAGGGCGGCGATAATCCTGGTGCCCGTAAGCGTGGCGACATTGATCGTGATACTTACGCATGGCGTACACGTGCAACACTCCGTTTCCACACGGCTTCCGAAACAGAACTCGGTACATTGCGCACATTCATCGAATTGCGTTCGCAGTGGGACGAAGGCGCAGAATGGGATCACAAGGGTGATTCCGCTGGTGGTCAGCTCCGCTTTGCTTTCATCGAACTCGGTGGCATCCGTGTTGGTCTTGATGAATCCATCTTCAACCATTGGACAGGTTACTATGGTAACGTCATCAACGACGATGTCGTAAACCCGATGGCTTACACACGTACCAATGTTATCAGCTACACATTCAATGCTGGAAACGGTTTTTCCGCTATCTTGGGTGTTGAACAAGGCAATGATGATTTGAATAACGCTGACAAGTATGGCTATCGTTATTCCCATGCAGATGACGGCGACATCAACTTTAAACGCTATAAACTCAGCGGTAAAATTGACGATTATACCCCGAATGTTGTCGGCGGCTTGAAATTCGTTCAAGGCTGGGGTGGTATTTCCGTTGTCGGTGCTTATGACGCATTCTATGAAGAGTGGGCTGCCAAAGCTCGTTTGGATTTGAACGTTACTGATCAGTGGAGCGTTTGGGTTATGGGCGGATATAAATCTGCCGATGATTACTACAACTTCGATAACACCTATGGTATGAAAGATGTTGACGGTAGTCACCACGCTGCACGTATTGGCCATGACGGCGTCCTGAAGTACGGTATTTATCGTCAGATCAACTCGATCTATGGTGATTGGGGCGGTGACTGGGCTGCTTGGGGTGGTACTACCTTTAAATTCAACAAAAAGACCAGCTTCAACGCTCAAGTTTCCTACGACGATACAGATACATTCGCTGCATCTATTAACGTAAAGTATGAATTGGTACCGGGTCTCGTCATTACTCCTGAATTGACCTACGTCTCTTGGGAAAATGATTACAGCATTCGTGACGAGATTAGAAATGCTAAGCTCAGTGACTCTCTCAAAGGTCAGGATGCTTTCCAGGGTATGGTTCGTATCCAACGTTCGTTCTAATTCTTAATTGGATTGGAAATAAGAACCGGTGGTTTTACCACCGGTTTTTTTATGCCTGATCAGTTTTTAAAGTGGCTTTGAAAAAATTGATATATCGGGCTAGTTGACTTGATTGCCAAACTTTGCAGCAGTTTTCTCTACTTTTGCTAATCGCCTTCGAGATTGCCCATGCCGTCGGCAAGATATTTTTATGAGGAATCTGCCTCCTAATTTGCTCGTCTAGCGGTGTTATTCTCATCGACTTGCTTGCCACAGTTTATAACTCACTTAGGATAAAACGGTTTCTGATATGAACCGTCCATGATTACTGGCGTAAAAAGGTAACAAGCGAGTATGTTCATTCCTTTTGTCGTACGACATTCAGGGAATTTTTGTACAATCCATTTAGAGATTTTATTTTCAGGCCTTAGGGAATACGATAAAAAATATTTTACGATAATTTGCGTGAACGAAAATATTTACAGAATCGGTTTGAATTTTTTTAAAAAGATTGTCGGCTATTTTTAAATCCGGATATTTTTTAAATTCTGATAAAAGATAATTCTTATATTAATTTTATATAAGTTATAAATTAAACCACTCGTTTAATTTTTTTATTTTACTTATTTATGTGAAATTTTAACAAGTATATCACTTACAATTCTATTCGTCGTAAATGGCGGCGTATTATTTAATACATATAATTAAAATCTGGCAAACTGAAAAACCGTATTTTGCATAATGTGAAATTGATAGGAAGTTCAAAATTCATTATTTAATTCCGAGTCATAACGATTTATTGATATTCAGAGCAAGGGGGTTTTGTGCTAGTTATGCCGAAATGCGCTTTTGCCTGTTGCCGTTTTAATTGGAATAAACAATGTCTGCAAAATATGAGTTCCCGGCTGTTACGCCGCTTGTTGCGTCTCTTCCATCAACCGTTCCCTTTACAGGACCGGAATCAATTGAACGGAAAACCGGTCGTTTATTTCGCGCCCGATTGGGAGCCAATGAAAATGGCTTCGGACCTGCGCCGTCAGTCATCAACGCGCTACAGCAATCTAAAAGTGAGGTCTGGAAATATGGTGACCCGGAAAACTATGACCTCATAAATGCTCTCGCTACTTTATATGGTTTGAAGCCTGATCAATTGACTGTTGGCCCTGGCGTTGATTCATTATTGGGATTGATTGTGCGGCAATATATCGAGCATGGTGATGTTGTCATCAATTCCCTTGGCGGTTATCCGACGTTCAACTATCATGTAGCCGGTTTTGGCGGGAAACTGGTGAATGTCCTTTATTCAAACGACAAATCCGATCTTCATGCTCTATCTGACGCGGCTCATAAACATAAAGCAAAAATTGTTTATCTCGCAAATCCGGATAATCCGTTGGGAACATGGCATAATAAAAATGAGATAGAGTCTTTTATCACGAGTTTGCCGAAAACAACCTTGTTGGTTCTTGATGAAGCTTATGGAGAACTCGCACCGAAAGACGAATTGCCAGAAATGTCCAAAATTTGGCCTAATGTCTTGCGTATGCGCACCTTTTCCAAAGTTTACGGACTTGCCGGATTGCGCTGTGGCTATGTAATAGGACCAGCTGAACTCATCGGCATGTTCGATAAAGTACGGGACCATTTTTCTGTCAACAAAATGGCACAAATTGCGGCTTTCCATGCCTTGGCAGACCGGAAATACCTGGATGAAGTGATAAGAAAAATAGACAATGCAAAAAATGAAATTGTAAAAATTGCTGAAAGTCATGGATTAAAAACGTTACCATCAGCGACAAACTTTGTCGCAATCGACTGTGGACGTGATGGAAAATTTGCAAAAAACGTTCTCGACGAACTTACAAGGCGAGCAATATTCGTGCGTAAGCCTTTCGTCCCTGTTCTAGATCGGCTCATAAGAGTGAGCGTCGGTCCCCAAAAAGAGATTGATCTTTTTGCAGAAGCTTTTGCATCCGCGCTCGACGCGGCAAATAAGGGGTGAGAAATATGTCTAATCTGAATAAACGTATATTATGCGGCTTTTCCGGCCTCTATGGTGCCGGCGGTATTGCTGCTTACGCTGCCGCATCGCATATTGGTGGCTATTACGAAGCCGTGGCACCTGTGCTTCTTGGTAATGCTGCAGCATTGCTGGGACTTTCTGTTGCAACAAAAACAAACATCGTTATGCGTCTTTCAGGCTTTTTCATCATCATTGGCGTTGCACTCTTCGCCTCGGATATTATGTGTCGCGAATTCGCTGAAACACGGCTATTTCCCTATGCTGCTCCGCTTGGTGGCACAATCAACATTCTCGGTTGGCTTTTGTTGATCATTGCTGCATTTTTGCCTTTTGAAAAAGAAGACAATTAAGGTATCAAATCGCCATCGTAACTTTTCACTGTTCTACAAATTTTGAATACTGCGTTTAAAGATATATGTGTTCAAGGAAAAGTCACGTTCTTTTGCAACATTCATTCAATCATGCTTTATAGATGTTGACAAAATAACCTTTTAAGCCAAACATGCATCCAACCTTGGGGAGCCTTTTGGGGCTGAGAGTCTGTATCGAGAATGATTGAAGTCTGATCATTACAGTGACCCATTGAACCTGAACCAGTTAGGACTGGCGGAGGGATGGTGTTTATGTTTGACATGCTCGACGAACAGCAGTCATTTGATTTTCAATCATTCCTGTCCGGTTTTAGTTTGTGTTCCGAGAATTTACATTCCGGATACCACGCATCTGGTTCATTCCGACTTGACCGGGGTTGCAATTTTTCTTGCAACTTCATGTGATTGTGGATGATGCAAATGCAAAAAAAGAACAAGAAAATACTTGTCAGAGGATGTGGCGTTGCCGGCTTGACCAGCGCCTATATGTTGGCAAAAGCGGGAGCGGAAATAACAATATCGGCTCCGGCAGATTCTCCCCGTGGCGCAGCAAGCTGGTATGCCGGCGGGATGCTTGCCCCCTATTGCGAACGCGAAAGTGCCGAAGCACGCGTCGAAGAACTGGGGTTAGAGACAATGAAATGGTGGGCTGAAACTCTGCCTGATCTTGTGAAACATAATGGTACTCTCGTTGTTGCGCCTCAAAGGGACAGCGCAGAATTGAAACGTTTTTCAGAACGCACCGGCGGTCATCGCATAATTGATGGAGATGAAATTGCAAAATTGGAGCCCGACCTTGCCGGGCGTTTCAATCGCGGTTTGTTTTATGAAACAGAAGGCCATATTGATCCTCGAAAAGCATTATTGGCTTTAAAACAAAAATTGGCTGATATGAACGCGCATTTTGTTGACGTCGGAACAAGTGAAGACGGTTTTGATTTTATCGTCGATGCAACAGGTATCGCCCGTCTTGGACAGGATAAAGACATGCGTGGTGTTCGCGGCGAAATGTTGCTTGTGCACAATACAGATATTTCCTTTTCAAGACCGATCAGGCTCGTTCATCCGCGAATTCCGCTTTATATTGTACCCAGAGACAACGGAATTTTTATGATCGGTGCAACCATGATTGAAAGCAATGATGATCGGCCGATTACCGCGCATTCGATGATGGATTTTTTAAATGCCGCCTACACTATTCATCCATCCTTTGGCGAAGCCGATATCGTAGAAATCGGAGTTGGCGTACGCCCTGCCTATGAGGATAATTTTCCGCGAGTAAAACAGGACGGAAACCACATTTATGTCAACGGAATGCATCGCCACGGATACCTCATCTCGCCGGAGATGGCCCGTCAGGTGACCGAAATTGTGATGGGCTGATAGAAATGCAGTTATTCGTTAATGGCGAAGAAAAGAACGTAAGTGCTGAAACGCTTTCGGCTCTTTTAAAGGAGCTTGATTATGAAGGTAATTGGCTTGCGACAGCGGTCAATGCCGAGCTTGTTAGCGAAAGCGAGCGCGAACATTTCAGATTAGAAAATGGCGATAGAATTGAAATTCTAAGCCCTATGCAGGGAGGTTGAGCACGTTGCTTGAACTTTATGATAAAAAATTTTCGTCCCATCTTTTGTTGGGAACGGCACAATATCCATCGCCCAAAATTCTTGAAGACGCAATTCGCGCTTCCCATACAGAGGTTGTAACGGTCTCTCTGCGTCGCGAAACCGCAGGCGGAAAGCAAGGGGGACAGTTTTTTTCTCTTATCCAATCCCTCGGAGTATCCATTTTACCCAACACAGCTGGATGCTTTACAGTAAAAGAAGCTGTCACGACGGCGCATATGGCGCGTGACCTTTTCAAAACGCCCTGGATAAAACTGGAAGTCATCGGCAATGCCGACACATTGCAGCCGGATGTATTTGCTTTGGTAGATGCTGCCCGCATTCTTAACGAAGATGGATTTCAAGTCTTTCCCTATACGACAGATGACCTCATTGTTGCAGACAAGCTAGCTGATGCAGGATGTCGTGTCATTATGCCTTGGTGTGCCCCTATCGGATCGGCACAAGGACCAAGAGATGTAGACGGCTTGCGTACAATCCGTGCCAATTTTCCGGAGCTTTCTTTGATTGTGGATGCCGGAATTGGTCGCCCGTCACATGCGGCTAAAGCTATGGAACTCGGTTATGATGGTGTATTGCTCAATACAGCCGTCGCCAAGGCTGGTGATCCGGTATTGATGGCGGAAGCGTTTGCAAATGCTATAAAAGCCGGACAAAGTGCATATAAAGCCGGAATGTTGGAACCACGAGATGTTGCTGTGCCTTCAACACCGGTGTTTGGAAAGGCAGTGTTTTGATTAAATTGGATCCCTTTTATCTCATAGTTGATAGTGCAGACTGGATTGAGAAGCTCATACCGCTTGGCGTCAAGCTGGTGCAATTGCGCATGAAAAACGTTCCTTCGGAGGTCCTTCACCAGCATATCCAGAGGGCAAAACTTGTTTGCAAACAATTTCACTGTCAATTGATTATTAACGATTACTGGGAAGCGGCAATTGAAGAGAAATGTGATTTTATTCATCTCGGGCAGGAAGATCTCGTCGCCGCCAATGTCGACAAAATAAAGAAAGCAGGATTGAAGCTCGGTGTCAGCACCCATGATGCAAGCGAGCTTAATAAAGCGCTTGCTGCCAAACCGGATTATGTCGCTTTAGGGCCTGTCTATCAAACCATATTGAAAAAGATGAAATGGCAACCTCAAGGTTTGGAAAAAGTAACCCGCTGGAAAAAACTCGTTGGTGATCTTCCGCTGGTTGCAATCGGCGGATTAAATCCGGAACGCGCCAAGGTTGTATTGGAAGCCGGTGCCGATAGTGCTGCCGTGGTAACCGATATTGCCATGAACGAAAAACCCGAAGACCGCGTAAAACAATGGTTGGAAGCAACACAAAAATGGCGCTGATGCCGAAAATACTTATTGTTGCCGGAACTGATCCAACGGGTGGCGCGGGAATCGTCCGTGATATCGAAACAGCAAGCCACTTTTCGGTCAGAACGGGGCTTGCTGTCACTTCCGTCAATGTGCAGGATGACCGCCACGTCGAAACAAAGCTGCCGATGAATGGAGACATTATCCGCGGGCAAATGTTGGCCGCACTCCAGTCGGATAAAATTTCGGCTGTTAAAGTGGGAATGACGGGATCACCTGAAATCGTCGAAGCAATATGCAGCGTTCTCGACAATTTTTCTAACATTCCGGTTATACTTGATCCGGTCATCCGCGCTTCATCCGGCGGCGTCCTTGCAGACGAAAAAACAGTAACGATCATCAAAGAAAAGCTGTTAAAATATTGTTATCTTGTTACGCCTAATCTTCCCGAGCTTGCTGCTTTGACCGGTGAAAAACTTTCCGAAAAGCACTCCCAAACTATTGAACAAGCAAAAAAACTATTAGCCTCCGGCTCCAAATATATTCTTGCAAAAGGCGGGCATGAAACGGGAGATATCGCGATGGATAGTCTCGTTTCCTCTAAAAAAATCAGCAATTTCTCGAATCTACGGGTTGATGCAACGATGCGAGGGACAGGATGCACCTTATCAACCGCAATCGCCTGCGGGATAGCCAACGGTGGCTCATTGGAAGATGCAGTCAAAACCGCGAAAAACTATGTCTACCAATTGTTGCTGGAACGTGCTGTTCCTTTTTCAAAAAGTTAAATGGGTGTCTTCAAGCACTGCCCGATTTACTGCTTCATTTTTATAGATTTTTCTAGGGCTTTTTGGCTAATTCCACTCCACTTGAAAAGGATCGAATTAAAATCAACCGGAATTTCTAAACGAAGGGGAAATAGTTGATGATAGAAAAAAATCGTATTTCCGTCATTTGTGGTGACATTACGACACTCAATGTTGATGCCATTGTAAACGCGGCCAACACAACCCTTCTTGGCGGCGGCGGAGTGGATGGCGCAATTCATAAGGCAGCTGGCCCCGAACTACTTATCGAATGCAAGGCGCTTAATGGGTGTAAAACAGGTGAAGCAAAGCTCACAAAAGCTTATCGCCTGCCCGCCCGCTACATTATCCACACAGTCGGACCGATCTGGTACGGCGGCGTTAACCACGAAGCAGAAAAACTTCATTCATGCTATGAAAATTCTCTTTTGATTGCGAAAAATAAGCAATTCCGATCTATCGCATTTCCTGCAATTTCAGCCGGTGTCTACGGCTATCCCCACAAGCAAGCGGCGAAAATTGCTATTTTTACCACTGCCCGGTTTTTGGAAAATAATAATTTTCCTCAAACAGTCGTTTTTTGTTGTTTTTCAAAAGATATGGAACATATCTATCGCAATCAACTCAACGTTTTTCATCTCGACACATAATTTTTTAAAACGCAAAATGTGAATCGTTCATCTATCAAAGTTTTAAAAAGCTGGCAGACAAATGACAAATAAAAGCTGCAACTCTTAAGAAATTAAGCCAATGATTGGGCCTTAATGCCAAACCAGTCATCCACCCGTTCAGGGTGGCAGCCAAACTTGACTCATCTAAAAGGTGTTGCGCAAAACCATCAGATCACTGAAAATACTGTAGAGAAATGCTGTCTGATAAAGATAACTGGTTTCAGACGAAGTAAATTATGCAATATGGTTAACGAAGGGAGCCAAATTATGCTGATTCGTCGCTTTTCTATATTGTTTTTGACTTTGGTTTTTGTGGCGGTTTTAGGCGCATTTGCTTTGTTCCATGCCAAGACTCCGGCCTATGCAAAGCCGATTTTTGCTCCCCTGACAAGTCAATCGACGAATTAATGGTTGGCTTGTGCCGCTTTTTAGACGGCAATCAAAATGGGTAAACATTCCGGAAAATCCGTTTGTCAGATTCTTGCCCTTATTTGGTTTATTGTCGTTGTTTTGTCGACTTTGCCATTATTTGCGAGTTTATTCACAGCTTTTCATCCGCTTTTTGATTCACTTGCCGATATCCGCATTCCACTCGCATTTTTTACTATTTTACTTACCTTTCCTCTTGTTTTCACAAAACTTCGGCAACAAGCGGTTTTTCCGATAATATTTGCGGCTGCCCTTATCGGTTTAAGCTTGAATGATGGCGGCGTTTCACCAACTTCCGGAATGCTGGAAAGCCCGACTTTAAAACTGCTGCAAGCCAATTTACGTTTTGACAATCAAACGCCGGAAAAATTGTTAGCTCTTATAGAAAAAGAAAAGCCTGATATTATCACAGTGCAGGAAGCATCTGTAAAATGGCGCGAGTTTTTTCAAGACAACAATTTGAAAATTATCGGTTGCCTGGCCGACAATGACCGTGCAGGTGCAACAGGTGTTATCCTGTCCGATGGGTTTTTATCCCGTTACGGTTTTACCAATTCTCCCGTTGTTACCTGTTACGATGCAACAACCACCCATGGGTATGTAGCAAAAATAGAATTACTGTCGGACAAACCGGATGATCCTCCGCTTGATATTGTCTCTGTCCATCTTGCCTGGCCATGGCCATTCGGGCAGAATTTGCAATTGGACGAACTGGAAACGGGTGCGTTCAAAAATGATATCGAGCACAAATTTTCGCAACGGATCGTTGCAGGGGACTTTAATAGCGTATCATGGAGCAACACCGTTTCCAGAATGAAAAAGCTGACCGGTACAAGTCACGTTTCCGGCATCGGTCCAACATGGCTTTCATATAGCTTTTCTGCCCCTTTACGGCCCTATTTCGGCCTCCCCATTGACCAGATTTTGCTATCCCAGGATATCAACCTTATAAACGTTAAACGTCTTTCTTCTTTTGGTTCCGATCATCTACCGGTACTTGCCGAATTCAGTTTCAAATCTGACCGGTTTTGATACAGAAACTCTATTAAATTCCGGCAATTTAATGAAACATCGAGAAAAACAAAGCCTAATCGGGCCCGAATGTGCTTTTTTCCGTTTTGTTTTTGAATTTCTTCAATCACTGAGCATTTTAGTTTCAAACTATTTTCTCTTAAAGAGATTTTCTAAAATGTTTATAGAAACGCCAATGTCCACGGATAACAGAGCCTTATTCGACCTCATTTCGGAAAGTGCCGACCATGTGGAAGAATATGGGCTGACGGTCGATTTGCAACGATTGAATGAAAGCGGCGCTCTTTGTGCCTGTTTGCCCAAAAAGCTCGGTGGAAGCAATTGGTCATTGACAAAAAGCGAAGATGAAACGAAAGCCGCATTCGATTTTTTACGCAGGCTTGGCAAGGCCAATCTTTCGCTTGCACGCCTTTTCGAGGGGCATCTTCACGCAGTGCGTCTTATCGAGCTTTTTGCCGAAAGCCGTCTAAGGAAGAATATTTTTTCCAAAGTCAAAGAAGGTGTTCTTTTAGGAGTTTGGGGTGCCAGTCTCAATCAACCTTTGAGATTTACCACTTTGCCGAACGGAAAAATCAAGCTCCACGGTGTAAAACGTCTGGTGACCGGCTTGGGAATGGTTGAATTTGCAATTGTACGTTTAAGGAACGACGACGATGATTGCGACCAGCTTGCTGTGGTAGATGTCACTGATGCCGCCCGACAAAATATCGAATACTGGGATGCTTCAGGCATGCGTCCCACTCTTACCGGTTCATTCGATTTCTCGGATATGGAAATAAGAAAAAGCGATCTTTTAGGAAAACCTGGCGATTTTCATCTGGAACCCCATTATATCGGCGGCGTCTGGCGCCATAGTGTGGCCCATCTCGGTGGAGCCGAAGCCATTATAGATACCTGGCGCGAAATGCTCATCAAAAAGAACCGCCTTGATGACCCGTTCCAGCTAACGCGCCTTGCAAAAGCAAGATCGGAAACATTGGCGGCTTCTGCAATGCTTCTTAAAACTGCGTGTCTTGTCGAAGAAGCTACGCGCAAACCAACGAAGACTAATGTTGACGATGCGGTTTTGGCCTGCCTTCTGGCGCATGACCAGATGGAGGATGTGTGCGTCAGAATTCTTAACCTCTGCGAAAAATCGCTTGGTATGGAAGCCTTCATCGAACGTTGCCCGATCGAGCGGATGCGACGTGATCTTTCCATGTTTATCCGCCACATTGCTCCTGATGCAAGGCTTCTCAAAGCCGCAAGTTTTCTCATGGAAAGGCATGGCGAACCGCTTTGGTAAAACGGTTCCGTCCATTATAAATGTCAACGCGTAAAAAAACGCTGCACGGCATAAAACAATGTGTGCCTTTCGTTGAAAATATTCGGGCGCAATAGCGTCTGGGGCTTCCCCTAAAAGTCAAAGTTGCTCCCGTTCGATCAGAAAAAATTACAATTCGCGCGTCTGACCGTTTTTCTTGATAGCGTCGTATACGACAAAATTTTACACACGATAGCGTCTCCTCCTTACCTTTGACGATGCGAGGCGCGCGTTTTCAAAGACAGCTGATATCCAAGCTTGAAGAGCGCCATTGCTTGGTCTATTCATTAGCTTAAAAAAGCAAAAGGCTAACATGTCAGAGTGGCACAACAACACGATTTCCTTTGAGGAATTGCTTGGCTTCTATTCGGAAGCCGGCGTCGACACGCCCCTTGTTGACAAACCGATCGATCGTTTCAAGCAATCGGCTGAAATAGCAAAACGATTAACTGCCGCTGCACATGAAACAACCAATCCACGGCAAAGGGGAACCGTTCACCCTGCTCCCCGCCATGCTGCAACGCCGCGTATTTCGATTGAAGGACAAGTGGCAACAGCAAACGAACTTGCCCGAAACGCCAAAAATCTCGATGAACTGTTCGAAGCGCTCAAATCATTCAACGGTTGCACATTGAAACTTACCGCAAAAAACACCTGTTTTGCAGATGGCACGCCCCATTCGAAACTGATGCTCGTAGGCGAAGCACCAGGGCGCGAAGAAGATTTACAGGGCATCCCTTTCGTCGGTCGGTCCGGCATGTTACTCAACCGTATTCTGACTGCAATCGGTTTGAAACGCGAGTGCGTTTATATTGCGAATACTATACCTTGGCGGCCGCCTGGCAACCGTACTCCAACACCGATGGAAACCGAGCTTTGCCGCCCGTTTATCGAACGACAGATAGAATTGGCTGCACCAGACATTCTTGTTGCTCTGGGGGGACCAGCCATGCAAGTTCTGACCGGTGTCAAAAATGGCATTATCCGCACAAGAGGACAATGGCTCTCGCATCACTTGGAAAACGGGAAAACTATTCCGGTGATGCCGACATTCCATCCGGCCTATTTATTGCGAACGCCGAGCCAGAAGAAACTTGCTTGGGCAGATTTTCTGGAAATCCGCAATGCGCTCAACCAGCTCAAATAAGCATCCTTTATTTATCATCAACGATGTTTATGAAAAAGCTGGCCTGGGTGGACTTTACCGATGACGTGGGATTCTCTGAGGATAATGAAAATACCCGAGCCTATAACGAGGCACGCACCGAACAACATTGCAATTGTCGGAACTTCATCAAAGATAAAATAGCCGCTCAAAAGGCTTAACAACATTGATGTATATTCAAATGGTGCAACTGTTGAAGGTTCGGCATGCCTATAAGCCTGAGTCATGAAAATTTGCGCAATACCACCGAAAAGCCCCGCCAGAATAAGCATGGAAGCTTGATAAAAATTCGGAATAACCCATCCGAACGGTACTGTAATTAACGATATAATGCTTGATGTTATCATGAAATAAAGAGTGATCGTCGTTGTCTTTTCGGTAAACACGAGTTTGCGGACAAGCAACATAGCAATGGCTGCCATAATTGCGGCTCCAAGCGCGGAAAGCGCACCGATAGAGGCACCGACATCGGCATGAGCGGTACCGAGGATAGTAAGGCGTGGCCAAACAATGATCAACACACCGATGAGGCCGACGATAACCGCACTCCAACGATAAAAATAAACTTTCTCATGAAGGAAGATTGCGCATAGAACCACAAGTATGAGTGGTTCGCCATAACCGATGGCAACGGTTTCAGGAAGCGGTAAAAGAGTCAAAGCATAAAAGCTGAATAACATTGAAAAAGTACCGAACATTCCCCGAAAAACATGTCCAGTCAGGTTTTTTGTGTAAAGCACCGTTTTAAGCTCTTTTAACGACATGACCCAAAGGATGATCGGGACAATGCCGAAAAACGATCGGAAGAAACTTAATTCGCCAGCAGGAACACCTTTGGCTGACTTTAAAAAACTATACATCACAACAAAACAGACTACCGACAAAATCTTCATCCAGATTCCGAGCATGACATTCCCGGAAGGGGCATGCGGAATAGCCGGCGACTGTTTTTGCACGAGTTTTCTCCTGTCGGTAAAGCGTTTAATTGGCAGTCAATAAGACTGAAGGGATAAAATTGCCAGTTGCTTTGCGTAAGACATCCTTTTCATTCATATACAACGTAGCTGTTTAAATAAATGTTTTGAAGGTCGGGCAAATGATATTTCCCATTCACATTGGTGTGCATGAACAGAGATTTCTTTTCGAGCCGGTTGTCGTTTCGACAAAATGTGCTTACCTTCATGATAAACTTCTATAAAAAGGCACGATTTATGACCCAATCTGACACTCCAGTATATCGTCTTGAAGATTACTCGCCCACCGATTATGCAATTTCCAACACCGAGCTTGATTTTTCGCTTCATCCAACCGAAACAATCGTAAAATCGAAGCTTTCCCTTTCGCCCCGTAAGAACACCAAACCGGGCACACCTTTGGTCCTTGTCGGGGACGAATTGAAACTGTTATCAGTGGCACTCAATGGTCAGAAACTTACTTCCAAAGACTATTCGGCAACACCTGAAAAACTTGAAATTCACAATCCTCCTTCAGGCAAATTTATTCTTCAGGTCACCACACAGATCAATCCTAAAAAAAATCGCCAATTAATGGGACTTTATCTATCTAACGGCGTCTATTGCACACAGAATGAGCCACAAGGCTTCCGTCGGATGACCTATTTTTACGATCGTCCTGATATTTTGTCCGTTTTCAGAACCCGCATTGAAGCGGATGAAAAGAATGAGCCGGTACTTCTTTCCAACGGCAATCTCGTAGAAACCGGCAAACTTGAAGGCGGACGCCATTATGCAATCTGGGAAGATCCGCATCCCAAACCATGCTATCTTTTTGCCCTCGTTGGCGGCGCTCTTGACCATTACGATGACAGCTTTACCACTATGTCGGGGCGGAAAGTGAAACTCGGAATTTATGTCGAAAAAGGAAAAAGAGAACGTGCAGCCTATGCAATGGATTCACTCAAACGCGCGATGCGCTGGGATGAAGAAAAGTTCGGGCGCGAATATGATCTCGATATTTTCAATATTGTCGCTGTTTCCGATTTCAATATGGGAGCAATGGAAAACAAAGGTCTTAATGTTTTCAATGACAAATATGTCCTTGCCGACCCCAATACAGCAACCGATACCGACTATGCCGGCATAGAACGCGTTATTGCACACGAATATTTCCACAATTGGACGGGCGATCGCATTACCTGCCGTGACTGGTTCCAACTTTGTTTGAAAGAGGGGCTTACTGTCTATCGCGATCAGGAATTTTCGTCTGACCAACGCTCGCGCCCTGTTCATCGTATATCCGATGTTCGTGTACTGAAAATTGCACAATTTCCTGAAGATGCTGGCCCCCTTGCCCATCCGGTTCGCCCACGGCAATATCGTGAAATCAATAATTTTTATACGACTACCGTCTATGAAAAAGGTGCAGAGGTCGTACGCATGGTTCATACCATGCTTGGCGACGAGCTTTTCCGCAAAGGCATGGATCTTTATTTCCAACGCCATGACGGCGAGGCTTGCACAATTGAAGATTTTATCGCCTGTTTTGCAGATGTTTCAGGACGTGATTTATCGCAATTCATGCTGTGGTATGAGCAGGCAGGAACACCGACAGTAACGGTTGATAGCCATTATAAAGATGGTGTCCTGACACTTGATTTGACGCAAACCGTTCCTGACACTCCTGGTCAATCCAATAAAAAGCCGATGGTTATACCGCTTTCCTTCGGGCTTTTGGGCAAGAATGGCAAGGATATGCCCTATCAAGCCGATAACCACATTGAAAACAATGTCATTGTTTTGTCCGAAGCAAAGCAAACCGTTCATATCCGCGATCTGAAAGAAAAGCCGGTGTTATCACTGCTGCGCGGATTTTCTGCTCCAATCAATCTGAAGATGGAAGAAAGTGATGACGACCTTGCTTTCCGAGCACGCTTTGATGCTGACGAAGTCAACCGTTGGGAGTCACTCAACCAGTTAATGGGCAAGGCTCTGGTTGCAGCAATTACCGACCATACGCATGGAAAACCGGCCATGCCTGAAAAACTTCAAGCCCTTATTGAAGCGCTTCTTGACGATGACACATTGGAACCTGCTTTCCGGTCACTTTGCCTCCAATTGCCTTTGGAAGTCGAACTTGCCCGCATGATCGGTCATAATGTTGATCCTGATCGCATCTTTAATGTTCGCCAGTCTTTCATGAAGTCGCTGGCAGAACATTTAAAACCGAAAATGCTTAAAGTTTTCGATAAGATGCAAACAGCAGGTCGTTATTCGCCAAAAGCCGAACCGGCTGGTAAACGTGCATTGAAAAACACCGTTCTGAATTATCTGGCACTTGCCGAAAACACACCTACACGTGCTTTTGAAGCCTATAAGAGGGCTGACAACATGACAGACAGGATGGCAGGGCTAACCATTCTGGTTCACCACTTTAATGAGACAAATGAAGCGAAAGAAGCACTTTCCGATTTCGAAAAGCGTTATGGCAACGACCCTCTTGTTATGGACAAGTGGTTCTCTGTTCAGGCGACAGTTCCGGGCGAAAAAACCTTGGCACATGTCAAAGAGCTTATGAAACATCCGCTCTTTTCGCTTGATAATCCGAACCGGACGCGTGCGCTTATTGCCGCATTTGCAGCTTCGAACCAGACGGGCTTTAACAGGGTTGACGGAGAGGGATACAAGCTGCTCGCTGATATTATCCTGACTGTTGACAAAGAAAACCCGCAACTTGCTGCACGACTTTCAACACTCACTCGCTCTTGGAAACAACTTGAGACAAACCGTCAAAACAAACTCAAGGAACAATTGGAACGGATATTGAAAGCACCAAAGCTTTCGGTTGATGTTTTTGACATCGTAAGCCGCACACTTGGCTGATAATCGAAATTCGAGCGGGAAGGAGGTATTCCTTCCCGCTTTTTTCTTTAAGATTTTATGAAATATTCCTCGCTGCTACCGGTTAAAACGGCCATTTCCTGTCAGTACGTTTTGACAACGTTAAAAAGTTATTAAAGCTTTTATTCTAAGCTTGATTAATGAAAAAATATCACACGCAAAGAAAAAGCTGGACAGAACGAATCAGTTTTGATTCATTGGGCTTGTTCGGATGTTTTGCGTACCGAATCAGTTCTCCGGTTTATCCGTTAACTTTAGAGGGGGCCAGAAATGGCGCATTTGGACGCGTTAGACGCGCCCACAGGGACGTTTGTTGATTCAAAACCTTCGCAAAAAAAGCGTAAGGCTGGGTCAGCTCATGTCGATTTGCTTTCTGGTCCAGCCTATAAAAGGCTGCTCACAATCGAGCCATGGCTGCGTCGTGCCATACCTCTAATAATTCTGATTTTTCTTGTTTTGCTTGCGGCAACCCGTCTGGTCCAGCTTTACGAATGGCGGCAAACAATTGATACAACAACAAGATCGGCCATCATGCTGGCAACCGGACATATTGGCAGTTCGGTTGATCGTGCTGTTTATTCCAAAGACCAGGATGAACCGAGTTCGGGTTCAATTTCAAACAACGATTTACAGAATATTCTTATCGACTTCCGCACACAGGGCTTGATTGCAAGCTCGGCACGCATTGCTATTGTTGATGAAGCAGGTATTGTCGTTGCAGCCTCGGGAATGGAAACGCTGATCAATCATCCCCTTTCGGATTCGGTTGGTGATGCACAAGCTCTCTTTGTACTCGGCCGCAGTGCCGGTGTGATGGAGGTCAAAATTGACGGAAAGGCTTCATTGGCTTCATTCGACCAGGCGTCACAAGGGAAATTCGGTGTGTTTGTCGGAGAAGAAAGTGAGCAGATATACCTTGAATGGCGCAAAACCGTTTCAATCAATATCACAATTTTTGCGGGAACAGTCGGCGTCATATTAGCCATTCTTTACGCCTATTACGCTCAGGCTGCACGTGTTCGCGATACCGATCTCATTTCCGAAAAAATCCAGAACCGCATCGACATGGCAATGATGCGCGGGCGTTGCGGCTTATGGGACTGGAACATGGCAAGTGGTCGCGTTTATTGGTCGCGTTCCATGTATGAAATGCTTGGCTTCAAGCCCAAAGATGCACTTCTGTCAATCTCGGAAATTACTTCCATTATCAATCCTGCCGATGCCGATCTTTATGAATTGGCGCGTGATTTGATGAGCGGTGAAAAAGATCACATCGATATCAATCTTCCTATGCGCCATGCCGATGGCCATTATGTATGGATGCGTATCCGTGCTGAAGTTGCACATGAGGAAGAAGCCCACCTCGTCGGCATTTCATTTGATATAAGCGAGCAACATCAATTCGCCGAGCAGACAGCACAGGCCGATCTGCGCATTCGCGATGCAATTGAAAACATTTCCGAGTCCTTTGTTCTGTGGGATTCGGAAGGGCGTCTCGTCATGTCGAACAGCAAGTTCCGTGAATATGCTTCACTTCCCGACCACATGCTGCAACCCGGCGTACAAAAAACTACAGTCGAGGCAATGGCGAAACCTGCCATCAACGAAATGTCGGTTGAACATGACGACACCGGCAACTTTACCAGTATTCGCCAAATGGCTGATGGAAGCTGGCTCAAAATTAACGAACGCCGCACGCAGGATGGTGGTCTGGTCTCGGTTGGTACCGACATTTCCGAACTCAAACAACAACAAAAAAGTTTGGAAGATAGCGAGAGACGGCTTTATTCCTTTATTCAGGAACTGAAACTTGCCCGCCAGAGCGCTCAGCAGCGCGCCACCGAAGTTGAAAAACTGAATGAAAGTCTGCAATCGGAAAAGGAACGTGCAGAAAGCGCCAATAAGGCAAAATCCGAATTTTTGGCAAATATGTCGCATGAATTGAGAACGCCGCTCAACGCCATTATCGGTTTTTCGGAAATGATGATACAGGGCACCTTTGGCCCATTGGGATCAGAACGTTATGCCGAATATATGAACGACATCCATAATTCGGGTACGCATTTGTTGACACTTATCAATGATATTCTTGATATGTCCAAGATCGAAGCCGGACGCTTTACCCTATCAAGCGAGAATGCCGATCTTGAGCCGATTATCAGTGAGACATTACGTACTTTGACGCCACAGGCACAAGAAAAAAATATTACTGTAACGGCCGATATTACACCGAAACTCCATGGCGATATCGATCGGCGCGCCATTCATCAGGTATTTCTCAATATTCTTTCCAATGCAGTCAAATTCACGCCGTCAGGTGGACATATCGACGTTAAGGGGTATCAGAAAGACGACAAACTTATTTTTGTTTTCTCGGATACCGGTGTCGGAATTCCTGAAGCTGCTATTGCAAAACTTTGCCAACCCTTTGAACAGGTTGAAAACCAATTTACGAAAACCCATGCCGGTTCCGGTCTCGGACTTGCTATCTCCCGTTCTCTGATCGAACTTCACGGCGGCGAGCTTAATATTGCTTCAAAAGAAGGCAAGGGAACAACGGTTACCATTACCTTGCCGGTTACCCAGAAACATTAATTTCTATCAAACTTTAAAGTTTCCTCCGCGCCGAACATGTCCTTTGATAGTCCCCCCTGCTCCACTTCGGTTTTTAATGTTGATTGTTAGCCCCCCTGCAGCCAGTTTGTGATAAAGGCGGACACACTTCCCTTTTGCTCATGTCCATTCATTATCCCGCCGTTCATCATCATGCCTGCTTATCATGCCGATCGTCCGTCAATCTTGCCGTGAGCGATTTACACGATGAAAAAGTAGCAACCCCGATCAGTCGATGCGTTATCGTCACCGCAGACTGCAAGTTTTATCAAAAGTCAGTCCGTTACTTGGGCCGGATTGTTGTTGATGCGACTTGATAGCAGGTGTTCCAACAACAGAGAGACAAAAGCAAAAAAGCGTTTTCCGATCTATTTAAAAGCCGGAAGTTATTTTCAGTTTTTTTGATACGCCCAAACCCTCGATCTGAAAAAAAATCAGACCACCACGTCATCAAAAATTTGGCTAACAGTGTTTGCCGTTTCAACAATCAGGCTCTCGACATGGTTCAAATCCGGTTCGCCTACAATCCTTTGTAATAAATCTGATAAACCGGGCGGCATATCATCGGGATCAAGCTTGTCATTAAGACATAGCCGCATCATCTGGCTCAAGTTTGTATATATACGATAAGCATGATGAAGTTCGCCCACTGATGAAATAGACAGGAAGGATTGGGGCAATTGTTCCAGAACTTCTCCCGTTGTGCGCCCGACAACAAACTCGCTTTGGTGCGTAATCAATGCAAATTGAGCAATGAATTCGAGGTCGACTTGCCCACCACGCATTGTTTTGAAATCCCATATATTGATCGGCGGTTTTTCTTGTCCGATAAGTTCGCGCATTTCACGTACATCATGGGAAACTTTTTCTCTATCCCGTTTCAACGCGATGATTGCCGCCACTTCATCTTCAAGCTGTTGCAAAAACATCGGGTCGCCAGCAACACCGCGAGCACGTGTGAGTGCCAGATGCTCCCACACCCACGCTTCATTTCTTTGATATTTTCCGAATGCTTCGAACGGCACAGCAACCGGCCCTTTATTTCCTGATGGACGCAGCCTCAAATCAACCTCATAAAGAACACCTTCACCGGTCGGCGCCGACAATGCCGAGACCAGACGTTGTGTCAAACGCATATAATATTGGGAAATATAAAGTGGCTTGTCACCATCGGACATTTCTGTCTCATTGTCGTAATCATAAAGCAAGATAAGATCAAGATCGGAACCAGCCGTAAGCTCATGGCTACCGAGTTTGCCCATCCCCAATATTCCGACGCGCCCGCCTTTAACCAAGCCATGCACACGAGAAAATTCCTGCTCGACGGCCGCAAGTGTATTGGCAATCATCAAATCGGCAAGATCGGTGAAAGCGCGTGCAGCACGCTCACCGTCAATAGCGCCGTTAAGAAGCCTGATGCCGATGAGGAAGCGTTGTTCGCTGGCAAAAAGGCGCAATTGATCAAGAATATCTTCATAGTTGGAAACGCCGCTTAAGAAAAATTCCAGCCGGTTTTGCAAATAGGTTTTTGTCGGCAGTTCAGCAAAAATTGCCGGATCAAGCATACCATCGAAAATATGCGGTTTTCTGGTAATAATATCGGCAAGACGGGGTGCCGAGCTCATGATGAGAACCAGCATATCGAGCAATGAAGGATTGGATTGTAACAGGCTGAAGAGCTGGATACCTGACGGAAGCCCCTGTAGAAAAGCATCAAACCGTGACAAGGCCTCGTCTGCTCTTTTAGTAGCACCAAACGCTTTAAGAAGTGCAGGCGTCAGTTCCGTCAATCTTTCTCTGGCTTCTGCAGATTGGGTGGCACGATAACGCCCGAAATGCCAAGTCCGGATGATACGGCAAATATCGCTGGGACGTGAAAAGCCCAATTTCGATAATGTCGCGAGTGTCCCCGGGTCGTCATCTTCACCGGTAAACACCAGATTTCCGGCATCAGACCCCAGTTCCTTTTCCTGTTCGAACAACGCTGCATAATGATGTTCGACTGTCGTCAGCGTCTCTAAAAAATCGCGGGTAAAGTCACTGATATTTGTGTACCCCATCATATAGGCAACGGCGGTAAAGTCTTTATCATCCTCGGGCAGGATATGCGTTTGCTCGTCTTCCAACATCTGGATGCGATGTTCAACATTGCGTAGATAAGCATATTTCTCGCTCAATACATCGCGTGTTTCGGCATTGATCCAGCCGAGCGAACAGAGTTCGGCAAGCATATCGACAGTACGCCTCCCCCGAAGCTCGGGAAAACGCCCGCCGGCAATCAATTGCTGGGTTTGCACAAAAAACTCGATTTCGCGTATTCCACCGCGTCCGAGTTTGACATTGTGGCCACGAACGGCAATTTCCCCGTGGCCTTTATATGCATGAATTTGACGTTTGATTGAGTGGATATCCGCAATAGCTGCATAATCAAGATATTTGCGCCATATATAGGGGGATAATTCGTGGAGAAACTCTTCACCAGCCTTGATATCGCCTGCGACAGGACGCGCTTTAATCATGGCTGCGCGTTCCCAATTCTGCCCCCGACTTTCATAATAATGGAGGGCCGCACTGATTGGCAGAGCAAGAGGAGTAGAGCCCGGATCGGGGCGTAACCTCAAATCGACGCGAAAAACATACCCGTCAGCGGTGCGTTCCTGCATGATACGGATAAGCCGACGCATCATTTTTGAAAAAACATCTATGCTTTCAAATGGTTCGCCGATATGGGACGACGTTTCGTCAATAAAAACAATAAGGTCTATATCGGAAGAATAATTAAGTTCGCGGGCACCGAGTTTTCCCATTCCGAGAACAACGAGTCCGCACTCCTTTTCCGGATTGTTGTAATCGGCAAGACTGATTTTGCCTTGATTATGCACATCTCTTAATAAAAAACGCAGGGCAGCGCCGAGTGTAACTTCAGCAAGTTTTGTCAACCATTCCGAAGTCATAGCCGATGTAAAGAGTCCGCCAAGATCAGCCAGCGCAATCAACACATGCATTTCAAGTTTTTTTTGCCTCAGTGAGGCCATCAAAAGCGCTTCGGTGATATTTTTGAGCCTGTCTATCCGCGAAGTTTCCTCAAGCAAATCATGCAACCGTTCCGATATATCTTTATGAAGAAGCGGAGCAATAAAGGCCGGATTGCGTACAAGCGTTTCACGTAAAAAAGGTGAAAGCGTCATGACTGTACCCAGAAATTCCGACTGGCCCTTGCTTTTTTCAAGTTCGCCGGCAAGTTCTTCGAGCCCATTTTCACGGGCTTTGTCTGTCATATCGGCCAGCCATTGTGCGCCGGTTGCATCAAGCGGGGTCAAATGTTTCAACTTTTCATTCCAGAAAGCTTGCTGCATCACTCTTCGTCTTCCCTAATTATACGGCATGACAGTGCTATCGTATGTCTTTTGACATTAATAGAAGACTATTTAATGAACAACAGAAATGACAAACTGCTAGATTAAAATGCTGTGTTATTGTTTTTCTTAAGCTGCAGCTTTTTCTGTTTGAGGTTATGCAACACCAATTTTGCTGTTATGGCTTTTTTGTCCCGATTTTTTCTTGTGACAACTCGGGAAAAGAAAGAACAGCTTTCAAACCGGGCTTTGCATCCTCGAGTATAAGTTCGCCACCATGAAGTTTCATAACGGCTTTTGCCAAACTCAAGCCGATTCCGAAACCCGGTTTCGTGCGGCTATCTTCAAGTCTTACAAACCGTTTGGTGACCCTTTCCCTGTCTTCAGGCGCAATGCCCGTGCCATTGTCACTCACGATAATTTCGACACGATCGGCATTTTTTGCCATAGATAACGATACCAAAGACTTTCTTTCAGGTGTCGTACCATATTTGATGGCGTTTTCGATCAGATTGATGAGTGCTTGCGCCAGAAGTTCCCTGTTTAACAACAAGGTTACATCAAATGTTTTGCCCATCTTGAATGTAACGCCGGCTTCTTCGGCAACCGGCCCGTAGAGCTCCCCGACATCTTCAACAATAGGACGTGCGTCAAGCTTTTCCAGATGCTCGACCGATGTGCTGGCCTCGATACGGGAGATCATGAGGATAGCGTTGAATGTACGGATCAATTGGTCGGATTCAGCAATAATTGCCTCCAACGTTTGGCGATAATCAACATCTGTGTGGCGCCTGGACAATGCTTCATCGGCGCGATTACGCAACCGTGTCAAAGGTGTTTTCAAATCGTGGGCAATGTTGTCGGATACATGGCGCAGACCGACATTGAGTTCTTCAATACGGTCAAGCATAACATTGAGATTTGCAGAAAGCCGATCAAACTCATCGCCTGACCCCATAACCGGAAGTCTTCCTGTCAAATCTCCTGACATAAGGCGCTGGGAAGCAGCCGTCACCTGATCTATACGTTTCAAGGCGCGTCTACCGACAAAAAACCAGATGAGCAACGCTCCGACAGCCATGGCAGCCAAAGCAAACATCAATGCCTTTTTGATAATGACAATGAAAGTTTCAGGCTCTCCGATGTCGCGACCGACCAGCAATTTCATTCCGTTTGGCAAATCAATTACAGTTGCGATAGCACGATGTTTAACTTTTTCACCGCTATCGCCAAACCGCGAATAAACCACGGAATTGTGAAGCAAGCCGCTACCATTCAGGAGCCCCGGTTCTATACTTTGTACATTACCGGCCAAAAACCGTCCCTGTGGATCAGCGACGAGATAAAGAAAAGCACCCGGTTGACGTGACCGGCGATCAATGGTTCGTACGAGAAATGGCAACCCACCATGTTGATAGGCGTGCGCGATATTTCCCACCTCTTCATTCAACGTCTGTTCGGTCTGTTCGGTTAACATGGAAACAGCAAGTGACGTCATATAGATCGAAAGCCCGATGGCAACCAGTCCGAAAAGAATGACATAAAGGGCTGACAGACGCACAGCCGTGGTGCGCAATAGGCTTTTGATCCTGCTCATGATGGTTTATCGACTGCTTTCAACATATAGCCGGCACCGCGTACGGTGTGAAGAAGCGGTGTATCAAAACCTTTTTCAATTTTCGAGCGAAGTCTCGAAATATGAACGTCAATAACATTGGTTTGTGGGTCGAAATGATAGTCCCAGACATTTTCGAGAAGCATAGTGCGCGTGACAACTTGTCCGGCATGACGCATCAGATATTCAAGCAACCGGAATTCTCTCGGCTGCAGAATGATATCCTGACCTGCGCGCTTGGCAGTGTGCGCCAAACGATCAAGTTCCAGATCGCCCACGCGATAAATTGTTTCGGCTTCTTTAGGATTTTTGCGTCGCTGTAACACTTCTATGCGGGCGAGCAATTCTGAAAAAGCATAGGGTTTTGTCAGGTAGTCATCGCCTCCTGCCCGCAAACCCGTTACACGGTCATCAACCTGTCCCAATGCCGAAAGAATAAGTACCGGCGTTTCGATACCCTTGGAGCGAAGCGCCATGATAACCGTCAATCCATCCTTTTTCGGTAGCATACGATCAACAATGAGAACGTCATAATGACCATTTTCTGCCAATGTTTCTCCGGTTTCTCCGTCACCGGCAACATCAGTAGAATGCCCCGCCTCGGTTAAAGCTTTTTCCAGATAGCGCGATGCTTCACGATCATCTTCGATAACAAGAACTTTCATAAAGAGCACCTCACATAACTAGAACAAGCATAAGCTATGGCAAAACTTTGCCATAGCTTTTTTACACATATGATGCCTATTTATTGGCAATCGGCAAAGCAACAAAACGGTTTTGTCCATTGCTTTCAACTTGCAACAAAACGGCTGTACGGCCGGATTTCTTTGCTTCTTTGATTGCATCGACAAATTCGGCAGCTTTCTTCACCGGATGGTTATTGGCCGTCATGATAACATCACCGGGACGAATTCCCTTATCTGCCGCATCGGAATCCGGATCGACATTGGTTACGACGAGCCCCGGGCCTTCCTCGGAGGGGGTAACTGTCAAACCATAATCATCAAGCGTTTCCGATGAACCATTTTCACCTTGTGGCAAAACCTTTCCGTCGCTCTTGGTCTCATCTTTCGGCATTGCGGCAATTTTAACCTTTATATCGGTCTGTTTGCCATCTCTCCAGATGCCAAGTGTTGCGGTTTCACCCGGCGTGATATTTGCAATGTGGCGTGCAAGATCGCGCGCGTCGGCAACCTGTTCACCGTTGACAGAAATGATTGCATCACCGGCCTTGACACCGGCTTTTGCTGCCGGTCCATCCAAAGGATCGGCAACCATTGCGCCTTTGGCTTCCTTCAAGCCGATGGAATCGGCAATCTCTTTGGTGACAGGTTGGATTTGAACACCAATCCAGCCGCGTTCGACCGAACCCTTTTTAATGAGCTGGTCAACAACCTGTTTTGCAGTTGAAGAGGGAATGGCAAAAGCAATGCCGACATTACCGCCGGAAGGCGAGAAAATAGCTGTATTGATGCCGACGACCTGACCGTTAAGGTCAAAAGTCGGACCACCCGAATTACCGCGATTGACCGCAGCATCAATCTGGATAAAGTCATCATAGACACCAGCGCCAATATCACGCCCGCGCGCCGACACAATACCGGCTGTAACGGTTCCGCCCAAACCGAACGGATTACCGACCGCCACAACCCAATCACCAATGCGAACCTTTGAATCGTCGGCAAAATCGACATAGACAAATTTGCGCTTATCATTGACTTTCAACACAGCAAGATCGGTACGCGGATCTGTTCCCACCAATTTTGCATCGAGCTCGGTTCCATCATCAAGCACAACCGAGTAGGTTGTTCCGTCCGAAACAACGTGATTATTGGTGACGATATAGCCATCTTCAGAAATAAAGAAGCCCGACCCCTGTGCGATCGGCCTCGGTTTTGACCGTTGGCCCGGACGCGCCTGCGGACGGTGATGTTCATTAAAATCCTTGAAAAAACGTTTGAGCGGATGATCATCAGGCAACTGGTCTATGCCAGGACCACCAAAAAATCCCGTAAATCCTTGATCATCATTCTTCTTGTCACTCTTGACCTGAACAGAAACAACTGCCGGCTTTACCTGTTCGACGACATTGGCAAAACTTTGCTGTTGAACACCTTCAACGTAAACCGGTTTTGCCTGAGCAATATTCAATGAAAAACCCGGTCCTGCGAAAATCATCGTTCCCGCCAAAGCGGTTGACATCATAATAGTTGCCAACGTTTTGCGAATAGGGGACATCTGCATTCTCATAAACTCCTTCTAGATTGCGGCTTTAACGCATATGTTGACGGAAAGATAAGATGTCAAACCTTACCATCGCCTGTCCAATTTATTAAAATTTTGTAAGGTTTTAAGAAAATGCCTATGTTTTGAAAAAGATCATTCCGTTCTTTTTCTTGTGTTTTGTCAGGTTACTGCTTCTTCGCCTTCAATATCCGGTCAAGTTGCTTTTTTTCAGCTTCGCTGAGCGGCATCAACTTGTTGTGTTTGCGGCGCTTGACCCTAAAGATAATCGCCCCTCCGGCAATCACGATAATCAAAAGTGGTGCAAGCCATAAAAGTATCGTCTCACCATTCAATCTCGGTTTTAACAACACAAATTCGCCATAGCGAGCAACCAGATAGTCAACAACCTCGGTATCGGTGTCACCGGCTTTCAAACGTTCGCGTACAATAAGTCGTAAATCGCGAGCAAGCGGCGCATTTGAATCGTCAATTGATTCATTCTGGCAAACGAGACAGCGTAAATGCGAAGAAATATCGCGCGCCCGTGCTTCAAGTGCCTGATCTTGCAAAACTTCGTCCGGTAACACTGCAAAGCCGGCACTGTTTATTAAACAGCAAAAATAAAAGGCAGCAAAGACTCGACAAAAAAAACGCATCAAGCCCCCTTCCTCGACTTTTTGCTACGGGTTAAAGCGCGTTGCGGAGCCCCGACGCGAAGCCTGCGGTCCGACAACGAAAAGAGCCCGCCGATCATCATAAATATTGCACCAAGCCAGATACAGACAACTTCAGGTTTCCACCAGATGTGAAGCACCAATCCGTTGTTATTAACGTCGCCCGGCGCAATGTAAAGTTGGGAAAGTCCGTAATTTTTTATGCCCGATTCTGTTGTCGGCATATTTTGTGAAGGATAAAAGCGTTTGGCTGCCGTAACTGTTCCCAAATCCTTGCCCGCCTTTGACACTGAAAATTGGAACTGGGTTTCCGAATAGTTGGAACCATGAACATTTCGTGCACCTTCAAGCAGCACCTGTTTATCCGCAATCGTTGCGCTTTGACCTGCTCCAATTCTCAAAATGTTTTCTTGTCCGAAGGTTGCCACTGCAACAATACCGAATAATGTAATGCCTAAACCTATATGAGCCAATGCGGTGCCATAATTCGATCTTGGCAATTTGCCGAGGCGTCTTAGCCGGACGAAAAACCTCGTGCTTTTGGTACCACTCTTGAACCAGAGGTCATATAGGCCGCCGAAAAAAACAAATGCTGCAAGTCCAATCCCTAACGAGGCGAGAATTGATCGAAAGGATGTTTGGTAAAAGACAATCAATGTTGCAATAATTGCCAGCGCAAAAGCGCACGAAAGCCGTTCGGCAACAGCAAGCATATCGCCGCGTTTCCACGCCATAAGGGGCCCAAACGGAACCATCAACAATAGCGGCACCATGAGAGGGCCGAAGGTCAAATTGAAAAACGGTGCACCAACCGAAATTTTTTGGCCTGTCAATGTTTCCAGAAGCAACGGATAGAGCGTGCCGATGAGTACGGTTGCCGTTGCAGTCGTCAAAAACAGATTGTTAAAGACCAATAATCCTTCACGTGATATCGGACGGAACAGACCACCAGTTTTGAGAGATGATGCGCGCAAGGCAAAAAGAACCAATGCCGCACCGATGAAGAAAAACAGAATTGCAAGAATGGCGCGTCCGCGTGCCGGATCAACCGCGAAACTGTGAACAGAAGTGAGAATGCCGGAGCGGACAAGAAACGTTCCCATCAACGACAACGAGAACGTCAAAATAGCGAGAAACAGCGTCCAGATTTTCAAGGCGCCACGCTTTTCTAAAACGATAGCAGAATGAAGAAGCGCGGTACCGGCAAGCCACGGCATCAGTGACGCATTTTCTACCGGGTCCCAAAACCAATATCCACCCCACCCCATTTCATAATAGGCCCAATAAGAGCCAACCATAATACCACCGGTCAAAAATATCCACGAGACCAATGTCCATGGTCTCACCCAGCGCGCCCAGGCTGCATCAACACGCCCGTCAAGCAAGGCGGCTATTGCAAATGAAAAACACACCGAAAAGCCGACATAGCCGAGATAGAGAAGCGGCGGATGAATAGCAAGGCCGATATCCTGCAAAATAGGATTAAGATCACGCCCCTGAAGAGCAGGTGGATTAACTCTTATGAACGGGTTTGAAGTGAAAAGAATAAACAGCAAAAATGCTGTGGTGATCGAGGCCTGTGTCGATAAAATCAGTGCTTTCAGCCGCTCGGGAAGATTACCTCCGAAAAGTGCAATGAGAGAAGAAAAAAATGTGATAATAAAAACCCAAAGCAGCATCGAGCCTTCGTGGTTTCCCCACACGCCGGTTATCTTATAAAGAAGCGGCTTTTCAGAATGCGAATTTTGCACAACATTCAGAACCGAAAAATCCGAAACAATATATGCGTGAATTAATGTGGCAAATGCGATGAGCACAAGCACAAAGACAAGATGGGCAATTGGCGAGGCTGCATCAATCAAACGCCTATCGGAACGATAAACACCGATAACCGGAACGATGGTCTCGAATATTGCTACAGCAAGTGCCGCGCAGAGTGCAAGAGAACCAATCTCAACGCTCATGTTTCTGATAGGCCTCCCACAATCCTTGGGCTTTGAGCCTGTCAACAATATCTTTCGGCACATAGGTTTCGTCGTGTTTAGCCAAAACACGATCGGCAACAAAAACACCCTCGGGCTTGAAATGACCCTCGGCTATTATTCCCTGCCCTTCGCGAAAAAGATCCGGTAACACACCATCGAACTTTACCGTCTCTTTGTTGGAAAAATCGGTAATTGCGAAAGTTATTCTGGTTCCGTTTTCTTTATTGACCGAACCTTTTTCAACAAAACCGCCGAGCCGCAAAGGCCGGCCGGATGAAATATCTTCGCTGGTTATTTCTGAAGGCATGCGGAAAAAACTGGCTGTTCCGCGCATGGCGTAAAGAACAAGCGCCGCAGCAACCGCAAGTACGACGAGCCCACCCAATATCATCATCAGGCGTTTGGTCTTACGACGCCGCAACCCTTTCTGGATTGTCAAACGTACGGCTGTTTCATTGCTCATAATCTTGTTTCCTGACTTTCACAATAAGAGACTTTCACTTCAAGGCGAGCCCTTGAGCTCTTGCATAAGTCTCAAGCTCTAACGCTTTATCTTTTGTAAGTTTCGAAGTTCCCTCTTTTAACGCACCTAGTGCCTTTCCGGTTTCTTTTAAAACGAGCCATGAATGGATCAATTGTTTCCAACCTTCAAGATTGTCCGGGTTCTTTTCAAGTTTTTGTGCCAATTGTTCCACCATTGCATGAATGGCATCGTTGCTATCATTATCGCTGGCAACCGGTTTGTTTCCGGTACCAGAAGATGGTTTGTCGTTTTCGGAAATCGACCCATTTTCAGTCCCATGTTGGCGGGAGGCGGCATCAATTTTTGCTTGTTCCAGCTCTTTAATCATCATTTCAATACGCTGGCGTCCGGCATTGTCTTTCACCTGCCGCGAAAGATAATCTTTCAGCCCTGATATTGCTTCATCAATTTTTCCCGCCTGACGGAGAGATTCGGCAATAAAAAGACGCGGATAGAAGTCATCCGGAGAGAGTTTTGCCGCTTTTTCGAAACTTTTTTCTGCGTCTTCACTTACCGTTCCGCCATTATAGCCGACAAGAGCCATCCCGTAGCCCACCAGACGGGGAGCAGAATCGCCATTCAAACGCAAGGCACTGACATAAGTATTGACAGCATCCTGAAAACGTCCTGCAACAAGATAACCGGTTGCAAGTTCGTCTGCCAATTTCCCGTCATCCGGATTACGCGCAAAAAGTGCTTCCGTGCGGACAAGCTTTTCTTCGGGCGTCAGCTCTAGAGGATCTTTCATCATAAGATCGTTGAAGGGATGGCTTTCAAGTCCCGGATTTCCCAGAAGCGAATAAACCCCTATGGTAATAAGAGGCACGCTTAAAACTGCTAAAACGATAACGCCCTTTAACCCGCGACTGCGGTGATTTATAAAATTGTTTCCGATTTTTTGCTTTTCAGCCGTCAATATATTGCGCGAAAGTTCAAGCCTCGCTTCGTCAGCGCTTTCCTTGTCAATCAGACCGCGCTTCAAATCAGAATCGAGTTCGGATAATTGGTTTTTATATATTTCAATATCCGAAGTGGAAGAATCCACAATCACCCGCTCCTGCCCGTTTCTGATCGGGCGACTAACGGCATAGAGCACAACCATTGTCACTATGGCTGCGAAAATGAGAACGATAAGCCAAAATGTCATGATGAGTTCAATATAGAAACGTTAGAGAAAAAACCAGAACCTGCACCGGTTTCTCGCGCCAAATTGATTGAATGAGCGATGCCGGATTGCTGAAATGTGTCAAATGAGCGGCGACCATGTACCGTTTGCGTTACGACATGCACTACCATGAACCGTTTGTGGCACGCCATTAATGACGAAGGAATGGCTATATTGGCGACAATTTTGCGAACCGACCTGATAGGGTTGTCCCGGTGTAACACTACCCGATGTCCCATTTTTGGCGGATGTCCAAGTCACTGTTTTTCCGGCATCTGTATATTCAAGTGCTTTATATTCGGCTTCAAGTGCCTGCTTGCGATCCTCTTTTGAAAGCGACTGTATCGAGGAACCTAACAACCCGTTACCCATGGTTTGCAAAATAACTTTCGTATCGGCAAGCCCCGTTACACCGTTTGGTGCACGACTATGGCTACAAGCCGATAAAGCTGCAAACAAAACCAACAGGATGAAACTGCGTATCTTCATGCTGACACCAACAAATTCCGTTACTACTTTCTCATATCGGTTTAGGAAACGGATTACAAAACTTTTTTTCGTCACAAAGTTACATATATTTTTAAAAAATATAGAAAAAACAGCGGGATATCAGAGCTCACGGAATGTTTTATGGAAAGTTGGAAACAAAATAACGTATAGTTGTATTTCAACGAAATAAATTTTCTTTTTCCCGACGAACTTTTAAGAGGATTGATCAATGCGGCGGATGTATTTGAACGCCATGGTGTTCGGTTTGGGAAGTCATACGGCTTCCTGGCGGTTACCGGATGTTGATCCACTTGCAATTACCCGCCTGTCCTATTGGACAGACATTGCAAAACGGGCTGAAAGAGGTCAATTCGATTCGCTGTTTTTAGGTGATATTCTTGCTCTTCAACATGAAGTAAAATATAGCGTAAGCGGCGCGCTTGACACCGTTGTGGTTTTATCGGCATTGGCTGCCACCACCGAAAAAATCGGCCTCATTGGTACAGCTTCCACAACATTTGACCATCCTTATCATATTGCCCGACGCTTTGCTTCGCTTGATCATATTTCCAATGGTCGGGTCGGTTGGAATATCGTGACATCAACAACATTGTCGGAAGCAAAAAATTTCGGGCGGGATGTTATTGCCCCCTGTCAGGAACGTTATGCACGTGCCGAAGATGTTCTCAATGCCGTTATGACACTTTGGGAAAGCTGGCAACCCGGTGCACGCATTGCCGATAAAAAAACCGGTCTTTATCTTGATCCTTCAGCAGTTCATAATGCCAATTATACTGGTTCATATACGCGTTCTATCGGTCCGCTCACTGTGCCACGTTCGCCACAGGTAAAGCCGATATTGGCACAAGGTGGCGCCTCCGAAATCGGTCGTTCGTTTGCTGCCCGCTACGCCGATCTGGCTTTTACTGTACAATCCAATTTGGCCGGCGCACAGCAGTTTTATAAAGATGTCAAACATCGCGCAGAAGAAGATGGCCGGAATTTTGATGATATATTGGTGTTTCCAGGAATCGTTCCGGTCATTGGCAAAACACATGAAGAAGCAGAAGCAAAATTCAATTATCTGAACAGTTTTGCTGTGCCTCAATCGGGTATCCAACGTCTTTCCTACATTTTCGATAAAGATTTGTCCGGTCTGCCACTTGATGAACCACTCCCTGAAGCTTTATTGAAAATGGCAGATGATAGAACCGCACCAAGCCGTACTCGTCTTATTCTGGGTGATGCTCGTTTGCGCAAGCTTACACTGAAACAAATGATAGAACGCTTCATGTGCTCGCGCGGCCATCTTCTGGTTGTCGGAACGGCCGAAGAAGTCGCAGATACAATGCAAAACTGGTTTGAAAATGAAGCAGCCGACGGATTTAATGTGCTGTTTCCCTCACTCCCCTTCGACATTGACGTATTTTCCGAAAGCGTCATTCCAATTCTTGAAAGAAGAGGTTTGCACATCAAACCTCGTGGGGGCGAGTTGTTGCGTGAACGTTATCAATTACCATTCCACGAGTTGGAGGCAAGCCAACCGGCTGCACCTAAACATTATATGGCAATGGGTGTTTCGACGACGCATCATTGATGCCTGCTCTTTTTACCGGTAGCGGCACACATATTGAAGCAAATGATTGTTGAGACCAATGAGTGTGTCTCATTTCAGCTTGCAAACACCGTCATGCCTATAAACTTTTATGGAATTGGCAAAGTTCTGTAACTTTTAAACAAGCTCATATTTGCCCGGTACAGAACTAAAATGAAGTGCGCAAGTGTCTCTTTTCATTCCGGCTATTTTGAAGAGCCCTATCCGAGTTTTTCAAGAGTTTGCATAAGGTAGAGTAAGCGTCATGCAGAGCCCGCCAAGCTTGGAATTTGTCAATTCGACACTCCCGCCATATTCGCCAACAAGTTCGGCAACAATCGCAAGGCCGAGCCCTGTTCCCGGTTTACTTTCGTCCAATCTTTTGCCCCGTTCAAGGGCATCTTTGCGCTGGTTTTCAGGCAATCCCGGGCCATCATCTTCAACAGAAAGGGTAAACATCGGGTGAATAGAATCCGCGTTTGCAACCTCTTTGTTTAACGTTTTACACCTTAAAACCACACGCTTTTTTGCCCATTTACAGGCATTTTCGAGAATATTTCCAGCCATCTCCTCAATATCTTCTTTTTCTCCGATAAAGATAATCTCGGGTTCGTCCATCGAGAAAGAAATTTCCTTCGCAAAATTGAGTTTTCCCATAACTCTGACAAGGCGTTCCAATAATGGTCGAATTGGTGTGCGATAAATGACACTATCACGTTGGGCGGCGATGCGGGCACGCTGTAAATAGCGATCAATCTGGGCACGCATAACATCAGTCTGCTCTTTAAGCAATTTTACATTAAACGGATTACGATCAAGAGGTTTACTGGCGCTTTGGTCGATTTCATTGGATATGACTGATAAAGGAGTTTTCAAGGAGTGGGCAAGATTGCCCACCTGAACGCGAAACCGTTCGACAATACGTTGGTTATTATCAATCAACGCATTCATTTCACCGACAAGCGGCATAACTTCCAAAGGCAGATCCGTGTCAAGGTGATTGGCTTTGCCGGCACGAATATCGGCCAATGAGTGCCTTATTCGTTGCAGGGGACGCAAACTGATATAAATGATGACAAGATTGATGAGAATACTCGCAGCACCGAATAATGAAAGATAGAGGAGCAATGTCTTCTTGAATTTTTCAAGTTCCGCACGCGTTTCATCAATATTTCCCATAACGCGAAAGCGGGCAACACGGTTTTTGTTGTCTAAAATAATATCACTTTCAACAACGCGCAGGCGCTGGCCTTCCGGTCCTTTAGTTCTATATGAGCGAAAAAATTTTGGATCGAAGGGGTCTGTTCTTTCGCTTGGCGAGGCCACTTTTTTTACCCCCAGCGAAGAAGAGGTTAGTCTACCCTTGAGATTACCGGATAATGCGACCACTTCCCAATACCAGCCGGAAGACGGATCGGAATATCGTATATCCCCGAGTTCGGGATTTCCTTGCAACTTTCCGTCGGAAGAAACATTGACCGATGATATCAGGCTATAAAGGTGAGCTGTGAGAATGCGTTCCAGATAATCGTTATTTGACTGGCGATAGAAGACGAGGCTGACAACCGAGATGAAGGCCAGCGCTGCAATGATCCACAAAGTCAAAAATATATTGACCCGCAGCCCCAGTGATTTACTAATGGTCTTGAAAAAAAGCTTCCAGTTCGTTTCGCCTTTTACCGTTTCCATGGGCAAAACATTTTCTATTATTCAGGGGCTTTCAAGCGGTAACCCATACCACGTATTGTCTCGATAACATCGACACCCAATTTTTTGCGCAACCGGCCTATGAAGACTTCAATTGTGTTGGAATCCCTGTCAAAATCCTGATCGTAAAGATGTTCTGTCAAACCGGTGCGTGATATGATTTCACCCTGATGATGCATGAGAAAGGATAATAGAGCAAATTCCAGTGATGTGAGCTTGATCTGGCTATCATTGACCGTGACCCGCGAGGTTTTGGTATCAAGGGTAATCGGTCCGCAAACAAGTTCGCTCGAAGCATGTCCGGAAGCCCGTCTGATGAGTGCGCGCAGACGTGCAAGGACTTCTTCCATATGAAAGGGTTTTACGACGTAGTCATCGGCTCCGGCATCAATGCCTGCAACTTTATCCGACCACCGATCACGTGCAGTTAAAATCAGAACAGGCATTGAACGCGAATTTTCCCGCCACCGTTCGACGATGCTAATGCCATCCATTTTCGGCAAACCGAGATCAAGGACAACAGCATCATAAGATTCGGTATCTCCCAAAAAATAACCTTCCTCGCCATCATATGCACGGTCAGCAACATATCCGGCCCCGTTAAGTGCCTCGACCAGCTGGCGATTGAGATCGCGATCATCCTCTACAACGAGAATTCTCATTAACGATGCTTCCGACGCTTTCTCAGTTTGCAGGTACAGCTACTTCAACGCGGCGCGGCTTTTCGCCGTCACGGGCAGGAATCAGCACTATTACAACGCAGGTATTGCCATTTTGTGTGTCAAGTGTGGCACGGGCCAGTGTACCGCCCTGCTCTGTTGCAACACGTTTTCCTACTTCCGTACAATCGGCTGCATAAGCTCCGGTTGCGCCTGCAAAACATGTCAGAATTAAAAAAAACAGAAACTTTTTCATGATAATGCACTCATACCCTATTTTGTCTGAATACAAAATGAACAAACCGGTTATTTAGTATCCGATATTTTCAACTTTCTATAATCCATGAAAAGCCGTCATTTGCAAACTGCTACCCATATTTACTTTAATATTAGGAGAAACCGCCGTTTTTCAATGGTCATGCCCCATTTGACCAATCTATCCGTTTCGATAACGGTTCTTGAACGAACGCCCTGTTGATTGAATGATGAAAGCTCTTAACCTTTCACTCTAATTTAATCCTTAAGAGAGAAAAAACTCTTTCGTTCTAAAGGTTCGATAAGCTAATATAGGTGAGAGTTTGCGTTTCTCTTCAAAAGCTGTAGTCAATGGCACGGATTGCTTTCCATGTTCGGTTTCAAAAAAAATAATAAAAGTGACAGGAAGCGTTTCCGTAGCCCCCTTTTGATCGGGCTTGATTCATGGATTGACACCTGCCTTTACCGGTTTTGGCGGGCAATGGCAATTTTCTGGGAAAATGCCACGATCTTATCGCGTCGATTCCGCGTTCGCGGTTGGAAGAGGCTGATCGTTGAAGTTGTCGATGAAGGATTAACCCTGGGACTTATCGGTTTTGCCATTTTTACCTTCATCGGCGTATCGGTTTTTTCATTAACGAAAAAAGACTGGCACTCGCCGGAAGATTTCGCGGTAAATTTTCTGGATAGACATGGTAATTACATCGGAAGCCGTGGTGCTCTCCATGGTGAGCCCGTCCCAATTGAAGAGATGCCTGATTTTGTCATCAAAGCGGTTCTGGCAACCGAAGATAGGCGTTTCTTCGAACATTGGGGAATCGATTTTTATGGGCTCTCACGCGCATTCAGTCAAAATTTGCGCGCTCATGGTGTTGTTCAGGGTGGCTCGACACTCACCCAGCAATTGGCAAAAAATCTTTTTCTGAATAACGAAAGAACGTTCGAACGCAAAATCAAGGAAGCTTATCTGGCGATATGGCTTGAAGCAAATCTTTCCAAAAAACAGATTTTGCAGCTCTATCTTGATCGGGCTTATATGGGTGGTGGTGCGTTCGGTATTGCGGCAGCCTCACGCTTTTATTTTGGAAAAGATATACGGGATGTTTCGCTTGCCGAAGCTGCAATGCTTGCCGGACTTTTTAAAGCACCCGGCAAATATGCCCCCCATGTCAACCTGCCGGCAGCGCGTGCACGTGCCAATGTTGTGTTGTCAAATCTTGTAGATGACGGATTGATGACCGAAGGACAGGTTATCGGGGCACGACGCCATCCCGCAAGTGTCGTCACAGAGCTCGACAATGATGAACCGAACTATTTCCTTGATTGGGCATTCGATGAAGTAAGAAAACTTGGCAATAAATTACCGAACCATAATGTCGTCGTTCGCACAACTCTTGATCAAGGCATACAGAAAGCGGCGGACGAATCGATTGAATATTATCTTCAACAATATGGCGCGCAATATAAGGCCACACAGGCCGCAGCTGTTATTCTTGATAATGACGGGGCGGTTAGAGCCATTGTCGGCGGGCGCGATTATCAACAAAGCCAATTCAACCGCGCAACTCAGGGCGGACGTCAACCGGGTTCGTCTTTCAAACCTTATGTCTATGCTGTTGCGATGGAACGTGGCCTCACTCCGAAAACAATCATTTCCGACGCTCCGATCAACTGGGGTGGCTGGTCGCCTCACAATAATTCCGGCCGTTACAGTGGCAATGTCGACCTTGCCACGGCTCTCGCCTTTTCAATCAATACAGTACCGGTTCGGATAACCTATCAGTATCTAAACCGCGATACACAGCCCATTCGCGATCTGATCAAGAATATGGGCATTGACGCAAATATCTTTTCGCACAAAACCATGGTCCTAGGCACGTCAAACATGACCCCGCTTGATCAGGCAACCGGTTTCAATGTATTTGCCAATGGTGGTATGGCCGGTAATCGTCATGGCTTTACCCAAATTATGACATCGGATGGTAAAGTTATTTGGGATTGGACGAGAGATGGCGAAAAACCACATCGGGTGATGAGCGCCCAATCTGCGGCCTATATGAACCAGATGATGGTAGGCGTGACCACAAGGGGTTCAGGCAAACGCGCCCAATTGCCAATGACACTTGTTGCCGGGAAAACCGGAACGTCTCAAGCCTATCGTGACGCATGGTTCGTCGGATTTACCGGAAATTATACCGGTGCGGTATGGATGGGAAATGATGATTTTTCGTCAATGAACCGTGCATTCGGCGGCGTTGTGCCTGCAATGATGTGGAACCGCATTATGCTATACGCCCATCAAAACACGACTATCAAACCACTTTTTGGCGTCGAAAACTCGATCCTTTCGAATTCGAAACATTCCGAAACCGATAATTCCAATGAAAATATTGCTCCTGACCTGCCGCAGGTGCTCTCGCCCGCCTCTTCAAAAGTTATCAAATCGCTAATTGAAGAGTTTCAGAAGGCACCACTTCTAACACCCGCAAGTTCGGCGCACGTCGTATCATCTTCGACAAGTGAGATACGTTAGACCGGACGGGCAAGAAACAGGAAAAGCCGCTTTATGTTTTATCGCATATTCCTCGTCACTCTAAGCCTTTTCATTGCTATTGTCGGCGGAGCCTTAAGCGTCAATTATGTCCTCGACAGTTTCGACGGTTTCGGCCGCTTGAAAATAGGTCAATGGGAAGCCTATCCGCAGGCTGGAACTGACGAGGCAGATGCTTATGCACGCGCTCGTGCCGCAAAGCGCGGCGATATTTCTTTGGGTAGAACCGAAGGCCTGGTTTTCCAGCTCTGGCGCGATAACCACAACCACTCTTTGAAAAGCGGGTGCACTTACCGCCTTAAAGGTTTTCTGCCCGAAACCAGATTGTTTACCCTTTATGCCGCCGATCATGAGTTGCGAGCCCAATGGGTAGAAGACAAACTTCCTACCGAATTATCAAGTTCTAATGTCGTCTGGAATCAAGATGGAACATTGAACGTATTGGTTTCACCTCAACCGCAAGCGGGAAACTGGCTCGCCACACGGGGCAAGCGCGAATATGGATTGATCCTGACACTTTACGACACCCCGATTGTGACTTCGACAGCACTGCAAAAACTCAATATGCCAACAGTCGAGGTTGTTCCAACGGGAGTACGCAACTGTGACTAAATTAATCTATGCTCTGTTGGTCGGGATTATAGGCGCCATTATTGTTCACATTTGCGTGGTATTGATGGTACCCCATTTCAGCGAACTCAATACATGGAAACGTTTGCTCGCAACAGATAACAAATATAATTTTGCCCCGCTTGGCGCAGATAATCCGATCATTGCCTCTACCGACCCGTTATTCCACCTCAAAGCTTGCCGCTTTAATCTTGATGACGGCCCCGTCCACATCAAGGCCGAAGGTACTGCTCCATTTTGGTCAATGTCGGTTTATGACCGCAACGGAACCAATTTTTACAGCTTGAATAATCACACTATGCCGAACGGAAAGCTTGATCTTGTCATTGGTAATCCCGGTCAGATCATGGAACTGAAGCAATCAACACCGGAAAGCGTTGAAAATTCTGTTCTCATAGGAGAAGATATTGCGGAAGGATTTGTTATTCTTCGCAGTTTAAAGACCAAACTAACAAATAATGGTGATGAGTTCCTTGACCATGCCCATTGCCAGACACTCGATTACTAGGCGTTTCAAGCTTCTACTGTGTTGAATGGCAATTGTTGCGGACTATAATTTTCGAGTTCGACCAACCATAAATCGGCATCGAATTGTAGTTCTTTTTCAAGTTTTTCAACCGCGGCCGCCTCTTCGACGGCTGCCAGAATTTTTATAAAGCAACGCTCGTCGCGATCGCTTTGTTCGGTATAAAAGCTTTGTGGAGCTGGTCCATAAAGATCGACCTTTCCATCGTCCAAACGATCCAGAATGAAGATCGTGCCTGCTTCGTTGGAGCCACGACGGGTAAGATAAGCAAAACCACCCTCTGCGCGAACCCGACGCATTAAAGCCGCCGTCCAGAAATCTGACGTGAGACGCATTCGATACTCCGAAAATCTGCACATGAACAACAAAGCTTGAAAAAAATAAAATACGACTTTCAGCTTGCCATTACCCAGACTATTCACTTTTTAGATAAACTATCAAAGGAAAACTAACCACGATAGCTGAACTTTATTTATAATCTTAAGTTTAGAATTCAGACGTTTAGAATTTAGACACATTATGTGGCCGATTGACGTTTCACCCGTTCCGAGCCTCGAATTTATCCAATAAGACCAATATCTTTCATTTTATCAATCACTTCCTGATTGATTTTTCCCGTTATGGTCAGGCTGAACATTTTTTGAAAATTTCTCAACGCTTCAGCAGTGTTCTCATCCTCTGTGCCAGTCACCACCACATGATCATCTCCGAAAGCGCGCAACCCCGCCTGAACACGCATAATATCGGCAGTTCCCGCTTTAAATCCGTTAGCGTTCGTTGCTTGTGATGGTGCCGCAACCGCCGGTGTGGCTTGCAATATTTTAACGTCACCATTATCCGCGCCTGTTTTGGTTTGGTTGCCCGTAGTCTCCTTTACGGCAGCAATATTTTGACCGTTGGCAACAGCCTGCCTGGTGGTTGATAGTGATTGTGTTGTAACCTGATCCACATTGCCCGACTTTGGTAAAGCCCCGCTGATTAACGAGGCAATATCATCCTGTTGTTTGCCCCTATTCGGGTTTCCGGCCTCTTTGGAGTTTTGCCGCCACAATGCAATAGCATTTCTCGTTTTTGGGCCATCTAGTCCATCAAGAGGACCATCATAAAGGCCCATTGCAGCCAACATTTTCTGGGCATCCAATAAATTGTCAGGAAGCGTTGTTCCCTTAGCCGTCGGCGAAGGCTGCATTTGAGAAGTCGGAGAGTTAGATGACGATGTCGCAGAAACAGTCCCCTCCTGTGCATGATCCGCTTTGTTAGACGTGATTTGAACAGAAGGCGCCGACGCCACCTGTGCGAGTGGACGCGTCTGGATAAAAACCGCATGATGGCTTGCACTTTGATAGAAAAGTGCATTGAACGTTACAAAACCGAATCCCACTAAAAATAAGAAAAAACCGCATGCCATGAGCGGGTTTTTTCGCGCATGGCGGTACACCCACCCTGCAAACAAATGCAGCAGATGGCCCAATCCGGCGAGAATTGCAAGGAACAGACTACGCTGTTTTCCGGCTCGGGTTCGTGGTGTTTTTCGTTGACTTGCCATTGTTCCTAATTTTTGTTTTCGGGGTTAGAAGATATTGATTATTTGCGGACCCATCGCCATTAACCGGTTCGGTTGAGGAATTATTGAACGGGGTGACCAAGCTTGCCGGATCAATCGGCAAAAGCACTTTCACCCGCGTACCTTTTCCCTTTTGACTTTCAAACGAGATTTGACCGTTCGCGCGTTTTACCAGATCGAATACCATGGCAAGACCGAGGCCGACACCTTCGATCTTACAGGCAACAACATCGGAAGCACGCAAGAATGGCAATCCCAAACGCGCGATATGTTGCTCGTCCATTCCGATACCGTCATCCTTGATAGTAATTTCACAATAATTGTCGGAACGGGCTGCGACATCAATGTCAATATGTCCGTGATCATTGCTATATTTGATAGCATTTGAAATAAGGTTCATGCATATCTGGCGGAACGATAACGTATCAAGACAACAGCTAATCGGTGTTTCAATGCCGGCAAGAGCAATTTTACGGTGCCCGTGGAGTGGCAAAGTAAGCTCCAAGGTTTCGTTGAGCACATTGGCAATAAGGCAGGTATCGGCGCTGTTTTCATCAAGCTGTTGCTGTTGATCTTTCAATGTCTTGTTGACGATTCCCAACAGATGGTTGCCCGCCTTTTTAATCATTGCGATATATTCATGGCGTTTTCCGTTCGGCGCATTCTGTTCGTCGACAAAATCAAGCAGGTCGGCAAATCCCAATATTGCGTTTAAAGGTGTGCGCATCTCATGGGCGGCGCGTGCAAATGGCGAAACCGCACTCACGTCGATATCGTTGATCTCGTCACTATTAGCTTCGATAAAAAGTTTGATGGCATTTTGATCTGTCGAAAGACAATGGACTATAACCGAAACGAATCGTGTACGATCAAGCCCGTTCATGCGAATTGAAATCGGCGAGGCAATCCGGTTTTCGCGAACATCTGCGAGAAACGACAACAGAATGATACGATCATTGATATGTACATGATCCGACAAAGAATCGCTTTGTTTCAAATATCCCAAAAAACAGTTTGACACGGCATTTTGAAGCAAAATGCCCTGGCTGTTTACTGTTAATGTTGCGTTCAATGTTTCCATTGTTCCGTTTAAAACCTTGTCGCTTCCAGTTTTACGCATCATTTGCGGGCAACTACGCCATTTATCAAAAACAACGTCTGTGGCTCACTGCAGCCAATCTGGCGGCAAGTTTTTAACGAAAGGATAATAAACAGGAGAAGACGGGAGTAAGTCTCATATCTCTGTTGCTATGGTTAACAACTACCACGAAAAATCATCAAAAAGCCTGTGGTTTCTTAAAAAAAACTCAATCCTGTCAATCTTTCGTCAATCATAAAACGTTACAGTCGACATTATCCTGCTCATTTGTAACTGCGTTGTGTCGGGGCGTTATGATACGGTTTTTTATAAAATCTTTCTGTTTTTTAACTCTGTTTCTGGTGATCATCTCGTTTTTGGGAACATCAGGAAAAAATAACGGTTCTCAACCTGATCAATATATGAATACGGTCGAGGCACTATTGGCGGTCAAAGACACAGTTAATGACCTTGGCAACTTCTGCGAGCGCAATTCCGATACGTGCGAAACCGGCAAAACTTTTTTCGGCTCGCTCGGCGAACGTGCACGTGACGGAGCACGTATTGCCTATGAATATCTGGACAGAACGTTTGGCTCGGACAAAGGCGAGAAAAAATTGCCGCCTGAAAATATCAATACCGGTTCCATCACGCCCGAAAAAGGACATGACGAACATGAAAAGCATGAGGCAAAACCTGCTATGCCAAAAATGGATAGCGCCGCCACACTTTTAAACAAGCCGGTAACCAGGGGAAAAGAAGAAGCGCATTCCATTCACAACAAGCCGGCCGAATAAAATTATCCAGACTTAAACAACCAATAGCTTTCAGTCGGGAAAATTTACTTTTTCTCAAATACGGAGTAAACGGTTCAACAACAACCATTGGACATTCGAGAAAAAGCAGAACGATAATAAATCATGACTGACACAATGAACGATATTCTGGAAAGTTTTTCCATGCTTGACGATTGGGAAGACCGCTATCGTTACGTTATCGAACTCGGCCGCGAACTCCCCCCTTATCCGGAAGAAGCGCGTGACGAAGTACACAAGGTGCCGGGATGCGTCAGTCAGGTCTGGTTGTTGACCAAACGCGGCGAAGGTGCCGATCCTGTTATGACATTCGAAGGCGATTCCGACGCACATATCGTACGCGGCCTTGTCTATATATTGATAACATTCTATTCGGGAAAGCGCGCATCGGAAGTTCGTGACGCTGATATCGAAAAAGTTCTGAAAAAACTGGGGCTTGACGAGAACTTGACACCGCAACGGTCGAACGGCTTGCGTTCAATGGTTGAACGAATCCGCCTTGAAGCCCGAAACACACTTCAAAGACAATAAATTCCACATTTTTATAGTTGGTTTGAAGTTTTCATTCCAAAATACGCGTATATCGATTTAAATCGTGACTTCAATCGATTTAAAAAACGGGTACATCAAAAAATGCACCCGTCTAAATTTTTCAATCTTAAAATTTTGATTATTTTGCTTTTCTTTTGCCGGGTTTGCGCCCCAATCCCATCTGCTTTGCAAGTGAGGAACGGGCTTCGGCATAATTTGGTGCAACCATCGGATAGTTGGGATCCAGATCCCATTTCTCGCGATATTGTTCCGGCGTAAGTTCGTAATGTGTCATTAAGTGGCGCTTGAGCGACTTGAATTTTTTACCATCTTCCAAACAGACGATGTAGTCAGGGAAAACAGAACGCTTCGGGTTAACTGCCGGCTTTTGCTTTTCAACCTCAGCCTCTGCGGCTGTTTCACCACCTGCTTTGACAAATGCAGCGTGAACGTCCGCGATCAAACTAGGTAACTCACCTGGTCTAATTGAGTTATTGCCGACATAAGCGGCTACAACATCAGCAACCAGTGTAATAATGAAATCACTTTCATTCTCGCTGACGGCTTGTTCATCCATCTTCTTTTCCTTTTTACTTCTTCTTTGTTTCAGCTTGCGTCTGTTTAGCAAGCAAATGTTGTTTTCATATAGCTATGCAAGAAACCTTGTCAATTACAAATAGAAAACAAATCTATAAAACAAAGGTTCCATATTGTTTTCAAGTTATTTTTTGATTTTTCTATTGAACTTATAAAGGTCTCTTATACAAAATATATATAAAATAAGGCAAAGTGTCCCATTTTTACATAATTAACGTGAGCACGTGACGATAATTCTAGTATTGATTGATTTCCTTATACATAGATATCATATAAATGGGCATGATCGCTATTTTTGTCAGCTTCTAGCAGCTAATTTTTTCGCTGTCAAAGCAATTGACTGATTAGTCGGCAAAATTAATGTATTTGTTCAAGGAAAGATTCATGAGTGATAGACATCATTTCAAAATTACCAAAACCGAGGAAGAATGGCGTAAGCAATTAACGCCGGAACAATTCGACATTACTCGTGGACACGGGACAGAAAGAGCGTTTACAGGCCCAAAGTTCGATACTTCGAAGCCGGGAACCTTTTATTGTGTTTGTTGCGGGAAACCACTCTATCGTTCCGAAACCAAGTTTGAATCAGGTACCGGCTGGCCAAGTTTTTTCCGCCCGATAAGTGCTGATGCTGTGGTTCTTCAGGAAGATTTTTCCCATGGTATGGAACGAACCGAAGTTTTATGCGCCGATTGTGGCTCTCACCTCGGGCATGTTTTTCCTGATGGCCCGGAGCCAACGGGCCTGCGTTATTGCATGAACGGCTATGCTTTGACATATAAGCAGGATAAGACAGCAAGATAAAACAAGCAGGCAAAATAAAACAGCCTTGCTAAGAAAACACATTAGTAATCGGGCGTATCGCCTGATTTAGGAACAAGAATGACCGAATCATCAATTTTCCCGCCAGACACAAAAAAAATCGACCATTATGAAGAACATCATGGCATTGGTCGTCATGATTTTTACCATTGGCTGAGAGCTCGAAACTGGCAAGAAGTCTTCAAAAAGCCCGAATTACTTGACAAAAATATACGCAGTCACCTTGAAGAAGAAAATGCCTATCAGGAAGCCCTGATGGCTGACACAAAAGAATTGCAAAAAATACTTTTTTCCGAGATGAAAGGGCGTATCAAGGAAGATGACAGCTCGGTACCGGTGAAAGATGGGCCCTATGCCTATGGTGTTTCTTTCACAACGGGAGGTGAACAACCACATTATTTCAGGACACCTCGCAATGGCGGTGAGGCTGTCGTTTATCTTGATGGTGATGCGCTAGCCGAGGGAAAAGACTACTTTCATCTTGGTGCAGTCCAGCATTCGCCAGATCATAAGAAATGTGCCTGGACCTATGATGACAAAGGTTCGGAATTCTATACAACAAAACTGCGTGATTTAAGTTCTCTTTCAGATAATGCTGAAACAATTTTGAACACAGCCGGAGATGTTGTCTGGGACGCGAATTCGGAAGGATTTTTCTATACCAGTGTGGATGAAAATCATCGCCCTTCGAAACTTTATTATCATAAGCTTGGTACCAAACAAAAATCCGACAAACTGGTTTTCGAAGAAAAAGACCCGGGATTTTTCTTGAGCGTTGGTGGTTCGTCTTTAAATGACGTTATCTATATCGATATACACGACCACGAAACTTCCGAAGTTTGGCTTATTCCGGCAAAAGAACCGACGAGCACTCCCAAATGCGTAAGAAAGCGCCAAAAAGGGGTCGAATATAGCTTAACCGAAGGCGGTGACATCTTCTATATCCTTACCAATATAGATGGTGCCAAGGATTTCAAAATCATGTCGGCACCTTTTGATAACCCCGCCGAGGAAAACTGGTCGGAAGTGGTGCCGCACCAACGTTCGCGGCTTATCCTTGCTCATGATGCTTACAAGAATTTTCTTGTCTGGCTTGAACGGCGTGACGGCCTTCCCAGAATCGAGCTCCTTGATCGGCGTGATGGGACAAGACATGCCATTTCCTTTACGGAAGAAACTTATTCATTAGGGCTTCACGGGGCACCCGAGTACGATAGTGGGACAATTCGCTTTACATATTCTTCCATGACAACACCTGCCGAACTTTATGAATATGACATGACGACACGAGAGCGTGTCATGTTAAAACGCCAGGAAGTACCTTCAGGGCATGATCCTGAAAATTATATAACGCGTCGTTTGATGGCCAAGGCGGAAGACGGAGTCGAAATTCCCGTTTCGCTCTTTTATCGCAAAGGCACCAAACTTGATGGCAGTGCGCCGTGCCTCCTTTACGGATATGGAGCCTATGGAATTTCAATGCCGGACGGTTTCAATACCAATGCGTTATCATTGGTCAATCGCGGTTTTATCTATGCAATCGCTCATATCAGAGGCGGCAAAGAAAAAGGCTTTGACTGGTATGAAAAAGGAAAACATCTGTTCAAACGCAATACATTTACCGATTTTATCGCTTGCGGGCGCTTTCTCGTTGCCAATCATTTCACTTCTCACGACCGGCTGATTGCTGAAGGCGGATCAGCTGGTGGCATGCTGATGGGTGCCGTCGCCAATATGGCTCCTGAAGATTATGCCGGCATCGTGGCTATCGTTCCCTTTGTCGATGTACTATCGACAATGCTTGACGACACCCTGCCACTAACTCCTCCTGAATGGCCGGAATGGGGAAATCCTATTGCGTCGAAGGAAGATTATGAACTGATAGCGTCCTATTCTCCCTATGATAATGTGAGTGCACAGAATTATCCTGCAATTCTTGCAATGGCAGGTCTCACTGATCCCCGCGTAACCTATTGGGAACCGGCAAAATGGGTCGCAAAATTGCGCGAATTCAAAACCGGCAATAATCCAGTGCTGTTAAGGACAAACATGGATTCCGGTCATGCCGGCGCATCCGGACGTTTTTCACGGCTTGAAGAAAGTGCCTATATCTACGCGTTCATCCTTAAAGTTGCCGGAAAGAGTTAATGCTGTCATCCGGTCAATACCGGAGGTTTTTTACAATTGCAGGTCGGGCTCCATAATTCCGGTTTCAAGATATTGCGGCCCTTCCTGTCTTACTTCTCTTGTAAAATAAGCTTTCTGGGCAATTTTTTCGGGAACTTCATGTTGTGGTGAGAATAGCGAGGTTCCGCTCAAGCTGATTTCAGATTACACATATATTTTTTCTAACCGGCTCATATCTGATATTCAATCAGTGGATAAATATCACACTTGTCAATACGTTCTAAAAACACCAGATGTTTACTCAAGATGGTAAGAATAAATCTACAGGATTTGATCTGATATTTCCGGAAATCTGGCTTCGAAAATGAAAATTACAAATTTAACCGTTCTATTGTTGGTCATCATCTTTTCTTTCCCTGCTCAAAGTGCAGGAATTAGAAAGAATGTCGATGAATATGCCGGTACCCGTTGTAACACACCGGCAAAGGGAAGCGGAATTGTTGCAGGCTATTTCAGTGGTCTTACAGATAACCCCATTGTAAGCTCTGATGGCTTTGTCCCGGTTGACCGCTTCAGATGTTTTAAATCGATGGATGAATGCCGTGGTTGGCTATATACAATGGAATCGCTTTACGGTTCACCACCACCAACGGCAACATTGTGTACAAGATATTGATTTTAACCGGGCTGATGGAGGCCTATCCCCTATGAAACATGGATTGACATATTTTACTGCAATCGGCCTTGCCTTTCTCGCAATGTCACAAAGCGGTTATGCAAGTGGACGAGACCCCGGGAAAGTGGCTAATATGACCAGCGAATATGCGGGCGAGCGTTGTTCAACACCGCCAAAGGGAAGTGGTATAGTCGCCGGTTTTTTCCGCGGATGGGAACAGACTCCGTTTCAGGACCGTGGCTCCGGTCTTATGCCGGTGGAGCGTTACAGATGTTTCAAAACCATGAATCAATGCAAGTCATGGCTAAAAACAATGAATTATCTTTATAATGAAAAGTCAATCGACGCGAGCATGTGCACCAGATTTTAATCAATGGCGCTTATCCGCGCGTGAAAAATAAAAAAGCCACCATTTTTAAAAATGGTGGCTCAAATTTTGTTTCCCGAAAAAATCAGGCTTTTTCGTACATTTCCAGAACGTGATCCCAATTGATAAGGTGATCTACGAATGCTTCCAGATATTTTGCACGGGCATTGCGGTAATCAATGTAATAGGAGTGTTCCCAAACGTCGACACCAAGAATAGGCGTTGCTCCGTGAACTAACGGGTTTTCTCCATTCGGTGTTTTGGAAATTTCCAATTTTCCGTTTTTCACAGCCAACCAAGCCCAGCCGGAGCCGAATTGAGCAGCACCGGCTGCAAGGAAATCCGCACGGAATTTGTCATAACCGCCCAAATCGCTGTCAATCGCTTTTTGCAGTTTTGCCGGTAGCTTCTTGCCACCACCGTCTTTCTTCATCCATTTCCAAAAATGGGTGTGATTGTAGTGTTGCGCTGCATTGTTAAACAGACCCTGATTTTTGCCAAAACTTGCTTTGACAATTTCTACAAGGCTCTTGCCTTCAAGACCTGAATCTTTAAGCAATTTATTGCCATTGGTGACATAGGCCTGATGGTGCTTGTCATGGTGATATTCAAGTGTCTCACGTGACATATAAGGCTGAAGTGCTTCATACGCATAGGGTAGGTCGGGCAATTCAAAAGCCATTTTCAATACTCCTTAAAATATATTCTCTCCCGGAATAGGTGCGTTTATTTATTTGGTGCTCTCACTGGATAAAAGCAAGGGAATTTGCCTATCTCACAAGAGTTTGACCGCTTAAGTCGGGCTATCGGGTCATTGTCTCTACAAAACCGGCTTTATAGATAGACCATTGATGGCTGTAAGGGCAGCCCGAAAAACGCAAATCTTTTATTATTTATGGTTTTGAACCTTCATACCGAAACTTAATTTGTCGGGGTTATGATGCATCTAAGATTTGGCGCTTCTTAACCTTTTTGCGACATATATAAAATATCAAAGAGAAATTGGATTGATTGATGACCACCTATGTCTCCCGCCGCTTTTTTTTGCAGACACTGACTATCGGTGCAGCCACAACCGGTCTTTCGGCATGTATGCCTGCAGGGTTGAAAGATATTGCGCTTGCACCGGTAAAAACACCACCAACTACTGCCGATAACAGCGCACTTCTTCCCTTTGCGTCAATGTATGCCGAAATGCGCGACGGTGATTTTGTTTTACCGGCAATTCCCTATCAAAAAATTGATCCGCAATTTTTGCGGCAGATTGTTGATGACCCGACAGGCGAACAACCGGGAACAATTGTTGTCGATACCAAACGCCGTTATCTTTATCTTGTCCGTTTGAACGGTAAAGCTATCCGTTACGGTGTCAGTGTCGGAAAAGAAGGTTTTGCATGGTCCGGCCGCGGTATCATTGAATATAAACGCAAATGGCCGACATGGACTCCGCCTTCTGATATGATCGCCAGACAACCACAACTTAAAAAATACAGTGCAGAAAACGGCGGAATGAAACCGGGGCTAAAAAACCCGCTTGGCGCACGCGCGCTTTATATTTTTCAAGATGGCAGAGACACCCTCTACCGTCTTCATGGTTCGCCCGATTGGTTGTCCATTGGAAAGCGCGCTTCTTCCGGTTGCGTGAGATTAATCAATCAGGACATTATTGATCTTTACGAGCGTGTACCCGAAAAAGCCCCCGTACTTGTTGTCTGATATTGAGTAACAGCGGTAAATTCGCTTTCACATCCCCGTAACCGTTCCGGTCGTTATGTTAATTCCTTGAAACTACCAAAATAGTTCGGATGTTTTGCTAAATGGAACAAAAGTAAGCCCCATCTTCCTCTTCGACAAACGCCCCGTTTTGCAAAGTGCAGCTTGCAAATCGTATAAAACTTCTGAAAACCATATAACCGGAGATAAAGCTTCATTGGCGTTGCCGATATTGAAAACAATGTTTTGAATAGCGCCTAAGGCCACAATGGCGGTCAATTACCTCCCTTTAGCTTTACAGTCCCCGAGTGTGATGTTTCACCCGCTTAAGAAATCGTCAGGTCACTAACCGTTTACTTCCGTCTTCCACCCAGAAGATTGCCTAATACGCCGCGCAAATAATTTTCACCGGCTTTTGCAAGTGACCGGCCAATAGAATTGGCTGCAGTGCGGGTAATGGACTTGACGGCAGTTTCCGCGACAGATTGACCGCGACTATTCTTTTTCTCATTGCCAAAAATTGTATCCCAAAAACTTCCGCCTTCTTCCTGATTGTTACCGGATTGTTTTTCTTGCGTATTTTTCTGCAACATCTCGTAAGCCGACTGACGATCAACGGTTTCGTCATATTTTCCACTCACGGGGCTTGTCTTTATCAAGTTTTGACGCTCTTCGGAAGTAATTGGACCAATTTGTGATGAAGGTGGACGGATAGTGGTCCTTTCAACGATGGATGGAACCCCTTTATCTTCTAAAGTTGACACCAGCGCTTCACCTGTTCCGAGATCCGAGATTGCTTTCATAGTGTCAAAATCAGGGTTGGCACGGAAAGTCGAGGCTGCGGCTTTCACAGCTGCCGTCTCGCGCGGTGTATAAACACGCAATGCATGCTGGATGCGATTGCCCAATTGAGCCAGAATGGATTCCGGCACATCCAACGGATTTTGCGAAATAAAATAGATACCCACTCCTTTGGAACGGATCAGGCGGACAACCTGTTCAATCCGTTCAATCAATGCTTTTGGTGCATTATCAAACAGCAGATGCGCTTCATCAAAAAAGAAAACGAGTCGCGGTTTTTCAGGATCGCCGACTTCAGGTAACTGCTCGAAAAGTTCCGACATAAGCCACAAAAGAAATGTGGAATAAAGACGCGGATTGGACATGAGTTTATCGGCGGCAAGTACACTGACGACACCTCGTCCATCACTTGTTGTGCGCATTATATCTTCAAGCTTTAAAGCCGGTTCACCAAAGAAATGTTCTCCGCCCTGCTCTTCAAAAACCAATAATTGACGCTGGATAGAGCCGACAGACGATTTGGAAATATTGCCATAACGGGAAGAAAGTTCGGCGGCTTTTTCGCCAACATGATTAAGCATTGCCTGCAAATCTTTAAGATCAAGCAATAACAATCCTTCGTCATCGGCAACACGAAAAGCAATATTCAGCACACCTTCCTGAGCTTGCGTCAAGTCCATCAGCCTTGAGAGCAGCAATGGCCCCATTTCTGACACTGTTGCCCTTATCGGATGCCCGTCGACTCCGAACAAATCCCAGAAGATAACCGGTGCGGCTTTCATTTCGATAGATGAAAGCCCGACACTTTGAGCCCGCGAACGAACCTTATCATTAAGGATGCCGGCTTTGGCTATGCCTGAAAGGTCACCCTTCACATCGGCGCAAAAGACTGGCACACCGGAAGCTGCAAAGGCTTCGGCAATCACCTGCAATGTTACGGTTTTTCCCGTGCCTGTCGCACCGGTTATCAAGCCATGACGATTTGCATATTTAAGCCAGATATATTCGGGTTTGAGTGCGTTATCCTTTTTTTGATGGCTGGCACCCAGAAAAATTCCACTCTTGTCTATCATACCCAATTATCCCTCGGCATGTTTTTCAATCATCATAAATGTACCGTAATTAGACAAAATCAATAAGCCTTTTGTGTGAGGCATGATGAGATAAGAGAATTTGTTTTTTCTTATGAACAAATTCTTTTCCAAGAAAATCAAATGGCCGACCGATGACTGGCGTGGTTAACAACGCAACAAACGCATCTTCGTAAAATTGCTAAATACCTGAAGGTTCAATAAATTTTCGTAAGTTCGATTTTTAAATCAACGACATATAAAAATTCGCCTTTGAGCATGTGATTTGGAATTCGCCCGACATCGTACCCCCTTAATTTTATCCGGTACCGACCAAATAATTGATTGATCGTTGTTATACCGGGCAGCACTTGGTTTTGACAAATTGAATCCTAAATGAATTTGCAATAGGTTGGACTTGCACCGGTCGGGGCTTTGTGATTGTGTTACATAAAACCCCATCTTTTTGATGGTGTAAAATTTATTTAGCAGGATTTTGATTTGCTCATGAGCTCGAAACAATCCCATCCATCCGACAATACACAATCCCGTCAGGCAGGCTGGTCTGTCATGCAACGTGCCGACGATCCCGATATTGAGCGTGCCCGCTTTCAACTTAAAGAAGATATAGCCAATGGCGCTACCGGCATTGCCCTGGTTTTTGAGGGTGCCAATAGCGCTTACGGCTTCGGCCTACCGGCTAAAGCCGAAACGATTCCAACTCTTTTTGACGGGGTTAGCCTCGACGGTCTTCATATCCGCCTTGACAACCATCCCCATGGTCGTGTGATTGCCGACAGTTTTATCGATTATCTCCAGCATCGGCGCATTAACCCGACTCGCACAAAACTGACATTCAGTACCGACCCTACGGCGGTGTTGGCTACGACCGGCAAACTCAAAATGTCGATCGAAGCGCTAAAAGCGTCATTGCCGCAATCAATGTCGGTATTTTTTTCCTCAGGCATTCCCGGTGTTGTTCTCGAAGCCGATGGACGTCCGTACCATAATGCCGGTGCTACACCGGCACAGGAAATCGGTGCAATGTTGTCGGTTGCTCTCGCCCATTTGAAGATGGTCGAGGAAGCACGCCACCATATTATATATGCTTTGCCGCACATCGGTTTTGCCACAGCTCTTGATGAGGATCCCGTTATGGGGCTTGCAAAAATGCGTGCAATCAGGTCGCTTTGGCGCAGACTTCAAGGAGAACGCGGGGTGACTTCTCCATTTCCTGCTGTCATTCACGTTGAAACGTCCATGCGAATGATGACAAGACAGGATGCACTGAGCAATATCTCCCGTTCATCTATTGCTGCCTATGCTGCTATTTTGGGTGGGGCATCATCACTGTCGGTTTTGCCATATAGTTTTGTGTTCGGTTTACCGGATGAAAATGCACGCCGCATTGCCCGTAACAGCCAACTTATTTTTATGAAAGAGCTTGCTAGCCCGCTTGCAAAACAGGCAAACCGGCGAGACAGCGATTCGGATGCACTTGCAGAAGCAGCCTGGGTTGAATTCACCCGTCTTGAAGATGAAGGCGGCGTTATGCAAAGTCTCATTGATGGCAACCTTGCCAAACGTATTGAAGAGGCACGTGATCTTAGACTGGCAAGTTATCACAAAAATGAACGTGCCATCATCGGCACATCCGAATATCGGAAGGGAGATGATGCCCCTGTCGGCATTGTAGATACCAAGCCGGTCCATTTTTCAGCTGAAGGTATTTCTCATTGTCGTCCGCTGGTATCGGGTCGTTGGGATCAAGAATTTGTTGAAGTACAAAAAATAGCGCCGGTTGAAATCACAAAGGATTAATGCATGATCCGCAGCTTCCGAACATCGACTGACCGTCTTGTTGAAGTCCCGCTCAAGGAAGACGGAACGCCCGAAAATGACGTGCTGTGGATTGATCTTTCCGATCCGACTGCCGGAGAGGAAAAAGAGCTGGAAAAGTGGCTCGGAATTCCCATACCGACGCATGATGATATGACCGAGATTGAAGAATCGAGCCGCTTTTACATGGAAAACGGAGCGCAATATATGACGGCTCCGTTGATCTACACTGTTGACGGCGACAAACGGGATATCGCACCTGTTACCTTCATTCTGACAGGATCACGGCTGGTGACTGTTCGCTATAGCCACCCGCAAGCAATCGAGCTTTTCATTTTGCGGGTGACTAAAGCAGGCAATGGATTAATTACACCGCAATGCACGGGGTTAACTATTCTCACTGCTGTTATCGAGGCCGCAACAGATAGGCTTGCCGATCTTCTTGAAGCAGTCTCCGGACGCATTGAAACTGCTTCCCGCAATATTTTCCATCGTGATGAAGCGGCTATGCCGATGTCGACCATCGATTTTCGCAAAACTCTCAACCATATCGGCAATCAGGGAACGTTGCTTTCCATGGTGAGAGAAAGCATTGCCGGAGTTAGCCGCCTTCTCGTTTATGTCGAAGCTTACGGAAAAACAGTAACGCCCAAATATATTGAAGCTGACGGCAAAACAGTTACGCCTAAAAAAGATATGAAGACGACTGTCAAATCATTGGAACAGGACACTCAGTCGCTTGAACATTATGCAGACTTTTTATCCGCAAAAATGACATTTCTGCTTGATACCGTTGTCGGCATGATTTCAACAGAACAAAATGCAATTATCAAATTTTTCTCGGTTGCAGCAGTCGGTTTCATGCCACCGACACTTGTTGCCTCTATATACGGTATGAATTTCCAATTCATGCCGGAACTTAATGAAAAATGGGGCTATCCTTTTGCTTTGTTTCTGATGATTATTTCTGCCGTTATACCCATATTATACTTCAGAAAAAAAGGCTGGCTCTGATTTTAACTTTTACCTCTTCTCTAGAAATCAGCCGTCAGCTGTATTATATTTAACGTGTTGAGATAATTAAAAGCGTCAACAGAAAGGGTGAATTCAATGTCTATTGATTCAGCAATGCGTATTTCGGTAGGCGGCATGAACAGACAAGCGGATACACTTGATCAGATTGCGCAGAATGTTGCGGTTGGAACAACTGTCGGTCGCGAGACATATGATGCCGGAGACGATATGGTGAATATGGACTTGGCTGAACATAATTTTAAAGCCAATTTCCGCGTTTTCCAAATTGCCGACGAGACAATGGCAGAAATAATCAATATGAAACGCTAAAGCAGGCAATCGCTAGCGTTTTGCGGCTGTTTCACATTTTCAAATAAAATTTTTATAAATTGTGGTGAAATGGGAGTGGCCTGTTTTGTCGTCAAAAAGGCGTGTTTTTTCGCTGCAGGTGTTTGCCCGAAACGGATGACATCATTATCTCTCGAATAATGATGATCGTTCTCGAACGGAAATCTGAAGTTGTTTTAAGGAAGATGGCTGGGGTACCTGGATTCGAACCAGGGAATGCCGGTACCAAAAACCGGTGCCTTACCGCTTGGCTATACCCCAAAAAGCATGCATGGCACACTTCCTGCGCGCCTTATAACGAGTTCGATAAAAATGTGCAATATGTCTAAGCACCTACCGGCATTTTTTTTTGGCAATAGTTTCCCGTGAATTCTTCCATTGAATTGCGTGAAGCAGATTTTCAAACGCGTCCGACCCTCCGACATATATCCATCTACCTGACGATTTTTACCGACTCTGCGAATTTCAACTTTTCACGAAGATTTAAAAGTCGTTTTCGAACATAGGGCAATTTTCAAGCAAATGTAACTTTTCCATCTTTCCTATCTGCTATAATCTTGAAAATCGGGTTGCTGACGTTGGCCTTTAACGCTCTACAATTTAATACGCCTTCCATCTTAACGGAAAAGGAAATCCGATGCGTGTCGATTTCAACAAGGATTTTACGCCTCAATATGGTCAGGCAGTCGTTCTTGGTAATGATATCCGGCGGATAACTGCTCATAATCCTTCCCCTTTTACCTTTACCGGAACGAATAGTTATATTTTAGGGCAAGACGAGCTTGCAATTATCGATCCCGGTCCTGATGATGATGACCAGTTGCAAACACTTCTTCGCGTCATTGAAGGACATAGACTGGATTATATCTTTATCACTCATAGCCATAGCGATCATTGCGGGCTCGCGAAACGGCTAAGAAACCTCACCGGAGCGAAGATTGTTGCCGAAGGACGTTACAGGCCGGCTTTGACTAATGTTCTTAGCAGCTCCATTGCCCTTGATGCTGATTGTGACAAAAATTTTAAACCTGACATTACACTTGGGGACGATGAAACAATCGAAGGCAATGGCTGGAAGCTCACTTCGGTCACTACTCCCGGACACATGGCAAATCATACAGCCTATGCCCTTGATAAAACCGGTGTGCTTTTTACGGGTGACCATGTTATGGCATGGGCGACAACAGTAGTCGCACCACCTGATGGTGCCATGCAGGATTATATGCGGTCACTCACAAAACTTCTAAGCCGCAATGATAAGATTTACCTTCCCGGACATGGCGGCGCTGTCATGAAACCGCAGGCTTATGTGCGTGCCATTATCGCGCATAGAAAAATGCGTGAGCGGGCAATTATCGAACGATTGCGTGAAGGAGACCGGACAATAAGCGAGATTGTCAAGGCAATCTATAGAACACTCGACAACCGCCTTCACAAAGCCGCCGCTCTCTCGGTTCTTGCCCACCTCGACGATTTGGTAGAGAAAGGCATTGTTATAACGGACGAACCACTTTCGCTTTTCAGTTCCTATTCATTATCCTGATCGATAGGAGTTGAAAGCATCTCAGTGTCAAGAGCATCCATAAAAGCGAAAATAAAGGAAGCATCGACACCAAGATCGCGATATAAATAACGTGATGCCGAGCGCATATCGACAAAAGTTGTATCACCCTCATCGGTCAGACGAATAACGATATCCGATATAAAACCGAGATAAAAAGTTTTAGCTTCGGTTTCGATAAAGAGCTCATCGTCTTCACCGTCAACACCGCGTTGTGCCTTGACAGGCCAGCCCTGTGCATCAAGAACATTGCGCACCGATTTCAAGATACGGTCAGGAGAGCCATCATAACGACGGCCTGAAAGCTCGGGCCATTCTTTTAATTGTAGATTGGCTTGACCGGATAAGTCGGCAGCAACGGGCAAAGCGTCAGCCGGTCTTGCATCTGCAATAAAGTGTGGCGGCGTATCGGTATCGGTCGAGATGTCATTAAGCGGGGGCATAACGCACCACATGAACAAAAAAGCCGATATAGGGGTAAGTGTTATGAGTGAATAGACAATCCCCTTTAGCGATTTCAATCCACCCCTGTCACCATTTTCCCAAAGATCGTAAAGTCCTTTGGCTGCGAGAACGAGAGCAATAATAGCCAATAAACCGGCAATACTTGAACAGACGAGAAATATATGGGTCCGGATAAGCGAAAAGCGATGAAGAAGGCTTAATATGACAAGAGCCAATAGACTTACACCGCCAAAACGCGGCGACCATAAGGCAGCATAGGAAGTCAGCCGAACGTATTTTTTTCTCATTGTCCGTTCATTGTCCCTTGTAGTGTGCTAGTCCCAGATGTCGCACTTTTTCCTTCCAACATGCCACAGTCGCTAATAGTCGTTTGTCTCTCCACTGGCTTTGTGGCATCCGATAATTTCACAAATCGATAGCCCTTTTTCTCAAGCTCCAGAATACCCGCAGCGACCCCTTGGCCGGATGCCCGCTTAGGCTGGTTCATATGGGCGATAATAACATCCCCATTCTTAGCAGATGAAATACGTTGAGCAACCGTTTTTGGCGGCAAGGATGCTCCCATATCGGCATTAAGGGAAAAACCGCCCACTTCATACCCCATGTCATGAATAAGCTTCACGGCGTCCTTCGAATAACGTGCAGATGCATCGCGATACCAGTAAGAGCGTGGAAAACCTGAGGCTAATAAACTCTCCTCTCCACCTTTGATTTCTTCACAAACTGCTTTGAGGCTGCCTGCCGTTTTAAGGCCATAGATATCCGGCTGATTATCAATTGCAGGAACATGATTTTTCCCGTGATTTGCCAGTTCGAACAGATCGGGATGGGCCTTGATAACTTCGACAGTTTGCTTATTTCGTTGTAACCATCGTGCTGTAACGAATAAAGTGGCTTTGATCTGATGGGAGACGAGCGTGTCGAAAATACGATGGTCGGTATCACCCATACATAGATCAAGCGTCAAAGCCACCTGTGGACTTGACGCTTCACCTTTTTCAATATGCAATGCCGGCTCTACGGTACCGGCCATAGTTGTGGCCGGTGCACTCAAACTTATGATACCGGCAAAAACGCACCGGCAAATTGAATTCCACATCAATTACCTACTTCTGGCATGACCTATTTTTTATGCCTGATTGCCGCTTGGGCTGCAGCAAGTCTGGCTATCGGCACGCGGAACGGCGAACAGGAAACATAGTTCAATCCGACTTCTTCACATAAGTCAATCGACATCGGATCGCCACCATGTTCGCCACAAATTCCAAGTTTAATGTCGGCGCGTTGGCTGCGTCCGCGTGTTGCTCCGATTTTGACAAGTTCACCCACACCATCACGATCGATAGATACAAATGGATCCTGTTCCAATAAACCTTTTTTGATATAAGTTGAAAGAAATGGACCGGCATCATCGCGTGAAATACCGAATGTCGTTTGAGTAAGATCATTGGTGCCGAAAGAGAAAAACTCTGCCGATTTGGCAATTTCGGCAGCACGAATCGCAGCCCTTGGCAATTCGATCATCGTCCCGACAAGATATTTGATCGAGACATTATGCTCTTTCATCACAGCCTTTGCCGTTTCATCAATACGGTCTTTGACATAATCTAGTTCGGTTTTGAGTGCAACCAAAGGTACCATGATTTCCGGTATAACCGTTTCCTTGGTAGCTTTCCCTGCTTCAATTGCAGCCTCGATAATTGCGCGCGTCTGCATTTCGGCAATTTCAGGATAAGTAATGGCCAAGCGACAACCGCGTAACCCCAACATCGGGTTAAACTCGTGAAGTTCGGAGGCCCTTTCTTTTATGACTTCAGACGGAATTGACATCGCTTTTGAAACTTCGGCAATTTCGACATCTGTTTTAGGCAAGAATTCATGAAGCGGCGGATCCAGCAAACGGATGGTAACCGGTAACCCATGCATAATTTCGAACAGCTCGACAAAATCCGATCGTTGCATTGGCAAAAGCTTGGCCAAAGCCTTGCGCCGTCCGTTTTCATCATTGGCCAAAATCATTTCGCGCATCGAAACGATACGGTCGCCAGCAAAAAACATATGTTCGGTACGGCAAAGACCAATGCCTTCTGCTCCAAAGGAGCGTGCCATACGCGCATCCGCCGGTGTTTCAGCATTGGCACAGACATGCATACGACGTTTTTCATCGGCCCAGGACATGAGTTTTGCAAAATCGCCGGACATTTTCGGTTGCAGCATGGCTACCTTGCCCTTGTATATTTCACCATTGCCTCCATCAATGGTAATGATATCCCCCTTATGGAACGTTTCGCCGGCTGCCTTCAGTGTGCCGTTACGATAATCGATATGGATACTGCCGGCACCTGAGACACAAGGTTTTCCCATGCCACGGGCGACGACAGCGGCATGGCTCGTCATACCACCACGCGTTGTCAAAACACCTTCTGCAACATGCATACCGTTAATATCTTCCGGACTTGTTTCCACGCGTACCAGAATAACTTTATGTCCTTCTTTGGTTGCTTTTTCCGCTTCTTCCGAAGAAAAAACAATTTCGCCGGTAGCTGCACCCGGTGAAGCCGGAAGCCCCGTTCCCAAAACAATCTTTTTTGCCTTGGGGTCAAGCGTGGGGTGCAAAAGCTGATCTAGTGACTTGGGATCAATACGGGAAATTGCTTCGGTGCGGTCAATGAGACCTTCGGCAACCATATCAACAGCCATTTTAAGGGCCGCCCGCGCCGTGCGTTTGCCGATGCGGGTTTGCAGCATCCACAATTTACCCTTTTCAATGGTAAATTCCATATCCTGCATATCGCGATAATGTTTCTCGAGCTTATGGGCGATGTCATTGAATGCTTTAAAGGCGTGCGGCAAAGTTTTTTCTAACGAAGGCTTGTCGGAACCTGCTGCTATGCGTGCAGCTTCGGTTATGTTTTGCGGCGTTCTGATACCGGCAACGACATCTTCACCTTGCGCATTGACAAGAAATTCGCCAAAAAGCGCATTTTCGCCCGTCGACGGGTTACGGGTGAAAGCAACACCGGTTGCCGAATCATCCCCCATATTGCCGAACACCATAGCCTGGACATTTACTGCGGTACCCCAGCTTTCCGGTATATCGTGAAGTTCCCGATAGGTCACCGCGCGCGGTGTCATCCAGCTTTGAAAAACTGCCCCGATTGCACCCCAAAGCTGTTTTTCCGGATCTTGAGGAAATGGTTTGCCGATTTCTCTTTCGACACAGTCTTTATATGAAGCAATCACATCCTGCCAATCTTTGGCAGTCATTTCGGTATCGACTTCGTAACCGTGGCGGGCTTTGGCATCGTCGATAATTTCTTCAAACAATGAACCATCAATACCAAGCACAACGTTCGAATACATCTGGATAAAACGGCGATAGCTGTCATAGGCAAAACGTTCGTCCCCTGTCTCTCTGGCAATGGCTTTGACAGTTTCATCGTTTAGTCCAAGGTTGAGGACTGTATCCATCATACCGGGCATAGAGGCTCGCGCCCCCGAACGCACAGATACCAACAGCGGTTTATCTTTGTCGCCAAAACGGCGCCCCGTCAGTTTACCTACTTCGGCAAGACATTTCTTGACTGTTTCATCAAGTTTGTCGGGGTAGGTTTTATCATTGTTATAAAAATAGGTGCAGACTTCGGTTGTAATTGTAAACCCCGGAGGAACCGGCAATCCGAGATTGCTCATCTCTGCAAGATTTGCACCCTTACCGCCCAAGAGGTTGCGTTCAGATGCGGCCCCCTCCGCTTTCCCGTTACCGAAGCTGTAAACCCATTTTGTCATTTTGAAACATATCCTCCGATTGACTTCGATAGTTGAATATTAAAAACTAGAATTGTTGTATTAACCTTGATGGAGACAAACAAATATCAACTATCAACTATAGCTTAAATGACATTTAGTCTGACGCCAACATCAATTTTCTTTACAGATTGACCAAATCGATTGAATAACAACTTTTTGAGCCTTCGGTATTATCCGGCGTCTCTCATTTTTTCTGCCGTTTGCAAGTCAACGGATACAAGTTGTGAAACCCCCTGTTCACCCATCGTGACACCGAAAAGTCGATCCATTTGTGCCATAGTGATCGGATTGTGGGTGATAACGATAAAACGCGTTTCTGTCGATTTTGCCATTTCTTCCATCAAATGGCAGTAACGTTCGACATTATGGTCATCAAGCGGTGCATCAACCTCGTCAAGCACGCAAATGGGAGACGGACTTGTCAAGAAAACTGCAAATATCAATGCCAATGCAGTCAAAGCCTGTTCACCACCTGACAATAACGTCATGGTTTGCGGTTTTTTACCCGGTGGCCGCGCCAGAATTTCCACTCCGGCATCCAATGGGTCATCGGATTCAATGAGTTGTAATTCTGCCGTTCCACCACCAAAAAGATGGTGATAAAGTCTCTGGAATTGATCGTTGACTTTGTTAAAAGCTGAAAGCAGACGTTCGCGCCCTTCGCGGTTAAGATTTACAATCGCGACGCGCAGCTTCTTGATCGCCTCTACCACATCGTCACGTTCGCCGGTAATTGAATCAAACCGCGAGCGAAGTTCTTTTTCTTCCTCGTCGGCACGTAGATTGACTGCTCCCAAGCGTTCGCGTTCGATCCGTAAACGTTCAAGCTTGTGATCAAGCGTTTCAATGTCCGGCATTTCATCGCTAACCGATAGCCCGGCAAGAGCCAAAGTTTCGTGCGGCTGGCAATTCAAAGTTTCGCTTATCCGCGATTCGATATCCTGGCGGCGATCAACAGCGGCGTTAAGTCGCTCTTCAGCTCTCGCCCTTTCTTCACGGCTTGAAGAAAGTTTGGCAAAGGCTTCCGATGTCTGTTTATCAAGCGTTGTCTGTATTGTTTCTGCCTCTGCCAGACGGTCCATAACGGCATGGCCTTCCGCTTCTTTTTTTGCAATGGCATCAAGCAGATTTTGTCGTTTTTCCTCAAGCCCTTCCGGCGTCTCGGCCAATTGTTCGGCCTCGGACATTGCTTCTTCACGACGTGCTTTTAACGCCTCTATCTGTTTTTTCGCATTTTCAATACGATTGAACCACGCTTTACGCTCCGAACCGATAACCTCGAGCCTGCGCAATCGCGCATTTGCATTCTGTTTCCAGCTTTGAAGGGCCGCCAAAGCCTCCGATACAGCCCTGCGTTCCGAAGAGATTTTTGCCGAAAATGATGTGATTTTTTCTTCTATAGCAGTCATATCGGGCAATTGTTTCCGTTCGTCCGACAAAGTTTCAAGTTTTTGAACGAGTTCTGCTTTTTCGCCTTCAAGATCACGCACATTATTTTCAAGTGAAGAAAGCTTCAAACGATGTTCGGAGACTTCGCGTTCAATTCTGCTATAAAATTGCTGTGCTTCATCCCGATTTTCGCGGCTCGACCGCAGTTTTTCTCGTATTTCGCGCTCATAAAGGGCCGATTCTTCGACTTTTTTCGTGAGTTTCTGTAAGTTAATTTCGGCAATCTTCAAAGCTTCCTTCGCTTCGTCAATGAGGTGAGCCAACACTTGAAGACGATTTTTTTGTGCGAGACGTTGTGCGCTTGCAGTTGGTGCATCGGCGCGCGCCATCAAACCATCCCAACGCCAGATTGCGCCATTCCGACTTACCAGTTTTTGCCCTGTCTTCAGACCCTTTTGTAAGCGCTTGCCCTCCTCCTCTTCGACAACGCCGATTTGTTGCAAGGCCTGCCTTAATTCGACTGGTGCTTTTACGAAATCCGCTAACGATTTTATACCGTCGGGAAGAGCTGGCGCTTCATATGCTCCCGTGTGACCGCTCCAAAAAAGAGGGGCGCCTTCTTCAACCGACCCCTCGAGGTCATCTCCCAAAGCTGCACCAAGGGCAACTTCATAGCCGTCTTTTACAGTGATTTGGTCTACAACTGGTGGAAATTCCCCACTGATTGAGGAACTCAAAAGTTGTTCAAGCGTGCGTGCTTCCGTCGCAAGGCCGTTCAGTTGATCGCGACGATCAGCGACCACAGGACGCGCCGCATTTTCCTCTTCACGTGCAGATTCCGTCGCCAACTCGCATTCTTGCAATAAGGCTTCGTTTTGCGTAAGCTTCACTTCGGCTTCGTCCAATTTTTTCCGGGCTTCGGCAATTTTTTCAGAAGACTTCAGTTCTGTTTGAAGCGCCTCTATCTGCCGCTTAAAATCGGCAATTGTTTCATCAATGTGTTCGCCGCGTTTTGCAAGATCAGCGATCTGATTGACAATTCTTGTTTCCTCCGCCTTGGCGTGGGCTTGCAATTGTGTAAGCTCTCCTGCCCGAGCTTCGCTTTTGCTCAACACACTTTGCTGTTCTTCATATTGGAGGGTGAGCTCGACCTCGGTTTCCTGCTGGTTTTCAGCCTCTAGCCGTAAAGTTTCTTCTTCTGCATTCAGCCGTTCAAGGCTTTCATTGTTGTCTTTGGCAAGTTGTTCTTCACGATTAATATCAGCGTCGAGTTGTTCAAGTCTGCGCATCAATTCCTGTTGTCGTTGCCGATTGCGGTTTTTTTCCTCGTCAAGCTGTTGCAACTCAAGGCTTAACCTTTGATAGGCGGCGGAAGCTTTCGCGGCTTCTTCCCGCAGGGGTGGAAGTTTGTTTTTACTCTCTTCCTGTGCCTTTTCTGCGCGCATATGCGCTTGTGCTTTTTCTGCAACAAGCTGCGTGGCGCCATTCAACGCGCTGATTGCTTCAGCTTCCTGCGATTTGTTTTCTGACCAGCGCAGATAAAATAGCCCCGCCTCTGCCCGTCTGATATCGGCCGAGAGGGTTTTGAAACGATTGGCCTGTCGCGATTGACGTTTTAAACTTTCAATCCGCGAGGAAAGATCGCCGACCACATCTTCAAGTCTATCAAGATTTCCTTCAGCTGCGCGCAGGCGCAATTCTGCATCATGACGCCGACTATGAAGGCCTGAAATACCTGCTGCTTCTTCCAGCAAAGCACGACGTGCTTGCGGTTTGGCCTGTATCAGTTCGCCAATTCGCCCCTGCCCGACCATTGAAGGCGAACGTGCCCCTGTCGATTGATCGGCAAATAATAACTGGACGTCTTTGGCGCGAACCTCTTTACCGTTGATGCGATAGACCGAACCGGCATCTCTTTCGATGCGACGGGAAACCTGTAATTCATCGGCATCGTTAAAAGCTGTCGGTGCACTGCGGTCCGAATTATCCAGAAAAAGCGTTACTTCTGCAAAATTTCTGGCAGGCCTTGTTGCCGAACCTGAAAAAATAACGTCGTCCATGCCGGAAGCACGCATATTTTTATAGGAGTTTTCTCCCATAACCCAACGCAGCGATTCAACCAGATTCGATTTTCCGCATCCATTCGGGCCAACAACACCCGTTAGCCCACGCTCTATCACGAACTCCTGAGCTTCGACAAAGGATTTAAAACCGACCAGTCGCAGCTTGGTAAACTGCATAAACCTACCTTCGGGTTACAAAAAAGGATGCAGCTAAAATATAACTGCATCCTTTTATTAGCACATATCGCGGTATTATAGAAAACTATCAATCACAGAAGACATTTCTTCCACAGACAAAGCGCCTTCATATTTCTTGCCATTGATAAAAAATGTCGGTGTCGAAGTTACGCCGAACTCTTTGCCTCGTTCAAACGAACTTTTGACCTCGTCAAGAACCGTCTGGTTTTTCAGGCAAGCTTCAAAAGCTTTGTCATCAAGACCGGCCATAGCCGCAATATTTTTCAGTGGCGGCAGAGCGTCGGACGCAGCAGCCCAATCCATCTGCTTTTCAAAAAGCACTTGAATCATCGGAAAATACCGGTCTTCGGGTGCACAGCGTGCAAGCATATAACCTGCCTGTGCGCGTGGATCATAGGCAAATTCGCGAAATACCAGACGCGCTTTACCGGTTTTGATATATTTTTCACGGATGGATGGCAGCGTTTCATTAAAGAAAGCGGCACAATGGCCGCAAGTAACAGAAGCATATTCAACAATGGTTACCGGAGCATCAGCTTTACCCTCGACCATTTCCTTGCCTTTACCGGGTTCAAGAAGTTTTGCCATATCAACAGTACCTGACGATTTGACATTGATCGTCTTGCTATCGCTTGTTGTCGCTTCGGCCGGTTTATTATCGGCAGCATAAGAAGGAAAGATAGTAAAACAGGTTGTTGCGGCTAACCCCAACGCGGCAGCGAACGAACGAAGACGCTGACTGTTTTTTTTATTAAGCATAACAGTACCTTTTCATTTTAATTGTTCAAACTTGAAACTCGCTAAGTCGAAGGCAAGCTTTGTTATTTTATAAGTCATCCATTAAAAGTTGTCTTGGATTAATTATTAATTTTTTTGTCATGAGACACATATTTCTGCGAAAAAATAGATAATCCAAGATCGCTCAAAGAGTTTCTCAAACCATCATTTTCGATTTTTTCTGTAAGCTCGTCTATAAGTTTGCGGTCCTTTTCGTTAACCGGCGGGCGTTCGATACGTGCCACTTCTTCTTTCAGAATAACGCGTTGTTCGATCTTTATACGATTGATCGCGACATAACCGAAAAAGGCATTGATGCGTTGAAGGATTTCTCCTGTCTCATGCGTGAGTATCATTGCAGCATAGGCTTCGCATCCCACAACCAGCGTTCCCGGTTTAAAGGGATCATCAATGCTCGCACGCCTTGACCAAATAATCTTCAGCGGCATTGTGGTTTTCGCAATGTCTTCGCCAACAAGTATGTCCCAATTTGCCATAAGTTCCAGACTGAGACCGGTTTTTTTACGCAAAAGCGGCTCAAGTAACCCCGATGCCGTTTCGGCAAGTGAAGAAAAATGACGTTTTTTCGGTTTCCAACCCATCATTTGCCTTGATAAGATTTAAACCAGTCGACAAACTTGACCATGCCTTCGGTTATCGACATTGTCGGGTGAAAATTCAAATCCCTTTCGGCACGAGAAATATCGGCATAAGTTTTTTCAACGTCGGCAGGCGGCATAGCACAAAGTTCGGTCAATGCTTTTTTGCCCGTTGCCCGTTCAATAGCTTCAACAAATTCCAAGAGTTGAACCGGCTTGTTATTACCAAGATTATAGATATCGGCGACATTTTCCGGTTCATTGATAATGTTTTTTACCACAGTGACGACGCCATACACGATATCGTCGATATAGGTAAAATCCCGTTGCATTTTGCCGTAATTGAACAGTTTTACAGGACGACCTTTCAAAATGGCATCCGTAAAAAGCCAGGGAGCCATATCGGGCCTGCCCCACGGACCATAGACTGTAAAAAATCTTAAACCGGAAGTTTTGAGTTTATGAACATGGTGATATGAGCGAGCAAGAAGCTCTCCGGCCCGTTTTGTCGCGGCATAAACCGAAACAGGATCGTCAACTCTGTCATCCTCCGAAAATGGTACTTTCTTGTTTGCCCCATAGACAGAGGAAGAGCTTGCATAAACAACCGGCGGACGGGAATCAAACTTCAACGCCTGTTCGAAGATTCTGACTTCACCTTCGACATTTGCGCTTACATATGCAGAAGGATTTTCTATCGAATAACGAACGCCCGCCTGAGCAGCCAAATGCACGATGACGTCGACATTTTTTTCCTGACCCAAAGCCCGCTCGACTTGTTCTTTATTGGCTATGTCCGCTTTAACAAAACGAAACGACGAATCTTCACTTATGTTCTTTAAACGTGCTTTTTTCAGTTCGACAGAATAATAATCATTCAGGTTATCAACTCCGACAACCTCGAAACCTTGCCGCAGCAATTCTTTTGTCGTTGCAAAACCGATAAAACCGGCAGCGCCTGTGACAATCGCTTTCATTTTTTTACCCTATCTTGAAGTTTCAGGTGGGACGGCTGTAGCCCGTAAACGATACGACGAATATAATCCGATATCCGAAAAAACAGGGTACCTATCCGCTTCCACTTCGGCAATCGCATATTGTGATAGGTTTTCCTTCCCTTTACGATTGTCGAGCCGTTCACTCCACAAAATTTTACGATATTCTTGTTGGTTGAAAACGCTTTATAGCCGCTCCAACCGCGTTCAAGCGCTACATCGTAAGGAAGGGTCATCGGAGCGAGCTTTTCAAGAAGTTTCTTTGCTCCCTCGCGCGTCACCATATAGGCCGCGGAACTTCCTAAAGGACCGTGTAAACACCGACCAATGGACACATCATCGGTTATATCCATCATTTTACGAAAAATACGGTTACGGTGGTTGGAAAATTTGACCATATCCCATCCGTCGATTTGCGAAAGTTTATTGATAATTCTGACAAATTCTTCATCGAAGCCGACATCATCCTCTGCAATGACGGCATAAGGATCCTCACCATTTGCAATAACTGACAACACACGAAGATGACTAAGATAACACCCTGCTTCTCCAGGCAGGATATTTTTTCCGTGACGGCGGCGAAACCCTTTCACATCAATTTCGGGAGAATTCTGAATGTCGATCTCGCTGCCGTCAACCGCACTGATACGATGATAATCCAGTCCGACGCTTTCAGCTGATCGTGCGACGACCTCGAAACGATCTTTTGACCGATCAAGATTGATGATATAGACGGGAATATTCAAAGTAACCTCAATAGCCAAATTGGGTGGAAAGACGGAAATGGACGCATCACCAATCTTCACGCTCGATCAAAAACAGTCAGCAAATTAGCTATTTGGCAGGCCGATGTAAACGCTTTTGATCTCTTGAGCTTTTTCGTTTGCCCCCGCAATCGTCATTCGATTATTTTTCAGACAAAATCAAACCTAATGTTTTATCTCTTTTAGGCTTCCTCATAAATTCATCTATAATGCCGTTTTAATAAATAAAACATTGAAATTCGCCTTTGCCATAAATAACAAATATCATTTTTAAAATATAAATATCAATTTAAATTGTGTGTCTTCAAAAGTTTCTATTGCCTTTTTCCATGAACATGCAACAACAAATGGCATATTAATCCGGTTTAAAGCTTTGTCTCATGGGAGATAGACATGACCGAAACGAATAAAACAGCTGAAACTGTTGACCCGCACGATACACGCAAACGAATTTTTGCAATTGTTGCAAGCGCATCCGGAAATCTGGTGGAATGGTACGATTTTTATATCTACGCATTTGCGTCCATTTATTTTGCCAACCAGTTCTATCCGTCAGGCAATGACGAGGTCGCAGCACTTCTTAAAACGGCTGGCATATTCTTCATCGGTTTTCTGATGCGTCCGATCGGCGGATATATTTTCGGTCGTATAGGCGACCAGTATGGCCGGAAAATATCCATGATGATCTCGGTAGTGATGATGTGCTTGGGCTCGCTTATCATCGCTTTTCTACCGACCTACGCCACATGGGGCAATGCTGCGGGTGTCATCTTGTTGCTCGTTCGGATGATGCAAGGGCTTTCTGTCGGCGGAGAATATGGAACCACCGCCACATATATGAGTGAAGTTGCTTTGAAAGGCCGGCGCGGATTTTTCAGTTCCTTCCAATATGTGACACTCGTCGGCGGACAACTTCTTGCCGTTCTGGTTGTTGTTATCCTGGAACTGTTCCTTGATGACAATCAGATAAAGGCGTGGGGCTGGCGTATTCCTTTTGTTATCGGCGCATTAACGGCAATCATCGCTTTTTACTTGCGTCGTTCACTGCATGAAACTTCAACGGAAAAATCACGCACCAGTGTTGAAGCCGGAAGCCTCATCAGCCTGTTGAAAAACCATACCCGCTCGTTCCTGCTTGTTGTGGGTTTTACATCCGGCGGCTCTCTCACATTTTATACCTACACCACCTACATGCAGAAATATCTGGTGACCACCACCGGCTTTTCTGCCAAAGATGCCAATACAATGATGCTTGCTGCATTATTTATTTTTATGATTCTTCAGCCTCTGTTCGGGATGCTTGCGGATCGTATTGGAACACGCACATCGTTGTTGATGTGGTCGGTTCTTTCAATCATCCTGACCATTCCTGCCTTATCATTCATCGGATCGACACATAGTGAACTCGCCGCCTTTTTCATGATCGTTGTGATGCTTGCAGTTTCCTGTCTTTACACCTCCATTGGCGGTATTGTTAAAGCAGAAATGTTTCCGGCGTCTGTCAGAGCATTGGGGGTAGGTTTTTCCTATGCTGTTGCCAATGCACTCTTTGGCGGTTCGGCCGAATATGTCGCGCTTTGGTTCAAGAATGAAGGCGTTGGCAATTACTTCTACTGGTATGTGACGATCATGATGGTGATTGCTTTTGTCTGCGCCTATAAAATGAAAGACGCAAGAAATGGCGGTTACCTTCAAGGCCATCACATTGATTGAAAAAACATCGTCGATTATTCGAATCGAATAAGCTTGATGAAATATAGGGCAAGTCTTTTAACGGCTTGCCTTTTCTTTTTGATTTTTTTGATAAACTGTGATTGGAAAAATCCATGAATGATTTTTCAAAAAAGCTTCTATTCTGGTATGATCGTTATCATCGTATTTTGCCTTGGCGCGTGGCTCCGGCCGACTTGTTGACAGGCAAGAAAAATGATCCCTATCGGGTCTGGCTGTCGGAAATCATGTTGCAACAAACAACTGTTGAAGCTGTAAAACCCTATTTTGAAAAATTTGTAACAACCTGGCCAACGGTTTTTTCTCTCGCAAAAGCCGAATTGGAAGACGTGCTTAAAGCCTGGGCAGGCCTCGGCTATTATTCACGAGCGAGAAATCTTAAACGCTGTGCCGAACAAATAGTGGCCGAATATGATGGAGTTTTTCCAAACTCGTTAAAAAACTTGAAGAGTCTGCCCGGTATTGGAGATTATACGGCAGCAGCCATTCTTTCTATTGCCTATAACGAACCTGTCGCTGTCGTTGACGGTAATGTCGAAAGGGTCGTTGCCCGCGTCTTTTCAATTGGTGAACCTTTGCCTAAAGCAAAGGTAAAAATCAGAACAAGAACGCAGGAAATAACACCTGACAAGCGCTGCGGCGACTTTGCCCAGAGCATGATGGATCTCGGCGCGTCGATTTGCACACCACGTGCCCCGAAATGCATGATATGTCCGGTTGAAAGCCGGTGCGAGGCAAAGCGCAACGGCAATCCCGAAGCCTTTCCTGTCAAACCGCCAAAACCGCAGCGTCCCCAACGCTATGGAGTTGCCTTTGTTGCATTAAGTAAAGATGATGAGATCTATCTGGAAAAACGGCATAGTTCCGGATTACTCGGCGGAATGACGCAAATCCCCAATCACTTCAGCGGACAAAATAATTATTCTGTCGCTGACGCTCCATTTCATGCCGACTGGGTGTTGAAGGGCAAAGCCCACCACGTCTTTACCCATTTTTCACTCACTCTTGATGTCTATTTGGCCCGAAATGTCGAAAAATCGGTTGCCGGCAATGGTTGGTGGTGCAAAACAAACGAACTTTCGGGGGAAGCTCTGCCTACTGTTATGAAAAAAGCAATTGCTGCTGCCATTCCGGATAGTTTTAAAACCCGCGGCACGAAACCAAAAAAGACTAACAGAAAAAAATAAAAGGCGGCGCAATTCATGCGCACGCCTTTTTATGATCGGAGACTGGAGATTATCCGACCGTTCAGCTTTTAAACGCCCTGTTTTGTCATTTGTTCCCGAATAATAAGACGGAGTTCATCTATCAGAATCAATTGACCATCTTTCTCGAAATACCAGAAGGTCCAACCGTTGCAGCTGGCGCTGTTTTGTACTTTCCGCCCCATCATATGGATAGAGCCGGCTTCACCATCAACAACCACCGTCCCGTCTGCGCGGATGATAGCAGCGTGTTTGCGTTTTTTGTCATAAAGCACAGAGCCCGGCTTTAATAATCCTGCTTCAAGCAGACTGACAAATGCCACACGCGGTTCTGCCCGTTTTCCCGAAAGCATGGCAAGCTCCGGTTTTGCAAGCGGCTCGACTGCACGAATTCTTTCCAATGCTGCATCGATATAGGATTGTTCACGCTCGATTCCTACAAAATCACGCCCTAACCGCTTGGCAACTGCACCCGTAGTACCGGAACCGAAAAATGGGTCCAGAATAACGTCGCCGGGTTTTGTCGAAGACATGATGACGCGCGCAAGCAATGCTTCCGGCTTCTGCGTGGGATGGATTTTATGTCCGTTTTCGTCTTTCAGCCGTTCCCCGCCAGTGCAAATCGGAAACAGCCAATCGGAGCGCATCTGCACGTCATCATTGGCAGCTTTCATCGCTTCATAATTGAAAGTGTATTTTTTGGCATTCTTGTCACGCGATGCCCAGATTAGCGTTTCATGTGCATTCTGAAAACGGCGTCCCTTGAAATTGGGCATCGGGTTGGTTTTTCGCCAGATGATATCATTGAGCATCCAGAAGCCGAGATCCTGCAAAGCGGTACCAACCCTGAAAATATTATGATAGGAACCGATAACCCAGATTGTCCCGTTCGGTTTCAACACTCTGCGGCAAGCAAGAAGCCAGGCTCGTGTGAAGGCATCATAGGCTGCAAAGCTCTCGAACTGGTCCCAATCATCATCCACAGCATCCACCAATGACTGGTCAGGGCGATGCAATGCATTTGCAAGCTGCAGGTTGTAAGGCGGGTCGGCAAAAATAACGTCAACCGATTGACTTGGCAGTTTATTGAGTGCTGCAACGCAGTCACCCTTTAAAATCTGGTTACGCCATGCTTCTTCCGGTGAAGCCTGAACGAGATCTTTTACAAGACGAACAACAGTCATTGGATACTCGACCACACATACTCAAAATACTAAAAACTCCGTGACCAATCGAATCACGGCTCTGACAAGCTTAAATTGACGAAATAGGGTAAATATCGCGTTAAAGCGCACAGGTTTTTGGAATAGACTGATTCTCGTTCAAGAATTCGCAGGCGTTACGCTTGGATATAAAGCTGAACTTGTGTCTTTTTCAGGCCAATCAATCGTTGTGTAAGGCACGACTACCGCTTGAATTTTTGTTTTTTGTCAAATCAATCGCACGTTTCATTAGGTTAAAAGAACACAAAATTAAGAACAGCACATTTTTCATCAGCTCTTGCCAATGACAAGTTGAAACGTCTAAAAGATTGCCAATCAATTTGATAGATTACAGGATAAATCCGATGCCGCAGATAGATCTGGTTATTTTCGATTGTGATGGTGTTCTCGTTGATTCAGAATATTTGGCGGCCCAGATTGAATCTGAATTACTGGCAATAGAAGGTTATGAAATAACACCTGAAGAACTGTCCGAACGTTACGCAGGGCTTATTTTCCTTGATATTCTTAAAGAAATTGAAAAGCAGTCGGATGTTCCGCTTTCTGTCAGCCTGATTGAAAAAGTGCCTGAACTTTTCAAAAAGCGTATGAAAGACGAGCTGCTTGGAATTGACGGTGCACGTGAAGCCGTCGAAGCTGTTGCCAAGCTTTATCCTTATTGTATCTGTTCCAACTCGAGGAGCCAGGACATAAAACATATGCTTACGATTGTTGGCCTATGTGATCTCTTTGAAAATAAGATTTTTTCAGCACCGGAAGTCGGCACAGGGAAAGTAAAGCCGGCACCGGATGTTTATCTTTACGCGGCCGATAAAATGCATGCAAAGCCTGAAAATACAATTGTTATAGAAGATTCCGTCCATGGTGTACGCGGAGCGGTAAAAGCGGGTATGCGGGTTGTCGGCTTCACCGGCGGTTCCCATGCTTACCGCGGCCTTGCTGACGTCCTCACTGAAGCGGGTGCCGAAACAGTTATTGCTCACCATACGGATTTGCCTGCTGTCTTGAAAGCTATGTCCGAGTGGAAAGATATCTGATTTTATCTCAATCAGCCAGTCATGTCAGTTCTTGTCACGAGCAATCAATAAGGTTCGGATAACTCTTCGACATCGACCATTATTGTTATCAAAATACAGAAAATAATTGCCTTTACTAACCTTTGGAAACTCTGTAGCAGGATTCTTAAAAGACGTTTGAATCAACAAAGCTTACAATTCTGTTGTCGGAATTTTTTTGAAAAATCGTAAAAAGAAAAGGCTTGAGAACGCTTTTTCTCAAGCCTTTTTAATCATTTTAGTCATTTAAACAAAACCGGCTCGGAAATAATACCGGCCATTGTAAACATTATTTCTTTTGCCCTCTGTCATAGCCAACAAAAACACGAATGTTTTTTGCTGTCGGTTTGGGGAACGATATTTGATCGTCGGAAAAAATGAACTGCGTTGCATCAACGCCATTGCTGATCTCTACCGGATAATTACGCAACTTGGAATATATCACACTATCACCTTCCATAACGGTGACGCGGATAGGCAATGATACCGAACCTTTTTTAAACATCGGTCCCGGTACCACACGGCCGGAAGCTGCAACACGCATAGAAAGCGTTGTATCCGTTGTATTACAGGTTCTTGTTACATCTCTGATCGCAGCCTGATACATGACTTTATTGGCGTCGCCTTCACCACCGCGCTCGTAAACATCATAAAAAGCCGTGTCATCACGCATGAGAACAACTGGACAATAGGCGCGCAACTGTGCTTCCGTTATTTGCGGTTCGGGCGGAACATTGTCCACTTTCTTATGGATAAAACATCCCGACAACGTTGACGAAGCGGCAATAATGAGGCCAAAGCCCAATGAAAAACGATAAATCGACTTTTTATCCATGAAGTGGACTTTCCTAGAGTAGTAAACCTGTTCTATATCAGCGATCAATAATAGTGATTTGTTGTTTTCTCGCTTTTTCTATAATTTGGCAAGTCTGGTAAAAATAGAGGACGTTTTCAGTCCCGTAAAGGTTGTAAAATAGCGCGACATCAAACATTTTTTTCACAGTTTTAGGCCCGAGGAGTATAGAAATGAAATATATCAGTACAAGAGCCAATGCACCGGTACTCGGCTTTTGCGATACTGTCATGACGGGACTTGCGCGTGATGGCGGGCTTTATCTGCCAGAAACTTATCCCCATTTTTCACCGGATTCGCTCAAAGCTTTGCGCGGAAACTCATACGCAACAATTGCTAAAACTGTTCTTTGGCCATTTATAGACGGTGAAATCGAACGCCATGATTTTGATTCTATGGTTGACGATGCCTATCGGACATTCCGTCATCCTGCTGTTTGCCCCCTTGTCCAGACCAATACCAGTGAATTCATACTCGAACTCTTTCATGGCCGCACATTGGCGTTCAAGGATGTTGCCATGCAATTACTTGGCCGATTGATGGACTATATACTGAACCGCCAGAACAAGCGTGCCACAATTATCGGTGCAACGTCGGGAGACACCGGAGGGGCTGCAATTGAAGCTTTTGCCGGACGCGAGCGATGCGATATTTTTATTCTATTTCCGAAAGGGCATGTTTCGCCCGTCCAACAAAGGCAGATGACAACCAATAAAAATGCCAATGTGCATGCACTTGCCATTGAAGGAAACTTCGACGATTGCCAGGCTTTGGTCAAAGCCATGTTCAACGATCACGCTTTTCGGGATAAAACGGCTCTTTCCGGAGTCAACTCGATCAATTGGGCGCGTATCATGGCCCAAATTGTCTATTATTTTACGTCGGCAATTTCTCTTGGTGCACCTGACCGAGCTATCTCCTTTACTGTTCCCACCGGCAATTTCGGTGACATTTTTGCAGCCTTTGTTGCTTCCCGCATGGGGCTGCCCATAGCCCATCTCGTCATTGCCACCAATGATAACGATATTCTGGCACGCACACTTTCAACCGGAGTTTATCAGATCCGTTCGCTCAAACACACCACCTCGCCATCCATGGATATACAAGTCTCGTCAAATTTCGAGCGCCTGTTATTCGAGGCATCCGGACGCAATGCGGTTTTAATCCGCAACTCGATGGAAAGTCTTAAACAATCGGGCGAATTTACCATTGATAAAACGGTTCTTGAAAAAATCCGGGCTCTATTTTCGGCCGGCCGTTCCACCGAAACAGAAACCGCCCGTATGATAGACACGCTTTACAAAGAAAGCCATTATCTTGCCGATCCCCATACCGCAATAGCTGTAAAAGTTGCCCGCGAACACATGGAAACAACCATTCCAATGGTTGTCCTTTCTACCGCTCATCCGGCAAAATTTCCGGATGCCGTCAATAAAGCTTGTGGTCAAACTCCCAAGCTTCCCCATTGGCTTAACGGGCTTATGGAAAAGCCTGAACACTATGAAACATTGAAGAACGACGAAAAAATCGTCAAGGACTATATTGGTGCAAAATCCCGCGCTTGCCATTAACCCTATTCATTTTTTCCAAAAGACAGAAAATGCGCAATGTGGTTTTTTATTAAAGTTTTGAATGAAGGAGCTTTATGAGTATGGGCGTAGAAATCAGCCGGCTCGGCAATGGTTTGACGATCGTCACACATACGATGCCACAGATCGAGAGTGTTGCTCTCGGCATATGGGTAAAATCCGGCTCCCGCAACGAAAAATTTGAAGAACATGGCGTAGCCCATATGCTCGAGCATATGGCCTTCAAGGGGACAGCCAACCGCACTGCCTATGAAATTGCCGCTGAAATCGAAGATGTCGGTGGCGAAATCAATGCGGCAACAGGTGTCGAAACCACCGCCTATTATGCCCGTGTCCTGAAAAATGACATACCGCTTGCTGTTGATATTCTCGCCGACATTATCACCACGCCGAAATTCGACGAAACCGAGCTTGAACGTGAAAAACAGGTTGTCTTGCAAGAAATCGGCGCAGCCAACGACATGCCGGAAGACATTGTGTTCGACCATTTCACTGAAACAGCGTTTCGTCACCAGACAATCGGAAGGCCTATCCTTGGCACAGCGCAATCGGTGCGCAGTCTCACTGCCGATAATTTACGTAACTTCATGAATGAGCATTACAGTGCCGACCGCATGATTTTTGTAGCAACCGGCGCCGTCAACCATCAGTCTTTTGTCAAGGAAGTCGAGAAACGACTCGGCAATTATCGCGCCCATTCGCCGGCACCTCTTGCCGATCTTGCAAATTATGTGGGAGGAGATTTTCGCGAATATCGTAATCTCAAAGATGCCCAGGTGCTCTTAGGCTTCGAAGGGCGAGCCTATCATATACGTGACTATTATGCCTCTCAAATCCTTTCCATTATTCTGGGTGGAGGAATGTCGTCGCGTCTGTTTCAGGAAGTGCGCGAAAAACGCGGGCTTTGCTATTCTATTTATGCTTTTCACTGGGGGTTTTCAGATATTGGACTCTTCGGAGTCCATGCTGCATCAAGCGAAGACGGTTTGCATGACCTCATTCCCGTTATTCTGGAACAGCTTTACAAAGTGAGTGAAAAGATTGACCAGAAAGAACTTGACCGTGCGCGCGAACAATATCGCGCCAGCCTCATAATGTCACAAGAAAGCCCTTCAAGCCGCGCCGAAACAATTGCACGACAAATGCTCCTCTATGGTCGTCCGATTCCCACATCCGAAACATTGGAACGTCTGTCTCTGCTTACAGTAGACAGGTTGACCGATTTGGCCGAACGCTTATTTATCGATTCAAAACCCACATTGGCAGCAGTTGGAGCAATAGGACCAATTATGAGTTACGGTGATTTGGTTGCGGCTCTTTCTTCAGGAGCCAGACGGCGCCCTTACTAAGAGCAGCCAGAAAGGCAATGGCATGTTCAAAATGCCCTTCCGGCGTCAGCCGCATAAGCAGCAGGAGAAAATCCGGCTTCCGAATTTAAAGACGAAAGACGTTTATTTGCGCTTTCCGATGATTGATGACTATAAAGAATGGGCAGCCGTGAGAACCGAAAGCCGCGCATTTCTGGAACCATGGGAACCCCTCTGGCCTGCAGATGCACACACACTTTCCCGTTATAAAAACCATCTTGACCGTTACATTGAAGGACGCAAAAACGGCCAGTTCTTTGTCTTTTTTGTGTTTTTAAACGACAGTAACAATCTTATCGGTGGAATAAGTCTCGGTAACATCAGGCGGGGTGTCGTACAATCGGGCGAGATCGGCTATTGGTGTGGAGAAAAATATTCCGGCCATGGATTTATGCATGAAAGTCTGGAGCTGATGGTTGATTTTGCTTTTCAACAGCTCAAATTACACCGTCTGCAAGCTGCCACGATTCCGACAAATATACGCTCCATTTCCTTATTGGAAAAATGTGGTTTTGTTCGGGAGGGACTGATGCGTTCCTATGTGAAAATCCATGGCGAATGGCAAGATCACTACCTTTATTCTTTGTTGGAAATGGAAAGAACAACAAAGTCAATTTGAAAGTGAGGCGTTGTGAAGACAATAGGCAAAACCATTGGCATTTTTATATTCTGGACATTGGGCTTGATCGCCTTGTGCCAGACAGCATTGTCTATTGAACCGGTCAAAATATCTTCACAGGATACAGCACTTGATCTCTCGCGTGCAGTCGAGATTCACCACATAAAAGGAAACACTTTCCAAACATCGACAGCGGCCGGTCCTGATGGAATTGTGCGGCGTATAGAAATGCAGGGGAATGGCGATCATGCAGAAAGCGACTGGGCGGTTTTTGCCATTGCCAATCCGACAGACGACCAGATTGACAGGCTGATTGTCACTCCACATTATCGCATGGCGGGTTCGGGATTGTTATGGCCCGATCTCGGCTCTGTACGCATACAATCTATCACGCCATCGGAAGGTTTTGCACTCGACCGCCAATCAAGTGCCGATTCAGATGTTTTCCGCATTACAATCAATCCCGGTGCAGTCGTCACTCTTGTTGCCGAACTCGGTTCACCGAAATTACCGCAAGTCTATCTTTGGGAACCTGAAGCCTATAAGGATACCATCAATTCCTACACGCTCTATCACGGTATATTGCTCGGCATTTCCGGTCTTCTTGCACTTCTTTTGAGTGTTCTTTTTGTCGTACGCGGAACGGGGCTTTTCCCGGCAACAGCAGCAGTGGCTTGGTCGGTACTTGCATATATCGGTATCGATTTCAATTTTCTTAATAAATTGTTCGTCATTTCGGCCGAAACCGAACCTATCTGGCGCGCGGCAACAGAAGTGGCTCTTGCAGCATCGCTTTTCATTTTTCTTTTTACCTATCTCCACCTCAATCGCTGGCATTACCATTTCAGCTATGGCGCAGCAGCATGGATTATCGCTCTTTGTGCCCTTGGCGCCTTCGCAATTTATGACCCGACGCGTGCTGCTGGCATAGCACGGCTTTCCTTTGGTCTTACCGCTCTTCTCGGCGTTGTACTCATCGGTTACCTTTCCATTCGCGGTTACGACCGCGCTATTATGCTGATCCCGACATGGCTTCTCATTATCTTCTGGCTATGCGGGGCATATGTGTGTGTGACCGGCAAACTTGATAACGATATTGTTCAACCTGCACTAGCAGGCGGTCTGGTTCTCATTGTTCTGCTCATTGCTTTCACGGTTATGCAACACGCTTTTTCAGGCGGCGCATTCCATCAGGGGATATTTTCCGACCTTGAACGGCAAGCTCTTGCCGTTATGGGGGCTGGCGATATTGTGTGGGACTGGGATGTACGCCGTGACCGTGTGGTCATCAACCCCGATCTTTCTCTCTACCTCGGATCTACAGCTGGTGAATTGAATGGAACCATCCGCAATTGGGTTGACGCTTTACACAGCGACGATCGCGATCGTTTCCGTGCCATACTCGATATGATCCTCGACACACGTAAGGGGCGTATCGACCAAACACTGAGACTCCGTTCCGGTGACGGACATTATTACTGGTTCTCACTAAGAGCACGGCCGGTCATAGGTTCGGACGGAGAAATTGTGCGGGTCGTGGGCACGCTCGTCAATGTAACCGACCACAAAAAAGCCGAAGAGAGATTGTTGCAGGATTCTGTCCATGACAACCTGACAGGTCTTCCGAACCAGCAGCTCTTCCTTGATCACTTACAAACTTTTGTAAATCTTGCTGTTGCAGGTCGGCCGATCAGGCCAACTGTATTCGTTATCGATTTTGATGGTTTTCGTAATATAAATTATCAATTCGGCATGTCGGTAGGTGACACATTTCTGCTGACAATTGCCCGCCGTCTGGGGCGCCTTATTACACCTGAAGACACACTTTCGCGCCTCTCGACAGATCGTTTCGCAATCGTCCTCACAAGCCAGACCGATCCTGCAAAAATCGCTGCTTTTGCCGACCAGTTACAAAGAACAGTTGCCGCACCAATTCTGTTTTCCGAACGTGAAGTCAAACTTTCTGCTTCGATTGGCCTTATTACCTGGACTGAAGGCAATTCGAATGCCGAAGATATGTTGAGTGATGCAGAACTTGCGATGATTCACGCCAAAAAATCCGGCGGTAATAAAATCGAACCGTTCCGCCCGAATTTCCGCACATTGGGGCTTGAGCGCAACAGCATGGGCAATGATATTCGTTATGCCCTTCAACGCAATGAAATCAAGGTTCTCTATCACCCTGTTCTCGACCTTAATGACGGCCAAATCGTCGGATTCGAAGCATTGATGGAATGGCACCATCCGCGTCATGGTAACCTTTCAGCCGTTGATTTCATCCATACAGCCGAAAGCGAACACGTGGTGATGGATCTCGCACGGTTTGCTATGAAAACAGTTGCCGAAGATCTTACCCATATTCAGGACCGTTTCCCGAAGCAATCATTTTTCGTATCTGTCAATATACCGAGTGCGGAAATGGTTCATCAGGAATTGATTAACGAGCTTAAAGCAATTCTGATGCGCAATCCTATTAACAAGGGGCGCCTGATGATGGAAATGTCTGAATCAATTCTGATTGAAAACCCCGAACAGTCTTCCAATTTGTTGGAAAAAATCAAGGCTCTCGGCATCGGCCTTGCGCTTGATAACTTCGGGACCGGCTATTCTTCACTCGCCTTTCTATTAGGTTATCCGTTCGATATGATCAAACTTGATCGTTCGCTTCTGGAGGTAAATAGCTCGAAAAAAAGGCTGGTATTAAAATCGATCATCACACTCGCACATGACCTCGATCTCAAAGTAATTGCTGAAGGTGTCGAGAAAGAAAATGAAGCTGTTATGCTGCGCGAAGAAGGCTGTGAATTTGTTCAAAGCAATGTATTCACCGAACCTGTCGGCGTCGAAGATCTGATTACACTCGTCATGAAACATCCCAAAGCCGCCGTTTAAAATATTATCAAATGGATATCCGGTTTCTCCTGTTATCGGACAGCGTCGATAACAGCGCTTATTATTTTGATAACGCTTACGCTTATTGATTGAATGAAACGTCGGCCTGATGGAGAATTGCAATAAACGCTTACATCTCAGCTTCGCGTCGCCATGATAATCGATAAAAGTACAAACGATTGAAATGACATGTTTTTTCAAGCGTGACCGGCTTGACCAATAAGAAATGTCGGATCAATGCCCATTTTCTTCAGGCTTTGTTCATATTGATGGTCAAAATCCTGAGCAAACAGAAAATCCGCATCAACGGGGCTCGTTAGCCAGCCATTTGCAGCGATTTCGGCTTCGAGTTGCCCACCTGCCCAGCCTGCGTAACCGAGCGCAATTATAGCGTGCTGTGGTCCTTTCCCGACGCTCATTGCCTTCAAGACATCAGTTGTCGAAGTAAGACAAATATCTCTGGTAACAGGTATCGTCGTCCGGCAGGCATAATCATCGGTATGAAGGACAAAACCGCGCGAACGATCAACCGGCCCGCCATTTCTCACAGGAAAAAGCTTTATCGGCTCGGGCAAATGGATGGCTTGGGCGGCATTGATTATTCCAAGTTGCAACAGCAAATCCGGAAACTTCAAATCCTGACGCCGGTTCAGCATAATGCCCATTGCCCCCTCGTCCGAGTGGGCACAGATATAGATAACCGCGTGTGCAAAACGTTCATCCCCCATGCCGGGCATTGCTATAAGCAGATGACCATTCAAAAAGCCGTCGCGTTTTTTCATTGTGCTAATTTTATCCATAATTTAAAAGTAATCGTGTATTGATGAGTTGCAAGGAAAAAGTGAATTTTTTCGTCAAAAGTCTTAAACAAAATGATATTTTAACGGAAGCTGAAACAGTTGTACCAGTTTTTTAAGCTCATAGCCGTTTTGATTTTCCTTGTGCTTGCATGTTTTGTCGGCTTTGGTCAAACGCCAGTCGTTGCCCAAACGCCCGCCTTTACCAAAACAAATGACACTTCAACGCTATTGGCAACGCCATGGCATGAGTTCGAGGGGGGACGGGTGCGCCTCGCATTACAGCCTATTGCCGAAAAGGGGCGTCTGCGTGGTGTTATAGAAGTCAACCTGAAGCCGGATTGGAAAACCTATTGGAAAAATCCCGGAAATTCGGGGATGGCGCCTTCTTTCGATTTTTCTCCCCCTTCAAGCTACGAGATTATGTATCCTGTACCTCATCTCTTCAAAGATGGCAGTGACTGGTCGATCGGCTATAAAAACAGCGTTCTATTGCCTTTCACGGTTGAAAAAGCCGACAATGGCGAAAGCTTGAAAGGTCAACTTACAATCGGCTTATGTAAAGAAATATGCATGCCTCTTGATATCCCGTTCGACTTTTCCGACCAGAATGCCAATACCGCTCTTTCAAGCTCGCTTCTTACAATGGCGGAAGAAAAACTACCGGAAACGACTCCCGAAAATATTGTTATTCGCGCCAGTAACAACGAGAACATACTTAACGTTACGATTACCCACCAAAATGGACAAAACATATCGGCACTTTTTCTTGATGGAAAGACAGATGAAATCGGTCCGGCTGAAATTATCAAAAACAGCCGGAATGAAACTGTTTTTGCGGCACCGATCATTGCAAAAAACAGCAAAGGCCCTTTGACGATCTCTTATATCGTCGAAGCAAAACCCGCTTCTTTCACCGGCATGTTGACGTCACAAAGCAAATAAATCGTTAGCGGTTTTCATCAACGCCTTTACGGGCAAGCTCGTCACAGCGTTCGTTTTCAGGATGACCGGCATGTCCTTTGACCCAATGCCAGTTCACGTTATGGCGTGTGCGAGCCAAATCAAGTTTGTGCCAAAGGTCGGCATTTTTGACAGGCTTTCTCGCAGACGTTTTCCAGTCTTTCGCCTTCCAGCCTTCAATCCAGGTTGAAATCCCATCCCGCACGTAAACAGAGTCAGTGTAAAGATCAACGTTACATGGTTCTTTTAAAGCATCGAGCGCATTGATTGCCGCCGTCAATTCCATACGATTATTGGTGGTATCGGGTTCCCCGCCGTAAAGTTCTTTTGTAACGCCGTTCCAACGCAATAGCACCCCCCAACCTCCCGGTCCGGGATTGCCGGAACAAGCGCCATCAGTGAATATTTCGACCTGTTTCAAGGGACCGTCCGCGTTCTAGAGCCCGATTTCAGATGGTTTATTGACGTCTCTAAAAAAATTCAATTTCCGCCAATATTCGAGTGGATCCTTTTTCACAACCAGACTGTTTGAAGGCGTATTGAACCAATCATAAAGGCGCGTGAGGAAAAATCTGATTGCTGCTCCACGGGCAAGAACCAGTATATTGTCAATCTCGTTTTGTTGAAGCGGACGGACAGCGCAATAGGCTTTGAGCAGCGCCTCGCTTTTGGTCACATTATAAGAATAATCCCGTTCAAAGCACCATGCATTGAGGGCAATGACAAGATCATAGCTGAGCATATCTGTGCATGCGAAATAGAAATCTATGATGCCTGACATATGATCGTTCAGGAAAAAAACATTATCATTGAAGAAATCGGCATGGATAACGCCTTGGGGCAAATTATCAGGCCAGTTGCTTTCGAGATAGTCGAGTTCCCTGTCAATCTCTTTAACTAGCCCGGATGCCAATTCTTCTGCCCGTCCGCGGCTTAAATTCCATAAAGGTCGCCAGGCGTCGATCGACAGGCTATTTTTCCGTTTAAGAGGAAAGTCGAGACCTGCGAGATGCATTTTTGCCATGCCTTTTCCGACTTCTCGGCAATGCTCGACATTAGGCTTTCTGAGCCAAACACCTTCAAGAAAAGAAACGATTATAGCGGGCCTCCCCACAAGCTCGCCGATCATTTTTCCATCCTTGCGTTTGATGGGGTGTGGACACGAAATTCCTTTCAGTGCCAGATGGTTCATCAATTCAAGGTAAAACGGCAGATCCTCTTTATTGACACGCTTTTCAAACAAAGTGAGGATGAAACGTCCTGCTTCTGTATGGAGCATGAAGTTCGAGTTCTCGACACCTTCGGCAATACCTCTATAAGATTGTAGTGCGCCGATTGAATAATCGTTCAGAAAGCTTGTTAATTCATCTTCGTTGATATCGGTATAAACAGCCATTATTTGCCCCACACGAGCAAGCTCATGTTTTCTTTACTTGTCTTTATCGGGAATACCCTTGCCGTTGACAAATTCCATATCTTCCGGCGTCAACACAACTTCCCGCAATTCCCTGTTGACCAAAAAGGTTTCATTTTCAACCGCAGTCTCGGCAATTTCTATAGTCACGTCATAGCGTTTTCTGAATGCCGCAATGATTTCATCAACAATTATTTCCGGTGCCGAGGCGCCGGCGGAAAGGCTCACCGTGTGGACATTATTCAAATGGGCAAAATCTATTTCCGCCGCACGTTGAACAAGTAGTGACCGCTTGGCACCAAAGCGCTCGGCAACTTCGACCAAACGACGGGAATTCGATGAGTTCGGAGCACCAACAATCAAAAATAGATCACTGCCCGGAGCTGCCGCCCTCACCGCTTCCTGACGATTGGTCGTCGCATAACAAATCGACTCTGCAGCCGGTGGTTCAATATCGGGAAAACGGCGTTTCAACACTTCGATGATTTCAGCTGTGTCTTCAACAGACAACGTCGTCTGGCTAACAAAACCCAATTTTTGGCCGGGTAATGGCTGGTAATTTTCAGCATCCTCGACATTTTCAATCAAACTTACGGTACCGGCGTCTACCTGCCCCATTGTTCCGATAACTTCGGGATGACCGGAATGGCCGATCAGAATGACATGACGCCCGTTGCGCTGATGACGCATAGCCTGTTTATGAACTTTTGACACCAACGGACAAGTCGCATCAAGATAAAAAAGATTTTGCAAACGCGCTTCTTCAGGCACCGATTTTGGAACACCGTGGGCCGAAAAAATCACCGGTTGGTTGTGGTGTTCGGCCGGTATCTCGTCAAGTTCTTCGACAAAAATTGCACCGCGTGCCTGTAGCCCTTCAACCACATAGCGGTTATGGACGATCTCGTGACGCACATAGACGGGCGCACCATATTTTTTCAATGCAAGAATGACAATCTGTATCGCCCTGTCAACTCCGGCGCAAAAACCGCGTGGCCCGCAAAGGCGAATTGTTAATGGAGGTTTTGATGTCATAATATTTCCTTGGGTGAACCCGTTATTTCAGGCACCCACATGCGCCATCGTGGCCGCATATACAAGAAGAACAAAAAGAAAAAGTGCAATAGCAAGGCCTTTTGCCCGATGACGCTGAGCTTTTTTCTGAATTTCTGTAAGTTCGATTTGATCGAGATGCTTTTGCCCGTCCATATTCATGCTCCCAGATAGCCCATGAGGCGAGTAGTCAGCGATTCTATAAGCAACACCGCAAACAAAGCTGCGAGATAAAAGAGCGAGAAGAAAAACAGTTTCTTCGCACGTGCTACAGTTTCTTCGCGATTTTCCGTCTTCCAAAGTTGGTAGGAATGATAGACAAAGATAACACCCAAAATCGTTGACAAAACACCGTAAGTTATACCGGCAAAGCCGATAAAATAGGGTGCAATTCCGCATAGTGCCATCAAAATTGCATAAACGAAAATCTGGTTTTTCGTCGATCGTTCGCCTTTTACATTCGGCATCATCGGAATATGGGCAGCCCCATAATCGGTCGTAACAAAAAGCGACAGGGCCCAGAAATGCGGAGGGGTCCACATAAATATAATGAGAAAGAGCACAACGCTTTCAATGCTGATTGTACCGGTTGCCGCCGCCCAGCCGATCATCGGAGGAAATGCACCAGCAGCACCGCCGATAACGATATTTTGCGGCGTAGAGCGTTTAAGCCACATGGTGTAGATCACAACATAAAAGAATATTGTAAAAGCAAGAAATGCGGCCGAAAACCAGTTGATGAAAATGCCCATTGTAAGCACTGACAATGCCGACAATACGAGACCGAAAACCAGCACTTCACCGCCCGTTAACTTGCCAGCCGGTATAGGACGTTTTTTGGTGCGTTTCATGATGGCATCAATATCGGCATCATACCACATATTCAAAGCGCCCGACGCCCCGCCACCAACGGCAATGCATAGAATTGCCAGAAAGCCGAGAACGGGATTGATCGGATTAGGTGCAACCATCATGCCGACAAGCGCAGTGAACACCACCAGAGACATAACCCGCGGCTTCAAAAGAATTATATAGTCGTTCGCATCGGCTTCCGATGGGCCAACCAAATGTGGTTTTTGCGATGCTTGCTTTAATATAGACATATATAACCCGTTCTTTTAAAGGCACCTTTTAAAACGGTAACTTCTTGGCGTTCACCTGACAAAACCTGTTTAAAAAGGTTAAAACAACCCCGACTATAGAAGCGATTTTAACAACAAAACGCAACTATTAATTTCTTTTTTAAGGAAGCAATATCAATTTCTTGAAGATCAAACAAACTTCAAGCACGTTGTTTGCGGCGGTCAATTCAATGGCAATAGCACAAAAAATTTTCCGCTAATTTTTTATACACTATTCCAATTTCGAATATAAATTTTTGAAAAATATACAAACTCAAAATTAAAAATCCGATTGTGGAACAGCTAATTAAAACTACACGTCTGATGCAGATTTGCAAGCATGTTTTGTCAGCCTTTCAGAGACGTTTCTCCAGTTATAAGGCAATTTGCCCGGCTCATAGTTATTCGGCTCAAACTTAAAAAAATAAACGCGTTAGATTTCAAAAATCCTCAAGCCCAGCACCCGTTATTTTGTTACGACAGGCACTTTTTCCCATGCGTCCTTGCTCGGAGGTGACGGCAATTGCCATTCCAACGTCAAAGCACCCTCGCCCCACGGATTGTCTTCTGCTTTTTGTCTTACGATAAAAGTTTTACAAAGCCCCAATAGAAAAACAATAACCGAAAAGGCTGCAAGAAGTGCTCCGACTGACGAGGACATACCCAATATCGTCGGGCTAAAAAGAGCATTATCAGTTAATTCATTGAGATGTTGAGGCAGGAAAATAGCGTTAACGCCGACAAACAATGACCAGAAGTGCAACCTCGTGATGGCTTTGCTGCAACGATATCCTGTCATTTTCGGCAACCAGTAATACCAACCGGCAAAAATTGCAAAAACAGCACTGAGCGACAGGATGTAATGGAAATGGGCAACAAATACTGATTGATCCTTAGGGCTAATGCCGTTGCCGATTGTTACAAGCTGCAATGCTGAAAGTTGCCCCATCAAGACAACAAAGAAAAACCCCATTGCCCACAACATCGGTGTCTCGAATTTGAAACAACTCTTAACCAATGTCACAAACCAGCTAAAAAGGATAAAACCAGTTGGCAAAATGATAAAAGGCAGCGAAACCTTGAAATAATGAGCCATGATATCAGGCTTTTCGAATTGGAAAAGATCGTTCATCCAGAGGATGGAACCGATCGTGCCGGTAAATACCATAGCCGCAATAACAACGTTTTCCATAAAAAGACGACGCTTGCAGAAGGTTACCAGAATTTCACTGATAATACCGAAAGCCGGCAGGAGCAGCACAAATATTTCCGGATGGCTGAAGAACCATACCATCATTGATAAATGTCCGGCATTGCCCGAACCGTTAAAAACAAGTTGCGTCAAAGCAGCAAGCATTGCGGGAACCGAAACCAGTCCCAGAAACGACGAGACCAGCACCGCCCAGACAAAAACTGGCAAACGCGAAAGAGTAAGCCCTGGCGCCCGCATTGTAATAATTGTTGTGATGAAATTGATAAACGTAATAATGAACGAGATCGACCCGATGACGATCGTTGCAAGCATCAATATTTTGACGTTACTTCCGTCGCCGCCTGAAAAAAGTGCCATGAATCCAAAAAGAATTGTAACGGGTAGCAATAAGAATGCCACCAAATTTGCACGCGGAAATGCAACGTTATGCGTGCCAATCATCAACGGTATAAACCAGTTGGCAAAACCGCCAATCAGTGCAGGCATAACCATAAAGAAAACCAAAATCAGCGCGTGCGCAGTGCTCATGAATGATAAAAAAGCTGTATCTCTCGGAAAAATACCGATGAAAAAGGCAAAATCGTTCCCGTTCATATAAAGACGCAAGACAAACGAAAACGCTGCGCCGATGACGCCTGCTACAATTGCGAGCACCAGATAGAGTGTACCGATTGCTTTGCTATCCAAGTTCGATAACGATGAAAAAAAACTTTTCTTTGCGTATTCAGACATCAATTTTGCCAACGTAATCAAGCATTCTATTGATTGCGAAACCTGTTTTCATTTCGTTTTACAACAATTTTACATCAAAACAATGCGACAAACAGACCCAAATAGAAACACTTCATTGCCATAATTGTCAATTCAGCGCATTTTTGCCATGTTCTTGCCCAAGAATTGAACTTTAAGTGATATCTGTTGTGAATGGTTTACACTGTCGTGCTTGTGGACTCTTTTCACGAACGCTGAAGCGCGATATCGTCGGGATGATTCGAGCAGGAGTTTCTATGTCACTTCGTCATTTTTTCAAACGAGCTTGTGGCGTCGCCGCGTCTTCTCTAACGATGATCGGTCTTTGCCTTGCTCTTGCAGAGGCGCAAACGCCCAACCAACAGGATGTGCCTGCTCCGAAAACCTTTGGAGCATGGACGAAAGTTTGTTCCCTTCCCCCCGGGACACCGAATGTCCAATGTGAAGTTGTCCAGAACGTGCGTGCGCAAAACCGGCCCGATATTGCTTTTCGTGTCACGCTTTATAAGTTGCCTAAAAATCAGGGCACGCTTATGCGGGTTTTTGTTCCTATCAGGGTAGAACTGCGTTTGGGCGTAGGTATCAAGATAGACAATAAAGATATGGGCAAAATGGAATATCGCCGCTGTCTTGGTGACAATTGCGTAGCCGAAGCATTTCTGAAAGATGATGATCTCAAGTCATTTCTTGAAGGAAAAATGGCGACCTATTTCATATTTACGACACCTGAAGAAGGCGTCGGCGGCATGATCGACCTTAACGGCTTGAAGGACGCTTACGCTTCGCTGCCAAAGGAATAAGGCGAAGACGATATCGACCCCGCGGATCGTTTTGACCGATCAATAAAGATTGAAGCGGCCTTTATTATCGCGTTCGTATTTTTTATATAAATGAACGAAAAGAGCCGTTTTAAAGACAGGGAAATTACATGAAACCGCTGATCGAACAATTCGACGTTGGAGCCAATGATGTCCAATCAATTGTGAAGGACACTTTGAAAAATGCTGACGATGGCGAATTGTTTCTTGAATATCGCGAAAGTGAATCACTCCTTTTCGATAATGGAAGACTGAAAAATGGTTCGTTCGATCAGGATAAAGGTTTTGGTCTACGTGCTGTAGCGGGTGAGGCAACAGGTTATGCCCATTCCGGAGAGCTTACAAAAGCGGCATTAAAAAGAGCCTCGGATGCGGCAAAAGCTGTCACCAACGGCTACAAAGGAACTTATAGCGCGGCACCACGTGGCACCAATAAAAAGCTTTATGACGAGCTCAACCCGCTCAATTCCCCCTCATTCGAGGCTAAGGTAGCACTTCTTAAAAAGATCGATTCTTATATCCGTAATAAAAATGATGCTGTCCGGCAAGTCTCTGTATCGCTTGCCGGCTCGTTGCAACAAGTCGAAATTTTACGTGCTGATGGCGAACTTGTGAGAGATGTTCGCCCGCTTGTGCGGCTTGCTGTTTCAGTGGTTACTGCTAAAGGTGACAGGCTGGAAAATGGTTTTTATGGTTGCGGTGGCCGACAAGCTTTCGACCGTTTTATCGCAGAAGACAATTGGCAAATGGCAGCCGACGAAGCGCTGCGTATGGCTCTTGTCAATCTTGAAGCAGAGCCTGCGCCTGCTGGTACATTCGACGTTGTTCTTGCAAGCGGGTGGCCAGGGGTCATGTTGCATGAAGCTGTTGGACACGGACTTGAAGGCGACTTTAACCGCAAAAAGACTTCTGCTTTTTCAGGCCTTATGGGGCAACAGGTTGCTGCAAAAGGTGTGACAGTTATTGATGACGGCTCGATTGCCGGACGTCGTGGATCGCTCACCGTTGATGACGAGGGAACGCCTTCCGCACGTAATGTTCTGATCGAAGATGGAAAGCTCGTCGGTTATATGCAAGACCGGCTTAATGCGCGCTTGATGGGTATGCGCCCTACGGGAAACGGACGGCGTGAATCCTATGCCTGTGCGCCGATGCCAAGAATGACCAATACAATGATGCTAAGCGGCCAATATACGCCTGAAGAGGTACTCGGCTCCTTGAAAGACGGCATCTATGCTGTCTCCTTCGGTGGTGGTCAGGTCGACATCACTTCGGGAAAATTTGTGTTTGAATGTACCGAAGCTTACCGCGTCAAAAACGGTAAAATTGTTGCCCCGATCAAAGGGGCTACGCTTATCGGCAATGGTCCGGAGGCTATGAAACGTATCACAATGATCGGTAACGACCCCAAGCTTGACAATGGAATCGGCACGTGTGGCAAGAATGGTCAAAGTGTTCCGGTTGGCGTCGGTCTACCACATTTGCGCATTAATGGAATGACTATTGGTGGCACTGCCGTTTGATGCCTGAGAACAGATTATCAGTTAAAATTAGTAGCTACCGAAAATAACGGATAAGCATTTTGGGCTCCCAGCCAGAAAGTAGTAGGGTTGCTTTCGTCGGTTGATGATATCGCGAAAAATTTTTCTCAACTTGTAGCTAAACGGTTCAATCGCAGGCGAGACATAGTCTGTTCACGCGAAAATATAATTTTCCGAGTGTACTGAAGTGGAGACGAACACGCCCTCCTTCAGGTATTTTTCGACCATGTATCACCGTTGGTAACCTTGATCTGGACACTTGCTCATGGTCATATTACCCGCACATCAAGCTTTAGATGACATTGATATCTCAAACTTCCGGCCATGAAACGTTGAGATCATAAGGCGCCAAATCCTGATAGCTTCAACTTCGCATTGCGGTCAAATCGGGTTCGGCAAATTGCCGCACGAAATATGCTGAATCGACGGCTTTGATTTCCGAAATTGCAAAGTTTTTTTGCTGAATTGCCGTTCTTCAATCATAAAACTATCTTGGACATTCATCTGGCATTCCGCCTAAATAACGAACTATTGAAAAGCCGCTCTCAATTGCCTTTTTCACCGATGTTTTTCCGGACGGTGACAATTTTCTTTTTCAAAAGATGCCGTCAATTTTGTCGTAAATTTTCTATCATTGACTTTGCTTTAAAAACTCCGAATTCCAACGCAATTTCGAATTATGAGAAGACACCGTTTGGAATGTAGTTCTACCGAACGTCCATCGAGCATCCCGCTTTTTATCTTCACTGCAAAAGCTCAAAAAAAACCTTTCACTTCAAAAACCTAATTTTTTTGTTTTTTGAACAAAGAACATTGAAAATGTAACCTTAATTTTGTAGGAAAAATAATGAAATTGCCCGAAACGGGCTTTCATGATTGAAAGGAATTACCATGTACACGGTCGTGTCTGGTCAGCCTCAAAAGCTGTCTCGTCAGTTTACACTTCCAAAAATTATCAGCGCTTTATTCATTGTGCTTGCTGCTATTTGGCTTTCAGTTAGCTATAGCGTTGAGCAAGGGCTTTTGCTTCTTGTCGGTGCAGCGCTTGGAATAACGCTTTACCATGCGTCATTCGGCTTTACTTCGGCCTGGCGCAATTTCATTCTTGATGGACGGGGACGCGGTTTGCGCGTGCAAATGCTGATGCTAGCAATTGCTGTTTTACTTTTTTTCCCGACATTAAGCCTCGGTGAAGTTTTTGGCCATCCCGTCAATGGCTCACTCGCCCCATTAAGCCTTTCGGTTATCATTGGAGCCTTTATGTTCGGCGTGGGAATGCAACTTGCCGGTGGCTGCGCTTCGGGTGTGCTATTTACTCTCGGTGGCGGCAATGCCCGCATGCTTCTCGTTCTTGCATTTTTTGTTCTTGGCGGCTTTGTTTCAACGGCTCATGCATCATTCTGGGCAAATATGCCGGCACTGAAACCGGTTTCGCTAGTTAAAACCCTTGGCGCACCATTAGGAATTTTAGTCTCGCTTGTGCTTTTTGCAATCATTGCATCGGTGACAGTTATCATCGAAAAACGTCGCCACGGCGCGCTTGAACAGGAAAAGACAACAACTCATAAAGGTTTACAACGCTTTTTCCGTGGCCCTTGGCCAATGGTTTGGGGCGGCATTGCCTTGGCATTGCTTAATTATTTGACACTTGTGATTTCAGGAAAGCCATGGAGCATTGCCGGCGCCTTTCCGATTTGGGGGGCAAAAATCAGCTCTGCTTTCGGTGTCGACGTCGCAAGCTGGCAGTTTTGGCAAAACCCGGGAAACGCTAAAAACCTGAGCTCGAGCATATTTTCCAATGTCACTTCGGTCATGGATTTCGGCATTATTGCCGGTGCAATGCTCGCCGCGGGTTTAGCAGGTCGTTTTGCATTCAAATTCCGCATGCCCGTCGGCTCCGCATGCGCTGCCGTTATTGGCGGGCTACTCCTTGGATATGGTGCCCGTGTTGGCTTCGGCTGCAATATCGGTGCCTATTTTTCAGGTATCGCATCAGGCAGCTTGCATGGCTGGCTTTGGGTTGTTGCCGCGTTCTTCGGAAATACGGCTGGTGTTTACCTAAGACCGGTTTTTTATAAAAATCCTCAAACTGCGCCGCAAATCAAATCCTGCTAGAGATAAGCGCAGTTCACATTTCTTAAAGGCGCCAGCCTGGCTTGGGCTTGCGCTTTTTAAGCAAAGCAACCGTTTCAACATGGGGCGACCATAAAAATTGGTCCAACGGCACAAGCTTTTCAACTGTGTAGCCACCCTCAATCAAAATAGATAAATCACGCGCCAATGTTATCGGATTACAGGAAACCGCAACCACATGCGGAATATTTGTTTTGGCAATTTCCTGCGCCTGTTCTTCGGCTCCTGCCCGTGGCGGGTCAAAAACAAGACCGTCAAAAGCTTCCAATTCACGCGGCAAAAGCGGACGACGGAATAAATCCCGCTTTTCATAGGTTACAGTCTTCAACCCGACTGACTGTCGATAGGCACGGTCAAGGCTTTTTAAAGCGTCATCATCATTTTCAACAGCATGAACTTTCATCTTTTCGGCCATGCGGAATGTAAATGTGCCCGCACCGGAAAAAAGATCGGCCGCATTTTTGGTTTTTTTCAAGCCTTGCATGACAAGCTTGGACATAAACTCTTCCGCTTCTTTGGTCGCTTGCAGAAAACCGCCTGCTGCAAGTTCGACAACCGTCGAACCAAAATGGAGTTCCGGTCTCTCTTTCTCTATGATGATCTCGCCGTCAGCCGTTAAACGTATGAAGGATTGCTTCAAGCCCTCCTCAACAAGTCTTTGGCGCAATTTTTCATCATTGATTTTACAGCCATCCAAAGCGACATCGATTCCGTTTTCCGCCAGTGTCACATTAATCCGGATTTCTTTTGAATAGTTTGCCAACAATGCAGCAACCGATCTGATTGCTCCAAGTGCATCAACAAGCTCGGGTCGTGAAACGGGACATTCCTCGATGGCCACAACATCATGGGATTGGTAGCGGTTGAAACCTACAATTTGACCTTTCGGTGTTACGCGGGCGGTTAAAATCATGCGGCGGCGTGTGTGTGGAGCACATGGAACAAGTGGATCGACATTGGTTTCTATTTTTCTCCCCCCCAAAGCGTCGACGACCAGAGATCTTTTCCACATTTGGTATGGTTCATCGGCCCAATGTTGCAAAGCACAACCACCGCAGTCTTCAAAATGTTTGCATTTCGCATCGACCCTTTCGGAGGATCGTTTTTTCAACGCAAAGACTGAAGCATGATTGTTTTCCGACGCAATATTGGCAACTTCACGAGGGAGTGTGAACGGCACATAGACTAATCCATGGTTTGTCTTTGCAACCCCGTCACCGGCGACACCGATATGGTCAATCACGACCTCTTCAATCATTGCTTTTTTCTCCGAAAAGTAAATATTCGCGATTTCCGTCGCCACCTTCAATCGGGGAAGGTATCAACCCCTTCGCGCACCAATTATTGAGCCCGTCAAGCCAATGAAAAAGTTCGTGAGCCAACCTTTCCGCGCGGGATGGATCTTTGACGATGCCACCCCGACCTATGCCCTCGCGCCCGATTTCAAACTGGGGTTTGACAAGAAGCACAGCCTGCGCGCCGCTTTCAGCCAAACTTAATGCCGGTGGCAGAGCCAACTTTAACGATATGAAACTTACATCCGAGACGACGAGTTGAATTTGGCGATTTTTCAGATGAGCTTTCGTAAGGTCACGGGCGTTTAACCCCTCGTAAAGGGTGATTGCGGGATGACCGATAAGTGAAGGGTGGAGTTGCCCGTGACCGACATCGACAGCTATGACGTGGCTCGCTCCTTTTTCAAGCAAAACTTCAGTAAATCCCCCCGTTGAAGCACCGATATCAAGCGCAGTTACACCTTCCGTTTTAACCGGAAAATATGAAAGCGCCGCTATAAGTTTCAAAGCAGCACGGGATACATAATGTTGCGCGGGGTCGAAAACACCGATATCGGCGTTTTCCAAAACAGGTTGCCCTGCTTTTTTCACGACAACGCCATTGATTGTTACAGTGCCTCGCGCAATGGCATCCCTTGCACGTGAGCGTGTTGAAAAGAAATTTTTTTCAACCAGAAGCGTGTCCAATCTCAGCCGTTCCGGCATTTCAGGCCCGAATTTGTGGTGTCACCAATGCTTCGCGCCCGAGAGCGGCGAAGACCGTATTGACGATACCGGTTTTATCAAGCCCAATCTCGGAAAGGATTTTTGCTTGCGGCCCGTGATAGAGATATTTATCCGGCAATGTTATTGTGCGGATTTTTAGCCCTTTGTCGAGCAATCCATCCCTTGCGAGAAATTGCAAAACTTGTGCACCGAAACCGCCAGCTGCCCCTTCTTCAATTGTGACAAGAACTTCATGTTCGAGCGCAAGGCGACGGACAAGATCTTCGTCAAGCGGTTTTGCAAAACGGGCATCTGCAACCGTTGTAGAAAGTCCGGCGGCTGCCAGTTCATCGGCGGCAGCAAGTGCCTCCTGCAAACGGGTACCAAAGCCCAACAGTGCCACCTTACTTCCCTCGCGAAGGATGCGTCCCTTACCAATTTCAATCAATTCGCCACGTCCCGGCAGTTTAAGACCAACGCCTTCACCGCGTGGATAGCGGAACGAAATTGGCCCCTGATCATAGGCTGCCGCCGTGCGCACCATATTCATCAATTCCAGTTCGTCGGACGGTGCCATAACAACGAAGCCGGGAAGTGCCGATAAAAATACCGTGTCATAACTTCCGGCATGGGTCGAACCGTCTGCACCGACAAAACCTGCGCGGTCAATTGCAAATTTCACCGGCAGTTGTTGTATGGAGACATCATGCACGATCTGGTCATAAGCGCGCTGGAGAAATGTCGAATAGATAGCCACAAAGGGCTTCAGACCTTCACAAGACATTCCGGCTGCAAATGTCACAGCATGTTGCTCGGCAATGCCGACATCGAACATGCGCTTGGGGAATTTTTCAGCAAACTTGTCGAGGCCTGTTCCTGAAGGCATAGCGGCAGTGATTGCAACAATCTTGTCGTCCAGCGTTGCTTCCTTGATAAGTGAATCGGCAAACACTTTGGTATAAGAAGGAGCCTTGCTTTGAATCTTCACCTGTTCGCCGGTCACGACGTTGAAACGGTTTACACCATGGTATTTATCGCTCGCAGCTTCAGCAGGAGCATACCCCTTGCCTTTACGGGTGATAACATGAACGAGTACCGGGCCGTTCGGATGTTCGCGCACATTTTTCAAAACCGGCAAAAGATGCTCGATGTTGTGGCCATCAATCGGCCCGACATAATAGAAACCAAGCTCCTCAAACAGCGTGCCACCGGTCAAAAAGCCACGCGCGAATTCTTCACTCCGACGTGCTTTATCCCAGAAAAATTTGGGCAGTTTCTTGCTTAAGGCTTTTGCACGCTCCCGCAGATTCCTATAGGAAGGGCTCGAGACCAGACGGGCAAGGTAGGCACTCATGGCACCGGTTGGCGGTGCAATTGACATATCATTATCGTTGAGAATAACGATGAGACGCGCATCCAGAGAGCCGGCATTGTTCATTGCCTCATAGGCCATGCCTGCCGACATCGAACCATCACCAATGACGGCAATAACATTGCGCTTCTTTTCCTGTTTCAGTTCGTTGGCAACAGCCATGCCGAGACCTGCGGAAATGGAAGTCGAAGAATGCCCCGCCCCGAATGGATCATATATGCTTTCACTACGCTTGGTAAAACCGGATAATCCTCCTTCCTGACGAAGGGTACGGATACGATCACGCCTGCCGGTCAATATCTTATGGGGGTAAGACTGATGCCCGACATCCCAAATTATGCGATCTTCGGGAGTGTTAAAAACATAATGCAAAGCAACGGTAAGTTCTACCACGCCGAGCCCCGCGCCCAAATGCCCCCCTGTTACCGATACGGCATCAATTGTTTCAGCCCGCAATTCATTAGCGACTTCTGTCAAGGCGCTTTCCGGCAAGCGGCGCAAATCCTCCGGCAGATGTATCTTGTCCAACAATGGTGTTGATGGTCGCGACAAATTATTTTCCTTAGTTTTTCTCAACTGTTAACATATTTTTCTAGTTGCCAAAGCTTTACAGCTTTTGACGCAAATTTGCACCTTAAAACTCAAAAATTTTGGTCATTTAACGCTTGGCTTTTATCAAATTGCGATGATTGTCTCCTCTTATCCGCTTAAAATTGTCGACAAGACATAATTTTCAAGCTTTATGATGCGCTTGATAACAAATAAAGATGCGCCATATGACAAAACCGGCGTCCGTTTTCGTCATAAGAGTTATAAAATTAGCGTAAGATAGATGATAGGCAATGGTTGAAGAATATTTACAACATTGGATTTCGCAATATGGCCCGTTTGCCTATTTCTTCATCCTATATTTCGAATCGTTCGGCGCTCCTGTGCCGGGAGAAAGCGGTCTCATCGCCGGCTCTCTGCTTGCAGCTGCCGGAAAGCTCGATTTATTGCCCATGTTGCTTTGCGCTTTTACAGGAAGTGTGCTTGGCGATTGCACCGGTTATGCAATAGGCCATTTCGGTGGCGAAAAACTTTTATTGCGCTACGGCCATTATGTGAAACTCACGCCACAGCGGCTCGAAAAGTTTCAGAATATGCTTGATAAACGCGGTTTCTTCTTTGTTGCAACCGCCCGATTTATAGTCGTTTTACGCCAATTAAACGGGCTTATTGCCGGTTCCGGAGGAATGGCTTTTCCAAAATTTTTGGTTGCTAATATTATCGGGGCAGCCGCGTGGACTCTTGTTTGGGGCGGCGGCCCCTATCTTGTAAAATTTTTATTTTGAATTCCGCTTATTGTTCGGCATCAAGAGGTTCAAGCCCTTCCGGCTCTCCCTCGCGTGACAAACGAATTTTATCAACCTTGTTTTCAGCTTCTTTCAAAAGCGTGTCACAATGTTTTTTCAAAGCTTCTCCACGCTCGTAAATGCGGATCGTCTCATCAAGCGCAACGTCTCCCCGTTCAAGCTTTTCAACAATTTCTTCCAAAGCACCGAGTGCTTTCTCGAAGCTCATTTGCGAAACGTCCGCATTGTCTTTCTCTTCTGCCATTCAAGCCTCACAAAATATCTGTTTTTTCAATATGGATACCAAAGCCTTCAAGACCGACATAATGTCTTTCGCGCGAGGCATATAGAATAACCGAGGTAATACCAAGGCTTTTGAGAATTTGCGCTCCAAGACCGATCTGGCGCCATTCTTCCTCACGCTCAACAGCCTGTTCATGTGTCTCAAGCCCTTCCATAGCCATTTCGCGATCACGGTTCTCGTCGGCAGAACCAACACCCACAGACCCGGCTCTGAGATAGACAAAAACACCGCGTTTTTCTTTTTCTGCCATAAGCCGCAGCACAGATTCAATTTCGTGTTTTTTACCAAAGACATCGGAGACAACATTTTCACGTTGCAAACGGACCGGAATATTTTCGCCGTCACGGATATCGCCAAAAACAACAGCAACATGTTGCATCGGTTCCCACGGCAATTGGTAGCTATGGGCTACAGCCGGTCCGACGAGTGTATCAACCTTCATCTCGTCAACATGTTCGATAAGCGTTTCTTTGCGCTGACGATAGGCGATAAGATCAGCAACAGTCACGACATGAAGATTATGTTCTTCAGCAAATTTTCTTACCTCAGGACCATGTTTTACCGTTCCGTCATCATTCATGAGTTCGCCGATCACGCCGACCGGGGGAAGATTTGCAAGCTTGCACAAGTCGACAGCTGCTTCCGTGTGACCGGAACGCATCAATACGCCGCCTTCACGGGCAATAAGCGGAAACACGTGGCCCGGACGACTAAAATCGGACGCACTGGCGTTCGGATTTGCGAGATTCCTTACCGTCAATGTCCTGTCTTCGGCGGAAATTCCTGTCGTCGTGCCATGCAGAAAATCAACCGTTACGGTAAAGGCCGTATGATGGGCTGAATCATTATTTGAAACCATAGGTGCAAGATTGAGGCGTTTTGCTTCCTCGCCGGTCATCGGTGCGCAAATAATGCCGGAAGTATTGCGCACAATAAATGCCATTTTTTCAGGTGTGCAATGAACGGCTGCAACAATAAGGTCACCTTCATTTTCACGGCCATTATCATCGGTAACCGCAACAATTTCACCGCGTTCGAATGCTCTTATAGCGTCCACGACCGATTTCTGGTTGAATGTCATAATAGTCCTTTCAGATCCGGCCCGTTTGGCCGCGATGTCTAAGATAATGGTCGGCAATGGCACAAGCCACCATCGCTTCCCCTACAGGTACAGCTCGTATTCCAACACAAGGATCGTGGCGCCCTTTTGTCACCACATCAACATTATTTCCGTCAACATCCACCGAACGGCGCGGCGTCAATATCGATGATGTCGGTTTGACTGCAAAACGCGCAACGACTGGTTCGCCGTTGGAAATACCTCCCAGAATACCACCGGCATGATTGCTCAAAAAAACCGGCTTTCCATTTTCCCCATGCCGCATCTCGTCGGCATTTTCTTCACCTGTCAAGCGGGCAGCGTTAAAACCTTCACCGATTTCAACGGCTTTGACTGCATTGATCGACATGAGAAAGGATGCAATATCCTGATCAAGTTTCCCATAAATCGGTGCGCCGAGCCCGGCAGGCACATTGTCTGCAACAATTTCCACCATAGCACCGATTGACGAACCTTTTTTTCGAATTTGATCAAGATAAATTGCAAATTTTTCAGCTGCTATCTTGTCGGGGGTAAAAAACGGATTGTTATTAACCTCATCCCAATCCCAACGGGAACGGTCAATATCAATTGCGCCAATAGCAATCACGGCACCACGTACACGAAGATTCGGAACAACTTTTCGGGCTATTGCACCGGCTGCAACCCGGGCTGCCGTCTCGCGTGCCGAAGAACGTCCCCCGCCACGATAATCGCGAATGCCATATTTGACATCATAAGTATAATCGGCGTGTCCGGGACGATATTCACGCGCAAGATTTCCGTAATCTTTCGAACGCTGATCGGTGTTCTCGATCATCATGGAAATCGGCGTTCCGGTGGTGATCAATTGCTTTCCCTCGTCACAAGGTAACACCCCGGACAATATTTTGACCTCATCGGCTTCACGACGCTGGGTCGTAAAACGGGATTGTCCGGGTTTGCGCTTGTCAAGATAAGCTTGCACTTCCGCCACCGAGAATTTTATCCCCGGAGGGCAACCATCAATAACGCAGCCCAATGCCGGTCCGTGGCTTTCGCCCCATGTTGTAACGCGGAAGAGTTTACCGAATGTATTATATGACATAAAAACGCCAATCCAACTTTGCGAACCTTTTTGTTCTATTAAGCTTTTTGTTTCCGGTCAAACAGTTGAGAGCCAAGATTGAAACAATTTTGTTCGATTGAGAGATTTTACCCATATTTCCTTTAAGTTTTTCAGCAAAACCCTTCGGTACGACGTCAAGGCGTGCTTTAAAGAAATCTGTTGTGCCATTCCATATATTCCATTTTTGGTTGACCTATGGCTATGGTTTCGACACAATCCCTTGTCATCAATCCATAATGATTTGAAATTTTATAATAGATAATTTTGAAAGGCCCACTATGAGAAAACTGGTTTTTGCGGGGATCCTAGCTACATTTCTTTTTCCAGCCTTGGCCCTTGCCGATGACGTCAAAGGGACGATAACTGCCATTGATCAGGATAATAACACCATAGTACTCGACAATGGGAAAACTTACAATTTACCGGGCGAATTCGATTATTCTGTTTTGAATGAAGGAATGAAGGTTATCGTTTTTTACGACACAGAAGGAGATAACCGCTATGTCACCGATATTGAGCCACAAGAAGGCTGATTATCTTTTTCATGACACTGTTGTAAATTTAAAAATAAGACACACCAAATCCAACTCGTGAATTTGGTGTGTCATCAATTACTGTGAAGTTAAAAATGGCTCAGAGCCATTCCAGCCCGTTTTCATCAAACCGCAAAATCCGATCCTGATCGACCATAAAATTGGCAGCTTCCGCTTCGCTCAATCCACCGTAAATATGCATGATTGAACGCAGGCACCCACCATGGGTGACACAAACTGTATCGCCTTCAACCTTTTCGACCCAATCTTTTACACGCTTGGCAAGCATGGCATAACTTTCTGCCTTTTCACCGGGTGGCAAAAAATTCCACTTGTCGGCAACGCGGGCAGCAATGAGTTCAGGGTGGACTTTGGCAATATCATCCTCGGTCGTTCCTTGCCAATCACCGAAATGCATCTCCATCAATTGCGGATCTGTGCGGTATCCACGAATGTCGAGCCCCATTTCCCCACGGATAATTTCCATCGTTTCGCGGGTGCGGCGCAAAGGGCTTGCAACAAAATCAAAGCCTTTGGCATCGCCCAACAATTCTTTCAACAACCGTCCGTTACGGGCAGCCTGTTGGCGACCATATTCGGTGATATCCCGATCTATCTGGCCTTGAATGCGTTTGGTAATGTTCCAGTCCGTCTGACCGTGACGGGAAAAATAAATAAGTGGACGCTTGGACACTTTATCAATCCTTTACAACAGAAATATCCGGTGCATCGACTGCTTTCATGCCAATGACATGATAACCGGCATCAACATGGTGAACTTCGCCAGTTACCGAACGGGACAAATCCGAAAGAAGATAAAGCGCTGAATCGCCGACCTCATCAATTGTAACCGTCCGACGAAGGGGCGCGTTGTATTCATTCCATTTGAGAATATACCGGAAGTCACCGATACCTGAAGCAGCCAATGTTTTGATCGGGCCAGCCGAAACAGCATTGACACGAATTTTCTTAGGACCAAGATCGACCGCAAGATATTTGACACTTGCTTCAAGAGCGGCCTTGGCAACACCCATAACATTATAATTCGGCATGACCTTTTCCGAGCCATAATAGGTCAATGTCAAAATCGAACCGCCGTCGGGCATCAATTTTTCTGCCCGCTGGGTAACTGCTGTAAGGGAATAGACAGAAATATTCATTGTCATGTTGAAGTTTGCTTCCGATGTATCAACATAACGTCCCGTCAATTCATCCTTGTCGGAAAAACCGATTGCATGAACGAGAAAGTCGATTTTTCCCCATCTCTGTTTTACCGCATCGAATGCTGCGTCAATTGATCCCGCATCTGTCACATCACAATGGCCACAAACAAATCCGCCGACCTCTTCTGCAAGCGGTACAACACGTTTTTTCAGTGCTTCGCCCTGATAGGTAAAAGCAAGCTCGGCACCTGCTTTGTGTGCAGCTTTTGCGATACCCCATGCAATTGAATGATTATTTGCAAGCCCGAGAATTAAACCGCGCTTGCCACGCAACAAACCGTTACTGTCACCCATTGGTATTGCCTCATAATTGCTTGATATCAGTTTTCGCTTTTTGCCCTATGACATAGCTCGCACGTTTCTTCAAGTAATTGGTGCAATTTGTCGGTTAAAACCGTTAATTATGCAACGCTAACACAGAAAAGCTGTGAAAAGCAGTCCGTTTTTTAGTTTGTGACGAATAGATTCCGACATTCGCCTAGGTCAGTTTATTTGAACCGGCGTCTATTACGGCAAACTCGTCAATGCGATTGTAACAAAATTCTTGTTATGATTAAAACCGGCGGTCCCGTTTCAACAATCGAAAACAGCTGCACCTTACAGTTAAACAAGGAAAATAGTTTTTTGATAGACGAGAGTTAGTTCGTATTGCTTTGCACTTTCCCTTATCGTGACAAATAAATGCGCTTGATACCGGATAAAAACGGAAAAAAGCCCCGATATAGAAACGCACAATTGGTATTCTTTATCATTTTCAAGGTATTTCGGTACGGTGGATAAGCTGGCTTCTTAAAGGTGCGCCCCGTTAAATTAGGAATCCCGCTCGACAAACCGTAAGAATTATAAAATGGAGATACCGGCAATTAGGGATTATCCGGTTTATCGTCCGGCGCCTCGATCGTGAAGTTGATTTTCACGTCACCATTTTTTTCAAAATGCAAAACGGCCGGAATCATTTCACCTTCGCGTAACTGATCCTGACAGTTGAAAAACATAAAATGATAATCGCCTGGCTTTAATTCGAGATAGCCGTTTGGCTCGATCGTGAGAGGCTCCTTGAGCTTTTGCATCTTGACCTTGCCATATTGTCTAATCGTCTCGTGAATCACGACATGATCGGAAATATCCGCGTTGATTGATAACAAGCGATCTTCATTAAATCCGCCATTATGGATAAGAGCATATCCTTCAGCACGATTTTCGCCTGTGTCGGATTTTTGTACCCACGGGCTTTCGACAGTAATATCGCCTTTAGTGAAATTTTCAGATAATGCCGATGAACAAAAAACCGGCAGCAGCAAAAAAGCGAGACAAAAATTGATCTTCATGACAATCCTCTATCCCGCCTTTATTCCTGTATGGCGCCTTCATCAATCTGCGTTTTTCATGATTGCAATTTCATGAATTGTTCAAGTCCCGCATCTCCACCTTCCGGCAGCATAATGCGTACATGAACATAAAGATCGTCGCGGCCACCTGTTTTTAACGGCAACCCCCGCCCCTTCAACCGTAATACCTTGTCGGAACTTGACCATGCAGGTATTGTCAACATGATACGCCCGTCAAGCGTATCAACAGGCTTTTTAGCGCCCAAAACTGCATCTTTAAGAGACACCGGTAAATCGAGGTGAAGTGCTCTTCCTTCAACGTGGATGTGGGGATGAGGCTTGATGTGAATTGTAACCAACGCATCGCCTGCGCGACCGTAAGGAATAGTTTCTCCCTGCCCCTTCAAACGAATTGTTTGTCCATCCTCGACATAATCGGGAAGCTTGATTTTAAGCTTCTTGCCATTTGGGAAAACAGCTTCGACCTTTTCGGCACCGACAAGCTGTTCCAGCGTTACGTCAAGGCTTGCATGAATGTCAGCCCCCTGTTGGGGAGCTTGCGCACGGCTGCGGCTGCCAAAGCCGGAAAAGCCGCCACCTCTATTGGCACCGTTTCCCGCACCGAAAAGATCACGGAAAATATCGCTCGCGTCAAAGCCACCTTTGCCACCGCCTGACCGGAATTCGAAATGGCTGGTGCCATTACCGAATGGATTGCCGCGGCCACTAAAGCCTTGCGCTCCGCCAAAGCCCTGCCCGCCACCGGAAAAACCTTGAAAAACAGGCTTGCCTTCCGCGTCAATTTCGCCGCGATCGAATTTTTCTTTCTTTTCCTTGTCCCCCAGAATTTCATAGGCCTGATTGACCTCGGCAAACTTGTCCTGAGCAGTCTTATCACCCTTGTGAAGGTCGGGGTGATATTGTTTTGCCAGTTTTCTGAATGCAGACTTAATCTCTTGCGGTTTGGCAGTGCGCGCCACACCCAGAACCGTATAGGGATCACGCATATTTATCCTCTTTCCAGCCGAAAAAAGGGCATTCCCTCAAGACGGCTTTATAAAAAATCTGTTCCACCTCGAAGGGCAGAAAAATATCTCATTCTCTATATGCCTATGAAAGAGCAAAAATACCAGATCATTTACGGTTTTTTTAAACCCTTTTTGAACGGCAGAATTCACCTCTTCAATGCACCACATCAAAGGCTGTCATTGTCCAGACATCGGGGGCCACTTCACAGAGTTCACCGTGATAGAGGTTTTCACCATCAAAGGCTGAACGGGTCGCTTTGAATTTGCGGCACTTGCGCCCTTTATCCGAATTTTCGACAATGGCACTGATTGTCCCCTCGCTTCCGGTTATGGTATTATCCCACTTCAATTCTTTATCCGAGGTCTTCAAATTTTCGATTGCTCTGATCTCGTCGCGTATGACGAGTTCATCGGACTGCAAAATGGGATCACTGGTGAGTGACGTTGATTGAGAAGGAACCGAGCCGGTTACAAGCGTGGCATCAACGTTATTTTCTGTCGGTGCGGCAGTTGATGCCATATTATCAAGTTTATCACCCGATATGATACAGCCTTGCATTGGCAATATGATCGTGACAAAAATAACAAAACGACCAAGCTGGCTTTTCAAGTTAAAAAAAGCTTCCATAGTTCACTTTTTTCTGTGTCGGCCAGGTAGTTTGACAACACACTATAATACGCAAAACACATAATTCAGGTGCATTATGACAGATGAAACGTTAACAACTGGTGACTTTGTTGAAGCAAATGAGCCTTTCGCACTTTTCACGACATGGATGGATGACGCGACAAAAAGCGAAATTAACGACCCGAATGCCATGGCACTTGCTACAGTGGATCCGACGGGTCTGCCAGATGTGCGTATGGTGCTTTTGAAAGCTTTCGGTGCGGACGGTTTTGTCTTTTACACCAATTATGAAAGCAATAAGGGACGAGAAATCCTTTCTTCCATGAAAGCAGCTTTATGTTTTCACTGGAAATCGTTGCGCAGGCAGGTAAGAGTGCGTGGACTGGTTGAAAAGGTAAGCGATGAAGAAGCTGATGCCTATTATCAATCACGCGCACGCGGAAGCCGTATCGGCGCATGGGCTTCCAAACAATCACGCCCGTTGGAGAGCCGCTTTGCGCTGGAAAAAGCAGTTGCCGAATACACGGCGAAATATGCAATCGGCAATATTCCGCGCCCTCCCTACTGGTCAGGTTTCAGAATCAAACCGCTTTCAATCGAATTCTGGCACGACAGACCCTTCAGGCTTCATGACCGCGTGGTTTTTTCCCGTCCTTCGCCTGATGCAAAATCATGGGAAAAACACCGCCTATACCCTTGAACATTCTCTTCATCGGCAAAATTTTTCGGTAAAGCCGGACGGTTTAAATCCGGCTTTTAAAAAGCCCTGCTTCACTTATCGGCAATGGTTGTTCTTAGAAATAACGTGCCGCTGCTCCAAGCACGAGGCCGAGGAAGATTAAACAGCCGACTGTCGAATTCGATTTGAACAATCTCAGACACTCGCTATTATTGTCGATGTCGATTGTGATTATCTGATAAAACATGTGTATTGCGGCAAGTAAAAGGCCAAGATAAGCTAAAGTCGGCACACCAGCCAAGCGAAATGCAATAAGGCTTAATACAAGAAACCCGCTATAAAGAACGACAAGGGCGGATTTGGTTTTTTCACCAAAAAGCCGCGCTGTCGAGTGCACGCCGACGATCGCATCATCTTCCTTGTCTTGGTGAGCATAGATTGTGTCATAGCCTATCGTCCATAAAACCGAGCCGAAATAAAGGCTCAAGGGTGCAAAATCAAGACGACCGTAAATTGCCGCCCACCCCATCAACGCTCCCCAGTTGAAGGCAAGACCTAAAAAGAACTGCGGCCAATCGGTCACACGTTTCATGAAAGGGTAGATTGCGACAATGACAAGCGATGAAATGCCCAGAATAATGCTGAAAAGGTTGAATTCAACAAGCACGATAAGCCCGACAAAGCATTGCAATCCCATAAAAATTTTAGCCTGTAAACGGCTGACCTGTCCCGATGGCAACGGCCTTGAGCGGGTGCGCTCGACTTTATTATCAATTTTCTGGTCAACAAGATCGTTCCAGGTGCACCCTGCACCCCGCATGGCAACAGCACCAATAAAGAAAAGAAAAAGATACCATATTGCCAAGGCAACCGGATATGGATGCAGTTCGAAAGAAAAGCCCTTTGCATCCATGGCCAAAATTAGCGACCAGCAACACGGCCACATAAGAAGTTTCCAGCCAATTGGTCGGTCCCAGCGCGCCAATTGGGCGTAAGGCCAAAGGGAACGCGGCAACAAGCGATAAACCCAGTGGCCTGACGGTGCGTCGAAGACACGTCCTCTCACGCCTTGTTGTTGAAGCGTTTCGTCGGCTCTCAAGCTTTCAGAAGCAATATTTTTGTTGTTTACCATTTACGAGCGCACACCTTTTACCTTGAAGCTAAAGCATTTCATTCCTATGACAAGAGCAAGGGTTTTAACATCTTCTTCAACAGGAGCAAGCAATGAACGTTCTTCTCATTGGTTCAGGTGGACGCGAACATGCATTGGCATATAAAATTTCGTCATCCCCACTTCTTGGAAAGCTCTTTTGTGCTCCCGGCAATCCGGGCACTCTTGAATTGGGAGATAATGTTGATCTTGACGCGAAAAACCATAAAGCTGTCGTCGAATTTTGCAAGAAAAATGCGGTAGAACTCGTGGTTGTCGGACCGGAAGCGCCACTTGTCGATGGCCTTGCAGATGCTCTTCGCGAGGCTATGATTCCGGTCGTGGGGCCAAATAAACTTGCTGCACGGCTTGAAGGATCAAAAGGCTTTACCAAAGATTTATGCGCCAAATACAATATTCCGACCGGCGACTATCAACGTTTTGATAATGCTGAAAAAGCCAAGGATTATATTGAAAAGAAAGGTGCACCCATTGTCATTAAAGCCGATGGTTTGGCTGCCGGTAAAGGTGTCACCGTTGCAACCACAATTGAAGAAGCATTCCGCGCCGTCGATGCCTGTTTTGAGGGGGCATTCGGAAAAGCGGGAATTGAAATTGTCGTGGAAGAATTTCTTGAAGGAGAAGAAGCGAGTTTCTTTTGCCTTTGTGATGGTAAAATTGCCATTCCTTTTGGCTCTGCACAAGATCACAAACGCGTCTATGATGGTGATAAAGGAGCCAATACCGGTGGCATGGGAGCCTATTCACCGGCACCTGTCATGACCGAAGATATGACAAAACGCGTTATGAATGAAATAGTAAAGCCTACTATTCGTGGCATGGCCGATCTCGGTTGCCCGTTTAGCGGCGTTCTGTTTGTCGGCTTGATGATTACAAAAAAAGGCCCCGAACTCATTGAATTCAATGTCCGCTTCGGCGATCCTGAGTGTCAGGTTCTGATGATGCGATTAAAAAGCGATTTGCTGACTGTCCTCAATTCTGTTGCAAAAGGAAATCTCGAAGGCGTCAAACTCGACTGGAGTACCGACAAAGCTTTGACTGTGGTTATGGCAGCTAAAGGCTATCCGGAGGCGCCGAAACGTGGAAGCCTTATTTCAGGAATAGAAAAAGCGGATAAACTGCCGGACGTTAAAGTTTTCCACGCCGGTACCGCTTTAAAAGAAGGAAAGATTATAGCCAATGGCGGAAGAGTGCTTGATGTCACAGCGACAGGAAAAACTGTAAAACAGGCCCAACAAAAAGCCTATCAAGCAATAAAATTGATTGATTGGCCCGAAGGCTTTTATCGCCATGATATCGGCTGGCGTGCCATTGAACGGGAAAACGCTGATGCAAACTGAAATTTCAGCAGCTGGCACGCGATAAATCCCACAAAAATCCACCGAATAACAGTTTTTTGTTTTATCAGGGCGTGGCTTGAAACATCGAATACTTGCGCAACTAACCGAAACTTGAGACGGAGAATTGTAGTCCCCCGCGATCATTTAAACAGATACCCGCATTCAAATCTGACCGGATAAAGAAGGCAAAAAATCGGATATGGCTTTTTCAAAAAAACATTCGGGAAATTTGAACATATCGGATTCGTCCGATGCCGACATCGAACTAAAATAGGCAGTTTAGGTCTGTGCATTTTTCGCTGACAAGCCGGCCTTTGCCGTTATTGATCGAAAAATGCTGTTCTCGATATGCTACTAATTGTCATTGTAGTAACACATTAATTATCTGATTTTAAAGTGGGTGAACGACGAAAATTATTTCTCTTCAGCAGCTATTTCGCGTTTGAAAATAGTACGCAGATCTTCAAGTTGCTCGTCATTCATAGGCGCTTTGGGCAATACATTGAATTTCTTGGGCGATATATAAAGCGCAATAAACGTCGGATATTCTCGCCAGCCGGAAAATAGACGAAACGGGTATGTCCCTCTGATATAAGAGCTCTTTATTGCCACTGCATGATCATCCCATACCCAGCTTTGTTCAAGCCCGATCTGTTTATCATTTTTTACCAATTGTTGGACATGGTGGGGAATGAGAACGCAATAGTTCAACGCCCAGATAGCAATGATAATAGCTGCATAAATGGCCGAGATGCGGTAGAGAGAACGTCCCCAATTCTGATACCAGTCAGAGCCGTCTATCATGACAAGAACAGCCGACATCAGAGCAACTGCGATAATCCAGAGCAGGAAAAGACGCATAAATGTTCGTCTTGATAGCGCATGGTCGCGATAATAAGCTTTAAGTGCCTCGATCGCATCCTGCTTTTCAAGTATAAAAACAATCTGCCGCGTCATTCAGTCCTCCGGATATAACCTCCTCGTAAGCTTAACACCGGTTCATTGTCAAATGGCAAAGATTATTTTTTTAAGGAAAATATTGTTAGGGAAAATTTGTTGAAAAAATTTATTCAGAAAAATTTTCGGGAATTTTGTTTGCACCGGAAAATTCGAACAAATTAAGTTCCTATTTCGGAGAAAAATCAAAATCATTTTTTGAAGGGCAATTTAAGCCCACTTGAAAATAAACCCACGTTAAAACTAACGAGCTTTCCGGCCCTGTTCCAAAAACAGCACGGAAGAAAAATAAACCTTTCAAGGTTTTTATCGAAAAACCGGTTTTAATGGCGATCAACTACCAAATCAGTGGAAGCAACAAAATAACGGCGTCAATTCTTGTGTAATCTACAATGTTATCCGAGCATAACCTGATTGTTGATAACCAACCTTATGCCTAAAGAGCACCCGCGGCATCGCAACGAAAAATTCTTTTTCATATGTTGGTGCGATTGTTTTCCAAAAAAATGTTCAAGCGGTGAACGGTCTTTTACAGGAATAGCCGAACCATCGTCGTTGAGGAGAAGCATCGGCAAATCATAAGTATCTGCCCAAAGGCGCCAATCAAGGAGCACATCATCAAGATCGCGCGAAACAAGAAGCGGAATGCACGCTTCATGATTTCGGTGTAACAATTCCAGAGACACCGCTTTTTGTCCTGAAGAGGTGACAACCGCACGCGCAGCAACACCTCTGAATTGATGGGCAAGCACCAGGCGCGACAACTGCGATGTACCGTTTTCATTTTCGATTTTTAACGCTGCGCCACGTTCGTTCAATGAACAGACAATTGTCTTATCCTGAACGTCGAAAGAAACATATTGTGGCAAATGGCAGGGATCCAGCCTCAGTTCAAGTCCTGCTTTTGCCCGATTAGCCCATTGAGTGGCCATATATTTTGTCCCCAATATCCTCTTCAATTCAATCGGGAACACCTTACCGACCTTTGTTAATCGGTTTGTTAAAAGGTTAGGTTAAAAAATTATTGGTTTGTTTTTTGGTTATCGAATTACAAACGGCCCTTTAAGCTATTATTCACCAAGACTTATAGCATTTTACCCGGATTCATGATGTTTTTCGGGTCGAATAGCTGTTTGATCGAGCGCATGAGAGAAAGCGCTACCGGAGATTTGAAGGCAACAAGTTCCTTGCGCTTTAATTGTCCGATGCCGTGTTCGGCTGAAAATGAACCATTATAGCTCATAACCAATGTATGAATACGGTGGTTCATTTCCCCCCAAAGGGAAAGATAGGCTTGTTTGTCGGCGCCAACCGGTTGCGACACATTATAATGCAGGTTACCATCGCCCATATGACCGAAGCAGACAATGCGGGCTCCGGGCGAGATGGTTTCGATTATTTTTGCTGCCTCGCTGATAAAATCGGGGATCGAGGCGATAGGAACAGAAATATCATGTTTGATCGAACCGCCCTCCAATTTCTGCGCCGGTGACATATCTTCGCGAAGCCGCCAGAATTCCTTCTGCTGACTCACCGACCGGGCAATGGAGGCATCTTCAATAATTCCCTGTTGAAGTGCATCTGAAAGAATATCTTCCATTATATTACCCGCTTCACCATCGCTGTGGGAAGAAGAAAGATCAAGCAGTACATACCATTCGCTTTCATGCTCAAGTGGAGCATGAACGCCTTTGACGTAGCGCAAAGACATTTCCATTCCGACCTTTGCCATAAGTTCAAAACCGGTCAGCATGGAACCGGCTTTTTTCTGGGCAAGAAGCAGAAGTTCCAAAGCTTTTTCCGGACTTTTCATGCCAGCATAGGCAACCGCTTTTCCTTGTGGTTTCGGAAAAAGTTTCATGACGGCAGCTGTTATAATACCAAGCGTTCCTTCAGCGCCGATAAACAAGTCTTTCAAATCGTAGCCGCTATTATCTTTTTTGACATAGCGCAAATCATCAAGAATGCGCCCGTCCGGCAGGACAACTTCAAGCCCGAGGCAGAGTTCGCGCGTATTGCCATAGGCAAGAACATCTGTACCGCCGGCATTGGAGGAAAGATTTCCGCCAATCTGGCAAGTCCCTTCTGACCCGAGTGACAAAGGGAAAAAACGCCCCTTTTCATCAACCTTTTCCTGTAATGTATGGAGAACCACTCCGGCTTCGACCAATGCCAGATTACCTTCGACATCAATCGAGCGGATCCTGTTCAACCGCTCCATAGAAACAATAATCTCGTTAGAACTTTCATCCGGTTGTTGCGCCCCGACAAGACCGGTATTCCCCCCTTGTGGAACAATGGGTGTCCCGGTTGCGCTCGCAAGCTTCATAATTTCCGAAACTTCTTTTGGAGAGGATGGGCGCAAAACAAGCGGGGTGCGCCCATGATAAAGACCGCGTTGTTCGACCAGATAGGACGAAATCACATCCTGATCCACCAAAGCGTGATTGACACCGACAATTTCTATAAAACGTTCAATCAGCTTTTCGTCTATCATTTCTATTTCCTTGGTGCTGCCGCGCGTTGAAGTCGGTCATTGATAGCCTCGCCCAAGCCGGTAAAAGGTATCGGCTCGACAGCTATACATTTAACATCTTTTCTATCAAGTTCCTTTAAATAATGGAACAGATTTGCGGCCGCCTCCTCAAGATTGCCCTCTTCGCTCAAATTGAGCACTGCCACAGCACTTCTGGCATTCAAGGTTTGTTGTTTTCCAAAGGCTAAAAGTGCTTCTCCGTTTTTCACGTCTTTGGCATCAAGTCTCACAAATGCATTGGGTGCATAATGGGATTTCAACATGCCCGGCGCTTCAATCGCCGCTCGCTGGTCTACCCTTTCAAGCTTGATCCCTGTTCGTTTTTCAATTTTCTCGGGCGCAAGCCCACCCGGACGAAGCAGATAAATATGGTCGCCCACGACCTTGATAATGGTGGATTCAACACCGACAGGTGTCGGACCGCCATCAATGATAAGCGTCACTTTTTCGCCGAACATATCGGCAACATCCTGTGCAGTTGTACTGCTCAAACGACCGGAAATATTTGCGCTCGGTGCTGCAACCGGCCGGCCGAGTTCTTTTACTATTGTTGCGAATATCCCGACAGGATTGCGAACAGCCAAAGTCTTCAAACCGGCACTGGTAAGAGGGTCTATCGAAGTTTTATTTTTGAGCGGCAAAACAAATGTTAAAGGCCCCGGCCAGAAAGCGTCCATCAGCTTTTTTGAAATATCATCAATCTCGACAATATCTTCCGCCATATCCATACCGCTAACATGCGCGATCAACGGGTTGAATTGGGGGCGCCCTTTGGTTTTGAATATATTGGCAACCGCTTTTCCATTTGTCGCATCAGCCGCAAGCCCGTAGACAGTCTCGGTCGGTAGTGCCACGAGCTCCCCTTTATCAAGATAGGAAACAGCCTTTGAAACAGCGTCTTTTGACGAGGCAAGAATAATCATCATATCAACCCTCTAGAATGCGCCTTTAATCGGGGCAAAACTGAAGCGATGCAATCTTTTGACAGGCCCTTCATGTTCTATTGCCGCGCGGTGGAACGCTGTTGCATATCCGGCATGTTTTTCAAAACCGTAAGCCGGGTAAACTTCTCCCACTTTTTCCATTAGCCGGTCACGCGTGACTTTTGCTATAATGGATGCCGCTGCAATAGATTGGGAGCGCCCGTCACCTTTAATCAAAGCTTGCGCCGGATATCCAAGATGTGGTGGTATGTCCTGACCGTCAACCAAAACATAATCTGCCTTGACAGAAAGACTGCACACCGCTCTTCTCATGGCTTCAAGGGCTGCTTTCCTGATATCTGTGCGATCAATTTCAATTGCCGACAGGCTGCAAATGGATACGGCCAATGCCGAACGCAAAATCCTGTCATAAAGTGCTTCACGTTTCTTTGCCGAAAGCTTTTTGGAATCATTCAAGCCTTCGGGTATATTGTTCCGGTCAAGAATGACCACAGCCGTCACCACAGGACCGGCCAGAGGTCCCCGCCCGACCTCGTCCACTCCGGCTATATTCTGATAGCCTTTGGCAATAAGACGTTCCTCGATCGAATAATCGGGCATTGAAGGAATATCTTGAAATAGCGGCAAATCATTGTTTTTGTGAGACATGGACAATCTAATCGCATTACACGAGTTTTTGCGCAAGTCCGGCAATTCGTAAACGTTAAGAAAAACGTTCATCAAATTTTGTCGTCAAAAAGAAACGACAACTGTTTTGCTACTTTCAACGGCGGTCTGAAAAGCCCGATCTCAAGCTTTTGGTGGCGTTCATGCAACCCCAGTCTTTGTCGTGCCAGACGAAAACGGTCGGCAACGAGTTTGGCAAACGGACCTTCGCCGGACATACGCGTTTTCCAATCCGCATCATAATCCTTGCCACCGCGCATATCACGCAGAAGCTGCATAACCCGCCTGTAACGGTCGGGATATTCGCGCAATAACCAGTCTTTAAAGAGCGGAGCAACCTCATAAGGTAATCTGAGCATAACGTAACCGGCGTCAATCGCACCGGCCTCTTTCGCTCTCGTCAAAACATTTTCTATTTCGTGGTCATTCAATCCGGGAATAACCGGCGCCATCATGACGCTTACGGGCACGCCCTTTTTTGTCAATTCCTTGATTGCCCATAAACGTCGCTCGGGTGTCGCAGCACGCGGTTCCATGAGGCGAGCAAGCTTTCTGTCCAATGTAGTGATGGATAAAGCCACGCGGACAAGCTTTCGTTCAGCCATTCTTTCAAGAATATCGCAATCCCTTACAATAAGTGCCGATTTCGTTGTGATACAAACCGGATGGTTGCATTTATCCAATACATCAAGAATTTGCCGCATAATCTGCCATTTTTTCTCGATTGGCTGGTAAGGGTCTGTATTGGTTCCGATAGCAATTGACCGAACTTTATAATCAGGTTTTGATAATTCCCGTTCCAGAAGTTTTGCCGCGTCGGGTTTGGCAAATAATTTTGTTTCAAAATCAATTCCCGCAGAGAGCCCCATATAAGAATGGGTCGGGCGTGCAAAACAATAAATACAACCATGTTCGCACCCGCGATAAGGATTGATCGAACGATCGAAGAAAATATCGGGCGAATCATTGTGCGTAATAATCGTACGGGCTTTTTCGGTTTCTACAGTTGTTTGAAGCGGAGAAAGCTGTTCATCCAAATCCCAACCATCATAAAACCGTTCGCCTGACTGTTTCTCGAACCTTCCGGCAGGATTGAGCGCTGCTCCCCTTCCCCTTGTTTGTTGAGCCTCTGTACGAAGTAAAGATTGATCAAGCAACATTCTTCCACCATCGGTCGACATCGCGTTGAAAGCCAATTGGTCGGCCTTTGCCATGACATTTACCAGATGTTGATTGATCGCTGCTTTTCCCATCCTTCCGATCTATCATGTTAATCGGAACAAAACAAGAACATAAATTTGCGTGCTTTTGCAAGAATAATGCTTTAATTGAAACAATATGGTTAGCGTAATTATTCACGCGAATGAAGATATTGATCCTCTTGCCGATACACTAGCAATGCTTGTATCAGGGAGCGTGTTCGGTCTTGTTAGCGAGGTCATTTTATGGTCGGAAAATCACAGCAATGTCTTGCAGACTGTTGCGAATGATACCGGCTGTCGCTATCTCCCCAAAAGCGCACTAGGCGAAGCGATCATGGCGGCCAAAAGCAAATGGTTGCTTTTTCTGGTACCGGGTGCACGGTTACTCGATCAATGGCGCGAAATTTTAAGCCATTATGTCGAGAAAGAGACAAATCCTGCGCATTTCCGCTCTGTCGATTTGTCAAAAATGTCTTTACTGCCCAAATTTTTCCGAAAATCCCGTTTGACGGAGTGCGGTTTACTTGTGTTAAAAGAAAAGCTTATCGACAATGCCAACAATGAAGCAGCGTTAAAAAAAGCGATAAACAGTCTTAGACCGGTGGTTTTACCGATACAGATTTTGCTACCCGCCAAACAAAAATAAACAGCTCTTTTGTTTTTAAAAAGAGCTGTCGTTCAATAAAAAATAACAAACAAAATCGTTGGTTTTCTTAACGTTCTGTCAAACGAGGCATGAGCATAACCAGATTATGCGGACGTTGGCGGCTATCAAGCTCGCCTTTCAATATATTATCCCATGCATCCTTGCAGGCACCTGTTGAACCAGGTAGGCAGAACACGAATGTTCCATTGATAAGTCCTGCTGTTGCGCGGGACTGGATTGTCACCATACCGATTGTCTCATAGGAAACTTTATGGAACATCGCCGAAAAACCGTCCATCCGCTTGTCAAACAGTGGTTCTATTGCTTCCGGTGTAACATCGCGGCCGGTAAAACCTGTACCACCGGTGGTGATGATAATTTCAACATCGGGATCAGCTGCCCAATCAACAATTTTTTTGCGGATTTCAGGAATTTCATCGCGAACAATATCGCGTTTTGCCAAATTATGACCTGCTATTTTGATACGTTCCTCAAGAACATCTCCGGACCGGTCATCGCTAGAATTACGTGTATCCGACACTGACAAAACCGCAATATTGAGCGATTCCATCTTAGCTTTTTCATCAATATGACTCATGATTTTCATTCCTGATTATTCGTCTATTTTGCCCGTTGTCTCGACTGCTTTTACAAACCAGTCCGGTTTTTGTGATTTTATCTTTCTCGCCGCCTCTTTCGCTCTCTTGATATTTTCATAAATGCCGAAACAAGTTGCACCTGACCCTGACATACGAGAGAGAAGAGCACCGTTCCCATCAAGTATCCCTAAAACATCATCAAGTTCGGGGGCTAGAGAGCGTGCACATTCATAAAGGTCGTTATGCGTTTTTTTGAGTTCATTCACAAGTGAAGCAGGATTGGACAAGTTTGCAACATCAATATCAAGTGCCGTGCTTTTCCTGTTACCCAAAAGTTTAAAAATTTCCGCTGTCGAGATCGACTGCCCGTGATTGACAAGCACCATCGGAATTCTACAACAATCAACCGGTTGAAGTTTTTCGCCGATACCCGAAACACGAAGCGATTTACGATTTAAAAAGGCCGATAAGCACATCGGCACATCAGCGCCCAATGTCAAGCCGAGTTCAAGAAGCTTTTCATCGGAAGCTTCGATTTGCCATTGCTGTTTCAATAGCGCAAACACACCGGCAGCATCGCCGGAACCTCCCCCGATACCGGAAGCAACAGGCAGATTTTTTTCAAGGCTTAACCGGCAGGATTTTGACTTTGAAGGGAAATTTCTAATAAGAATATCACGCGCCCGCACAACCAGATTATGCGTTTGATTATCCACGTCATCCGACAGCACACCCGCTTCCGGTCCAATAATGGAAAAACTGTTTGTTCCGGCAGCTTCATAATGGAGAACATCACCTTCAAAGCTGAAACAAACCAGACTGTCAAGAAGGTGATACCCGTCATTGCGCTCCCCCACCACATGGAGCGCCAAATTGATTTTAATCGGCGTTACTACTGTTGCTCGACCTGCAACTCCGGAAGCCACGTTTAATCCCGCTCGACGTAGTATTCACCGGTCTCCGGATCTTTGACCAATGTGCCATTCGCGCCGTTACGGCGTTCTTCTTCTGCATGTTTGACACGCAAAGCAACACGTTGCGATTCGCGTTTGAAAGCACGATAGGCATAAAGTGCAGCTGCACAAATCAGACCATAAATAACTAATCTCAACATTTTCACCTTTAGCTCCCATATCATTATTTGATAATTAATGAGCGCAAATCAAGTCTTGAAACAACTATTGTTATATCTTCCTGCAAAAATTTGTCTTTTTAAAGTCCATAGCGCTGCCACAAAGCCCGTTCTTCTGCCGATTGAATAAGACCATCGACAGTTGAAGAGACAAAACCCGCCGAAATTGCCGGAGTTTTGCGCCCTAACAAGCTTCTGGACGCTGAAACAAGATGCATTTTTGCATCGCGCCCATAGCGTTGTTTGATTAAAGAACGCAAATCGGAAAGTTCATCAACAAGCCCGAGCTCTTTGCCTTTTTTCCCAGTCCAGAACATGCCGGTAAACAGATTGGGGTCATCCACAAGTTTGGAACCCCGACTTTCTTTTACGAGATTGATGAAAGTTTCGTGAATTTCGAGTTGCAGAGCCTTCAAATGATCGACGTCTGCCTTTTTTTCAGGCTGGAACGGATCAAGCGAAACTTTGTTTTTACCGGCTGTGTAAACACGGCGTTCAACCCCGATTTTTTTGAGCAATTCCGGAAAACCGAATGACGCGGAAACTACGCCGATTGACCCGACGACCGAAGATGGATCTGCAAAAATTTCATCGCCTGCACAAGCAATCATATAGCCGCCGGATGCAGCAACATCTTCGACAAAAACCAGAACGCGTTTATGCTTTTCTTCGGCAAGGTCACGGATGCGGCGGTAAATCAAGCGGGATTGTACGGGAGAGCCACCCGGAGAGTTGACAGATATAGCAACAGCCGGAGCTTCTTTGTCGGAAAATGCTTTTTCCAGAGCATTTGCACAAGAACTGAGTGATAAAGTCTGACGCAAAGGGGAAGAAGCTTCCATAATCATTCCCTGCAACCGCACTACCGGTATTTCTACGACGTTGGAACGGAACCGGCGCGGAATAAAACGTTTGAAAAAGCCTGACAAAGTTTAAACTCCTGATAAGAAAATTTGCTCTTATAGCTTATAAAAAATGCACTACTGTCATTTAAGATGTAAATGGCAAAAAGCAATATTTTGTTAAAATCCCGTTCAAATACTCTGCCAGACGCTCTTTTTGCCATTGTTGATTGCATCAATTATCGGCGAAAAAGCATGAAGGTCGGTCTCATGAATATAAAGTGCAGGCATGAGTGACAGTGGCGCTTTGCTTGCTTTTTTTGCGTGGATCAGAATGCGGATTGCGGGACTATTTTTACGAGAGTGGACGGGAAATACCGTTATATTACCAAACCGCCCCTCACATGATTGAAGTATTTCGGCCAAAGACTGTGGCCGGGCAATCAAGCCTAAAAAACCGGATGGTTTTACAATGGCCGATGCAGTACGAATCCAGTCTTCAAACATATGATCGGACATAACATGGGCTACGGCTTTCAAATCATCGGGAGTTTTTCGGTCGAATGGAAAATTGAAAGGCGGATTCATTATTACGAAATCGAAAGCATTGTCGAAGAGCCCTGCTTCCCGTCTTTCTTTACCCCGCAATGTTACATCGGCTAAAATTACATCAATCCGCTTTGCAATTTCCTGATTTTCGGCAAATGCAATACTCTTTCTGGCGAAAGCAATCATTTCGGCTTCGCGTTCGACAAGTGTAATTTCAGCTTTTTTGCAACGGGAGGCAACAGCAAAACCGGCAGCACCCGCACCGGCACCGAGATCGGCAATTTTCCCTTTAAAATCGGTTGGCACGAGCCCGCCGAGCAACATCGCATCCATGCCTGAACGATGCCCGCCCCTTTTAGGTTGGACCAGATAAAAACCGCCCCTATGAAAAACGTCTATCGTTTCATCAAGTGAGTTAATATCCGTTGTGTTGTCATTGTGATAACTCATGAGCCAAACCTGCGTCTATCATGATCTCCCTTGCTTCTTCAGCTCCTTCTTGATCTACCAGAAACCGACGACGTATGGCGCCGAGCGAACCTTCTGCGACACTGGTATTCTGATCGGTTACAAAATAATGTATGCCTGCCGATTTCATAAGACTTTCGACAAATGAAATGAGCACAATATCATTGGTGGCAAATAGTTCGATCATGAAGTCATGTTACCTATTTTTTATCGGTATAACATTCGAATACACGAGAAAACGGTATTTTTCCTTAAATATTTTTTGAAACGCGCTATCTCAAGCAATATCACGCTTGAGTTGATCCTCTTGCTTCATTAAGGTGCTGGCAAAAATCAAGAGATTTTTCAGGAGTATGGGCATTGGTTGCTGAGAAAAATACAAATAAAAAAGCCGACAATCAGGCTTCGATAACGCCGCTTATCAATATTACCAAAAGTGATATGGACAAAGTAAACGAGCTTATCATCGCCATGGCCGGTTCGGATGTGGAAATGATTCCTGAAGTTTCAAACCATCTCATTTCTTCCGGTGGCAAAAGATTAAGGCCGATGTTGACCTTGGCGTCTGCCCGCTTGTTCGGCTATGAGGGATTAGGGCACATTAAACTCGCAACAGCGGTTGAATTTATGCACACGGCAACTCTGCTTCACGACGATGTGGTTGATGATAGCGACATGCGGCGCGGCACATCGACAGCCAGAATGATCTGGGGCAATGAAGCGAGCGTCCTTGTCGGTGATTTTCTGTTGGGGCAGGCCTTCAAAATGATGGTCGAGGTCAACTCGATGGATGCTCTTTCAGTACTTGCAAATGCTGCCGCAATTATTGCTGAAGGTGAAGTCATGCAGCTTGCGGCTGCCAAACATTTGACGACAACCGAAGACGAATACTTGAAAGTTATCAATGCCAAGACTGCAGCCCTCTTTTCGGCGGCAGCAGAAGTGGGGCCTATCATTGCCGGTTGCGGACAAAAAGAACGTCAGGCTTTAAGACATTACGGAACCTCTTTAGGACTTGCTTTCCAGCTTGTCGACGATGCACTCGACTACGGCGGCAATTCCAAAAATCTGGGTAAAAATACCGGTGATGATTTCCGCGAAGGCAAAATAACCATGCCGGTTATTCTTTCCTATATTCGCGGCGACGAAACGGAAAAAGCTTTCTGGAAACAATCTCTTGAAGAGGGAAAAAATGACGATGATGCACTTGCACATGCGCAAAAACTCATGAAGCAACATCACAGTCTTGAAGATACAATCAAAGCAGCACGTCATCACGGCAATGAAGCATTGAAAGCTCTTGATGGACTGGCACCGAGTAAGGAAAAAGCAGCATTGTGTGAAGTCATCGAATTTTGTATTTCACGCGTTAACTGAGTTTCCGCCGGGTTGTGTTCTCGTAAAAATGACCCGAACCAGATGATATTTTTGAACATATTGGCGCCATATATTCTATAAAGGTGGCTAACCTGTTTTAAATCGGAAAGAGGATCTTTTCATGCAAGCCGCAAAAGTTACCCGCCTGATTGCGCTTTTTTTAGCGGGTACAATATTGATGACAGAACCTTCCTTTGCAAAAAAGGAAGAACCTGTCAAAGCAGGATCATTTGCCGGAGCGTATCTGGCTGGCCGCATCGCTGCAAGTGACAACAATGTCGATCTTGCTATTTCCTATTTCAAGCAGGCACTCGGTTTTGAACCGGATAATGTATCCATGCAGCAGGATATGCTTTTAACCCTTTTGTCAGCCGGCGAATTCAAAGACGCTGTCAAACAGGCAAAACGGCTGAAAGGTAATCCCGACGTTGAACGCTATGTCAGGCTTACACTTGCAAGCGATGCCTTTATCAGAAAAAATTATATTACTGCGAAAAGCGAGCTCAAATTTTCTGAACCTTCCGACATGGATACACTTTCATCCGGTCTTTTAGGGGCGTGGGCAACGTTCGGTCGTGGCAATACAACCGGTGCTGTCGAAGATGTTAAAAAGCTGCTCGGACCGGTCTGGTACGATTTGTTTCTAAGCTATCATATGGCGTTGATGAGCGATCTTGCCGGTCACAGGGATGACGCAGAGAAATATTACAAGCAGGCTTTGAATGACCAGCAAGGGGGGGCAGCAGCCCCTGATACCTATGAACGCATTATCGTTTCTTACGCCTCTTTTGAACTACGCAACAACAAGCGTGATGAAGCCCTTGCCACACTGCGCGACGGTGAAAAAATGCTTACCGGACGCGATGCCTTGAAAAATATCCGCCAAAGGGTTGAGGAAGGCGGTTCGCTTGATATGCTGATCAAAACACCTCAGGAAGGTGCAGGCGAAGTGTTCTATGATCTCGGCACCGCCATCAATCGTGGCGGAGCTGAAGCATTTGCCCGTATTTTCCTCCAGCTTGATGAAGCACTGCGCCCGCATAATGATGCCACATTATTCCAGCTTGCTGATATTTCTTCAAAATTGGAAGAAAACGAACGGGCAATCGATATTTATCAGGAGATACCGGTTAAATCCCCTTACTATCGCGATGCGGAATTAAGACTAGCCCTTATTCTGGCTGACACAGGGAAAAGTGACGAATCAATTCGCCATTTGGCAGCTCTTGAAACAGATTATCCCGAAGACCAGCGCATCTCGATGGCAATGACGGGCGTTTATATGCAAGAAAAGTCATATGACAAAGCTGCCGCCGTCATGGATCGTGCAATTGCCCGTGTTCCCCATCTCGAAAAAGAAAATTGGCTGATGCTTTATCAACGCGGCATGGCCGAAGAGCGCTTGAAAGAATGGGATAAAGCCGAGCCCGACTTTCGTAAAGCACTTGAACTCTATCCCAACCAGCCGCAGGTATTGAACTATCTTGGTTATTCGCTCATTGACCGTAATGAGAAACTTGATGAAGCTTTGAATATGGTCAAAAAAGCAGCCGAGCTGCGTGCACAAGACGGTTATATCGTCGATTCCCTCGGATGGGCCTATTACAAACTCGGTCGCTATGACGAGGCCGTCAAAACATTGGAAAATGCTATAAAATTGCGTCCTGAAGATGCAACCATCAATGACCACCTTGGCGATGCTTATTGGATGGTCGGACGCAAACTTGAAGCCACATTCCAGTGGAACCACGCAATTGCCGGAAAACCCGAGCCGGAAGAACTTGCAAAAATTCAGGAAAAGCTGAAATCCGGATTAAAAACACCAACTACGGAAAAAGGCACTGAAAAAACACCTGACAAAGCCGATAATACAAAGCATTAAAACAAGACAGCTGTAATTCTTGAACTTCACTTTACCCGCGCAATGGCTTTGCCTGATGGCAGGTTTTAATCAAATGCTTGTTTTGGGTAAATGGTCGATTTGGATAAATAGCTTTTCGACCAAAACAGTTTTTGATCGAATGACTTTTTGAATTGCCTCGTCCCTTGACCATAGGGGCGTGAAAGAATAGACGTTTTTGTGCCGGAATTTCTCATTCCGGATATGTTTTTATCAATCTCAAAAGGGTAATATCGTGAGCCTACCCGAATATCTTGATCCGAAATGCTCTTTTCAGGGGCTTATCCTGACATTGCAAAACTATTGGGCGCAATATGGTTGCGCTGTTTTGCAACCTTATGACATGGAAGTGGGAGCCGGTACTTTTCATCCGGCTACGACCCTGCGGTCACTGGGGCCCCGCCCGTGGAAAGCCGCTTATGTGCAACCTTCCCGCCGTCCGACCGACGGGCGCTATGGCGAAAATCCGAACCGCTTGCAACATTATTATCAATTCCAGGTTTTGCTCAAACCTTCGCCGGATGATCTACAGGATCTTTATCTGGGATCCTTGCGGGCTATCGGACTCGATACAAATCTCCATGATGTCCGCTTTGTCGAAGACGATTGGGAAAGCCCGACATTGGGGGCATGGGGACTAGGCTGGGAATGCTGGTGCGACGGCATGGAAGTATCCCAGTTCACTTACTTCCAGCAGATTTGCGGCATCGAATGTTCGCCCGTTTCCGGAGAGCTCACCTATGGTCTGGAACGGTTGGCAATGTATATTCAAGGCGTTGACAATGTTTACGATTTGAATTTCAACGGCCGCAAAGGAAGTGATAAAATCAGTTATGGAGATATATTCCTGCAAGCAGAGCAGGAATATTCGCGTTTTAATTTCGAATTTGCCGATACCGAACTTTTACACCGCCACTTTATTGATGCCGAACGCGAATGTGCTGCTATCCTTGAAGCAGGAAAACCGCAAGAAAAAGGCGGGCTTCACCTTTGTGTCGTGCCTGCTTATGACCAATGCATTAAAGCCAGTCACGTCTTCAATCTTTTACAAGCGCGCGGTGTCATATCTGTTACCGAAAGACAAAGCTATATTTTACGGGTTCGAGATCTCGCGCGCCGTTGTGGCGAAGCTTTTCTTTTAACCGATGCCGGTGGCGCAAATTATAAAGGGGAAGCCTGATGCCTGACCTTCTTCTGGAACTTTTTAGTGAAGAAATTCCGGCCCGTATGCAGCGTAAAGCTGCAGGCGACTTGAAAAAGCTCGTCACCAACGGACTTGTTGACAATGGTCTAGTTTATGAAGCAGCTCGCGAATACTGGACACCGCGGCGCTTGACACTTGATATAAGAGGTTTGAGTGCCCGCTCGAAAGACGTTCATGAAGAACGCAAGGGCCCGAGCGTGAAAGCTCCCGAGCAAGCTATAAATGGTTTTTTGCGTTCGGCTGGACTGGGCAATATAAGTGAGGCAGAAGTCAAAACCGACCCCAAGAAAGGGGATTTCTATATCGCCCGAATTACCAAAAAAGGTCGCAGTGCCGAAGAAATTATTGCCGATATCATGCCCGATATCATTCGCAATTTTCCTTGGCCAAAATCCATGCGCTGGGGCAAGCAATCGACAAAACAGAATGCCTTGCGCTGGGTCCGTCCCCTCAAAAACATTCTGTGTGTTTTCGGGCCTGAAAATGATGCAACGGAAGTCGTTCCTTTCGAGGTAGCAGGACTTAAGAGCAACAACATAACCTATGGTCACCGCTTCTTGAGCGACGGCAAGCCTATTGAAGTTCGCCGCTTTGACGATTACGTCACCAAACTTGAAAATGCAAAAGTCATTCTGGATGGCGATCGCCGCAAGGAGATCATCCTTGCAGATGCACGCAATCTTTGTTTTGCCAAGGGGCTTGATCTGGTCGAAGACGATGGACTGGCCGAGGAAGTATCAAACCTTGTTGAATGGCCGGTCGTTCTTATGGGGGAATTCGAGGAAAGCTTTTTGCAAATTCCCGCCGAAATTATCCGGCTCACCATCCGCATCAATCAAAAATGCTTTGTCACCCGTAAACAGGGGGAAAAGCGAAAACTATCCAATCACTTCGTATTGGTATCCAATATCATTGCGCCAGATGGTGGCAAGGAAATTGCGCGTGGCAATGCCAAAGTTGTGCGTGCGCGTTTGTCTGATGCCTTGTATTTCTGGCATACCGACCAACACAATCTGCCCGATCTTTCCGAGCTTTCTCTATCGGCTGAAAAACTTGGCCTTGATTTGAAGAAGCCGCTTGACCAACGTATGGCTCGCCTTGACCATTTGAATGTAACCTTTCACGCAAAACTCGGCACACAAGGCGCAAGAGTCGAGCGTATTGCCGCTCTTTCTTCAATCATTGCTCCGCTTGTTGGCGCCGATGTTAAACTGGCAAAACGTGCAGCACTTCTTGCGAAAGCCGATTTGCAAACAGAAGCTGTTGGCGAATTTCCCGAGCTGCAAGGTGTCATGGGGCACAAATATGCTCTTCTTCAAGGTGAAGACGAAAGCGTTGCTGCGGCTATCGAAGAGCACTATAAGCCCCAAGGGCCAACCGACAGCGTTCCACGTGCCCCTGTTTCGATTGCCGTTGCCCTTGCCGATAAGATCGATACGCTGGTAGGCTTCTGGCTTATCGACGAAAAACCAACCGGCTCGAAAGATCCTTTTGCCCTCCGGCGCGCGTGTTTGGGTGTCATCCGCCTGCTCCTTGCACGCGATTGGACAATCCATCTTATGCCGATTTTTAAACAGGCAATCGGTCTTATTTCACGCCACACGATAGAGCGCGCTTTAAGCCTTTATGAATCCGGTTTGCGTCATGAAAACGCAAAAGAAACCGATGCCGGAGAAGATGTCGACAATGCACTTTCAATGGAGGAAAAGAAACTCGAGAAGGAACTGGCGGCAAAGACCGGTCCGGTTCTTGACGATCTTTTATCCTTCTTCCATGAGCGCCTCAAAGTTTATCTTAAGGACGAAGGAGCGCGCCACGACGCAATTGATGCCGTCATGCAAAATGACGCAGATGACCTGTTGCAGGTTGCCCGTCGCGTCGAAGCTTTAATTTCCTTCATTAATACAGATGACGGGAATAATTTGATTGCCGGTTTCAAACGCGCTTTCAATATTCTTGAAGCTGAAATCAAGAAAAAAACTCCGATTGCAGACAATGTCGATCCCGAGCTGTTCATTGAAGAAGAGGAAAAATCACTTTTCAAGGCAATTGTTGATGCTGAAAGCAAGGTGAAATCCCACATTGATTCCAATGATTTTTCGGGAGCTTTGCTCGTGCTGGCGGGATTGCGCAAACCTGTCGACGCATTTTTTGAAAAAGTGCTCGTCAATGACAACAATGATGCAGTAAGGGCAAACCGGTTATCGCTCTTGCAGCGCATCACGACAGTGACCGGAAGGGTGGCAGATTTTTCCAAACTTGCCGGTTGAAAGTTACGCGGGAATCCGCCTGAAACAGATCTGATTTGAATTGTTTTCAAAATGGATTTGTCAGGCGGTGCCTACGTGCATTGCCCTTAAACTGCCACAAAGAATATTATAAAAATTTAAGTGTTGCCGGTGATTATTCGATGCTTGCCGGCAGCGGAGAATGATATGATTATCCGTAAACGGCCGGGATTCTTACGGCTTTTTTTTGTATTGCATGGCTCTATTCTTCCTGCCATAGCACCACAACTTGTCGCAATTCTAATTCTTTCAACAGCCTTGGTATTAGCCCACCATTTTTATCCCCGCGTCATACCTACCTATAATAACGGGACAGCGTTCATGATGCTTGGCATTGCGCTGTCGACCTTTCTGGGCTTCCGCAATAACGCCTGTTATGACCGGTGGTGGGAAGGGCGAAAGGTTTGGGGAAAAATTATTTCCGGTTCGCGCGATCTTATTCGCCAATCGGCTGTCCTGACCGGTAATGATGCGGAACGAAAAACAATATTGGAACTTACTTCCGCCTTTTCCCAAAGCCTTGTTGACCATCTGAAAGGGACATCATCCCTTCCCTCGTTAATTTCAAACTATCCGGAAGAGTTTGTTAAAGCCTATCAGGCAAGCCATAATAAGCCTTCATTCATCCTCAATCAGATTTCGAAGTGTCTTGCAACCTTACATCAGGAAAAAGCTCTGAGCGATATTCAATATCAAATGTTTGATAAAAGCTTGACTGAGCTTAATGAAAACCAGACTTCATGCGAGAGATTGAATAATACGCGCGTACCCTTCGCTTATACGCTTCTCCTCCATCGCACGGCTTATATATATTGTTTTCTCATTCCGTTCGGTTTTACTGATATACTTGGTTGGTGGACACCAGTTGCAAGCCTTCTTGTTGCTTATACGCTATTTGGCCTTGACGCTCTGAGCGACGAATTGGAAAGACCGTTCAGCAACCTTGATAATGTTCTTCCAATTCATGCAATGGCAACAATAATCGAGCGTGACGTTTGCGCAGCTATAGGGCTTCCGCTTCCAAAACCTGTCGAAGTCGTCCACTTCATACTCAGATAATACAAAATATCAGGGTAATGATTTAAGCCTGCCAAAGCCTGACGCTTCACATGCCATACAATCCCCTTTAAAGGTCATTTGTCAGTTCGTTGCCATTGTTTAAAAAGAGCTTGTTGATCAAAAAACAGATTTGCCCTTTACGGCTTAACGATTTATCAGACAGACCTTTGAGGAACTTTAAAATATTCTTTCAGTCCGTTTAGACCAACAACAGTTGAACGCGGAATCTACCTAACGATCAGTCTTCGTTTTTAACGTCCAAACAAAGTTATTGAATTAATACCCGGCAAAAGACCATATCTCGGTAATGCTTAAGCCTGCCAAGCCTGACGTCGTAAATATCGTACATCTGTTTTGCGTCATTTACCTATTTTGCGCAACTCAATAGACAATCTTGTTGTTTAGGCGCCGTTCTGTCTGGAACTCTTAAGAGATGTATCGGAAAATACGTTCGACAAACAAAGGTATTTTTCTGTCTACCTGTTCAGTGATCACAATAGTCGACCGAGCTTCCTATTGAGCGATCATTCCTCCCCCCCATACACAGTTGGAGCTATACATCTCCTCTTCAGTCAATGTCTTAACTGTTTTTCACATAATCTATCCCCGACTGCAATAATGCACACGCAAATGCCATTGCGAGCAAAGTAAGGCATCACTCCCGATCATTTCTTCACTGCTCAGTCGACCAGGCCAATTCCGTTTTAAAAACTTGCCTGAAACGAAGATCGGTAAAGCTGGAAAGAGGACAATTTATCCTTCCGGAGATGAACGGAGACTATCAGAGCGACTTTTTGTCCGCTTTTTTGGCTGCTTTAAACGTTGCCATTGCTCTGCCATTTTCTTCAATCTTGGTTTTACTCTTAGTCTTTGAAGATTTATGCTTCTCGCCTTCGCCAACGAGTTCCAATGTATCCTTGCGGAAAATAGCGGTCTTCAAATGCTCTTCCTTGAACCATACGCAAGAAACTTTACTATTGTTGACCTTATCGACAGTCATTTTAGGACCACCAGATTTCAACCGAACAATATTGCCAGCTTTAAACATTTTATATCCTTTTGAACATTTGTTAACTTTGCAAACAACCGCAACCAACGCACCCCCGCGTCTTAGCGTGCTTTACTGTATATAGGATAAGACCAACGAATATTTTAGATTGTGTTATTTTACTTGTCTGTTCATCCACGAAAATTTTGAACCGAAGAACTATTTATATAACCGTACGAACCGCACCGGTAGAATACTGAACTACCAATAAAGCCAATAGCGGATATAAACTGTTCCGTTCGACCTTCTCGCTATTGCCCGGAATTTATAAAAAATAATGCGGCTTTATTCCCCCCCTTCAAAGACAATCTATCCTCCCCGTTTCAGCACGGACTTATATTTAAAACTCCTTCCTTAAAGACCAGCACTCGGCCGGATCTTTGAGCATTCCGCACCTTTACAAACGCTTATCGAAAAATTTCGGCCCAACGCCGTCTGGTGAACAATCTATATGCCAAACACGATCACATACCACAATAATCTACAACATTTACAGCTCATCCCGCCTTCAAACCTGATGACGGAATGTAGCTGTTATATTGCTATATCTGCCATTCAAGCAGATGATAGGTGGCAGACTTTACCGTTTATTTCGACTTCTTTTTACCGGCTGCTTGCGTCAAAGCGGATCCGGCAACTGACTTCTGTGCCTTTGTCGACTTAGGATCCTTCAATTGTTTCGATGCTTCTTTAGCCACTTTTTCCGATGAAGTTTTTTCATTTTTAGCCATAATAAAAATCCTCTGATATTACCGATTTTTAAGCTCCGAATAAATATAATTCTTTTTATATTTTTAATAAATATATTATAATTGGAATTCATATATATTTTTCTTTTTATTCACAATATAATTAACAATTGTCAATATTATCATTTTGAATAAAAGTAAACGTTCCGATATTTCAATCTTTTAAGCATTATTTTTTGAAAATTTTAATGAAATTTGTACTACCTGTTTTATTAATAGAATTGCTTTTGTTGAGTATTTTTTACGGGGCATCCAAAATAATTGGAGTTAATATTTGAGAATAGCTCCTATCCTCGTGATCCTCTTGAATGAGGCTGAACCGATCGTTTTGTGAGCCGTGATAACTGGGACAATACGTTTTCTCGAAAGCGAACGCCAATGAGGGAGGGGTTTTATCAAACTAAAGCTTTTTTGGAATCTGCTGGCCATTGCTCCTGAATTTCTTATCCATCACCATTTCACGGATTTGAACGAGGGGAAACATATCAAGAGCCAAGTCAAAGAAACTCATGAGCAGCTGTTATTTTCTTCCATCGCTCGAAGTTTCATTAAAAACAACTCGTTAGATCACATGCTAACTACACTTGGTGGCTGAATTTTTTCGGAAAAGAGCCTGTTTATTTTTGTCAAACGCGACATTTGAAGCCGCCGCAAATGCCCAAGAATAATGTTTCGCCAAAAAGAGAGCTTTTCGTAACTCTTGAGGAGAGTTGGCTATACCAAACGGGCGGAAACATGACACGTCCCACGTAAAGCTATATCTATGCTTTGCAAAGTAATGACAGTGCGGATGTGACCTCGATCAGCAATAGAATTTTAAACCGCATGAAAAGACTAACGTTCGGGCGAGGAAAGTTTATCCAACCGTTCCGGCGCTTCCCTCCCGCGCAAAAAATTCGACACCCTTCCCTCTCGACAGACTGCTCAAACAGCCGTGTCACCGGGAACCTCTAAATAACTTTGCCTGTTCATGAAATAAAAGGTCCAAAACCGACAAAGCGCAGCATTATTGACTACTGCGACCAACAAATCGACGAATTGTTTTTGCCGTTAGCCCGGATGAAATTAATGGACAAAAGAGCTAAATACCGTCGGATAAGTGATCGTTTCCCGTCATTTAAAGGCACAAAAAACCACGCCTAATCAAAGCGTGGTCATCGTCATCCATAAAAAGAGAAGTCTAATTGAGACGGGCTTTGACGTCCTCAAGTGATTTATCAATAAGGCTCGAGGATTTTTTGCTGTCGATTTCTTTCACGAGAATTTCTTTTGCAGCAGCAACGGCGATATCAACAACCATGGATTTCACTGCGCCAACCGCTTCCGCTTCAGCATGGGCAATCTTCTGTTCTGCCATTTTGTTACGACGAGCAACATAATCAGCCATTTTCTGGTGAGCGTCTTTTGCAAGCAACTCGGCTTCACGCTTGGCTGCAGCAATAATATCTTTGGCTTCTTTTTCCGCTTGCTCGCGTTTTGCCTGATAAACGGCAAGAAGCTCTTGTGCTTCTTCGCGCGTACGACGCGCCTCATCAAGCTCACTTCTTATGAGCTCTGCTCTTTTATCAAGAAAACGGTTAAGGAGTGCAGGCACTTTATAGTAGACAAGAACTGCTATAAAGAGAAGCAATCCTATCAGCGCCCAGAACGTATCTGTCATCATGGTCTTTTACTCCAAACCGCTTACAGACTTGACAGCCGCGGTTGCATGCGAAGCACTGACTTTCGAGCCGATAAGCTTTTCGACAATTTCGGCCGCTGTTGTTTCAGCAATTTTATTCACATTGCCCATCGCACTGTTACGTATTTTTTTAATCCGCTCTTCCGATTCCGCAAGTTTTTTATCAAGCTCGGCTTCCGACTTTTTACGTTCTTCATCGACCTTGTTACGAATTTCATCGGCTGATGTCTGAGCAATTGCGATAGCGCGTGCACGTGCTTCGGAAAGCTCGCGTTCATATGAAGCAATGGCACTTTCGCGTTCCATATTCATACGTTCGGCTTTGTCGTGATCGGATGCAATCCTGTCTCGACGAATTTCGATCGTGCCACCTATCCGTGGCACAATGATCCTCGATATGATTATATAAAACAGGCCAAAACAAATAATGAGCCAGAAAATGTGCGACTCGTAATACGAAAAATCAAAAGGCGGAAAAACACGCCCTGCATGTTGTGCAGCTTCGCCCGCATGTTCTACTGGCGTTTCGACAGTTTGCGCAAATGCGCTTGATAGAAACATCCCGTTTTACCCTCTCACAAGCTCCAATGTTTTAACACAATTGGTAACAGCCTTCCGGCAGCTCAAGGTTTTATTATAAACAATTGGCTTACCGCCGAGAACGAGTGGCAGGCCATGGGCCTGCCTCGTCAAATGCAATAGCCAAAGGCATTCAACTCATCAGACAGCGAACAGAAGCAGAATTGCAACGAGCAAAGAGAAAATGCCCAAAGCTTCCGTAACGGCAAAACCAAAGACCAAACGTGCAAACTGACCATCGGCAGCAGACGGATTGCGAAGTGCACCCGAAAGATAGCTACCGAAGATATTACCAAGGCCGAGGGCTGTACCTGCCATACCAAAGCAGGCGAGACCGGCGCCTATATATTTTGCTGCGAGTGCTAATTCCATTTCATTCTCCTTTGAAGCAAAATCGCATTTAAAAGCGGTGGAACCCCACCAGTTTCATCAATGTCCGGGATGCACCGCATCAGCAAGGTACATACAGGTTAGAATAGTAAAGACATAGGCTTGAAGGAACGCCACAAGAACTTCAAGAGCCGTGACTGCCACAGTCATAATAAGAGGTAAAATTGAACCGCCAATGCCTGCCGCACCCAGACTTATCATAGATACGACGAAACCGGCAAAAACTTTGAGGGTAATGTGCCCTGCCAACATGTTGGCAAAAAGACGAACAGACAGGCTGATCGGGCGGGAAAGAAACGAGATGACTTCGATAATTGTTACCAGAGGCAGGATAATGACCGGCACGCCTGAAGGAACAAACAATCTTAAAAAGCCGAACCCGTTTTTAATAAACCCGTATATGACAACCGTAAAAATGACGAGCATGGCAAGGGCGAAGGTAATCGCAATTTGCGACGTAACCGTATAGAAATAGGGAAACAGACCCAAAAAATTTGCTACCAGCACAAACACGAATATAGAAAACACAAGTGGAAAAAACCGCATGCCCTGTGCTCCCGCCGAGCCGCGCAACATATTGGCAACAAATTCATAGGTAATTTCCGAAATGGATTGCATCCGTGTCGGAATGATGCCCCGACTCGACGAAGATGCAAACAAAAACAACGAGGAAAATACCACTGTTATAGCCATGAAGAGCGAAACATTGGTGAATGATAAATCCATATTTCCGACAGAAATATTGATCAGCTTAGACATCTGAAACTGATGAATAGGATCTGGACCGCTCGCTGACACCTTAACCTCTTTTACTCGGGCTTATCAGGCCCATCATCTTGGCGCGACGCGCCGTTTTTGCCAATTTGACTGGGAGCAACAGCCCCCACCGATCGTAATATATTCAATACTCCGGCAGAAAAACCAAGGAAAAGAAAAATAATTAATCCCCACGGCGATGTTCCTGCCAATTGATCAAATCCCAACCCTAGTATAACACCAACCACAACGCCAGCCAAAAATTCGCTGGACAGCCTGATTGCCTGTGCCATTCCTTTCGACGGTCCCGCTTCCTGTTTTTCAGGATCCGGTTTCTTGTCCGCTTGATAGCGAGCCAATTTTTCCTGCAGATTGCGTCTGCGCGTTTCCAGATCCAAAGTTTCAGGACTGCTCCCCTGCTCCGGTATTCGAGTACCCCTCTCAGGCTTAACAGGTTTATCACCTTTCGCCATATTTGGCCCCTTGATCCCAAATGCAAAGTAAAGGTCTGACCTCTAGAGTTGGGCGCAACATATTGTTACCTGAAGCATTCGTCAAGCCGCTAGCCCTCAAGATCAAAAGGAATTTTCTTCAAAAAAGAAAGTAAAGACATTCCTTAACTTGTTTTTTCTCGAAATCGATGTCTGAAACATCTATTATCATATTGTTTTATAATAATTTTTCTAACTAAAAAATAGTCTTTGTGTCAAATCCACCCGCCATAACGGGTGCGGTAAAAAATATGCAATCCGATCTTGTCTACCTTGATCATTGTGCGTGCCCAACGAGGACGGACATAGACCGCATGATAATGGGTGGCCGAGCCTACTTCGGGAAACCATATCTGACCAGCCGTAACAGCTTTGGCAACTTGCTGGGCCACGGTCCATTGCGCCATCTCGGTTACCCTGTGTTTGCGTCCATCGCAAGCAAACGAAAACTGGCAATGATTGATCCAGTTGGTATTTTGGTAAACAACACCGCAAATTGTTTTCGGATAGGCCGGATTTCTCACTCTGTTCAAAACGACTTGTGCAACAGCTGCCTGCCCTTTGATTGATTCTCCGCGAGACTCAAAATAAACCGCTTCTGCCAGACACTTCTGTTCTTTCGCAGTGAAGGCTTCAGGTGGCAGAGGTGTTGCAGCCCAGGCATGATCGTTACGCCCGATAGGCGGAATAAAACGTCCGTTCCGGTCAATTGGAGAATTTTGTTTTTCGGTCAATACGCTATCAAATGCGCTTGTATCGACTTTCGCATTGGCTGGTGCGTAGCCTAATGCCAAAACATCCGGATTATCATTGGTTACAAGATTTTTGAGAATCTTCGGCACAGGAAGTTTCGAGACCGGTTTCTTCTGCGGCACAACCAGAGCAATTTTTTCTTCGGATTTATTTCCTATCTTTTCGCTGTTTTCCCCCACGTTTTTCGACGTCCCGCTTCCGCTTTCGATATTCCGAGCAACTTCGAAGACACCGACTTGCCGGAATTTTTCAGGAAACGGTGTGACAGTCATGCTGAATTTTGGAAATTCTGGCGCCTGCGATTGAAATGGATTGTCTGAAAGAGCTTGCACACTATTGCCCTCAACATCATCAACGTGAGTCGATTTCTGATTGGAATTATTTCCTTTAAGGTGATCGTCGGCTCTCCGCTGTCCAGCCCCCAATGCCCGCTCATTATCTGCCAGTTTATTATCCGATTGAGCAATAGTTGAGGCATTTGCTTGACCAAGGGAGGCGACAATTTCAGCCGAAGCGTTTCCAGCATTATCGACAAGAGCCGCTTTATAAGACAGGATCGCATTAGAAAAATCGGTTTTGTGAATCGTTGTTGCAGCTAAAGCCGAAAGGCTTGCACCAAGGAAAACCGGCAAAACTCGGGATTTACGCTTCTTCTGTTTTAAAACGGCCGGCGCTTCATAAAACCGCCCCTCGGGCATGTAATAAGAGGATGCGGCGCGAAGCATCAAGGTCTGCTCACCTTCGTTACCGGAACGGCGCAAAGACGGTATGAAAGACACTTCAAACACCACATCACTCCAACGCAAATACGCTTACGCAAAACAAAAAGAAAAACTTGTTTTCTGTGGTTTGAAGATTGCCTCATCAACCTTTATTTATGGTTAACAAAAACACCCTTATTCGTTGATTTTATTGATTAATTTTTCCTTAATTTATCAGAATGGTTAACGCAAAAATAGCGCATTTATCGGCTTTCTTAAAAAAGCAAAGCCGATTTGTTAATGTTTCTGAATAGAGTGCAAACACTATTTTTTAAAAAAACGACTCAGCATTTTTTGGCGCGACCGGCAAACGGATTATCGGAGGTTGTCATCGTCAACCGGATGGGAACACCCGGCATATCGAAAGAATCACGCAGACTGTTTACAAGATAACGCAGATAGGACTGCGGCATCGCTTCCGGTCGGGAACAAGAAATAACAAAAACCGGAGGGCGCGTTTTTATCTGGGTGATATATTTCACCTTCAAACGTCGTCCCGAAACCGCCGGTGCCGGATGATAGGCAGTGATTTCTGCAAGCCATCTGTTAAGCTTGCCCGTCGACACACGCCGGTTCCAAATACGATGAACCATCTCGACATTTTCCATTAGACGGTCAATTCCCTCGCCACGCTCGCCGGATACCGGCACTGCTCTCAAACCACGCACTTGCGGCAATAGACGTGCACATTCTTCGTGCAATCGGGCAAGCGTTTCCTGCCTGTTTTCGATCAAATCCCATTTATTGAAAGCAATAACGGGTGCTCTTCCCTCTCTGATAACGAGATCGGCAATTTGCAGATCCTGTTTTTCGAATGGAATCGTTGCATCAAGCACAATGATGACGACTTCGGCAAAGCGAATCGCTCGCAAGGTTTCTGCAACAGAGAGTTTTTCAAGCTTTCCATCAACCTTCGACTTACGACGCAAACCGGCGGTATCAAAAAGCTTTATCTGACGCCCTTTCCACTGCCAATCCACCGAGATAGAATCGCGGGTTATTCCGGCTTCCGGACCGGTCAATAAACGGTCCTGTCCGAGCATCGTATTGATAAGGGTGGATTTGCCAGCGTTCGGCCGACCGACAATTGCGATATGCAAAGGTTTTGTCTTGTCGTAAGCCGGTTCTTCAGCTTCCGGATCGTCAATTTTCTCCCCAAACTCGTCGTCTCTTCGCCTGTTTTCCCCCTCGGTTCTTGTCCTGTCAAAAGCTTTTTGTCTGCCAACGGCATCAACAATAGCGTCGCGCAAATCCTGTAATCCCAAACCATGCTCGGCAGAAATCGGACAAGGCTCGCCAAGGCCGAGTGACCAAGCTTCATAAAAGCCTGCTGTTGCCTGTTTCGATTCCGATTTATTGGCAACCAATACAATTGGCTTACCCGACTTGCGAACAAGCGAAGCAAAATTAAGATCGCTTGATGTCATGCCGCTTTTTGCGTCAAGCACAAAAAGAATGAGATCGGCTTCATCAATGGCGGCTTTTGTCTGGGCGCGCATGCGCCCCTCCAAAGTATCACTTTTGGCTTCTTCCAAACCTGCTGTATCAATGACATCAAAACGCAAATCCATCAAACGCGCTTCATGACGGCGACGATCACGTGTAACACCAGGGGTATCATCAACGAGCGCGAGCTTCTGCCCGACAAGCCGGTTAAATAGTGTCGATTTGCCCACATTCGGGCGGCCGACGATTGCAATGGTCAAGCCCATTTTCTATTTCCTTGCTGTGTCACCGGAACTCTGCATCAAATCAAGCATGAGACGAGACCGTTCAGTAGCTTTTATTCCCTCAAGCCCTTCATCGACAATTTTCTGGAAGTAATAACGTGCTTCGTCCATTTTCCCGGCTTTATAGGCCGAAAGTCCCAAGGCCTCGCGAGCCATAATGCGCGTTGGATCTACATCGGTTGCAAGATCCTTCACACGTTTTTCAACGTCCTCAAAAGAACCGTTATCGACGAGAATATAAGCAGCACGAAGCTTTGCTACTTTTTGAATAATTTCCGGAGCTTTTTTGTTATCGGCGATTTTGTCAAATTCGGCGATCGCCTTTTTGGCGTCCCCTTGTTCCATAAATATGGATGCTTTTCTCAAACCTGCCAAAAACGGATAATCGCCAAAACCCGATTTTTCTACATCATCAAGCTTCTTCAAGGACTCGTCAAAATTATGTTCATTGGCAAGGTCCAGACTTGTAAGTAACGTATCCCCGATGCGCCCCGCCTTGGACGACTGCCAATGATCATAAAACTGATATATGCCGGTTCCCAAAACAAGTAGGACAGCTGCAAGAATTAGATATGGACCGTAATTTCCCCATAAGGCTTTTGCCTTTTCCTGACGGATTTCTTCATTGACTTCACGAATAAAACTTTCATCCGACATTATATTGTTCCTGTCAAAAAATGGGGTTTCAGGGCTTTTAAGCATAATTTAGCGAAGATGGTAGCCCTTATCACGAAAAAAGGGCTAAATAAGACCGATTGGTCGATAATTTTAACGGTTTTTACCGTCTTCTTCATCCGATAACAAAGCTTCGGCCCTTTTACGTTCGGCAATCTGTTCTCTCACGGCATCAAGAATCTGCTTTTTTCGATAGGCAGCAAGACGATTTCGGCGTGTCCTGCTTTTATAAAAACGAGCAAGTGTCGTCTCTACCATTTCGATATCAATCACACATTCGCGCCATGTGAGTGACGCTTCGGCTCTGCCTGAGCGATCTGGAAAAACAAACTCCTGCCCGAGTTGTGCTTCGCCAGCGATAAATTGACAATTTTCGGCAATAAGTTTCAAAGCATTGACCAACCATTCCGGAGGCGTTTCCCGACCTTTACGAATAGCATTGACCAATGCCTCGCAAAAAAGAAGCGAGGAGGCATAGAGTCTGATACCGGATTGGTCATAGCGGGCGGAAAGCGAAACAACTTCGCGCGAAGATAATCTTCCGCGCAATGTCCAACGGGCGTTCGATCTTGCAACATCGATTGCTCCGATAAGTCCGATAAGAGCTGTATGGGTTCGGCTACAGCTTTTCATTGCTTTGATTGCTGCGGACACATCGTTTCTTTGAAGTGCATCTTCAGCCAATGTGTAGTTTAGAGCCATTTCTTTAAAAAACCGCTCGACGGCCGAATGAAGAGTTTTTAAAGGGTCAGGCGTAAAAAGGATCTGACTGAAAATCAATCCGATAGAGGTTCCCACTGCAACGTCAATTGCACGCGTCCAACCGGCAACATCCGCACCAAGTGCAAAAACCATGACCGCTGAAATGCCTGCTTGAATAACAATGGCTGGAACGATGGAATAAGCCGAAGCAATTGTCATCCCCGCAAATCCCACAATGGCAATACGCACTTCGGTAGGCATAGGGGGAAGGAGCAACGTCAATTCTCCGACCGCCACACCTGTCAAAACCCCGATCAATACATAAATTGCCTGACGCCCATGGCTGGGCACCCCTGGAGCCAGGCAAATAAGCGCCGTCATTGCCGCATAGATCGGGTGTTCATGGTCAAGAAAATGAACGGCAACAAACCAGGCAAGGCCCGAAGCCAGGCCAGCGCATAAAGCGTCTTTCCAGCTTGATTTTACCTGGTTCATGGCCTGAATCAGTTTTAATTTGAAATCGATTGTCATCATGTGAGCGGCCACACCCACATTAACATTGGAACAGAAACAAGTGCGATAATGATACTCAAAGGTGCTCCAAGGCGGGGATAGTCACTAAAATGATAGCCACCCGGCCCCATAACCAACATATTACACTGATGGCCTATCGGGGTGAGAAAATCACATCCCGCACCGATAGCAACAGCCATCAGAAACGCTTCGGGCTTGAAGTTGAGTGAATCGGCAAAACTTGAAGCGATAGGTGCCATGACCATAACCGTAGCCGCATTGTTAAGAAAAGGTGTCACAAGCATAGCCGCAACCAGAATAACGGCGAGCGCGCCTGATGGCGGCAGGGACGAGGCAAATACACTCAGCCAATGTCCGATAATTTTTGTACAACCGGTTTTTTCCAGCGTCTCGCTTACCGGTATAAGCGCCGCCAACATAACCAATATTTGTCCATCAAGAGCCTGATAGGCGTCTCTTGCAGGGATGACACGAAAAACAATCATGGCAACGGCTGCCGCAAAAAAAGCAAGCGCGACAGGCACAATTTGCAATGCTGTTGCAGCAATTGCGATAAACAGGATCGTTAACGGCACGAGCCCGTGACGGAGGCTCCCAAACATGATGTTACGTTTGGCGAGCGGTAAACACTTCAATTCCTGCAAAAGATTGGGGATAACATCATCCCTTCCCTGCAAAACGATAACATCGCCGAGCCTGAAAACAATATCTCCAAGCCGTTGCCTCACCCGTTCCTGCGGCCTGCTTAAAGCTAATAAATTAACATCATAACGATCAAACAGATTAAGCCTTTTGGCGTTGATGCCAATCAAGGGCGAGTTGTCGGTGACAACGGCTTCGACAACTTCAACCTGCTGTAGCTTGTCCCCCGTCTGGACGTCTCTTCCTTTGGAAATATCAAGTTTTGCGGTGTTGATAACGGAATCGAGACCACCATGTGTTCCTTCAAGAACGATAGTGTCGCCTTCAGCTAGCAAAAAATCCGGCAATGGAGAAATAAGGTTTTTGTTTCTTATTACCTGTAAAACCATTGCATCTCCTGCCGCCGGCTTGACAAGATCGGAAATCTGTTTGCCAATCACTGTTGATCCGCTTTCCACGCGTGCTTCGGCAATATAGTCACGGTTGGAAAAACTGCTATCGGTCGTTAAAGATTTGCGGGCCCGAGCCGGCACCAGCCAAGAAAAAAATACAAGGTATAAAACACCGACAGCAGCAACAGTTGCACCAACGGGCGTAAAATCGAACATTGTAAAACTTTTGCCGACAAGATGTTCCCGCATGGCAGATACCACTACATTTGGCGAGGTGCCGATTTGTGTCATCAGCCCTCCTAGCAAGGCACCAAACGACATAGGCATCAAAAAGACAGAAGGCGAGACGTTAGAACGGCGGGCAAACTGGAACGCAATCGGCAGCATGATTGCCAAAGCACCGATATTTTTGACAAAGGCCGAAAGTACGGTCACCACTATGACAAGAAAACAGAGTTGTAGCCGCACAGATTTCACATCCGGCCAGACACGTTGGATGATCAGCTCCATGATTCCGGAACGAGCCACTCCGGCACTTACCAATAATGCACTGGCAACAATAATGACAATGTCGTCGCTAAACCCTTTGAAAGCGTCTTTCGGGCTGACAATACCGACTGCACAAGCAAGCAGCAGCGTCAAAACTGCTACAACGTCATAGCGAAAGCGATCCCAAATGAAGACGGCCATCATCAAACCGATAATGGAAAAAGCCATAACCTGATCTGCTGTCATGATAAGATGCTGCCCACTCTCCGTTCATCCTTCCGGCCTATCTGTTCCCCAAGTTGGCCCATGGCTTTTTTTAAATCTAGCTCTTCACATGGCCGGCGACAAGATCTCCCGCGCCGTGTTTCAACCGCATCAATCCCCATAATGGCAACAAGCTGATAAACGCAACGAGATAAAGCGCGATTTTGAATGGCTCTATAGAGTTTTCAAGCTCGACGCCTGCTAAGGCGACACCGGCACGCAACGAAATTGCACCCAGAGCAATGCCAAGACCTATTCCCAGTTGAAAAACTGTAGAAAATAACGTGTTCGCATCGTTCATTTCGTCATCGGGAATATCGGCAAATGCAATTGTATTGAGTGCCGTAAACTGTATCGAACGGAAAACGCCGCTTAAAGCCGATATTCCAACCATGATAGAAAGCGGTGTATCACGCGAGAATGTGCCAAAAAGTGCCAGAAATAACGCATTGAAAAGACAATTGACAACGAGCGTGCGCTTGAAACCGAAATAACGCATAAGCGGAGTTGTAAATGGTTTGATTGCAAGAGTACCGATAAAGATCGGCATTAATAGGAACCCCGCCTCGGTCGGCGTAAACCCCATCGCCAATTGGGCCATCAACGGCAGGATAAAGAGGACGGCATTGGTTGTCATCCTGAAGGCTGTCCCTCCATATATCGACACGGCGAATGTTTGATAGGAAAGTGATTTTAGGGAAACCAGCGGCGCCTCGGAATGTTCGAGATGAAAAATACTCCACAAAAGCAATGTCACACCAATTATGAAACAAGCCGTAACAAGTGCCGACAAACCATGGCTATCACCGACTTTTTCTGCAGCAAAAAGAAGTGTTGCCAGCCCTATGCCTGTAAGCAAGAATCCCGTAAGATCGAAAGATCGCGATGTTTTCAATTTTTCATCAGGAAAAATTTTCAGACTCGACAAAAGGATAATCAGTCCTAACGGAATATTGAGGAAGAAAATGATACTCCAGTGGAAATATTGTGCAATGAAACCGCCAAGAGGTGGCCCCAAAATTGGTGCGACCAATCCCGGCCAGGTAAGAAGAGCAATTGTTTCGACAAGTTTGTTTTTCGGTGTTTCGCGCAAAACGACGAGGCGGCCGACGGGAACCATAAGCGCGCCACCTATTCCTTGCAGAATACGAGCCAAAATAAAAACAATTAAATTCGGCGAAAGTCCGCACAAGAGTGATGCAAGCGTGAAGACAAAGACAGCCAATGAGAACATGGCACGCAAACCGAACCGGTCTGTCAGCCAGCCACTTGCCGGAATGAATACGCCAAGTGTTAGCATATAGGCACTCATGCCCACATTGATGTTGACCGGATCTGTCGCAAATGTTTCTCCCATTTGTGGCAAAGCCGTTGCAATAACGGTTGCATCAAGATTTTCCATAAAAAACGCAGCGGCGACAAGAATTGCAACAAATCGGGCGACACTATTGTTTTTTTCGTTAACTTTCTGATGTTCGCCCTTTGTTTTTGGCATTAGGTTAACTTTCCTGTCATTGTTGCTTCAATGATAATAATCAGAAAATCATTTTCTACTTGAAAAACATTATAAAACTTATGTGATCGCTGCTTTATTGTCGTTGAAGAAAGTAGATAGACAAAAACAACTATGCTATCAAAATTGAACTACTCTTTCAGGTTCTATGTGTTCAATCATGGCGCGATCCAAAAAGGCTGTTGATAAAATATCCTTTAGCGAGCTTTTCCAGCCAAAGCTTATAACAGTCTTACGCGAAGGTTATCATTTTGTTGATTTTCGTGCCGATGTGATTGCCGGTCTTACAGTCGCCATTGTCGCGCTGCCACTTTCAATAGCAATTGCTATTGCCTCCGGTGCTTCACCTGTACAGGGATTATACACCTCTATCATTGGTGGATTTTTCATTGCTCTTCTTGGCGGAAGCCGTTTTCAAATCGGTGGTCCCGCAGGCGCCTTTATCATTGTGGTTTCGACGACCGTTGCCGAACACGGTATGGACGGGCTCTTACTTGCTACAATGATGTCGGGATTGATGCTTATGGCGCTCGGCTATCTCAGGCTTGGTACTTATATAAAATTCATCCCCTATCCTGTTACAGTAGGATTTACTGCCGGTATTGCCGTTATTATTTTTTCAAGCCAACTTATAAATATGCTCGGACTTGAGCTTAACGAGAAAGAGCCCGGGCCGATTTTGGAAAAACTACCGGTTATCTGGAATAATATCGGAACTTGCAGCCTGCTTTCTATCAGTTTTTGTGTAGCCACAATCGTATTCATTACAACTTTGAAAAAATTATGCCCAAATTGGCCGGGCATGGTGCTTTCAATCATTATCGGCGGTGCGGTTACCGCGTTTTTCAACCTCGATATCGTAACTATCGGTTCAAAATTCGGCACAATGCCTTCGACACTTCCTTCACCACGACTACCGGAATTCAATTTTGACAAGGTTCAAGCAGTTTTTCCCAATGCCATGACATTTACATTGCTTGGTGCAATTGAATCGCTGTTATCGGCAGTTGTTGCCGACGGCATGACAGGAAGACGGCATCGTTCGAACTGTGAACTGGTGGCGCAAGGTGTCGCCAATATAGCCTCGGCGCTTTTTACCGGTATTTGCGTTACTGGTGCTGTCGCACGTACAGCCACCAATATACGTGCAGGTGCAAGAAGCCCGATCTCCGGAATTTTCCATTCCATCTTTTTGCTTCTATTCCTCTTAATATTAGCTCCTCTGACAAATTTTATTCCGCTGGCGTGCCTTGCAGGAATTCTTGCTATTATCTCGTGGAACATGATCGACAAGCGTGCGTTCCTGCTTCTTCTCAAGGCATCGGCGGGAGATGCTGTTGTTCTCGTCGTATCACTGTCGTTGACAATTTTCCGTAATGTTACTGAAGCCATCATCATCGGCTTTGCTTTAGGTGCTTTACTGTTTATCCATCGCATGTCGAAAGCCGCCAGCGTTACTGCGGATCGTCCGTTGGTTGCCGAAGACATTGCTGACGCCGGAAATCGACCAAGCTCGCACTATGAAGGCAACATCCAAAAGGATAGCAATACCGTCATCTACCACATTTCCGGTGCATTCTTTTTTGGTGCTGCTGCATCCATAGGGTCGGTTCTTGACCGGATCGGTGAGAATTATCACACAATGATTCTCGATTTCGTGCAGGTTCCATTTCTTGATGCGACAGGTGCAAATACAATTGAAAGTCTTGCCGAAAAAGCAAAAAAACAAGGAATTACCCTTGTTATTTGTGGAGCTTCAGAACAGGTTTTGAAAGACTTTCTTTCGCACGGGATCAAGCCGCCTTCGGTCCACTTTGAAAAAAGCCTGGGAAAAGCCGTAAAAAAATACATCAAACCTGAATACGTTACTGCTTAAGTTCGGAAGTTCCATCTGTCCATTATTGCGAAACATGACGTTTCACTTCATTTTCTCTTTTCTCGAGAACAGTTTAATTGATAATTTTTTGATAATAACTCATATAAATTATAATCAAGGTGTAGATTCATGTATCAACGGAAGTCCAGAACACGAATGCGTCAGTTTTTGATCGGTGGCATTGTTGTTGCTGTCGCTGTACTGATTGTCTTTGAATTGCTGGGTAGATACGCTCCTCAAAGCATGATCGGGCTGTTCAACTCCTATAACAGCGTAAAAACGACCGCTCCGACGCTGGAAAACAACAAGACAACATTGCCGGTAAAATAACTACTGGTTAAATAATTGCCGGAGAAATAATTCGCCAGTGAAATAATTAACGATAATGTAGATATTGGCGAAATTCAGCCTTTGAACAAGCAGTTCCTGTTCAAGATTTTCCGCGAAACGGCCTTTCATCAAGTCCACAACCGATTTTCTGACATATAAGTTTTCGGATAATCAAACAAGACCACCAAACATATTGAAAAGCCCGTCTGGATATGGGATCGCCCCCTGCAATCTGAGACTTGTGCCCGAATCCGGCTAAAACATCCAAATTGATTTTATCAAGCGGAAATTGACTGGTTGACGTTTTAAAAAAGAACGAGACTCCGGAGCCCGCTTATATTATGGATTGTTCTGCCAGAAAAAAGTCGCGATTGTTTTCCATTAAAGGAAATGGAGCAAGCCGTATTGCAATGAAACCTTGTATCAATTGAGGGTGAATTTGATGAGTGAACAGACCGTCGATAAGGCTACAAACAAAATGCCTTGGAAAAAGATCATTACAGGCCTCGTTATTATTGCCCTTATTTGCGGCGGCTTTGTTTTATACCTTGCACGTTCGGCACAAAAACATGTCGAAAATTTTCTTAAAGCCAATGGTGTCATTGTCAGCTCGCTAGACGTCAATTGGCGGCGTCACTTTACCGCCCATAATGCGACAGTGAAACTCTCGGCTGAAGAAAGCCTGAATATCGGGACAATCAAAGGGGAAGTCAATTTTTCCGGTAAAACCAGTAAAAATCTGGAATTGGAAAATCTATCCTACCATTTCGGCAAGAATGAAGTCTCGGTTCCGACGATGACTTTGCAAAACTTTGCCCTCAATGAAAAAACTGAAGCCGATAACAACAATGCCTTTTTTGATATCGCAAATATTGCGGTAAAAAAGATTGTCGTTCCTTCGATGATTGTGACACGCAAATCAGATAATGATGACGAATCAATCACTTACAATAATGTCGTCTATAATGATCTTGAAAAAGGAATAGTCAAAAAAATGACTATTGATAGCCTTTTTGGCGAAAACCGTTTTGCTGACACAAATGGTGCATCAACGCCAGCTCGTATTATATCAACGAAAACGGGTAAAAGTGAAATCGACAATTTCAATGTCGGTTATCTTATCCGCTATTATAGCGAAGCTTCTTCCGCTTCCAACGCAGAAAATTCATACAAAGATCTCATGAGCAGCTGGTCAGTTCAAGATTTGTCAATTGATGACGTTACAAATAACAAGAATTTTGTGAATGTGACTGTCAACACCATTTCGGGAACAAAATTTTCCGTACGTCAATTGCCATTTTCTATTTCCGCGGCGGTTAAAAAATTTGATACATCCGATGCCAATAAAAGCTCCGACAATTTGAATGCAGCAGAACTTGTTACCGAAAAACTCGGCCTTTTGTCATCTATCGGCTTTGCCGACATGCATTTAACCAAACTTGCTATAAAACGGCCTGATAACAGCGTAAATATCGAAGATAGCGCAATCACTTATCACGATGGGAAATTTGACCTCGTGATGAAAGGTATAAAAAACACCGATAATGACAACAACACTGTAACACTTGATGATTTTTCAATCTCGCAATTGCGTTTTCCGCATATTACAGACATGCTGAATAAATTGGACAAATTGGACGCAAGCGATCTTGATAATATTAGCCGGGTTTTCAAAGCTTTTCTTCAAACGGACAGCCTTCCTTTGATGCCGCAATTCAATAATATTCACCTATCCGGTTTTTCATTATTGCCTCCACCTTCGGAAAACAGAGCTGACAACACCCCTGTCTCAATCAATTCGATAGATGTAAAAGCAAATTTCAGTCTGGGAGCCATTCCGACATCCTTGAAAATAGAATTGAAAGGAATGGATGGCCCCGCAACAGATTGGGATGAGAAAATTCCTGAAATAACTTTACCCGGTAATTCTGACGCAACGACCGGCGGATTACTTAATCAACTTGGCTATAAGACAATTTCAGAAGATTTTATTTTTGATGGTTCGTGGAACGCTGATAATGAAATTCTTGATATCAATGAATTGACTGTGAATTATGCAAACTTGGGACGTTTGTCTCTCAAAGGCTCGTTCATCAATGTCGATCCGGCATTTTTCTCGGATAATGTTATGACCATTGCGGCAGCAGGCTTGGTTATACACGCAAAGAGTATGGACCTGACTATAAATGCTGATGAAATTCTTAATCGTTATGCAAAGTTTTATGATGAAAAGACTGGCGGCAGTTTTGCTAGTGAACGCAAGCAGGCGGCTGTCAAAGCCAGATTGGCAATTGCACTATTCCTTGGTGGGGAAAATTCACAAAAATCTGGCGAAGCCCTGCAAAACTTTATAGAAAACGGTGGAACTCTTAACATTCATGCTAAAGCAAAATCCAAACAAGGTTTCGGATTTGCAGACCTTTTGGCGGCTCGACTTGCTCCGTTGAGCCTGTTCGATAAAATCGACTTGAGCGCGGACGTACAACATTAAGACTGGAAAAAAGAATGGCCAATTTCGGTGGCTGGTTGATAGCAACACTCAAACGCTGGTTAATCTATATTATCGGAGGCCTGGTCATTCTGGCCATATTGGCTATCGGCGCTTTTTATATGGCTGCTCCTTACCTTAATAGCTTTATCAAAGACGAGATGGTAAAACATGGCGTCAAGGCCGATCAATCGGAAGTGACAGTCGCCGGCAATGTCAACCTCAAAAATGTGACACTGCCTGTGCCTGAAGGCATCAGCCTTAAAATCGGAGCTATTTCCGGCCGTCCGCCGGTCGGTTTTGTGCCCGGCTCGTTTACTATTTATAATATCGATTTGAAACGCGATAATATCCACGTTGAAGTTCCGGAAGTTACTCTCAATGGTATCACGTTGAAAGACAAGGATACATCCATTGAATCCAATGTCTTACAGGCTTTGATGAGGGTTGACGTATCATCCGTCAGTGCACCGAACATAGCGGTTTCGTTAGACAATCCGAATGGCGAAACAGAAAAGCTCAACGTAAAAGGCTTTTGGCTTTCAAGATTGAAGGCTGGCAATATCGGCTCTGTCGGTATTGAAGGCATGAGTACCAATGTCGGTTTGAAAAATTCCGATACAAATAGCAGCAATGGTCTTCGTCTCATCGGTAAAAGCAATGCGATGCGGGCAGATGATATTGATGTCGGTTACGCTTATTCAATACTTGCCGGTAAAATCAAACCCGATAAGGTAGGACGGACTGTCTTCGGGCCGGTAGAACTCGGGGATATCGCAATTGACGTTTTTGAAGGCACAAACCGCAATGCGCATTTTTCGCTCGATAAATTCAAAACCAACGGACTAAAAATGCATCCGATGGAAGCAGTGCCGGAAAATCTTGCAAGGGCCTATCTTGAAGCCAAAAAGAGCGGAAATGAAAAAAATGAAAAGACGGCAAGAAATGCGCTGGTTGTAACACTCGTTTCGGCGATCACAGCTATTGATGCGCAAGTTGAAAAAGCTGATATTGATTTGCCGAAAATCAAGGCAAGCCTCAATTCGTTCCAGCTTCTGCCTCGCGAATGGAATCAACCGGTTCCTGAAAGTCTGCTTGTTTCTCTGGATGGCTTTTCGCTCAACACATCCGAGATGCCACAAAAAGATTTTGAAATGTTGAAAAATATGGGATTCAATACATTGGATCTCTCGGGGAAGATTGATTTTTCGTATAATTCCAGTCGGAAAATTCTGTCTTTGAACGACCTTTCTTTCACCGCCAACGGTATCGGTTCGGGTCAAATGTCAGCAACAATTATCAATGCCGGATCTGCACTATTTTCCGGCGATAAAGAAGCGGCTCTTGATGCTGCAAACCAGATTGGCATTACCAAAGCAGATATGCGTTATTCCGATTTCGGTTTCATCGATAAATTATTTACCTATCTTGCCCAGAATCTCAATGACAGCAAACACGATCTTAAGCAGGAACTTTATGAAGACTTTTATGTCGTAATGACGAAAAGTCCGGCCATGCTTTTGAAAGATCATGATGAAGCACAAAAGATATCCTCCGCTTTCGGGGCTTTTGCAAAGAAACCAGGTACGCTCAAAATATCACTTGAAGCCAAAGACGATAAGGGCCTCACAGCTACTGATCTTGAAACAGCCTTACAAAACGATCTTGCAACTGCGCTCAATAAAGTGAACCTTACGGTTAAAAACGAAAACTGAAAAACGCACAATCCTATTTTATAAAGGGGAACTATTCCCCTTTATAATATTTTATTTTAAATTTATTTCATTAAAACTAAATTATTTTATGTAAAATAATAATATTGAAATATATTTCAATATATTCGTATATGAAATTGTATTTATTTTCAAATAAATAATATTTTTATATGATGATATAATGTAAAATTCTTATTATCTTTGTATGATTTTTAACGGATGTGCAAACGACAAACTTTCCCATACAAAACGAATTTAATTGTTTTTTTGAGTGAATTTTGTATAGTCCGTTTCGGGTGTCCGAGAAATCGTTTCGGGCAGGTTTCAAGCTGGTCGGGCCGCCAGCAAAAAGGAACTTGCCATGAAAAATATTTCCCACCGCTTGCCCAATCGTGCATCAGTTATTGCCGAAAAGATATTTTCAAGCTGTCGCAATTTACTTCATATTGATGCGATGGCGGGTGTTGCTCTCGTTATTGCAACAATGGTTGCTCTCATCCTTGCTAATTCAACCTATGGAACCGCTTACCAAAATTTTTGGCACCAAAGGATTTTGATAGAGGCATTCGGATATTCCTTTTCCAAAGACCTGCATTTTCTGGTCAATGACGGTTTCATGACGCTGTTTTTCCTTGTTGCAGGCATGGAAATAAGGCGGGAAATTTATGATGGGGCGTTGTCGAAATTAACTCAGGCGCTGCTGCCTTTGGTTGCAGCTTTTGGCGGCGTTATTATGCCGGCAATCATTTATTTTTCTATCAATCATATGCCGCCAACCAGTCATGGCTGGGCAGTACCCACCGCAACCGATATAGCCTTTGCAATCGGTATTCTGGCACTTCTGGGGAAATCGGTTCCAAAAAACTTAAGAATCGTTTTGCTTGCGCTTGCCACGATAGATGACATTATCGCCATTTTGATTATTGCGATTTTTTATTCTAACGGCTTTGATGTAACCGGCCTGCCAGTTGCATGCCTTGCAATTATCATCCTCGTTTTTTTGCAATGGATAGGAATTAATTCGGCTCTGATTTATGTCCTTCCCGCCGCTCTCCTCTGGCTTGGACTTATGATATGCGGAATCCACCCTTCCCTTTCGGGCGTTATATTAGGATTATTGACACCGGCACTACCACCGCGTTCACTGATTGCGCCTGTTGATCGTATGTCCTACGCTTTGGAAATATTGAAAAATGAAAAGCCGGAAGACAGCGCTACAAAACATCGTTTTGCTCTTTTTGAAATAAAGAAGAGCGAAGCTGAAATTGACGCGCCCGTATCAAGACTTGTTAACGCCTTCAGTCCTTGGGTATTATTTGTCATTATGCCGCTCTTTGCACTGGCCAATGCGGGCATTAGTATTTCCAATGTCGATTTTGCAGATCATTCCTCCTTCATCATCATGATTGGAACTGGACTTGGTCTCATTATCGGCAAACCTCTGGGCATTGTGTTTATAAGTTTCATTGCCGTACGTTTTGGCCTTTGCAATCTCCCTTCGGGTGTAAACTGGCGTGGAATGGTTCTCGTCGGATTATTGGGAGGGATCGGTTTTACCATGGCTATTTTTACAGCGACATTAGCGTTCAGCCATCCCGAACAATTGGAAGCGGCAAAATTCGCGATTCTTTGCGGATCTTTGGTGTCGGCTATCCTAGGATTAAGCTATGGCTTATTATTAAAATTTCGTGCCAAACATTGGACGCGTAAAACCGGATAAAGAACATTTACTACATAAAAACCTTCATCACGTGCCCGCCACAATTTTTAGTTCCAAAAAATTCGCCTGATTATCGGTGTGGGCAAGCACTCATCTTGAAAGTCTATATCATCCAATTTTTAGCGATATCGTTACAAAGTGGAACACAATGAGGAACAGTTTTACCGATTAAGCCGGCTTTATCCGGACTGACACTGGTATTCAATAGAATTGTTGATTTCAGCTCATGGTGAAACGTTATTTTTCCTTTACTTCCCACGCTTCATGTCTATATTCGTACATAGAACAAATAGTGAACATAATGGTCAAATCGCTTAAACAAAAATTGGCAATTCTGGCAGATGCTGCCAAATATGATGCTTCCTGTGCATCAAGCGGTTCTACGCGTCAGTCGCCCACAAAAAACGGCCTGGGGTCGACGGCGAATATGGGAATTTGTCATTCCTTCACGCCTGACGGGCGTTGTGTTTCACTGTTAAAAATTCTGCTCACCAATTTTTGTATTTTTGATTGTGCCTATTGTGTTAACCGGTCTTCAAGCAATGTCGAGCGGGCGCGTTTCACCACTGACGAGGTGGTGTTTTTGACACTCGAATTTTACCGCAGAAATTATATTGAGGGCTTGTTTCTTTCTTCCGGCATTATCCGCTCTCCCGACCAGACAATGGAGGAATTGGTCAAAGTTGCCCGCGATTTGCGAACCATTCACCATTTTGGCGGCTATATCCATTTAAAAACCATTCCGGATGCGTCGGAAGCGCTTATCAAGGAAGCCGGACGTTATGCAGATCGTCTATCGATCAACGTCGAATTGCCAAAAGAAAAAAGCATTAACCGCTTTGCTCCGCAAAAAAAGATTCTGACAATCAAGCAAGCTATGGCAAATGTCAGGATTGATATCGAAGCCTCGAAGGACGCGACATTACAGTCGAAAAAGACACAACGTTTCGCGCCCGCAGGACAATCCACCCAAATGATCATCGGTGCGGACGACGCCAGTGATGCAACAATCCTGCGATCAAGCGCCGAGCTTTATTCAGGTTATCGGCTGAAGCGCGTTTATTATTCAGCATTTAGTCCGATTCCGGATGCTTCAAACCTGCTTCCCGTCAAGCGCCCGCCGCTTTTAAGGGAACACCGGCTTTATCAGGCCGATTGGCTTTACCGTTTTTACGGATTTTCAATGGAAGAGCTGACCACGAAAACAAATGGTGGCATGCTCGAACTTGAATTTGACCCGAAACTTGCCTGGGCGTTACAAAACAGGCATCTTTTTCCGGTTGACATCAACAAGGCCGACAAGGAAATGCTGTTGCGTGTTCCCGGCCTTGGTGTGCGCAATGTTAAACGCATATTGGCAGCACGGCGGTTCAAGCGCCTCGATTTTTCCGATTTAAAAACCTTTCATATCAGTCTTGAAAAAATAAAACCGTTTGTGACTGCCGAACGTTGGACGCCCAAAAACCTCCTCGACAGTTCGCACCTCACCGAACGTTTTCGTGCGCGTCCCACTCAACTTGATCTTTTTTCATCATGAAAACAATTATTTTGAAAAAACAGGGGAATTTTGACGAGTGGCGAATAAAGGCCCGCCTGCTTTTGCAGGAAAAAGTACGTCCGGAAGACGTTTTTTGGCAATATCATTCGTCCCCAACTTTGTTTGATGGCGAGCCAGCCACTCAGCCTTCAGAAAAATATCCAACTGCACAACAAGGCCGAGAATTTCTGGTGCCGAAGCAGTTCATCAATCTTGCAAAAAATGTCATCTGCCACGAAAGCGAAGATTCAGCAGCCCTTTTATACCGCCTACTTTACCGCTTACAGCATGACAAAACGCTTCTTGAAAAAATTTACGACATTGATACCGCCACCGCCCTATCGCGGCAAAAGGCTGTTTGCCATGATATCCACCATATGCATGCTTTTTTACGTTTTAAAGAAATTGGCAATCTTGGTGACGACACCGTCAGACGTTGTTTTTCCGCTTGGTATGAACCTCAGCATTTCATTATCGCAGAAGCTATACCGTTTTTCTGCCGGCGTTTCAGTGACATGGATTGGCAAATTCTAACGCCGAAAGGCTGTGCATACTATTTAAACGAACGACTTTTTTTCGGCGAACCAATATTTAAAAAACCCGAAAACAAAGACCAAACCGAAGAGCTCTGGAAAACCTATTTTGCCAGTATCTTTAACCCGGCGAGACTGAAAGTCAAAACCATGCAAAGTCATATGCCGAAAAAATACTGGAGCAACCTTCCGGAAGCGGAAATCATCGATAGTCTCGTTGATAATGCGGAAACGCGCATTGAAACGATGGAAAGACAACCGGTTCTTCAACCTCCGCTCTTTCATTCCCGTTTATCGAAAAGGTGTGCTCAGAATATCTTGCAGACGAATTTAAAGTTGCAAGCAAAGTTTGGAACTTTGGATCATCTCAATAAAGGCGTCAAATTATGCAAGCGTTGCCCGTTGCATTGTTCAGCAACGCAGGCTGTCTGTGGCGAAGGGCCTGAAAAAGCTTCTCTTATGATTGTTGGTGAACAACCGGGCGACCGTGAAGATCTCCTTGGCCGACCGTTTGTCGGTCCGGCAGGGCAAATCTTTGAAAAAACGATAGAGAAAGTTGGCATGCAACGGGACGAAGTTTACATCACCAACGCCGTCAAACATTTCAAATACGAACTCAAAGGTCGCAAACGCCTTCATAAAAGAGCTGATCGCAGCGAGGTCGAGCATTGTCGCTGGTGGCTAATGAAAGAAATCGACATCGTCAAACCCAAGCTCATCGTTGCCATGGGAAAAACAGCTTTATTTTCTCTCACAGGTTTGAACGAGCCGATAAGTGGGATGGTGGGCAAAATAATTGAGACAGAAGAAAAAATAGCGGTTCTTGTCACTCTTCACCCGTCTTATCTCCTCCGGATCAAATCAGAAGAATTGAAGAAACAGGAAACAGCGAGATTCGAACAGTGTTTGCAGCTCGCAAGGCAAAAATCGACTCTCTGGTAGGTATAAAAGACACCATCTATCTCTTTTTGAAGCCACTTCACAAAAACCGTGATCCCGACTTGATAGTCGCCTGTCAAAGAGTAATTAATCAATATTAAGCTGTTGTTTTTACTATCTTTTATATTATCACTTTTCTGTGATAGAAACATTTTAAAGTGATTTGAGATTGGTCGCCGCGATGTAGATATAGGCAATAGAGAGTTTGGAAAATATTTCCAGATTGATCCAATTGCAAATAAAGCCGTTAGCCACAGCTAAGGGCTCATAAAGACGGTGAATGAAATGAAAAAATTAATGTTTATTGCGCTTGCAAGTTTATGTGGTGTAAGCAGCGCCTATGCCAGTGGTTATGCTTTTGACGATGGTTCGCCGGTCAACACTTTTGTCATCGGTGCAAGTGCCCAGTCAGGCGTCAACCACGGTTACACAGGTAATTCGCGTGCTTATACCCGCGCAAATGGGTTTGGTGACGGTTCGGTTGAAGACAGTTATGTCATCGGTCACGCCCAGAAATCAGGTGAGGCAACGCACGGAGTTTTAGCAAACGAAGCGCATTTTGGTGATGGCTCGCCGGTAAACCACCACTAATGAAATAGTCGCATAATATCCCTTCATTAAAAACCGGCTTTTAAGCCGGTTTTTATTTATCATTTTCAGGTCATATTAAAATTTTAAACACGATGCCGATGATATTTTTATTCAAGATTATTGAACGAAATTTTTCATTAATTTCAATTGTTTGGATGTTTTTGATCGAAGTGATAAATATTTTTGTATTTTGAAGAGATAATTTTATTTTCATGCATTTTTAAAAAAATTTAAACTACCTTTTCAACCCGATTTTATGGTATTTAACGCAGAATATTCAATCAAACAGCTACAATATTATCGCATACAATTGTTGGAGAGCACTCGAAAATGAGATTTGAAAATTATTCTCCCTCCTCGTACGCAAGCTCTTTCGAGAACCGGATAATCTCCAATTGGCAATAAATTGTTATTTTGTTGGTTCTTTAGTCTTGGCTATTCAATTTGCTGCTCTATATAGCGGAAAATCCAACTCCGAGATTGCATGGGGACAAAATAAGAAGATAAGAAGGAATATAAAACGGCCGTCTGGCGCGACTTATATTTCTTTAGACTCTAAACTAACGCTAAATATTTGAAAAATGACAATCGCAACCAAACAGACAGCTCTTTCCAAGATCGAACTCATCGGAGTTATAGTCTCGGTTACCGATGACAACCCGAAAGTTATTACCGTCGGACCTCAACAAAAATTGCCATCAGGACCGCTTGAAAACTATAAACAGAGTTTACAATCAACTCTGCGCGATTGGGTGAACACACGAACAGGGCATCCCGTCGGTTTTCTCGAACAACTTTATACTTTTACCAATCGCGACCGAGTTATATCGGAAGGCAATATGCCTACTGTCTCGATTAGCTATTTGGGGTTGGTACGCGAGCATGACGGTTTTTTGCCTGAAGTCGAGTGGCATGACTGGTACGAACATTTTCCGTGGGATGACTGTCGCAACGGAAAACATCCATGCGTCGATAAAATCATCCATGCACTTAACGAGTGGGCTGAAAAAGATCCGAAGAATTGTGCCTTTAAAAAGCGCAGAATTTCTTTTCTCTTCGGCTGTAACGGTTTTTCATGGAATGAAGATTTTATTCTTCAAAGATATGAACTTTTGTATGAAGCAGGATTGATTGCCGAAGCAGGTGGGAACCTATTTGCAGGCACGCCGATGTTTGCTGATGACCGCCGTATTCTAGCAACAGCAATTGCAAGACTTAGAAGAAAAATCAAATATCGCGCTGTTATATTCGAACTTTTGCCTGAAAAATTTACTCTATTGCAGTTACAAAAGACGGTTGAGGCCATTATCGGAAGGCGCCTTCATAAGCCGAACTTCCGTCGCTTGACCGAACAACAAGGTATTATTGAAGAAGTCGGGGAATTCGAGACGAAAACCGGTGGCAGACCCGCTAAGTTATATCGTTATCGGCAAGAGATTATCGAGTCTTGCGTCATCTCGCTTTCCCGTTTTCCAATTGCACGTTCATAACATGGCGTCCCCGTTAGATAACTTATGGTCAAAACTCTGCCGTCTGCAATGGTTTGATGTGCAGTAGCGTCACCCCTAATGCCATTGAACAAAACTGAAGAAACCACGCTTCAATCTGTTTGCAAACGATCGGATTTTTACACGATCAAGCAACAGCCCTTTTATGAGGCAATAAGCCTTGTTTCTCAAATATTTACCATGGTGCTATTGATAAGTTTAGCAGCCCATAGATTTTACGGGGCGTTAAGTTTTGGCAAACTACATGTCGCAATTACTTTAATTTTCCGGTTTGCATTTTTTAAAAACAGAAGAGCAACACTCTTCTCTTCTGTTTTTCTTTAAAGTTTTAAAAGTCCCAATCGGCATCTTCTGTCGCCACTGCCTTACCGATGACATAAGATGATCCGGAGCCAGAAAAGAAATCATGGTTTTCATCCGCATTTGGTGAAAGAGCGGAAAGAATAGCCGGATTGACCTTGCAGATATCGGGAGGGAACAGAGGCTCAAATCCCAAATTCATCAATGCCTTATTGGCGTTATAGTGCAAAAATACCTTCACTTCTTCGCTCAAATTTACTCCGTCATAAAGCTGTTCGGTATATTTTGTTTCTATGTCGTAAAGCTCCATTAAAAGCGTATAAGTAAAATCCCTGATTTCATTCTGCTTGCGTTGAGGAAGTTTGTTGAAGCCGATTTGAAATTTGTAACCGATATAGTAGCCATGCACCGCCTCATCACGAATGATCAGCCTGATAAGATCGGCAGTATTGGTAAGTTTTGCCCGACTTGACCAATACATCGGCAAATAAAAGCCGGAATAAAACAAAAAGCTTTCCAGAAAAACCGAGGCAATTTTTCGCTTCAAAGCATCACTGCCATTATAATAATCAAGAACGAGTGTCGCCTTTTTCTGGAGAAAAACATTGTCTTCCGACCAGCGATAGGCTTCGTCGACATCTTTTGTGAGACAAAGAGTTGAAAATATCGACGAATAGGAACGGGCATGGACTGCTTCCATAAAAGCAATATTGGTAAGCACCGCTTCCTCGTGCGGAGTGATTGCATCCGGCAAAAGCGAAATGGCGCCTACAAAATTCTGCATTGTGTCAAGAAGAGTAAGTCCGGTAAAGACGCGAATGGTCAATTGCTGTTCTGCCGGTGTCAAACTCGCCCATGACGAGACATCATTGGAAAGCGGTACTTTTTCCGGAAGCCAGAAATTTCCTGTCAATCTGTTCCAGACTTCGAGATCTTTTTCATCTTCAATTTTGTTCCAGTTGATCGCCGGAATGGTTTTTAAATGGTTTGTTAGCATCGGAAATTTATCCTTAAAGGCTACAGGAAACGCAAGTTTCGACTTCGGTTCCGCTCAACGCCATTTGGCGTAGCCGCACATAATAGATGGTTTTGAGTTTTTTCTTCCACGCGTAGATTTGCGCTTTATTAATGTCGCGCGTGGTGGCCGTATCGGGGAAAAACAGTGTTAATGACAAGCCTTGATCGACATGCTGACCGGCTGCGGCATAGGTATCAATAATTTTTTCGGGACCTATTTCATATGCGTCCTGATAATATTCAAGATTATCATTGGTCATATAAGGTGCCGGATAATAGACACGACCGATCTTGCCTTCTTTGCGTATTTCTATTTTTGCAACAATCGGGTGAATGGATGCTGTGGCATTATTGATATAGGAAATCGAGCCGGTTGGCGGAACCGCCTGTAAATAACGGTTGTAAAGCCCCCATTTTTTCACCGATTGCTCAAGCTCCTGCCAGTCTTTCACAGTGGGAATTATGAAATGGCGATCGGCAAAAAGCTTTTTGATGCGTTGTGTTTCCGGCTCGAACTTTTGAGTAAGATATTTTTTAAACGCACGCCCATCGGCATAGGCCGATTGTTCAAAACCTTGAAATGTTTTGCCCTTTTCTTTGGCAATAAGGTTCGAGCTTCTCAACGCATGGTAGGCAACTGTATAAAAATAGAGATTGGTAAAATCGAGTGCTTCCGGAGAGCCATAATAAATATGCTCCTTGGCAAGAAAACCATGCAAGTTCATTTGGCCGAGGCCGATAGCGTGCGCCTCGCGATTGCCCTTTTCAATGGATGGCACACAAACAATATCGCTCATTTCGGAAACCGCGGTTAAGGCCCGAACTGCTGTTTCAACCGTTTTGCCGAAATCGTCAGACTGGAATGCTTTGGCGATATTAAGCGAACCCAGATTGCACGAAATATCGTTACCGATGTGACGATAGCTCAAATCGGCATTCAAAGTGCTCGGCTCATTGACCTGAAGAATTTCGGAGCAAAGATTGCTCATATTGATGCGTCCGGCAATGGGGTTGGCGCGATTAACTGCATCTTCAAACACAATATAGGGATAACCCGATTCAAACTGGATTTCGGCCAGAGTTTGGAAAAAATCGCGGGCATTGATTTTTTTCTTGGTTATGCGCGGGTCATCAACAAATTTGCGATAATTTTCACTCAAACATATGTCGGATAAAGCTTTACCAGTGACTCTCTCTACATCATAAGGTGAAAAAAGGTACATATCCTCGTTATTGCGTGCAAGCTCGAAAGTAATATCGGGTATGACCACCCCAAGGGAGAGTGTTTTGATGCGGATTTTTTCGTCGGCATTTTCCCGCTTGGTATCCAGAAAACGCATAATATCGGGGTGATGGGCGCTTAAATAAACTGCCCCCGCGCCCTGTCTTGCGCCCAATTGATTGGCGTAAGAAAAAGCATCTTCAAGAAGTTTCATAACCGGCACAATGCCGGACGACTGATTTTGTATTTTTTTGATCGGTGCGCCTTGTTCCCTGATATTTGTGAGGCACAAAGCAACCCCACCTCCGCGCTTTGAAAGTTGCAAAGAAGAATTGATTGCGCGACCGATCGATTCCATATTGTCTTCAACACGCAGAAGAAAACAGGAAACAAGTTCGCCGCGTTGTTTTTTGCCGGCATTGAGAAATGTCGGCGTTGCCGGTTGAAAGCGGCCGGTCATCATTTCATCGACAAGTTTTTCACAAAATTTCTTGTCGCCCCGTGCAAGTGTCAACGCCACCATAACGACACGATCTTCGTAACGTTCGAGATATCTTTTCCCGTCGAAAGTCTTGAGCGTGTAGCTGGTATAATATTTGAAGGCGCCAAGAAATGTGGGAAAGCGGAATTTGAACGCATAAGCACGTTTGAAAACTTTTTTTATAAAAGCAAAGTCATAACGGTCGAGAACTGTTTTCTCGTAATATCCTTCACGCACGAGATAATCGATCTTTTCTTCAAGATCGTGAAAAAATACCGTATTCTGGTTGACATGCTGCAAAAAATATTGCCGTACGGCTTCACGATCCTTATCGAACTGGATGAAGCCGTTATCGTCAAAAAGATTGAGCATCGCATTCAATGAATGATAATCTTGGGAATGATAATTTTTGTCACTATCTAAAGTGTCTGTTTTTTCTGCGCTATCTGTTTCCATAATTTTCCTAATCCTTGTCTGACAAGGTTCACGTCTTCTGTTGTCCCACGAAGCTCGAAGCTATAAAGCCAGGGCACACGGCACTTTTGAGAAATGACTTTTCCGGCAAGTGCATAAGCCCAGCCGAAATTACGATTGCCACCGGCAATAACACCTTCGAGAAATTGCCGGTTTCCCCGATCATTGAGAAAATTGATGACGGTTTTGGGCACTGCCCCGTCGCCTTTGGCACCGGCGTAAGTCGGTACCACCAGTACATAGGGTTCAAGCACTTTCGGAATCGCTGTTTTTTTGAAAAGTCTTAAGGACGGCTCACCGATTTGTTGCACAAAATAATCGGTATTGCCGGTCGCACTCGAATAATAGACAAGAAGTGCCATTATTCGAGTCCTTTGATTTTATCGGGTTGGAAACCGGCCCAATGGTTGTTTCCGGCAACAACCACCGGCAACATTTTATATCCCAGACTTTCGATATAAGATAATGCTTCCGCATCTTTGGAAATATCCACAATATCGTAGGAAATATGTTTATTATCCAATGCTTTGTACGTTGCCTTGCATTGTACGCAAGATGGCTTGCTGTAAATTGTAATTGTCATGATTTTTTCCTGATTTTTGGTTGCAAAGTCCCGCCTACTTTCTTCCTTAAGAAAGCAGCATAAGAGACATGCTAAAAAGTTGCGTCGATAAAACGAACTTTATCCGGTCAAGAAGAATGATTGCGAATCTTGGACATAAAACTTCCTTCCCGAAGCAATGTGGGGGGGGATATGGCAAAGCTGACATCCGTACAAAACACGTCCGGAAAGGCCATAACCAGAACACCCCGTCTGTTGACATTCAATTCAAGGCAGGTCTCCTGGCTCATGGCTTGAAGCGCCAAAACCACCTTCCCGGGTAACCCCAGTGGCATACGATTTTGACTTACCATTTACAGTTGCGGGGGCAGCTTCGGCTTTTTAATAAACTACCGAATTCCCTCTTAGCTCTTTCATCCGATTTCGAATCCCCGTTTTCGAATCAAAGAGAACCTCGAATACTATATCTAGTATCATCCATAAGATTTACGTCAATATGTTTTAAAACGCCAAGTCTGATTATGTACAATTTTGAGCGTGGCCCGAAAAAGTGATCAGGCAAATTTCACTTTTAAAATGTCACTTTTTGTTGACGGTTCAATTATATAAATTGAATTTAGATTTTTATGAAATTACATTAGAGGCACCCGCCGTAATAGCGGAGAGTTAATCGGGGGGAGGTAGATATTCGGAGTATAAAATGACTACCTCAACAGCCACTAAGGCTGAACCTGGTGTGCAAAGCGGAACGACTTTATATAAGCGCATAAGCGTGGCAATGTTTTTTGCCGGCTTCGCAACTTTTTCTCTTCTTTATTGCGTTCAGCCACTACTACCATCTTTCGCAAACCACTATCATATAACGCCAGCGAACAGTTCGTTGGCGCTTTCTATATCAACCGGCTTCCTGGCCTTTTCCATTCTTCTTTCAAGTGCCTTTTCCGAAGCGCTCGGCCGCCGCGGTTTGATGACCGCGTCGATGATAGGTGCTTCTGTTCTAAACATTGTCGCGGCCTTTGCATCGAGCTGGCATTGGCTTCTTGTCGCACGTGCCTTGGAAGGCATTCTCTTAGGGGGCGTGCCGGCCGTTGCCATGGCATACCTTGCCGAAGAAATAGCACCTCGAGGATTCGGAAAAATCATGGGGCTCTATGTCGGAGGTACGGCATTCGGCGGCATGATGGGCCGGGTTGGTATGGGCAGCCTCATCGAGTGGTTCAATTGGCAATGGGCTTTGGCAATTATCGGTATTATTGATCTGATTGCAGCCATTGCGTTTTATTTTCTGTTGCCACCGTCCAAGAACTTTGTTGCCGTACACGGCATCAATATTCATCACCACATAAGAGCGTGGATAGGCCATATCGGCTCGATACGGTTACTTTACATTTATCTATTCATCGCTCTGGTATTCGGTGATTTTGTTGCAATTTTGAACTATACAGGCTTTCGGATGAGCGGAGCACCGTTCTTCCTTAGCCCGACCGAAATCGGATTTATATTTTTAAGTTATGTTTCAGGTATCATCGTTTCGCCGATTGCCGGAAACCTGACCAACAAATATCATCGCAGCTCGCTATTGTTTATTTCCGTTGCGATTCTGGCTTTAGGGCTGATTTTGACGCTTACCAACAGTCTGTTCTGGTTTATTGTCGGTATCGTGTGCGTAACAATCGGTTTTTTCTCGGCTCATGCGGTGGCAAGCAGTTGGGTTGGCCGCATTGCCGTTGGAGCAAAAGGGCATGCGACAGCACTTTACCTTCTGTTCTACTACATGGGATCGAGCTTCATCGGTGCATTTGGCGGCTGGTTCTGGTTCCATGGCGGCTGGGACATGGTCATTGCTTTTACCGGCACGCTCGTCATCATTGCATTTATATTCTGCTACTTGTTACGGCGCCGTGAATTGGCCTAATTTTTCATTGCTATAGAGCAAATGAAATAAATGCTAAGAGCGTGAAGTTTTACGTTCAGGAAAACAACAAGGCGCGCAAAACACCATTCAGGTCTTTGCGCGTCTTTTTTAATTCAAAACCATTCTCTGAAAAAAGAGCAATCACATCTTCTTCCAGACCTTTGCCAATTTCAACCGCAACCATTCCATGCGGTTTCAAAAACGGTCGGCTTCCTTCTGCGAGCTTCCGATAAAAATCAAGGCCATCTTGACCTCCCGCCAAGGCTCGTAACGGATCATATTCTTTCACCTCGGTTGCAAGGGTGGAAATTTCGCTTTCCGGAATATATGGCGGGTTCGATATAATCATATCGAACTTTCCTGAAAAACCAGAAAACCAGTCGCTTTTTAATGAGCTGAAACGATCTGCTACTCTTGCGTTTTCCGCGTTCAATGATGCTGTTTTTAAGGCATCGTCGCTGATATCGACAGCTGTTGCCTTCAATTCATGAACATTTACCAGAAGAGCAATTGCGATGGCCCCAGTTCCGGTTCCCATATCGACAATTTCCGCTTCCCCGTATCGATCAGACATAAAGCGGACTTCCGGTAACACCAGGTCGACAAGCGCTTCTGTATCGTCTCTTGGTTCAAGAGTATCAGCAGACAGATGAAATTCTATTCCGTAAAATTCCCGTTTTCCGATAATCCGATAGACCGGCTTACCATTCAGACGTTCAACAATTGCCTTATCAAGCCGTTGCAAGGCGTCATTGCCCACTTGAAAATCGGGATTAAGAATTTCATCCTTTCGCGTTGTCGATGTGAAAAACTCGACCAGTAGGCGAGCATCAAGATCGGCATTGTCCAATTTTCTGTCGCGAAACAGTTTTCGTGTTTTTTTCAAAACGTCAGAAAGACTCGCCATAATCAGCCGTTATTGCCGAGTTCTGCAAGCAAACTCGCCTGATGATCGGCAATTAATGCGTCAATCAACTCGTCAAGTTCACCTTCCATAACTCTGTCAAGCTTATAGAGCGTAAGATTTATCCGGTGATCTGTCACACGACCTTGCGGAAAATTATAGGTTCTTATGCGCTCGGAACGGTCTCCCGAGCCAACCTGACTTTTGCGTGAAGCAGAGCGTTCACTGTCGGCCTTCTGTCGCTCCAGATCATAAAGTCGTGCCCGTAAAATTTGCATCGCGCGTGCACGGTTCTGGTGTTGGGATTTTTCGGCCTGCACAACCATAATACCGGTTGGCAGGTGAGTGATACGCACAGCGGAATCTGTTGTGTTGACATGCTGGCCACCAGCGCCTGATGCCCGCATTGTATCAATCCTTATATCTTCCGGTTTGATTTCGACATCAATTTCCTCCGCTTCAGGTAAAACCGCAACGGTTGCCGCCGACGTATGGATGCGCCCTCCCGCTTCTGTTTCCGGAACACGTTGGACACGGTGCACACCGGACTCGAATTTCAACCTCGAAAACACGCCCTTTCCTGTGACAGAAGCGATAATTTCCTTATAGCCTCCCACATCACCTTCACTTGCCGAAACTACTTCCACTTTCCAACCATGCAAACTCGCATAACGTTCATACATGCGAAAAAGATCACCTGCAAAAAGAGCAGCCTCCGACCCGCCCGTGCCGGCTCTTATTTCCAGAATTGCACTTTTTTCGTCGGCCGCATCTTTCGGCAACAGCTCGATTTGAACATCATGTTCCAGTTTTGCAATTTTGTCTTTCATGCCGGGAAGTTCTTCTTCGGCAAGACCACGCATTTCCGGATCAATTGAATGGTCTTTCAGCATGGCTTCAAGATCACTTGCTTCATGGTGGGCTTTATTGAGTTCGCGTATCAGACCGACAACAGGTTGCAACTCGGAATATTCCGACGCGAGCTTCACATAGGTCTCGGCATCCGGATTATTAGCCATTTCACTTTCGATCATCTCGAAATGCTTTTCGAGTTGATTCATACGCTCTTGCGGTAATGCAACCATATTTTTCAAAGGCCTATATATTTATATGGATCAATCGTTCCGATCACTGACTAAGACCGGTCAACCCTTTGATAATGCACTACAAGCTGCTTGCCAATGCCAAAACTACATTTGCTCGACCGGAATTTTAAAAGCAAATGCCTTTTTGACATTTTTCATTTAAAGATGAACAAGTATTTTAACGAGAAAACCCCTCATCTAGCGCTTGCGTTTTTTACCATAAAGTTCAAAGCGATGATGAATAATGTCATAGCCTAATGAATGGGCAATTTCTTCTTGCAATTTTTCAATCAGATCGGAGCGGAATTCGATTACCTCGCCGGTGTCGATATCAATAAGATGGTCGTGATGTTCGCGATCCTTCTGTTCAAAACGGGATGGCCCGCCTTCAAACTCGTGCCGTTCGATTGCTCCGACTTCTTCCAAAGCCTTCATCGTACGATAGACTGTCGACAATGAAATTGTCGGATCTTTTTCACTCGCACGTTTGAAGAGCTCGAACGCGTTCGGATGATCCAGATTATTATTTAGAAGACCAAGAATAATACGCCGTTGCCTCGTAATTCTGAGGCCGCTTTTGCGTAATTCTTTTTCATAATCGGGTTTATCTTCCATGATAACTACTGAACCGTTCATCTAATTGCGTAAAAGAAAAAAGAGTTTTTCATTCAGATTTTATAACTTGCTTATAAGTTTATTAAAACCCAGAATGTAACTCACAAAAAACCGGACAAGTTAAGCTTGCACGAAGTTTTAAATAAGACTCTTTTTCACCAATCCGGCTTTCAAATATTTATTCATATTTCCCAACCATTACAAAAATTTACCACAAGCACATATAGACGCAATTTTTGCGTCAATTCAAATTTTCAGAATGCTGAGTGAACAAATTCCGATTTTTGAGACCGGAATTTTAATCTTGTATCGTACAAATTAGAAAAGCGATGTCGTTTTTTCGTTTAAACAAAAGATCCGTGGCAGTGTTTATATTTTTTACCTGACCCACATGGACAAAGTTCGTTACGCCCGACTTTTCCCCATGTTGTCGGATCTTTCGGATCACGTTTGGATGGTGCAACGACAGTGTCGTCCTGCGCGCTAACCGAAACCATACCTTCAGAATCGTCCTGACTATTAAACTCGGGATGATCGGCATGCATTTCCGGAAGCGGAGCCGGTTCGCTCGGCTGTTCAACAATTTCAAACCGCATAAGTTTGGAAACCACGTCACGCCGCAAATTGGAAAGCATTGCCTGAAACAGCTCGAAAGATTCAGTTTTATATTCGTTGAGCGGATCACGCTGACCATAACCGCGGAATCCTACGACAGAACGCAAATGGTCAAGATTGACCAGATGTTCACGCCATAAAGTATCAATACTTTCAAGCAACATAGCTTTGCGGAAATAGGCCATGACTTCCGGCCCAAACCGTTCCGCACGCTCTTTTGCCCGTTCGTCCATCGCTTTCTTGACGCGTTCCAATATCTGTTCTTCGGCAATGCCTTCTTCTTTTGCCCAATCTTCAACCGGTAAATCGAGATTGAACAATTCGCGCAATTGGTCACGCAGTCCGATAGCATCCCATTGTTCGGAATAGGTCCCGTGCGGCACGTATTTTTCAACAAGATCTTCTATGACTTCATCACGCATTTCGGCGATCATATCTGTCAGATCTTCCGAATCCATAACCTCCATACGTTGCTCAAAAATAACCTTTCGCTGGTCATTCATGACATCGTCATATTTCAGAAGATTTTTACGGATTTCATAATTTCGTGCTTCAACCTTTTTCTGCGCTTTTTCGAGTGCTTTGTTGATCCACGGGTGGGTGATGGCCTCGCCTTCTTTCAAGCCGAGTTTCTGCAACATTCCATCCATGCGGTTGGAACCGAAAATGCGCATCAGATCATCTTGTAATGACAGATAGAATTTCGACCGTCCAGGATCGCCCTGACGACCGGAACGACCGCGCAACTGGTTATCAATACGCCGGCTTTCATGGCGTTCTGTCGCCAGAACATAAAGGCCGCCGGCAGCCAGTGCCTTTTCCTTCAATTTTGCAACATCTTCTTTAATTGCCGCAATTTTTGCTTCGCGTTCGGGACCTTCGGGAACATCTTTCAATTCCTGTTCGACACGCATATCGACATTGCCACCAAGCTGGATATCGGTACCGCGGCCGGCCATATTGGTTGCAATTGTAATGGCACCGGGCACTCCCGCCTGCGCCACGATATAAGCTTCCTGCTCGTGATAACGGGCATTCAATACGTTGAAACCGGTAATACCGTCTTTGCGCAGGCGATCTGCCAGATGTTCGGATTTTTCGATCGACGTAGTGCCGACCAGAATAGGCTGCCCGCGTTCGTGGGAGGCACGGATATCGCGAACAATCGCTTGATACTTTTCTTCTACAGTCCGATAGACCTCGTCATTCTCGTCGATACGCTTGACCGGCAGATTGGTAGGAATTTCGATGACCTCAAGGCCATAAATGTTGCCGAATTCTTCTGCTTCTGTTGCCGCAGTACCGGTCATACCGGCCAATTTGTCATACATGCGGAAATAGTTCTGGAATGTAATGGAAGCAAGTGTCTGGTTTTCCGGCTGGATAGCGACATGTTCCTTGGCTTCCAGAGCTTGATGGAGACCTTCCGAATAACGACGTCCCGGCATCATACGGCCGGTAAATTCGTCAATAATCATAACTTCGCCGTTACGCACAATGTAGTCTTTATCGCGCGTAAACAATTTATGGGCTTTCAATGCATTGTTGATGTGATGCACAATCTTGACATTTTCGATGTCATAAAGGCCGTGGCCTTTTAACAGCCCTGCCTCGGCAAGCATTTTTTCAACTTTTTCAGTGCCGATTTCTGTGAAAGTCGCAGTTTTCTGCTTTTCATCAATTTCATAATCTTCCGGTTTGAGCGGCGGAATAAAAGTATCAATCTGTTTATAAAAATCAGTACGATCTTCAAGCGGGCCGGAAATGATAAGCGGCGTTCTTGCTTCATCAATAAGGATAGAATCAACTTCATCGACAATCGCGTAATGATGGCCACGCTGAACCATCTGGCTACGATCAAACGTCATATTGTCACGCAAATAGTCGAAACCGAGTTCATTGTTGGTGCCATAAGTAATGTCGCAGGCATAAGCGACCCGACGCTGGTCGTTATCGAGATCATGAACGATGACGCCGGTTGTAAGGCCAAGAAAACCATAGAGCTTACCCATTGTCTCGGCATCGCGTTTTGCCAGATAGTCATTAACTGTAACGACATGTACCCCTTTACCTTCCAAAGCATTGAGATAGACAGGCAATGTCGCCATCAATGTTTTACCTTCACCGGTACGCATTTCCGCAATGCCGCGATTGTTCAAAACAATACCGCCAATAAGCTGGACATCGAACGGTCGCAAACCGAAAACGCGTTTGGAAGCTTCTCTTGCCGTTGCAAAAGCCTCCGGCAAAAGAGAATCAAGCGTTTCTCCCTTTTGCAATCTTGCGCGGTATTCATCGGTTTTTTGCCGCAATTCACTGTCGCTCAATTTTGTGAATTGTTCCTCGAGTGCATTGATCTCTGCAACTTTAGGGCGAAGAGATTTTACCCGACGTTCAAAAGCCGAACCGAATAATTTGCGCGCAAGGCCGCCTAAACTGACCATTTCTGGTCCTTTCCGATGTTAGTTACTGGCGCTTGATGAACGCCGGTTGAATGACGTACACGCTTTAACCTTCAACGGTAGAGCATGCAACAGACTATGGCTGCAAGAATGCCGACAAAGTCTTAAAACGTGAAGTATACCCAATATTTACGACACAGATAGGTGTCGCGACTTTTTCTGTCAACATTGAGGCCGAAGTTTATATCCATAAGAAATATGGATAAAAAACCGCATAGTTTCCAAATTTTACACCCGTTTTGGCCCACTTTGCACATATTTTGGAAAGTGCGACAACACCCGAATATCACAATAGCCACAGAAAAGATGTGAATTTTGCCCAAAATTCCAAACATTTTTATCAACTTGCCAAACAACATGATATGAATGTCCCGAATTTAACCAAATTTTCAGTCCAGAACATCTTGTCTGTTCGCAAGGAGACCGTTTATGAAATCCATCCCCCTAACCTTATTGCTGTCGTCGGCTCTGCTTCTTGGCACCAGCCTGGCATCGTCAGCACAGAATGCACCTCAACCTCAACAGAGCACGCCAGATGCAGCCGCTCCGGCCCAGCCTAAATTGCCGGACCCGTCAGGAGCACCTGCAGCACAGCCTGAAAAACCCGTTGATCCGTCACATGTGATGGCTGTTGTCGACGGTAAAAATGTTACTGCGGTCGACCTTGACGCCATGGCCAATGACATTGATCCGGGACTTGCCCGTCTACCCGATCAACAACGCCGGATTACCGTTTTAAAAATTTATGTCGACATGAAGACATTGTCCGATGCGGCCTTGAAAGACGGACTCGACAAAACACCCGAATACGAAAAACGCATGGCTATTATGCGCGATAATGTTCTTCAGCAGCTTTATTTTAAAAATTCCATTGTTGATAAAATTACCGATGACGATGTCAAAGCGCGTTACGAAAAGGAAATTGCAGGTCTTCCCAAGGAACAGGAAGTTCGCGCCCGGCATATTCTGGTAAAGACCAAGAAAGAAGCTGAAGATATTATCAAAAGCCTCGACAAAGGCGCAAAATTCGACGAAGTTGCGAAGGAAAAATCAAGCGAAAAATCGGCAGCTACAACAGGTGGCGATGTCGGTTACTTCAGCCGTGGGCAAATGGTCAAGCCATTTGAAGATGCTGCCTTTGCTTTGAAAGTTGGCGAATATACAAAAACACCGGTTGAAAGCCCGTTCGGCTGGCACATTATCAAGGTTGAAGACCGTCGCGAAAAACAGCCGCCTGCATTGGCCGATGTTAAAGACGGCATTCGTAACATGATTGCACGTGAACGTTACGTCAAAATGATTGGCGATTTGCGTGGAAAAATGGACGTCAAATACCCTGATGAAGACGTCGCTAAAATGATGCAAAAACCCGATAGCGATGCGGGGGATCTTCCCGGCGAACAGCCCGAGGAAGAAGATCAATAAGTTTCTTTTTGATTTTATCTATAAATGCCGGACAATTAGCTTTTCAAATGCTTTGTCCGGCATTATTGTTTTTTAAATTTCCATTTTTCAAGAGGTTGCTATGGTTGGCAAAGTTTCTCCCCTTGCACCAAAGACTTATCCCGAAATGCCGATAATAAAAGGCGTTCGTCTCGACACAGCCGAAGCACATATAAAATATAAAGGCCGTACTGACCTCCTGTTTATTGTTTTCGATAATAAAGCCAGTGTCGCCGGAGTGTTTACACGGTCAAAATGTCCGTCTGCCCCTGTCGATCATTGCAGAAAAATTCTTTCTCATGGGGTAGCGCGTGGCGTCGTTATCAATTCCGGTAACGCCAACGCATTTACCGGTAAAAAAGGGATAGCAACGACGGATGCTACGGCAAAGGCGGCAGCCGATGCTTTGGGTGCAACGCCAGAAGAAATCTATCTTGCGTCCACCGGCGTTATCGGCGAACCAATGGATGCTTCGCGCTTTACCGGTTTACTACCGGATATGGCAAAAAATGCAAAAGAAGACAAATGGTTTGATGCCGTTAAAGCCATTATGACAACCGACACGTTTCCGAAACTTGCAACGCGAACTGTCGATTTTGATGGCCACCCTGTTATTATCAACGGCATTGCCAAAGGCGCCGGAATGATTGCCCCTAATATGGGAACGATGCTTTCATTTATCGTGACAGATGCTCCGGTGCATCCAGCAATTTTACAGGAAATATTATCCGATAAAGTGCGCGAAACCTTTAATGCGATTACGGTTGATAGCGACACTTCAACATCCGATACACTCCTTTTGTTTGCTACAGGTACAGCCGAGGGGAACATCAATCCGGTTAGCCAAAAAAATGACCCGCGTTACAAAATTCTTGCCAACGCGATTTACGAAATTTTGCACGAACTTTCTTTGCAAGTTGTCACCGACGGTGAAGGCGCACACCATTTGATCGAAGTTGAAGTCGAAGGTGCAACAACCAATGAAGCTGCAAAAATTATTGCGCGGTCGATAGCCAATTCGCCATTGGTCAAAACCGCAGTAGCCGGAGAAGACGCCAATTGGGGGCGTGTGGTTATGGCCGTTGGCAAAGCCGGTGTCGAGGCTGATCGTGACAGGTTGTCAATCTGGTTTGGCCCCCATCGTCTTGCGGTTGATGGTGAACGTGATCCCCGTTATAGTGAAGAGGAAGCCTCGAACTACATGAAGGGCTCCCATATAGTCATTAAAGCCGATATCGGCTTGGGTAATGGCTCTGCAACGATATGGTCATGTGATTTGACCAAAGAATATGTCGAGATTAATGGTGACTACAGAAGTTGATAATGTTGATAATAGAGAACGCCGGAGCACAACTCTGGCCGAGATACGCAGGCTTGAAGCACTTTCTGCACGTGCCTGGCCGACGGAAAAAGAATTTTATGACGGCGTTTGGGCTTGTCGCTCTACGCCGGATTTTCCCTCCGCACGTGTGAATTCGGTAACCCCGCTTGATCCTGATGATGATAAAAATCTCGAAGAGCGGGTCAAGCGCCTCTGTTTTGAAAATGGCGTTTACAGGCGACCATTGCGTTTGACACCGCTTGCTCCAATCGAGCTGTTCGACGAGCTGAAGCAAAATGGCTGGGCAAATTTCAAAGATGTGGCTGTGATGGCTCTGGAGCCCCTACCCCATATTTCAGGGTCGGACGTAAAACTCACGGCCATAAAAATTGAAGATTATTGCAAACTTACCGTGCGTAATCACACACATGAAAACCGATATGCGGAAATCTATTTCAAGCTTTTAAAACGCATCAAAGGAAAACCGACATTTTACGAGCTGCAACGGGATGATCGTGTAATCGGCAATATCATTACTGTGAACGATTTCGGACAAGTAGGCCTTATCGATTTTGCAATTGTGCCGGATTTGCGCGGACGTGGACTGGGCGGCCTTGCTCTGCAAAGCCTGATGAGTACCATTAGGAAAAAATCTGTAGACGTGCCGATTGAACGGCTCTGGTTACAGGTTGAAACTTTGAACAGTGCTGCATGGCGCCTCTATACCAATGCAGGTTTCAAAACAATCTACCATTATCAATATTGGAGACCGGGCGTTTGACAATATCAAAACCAATTCTTCTTGTCGTTGCCTGCGCTTTGATTGACGCTGACAATCGGGTACTATTAGCTGAACGGCCGAAAGGAAAGTCATTGGCGGGATTGTGGGAATTTCCGGGGGGAAAAATCGAGCCCGGGGAAACGCCCGAAGAAGCTCTTATTCGTGAACTTCATGAAGAATTGGAAATTACCGTCAAAGAAAATTGTCTGTCGCCGATGACTTTCGCAAGTTACACTTACGAAAAATTCCATCTACTGATGCCGCTTTATATTTGTCGGCGATATGAAGGAATAGCAAAGGGAGCCGAAGGGCAAAACCTCAAATGGGTTTCGGCTTCCAATCTTGATCGCTATCCGATGCCGCCCGCCGATAAACCGCTTATACCCATTCTTAAAGACATTCTTCTTTAACTATTTTTTTACGTTGTTTGACAAAAATATTGCGCTCAAGTTCCTCGTTAAATCGTTATTAACAGGTAACTTTTAGTCTGGCAGACGGTTACTCTGGAGTAATTATAATGCACCACCAAGAGTCTTTAAAAACAAACCGTAACGACCTTACTCAATCAGCAGGGACAGGTGTTTTGCGAATAGTATTGCTTTTTGGTTCCGTTGCCATAGCGCTTGGTCTCATCCTCGTCCCGATGTTGGGTGATCGCAAGGATGCCGAACTGACACAATCAATTTTCCAGAATAAAGTCGATTACACAACGATGACGGGCTCGGTTAACCAGTCTGCTATTCCGCAAGTAGACACGGTAAAAGATCCTCAATAATCGTTTTTATGTAGCATATTTTCGCTTAATTTTCTTTATTATTGAAATATTTTTCTTTGAGATCACGGGTGCTGTCCCCTATATCACATGATTGGGGAACATTGATGTAATGGGTATGTTGTTATACCCAGCCATAGGACAGCTTTTAATGATTATCGGATTTATTGCCAATCTCGTCATATTCGTTCTGCTACTTGTTGCACTTGCGAAAACGGCGAGAACCGGATGGAGTCTCTCGCGTCGGGTTTTGATCGGACTAGTGATTGGCGTCATCTTCGGTGTCATATTGCAGTCCATTTACGGCTTGGAAAATCTGCAACTAAAAAAATCGATCGAATGGTTCAATATCGTTGGCAACGGCTATGTTCTACTGTTGCAAATGATTGTTATGCCACTGGTTTTCGCGTCTATCCTATCGGCAGTTGCCCGTCTTCATTCAGCCTCGTCACTCGGAAAAATCAGTACTATCACGATAGGCATTCTGTTGTTCACCACATTGATTGCCGCTTTTGTTGGGGTGATGATGGTCAATCTCTTTGGCCTTTCTGCTGAAGGACTGGTTCAAGGAACCGCAGAAACTGCCCGACTGAGTGCTATTCAAACCAATTACATGTCAAAAGTTGCCGATATGAGTATTCCGCAACTTGTCCTTTCTTTCATACCAAAAAATCCGTTTGCCGATCTCACCGGCGCCAATCCTACTTCGATTATCAGTGTCGTTATTTTCGCGGCATTCCTTGGAGCTGCGGCCATACGCTTGATGAAAGACACCCCGGAAAAAGGAAAAGGCGTCATTTCTGCAATAGATACATTGCAAGCATGGGTCATGAAATTGGTCCGTATCGTTATCTTGCTTACCCCTTATGGTGTTTTCGCTCTGATGACAAAAGTTGCAGCAACTTCCAATGCAGCGGATATCCTGAAATTACTGGCATTTATTGTCGCATCCTATATCGGGCTTGCAATCATGTTTTGCATTCATGGGCTTCTGCTTGGAATTTCGGGCATTAACCCCCTCCGTTTCTTTTCAAAAGTTATGCCGGTCCTGACATTTGCTTTTACCAGCCGCTCAAGTGCCGCCAGTATTCCTTTAAATATCGAAGCTTTGACCGAACGCATCGGCGTACCGCAGTCGATTGCAGGATTTGCAGCATCTTTCGGAGCAACAATCGGGCAAAACGGTTGTGCCGGCCTTTATCCGGCAATGCTTGCCACCATGGTAGCACCGACTGTTGGCATCAATCCACTTGATCCGGTCTGGATTGCGACACTTGTCGGCATTGTAACTTTAAGCTCTATCGGCGTTGCAGGTGTCGGTGGCGGCGCAACATTTGCTGCCCTGATTGTTCTCCCCACAATGGGACTGCCGGTCACACTTGTTGCATTGCTGATATCTATTGAACCATTAATCGACATGGGCCGCACCGCTTTGAATGTGAACGGCGCAATGACTGCCGCAACAATTACAAGCCAAATTTTACGCGAAACCGATAAATCGATTTTTGACTCCGATAACGATAAGAAATTGACCAATACTTGAATGAGCGCAAGGTTTAAGTTGGCGGAAGTTAAACACTACATTTGGTGTTTCTGACCATTTCCGTCGGTGAATAATAACCCGACCGATTGTACTACCGCCTTCACCTTTCCAAGCAGCAACTTGTGCTTTTAGGTATTAAAAAGAGTGCTTTTATCGGCTTGCAATTGCTTGATAAAATAAACAGTCCTTGAAGACCATGAGGATGATTTAAAAAATCCGAAAAATAGAAAACACATGCCTTGCGTAAGTAATTACACGCCACCTTATGCGAAATACCAAATCGCTTAAAAAAGTTCATAAAAAGCTTTTAACGGATGTCCCGATTATCCAATATGTTTGACTATCTGCTATTTTTTTAAAAAAACCGGCAGAAATCCAATTGCTCCGGCTCTATTGAGCTCGACTAAAGTTCGAATTTAATCATTCTCATCAAAATGCCGCAAACATGGTATGCTTCTGCGCAAATGTTGTAGGTTTTTAAAAACATTTTTAGCCGAATATGACTGTTCCGATATCCGTTAAAAGCAAATCGTTCATAAAATCCGCTCTTAACTAAATGTCAGTTTTGATTAATAGCGCGTTATTGACACATTGACCTCGTCCGAGGCAGCGCACAACAATGTTAAAACCTCATCATAATGAGAAGTTTAACAATACAGCATTTTCCATTAATGAGCTGATTTATCGCCTAAAACATCGGCGAGAGATATTGTTGCAGTTCCCGGGCGGGCCGGTTTTTGCTGGCTTTCATCAGGTGCCCAACCGGAGAGCCAGATGAAAGAAAAACTCGCGCGGATGCGCCCATCCGGATCGCTAAAACGTTCCGCATAAATTTCCGCAGCGCGCTCAAAAAACCTTCTGCTGACAGGGCGACGAGACCTACCGGTAAGCCCGTTTTGCATTCCCATAGCGCGCAGGTCGTCAATAAGTTGAAAAATTGTGTCATAGCGAACAGTCAGGTTCTCGACGTCGCTTACCGGCATCGCAAACCCAGCTCTTTGCAACAAACTACCAGCATCACGGATATCGGTGAACGGGTAGACTCTGGGGCTCACTCCGCCATAAAGTTCGGTTTCTGCTTCAAGCAAACTTTCACGCAACTCTCCCAGAGTGCCTGTGCCTGCCATCACACCGAGAAAAAGACCATCAGGCGTCAAACTTTTACGAATCTGGCTAAGTACTCCCGGGACATCATTGGTAACACTTAGAGACATGAGAGAAATAGCAAGGTCATAAGAGCTCGCCGGCAAATCTATCAATTCGCGTCCACGCTGCAAAAACGTATGATTGCCGCTTGTAAAGCGCCTGTCACTCTCGACGCTATCAACAACAGCAACTTTTCCGGTGTTGACAAGCGCTTCCGTTCCCGCTCCGGTATGGCCAAACAGGTCAACTGCATGAGAAAATTTCCGGTCTACCGTGAGCAACCGTTCCTGCAATTCTTCACATAAACGATTAAGTAAAAAATCACCCTTTTTACCATAACGGGTAAAAGCGCGGCTTCGAAATTTCTCAATTCTATTCTGATCGAAAATCCGTGAATCTGTCATCATTCTCTATAATTTGTCGCATTCAACATATTGTATTTTAAGCGTAACCGTTTAAGCTTAAAAAGCTACAGCATATTCTTCGTCATTGATAGAATAAAATTAATCCTGAAGCTTCAACAATATCTAGAAAAATTCTATTTTTTCTGCAGTGGTACCGATAGGGGTGAAAAGATTGTCGAAAGCACACTATCCTGACAGGAAAGCTTTTCTAAAAATCGGCGAACATGTTATGAATTTTCTGTTTCCGCCGACATGTCCCGGATGTGGTGTTTTTGTTGAAAAAACCGGCACGATATGTCCTGAATGCTGGAAACAATTACATTTCATAACCAAGCCCTATTGCCCTGTTATGGGAACGCCTTTCACTTATGATCAGGGAGAAGGTTTTTTAAGCGGAGAAGCTATACAATCGCCACCTCCGTTTACCCGGGCGCGTTCGGTTGTCGCTCACTTCGGCCTTGCCCGCAGTCTGGTAACACGACTTAAATATGGCGACCGCACCGAACTTGCGCCATTCATGGCCGAATGGATGACTATTGCCGGGAAAGAGCTGATCGAGAGTGCCGACATCATTGTGCCAATCCCCCTCCATTACCGCAGGTTTTTAAAACGCACTTACAATCAGGCAACCGAACTATCCCGCAATATTGCCAGAAGTACAGGAAAGCCATTGCAACCTTTTGTTCTCAAGCGACAAAAAAATACCCGTCAGCAAGTGGGTCTACTTAAAAAAGCCCGACAACGAAATATGATCGGGGCTTTTATCGTTCCGGAAAAAGAAAAGGCAAAAATTAAAGACAAGCGTGTTCTGCTCGTCGATGATGTTTTTACAACCGGTGCAACCGTCCGATCGGCAACGAAAGCGCTTCTAAGAGGCGGCGCAAAAAGCGTTGATGTGCTGACTTTTTCACGCGTGTTGCCAGACTTGTATGAAGACCCATCCTCTTGAGGAAAAATTGAAAGGCACTTATATAGCGAGAATGGAGAAAAAAATGCCGCATGTAACGATTTACACCCGTCCTCACTGCCCTTATTGCGAAAGTGCCATGGAATTGTTGCAATCAAAAGGCGTTAAGTTTGAAGAAATTGATGGATCTGGTGAAAGACGCGCAGAAATGGTGAAACGTGCACATGGTCGCAATACATTTCCGCAAATTTTTATTGGCGAAAACCATATCGGCGGTTGCGATGATCTTCACGAACTTGACCACAGCGGTAAGCTCGACACACTGCTTTTCGGGAACAAATAATGATCCGTTTTTCGCTTCATTGTGACAAGGCACATGAGTTCAATGGCTGGTTCCGCAATAATGATGATTTTTTGGAACAAAAAAAATCCAAGCTTATCCGCTGTCCTGTCTGCGATTCAACGTCGATTGAAAAAACTTTGATGGCGCCGGCTGTTGCTACTTCAAGAGAGCGGGAAAAAGTAGCAATGGGAATGACGAGCGAGCAGAAAAAGATGCTCGATGAAATGCGCAAAATCACCCGAAAAGTCCGCAAAAATGCGGAATATGTCGGTGACCGTTTTGCCGAAGAAGCAAGACGCATTCATTTCAAGGAAGTGAAAGAACGCCCCATTTATGGCGAGGCTAGTACAGAAGAGGTCTCTTCGCTCGTTGATGACGGCATTCCTGTCATGCCGCTTGCAACATTGCCGGAAGATGAAAATTGATCTTCCGGAAACATATTATCAAACACTGGCAACTTTTTAAAAACCGCCCTTTATTTTAGGCGGCGGGCAAGCAGCATATAGTTGACATCCATATTTTTGGATCTGTTCCAGCTATCTTTAAGCGGATTATAGGTGATACCCAGTTTGTCTATAACTGTAAGACCGGCTGTATTCAGCTTTTCTGTAATTTCATCAGGAGTCAGAAACTTGTTATAATCGTGTGTCCCTTTAGGTAACCAACGCAAGACATACTCGGCTCCAATAATCGCAAGGCCCCAACACTTCAAAGTGCGGTTGAGTGTTGCAACAAACATCAGGCCTTGCGGTTTGACCATTTTAGCACTTTCCGACATGAACAGGTCGACATCCGAAACATGTTCAACCACTTCCATATTCAAAACAACATCGAATTTTTCACCCGCTTTTGCAAGCTCTTCGGCTGTTGTTGCACGGTAATCGATATTCAAACCGGACTGAGTCGCATGGATTTTTGCAACTTCGATATTGGTCGTCGATGCATCGGCCCCCACAACCTCTGCCCCCAAACGCGCCATCGGCTCGCATAACAACCCGCCCCCGCAGCCGATATCAAGAAAACGTATCCCCTTGAATGGTTCTGCATCCTTGGGGTCACGATCAAAAGCTTCACAAACCTTTTCCTTGATATAGGAAAGACGTGCCGGATTGAATTTATGAAGCGGACGGAATTTCCCCTGTGGGTTCCACCATTCAGCTGCAATACGTGAGAAATGGTCAACTTCGGCCTGATCGATCGTAGTACGGTGGGCTTCTGCCATGGGGGTCTCTCCTAAAAGATTACGTTTATCAGTTCTGTCTTAAATGGGGCAAAGTCAAGAGACAAACAAGTAAATATGTCAGTCTTGCTTAAATTCTCAATATTGGCTATGTCAGCATAGCCGCCAAGCGCGCAATGCTTGGCTTCAGAACAATTTCAAAATTTAGAGGCGAGAGTTGTTTAAATGGCGCGCATAGTAATGAAATTCGGTGGGACTTCAGTCGCCAATATCGAGCGTATCAAAAATGTTGCGCGTCACGTCAAACGTGAAGTTGATGCTGGCAATGAAGTTGCTGTCGTAGTTTCGGCAATGGCCGGTAAAACCAACGAACTCGTCGGCTGGACACGTGAAGCTTCGCCAATGCATGATGCACGAGAATATGATGTGGTCGTTGCTTCGGGTGAACAGGTAACAGCCGGACTTTTAGCTATCACCCTGCAATCCATGGGAATCAATGCGCGTTCATGGCTCGGTTGGCAAATTCCGATCGAGACAGACAATGCCCACGGTGCTGCGCGCATTACAAAAATCGACGGTTCGCAATTAATCCAGCGTTTTAAAGACGGGCAGGTTGCCGTCATTGCCGGTTTTCAGGGCATTGGACCGGATAAACGTATTACGACACTCGGCCGCGGTGGTTCCGATACCAGTGCGGTTGCTGTTGCTGCAGCAGTCAAAGCTGACAGATGCGATATTTATACCGATGTTGACGGCGTCTACACAACAGACCCGCGAATTGACCCCAAGGCACGTCGTCTGCCAAAAGTGGCATTCGAGGAAATGCTGGAGATGGCTTCCCTTGGTGCAAAAGTTTTGCAGGTGCGTTCTGTAGAACTTGCTATGGTTCACAAAGTACGCACATTTGTGCGTTCAAGTTTCGAGGATCCCGATGCTCCGGGCATGGGCGACCCTATCAATCCACCCGGAACACTCATTTGCGACGAGGATGAAATCGTGGAACAACAAGTTGTCACAGGCATTGCTTTTGCCAAAGAAGAGGCACAAATTTCTTTACGCCGTTTGGCCGATCGACCGGGAATTTCTGCAGCAATATTCGGCCCGCTTGCCGAAGAACATGTCAATGTCGATATGATCGTGCAGAATATATCGGAAGATGGTTCCAAAACCGATATGACATTCACTGTTCCGGCAACCGATATAGAAAAAGCCGTTGCAACGCTTGAAGCCAACAAAAAAGAAATCGGCTTTGATGTTATCCAGTCGGAAACCGACCTCGCAAAAGTTTCGATTATCGGCATAGGCATGCGCAGCCATGCGGGTGTTGCAGCCACTGCTTTCAAGGCGCTGGCAGAAAAAGGCATCAATATCCGTGCGATCACAACTTCTGAAATCAAGATTTCAATTTTGATCGATAATGCCTATACCGAATTGGCTGTAAGAACACTACATACCGTCTACGGCTTGGATAAAGGTTGAGGTATAAACATCCGGTTTTATCTCGGGAAAAATAAAAAGCGGGTTGACCTTTTTAAAGCATGAGCATGAGACTTAACTATCATAATGGGAGATATGATAAATTATGCGGGAGACCCATGTAGGCCCCAAAGTTATTCTGAAGCGACTACGCGAGTTTATGGCGCGCGCCATGGACTCACAAGAACGACTTGACCTCATCGTCCGTGAAATTGCTCGCAATATGGATGCGGAGGTCTGCTCCTTTTATGTTTTGCGTTCCGACAATATGTTGGAACTTTACGCTACTGAGGGTCTCAATCCGGAAGCTGTGCACTTGTCCGAGTTACGGCTGGGGCAAGGTCTTGTCGGAACGATTGCTGCCACAGCCCGCCCGCTCAATCTGACTGACGCCAGAAAACATCCTGCCTTCACCTATCTTCCCGAAACAGGTGAAGAGATCTATTCTTCATTCCTTGGTGTTCCAATCTTACGCGCCGGTCGCACTCTGGGGGTTCTTGTTGTCCAGAACCGCAACAAACGCGGTTATAGCGACGAGGAGGTCGAAGCACTCGAGACGGTTGCCATGGTTCTTGCAGAAATGGTTGCTGCAGGTGATCTGCCACGACTTACCCGCCCCAATGTCGATGTTGACATGCGCCGCCCGTTCACACTTGTCGGCCAATCACTTAATGAAGGCATCGGCCTCGGCCATATTGTTCTTCATGAACCGCGCCTTGTCGTGACCAATCTTTTCAATGAGAATAGCGGAGCCGAAACAGAAAAGCTGACGAGCGCAATCAATTCGTTACGTCTTTCAATCGACGATATGCTTTCGAGAAGCGATGTTGCAAGCGAAGGCGAACATCGTGAAATTCTTGAAACCTATCGTATGTTTGCCAATGATCGCGGTTGGATAAGAAGGCTTGAAGAGGCTATCAAAAATGGTTTGACAGCCGAGGCCGCTGTTGAAAAAGTACAAAGTGATACGCGCGCACGCATGGTTCATTTGACGGATCCCTACTTGCGCGAGCGGCTTTCGGATTTTGACGATCTTGCCAATCGCTTGCTTTATCAGTTGATGGGTCGCACGAGGGAAACCATCAATGCCGATTTGCCTACCGATTCAATTATTGTGGCCCGTTCCATGGGAGCAGCCGAATTGTTGGACTATCCGCGCGAACGGGTCCGCGGTCTCGTCTTGGAAGATGGGGCATCGACAAGCCATGTTGCCATTGTCGCGCGGGCTATGTCTATACCTGTTGTGGGACAGGTGAAAGGTGCGGTATCTTTATCCGAAAATGGTGATCCGCTGATCATTGATGGTGATGACGGCAAGGTTTATCTGCGCCCTGTACCGGATGTTGAAAGTGCTTTCGTTGAAAAAGCCAGATTTCGCGCTCGTAAACAAAAACTCTACCGCGATTTGCGGGATGTCCCGGCCAATACAAAAGATGGCCGTCATATTACCTTGCTTATCAATGCGGGTCTTCTTGTCGATCTACCGCAACTTGATGAATCGGGCGCAGAAGGCATCGGCCTTTTTCGCACTGAATTGCAGTTTATGATTGCCTCAACATTTCCTCGCGCCCATGAACAGGAAAAACTTTATCGCAATGTCTATAAGGAAATCGGTGACAAGCCTGTCACTTTCCGGACGCTCGATATTGGTGGTGACAAGGTGTTGCCTTATTTCCGCAGCAAGGGCAAAGAGGAAAACCCTGCCCTTGGCTGGCGTGCTATCCGCCTTACGCTTGACAAACCGGCATTGATGAGAACGCAATTGCGTGCACTCCTCAAAGCTTCCGGTGGGCGGGAACTGCGCGTCATGTTGCCAATGGTGACAGAGGTCGGTGAAATATACCACACGCGTAAGCTTATCGATCGCGAGGTGGCCTATCTTACGCGGTTCGGTTACGTTATGCCAACGCGGTTGAAATTGGGAGCAATGGTCGAAGTACCTGCTCTCTTGTTCCAGCTCGACGAACTCATGCAAGTTGTAGACTTCGTCTCAGTTGGTTCCAATGATCTGTTTCAATTCATGATGGCGATAGACCGTGGCAATTCGGAAATTGCTCATCGTTTTGACCAGCTCTCGACACCGTTTCTGCGTGCGCTACGTAAAATCATCGAGGCCGGTGAACGCAATAACACACCGGTAACTTTATGCGGCGAAATGGCCGGTAAACCATTACTGGCCTTGGCACTTTTGGGCCTTGGTTTCACCCGCATTTCCATGACACCATCCGCTATCGGGCCCATCAAGGCCATGTTGCTCAGACTCGATATCAGTGACTTACAAAAAGCAATGCTTGCCGAGCTTGATAAGACCACGACCGTTACCTTGCGGCACTGGCTCATGAAATATGCCGAAACAAACAATATCGCATTGTAGCACCCGTTATAAGATATCTGATATCTGCCCAACGGTTTTGATCTAAAACTACTCTATACGGTACTTATGTCCGTTTTTGCACTTTCGAATAGTCGTTATTCTTCGAAAGGTGGAGAAGCCCTGCCCTACCTGATCTATTCCCATGCAAAAGTGCGCTTTCGTCATCACATTACAAGGCATCAACACATGGCTTCGCAACGGAACACTTTCAAAACAGAATAAAAGCAAGCCTTGCGACAATTTATGAAAAGGATTTAATCATTCCGTTGCCAAGGCTTCAGACAATTTAGACTTTTGCGGACAATCCTAAAAAAATGAAAATATGACGAACAGTGCTTGAACGGCCTATGTTTTCATTTCTTGAAAATTTTTGAGCTCGCCACGTCGCAAAGTGCAAGACCGCTTTATGCCTGACAATCACTTGCTTCCATTTTAAGGATTATTTCAATTTGTCATGCTTGGCTTCATTGCCTGTCCGCTTCATTTCATTGCCTGTCCGCTTCATAATGAAATAGCAGACCAACATTAACACGATCCATATGATACCGACGACGAGTGCAGGTGCTGTGTCTTCAAAAAATCCCAGAAGCACAATGATAAATATCATGAAAAGGATCGCAACAAGAGGACCAACCGGCCAAAACGGAATTTGATAACGCAAGTTCCTCTGTTCGGCTTTCGACATTCTAAGCCGCATGCAAACTTGTGAAAGCAAAATCATCAGCCAGACAAAGACGGTAGCAAATGTTGCCATAGCAGCAATCAGGAAAAACAGCTTGTCATGGATAAAATAATTAAGCGCCACACCAATAACGAGGACGCAAAACATTGCCAGAACAGATAATACCGGAATTCCGTTTTTGGAAACAAAATTAAGTTTTTTAGGGGCGTGACCATCTTCGGCAAGGCCGTGCAACATGCGGCCTGCTCCATATAAGTCACTATTAATTGCAGAAATCGCCGCCGTGATCACAACAATATTGAGAATATTGGCTGCATATTTGATGCCGAGACTTTCAAAAATTGTTACAAACGGGCTACCCTCAAGGCCTATTTTATTCCAAGGGTAAAGCGACATTAAAATAGCAAGGGTTGCGACATAGAAAAACAATATCCGGAACGGAATGGCATTAATTGCCTTTGGAATATTACGATCGGCATCTTTAACCTCGACCGCCATAAGGCCAATAATTTCAATTCCGCCAAAAGCGAAAACAACCACGCTGAAAGAAGCGATGAAGCCTCCCCAACCATTCGGCATGAAACCGCCATTGCTCCAAAGATTATGAATGCCGGTTGCTTCATGTGTTGCTGTTCCGAAGCCGAATAACATAATTCCGAAACCGGCGATAATCATGGCGATGATCGCCGCGATTTTTACCACCGAAAGCCAGAATTCCATCTCGCCATAAATTTTGACAGCAGTCAGATTCAGTCCTGTTATGACGAGCGTAATGCCAAGCGTCCATAACCACGGCGAAACTTCGGGAAACCAGAACCCCATATAAGTTGCAAAAGCGGTAATGTCGGCAAGACAAACAAGCACCATTTCAAACACATAAGTCCAGCCGGTAAGAAAACCGGAAAACGGACTCATATAATTGGAGGCATAGCGGCCGAATGAACCGGGAAGTGGATTATGAAGCACCATTTCGCCCAATGCACGCATGACCATAAAAGCCATAACACCTGAAATGCAATAAGCGAGAAGTACACTGGGGCCGGCCACTTTGATAGCTCCGGCCGAACCATAAAATAATCCCGTACCGATTGCAGAACCTAGGGCTATAAAAAATACGTGCCGCTTATTCAGACCTTGTTTTAATGAACTGTTCTGCATCATCTATCTCTCCGCCGCAACAACCCGAATGTGTTAGAGAAATCACTATAGAGATTCAAGGAAGAAAGATGATATTGATACAATGCTAACAAGTTAATCGAACAACGCCCATAAAAGATATCCTTTTTGGCGATCAATCTACGAAGTTTTCGAGATATGTGAAATCCATTTGTAAAGAATTAGGCTTCTCACCGGTTGCTTCATGAATGAGAGACAACCGTTTTTACTGAAAAATTACACGCCTTTGTTCCTTTGCATTTTAAAATTTTAAAAACACGTCACAGAAATGAGTAGGAATATCCCTCCGCTGACGTTTTATCGAAAAACAAGCATTTACGTCCTAACCAAAATTAATGGGTTCCCGAATTAAGGACCGGTTTGCTTAATTTCAATTCAAAGTTTGTTTCTTCCGTTCAGGTTACTGTCAGTTTTAGCATTTAGATGAGGGATCAAACAAGGAATCCACGAATGCGCAAAACTAGAAAACTCACTATTGCTGTTCTTGGTTGTGCGACATTGTTTTGCAGCGGCTATTATATGGGTGGCGGAGGTTACCTTAACCGCTATGGCGAACAACGTATGGTGCTCAACATCACACCGCCGCCAGTTGGTAGCGCTGAACAACAACGTGACGAAAAAGTTTTTTTGAAAACCCGCGCGTATAAAGACAGTGCGCGTTGGAAACAGGCAATAAACGACGCTAACGCGACACAAACGGAGCTTATTCAAAGTTTCGGGTGTGCAACGGGATATCAGTTAGAGCCCAAAGATATGCCGAATTTTGTCAAGCTCTTTACGAAAATTAATGACGACGTAGAGAGATTAACACGCAAATCCAAGAAAGAATTCAAAGTCCCTCGTCCTTATATCGCTTATGGCGGTGCTTCTTGTAAGACGTCGGCAGGATATGATTATCCGTCCGGTCACGCTATGCAAGGTTGGACCTTAGCACGTTTACTGGTTGAATTTTTCCCCGAACGTCGTGCGGCAATTTTTGCACATGCACGCAGTTTTGCTGAAAGCCGGGTGATTTGCGGTGTTCACAGCGTCAGCGCTGTCGAAGTTGACGAAGATTATTCCGAAAAACTCGTTAACCGCTTGAAAAAGCTACCGGCTTTTCAAGATGATCTATCAAACGCAAGAAGTGAAATGGGAAAACTGGAAAAACGGCCTGATGTCAACGCGAAATGCGAAAAATTTCCTGCCGAATATGTCAAACCATTTTCTATCAGAATGTCTTTATCCCGGAACTATTCCGCTAATGTTGTGAGGTAAACTATGTTTCGCACGATTATGAAATATCGCCCCGCAATCAGTAGCGTGACACTATCAATCATCGTTGCACTATATATGCTTGTGGTGTTCAACCGGACCTTCTGGCAACATGTTTTTCAGGCCTTTAACTATGATTTTGCACCGATCACAGCAATTGCTGTCGGTGTTGCCTGTCTCTTCATTGCGTTAACCGTCACAGTATCGGTTAAATATCTCATCAAACCGGTGTTCATAATTTTCATTCTTGCGGGAAGTATAGCAAGCTGGTTTACCGATGAATTCGGAACAATTATCGACCGCGATATGATTGCCAATGCTGTAGAGACCACCTCGGCAGAGGCGTCCAATCTGCTCTCGCCAATGTTCTTTTCCCATCTTTTCCTGACCGGTGTTCTCCCGTGCTTACTGATATTATGGGTTAAGGTCAAACATTTTCCAATTCTGAAAAAAGTGCTTTTCAACCTTTCTGTTATTGTTCCCTGCCTGTTAATTGCCGTTTTCTGTACACTGATCACATCGCGCCAGCTGATTTCGACTTTGCGCGAACACAATGAAATTGTTCGTATCGTCAACCCCATTCTACCGATCGGTAATGCAGTCAAATATATCGCCCGCAGAGAGCACGAAAAAACCCACGTTTTTAAACAGGTGGGGCTTGATGCCAAGGTTGTGCCCTTAGAACCACAGAATCATCGCCCGCGTGTGATGGTTGTTGTCGCCGGAGAAACAGCACGAGCGGAAGATTTTTCACTTCAAGGATATGATAAAGAAACCAATCCGGAACTAAAAAAACGGGATATCATCTATTTTCCGCATACGACATCATGCGGCACGGCAACTGCCCAGTCACTTCCTTGCATGTTTTCTCCCTATCCAAGAAAAGAGTTTACCATCGCGCGTGCGGTTTCAACAAATAGTCTTCCCGATATTTTGCAAACTGCCGACGTGAATGTAGAATGGTGGGAAAACAATACAGGGAGCAAAGGCGTTGCCGACCGTGTAAAGACTGTTTCTTTTTACGGTTCGAAAAACCCGACATTCTGCATCGACGGCGAATGCCAGGATGGCATCATGCTTAAACAATTGGGAGAATGGCTCGATCATATCGATCACGACAGTGTATTGTTCATCCACCAACTTGGCAGTCATGGGCCTGCCTATTTCGAGCGTTATCCGGAAGCGTTCAGGCGTTTTCGCCCCGATTGCCGGAACACTGTTTTCAGTGAATGCAAGCCCGAAGAAATCCGCAATGCTTATGACAATACCATTCTCTACACGGACTATTTCCTGAGTGCGATTATCGACGCACTTAACGAGAGAACAGGAAAGTTCGATTCCGCCATGTTTTATATGTCGGATCACGGTGAATCGTTAGGCGAGAATGGACTATATCTTCATGGAATGCCCTATTCCATAGCGCCTGAAGAACAGACGCATATCCCCTTTATTTTGTGGATATCACCAGCCTTTGCCAATACAATGAAACTTGATCTCGGCTGTGTGAAAAAAGACTCCAACATTAAACAGATGTCCCACGACAATCTTTTTCCTTCCGTCCTGACCATGATGAATGTAAAAACAATGCTTAAAGATGATCGACTTGATATTTTTAAATCCTGTCAAGCCAGTCAGGTAGCAATGGAAAAATAAACAATGCGCGTATTGCTGATTGAAGATGACAAATCACTTGGTCGTGCTGTGCGCGACCATTTGATTAACCAGAATAATGCCGTCGATTGGGCTGAAAACCTCGAAGACGCCTATGCCGCCATTGCAACTACGCATTATGATTTTATCTTGTTGGACTTGCGTCTTCCCGACGGAAGTGGACTGGACTTTCTCAAAAATATCCGTGCAAAAAACCTTGGCTCACCGGTTGTTATCCTCACTGCACATGATCAGATTAGCGAGCGGATTGAAGGATTAAACAGCGGTGCGGACGATTATATTGTAAAACCGTTCGACCTTTATGAGCTAACCGCCCGAATTGGCGCTGTTGCACGCCGGACAAACGGCCTTTCGAAATCCGAGATAAGAATTGGTTCGATGACTTTGGACATGGAAAACAAAAGACTTTTCATCGACAACAAGGAAGTCGAGTTGAGTGCACGCGAATGGGCCATTATAGAACATATGGCAACCCATCCCAATATGCTCGTCACCAAAGCTCAAATTGAAGACACAATCTATGCGTTCGGTTCGGAAGTCGAAAGCAATACAGTTGAAGTTTATATCAGCCGTCTACGCAAAAAAATCGGCAAGGACCGTATCAAGACACATCATGGACGCGGGTATAGCTTATGTTGAATTTCAGACATAAGGGGAAAAGCCTGACAAGGCGTGTCATCGTTTCAGCCACATGTGCCAATCTGGTTTTTTGGGTGATCGCCTGCCTCATGGCCGCTTTTGTCATGTATGAAGAATATGGCGAATCTTTTGACGGCACATTGCAGGTGACTGCAGAACGGCTTCTTCCACTCGCCCTTCAAGATGTTCGCGATAATGACAAGGATACCGACCTTCTGGTCAAAACCGATAATCACTCCACACCGGCAGAATACACAACCTATCAAGTACTTGATCGCAATGGCAAAATGGTGATGCGTTCGGAAGATGCGCCTTCCAATCCTTATGGCGTTCCTTTGACAACAGGATTTTTCAAAACGAAAAAATGGCGCGTCTATTCGCTTGTCAGTCAGGATGGTGATTATCTCATTCAAGTTGCCGACAGGCTTTCAGAGCGGCGTGAAGCGGCTCGCGAGGCAATGACAGCAATGCTTATTCCTGCCTTATTGATTATTCCGCTCAGCATGCTTGCAATCGGCTTTATTGTTCGCAACCAATTGCGCCCAATCAAAAAATTGAGTGAAACAATAGGGAAAAAAGACACCGGCAATATGCAAGCCATTGAATCGCGCTCTATGCCGGACGAATTCCAACCTATTATCGGTTCGGTCAATAGCCTGCTCGCAAAGCTAAAAGCAGCACTGGAAGCGGAACGATCTTTTACTTCCAACAGTGCGCATGAAATACGAACGCCTATCGCAGCGGCATTAGCTCATACGCAAGTTTTGATTGAAGAAACGCCGTCACTTTATCATCCCCGAGCCAAAGAAGTTGAAAATGCTTTGCAGCGTTTGCGTCGTTTAAGCGAAAAGCTTCTGCAACTTGCCCGTGCGGACGCCCAACTTGGTACGAGTGAAAAACCTGTTGATCTTATTCCGTTTATCGACGCTGTTATAGAGGATTTCAATCGCGCCAATATTACGAAAGGCCGGCTTGTTACGACCTATTATGTAACAGTTCTCGAAAAACACCTTAATGGTGATGCATTCGGTGTCATCATACGCAATCTATTGGAAAATGCATTGAACTATAGTTTTGAAGGTTCAATTGTCGATATTTCGATCAACAAAGATAAAATCGTCATAGCCAATGATTGCCCCGTTGTTTCCTCAACAAAAATCGAATTGCTAAGTCAACGTTTTTATCGCGGAGATAACCACAAGGAAGGATCCGGATTGGGATTATCCATAGTAGAAGCTTTGGCTAAGACGATGCCTATCAACATTTCTTATTCGTCTCCACGAGAAAACAGTTTTCAAGGCTTCGAGGTAACAATCAAGCTGTGACTGATAACTATATTTTCCGTTGCCTTTCATGAATAACTATACCAGAATATAATCCTGAAGATAAAAATGAAAATCCGACGAGTAAGAGATTATTTACAGCAAAAAATGTTAAACTGCGCCGGCACAAAGCGGGTAGGTCATACTCATCTTTGACAAAAAATTATTTAGTGCCAAGTCGCCGGAGCCTCGACAATTATTTATAATTTTTGCGCACATCATTGTTTACAAAAATCCTGACGATGAAAATAACCTATTAATTGCGTTAGTTGCGGTGGGCCGGAATTGATTCAAACATTAAAGTTACAATGGATCATTCTTGAAGGAGGCCGTCTTTCGGCTCGTTAAATGAGCATTCTTATCAAACAGCCATTATGAAAACTGAAACTGCAATCTTAGGATTTATTGCTTTTTCTTTTAAAAGAACAGTTCGGCAGACGTGACATCTGTGTAATAACTTTTACATCAACACCTACCAATTTCATATTTCAATTTCTAAATTGCTACGCGTTTTCCAAGTTATATTTTTGCCCCACGAAATGGGCAATCCGGATCATAATTTTCCGATCCGGTACAATAATAAACCTTCTCGACAAACCGGTTATGCTAGATATCAAAATGACATCACGCACCGCTTTCATATACCTATTGATATTTATCAAGTAGTATGACACACGATTTATTTGTATTTAAATGTTGTTTGATATTAAACCGTATGTTGTTTAATAGTAGTTTACACATATATATAATTTAATACTTCTTTATGCCGTAATTCTCTTGTAAAACAGGAGGAAGGAAGTCTTCGTTTTACTGCAACGATCAACCCATAATTCCATGATTTTGAACGCAAAATCACAAGATTTGAAGGGGCCGACGATAATGTCGAAGTTAACTGAACAGTACAAAAAATTTTGCGATCAGGGGCTGGGATATCGAATTTTTCTTGCCACAAAATTGGGATTAAAACGCAAACTTTCCGCACTTGCAGCTTCTTCTGCCATCTTTGCAGGAAGTTTGACAAGCAATGTCTATGCTGAAAATTATTGTAATACGCAAGGCGATTGGGCTCTGGGTACCGTTGCAACAAACAATAACTGTACGGTAACGAAAGAAAACTTCAATCCGGAGGATAGCGACAATTATTGGGGAGCTGCTCTTGCTTCCGGACCAGGTGAAGCACTGAAAATCAACGGCAATCTTTCGGATATCAACAACGGAAAATCTGGTATTAGTCAACTTGACGATCTGGGAAATTACGATCCAGCCACTAAAGGTCAGACCAAATTCGTTTTAGGTGGAACGCAAGCTGTGCGTGTGACTGATAACGCCGGTCAATCTTATACGGTCAATGTGTATACAGACAGTTCTTTTACTGTTTCTGATTGGGGTAACGAAAAAGTTCTGGTAACGGAATCGGTCGGAGACCAGCAATATGTAAGTTCAGGATTTGGAAAAGCTGAAAACGGCGGTCACATTGATGTAAAGTTTGATGATTTCATGGGAAACAACAAGTACGGTGACGATAAGACCGTATATCTTGCTTTGAAAGACTCGAATTTGACATGGGCAGACGGTCCCGGCAGTGTCGTAGAATGGCATTCAAAGAATTCGTTTGAATCACGAGCTTATTACCTCCCGGATGATGACATTATCAACCGGATTAATGTCCCGGAATTTCCGCACATTTTTACCGATTACAAAGGCGAAATGCGGACCATTAATTCTATCGATGATTTGAAAGCTTACAACAGAGAACTTATAGCTGCACTCCAAAGCAAGGATTATCCCGATTTAAAAACCCAACAGGCTTATAATGATGCTTTTAACAAAGCCAATCCGAAATCCATCGAAAAGGCCATTAACGGCCCGGGAAGCGATTATCCTAAAAGTGATGAAATATTTAAGCCCACGGGTAATACGCGCGCAATGTATGCCAGTAATGGCGGTAAGATAATTGTCAAATCGGGTGGCCAGATTGATACCGAATTTGACCAAGGGGAAATGGCAGGTACACTCGTCGCAGAAGGCGGGAGCATTGTCGAGGTCGAGTCTGGTGCCATTGTCTCGTCACGACGAAATTCCACAATTATCCTCGGTAAGGATAACGAAGTTTCCAAAGCTCATACTTTCGGTACCAATAACGGTGTGGTCAATTCCGGATTCAGAGAATCCCGTATACATGACACCACAAAAGACAGTCAGGAATTTTCTTATGGCACTGCTGTCGAAGCGTTTTATGGTGGAACTATTGAGAACAACGGTATCATTAATGTAGCAGGCAATCGCGTAGCAGAAACCACCTTTGCTTATAGTAACGGTTTTTATCTGTATAAAGTCGGCACTGGAACAAACAATGGTATTATAAACATCGGCGTCAACAATGATCCCCTGAACGGTCGCTATGTCGGCGTCGCCATCGAAAGCAACTATTCAAAATTTACAAATAGCACAACTGGCGTTATTTATATCGGACGGGCCGCACAATATGACACAACAACGCCGGAAGAGGCGGCTGATACAAGCAATAGTAATAATGCCCAATTTTACGGCATCATGGCATCCGACAGCGCTGAAGCTATCAATGACGGAAAAATCATCATCGGTTCAAAAATGCAAAATGCTGCAGCTATGGCTACCGATGTTCCGTTGGATCCTGACGTACAAGCTCCTAATTTTAGGCTGATAAATAACGGTATCATCATCATCAATGGTGCTGTCAAGAACGATTCCCGGTTAAATAGCGCCCGTAACTTCGGTATTAAAGCGACTAATAATGGCATATATAACCAAGTTAAGAATAATGGCACTATCGAACTTAATGGATATAACGGTGTTGGCATCTATGTTCTCGCGACATCCGGTAATTTTATTAATGCAAATGATGCTCTGGTTACGCTTACCGAAAACAGCGTCATCAAAATTTCCAGCCCGACCCAGAACGGCCCATTGGTACGAAATTACGGCGTCTGGGTGGAAGGCCGCCCCAACGACACGCATTATGCTCGCGCCAAAATTGATGGAACGATAGAACTGGCAGGCGACGGCGCGGTCGGTGTCTATGTCAAGGATGGCGGCCAAGCGAATGTCACGGAACATGCTAATCCGCAATTTGTAAGCGGCAAACAACAGATCGGTTTTTATGTCTACGGTGCTCAAAGTAAAATTGTAAACAGCACAAAAGCGATGGATGTAACGACGACCGCTTCAAATCTTTTCCGTATTGACGGTGGCGCAAGCTTTTTGGGCCAGGGAGAAGAGTTAACAGCTTCCGGTGAAAATAGCGTCATTCTAGAGGGCGCCGGAAGAGCTTCCGATACGGCAAGTCAAATAATCACCAAGGACGCAAAACTCACAGTTACAGGAAAAGGTGCGGCGGCTGTATTAATCAATGGCGGAGCTTATGGAGAAATTAGCGAAAAAGATAACACAGAACGCCAGATTTATCTTTCAGGAGAAGGTGCAATCGGTGGGATTGTTGATGGTCGTTATCACCGAATTGATGCGACCTATACCGAAGAAGTAGACCTGAACACAAAGTTAGTTAATTACGCCAAAATCAACACCGATTCACCAGATGTAACAGGATTCATTGCGCGCAATAGTGGTCTTCTTGTCAATTATGGCGTTATCAACATGACAAACACTGAGAATGCCACCGGCATCCATGTCATTGAGGGTGGGCGTTTGGAAAATCATGGTGATATTACTGTCTCGAGCGGTGTCGGACTGCATATAGAGGGCCTCATAGGCACCGATACGCGCGCAAATGTTGCAAATGCCAGCACTATAACAGTAGATGATGGAAAAGCCGGCATCTATCTGGAAAAGAATGCTTTTTTAAATGCGACCGGAAGTCAGGGTAAGATTAAAGTTTCGGGAAGTGCCCATGGCGTTTTGCTGAATTCGGATGCAAAAGGAATTGTTCTCGGCGTTGATGAAATAACTGTTTCGGCTGGCGGAAATGGTAATGGTGTAGAAAATAACATCGTTTCAAATGACCCTGAATTTGCTGCCGAAATCGCTTTTAAACAAGCAACAATCAATGTCGAGGGTAGCGGTTCTGGTATTCGTACTGCCGTTGGTCTTGTTACGCATTATCTGGATGAGAATAATGTGTCGCAAATGTCTAACGTCACAATCAATGTTGGCGCCAACGGTGTCGGTTATGATCTAAGAAATGCAAGTCTAGCCGATCCGGTTCTTCAGTCGAATGCCATAATCGGACCGGCTTATACAATAAATGTATCCGATCATGCGATTGGTTTGCGTACCAATACCAGCGGCGAAGTCATCAACCAGTCGACTGTTTGGGTAAAAGAAGGTGCTTCAGGCACTGCCTGGCTTGCCGGTACAGCTTCCAAAGTCCAAAATGACGGCGTCCTTGACTCGAAGAGTGCCAACGGTCTTTTGGTAGACCTCACAAATAGACCGACCGATGCTTCTTCCGGAACAACCTTCATCAATACGGGGCAATTAACTGCCCAATCACCCACTTCTGTTGCGGTACGGGGAAGTGCCCTTGGCGACACCTTCATTTTTACAAACAGCACGTCAAACGTACGTGGACTTGTTAAAGCTGGCAAAGGCTCGGATAGCCTCATCTGGTCGGGTGGATTTTGGGAAGGCGGTTTCGATATGGGAGAAGGAGACGGTGACAAAGCAACGATTTCCGGTCCTGTCGATACAAGCAAGTTTAGCCATGCATTGGCCGGTCAAGGCAATAACAAGCAACTGACACTCCAAAACACAACTATAGCCGGTGGTTCATTCAATCAGGATGATTTAACCAAGGGCGTAAATTTTGGCGCGGATTGGAATAAAATTGCTCTTACCGACGGCACCCGTTTAACTTTGACAGATAATGTTTTTACAAACGGCGATCTTGATTTTGAAATTGGCAAGCAAAGTACACTGATTGTCGACCACACCAAGTATCGCGGTACGGGCGCAGCACCAACACTCTATAGCGAGGCAGATATCACTCGAAAAGCCGGAACTTTGACACTGACAAATAACGGCCTCATTGATATGGGGAACAAAACCGGCGACGGCATTACCGACAAACTGATCATCAAAGGTAATTACCATAATGATAATGGCTCTATCCGACTGAATAGCCGTCTTGGAGATGATGGAGCTCCATCCGATATGGTTGTTATTGATGGAGGGACTGTTTCCGGTACGACAACCCTTTTCATCGACGATCTCTTCGATAACACGAAAAGTGCAATCACAAAATATGAAGGAATAAAAGTCGTTGATGCAATAAATGGCGCAACAACTGCGGAAGACAGCTTTGTTATCGGTACGGGCTGGGGACGTGGCTACCGGCGCGACGACGGTGTGATGGCTGTTGCCGGATCCGATACTGCCTATGCCTATTTGCTCAAGCGTGGACCGGCAAAAAAATCCGGTAACCGCGATGTTTATGGGGACGATGAATTCGTCTATGACTGGTATCTTCGTTCGCCGGAAGATACCTCCAATCCGGATGGAGGAAATAATGGCACAGGCACAGGTGGCGATGATACAGGTGGAGGAACCTTGCCCGCAAAACCTTATTACGGTCCTTCGATTCCACTTTATGAAGCTTATCCTCAAGTGCTCACAAGTCTCAATCATTTGTCCACTTTGCAGCAACGAGTTGGTAACCGCTTTTGGGCTGATGGAACCGATAATACGGTAAATGCCGGGAATCTTGCCGATCAAGCCTCGACGCTTATTGAACACAGCGGCTTTTGGGGCCGCATGGAAGGGAGCACAGGCAAAGTAACCCCCTCACGCTCGCTGACAGATGAAAATTACGGTCTTGATCTCTGGCGCATGCAAAGCGGGATTGATGGTGCACTTGTCGAAAATGGCAACGGGATCCTGATTGGATCTTTGAGCGGTCATTTCGGTCGTGCGGAAGCGTCTGTCCGTTCCGATGACGGGCATGGCAAAGTCGAGGCGGACGGATATGGTATAGGGGCTGCAGCTACATGGTATGGCATCAATGGCAGCTATGTCGATTTACAATCGCAAGCTACCTGGTATGAAACCGATTTCAATTCCAAGAATTTTAGCCGTTCGGATAAGAAAAACGAAAACGGTTTCGGCTACGCTCTTTCGGCAGAGGCCGGTCATCGGTTAAAATTGACAGAAACATGGGATATAACACCGCAAATCCAACTTTCTTATTCGTCGATAGATTTTGACAGTTTTCGCGATGGCTTGAGCACAAAAGTATCTCTGAAAGACGGTGACAGTCTGGAAGGCCGTGCCGGTCTTGCTTTCAGCAGAGATAAAACGTGGATATCCGATAGCGGAGACCGGCGTCGCACACATCTATATGGCATAGGCAACCTTTATTACGAATTTCTTGATGGAACGAAAGTGAATGTTTCAGGCACTTCGTTCCGGAATGAAAATGAAGATTTTCAGGCCGGACTTGGGTTGGGTGGCAGTTATAATTGGAATAACGATAATTGGTCACTCTATGGCGAAACAAATATACGCGGTGCTTTCAAAAATATCAGCGATAATTACAGCTTTGGCGGCACAGTAGGTTTGAGAATTAAATTCTGAGTTTGGGAAGGGATTGTTCTTCATCCATGCGATGGGGAATAATCCTTCAAGCCCGTTCCGGTTGAAAAACCGAAAGCCTCAATTACCCTGAATGACAATATCGCATTCATTCTCTTTTTATCCGAACACTGGACTTTTTATCTTCCGACATAACTATTCGTTTATTCTTTGAAGAAGAGGAACAAATTCCGTGTCTTTGTGGATAAACGTTAACGATAAAATGCAACATGGCTATCGTTATGAACGCGTGTGTGAAGAGGGAAAAAACTTCTCATCCGATTTTGAACCGCAGTTAACCCCTAAGCAAATGTTGGAAATGGGGGTTTTCGGCGGAAAATATATGACCGATTGCAGAAACGAGTTTCCTTCAAACTGGTTTCAAAACGCAAAACTATCGCCGGAAGGCAAACGGGCGGACATGAATTATTATGGTGTATTGGCCGGAAAACCGCTTTCCTATTGGAAGGCTAAAGGCTGGATTTATGACAATGACCCGCGCGGCTGGTTCCAGTGGTATTGCCGTTATTATTCGGGTCGCCGTATCGAAGGCGAAGACGAGCGGCAGATCAAACGTTGGAAACAGATGCGCCGCCATGTCGCCCAGCTTAGGAAAAACTGTGACCCCGGTGATTTTTTCTGTCGTCCGCGCCAGCGTCAGGCACTTCTGCAATGGGCCTATTTTTGTGATTAAGGATTACTTCAATCCTGCTTCGATCAAATTGGCCGTCTAAACCATGACCCCTAACTTGGCCTCCTAAGCCGTGGCCGTTTAAGGCGTATAATGACGATTTTTGCATGAATAAAAAGTTCGATCGTTATAGCGCATATTTTCTTTACCCGCGTATTTTTACCTTCGCGGTTTCACCGCTGCATTTTTTCCCATGCTTTTTAACCGCCTATTTTAAATTACATTTTTAAAATTCTGCCCGCTGTTTACTTTCGCTTCAACCTTCAATTCCGGTTAAACTGGATGTGGCAATGAAGATTAATCTTCTGAAATTATGTTTTCTGAAAGGTTGAACGGATAGGCCAGTTCTGCTAAACAACAGCTCAATTTTCAAGGCTCTTTCAATCAATGTCAAAACTTCATAAAACCGAATTGTTAAGTCCTGCGGGCACATTGAAATCTATGCGTTACGCTTTTGCCTATGGTGCGGATGCGGTTTATGCAGGCCAGCCCCGCTACAGCTTGCGGGTGCGCAATAATGAATTCAATCATGAAGAAAATTTGAAGATAGGCATTGACGAAGCCCATTCCGAGGGCAAAAAATTCTATGTTGTCGTCAACATTGCCCCCCACAACAGCAAACTTAAAAGTTTTGTGAGCGAATTAAAACCTGTTATCGACATGAATCCCGATGCTCTCATCATGTCCGATCCCGGATTGATTATGATGGTGCGGGAAAATTTTCCCGATGTGGATATTCACCTTTCGGTACAATCGAATGCAGTCAATTGGGCAACCGTCAAATTCTGGAAAAGCATGGGATTGACGCGCGTCATTCTCTCAAGGGAATTGTCACTGAAAGAAATTGAAGAAATCCGTGAAAATGTTCCCGACATCGAATTGGAAGTCTTTGTTCATGGTGCGTTATGCATGGCCTATTCAGGGCGTTGTCTTCTTTCGGGCTATATCAACCACCGCGATGCCAATCAGGGAACGTGCACGAATGCCTGCCGCTGGAAATACGGTGTCGAAGAAGGCGTCGAGAATGAACTGGGCGAGATTGTCAAAGTTGAAGAGACAGTAAGCGGGGAAATTCAGCCCGATCTTGGCGAAGGTCCAACCACCGACAAGGTATTTGTGCTTCATGAAGCAAATCGGCCGGAAGCCGAAATGACCGCGTTTGAAGACGAACACGGCACATATATCATGAATTCAAAAGACCTTCGCGCTGTCCAATATGTCGAAAAACTTATCAATATCGGTGTCAATTCTTTAAAAATCGAGGGGCGCACGAAATCGCATTATTATGTTGCCCGCACTGCACAGGTTTACCGCAAGGCGATTGATGATGCTCTGGCCGGACGCCCCTTTGACGACAATTTGATGGTGGTTCTGGAATCCCTTGCCCACCGTGGTTATACCGAAGGCTTTTTGCAACGCCATAAACATAAAGAATACCAGAATTATGCTACCGGCTCCTCGCTTCCCGGCCGCCAGCAATTTGTTGGTGAATTTACCGGAAAACGTGTGAACGGGCTTGCGGAAGTCGCTGTTAAAAACCGCTTTGAATTGAATGACAAAGTGGAAATGATGACGCCGGATGGCAATATCAATTTTACAATAAAATCACTGAAAAACAAAAAGAACGAAGACATTACTGTAGCACCGGGTGACGGACATATTGTCTACATTCCTATCCCTGAAGATGTTCAATTGAATTATGCTTTATTGATGCGGTATGTTTGAAGCCTCCCGATAAAACAGCTTTCCTGAATCCACCATTCAAACTAGAAACTGCTCAATAAAGTCGTTTCGACGATAGAACTAAAGAAAATGCCATTGAGAAATCTGTTCTTCAATGGCATTTACAATATTCTCGAATATTCGGTTTATTTTATTCCCACTCGATGGTCCCCGGTGGTTTCGACGTAATATCATAGACGACGCGATTGATACCGCGCACTTCGTTAATAATGCGGTTTGCAGCTTGTGCCAGAAAATCCATATCGTAACGATAAAAGTCGGCTGTCATTCCGTCGACGGAAGTCACAGCCCTTAACGCGCAAACATATTCATATGTTCGCCCGTCACCCATAACACCCACCGTTTGTACCGGAAGGAGAACAGCAAAAGCTTGCCATATTTTATCATAAAGGCCGGCTTTGCGAATTTCATCAAGATAAACCGCATCCGCCTCACGCAAAATATTGAGTTTCTCTCTCGTCACCCCACCAGGGCAACGAATAGCAAGGCCGGGACCGGGGAAAGGATGACGGCCGATAAACTTTTCCGGCAAGCCAAGCTCACGTCCTAACGCGCGAACTTCATCTTTGAAAAGTTCGCGCAACGGTTCAACCAGTTTCATATTCATGCGTTCCGGCAAACCGCCAACATTGTGATGGCTTTTGATGGTAACCGAGGGGCCACCCGAGAATGACACACTCTCGATTACATCAGGATAAAGTGTGCCCTGTGCTAGAAATTCTGCACCACCAAGCTTTTTGGCCTCTTTTTCAAAAACTTCGATAAACAGGCGGCCGATAATCTTGCGCTTCTTTTCAGGGTCACTCACCCCTTCAAGCGCATTGATAAAAAGATCGGAAGCGTCAACATGAACAAGCGGAATATTATAAGTCTCGCGAAACATCGAGACGACCTCTTCAGCTTCATTTTTGCGCATCAAACCATGATCGACAAAAATGCATGTCAACTGATTGCCAATGGCTTCATGAATAAGCACCGCTGCAACGGACGAATCAACCCCGCCTGAAAGGCCACAAATAACGCGCCCCTTCCCCACTTGCCGGCGGATGGCAGAAATCGCCTGTTCGCGATAGGTTTTCATAGACCAATCACCTTTAATACCGGCGATATTGTGGACGAAATTCTGCAAAAGACGGGCGCCATCCAAAGTATGAACGACTTCCGGATGAAATTGCACGGCATAAAAGTGGCGTTTTTCATCAGAAATCGCAGCAAAAGGCGCACCTTTCGAGGTGCCGATAACCTTGAAGCCTTCCGGCAAAGCGGTGACCCTGTCACCATGGCTCATCCAGACCTGATGATGGGTTCCTTTTTTCCATACGCCTTGAAAGAGAGCACTATCTTCTTCAACGGTGAGATCTGCGCGCCCGAACTCGCGTTCATGCCCTGCTTCGACTTTGCCGCCAAGTTGGGCACACATTGTCTGTTCGCCATAACAGATACCAAGAACGGGAATTCCCGCATCGAATATTTCTTGGGGAGCTCTGGGAGACCCTATATCAACGGTTGAATGGGGAGAACCGGAAAGAATAACCGCTTTCGGCTTGATACGCTTGAAAGCTTCTGCTGCAGACTGGAACGGTACGATTTCGGAATAGACACCGGCTTCACGCACACGGCGTGCAATAAGCTGGGTTACTTGCGAACCGAAATCTATAATCAGAATTGTGTCGGGATGTGTTGTGCTCATAGAAAGCCTTTAAAGAGTCTTTTGGATAAATGCAATCGGGTGATACATGAGAAAACAGTTTTTAAACGATAAACCACCTAAAAATGATTGGCCGATTATTTCCGACAGCCTTTAATTCAATCTTTCCGGAATTTCATTTTTCCAGTTGTTCCAGCACCTTATCAAGCAGCATCAGCGCATTTGCCAGTTTTTCATCAACAATATGCAAATATTGGCGCCAATCCATTGCATGTTCCAGCTCCTTTTGACCATCGGATATACCGCGCAATCCGAACAAAGGAACATTGAATGTCTGGCAGCTTCGCAACACTGCATAAGTTTCCATATCAACCATATCGGTTTTTATATTTTTATAGCCATCACCGGAAACAACATTGCCGCCGGTCGATAGGCTTGCAGACGGGAAATCGGGTATCAATGTCGGCATCTCCACAGTCGCGGGCAGGTCAAGAAAAGGCGTTACCCCCTTTTCAACCCCAAGTACCGTTGCATCCATATCGCGCCAGCTCACAGATGACACCTGATAAACTTCTGTTTGTTTGAGCGTTTGCGAGCCACTCGAACCGAGCGAAACAACAAGATCGGGCAAGCGGTTCTCGTTTTTCATAGCACTTAAAATTTTTGTTGTATTGATGGCGGCCTCGATCGGCCCCACGCCGATAATGTGCGGTTTAATGAGCTTTTTGAGGTGCTCGCCATATTCAAGTTCGGTTGCCATAAGGAAAAGAACCGATTTTTCACCCCACATGCTTGACCTCGTCATTATGTTGAACGTTTTTCAAGAACCGAAATAAAAAAGCCGTCTGTATCTGTACTTGCCGGAGATAAAACCAGCCCATGTTCGGGAAAAACCGGCTTTGGCGCGTCTTTCCCGAAATGCTGCATCCACCAATCTTTCATGTCGATTTCTTTGAATTGCGAATTCTCGGCAAGAAAAGCCGTTATCTGTTTGTCATTTTCGGAAGAAAGTAGCGAGCATGTAATATAAACGAGATGACCGCCAGTTTTAAGATAAGGTAAAGTTGCATTCAAAACGGTTTTCTGTTCAGCAATACGGCGTTCAAGCTGACCGTCTGTCAAGCGCCATTTGGCATCCGGACGGCGGCGCCATGTTCCCGTACCTGTACAAGGTGCATCAAGCAGGACAATATCCATTTGCTCTTTTAATGCGTCAAGTTCACTTATATTGACGTGCGGTTGAACATTACGCACACCGGAGCGGCGCAGACGTTCAAAAATTGGTGCAAGACGGGCTTTTTCCGCGTCATAACAGTGAATTTGACCACGGTTTTCCATATCTGCCGCCATAGCCAATGTTTTTCCACCAGCGCCGGCACAATAATCAAGCACTTGCATACCGGCTTTTGCTCCGGCAAGTCTTGCCACAATTTGCGATCCGAGATCCTGCACTTCAAAATAGCCTTTTTGGAAGGTCGGCTCTGCCTGCACATTGGGGTGCCGCTTCAATTTCTCGATCGGCGGAATGCGTAAAGCGCTGTCGAACCATGAAATGGGTGTTGCACCTGTTCCGGCAAGTTCACGCACAATCTTTTCGGGTTTTGCCTTCAAGCGGTTCACACGTAAATCAAGTGGTGGGCGTTTTGCCAATGCGACAGCTTCATCAAGCCAATGGGAGCCGAAAATATCCTGAAATAGAGGAACACACCATTGCGGCAGGTTTCCCCGAATATAATCGGGCGCTTCGTCAATATTTTTGGTGAGCCACATATTGCGGCTATGTTCACTCAATGGTTCCGGTGCAAAACGGTCTCCATCAAGACTACGCGCAAGTTCATCAAGCAAAAGCCCGCCATCTTCCAACAATGCACCAAATGCCGTGTCATGAGGATCATCGCTATCCATGCGCCATTCAAGTAAATAACGTTCCCGCAAGGCGTCATAAACAATATTGCCGATTGCAGCCCTGTCACCCGCGCCAGCAAATCTATGCGAAAGCCCCCAATCTTTAAGTGCTTCCGCAGCCGGTCGCCGACGCGATTTGATATCCTGCAATACTTCAATTGCCGCCTGAAGGCGCCCACCCAGTCGCATAGTTTTTTCAATTCCTGCTTGATGTTCCAGCACAGGGAATAAACGAATTTATTAAAAAGGAAAACCGTTCACGAAAAAAAAGATCACGCTGATAGCTTTATTTATCGCACTTTGGAAAAACGAAATCCAACAGCTTTGTGGAACAGGAAAAAGGTAGAGTTTGACCAGTCGAAAATGAAGCACCTTCGGAAAATGGCCTGCTCCCATCAAGATGTTTTTCGAGCATGTCAAAGATACGCACAATACCGGAGAGGCCTTGAATTCAGGCCTTTTCAATTGTGAAAACGCCATTATCGAAAGCAATCACTTTGACTTCCGTACCTTCAGGAAGATCAGGCCCTTTGATACGCCATATCGTATCGTCAACGCGAATGCGCCCTTTGCCATCCTGAACAGGTTCTTCAAGAACAACTCTTTTGCCAATGATCTGGTCGGTTCTCCTGTTTAATAAAGGTTCGTCGGTTTCGCGGTCGCGGCGAAAAAAATTGCGACCGATCAGCACCATAATGATGGAAAATATCAGGAAAAAAATGACTTCGACTTCCCAGGATGCAACCCATGGCAAGTGATAAAAAAGTAAAGAAACAAGTGCCGTTAAAAGAGCACCGAGACCGAACCAGACAAAAAATACGCCCGGAAATATGAGTTCGAGAAGGAGCAGGATAAATCCCAAAACCACCCAGTTCCATGCTCCCAAGGTCATCAATAAATCAAACATCCTTGTTCCTTCTGAACAGCAACTTTCAACGTTCACTCTATGAAGTTATGCGCACGATATGAAGCTTGGCAGCTTGTTTAAAAATTCAATCTTTTACAAGCGGTGAAGCTCCGTAAGGATTTACCATATGCCGACGGGTCAAAACCACCTGTTTTAAGCCGTATTCATCAACCATGATAGAAACGCAATTTCCGCTCTCGCATGAAACTTTATTTCTTTGGCGAAGGCGAGCCGAAAACTTCTTTTGCAATGGCACCGATGCCGCCGAGCGAACCGATAAGCGATGAAGCTTCCATTGGCATCAACACAACCTTCTGGTTGTTGGCTGTACCGATAGAAGCAAGAGCATCGGTATATTTTTGCGCAACAAAATAATTGATTGCCTGTACATTTCCCTTTGCAATGGCTTCGGACAAAACCAATGTTGCTTTTGCCTCCGCTTCTGCCAGACGTTCACGTGCCTCTGCCTGCCGATAGGCGGCTTCCCGCTTTCCCTCTGCTTCAAGAATTTGCGCCTGTTTGAAACCTTCAGCCCGCAAAATGTTGGCGTTCCGATCACCCTCTGCTTCAAGAACTTGCGCACGCTTGTCGCGCTCAGCCTTCATCTGCCGCCCCATAGCATCAACCAGATCACGCGGCGGCTGGATATCTTTTATTTCAATTCGGGTCATCTTCAACCCCCAAGGATGGGCTGCTTCATCAACCACATGTAAAAGCTTTTCATTGATGGTATTACGGTTGGACAAAAGCTCATCAAGGTCCATCGAGCCGACAACAGTACGAATATTCGTCATGTTGAGGTTTAGTACCGCATAATTCAAATCCGATACCTGATAGGCCGATTGGGCAGCATTAAGCACTTGAAAAAACGCCACCGCATCAACTGAGACAGTTGCATTATCGCGGGTAATGACTTCCTGTGTGGGAATATCAAGCACTTGCTCCTTCATATTGACACGTGCGCCTACGCGGTCAAAAAAAGGAACAATCAGATTAAGTCCCGGCATCAAGGTTTTTGTATAACGGCCGAAACGTTCGATTGTATATTGGTAGCCTTGCGGAACCTGTTTAATTCCGGCAAACAATGTTGCAACTACCAACAAGACCAACAACAATAAAGCGATATTAAAACCGACCACATTCCTCTCCTTGGGCAAATCTTAAGAACAGTGTCGGTATCGTTACAGTTTTATATGACTGAGGAAAGCTGCAAACGGCAGCGGTAGCCAGCTTTCCCCCGTTTAATGATCAACGTAAAATTTTTAGAATTTCAGCAATAGTTCAAATCCACCCCTGAAGTTCTCTTCGTACAAGGTGAGCAATGACTTTCATGCCGTCTTCACTGTCGTTCAGACAAGGAATGTGAACAAAATTGACCCCGCCATTTTCTTTAAAAGTCTTTTGAGCCTCATGCCCCATTTCGTCGACAGTTTCCAAACAATCAACGACAAAACCCGGATTGAAGACTGCAATAGATTTGACACCTTCTTTCGCAACTTTTTCAACGGTCGCGGCTGTATAAGGTTGCAACCATTCTTCAGGGCCAAAGCGTGATTGGAAGGCCATAACGAGCTTGTTCTCGTCCATTCCAAGCCGTTTACGCAAAGCTTCCGTTGTGCGCACGCACTCTTCCGGATAGGGATCGCCCCTTTTTGCGTAGGATTGAGGGATACCGTGATAGGAGGCAATGATTTTTTCAGGAACAAAATCAAGTGTCTTCAAATGTGTCTCAACCGAATGGGCGAGCGCGTCAATATAAACCGGATCATCACTATAAGGTGGAACGGTGCGTATAGCCGGTTGATAACGGCGTTTCTCAAGGCTTGAGAATACTGCGTCGAGTACTGTTGCCGTTGTTGTGGCAGAATATTGAGGGTAAAGAGGGAAAAACAGAACTTTTTCGCACCCCTTCTCGATCATAGTGCCGAGTACCTCGTCAATCGAAGGCTTGCCATAGCGCATGGCCCAATAGACATCAACATTCGATTCATCAAGGAGCGGACCGAGCTTTTCAGCTTGAGCACGTGTATAAGTACGTAGCGGCGACTCGTTCAATTCATAGTTCCAGATACGCTTATATAGCGCACCGGACTTTTTCGGACGTACGTTGAGGACAATTCCATAAAGAATCGGGTACCATAAAATGCGTGGCCATTCTATTACCCGTCGATCTGACAAAAATTCGCGCAAATATTTGCGAACATTTGTTGAATCGGTACCTTCCGGCGTTCCCAGATTAATCAGGAGGACGCCAACTTTACTTTTCTTATTTTCCATTAAATCTCAATCTGGATTTTTTATTTCTGGTTTAGATTTTTCTATTGAGCGAGAATTGCGAACCGTTGCTTGATGTACACAAGAGTTGCATCGTACTGTTAGAAACTGCGCAATTAACGCGGGAAACTGTGCCGCGGACAATCGAGCGCATTTCGATTTCTACAAGTTGCGGATTGCGGAAGCGGTAATTTCCTTCAGAAAGTTTTTCTTTTGTATCGGAAGAACGAGTCTCAAAAATACCGTTTCTGAACGATGATACAATACCGTTTTTATCAACCCATTGGCCATCTATTCCGGTAGGAATATTTTGCACCGAAGGGCGCTGACCGTAATTTTGTGAAAGATTACAAGCTGAAAGGGCGAATGCCATTGCAGTGAGACAAAGAGTGGGCGCAATGCGTTTCATCTGGTTTGCTCCAATAAACCGCCACCAAGCGGAAAAACGACAACTGATAAAAGCTGTAACAACATGTTATGGTTCTATCAATATGTCGGTTTTGATGGAAATCAACGGAAAACCATTTTTTTTGAAAAAAATTCTCTTTTCTGTTGCATGTAATCACCAGATTGGTAGTAGTTTTCCGCTTGCGGGGCAAACGAGGTATACCTATGTTTTGCAACCAAACTCCTATCCATGCGTTTTCGTCATCACAAAGGAGATGATGAAAGCAATGATGGGTCCTATACTAGTAGCAGCCGAAGACTATGGTAAACGAGCCAACACTTCTTCCATACTTCGCGCCCTCGGTTATCGTGTAATTGAAGCGGAAAACGGATTGCGCACACTTGATCTGTTGCGTAGACGCCGTAACATTTCATTTGCATTGGTCGATTTGATGATGAGTGACCTTGGCGGAACCGATCTCATTTCTACAATTCGGGTTACCGGATTTGCCGCACCACTCGTTGTTATGTCGGATGTCGAGAATGAAGAGCTTCTTCAGAAAAGTCTGAAAGCCGGCGCTGTCGATTATCTCGTTTATCCGATTACATCGCTCAGACTCAGCGTGACACTGGGCAATCTGTCGATCAACAATACCTATGAGCGCGAAGTGCATTACATTCGTCGCCAGCAGGAAAACCATTTGCGTTTTTCCGATCTTTACGCAAACAGTGAAGCGATGAAAGAGCCTTTCGAGCAGGCAAAGCAAGCTGCTTTGTCAACCAGAAATTTGCTGATCGAAGGTGAAAAGGGAACAGGAAGAGAAACACTTGCCCGTGTTATTCACCATGAAAGTCCTTATGCAACGGGTAAATTTGTTCGCATCCAGTGCGTACCAATTTCCGATCCCGCGCAGGATAGTAAGAAGTGGGAGACAAAAATTCTGCCACACATCCATTCGATTGATCATGGGACGATTTGTCTTTGCGAAATTGACCGTCTTGAAATCAATCAGCAGAAACGGTGGGTCGATTTTCTGAAACAGCGCAAGGAAGCAGAAAAAGACAGTGAACCGAAATTCCGTCTGACAGTTATTTCGACTTCCCGTCTGCAAGGGTTGGTGGAAGATGGTCTGTTTTTGAAGGAATTTTATGATCTCTTGCGAGAGTGTCACGTTATTGTGCCCCCACTTCGTGAGCGGCGTGATGATTTTGCCGATATTGCCCAGCGTGCCATTGAACATATTGTTGTCGAAAGTGGTCAACCTCATGTGCATGGCGTAGCAGGTTCGGCATTATCACTCTTGCTGCAACATGATTGGCCAGGAAATGTTGGTGAATTGGAAAATGTGCTCTTTCGCGCAGTCCTGTTAAGTCAGGGGCCATTATTGACAATCCGTGATTTTCCGCAACTTACAGGAAATCAGGTTACGGACTTCAGAAGTAATGTGCCAATTGATACAGCCGAAAAAAATAGCCGTTATAGTATCCAGCTTATTGATGATAACGGGCAAATCCGTGCTTACAACGAACTCGAGCGTGAAATTATAGAACGCACAGTTCATCATTATCGCGGTCGGATGAGTGAAGCAGCCCGCCGTCTCGGCATTGGTCGTTCAACTCTTTACCGAAAACTCGACGAATACCATGCCGAAAACCAGAAGGAGTCAGAAGCACTGCGTCGTGCCAGCTGAACGTGGCATGAAAGTCGTGTTGATCGATAGATCCTACAGCCTCACTTGCAATATATCTATATGGCGGCAGTTGATTGACTGTCGCCATATTTTTTCTGTCTAATCGTCTTTTCTAAAAAGCCAACGGATATCTCTATCCGGTTCAAGCTAAGTTTTAAGTAGTGCAAGTTGTCAGCTATGAACGCGCACACACATGCAACAAAACAGTTCGCTAGTTCCCCGATTCTTCCATTGTCAAAAAACGAAATGCATCCTGCATTCGACGAACAAAATAAATTTTGATGAAAGTCTACGCGGCCTTTTAATTGATATTTGGTTTTCAATTGTGCATTTTATTGCAGGCTTCCGATTTTTGTCGCAATTGTAAAGAACATGGATAATTCGGCTGATCTAATTATTTTTTAACAAAAAAGACAGCCTGAAAATTTAGAAAGTCGATATTTGAAAAATATAAAATCGGATGGTTTGAATTTTTTCATTCATCCGTTTTCATTGTCTACAAAATCCTGTTTCCTTATCCAGACGGCGTGCAGTGTTCCGCCTTTTTTAGGAAAATCCGTTTTGACTACGAAATCTCTCGACCATTCAGCTAATCTGCTGAACGATAATGATGCTTCAACCAAATTCTCTTGAAAATTCTATGCCCTGTCAAAAACAAGCTTGCCAATGTGGGCAAGACTTGTTTTCAGCCTGTTCAATCCCAATATTTAACTTGAAGCGGCAAGATGCTGCGCAGGAATATGTCAATAAAAAGAAAAAATTAACCATCGTAACAAAATGTTACTGAGTTTTTGATATTTGTTCTCTTCTGTGGCATTTTTGCCATGGTATAGTCGTATTTGATCAGCATCATTGTTTTGCTGGCTCACATATAAAGCTGCTGTTAACCATTCTGGGTTAGGCTTTACTAACTATAAAGCCGATTTCAGATGGTCGGGGAGCGAGTTAATTGAACACCACGTTTTGATTATCGCGTCTCATCCGCGGTTAACAGGGCAGGTTTTACGAATGGTGGTTGACGGTTTGAAAAAATCATTTTGGACATTTCGTCGTTTGTCATTAGCCTTCGTGGCAATGGGTACAGCTTTGTCCTTTATGTTGGCACCGGTAGCAGCAAAGGCTGAAACAAGGTCTTTGAAACTCTATTACGTCCATACAGGTGAAAAAGCCGAAATCGTTTTCAAACGTGATGGAAAATACGATCCGGCCGGTTTGAAGCGGTTGAACGTGTTCTTGCGCGATTGGCGTCGTAACGAACCGACGAATATGGATCCGCGTCTATTTGACCTTATCTGGTCTGTCTACCGCACTAGCGGGTCGCGCGAATACATCAATGTCGTATCGGCCTACCGTTCACCAGCGACCAACAATATGTTGCGTTCGCGCTCGCCCGATAGTGGCGTTGCCAAAAATAGCCAGCATACGCTTGGCCACGCAATGGATTTCTATCTGCCTGATGTCAATCTTGCCAAATTGCGTGCTATCGGTTTGAAACAGCAAGTCGGCGGTGTCGGCTATTATCCTCGTTCAGGCTCGCCTTTTGTCCATATGGATGTGGGCAATGTGCGTCATTGGCCACGTATGAGCCGCAGCGAATTAATGGCTTTGTTCCCCGACGGAAAAACCATGTATATCCCGAGTGATGGCAAACCGCTTGCCGGCTATGACCAGGCAAAGGCCGAATGGCTTGCCCGTCGTGGTGCACCTGTTGTCTATGCCAGCGCAACAACATCGACACAAAAACACGGTTTCTTCAGTTCTTTGTTCGGACGTAAAAACGCCGACGAACAAGTTCCTTCTCAACCGTCAAGAGTTCAACCGAAGGCTCCGGCTGTAGCAGAGGAACCACAAACAACAGTCGTATCGTTACCTAAGAAAGATGCTCCCCTTCCTGAATCTTCACCATTGCGTGCCAATGGTTTGAAACAGGCACCCGAGGAAGAAAAGACAAACGAAGCACCGGTTATGGCCTATGCCAATGTGCCTGTACCGACGTTCAAGCCTGATGAGGGTGAGGAAGAGGAAGGCGCTGTCAAGGTTGCAAATATTCCTTTACCCGAAGCAAGGCCTTTGCGTCAGGATGAAGCCGACAAGGTTGCTCTTGCTATTGCCAATAACGGTGCAGGATCGGGTAAAACTGCAGATAACGTTCCCGGTGATGATCTGACAGCGCTCATTGAAGCCAACGAGATCATAGCCGTACCGGATGATGATTATGAGGAAGATGATGATTATGCCGATGCCGATGAAGCACAATCGCCCGATAAATCCACGGTTGCCGCGGTAGAGACAGAAAAAGCTGCCGAGACGCCAAAAACTGCTCCGAAAGTTGATCGTCCGGCGACAGACGACCTCAAAAATATTATTGCTGAAAACAGAGCACCGATTTCTGTGAAGGATGCCAATACTATTGCTCCTGACGAGGAATTGCGGAAAGTTCCGAATGTGGTCTTTGTTTCCGGTCTTGAGAAAAAGCAGGAAATCTCGAGGGTTGCAGAACTCAGAGGCCGTGCGATCGACTTCCATGCTGTTGCACGTATCAACGACACATATTGATTTTTCCTCTTCGATATTTCACACATTATCAATATGAGCCTTATCCGGTTTATTCCGGATAAGGCTTTTTCTTTTTCATCTTTTTCTCTTGACCTTCCCATGAGGGTAACCATTATCTCTTGATGTGAAAGGTGCGTTTCATGACAACAACTTCACAAACGGAAGAAAACAGTCAATCTCCGGCAAAAGACAATTTTCATATAGAGCTTGATATCGAAGGGATGACTTGTGCATCTTGTGTTCGCCACGTTGAAAAAGCTCTCAAAAAGGTTGAAGGCGTAGACAATGCTGTCGTCAATCTGGCAACAGAAAAAGCTGACGTTACAAGTCGGAGTAAACTTGGTATCGACGAGCTTGTGCATGCGGTCGAAAAAGCCGGTTATGAAGTGGGGTACGAGCCGGTTGACCTTGATATCGAGGGTATGAGTTGCGCTTCTTGTGTGCGGCGCGTTGAAAAGGCACTGCTTTCGGTAGACGGGGTAAAGACTGCTGTTGTTAATCTGGCGACAAACCGTGCCCATGTCGAGATGCTTAAAAATGTTGCAACAATTGATGCGCTGGAAAAAGCTGTTGCAAAAGCCGGTTATGGTGCAAAGCCCGTCAATAATCATGAAGAAGTCGACAGACAAGCCGTTGAAGCGCACAAACTCGGCCGCTCTCTGGTTATAGCTCTTATCCTCACCATTCCGGTTTTTGTTCTTGAAATGGGCGGCCATATCATACCGCCGTTCCATCATTTTGTGATGACAACCATCGGCATGTTCCCTTCCCGCCTTGTCGAATTTATTTTGACAACGCTTGTGCTTTTCGGCCCCGGCCGGAGGTTTTTCAAATCCGGTATTCCCAATCTCTTTCGTGCCACTCCGGATATGAATTCGCTTGTTGCTGTCGGCTCATTTGCCGCGTGGTCCTATTCTACCGTTGCAACCTTCGCAGGCGCTTATATGCCGGAAGGAACCAACAATGTTTATTTCGAGGCAGCAGCCGTTATCGTTACCTTGATCCTGCTTGGCCGTTATCTTGAAGCGGGAGCACGTGGACGCACCAGCGAAGCCATCCGTATGCTTGCCGGTTTGAAACCGAAAACAGCACGCGTTTTAAGGAATAATGAAGAAAAAGATGTTGCTCTTGATGATGTTGCGGTCGGCGACATTATTATAATGCGACCGGGAGAGAAATTTCCTGTCGATGGTTCTGTCACAAGCGGCAACTCGAATGTTGACGAATCCATGATGACGGGCGAGCCTATACCTGTCGCCAAAAAAGAAGGCGACAAGGTTTATGGTGGAACTGTCAATGGCAATGGAACCTTGACATTTCGTGCCGAAAAGATCGGTAGTGATACACTTATTGCACAAATCCAGAAAATGGTTGAAGATGCACAAAGTGCGAAACTGCCCATTCAGGCTTTGGTTGATAAGGTAACAGGTTGGTTTGTCCCTGCTGTTTTTGCAGCCGCCATTGCAACTTTTTTTATCTGGTTTTTTGTCGGCCCTGCTCCACAATTTCCGCATGCCCTTATCGCCGGCGTATCGGTCCTTATCATCGCCTGCCCTTGTGCAATGGGGCTTGCAACACCGACATCCATTATGGTGAGCACAGGTCGCGCAGCGACACTTGGTATTCTGTTTCGTCGTGGCGATGCATTACAAACATTGCGTGATACCGATGTTGTTGCTTTTGACAAAACCGGCACACTGACAGTGGGCAAACCGGTTTTGAATAAAATCATCACAGCAAACGGATTTGATGAAAGACAAACATTGGCGGATGTTGCCGCTGTAGAACTACGTTCCGAACACCCGATTGGCGAGGCTTTGAGTGAGGCTGCAAAAAAGGCCGGAATAACCCTTTCGACTGTTGAAGAATTCAATTCCAAGCCCGGATTCGGTATATCCGGAAAAGTTAATGGACGGGAAGTGATTATCGGGGCCGACCGTTATATGAACGAGATAAATGTCGATATTTCCGGTTTTGCCAAAGATGCCGAGATTTTCGGCAATGAAGGCATGACACCCTTTTATGCCGCAATAGACAATAAGGCGGCTGCAATTTTCGCCGTTGAAGACCCCGTTAAACAGAATTCAGGAAAAACCATTGCAGAACTTGAAAAAATGGGAATTGCGACAGCGCTTGTCACAGGCGATAATCGGACCACAGCAAAGACAATCGGTTCAAAACTTGGCATTAGCGAAATCGTTGCAGAAGTACTGCCCGCAGGAAAAGTCGATGCTGTGAAAAAAATAAGTGGGACTGAACGGCGGGTCGCCTTTGTTGGCGATGGTATTAATGACGCGCCGGCACTCGCCGCTGCCGATACCGGCATTGCCATTGGTACAGGTGCCGATGTTGCTATTGAAAGTGCCGATGTTGTATTGATGTCGGGCGATCCGACAGGCGTCGTCAATGCAATTGCTATTTCAAAAGCTACAATCCGCAACATCAAGCAGAATCTTTTCTGGGCGTTTGGCTATAACGTTCTGCTCATCCCTGTTGCTGCCGGAATTTTTTATCCCGTCTGGGGCGTACAATTATCGCCAATGTTGTCAGCGGCAGCTATGGCAATTTCAAGTGTCTTTGTGCTTTCCAATGCATTGCGTTTGAAACGCTTCCAACCTCGTTTGTAGGCTTAACGGTGTTCTCGCCGATCTGATTGCAAGATCAAGTAGACCTTGGCCGCTCGCCATATTGCACAATGAATTTTAAAGTGGCTTGGACGGCTGGTGGGAGCACTTGCAGAAGCACCAAGATAGCCGATTGATAAGTTTGTCGGTCGCATTTGATTCAAACAGCCAAACTAACCATGCCGGTATGACCGCCGAAATTATCATTCACAAGAAAAATTTTGTCCTCGAACCAGTCCGAAGTAACAAAAAGGTTTTCACAATAGAAAAACAGATGCGCTTATTCCTTTGGAATAAATTTTCAATCCTTTAAAAAAATATCGCGGAAGCCCATTATCAATCATAATATTTTGAAATATCGTTGCAATTTCTTGCGCTTGGCGCGAAAGTAGCAAGTGAAAATTGCCCACCCAAAGAGAGAGTAAAAAGAATGGCAAAACACTGCGATGAAGCGACAATAGATCGTATTTGTGAAGAATTGAAAACGGCTTTCGGAGATAGGTTCAGCCGCAATCTTTCTGTCCGTCAGGCTCATTCCCATAATGTGACCGCACTTTATCAACAAACCCCTGATGGCGTTGTCTATGCAACCAACAAAGACGATGTTGTAAAAATCGTAAAGATTTGCGCTAAGCACAAAATGCCGATTATTGCCTTCGGGGCTGGAAGTTCCATTGAAGGGCAGCTCAATGCACCTAAAGGTGGTATCAGCATTGATTTTTCGAAAATGGATCAGGTTGTTTCTTTTTCACCTGAAGATATGACCATTACTGTCCAACCTGGAATTACCCGTGAAACTTTAAATAGCTGGTTGCGTGACAGCGGCCTGTTCTTTCCGATTGATCCCGGTGCCGATGCATCCATTGGTGGCATGGCCTCGACACGTGCATCCGGAACCAACGCCGTACGTTATGGCACAATGAGAGAAGCTGTTTTGAGTGCTGAAGCAGTTATGGCAGATGGTAGAATTATCCGCACGGCAAGCCGCGCAAAAAAATCGGCTGCGGGCTATGACCTGACCCGTCTTCTTGTCGGCTCTGAAGGGACACTCGGCATTTTTACCGAAATTACATTGCGCCTTCATCCGCTCCCTGAAGTGGTTTCGTGCGGTGCTTGCACCTTCCCGACTGTAACCGATGCCTGCAATGCGGTTATTGAGGCAATTCAATGCGCCATTCCTTTAGCTCGCGTTGAACTTCTTGATGAATTCATGACAAAAGCCTGCAATGCCTATTCAGGACTGACACTTGACCCCCTTCCCACACTTTGTGTTGAATTTCATGGTGATAAAGCCAGCGTTGCAGCACAAGTTTCATTGTTCGGTGAGATAGCCGCAAGTCATGGATCAAAAGATTTCAAACATTCAACCGATCCTGACAAACGCGCCGAACTCTGGAAAGCGCGCCACGAAGCCTTCTGGGCAGCGCAGGCAAGCTTGCCGGATTGCGATGTTTTTTCGACCGACGCTTGTGTGCCTATTTCAAGGCTCGCCGATTGTGTGGGCGAAACACAAAAAGATCTTCAGGAGCACCACCTTATCGGGCCAATGGTTGGTCATGTGGGTGATGGAAACTTCCATGTTCTCCTTGCCTATCACAAGGGAAACAAAGAAGAAGAAAAGAAAGTCTACGAATTTTCCGAAAGATTGTCCGAACGGGCAATTTCGATGGACGGAACTTGTACAGGTGAGCACGGCATCGGGCAGAGAAAAGCAAAATATTTGAGGCTGGAACTGGGAGATGCTGTCGATTATATGCGAGCTATCAAAAAAGCTCTTGACCCCGACAATATTCTCAACCCCGGAAAATATGGATTTGAAGATTACTGATAATCAATGGTGAAGTGACGATCTCATCCGCGACTTCGAAACGGTAGTCATAAGCGTCACTTCATTCCGCTCTATGTGATAACAAACCTTTTTTGGCTGCCTGTTTTCATGAGATGGGCAGCTTTTTTCTATTTTATGAGGTTAATTTGTTTTCCGAACTCAAGAAATCGTTATAACACGATATAATTATCGGCTTTTAAAACTCGTTATCACCTTAAATTCTCTAAAGTGTTTCCGTTTTTCATTCTTCAAGAATAATACCAAAGCAATGTTTTGATAAGCGCGCCATCTCATTGACCCCACGCCGAGAAAAAATCTGACGATAGGGGCGCGTGATAGCAGTCTCAGAACAAAACTTTTGTTCAATTAAAAATCTGATATTAAACGAGTTTCCAAAATTTTATAATGTATTTTAATGTAAAATAAATATACAATAAAATTATATTATGATAATTTTGAATAATAAATCATGTAAAAGAATATTTTTATTGAAAAACGATATTAAAACGTGTCAACTTATCGCGTTAGCTATCCAATACAGGGAGAGGAGTGTAGAGAATGGCTAGATTAGATCAGAAGACCGTAGACCAAGTGTGCAAAGAATTGGAAGCGACCTTTGGCAATCGTTTCAGCGACAATCTTTCAGTTCGCGATACCCACTCGCACAATGAAACAAAATTGCGGCACGAAGTGCCCGACGGTGTTGTTTATGCTTTGTCAAAAGACGATGTGGTCAAGACGGTCAAAATTTGCGCCCGTCATAAAATGCCGATCATCGGTTTTGGCGTGGGTAGTTCCCTTGAAGGACAATTGAATGCACCGAACGGTGGCATCAGCATCGATTTTTCAAAAATGGATCAGGTGGTATCTTTTTCGCCTGAAGATATGACCATCACGGTACAACCGGGTATCACACGCGAAACATTGAATAGCTGGTTACGTGATAGCGGTTTGTTTTTCCCGATCGACCCCGGCGCGAATGCATCCATCGGTGGCATGGCATCGACCCGCGCATCGGGTACCAGCGCTGTCCGCTATGGAACAATGAGAGAGGCTGTTTTATGTGCTGAAGCAGTTATGGCCGATGGTCGCCTCATCCGCACAGCCAGTCGCGCAAAAAAATCTGCCGCCGGTTATGATCTGACACGGCTCCTCGTTGGCTCGGAAGGCACGCTCGGGCTTTTTACCGAGCTCACAATAAGGTTGCATCCGATCCCCGAAGTTGTCTCGAGTGGTATTTGCACCTTTGCAACAATTGGTGACGCATGTAATACGGTCATTGAATCCATCCAATGTGCTATACCCTTTGCACGTGTCGAATTGATGGACGAGTTCATGGTCAAGGCGTGCAACGCCTATTCAGGTTTGAGCTTGGAGCCACGCCCGACGCTTTGCGTTGAGTTCCATGGCGACGAGGCAAGCGTAGCAAGCCAGTCCGCTACTTTCAGTGAGATTGCCGCGGCCCATGGTTCGAACAATTTCCAGCAATCAACCGACCCGGAAAAACGGGCCCAGCTTTGGAAAGCCCGTCATAGTGCTTTATGGGCTGCCGAAGCAAGCTTGCCTGAATGCGATGTATTTTCTACAGATGCCTGTGTGCCTATTTCGCGCCTTGCCGATTGCGTCACCGAAACGCAAAAAGACCTGAAAGAACATAATCTGATCGGCCCCATCATCGGCCACGTTGGTGACGGCAACTTTCATGTTTTTGTCGGTTACCCGAAAGATAACGAGAGGGAAGAAAAACGCATCTATGAATTTACCGAAAGGCTGTCGGAAAGGGCAATATCAATGGGAGGCACCTGCACAGGTGAACATGGCATAGGCCAGCGCAAAATAAAATATTTGCGTATGGAGCTTGGAGATGCTGTCGACTTCATGTGGACAATCAAACAGGCTCTCGATCCTGACAATATTCTTAATCCCGGGAAATACGGTTTTCCAGATAATTGAGAAGTACAACCGCGTTGTTGTGCTCTTTGTCATGCGCTGCATACAACAACGTCACTTGCGGATGCTTCTTCAGGGAAGAAAGAAAAAGTTCGATCGCTTCGGATTGAGTATCCAGTTCGGAAATATATCGGTTTTTGAATTCTTCCCATTTGGCAACGTCATGTTTGAACCAATGACGCAACTCATTGCTCGGTGCAAAATCCTTTTGCCAATCATCAATATGGGCTTTCTCCTTGGAAAGCCCCCTTGGCCAAAGGCGATCAATCAAGACCCGCCAACCATCATCTTCCGAATATGGTTCATAGACCCGTTTGATAACTATCTTCATTCTGTTTTATTCCGGTAGTGTTACGAATATCACTATTCAAAATAATGCATCTTCAAAAAGATCAAAAGCTTTAAATATTATAAGGCGCTTAACGATCCACCCCTGCTAGAAAATTTTTCTGAAATTTTCTTGACCGACAGCACAGTTGAATCCGCTTGTTAAGAGCCATTGGAATTGCGCAATTTTCCCTCACATTAGACCCAGCGGCACATCTCTTACTGTTTTTCATAAAAGCGACAAAACATACAAAAAAAGTTTTTATTTTATATATACGAAAAATTGAATATAAAAACCATCGAAAAACATAATTTAAATTTTGATAATATTGACATTATATAGAAATTTCATAATTATTTTAAATCGAATGAAATTTATTTTATGGAGGTGTCGAATAAAAATCATTTATTCAACATAAAATAAGATGTTTTGTTACTTGAATTCAATGTAACTGAATTAAAATTATAATTTTTTACTATGTCTGGAACGGAAGGGGTAACTATTTTCCTGAAGTTGGAACGGTATCAGAGGAGAGAAACCGTTTTGCACCTTCTGCCCCGTGAGTGACGCGGATTACAAGTAACAATATCTGACTGAATTTGGAAACCATTCCTGTCACGGAGGAGGAGCCGTCATGGATAAAGAAACTATTGCTCGAATAGAGGCAAGCCCTGCCTATGTTACGTTGAGGAAAAAACGCAACAGACTGGGCGGCATTCTTACTGTTATTGCCCTTATTGTTTATTATGGTTGGATTGCACTCATCGCCTTTGACAAGCAGTTCCTGAGTTTACGCATTGGTACCGGCGTTACAACGATTGCCATTCCGATTGGCATAGGTGTGATTGTGGTCATGGTGCTTTTAACTGCAATCTATATTCTGATCGCAAATAGCAGTTATGACCATTATATCGACGAGATTAAAAAGGAGGTTAAGCAATGAACTTCCTTTGTCTTTTTAAAAAACAGCGTGTCTTCGGGGTAGGTGCCTTTCTCATCTTTCTTTCGAACGGGATTCATGCGAAAGCCGATGCTATTGGTGGTGTACTTCCCAAACAAGCCACGAACTGGTCGGCAATTATCATGTTTTTCGTATTTGTTGCCCTGACCCTTTGGATTACAAAATGGGCAGCAAACAGAACCCGGTCACGAGCGGATTTCTATACTGCTGGTGGTGGTATAACGGGTTTTCAAAATGGTTTGGCTATCGCCGGTGACTTTATGTCTGCCGCTTCCTTTCTTGGAATTTCCGCTATGGTGATGAGCGTCGGATATGACGGATTGATCTATGCAGTCGGTTTTCTTGTCGGCTGGCCTATTGTCATGTTTCTTGTGGCGGAAAGGTTGCGCAACCTCGGTCGCTTCAATTTTGCCGATGTCGCAGGGTTCCGTTTCGCAACCGCTCCGATACGGATATTTGCAGCCTGCGGAACACTTGCCGTTGTTGCGTTCTATCTTATCGCGCAAATGGTCGGTGCAGGCCAGCTTATCAAACTCCTGTTCGGACTGGATTATCTTTATGCCGTGATTCTTGTTGGTGTTTTGATGATGATTTACGTACTTTTTGGCGGCATGACAGCCACAACATGGGTGCAGATCATCAAAGCGGTATTGCTTCTTATCGGCGTCACTTTCATGGCATTCATGATCCTGTTAAAATTCAACTTCAGCTTTGAAAATTTCTTTCAGGCCGCAGTCAACGTCAAAGCGACATTGTTTGCCCAAAAAAACTCTGTTGACGCCACTTCACCTGAAGCACTTGCCGCCGGACAATCAATCATGTCACCCGGAGGTTTTATAAAGGATCCGGTTTCGGCTATTTCCTTCGGCATGGCATTAATGTTCGGAACCGCCGGACTGCCACATATTCTGATGCGTTTTTTCACTGTTCCGAATGCAAAAGAAGCCCGAAAATCTGTTTTGTGGGCAACGATCTGGAATGGATATTTCTATATCGTTATCTTTATCATCGGTTTTGGTGCCATTGCACTTGTTCTCTCCGATCCGGTACTTTCAGCGCCCCTTTCAAGTGGTGCAGGAGCGGCAAATATGGCCGCGGTTATGGTCGGAAAGGCGGTCGGCGGAAATATGTTCTACGGTTTTATTTCCGCTGTGGCTTTTGCGACTATTCTGGCTGTTGTCGCAGGCCTTACTCTTTCCGGAGCAACGGCAATATCCCATGATATTTTCAATATGGTCTTAAAAAAAGGCACCGCTGCGAGTGATGTCGAACTGCGGATATCACGCATTGCTACAGTCATCATCGGCATCATTGCCATTCTGCTTGGCATTGTTTTCGAACAACAGAATGTGGCCTTTATGGTTGCACTTGCTTTTGCTATTGCAGCATCGGCAAACTTTCCTGTTCTTCTGCTTTCCATTCTATGGAAAAAATGTACCACACGGGGCGCAGTGATCGGGGGGTTCCTTGGCCTTATATCTTCTGTCGGTCTCACAATTGTCTCGCCGGCCGTATGGGTTTCTACGTTCGGTTTCTCGCCGGATACAGTGCTCTTCCCCTATACTTCACCTGCGCTCTTCTCGATGATATTGGGCTTTGGCGGTGTATGGTTGTTTTCAATTACCGATAATAGCAATCGCGCACGGGAAGACCGCGCAGGCTTTCCAGCCCAACAAATCCGTTCCGAAACCGGCATCGGTGCGTCAGTCGCTTCTGAACATTAAAATGGTTTAGATTCAACCGGCTTCTTTTAAGAGATTACGATTTGAAACAGTATATGATGTGTTGTAAAAAAGGCGGTCTCTGACCGCCTTTTTTACAACAGTGTTAGTGTTTGAATTCACCAACACAAGTTTTCCCGGCACGTTTCAAGCTGTGGCTATGGAAATGTTTCCGATATTTGTGTGGTCTCAAGCCTTTTCGTGATGTTGGTAAAGTTTCAGGTTAATGACAACGGCAACAAGAATAACCAAGGCGGTCACAAAAAAAACCGGACGAACGCCGAACCACCCACCAATAGAACCACCGCAAACAGGCCCCAGAACCTGCCCGACATATTGCGACGAAACAGAAAGTCCCAAGACAGTTCCCACAGCATCATCCGGCACGATATGGCGCAAAATAGCAGTGACACAAGGTATCAATCCACCAAGCGCCAGACCGAGCAGAAACCGCAGCACAACCAGCATCCATGCGGACGTTACAAATGCTTGTGGCACGACGAGAATAATGGCTGCAATCATTGCGTAAACCAATACTCTCCAATGCCCGACACGATCTGCAAGCCGGCCAAGTTGGGTTGCCGATAACGCGCTTCCTAATGCTGTCATTGACATAACAAGACCTGCCCAGAAAGTTACACTCGCTCCCCCTTTAGATAGAGTATTTACAAAAATTGTTATAATCGGCTCAATTGACAGATTGGCAAATGTTAGAAGCGCTCCGGTTAACAACATTGCACTAACACTGTGGTTAAAGAGACTTTGCGTGAGCACACCCTTGTTTTTTTCGCGACGCCGATCAACAAAAACCTTACGATTTTCACTAATCGCAAATGTTGTAACAATAAAAGTTATAAAAATCAGAATGCCGATAGCAACAAAACATGTTCTTATGCCAATATAATCGGGTAAAATGCCGCCAATCAATGGGCCGATAAAATTACCCGCCATGACACCCGACGAAATAACGCCCAATGCCCATCCGGTTTTATCTTTCGGCGTTTGCGTGGCCGCAAGGATTGCTGACCCCGAAGCATAACCTCCGGCTAATCCAGTCAATAACCGCAATAAAACCAATTGTGAAACACTTGTAACAAAGCCCATTAATCCGATCGAGATTGCCATACCGAAACTTGCGCGGACCAACATGAGCTTACGACCGTAACGGTCGCCCAAACGCCCCCACAAAGGCGCAACAAGAGCTGCAGAAAAAAACGTCGCTGCATAAGCAATTCCCGACCATTCGGAAATGGCTTTAGGGTCACTCACTCCGATTTCTTCAACAAAAAGCGGCAAAAAGGGCAAAAGAACCGTCATTCCGACAATAGTTGTAAAGGCACCGAAAGCCGATATGATGAGATTTCGCCGCCAATAAGGCGACAATTCTTCTGTTTGCTCAACCATTTGCACGCCCACCCAATTTTCTTGTGACGATACCTTTATTGCAACGTTTAACAGACAGCAACGATTCTCGGCATTAAGTGAATTCTAATCTGCTGTGCCTTTTATTGCTATCGTTCATCGCTCTTTCATCGGATCCTTTATTTTATCAAAAGCAACAAAAGCAAAATATTTTCCGAGATCAATAGAGGTTGCCGCTTTTAAATTAAACGACAAATCTTCAAGACCGGTCTTTGGAAAGGAACAGGAACTTCGATTTTTCATTTATTGATAAAAAGAGTTTTGCCACCAAACCAGTCAAATTTATGGAAAACTTATGAAACCTAAAATCGGAAAGCCGTGAAAACTGTTCTCACTCCATACGAGTAAAAAGGCTGTTTGTTGCCTATAATGAATTGAGATACTAACAACATTTTTTTAAACTCGCCACTTCAGGAAATGAATAGACGACAAGATGCGATTATACTAGATTAAATCGTTTTCTGAAATAAGAGAGCCTTTTCTTTGAATATTCTACATTTAATCATCGCAATTGTTATGGTGTTTGCGTTAGCCTCGATGCTGGCTGTCTATGCTTATGGACGCTTTGCAAAAAGTGCGCGCGGCGAAAGTTCTTTTGCGCTGAAAATAGGTGAAAATCGCACAAAAATAGACTTAAAAATCGAAGATTTGGCAAAACGTGAAAACGGGTTGGGTGTCGAAAAAGATGGGCTGTCACTTTTCATCAGTAATCTTGATGCTTTTGCCGGCCGAGCTGTCGGAACAGGCCTTGCCGGCCGCAGCCTTGATCTCATGTATTATATCTGGGACGATGACCTTACGGGTCGCCTTCTTTTGAAAGAAGTGATGGATGCGGCCGATAGAGGCGTCCGCGTTCGTATGCTGCTTGACGATATTAATGCTCAGGGGCGTGACCCTGCCTATGTTGCTCTTGATAAACATCCGAATATAGAAATACGCATGTTCAATCCCGGACGGGCGCGAAACGGTGGTTTAAGACGCGGTCTTGAAATGGTGTTACGTGCATTAACAGTCACCCGCCGAATGCACAACAAAGCTTTTATCATTGACGGGCGCATCGCTTTTGTAGGCGGGCGTAATATTGCCGACGCCTATTTCGGAGCCGGCAAGGCCTCCAATTTTCGCGATCTTGATTTGATGCTTGTCGGGCCTTCAGTCAAAAAAGTGGAAACGATTTTCGATTCATTCTGGAACAGTGCCGTGGCACTGCCCATCCACGCTTTGGCAGTGCCCAAAAAAGCCCGTGATATCAATTATTGGAAAAACAAGCTCACGCAATTTCATGACTCGGAAAATGCAAAACCTTATCTTGATTATGTCCGCACCCATATGAACTTCGAACATTTTATCAAACCGCAGCATAAGCTTTTTCCGGTCGTCGCGGTTGATGTTGTGTCGGACCCTCCCGAAAAAGCTCTTGGGCATAGACCTGAAAACTGGCTGATGACAGTGTTTTCACCGTTAATCGATAGTGCAAAAACCGAGTTGCAGATTACATCGCCCTATTTTGTTCCGGGAAAAGCGGGAACCGAACGGCTTTGCAAACTTGTAAGAAATGGCGCCGATGTCCGGATACTTACAAATTCACTGGCAGCAACCGATGTCGCAGCAGTCCATGGCGGATATGCGCCTTATCGCAAGCCACTTCTTAAAGGTGGAGCAAAACTCTATGAATTGAAGCCCGATGGTGGCCCTCATCGCTTGCGCTTATTCGGTTCCGGTCGTGCGAGTCTTCATACCAAAGCATTCCTGATTGATGGTAAAACAGCTTTTATAGGTTCTTTCAATTTTGACCCGCGGTCGGCTTCGCTTAACACTGAAATGGGAATTCTGTTTGAATGTCCGCCTATTACCGACAGGTTGAACAAGCTTTTTGCGGCAGAAACAACAAAGGAAATGAGCTATCATCTTCATCTTGATAGCAAAAACCGGATTTATTGGGATTTTATTGAGGATGCAAAGCCATGCCTCACAAAACGTGAGCCGGAAAGTCGCATATGGCGACGGGCTTTTGCAAAATTGATCAGTTGGTTACCCATCCAATCACAATTGTAAAAACGATAATCTACTGTAAAAACGATAATCTGCGTGCAAAATTCCTGATTTATCAAGTTTATCTAAAAACCGACAAGTTTATCTTGCTTGGAATCTGACTATTCCAGAACTGTATTAAAAGCATCACGAATGGATAACAATCTTCCAACGTTTTTTGGGAAAATTTGAGCTTTCAATAGGTGCGCCTCACGCTGTTTATTCCTAAGATATTTTGACAGTCTTTCCATTCTATCAGGAAAGTCGGAATTCGCGCTTTCTCCACAGGACCGGGCATCAAACCAGTCGGAGTTAACGTTAAAGATAATTTGGGTGTCGCTGAAGTTGAGTAACCGGAGTGATTCTTCTACTCTCATCCATGATTGGTTGATGAAATTCTGACCTTTAACATACGCCGACATGATTAATTGCGAAATCGCCCCCTCCACCTACAATGCAATTTTTTAAAGCCGGAACGTCCGCATGTCGAATAAAATAATAATTCCGAATTTTTCGGAAAATAAACACCGCAAAGCGCCGAATAAAAATTCCTTTCATTTTCCGACCAGTGATTGAGTGAATTCAACTTTTTAGTTGTCGGATAAGATGACTTGCGGATTTTCAAGAAAAATAATCCAAATTAAAGTGTGATAACTCAAAATGTGATTGCACCCCCCCTTTCCAATTCTGTTCCCGCGTGTTACGAACCAGCGCCAATCCATAAGAAGCAATACGAATGTACCGCTGTACTTGGTTCCAGCGGTTGTTCGTTTTTAAAGGAATATTGGACATGGCAAAAATCATTGAAACAGCTACAGGTAGAGAAGCACTCACATTTGACGATGTGCTTTTACAGCCTGCCCATTCTGAAGTTATGCCGGGGCAAGTCGATCTTAAAACGACTGTCGCAACCGACATTGTTTTGAACTTGCCGCTCTTATCAGCTGCAATGGATACAGTAACCGAGTCGAGATTGGCGATTGCCATGGCACAATCCGGCGGAATGGGTGTTATCCATCGCAACATGACACCGACAGAGCAGGCCGAGGAAGTCCGTCAGGTCAAGAAGTTTGAATCCGGTATGGTTGTCAATCCCGTTACCATCGGGCCGGAAGCCACGTTGGAAGAAGCAAAAGCGCTTATGGCAGCTCACGGAATTTCCGGCATTCCGGTTGTCGAAAACGGTGAGAAAGGTCCGGGACGTCTTGTCGGCATCCTGACAAACCGTGATGTTCGTTTTGCTTCCGATCCGAAACAGAAAATTTATGAATTGATGACGCGGGAAAACCTCGTTACCGTTCGTGAAAATGTCCAACATGACGAGGCTAAAAGGCTTCTCCATCAAAATAGAATAGAAAAACTTCTGGTTGTCGATAATGAAGGGCGTTGCGTCGGATTGATAACTGTAAAAGATATCGAAAAATCGCGCCTCAATCCGAATGCTGCCAAAGACGCCCAAGGACGTTTACGTGTCGGTGCGGCAAGCACAGTCGGTCGTGATGGGATGGAACGGGCAGAACGGTTGATTGACGCCGGTGTCGACATTTTGGTGATTGATACTGCTCATGGTCATTCCCAGCGTGTGCTTGACGCTGTCAAGGAAGTGAAAAAGATTGCCGGTTCAACCGCTATTATGGCCGGTAACGTCGCAACACCTGAAGCAACACAGGCACTCATTGATTGTGGAGCTGATGCTGTCAAGGTCGGCATTGGACCGGGTTCGATTTGCACAACCCGTATCGTGGCCGGTGTCGGTGTTCCGCAACTTTCAGCAATCATGGGTGCTGTCGAGGTGGCGGACAAAGCAGGTATTCCGATTATCGCTGATGGCGGTATCAAATATTCAGGCGATCTGGCAAAAGCCTTGGCAGCAGGTGCCCGCGCAGTCATGATCGGGTCGCTGCTTGCCGGCACGGAAGAAAGCCCCGGGGAAGTCTATCTCTATAAAGGTCGCTCGTTCAAAGCCTATCGTGGCATGGGTTCGGTAAGTGCAATGGCACGCGGTTCGGCCGACCGTTATTTTCAGGCAGACGTGCATGACGAATTGAAACTCGTGCCCGAGGGCATTGAGGGACAGGTTGCCTATAAGGGACCCGCAGCCTCGGTTTTGCATCAACTCGGTGGCGGTTTACGTGCTTCCATGGGCTATCTCGGTGCGCCTAACCTTGAAGAGTTCCGCAAAAAAGCTACATTTGTACGCATTACAAATGCCGGACTGAGCGAAAGTCACACCCATAATGTGTCGATCACTCGCGAAAGCCCGAATTATCCGAGTGCAATCCTGTAATTGCGATTTTTTTTGGATTCACCCCTTGCCTACCTTAAATGTCGGCAAGGGGTTTTATAACTGGCTTCACCTAAAAAACTTGGTGGCATTTCTATGTGATTGGTAGCCGGTTTGATAACAAAATGGTTGTCAACCATATGCGTGTGACACCAAATTTTCGATCGCGAACACGATAATCACCGGTCGTAAAAAACGCGTAACTATCGTTTATCGGCACATTTTCAACTTTGTCAGTGATAACAATCTCCGCATTTAAGAGGTAGATTAACAGTTGGCTGAGGATTGCGTATCGCGCTTCACCGGCCGGCAAGTAATCACTCTACTTTGCTGGTTGGCTTTTTGCTTTTACACTTTTAAATTGCAGCAATGCTATTTCTTTTTGAAACCGTAGTAAAAAAATCACTCGATACCAATTGACGAACAAAAAACTACCTGACACGATGTAAAAAACCGGCTCGACACGACTTCACCGGAAATTTCAGTGCAGTTATCCTTTGTCTCCAACAAACTGTGGTCAGGTTTGGCAATTCGCGACTCTGTTTTATCGTGACGCCTCATAAAACCTTATGACTTGACAAAAAGCGAGCTGAACGATGTCTGGTAACAAAAATAAACAAAAATAGTTTTGCCACCCATCACACTATAAAATTTCGCGCCTGATCAAGAATTGGTCCAGACAGTGATTTTAAAAGATCAGCCAATAATTTGAAATCTTTGCTCCGGCGTGATCGCCTTCTCCAGAAAAGGCAAATATGCCGTTTCGGCGTTTCGCCTTCAAAAGCAACGACGCTGATATTATCCAAACGGGCTTCTGTTGAAACAGCAATTTGTGGAATGATTGTTATGCCGATGCCATTAGCAACGAGCTGCATCAATGTTGTTAATGACGATGCCGTAATGTCGTGACGATATTTTTTTGTCTGGCAGGCCTCGAGGCTCTGGTCTCTGAGGCAATGACCTTCTTCCAATAGCAACAACTTGCCGGTGTCAACATCGCCTTCACGAACGTTTTTATAAACAGATTGCGGATCATCACGAGGCAATGCATAATAAAATTCGTCATCAAAAAGCAATTCCGATACAAATTCGCCTTCGTCAAGCGGTGTTGCAGCAACAACCGCATCAATATGTCCATTTCGCAGCAGCTCAACAAGTCTATCGGTTTTTGCTTCCTGAATTTGCAGCGTAAGAGAAGGGTACAAATGGCGGACCTTCGGTAATACTGACGGCAATATATAAGGTGCGACGGTCGGAATGATACCAAGTTTGATCGGATAGCTGAGCGGCGATTCATGCGCTGCTACAATGTCTCCAAGCACGGTAAGCCGCGCCAGAATATCGTTGATAATCGGAAGAAAGTTACATCCGAGTGGCGTTAATATGATGCGTTTCGATGTCCTTTCAAAAAGCGGCGAACCGGCTATTTTCTCCATCTCGGCAATTTGTACGGAGAGTGCAGGTTGTGAAATGCCCAATTTTTCGGATGCTTCACCAAAATGGCCCGTGCTGGCCAGAATCTGAAAATAACGAAGTTGTCTTACGGTAAACATGATAATTTTTTCTTATACAATAAAAAACAAAAAGCAATTGGATTTCATTCGTTCAATTGAATACGATACCAAGTGTCCTGAAGAAGGACTGGACAGCACCTTGCCGGAGGGTTAGCTGCCCATTACAGAGATTGAGAGCTTGCTGTTTATTTTTCAACCTGAAATACTTCAGGTGGAAGATTTAGCGAGCGCTCAATCTGTAGCTGTATGGGTCTCTCTTCAGTTTACTTTTCTCTTCGGTCATCACATCAATTCAGATGACCACTTGGAGGTCGAAACATTTCCCCCTATGTTTCGGCCTCTTTGCTTATCTTAAATTAAGATATTCATTCCAGTCAAAAAATTTCCTAAAAATTTATTGTGAAGATGAGCGATTGAGATAAAGTTCAACTGTTAGTTTGATCTTGCTCTCACCGACGATCTTTTTCCATTCCGCTCCCGATAATAAGTGTCGGGACTTTCACCTTTTTTATAAGGCTCTCGGCAAATGAACCATATATCAGGCTTGTTATTTTATCTTTGTTAAATGCACTCAGAATAATCATATCAATATTGTTTTCATCGACAATTTTATTGATATTATCACCATCACGATCATCATCAAGAAGCAACGGCGACACTTCTATTTTCGCATTCTCAAGCTCTCTTGCGAGCTCTTCAATATCTTCTGATACCGAACTGGACGCATATTTTGAGCAGGCAAGCACTATCGTTTTACCGGAAAAAAGATGAAAGTGATTGAAATAATCGGTTATTAGCTTCCACTTGAATTCACTATCATAGAGAATTAGTGCTTTTTTTATAGGCTTCACATCAATTGTCGCGGCTAACACCGGCACTGGCGAGGCACGTATAATTGTTTCAAAATTTCCACCTACCGTTGTTACACCGGCTTTGTTTAATGTCTTTTGCCCTTGCTTGCCAATAACTATCAATGGTGATGTTTTTCCATAAAATTTTATCGCGTCAGAAAGGCTATCAAACCGCAATCGCGTATCAACGTCGCGCGCGCCACGTTCCTCTATGTAGTTTTTCGCCTCTTCCAGTAACGTTTGTCCGAGTTCCTGCATCAACCGGGCATAGGAAGCTGAATGATCACGTATTTTCCCAATGAAATCGGTATAAAACCTGTCATCGATATCCTTCGCGATATCCGGTGGTATAACAGCGTCGTCCGGCATATTTTCAAGGACATTCAACAACCTGATCGGGGTGTCAAATTGTTGGGCCGCCCAAAGGGCAAGGTCACAAACCGATTTCCAATAAATCGAAGAATCAACCAGAGCTAGTATCGGTTCTTTCATTCACTTCACCCCGACCTTGATAAGAAATATCGATAAAATAAATTTATATTATATTATATTATATTATATTATATTATATTAACGAATTATTTTAATTAAAAACAAATATCGTATATTTACAAAAATAAAAACTAACAAAATTTTGTTTGTATTTAATAAAATTCTATTTTAGATCAAAGAGAATCTGATATGGATAATATTAAAACTCTTTTTTTAAAAAATCGGATCTTTATCGAAACGTAAAACTGTAATCTAATTTATCAAAAATCACATATGTGAAAAACAGAGCTTTTCCGGAATTTTAAGGAGAAAATCATTTTTAAAAATTCGACGTTTTATCAAATCCCTGAAGCGTCGAGCCAAATCTATAGAGGGTATTTTTAATTAAATAGTTGCAATTTAACGTAAAAACATAACCTCTCACCGCAAGACGTTTCGTCGGGAATAAAGAAAGGTGCCGGCTTTCGGTGGGGTGGTGGCGAGCTATAATTTAAGCTAATATGATTTTAAATAATTAAACATTAGAATTAATTTAAATTTGCTCTATCTTCTTCCAGTGTGACCAATTGAATTTGAACAGACTTGGAGGCTTTTATGAGCGAGCGGATTACATTGACAACAACGGCGGGTGCCGCCGTACCCGATAATCAGAACTCCATCACAGCAGGTCCTCGCGGTCCTGTATTGATGCAAGATTATCAATTATTGGAAAAATTGGCGCATCAAAATCGTGAGCGTATACCAGAACGCACAGTTCACGCAAAAGGTGTCGGTGCACATGGCGTGTTAAAAATCACTGGCGATATTACACGCTATACGAAGGCTGCTGTATTCAAACCCGGCACAGAAACACCGATGCTTGGTCGTTTTTCGACTGTCGCAGGCGAAAGAGGAGCTGCGGATGCAGAGCGCGATGTTCGTGGTTTCGCGTTGAAATTCTATACGTCCGAGGGCAATTGGGATCTCGTCGGTAATAATACGCCGGTGTTTTTTGTCCGTGACGCCTATAAGTTTCCTGATTTTATTCATACGCAAAAGCGCCATCCACGTACGAACTTGCGTTCAAACACAGCCCAATGGGATTTCTGGTCGCTTTCACCGGAAAGTCTCCATCAGGTCACTATCCTGATGTCGGATCGCGGTTTACCAATCGATACAATGCATATGAATGGTTATGGCTCCCATACTTATTCATTGTGGAATGACAAAGGCGAACGCTTCTGGGTCAAGTTCCACTTCAAAACACTGCAGGGACATAAATTCTACACCAATGCAGAAGCTAAAGAACTTGTAGGAACGACGCGCGAAAGTTCACAGGAAGCACTTTACAATGCGATCGAAAGTGGCAATTTTCCGCGTTGGAAGGTTCAGGTTCAGATTATGCCTGAAGCAGATGCCGACAAGACCCCTTATAACCCGTTCGATCTGACAAAAGTTTGGCCTCATAAAGATTATCCGCCAATGGATATCGGTATTATGGAATTAAACCGCAATCCGGACGATTATTTTGCAGAAATCGAAGAGGCTGCTTTCTCGCCTTCCAACATCGTTCCCGGCATCGGTTATTCGCCCGACAAGATGTTGCAGGCACGTATCTTCTCTTATGCCGATGCACACCGTTATCGTTTGGGCACGCATTATGAACAAATTCCGGTCAACAAACCCCTTTGCCCTGTTCATAATTACCATCGTGACGGACAAATGAATACCTATGGCGGGCATTCGACCAATAATGTTGACGCCTATTATGAACCGAATTCGTTCAACGGCCCTGTAGAAGACAAATCGGCACAGGAACCGCCGTTAAAAATTTCCGGCGATGCTTATCGTTACGATCATCGGGCTGGCAATGACGATTACAGTCAGGTAACAGCACTTTTCAATCTGTTCGATCAAGACCAGAAAAACCGGTTGTTCTCCAACATTGCCGACGCAATGGAAGGCGTTCCCGATTTTATTATCGAACGTCAGCTTGGACACTTTGAAAAAGTCCATCCGGATTATGCCGCAGGCGTACGGGCTGCCATAAAACGTAAAAAAGAAAGCAAATAATTTCTACGCATTGAAAAAGCGGGCTTTTCAGCCCGCTTTTTTATAACTTATCCAGAACTTGTTCAGGCGCCGGTTTTGATAGCGATCTTCATGACCCCGTCGCGTTGGTGCGCAAAAAGATCATAAGCTTTTTCTATATCATCCAGTTTATAAGTATGTGTCACGAGCGAACGCAAATCAACGCTGCCATTTTCAACAACATTCATTAAACGGCGCATACGTTCTTTACCACCGGGGCAAAGACCACTCACAATATCAATATCTCCGAGACCTGCGCGATAACCAGCCAGCGGTATTTTGAGGTCATTGGAATAAACTCCGAGACTGGACAATGTACCGCCGGGGCGAAGAACATTCAGACAAGACTCGAAAGTCGGTTGTGTACCCAAAGCCTCGATAGCAATGTCGACACCACGCCCATCCGTCAAGCGCATGATTTCTTCAACAGCATTGCAAGCTTTGAAATCGACAACATGGGTGGCGCCGAGCTTTTTAGCCATTTCCATACGAGCTGGCACTGTATCAACACCGATAATCGTTGTTGCTCCACACAATTTGGCGCCAGCAACAGCACACAAGCCGATCGGCCCCAAGGCCCAGACAACAACAATATCACCGATTTTTACTCCGCCACGTTCGGCACCGGAAAAACCGGTCGACATAATATCAGGGCACATCAACACCTGTTCATCGGTAAGATTGTCAGGAATGGCACATAGATTTGCCGCGGCGTCATTGACACGCAAAAATTCGGCTTGTGCACCGTCAATCGTATTGCCGAATTTCCAGCCGCCCATAGCCTCGAAACCATGTTTCGTATGCGGGCCATCTTGCGAACCACAACCACACATACATGCATTGGAGATACCGCTTGGTGTAATCGCACCGGCAATCACACGTTGCCCCTCACGGAAACCTTTGACTTCGGAACCGAGTTTTTCGATAATTCCGACCGGTTCATGACCAATCGTCAAACCTTTTTTTACCGGATATTCGCCTTTGAGAATGTGGATATCAGTACCGCAAATTGTCGTGGTTGTAATACGGATCAACGCATCTAACGGACCAATATCGGGAATGGGCTTGTCTTCCAGCACAATCCGGTTTTTTTCTACAAATACCGCAGCTTTCATTTTTGCCATAATGCACCACCTTTCAGCTTCAATTACAGAACCTTCTAACGTGGAATTATACTAAATTTTTTAGAACTTTTAAATTATATTTTTAAATTATTTATCCATTTTAGAGTTTTTATAACAATTATAATTATAAAACAGAAAATTTAATTTAAATATATTATTTATGAATTAATTTTAATTGATTTCATAATGTTAATCATTAAAGTATAATTATTTATTTTAATAAATAATATTTAACATTATATGGATATAATATATTTTTAAAATCGTAAAAAAGAATTATTAAATGAATTAAAAACGTTTTATCCATGACTTTTCTTTTCAATTCGTGCACGGATAGCCTCTACACTGGCTATTGGTGTCGCTGCAAAAAGTTTTTTAGTATAATCATGCTCGGGATGCGAGAAAATTTTGTCTCTACTGCCTGCTTCAACTATTTCACCAAAATACATGACCATAACCGTATCGGCGATATAGCGAACCACAGATAGATCATGACTGATAAAAACATATGTAAGTCCGAATTCCTCCTGCAAATCGGCAAGCAGGTTAAGCACCTGTGCCTGAACAGATAAATCAAGGGCTGAAACCGGCTCGTCAAGAACAAGTAATTTCGGGCGAAGCATTAAAGAACGTGCAATTGCGATGCGTTGTCTCTGACCGCCCGAAAACATGTGAGGATATCGATAGTAATGTATTTCTGAAAGCCCCACTCTCTCAAGCATTTGTTTTGCTTGCCGTTGTCGTTCGTCGGCAGACATTGTTGTGTTGAGCAATAAAGGCTCGGTGAGTGCATCACCGATTTTTTGTCGAGGATTAAGTGATCCATAGGGATTTTGAAAAACAATCTGCACCTTCCGGCGCATCGCTGTTGTTACTTTTTTTCGTGAAATATCAATATTTTCCCCGTCAATGAGCAGCTCGCCACTTGTTTGTGGGTCAATCAGGCTCAGAATGCGTGCCAAAGTCGATTTTCCGCATCCGGATTCACCGACGACGGCTAACGTTTTTCCACGTTCGACGTTAAACGAAACATGGTTGACTGCATGCAAAACTTTCTTTTTGCCGAACAAACCGCCGGAAATAGAATAATCGCGTACAATATCTTTAGCTTCTATTACAAAATCGCTCATAACGCATCTCCATGCGTATGAATAAAATCAGCTACCGTTACAAGGCGATTGCCATGGGCGTTTTCTGGCAGAGCAGCCAAAAGCGCCTTTGTATATGCGTTTTGTGGCGTTTCAAACAAAGAAAGCACATCAGCGTCTTCCATTTTTTCTCCCTTGTACTGCACAACAACGCGATCGGCCGTTTCAGCGACAACGCCCATATCATGGGTAATAAGGATAACCCCCATGTCATGGCTTTTTTGCAAGTCCAGAATGAGATCGAGAATCTGTTTCTGTATGGTTACATCAAGTGCAGTTGTCGGCTCATCCGCAATCAATAATTTCGGATTACATGCAATTGCCATAGCAATCATAATTCGCTGGCATTGGCCACCGGATAATTGATGAGGAAAACTCTTCAATCTACGTTCCGGCTCGGTCAACCCGACAAGGTGGAACAGTTCGATAATTTTCTCAATCCGTTGTTTACGACCGAGCTTAAGATGGGCTTTCAGTACTTCTTCAAGCTGATAACCTACTGTGAAACAGGGATTGAGGCTTGCTATCGGTTCCTGAAAAATCATTGAAATTTCATTGCCGATGATCCGGCGTCTTTCATGATCGGTAAGCTTCATAAGATCGATATTTCCAAACATCATCTTGTCGGCACTAATCTTGGCACTTTTTGGCAATAGCCCCATGACAGCCAACATGCTCACCGATTTACCGGAGCCGGATTCACCAACAATTGCAAGTATTTCGCCATCATTTACGGTGATGTCTATGCCTTTGACTGCATAAAAAGGCCCGCTTGCGGTTTCGAAATATACACTAAGGTTGCGGATTTCGAGTAACGCCATCTTCAGCTCCTTTTCAATTTCGGATCGAGTGCGTCACGTAAGCCATCCCCCATCAGGTTAATTGCCAAAACAAGTACCAATATTGCAAGGCCGGGAAATGTAACAATCCACCATGCACTGGAAATGAATTCACGCGCATCGGCCAACATTGTTCCCCATTCCGGTGTGGGCGCTTGCGCCCCCATACCGAGGAAACCTAATGCAGCTACATCAAGAATGGCATTCGAAAAAGAAAACGTCCCCTGTACGATAATTGGAGCCATACAATTCGGGAGAATGGTCTTGAACATCAAGCGACCGCGGCCGGCTCCTGCAAGTTTTGCGGCAATGACATATTCACGATTTTTTTCCGCGAGAACTGCAGCGCGTGCAAGGCGGACAAAATGCGGCTGGAGCGCAACCGCCGTTGCAATAATTGCACCTTGCAAACCATAACCGACGATACTCACGAGCACCAAAGCCAGAAGGAGCGAAGGAAATGCAAGGATGATATCCATAATACGCATGATGATGACTTCAATCATGCCCCCAATATAACCGGCAACAACGCCAACAATGATGCCGACGATCATAGCTGCAAGGGAAACAACTACTCCCACAAGCAGTGAATAGCGCGCACCATGGAGGAGGCGAGATAAAATATCACGTCCAACCGCATCAGTTCCCAGAATGAAATTCCATGTTCCGCCTGTTTGCCAAGCCGGTGGTCTTTGCATTGCATCACGAAACTGCTCGTCATATCCATAAGGAGCAATCAACGGCGCAAGGACTGCAAGAAGGACAATAGCACAAAAGACGACAAGACCGATCACAGCGCCACGATTCATACTGAAAGAGAACCAGAATTCGCGCCAAGCCTGACGCCTGATATCGGCCGATAAATTCCTGTCAGCTTTATTGTTCATTATGAAGCACCTTGGCTATGCCTTACCCGCGGATTGATAAATCCATAGAGCAGATCGACGACAAGATTGACGACCATCACAAGAACAGCGATCATAAGCAAACCGCCCTGTACGGCTTCATAATCTCTTCTCGAAATTGAATCGATCATCCATTTTCCGATTCCTGGCCAGGAAAAAATCGTTTCTGTAAGAATTGCTCCGCCCATCAACATTCCGATTTGTAAGCCGATTGTTGTTACAATCGGAATAAATGCATTACGTAACGCATGAATTGCGACAACGCGAAAATTGCTCAAACCTTTTGCCTTTGCTGTACGGACAAAATCTTCACCTAAAACTTCAAGCATGGCCGAACGCGTTTGGCGAGCAATCACCGCAAGCGGAACCGTTGCCAAAACCAGTGTCGGTAAAACCAGATGCGAAACGGCAGAGGCAAAAGCGCCCTCTTCCCCTGATAACCAGCTATCTATCAGCATAAAACCGGTGGGTTGATCGAAATAATAAAGTAAAGAAATCCGCCCAGAAACCGGTGTCCACCCCAATGTCCCACTAAAGAGCATAATCAATAAAAGCCCCCACCAGAAAATCGGCATGGAATAACCGGTAAGAGCTAATCCCATTGAAGTCTGGTCAAACCATGAACCACGTTTTACGGAAGCGATTACGCCGACAATAATTCCCAGAAATATAGCAATGATAATGGCACAAAATGCCAATTCGAGTGTTGCTGGAAAAAGCGTAAAAAACTCTTCGGCTACGCTTTGTTTGGAAACAAATGAAGTACCCAAATTGCCGTGAAGAACGCCCCATAAATAGTCGAGATATTGTTGCCAATACGGACGATCGAAACCGAATTCAACCATCAGTTGGGCATGGCGTTCTTCAGACATGCCACGTTCACCTGCCATTAAAAGCACAGGATCGCCTGGCAAGGTGTGTACGAAAATGAAAGAAATAAGTGTAATTCCTAGAAAAGTAGGAATGATATAACCTATTTTTTTCAACAAATATCGAAGCATAATGCCTCCGAGCCCATACTGTTCAATCCATTGGCTGCTATTATCCGAGCGTCAATGGACAGTTAATTTTCAATATCCACATGTTCAAAACGATAGCCTGATACCGGATAGAGTTTGAAACCGGTTACTTTCTTCTTCATTGGCATAAATACTGTTGAATGATCGAGTGTCAGCCAAGGAGCTTGATCTTTGAATATGAGCTGGGCTTGTTCGTAAAGTTTCGTGCGCTCTTGCTGGTCGGTGACAGTCTTACCCTTTTCAATGAGATCGTCGAATGGCTTACTGCACCAATTCGCAAAATTGGTAGTTCCTCTTCCAATGCAAGAGAGCAGAACACCAAGGAAGTTATCCGGATCGCCATTATCGCCTGTCCAGCCAATAATAATGGCACCGTCACGATCCTTGGCTTTACCCGCTTTCATATATTCGCCCCATTCCATAGAGACGATTTCGGCATCTACGCCAACTTTTTTGAAGTCGGATTGAATAAGCTCGGCGGCGCGTCGTGCGTTAGGCATATAAGGCCGACTTATCGGCATTGCCCAGATCTTCATTTTGAAGTTCTTGACACCGGCAGCTTCCAACATCTGTTTGGCTTTGTCGGGATCGTATGCATCGTCCTTGACATTGTCGTTATAACTCCACATGGTCGGAGGAATAGGATTTTTTGCTACCATCGCCGTGCCATCAAAAACAGCATCAACAATAGCTTTTTTATTGACCGACATATTGAGCGCGCGCCTTACGTCAACATTGTCGAAGGGAGGCACTGTCGTATTATAAGCCATATAAGCAATATTCAAACCCGGCCGCTCGACAACTTTCAAATCCGGATTTGATTTCAATTCACCAATATCGGCTGGAGCGGGAAAAGACATGACATCACATTCACCGGCTTTCAACTTTTGTGCGCGAACTGAAGGATCTGTTGTAATTGCAAAAACAAGATTGTCTATTTTCGGCTTTCCCGCGTAATAGTCGCTATTTGCCTTATAGCGTATTAGCGCGTCTTTTTGATAAGCGACGAAGGAAAATGGACCAGTCCCAACCGGTTGAAGGTTGAACAATTCCTGTTTTCCCTGTTTTTCCAATTGCTGAGCATATTCGAGCGAGTTAATCGACAAAAATGCCATAGCAAGATCGGCGAGGAATGGAGCGTCGGGACGGTCAAGTATAAATTTGACTGTATTGTCATCGATTTTCACAACATCTTTGATCAGGCTGTTAAGCCCCATACTTTCAAAATATTGATAACGAATGCCGGACGTATAGGCATGCCATGGATTGTCGGGATTTCTAGCGCGATCGAAAGTAAAAATCACATCATCAGCATTGAATGTCCGTGTCGGGGTAAAAAAAGCAGTCTTTTGGAATTTAACATTTTTTCGCAACCGGAAAGTGTATTCTTTCCCGTCATCAGAAATTTGCCAACTTTCAGCAAGGCCGGGAAAAACACCCGATTTATCCGGATCAAATTCCACCAGACGATTATAGACAGTCCATGCAGATGCATCGAATGTTGTTCCGTTAGCATAAAGCGCAGGGTCAAACCCCTCCGGAGAAGTTTCAGAACAATAAACCAGATTTTTCGCCGATGCTTCATCGGAAATTGCGAAAAACGCTGTTACTACTCCCATAGAGAACACGAGCTCTTTCAGTAACTTCATAGTTTTCCCCATATCATTTTATGAATATATTTATTTGAGATTGATAGTTATGCGTATTTAAAATGTTGGAACAAAGAGATGAATCTTTATTATATCCAATTTATATTGACCACGGACGTTACATCTATGGTCAATAATAACACTTTTTTACTCGTCTATATCGACATTGACGAAGCGATGGGCACCGACCGGATCAATAACATAGTTTTTTACTTTTTTTGACATCGGCATGAACACTGTTGAGTTGGCAATGACCAACCAGGGAGCTTGCTGTTTGAAAATAGCCTGAGCTTGTTCATAAAGTTCTATGCGCTTTTGATGATCTGTCGATTTTTTTGCTTCCGAAATTATTTTATCAAACGGTTCATAACACCAATTTGCGTAATTATTGCTACCGATAGAAGCGCACGAAGAGAGGACACTCAAGAAATTATCCGGATCACCATTATCACCTGTCCAACCCATTATAACAGCTCCATCGCGGTTCTTTTCACGCAACCGTTTGACGTATTCGCCCCATTCCATTGAGGCAATCTCGACTTTGACACCAATTTTACCGAGATCAGCTTGCATCAACTCTGCGGCTCGTCGGGCATTCGGCATATAGGGGCGACTAACCGGCATTGCCCAGATTTTCATTTGGAGGTTTTTAACACCTGCTTTTTCAAGCAAAGCCTTGGCAGCTTCCGGATTATAATTATCATCTTCAATCGACTTGTTGTACGACCACATTGTGGGTGGTATGGGCGTTTTTGCAAGAGTTCCTGCCCCTTCATAAACGGCTTCCAGAATAGTTTTCTTATTAATTGCCATATTCAAAGCCTGACGCACTTCAACTTTATCAAAAGGCGGTTGAAGAGTGTTATAGGCAAGATAAGCAACATTAAGACCCGGCTGTTCCTTTACAACGAGATCCGGATTTGCCTTCAGGCCTGCCACGTCAGCAGGCGCCGGATTTGATATCACCTGGCATTCGCCGGCTTTCAATTTTTGCGCGCGCACAGAGGGGTCTATGGTGATAGCAAAGATGAGATTATCCAGCGGTTGTTTACCTTCAAAATAATCAGGATTTGCCTTATAACGGATCACTGCATCCTTTTGATAGGAAACAAAGACAAATGGACCGGTTCCCACCGGTTTTGCATTAAGTTCGATCATTTTTCCGGCTGCCTGAAGCTTGTCCGCATATTCCTTAGACATAATCGAAATAAAGTTCATTGCCAGATCGGCCAAAAATGGAGCTTCCGGTCGGTTCAGGGTAATTTTTACCGTATAATCATCTATTTTATGGACATCCTTGAGAAGATCGGCAAAACCCATGCTATCAAAATACTGCCACGATAGCCCTGGTGCATAACTGTACCACGGATGATCTTTCTTCCACTGCCGTTCAATCGAAAAGATGACATCGTCAGCATTAAAATCGCGCGTAGGCGAAAAATAGGAGGTTTTGTGGAAATGTACGCCCTTTCTCAAATGAAATGTATATTCCAAACCATCTGCTGAAATATCCCAACTCTCGGCCAGTGCTGGTACAATCTCGGTAGTGCCTTTTTTAAAATCGACGAGACCGTTATAAACTGTATGTGAACTGGCATCGAAGGTTGTTCCCGTTGTATATGCAGCCGGATCGAACCCCTCGGGCGACGCCTCGGAACAATAGACGAGCGTTTTTGCATTTGCCGACAAAGAAAGTGTGGCAAGGCTCGCCATTGATAAGCTCGCCAGAGCAATAGTCCTCAATATTTTCATAACAGTTCCTCTCTTTTTTCGCGTAGTCGTTTTATGAATGAATTTTAAAACCGGCATTAAACAGCAACAGGGCTAAGCGCCGGTTGCGTAAACCATTTCGGCCCCTCTTTCGTCATATAGATTGCGTCTTCCAGACGGATACCCGATTGACCAAGAAAAATAATCGTTGGTTCATCGGAAAAGCACATACCGGGGTATAGAATGGTCCCATCATGGCGGGAAATATAAGGTTCTTCATGAATATCAAGGCCAAGACCATGGCCTATACGATGAGGTATCCCCGGCAATTCATAATCCGGCCCCAAGCCAAACATTTTCAGCGCTTTCCTTCCAGCATTATCGACATCTGCCGCACGACCACCGATTTTGTAGGCATTGAAAACAATATTTTGTAATTGCATTTCCGTATCCCATTTTTTCGCGAAATCGTCTGTCATATCGTCAATCATGTAAGTTCGTGTGATATCTGAATGATAACCGTTTACTGTTGTGCCTATATCGATCAACACCGGATCCCGCTTTTGCAATATCTGCTCGTAATCAACACCATGAGGTATTGAAGTGGCCTTGCCAAACGATACAATTGCAAAACTCGAACCGTTTCCGCAAAGCCCGCGATGTGCCTCATCAATAAATTTTAAAACTTCGTATGAAGATATTCCGGTATATAAAAAATTGCGGACACGTTTTTGCACTTCCAAAGTAACATCCATCGCATATTGGATGAGTGCAATCTCGCTTTCCGATTTTTCCATCCGCAAATATTTTGTAAATTTGGCAGCACCGATCAAACGAGCGTGACCAATCAATGATGCTAATGCCAGATAAAAATCTGAAGGGATTGCTTCATCAACCGCCAACATTCCTTCGTGATGGAGAAGCGTTGTAATTTTTTCAAACGGACTCCCGTCTTCTTGCCAGACGACGATATCTCCGGGTAAATGCGGTAGTTCTTCCAATCTTGAACGCTCGAATGCCGGAACAATATAGGTCAATTTTTGTAAAGAGATCACCGCTCCGCTCAGCCGCTCGCTCATGCCCCATTCAAGACCGGTAAAATATCTCAGATTGGATGTTGCGCCCAAAAAGATTGCATCAACATTTCCTGTTGTTATTTTTTCAGGTAAATGACAGATACGAATGAGCCGCTCTTCGTCGGTAATCGGTCGCGGCTTTGGCAACATAATCGTTCCTTTTCGCTTTTATCTCTCTTCATTTATTCATTTTTTAGAAAGAAATACAAAGAAAACTATTGCTATATTGGCAATACAAACAAAAATATATATCTGCTTTTGTATTTTAAATGGTAAAATTTTCTTCAAGATTTATTCAAAAATATTTACGAATATTTTTATTAAAAATAAATTTTTATAAATATATTATTTATAAAAATATCGAATTCGAAAAATAATTAAAGTAAATATATTACACGAATAAATTTAAATAATAAATAATTTACAATTTAACTATATATTTTAACTGGAAGCATAATGATATACGCTTCCAGTGTTATTTAAAATGAACTATTCAATTCTGAATATAGACAACATGAGTATGGGTATACTCGAGTATACCATGTTTCCCATCAGCCCCACCAATACCTGATTTTTTCACGCCGGCATGAAAACCTTGCATGGCTTCAAAATTTTCCCGATTGATGTATGTTTCCCCGAAGCGCAATTCGTTCGAGGCGCGCATAGCCGTTGAAAGATCTCTGGTGTAAATGGATGATGTCAGTCCATAAATGGTGTCATTTGCCATTTCTATAGCTTCGTCCATTGTATTAAACGAGACAACAGGAAGAACCGGTCCGAAAACTTCATTCTGGACAATTTCCATTTTCTGCTTGCAATGGGCAAGCAATGTCGGCTGGTAAAAATTACCGTGTTTCAAATCGGCAGGTGCACCGCCAACAAGACATTCAGCACCTTCTTTCAGTGCCCTTTCAACAAAACCGGAAACCGAAGACAAAGCTGACTTATTAATCAATGGCCCCATATCGGCATTGGCCATTTTTTCCGGATCGCCATAACGGACAGCCTTCATGGCTTTGCTCATTCTTTCAAGGAATTCTGCCTCGATGGATTTATCGACATAAACCCGCTCTGCACAATTACAAACCTGACCGGTATTGATAACGCGCGAAGCAAGAATTGCCCGCACAGCCAGGTCAAGATCGGCATCCTTGGCAACAATTGCCGGTGCTTTACCGCCGAGTTCCAGATTGACTTTGGTAATGTTCTTTGCAGCAGCAGACATAATACGAACGCCGGTATCGACAGAACCGGTAAAGCTTACAAGCCCGACATCCGGATTTTCACAAATATTCTGGCCAGTGGTTGAACCACGCCCGAAAACCATATTGAATACGCCCTTCGGCAGATCCGTATTGGCAACGATCTTAGAAAAAATTGAAGCGTTGAGCGGCGTTTCGACACTTGGCTTGATGACAATCGTATTGCCGACAAGAAGTGCCGGTGCCATTTTACGGGCAATCAGAAAGAAAGGAAAATTCCACGGCAAAATACCGCCCACAACACCAATCGCCTGCCTCATCAGCAAAATAGTTTCGCCCGGACGATCGGAAGGGATAATTTCCCCTTCAATGCGACGTGCCCAACCGGCCATATAATCCATATAGTCGGCTGTAAAATTTGCTTCCACCTTTGCAAGGGCCTGGGTTTTGCCTTGTTCCCTTACCAGAATGTTCGCGACCTTGTCTGCATGTTCGCGCACCTTCTGGGCAATCAACTTTAAAAATTTTGCACGTTCTATTGCCGGTAATTTCTCCCATGCCGGCTGTGCCTTTTTGGCTGCTGCAACAGCCCTGTCGACTTCCCCCTTTGGTGTATCGTAGATTTCACCAATCACTTCATCGGTAGAAGGATTGGTAACAGGAATCGTTTTGCAGCCTTTGCAGTCAACGAGTTTCCCGTCGATGAAATTAAGTTCTGGTGTCATAAAAAATCCTCCACGTATTTCAAACGTCTATACCCATGTTAAACGATAACATGGATAAGGAAGGATAATCTCAAACTGCAAATTATGCAATTTTCCAAAATAAATGTTTTCAATTAGGGCATTTTCCAAAGAAAACATCAACAAAAACTATTTTTATTCAAATAAATTTACAATAAAAATGAATGTTTTCCATCGTTTAATGATGAAATAACTAAAAATTTAGCCGACGAATTACCGTTAAAGAATATAACAATATTTTTTAAATAGCACCAATTCTTAAGAGATCATGGAAATGGACGAGGCCAACCGGTTTTTTATTTTCGACAACCAGAAGTGCACCGATTTTATGGTCATTAATTAAAGCCGTGGCAGCGCCGACCATCATATCGGGAGTGACAGTTTTTGGATCTTTTGTCATAACATCGTTGACAGTCAGTTTCGAAAGATCCCGATTAATGTTGCGGGCAAGATCGCCATCTGTGACGATACCTTCAAGATAACCATCCTTATCAACTACTGCGACACAGCCGAAATGTTTTTCGGTGAGCACTTGCATGGCATCTTTCATCGGCGTGCCACTTTTGACAATCGGGATACGATCGCCGCGGTGCATAATGTCACGAATGAATTTGAGATTTGCTCCGAGTGAACCGCCGGGATGAAAAATCTTGAAGTCACTCGCTGTAAATCCGCGCATTTCGAGAAGTGCAACGGCCAGAGCATCTCCCATTGCAAGCTGCATTGTGGTCGATGTTGTGGGGGCAAGTCCGTGCGGGCAGGCTTCTTCAACTTTCGGTAAAAGCAACAATATATCGGCGGCTTGCCCCAAAGCCGATTGTGCGCCTGATGTCAAAGCAATAAGAGGAATGCGAAAACGGGCAGCATGGTTCAATATTCCGCCAAGCTCGACCGTTTCACCTGACCAGGAAATAGCGAGAATAACGTCACCCACTTCGATCATTCCCAAATCACCGTGGTTTGCTTCCGCTGCATGGACAAAAAATGCCGGTGTTCCGGTCGAAGCAAGAGTTGCCGCGATTTTTGTCCCTATATGCCCACTTTTTCCGAGGCCAGTCACAATAACACGGCCTTTGGATTGAAGAATTTTTTTAACCGCTTCGGCAAACGGCTTGGAAAGACCATCGTTGAGCGCTTTTTTGATAGCCTCAAGCCCGGCCATTTCGACAGAAATTGTGTGATTTGCAGATAAAACTGCGTCATTAGCGGAAAAATGAACGTCTTTATTGGTCATCATGACCCGATTTGATAAAGCAAATCGGGTCAGACGTCTACTGTAGTTTTAATTTTTTACATTCGCAAGAAGCGCTGTCAAAGGTGCAAAAACCTTTTCCCGCATATCCGAACGTGCAAGTGCAAAGGCAACATTTGCCTCGATAAATCCGGTCTTGGAACCGCAGTCATATGTTGAACCTTCAAAGCGGTATCCATAAAAGCTCTGACGGTCAGCGAGTGTGCGCATGCCGTCCGTCAACTGGATTTCGTTTCCGGCACCTTTTTCTTGCCGTGCCAGAATATCGAAGATTTCCGGCTGTAAAATATAACGGCCGTTGATATAAAGGTTGGAAGGAGCAGTGCCCTTTGCCGGTTTTTCAACCATTTGGGTTATTTCAAACCCGTGGGCAACATTTTTGCCTTTACCAACGATACCATATTTATGGGCTTCTTCCGGATCACATTCCTGAACAGCAATAATATTGCCGCCGGTAGCCTCATAGAGACGTACCATTTCCGACAGGCACCCTTTTTCTGCCTGCATGACCATATCCGGTAACAGGAGCGCAAATGGCTCGTCACCAACGAGTTCTCTTGCACACCAAACTGCGTGCCCTAATCCCAAAGGTTGTTGTTGGCGGGTAAAAGAGGTTGTGCCAGGCTGTGGTTGAATATCTTTCAGATGAGCCAGTTCGTCTTTCTTGCCACGCTCGGCAAGAGTTGTATAAAGCTCCACCTGTGCATCGAAATAGTCTTCGATAACCGCTTTGTTACGACCGGTGACGAATATAAGGTGCTCAATGCCTGCTTCCCTTGCTTCATCAACCACATATTGGATGACCGGTTTATCGACAACAGTGAGCATTTCCTTCGGAACCGACTTCGTTGCTGGTAAAAAACGTGTTCCAAGCCCCGCCACTGGGAAGACTGCTTTACGAATTTTTTTCAAACTGCTCTCCCGATATAATCGAATTCAAATTTGACTTGGTCGCATTCTATAACGTTAAAGATGAAAAATTCATGGCTCTTGACATCATCTTTTTTCGCAAGGTGCAATCTTAAGTGATGACTTTATAAAGGCCAAAGGCTAAATAAATTATCAATGAGGCTGTAAAAACGCCATTTTTCCTATTTTATTTTTTTCGTAAAAAAGTACCATAAAGCATTCATCAAATTAAAAAAATCGGGTTAATATGATGAAAGAATGCATTTTTGCAGAAAGCTGACGTTTTAGATGCGCGGAGCACATAAGAACATGAACGGCAATAATATCGAAGAAAAATCCGGAAAACCGATAACCAGACGCTCGGCAGTTTTCGGCGGGGTCTGTTTCTTCAGTCTGGTTTATTCTATGCCTGCTATGGCACTGAATTCGGACATTGCGTTCCGCCGCTGGATTGCCGATTTCAAAAAGACCGCATTGAATGCCGGTATTACATCAGCAACTTTCAATCTGGCCTTCAAAGGGGTCGATTCTCCCGATCTCGAGGTTTTGAAAAAAGCTGCTTACCAACCGGAATTTACCGATCCGACCTGGAATTATTTTGACAACCGTGTGCAGGATAATGCGATTGCACTCGGCCGCGCGCATGGCAAAAAATGGGCAAAATGGCTAAGCGCAATCGAAAAACGTTTTGGCGTCGATCGCAATATTCTTTTGGCTATCTGGTCGATTGAATCCGATTTCGGAGAGGCCATGGATCGCGATACAGCGATGCGCGATGCCATTCGTTCACTTGCTACTCTCGGTTATGGTGACAAACGAAGAGCAAAATATGCACAAACACAGTTGATCGCGGCATTAAAAATTCTTCAGTCCGGCGATATTGACCGGGCTCATTTGCAAGGTTCCTGGGCTGGTGCTTTGGGACATACGCAATTCATTCCCACGAGTTACCTTATTTATGCTGTCGATATGGATGGCGATGGCAAGCGCGATATATGGACATCGGTTCCCGACGCTCTGGCAACTGCAGCCAACCTTTTAAAGAAAAATGGCTGGCAGGAAGGTCGCGGCTGGGGCTATGAAGTTATTCTGCCTGAAAATGGCAAATTCCCGCCCGGTTCGCTTACGCTTTCCGAATGGGCAAAAATGGGGGTCAAGCGTGCCGATGGCAAGCCATTTGCAAATCCTTCGGATAAAGCAACCTTGAAGCTCCCCGATGGACGTAAAGGACCGGTATTTCTGGTCACAAAAAATTTCTTTGTTATCAAACGTTATAACAGTGCCGATCGTTATGCATTGGCTGTAGGTCTTCTGTCCGACCGTATTGCTGGTCGTCCGGGACTGGTCAAAGATTGGAACCGTCCATTTTCTCCGCTTAACATTCAGGAACGGCAGGAATTGCAAACAAGATTGACGAAAATGGGTTACTATCATGGCAACATTGATGGCAAAAACGGTGAAGTAACCAAAAAAGCTATTCAGGCTTTTCAAAGCCATAACGGTTTGCCAACCGATGGCAACCCGAGCCGTGAATTATTGACAATTCTGCGCAGCCGTTAAATCCGGAAAACTGTTGATGAAAAAAATACTCCGGTTCGTCGTAATGTTTTTGCCACTTGGTATGTTGGCATTTGCGCCTGAAAGTGCCGATGCGCGTAATCTTTTAGACATTATTTTCGGACGCAAACAACAGACGCAACCGGCCTATCCTCCGCCCCCGCCACCGGTGAAGAAAAAACGCGTTGTCAAGTCACCAGCACCCGAGAAAACCAAACAGAAAGCGCAGAATGCAAAACGCGTTCTGGTATTGGGCGACTTTGTGGGAAATGCAGTTGCCGACGGGTTGAACCAGCTTTATGCTGAAAATCCGAATGTCGTTATTCTAACGTCAACAAATTCATCTTCAGGTTTGATGAATGACAACCATTATAATTGGCTCGATAATATCCCGAAGCTCGTTGCCAAAGACAAACCCGACATTATTGTCATGACACTTGGCGCCAATGACAATCAAACGATAAAATCCGGTGACAAAACAATCAATGTCGAAGACAAGGAATGGAGTGACAATTATCGTCAACGGATCGTTGCTCTCTCGTCGGCACTCAAACAAACTGGAAAACCGTTTTTGTGGCTGGGTGACCCCTCTTTCAAAGACCCCCAACTCAGTCAAACCGTTTCTTCACTCAACAGACTTTACAAACAACAGATGGAAGGCGCGGGTGGCCATTTTGTCGATGTCTGGGAAGGCTTTGTCGATGATCAGGGAAAGTTTGCACTTTCCGGCTATGACGTAAATGGAAAAACCGTGCGGCTTAGAGCCAATGACGGGATTAACTTTACCAGCGCTGGCAAAAAAAAGCTCGCCTTCTATCTTGAAAAGCCATTAGAAAATATCATCAATTTGAACAGCAACGATGACGCCGACAAGGTCAAGGTTGATCCGAACGGTCCCGTCATTTCTATTCTACCGCGAAATGTTGATCGCGTCGCACCTATAGGATTTTATGATATGGCAGGGCAAAACAACGGGTTGTTGGGAGACACCGAAACACCAAAGCCTGAAAAAGCAGAAGACCATTGGGTGCCTAAAAATGGCAAAGAGCCAGGGCGTGCGGATAACTTTTCTTCTCGCCAGTAAGATCAGTCATTCAAATCAATCGAAAAGCAATCGATAAAGCGGGCCGAAATATAATTCACGCCCAGAAAATAATTGTCAAAAACAATTGCCGATCAGAAAATGCAATGACATCAAAATTCAAGAGCAGCACTTGAACCGAATTTAAAATTGTTTGTTAAAGGCTCTGAGTAAATTTTCTTTGCCTTACCAAGTAAAACCGACTCGAAAAACAGCAAGCAAAGCCGGAAATGTTCGTGGGTAAAGGGATTGAACAAAATGAAATCGAGGTCACTATATAACGGGGAGCCCAGAAAATTCCCAAAAAAGCAAACTTGCTTTCTCTTCTATACGACAGCCTCTTCGATTTCATCCAATGTATCGTCGGACAGACCGAAATTGCGGCCGATTTCCTGAATAAGAACATGGGTGATAATATCACCCAGCGCTTCATCATTTTCTGTCCAATAATCAAGGATCGGCCGTCTAAACAATGTAATCCTGTTGGTTTCGTTACCGGTATTCAGAGAAAAACGTTCGCTAATGCCCTGCCCTTCAAACAGGCCCAAAAGTTCAAAGGGAGATTCCAGTCCCATATCGTCCATCATTTGGTCATCAGGAAAATCTGTGACCGATATAACCAGATTGTCACAGAGAACGCGAAATCTTGATGGCAAATTTGCAAATGCGTTGCGGGCAATTGAATCAATTTCATTCAGACTAGGAGACAGGCGGGCAGCCCAATTATGACTATGATCTGTTCTAGCCATATAAATTACATGCTCCGTTTCACTCATAAAAACACACCGGGTCGCCAGTGTGTGAAAGCAGCTATTTTCAATTGCTGCAAATTAATTTTGATTTTTCAAACCTGATTTATTCAAGCCCATGGATGCGCTTTAGCGTTCTTTTTTTCGAAAGAATCGATCTCAGATACTTTGCGCATGGTGAGCCCGATATCATCGAGACCATTTAACAGACAATGACGACGAAATTCATCAACATCAAATTTCAAAGTGCCACCATCAGGACCATGAATTTCCTTTTTTTCAAGGTCGATTGTCATCGTTGAATTGGCACCACGTTCTGCATCGTCCATCAGTTTTTGTAAATCTTCGGGGCTGACGATGATCGGCAAAATGCCGTTTTTAAAGCAGTTATTATAAAAAATATCGGCAAATGAGGTCGATATAATGCACCTTATGCCGAAATCGGCCAATGCCCAAGGAGCATGTTCACGCGAAGAACCGCAACCAAAATTATCGCCCGCAACAATGATCTTTGCATGACGATAAGCAGGCTTGTTCAAAACAAAATCAGGATTTTCCGAACCGTCATCGCGATAGCGCATATCTGCGAAAAGCCCTTTTCCAAGGCCGGTACGCTTGATTGTTTTCAAATAATTTTTCGGAATGATCATATCGGTGTCGATATTAACCACCGGCATTGGCGCTGCGACGCCCGTCAGTGTTGTGAACTTTTCCATTTTTCAAAATCCGAATTTTAGAGTTTTTCCAATGTCTCTTACTACTGCACGATTAAGCTGTCAAAAGCGAAAGATTTCAAGTTTTCCTCTGACATATCTTAAATATAAAGTTTGGAAATTGCCTCTAAACACCTAACCTTTCGATTTTCGTTTCAAGTCTCTTGGCTTTTCCAATTTTTCCAATCGCATGTTCCGGTTTTTAATTTTTATACGCGGGCTTTGAATAAAACCAAAAACCGAATGAGAGGATTTCTCCACTCATCCGATTGGATAAAATCAAGCCAAAAAATATTTCCAATCAAATTCCGCGTTTTCTCATCAATGCATCGGGGCTCGGCAAGCGGCCGCGGAATGCCTTGTAGAGTTCTTCGGGATCGCGGCTTCCGCCAGCTGAATAAATATATTTTTTCAGCTTTTCCGCCGTTTGCGGGTCAAAGGCGTTGCCGGTTTCCTCAAAAGCCTCGAATGCATCTGAATCAAGAACTTCCGCCCACATATAAGAATAATAGCCTGCTGAATAACCGTCACCGGTAAAAACATGGGTGAAATGCGGCGGACGGTGGCGCATTATAATTGCTTTTGGCATGCCTAATTTTTTCAACTCTTGTTTCTCGAATTCTGTCGGGTCATCAACCTTTCCGCCAGCATGGAAAGCCATGTCGACAAGTGCGGAAGCAGTAAATTCGACAGCATCAAAACCGCCATTGAAAGTGCGTGCAGCCAAAACCTTGTCAAGCAGCTCCTGTGGCATATGCTCGCCGGTTTTGACGTTTCTGGCATAAGTTTTCAATGTTTCAGGAACAGTAACCCAATGTTCGAACAATTGCGAAGGAAGTTCTACAAAATCTCTGGCAACCGAAGTTCCCGAAACCGATGGCCATGTAACTTCCGACAACAGACCATGGAGGGCATGTCCGAATTCGTGAAACAGAGTTCGTGCATCATCCAATGACAAAAGTGCCGGTTTTCCCTTGGGCGGTTTGGCAAAATTACAAATATTGTAGATGATCGGTTTACGCCCTTTTCCCAGATGATGTTCGGTTTGTAATTCACTCATCCATGCGCCGGAACGTTTGCTCGGACGGGCAAAATAATCGCCAATGAAAAGCCCGCGTAAGGTTCCGTCTGGATTTTTTACCTCGAAAAGTCTGGCATCCTGATGCCAAAGCGGTACTCCATGTTTTTCTTCGAAAGTTACGCCGAAAAGTTTCTTTGCCGTGGCAAATGCGGCTTCAATCATTTTATTCAGTTCAAAATAGACTTTGACCGAAGCTTCGTCGAACGAAAATAATTTGGTGCGCAGTTTCTCGGCATAATATCGCCAATCCCAAGCGGCCAACTCGTCATTGCTTCCCGTTTGTGCTGCCATTTTTTGCAGCTCTTCTGCTTCTTTCTCAGCCTTTGCAACCGCCCGCTTCCAGACAGGCATTAAAAGTTTCATCACATTATCGGGCGTTTTAGCCATTGTGTTATCAAGTTTGAAATCAGCAAAGGATTTGAAGCCGAGAAGTTTTGCCTTTTCATCACGCAATGCCACAATCTCGCTAATAATCTTCCGGTTATCATTTTTATTGCCGTTTTCACCACGCTTTGCCCATGCTTCAAAAGCAATCTGACGCAAATCCCGACGGTCGGAAAAAGTAAGAAACGGTTCCACGACAGAACGAGCAAGTGTCAATGCGTAGGAATCCGGTTTTCCCCTTTCGTTTGCCGTCTCCTTCATCGTCGCAACAAGGTCATCGGGAAGGCCTGCCAGATCCTTTTTTTCTAGATAAAGAACCCACTCGGCTTCATCATTCAACACATGTTGGCCGAACTGTGCACCAAGCAATGCCAATCGCTCATTTATCTCCGCCAGCCTTTTTTTATCCTTTTCATCAAGAAGCGCACCGTTACGGACAAAACCTTTCCAGGTAAGCTCGATCACACGCGTGGTTTCGGCATCGAATGCGTTTTTCTTCGCTTCATCATGAAGAGTATTAATTTTTGCGAAAAGCCGCGGATCCATCATCAATTTTGAAGAATAACGTGATAACTTCGGTACAAAATCCTGTTCCAATTGCTGAATGAGATCATTGCTATAGGCACCTGAACGGAGAAAGAAAACCGAACATACATGGTCAAGTGGCTGACCTGCCAGTTCGAACGACTGTAAAAAACCGTCAATTGTGGCAGGTTCCGGAGAGGCAGCAATTTCTTCAATTTCGGCTTCGGCATCTTTTAAAGCATCTTCGAAAGCAGGCTTGAAATCTTCATCGCGAATTTTTGAAAAATCGGGCAAACCTTCAAAGCCTGACCACTCCAGCAACGCCGTTTTTGACATATTTTTTCTCCAATAATTTTGCTGCAATTCATTTGCAATTGGTCAATACGTTATTCATGTAATGATTAAAACTATGAATGCCAGCATCCCAGGAACACTTTTAGACAATTACGAAAACAGTTTTAAACAGGCAATCAATTTCATTAAAGCGATATTGTTACCTCTTCCGATTATCCAACATTGTCGCTCTCACAACATTTTATTACAAATAGTGCCTTAAAAATTCGACTGACACATCGTAAAAATTTAAAAAATTCCTTTGGCTAATGCCGTATTTTTAAAAGTTAAAATTCACAAATAACAAAGGACGATCCCAAATCGTAGCCGATTTCGCCGAATTTTCAGCCACCACTAAAGTTTAAGGTACCAGCCGTCTGATCTTCAATCTTTATACATATTTGAAAATCTTATCATGCCATCCGGATAAGGATGGAATCCATGGAGTTTTTTGGTGTAGGCATAGATATAATCGGGATGACCAAGATAGATGATCGGCATATCTTCCTGAAGCACAGATGCGGCATAATGATAAAGATCGGCTCTTTCTACCGGATCAAGTGTCTCACGTGCAGCTGAAAGTCTTTTATCAAGGTCGGGATTGCAATATTTACCGATATTGTCACCCCCTTCACAGGTCACAAACCAATAGACATTTCCATCCGGATCAATTCGTCCGCTCCATTTTTGTGCTGAAACTTCGAAGTTGCCCTGACTATTGTCAACAGCAAGTTTGGTTTCCTCTTTAGGATGAAGGCTTACATTGAAACCGGCTTCATCGGCCATGATCTTTATAGCCTGCATCACTTGAACAACTGTTGGTTCATTACTGTGGGAAATCTGAACGTCAATTTTCTGATTTGCAAAACCCGCTTGTTGAATGAGCTCTCGTGCTTTTTCAAGGTTGCGAGGGGGAACCGGATAACCTGAATTGAACCAGATTGTATCTGGTGCCCATGGTTGGTTGCCGACAACCATCGCGCCGCCATAAACGTTATCACGAATAGAAGCGCGATCAATGGCAAGAGAAAACGCTTGCCGCAGCAATTTTTGTTGTCCAAGTGGCGTTGCTGCCCTGCTTCCATTAGCAATATTGATCGTTAAAGCAATATAGGCTTCACTCGCCATTCTTTCGGTTTGTAAGCGGGATACCGTTTTTGCTTTGGCAAAATCATTCGAAGAAAGTCGATCGGTCATATCGACAATTCCGGCACGCAAATTCGAAAACCGTACTGACGGGTCTTCAATAGACAAAAAAGTCACCCGATCAAGTTTGATTTCTTGGCTATTCCAGTAACGATCGAATTTTTCCAGAACAATCCGGTCGTGAGGAACATGCTCGACAAAACGAAAAGGTCCAGCACAAACGGGTTTGAGACCGAAGTCACTTCCCATTTCGCGAGCCGCCTTGGGAGAAACCATCACCCCTGCCCGATCGGCCAGATGTGATAAGAGTGCAGCATCGGGATATTTCAATTTGATTGTCACTTCAAATGATCCGGTTGCTTCGATTCCGGAAACCGAAGACAACTCGTTTTCGCGAACAGAATGCGAAAAACTCATGGCTCGTTTTAAGGAATAAATGGCAGCATCGGCATTAAACGGCGTGCCATCATGGAAGACGACATCTTTTCGTAAGTGCAACTTCAAAGTCTTTCCATCGTCGGAAAAATTCCAGCTTTGAGCGAGTTCAGGAATAAAATCCCCTTCATTCGAAATATCGATAAGTTTGTCGCACATAGCGGTATATACAAGCCGCCCTGAAAAAGTTTTTGCTAAAGCAGGATCAAGATTGTCCGGATCATCCTGCAGCGCAATTTTTAGTTCCGAGGCATTTGTCGGTGCACAGAGTAAAAAAATGCCACATCCGGATAGAAGGCACGCTAATAAATATCTTGTTGCTGTTTTCAGCAAAAAGACCGATTTTCCGGTCAATCGAGAAAAATCGTTCAAGCGTTTCACATCAATCTCTATTCGTGGTTATGCTTTATCCTGCCGTGCACCTTGCAAGGTAGCAAATGAAGCAATCCATTTCACCAATCGTACCTCACAAACAATAGCGTTTTTGTCACAAATTGCTATAGCGGAGATTATTATCAGAAAGATACTTTTTATCAGGAAGATACAAAGGTTGATAACCGTCTTTATTGTTCCATCTTATTTTGAATTTAACAATTCAATACAACAAAATAATTAAGTTTCAAAAAAATAGATTCTATAAAAATATTTTATTATTTTTATCAATAAAATATTAAACGATAATAATTTTATTTAAAACACTAATATATATTTATAATTATCAATAAATATATTATTTACCGGATAGGATTTTACAGTCAAGAATCGCGTCTTTATAAATCAAGATCATTAATTCCTTTCGCTTGTATATGCCCTTAAAAAAGCAATTCTTTAAATGAAACATGCCGCACGAAAAGCAACCAATTGGACTTGAAATTTCCACTGTTTTTTGGCTTTTCAGGAATAAAAGTGACAGATCGCCAAACAGTGCTTGACTTTCGGTCAAAACATAACAATTGAAACATCTGCGTAGGGAAATGCTCCCCCCACATGATCTGTCGGGATGTCAAACCTGCATGACAGGTTACCCCACAGGTTAAATGTCCGTAACGAACTGTCCTTAAGGAGCTCCATCATGACTGAAAACCAGACTTCAGCATTTGATGTCAAAACGCTGTCTGCTGAGGCGCTTGCCGAGCGCTTGAGCCGTATGCATTTTGCCGACGCTGTCGATGTCATCAACGATCTCGACATTGTCGAACGAGTGAACGTGTTCAAATTTTTGCCGATCGAATATGCTATCGAGCTGTTCGACAAGCCGGAGCTTGACGCACCGGGACAGATTCTTGAAATGCTCCCCACAGAACGTTCTGTCATCATTCTTGACGGTATGTCTGCCGACCAGGCCGTCGATGTATTTCAGGAAATGGACGAGGCTACACGTGCCAAACTTTATCCTCTCCTGAAGCCATTGACCCGTGCGGAAATGAAAAAGCTGTCAAGTTATCCTGATGGCACCGCCGGCGCTTTGATGACAACCGAATTTATTGCCGTTCCTTCCACCTGGACGGTTCGTCAAACACTTGACCATATCCGCGAAGTCGAACGTACGCGCGAGACGGTTTACGCAAGTTATGTCATTAATCCCGAAACCAGTGTTCTTATCAAAGCGGTTTCGCTCAGAAATCTTATTCTGGCAAATCCTGATGATACTATTCTTGATGCTGCCACCAATGGCGAGCCGATCAAAATCGGTCCTTTGACCGATCAGGAAGAAGTTGCACGCCTGTTCCGACGTCACGATTTGCTCTCGGTTCCGGTTGTTGACGAAACAGACCACGTAATCGGCATTGTGACAGTTGATGACGTGCTCGATGCCATGACTGAAGAAATGAGTGAAGATGCTTACAAATTCGGTGGTATGGAAGCGCTCGACAAACCCTATATGGATATCGGTTTTTTCGATATGATGAAAAAACGCGGTGGTTGGCTTGCCGTTCTGTTTTTGGGCGAAATGCTGACTGCAAGTGCCATGCAACATTTTGAAGTCGAGCTTGAAAAAGCAATTGTTCTTACCCTCTTCATTCCGCTTATCATGAGTTCCGGTGGTAACTCCGGTTCTCAGGCAACATCACTTATTATTCGCGCACTTGCCTTAAGAGAGCTTGAACTTAGAGATTGGTGGAAAGTAGCTTTAAGGGAAATACCCGCAGGAATATCTTTAGGCGCCATGCTCGGATTGATTGGCGTTATTCGTATTATCGTTTGGCAAAAAACCGGAATATACGACTATGGCGAGCATTGGGTGCTGGTGGCAATAACCGTGGGATCCGCCCTCATCGGCATTGTTATGTTCGGCTGTCTCACCGGTTCAATGCTTCCATTCCTCCTGAACCGTCTGGGATTTGACCCGGCAAGTGCTTCGGCACCTTTTGTAGCAACACTTGTCGATGTAACCGGTATTGTTATCTATTTTTCTGTCGCTGCACTTATATTAAGTGGCACACTTTTGTGAGCCCCTGCTTAAGGCCGTTGTTCTTTTCATGATTAAATAACGGCCTTGACTCTACAAAAGTATGAAATCAGGCTTCAAAAGCGAATTTCGCGCGTGCTGACATAGGTTGTCATGTCAAATTGAACGTATGACTTAATAGAATAGTGGCAGCGCGATTCTTCTCTTTTGCATTTATTTCAGTGATTTTTTTAACAACTATTTTGCTTCGAAAAAGGCCTTTAACAGCGAGATATTGATTAAGCAATCGACTATTCTCATATAATGGAAAGAATGCCTTTGAAGGTTCAAAGTTATGATAAACGGTTTATCTTAGCTAAAAAAGGTTTCCCCCTCTTCCAAAAACCGTAAAAAACTTGTAAGAGGCATGCAACACCATGCGGTAGCTTTTTGTTGCCGTATTTTCGAAATTTCAGTGAACGAAAAGAAGATTTACATGCAATTGCGCAATATTGCAATCATTGCCCACGTTGACCACGGTAAAACAACCCTTGTGGACGGGCTACTAAAGCAATCAGGAAATTTCCGCCAAAATCAACGCACTGGCGAGCGTATGATGGATTCCAACGATATTGAAAAAGAACGTGGAATTACCATTCTTGCCAAAGTTACTTCTGTCGTATGGAAAGATACGCGTATCAATATCGTTGATACCCCCGGACACGCCGATTTCGGCGGCGAAGTGGAACGTATCCTTAATATGGTGGATGGTGCCATTGTTCTGGTAGATGCTGCTGAAGGCCCAATGCCGCAAACAAAATTTGTTGTTGGCAAAGCCTTGAAAGTCGGCCTGCGTCCGATTGTTGCCATTAACAAAATCGATCGTCCCGACGCACGTCCTGAAGAAGTTATCAATGAAGTTTTTGATCTTTTTGCCGCACTTGACGCAACAGATGAACAACTTGATTTCCCGATCCTTTATGGTTCGGGTCGCGATGGCTGGATGGCCGAAAGCCCTGACGGTCCTAAGGAACAGGGTTTGGCTCCTTTATTCGACATGGTCGTGCGTCACGTACCGGCTCCGACTGTTGCTCCGGGCCCCTTCACGATGATCGGTACTATTTTGGAAGCCGATCCATTTTTGGGTCGTATTATCACCGGTAGAATTCACTCCGGTAAAATCAAACCGAACCAGGCTGTAAAAGTTCTCGACCAGCAGGGTAATCTTGTTGAAACCGGAAGAATTTCAAAAATTCTTGCCTTTCGCGGGCTTGAACGCCAACCTATCGAAGAAGGTGATGCCGGCGATATTGTTGCAATTGCCGGTCTGCAAAAAGGTACCGTTGCCGACACATTCTGTGACCCGTCAGTAACCGAGCCTTTGAAGGCTCAGCCGATTGATCCGCCGACAGTAACAATGAGTTTCCTTGTTAACGACAGTCCGCTTGCCGGCACAGAAGGTGATAAAGTTACAAGTCGTGTTATTCGTGACCGTTTGCTCAAAGAGGCCGAAGGTAACGTTGCATTGAAAATCGAGGAATCGAAAGACAAGGATTCCTTCTATGTTTCAGGCCGTGGCGAATTGCAGCTTGCTGTTTTGATTGAAAATATGCGCCGTGAAGGCTTCGAGCTTTCGGTTTCGCGTCCACGCGTTGTCATGCATACCGACGAGAACGGCAACAAGCTTGAACCGGTAGAAGAAGTTGTTATTGACGTTGACGAGGAATATTCCGGCATTGTCGTCCAGAAAATGTCGGAACGTAAAGGCGAGATGATCGAGCTTAAGCCTTCAGGTGGAAATCGTGTCCGCATGGTCTTTTATGCACCAACACGTGGTCTTATCGGCTACCAGTCGGAATTGTTGACCGATACGCGTGGGACTGCCGTCATGAACCGCCTGTTCCATGATTATGAACCTTACAAGGGTGATATCGCCGGACGTACCAATGGTGTCATGATTTCCAATGATAATGGTGAATCGGTGGCCTATGCCCTGTTCAATCTTGAAGACCGCGGCCCGATGATCATTGATGCGGGTGTCAAGGTTTATCAAGGAATGATTATCGGCATCCATTCACGTGATAATGATTTGGACGTAAACGTCTTGAAGGGTAAAAAACTCACCAATGTTCGTGCTGCCGGAAAGGATGAGGCTGTGAAACTCACTCCTCCTATCAAAATGACATTGGAACGTGCGTTGTCGTGGATTCAGGATGACGAACTCGTCGAGGTTACGCCAAAGAACATTCGTCTGCGTAAACTTTACCTCGATCCGATTGATCGTAAAAGAAACGGAAAGCCACGTCCGTCGGACAGTGCTGCCTGATTTTTGTCCATTCAGGCCGGATGCCGCAACGGTATCCGGCTCTTCTTATTTCTGGAAAGGATGTCTCTATGAATATTGATTTGATCCCCATCGGCAAAAATCCGCCGGAAGACGTTAATGTTATCATCGAAGTGCCGGTCGGCGGGCAACCAATCAAATACGAAATGGATAAAAAGTCCGGTGCGCTGTTTGTTGATCGCTTCCTCTATACCCCGATGACTTATCCGGGCAATTATGGCTTCGTTCCGCACACATTATCCGAAGATGGCGATCCGATTGATGTTCTCGTCCTTAACACTCGTCCGCTTGTTCCAGGCTGCGTTATCAATTGCCGCCCGATCGGTGCTTTGATCATGGAAGATGATGGCGGCAAAGATGAAAAAATCATTGCTGTTCCGACACCGAAAATGACCCAACGTTATATTGACGTGCATGATTATGCCGATATGCCGGAAATAACCTTAAAACAGGTTGAACATTTTTTCCAGCATTATAAAGATCTCGAACCCGGCAAATGGGTGAAGATCGGCGGTTGGGAAGACGAAGATTTTGCCCGCGAACTTATCAACAAGGCTATCAAGCGCGCAAAAAAATAGTCATGAGAGGTAATTGATAGTCATCTATCAATCCGCATTAAACAATTTCATTAAAACGCCCGTCAAACTTTGGCGGGCGTTGTTTTTTAATCAATTTTATAAACAATTTTCTCGGGCGCCTCTCATGTGTCCACTCGACCACCGCAATGACTGGCTGGATTATTTGCTATCGCCAGTTTTGTTTATTTGAATTGTGATTTGCTTTTCGTGGTAGCACCACTTTCGATTGAACGAAATTCAGGTCTGTCCTGATAAGAGAAAATGAGGTCAAAAACATGCCGTTGACAAGCTGTTGATTTGGAATTTCACGTAGGCTTCCTATAAGCTAATTGGCGATAATTACTCAAAATCACTGAAACAATAATATTATTTGCTTATGAAGACGAGACCTCATCAAAATGCCGTCGCGCATCAAAAAATTTTTTCGATGTCTGTGTGCAACCGGTCTTTTTGATTAAAAGGTTGAAAATAGTTGGTATAAAACGTGCACCCAATTCCGATAAAAATAATGCAACGAGATTTTTGACGTATGGATGCAGCAATAAAAGCCCCTGAAAAAAAACACCATATCACCAAGGGTGATGTTGCCGCTGTCGCTATCGGTAACGCCGTCGAATTTTACGATTTTATCGTCTACACAACATTTGCAGTCATGATCGGAAAAACTTTTTTCCCGTCTGACAACGCGTTTTCCAGCCTCATTTTGTCGGTTTCAACATTCGGCATAGGTTTTATAGCCCGTCCGTTAGGTGCGATCCTTATCGGTACATATGCCGACAAAGCCGGGCGCAAACCCGCAATGATCCTCACAATGTTGTTGATGGCAGTCGGTACTGCAGGCCTTATTCTTCTGCCCGGCTACGAGCAAATCGGAATTGCCGCGCCAATCTTGCTGGTCGTTGCGAGATTGGCACAAGGGCTCGCCTGGGGAGGTGAAGCAGGACCTGCAACAACGTTCATCATGGAAGCCGCTCCACAAGGTAAACGTGCTTTCTATGCAAGCTGGCAGATTGTGGCACAGGGCGGTGCGGCAATAACCGCCGGTTTGATTGGCTATATTCTTAGTTTTTGTCTCAATCCCCAACAACAAACCGATTGGGGGTGGCGGATCGCATTCGGTCTTGGACTTTGCATTTTACCGATTGCAATTTTGATGCGTCGTCATCTTGGTGAAACATTAAAACTTGAAGACAAATCCGCAGATCACTCCACAAGAGGTCTATTGAAAGAGATAGTCGAGCATCACAGCGCTTTGATTTTTATCGGGATATTTGTACTTTCAGGCAGTACCGTTACGCAATATTTCTTGAATTACACAACAACTTACGCCCTGACCGAGCTCCATTACGGCGAAAATTTTGCAATGCTTGCTACTTTTGTTGTCGGATTGGGTGTTGTTATTTTTGCGTTGGTTGGCGGTTATTGTGCAGACCGGTTTGGACGACGGATAACAATCGTTATTCCCCGCATCATATTGCTTGTGATCCTTTGGCCCGGACTTTATCTCGTCAACCAATTCAACAGTATTTGGGTATTCTTCGGCGTCATCACAATTTTTACCGCCCTGCAGAACATTAGTGGCGCCGGAATTGTCATATTCTTATGCGAATGTTTCCCGAAAAGATTGCGAGCCACCGGATTTTCTATCTCTTATGCTTTGGGAATTTCCCTCTTCGGTGGAACAGCCCAAATCATTGTTACGTGGATTTTGGAGCTCACAGGAAATCCTGCCTCACCCGCCTTCTACCTCATCTTCACCAATATTTTGTGTTTAGGCGCAATATTTTTAAGCCGGAACAAAAAAGTTCACTAAAGGTAACGACAAAACAATCACAGAAATGACGAATGCCATTACATCCGTTACCATTTTCTTTGACTATTTTTAAATCGAAATGCGTCATGAGGATTTAAAAAAAGACGCCAAAATAGGCACGCCACATAAAAATGCGTATAAAATAGATAATCAGAAATACGACAATTGGTGAAATATCGATTGATCCGAGGTTTGGCAGAATACGCCGTATCGGTGCGAGTACCGGTTCGGTTGCGCGATAAAGAAAATTGCCGATTGCGGCAATAAGCGGATTGTGCGGATTTACAATGTTGAATGCATAAAGCCAGGAAAATACAGCACCTGCAATGAGAATGAAAATATAGACACTAAAAACAAGATCTATCACAGATAGCAAAGCATAAATCATTCTCTGTTCCTTCAAAAGTCGACTAACGGCGAAATTGCCATTCAAATGTATGATGGGCAAGGCTTTTTTAACAAGCATTCAAGCTTTTCATAAAAACTGCCGAGAACACCAGAACTTTTTGAACTTGATGCATATTCCGGTCGAAGCAATCATAAATCCTTTGTTTCGAGCTCTTCTATCCCTATCGGCATTTGTTTCTTTTCTCCATAAAAAATGAGGTAAAGTCCGACAAGGCTTGCAAGAATGGAAATAATAATCAGATACCACATATGAAACATGGGAAAAACCGGTTGCATCAAATTGATTGCCCATGGCGTCAAGCCACCAAAAACCGCATAGGCAATATTATAAGAAAAAGACAAACCGGAAAACCTTACCGTAGCCGGAAAACTGCGAACAATGACGTAGGCGACCGAACCAACATAACCAGCGAAAAACCCGAGAAATGCCGAAAGCACAAAGAACAAGCCTGTTGAATAGCCTGCACAGTGGTAAAAAACATAGGAAACGACCGCAAAAACAACTCCGGAAAACGTAAAAAACTTGCCGCTACCGAAGCGGTCACACAGAAATCCTGCTACCGGCGTTCCAAGAATGAGAAAAAAACTTGTTATCGAATTGGCAGCGAGGGTGACGTCACCCGAATAATTATAAGGCGCAGCTTTCATATAGTTCGGGGTTAGCAAAGTACTAATCATAATCGTTGCGGATAATGTCCACGTCAAAAGAACAGCAACAACAACACTTCCCAGATATTTCGTTAAAACCACTTTCAAAGGAATTTCTTTGGATAAAGCTTTTTTCCTTTTCAACTCTTTAAAAATTGGCGTTTCTTCCAAAAAGCGCCGGAGCCAGACAGCAATCAGCCCGAAAATTCCGCCAATGATGAAGGCAACTCTCCAGCCCCAAAAATCGGTTACATTTTCAGGCCATGGCAAAACATTGTTATGAACAATGTGGTTGATTGCAAAAGCGATAAAAGAACCGATCAGAATGCCGAGAGACAAGCCGGAGGTAAGAACGCCTGTTGAAAGTCCGACATGACGTTCCGGAACATGTTCGGCCACAAATGTCCATGCACCGGGAACTTCACCGCCAACCGCAAGCCCCTGCATCATCCGGCAGGCCAAAAGAATAAGCGGAGAAAGAATACCAAAATGATTATAGGTCGGCACAAAAGCCATACCCAAGGTTGCAAGCGACATCAAAAGAACCGAGAAGGTAAAAATACGCTTGCGTCCGAGTTTATCGCCAAGATGCGCCATGACGACTCCCCCGATGGGGCGCATCAGATAACCGGCGGCAAATATGCCATAGGTCCACGTTGTGGCAAGCCAGGGCGACATTTCAGACGGTAAAACCGTATGGGAAATTTCGGCTGTAAAAAACACAAATATAATGAAGTCATAGAACTCGAGTGCTCCCCCCAAAGAGGCAAGTCCCAAAGTGCGTATGTCATCACTATTCAAATTACGTGCAGACTTCATCTTTTTCCTGTTTTATGGGCTTTATGAAAATAAACAACTCGCCGCCCTTGACCTTACCCTATAGGAACCCCTCATATTATAGTAAATAGTCAATAGGCAAAGGAATATAAAAATGTCTGATCAAAACACAAGCTTGTTCAAGGTAGAAGATATGACATGCGGGCATTGTGTAAAAACAATTACCAATGCAATTAAAGAAAAATATCCGTCTGCCGATGTCAATATCGAACTCGACAAACATCTCGTCAAAGTCAAAGGTGTGGCCGATAAGGCAAGTTTAGCTGACATTATGAAGGAAGAAGGCTACACGCCTCAAGCCTTGTAAAATCACCAGAATTCTCTCTTCGAGCTTTCATGCTTGAAGAGAGCTTGTATCTGCAAGGCTTTCAATAACCTTGCATTCATGTATTTTGTGGCCGACGCACGGCTCTGTTATCTTCTCAAGCTCTTTTTCCAGAATTTTCAGGCGCGAAATTTTCATGCGTGTTTCTGCAAGTTGCTTTTGTGCAATTGTATCCGCTTCCCCGCATGGATCATCCGGATGTTTGGAAAGCGTTATAAGCTGGCGGATGGCTTCAATAGAAAAGCCGAGATTTCTAGCTCTTAAAATAAACAACAGGCGCTTGTAATCAGCTTCGACATAACGGCGCTGATTTCCTTCTGTGCGCTCGGCCTCGTCAAGCAGGCCGATTTTCCCATAATAACGGATTGTTTCAATGTTACATCCGGTATGCTTTGAAAGTTCGCCGATTGAAAAATAGATTTTCTGCATTTTTCTCTTGAACCTGTAGTTACTACAGGAATTATATAGTTATTCGACAATGAATTCCACCTTCTGAAATGTCCTTTTTGGAAATTTCAGTTCGCGGATTTCGAGAGTCAGATTTTCAAAAATGAAATTCGAAATTCTGCAATTTTGGTGTTGAAGGTTCCGTTACATGACTGGAAGCCCGAAAGAGGAGAAACGAGCCATGGCTGAAGTCGAAAAGAAAACCGTTCCACATGCTCATAATCATCAAATAAATAGCGATAATGCCGAAAAACCTGTTGAGCAGAGCCAAGACATTGTTTCCTCTTCTCAAATGAAAACCGCGCAAAATAGCAATAAGGTCGACTCGGTGTCCGAAGATGAAAAAGAACATCATCATGAACATCACTCGCATGCCGGACATCATCATGACGAGCACCATGAACACACTCATGATCATTGCTGTGGCGGTCATTGCCACGATCATTTCCATGAACATGATGATGAAGATGAAGAAATCGTCGATGACGACCCGCAGTTAGAAGCGGGAAATGATTCTTTATGGCGCGTTGAAGGCATGGATTGCGCAGCCTGTGCAAGAACGATTACCACCGCTTTGGAACGCATGTCGGGCGTGGAAAATGTCCATGTTTCGCTCACCAGAGAAAGACTGTCTTTAAAAGCGGATAAAAGCCGTGTCAGCCCCGAAGAGATAGAAAAAACAGTCGCATCGCTTGGCTATCGCCTTCATAAAATCGACAACAATCAACCTCGCGAACAACAGGAAGAAAAATCCTGGTATCAAACGCAAAAAGGCCAAGCAGCGATCTTATCCGGTGTTCTCCTTGCTCTTGCATATATTGCATCGACTTTTTTACCAAATCTTTCATTCTGGTTTTTTACAATTGCTGCACTCGCTGCACTTCTTCCGGTTGCAAAACGGGCGTTTGCAGCTTTGAAAAATGGCAGTCCCTTTACGATTGAAATGCTGATGACAATTGCGGCAATCGGTGCCATTTTCATTAATGCAACTCAAGAAGCAGCCGTCGTTGTTTTTCTCTTTTGTGTTGGCGAAGTGCTTGAGGGGGTTGCAACAGGTCACGCGCGTGCCGGCATCAAGTCATTAAGCAAACTTGCTCCTAAAACCGCTTGGAGAGAAGTAGACGGCAAGCTTGAAGAAGTTCCTGCCGAAAGCCTTCAGATTGACGATATTGTCCTTGCAAGACCGGGCGATCGTTTGCCAGCTGACGGCGTTGTTATCGAGGGAACCTCCGGTGTCGATGAATCGCCGATTACCGGTGAATCAATCCCCGTAACAAAAACAATCAACAGCAAGGTTTTTGCCGGTTCCATCAATAATGAATCAACATTGCGTATTCGTGTGGAAACCAAGCCTTCCGATAATACCATTGCACGCATCATTTCACTTGTTGAGGAAGCACAGGATGCGAAAGCCCCGACAGAACGGTTTATTGATGCTTTTTCTAAAATCTATATGCCGATTATTGTTGGTATCGCTATCCTCGTCGCCATTATTCCTCCACTCTTTGACGGACAATGGAGAGAATGGACCTATCGCGGATTGGCTCTTTTATTGATCGGTTGCCCTTGTGCGCTCGTTATTTCGGTTCCGGCAGCCATCGCATCCGGACTTTCGACCGGCACCCGTCATGGTCTTCTTGTCAAGGGTGGGAACGTGGTTGAGACTTTATCGAAGGTCAATTGTATAACATTCGATAAAACCGGTACTTTGACCAAGGGCACACCTGTTGTCACAGATGTTGTTGCAACCGAATATTCTGAAAATGAATTATTGCAACTTGCCGTTGCTCTGGAACGGGAATCAAGCCACCCGCTTGCTGTTGCGATCATCACTGAAAGCGGAAAACGTAAAATAGAAGCCGTTTCGGTAAAAGATGTCAAAGCCGTTGCCGGTAAAGGTATTATTGCCGAGTGGAAAGGTAAACCGGTTTTCATCGGAGCCCCAAGATTTTCAAGCGATTACGGAATTATCGGCCAAACATTACAAAAAAGTGCTGAAAAATTCGAAAGCGAAGGAAAGACGGTCGTCGTTGTTCATCATGATGGCAAGGCAATCGGCGTTATTGCAATGCGCGACGAGCCAAGGGACGATGCTTCCGAGGCTTTAGAAGAACTCCGCCGGTTAAACATTGAAGCCGTTATGCTGACCGGTGACAATAGACAGACCGGAGAAGCCATTGCAAGAAAACTGGGTATTGCCGTCAAAGCCGAATTGATGCCGGGCATGAAAGTGGAAGCCATCAATGAACTTGGCAAAAATCATATTGTTGCTATGGTGGGCGATGGTATCAATGATGCACCGGCACTTGCCGCTGCAAATGCCGGCATTGCCATGGGCTCGGGAACCGATGTAGCCTTGGAAACAGCCGATGCTGCCATATTGCGCAACCGTGTGAGCGATATACCGACACTTATTTCGCTTGCCCGAACAACAATGTTGAATATCAAGGAAAATGTCGCCATAGCGCTCGGCTTGAAATTGATTTTTCTTTTGACAACAATCTTCGGCATTACAGGACTTTGGCTTGCTGTTATGGCCGATACTGGAGCGACTGTTCTCGTCACTCTCAATGCATTAAGGCTTTTATTATTCAAAAAATAAAATGGCCCTTTCGAGCCATTTTTCCAAATCAAACTAATCAAACGATTATGCACTCGACGGATTATTTTTTAAGTGCATTCAAGCGATCAAGAGCCGAGCCGAAGCCGTCAAGTTGTACGAAGAGATTATCCAGCGGCTGTTCATTATTACCGGCCGAAGTTGCTTTGACATTGAGTTGTTTACCAGCGCGTAAGGCTTGAGTTGACGTTTTGTCAAAGGCAACAGGAACAATGCAACCGACAGGCATACAGGTACGAACGCCTGTTTCAATAACCGCCTTGGTATCATCAACCTGAAGCTTTACCGGTTTGGAAACCAGAATGCCGAAAGGTACAACAATAACACCGGAAACATCCCCGTTATTATTTGTCGAAACATTCATGCTGATGACCGGCTGGTTCTGGTTGTTAACTTCCTGACGAAGCAGAGCACAAGCTTTTTCACCGTTCTGTATGGCACAATTGACAGTCCACAGCCCATAGGTTTCAGTGAGCGACGAAGCTCCATTCGGCAACGTTGCAGCATTGGGTCTGCCGCCCTTATCATTAGCGGCGACGGCTGATAAAGTAGAACAAAGTAATCCAGCCACAAAAAAAGAACTGAGCAAACGTTTCATATTAAAATTCTTTCTGGAAGTATTTCCCCGATATTTGAAATTCAAACACAATGTATAAAGGAACTGATGCGTTGAAACCAGAAAAATTTCATCCGTTTGACTGTATCAAGCAATAATATGCCGGAACTCGGCAACAACCTTTTCGTAAACTGCTTGTTTAAACGGCACGACCATCATCGGAAGAGCTTCCAGATCCACCCACTTCCATTGATCGAATTCTGCAGTATTGTTTGCCGGAGGCGGATTGATCGCAATTTCTTTGTCATCACCTGTAAAGCGAAATGCGAACCATTTTTGTGTTTGCCCGCGGTACTTCCCCTTCAACGCAATACCGACAAGTTCCTCGGGCAAATCGTATGTTAGCCAGCCCTCGGTTTCCGCAATCAATTCTATCGAACGGACACCGGTTTCTTCATAAAGTTCGCGTTTTGCTGCCTCAATAGGGAGTTCACCCTTGTCAATCCCTCCTTGTGGCATCTGCCATATTTTGGAAGCGCCCTTGAGCTCGCTTAAACGGTTTGTAATTCGCCGTCCGGCCCATACTTGATTGTCTTTGTTAAACAAGGCAATTCCAACGCACTTACGGTAAGGCAAATCTGTCTTGTTTTTTTGTTTATCCATATCGTTTTTTGTCATCGTTTTTTACCAAATATTTTGCCAACCGAAATCAAATCGAGATTCTATAACGCTTTGATTAAGCCCGCCACCCTTAAGTTAAATTTAAAAAATTGAGACCTCACGTTTCCAGTTTCTCTTTCAACAAGAAAACTTCAACGCCCGATTTAGACAAATAAAAAGCGCGTTGAACGCGCTTTTTATTTTGTTCAATTAGGGACGCCTTTTTGCGGATTTGGCGGAAAGGCAGCATTTGCCATTTCACCACGCAACAATTTATAGGCTTCATTGAGCTGGATATCGTCTTTCGGATCTTTCGGAACAAAGGCGGCAGAGCCGGACCCTTTATCATCTTCCTGATTGCCCTTGATATGACCTTTCAACTCGGATTCGCCCAAATTGACGTCATACCCCTTGTACTCATCCGGCAATGGCTGATCGACCTTGATATCCGGCGTAATCCCCTTGCCCTGAATTGAAGAACCCGAAGGCGTATAATAAAGCGCTGTTGTCAAACGCAAAGCACCATTATCACCAAGGGGAATAATTGTTTGCACCGAACCTTTGCCAAACGATTGTGTGCCGAGAATTGTTGCACGGCGATGATCCTGCAAAGCACCGGCAACAATTTCGGAAGCACTGGCCGAGCCACCATTGATGAGAACAATTAACGGCTTGCCGTTCGAAATATCACCCGGTTTTGCGTCAAAGCGCATGACTTCTGCCTGATCGCGACCGCGCGTTGAAACAATTTCGCCTTTATCGAGGAATGCGTCCGATACACTGACAGCCTGATCCAGCAATCCACCCGGATTCAAACGCAGATCAAGGACATATCCCTTAAGCTTATCCGCCGGAATTTTCGACTGGATGTCTTTAATGGCAGCCTGCAAGTCATCATAGGTTTGTTCGGTAAACTGGATAAGACGCAAATAGCCGATATCACCCTCGACACGATATTTGACGGCCTTGACCTTGATGATATCGCGAATAACAGTGATTTCCAAAGGCTTGTCCACGCCGTTGCGAATGATTGTCAGCTTGATCGGCTTGCCAACTTCGCCACGCATTTTGCTGACAGCATCGTTCAAGGTCTGACCACGCACCTGTTCGCCATCAATTTTTGATATAAGGTCACCAGCCAGAACACCGGCTTTGGAAGCAGGCGTATCCTCCATTGGCGAAACAACCTTGATAAGGTCATTTTCCATTGTCACTTCGATACCCAATCCACCAAACTCGCCTTTGGTGGAAACCCGCATATCCTTTGCCTCTTCGGCATTCATATAGGATGAATGCGGATCAAGCGAGGTCAACATTCCGTTGATAGCATTTTCAATCAGTTTTTTGTCATCAGGCACTGTCACATATTGCGCCCGCACGCGTTCAAAAACATCGCCGAAAATGGCAAGCTGCTTATAAGTGTCGCCATCACTATTTGCTGCAAAAGATTGCATCATGATCATTGAACTTGCGCCCAATAATGCTCCGGCAGCCAAAACAGTCAATTTACGAATCATTCTGGTTCCTTCCCGACTTACCAGCCACCCACCACGGTGCCGGACTTACAGGTTTACCTTGTTTTCTGAACTCAATGTAAAGCATCGGAGTACTTTTGCCTATATCCAAAGAAGCCGCACTAGCAATTTGTTGACTACCCATTGTACCAACCGGCTCACCTGAAAGCAAAAATTGGCCTTGGGCTACATTGATCTTGTCCATTCCGGCAAGCAATATATGATAATTCTGTCCTGTATCAAGGATTACCAATTCGCCATATGAACGAAATGGTCCGGCATAGGCAACCACTCCATCAGCGGGGGCAGTTACAATTGCTCCTGGTAGCGTTTCGAGTGTATCTCCAAGGGCAGCACCATTATTGGCCCCGAATTTCTGAACGAGCTTACCGGCCGCCGGTAAAACGAGGCTACCCTTTTTCGCCTCGAAATCAAGATTTTGAAGAAGACCAGCATTTTCATTCGTAATGCCGGTGCTCGCGGTCTGCTGGCGCGATTGCCGCTCGAGTTCGGTTATCAGGTCTTCAAGAGATTTTGCTTTTTCCGATAGTTCCTCGATGTTTTTTCTTTGTGTACTCAGTTCGCTTTCGGAAGTTTTTTGTAATTTAGCTTTTTCTTCGAGCAACAGGCTCAATCGTTTTTGCTCTTCAGCCTGTGACTGAACCTGATTTTTCATTTCTTCATGTTCGGTTTTTATTGAATTTTCCACTGCCGTCAGGTCTTTCAAGCTTGCTGAAAGTGCTAATGTTTTTTCGCGCATTTCCGGAACAAGTGTTCCAAGAAGCGCTGCACTGCGGACAGATTTTAATGCGTCATCCGGCTCGACAAGAATAGCCGGAGGCGGATTGAGCCCCATTCGTTCAAGAGCTGCAAGGACTTCAGAAAATTCGCTCTTTCGGCTGTCAAGATTTTGTTTTACTTTCGACTTTTCATCAAGCAGATCTTTTAACTTGTTCTCGCTTGCAGCAATTTTTTCGGAAGCTTCCCGTTCGTTCTTTGCGGCTTTAACAATTTCGGCTGTCAGTGTTCGTTGATCTTTTTTCAAATTATCAACCTGTCCTGCCAATTCAGCCATTTTCTGTCGTGAAATTGTCATCGTCTGGCGAATATCTTCGAGTGCTTTGGCTGCCGCCTGTCTATTTCCGTTTTCATCGCCAAAAGCGGGGAAGGTCGAATAGATCAAAGCACAAATCATCACAGCTCCCGCAAATACATGCGAGATAAACTTTGCATCATATCTGATGACAAAACTTACCATTTTTCCTATTGAAGCCGCTTGACGTTTAAAACACCGTTTTAAGCTGTTTCCCCCTAAAATGGAGTTAACAAATGCGTTTTTTAATAGTTTCAAAATACCGTTACACACGGTGATAGGGATGACCACTCAAAATCGTTGCTGCGCGATAAAGCTGTTCGCTAAGCAAAATTCGCGCAATCTGGTGAGGCCATGTCATTGCGCCAAACGACAGTAACAAATCTGCACGTTTTCGGACCTTTTCACAATGCCCGTCGGGACCACCCAAGGCAATAGTCAGATGTTTGCTGCTCTCGTCGCGAAAATTTTGCAACATTCGTGCGAAATGAACCGATGTTATCGATTTTCCGCGTTCATCAAGAACAATCAGACGGCTCCCCTCTTGCAAGGATGAAAGAAGCTTTTCTCCCTCATCTTCCATTCTCTGGTCAGCATTTTGTAACCGGCTTTCAACAATTTCATGAACATTCTGAAAGCTCAGCCCCAAGGAAGGTGCCAATTTTGAAAACCGGTCGAAATAACGGCTGACAAGTTCCTGCTCGGGGCCTTTTTTCATACGGCCAACGGCAAATATCGAAATTTGCACGTCAATTTTCTCCGATTGTCAGAGAAACACCGTTATTGTTGTTAACCGTTCCCCACATCTTTTCGAGATTATAAAACTCTCGTGTTTCCGGCCGGAAAAGGTGCACAATAATATCACCGAGATCAATCAGCACCCAATCACATTCGCTAAGGCCTTCTACTTTGGTTGGACCATTATTGAAATCTTTGACCGCATAAAGGAGGTGGTCGGCCAATGCCGAAACATGGCGCTGCGAACCGCCCGAAGCAATCACCATATAGTCGGCTAACGGGGAACGTCCACGAAGATCAATAGTAACAACATCCTGAGCTTTTGAATCATCAAGGCTCGAAAGAACGCGCTGCAAATTATTCTCGACAACCAAACCGGCATGATCGGCCGCTAAATTTTGTTGAAGTGGAGCCTCTCTGCCAAGTTTATGTTTCTTTGATGTTTCTATAGTTTTTTTCAGATTATTCACCTTTCAATCCGATATGGACCCTAATTTTTAACACCTGCTTCTTGATTATAATGGTTACAGACTTACCATTTTTTTTCAAGAAAAATCAGCATTTTTCCGGTTTTCCGGTGCTCTCCCGTTCAAGCACTCCTTCGCATCTTTCTGCCTCAAGCCCGTGGAAGATGCGTAAGAGCGTCGACCATGAATATATCCCCATGCAGGAGGTTTTTTGTTGGGCAACGCAGCAACATCATATTCGCTAACACGGAATTTCCGGAATGTTTCCGCCATGGGCGAAAAAAGTGCCGACATTGATGCCGATGGCCGATCAATAATAGCAATCGGTATAATATCCACGATCTTCTTCCATTCCTGCCATTGATGAAATGTGGCAAGACTATCGGCGCCCATGACCCAGACAAAGCGGACATTGCGATGGTGAGCAAGTATATAGGTGAGCGTTGTGATTGACGTATAGGATTTGATTGTTTTTTCAAAGCCGGTAATTTTTATTCGCGGGTCGTCAACAAGTTCGGCGCTTAACCGCATTCTTTCACGAAGTGGCAAAAGCCCGCTTCGGTCTTTCAAAAGGTTTCCCGGTGTTACCATCCACCATAATTCATCAAGTTTCAATCGACGAAGCGCAATTTTTGCAACGAGCAGATGCCCTTCATGCGGCGGGTTAAATGACCCGCCAAAAAGGCCTATCCGGTTGCCGCTTTCGCAATGCGGCATTTTGTTTTCATATCGAAAAACGTCATTCAAGGACGTATCTGCCCGTTACCGTTGACATGATATTGAAATGTCGTCAATTGTTCGACACCGATCGGACCACGAGCATGCATTTTACCCGTTGCAATGCCGATTTCACCTCCGAAACCGAATTCACCACCATCTGCAAATTGGGTCGACGCATTGTGCATAAGAATGGCTGAATCAAGACTTCTGAAGAACAAGTCAACCGCCTTTTTATCTTCAGCAATAATCGACTCTGTATGGTGGGAAGAATAGCGGTTGATGTGGTCGATGGCGCCCTCCACACCATTGACTGTCTTTATTGATACAATGGCGTCAAGATATTCGGTCGACCAGTCTGCTACGGTTGCAAGTTTGGCACCCGGAATTTTATCAACGAGATCTGCACTCGCGCGAATTTCACAACCGGCCTGTTGAAGTGCAATAATGACCGGAACAATCTTATCGGCAATTGCTTTGTCAATGAGAATAGTTTCCACCGCACCGCATATCCCTGTGCGCCGCAATTTTGCGTTGATAATTATGTTTTTTGCCATGTCGAGATTAGCGGATTTATCAACATAGATATGGCACAAACCTTCAAGGTGGGAGAACACGGGAACACGCGCTTCCTTTTGTACACGCGCGACTAAACTTTTGCCACCTCTTGGAACGATAACGTCGATATTGCCATCAAGGCCGGTAAGCAACTCACCTACTGCGTCACGATCGACTGTGTCGACAAACTGGATAGACTGTTCAGGTAAACCGGCAGACTTCAAGCCTTCAACCATTGCTTTATGAATGGCTTTGGACGACAAAAAACTATCAGAGCCACCACGAAGAATAACAGCATTGCCGGCTTTCAGACATAAGGCGCCTGCATCGGCAGTCACATTGGGCCGGCTTTCGTAAATAACACCTATAACGCCAAGCGGCGTGCGAACACGCTGGATTTCTAACCCGTTCGGACGTTTCCATTCGCTCATAATTTCGCCGACGGGGTCAGGAAGACCGGCAATTGTATGAACAGCGTCAGCGATCGACAAAACACGTTTTTCATCAAGCAACAGACGGTCAACAAGAGCAGCACTCATGCCATTTTTTTTGGCTTTCTCTATATCTTTGGCATTGGCCAACAATATATCGTCTTTAAAATCGCGAATATTTTTGGCGATCGCGTCAAGTGCTTGCGTCTTCTTAAGCGAGGGGCTAAGCGCCAACGTTCGGGAAGCCGAACGGGCATCTTTACCCATTTTCAAAAGATTTTCGTGCAAACCAGCCATGAAACATTTCCTTACTTACCGCTGCTTTCCGGCAATTAGCCACATCGCACCCGATAACTCAATATATATTGTGACCACAACGCTCGTTAAATTTAAGAAATGATATTTATAATATAAGCGTAACAAAAATGATTGATAATGAATGATAACTAACTCCGCAAAACCATATCATTGCGGTGAACCATTGCAGATCTCGGTTCATAGCCGAGAACACCTTCGATCTCGGAATTTTTCAATCCGATAATGCGATCGGCCTCATCCCTATCATAACTGACCAATCCCCTTGCGATTTCAATGTTATCCTTGTCAACAATCGCCACTGTATCGCCATGGTGAAAATCACCATTGAGAGCAACAACACCGGCTGCGAGAAGAGATTTTCCTCTTTTCAATGCACGCACTGCTCCCTCGTCTATTGTCAATGTACCTGAGGGATCAAGCTGACCGGATATCCATGTTTTCCATGCACTTACAGGCTTTTCGCTCGCTGCAAAAAAGCTTGCCCTTTCACCTTGATCAATAGCGGCCAACGGATGGAGGCGCTTACCGGATGTAATAATCATTGCCGTTCCGGATTGATTGGCAATTTTGCCTGCTTCCAGTTTTGTTTTCATTCCCCCACGCGATAACTCAGAAGCCGCTTGCCCTGCCATTTTTTCAATAGCCGGATTAATCGACCGGATATAGGGGATGAATTGCGAATGATCGTCAAGATGCGGCGGTGCAGAATAAAGGCCATCAATATCGGATAAAAGAATAAGGAGATCCGCCCCCATCATGGTTGCAACGCGCGCTGCCAGACGATCATTATCGCCATAACGAATTTCACCGGTTGCAACCGTATCGTTCTCGTTAACGACAGGGACTGCACCAAAATGAAGTAACGTATTGATTGTCGCTCTTGCATTGAGATAATGGCGGCGTTCTTCCGTGTCTACGAGTGTCAGGAGAATCTGGCCGGTCATCAAGCCATGTTTTAACAATTGGGCTCCATAGGCTTTGGCAAGTTCGATCTGACCGATTGCCGCACATGCCTGACTCTGTTCAAGTTTGAGAGAACCCGACGGAAGTTTCAAGAGCGTGCGTCCCAAGGCAATAGCCCCGGAAGATACCAGAAGAATTTCTACGCCTTTTTTCTCCAATGCGGCGACGTCATTAATCAGGCTTTCAAGCCATTCAACTTTGAGGCCGTGTTTTCGATCAACAAGGAGAGCTGACCCGATTTTGACAACAATACGTTTATATTGATCGAGTTTTTTTAATTCCTGCACCATTAATGCCTATTCTCCGGCTTCCTTCGCCACTTTCTCTTTGCGACTTTCGTCAATAATTCGAGCAATGGAGCGCAAAGTTGTCTCTATTCCTGCGTGCGTAACCGCTGACAAAAGATGGACTTCTTTCCCTGATATTTGTTCAAGTTGTTTTTGCTTTTCCTGCTTTGTTTCTCTGTCAAGAATATCAATCTGACTTAAAGCAATGATTTCGGGTTTTTCAGAAAGCCCATGACCATAGGCTTCCAATTCGTCACGGATAATCTGATAAGCTTTCGCTACATCTTCTTCCTGAGCAGAAACAAGATGCAAAAGAACTTGGCAGCGCTCGACATGGCCTAAAAACCGGTCACCAATGCCAACGCCTTCATGGGCACCTTCTATAAGACCGGGAATGTCGGCAAGTACGAATTCACGCCCGTCAATACGCACCACGCCGAGATGGGGATGCAATGTAGTGAATGGGTAATCGGCAATTTTCGGTTTTGCTGCTGTAACAGATGCAAGAAAAGTGGATTTTCCGGCATTTGGAAGACCAACAAGTCCACAATCGGCAATCAATTTCAAACGTAACCATATAGTACGTTCGACACCTTCAAGTCCGGGATTGGCTCGACGGGGCGCGCGATTGGTTGAAGTGGTAAAATGCAGATTGCCAAAACCTCCATTTCCGCCTTTTGCCAGACAAAATTTTTGCCCCGCCTCTGTCAAGTCACAGATAAGTGTTTCGTTATCTTCTTCAAAAATTTGGGTACCGACCGGTACTCTCAGTATAACATCTGCCCCTTTGGCACCGGTCATATTGCGCCCCATGCCATGCGTACCGGTTTTTGCCTTGAAATGTTGCTGGTAACGGTAATCAATCAACGTATTCAAACTGTCGACCGCAACAGCCCACACATCACCGCCACGACCACCGTCACCGCCATCTGGCCCCCCGAATTCGAGAAACTTCTCGTGCCGGAAGGAAACTGCACCTGCCCCGCCATCTCCGGAGCGGATATAGACTTTCGCCTGATCGAGAAATTTCATTTTTTATACTCTTCGTTGGTCTTTGCCTCTCTCATAGCGCAAAGTTCCAGACAAGGCTATAGAGTTGAATGGCGAAATAGTTTTCCTGATTTTTAGCCGGATGTTTAAAAAACGACCTTGATAATCACATCGTTTTTCCTGAAAAAACTCTGCTTTTTCGCAAAATCATCCGACCAGTTGATAGATGCACTTTTAAATTTCAAACAATTCCGGAAGAACAAATATTCATCGTTTTCTCAAAGGATTTTCAAACAGCCTCAGTCGTGGAAACGATTTTAAAGTAGCGCCCGAAATTGCGACGATCTCTTTTGTCATTTCATGTACTTTTCGTCGGTCACTCGTTCTTCAATGCATTCTATTTTAGATTTTCTTTCCGAACTATAAGCTATTATGAAATAGAGCGCTTGGTGGCTGCACAAACTTGTAACGCAAGCAGACTCTATATCCCTGTTCAAGCCGTTTGGCCTTTAAAATCATAGGCCAACAAATAAAGTTCGACCGATTCTGCCCGACTTGCCGGAGGCTTGACGTGGTAAATCTTTTTGAAATTCTGTTTCAATATCGTCAGCAATTCATTTTCTGCCCCGCCCTGAAAGGTTTTGGCGAGAAAATGTCCACCCGGTTTCAATACCGATACGGCAAAATCGGCAGCCACTTCGCAAAGATGGATCGTTCTGATATGATCGGTTTGCTTATGACCGATTGTTGGCGCAGCCATATCGGAAATTACGAGATCGGGCTTGGCTCCAAGAGCGTCCATTAGTTTTCGAGGCGCATCATCATCAAGAAAATCCATTTCCAGCATTGTAACACCCGGCAAAGGATCCATGTGAAGATAATCAATACCAACGACAGACGGATGATCATTTGTAGAGCCGACAATTTTAGCTGCTACCTGACACCAGCCACCGGGGGCAGCACCAAGATCAATAATCTTCTGTCCTTTTTTTAAGAGATGATAGCGTTCATTGATTTCGATAAGTTTGTAAGCTGCACGAGAACGGTATCCGTCTATTTTTGACTGATGCACATAAGGGTCGTTGAGATGACGCTCAAGCCATCTGCGTGATGAAGCCTTGATTGTTCCTGCTTTCTTTTTCACCCTTGTGTGGAGTTCATGGGTACCGGCGCCGCCTCTTCCGCCTGCATGTGTTCCTGTTTTTTTCGTTGTCATAAACGCTCACTTTCACGAGTTTTTGGCTGACTGAAACGTTCACTCATATGGCGACGTTTTCTCCATGCACCATCACGCGACATCAATTCCGTCAATATCCCTTCCCGCAAACCACGGTCAGCCACCCTCAATCGTTCGGACGGCCACTCTTCTCTTATGACATCAAGAATGGCGCAACCGGCAAGCACCAGATCGGCTCTATCCTGTCCAATACACGGGTTGGCAATGCGCTCTTCAAGATTCCATGAAAGCAAACGTTTGGTCATACGTTCGACATCATCATTCTTAAGCCAAATTCCATCAATCAAACGACGGTCATATTTGGCAAGTTCCAAATGAATACCGGCAAGCGTCGTAACCGTACCTGAAGTGCCCAACAAATGAAAATGCGGACTTTTTGCCAATGCACCAAGCTTTTTGCGCCCCTCGAAACGCATCAGCAAATGACGGACATAATCCTTCATTTTCTCAAAAACATCAGCTGTCACATTTTCCCCGCCGAAACGCTCGGCCAAAGTGATGACACCAACGGGTAAGGACGTCCATGCAATAATATGTTCGGCAAGCCTTGGAGAGCGTTTTTTCGACCGGTCAATCAATACGATTTCCGAAGATCCGCCGCCTATATCAAAGACAACTATCGCATCGGTATCGTCTTCTACCAGTGTGCCACAACCAGCAACTGCCAGACGTGCTTCTGTCTCGCGGTCGATAATTTCAAGATCGATGCCGGTTTCTCGTGCAGCCCGTTCAATGAAACGCTGACCATTTTCAGCCGACCGGCAAGCTTCTGTTGCAATAAGCCGGCAACGTTTGATCTTTCTTTGATCAAGTTTTAGACGACAAACCTTGAGAGCCTCGATTGCCCGCTCCATCGCGTTCTCATTGAGGCATCCCGTACGCCCCAATCCTTCCCCCAAACGTACAATGCGCGAAAAGGCATCGACAACGTGGAAATGGCCGGGTTTTGTTGGCGCAGCTATTAACAAACGACAATTGTTTGTTCCCAGATCAAGTGCAGCATAAAGCGGAGCTTTTTTCCAAAAGCCATGAATTGGATTTCCACGCCTTTTGAACTCGTTTTTTAAGCTTTTTGTCTCAACACTCTTTGGCCTCGTTGCATTATTGTCAGGATTTACCATAACCGGTGTTTTGCGCGAGCGCCTTTTATTGCGACGGGATTTCTCAGGTCCAGCCGCCGCAGCCGGTTCGCCAGACACACGCAATCTTGCGTTCTGGCGCCTTTTTGCGCGTTTTTTTCTGAATGGGGGAACAGCTAAAGACCCTGTTAAAGGCGGTTCTCCACCGCCATTTTCATGCCTTTCCAAGCGTTCATGCACACCTTTTGCATCATTTCCGCCCGGCTTCCCCCGCTCCGACCCTTTCAGGTTGTCGATCAACGGAGTCATCATCATCTTTCCTTAAAAGCGCCATGGGGACATTTCCTCGCAATGGACACTTCATTACCTATCGTTGTTTCTAATGTAACAGTGTTGGCGGCTTTTACCAATAGCTGGAACCAAGCTTCTTCATTTTTTTGAAAAAAGCTTAAAAGCTGAAACGAAATGTTATTTAACGTTAACCCAAAATGTGGCGCGATAGCCAAAATTGGTTGTCCGGAATTTTTGCCGACAGACTGAACGCACCATGCCGAAATTATTTTCTCAAGTTTAGGCTTGTATCTTGAAATGGATATGCTAAAAGCCATGCTGTTCTCGCTAAAAGCAGAAATGCTGGGGAATAGTTTAACGGTAGAACTGCGGACTCTGACTCCGTCAGTCCTGGTTCGAATCCAGGTTCCCCAGCCAATATATCTCATCAAGATTGTTGGCTTTCATTTTTTCAAAAACGTGAAAAATCGGAAAAGTACAAAATAAAAAAATTTTCGTACCATATAAAATCCCGCTCAATTTATTTTTGCTCTATTGAACTAATGTGCGGGTCGCTTTTTCTTACAACGTTTTCTTGAATAAAAAAATCCGTTGCTTGCTTGATTTGCGCCAACATCATAAATCCAAGCCTCAAACATCAAGGCCGAGTTTAAAGTCGTGAATAACGTAAAGAGAGATTGTTGACCTCCGCTTATTTTCCTGAAAATTCCGGCAGATTTTCATTACTTTAATTGAAATGAATTTTCACCCAACCGCCTGAATATATCGATAATTTTGTGGTTGTAACATATAATTTCACATAGCCAACTCGTCTCTCGGTTGCGGTGAGCAGAATTTTCCTTACTTTTCTTAGTGTTTTTATTTTTCAAACATCCGACATTTTGTGTTTCGAACTTTATCGGCGCCGTCTTAACATTCAATATTTGTTGCATAGACGTTACAACTTAGGCTGGATAAAGGATTTTTTCTTTCCCTAAAAAGGTAAGAGAACTTTGAAACAACGCTAACGAAACTTGATAGCCTGAGTTATTCATCTGTTTTTCTCAGTCGAAGCCCCGTTCATTTTTATTTAACCGGGGTGAATTGTCGCAGTTTAAAACTGCATCATTTACATGAGTAATAAAAAAATGGTCTAGTCTTGCAGACGATCGGGTTGAAACACACATTTAACCAGAAGTATGAATACAGGAATTTTTAAAATGTCCGATGACGATAAAAATAAACATGTAAAAATAGTCGATGTCGAAAAAATCGACGAACAGGATGATGACAAGAATGGCCCGGTCGATACTGTCGACATTTTTGATGATGTTACAGGCGACGACGATGGCAAATTACGTCCACGCAACAAAAAAGCAGAAGATATTGAAAATCCGTTGAGTGACGAAGATAGAGATGTCGTAGGGGAAAATCTTTTCACCAGTGAGCCGGACGAAGATGAGCCGGAATGATCGGCTTCCATTTTAGACCGCAGATTTGACCCGTATAATTTAGTTATCTGACTGGAGGTTGTTTTTAACCTCCTTTTTATTCTCGCTGAACGAATTATCGTTTCCTCAATGGTGTCTTTTAGAACATTAGTTGTTAAATCAACCTTGAATGCGATTGAATTTATGGACAGGCCGAAGTGCCCGTGCACCGACGGAACAAGGTTTTTTTATATAATATCAATTATTTGGTCTTTGCAAAATATCGGATTGATGACCTCTGCATGTTCAAGAATACAGAGAGCTTGAAACGAGTGAATTTTATGTTTTTTCGAAAAGCAAAGAAAATATTTTACTTTGACCAGAAAAATAGATTCCGCAGTAAATCGGAGAAAAACAAAAACAGCTTTTACCACCTATAGACTTAACGCTTCTCTGCAATCGAGCGAGGCTTTTGTCCAGCCAAGTTTTCCAGAATTGCTAATAATTTACCGACTGCAATTTTGACGTCGCCCGAATTATCAATGTAACTATATTCAGCCCGTTCGGGCAAGTGGATTGAAACATTTGCACGTCCCAACCTTTCGGCAATGTCGGATTTTTCTTCTCTTTTACGATTGATGAGCCGTTCTTTCAGAATTTGAACCGGAGCATTGATTTCAACAACGAAAACATGGTCAAATAGTTTGCTTGCCATTCCAAGACATTCTCGAGAGATATTGGCAATGACAATTTTCCCTTGTTTAACATCATTCTTGATATCTGCGGGAAGGCCATAATAGATGCCATGTGCAAACCAGTGCATGGCAAATGCGCCCTGGTCGAGAAGTTTCAGGAACTTTGCCACTGATACTTCCATATTGTCTTCGTTACCTAAATTTTTCGGATTTTCATTTTGTTGTGAGACGCCGGATTTTCGCGTAATTATGCGCCGGGTAAATAAAAAAGCCTCGTTATTTACAAGAATCTCATGAACAGCATTAATGACCGTATCTTTTCCCGCCCCGCTCGGTCCCACAATTGCCACGAACCAACCAACATTTTCCATCATAGACCAAGTGTCCATATCAAAAGAGACTTTTGTCTCCCAAATTCCTTCCATGAAAAGAACTCTTATTATTTTACAACTGTGGGGGAATAATTGCCATGTCATTTGGCAAAAACTTAGGCTCTGTAATGAGCAAAAGTTTCGATGGTCCACCGAAAAACCGGCAATAACGTTATATTCATATTTCTTATTTAAAAACAGATAATAACCGGAAGTCACCCGACATAATAATTGAATGGCCAATAGGACAACTGATCCAAATGACAATGTCACGTTTCGTTTTAACTGTCGTTTGTCCCGCAAGAAGGGGCATCGTTGCCGCTATAGCGACATTTCTAGCAAAAAACACATGCAACATTGTCAACAGTTCGCAGTTTGATGATGCACTGTCTAAGAAATTCTTTTGTCGCATCGGTTTTGACAGTGAAGGCGGGAAAGATATTGAAGAGCTCAAAAAGGCATTTGAGCCGATTGCTCGCGAATTTTCTATGAAGGCCAATTTTTTTGCTACACAAGACCGCATGAAGGTTGTGATTATGGTGTCAAAATTCGGCCATTGCCTGAACGACCTCATTTATCGCTGGAGAATAGGTGCACTGCCAATTGATATAACGGGTGTTATCTCCAATCATCTTGATTATCAAAAGCTCGTTGTCAATAACGACCTCCCCTTTTACCATATTCCGGTCAATAAAGACCGCAAGCAACAAGCCGAAGACCGTTTATTCGAAATCATTTCCGGAACCGGAACGGAGCTCGTTGTTCTCGCCCGCTATATGCAAATTTTGTCGGATCGGCTTTGCAAAGAAATGTCGGGAAAAATTATCAATATCCATCATTCATTTCTGCCAAGCTTCAAAGGGGCAAACCCGTATAAGCAAGCTTTTCAACGCGGTGTCAAAATTATCGGTGCCACCGCCCATTATGTGACAGCCGATCTTGATGAAGGACCGATTATCGAACAGGATGTTGTGCGTGTAACCCACGCACAAAACGCAGATGATTACGTTGCACTTGGGCGGGATGTAGAGGCACAAGTCTTAGCACGTGCCATTCACGCTCATATCCATCATCGCGTTTTTATCAACGATAACCGCACAGTTGTCTTCCCCGCAACACCCGGGAGCTATGCTTCAGAGCGCATGGGATAATCAATTTAGCACCATATCATGTATATAGTTGCTTTTAGTAATACCGGTTTCAAATGAACAACAGCTTAAAATTGCTGTTTTGTTGCTAATCGACAGCCGAAAGGCTGCAACCCACTGAAGTTGTCGCTTATTAAAAGCATTCAAAGTCTGTTTGAACTTCAACCTGATAATTGATATATTGTCACTCTGGTTAGATTACGCTTTTGATGACCATCATCGTTATTTCATAGCGGAGATAGGATTCTCGTTATACCAAAAGTGTTAGATTCTTTTATTTCCTCGTAATATTTGAAATCTATCAAGAATTCTTGCTTTTTTCTAAAAAAAAGAATATTATGCCAACTAGGCTTATGAGGAGCTCGAAACAGAACAAGAAAAATCATGAAGATTGGAGCTTGTTGATAGTTTTTGGAGAGTAATTATGCAACCGGTTGATGCTACATCAGGCACCCGTTCGTTGACGACCGTGCAAGTAGCGGTGCCATCAACGCAGACGGCTCGGACCGACTCGGTTGTCGAACAAATTCCTATTGTTGAACCGCGGCCGCATTATCCGATTTCTGCGAGTGTCGCTGAAATAATGGCTCACATTACAGAACTTATAAAAGAACAACAAACAGCCTCACAAGAAGCTTTACATCAAAAAAATCTTGATGAAGCTCGCGCCGAAATGGAGAAACTTTTCGAAGCTGTTCAAGGACAATCTGACGATGGCTTGAATGGCAAGAAAACGGATGACAGTACAACGCGCATAGATGTTGATGGCCTAACGAAAGTTGATGATCGGAAAGCCAAAGTTCCTGATGTTGGAGACAATAAAGTTACGCTGGAAGCTAACTTAGATAGTATGAGCAATGCTGACGGAACAAGCAATCAGATATCAAGTGGAGTTCAAGCAAACGACGATTCTCCGCTCAGTGGTGGCAAAGCTAGCTCGAAAGGCGAGGCCCATCTGCCGCATCTATCTTTTGATGATAAGAGCACAGATAAAAAGGCTACCGGTTTGAAAGCTGATAAATTTACAAATATAACCTCGCCAGTTCAAGAGGATAGCAACACAAGTCGTTCAAGTGTTAACTCCGGAAGCTTCGAGGCGAAAACTCAGGCCGATGTAAATGGGATAACCCCCGATACGATCAAAGAAGATATCTAATTCTGTAAAGCTGCGAAATTTAAAAATGCTGAGTGGAAATGGCTATTAACGGCTGTTTCCATTTTTTTATGGCATTTAAATGCACGTCCAGTGTTGTAATCGAGAGATATTATAAAGAACATAAGAGTTTCGCTGTTGCAGTTCTCAAACGTCGCAAAACTGTCAAAAATTTTGTAAACACACCGCAGATGCAGTTAGCGGAAACATCCTATTATCTCGAACAAAACAAAATATATGAACGGAACCCTGTATCCTTACAGCGATAATAAATTTATTAAATATTGCTACGTTCTGAACGGGAAAACGTTACTTGATATATATAATCGAGAAACGTATAGGACTGAGCTAAGTTCAGAAAAGTCCTATTAAAGGTAGTACCTTTATCACTTTGTTCAACGTCTCAAAAAGTGCTGCCGCATTATTATTTACTTTATATTTGCAAAGGCAACGAGATTAAAATCCCGATTCAATGCGGCCATAAACCAACTGGGTAAACGAATAAATTTGACTACCTACAAACGAAGCGGTCAGAGCAAGCACAACAAAAATGACGACAATTTTAGGTATAAATGTCAGCGTCATTTCCTGTATTTGTGTCAAAGCCTGAAACAGCGCGATAACAATGCCAATGGCCATAGCAGCACCAACAGCAGGACCGCTTGCAACCAGAACGGTCCACACTGCCGCCGTCATCATATCTACGGCATCGGCCTCATTCATTTTTTCTAACCCCGATCAGATCAAGCCTGTGGCTTGTTATTCATCACAGTAACACCGGGCCCGATAAGTAAGTCTTTGCCGTTATCCAGTTTAGCAATCAGACCATCGCTATAGATCGTAACAGATTGGGCAGTCCCGGCAGTCACAACGCCTTTTTCATCGGTAAATGAAAGATATTTCCCTACATAACCTTCAGCGCGAGAAATCGGGCCATCAACCATGATATTGTTCAGCGACTTAGCCATTGTATCAAGTTTGGTGTTCGTCTGGGTTTGCTGCTCGACTGCCGAGAAGCTTGCCAATTGCGAAACAAATTCGGTTGAATCCATTGGCTTGGTTGGATCCTGGTTCTTCATCTGTGCAATCAACAATTTGATGAAGGTGTTATAATCTGCACTTGGCGCTTTGCCATCGGTGCTCGATGTACCGGTCGTAGAACCGGTAGCCGTACCTGTGCCTGTATTCGAGGTTGAAGGTGTTTGCGTTCCAGTTGTTGGTGCAGATGTTGAAGCAGGAGCAGCATTCGTACCTGTGGTTGCACTCTTATCATCGTCTGTTTTTGATTCAGCCTGCGAGGCAAAACTCGATAAAGACGGTGAAGTCTTTCCGGCAGCGGTATTCGTTGCCGGAGTGTATTTCATAAGGCTTGATGTGTTATTATCGACAGCACTTATGGTCATGAATTTTCTCCTAAAATTAGGCTGATTTCTTTTCCTTTGCAGGGGCGGGCTTTTTACCCATAATTGTGGCTTCCCGATCGAACAATCCACGAATGACCTTCAAGACTTCGAAAATCTTATCCTGTTCAGTCAAATCAATGCACTTGCGTAAACCTTCCAGAATGATCGGGTCGTTAAATGTGCGCAGCATTTTCCCCAGCATTTCAACGAAGATCATTACAGTCTTGTCGGCAGTATCTGGGTCGATCAACATAACCTGTGCAGCGAAATAAAGTTGCTTCAAAGGAGTATTTGTATCCTCGGCCTGCATGACATGGGCTTCAAGAAGAAAGGTTGCATCATTCAGAAGCTCCAATGTGACCTTGCGATCCGGCCGCAGCACCGCGCCGTTCAGATAGATTTTTTCATTAGGCCGCAATGTAATATGCATCGTTTTATCAGTCATTTTTACTTTTCTCCGGATTTGTAGCAAGACCGTCTCTGATGGATTCAGAGATCTCCACCAAAGTATCAAAATCTGCTGTTTCCCCATTCTCCAATCTCTGGATTTCCTTCAGAATAAAAAAACCAATGGAAATCAGAGAGGCTTTAAGGTCTGTCGGGAGTGCATTTTCCGCCAGCCCCAAATCTTCAATCAAAATAATCCACAATTTGCGCGTGAAGGCTACGGCTTCATACGCCTCACGGGTGCTTGGACCTGCCTTCTGGGCAGCACGTAGCATTTTAATACAGCGATCAAACAGAATACTTTCGCGCTCGCGAGCGCCCATTTGATCGTCTTCCATTATATCTTCGTACCGCATCTGATACATCAAAAATTCCCCAGATTTTACATCCGTGTTATTTAATTTACGCCAAAAGGATTAAATTAAATATAATTTGCCAAAGTCATTTTGGCGATCCGAGCTGTCATATTGTAAGAAATCTGCAATACAGTTTGGAGCTGCACCAATTTTGCAGATGCTTCAGTAGCATCTGCCCCGATCATATCATTACGTGTCTGGTTCAATATACTTAACTGTGCATTGATATGGTCATTGGCATTGGTAACCCGATTTTGGGAGTTACCTAAATTGGAGGCCGACGTTATAATCTCGTTAATCGCGCTTCCGGTCGACTTATTATCGGAAGAAGCCCTTGCACGATCGCCTACAACTTGCTGGGCAGCCGAAGAAAGCCCGATGTTACCGAATTCGGCAACGAGAACCATATTTTTCATCGCATGACGAAAACCGGCATCATTGGCACTTGCTGAAATATCAACAGTTTCGCCGCTTGCAGAAATGCGGTTCATGACTGCGCCATCTTTAGCGCGAGAGAAATTTGTTGACCAACTTGGTTCTTCAAACAACTTGTCAAATGGTCCATCAATAAAGGACTTCATTTGTTCATCTGTTATATTGGCAACCTGCGGGTCATCAAGATTGAAGCCGAAGTAATTTCTGAATGCATCCTGAACAATTTTGCTACCGCCAGTATTGCTGCCTGCTTTGTAGTAATCGAAAGGTGGCTCGCTTGTATTTGATCCACCAAAAACATACTCGTTATTGTAGCTGGTGTTCATTGCCGAAACGAAAGAGTCGAGAGCTGTTTGAGCAGCAGACTGCATTGTTGCAGGCGTAGCCGAAACATTGTCGCCCACCAAAGCCTTGTTAAACTGGACAAGGCTGCCACCCGGTTTATCTTTTGTGCTCGCACCCACCAGACTTTGCAAAGCAGTTTGCGCCGAAGCCATACGCTGAGCGGCCAAATTATTGCTATCTTTCAAGCCCTGAAGTGTCGAAATCTGGTTCTCGTTATCAACAAAGCGACCTGTCTGCCGGCCAAGTTTCAAGCCGGGATCTCTAACCCTCTGCGTTGTTGATTCATAACTTGCTTCATTGATCTCGGATTGAGCTTGCGACACAATCGAGCGCTGCGAATTGTTCAAGACATAAGTAGAAATTGCGTTGATATTCATTTCACACCTACCTTACCGCACTCATCAGGTCATCCAGCATTTTGCCTACAGTCGTTATGATACGTGCAGTTGCCGAATAGGTTTGCTCCAACTGAAGCATGAGCGCCATTTCATCGTCTGTATTGACCCCCGTTTCATTGGAAAGAGCTTCTCCGGCACGGCTGAACATTGTGCTCTTATATTCGTTGTCAGAGGTGGCAGACTGGCGCACACCTTCTATCCACGAAAGGGATTGCTTACTGTAAGACGTGATACTTTGCGTGCTATCAAGCCCTGTATCGTTACCGAAATTACGGGGCTTATCCAAATTGTCGATCAGTTTTTGAATATCTTTACCGAGCTTCTCCGGACCACCATCAACGGTGTTGCTATCAAATTCCGGATTAACGCTAATTCTACCAGCCGTACCGGTGACTTGAGTTTCGTCACCACCCTCGAATAGAGCGGGAGGACCTTTAAAAATATCGGTCAGCGCATTGGCTATTTCATCAAGTTGTTTCTGGTATTGCGGAGCAGTTTCATCGCGAACTTTCAATAAACCGCCGAGCTTGCCGGACCCGTTAGGCGAATTGAAAGCATCATGCGAGAGAGGAACACCATCAACAAGGACGGGGCTCCCCGCTTTTCCAGCAGGCAATGGCCCGCTTGGAGAAAATGAAACCTGACGCGGAACCTTGTCATAAAGCGTACTGTCATCCATCCCGTAGATCGACATTGTCCCGTCAGGATGAGTAACTGTGGTTATACCAATTTCCTGAGACAATTCTTTAAGAATTGCATCGCGTTGATCCATATAGGCATAGCCATCACGCCCCGACCCTTTTTCATTAACGATTTCTTTTTCAACTTGCTGAAATTGTTTTAAAAGATCGTTGATATGATCAACAGAATCCTTGATCTCGCTATCTGTGTCAGTGCGTATTTTTTCAATTGCTTTGGAGCCGGCATTTAACGTATTGGCAAGATCTTTTGCCTTGTCAATCGCAGCATCTCCTGCTGTTCTTTGGCTCGGATTATTTGCATAAAACTGCAAAGCTTTTTTGAAATCGTCAAGCAAGCGCGACGGAGAATTTTCAAAATCGTTCGCGCTATAAATGTTCGAAAGTTGATTTGCACCGTTGTTTATAGCCGCAGCAGCAGCCGATTGACTGGATTTGACCAGATAGTTTGTAAGAAGTTCCGGATTATCATCGCGGATAACTTTGGAACTGACCATTCCGTTGGCGCCGGATTGGACATGGGTGGTGCGATGGGTATAATTTGTATCCCGCGCACCACCAATATTTTGTGATACAACACTCATCTGACCAGACGATGTTTTGAGTGAATTTCTTGCTGTAGAAAGTGCTGTACCTAGTGTCATTTTAGCCTTCTTTTATTTCATGTAATCGGCCGTTTAGCCGGTTTCAAGTAAGGTTAGTCCTATCGTTTCAAATTGACAATAACATCCATTACTTCCGAACCCGTCTGGAACACTTTCGAGTTCGCAGTATAATTGCGCTGCGCTTCGATCATGTCTGTCAATTCATCACCGATATCGGCGTTTGACTCTTCCAACATGCCACTTCTCAAAACGCCGAATGTACCTTCACCCGGATGTCCGAATGTTTGACCACCGGCTTCCGGTACTGCCTGGAACACTGTTCCGGTAATCGGAATAAGTGAGTCAGGCGCAGTCACTGTCGAAAGGCCAACGGTACCGATCGTTCTTACCTGACTGTTACTATAGCTGACCTGTATTTCGCCGTTTGTTCCAAAACTGAAGCCTTTATAGGTCCCTGGTGCATAACCGTCAGCTTCCGCATCGAATGTGAAGTTGGCACCAATCTGCGTTAAACTCGTTTTCCCATCTTTATCGGGATTATAGAGATCGATGGCTACTGGAAAAGTCGTTGTAGTTGTCGTCCCATCAGCGTTAACTTGTTTATTCACGTTCGGTACTAAAATAGTCAATTTGTGATCAAGTGTAATTGGGGTGTTATTTTTATCCTTCATACCGGTCAAATTGCCTTTGTTATCGAAAGAAAATGTTACAGGATTAGCAACATTAATCGGATTATTCGGATCAGTCCTATCTTGGGACGTCAAGGGGTTACCGCCAACATAGGTCCACATTTCCCATGTGTTATCTGCTGTTTTTGTAAAATAAAAATCTACATCAACGGCTGTTCCCTGTTCGTCATAAACCGTCTTAGATTTTTTAAAATGATAGGAGTTTTCCTCATTCGGATCAAATTTCACCGGCGGCGTGCCTGTACGGTTAATTGCTTTTTTATCCGATTGAAGATTTGCTGTTAAATCGATCTTCTTAGTCACTTGACCTTGGAGCAATTCACCTGCGCCACCTTTAATCATGACGCGTTTTCCGGTTTCATCCAGCAGATAAAATCCTGCAGCATTTTGTAAATAACCTTCGCCATTTCTCTGGAAAGAACCGGCGCGGGTCAAATATTCGGTTCCGGATTCATCTTGAACACGGAAAAAACCGTTACCTTCAAGCATGATATCGCCAGGCTTTCCTGTTCCACGTCCTGCACCCTGCATTGAAATATCATGGCGAACAGTTGTTGTGACACCACCGGATTGATAAGCATTACGCGTTGATGGCATAACCAGATCGGAAAACTGGGTATCCGTCCGCTTGTAACCAGCCGTACTAACGTTAGCGACGTTATCTGCAACGCCTGTAAGTCTGTTTGCCTGTGCGTTCATTCCTGCAACGCCGGTACGCATCATACCGTAAATACCCATTGTTATCTCCTTGAGTTGAGAACCATAGTTGCAACATAGAAGCGCATCCTTGTGCGAAGCTGGCGTTATTTCAGTTTCAAAGAATTTAATTGCTCATCGTCGTCACGTTTCATTTTCAAAAAGCTGTCTTGAACCTCCATGCAGGTTTCAAATTTGCCTCTACAACTCGAAAGTAAAAATCGAGCAAACAGGATGGTTCATTTGACTCCAACTTCACCACAGGAATGAACAATTAAGAAAATGATACGAGTGAGCGGAATTTCAAGGTAAAGTTGTTTCTAGAGACTTTGTAAAACCCACTTTTGCAACAAGCAAAAAAAAGCCTGCGAAATCGCAGGCTTAAAGAAATCGTATGGAGTTACGATAAATTAATCAATATTCAAGCTATAACCAAGGAAACGTTTTGAATCGATGACATCGCTTCCAAGCTTGGCTTTCAATTTCTTGCGAAGCTTGCTGATGTGGCTTTCAACAACGTTTTCTTCCACCTCTGAATCAAATACACCATATATGGCGTTGAAAATCTGCGTCTTGTTAACACGACGGCCATGATTGGCAACCAGATATTCAAGAATACGACGTTCACGACGAGGTAGAACAAAATCAACACCGTTGATCTGGGGATCACGTCCATCGTTAAATACGCTGATCGGCCCCAAAACAACTGCTGCATCGGATTTACGGATCTCTCCACCCATGCGGCGGCGGATTGCTGCTACCCGAGCCAGAATTTCACGGACATGAATGGGTTTGCGAAGTACGTCGTCAATTCCGGCCTGAAACAAAGCCAATGTCTGTTCAAGTGAATTGTTCTCCGTGACAGCCAATACAGGAGCATCACAATGAGCGCGAATTTTCTTCGGTAATTCGATACGATCCTTACAATCTCCGAGAAGAATCGCTTCGACTGCTGACATTTCCGATTTTGGTGCAGTTTCTACCCAGTCATCGAAATCGGCAGATGATAAACCTGTTGCCGAGATGCCTTCCCGTGCGAACAAGGCAGAATAACCATCCGTCACCAGCTTGCGTTCGTCTACAACTATTATCATGTCCCTATTCCTAATAAACGTCCCCACCAAATTCTAAAACTCAAGAACTTATCCTTAATGAGGACTTTTCTTTAAGATATCTTTCACCACGAAAATTACAAGTCGTTTTTAACTTTTCCTGTCAAGAATCTGCCATACTTTCCCAAATTTAGACTATTTTTTTAACAATTTGCCATTTCGAACAATCAATTTTCACATAAAACTCGTTCATTTTCAGATAGTTAGTTATGCGTAAACACGTTAACTATAGAATTTAACCATGCTTATTAAAACATCAGTTATAGTTCTCCACGACAAAACTGGCGCGAAGCTTGCGTCCACTTTCCGAAGCCGGAAGCAATCATGTTCGCCATGACCTGGCAGACATATTTTTTTTGCGCAGGGTTATTATTCGGCCCTGCATGATAACGGGCGACCGCCATCGTCCAACTCCCTTCCCGTTGCCTTAATTCCTTAAGGAATCGCGCAGCATAATCGACATTGAGATGGGGCTGGAACATTGCCGCTACCGAGGGAAAACGTTCTCCATGATAATAGTGGTTGATCTGCATACAGCCAACATCAATCAGTTTTGCACCGCGACGTTTTGCCTCATAAAAGATACGCAATGCTTGCGACTCGTTTTGTGCAAAATACGCTTTTCCATCAATATTAAGCGCATAGGGTTGAAGTGAGTCTTTGTTACCGGTTTCAGTAAGACCTACAGCATAAAGAATTCCCAATGGAATATCATAACGTTTCGATGCTTCGATCATCTCGCCCTCGCAAGCATTACCAGCGAAGGCACTCGCAACGGGTGTCAGACTAGACAACCAGATGGCGAGGATCGCGAACAGTAGTTTGTTCACGGACACCTTCTTCCTGCAAGGGCGTGCCGGTGACCGGAAATTCGGTAAACGCTTGCCTTGATCCATTGTGACCACCTTGTCCCTGTTGTCCGGAAAATTGCCGCTGGCCGTTAAAATTCTGGCCACTATTATCTTGCTGGGACGGTGATTGGCCCGAATTGCTCGATTGTCCCTGTTGGACTGTTTGTGAACTTCTGTCGACAATCATAATCGTCAGGTGTCCATCGTCATTGAAACCGGATTTTTCCAGTGCCTTATGTAACGCATGGTGATCGGCTGCAAGAAGACGTGCCGTTTCCTGGCGTTCGGCATGAATTTCGATATGGAGCCCATCGCTTGTTTTGCGCAATCTCGCCTCGACCATGCCAAGGTTTTCCGGATTGAGCTTGATGCGCAATAGCCGCATATCGCCAACTTGCCGATTTTCTGTTACCTCGACGCCCACAATGCGGCCGGCTTGTGTCTGATCGCCCCCCCGCGAGTCGGTTGTTGCTACTCTATCACCGATATTCAATGTCGAGCTAGCCTGAGCTTTTTCGGCAGCATCATCAAAATTTGCCTGTTGCGAAGCATTGTTGGACATCTGGTTGACGTTGTTCTGCGTGCGTCTAACGCCATTTTGCTTGCGACTAGCCATAGTGTGATCTGCTCGACCAGCTGCGACTTTCGCGTCACCATCTTCGCTCCTGCTTGAAGCGTTATTGTCATCTTCAAGGGTAAGCCCCGATTGTCCACGATTATCTTCACCGGCAGCTTTAATAGCACGCTCGTCTGCTACTTTGTCATCGTTCGCAATTTTACCAAATGCCTTTTTGGCGTCTTTTTCTGCTCCGGAAATTTGAGCTGTTTCAGCTTGAACTCCGTTTTTGTTACTATTTGTCTGTACTGCTGTAAGCTTCCCATCCTTTGCACTTTTCGATGCCTGACCTACAGCGTTTTCAGGAGAATCCACAACTGCATCAATTGCTTCCGGTTGCTGCATATCACCTTTACTTTTATCTCCGCCAAGGGGATGAGCAGCTTTCGTATAATTGTTTTGATTGACAACTACGTGGTTCACAGTCGCCAATTGGTTAACATCCAAGCTTGAAGAATTTCCGGTGTTTTCGGCTTGGCTACCATCGCCGTCGTCCGATTTGCCATTTTTGTCTCTGGACAAATGCAATCTATCTTTGGAAACAGTTCCGTTCAAACCGGACTGATCGGACTTTTCATCGCTTTTAGAATTCGAACCGGCGGCGCCATTTTCTTTTGATGAGCCGGTTTTCTGTTCATCAAGATGTTTAAGAATTTCGTGAATAGTCGAAGACGATTGATCGTCACCGCTATCCTGATCATGGTGTACAGGAGTCTTCGTATTTTCTTGTTGTTTTTGCGGTTGCCCGGATACGCTGTCTTTCGTTCGTGAAGCGTTTTGTTTGGTAACTTCGTTTAAACGAACCTTATCATTGACTGCTTTGTCAGTTGCACCTTTATCATTAGCAATCTTGTCGGCCGAAGCTTTATCATTTGCAACTTTATCGGCATAGAATTTATCCGAATATGCTTTGTCGGAGTAAGCTTTATCCGAATAGGATTTATCAGATGCAACCTTTGCCGATTGCCTGTCGCCTTCTTTCAACGTTGCAGATCTATCACCCTGATCTTTATGCAAGATATCATCAAAACTTGTGTCAGAAGATTGATTGGATTGTGCCGATCTTTTATTCTCGGCTTTGGGTTGGGTGTTGCTTGCAATAATGTTCGTAAAATCCCCCGAAATTACCATCATTTTTTCTCCAATAGTTTGTCTACGTCACTGATTTTCTTTTGTGTCTGCTGCATGAATTGATCAATTTCACCAGATGTTTTTTTCATATCAACCTTGCCTGAAGCATTTTCCGTCGGCGTTGGTAACGGTTCGGTCGTTTTTTTCCCGACCTGATCAAGCGGTACTCCGACAGCTTCTTTCAATGCTGGTTGTTCTTCGTCTGAATCCTCATCCTCTTCCTGTTGTTTCGGCAAAATATTGGTATCAAGAACAACTCCTTTGGCGATCGCTTTGGCGGCCATTAACAAAGGACGGTCTCTTTCCGGCAAATTGTCGACAGAAATTGTCTTCAACATCTCGCCAGCATCTTCCGCTGCCGTTGACCCCACCGAACTTGCGGCATAATAAAGGCGCGCCGAAGAGTCGTCGACATTGAGGCTTTGTGTAAGATCGAGAGCTTTTTCGGCGCCAAAATGCGCCCGCGGCATACGCGCCTCAATCAATGCTGCCCGACTGATTTTCAAATAGATAACGAGCTGTATCTGTTTTGGTGCATAACCAACGAATTCGCTTAATTCCTGATCATTGAAACGGCTATCCATCATAGGCAATGAAGTAGCAAAATCCCGCCAGAATTCGTTTGCATAGGGCGATTTTGAAAAACGCGTTACATAATTTCTCGTAAGCAAACGCAAAAGCTTGACATCGCCCATCATGGTAGCAACTTTCACCTGACGGCGAATAGCCGCTTCCTCGAAAAGCGAGCCCGGTGCTGCAAGCCTTACCCAATTCAAACGAGCTGATGCTTTTTCCGGACTGGCTTCCGTCAAATCGGCTACCGTGCTCAAAGTGATTGAAAGCAATAATGCTGCCGGAATTTCGGAATCATCTTCGGGCAAGTTATCAAAAGCCCTTAAAAACCTATCCTTTTTGTGATGGCTATATGCCAGCGCACCATCAATGTAGTTTTTGGGAATGATACCATCCGGCGCGTTTTTGAGAATAGTCTCAACAACACTGGGATTTCCACCATTGAACAGATAAGTGAGTGCTGCAAAAAGATTTTGCGCATTTTCCCAAGTCGATGGGTCTTCAGCCAAAAACTTCTGTCCGATATCGGCAAGCACGCGTGGTTGCATCTGCAATGCACCGGGCTGGCCGCTCGCAATATCATCCTGCAAGCTTTCCAAAGAGCGGACAAGTTGAACCGGCCCCAATGCGGATTCGGTCATCTGTGCTTCAAGCGGTGTTGAAACGATAAGTGGCAGAGCGACACCGGCAAGACATATCATTTTGAAAAAACGATTTATCATTGTTTCTTCTCCACTTTTGTCTCGCCGCCAGCCTTGGCTTTATCAGCCGCATTTTCTTTATTGCCGTTACTGCTTTTTTCTTCCGTTTCACCCTGTGGCAACCGCATGAAGATTTCGATCCGGCGGTTTTCGGCTGCATAAGGATCAGCTTTGTTTTTTAACTGATGATCGGCATAGCCTTCAACGCGGAGAATCCGTTTTTCGTCAAGCCCCCCACGAACCAGCATGTAATAAGCCATTTGTGCGCGAGAGCTTGATAATTGCCAGTTATCGTAAGTTGCACTTTTATAGGGGCGTGAATCGGTGTGACCGGCAATGACAACATCGCCCTTTTTATTTTGCAGAATTTTTGCGACACCGGCTAAAAGATCAACCACTTTTTTATCCGGCTTAGCCGAACCGACAGAAAACATGCCATAATGGGCCTGGTCCATCAGCTCTATCGCCACACCATCTTTGACCGAAACAACCCGAACCATCGGTTGTTGGGTACTTTTCGCATCTTTGATAAGTTTGCTGAGCTCGCTCGAGATTTCACGGACTACAGCTGGCAAAGATTTGTCTTTTGCTGCTTCTTGTGGTGTTTCTGCTTTGGTCACACTGATCTGTTGCTCGATTGTTTGCGCCGAAGTTCCAGCTGCCCCTCCTGTTTGTTTTTCTTTTTCGCTTTGCGGCGTCTGCTCGCCTGCTTTCTCTGCTTCGTTATTTAAAGCGTTTTCAGCCTTTTTCTCTTCGCCAGCCGTCGCATTTTGCTGTTGAGCGGACTGTTCGGCAGCCTGTACCGGCTTGCCCTCATTTCCAGGAGTTTCCGTCTCGCTTGCATGTTCGGGAATTGCAACCCCCGGCTGACTTGGCAATTTGGCATCACGCCCGCCGGAATTCTGGCTTGGTCCGCCATCTGCTTCGGCTATTTCGTGAGACGCATTTTTTGTCCAGTAATCGGGTGAAAAAGGATCCCGATACGCTGTTCCTTCGCTTGCTCCTTTTTGCGAACCGCCTTCGGCATTGCCGCCCGCTCCGCTTTCACTTTCTTGATCGGCAGCAGATTTTTGGGCAATTTTATCGAGCTCTTCGTAAGGCTCGCTCATCATTTTTTGCTGTTCGGCACTACTTTGTTTGTCGCCTGCTTCTTTCGACCCCGGTTCGCCATGGGCTTCATTACCGGATTTTATATCGTTGTCGCCGACCGCATCGTTATCCTGAATACCTTTCGGATTGGTGCGCCGGTCAACCAATTTGATAGGATTGAAATAGCTCGCAACGGCAGCTTTAGTTTCTTCATTTGCAGCATTGATAAGCCACATAACAAGAAAGAACGCCATCATGGACGTCATAAAATCGGCGTAAGCAACTTCCCATGCGCCGCCGTGATGCTCGCCTTCATCCTGACCGCCACGACGGACGATGATTATTTCATCATGAGGTTTTTCGGGCTCGTCTGAACTCATTCTACCAGCCCCTTCAATTCTTTCATAATCGGTTCAAGTCGCGTTGCGATGACCTCGTTGCCCAATTCCAGCCTTATGTCGGCTGAATCGGTTGGCCGCAAAACAAACTTGTCCTTGTCAAAATCCGGCCGCTGTTCCAAAGCTTTCAGCAGTTCTTCATTGCCTTCGATAACCAATGGCTGCTTGGCTGAAACTGCCTCTTTGGCAATACGTTTTGCAAAATCGTTCAAAGCATCGTCGTGCATTTTGTCGCCAATAAATGCGCCAAGTATTTTTGCAACATCGGTGCTGATGTCTTCAAGCATTTCATCAAAGCCTTTTTTCAGACTTTCATCCAGATTTCCGGCAACTTCCGTAATGGTTTTTGACTTCAATTCGCTCAAAGCTTTTTCATGTTCGGCGATGAGAGTTTGCTTTTCTTGTGCAAACTTTGCTTCCATTTCAGATTTTGTTTGCGCAACAGCTTCATCAACAGCCTGTTTTCTTAGCTCTTCTGCATTGGCTTTCGTCTCCATTACGAGAGAAGCTTCATCAAAGCTGTCTTCAGGTTTATCTTCTTTGTGGTTGAAGTCGACCATTCCGTCGGCTTCAACAACGGATTCCTCTTCATGAACGGGGATTTCCGCATCCATCGGCAATACTTCAACCTCGGTATCAGGAATTTTACGAGGCGCAAAATCGCTCAAAAAATGGGAAAGCGAAGCCGCTTTCTTGTTTTCCATTTCTGTGTTGCTGTTATCCATTGCGCTTATCATCTTTCACCCGGGGTTTTACGGCCGTTATCAAGCTGCTTGTGCCGGTGTTCCTTTGTTGTCGTCTTCCTGTACCCACTCGCGCAGGACATTTGCAAAACGGTCTTCATCCATCGAAATCATCTGATCAAGGCGGTTCTGCGGCGGAACACGCATACGAGAACGCAAATCTTGTAGTCCATCCTCATCCGGTATCATATTACCATCAAACCCTTCATTCTTGCTAGCCTCATTCGGTAGAGCCGGCATATTCTCCGGTCCGGCCAAGGCACTTTCATTGGCTCCCGACAGTGCAAGCTGGTTACCATGCATTTCGCGCATCAGCGGACGTACGCCTAAGAACATGATGAGCAAAACTGCAATGACAAGGGCTGCACCATTTACAAGACCAGACGTATATTTTGACAGAGACTGCCAGATCGGTGTCGAGACAGGCTGCATATTTTCATCGTCGTTAGAGACAAAATCGACAGCCGTTACATTGATAATATCACCACGGTCGGGATCAAGTCCGGACGCTGTTGCGACCATTTGACGGATGCGGTTGACCTGATCATCAACATAATTGGCCGGTGCCGGTGCTTCCTTATCACTGGGTTTCAACCGTGAACGGTCGATAACAACGGCAACAGCAAGTTTCTTGACATTGAAACCGTCGCTGACTGTGGAAATTGTTTTCGAGTTGATTTCGTAATTAGTCGTTTCTTCACGGCGGTCCTTTTTATCGGAAGAGTTTTCGCCCGCACCGCCTGCAATTTCTTCTTGCGGAATGTTTTGTTCAACACCGACAGCGCCGTTATTACGATTGTTCTGGGCGTCACCCTGATCGCGGACAGTGCGAACCGAACGCGCAACCTGTGAATCCGGATTATAAATGGTTTCATTCGTCTGGCGACGGTCGGTATCCAATGCAACCTGAACGCTTGTCTGGAAGTGATCCATGCCGAGATATGGAGCCAATTGTTTGCGGATGTTTTCATCAATCTGCGCGGCAACCTGCCGTTCAAGCGAAGCCATCATGACAGGTGCACCGTTCATCGCGTCGGTTCCGGAAGCTAAAAGCTTGCCGCTTGTATCAAGCACTGTAACCGAACTTGCTTCGAGAGACGGAATGGCTGCTGCGACCAACTGGCGAATGGATTGTGCAGACTCCGTGGCAAAATTGCCATCCGTGCGGATGACAACAGAAGCAGACGGTTTCTGGTTTGCACGACGGAAAGAGCCTTTATCCGGCAAAACAATGTGAACACGTGCAGCTTTAACCCCCTGCACTGCCTGAATCGTACGGGCAATTTCACCTTCCAGTGCACGTTGACGTGTAATTTCCTGCATAAAAGAAGTAAGCCCCAGAGAACCCATATTGTCAAAAAGTTCATAGCCGGCATTGTTGGATGTCGGCAGGCCTTTTTCGGCAAGAAACATACGTGCTTTTTCAGCCTGTCCAACGGGAACTTGAACAGATGTACCATCGGAAGAGACATCAAAAGCAATGCCTGCTTCACCCAATGCCATGCCCATACGATTGACATCGTCACGGGTAAGCCCGACATAAAGCGTCTCGTAAGTCGGTCGGGTGAGATAAAAGCTTGAAAACAGAATCGTTCCGAATAATGCAACCCCGACCAGACCCAGAGCAATCAGGCGTTTGGCGCCCAATTTGCCAAGTGCCGAGCCAATCGAAGAAAACAGAGCCAGTATTCTATCCATCTATCTTTACCGTATTAATTGGGCAGAAACCCGTTGTTTCTCGTCAGAAATATAGGCTTTAAAAGCTGACATATCCCTAACTTTACTTTGCACCATAGTGGCTGAAGCTTGCGCGAAGGTGAACAAGAGGTTGGGCACAGTGCGACATCTGATACTCTTCACCTTATGGTTAATAGGCAATGGAAACTATTGTCACCCTTGAATGGACGTGGTACCCAAAACCGGCTAGCCTCTGTTGGAAAATCGACCACTCGACAATCGGGGTGAGCTGCGGCACAACATGTTTTTCATGTTGTTTTATTGCGGGGGTACCAATTGGGATAAATTAAAAGGATAATCGATGTACCGTTTATTTTTCACAGCTATTTTGTGTTTGCCGCTTGTTGCCTGTGGCGGCTCGAAAAAAACCTGTAGCTCGCGAGAGGTGCTGGATGCTCTTCATGACAAGCTCGTTATCGGGATGAACTATCAAGCTGGAGTTGATGGCTATTACGACGGCCAAAAGGCCAAAATTACTTTGACCGACCCTCGGACAATTGGTCCAAGCGGTGATTTTATGCGTTGTTCCGTAGCTATGAAATTAACCCACTACGTCGACCCGAAAACAAATGTACGCTACCCGCAGCCTTTGGAAAAAACTGTTCCAATGCCGTTCAGCTTCAAAGATGTTGATGCGATGATTACGGAAATCAGGGTTGCCCAATAAGTTTTGCGCGATTTTTCGGGCAATCCCTTCAACTTTTCACCATTTGCGTGAAAAATCCGGCACAACGAATAATCTGCCAGAAAATCTGGTGGAGCCTGAATAAGCCTATGAAGATAAATGCTTGAAACACACATGGAACAAAAAACATTTCGAATAGGCAAAGAATAGAGATAAAGAAAAAGGCCGCGTTTTACGCGGCCTTTTTAAATTGATAGAGCAACTCCGGTTGCATTTGCAACCGGAAGAGCATGATTGTCATTACTGACGGAACAGCGACAAGATGTTCTGGCTGTTCTGGTTGGCAATTGACAAAGCCTGAATGCCCAATTGCTGTTGAACCTGCAAAGAAGCAAGGCGGGCAGATTCTGCATTCATATCGGCATCAACCAGTGAACCGACACCTTTATCAACGGCATCCATCAACTTGCTGACATAGTCGATCTGGCCTGTAACCTGAGCTTTCGCAGCACCAAGTGTTGCACCAGCCGTAACAACATTGGACGTTGCAGTCGTGACTTTGCCCTGAATAGCTTTAATAATCTTCTCCATACCTGACGCAGAAACATTGCTAAAATCAGCGTTAGCAAAATCCTTCACTGTCAATTTGTCTGCTACGTCAGTTAAGGCTTTTACGGCGTCGTCATAAGTCTTTTGTGGATTGGTAGAGGTAGAGGCACCTCCTCCGGCACCTCCTTCTTGAGCACCAGGGGTCGAGGTCGGGTTATCCAAAGCCACTTTCGCAGACTTGATGGCGTCTAACAGTTTACTAAGAGTTTTGTTTTCATCCGTATTGGTCGTATCATACGAGCCGAAGACATCCGATAAGACACCTTTGGACAAATCGAATGTGCCGTTAGCGCCCTTGGTTGCAAAGTTGAGTTCTTTACCGCCAACATCAATCATATCAACATAAACAGCCGAACCTTCACGACGATAAGAACCGGCAATACGAACTGACTCACCATTATTACCAAGAATGTTCTTTTCAGCCAAAGATGCCGAATAAACAGCTGACTGAATATCATTCATATTGGCTCTGATATCAGCCTGAATCTTTGTAACATCGCCTGAACCTTTTTCATAGGCAGTGGTCAAAGATTTCTGGATGTTATCAAGATAATCTTTCGATTTATCAATGGTTGCGTTAGCAACATCAATCTGGCTTTTACCCAAAGCCATCGCATCGGAAACAGAACTTAATGCATTACGGTCGGATTTCATCATGGATGAAATTGACCAATAAGCGGTGTTGTCGGATGCTTCGTTAATGCGCAAGCCCGTTGAAACACGGCGCTGCGTTGTGTCCATATTATCACCAATTGAACGCAGTGTTTGCAAAGCATTCATAGCGGATTGGTTGGTAAGTAGACTTGTACCCATAATAATTGTCCCTTCGGATTAGAATTTAACAGGGACATGCTGGCCAACCAGCGGGTGACAGAGCGGCTTCATGCCTATCAGTTTTGTCGGTGTTCTTTTAAAACACCTCACTAACCTGTCACGCCTTATATATACGTTATAATGGTTTAAATGTAAATATACTTTATAAAAAATAATATAAATTTTATTTTTATTTATCTTTAACATTTATCATTATGTTTTTATTACGGTTTTTAAGAAAATGACAATGTTTTAGTTAGCCGGCTTATGTTTTTATTTTCGCTACATGCTGCAATAAATATAAAATGGCAATAAAAAAAGGCCGCGTAAATGACGCGGCCTTTTTAATTGATAGAGCAACTCCGGTTAGAGATGCAACCGGAAGAGCATGATTGCCATTATTGGCGGAACAGCGACAAGATGTTCTGGCTGTTCTGGTTGGCAATTGACAAAGCCTGAATGCCCAATTGCTGTTGAACCTGCAAAGAAGCAAGGCGGGCAGATTCTGCATTCATATCGGCATCAACCAGTGAACCGACACCTTTATCAACGGCATCCATCAACTTGCTGACATAGTCGATCTGGCCTGTAACCTGTGCTTTCGCAGCACCAAGTGTTGCACCGGCAGTAACAACATTAGACGTTGCAGTCGTGACTTTACTCTGAACAGCCTTCAAGACCTGTTCCATTGTTGACGAAGAAATACCGGAAAAATTCGTGTTTACGAAGTCCATAACAGTCATTTTTCCAGCAGCTTCAACAATAGGTTTCAAAGCATTGTCTACAGCGCTTTTTGTCGATGTTACATTACCTTGTGCGGTTGTAACAGCTGTTTGAAGAGTAGCATCGCCCGGATTTGCAGCTGCAGCTGCTTTAGCAGCAGTCAGGTCTGACTGGGCCTGAGCATACTTTGACTGTGCACTAACCAATGTTGCATCCAAGGCTTTAAGACCAGCGGGGTCATCGGCAGCAGGAGTAGCAGGAGCAGGATTCTCTTCCTGAGCACCCGGATCGCTGGGAGCACTTGCTGCAAAGCCAGTGCCAAAAACAGATTGCAAAACACCCTTTGACAAATCAAAGGTGCCATCAGCCTTTTTTGTTGCAAAGTTAAGGTCGGCACCGCCAACGTCGATCATATCAACATAAACATTCGAGCCTTCACGACGATAGGAACCGGCGATACGGACTGACTCACCACTATTACCAAGAATGTTCTTTTCAGCCAAAGATGCAGAATAAACAGATGACTGAATATCATTCATATTGGCTTTGATATCAGCCTGAATCTTTGCAACATCGCCTGAACCTTTTTCATAGGCAGTGGTCAAAGATTTCTGAATGTTATCAAGGTAATCTTTCGATTTATCAATGGTTGCGTTAGCAACATCAATCTGGCTTTTACCCA
>NZ_CAMLFE010000004.1 GCF_946479275.1 uncultured Bartonella sp.
CCTTATGAACCGGCTTTAAAATATCAATCCGGTCAAACAACATCTCGTAAGCAGTCAGCGATGTAAGCGGCATGGCGGCTGCCGTTTTGAAATCAAGACTCTTCGGCTTAATGGCAACCAGTCGGCTATCTATCGCTTGAAATTCACTGTTCGAGCCTTGCCGGTTAATGGCTCCGGCATAATAGACTTCATCGCCTTCATGAAAACCGGTAACTTTCTTGCCAGTTTTTTGCACAATTCCGGAAGCGTCAAAACCCAAAATTCGTGGGCTACCGCCAAAAGGTTTTCCGGTTTGCCGCGTTTTCACATCAATCGGATTGACCGAAACAGCTTGCACGGCAACCAACAGGTCATTGTCGCCGATTTCCGGCATATCAAGGTTAAAATCCTGCAATGACCGATTGTCACTAATCGGTAAATTCTCGAAATATCCGACGGCTTTCATATGGGCTTTCCTTTAAGCGAGAAACATTCAAAACATCTATAAATTGCAAGGATAGAAGACCATTCCTCTTCCTCCGGCAATCTAGAGTATTTTTAAAAGAAAGCCAGCGCAACCGGCAATTCTCTGATCGCTCAGATATGCTTTTGGTTAAGCCGGACAAAGTGGAACGGGATTCTTATCTCCGAGGATTGCCATATTTATTTGGCAATCTTTTTCTGCGATTGTGAAGAATCCGCCACATGGTCGATATCGTCGAAGTCAGGATCTTTGAACTGCAAATCATGGAGATGCTTATAAAGCCCCCCTTCAATCTGTAACAGTTGATGTTGCGTTCCTTGTTCGACAATCTTGCCATTTTTCAGAACAACAATCTTGTCGGCACGCGAAATTGTCGAAAGCCTGTGGGCAATGACGATCGTCGTCCGGTTGGTGGTTAAACGTGCCAAAGCTTCCTTGATCAAGGATTCAGATTCCGAGTCGAGCGCGCTTGTCGCTTCGTCCAATATCAAAATTTCGCTGTTACGCAACATTGCACGAGCAATGGCAATACGTTGTTTTTGGCCGCCCGAAAGATTGCCGCCATTATCACCGACATCGGTGTCGTAACCATTTGGCAGATCCATGATAAAATCATGCGCATTGGCAAGCTTGGCAACTTCCTCGATTTCTTCTTCGGTCGCCCCTTCGCGTCCCAATCCGATATTATAGCGGACAGACCCTTGAAAGAGAAACGTATCTTGCCCGACATAAGACATCAATTCGCGCAATGATTTGAAGCTGGCATCACGAATATCCTGACCATCAATCAGAATACGACCTTCCTGAGGATCATAAAGGCGCATGATCAGATTGATCATCGTCGATTTACCCGATCCGGAAGGCCCGACCAATGCTGTCATCTTTCCTGCCGGAATATCAAGATTGATATCGTGAAGAACCATGTGGTCCTTCACATAGGAAAAGCCGACATGTTCAAGCCGGACATCACCTTTGGAACGATCAAGATCAATCGGATTTTCTTTTTCCATGAGGGTGAGCGGGTGATCGAGAATTTCGAACATCATACGAACGCCGATCATACCCGATTCAATTTTGACACGCACATTGGCAACCCGCTTTGCCGGCTCATAGGCGAGAAGGAGCGCAACAATAAATGACATCAGCTCGCCCTGAACGCCAACCCTTTGCGTGGCCATATAACCGGAAAAACAAATAACGACGGCAATGGCGATGCCGGCAAGAGTTTCCATAATCGGACTGGTTGCAGCTTCCAGCGTGGCAATGCCATTTGAACGTACTTCTACATCGGTAATTGCCTTATTCATGCGCCGCTTCATCAGCTCTTCCAGCGAGAAAGCTTTAATGACACGAATGCCAATCGTCGTTTCCTGCATAACCTGAATGATTTCGGCAATGGAGGAAAGTTCTTTTTCCATCAGGCCGCGAACGCGTTTCAGAACTTGGCGAACACCGATAAAAGCAATGGGGCCGACAGCCAATGCTATGATACTTAAGAGAAAATTCTGATAGAGCATCACCGCAAGAAGACTGATAACCGAAAAAAGATCACGTACAAATGTGGTTACAATCGTATCAATGATACTGCGAGCGGCATTCGCATTCTGTGTGACACGCACAAGCAGATCGGATGAAGATGTATTCTGATAAAAAGCGACACCTTGCTGCATAAGGCGTGAATAAATACGGCGCTGTTGTTCGGCAACAATGCTATTTCCGGCTTTGCTCAAAAAATAGCTTTGCGCAAATGTGGAAAATCCTTTGACAATGAAGATAACCGCCACACCGACTGAAACCATCGCGATGATCTCGAAATCATTCGCTTCAATGATGTGATTAACAACATCACGCATAATCCAGGCGCTAGCGCCGGTTGTAGCAGAGATCACAAGCATTGAGATAATCGCACAAATATACCAGAAGGCATGTTTGCGGAAGTTATCATGAAGCAAACGTACAATGAGCTTTTTATCAAATGATGATATCTGCTTTTTTTTCGCCATAAACAGCTGAACCTTTTTAAACGGCTGCTTTTGGTGAAAGATAATTTGCTTCTTCACCAACAGCCACTATCGCTAGTCTCGTTCCTATCCTGTTAAAAGGACAGATGCAAGAAATCCGTCTGTTCTGTCATATGAATTAACGTTGATTATTAAACGGAACAAATTTATTCCAAAATTTTACGCCATTCAAATAAATCTACTATCCCAAAAATGCACAATACTATCCTGAAAACGCAGGCAAATGAAAAGCGGCTCTGCCAGACTCTGGCCATTCAACAGGCTAATTTTGAGACTTTATCCAAAAGGCATCAGGTCTTCAGAGTGTTCTTGAATAATGAAGAGCAAGCGTGTTTATCAATAATGGCCAATGAACGCTTAACAATAAAAAATCAGCCATTCGGTAACTTTCTATCAAACATATCCAAACTATTTGCCATCATTTATGATTCGCCAAATTTGAAAGATATTTGCCAAATTTGAAAGATATTTGTTTGTGTGAATCGAAATGAGTAAAAAACCGCATGGTTTAGTGTTCGTTTTATGAACGATGATCCAAATTCGTCGAACAACCAAATGAAGATACTTGCCAATCTACTGTTATAGATTAACCGATACGCCAACATAACGGAAATTTTCGCGCCGAATATCGCCCGTGGATGTTGGCACGCGATTCAACGAACATCCCCGTCAGGCTTCCTAATAAAAAGCATTATGGCGCCAGATCAACAGTTCATTATGATTCCGAACGACGACAAAGAACTCCAGACCATACTTTCAATGGATGATCTGGAGCCTTATTCTAAAAATGCCAAACGACGGAATCTAACGTCTTTTCAAGTACTTATTTTTTTTCTTCGTTTCTTAATTTTATGCTATCGGCTGTTTTTTCAATCTCGTTACTATAGGCAGCCAATGTGCCTTTTTCGCCGGTCGCATGCATAAAAATTGGATGTCCGTCATTTCCGACCGCAGCATAGATAACGAGATCAACAGGATCGCCTTTCATAAGGGCGGTTGCCTGTAAACGAAGTCCCGAATGGCCGGCAAATTTTGTAGTCGAGGTCTTGCGATCCTCAACATTATTGACGGTTCCTTTGATAGATTGAAGATAAGTATCGACAACTTTATCAAGAGGTGCATTCTGAGCAGTCTCGAGCCCTTTTGTTACGATAATATCAGGACGTTCGACATCATCTTTCGTGTAAGCCGGAATTGTGAGCATTGCTGAACTGTTCATAATTGATCCGACAAATTCGAACGGTGGTTGGGCGCCAAAAGTAAAGGGCAAAGCACTTAATTGATCAGTTTCGTCATTATGGCTGGCAAGCGAAACAGAATTGAAGATCTTCATCGCATCATCAGCCGCAAATTTTTCGGTCTCGGGTGCTTGCACTGTTATGACATAAGATGCATTCGACGCAAAAAGCATTGATGACCATTTGTCAAAAACACCATTAGCAGCGGTTTGCTTGCCTTTGTAGACGGTTAAAGCATAGCCATCGCGTGATTTTGTTTTGAGCTGCGCTGCAATTTCATAATGCTGCGCACCCATTGCTGCTGTAAATTTACTCTGATCGTTGAAAAGCTCCTTCATCCTGTCACTTGCCGGAGGCATGGTCGCAACAAGAATGGAAGCCCCGGTTTGTTTATCGACAAAGCCGCTAAAATCGGTTGTCAGAGTAAAGCTGTCGGGGACACTGATATATACCGCCGTTCCGGGAACTTTTTGGTATACAGCAGCTTGAGTAGCTATCGGTGCCAAGCATAAAGCAATAACAGCAGAAATGAGTCGTATTGATTTATACACTGTTCGGACCTCCAGTATTCTAAACCACCTAATGCATCAACACGTTGAACCACATATTTAATATAATACCTAGAACGATTATAAGATAGAAATGTTCAACAAAAAACACCGTCATGATGGATCAGTCACGGAAATGTGACGAGCTATGTTACTCTTTCTGTAACCGTAACAAAAATAGAACACGATTCCAATAAGGTTCCATATGAGAAAATAGAATTGGGTTTTCGAAGGCAGGCTGAAAAACAGATAAATACACCCGATTGCGCTCACCGGCCCGACAATCCACACGAAAGGTGTTTTGAATTTTCTGGGAATATCTGACGCAGTTTTCCGCAAGACAACCAGACAAATACCGACAGAAGTAAAAGCAACCAACGTTCCGGCATTGGCCAATGCCGCGATTTCATCGAGCCGGAAAAGCCCGGCAATGGCGGCAATAATGACGGCGGTAAAAAGCGTCGTTGCAACCGGCGTTCCGGTTTTTGCACTGACGCGAGAAAGGAAACCGGGAAGGGTACCATCGCGTCCCATAACAAAAAATATGCGCGTCTGACCGTAAAAGAATGCCAGTAACACTGTCGGCAAAGCCACAACAGCAGCAATACCGATGATACCGGCAATACTATTGGAATTGAGACTACGCAAAATATGTGCAAGTGGCTCCTCGCTGTGGGAAAATGCCGTGTAATGAAGTGCACCCACTGCGCCAAGACCGACGAGAACATAAATAATGATACAGACGATCAGCGAACCGACGATGCCGATCGATAGATCGCGCCTTGGCTGCTTGGTTTCTTCAGCAGCCGTTGCAATTGTATCAAAACCATAGAAGGCAAAGAATATAATCGCGGCCGCGGCCATGACACCACGTTCAACGCCATCAGGCGACATGACTTTGGAAAAACCATTCGGCATGAAAGGATGAAGATTTTCAATATTGAAATGCGGCAGCGTAACAATAATGAAAAGCACAAGAGCCGCTATCTTGATAAGAACGAGGAACAAATTCAACGTTGCACTTGCTTTGGTACCAATAATCAACATTCCGGCAATAACAAAAACAATAAAAACTGCAGGAAGATTGACAAGACCATGGAGTTGGGTCGCAGGATCAACGGCATTATAACCGGCTGTCAGCCAGAACGGCAGATGAATGCCGATGCCGTGCAAAAAACCTGTTGCATAGGCCGACCAGCCGACGGCAACAGTACTTACAACCAGCGAATATTCGAGAATAAGACTCCACCCGACAATCCAGGCAATCAGCTCTCCTAATGCAGCATAGGAATAGGTATAGGCTCCTCCGGCAAGCGGAATAAGAGTGGCAAGTTCGGCATAGGCAAATGCGGCACATGCACAAATAACACCGGCAATCACAAAGGATAACAGCACTGCCGGCCCTGCTCTGTCGGCGCCAATGCCGATCAAGGTATAAATGCCGGTACCGACGATTCCTCCAACCCCCAAGGCAACAAGATGATGCCAGCTCAATGTCGGAATGAGCTTACGCTCGCTATCCGAAGTTTGCTGAACAACCGGTTTACGTCTAAGCCATTCTGACACTCTATCTACTCCCTACTCTTACACTTACCGCCCTACAATGCTCCCAAATTAGAAGCATGTATCCCTTCACGGTATAAAACGCGAAACTCCAACTTTTTTGTTCTATAAATATAAAAATAAAATGCGATGTTTTTACTATTTCATTTATTGGCTAACAATTGCAACATAAAAAGGTAATAAAAAAGCACCGTTATTAACGGTGCTTTTCAAATTTCATCGCCTTATTTGGGAGCGATGACCATCATCATCTGTCGTCCTTCAAGCTTAGGCTCGGCTTCCACTTTCGAAATACCGGACGTATCTACTTTTAAACGTTCGAGAAGCTGCATACCCAATTCCTGGTGGGCCATTTCACGGCCACGAAACCGAAGGGTAATCTTCACCTTGTCGCCACCTTCAAGAAATTTTGCGATCGCCTTCATCTTTACCCCGTAATCGTGGGTATCGATATTCGGCCGCATCTTGATTTCTTTAATTTCCACAGTCTTCTGCTTTTTACGAGCCTCGGACGCTTTTTTCTGGTTCTGATATTTCAGTTTGCCAAGATCGATGATTTTACAAACCGGAGGTTCCGCATTGGGAACAATCTCTACGAGATCAAGACCAGCCTCTTCAGCCATTGCCAAAGCATCGTGCGTTGAAATAATCCCGTGATTATGCCCTTCATGATCAATAAGCTGTATACGAGGAATGCGAATATCCTGATTGGAACGCGGCCCATCTTTTGGGGTTGGCGTTGATTTAAACGGTCGGCGAATGGTCGGTTCTCCCTATAATAGTTTCAATTCTTCAGCCTTGACATAAGCTATCCGTTAAAAATAGGCGGGGTGACTTGATAGAACAAAGCTTCCTCGCCGGATATATGGTTTATATCCGGATAAACTTATATCTTCTCTGTCATATACAAATTGACGCTTGAAAACAACCGAAATACTAGGCTTTTAACGAATATTGCCGTGAAAGAGCTATTAAGGGTTTAAGTTCGCCAATTTCCGGTTAGAATAAAACTGTTCGAAATAAATCCGGGTTTTCAAACTGTGCAAGGAGCCTTTAATGGAAAATGGTGATCTTGAATTTCTGACTGTAGGCCATCAAAAACTCGCCATTCGCGCTTTGAAGGGGAGTAAACATCCCGGCCTGATGTGGTTACCCGGTTACCGTTCACATATGATGGGCGGCAAAGCTCTTGCATTAAACGAATTTGCAAAAAACAATGATTATCCTTTTTTACGTTTTGATTATTCGGGGACTGGCGAATCAGAAGGCGATTTCCATCAGGGCAGTATTTCCAAATGGTTAGAGGAAAGTCTGATACTTTTTGAAAAATTTTGCCAAGAGCCGCAAATTATTGCCGGCTCGTCAATGGGTGGTTGGATTGCGCTTCGCATGGCACAAATTCTTGCCAAAAAAAATATTCCGCTTGCCGGTTTGCTACTTTTAGCACCTGCACCAGATTTTACGCGCGATCTTGTTCGCCCGCAAATGACAGATGAACAGAAAAAGGAACTTGATAAACAGGGTTTTTTTGAAGTTCCTTACGAAAAGGACATGGAGCCTGTACCTTTTACAAAAATTTTCCTTGATGACGGCGATAAAAATCTCGTTATGGACGGGCTCATTGATATCAACTGTCCCGTCCACATCATACAAGGAATGGCCGATAATGAGGTTCCTTATCAGCATACGCTCGAACTTGTTGAACATCTTCCCTTCAACAATGTCACGCTGACGCTGGTTAAAGACGGCGAACATCATCTTTCGCGACCCGAAGATATTGCCATAATTCTTGATGCTCTAAAGATGTTGATAGAAAATCATGACCACTGAAAACAATGTTTTGATGATTGAACAGAAAATCCGGCCGGTTTTATAATTCGGAAAATCCCGTTAACAGAGCAAAAGCAAAACGGCGAGAATCGCCGGTGAAAATTGTTTGCCTCCAAAATTGACAAATAGAATGCAAAACAAAAATTCGCCGAATGTTCTTCGGAGTGAATTTAAAGCGAATCTTTCCGGGATATTTTTACCTATCTCTTCAAAAAATGCTTTTTATTATTAAATAAAGGCCATGTTTTTTTCCAAGCCTCGCACTCACCATTTTGAACCAGAAAAGTTACAGCTGACGTTGCAATTGTCGGATCGTGCCTTGCCGCTTACGATCGTAACAAGTGCGCGAGCAAAAAGGCTGACATTGCGGATAGAGGCCGGTGGAAAAGGCGTGCGTGCAACTATCCCACCAAGAACATCTGAAGAAGAGGTCATGAACTTCGTCGAACGTTACAAGGGATGGATAGAAAACCGCATTTCCCGTTTGCCTCCTCCACAGGAGACCCCGATGTTGAGAGCCGGTGCGGCTATACCTATCCTCGGTTATCCTTATGAAATTATTCATCAGGAAGGGCGCGGCAATGTCACTATTATTCAGAATGATAATGGCAAAGGCGGGAAAATCATTGTTTATGGTGATAGTCGGCATTTGCCGCGACACATTAGCGAAGCATTGAAGAAACAGGCTGCCCGCATTATCGGCCCGCTTGTTGAAAAGCATAGTCAAACAGTCGGCCGCAAACCGGTTTCCATTCGCTATAAAGATACCAGAAGCCGATGGGGGTCTTGCTCGGCCGACGGTCATTTGTCGTTTTCATGGCGCATTGTCATGGCGCCCATGGGGGTCATTGATTATCTTGTTGCTCATGAGACGTCCCATCTTATTGAGATGAACCATGGCCCCAAATTCTGGGCGTTATGCGAAAAATTGTGTCCACGCACAAAAGAATATAAGGCATGGCTCAAGCGCAATGGACAGGCACTTCATGCAATCGACTTCAAATAATCGATCGGAAAAATCGCGATCACTGTCGCAACCTTAAAAAATTTTTACCGGCTTTATACAAAAAACAAGCTCGAATAGATCGCAATTTATAAAATATGCTGTTGATATTGCCTGCAAAATAACGCCGAAAAGACCGTGGATTTATTAAAACGCCAGCACCTTGGGGGAACTATGAAAGTTAGGCATCAAGCCCCATTTGCCAGAATTCGGTTTCAAGGCGGGTTGCCGTGTTGAAAATTTTGCTCAAGCGCTCAAACCTCACTTTACTGTCATCTGCCGCGGCAAGTTTGTTAAAACTTTCAAGAAAAGCCTGAACACCATTCAGATAATCTTCGCTTTTATAATTATTAATCCATTCCGAATAGGGATTGCCTTTGAACACCGTCTTATCAGAGTTGACGAGATTAAGACCGATTTCGGCATAGCCTGCAACACAAGGTATCAAGGCTGTCATTAAATCGAGTCTATCGCCCGAATATCCGACATCCAGAACAAAACGGGTATAGGCAATGGTCTGAATAGCTTCTTCTGACCGGCTCATCTCCTGTTCCGATATTCCCCACTTTTTTGCATAGGCAACATGAAGCGGCATTTCCTCGGCAATGGCTTTAAGCCCGTCAAGCGCTTCTCTGATATCGGAAACATTTGTAGATTTTGCTGCAAGCAACGCGTAGCCGCGAGAAAAATGAACAAGAAACAGATAGTCTTGCGTTAAAAACTTTCTGAAACATTTTTCAGGAAGTGTTCCTGCAGCCAATTGGTTGACAAAAGAATGAGACGTATAAGCCTGCCACAACGGACCCGCGTTTTTCCGCAATTGTCCGAAAGTGCCTTGTTCGAAATCAGGTTTTTTCATCAATCCTCCGCTATATCTGCCTGACAAGACTGTAAAACGACTTTATCTGTTTTTGACTGCCCGTTGTCTTTATAGGTCCCGTTGTCTTTATAGGTCCCGTTGTCTTTATAGGTAACGACTGCCTCATTACCTTTTATACGAAGGCGATAATTATCCTGTTCATCAACGGCAATAAAAAGTTTTCCCAGAAAAAGTTTATCCGAATTTTTAAGCTCCTCACGCATTGCGACCAATTTTCCATCAATGGCGACAATTGCATAATCGCGTTCTTTGTCTTTGATAAAGACAACCTGTAACGCCACACCGCGCTCGCAAATATAGGTCTCGTTACGGACCGACGTGTCTTGTGCATTGGCCACAATAAAGGGAAACGCGAAAAACAAAGCAACCATCACGGAAATCCTCTTCAACATTTTTCAGCGCCTTTTAAACAGGATAATTTTTTGGAACTTTATTTGTGACCAGCCGTTATCAAGGCACCAGGAACGAACCTGGTACCCCTGGGTGCCCGATAGAGTTGCCCCCGCTTGTCTAGATCGGGCACCCGTTCTTCTCATTATACGCCTCCTCCCATATAATGAGCACTAACCTACTACAATCGGTGTTCCAACCGGAACCCGATTGTAGAGGTCTATAATATCCTGGTTCATCAATCTGATACAACCTGATGACATTGATTGCCCGATGGACCACCATTCCGGAGAACCATGGATTCTATAGCCGGTATCACGGCCATTCTGATAGATATAAAGAGCACGTGCACCAAGCGGATTTGTCGGGCCCGGTTCCATACCATTACGATATTCGACAAGCTCGGGCTTTCTTCCGATCATTTCGGCAGGTGGTGTCCAGCGTGGCCATTCACGCTTGAACTGCACGTTGGCTCGCCCTGACCATTGGAAACCGGCGGCACCGATACCCACACCATAACGCAAAGCATCGCCATCCGGCTGGATAAAATAGAGGAAATGATCTTTCAGGCTAACAACGATTGTTCCAGGTGGTTCGCCAGTCGGATTTGGCACAATTTGCCGTAAAAACTGTTTCGGAACTTTATCATAAGGTATGGCGCTAAGCGTATAAGGGCCTTCGTGAACGGCCGCATACATCACATCAGGTGATGTAAAGCCTTTATCAATTCCAATCGGCGGGCGCGGAATCGAACCGGTGGTCATATTATTATAACCACCCCCAAAAATTCCGCTGCTGGTGCAGCCGCTCAAAACCCCGATAAATGCTGTTCCGCTTCCGAGAAGGAAAGTGCGGCGAGACAAAGAGGGGCATGATTTTTTCATAAAGTGCGTGAACTCTTCTTCAAAAAGTTGCAATTCAGAACGGATTCAATTCCCGATAATTCCGTTCAACCGATATTCAACTTTTTCGATAATGCATAAGGATGGTTTCCGATTGGTTAATGCTGTTTTAAAACTGCTTCCACAAGTGCACACCAGAAAATTGCTCCATCTATAAGGTTGCGATCGTCGAAATTATAGTGAGGGCTATGAAGGCTTGCACTGTCGCCATTACCGAGAAAGAAAAATGCTCCCGGACAGGCTTGCAGCATAAAGGCGAAATCCTCGCTTACAGTGGTTGGTATCTCGTTTTGGACGATTTTATCAGCTCCCAATTTCTGTTTTGCAATATCGAGAGCAAAATCGCTATATTCAGCATGATTGACCAATGCCGGAACCAGCCGGTCATATTGCACAGAAGCGCGCGCTCCGAAACTTTGCGCCTGCGCTTCAACGATTTTTTTGATCCGGTCTTCAACAAGATTTTGAATATCTACCGAGAAAGTGCGCACCGTTAGCAAAATTGTCACACTATCCGGAATGATGTTGAAGGCTTCACCACCATGTATCGAGCCGGTTGATATAATGGCTGATTGGAGTGGCGGAATATTTCGGGAAACGATGGTTTGTAATGCCATGACGATCGAAGACGCAACAATAATCGGGTCTATTGCAATTTCAGGGCGGGCTCCATGCCCGCCTTTTCCATGGATTACAATCGTGACGGCATCGACAGAAGCCATCATTGCACTTTTGGTAAATTGTATTTTTCCTTGTTCCAATCCCGGCCAATTATGCAGTCCATAAACAGCATCACAAGGAAATCTTTCAAACAATCCGTCTTTAATCATAGCCTTTGCTCCGGCACCGATTTCTTCAGCCGGTTGGAAAATAAGATGCACTGTTCCGTCGAAATTCCTTGTATCGGCCAAAGCACGCGCGGCTGTAAGAAGTGTTGTTGTATGCCCGTCATGGCCACATGCATGCATCACTCCGTGATTTTTGCTGGCATATTCCAGATCTGTTTCTTCTTTTATCGGCAAAGCGTCCATATCGGCACGAATACCGATGGACTTTTCTCCATTGCCATTTTTCAATGATGCGACAAGACCGTTTCCGCCAACGTGTTGTGTGACTTTATAACCATATTGTTCGAGAAGTTCGCCGACACGAGCCGATGTTACCGTTTCCTTTCCCGATAATTCCGGATTTTTATGCATCGCATGACGAAATGCTGTCATTTCCGGCAAATAGGAGAGAATCAAGTTTTCAATTGTTTTGTCAGCCATCTTTCCTGTCCCCGTTAATAGTCTTGCTATTATGGATTTTGCAAAAGATGATTATCAAGAAATGACCAACCAAGTTTTCTTTTCGCCGCGCTATTTTTTTCTTCTTGACCGAAGTTTCCAGCTATGTTGCCGTTTTAAAAAAATCCGGTCGATTGCGATTACAGGTAAAACAACAAAAATAATTTTCTTGAATAAAAAACCCGTCTGTTTTTGAAATATGCCAATCGGCTTTTTTAAAACAGACGGGTAAATATTGTTGATAAGCTGGTTTTTGCAGCTAAATGCAATGAATATTCATTGAATATCCGGCTCGCAAAAAGGCAACTTAAGATCTAAATTCTTCAAGCTTTGGCAAGATATTTCTCAACCAGTGCACCCCAGAGACTTGCACCGACAGCAATGCCATCATCATTGAAATTGTAATGTGGCGTATGCAGACCCGAGCTATCACCATTACCCATAATTATGTATGCGCCCGGTACTTTTTGCAGCATATAGGAAAAATCCTCGCTCGGGGTCAACGGCTCGGCATTTTCGACAACATTTTCGTCGCCAACAACGTCTCTTGCAACGCCTAAAGCAAAGTCGATTGCATCCGCATCATTTACTGTAACGGGATAACCACGCTCGTAATTGATAATGGCTTCTGCACCATAGCTTTCAGCCTGTGATTTGGCGATTTTACAAATCCGTTCCTGTAGAAGGTCACGCACTTTTGCCGAGAAGCAACGGATCGTCAGATCCATCTTCACTTCATCAGGAATAATATTGGAAACGCTGCCGCCCTGAATCTTGCCAACCGTAACAAGTGCTGCTTCAAGCGGGGGAACGTTACGGGAAACAACTGTCTGCAAGGCCATAACGATAGAAGAGGCTGCAACAATCGGATCAATTGTGGTTTCCGGCCGTGCACCATGACCACCTTTACCATGCACTGTAATATAAGCGGTATCGACTGAAGCCATCATCGGCCCCTTGGTAAAGCGCAATGTTCCGGCAGGAAAGCCCGGCCAGTTATGAAGCCCATAAATACGGTCACATGGGAATTTTTCAAACAGGCCATCTTCAATCATGGCTTTACCGCCACCATAGTTTTCTTCAGCCGGCTGGAAAATAACGCGAACCGTGCCATCAAAATTTTTTGTCTCGGCGAGATAACGGGCAGCTGTCAACAAGGTTGTTGTGTGTCCGTCATGGCCGCAAGCATGCATGACACCTTCGTTCTTGCTGGAATATTCAAGATTGGTTTCTTCCGAAATCGGCAACGCATCCATATCGGCACGAATACCGATGATTTTTTTACCGTTTCCAACCTTCAATGTTCCTACAATACCGGTTTTCCCGATGCCGCGGGTGACTTCAAAACCCCACTTTTTCAAAAGCGCGGCAACTTTATCACCGGTCTGATGTTCGTGATAACCAAGCTCCGGATTTTGATGGATCGAATGGCGTAATTCGATCATTTCATTGATCGTTTTATTAATATGTTCGCGAATATGATTCATTATCTTTTCTTTCTAGCACGCGTTTTCTGAATGAGCCTTGTGCAAATTTTCGTCTGGCTCAAGTCGGAATTAACGCAAGTATGTTTCCACCAACTTGACCCAATAACAACCACCCAACGGGATCAAATCGTCGTTAAAATTATAATTCGGACTATGAAGAGACGCACTTTCACCATTGCCGATCAAAAGATAGGCTCCGCGCTTTGCCTGAAGCATAAAGGCGAAATCCTCGCTGACAGATGGAGGTGTCAATTGCGCATCAACCTTTTCTTTTCCGAAAGTATTACGCGCAACGCCGACGGCAAAATCGGTTTCTTCCTTATGATTAAAAAGCATCGGGTAAAGCCGATGATAATTTACCTCTGCCGTGGCGCCGAAGCTTTCTGCTTGGGATTTTACCAGTTTTTCTATGCGGTTTTCCAGCAAATCGCGCACATCCGCGCTGAAGCAGCGTACGGTGAGCTCCATCTCAGCTGTGTCCGGAATGACATTATTGGCAAAGCCGGCATGAAAACTTCCCACTGTTATGATCGCAGCTTCAAGCGGTGGCACATTACGTGAAACGATTGTTTGCAATGCTGTAACAATGGCAGCACCTGCTGCAATCGGGTCAATAGCCTTTTGTGGAACAGCTCCATGCCCCCCCTTGCCAATAACGCGGATTGATACATTGTCGCTTGCAGGCATAAACGGGCCACTATTAACCGCAATATTTCCTGCAGGAAGATCCGGCCAATTATGCATTCCATAAACAGCATCACATGGAAATTTTTCAAACAAACCATCGTCGATCATTGCCTGCGCACCGGCAAATCCTTCTTCGGCCGGTTGAAAAATCACATTGACAGTGCCGTCGAAATTTTTTGTCTCTGCGAGATATCGTGCAGCCGTCAACAACATGGTTGTGTGCCCGTCATGGCCACAAGCGTGCATTTTTCCTTCGTTTGTGCTCGAATATTCGAGATTGGTCAGTTCATGGATGGGAAGAGCATCAAAATCAGCCCGCAAGCCGATCGAGTTTTTACCATTTCCTACTTTCAACCGTCCGACAACGCCGGTTTTTCCGATACCGGTTTGAACCTCATACCCCCATTTTCTTAGCAATTTTGCAACGATATCTGCCGTGCGGTGTTCCTCGTAAGCGAGCTCGGGATGGGAATGAAGGTCGTGTCGCAAGGCCACCATTTCCGGCAAATATTTGGAAATTGCACCGAAAAGCTCTTCGCTTTCCGGTGAAACTTTTTCACTCTTCATTATAAGTCTCCTGATAGCGCCTAGATGTTATAACGCTTCTCGTCGAAGAGGGCCAATGCGATAGCTCCGATAACCAGAGAAGTCCCGAGATACCAGAACGGCGCCATGTTGTTGCTATTCGAATACTTCAACAGAAGCGTCACGATCATTTGCGCTGTGCCACCGAAGATCGAAACTGAAAAAGCATAGATAACCGCAGTCGCTGTTGCACGGATTTTTTGCTCGAACGCCTCCATAACCATCAAAACAGAAAATGTTAAAATGAGTCCGAGGCACCCGACCGCTATAGTGTGGAAAATAAGAAATATGCCGATATGTGAAACAAAGCGGAAAGCAAAATATGACGAAATAAAAGCAACCGCGATAATGATAATACCGCCGACTTTGCGTCGTTCGAGCTTGTCACACAAGAAACCGGAAGCAAAAGTGGTTATGAGCACAATAACGCTTGCGTAACTTGATATTAGAAACGCCGTAGAACTGTTGATGTCGGTTACCGTCTTCAGATAATTCGGCATATAGAAAACCAGAATATACATCAAGGCAGTGACGGGAAGAATGAAGAAAATCCCTAAAATTGTCTGTTTCCCGTGCTGCGTTATCAACTCTTTAAAGGGGTGGGTTGTTTTGCTTTCGACAACCGGTGCTTTGAATGTTTCACAAATATGCGCACGGATATAAAGGCCGACCGGTATAATAACCAATGCAAAGATGAATGGAACACGCCACCCCCAACTGTGCATTTGTTCAGGTGTCAAAAAGCCCATCAAGCCTGCTGCAAAGAGTGAACCGGTCAAAGAGCTCAAACCCTGACCGAAAAACTGCCAGCTCACAAAAAATCCGCGTTGGTTACGATCGGCTGATTCCATCAACAATGTTGTAGCGGCACCGATTTCTCCACCTGCCGAAAAACCTTGCAACAAACGACCAAGAACAATGAGGATAGGCGCGACAACTCCGATTGATGTATAAGGCGGGGCAAATCCGATGATAGCACTGCCACATGCCATGAGAATAATCGTAAGCAACATGGCCGCTTTGCGCCCGTGCCGGTCAGCATATGACCCGATCACAATCGAACCGAGTGGACGCATCACAAAACCGACGCCGAAAACCGAAACCGAAATTAACAGCGATATAAGTGGATCACCCGAGTTGAAGAAAACATTGCCGATAATTGCAGCAAAGAAACTGTAAACGGTAAAATCGAAAATCTCGAGAAAGTTTCCGATACCTGCTGCAACAATCAGTTTTGTTTTGTTGCCAACAGGATTTAGGGCAATATCGCCCCCGCCATTATCAGGCGTGTCAACTAATCCGGCCATAACTGCTATCCCTTGATTTTTCCCCTACTGAATGTTTTTTATTCGCCCAAAGAAATTCGGGCATGTAATTTCTTTAGCATCCTATTGAAAATATTAACAATATATTTTCTTAATTATTATCATATCGGTTAATAACTATTGCCGACAAGTTTTTAAACAAAGGACAATCGCTGTGCTGTCACTCAAGGATCCGGTCGCTTTAACGCAAGCACTCATTAGATGTGCGTCGGTTACACCACAAGAAAACGGTGTTCTTGAAACCGTGCAATCGTGGCTCGAAGCTATGGGATTTTCTGTGGAAAGACCGGTTTTTAAAGATAAAGACACGCCTGATGTGGAAAACCTTTATGCCAGAATCGGCAAAGGAGGGAAAAACCTTGCATTTGCCGGACATACAGATGTTGTGCCGACAGGCGAGCCTCGATTATGGCGTCACCCGCCGTTTTCCGGCATCATTGAAGAGGGTAAAGTTTTCGGACGGGGCGCTGTCGATATGAAAGGCGGAGTTGCAAGCTTTATCGCAGCACTCGCACGCTATCTCGAAAGCAATAAACTTGAAGATAGTATCAGTCTTATTATCACCAATGATGAGGAAGGCCCCGGCATCAACGGCACAATCAAACTTCTAAACTGGGCAAAAACAAAAGGTGAAAAATGGGATGCGGCAATTGTCGGAGAACCGACCAATCCCGACCGTTTGGGCGATATGATAAAAATTGGCCGACGTGGTTCACTTTCCGGCATCATCACTGTCACGGGGCATCAGGGCCATGTTGCCTACCCTGAACGAGCTGCCAATCCGCTCGATCTCGTAATAAAATTATGCGAAGCGCTTAAAAATCCGGTTATAGACAGGGGAAGCAAAAATTTCGAACCAAGCAATCTCGAAATTACCACCATTGACACGGGAAATTCGGCAACCAACGTCATTCCGCAACAAACTGTTATCCACTTCAATGTGCGTTACAATGATAATTGGACTGCCGAAACCTTGAAACAGGAAATAAAAAAGCGGCTCAACTCGGTAAAACTTGAAAAAACAGGAAAATTTGTTCCGACATTCAAAATCGATTGGGTTGTAAGCCCCGGTGGCGTTTTCTTAACAAAAAATGATGAGCTCGTCGGGTGTTTGAGCAAAGCGATAAAATCGGTTACCGGACGCATGCCTGAATTATCAACCTCTGGCGGCACATCGGATGCCCGTTTTATAAAAGATTATTGTCCCGTCGTTGAATTCGGGCTCGTAGGAAAAACCATGCACATGGTTGATGAATGTGTAGCCACCGAAGATCTTGAAAACCTCACAAAGATTTATGAGAATTTTTTAGCGACTTTTTTTAACGCTTGAAAATTGGCAGACTTATTGCGATGAACCATCATTTTATAAAAAGCCGGTCGGCAAACCGGCTTTTAAAGCATTCCTGTAAAGCAAATTTCTAAAAGTCTAGCGTTTACAAGTTATCCGGAATTGGCGCGCGACAAATTGGCACCTTTTTTGGCTCAATTCCGACATAAAAACAATCAATCTGTTATCATTGACAAAGTCGGCCGATGCATCACCTGTTTTACGAGTTTATTTTTTTGCTTGGCTATCACTATTGCCAATGCCTTCGAAAAATTCTTTCATACGGGCAAAAAATCCATGTGACTGCGGCGAGTTTTCATCAACCGAAAGCTTTTCGAATTCTTCGAGAAGTTCACGTTGCCTTTTGCTCAGCTTTTGCGGCGTTTCAATTGCAACCTGAATATAAAGATCGCCCGTTGCCTGTTGGCGCAAAACCGGCATTCCCTTACCCTTCAGCCGGAACTGACGTCCATTTTGCGTGCCTTCCGGTACTTTGACACGTGTTTTCAATCCATCAAGGGTTGAAACTTCAAAATCCCCGCCAAGGGCAGCAGTTGTCATTGAAATAGGAACACGACAATAGAGATCGGCACCATCACGCTGGAAGAATTCATGTGGTTTGATGGATAGGAAAATATAAAGATCGCCAGCCGGTCCACCATGACTTCCGGCGTCTCCTTCTCCTGCCAGACGGATGCGCGTGCCATCTTCAATGCCGGCGGGAATATTGACAGTCAATGTGCGCTCTTCTTCGATACGCCCCTGTCCGTGGCATTTCGGGCAAGGATCCTTGATAGTTTCGCCGCGTCCCTGACATGTCGGGCAAGTTCTTTCAATCGAAAAGAAACCTTGAGCGCTACGGACTCTTCCGGTCCCGCCACAAGTTGCACAGGGCTGCGGCTTCGAGCCCTTCTTGGCACCCGTTCCCGAACAAAGATCACAGGTAATAGAACCCGGCACCCTGATTTGTGCTGTTTTGCCGTGATAAGCTTCTTCCAGAGTGACTTCCATATTGTAGCTGAGATCGGCACCACGCTCGCGCCCATCGGCACGTTTGCGTCGTGCACCGCCCATCATCTCGCCAAAGAAATCTTCAAAAATATCGGAAAAACCGCCCGCAGCAAAACCACCACGTCCAAACGGATTTCCACCACCGCCACCATTTTCAAAAGCAGCATGGCCGAAACGGTCATAAGCGGCACGCTTTTGCGGATCCTTTAAAACTTCATAGGCTTCGCCTATTTCTTTGAATTTTTGTTCCGCCTCTTTATCACCGGGATTTCTGTCCGGATGATATCGCATGGCAAGTTTCCGAAATGCAGATTTGAGCGTTTTTTCATCGCATTCTCGTGAAACGCCCAATGTTTCATAATAATCAACTTTCATCGCTTATTCCTGCAGTTCCTCTGCCATTTATTGACGAGACGACATTTGCCATATTCAAAATTCGCTCGAACGATTGTCGCCAGTTTTAAAAAACCGTTGTCATTTTGGCTTTTATTACGAGCATATTGGCTGTTTTATAACAAAGCCCGCCCTTTTGATAAAAGGTCGGGCTTTTTTCAATTTTACAAGGACATAAGATCAATTATTTCTTGTTCTTCTTATCGTTGTCGTCGACTTCTTCAAAATCGGCATCAACAACATCGTCGTCCTTATGCTCTTCTTTTGCAGCATCATGGGCTGCATCGGCTTCAGCTTGCGCCTTTGAAGCGGCATACATCGCTTCACCAAGTTTCATGCTGACTTCAGACAATTTCTTGGTTTTTTCAGGAAGACTATCAACATCATCCGACTCGATAGCTTTCTTGACATCCGCGATTGCAGCTTCAATTGCCGACTTGTCTTCAGCCGAGACTTTATCACCATAATCGGCAAGCGATTTCTCGGTCGTATGAACCAAAGCTTCCGCCTGATTCTTCGCCTCGACACCCTCACGCCGCTTCTTGTCATCGGCAGCATGTGCTTCAGCATCCTTGACCATTTTGTCGATATCGGCATCACTCAAGCCGCCAGAAGCCTGAATGCGGATCTGGTGTTCTTTACCGGTGCCTTTATCTTTTGCCGAAACACTGACAATGCCGTTGGCATCAATATCGAATGTAACTTCAATCTGCGGAACGCCACGTGGTGCCGGCGGAATGCCTACAAGGTCAAACTGGGCAAGCAACTTGTTATCAGCTGCCATCTCGCGTTCACCCTGGAAGACACGAATCGTCACAGCATTCTGATTATCTTCCGCCGTCGAGAAGGTCTGCGATTTCTTGGTCGGAATCGTTGTATTGCGTTCGATCAAGCGTGTGAAGACACCGCCCAATGTCTCGATACCCAAAGAAAGCGGTGTAACATCAAGCAACAGAACGTCTTTGACATCGCCCTGCAAAACACCGCCCTGAATGGCAGCACCCATGGCAACAACCTCATCCGGGTTAACGCCTTTATGCGGATCCTTGCCAAAGAAGGTTTTTACAATTTCCTGAATCTTCGGCATACGGGTCATACCGCCAACGAGCACGACTTCGTCAATATCGCCAGCGCTCAAACCGGCATCCTTCAATGCAGCCTTACACGGATTAATCGTCCGTTGAACCAGATCATCAACCAATGACTCGAATTTTGCGCGGGTCAACTTCATGGTGAGGTGTTTAGGACCAGTTGCATCAGCAGTGATGAACGGCAAGTTGATTTCCGTTTGCTGCGAAGATGAAAGCTCGATCTTGGCTTTTTCGGAAGCTTCTTTCAAACGTTGCAAAGCAAGTTTGTCTTTTCTCAGATCAATGCCGTTTTCTTTTTCAAATTCTTCGGCAAGATAAGTGACCAGACGCATATCAAAGTCTTCACCGCCGAGGAATGTATCACCATTGGTCGATTTGACTTCAAAAACGCCATCGCCGATTTCGAGAACAGAAATATCGAACGTACCACCGCCCAAGTCATAAACGGCAATTGTTTTACCGTCTTTCTTGTCAAGGCCATAAGCCAAAGCAGCTGCCGTAGGCTCGTTAATGATACGCAAAACATCAAGACCGGCAATTTTACCGGCATCTTTGGTTGCCTGACGCTGGGCATCATTAAAATAAGCAGGAACTGTAATAACGGCCTGCTCGACTTTTTCGCCCAAATAGGATTCTGCCGTTTCCTTCATTTTCTGCAAGACCATTGCAGAAACCTGAGAAGGTGAATATTTCTTGCCTTCTACTTCAACCCAGGCGTCACCATTTTCCCCTTTGACAATTTTATAAGGAACAAGCTCTTTGTCCTTGGTAACCATCGGGTCGTCGAAACGACGGCCAATCAAACGCTTGACCGCAAAAATAGTGCCTTCAGGATTGGTTACAGCCTGACGTTTAGCCGGCTGTCCAACAAGACGCTCGCCACCCTCTGCAAACGCTACAATAGAAGGTGTTGTGCGAGCACCTTCCGAATTTTCAATAACTTTTGCGTTTTTGCCGTCCATGACAGCCACGCAAGAGTTTGTCGTACCTAAATCAATACCGATTACTTTTGCCATATATCTACTCTCCATCCAGCAAGCTGTCGGGACCTCTACCGAGCATTCCCCAGACAGCTCCTTATCATATGAAAAGCTCGTAATGGCCACTCAAAAATCGGCAACCATAACGAACCTCGTTGACGCGTATATAAGGGCACCCCAATAGACGTGCAAGAGATGTTGGCAAGATTCATATGATAAAGCGTTTTTTTGATATTTTTTGATGGCTCCAATGCTTTATATGCAGCCAAACTTGAAATCCTAAGCGGCTTTTTGTGTCACTTAATCGACATTTCTAGCAGACAAAGCTTGTCTGGTACAAAACCGGCTCTAAAACCTCGACGTATATGTGTGTAAAAAACGAAGTACGACATTTGCAAATAAAACCCGATTATGTTTCTATACGAGTGTTACAAAGTAAATGCGCTCGTATAGCTTTGTAATTTGAATAAAGCACTGTCAGGGCCATTTCTTTATTGATAATTTAACGATAAGAGTAGAACCAAAGCGGTGTGATGACATGAAGCGTCAACGCTTCAAAACAGGAGAAATGAAAATGAAAAAGATTCTTGCAGTCTCTTTGGCTGGCCTTTTGGCAGCAGGATCGATGGTATTGGCAGCTGAAGCCCGCAATGCTTCAGGTGACGGTTCGGTTGAAGATAGCTATGTAGAAGGCCAAAAGGAAAAGGCGCCGGAAGCTGACGTTCATCACGATCATGGTGGAAAAGCTGGCCGCCATTTTGGTGACGGTTCGCGTGAAGACAGCTATGTACCGGGTGAAAAGAAAGATACACCTATGGACAAGACTGTCATTCAGGACGATGAAAAAGGTGAATCCGACGACGGCACACCGAGAAAATAATCCGGTTTATGCTTTAAAGCGAGGCGGGCTTTGACCCGCCTTTTTTATTTTTTAAACGCGTTACGAATTTTCAATCTTTAAACTGTTCTTCCGGCTATAAAACTTCCTTGAAAATGAAGAAATAATCTTCTCATTTTCTCTTTCCGATTAAGAATCAAAAGACATGAAATCCGAAACAGCTTTTCCTGACCGAGAGGCTTGAGGAAAACGCTGATTGCCGTGACCAGTTTGCGACTTATGAAGAATAATCAAACTGCTGATGCCCGAACTTTCACGCTAAGACGTAAGAAAACTCGGGACCGAACGCCGCCTAATTCTAAAAGAAATGTACTCTCTTTCCCTTAAACCGAGGTAACCGAATTTACCGGCGCCTCTTAAAAGCAAAAATCATTTCGACGACAATTTTCTTCTACGCCGACAGAAAAACCCCAAGGGAAAAATAACTTCATCAATGAAGCATCGGGCTTCCGGATTTTTATAGCTTACTGTTTATCCAGTTCATAAAACTCGCGAATAATCGCCCAACCTTCTTCGGCACTTTCGACATAATTGACGAGTTTTGCATCATCAGGTGAAATCGTCCCCTGTTCAGCAAGATAATCAAGATTGAGAACATTTTTCCAGAATTCACGGCCGAACATCAATATCGGCACTCGTTTCATACGACCTGTCTGGATGAGTGTGAGAGATTCGAAAAATTCATCCAACGTACCGAAGCCGCCGGGAAATATTGCGATAACTTTTGCACGCATAAGAAAATGCATCTTGCGCATCGCAAAATAATGGAAATCGAAACAAAGATTGGGTGTCACATAAGGATTAGGCGCCTGTTCATGAGGCAATACGATGTTAAGCCCGATACTGGGGGCACCGACATCAGCTGCACCGCGGTTACCCGCTTCCATTACGCCCGGACCACCGCCGGTGATAATGACAAATTCATGGTGGTTGGAAGAAGCTGAATATTGCGAACAAAGTCGGGCAAATTTTCGTGCTTCGTCATAATAACGGGAGGCTTGTTCAAGATTTTTCTTCTGTTTCAAATTTTTTGCCGCACGCGCTTGTTTACCCGGTTCGGGAATACGGGCGCCACCAAACAGAACAACGGTCGATTTGATGCCATGTTCGACAAAACTGAATTCGGGCTTCATCAGTTCCAGACCGATTCGTACAGCGCGTAACTCGCGCCGCATCATAAAATCTTCATCTACATAGGCAAGGCGATAGGCAGGTGAACGCGTTTGGGCAGTATCGGGAACTTCATGAACTTTGCGGGCATCCTCTTTCGAGTGCGGAAAAGGTGTCCAACCGTTTTTTTCGCCATTAGCCATTTCGGATCTTCCTTTTCATTGACCACAATTGTTTCTTGCATTAGGCCGGATAGAATAAATGCTGATGCTTTCGACTTACTTAACGGAGACCTAATGCCATGACCAATCTGTCCCAACTGGAATCCATCATAGAAAAGGCGTTTGATGAACGCGAAAAAGTAAACATCCTGACAAAGGGAGAAATACGCGACGCAGTTGACCATGTGCTCGATCTTCTTGGCAAAGGAGAATTGCGCGTTGCCGAACGCGAAAACGACGGAAACTGGAAAGTTCACCAATGGTTGAAAAAGGCTGTGCTTTTGTCGTTCCGGCTTAATGCCATGGGGCTTATTTCCGGCGGCCCCGATCAATCGAACTGGTGGGACAAAGTACCATCCAAATTCGACGGCTGGAATGCGGATAACTTCGAGAAAGCAGGCTTTCGCGCGGTACCAAATGCGATTGTGCGTCGTTCGGCCTATATTGCTCCGAGTGTTGTATTGATGCCGTCATTCGTCAATATCGGTGCTTATGTGGGTGAAGGCACGATGGTCGACACATGGGCTACAGTAGGCTCGTGTGCACAGGTTGGTAAACACGTTCACCTTTCCGGCGGCGCCGGCATAGGCGGTGTGCTTGAACCGTTACAGGCCGGTCCGACGATTATTGAAGATAATTGCTTTATCGGTGCACGTTCCGAAGTCGTAGAAGGATGCATTGTCCGCGAAGGGGCCGTGCTCGGCATGGGTGTCTTCATCGGCAAATCAACAAAAATCGTCGACCGCGCAACAGGTGAAATCACTTATGGTGAAGTTCCGCCTTATTCAGTTGTTGTCGCAGGAACCATGCCCGGAAAACCGTTTCCGAATGGCGAACCCGGGCCTAATCTTTATTGTGCGGTCATTGTCAAACGGGTCGACGAAAGAACGCGCTCAAAAACATCGGTCAACGAACTTTTGCGCGACTGAAAGTGCTGCCAAGCGCCTTAAAACCGTGTCTCTTCAAAAGCCCTTGTCTCTTCAAAAGCATTAATAACCCCGCCCAAGACGAGACAGGGGAAGAACCGGAATTTGGCAAAATTCAACAAATTCGTGACCATTCGGGCAATCAGGTTGCCCGATTCCACAATTAAATGCAAAAACAGGTGAAGAACTAACTTCCGTCCTCACCTGTTTTTGCATTGAAAGAGTGCAGCAGAGTATGCGGGGGTGTAACTCTGCTGCGCCGGGTCATGGTCATAAGAAAGACCAAAACCCAACTGGTCATCAGCCCCTTAAGGTCTGAAAAATCAAAACCTTGTGTGAATTTTTATGTGGCAAACTATTAATCGGCTTATTAACGGGCGTCAACTCCCAAAAGTGGATAATTATGTGAAATATTTCTCAATCCGGCACTTTATGATTGAAACGGCCGATGCAACACAAAATAAAGATTGCATATTTCAACATTCGAGCAAATTTAAAAAGCCAAGAACCAAGAAAATTGATAATCAAATCAATTATTTTTCAAAAATACGAATCAACCGAAAATTGAATCTTCAAATCGTAAACGCGCGTCTACCATCTCGTTTAAAAGGTGAGAAACATGAAACGCGCGACCGATGAAAATTTCTTAAAACGGAACTTTAAAACCTTAATTCCGATTATTCTTATCGTTTGAGGATGGATGTGGAGATGAAGAGTTAGCGAGGATTTTTATCCCGTTGATTGCAGCAACAAAAACGTCAATTACAAGATCGTTGCAAGCTACTTTTCAATGTTTTCAGCGACTTTTGATTAGGCACATTTTCTATTTGTCTCACGTGAACCATATCAAACTATTGTTGTTTTCACATCCAACTTTCTACATCTGATCTTCGTGATGACGGATGATCAATCGGTCATCTTCAAAGCCTGAATGAATGCTTCTTGGGGTATTTCCACCTTACCGAATTGGCGCATACGCTTCTTGCCTTCTTTTTGTTTTTCAAGAAGTTTACGCTTACGGCTTACATCGCCACCATAACATTTGGCAGTAACATCTTTACGCAATGCACGAATATTTTCACGCGCAATAATCTTGCCGCCAATAGCTGCCTGAATTGGAATCTGGAACATATGTTGAGGAATAAGTTCCTTCAATTTTTCACACATTGAACGACCACGTTTCTCGGCTCCGGAACGATGCACGAGAATAGAAAGTGCGTCAACCGGTTCGCCATTGACCAGAATACTCATTTTGACGAGATCACCTTCCCGATAATCGGTTACGTGATAGTCGAAAGAGGCGTAGCCTTTGGAAATCGACTTCAAACGATCATAGAAATCGAATACGACCTCGTTGAGCGGCAGGTCATAGGTAACCATCGCGCGTGTACCGACATAGGATAGGTCAACCTGAATCCCGCGACGATCCTGACAGAGTTTTAAAATTGAACCGAGATATTCATCCGGCGACATAATTGTCGCGCGTATCCACGGCTCTTCAATGGAAGCAATCTTCACAATGTCGGGCATGTCGGCCGGATTATGCAGCTCTTTGACCGACCCATCGGTCATATTGATGCGGTAGACGACAGAAGGGGCCGTGGCAATAAGATTGAGGTTGAACTCGCGTTCAAGCCGTTCTTCGATAATTTCGAGGTGCAAAAGCCCTAAGAAACCGCAGCGGAAACCGAAGCCAAGAGCCGCAGAAGTTTCCATTTCGTAAGAAAAACTGGCATCATTCAAACGAAGCTTGCCCATTGCGGCACGAAGATCGGCAAAATCATCCGCATCAACCGGAAACAGCCCGCAGAAAACCACCGGTTGCGCAGGCTTGAAACCCGGCAAAGCATGGTCGCACGGACGATGATCTTCGGTAATTGTATCGCCGACGCGGGTATCCGCCACTTCCTTGATAGAAGCGGTAATGAAGCCTAATTCCCCCGGCCCCAGGTCTTCAATCGTTGCCATTTTGGGAGTAAAAACACCCACCCGCTCGACCGGATATTTTGCTCCGGTACCCATCATGCGGATTGTCTGGCCTTTTTTCAAAACCCCGTCGATCACGCGCACAAGTACAATCACGCCCAGATAGGCATCATACCAGCTATCGACCAACATCGCTTTGAGCGGCTTGTTGGGATCACCTTCACGGGGTGCTGGCAATTTGTGGACAATGGCCTCGAGAACCTTGTCGACGCCCATACCGGTTTTTGCCGAAATCTCTATTGCATCGCTCGCATCAATACCGATCACTTCCTCGATTTGCTCTTTGACACGTTCGGGCTCGGCCGCAGGCAGATCAACCTTGTTGAGAACAACAACGATTTCGTGATTATTGTCGATTGCTTGATAGACATTGGCCAGAGTTTGCGCTTCCACACCTTGCGAAGCGTCGACGACAAGAAGTGACCCTTCACAGGCAGCAAGAGAACGCGAAACCTCATAGGCAAAGTCGACATGCCCAGGGGTGTCGATCAAATTCAAAATATAGGTTTCACCATTTTTTGCCTTATAATGAAGCCGCACCGTTTGTGCTTTAATGGTGATGCCGCGTTCGCGCTCGATATCCATCGAATCAAGCACTTGTTCTTTCATTTCCCTCTGGGCAAGACCACCCGTCATCTGGATGAGCCGGTCAGCCAGAGTTGATTTTCCGTGGTCGATATGGGCCACGATGGAGAAATTCCGAATATGGTCGCGATCTACTGTCATGAAAAGCGATTTAGCAAGGAACTCAAAGAAACGCAAAGCCGAAATGAATATTGGACAGCAAGTTTGCAGAAATCTTTTTCATTCCACAGATGAATGCACAAACATTGCCCGATTTTTACCTGAAATTCCGACTATTTTTTTCGTTTTGAGAAAACGTCTCTAAACAACGTCCCAAACCGATAATAGCACGGTTTCCGGTTTTCTAAAAACAGTCATAGCTTTTCAAATGAGCTGCTTTCATTAAATCGTCTACGTCTATTTTCTAAAAAGAAATTTTTTGTTTTTCCGGCAAGCTTTTTATCATTCTTGCGCCATTGGCCGCCTTTTCGGCTTCAATTCTGAAACGAGAATGCCGACAATGATGCAAAATGCCCCCAGAATTGCAAGATGTGGCAGGCGTTCGCCGGCAATCCAGCCGACGAGGCCTGCCCATACCGGTTCACCGGTATAGATGATTGTTGCACGCGTTGGCGAAACCGATTGTTGCGCCCAATTCATTGTAAGCTGGATGAGAGCACTCATTGCGGCTAAACCCAATCCTGCCGACACCCAACCCCAAGAAAAAACCGGAACCGTTTCGCCATTAAACGGCATTGCCATAAAGGAAAGGAAGCCCGCCACAAAAAGCTGCACAATGGTGACACGCCGGCTATCGACCCGACCGGCAAAGAAGCTGATAAAAACAATTTCCGAGGCAATTGCAAAAGCTGATAAAAGTGTCAGAATTTCTCCTTTTGAAAAATCTATTGCATGAATTCCTTGTCCGGAAACCAGAAGTAAGCCGATAAACGCAAAGCTTATTCCAATGAAGCTCGTCAAACGCGGTTTTTTACGTAAAATTATCCATTGCAAGAGCGGTACGAGCGGAACATAAACAGCGGTAATAAAGGCCGACTGGCTGCTTGCAATGGTCTTTAATCCGGCAGTTTGCAAGCTGTACCCCAGAAAAATAGGAATACCGATGATTGCACCGGCGAAAATATCATGCAAACTGATATTTTTCAGACTTTTCCGAAAAATAATACCCGCAAAAATACCGGCAAGAATGAAGCGGAAACCGACAAAGAACAATGGTCCGCAGGAGCGCATTGCCAGATGGATGATGAGAAAAGTTGCGCCCCATAGAAAAGTTATGCCGATCAGAGCGAGTTCTTGTCTTGTCAAGACAAAGAACGCTTTTTCTTTCTCTTCTTCCATTCAGCCTGCCCCGTTCAGGCGCCCTACAAGATTATGGAGAAAACTTTCAAGTTCCGGTGCTTCAATATCAACGAAAGCCGGAATTTCCTTATCCTCTTTGTGACCAACCAATATCGTGGTCATGCCAAGTTCCTTGCAGGTTGAAAGATTGGCAAGATTATCTTCAAACATTGCCGTTTTTTCCGGATCGATTGAAAAATGTCCTAAAAATCTGTGATAGGCTTGCCTATAAGGTTTGGGGAGAAAATCGGTAAATGTGACATCATAAATGCCATCGAAACATCCGGTTAATCCGCGGTGGGCGAGAACACGCCCTGCATGAGCCCGATCACCATTGGTAAATATAAATTTCCGACCGGGCAAACTTGAAATATCAGCTGCTAACTGGGGATCTTTTTTTAGCGGCGAATAGTCGATATTATGAACATCTTTCAGATAATCTTTAACATCAACAAAATATTCTTCGATCAGACCACGTAGAGCGCCGCCGTAATTTTTGCGGAAATATTGCCGAAAACGTTTGACCTCTTCATCATCGTCAAGTTCGAGCTGTTTTTTGACATAGGCGCTGATACGTTTGTCAATCTGCGCCCAAAGCCCGCTTTCTCTCGGATAAAGCGTATCATCAAGATCGAATACCCAAACATTGACGGTCGTGAGTTTAGACAAAATTTTTTCGTTCATCATGGCATAATCAACGTACCTGCACCGTGTTCAGTGAAAAGTTCAAGCAACACCGAATGGGCAGTTTTACCATTCAGAATAACAACGCCTTCAACACCGCGATTGATTGCCTGAATACAAGTTTCGACCTTGGGTATCATACCACCGGATATAGTCCCGTCTTGAATAAGGTCTTCACATTGCTTGACTGTCAGCTCTTTATAGAGTTTGCCGGCGTTATCGAGGACACCGGGCACATCTGTCAAAAATAGCAAGCGCTTGGCTTTAAGAGCACCGGCAATAGCACCGGCAAAAACATCGGCATTGATGTTGTAAGTATTGCCATCTCTTCCCGGTGCAACGGGCGCAATGACCGGTATCATTTCCGACCGGGCGAGCAGGTCAAGAAGTGTGCGGTCAACCTCGACCGGTTCGCCGACATACCCCAAATCGAGAATGCGCTCGATATTGGAATCGGGATCGATAATCTTTTTCCGGGCTTTTTCGGCAAAAACCATATTGCCATCCTTGCCGCAAAGACCGATAGCCCATTCGCCTTCGGCATTGATCATTGCAACAATTTCCTTGTTGATCGAACCGGCCAGAACCATTTCGACAACTTCGACAGTTTTTGAATCTGTGACACGAAGTCCGCCTTCGAACTTCGATTCAATCCCCATTTTCGAAAGAAGCTTTGCAATTTGCGGACCACCGCCATGAACGACAATCGGATTGATGCCGGATTGTTTGAGAAGGGCAATATCACGCGCAAAGGCATGCCCGAGTTCAGGATCTCCCATGGCATGGCCGCCATATTTCACCACAACCGTTTTGTTTTCATATTTTTGCATATAGGGCAAAGCTGCAGAAAGCAGCGCAGCCTGTCTTTCGGCAACTTCGGCAGCATTGGTTGTCGGTTCGTCCATTAAAATTGCCCTCCTCGGAAGTACTGCAGGATCGATACTGCCTTTTAATAACAGGAAATCTTATTGCCTAAAACCGTTAATACACAAGATAAAGTTATCGCGATAAGAGATATTTTTCTATTGATACAATTTAGCACTAGACAAGAATTTTTTACTCGCTAAATTTCGCGGCGGAGGAATTTGCAAACTGGGAGGGTTGCATAATGTCGTCTTACAAACAGATTTATAATAAGTGTTTAAAGCATCCTGAAGAATTCTGGGGTGAAGCTGCCCGTCTGATCGACTGGTTTGAACCATATGACAAGGTGTTTGATAAAAATGCCGGAGTTTATGGGCGCTGGTTTACGGGCGGCAAGACGAACGCTTGCTACAATGCTGTTGACCGCCACGTCAAAGCGGGACGTGGTGCTCAAGTGGCTATCTATTATGATAGTCCGGTAAGCAATGGTAAAAGAGCGATTACCTATCAGGAACTTTATGAAGAAGTGCAGGCTCTTGCCGCCTTTATGCAGGATATCGGCATAAAAAAAGGTGACCGCGTTCTCATTTATATGCCAATGATTCCGCAGGTATTTACTTCGGTCTTTGCTTGTGCACGCATCGGAGCCGTGCATTCAATCGTTTTTGGAGGATTTTCTGCCAAGGAACTCGCCATCCGCATTGATGATTGCAAGCCGAAACTTATCATTGCTGCCTCTTGCGGTATTGAGCCAAACCGCATTGTTCCTTATCAAGCAATGGTCAATCAGGCCATAAAAATTGCAAAGCATGACGTGGAACATTGCATTGTTCACGAACGGCCGATTACCCAAAAAGCCCCCGAGGGACTTTTTACCTTAAAAGAGGGGCGTGATTTTGATTACGCCAAAATACTTAAGGAAAATATCGGCCGCAAAGTCCCGTGTGCCGAGCTTTCGGCAACCGACCCGCTCTATATCCTTTATACATCCGGCACTACCGGAAAACCTAAAGGGGTCATGCGCGATATAGGCGGTTATATTGTAGCACTGGCATGGACAATGGGGGCTGTATTCAACGTCAAAGCCGGTGAAGTTATGTTTACCGCTTCCGATGTCGGCTGGGTGGTAGGGCATTCCTATATCCTTTATGCGCCACTCATCGTGGGGGCAACAACTGTACTTTTCGAGGGAAAACCGATCGGCACACCGGATCCGGGGACATTTTGGCGTATATGTGAAGACTATAATGTACGCTCGTTTTTTTCTGCTCCGACCGCATTTCGTTCGATCAAACGCGAAGACCCCGACGGGAATTATGCAAAGCCTTATAAATTATCCAATTTGCAAACCATGTTTGTTGCCGGAGAACGGGCGGATCCCGATACTTTACAATGGGTAACTAACCTTTTTCATGTACCGGTCATCGACAATTGGTGGCAAACGGAAACCGGTTGGCCGATTGCAGCCAATCCACTGGGACTGGGGCTTTTGCCCATTAAATTGGGTTCACCGGCTTGCCCGATGCCGGGCTTTGTCATCGACGTTCTTGATGATGACGGCAACAAGGTCGCGCCTGGTACATTTGGCAATTTGGCATTTCGTCTTCCTCTCCCGCCCGGTTGCTTGCCAACTTTATGGAATTCCGACGAACAATTCAAAAAAACCTATCTTGAACGCTTCCCCGGTTATTATAATTCTTCGGATGCGGGCTATATCGATGAAGATGGTTATGTGTTTGTCATGAGCCGCACCGATGATATTATCAATGTTGCCGGTCACCGGCTTTCTACCGGTGGTATGGAAGAAGCACTGGCAGGACATCAGGATATTGCCGAATGTGCAGTTATCGGCATTAAAGACAATCTGAAAGGGCAGGTTCCCTGCGGTTTTATTGTCCTCAAACATAATGTCGAAAGGGAAGACGCCATCATTGAAAAGGAATGCATTGCCCGCATCCGCGAGATTATCGGACCGGTTGCAGCATTCAAACTCGTTATGACAGTACGCAAATTGCCAAAAACCCGTTCGGGTAAAATCCTGCGCGCTGTCATACGACAAATTGTAGATGGTGAAGAATGGTCAACGCCAAGCACAATTGAAGATCCTTCAACACTTGTGGAAATTCAGGAGATGGTGAAAACCCGCCATTTTTGAAGGATAGGTGAATTCATTGACTTGACCGGAATGACAAGCGGGGAGGTAGCCCAAATGGTTACCTTCCCTTTTTATAAGAAATACGCACCTGTTTTTAAAAAGAATTCTTTGCAAGAATTTGTATAGTATTTTTAATAGGATAAACTGCGAGGATCAATGCTGATGACCGATTTTCGATTTTTAATGGCTGGTAAAGAAAAATATCTCCGAATATAAATGAATAGAATACATTGAACAAACAGCCGCGCCACTTGGCGCTATTTTAATGGATGTCATGTTCAAATGAAAATTGTTACCGATGGTTATTGTCGTTCTTGCATATTATCAAAGTAAAGAATCCGGTATGTGAGTTTTGGTCGTTCAGTCTTTTATGACATGCCGGATTAACGATTATGCGCAATAAAAAAATCGATAAAAGCACGCAGTGCCGCCCGCATTTTTTGTTGCGGGTAATAGATATAAAATCCTGGAAAAGACGGCGTCCAATCTTCCATCACTTTGATAAGCTTACCTTCCTTGATTGCGTCCTTCACGTAATTTTCGAAAACATAGGCAAGTCCGGCATTCTGAAGCACCGCATCTACTACCAATTGATGGTTGTTGAGGATAAGTTGTTCCGGTGGCGTGACTGTATATTTTTTCCGCCCCTTTTCAAATTCCCAAACATAAGTCCGCTTTTCGTTAAACCGGTATAAAATTGCTTTATGATTTTTCAGATCGGTAGGATCACGGGGAGCCGGATGTGTTTCGAAATATTTTGGCGTTGCCACAAGAACACTTCGCAAATCTCCTCCTATTTTTGCCGCTATCATATCCTTTTCGACTTGTTCATGGATACGGATTCCAGCGTCATAACCCGATTTGACAATATCAACGAAACGATTGTCGATGACGAGATCAAGGATAATATCGGGGTAAGCTTCGCTGAACGCCCCCAAATAAGGCGCGATCACAAACTTGGCTGCCGAATAACCGGTATTTATGCGCAACAAACCCGATATCTTGTTATGGGTTGCTTTGGCGGCATTAAAGCCATCCTCGATCACTCTAAGCGCAGAAGCGGTTTCATGCATAAGAACCTTGCCTGCTTCGCTCAAGCCAAGACTGCGCGTTGTACGGTTGAAAAGTTGGACACCCAGACTTTCTTCCAGTTTTCCAACTGCATAAGATACCGCTGACGGCGCAATATTCAGTCTTTTCGCCGCTGTCCGAAAACTGCCTTCTTCCACCACTGTCTCGAAAATGAGCAAATGGGAGAGTTGTTGCCTGTCCATAAATTCCGCATCCTCTATTGTTCTAATTTTTAGATCATAATTAGCGAATTAAATAGTATAAACAAACAATGAATATTCCTTTAGAGTTTTAAAAAATAGCCAAACAGACAAAAATAAAGAGGAATTGAAGCATGAAGAAACGCAAACTCGGTGTGTTGAGTGTCTCGGAAATCGGACTTGGATGCATGGGCTTTACACATGCTTATGGCGGTGATGATGAGCAATCGGCGATCAAAACATTGCACCGCGCAGTCGAACTGGGCGTTACCCTTTTTGATACGGCCGAAATGTATGGCCCTTTCAATAATGAAATTCTGGTCGGCAAAGCATTAAAACCATTTCGCGATAAAGTGGTCATTGCCACAAAATTCGGTTTTAAACTCGAGCGTCAGCCTGATGGACACATTGATGCCACCGGCGTTGATGGACGACCGGAACATGTACGTGAAGTTGCGGAGGCCTCGCTCAAACGTTTGGGCATAGATGTGATTGATCTACTTTATCAGCATCGGGTTGACCCAAATGTTCCGATTGAAGAAACGGTCGGTGCTATGGCCGATCTCGTTAAAGAAGGCAAAGTGCGTGCGCTTGGTCTTTCCGAAGCAAACAGCGAAACAATAAGACGCGCTTACAAGGTTCATCCGATCAGTGCACTTCAAAGCGAATACTCGCTGTGGACACGTGATCCTGAAAAGGAAATTTTGGCAACCTGCCGTGAGCTTGGAATCGGCTTTGTCCCATATAGTCCTTTAGGACGCGGTTTCTTTGCCAGCGGTTTTACAACCAAAGGCTTGGGCGCTAACGATTTCCGCCGTCTGCTGCCGCGTTTTCAGGAAGGTGCTTTCGAAAAAAATCGGCAAATCATTACCGAAATGGAAAAAATGGCAAAAGAGAAAAATGCCACTGTTGCCCAGCTTGCACTGGCATGGGTTTTAAGCCGTGGTGATTTTATCGTGCCGATACCAGGGGCAAGAAAAATCCGCCATTTGGAAGACAATGTTGCGGCCACTGAAATTCACCTGACAAAAGATGATTGCAAACGGCTGGAAAATATTGTCAGCCCCGAAAAAGTTGCCGGAAAGCGTTATGATGACAGCCGGTTGAAATTGGTTGATAAATAAACTGTCATCCGGATTATTAAAGCCGGTTAAGCAGGCTTTTTAACCTTCATCAGTAGACGGCTGAATAGAAAATAATCAGGAGTGTGAATGACCATTCAAATTATGGTATTCACACTCCCGCTTTATAAAATTCAAGGCCGTTTCATCGGTTCACGATGCTGTTTCCGGCTATAGACCCACAAAATGTCAACAAATAGCACCACCGGTTTCATGTGTCGTTTTAAAAATCGGAAATGCAAAATGCAACGGGAAAGAAATGGCAAGTGCAGTGCGAAAAAGGCAATGTCTTGCGCATAATATGAGCTAACAATGGGAGGGGAGATATAGCTCTCCCTTTATAATCTTACCATTGACCAAGTTATTGCCATAACTGTGATCCTTATAGTGATCAAAAAGTGCTCGAATGCCTGAGTTATTTATCATGCATTTCTAATTATGGACAAATTCGAAAACTTTATTTACCTCGTTCGACCCTTCAGTTTTTCAAAACAATTTTTCTGAAACGACCAACGCTATCAAACAGGTCCAGTCCTTTCCGCTTTTATGAGCTGAACCTTTCCAGAGCATCATTAATTGGCAAATGGCTTTAGCCGATTTGCTCCAATGTATAGGGTAATACATCGCGCTGATTATAATTGACCGACAGTTTATGCTTGAGAGGTGGAGCTGCCCGACTTGGACATGCCGTGCGTGAACAGATCCGGCATGAAATGCCTATCGGCTCGTAAGCGGCGTTATTCTCGAGATTGAGACCATCGGCATAAACAAATTGTGAAGCATTCGATATTTCGCAACCGAAAGCCAGAGCATAATGAGGATGCGGGCTGTGATAGCCGCCGTTCCGCTTTACCACCTGAACGGCCAGACAAAGATAACGCACGCCATCCGGTGTTTCGGCAAGTTGCCTTATAATATTGCCAGGAGTTTCAAAAGCCTGATGAGCATTCCAGACGGGACAAGCTGCACCATAGCGGCCAAATTGCAATTTCACGGCACTGTGCCGCTTGGTTATATTGCCTGCACGGTCAATGCGGGCAAAGAAAATCGGTACCCCTTTTTCACCCGGGCGTTGCAAGGTTGAAAGCCGGTGGCATACCTGTTCCAATGACACGCTAAAACGGGCAGCAAGCAGCTCGATATCATGGCGCAACAGATTGGCGGTGCGCAAAAAAGGTTTATAGGGCAAAACCAGTGCACCGGCGAAATAGTTATAAAGTCCGATACGACAAATCTCGTTGGCTTCTTCCGATTTGAAAGATGCTTTTTTGATAATCTCGTCACAAAGTGGATCGGCTTCGAACTGTGCAAGCTGAACCGCCAGTTGGAAAGTGCGTTGTTGCGGAGCAACATAGGGATTTAGCGTCAAAACACGGCTCTTGGGGTCAAATTGGCGAACCATTCCATTATCATCTGTGCCCCAGCGTATAAGAACCTGATGACGTTCTTCAAGTCGCTGAATAATGGCGGAATGATTGTCGCTCTCACCGATTCCGATCTCGGCGGCGAGCCGTTCGGCACTGCGGTCGAGATCGTCGATATAATTATCGACAAAATGGAAAAAGTCGCGCACCTCTTCATAAGGTAAAACTTCCGTGAGGCCACTTGCCTGTAACCGGCCGTCGGTGCTTGCCAATTGTTCGGAAGCCAGCCGATAGGCCTGATGACACGTAATAAGTGCACGCGCAAGACCCGGCGCATTTTGTGTAATAAGCCGTAATTCCTGCATGCCTGCCCGATTATTTTTGAACAGCGGATCGCTCAGAGTTTCACTTAAAGCAGAGAGTAAACGGTCATCCTCACCAGACGAAAGACTGGAAATATCGATATGGAATTTTTCCGCCAATGATAGAAGAACTGCTGCCGAGACAGGCCGCTGGTTATTTTCAATCTGGTTGAGATATGAGGTGGAAATGCCGATACGCTCGGCAAAATGGGCTTGCGTCAATTGCTGATCTTCCCGCAATTTGCGCACTTTCCGACCGATATAAAGTTTTCCGATAGCCATTTTTTCACAATTTCGCAATTTACAATTTGCATTTTTATAACTTATGCATTCGCACACGATCAAGCTTTATTATTTTTTTGGCTGTGATAGCTTCGAATCGTGGAGGAAAAAGGCTTTGCCTTTATCGATCGAATACATGTGGGAGGAAAAGAAAAGGCTGCGGTTGGAGAAAACGCGCCTTTTCTTTTTTTTGACCCGATATCTATTCCTCGCACAATAGCATCATCGAAAAGTGTAACGGGATGCGTTTTAGCGGTTCTTAAAAACCGAGGGAGGAACAATGCTTGCAACATTGCAACAATTGGAAGAACGGCGCCAGAGTGCCCGCCTTGGTGGTGGAGAGCGCCGCATAGACTCTCAACATAAAAAAGGCAAGCTCACGGCTCGCGAACGCATAGAGGTTCTTCTCGATGCCGGTTCCTTTGAAGAATATGACATGTTCGTCAACCACCGTTGTACCGACTTCGGCATGGAAGAACAAAAATACGCCGGCGACGGCGTCGTCACCGGCTGGGGAACAATCAACGGCCGACAGGTTTACGTTTTTTCTCAGGATTTTACCGTTCTTGGCGGTTCACTCTCTGAAACGCATGCGCAAAAAATTTGCAAAATCATGGATATGGCCGCGCGCAATGGCGCTCCGGTTATCGGCCTTAATGATTCCGGTGGTGCGCGCATCCAGGAAGGTGTTGCCTCGCTTGCAGGTTATGCCGAAGTTTTCCGTCGCAATGTCGAAGCTTCAGGCGTGATACCACAAATTTCTGTCATTATGGGACCTTGTGCCGGTGGAGCCGTCTATTCACCGGCAATGACCGATTTTATTTTTATGGTCCGTGACTCATCCTATATGTTTGTCACCGGTCCCGATGTTGTAAAAACTGTCACCAATGAAATTGTCACTGCCGAAGAATTGGGTGGCGCAACAACCCACACTAAAAAGTCTTCTGTTGCTGACGGGGCTTTTGAAAATGATATCGAAGCATTGGAAAATATCCGGCTGCTTTTCGACTATCTGCCGTTAAATAGTAAAGAAAAGCCGCCTGTGCGGCCTTTTTACGATGACACCGAACGGCTCGATATGAAGCTTGATACGCTTATTCCCGATTCATCCACAAAGCCCTACGACATGAAAGAGCTTATTTTAAGTGTAGCCGATGAGGGCTCATTTTTCGAAATCAAAGAGAATTTTGCAAAAAATCTGATAACCGGTTTTATCCGTATTGAAGGACGCACCGTCGGCGTCGTTGCAAACCAGCCAATGGTGCTCGCAGGATGTCTTGATATTGACACTGCCCGCAAAGGCGCACGCTTTGTACGCTTTTGTGACGCTTTCAATATTCCGATCCTTACACTTGTCGATGTTCCCGGTTTCCTGCCCGGTACCTCGCAGGAATATAACGGCGTTATTATTCACGGCTCGAAATTGCTCTTTGCCTATAGCGAGGCGACCGTTCCGATGGTGACGGTCATAACCCGGAAAGCCTATGGCGGCGCCTATGATGTGATGGCATCAAAACACATTGGTGCCGATATCAACTATGCCTGGCCAACGGCGGAAATTGCTGTCATGGGGGCAAAAGGGGCCACTGAAATTCTCCACCGGTCTCATCTTGATGACAAAGAGGAGATTGCCCGCCTGACGCAAGAATATGAAAAACGTTTTGCCAATCCTTTTATTGCTGCCGAGCGCGGTTTTATTGACGAAGTGATCATGCCTCATTCCACCCGCAAAAGAGTGGCGCGGGCATTTGCAGCCCTTCGGAATAAAAAAGTCGAAAATCGTGATCGCAAACATGACACTATCCCGCTCTGAGGCTTCAAATGATTAAAAAAATCCTGATTGCCAATCGTGGCGAAATCGCTTGTCGCGTCATTCGTACGGCAAAACAAATGGGCATCAAAACCGTTGCTGTCTATTCGGATGCCGATGCCAATGCTCTTCATGTACGCCAAGCCGACGAGGCTATCCATATTGGCGCCTCGCCTTCATCCCAATCCTATCTCGACATTGAAAAAATCATTGCTGCAGTCAAACAGAGCAATGCCGATGCGGTTCATCCGGGCTATGGCTTTTTGTCGGAAAATCCTGCTTTTGCCGATCGGCTGGAACAGGAAGGAATTATATTGATCGGGCCGCCGGCAAATGCCATGCGTGCTATGGGTGACAAGATTACTTCCAAAAAATTGGCCGCCGAAGCCGGCGTTTCAACTGTTCCCGGACACATGGGACTGATTGATGATGGAGATCATGCCGTAAAAATCGCGCGTGAAATCGGCTATCCGGTCATGATCAAAGCCTCTGCCGGTGGCGGCGGTAAAGGCATGCGCATTGCATGGAATGATGAAGAAGCAAGGGAAGGATTTCAGGCATCGAAAAATGAAGCAAAATCATCTTTCGGAGACGACCGTATTTTTATCGAAAAATTTGTCAGTGAACCGCGCCATATCGAAATCCAGATCATGGGCGATAAGCATGGCGACATTATCTATCTCAATGAAAGAGAATGTTCTATCCAGCGGCGCAACCAGAAGGTGATTGAAGAAGCTCCTTCACCTTTTCTTGACGAAAAAACCCGCAAAGCCATGGGAGAACAAGCGGTTGCTCTCGCCCGTGCTGTCAATTATCACTCTGCCGGTACGGTAGAATTTATTGTTGATGGCAAACGGAATTTTTACTTTTTGGAAATGAATACCCGTTTGCAAGTTGAACATCCGGTCACCGAAATGATTACCGGACTTGATCTTGTCGAACTGATGATTCGTATTGCCGACGGAGAAGCTTTGCCGCTTTCCCAAAATGACGTCAAACGTAATGGCTGGGCGCTGGAATGCCGGATCTATGCCGAGGATCCCTATCGGAATTTCCTTCCCTCTACCGGAAGACTAACCCGTTATAATCCCCCTGTTGCAACCGGTGACAATGATGAAGTGAGAATACGTAACGATGGCGGCGTCTATGAAGGGGGAGAAATCTCGATCTATTATGACCCGATGATTTCGAAACTCGTTACATGGGGAAAAAATCGTCAAATGGCAATTCATACCATGCAAGAAGCTCTCGACAGTTTCGAACTTGAAGGCATCGGAAACAATTTGCCATTTCTTTCGGCGGTCATGCGGCAAAAACGCTTTCAGGAAGGCAAATTAACCACCGCCTATATTGCTGAAGAATTTCCTGATGGCTTTCATGGCGTCTCGCCAACGGATGATGAAGCACGTTCGTTCGCAGCTATTGCCGCATTTATCAATTGGAAATTGCAAGAACGGGCGGCTATGATTTCCGGCACGCTCGACAACCACCGGCGCATTGTAAAAAATCAATGGGTGGTGTCGATTTTCGACCAGTCTTTTCCTTTGGTTATTGCCGTTGATAAAGCCGGAGCCAAATTGGAATTTGCCGATGGCGAACAGATTTCGCTTGAAAGCCATTGGCTACCCGGCATGACTATTTGCGAATTTTCTGTTTCCGACCGGTCGAACATGGTTGTGAAGGTCGATGTCAAAGGAACATCCATAAGATTGCGCCACGGTGGTATTGACGCAATTGCCCATGTCAGGGAGCCCAATATTGCTGCTCTTGCAGCACTCATGCCAAAAAAATTGCCCCCCGATACATCCAAAATGTTGTTATGCCCGATGCCCGGCGTCATTACCGCGGTTTTTGTCAAAAAAGGTGATGAAGTCGAAATCGGCCAACCTCTTGCGATCGTTGAAGCGATGAAAATGGAAAATATGCTGAGGTCGGAAAAGAAAAGCAAAATTGGCGAGATTTCGGTGAAAGTCGGACAAAGTCTCGGTGTTGACGAAACCATCATGGAGTTCGAATAGACATGACCGAGAAAGGAGATATTAGCGAGTGGAAAAAACTTGCCGAAAAGGAGCTTAAAGCTTCTCCAGACACGCTTGTCTGGCATACAGCCGAGGGCATTGATGTTAAACCGCTTTATACAAAAGATGATCTTGTTCACGATGATCTTTTGGACACATTACCGGGGCTAGACCCGTTCTTGCGCGGTCCCAGAGCAACAATGTATACCGGAAGGCCGTGGACAATCCGCCAATATGCCGGTTTTTCCACCGCTGAAGAATCTAATATCTTTTATAAAAAAGCCCTTGCGAGCGGGCAAAAGGGCCTTTCAGTCGCTTTTGATCTTGCCACACATCGCGGATATGACTCCGATCACCCGCGTGTTGTGGGTGACGTAGGGAAAGCCGGTGTCGCGATCGATTCAGTCGAAGATATGAAAATTCTTTTTGACGGAATTCCGCTTGATAAAATGTCCGTCTCGATGACGATGAATGGTGCTGTCATACCAATTCTCGCGAATTTTATTGTTGCGGGCGAAGAACAGGGCGTTTCAAGGCGCGATCTTTCAGGAACAATCCAGAACGATATTCTCAAAGAATTTATGGTACGCAATACCTATATCTATCCGCCCGAAGCATCTATGCGCATCATTGCCGATATTATCGAATATACAGCCAATGAAATGCCGCGCTTCAATTCAATTTCCATTTCCGGTTATCATATGCAGGAAGCGGGAGCCACGCTTGTACAGGAACTGGCCTTCACACTTGCAGACGGGCGAGAATATGTGCGTGCAGCCCTTAAAAAAGGGCTTGATGTTGACCAATTTGCCGGCCGACTTTCATTTTTCTTTGCTATTGGCATGAATTTTTTCATGGAAGCGGCAAAATTACGTGCAGCACGTTTTTTATGGTCGCGCATTATGCACGAATTTTCACCTAAAAAAGCATCTTCCCTGATGCTGCGCACGCATTGTCAAACTTCCGGTGTTTCCCTGCAGGAACAGGACCCGTATAACAATATTGTGCGCACCGCTTATGAAGCATTGGCTGCTGTTTTGGGTGGAACACAATCGCTTCATACCAATTCGTTTGACGAAGCGATTGCATTGCCCACCGAATTTTCGGCACGCATCGCCCGCAATACACAATTGATTTTGCAAAATGAAATGGGCCTTACCAAGGTCGTCGACCCGCTCGCCGGTTCCTATTATGTCGAAACGCTCACCAAAGAACTCGTCGACAAAGCATCCGCTCTCATTGACAAGATAGAAGCCATGGGCGGCATGACCAAAGCGGTGATTGAGGGCTTGCCAAAACGCCTCATCGAAGAAGCGGCAACTGCCCGTCAGGCGGCGGTTGACAAGGGGGAAGAGATTATCGTCGGTGTTAATAAATTCCGCTCCGATGAAGAAAAGAAAATCGATATCCTTGAAATTGACAATACAAAAGTCCGCGCCCAGCAAATTGCCCGACTGGAAAAGATCAAAAAAAACCGCAATAGCCGGAAAGTCGCTGAAACATTGAAGAATCTGGAAAATATTGCCAAAAGCGGAAACGGTAACCTGCTTGAAGCCGCGGTGGAAGCTGCACGGGCGCGCGCAACTGTCGGTGAAATATCAGACACAATGCGCAAAGTTTTCGGTGACCATTCGGCAAAACCTGTAGTGGTCAAAAACATATATGGCAAAGCATTTTCGAACGAACCCGAATATAAAACATTAAAACAACGCTTGAGCGATATAACCAATACGACAGACCAACGCCCGCGCATCATGATTGCCAAACTCGGACAGGACGGCCACGATCGCGGAGCAAAAGTCATTGCTTCGGCATTCGGCGATATGGGATTCGAAATCATTGCCGGACCACTTTTCCAGACACCGGAAGAAGCAGCAGAAATGGCTATTGAAAACAAGGTTCAACTCATCGGTGTTTCTTCGCTGGCAGCCGGCCATAAAACCCTGTTACCGCAGCTTGTCAAAGCGTTGCAAAATCGCAATTCCAATATTATCGTGGTTTGTGGCGGCGTTGTCCCCCGACAGGATTACGAATTTTTGAAAGAAAACGGTGTTGCTGCTGTTTTTGGCCCCGGAACCAATGTGGTCGAAGCAGCCGGCAAAATCCTTGATCTTTTACAAGGGAAATTACGTAATATTTGATGAGACCAATTTATATTTCTTTGCTCAATAGGGAGTTTTTCCAGTGTACCACTTTGGCCGACTGAATCATGTCGCAATCGCCGTACCGGATATCGAACAGGCTGCCGAACTTTATCGTTCCGTGAACAATGATGTTTCTCCTGTTCAGGACCTGCCTGAACATGGTGTCAGAATTGTTTTCGTCGAACTGCCCAATACAAAACTCGAACTGATGAGCCCATTGGGAAATAATTCACCAATCGCAAAATTTCTTGAAAAAAATCCGAATGGTGGCCTCCACCACATCTGTTTTGAAGTTGATGATATTCTAAAAATGCGCGACCAACTTGTTGCCGAAGGCATTCGAATTCTTGGCGACGGGAATCCTAAAACCGGCGCACATGGGAAACCCGTTCTATTCATCCATCCGAAAGACTTTGATGGAACATTGGTAGAGCTTGAAGAGGTTTAAAGCCAAGAACACTTCCAAATCCATCGCTTTAGATTTTCTGCCACAAAAATCCTTTTGCATTGTCTGAAAGAAATTCAAAAGCTTGCTCTATAGCTCTATGTTTTTTCACATGCCCCCTTCATGAAAAAGGGTGAGTGTGAAAAAGGGAAGCGTGCTTTTCAAAAATTATAACTGTGACGCCAGCCGAAGCCGGTTTTGCATAAAAATCCTTAAAAAGTGAAAAAAGCAGCCACGTCCTCTTCATCGTTTTCATTTCTCAAGAGAAGAGAGCAGCACACATGAAGTCTTGAAACTTTCTAACACATGAAAGATGCTGACTATCGAAAAGGCGAGATAGCTAAACCCTCGGAGAAAACGACTTGAACGGAGAGATCAAGCATTCCCTCACTTTATCTCATTCAATTCCATAAACTGGCAACTCAATAAAGCGGATATTTGACTAATAATATAAAGGCAAACTTGGCGCGGTTACGTCTTTCACAGACTGTTTTTGAATATAAAAATTGTTCTTTATGAATTCAAAAGCAATTTTTATAGAAGTGATATTTTCTTTTTAACTTTGGATAGAAACCGATCACAGCAAGAAACGGGATGGAATTTCTCACGCAAGTTCGCTGATAATATAGTTTAAAACCACGCGGCCTTTTCTGGTCGCACGGATGCGGCTGTTTCCCACCATTTCTACAAGGCCTTGTTGTTGAAGATCGGCAACTTTACTCTGGTTCAATCCTTGAATCGCCAGTTTTTCATAACGGGCAAGATCAAGCCCCTCGGTGAGGCGCAAGCCCATCAAGACCATTTCTTCCGCCTGCTCACTTTTTGTCAAATGTTCTTCTTTAACAATACCGTGGCCTTGTTTTTCAACCAGTTCCAACCAGCGTTCGGGGATTTTTTCGGTGATCGTTACCAATCGCCGATCCGGAAAATCAACATTTGAAACCGGAAGGAACCTGCCATGCGCCCCCGGACCAATGCCGACATATTGCTGGTAGCGCCAATAAATGAGATTATGTTGTGACTGCGCATTGGCGGCTGCATGATTGGATATTTCATAAGCAGGAAGCCCGTGACTTTCGGTTATTTCCTGTGTGAGATCATAAAGATCGGCACTCAAATCCGCCTCAGGTAATTTGAGTTTTCCGGCTTTGTAGAGCCTGTCAAACCCTGTGCCCTCTTCAATCGTCAATTGATAAAGCGATAGATGGTCGGCTGCGAGAGCAATTGCTTCTTCCAGCTCATGTTTCCATGATTGCAATGTCTGGTTGGGACGCGCATAAATAAGGTCAAAGGAAAGCCGCGGGAAAATCTCGCGTGCAAGACCAATAGCAAAACGTGCCTGTTCGACATTATGAATGCGCCCCAAGCGCTTTAATTCTTCATCGTTTAAAGATTGGACGCCCAAGGAAAGCCGGTTGACACCGGCTGAACGATAACCATGAAAACGCCCGGCCTCGACGCTTGAAGGATTGGCTTCCATTGTAATTTCGGCATTGTCCACAATCGGCCAATAACGATCAATACTTTTCAGCAATGATTCAACTGTTTTTGGTGACATCAGCGATGGCGTACCACCGCCGATAAAAACAGTCGTTGCCTTATGAGGCCCTGTCCATTCACGCACTGTTGCCATCTCTCTTGCGAAAGCTTTGGCAAAACGGTCTTCATCCACGCCTTTTAACCGGACATAGGAATTGAAGTCGCAATAAGGACATTTGGCGGCACAAAACGGCCAATGGACGTAAATACCGAAAGGCTCGTCCATCAGTTTTCCAGTAACGCTTCGGCAAATTGTTTGAACGCCCGTGCGCGGTGGGACAAAGCATGTTTGTCGCCCGGCTTCCAACCATGTTTTTCCTCAGCCGTCATTTCACCGAACGTTTTGTCATAGCCTTCCGGCTGGAAAATAGGATCAAAACCGAAACCCTTTTTGCCACGCGGCGGCCAGACCAAAGTCCCTTCGATTTCACCGCGAAAATATTCCGCATGTCCATCCGGCCAGGCAAGGCAAAGCACCGAGACAAAACGGCCATGCCGTTTATCAGGCGTTGTTGCACCTTTCTTTTCCAATGCATCTTCAACTTTTTTCATCGCTTTGTCGAAATCGCGGTGTCCGTCAGGTTCTATCGCCCAATCGGCAGTATAAACGCCGGGTGCCTTGTCGAGCGCGTCTGCCTCGAGCCCTGAATCATCCGACAAGGCCGGCAATCCCGTCGATTTGGCTGCAAAAAAAGCTTTGATATAGGCATTTTCTTCAAATTTTGTGCCGGTTTCTTCCGGTTCTTCCAGACCCAATTCGCCCGCCGATGTCGTTTCAAAACCGAACGGGCCAATAAGATCGGCTATTTCCCTGAGTTTGCCGGAATTATGGGTTGCAACAACCAGTTTTTTCCCGTCAAGCTTTCTCATCAATAATCCACCTTTCAGGCTGCAATAACTTTCTTCTGCAATTCAATGAGATCATGAATGCCACCTTTAGCGAGTGACATCAAAGTTGAAAATTGCTCTTCACTGAACGGATCACCTTCTGCTGTTCCCTGTATTTCAACAATTCCGCCTTTGCCGGTCATCACGAAATTGGCATCGGTTTCGGCATTGGAATCTTCTGCATAATCAAGATCGAGCACCGGTGTTCCCTGATAAATGCCACAAGAAATTGCCGCAACGTGGTCTTTCAGCACCTTATTGCGCAAGACCATCTGGCGCGTTTCCATAAAGCCCAGACAATCATAAAGGGCAACCCATGCTCCGGTGATTGATGCCGTGCGTGTTCCGCCGTCAGCCTGAATGACATCACAGTCAATGGTAATCTGCATTTCGCCCAACGCCTTCAAATCGACAACTGCACGCAATGAACGGCCGATCAAACGCTGGATTTCCATGGTGCGCCCACCCTGTTTGCCCGAAGCGGCCTCGCGCCGCATTCTTTCACCGGTTGAACGGGGCAACATGCCATATTCGGCTGTAACCCATCCTTTACCGGAATTGCGCATCCAGTTGGGGACACGTTCTTCAAGGCTTGCTGTACATAACACATGGGTATCACCGAACTTGACCAGACATGACCCTTCGGCATGTTTGTTCACATGACGTTCAAACGAAACGGCACGCATCTCGTTGCTGGCACGATTGGACGGGCGCATAAATTTTCCTTTCCGTGAAGTATTGTTTCAAGCATCTTTAGACCATTTGACCCGTCTTTGGCAAAACTTATATAGAAGGAAAGAAATTCGATCATTGAAGGAATATGATGAAACACGCCGCCATTCCGGATGAATTGAAAAGTCTCGACGAAAGATCCCGCGATATATTCAGGCGTATTGTCGAAACCTATCTGAACGAAGGAGATCCTGTCGGGTCAGCCAATCTGTCCCGACAATTGCCACAAAGCCTCTCGCCGGCTACTATCCGCACAATTATGAGCGATCTCGAGCATTTAGGCCTTATCTACTCGCCTCATATCTCTGCTGGTCGCATGCCGACACAATCAGGCTTAAGATTTTTTGTCGATGCTTTTATCGAAGTCGGCGACCTTCCGGCAGATGAACGCAAAGCCATAGAAACACAGGTAGAAGAAGCAGGGCATAGCCAATCGGTTGAACAATTCCTGACCGGTGCGAGCCAAATTCTGTCCGGTCTTTCACGTGGAGCAGGACTGGTTTTATCAACAAAAAACGAAGGAACACTCAAACATATCGAATTTGTGCGCCTCGATTCGTCGCGCGCCATGGCAGTTCTCGTAACCCAAAATGGTGATGTGGAAAATCGCATCGTGAATTTGCCTGAAGGGGTGACATTGTCACAATTGAGCGAGGCCACCAATTTTCTGAACGCCCATATTCAAGGGCGTACTTTAAGTGAAGCCAAAGCAGAAATCTCGAGGCAGAGAGAAGAGACCAAGGCAGCGCTTGATGAATTGTCGCAACATCTCGTCGATCAAGGGCTTGCCGTTTGGGGGGGAGAAGATCAGGGGCGTAAAACCCAGCTTATTGTGCGCGGGCGCGGCAACCTTCTTGAAGATGTCAAAGCCGCAGAAGATATTGAACGTTTGCGCCATCTTTTCGACGATCTTGAAACGCGTGAAAGCATGATGCAGCTTCTCGATCTTGCCGAGGAAGGTTCAGGTGTGCGTATTTTTATCGGTTCCGAAAACAAATTATTTTCGTTATCGGGCTCTTCCCTTATCGTTGCGCCCTATTGCGATTCAAATCAGCATGTTCTAGGCGCTCTCGGCGTTATCGGCCCGACCCGTTTAAATTATGCCCGCATTGTTCCGATGGTCGACTATACTGCCCAGCTTGTCTCGCGACTTCTTAAATAGATGTAAATCAAACGCCGGTGAATGTCGTAAAACTTTCGCCTCTATTGCACTTATCGGTTAGAGATGGGATAAATTCCAGATAGGCCCTGTCATCGTCCGCCCCTTTCCGCAAGCCTCATCTATTTTATTGGGCTCCATTTGTGTTTTACGGAAAGTACAAAGGAGAGCATCCCATGAAAGCAGCTTTCATCCATGCCGTTGTACTACTCAATGTATTTTTATTTTTTGCGATATCCGGATTTGCCGAACCTGCGCATTTCGTCCTAGCGCTCGCTCGCAGTACAACAACACCGGCGGAAGAAACATTTACCTATGCCATTCCCAAACAACTCGGCTATTTTTTAGAAGAAAATATCAATCCGACATTGCTTTATACTGATGGTTCCACTGCAGCGCTCCAAGCTGTTGCATCAGGTTCTGCCGATATTGCCTATGCGTCTTCGGCCAATATTGCAGCCGCTGTCGACAAAGGTGTGCCTTTAAAAGCATTTGCCGGAATAACAATCAGATGGCCCTACTTCATTGGTGTTCCAAAAGGTTCTGCTATCAAATCCATTGCCGATCTTAAAGGAAAGCGGATTGGCGTTATCAGTCTGGCTTCGGCTTCTTATGCCGATTTACGGGCGAATTTGAAAATTGCCGGCTTGAAAGAAAGTGACGTTACAATTGTGCCCGTTGGAGCTGGTGCACGTGCGGCAGCAGCGCTCAGTGCGAAAGATATCGACGCTGTTGACAGCTATTCGGACAGTTTTACCGTTATGCGTCAGAACGGTGTCGAATTCGATCTTCTGCAACGCCCTGACGAGATGAACCGACTTTTCAGTGTTACTATGGTAACAAGCCAAAAAATATTCGATAACAAGCCGCATGAACTTTCAGCCTTTGCGCGCGCTGCCTATAAAGGCATGATCTATACCAAACTTTATCCTGATAGCGCCTTGAAGCTTGCTTTTAAGGAATTTCCTGAGCTTGGCGGTTCTGATAATCCCACCGGTCAAGAAGCGGAAAATACAGCCGAAGCTATGGCCATAGCACTTGCCGATTCGATACCGGCCGACAAACCGGATCCGGCAAGTTGGGGAAAATGGCTTGATATTCCCGATGAACGCTGGCAAGCAGTTTTGTCTTTTGCGCATCAAACAGGTTCAACTGAACGCCTGCTTCATGTAAAAGACGTCTGGAACAATTCCTTGATGCCGGAAATTTACAATTTCGATATCAAGACAATTGTTAAAAAGGACTAACCCGTTTAAAGCGAAAGCTGTCGTTCTGAAGGATTGAGAAAACGTCTATGCCGTCTATCAAAAAGCCCCTTATCACCATCAAGGGATTGCACAAAAGCTATATAAGCAAAAAAGACGGCACGATTGATGCGTTGAAGAATGTCAATCTGGAAATTGCCGAAGGTGCTTTTGTTGCACTTGTAGGGCCATCCGGCTGTGGCAAAACAACATTACTCAAAATTCTTGCCGGTCTTGTGGACAATTTTGTCGGGGACGTAATGCTTAACAGCGTTGCCGTTACCCGCCCATCAGCAGAAGTGGGCTTTGTTTTTCAAGACCCCACACTGCTTCCGTGGCGCACAATACTGCAAAATATCCTTTTGCCGGTCGAGTTGATGCACCTTGACAAAAGAGAGTACCATGACCGCGCTTTGATGTTGATGGAAACGGTAGGGCTTAAAGGATTTGAAAATAAATTGCCCAATGAACTTTCAGGCGGAATGCGACAGCGTGCCGGTATTTGTCGTGCCTTGATCCGCGACCCGAAAGTTCTACTTATGGATGAACCCTTCGGGGCGCTTGATGCAATGACCCGCGAAGTTTTAAATGGTGAATTGCAAAATATCTGGCTTGAAAGCAAAAAAACTGTACTTTTTGTAACCCATTCCATTCCGGAAGCGGTATTTCTTGCCGATAAAGTAGTGGTGATGAGTCCGCGCCCCGGTCATATTGAAGAAATTGTTGATGTCGAACTGCCCCGCCCGCGCAAGCTTCAGGAGTTGACTGATAAAAAGGTCGGAAAAATTTTAGGCCAAATAAGACAACATTTTAAAAATTTTAGTATCAATTAACGGTATTGCGTTGCATATGGGTCAAGACCCGAGCCCATAAAAATTAAAGGCTTTAAAAAACGGCAAACAATGAGAAAGGCTGGCAATGTTTAAAAATGAAAAAACGCTTCAAGCATTGCTTGTTGTCGTTGTTTTTATTCTCGTTGTCGGCTTCTGGGAAACATCGGTCCGGATATGGCAGGTCCCTACCTATCTTTTACCACCGCCCAGTCTCATCTTCTACCAGCTTGTCCGGCTGATAAAGTCAGCACTTTTCTGGGATAACCTTTGTGTCACTATGGCTGAAGTTTTGTTGGGCTACATTTGCGGCATGGTGCTTGCGGCAATTCTCGGTGTTGCCATTTCTCAGGTCCGTGTTTTCCAGCTTGCGCTTTTGCCTTATATCATTGCTTTCCAGACGATACCGACAGTTGCTCTCGCACCGATTTTTTTACAATGGTTCGGATATGGCATCGCATCAAAGATTGTTATGGCCGCACTTATCTCGTTTTTCCCGATGCTTATCAACGTCATTGCCGGTTTACAATCGGCCGGACGGGAAGAAATCCAGATGCTCAAGGCATTCGGTGCCAACCAAGTGCAGATTTTGCTGAAAGTAAAATTACCGGCTTCCTTGCCATTTGTTTTTGCGGGCCTCGGCCTTGGCATTATCTTTGCCCTAATTGGCGCAATTGTTGCCGAATTTGTCGGTGCCCAAAAGGGCCTCGGCAAAATGCTTATGCAATTTAACGAGCAGTTCAATATTGCCGGTCAATTCGCCATTCTTGTCATTCTGGCACTTATTGGCGTTATTATGCATTTGATAGTCGGTTTTGCAAAACACAGAATCATTTTCTGGGGTGGACAAAGATAAATCGGAAATTCCGCATTGGCTCTGCAACATATCGCTTCAAAAAAACGTTATAATTGTCGCGCGAGAAATAGAATTATTTGTTCCTTTTCCTGACATTTTAGGGAAAAATTGCCTTAAAATTTGAAAATAGCACCCCGAAACACAATTTAAGTGAAGAGAACTTTCTTTTATGCGCGAGTTGAGTTAGATACTCTTAGAAACGCTCTAAAGAGCGTAGAGTTTGATTATTGGAATTGACGGAATAGGCTTAGAGTTATGCGGATAAGGCTTGGAACACGGAAAAGTGCGTTAGCGCGCGTGCAAGCGGAAAGTGTGGCTAAGCTTTTGCGGGAGCTTGACCCTACATTAACAGTCGAAACTGTCTTGCTTGGCTGTGTAGGAGACAAAGATAAGCACACGAGTTTTCAGGATATCGGCAATGTCGGAGTTTTCACCAAAAGTGGTGAAGAAGCTCTGCTGAACCGTGAAGTCGATGTTGTTGTTCATTCTTTGAAAGATTTGCCGACCGTTCAGCCGGAAGGACTTGTTCTTGCCTCTGTACCAAAACGCGAGGATCCGCGTGATGTTCTTTGTGGCCTGAAATTTGACGATATTCGCAGCAACCATCACAAAATCGGCACCGGTTCGATTCGTCGTGCCGCCCAGCTCAGATCATTTTTCCCGGATATCGAGATTGTACCTGTTCGTGGCAATGTACCGCCGAGATTGCGCCGCGCCGTCGACAAAAACGGCATCGATGCAACAATTCTTGCGGCTGCCGGATTGAAGCGGCTTGGCCTTTTTGAAGACAGCATGGAATGTCTCAATCCGCAAATGTTCCCTTATGCTGTTGCCCAAGGGGCTCTTGGTATAGAATGCCGTCAAGGCGACCGCGATATTTTGCGGCTTCTTAAAGCAATCGAATGCAAAAAATCGCGTGCAGAAACCGATGCCGAACGATCATTGATGAAATATCTTGATGCCGGATGCAACTTGCCTGTCGGCGTTTGTTCGACGTGGAAAAATACAATGCTTTACATGAAAGCTACGGTAACCGGTGTTGACGGTTTGAAACAGGTTGTCGATTACGCAACGACATGTACTTACGGCGTGGAAGAAATGGGCAAGGTTCTGGCGGAACGGTTGCTTGATAAAGGTGCCGGCGAGCTGCTTCGTGCCTGCACCGCAAATAGCGATAAAAAAAAGGTTGAAAGCCTACTAAAAGCCTGAATTTATAAACAATCTGCCCCACTGCCAATTATCAGTTAAAAGCGGGGGGCTTAAGGGTATTTTGGCCTGCCTTTTGCTGTTTGCCTCTTGATTTTTCTCGCTAAAATTTCGATATCGAATTTAACAACTATTATCGAGAAGTAGGAATCCTATGTCTGAGGAAAAAAAGAAGTCTGGTGAAAACGATATCAATAACCGCGACATAAAGAATCCGGCTGATAGAGATGCCTTGAAGCGCGCGGCCGATGATTTCCTGAAACAACGGAAAGACGAAGCGAAAGCTGAAGTTGAAGATGATCAGGTTGCCGATGAAGGTGCTGATCCGGTTGCAGCTATGCAGGCTGAAAACGACGAACTGAAAGATCAAGTTTTGCGCCTTGCTGCTGAAATGGAGAATTTACGCCGCCGCACAGCTCGTGATGTTGCCGATGCGAGAGCTTATTCGGTTGCCAATTTTGCACGCGATATGCTTCAGGTTTCGGACAATCTTAACCGTGCTTTGCAGGCGATCCCCGATGGTGCACGTGAGAAAGACGCCGGATTGAATGCTTTGGCAGAGGGCGTCGAAATGACAGAACGTGCCATGATGGCAGCATTGGAGCGCAATGGCGTCAAAAAAATCGAACCTGAAGGGCAAAAATTTGATCCGAATTTCCATCAAGCTATGTTTGAAATTCCGAATACCGATGTTCCAAACAATACGGTTCAACAAGTTGTTCAGGCAGGTTACGTCATTGGTGACCGTGTATTACGTCCAGCAATGGTTGGTGTTTCCAAGGGTGGCCCCAAAGAAACAGGAGCTAAAAATGATTTGAACAACACTCCCGATGAAAAGAAAGCCGATTAAAAGAAGGTTTTCATTCCGATCATAAAACGGATTGTCTTCTATCTTATTCGTAATATTTTATTACAGGCGGGGATTTTCTCCGCCTTTTCATTTTTATGTTTTTGTAAAGAACTCTTGATCAGAAACCGGATGACATAGTTCGGTCGTTTCCTAATATCGGTCTTAAATAACCCGACCGGCATAGCAATACATGATCAAACGGTATTATCCTGATGAATACCGACCATTCAGTAAATAGACAGATGACATTGAACGACGAAAGTCCCGTGTTATTAATATCGATAGCGCGAGATAATGTTCGTTTTAAAATCCTGACCTGAATGGCGAGCAGTAAATCTGCCAAAAGAATGCACTTTCCCGTTCTTTTCTGGCTCTTATCCAAGTTTTAAGCGCTGCCTGAACTCGTTCTTAATCTCAACAAAACGCTTTAGCGTGAAAATATAGAACCTCGCAGCAACGAAACCGAGCCCGTTCTGGCTATAGACGTTCGTTTTGTTCTTAAAAGATTGTGGTTTTCTTAAAAAAGTTTGAGACGAATTCAGTTTGCAACAACAAAACAGGAATAAGCTTGAGCGGTTATTTTGCCACAGGCTGCATTTGCTTCGCTTTCGCTCCTGAACGAACCGAACCGAACGCGATAAACTTGTTTACCGTCAACATTTGCCGTTTCAACATGACCGAGTGACGCCACTTTCGAATCAGTCAAAGATTTTTTTACTGTCTTCAAAAAGCCTTCAGCTGAACTTTTATCGGGTAACGCAGCCACCTGCACAATGTAATTTGCCTGAATTTCGTTTTTTAAAATTTCGGTCACAGTCTTTTTGCCATCATCGGCATAAGCCATTGTCGTCGGAGCAGTTTCCATCTTGACCGTTTTTTTAACCGGAATAGAGATTGTCGAACGCGTTTCGACTGCTGTTTCCGCGGTGCGGTTGCCACGCTGTGAAACCGAAGCTGTTACAATCTCGGCATTTTTTGCGTCGGATTGTGCAATTTTGGGCTGCGGTTGCCCGCGCCAAGCCGATTGGGCTACATTCCATTGTGCAAAAATACGCTTTTTCGTCGTGCGACTTGCACTATTCATATAGGCATTGGCAAGCAATACAACAACATCATCACGCTGGCGACCGGATGTGCCGCCAAGCACGACGATAACCAGTTTTTTCCCGTCCTTGGCAATGCTGGTAGTAATCGTAAACCCCGCAAGACCTGTAAATCCGGTCTTCAAACCGTCTGCACCGTCGATTCTATCAAGTACCCTGTTATGGCCCTTATAGACTTGACCGTGGTAAGTGAATTCGCGTTGACTGAAAAGATGATAATATTGCGGAAAATGATCGCGCATGGCAATTGACATCAAGGCAATATCGCGAGCTGTCGAAACGTGACCTTGCGCAGGCAAGCCATTCGGGTTTCTGAAAGTGGTGTTGCGCATACCGAGGCTTCTCGCCTTGAGTGTCATAACCCGTGCAAAATTTTCTTCGTTCCCGCCAAGATATTCAGCCACAACAACAGCCGCATCATTGGCTGAAAGAACAATCATTGCATTGACTGCATCGCGTACGGAAAGTCTGGAACCGGCTGGCATACCAAGTTTCATACGCGGCCGGCTTGCAGCATGTTTGGATACCGGCATTTCCGTATTCCAACTCAACCTGCCACTCTGGATTGCATCAAAAACGAGATAAAGGGTCATCACTTTGGTGATAGATGCAGGGGGACGAATCTCGTCGGCTCTGTTTGCAAACAGTACGTTACCGGTATTCGCATCGACCACAATTGCCGGAAGTTCCACTGAATTCGATTTGGCCTGGACTGGTGCAAGAGCAAAAAACAGGATGCTCGCAACCGCAATAAACACCGCGATCGAAAACCGTAAAATTCTAAAAAGATGCATCAGTTTACCCTGCCTGAACCTAAGCAATATGAAAAAACAAACGCAAAGAACCTAGCTTTTTATATCATGCAGCATAAGAACGTTTACGTTAAGACCCGGTCATGCAACAACGTTAATTTTTAGTAAATAACGCCGGTGAGTCGTATTTCATAAATTTTGTTATACAGGATTCAAGATGATAATCAACCTATCGGTTTTTACCCGCATAGGAGATTTATCATACATACCATTCATTACTCTATTTTTTCTATTATTTTCTCATATATACTGCATTATCTATATTTTACTTGATTGTTTTTAACCATTAAAAATTAAAATATTAGTTTAAAATTACTTTATCACTCATATGTGTCATTGTAACAAAACTTGAAGGCAAGACGGAGAAAAAGCTGTCTTTTTTATTAAACGGAATGCTGACGCAGCTTTTTAATCCTATAGGTTTTTCGTTAACCCAGTCTGTCGAAGTTCAAGGTTTAAAAAAAGGATACACTCAAGGGCAAATAACCTACCAAACTTCTTTTATTGATAAATTTTTTTAGAGTTTTGTATTTCTAGAAATACTTCCCCCAAAATAATCGGGTTAGCGGAAATATGAAAAACGATGCCTCAATCCTGTCGACGCAAAAACTGCAAGCTTTCTGCAAAACGGCGATGCTATTTTTCCAAATCAGCATCAACAGCGTTCGCGGGTAAAACGAACTCCCGATCATTTTCCGGATTGACCGGCGATGAGATAAAAACAAAAATTCCCGAATATAAAAGCCTCTCAATTCACAATTGAGCAGACTTTTTACCCGCTGAAATAACCATTTTATTTCGAAGAAAACACGATGGTGTCCGCGGTGGGATTCGAACCCACGACCCCAGGATTCATACCACTTCGACTTTCATCGCCGGTCAAAGAATTTCCGACCGTTCGTGGTCTGGACTGTCCCTTCACCATCGGCAAAAACCATAAGGTGCTGCCCGTCCAGTCTCTACACCTTCCCTTTGTGAGGGCTTGGCTCGGGATTGGCAATGGCATAAGCCATAAAGCGTTCCCCGACTTTGAGCAGATCCGCTTCAAAAGTTTCCTTGAGAGGCGCCCAATTTTATTTCAGGAATCCTGTGCTCTATCCTGCTGAGCTACGCAGACTTCATCGTAGTTGAAGCATTAAACAATATAGCCGCCACGATCAATCATTTTTCGCCAAGTTTTTGTTTAAGAAACGTCAACACTTTTTCCGGCGGCACATTTTTTGCAATGAATGATTGGCCCAATCCGCGTGTGAGAATAAATGTCAGGCTACCATGCTCGACTTTTTTATCTTGCGAAATAATTTTCATCAATGTTTCGGCATCGGGTACGCCACCCGGTACATCCTGCAAAGCGACAGGAAGACCAACACTATTCAAATGGTTTTCAACACGTGTTGCAACATCAGCCGGACAAAGTCCCAGAAAGTTTGAAAACTGGTGTGCGAGAACCATGCCGATCGCCACTCCCTCTCCGTGGACAAGCCGGTTCGAATCATAATTTGTAACTGTTTCGAGTGCATGGCCGAAAGTGTGCCCCAAATTCAATAGAGCACGCTCACCTGTCTCACGTTCATCATGAGCAACCACGTCGGCTTTGGAACGACAGGAACGGGCTATTGCCTCGATCCGTTCATGCCCGCCAAGAAAAATTTGCTTCCAGTTTTTTTCTAACCACTCAAAAAAGTCGGGCTGATTGATCAATCCGTATTTGGCAACCTCGGCATAGCCAGCTCTGAATTCACGTTCGGGAAGTGTATCAAGAATTTCTGTGTCGGCAATCACCAGTTTCGGCTGATAAAACACCCCAATCAGATTTTTTCCCTGCCGGGTATCAATGCCGGTCTTTCCCCCTACCGACGAATCAACCTGTGCAAGAAGCGACGTAGGAATCTGGATGAGATTCATGCCTCGCCGAACTATTCCGGCCGCAAATCCCGCAAGATCGCCAACCACACCACCGCCGAATGCAATGACAAAATCGCCGCGTTCCATGCGGTTATCAAGAATGTCACTTGTCACAGCTTCCAAAGTTTCAAAACACTTTGATTTTTCACCAGCTTTGACAACAATTGGAACCACATCGATGCCGCTATCGCGCAAACTTTGCGTCAGCATACCGAGGTGCAGCGCCGCGACATTTTCATCGGTTACAACAACGACACGTTTTCCCGGAAAACGTCGTGCAATTTCTTTGCCTGCCGAAACAACCAGACCGGAGCCTATCAGAATATCGTAACTGCGTTTGCCCAGTGTTACTTCGACTGTCTGATTTTGCATTTTTAAGCTGTCCTTTATTGTTGTTTTCCGAGTTTCGAAAGATAGCCGTCAACCGAACGCACGACAGAGCGTGCCACCACGTCGCGACGCGTTTTCCGGCTGCTCACCCGAATATCTGCCAAAGCATAGACCGGATAACGCTCGGCCATAAGTTTTTCCATAAAGGCACGTGGATCAGGCCTTTGCAATAACGGCCGATTCTGACGATGGGAAACCCGCTCCATCAATACGTCAAGCTCGGCGTGAAGCCAGATAGAAATACCCTTTTCGGCTATTGCGTTACGAGTTTCCGCGTTCATATAGGCACCACCGCCCGTAGCAAGCACCATCGGGCCGTCTTTCAACAAACGCAAAATAACCCGCCGCTCGAGATCACGAAAAGCAGGTTCACCGTAAGATTCAAATAATTCCGGTATCGTCATACGCGCTGCTTGTTCGATTTCATAATCTGCATCATGAAAGGGAAGTTCCAACATTGTGGCAACGCGTTTTCCGATTGTCGATTTACCTGCCCCCATAAGACCGACAAGAACAAGCGAACGCCCGTCCAGATGCGAGATCAGACGATGCGCGGTTTTTGCCATCGGGCCATTTTTTGAAAATCTGCTTTTCATGGTTTCGTTTCGACATTTATCGCAGAATAAGTCAATCCCTGTTAATCTTTATAAGGCATGATAGTGTTTAAAACTTTTTCAATTTTGGATAATTTTCTGCTGCTATGCCGACTCTTACCCGTTTATTGCTTGCCCTGATCGTTTTGATTGTACTGGTTTACAGTGCAATGATCACACTCGTCTATCTCGTTAAACCGGTTACCACCGATATCACGATCGAAATCCAACCGGAAAATCTGCATCTGCGTGACCGGTCTGCTGTTTTGGAAAATGTGACCCCGCAACAACCGGCAAATGATAAATCAGGCGAGATGAAAACACCTGCCGAGCAATCACCCGATATGAATGACCGGAAAATTGATCAGCAGAACACATCAATGCCTTTAAAAAACAGCCCTGATTTAAAAGGATCCGATAAATCCGGCAATGAGCAGTCAGCCGTTCAACAAGAGGACGACAAAACCAAAAGTCCTGCCACTTACTTGCCTTCAAAAACCTCGCCTTCAAAAACAAAGAAGGACGACAAATGAATCTTGCAGCAACAATTGACAATTTCCTTGAAATGATGAGTGCCGAACGTGGCGCTTCAAAAAATACTCTTGAAGCCTATCGACGTGATCTCTTATGGGCAAATGAAGAACTCACTAGTTTCAAAACAAACCTGCTTGAAACAGGCAGAGAACAACTTGTTAAAATATTGTCATCCATGCAAAATGACGGCTTTGCTACAACCTCACAAGCAAGACGTTTGTCGACCATACGCCAGTTTTTCCAATTCCTTTATGCAGAAGGTCTACGCGATGACGACCCTTCGGGTAATATTGACACCCCGAAAAAACGGGCGAATTTGCCAAAGATTGTCAGCGAGAAACAGGTGGATAAGCTGCTTGATCTTGCTGAAACATATGCCAAACGTGTAGATGTATCGCCGGCAGAACATAAAAGAGCGATGCGTCTTCACACCATTGTTGAACTGCTTTATGCCACAGGTTTACGTATTAGCGAGCTTGTAAGTTTGTCGGCCCGGGTTGTTCGTGGTGGACCGGAATTTTTACTAGTGCGTGGCAAAGGCGCAAAAGAAAGAATAGTTCCGCTTTCCGAAAAAGCCAGACAAGCAGTCAAGGAATGGTTGGAACTGCGAGACAAAACGTCCGACAGTAATAGCCCTTATCTTTTCCCTGCCCATGCCGATCAGGGCTATATCGCCCGCCAGCTTGTTGCCCGCGAATTGAAAACTCTTGCTGTTGAAGCAGGAATCAGCGCCCATAACATTTCGCCGCACGTTATAAGACACGCTTTTGCAAGCCACTTGTTGCAACATGGTGCAGATTTGCGCGTTGTACAACAATTGCTCGGCCATTCCGATATATCAACAACACAAATCTATACCCATGTTCTTGAAGAAAAGCTGCAAAGTCTCGTAAATGAACATCATCCGCTTGCCGAGCGGTCTCATGCAGAGTAAAGAAAAAAGTTATGTGCTTTGTAAGAAACCTTAAAAGCTTGCAATAAACTTGAAAATGGTACGATAAAAAGCCGAAGAGTACGACAAAAGTTGGAGCCTATGTACAATTATCTTGATTTCGAAAAGCCGGTTGCCGATCTGGAAGGGCAAATCTTCGAACTGAAAAAAATTGCCCAGGAAAAGGGCAGCGTTGACATGGGCGACGAAATCCCGCGGCTGGAAGAGCGCGCGCAAGCAGCTTTGCGTGATCTTTATAAAAAGCTGACACCTTGGCAAAAAGCTCAGGTTGCTCGCCATCCTGACAGGCCGCATTTCCTTGATTATTCAGCCGAACTTTTTACCGACCTAACGCCGTTGGCTGGTGACCGCAAATATGGCGAAGATGAAGCAATTCAAGCGGGCTTTGCCCGTTTTAACGGTCAGGCAATTGCCTATCTCGGTCAGGAAAAAGGTTACGACACCCAATCGCGCTTGCGTTATAATTTCGGTTCGGCTCGTCCCGAGGGATACCGCAAGGCCGTGCGTATTATGGAATTGGCCGACCGCTTTTCGCTTCCTGTTATCACACTTGTTGATACTGCTGGTGCCTATCCCGGGGTAAGTGCGGAAGAACGCGGGCAAGCTGAAGCCATTGCCCAGTCAACGGCAGAAACCTTGCGGCTTAAAGTACCGGTTGTCTCGGTCATAATCGGTGAAGGTGGTTCGGGTGGCGCTATAGCCATTGCAGCTGCCAATAAAGTTTATATGCTTGAACATGCCATCTATTCGGTTATTTCACCTGAAGGGGCTGCCTCGATTTTGTGGCGCGATGCTACTCGCGCGAAAGATGCCGCAACAGCTATGCATATTACTGCACAGGATCTTTATAAGCTGAAGATCATTGACGGAATTATTCCTGAACCTCTCGGTGGCGCCCATCGCAATAAAAAAGAAGCGATTGATGCAACCGGCCAAGTGATCGAAGCGGCCTTAAAAGGTATGGCCGGAAAAGATGGGGATACCTTGAAAAGAGAACGCTGGGATAAATATCTCGAAATCGGGCGTTCACTTTCGCAAAAATAGCAATCAGAAATTTGTAAACTTTGCTCTATCAACCGCGATAGAAAAACAAACATTGCGATTATTGCTATGATGTTTACGTAAAAATCTATGTTTCACGTGAAAACATGGATTTTTACATTTTCATTTTCATTTTCCAATATTCAAAACCTATGTTTTTATAAGCTTGGAAAAGCCAACCAATAATTTTAAAATTCTGATATCTTATCGGTCTTCGCTGTCATCTATTTTCATTCTTTGTTCGGCTTTTAAAAGCCTCAAACTTCAAACATGCGTGTGATTTTGACGGGGCATGTCCAATAGATGAATAAAAACCTGACGTCACCTCTTGAAGCGGGAAAAAGCCACAGTCCTGGTCAAATCGCCACAATCTTTATCTCGACAATCTTTAGATAATCACACCAAATTCATAAGCCCAAACATATTTGGCAATACCAGCCAATCCATTATGGACGACACACAAAATTGGCAAAACGGAAATCATATTTGTTGTTTTTAAAGAGAGACGTGGCTTTTGCCAAAAGGTGCGTTTTTGCCCATGCAATTTACAAATCGAGAGACGGAAGAAAGTCGCAGCTTTTCGCTATTCCTTTTCATATTCGTGATTGGAATTCGGAGATTTGCTTTTGTAAATCACGCAGTGTTCCCGCCAACCCATTTTTCTGAAACCGTCTTTTTTTTATCCGGTAATAAGTGCAGGCTTGGATCCTGTCGTCGACTCTAGCGTTATCAATCTCGTTTTGCGCGAAATAAAGGGAAGAATGCGTTCCATTGTACGTCTGGAAACGGCAATACAGCCTTCAGTTGGCGAAAAATCCGGCTGTGCAAGGTGAAAAAAAATGGCACTGCCACAGTTTTGAATCCTGCGACGAATATTCCAATCCGGTATCAATACGATGTCGTAAAGGTCATCATGACGACAGAGCCTTTCAGCGCTATTTTTGTAAGGTAGCCTCACCGGACGATTGTAATTTGCGTCCCATGACTGATCACACCAACCATCAGATAATTTAACATGGTGGAGCTTCAGCAAATGATATGGTAAGTTAGAAAAGTTATTTTTTTTAAACCCTCCGAGAATCGGCATGACAGCAATGGGTGTTGCACCGTCTCCTTCCCTTTTTCGGGTGGTCAAACCGTTTCTACCCAACGCGCAGGGAAAACGATATTGACCAATTGCCAATATCCCTTGCGTTGTGACACCGCATTTCTTGCGCACAAAAATGAACGGAACAATTTTTGGTGTTTTTAACGGATTTCTGATTAAAGGCACTTGCATGACGTTCAGTTTTTCGTGATTGTGACTGCAATTATTACATAACGCTTGATAGCGTTTTTTATAAGGACAGAAAATGACCGATCGCACCCTTTTGATTGTAGATGACGACGAGGATCTGCGCTCTATTCTGGTAGAGCAACTACAAATGCATGAAGAGTTCAATGTTCTTCAGGAAAGTACGGCTGCAAAAGGTCTTGAAACCGCAAGAAACGAGAATGTCGACCTCATTATTATGGATATCGGTCTGCCGGATCTTGACGGGCGTGAAGCCGTAAAGAAATTGCGTCAGGAAGGGTTCCGCGCACCTATTATTATGCTTACAGGCCATGATACCGATTCGGATACGATTCTCGGTCTTGAAGCCGGCGCCAACGACTACGTAACGAAGCCGTTCCGATTTGCTGTTCTTCTTGCCCGTATTCGCGCCCAATTGCGTCAACACGAGCAAAGTGAAGATGCAACGTTCCAGGTAGGGCCTTACACCTTCAAACCCGGGCAGAAATTGCTGATAGATGATAAAGGAAGCAAAATCCGCCTGACCGAAAAGGAAGCAGCTATTATAAAATTCTTGTACCGCGCGGGCGATAGTGTTGTCAGCCGTGATACGCTGCTGGAAGAAGTATGGGGCTATAATTCGGGCGTGACAACGCACACGCTTGAAACCCACGTTTATCGCTTGAGACAAAAGATCGAGAAAGATCCTGCCAATGCGCAGATATTGATAACTGATAGTGGCGGATATAGACTAAATCCTTGAGTTTTAAACGAATCCGGTTAGACCTGATTTGCAAAAACAAACGCGGATGAAACCTTAAATAATAAATTGTCCTTTCGGATTAGGACAGTTCGACAAAACAGGGAGTTTCCGTTGGCTATAACCGACGACATTGCTTTGCTGAAGAAGTTCGATTTTTTCAGTAAGATGACGACAGAACAGCTGCGTTTGTTGATTTTTGGTGCTGAGCGCAAGGAATTTGCGGCTGGTGAAATGATCTTCAAAGAAGGGGATCCAGCTGAAAGTGCTTATGTAGTGCTATCGGGAACAGTCAATCTCTACCGGCAAAATCATCCCGACCAGCCGATTGATATCGTCAATAAAAATGCACTTCTCAACGAGCTTGCTCTAATTACCGAAGTCAGTCGTCCATTTACAGCCATTGTGCAAACCCATTCGACAGCATTGAAAATCGACCGGTCTGTCTTTTTGCGTTTGATAAACGAGTTTCCTGAAATAACACGGAATATTTATGATTATGTAAGCGAACGTATTCGTGAACTTGCAAGCAATATCAATCATTTGCAAGATGTCCAGCAGGATTGAAGCGGTTTTTATAACCCCTATTAGAACTTCAAAATCAGAAAAATACCAATTTGGCAGAAAGAGTGTCTCAAAGATATAGGATGTGAAGAGAAGTTTAACACGTCTTCCATGGCACATTCCTCGGCACGGTCGAAATATCGATCGGTAAACAAACCTCATAACGAAAATTTTTAATAAAATCCCGCAATTTAGAGGAAAAATAGCACAGGCGTGACTTTCAAAACTTATCTGCTACTAAGCAAAAACTCGCGATTAAAGTTTCGTTGTCTAGTTGGCGCTATTTTCCTTAAACGGTAGACGTTTCAATGCTGGTTATTCCTGACAATATCCGCAGCTTGAAACGATTTACGATTGGTTATTTGTGGAGATAACGCCGGCATAAACACACGACGGGATTGGCGACGATGTATGAGCAATCCCTGAAACAGGCGTTTTTGTGCTTCACAAATAATAATGCCGCCAAAATAAGGGAAAAAGTTGCGTGCCAAAGGTTCATAAATTGCAGAAAAACCACGTGCCAGTGTGCCACCTGACGGTGAAAAATAGAGTGCCTCACCGATATTGACCACACTGAAATTGGTTTCATGCAATAATTGTAATAATTGTTGGCGACTATAAGGTTGACCACTGCCAAAAGGCGTGTGGTCGTTGCGCGCCCATAGGCCGCGGCGATTGGGTATGACGATGACAATACGGCCGTTTGGTGCCAGAACACGCCACATCTCGCTCAGCATTTCACGCGCGTTTTCAGCAAATTCCAAAGAATGAATAAGAATAATCCGGTCGACCGCCGAATCCGGTAACGGCAAATCCTCTTCAAATACCAATGCGGTTGCAACTTTATCCGCCGAAGGCCAGACGCAAGCTCCTTGATGAGCAGGCATAAAAGCAAAGCATCGTTCAGCACGGCCGCGCAAATAATCCAAATAGGGGGTTACATAGCCAAGCCCCAATACGCGCTCACCGGCAACATCGATCGTCTTGAAGTTGAGCTTGTTTGTAATGGTTGAAAAAACTTTTTCACCAAGTGGTGTTTGATAGAAGGATCTGAATGTCAGTATATCCAAATAAGGTCCTTACTCCGCTTATCGTATGGTCGGCCTATTGTAACGCGACAGGTGCTGCGACAGATGACTGTTGCTGAACAGGCTGGTTTTGAACTTGAGGCTGTGACGGCTGTGCCTGCTGCACATTTCTGTCCCAGCAACCAAGATTTTTCCCACGCAGATTATGTGCATCAATGTCAACGAGAGCACGCTGGTCGTCTTTCATCATATAGTAACGCGTTCTAGTTTTCACATTGATTTTTTGCCAACCGGCACATTCTGTCGGTAACTCGACTTTTTGCGTGGTAATTTTTTCCGTCCATGCTGTCGCTTGGGTTGCACAACCTGTAAGCATCAGAAAACATGGCAGAAATAATGTTTTTGCCGACATAAAACGATTCAAACTGCCCATGAATTTTAATCCAATCATTCGATGTTCACGTCATTGTCCAGACAATGACAATAACAAACTCTTTCTTCAAAACAAAAATATTCGTTAATTTAAGGTTAAAATCTGACAAAAGCATGAAAACATCAAAACCCCGTGAAACGCTTTTCAGCAAATCACAAACGTGCCTACTCTTAAGGAACGAGTTTTCGCAACGCATTATCTACGCTTCGATAAAGCAGACAACCATTGAAAGGACGTCTCATGAAACATCGCGCTTTAGGAAATACAGGTTTTAACATCGTGCCACTTGTCTTCGGCGGCAACGTCTTCGGTTGGACACTCAATGAAAAACAGTCTTTTACCATGCTTGATGCAATCGCCGAAAGCGGGCTCAATGCTATTGATACAGCCGACGCCTATTCAACATGGGTTGAAGGAAATAAAGGCGGTGAGTCCGAAACCATTATCGGCAACTGGCTGAAACAAAATCCGTCAAAACGGGATAAATTCTATATTTTTACCAAAGTCGGCTCGGATATGGGGGAAGCAGGGCACAAAGGTCTTTCTGCCCGTTGGATTGAACAGGCCGTTGAAGATTCTCTTCGTCGTTTGCACGTCGATTTTATCGATCTTTATCAATCGCACTGGTTTGACCCGGCAACGCCCTTTGAAGAAACACTAGAAGCCTATAGCAGATTGTTGAAAGCAGGAAAAATCCGCGCCATTGGTTGTTCAAACCTCAGCGCAAGACAGCTCGAACGTGCAATGACGGCGGCAAAGAATAACAATCTTCCTAGCTATCAGACTTTGCAACCTGAATATAACCTTTATGACCGGCAGTCCTTTGAAGGACCACTTGCCGATACAGCGCAGAAATACGGCATGGGCGTTATCACCTATTACAGTCTGGCATCCGGTTTTCTTTCAGGAAAATATCGCTCGGAAAAAGACCTTGCAGGTCATAAGCGTGGCTCTCGTGTAGAGAAATACCTGACCCCACGCGGAATGCGGATTTTGGACGCCCTTGATACGATCAGTGAAAAGCATAACGTGACACAGGCCGAGATTGCCCTTGCATGGCTTATTGCCAAACCGGCCGTTACTGCCCCTATCGCCAGTGCAACAAAGCTTGACCAACTTTATAGCCTCGTCAAAGCGACGATGATCAATTTAAGCAAGAACGATATCGATACGCTCGATCAGGCAAGCAGTTATTAAAAATATCGCTTCGAAAGCTGGAAAGAAGAGGAATTTTCATTGAAAAATGGGCAGTATCTTCTTTCCGGTTTTATAAATTATTCCACTACCATCATTACTATTAGAATATTTTTTTAATTCATACGGATGAATGACATATTTTAGCTATATCATTCTATGATTTGGCTCTATCCTGATGATAAGCGAGCGGGAACGCGAAAAAATCGTTCTGCTTGAAAAAATTTCACGACAATCATTCAGGGAGATCGGTCATGGCGGATAAACATTCGGGGAAAAAAGGGCGTGGCATTATTTATGATTCTGTGTTGGAGACGATCGGAAACACGCCACTTGTCCGCATTGACCATTTTGCAAAAAATAAAGGCGTAAAAGCTAATCTGCTGGCAAAACTTGAATTCTTCAACCCATTGGCAAGTGTCAAAGATCGTATTGGACTTGCTATGATCGAGGCCCTTGAAAAACAGGGAAAAGCCCATCCCGGTAAAACTGTTCTCATCGAACCGACATCCGGCAATACCGGTATTGCGCTTGCTTTTGTTGCCGCAGCCAAAGGTTACAAGCTGATTTTGACAATGCCGGAAACCATGTCAATCGAGCGACGCAAATTGTTGAAGTTTCTCGGCGCTAAACTGGTATTGACGGAGGGCGCGAAAGGTATGAAGGGCGCGATCGCAAAAGCCGAAGAATTGGCTGCCAAAAATCCGGACGCTATTATTCCCCAGCAGTTTGAAAATCCGGCAAATCCGGAAATCCATCGCCAGACAACAGCTGAAGAAATCTGGAATGACACTGATGGTCAAGTTGACTTTCTGGTTGCCGGATTCGGTACAGGCGGGACAATCACCGGAATTGGTGAAGTGATAAAAAAACGTAAACCGGATTTGAAAGTGATTGCTGTCGAACCAAAAGATTCGCCGGTTTTATCGGGTGGGCAACCCGGCCCGCACAAAATCCAAGGTATCGGAGCAGGGTTCATACCGAAAATACTCAATACAAAAATCATCGACGAGATTGTAACTGTTTCAAATGATGATGCATTCAAGAATTCACGGGATCTTGCCCATTTGGAAGGAATTCCTGTTGGCATTTCTGCCGGCGCCGCACTGACAGCCGCTGTTGAGGTTGGCAAGCGTCCGGAAAACAAGGGAAAAAACATCGTCATCATCATTCCGGATTTTGCAGAAAGATATTTGTCCACCCAGCTTTTTGAAGGCCTTGATTGATCTCGCCCCGATCAAACCTCAAGTGCAGCATTCAAGTTTAACCTTGTTGGTAACGATCGGTCGGATAAAAATAATTCGAGAGAGATGTTAGATCAGAATGAAAAGGTGGGATTGATTGTTTGCACTTTTCCACGCCAAAGGTGACGTGCGCAACCCGTTCGACAAATGATCCGACAAATAACAAACAATGACTATCTAAATCAAAGCGAGCTCAATAAGGCAGACTTTCTCCGAAATTGTTACTGAAAGCGGTTATCGCTGGAGAATCGACGTATTGAATGCGTCAAAAAATATTTTTCCCCAGCTATAACCACGTTTGAACAATTTATTGCTTATCGTTGACCTTAAGCCAATCCTGCATTTGGCTTATTTCTTTTTGTTGGGCTGCAATAATCGTTTCGGCAAGCTTGCGTGCTTCCGGATCCTTTCCGTATTTCAATTCGACTTCTGCCATATCGACAGCACCCTGATGATGGGCAAGCATCATTTTTATAAAATCGACATCGGCGTTGCCGCTCATTTTGATAGACATGTTTTTCATCATGGATTCATTGACTTTATCGAGAGCTGATGAAGATGCTGATAAAGCTTGCGAGGCAGTCGAGGCTGCAGTTTTAGCCATGTCTGTCACGCGACTGTCTTCACTTTGAGCTGCTGCATAGCAAATAGAAGCACAAGAAATACATAAGGCCAACACTAATTTCTTCATATTAAAAATCCTCTTGGTTATTTAAATTCTATCTTTAAACATAGTTTAGTTTAACGGCGGGGCAAGCTGAATTGCAGATGAAAAATATTAAACAACATTGCGAATGACTTTCATTACAAATAGCAGTTGAAGCCCCAAAGGTGATAAATTCATTAAATTTTGCGCAATGAATATTCACAATATCAAAAAATAAAATTCAAAAACGCAATGAATTGATTGACCTCATCACGTCTTGAACACAATTCCGACGTTTATAAATGAAGCTGAATTTTTATTGGATTCAATGCCCGAAAATGTTTTTCGAGTTTTCAAGACGAAAGATTCCCGGATTAATTTATTAGCTAACAGGCTTCGTTAACTTTCCGACATTTGCGATATATAGTTTCCCTGTTAAATAATCAGTTTTAATACACACAATATGTCAGACTGTCTGCGTTCCACACCAAGGGCGAAAACGCTTTGCCCTCAAAGAAATTCTGCCCCCCCCCGAGAGACCGCCTGAATTAGCGATAATTGAAACAATTGCAAAACGCCTGCCCCATAGCCTCTCTGTCAGACGAGCAGATAATAAGGGGTTCCGTCAATCAAACTTCAACAAGCGTTCGAGATAATCTTTTTCACTTTCAGGCAATGCCGATTGCCCCAATTTTTTCCGGATTTCATCAAGAATGCGACGGGCACGCTGCATATCACTTTCTTGCGGAATTCCGTTCTTTTCCGACTGATGTCCTGCCGAGCCCAGTTTACGCCCGAGCGGATCTTTTGCAGCTGAGTCGCCATTTTCGTCTTTTTCGCCATTTTTCTTCATGGCTTGCTGCATTTCCTGCATCAGTTCCCCCGCCCCTTTGCGCATCACATCTAAAGCTTGCGACTGTTGATCGGCAGAGCCACCCGCATCCCCCTGCTGAAGCGCCTGACCCGATTTATTCATTTTATTTTCGGCATCTTTCAATCCGTCACCCGATTTCAAGCCTTTATCGGATAAGTCTTTGCCGAATTTTTTCAATTCCTGCTCAAGATCATCCTGCCGTTTTTCTAATCCATCAAGGTCTTTGCGGTATTCTTCGGGTGTTTTTTCCCCGCGCTCACGCTCATCTTCAAGTTTATGGGTGTCATTTAAAGTCTCTTGTTGCCTGCGCATCAGGTCGCCAAGCTTATCAAGCTGCTTTTGCATCTCCGCCATCTGGTTTCCGGCTTCTCCCGAACCGCCGTTCCCGCGATTGACCTGAAGATTATCCATGAGCTGTTCAAGTTCGTTTAAAAGCTGTTCAGCTGCGCTGTGGTTTCCCAACTTGGCCATATCCTCAAGCTGTTCCAGTTTTCGGGCAAGTTCATCCGGTGAGAGATTTTGTGCCTTTTCAGCAGGCTTTTGGCCAAGGCCGTCGTTTTGTTGCTGTTCGGCAAGTGCGGCAATATAGTCATTCATTGCCTGACGCAAAGCGTCAGTCAGACGTTCGATTTCTTCAGGCGAAGCGCCATTTCTTAAAGCATCCCGCAAGGCTGCCGCGGCTGCCTTCAAGTTCTTTTCTGCCTGATTGACGTTGTCTCCCTCGATACCGATTGCTGTTTGCCACATAAAATCGGCTACATTTTTCAGATCTTCGTCGGTTTCTGCCAGATGAAGTCGCGTCCAGATGCTACGCAATGCCAGATAGTGGGAAAAATTGTTAATCGTATCTTCCGGCCTCAAAGTGAGAGCCGACAACATATCAAGTACATGATCGCGAGAAAGCGTATTAAGTGCCAATATCCGGCGTTGTTCAACCACTGCACGGGCAAGCGGATTGCCGAAACTTCTTTGCGGCAATGTCATCGTACGCGTTTCGCTTCTTCCCTGATGACCAGCGCCGTCTTCTGCAACAAGCGTCAACCGCACTTCCGAACCTGCCCATGGATGGGTGCTGACATCCTGCACGGTGCGCGCATCACCTTTGCCGCCGCGCGGAATCATCAATTTGATTTCCGGTGCATCATAAAGCGGGTGACCGGTTTCCTTGATAGCGGATGTAGGCGATATTTCCACGTAAGCTTTCTCTACCCCGTAATCATCATCAAGCGCATAATCGAGTTCCAGCGAACCATTGAGAATACGTCCCGGTTCCTTGGTAAGCCTGATAGTAGGCGCATGATCGGCAACAACATCGAAATGCCAGTTCTTTTCATAGTGGCGGGTTCTTAATGTCATATCTCCCGATGAAGAAAGAGTGGTCTCGAACGTCTTGCTATTGCTTCTGTGTGTTCCTTCGTCGAGAGCACCGATATTTACCGTTTTTCGGGTTTGATTATCGCGCAATTTCAGTGTTGCATCTCCGCCATCAACCAAACGGATAGTTACCTTGCTTCCTTCCGGAACTTTGGCGTTCGAAAGATTGCCTTCTGTCAGATAAATAGGCGCTTCGCGGGTATAAGGCGGCGGTGTTACCCATGCGTCCATTCGCATTTTCGACAAATTGACAGGTTGGGAAAAATCAAAAAGATCGGCAATCCTTCCGCCGGATGCACCGGAAGAATAGGCAAACGCTGTTACCGTAAAAAGCACCACCAGCGCCCGCAATGCCAAGGGATCAATCCGCGTAATCCCTGTTTCCGGTGCGCCTGTTTTCAGATTGTGAAGGGCACTTGCCATACGGCGCTGATGTTCGGCCCAAAGAGCTTTGACAAAAGCATTGTTGTCATCATTGACCGGCGCATCATAAAGCGTTTCGAGAGGCTGGTTTTTCAGGCCACTTGCCTGTTCAATCCGGTGGTCGATGTCCTTTCGGGAAGGAAAATGAAAACCGGAAATAAAAAACAGCGAACCGATTGCTATAAAAAGCAGTGCCCAAAGCACAATCACATGCGGCCAATAGGAAAGGTAATTGAAAACACCAAACCATGTGAGCGACAACAAAATCAACAACACAAGAACGCATGTAATGATACGTGGCCACACGCGTTCAAATGTCAGAACACACCAGGCAACAGCTCTTGCTTTGGCAAGTGCCGCCAGTCGAAACCGGAAAGTGCGCTCATCGTTCAGCAAGGTTCAAGTTCTTCCATTCGCATCGATTCGATTTATCATTGCAATAAAACAGCAAAGACAAAACCCTTTGCCAAAAATGTCTCGCCGATTTTAGCTAAAAACCGACGAGCCTGATATCAAGAATTTTCTACCCATTCGGGCACCCGATCAAGCCCGATCATTTCCTCATACGAAATACGCGGGCGAACGATATCAAAACGCTTGTCACACACCAAAACTTCGGGAACCAAAAGACGTGTATTATAGGTGCTTGCCATAACTGCACCATAAGCTCCTGCACTGCAGACAGCCAATAAATCACCGGCTTTTGGCGAGGGAAGAAAGCGACCCAACCCCATGTAATCGCCCGTTTCGCAAACCGGACCAACAATATCGGCCTTCATTGGCACATCATTCTGCCTTGGCTCTTTTACCGGTACAATGTCGTGCCAGGCATCGTATAAAGTCGGGCGGATCAGATCGTTCATTGCCGCATCGACAATAACGAAATTTCTTCCTGCCCCATGTTTTATATAGATGACAGAGGTTACCAGAATACCGGCATTGCCGACGATATTACGCCCTGGCTCCATAATGATCTGGACATTGAGTGAAGCAAAATGTTTTTTGACAATATCTGCATATTCGGCCGGCGACGGCGGGGGCATATTATCCTTGCGATAGACAATGCCAAGTCCACCACCGACATCGACATGACGGATATCATGCCCCTCATCCCGCAGAACGTGGACAAAATCGGCAACGAGTGAAAAAGCATCGTCAAAAGGCTGCAACTCGCAAATCTGGCTACCGATATGGACGTCAACCCCATGGACATCGAGACCCGGGAGTTTTGCTGCCCGTTCATATACCTCACGTGCGACCGCAATAGGAATGCCAAACTTGTTTTCCGACTTTCCGGTGGCAATTTTCTGATGTGTTTTGGCGTCGACATTGGGATTGATGCGCAAGGAAACACGTGCTTTTTTCCCTATTGCAACAGCGCGTGCGGATAACTGCTGTAATTCGGGTTCCGATTCGGCATTGAAACAGTGGATATCATGACCAAGAGCAAAGTCGATTTCTTCAACGGTTTTCCCGACACCGGAATAAACTATCTTATCGGCAGGAATACCCGCCTTGAGTGCACGACGCAGTTCCCCGCCCGACACGACGTCACCACCTGCTCCTTTTTTTGCAAGCAAGCTCAAAACCGCTTGATTGGAATTGGCTTTCAGCGCAAAGGCAACAAGCGCATTGGTGTCGGCAAACGCATGGCGATACTGTTCAAACTGTTGCTGAATGGCTGTAGCCGAATAGCAATAAAAAGGCGTTGCTAATTTTCTTGCTATATCGGCAATCGCTACATCTTCTGCATGTAGAAAGCCGTTACGATATTGGAATGGCTGCAATTAATGCCTCTGTTTAATCAAGCGATCGAGGATAAACGGCTTATCGACCTTGGGTTTTTGAACCATGTTACCGTTTGCATCTTCAACCATCGTGGATGGCGGCGGTTCAAGCGGACCTTTGCGCCCGCAACCGGCCAAGGCCACGCCACAGATTGTGACAATCATTAAACCGGCCAGAGTTTTTTTCATGATCGCATCTCTTTCCAAAAAGCTTGTCCCATTTAAAAATAGCAAGCGTTACGCTCTTTCCGAACTATTTTAAACCTATTCCCATTCAATCTATTCTTTGTGTAGCGTTCAAATTCAGGCTTTGGCAAGGCGTTTTTTCCAATAGTCGATTTGGCGACGCACTTCTTGCGGAGCGGTACCACCATAACTTTTGCGACTTTGAACAGACTTTTCAACGCTTAGGACATCAAAAACGTCTTCCGTGATATCCGGATAAACAGTTTTCAAATCTTTCAAAGTCAGATCGGAAAGATTACATTTTTTCTTTTCAGCCAAAGCCACTGCGTGACCGGTGATATGGTGGGCTTCACGAAATGGCAGCCCCAATTTTCTAACAAGCCAGTCAGCAAGATCGGTTGCGGTCGAATAACCCGAACCGGCAGCTTTTTTCATAACGTCCCTGTTAACTTCGAGATCGCCAATCATACCGGCCATTGCAGCAAGCGATAGTTCCAACGATTGGGCAGCATCAAAAACCTGTTCTTTGTCTTCCTGCATATCTTTTGAATAGGCAAGCGGCAAACCTTTCATAATGGTCAATAAAGCAATCAGCGATCCGTTGATCCGTCCGGTCTTTGCACGAACAAGTTCAGCCGCATCCGGATTTTTCTTTTGCGGCATAATGGATGAACCGGTCGAAAAAGAATCAGGCAAATGGATAAAGTTGAATTGTGCCGTTGACCAGATAACAATCTCTTCGGCAAGGCGCGAAAGATGGATTGCGCAAATGGCTGTTGCACTTAAAAATTCAAGTGCGAAATCACGATCGGACACACTGTCGATCGAATTCCTTGTCGGCTCTCTGAAACCCAAAGCCTTTGCTGTCATGAAACGATCCGTGGGAAAGCTTGTACCGGCAAGGGCAGCTGCCCCCAAAGGCGATTCGTTCATCCTTTCACGTGCATCATGCATACGCGACAAATCGCGACCGAACATTTCGACATAGGCCATTAAATGGTGACCAAGAGTAATCGGCTGGGCAACCTGCAAATGCGTAAAGCCCGGCATAAGTGTTTCAACTTCCTGATCGGCGCGACCAAGCAATGTTTCAATCAGATGTCTGATAGACTGTATTGTCTTGTCGGTTTCTTCCCTGACCCAGAGCCGAAAATCCAAAGCGACCTGATCGTTTCTCGAGCGGGCAGTATGGAGTCTTCCTGCGGCCGGACCAATCAATTCGGCAAGGCGGGCTTCAATATTCATATGAATATCTTCAAGCTTGCGCGAAAAGACAAATTTGCCACTCTCGATTTCGGCAAGAATGGTTTTCAAGCCTTTTTCGATCTCGTCATAATCGGCTGCCGATATAATGCCTTGCGCAGCCAGCATAGCTGCATGAGCCGATGAGCCTTTGATATCTTCTTTATAAAGTTTTTTATCAAAACCGATCGAAGCGTTGATCTCTTCCATAATGGCTGCCGGACCCGAGGCAAAACGGCCGCCCCACATCTGGTTGCTTGATCCATTGTTCTTCATATATGTTAGCCCCCATCGAAAGGACGAAAAAATGGTTGCAAGAATTCTCGAAAAAGCAAAATCTTCCAGTAAAATCCGGAAAATAATTGCCACAACTACACTTGGTGTACTGAGCATATACGCGATAATGATGGGGTCTGACAACCAAGTTTACTCTTTTCCTTCGCTGATTTCTGTTGCCCATGCCGAAGCGGCGTCTTCCTGCACCGTCAAACCTGACAAAATCGGCAAGCTCAAACAGTCGGCAAACGGTTTTTTCAAGAATATGCGTTTTTCAGACGAACCTTATAATGCGCGCAAACTCGCCTTCAAAGATGAAGCGGGCAAAGATCACACATTGGCAGAATTTTCCGGCAAAACCCTGCTTGTCAACCTGTGGGCCAGCTGGTGTGTACCCTGCCGCAGCGAAATGCCGGAACTTGCCAATCTCAAACGCTCCCTCGGCAATGACGCATTCGATGTCATGGCCATCAATATTGATAAAACAGCAACCGACGAAAAAGTGAAAGACTTTTTGAAAAGCATCAAAGCCGACAATATTGTTTTCTATCGCGACCAATCCATGGATGTTTTTAACCAAGTGCGCAAACAGGGGCTCGCTATGGGACTTCCCATCACTATGTTGATTGATAAAAATGGATGTTTGCTCGCTTCCTATAACGGTTCGGCACCATGGAGCAATGCCGATTCGGAAAAACTGATGAAAGCTGCAATGGAAGTCGATAAAAAAGACTAATCATCCGCTTTCTATTGTCGACAATACTTAAAAAATAATCACGATATGAAATTGACCGGTTGCAAACCGGTCAAAGCCGTTTTTTGGTAAAATCGGATTCATAGCCTTGACGTTTTTTTCGTTGCACAGCCAAATCGAGTGCCCCAAGAAATGCCGAGCGGTCACGGCCGGAAAACGGGCGCGGTCCACCGGTTACGACACCGCTTTCCCGCAAATTTTCAAAGAGATTACGGGTGGCCAATGCCGCACCGATTGAGGCTGCATCGAAGAGCCGGCCGGAAGGGGAAATTGCCACCGCCCCCTTTTTGACCACACGGTCGGCCAATGGCACATCATTGGTAACAACAATACTGGCCGCGTCGGCCTTTTCTGCAATCCAGTCGTCTGCCTTGTTCAGCCCTTTGTCGACAATAACAGCTTCAAGAAAATCCTCGTTCGGTATTCTCATGAAGCTGTTCGAGACAATAAACGTTTTGATATGATAACGTTCGGCTACCCGATAGGCTTCAGCTTTGACAGGACAGGCATCGCCATCAAGAAACAACTTTATAATCGTTTTGTCTGTCATCGTTTTGCTGTTTCAGCCCTTCTTCCTTTTCCTTGTTCTGTTCTATAGAGCGCACCAATTGGCCAGGCTGCTGCTGACGGTTACGATAAAACATAATGGCTGCGTTGATTTCTCCACCGAGAATAAAAATGGCACTTAACATATAGAGGAAAATGATTGCCACCATGATCGAGGCGAGCCCCGCATAAGTGGAAACATAATTGGCAAATGTTGCCAGATATTGTGCAAATAACATCGAGGCCAAGACCCAAACCACCATGGTTACACCGATGCCGGGCAAAATATCAGCCAATTTCCGTTTTCCGGCAGGAAGCCATTTATGGGCAATCAACAAGCTGACCAAAAGGACTACCACTGCAATGGCATAACGCCAGAAGCGGATTGTGCCGACATATTGGCCGATAACCGGATAATCATGTTGAAGAATATTGATAACAAGCGGAGCCAGCACCAGAAGAACACTGATAACCATCAATCCTATCGTTCCGACAATGACAAAAAACAGGCTTTGAAACCGGCAGAAAAACAGGCTGCGCCTATCGACCACGCGATAGGCACGATTAAGCGCGGTTCGCAATGCTTCCACGCCGTTTGAAGCAAAATAGGCTGTTCCGATGACCGAAATGGTCAACAAACCACCGCGCTGAATGGTCATGACATTGACAACTTCCTTGACAATCGGTCCGGCAATTGCATCAGGCAGCATTTTCAAAAGCGCATTGACGCTTTGCTGGGTATAGGCACGTGCCCCGATAAAACTTGCAAGTGATGTTGCGAAAATCAGGAAAGGAAACAGCGCCATCAAACCGGACAAAGCTATATGGCTGGCAAAAGCGCTGCCAGAATCACGGAAATAGTGGCTGACAGCGTTATATAAAATGCGCCAACAAAAGCGTAAGGGTCTCGGCTTCAAATCAATGTCTTTCCCGTTAATCAACCTCAATATATGAGGCTGATCGCACAGATTATCTGTATAAAATTATTTTAATTGAGAACGCAATCTAAACAAGCGCTACAATAACTATTTCAGTGTTTTCCCGTCATTTGATAATGTCACTCAACTTTAATGGACTTTGCCACAAGCAAATCTATCTATATTTTTAAATGAGACAGACGATTTCTCGAGGAGTCCAAAATGGTCAAAATCAATAAAATCTACACGCGTACAGGTGATGATGGAACAACCGGTCTTGTCAATGGCCCGCGGCGCTCGAAAGCCGATTTGCGCGTTGATGCTTATGGCTCGATTGATGAAACCAATGCAACAATCGGACTTGCCCGTCTCGAAACGGTAAGCGATCTCGACAAAATGCTTGAAGAAATACAAAATGATCTGTTCGATCTCGGGGCCGATCTTGCAACCCCGCAAGAAAGCGAAAATAAAACAGATTTGCGTGTTCTTTCTACCCAGACAAAACGGCTTGAGGATGAAATCGACAGGCTGAATGAAAAACTCTCGCCACTGAAATCCTTCGTTTTACCCGGCGGGTCCAAAGCATCCGCCTATCTCCACCTTGCCCGCACTGTCGCAAGACGTACCGAACGGACTATTGTTGCATTGAGCGAACAGGAAAATGTCAGCAAAGATGTTCTGGGCTATATCAACCGGCTTTCGGATTTTCTGTTTGTTGCTGCCCGTTATGCTAATGATTGTGGTAAAAATGATGTATTATGGGTACCGGGAAAGAATCGCTAGAGGAGGAACCAGCGCATGATAAAGACGGTCGCTATCGTCGGAGCAGGACAAATGGGTGGAGGAATTGCCCAAACTGTTGCGACTGCCGGTTTTAAGGTTCTTCTTTACGATATTTCGGCCGAACAGGTTGAACATGCCATTTCGACGATCAAATCAAATCTTGCCCATCTCCTTAAAGCCGAAAAAATGACCGAGCAGGACCGGCTTCAAACGATCGAAAAGCTTTCAACCCGATTGACTATCGACGAGTTGAAAGATGCCGACCTTATCATTGAAGCTGCAAGCGAAGATGAAAATATAAAGCGGGATATTTTTATCGGATTGTGCGAGAACCTTTCACCTTCAACAATTCTTGCGACCAATACCTCTACCATTTCCATCACCCGTCTTGCTGCAACCACAAACCGTCCGGAAAAATTCATTGGCACGCATTTTATGAATCCGGTACCACAAATGAAGCTTGTTGAAGTGGTGCGCGGCATTGCAACCAGCGAAGAAACCTATTCGACGATTTGCGATTTTGTCACATCAATCGGCAAAACTTATACGGTTACCGAAGATTTTCCTGCCTTTATCGTCAATCGTGTCTTGGTGCCCATGATCAACGAGGCAATTTACGCTCTTTATGAGGGTGTGGGGGATGTCAATGCTATTGATACAGCCATGAAACTCGGTGCCAATCATCCGATGGGGCCGTTGGAACTTGCCGATTTTATCGGGCTTGATGTCTGCCTTGCAATTATGCATGTTTTGCATCAGGGATTGTCAGACTCGAAATACCGTCCTTGCCCCTTATTGATAAAATATGTCGAAGCCGGCTGGTTAGGGCGCAAAAGCGGCCGCGGTTTTTACGACTATAGTGGTAAAACACCAGTCCCCACACGCTGATATTTCTTGAAACGCGAGAGAGCGTAAAGCGCTATTAAAAAACAAAGGCGACAAAATAACGGCTTTGAACTTCAGATATCTCACAATTCATAATGCTAAAAAGAGACCATTGTGCCTAAGAAAAGAGTTACAGCCGCTCTTTTCCGATCTACGGACAAAATTCTTCAATGACCCGTTCGTGAAAAGCAATAAGACTCGTCGAAAAAGCCTTTTCCAAAGGGTCTTTCAATCCTGCATTTTTTAAAATCCGAAGATATTCCAATTCGGAAAACTGATGACCGGAAAAGCTGATGACTTTTGCGCTGTTCAACTTAACGGCAAAAAACAAAACATGGTCAGTTTTAAAACTGGCTAGCGACAAAGCATAGGCCACTGAACTCTAGTGCTTTCAAGCCATAATGCTTGGCAAGATGCGTCAAATCGAATGCCGTAATTGGCATCCAAACCGCTTTTTACAAAGGTCAAAGTTTCACTAAAAACAAATCAGTTACGCAATTTTTCAGGGATAATGCGATCGGGTGGACGATGATGGTCGATAAAAGCTCTGATATTGATGATAACTTTTTCTCCCATATCAATCCGGCTTTCAACCGTCGCCGATGCCATGTGCGGCAAAAGCACGACCTTGCCTTGCTTTGCCAATTTGGCGAGAGACGGACTGAAATTCGGTTCTTTTTCGAAGACATCAAGACCTGCACCGGCAAGTTTGCCATTTTCAATCTGTCGGGCGAGGGCATTTTCATCAATAATTTCACCCCGAGCCGTGTTAACGACATAGGCCGTTTCCTGCATCAAAGCGAGACGTTCGGCTGAAAGGAGATGGTAGGTCTTCTCGGTAAGCGGGCAATTGATTGAAAGAATGTCAATCGTCTTCAACATATCATCAAGATCGGCCCAATAGGTCGCGTCTAGCTGTTCTTCAATTTTTTCGCTAACGCGGGCGCGATTATGATAGTGAATCGAAAGACCGAAGGCTTTGGCGCGGCGCGCAACCGCTGTTCCAATGCGCCCGAGACCGATAATACCGAGTTTTTTTCCGTAAATGCGTCGTCCCAACATCCAGTCCGGCGACCAACCCGGCCAGATACCGCTTTCATTCAATACATTGGCACCCTCGACAAGGCGACGCGGCACAGCCAATATCAGTGCCATTGCCATATCGGCTGTATCTTCTGTTTGAACATTCGGGGTGTTGGTCACAAGGATACTACGACCGGTCGCCGCATTAATGTCGATATTATCGGTACCATTGCCGAAATTGGCAATCATCCGGAGATTATCTCCCGCCTGATCGATAAGGTCCTTGTCGATTATATCGGAAATCGTCGGCACCAGAACATCTGCGCGTTTTACCGCATCAACCAGTTCCTGTCGTGTCATCGGCCGATCTTGTTTCATAACCTCGGTGTTAAAAAGCTCGCACATGCGTCTTTCAACCTGTTCCGGAAGCTTGCGTGTCAAAATGACCAACGGTAATTTTTTCCCCTGCATAGAAAACCTCGAAATATTTCCGCTATTTTTCGCGATTATTGAGACCTCTTTAACCAGCACTATGGCATAGGATCATCAGGCTGTCATGAGTCTGGTCTGCTTATAGCAGAAAAGAATCCAATGAACACAAGAGAAGAGAGGCACACACGGTGGACAGTTTCAGCAAATTCCGTTTTTCGAACCTCGGAAGAATGTTTTGCTTTGCAAGCATTTGTTCGGTTCTGACGGGTTTGTCTTTACTATTTTTTACCGCTTCCGGCTTTGCAGAAGAAGAAGCGGCTCAGGAAGCTTCCCAAAATGTGGGGCCTAGCGGTTTGCCATTGCCGCGTTTTGTTTCCATCAAACCGGCGCGGGTTAATGTGCGCGTTGGTCCCGGACGTAATTATACGGTTGTGTTCTCTTATCAAAAACAGGGATTACCTGTGGAAATTACGCAGGAATATGATCAATGGCGCAAAATTCGCGACTCGGATGGTGACGAAGGTTGGGTTTACCAATCCCTTCTGTCAGGCCATCGCACAGCCATGATAACGCCTTGGCAAAAGGACAAATCCAAGCTTGCCCCCATGCGTCGGGAACCAAGCGAAAATGCACCACTTGCTGCCGAACTCGAACCCGGTGTCATCGCCTCAATTCATAAATGTGACGGTAAATGGTGCGAACTCGATGTCAACCATACACGCGGCTATGTAGCCCAAGATCAACTTTGGGGTGCCTATCCCGGCGAGACCGTCAAGAACTGACGCCCTGCCACTCAATTAACAACTTTCAAATTGCGGCCGCCAGAATCGTCCGGTTTTGATGTCCATCTATATTCACATTGTTTCGGGAAATCGGGGCAACGCTTACAATCTTCGGAAAAAACCATCCCGTCTTTTCGGGATACGGCTTTTGAAACATACGCATATCTTATCCAAAAACCGTTTCACACTTTTTGGGATGTGGCTTTTAAAGTGCACGCACATCTTGTCCAAAAACCGTTTCACACTTTTTGGGATGTGCGTGTGAATCCCCCCGCCTTCAGCTAACTTTCACCACCAGATCATCCAGCCCGTCAATATGACCTATCAATTCGTCACCTTTTTGCACCGGCCCCACGCCCGCCGGCGTTCCCGTCATGATAATATCTCCCGCCTGCAACACAAATAATTGCGATAAATAGGCAATCATTTCAGGAATTTTCCAGATCATCTCGTTCAAATTGCCCGACTGGCGACCTTTGCCATTCACTGAAAGGGTAATTAAACCTTCATTCATGTCTTTGGTTTGTGATTTTTCAGTCAAAGGAGAACAGGGAGCTGAATGTTCAAAGGCCTTCGCCGTTTCCCATGAACGCCCCGCTTTTTTAAGTTCGGCCTGCAAATCACGCCTTGTCATATCAAGGCCGACAGCAAAACCGAACACGCAATCTTCTGCCTCTTTCGTTGTCAGATTTTGTCCACCTTTTTGAAGAGCAACAACAAGCTCTATTTCATGTTCAACATCATGGCTTTTCGGCGGGTAAGGGAAAACACCATCAAATACCAGATTATCGGGATTTTTCTGGAAAAAGAACGGCGCTTCCTTTGACGGATCATGCCCCATTTCTATTGCATGATTTGCATAATTACGACCAACGCAATAAATCCTGTGAACCGGAAAAACTTTATTACTACCCTTGATCGGGATGCCGACAATTGCAGGGGGCGTAAATATGAAATCACTCATTTCTTTATCCTCTCGTTTGAAAGAAATTTTCGGAAACTTTCAAGACCGGAAAATCCGGATGACCGGCTTTAATGAAAAATCGAATTTTATAAAGTTTTTAACTGTTTTTCCGAATACACATTTTTGCAATTTTCAAATTTATAGTCATTTTTTCCAACGATATGAAGCCGATATTTATTTAACTTCGGTCACGATCAGACGGACAGCAAAAGCTGTGAAAATTCCGGCCATCAAAAAATCAAGTATTCTTACAAAATGCGGGTTTTCCTTTAAGGCTTTGGCAAATTTGTCGGCAGCCAATACCATTGAAACAGTGAAGGGAAGGGATATCGGAATGAAAGAAGCACCGAGAAAAAATATCTTTTCAGGCGCATGCGGGTCGAGTGCATCGACGAATTGCGGCAAAAAAGTCAAATTGAAGAGAAGAACTTTCGGATTTAACAAATTGATAGCAAGACCAGTAAGGTAATTCCGTTTTACGCTGAGTTTCCTCTGTTTGTTTCCTTCGACAAAAAAATTCGACCGGTTCAAAAGCGCTTGTAATGCTAGCCATAAAAGATAGACGGAACCGGCCACTTTGAGAATAAAAAACGCCATTGGCGAGGCTATTATCAACGCCGAGAGGCCGACAGAGACCGCAAAAACCTGAATAATAATGCCTGTTGTACAACCGGCAATGCAGGCAAGACCTGCCGCTTTCCCTTGCGATATAGCACGGCCGACAAAAAGCGCCATATCCGGCCCCGGAATGAGTGTCAAAATGATTGCTGCACCGGCAAATTCCAAAAACACATGGGCGTCTGGCAAGAAAGACATGATCATGATCTCTCGTTAATCATCTTTGTCTTATTGTTTTATCAAACCATTTCAATCTGTTTTTATAAGTTTTATGTAAGAAAAAATTTTTGATTGCTTGCATGGTTGCTATCTCCTGATAAAACAGCTCATATCAATTCAATCGGGTCAATCAATTGGGGCCATTAATTATCGGACAGAAAAAATGGAAAAGTGGAAAGACGTTAAAAAAGTTGTACTGGCCTATTCAGGCGGCCTTGATACTTCAATCATATTAAAATGGTTGCAAACCGAGCTTGGTGCTGAAGTCATCACCTTCACAGCCGATCTGGGGCAGGGCGAAGAGCTTGAGCCGGCACGCCGCAAAGCCGAAATGCTCGGTGCAAAGCAAATTTTTATGGAAGACCTGCGCGAAGAATTTGTTCGCGATTTCGTATTTCCGATGTTTCGCGCCAATGCAGTTTATGAAGGTGTCTACCTTCTTGGAACATCAATTGCCCGCCCGCTCATTTCAAAACATCTGATTGAAATTGCCAAAAAAACCGGTGCCGATGCGATTGCTCATGGTGCGACAGGCAAAGGCAATGATCAGGTTCGTTTCGAACTTTCAGCTTATGCTTTGAACCCCGATATCAAGATCATTGCGCCATGGCGTGACTGGAATTTCAAAAGCCGTACAGAACTTCTGGATTTTGCCCAGAAACATCAGATTCCTGTGACCAAAGATAAACAGGGCGAAGCACCGTTTTCGGTCGACGCCAATTTGCTACACTCTTCTTCAGAAGGCAAAGTATTGGAAGACCCGTCACTTCCGGCTCCCGAATATGTGCATTTGCGCACTGTCTCTCCTGAAAATGCACCCGATAAACCGACCATTATCACCATCGGCTTCAAAAAAGGTGACGCTGTTTCAATCAATGGCAAACAGATGTCGCCTGCAACTTTGCTGACCGAACTCAATAAATATGGTCACGATAACGGTATTGGCCGTGTTGATCTGGTTGAAAACCGCTTTGTCGGTATGAAATCACGTGGTGTCTATGAAACGCCAGGCGGTACAATCCTGCTTGCAGCCCACCGCGCAATTGAATCGATCACGCTTGATCGCGGTGCAGCACATTTGAAAGACGAGTTGATGCCGCGTTATGCCGAGTTGATTTACAACGGTTTCTGGTTCTCTCCTGAACGCAAAATGTTGCAGGCAGCAATAGATCTGTCGCAGGAAAATGTCGAAGGGGAAGTCAAGCTGAAACTCTACAAGGGTAATGTCATTATTCAAGGTCGCAAGAGCGACAAATCGCTCTATTCGAGTTCTCTCGTAACTTTCGAGGACGACCATGGTGCCTATAACCAGAAAGATGCTGCCGGCTTCATCAAATTGAATGCTTTGCGTCTTCGCACCCTTGCTGCGCGCGACCGCAAATAAGAAGATTTTATCCATATTTTACCAAAGCTCCGGAATGAATTTTCCGGAGCTTTTTATTATCTTTTTGTTGCCTGCATAATTTACCATCTATGATTCATAGAAATACGCTTTGATAGACAAGCAAAAAGCCAATAATCAAGCAGTTTTAATGAACTTCCACCCATGCGTAACAAGCCAAAATAAGTGCAGATGGATTGTTTTTTTCCTTATGCAGGACTAAATCTAAAAGAGAAATAAATTGGAAAGGCTTCTCGGATGGCACAAAATCTTGGTAGCGTTGATCGCATTATCCGTATCATTATCGGTATTGTTCTACTTTCTCTTATTTTCTTTCTTGATAGCGGCGCACGCTGGTTTGGCCTAATCGGCCTTATTCCACTTATCACTGCAATTATCGGTTTTTGCCCGCTTTACAAGATATTCGGCCTATCAAGCTGCCCATTGAAACACTGAGATTTCTTTAAATAAGCAAGATTGAACCGGAAACTGTTCTCAACGGGTCTCATGTTCCAAAAGAGCGGGCATTTGGTCAAGGCTCGGATAAGTAATCAACATCATTCCGGCAATGAAGCTTAACGCGAAAATAAGTGTTGCAACGATGATACCTGTTGCACCATTCATGAATGACGGCGTACCAAGCGGGTTCCGGCTGATCTTTTTTTCTTCTCTGTCTTCCGGATTATCATCAAGCGTGACAATAAATAATCCGAGATTGAGAAGCGGTATAACCAGAAGCCAGGCAGCGCCTTTTTTCCCGAATCCGTCACGCGCACGGGACACAGAAAGATACATCGTAAGATAGCCGAACAAGAAAGGCGCTACGGCTGCAAATAAAGCCATAAATGCCGGTGGCAATGCACCGTTCAATCTGAACAATACCAAATTGACTGCATAACTTAACAAAACATAGCCCAAGAAAGCACATGCAAACATGAAAAGATAAGGAATACGATAAAGCGTTTTGGGGCTAATATTGGTAAAATAGGCAAGCACAGCACCAAACAGGAAAGCAAGCACGAGTCCTTGCAAAGAAAGAACAAATCCTTGAATAGAAAAAACGTAACTCAACATTTCTATCACTTCTTTCTTCTGTGATACTTTGTGGAATAATCAAACTCTGCCGGATTTACGTGGCTTTCAAATTCCTGTTCAATTGAAGAAGCGCCTTGCTTCTTGAAAAACCAGAATGCGGGAAAGGCATATCCGCACTATTCCACGAAATTTTCCCACATAAAAGGTTTGCCCGAACAAAGAGGTTTGTAACCATAAAACTTTTTATGGTTACAAAACATAATCGTCTTACGCTTTAAAAATCAATAAATGCTTTTGCGTTGCTCTTGATATTAATGACGATCGACCGAAACGCCATTTTTATCAATTGTCATTTCGACGCCGGATGGTTTTTGCTGTTGTTTCTGTTGGTAAGTTTTATAACCCAAGCCCGCAACAACAACGATAAGCACGCCGATAATAAGAAAAAGAAAATTCCGATTCATCAAATTGCTCCCTACTCAAAGTAATAGGGAGCAATATGGAGCGCTAATTTCTATTTCAAGTGCAGCATCATTCGGTTTTCAATTCAAAATAACCTGAGTAACACTTTCATTGAAGCTTCTTTTAATGTGCTTCATCCCAATTTTTAGCTGCCCGTGCATCGACTTTAAGTGGCACTGATAAGGATAGAGCTGGCATAGTCGCATTCTCCATCACATTTTTTACAAGAGCGGTGGTTTTTTCAACTTCGTTTTCAGGCAATTCGAAAATCAGTTCGTCATGAACCTGCAACAACATTTTAGCCGACAAGCCGGCTTCCTTCAGCGCGTCATCCATTTTTATCATGGCACGACGGATGATATCGGCAGCAGCCCCCTGAATCGGTGCGTTGATTGCAGCTCTCTCGTTGAAAGCCCGCACTTGTGCGCTTTTGGAATTGATATCCGGATAATGTGCACGCCGCCCGAAAATTGTCTCGACAAAACCATGCTCATGCGCAAAAGCTTTGGTCTTTTCCATATAATCTTTGATACCCGGAAACCGTTCGAAATAGGTACGGATATATTGGGCTGCTTCCTCACGCGGAATCGACAATTGATTGGCAAGACCGAAAGCAGAAATGCCATAGATAATCCCGAAATTGATCGCCTTGGCGCGACGGCGAACTTCCGGTGGCATTCCCTTGATAGGCACACCGAACATTTCCGATGCCGTCATTGCATGAATATCGAGACCATCTGCAAATGCTTTTTTCAATGCTTTGATATCGGCGACATGGGCAAGAACCCGCAGTTCAATCTGGCTATAATCAGCCGACAAAAGCAGATTGCCGGGTCCGGCTATAAAAGCGGCACGGATTTTTCTTCCCTCCGGTGTGCGAACCGGAATATTTTGCAAATTCGGATCGGATGAAGCGAGCCGTCCGGTTGACGTTGCAGCCATTGAATAATTCGTATGAACGCGCCCCGTATTAGGTAAAATATAATTCGGAAGAGCATCCGTATAAGTCGATTTCAATTTTGTTAGCTGACGCCAATCAACAATCTTGCGGGGTAATTCATGCCCCTCGGCTGCCAAATCTTCAAGAATCTGAGCCGATGTCGACCATTGACCGGTTTTGGTCTTCGAGCCGCCGGGCAATCCCATTTTGCCGAACAATATTTCACCCAATTGCTTGGGCGAGCCGATATTGAACTTTTCTCCTGCCAGTTGATAAATTTCATCTTCCAACGCCGCTGCCGATTGGGCAAGCTCACCGGATAGTCGCGACAATAATTGCCGATCAACCAGAACACCGCGTTCTTCCATGCGCGCAAGAACGGTCACTAAAGGCCGCTCCAGACGCTCATAAACGCGGGCAACACCACGTGCAACAATCTGGGGTTTCAACACCCGCCAAAGTCGCAACGTAACATCCGCATCCTCGGCTGCATATTGCGTTGCCCGTTTCAAATCGACGGCGGCAAAACCGGTTGCCGTTTTTCCACTTCCGGCAACCTCTTTGAATGTAATCGGCTTATGCCCCAACCAGCGCTCGGAAAGCGCGTCCATTCCATGGGTCAATGTTCCTGCATCCAGAACATAGGAAAGCAACATCGTATCGTCGAAAGACCGTATTGTGACATGATACTGTCGCATCACCAGCCAATCATATTTCATATTTTGCGCAATTTTAAAAATTGCGGGATTTTCCAATACCGGTTTCAATAAAGCGACCGCTTTTTGTGTATCAATTTGTGCTTTCACGCGTCCACCACCCAGTAAATCATTGCCACCATCGACATGATTAAGTGGCACATAGGCCGCTTCACCGGGATTAAGACCTATAGAAAAGCCGACAAGTTCCGCTTGCATCGGATCAAGCGAGGTCGTTTCGGTATCGAATGCAAAGAACCCCTGCTCCTTTGCCCGGTCAAGCCATTGTTTGAGTTCGGCTTCGTCCGTTATGGTGTGATAAGCGGTCGTATCTATTTTTTCTGTGAGTGCTTCTTTTTTACGTTTTTCTGCAAGAAGCTGCGGGGTGTTTTCTTGCGCATCGTCGGAACCGCTTTTTTGTTCTTGTTGAACATTGTTATTCACGTTCAGCGCTCCGCCAACATCGGAACCTTCCTCAAGATCCGGTCCATGGGCACTTTTGCCCCATTCGACATCAAGCTCCACCGGTTCGATCAAAGCAGCGTCACAATTGGTCGCTTCTGCAACACGACGCGTCAAAGAATTGAATTCCATTGCTTTCAAAAAGCCGATAAGGCGCGGTCCATCTGTTGGTTCCAACAGGAGCCCGTCAAGACCGATTTCAAGTGGAACATCGGTTTTTAATGTTACAAGTTGACGCGCCAATCTTGCCCGATCGGCAAACTCGATAATATTTTCACGGCGTTTCTTTTGTTTGATATCGCCGGCATGAGCCAACAGCGTATCGAGATCACCGAATTCTCCAAGGAGCTGTGCTGCCGTTTTCGGGCCAATACCCGGCACACCGGGGACATTATCGGTGGAATCACCGGTAAGCGATTGCAAATCAATCATCTTTTCAGGTGGAACACCCCATTTTTCAATAACTTCCGCAATGCCCATCGGGCGGTCTTTCATACCGTCATACATCCCGACCTGTTGATTGACGAGTTGCATGAGATCCTTGTCGGAAGAAATGATTGTCGTTTTCGCACCGCTTCGGGTGGCCGCAGAAGCATAGGTTGCAATAATATCGTCTGCCTCATAACCCTCTTTTTCAATGCATGGCAGATTGAAAGCGCGGGTTGCCTGTCTGATAAGGCTGAATTGGGGAATAAGATCATCTGGTGGGGTAGGGCGGTTTGCTTTATATTCGGGATATATCTTTTTACGAAATGTTTCCGACGAATAATCAAAAATCACAGCAAAATGCGTCGGCACGACGCCAACCGCAGTATCACGTGCATCGCACAACAATTTCCAGAGCATGTTGCAAAAACCGGCCAGCGCGCCAACAGGTAAACCGTCTTTTTTTCGTGTTAATGGCGGCAAAGCGTGATAGGCGCGAAAAATATAACTTGAACCGTCAACGAGAAAAAGGTGATCATTTTTTTGCATCGTCAATCCTGACATCGAATTTTGAAAACATTATATTTGAAAACATTATATAAGTTAAAAAGCACATTGAACACGAAAAGCCCATCAGCAAACAATAGAAAATGTGGTGCGAGCAAAATTTACCGTTAGGCTCTTATAGGTTCTTTTCACGTATTTGTTACAAAATGTTAATATAGTTGCCCTTGAAAAGCCATTTTTAAATTCTTTTATATGACCTATCGACACTGCGTCGATATGTCCGGTGTTCCGGCTTTGTCCCCCGCCGTTTACCGGATACAACAGTCTACTTTCCCTCTCCGGACTGTTGAGTGAGTGCAGTAAAAAAGGCCGTTGTGGTTTCCCCCTCTCCACAACGGTCTATTTTTGTAAAATGACTTCCCGAAGATAAATTCGAAAGACATTGATCAAATCGACTTGCAATGAAGCGCAATTCTACGAGGGGATGCATTTAGAAATCATCATCCGAGTTTGAATGTCGAGTTTAAAGTCAAAGTCCACTTTTCCCCAGATTTTTAAACACGATATCCCTCAATCATAAACCCCAAATAGTCCTAATACCGGGTATATTCTTCATTGAAGATTTTACGAAAACCAACCCGTTTGGCTACAGAATGTTTCAGTTTATCCCATCGTCCGATTTTTCCCGTTGGTTCAATTTTTGATGTGGTTCCACATGGCTTTTTCGCCAATTTTTGCAAGCAAAGCATCATGGGCCGCTTTATCTTCTTCGCTCAAACGGCTTGGCAATGGCTCAGGGCGAGCTTTGAGAACAATTTTACTTTGATGTTCATTTTCGTTGGATTTGCTGTCAGCATTTGCACCGTCAAATCCCAGAGCCCCCTGTTTGCCGCCAATAAGTTCGATATAGACATCGGCGAGAATTTCAGAGTCAAGCAAGGCTCCATGCAGCGTCCGGCGTGAATTATCGATACCGAAGCGTTTGCACAAAGCATCCAGAGAATTCGGGCCCATTGGAAATTTCCGCCGCGCCATCGCCAATGTATCAATAATACGATCAACACTGATAAGCGGTTTATGAATGCGCCCCAATTCTGCATTCAAAAAACCAAGGTCGAAGTTTGCATTGTGGGCAATCAGTGTTGCGCCTTCGACAAAGGAAAGAAAATCATCGGCTATTTCTTCAAACTTGGGCTCGTCCTTGAGGCGCTCATTGGTAAGCCCGTGAACTGCCACAACCTCGTCAGGGATAATAACACCTTGTGGATTGAGATAGACGTGAAAAGTTTTATCGGTAAGATAGCGATCAACCATCTCCACACAGCCGATTTCGACAATACGGTCTGTTTCTTTGTGAAGGCCTGTCGTTTCAGTATCAAAAATAATTTCTCTCATAAAATCTGCTCTTATCTACTCTTTGACTTGCATTGGCCTGTTTTACACGCATTGTCCCATTCATAATGGATTGTTTCATAATTTTCTTGCATTCAGAGAAGACAATAAACAACAAATCGTGTTTCCAATGACTATATTTGCGAGCCTCACCGGAAGGGTGAAAATCAAAAATAATCGACGCAAAAAACATTTTGATGATTCTTACATCTTATATCTAAAAGAAACTATGGATAATCCGGATATAACGGCGCAAAAATCCGCCGATAACCTCGTCATTTTAATTTTACAAAAATTGTCACCCGAAAATACTCTTATTTTTTTTCGACGGGCAGTTTACTTCCCAATCAACCGGTAAATCAGATGTTTTACCTGTTGTCTAGCATCATCGAGGCTGTTGCCAGTATCAATAATGAAATCCGCACGCCGACGCTTTTCTTCGTCGGATATCTGGCGCGACAAGATACGGTCGAGTTTTTCATTATCCCAGCCGCTGCGGGCAAGTACACGTTGCCGCTGAATTTCGGTTGGTGCCGAAACAACCGCTATCTTATCAACCCGTCCTTCAGGCCCTTTTTCAAATAATAAAGGAATATCGAGAACCACAAGCCGGTCACCCCGATCGCGGTGCATTTTTACAAAGTCTTTTTCTTTTTTGCGCACCAGAGGGTGAATAAACTTTTCCAAAACGACAAGTTTTGCCGGATCTTTGACAATCGCTTTTGATAATTTTGAACGATCTATCCGGCCATCTGTCAAACAATCGGGAAAAATATAGCTTATTTTTTCAATAACCGGCTTACTTTCGTAAAGTTCATGGACAGCCCTGTCAGCATTATAAACGGGAATGCCGGCTTCCTCAAAAAAGCCGGCTGTTGTCGTTTTTCCCATACCGATAGAACCTGTAAGCCCAAGAATAATCATTTAATGGCCCATTTTGCCCAGAATTTCTTGTCGTAATTCGTTGTCAACAACAGGCCTTATTCCAAACCATTTTTCAAAGCCGGGGACAGCCTGATGAAGCAACATTCCTATTCCATCAACATATTTGAGGTTGTTGGCTTTGGCTTGTAAAAGAATTGGCGTCATCAAAGGAGTATAAACAATGTCTGTCACGAGAACCGACGGTTTTGCCCGATCAAGATGGATAAACGGTTCGCTGTCTTTCACAACAAGGTTATTTTCCATCCCCAAAGACGTCGTATTGACGATAAAATCCGCTTCAGGAACAAGATCATCAATCTCGCTCCAATTGCAAACTTTCACCGGCTTGCCAAAATAACCGGCAAGCTTGTCAGCACGGGATTTCGTCCGGTTTACAAGATAAATACAATCAAAACCGCGTTGTTCGAGTGTATAGATAATTGCACGTGCTGCACCTCCGGCTCCTATGACCAGCGCCACACCGCCCCCCCAACCGGAAGCAAAATCGTCAAGATTGGCTTCAAAACCATAACCATCGGTATTGCTTGCGCAAAGTGTGTCATTCTCGAACCATAATGTATTGGCAGCTCCTATCCTTGTTGCAGCCTGATCTTTTTTTTCGGAAAGGCGAAAGGCTTCTTCTTTATGAGGCAGCGTAACATTGCCACCGCAAAAACCTTTTTTTTGCAACGAATTGATAAATGTTTCAAAATTTTCCGGCTTTACCTCGACTGCATCATAAGTTCCGGCCAAGTTATATTTTTTGAGCCAAAAGCGATGAATTTGCGGTGAAAGCGAGTGTCCGACCGGATAACCGGTTACAAAAGCATGGGGTATTTCTGTTGTTATGTTTTTCATCTTATTGAATGATGATTCCTATCTCACGTAATTTCTGCAACAATAATAAGAGGGGTAAACCGATAATGGTAAAATAATCACCCTCTATTTTATCAAATAGTTGGATACCCAAGCCTTCAATCTGATAAGCGCCGACACTTGATTGAACATCTTCTCCTGCTTTATCGATATAATAATCGATAAATTCACGCGATAATGAACGGACAGCCATCCTTGCCGTTGAAAGCCCGACCCAATCGGCTTTGCCAGCTTTTGCCAAAGCAATGCCGCTATGAAGATAGTGTGTTTTACCTGATAAAGAGAAAAGACGGCGACGCACTCCCTCAAGATTTGTCACTTTATGAAGTGCATTTCCTTCAAGTTCCAGTGTTTGATCACATCCGATAACAAGCGCATCGGGAAAACGGCTGGAAACATCTTCTGCCTTTTTCATTGCCAATTTTTTAGCAAGTTCATCAGGCTCGATTTTACCTAAAGTTTTTTCGAGCTCGCGTTCATCTATTTTTGCCCCTTCAACGTCGAATTCGAGGCCTGCATTTTCCAAAATCGATTTTCTGAACGGGCTTAAAGAGGCGAGAATAAGAGGTTTATGAGACATAGTTTTTCTTTTTACTGAAGTTCAGATTTGATGGTCACGCAAATAGAGCTCGAGAATTGCTGTTGCTGTTTCTTCGATAGAACGACGTGTGACATCGATCACCGGCCAATTATTGCGCTGAAAAATCTGTTTGGCATTATTGAGTTCCTGCGCGATACTCGCCCTGTCAATATAACTTTCAGTGGTGAGACCTCCACCGATATTGCGACTTTGCCGCACCTGACTTATCCGGTCGGCAGAAGCAATAAGACCGACAATCAATGGTTTTTTTGATAGAAAAATTTGATTCGGTGGTTCAACACCCGGAACCAGCGGGACATTCGCTGTCTTTATACCGCGATTGGCAAGATAAATACTTGTCGGCGTTTTTGATGTTCGTGAAATCCCAACGAGAATCACATCGGCATTTTGTAATCCGTCCGGCAATTGCCCATCATCATGTTCCATTGTGTAATCGAGTGCCTCGATGCGCTTGAAATAATTTGCATTAAGCTCGTGCTGGGCACTGGCACGCCTATTTGCCGGCAACCGCAAATATGAATGGAATGCTTTGAAAACCGGATCGAGAACAGAAACGGATGGAACACCCATTTTTTCACATGCCGAATGCAGTAAATGCGCCATTTTTTCGTCGACAATTGTGTAAAGCACAATTCCAGGTTCCCGATTGATTTGGCCGATCACTTCCTGCAACTGGGCTTCGTTGCGGATAAGTGGATAAACATGTTCGATAGCGTTTGCTTCCACATATTGGGAGGCGACTGCACGCCCTGCCGAGAGGAGAGTCTCTCCGGTCGCATCAGAAATCATATATAAATGAAAGTCCAATTTTTGTTTTGCCACAGGATTCACAGGCCCTTGTTGATAGATGTGCAAAGAGACAAGCATTTTGTGCACACCAAAAAAATCAGAGGATAAGTCTATGATGTTATACACAAGCCAATGCATTGTGGGAAATTCAAATTCAAACTTATGGATTATGGGGAAAACTATTATTGTTCTAAAATTGAACGGGCCTTCGACACCCAATTGTAAAAACCTGGAATCCATTTGATTCTATAAATCATTTTTTATCTTTCGGAATAAATAAACCACCCTTTGAAAAGCCCATTTTGTAATTTTCTGAAATATCGCCAAATCTGTGGATAAAATAAGGTTAATAAATAATTAACAGAAAACACAGACTCTAAGAATCAGAATCCCGATTCAAAAAAATTTCTTTCTTGAAACCCTCCTTTGGAAAAGCCAACATAAGCCATGACAAAAAAAGTTCTTGAAGTTTTAAGTGGTAAAACACTTTCTCCACCACCAATCTGGTTGATGAGACAAGCCGGAAGGTTTTTACCGGAATATCGCGAAGTCAGGGAAAAAGCAGGAAGCTTTCTTGATCTTTGCTATAATCCTCAACTTTCTTTCGAAGTCACAATGCAACCGATCAGACGATTCGGTTTTGATGCAGCAATCCTATTTTCGGATATACTCGTTGTTCCTCATGCTTTAGGAAGGAATTTACGCTTTGAAGAAAAGAAAGGACCAATTCTTGATCCGCTATCGGTAAACGAAATTAAAAATTTAAATCCCGAAAAGGCTCAGGAAAAACTAGTTCCAAGTTTTGAAACCTTATCTCTTCTCAAAACCGCTTTACCTGCCGAAACAACACTTATCGGATTTTGTGGAGCTCCGTGGACAGTGGCGACCTATATGATTGCCGGACACGGCACTCCGGATCAGGCTCCTGCCAGATTGTTCGGCTTCAATCATCCGGAAGCAATGAAATCTCTTCTTGAACTTCTTGCCGATGTTTCGGCTGACTATCTTGTCAATCAGGTCAAATCCGGAGCCGAAGTTTTACAGATTTTTGATTCCTGGGCAGGTGTTCTTGATGAAGAAAGTTTTGATAGCTATGTTATTTACCCGATCAAGCGGATGGTTCAGCGTATCAGAAATGTCTTTCCGGAAGTTCCTATAATCGGTTTTCCAAAAGGTGCCGGTGCCCTTTATGAAAATTTTGCTCAAAAAACCGGTGTCACAGCTCTTGGACTTGATTGGTCTGTTCCGCTTTCTTTTGCCAAAAAACTACAAAAACTCGCACCTGTTCAGGGGAATCTTGATCCGTTAAGGCTGGTTTCAGGTGGTGTCGCACTCGAAAAAGGAATAGAAAATATTCTTGAGAATCTGGGGCATGGTCCATTGGTTTTTAATCTGGGGCATGGAATAACACCACAGACACCTATCAAAAACGTCGAAAGACTGGTCAAACTGGTGAGGAATTTTAACAAATGACGAATTCTAAAACGCACATGACAACGGGGACTATCTGGCTTCGTGCCATCGTTTCAATATTGATTGTTGTGGTTGTTTTATGGGCATTGTTTCAAGTGAATCCGGATCAATATCCGAATTCAACATTGTGGATCAAATCTTTCCATGTGATTGCCATCATCTGCTGGATGGCGGGGATGTTTTATTTGCCACGTTTGTTTGTCTACCATTGCCGGGCTGAAATTGGCTCCAAGCAATCCGAGACTTTCAAAATAATGGAACGTCGGTTGTTGCGCGCAATTATCAATCCTGCAATGATTGCCTCGTGGATCACAGGGCTCTGGTTGGCATGGGAAGTCTATTCACTGCAGGGTGGTTGGTTACATCTGAAACTACTCGTTGTTGTTATCCTTTCCGGCTATCACGGGTTGTTGTCACGTGGAGTTCGCCATTTTGCCGAGGATAGAAATAGCTTCTCTGAAAAGACTTGGCGTATTTTGAACGAGGTACCAACAGTACTGATGATCATCGCCGTGATTGATGTCATTGTAAAACCGTTCTGAGTGAAAATGGCTTGATTTCTAAAGACAAGGGGGGTAGATAAAATTTACCCTCCTTTTTTATTTTCCAAAGTTTCTGAATAAGGCACTTTTTTCGAGGAAAATAGTTTTTCCATAAATATAAGAGTTTATATTGGATGCAGAATATTCAACAGATGAAACTACAAGAGCTGAAAAGTAAAACTCCGGTTGAACTTGTCGCTTTTGCCGAAACGCTTGAGGTTGAAAACGCTTCATTAATGCGCAAACAGGAACTGATGTTTGCCATTTTGAAGAAACTTGCCCTGCAGGATGTTGAAATTATCGGTGAAGGTGTTCTGGAAGTTCTACTCGACGGTTTTGGATTTTTACGTTCGGCCGATGCCAATTATCTTCCGGGTCCCGATGATATTTATTTATCACCATCCCAAATACGGCGGTTTTCGTTAAAAACTGGCGATACGGTGGAGGGACCGATACGCAGTCCCAAGGAAGGCGAGCGTTATTTTGCACTGTTAAAAATCAATACGATCAATTTTGAAGATCCGGAAAAAATTCGTCATAAAATCCATTTTGATAATTTGACACCTCTCTATCCGAACGAGAGGTTGAAAATGGAGCTAAGCGACCCGACAAACAAGGATATGTCGGCAAGGGTGATTGATCTCATTTCACCTTTGGGTAAAGGGCAGCGTGCTCTGATTGTTGCACCACCAAGAACGGGTAAAACAGTTCTTCTGCAAAATATCGCCCATTCGATTACTGCCAATCATCCGGAATGTTTCCTGATTGTCTTGCTTATTGACGAACGTCCGGAAGAAGTGACCGATATGCAACGTTCGGTTAAGGGCGAAGTTGTTTCTTCAACATTTGACGAACCGGCATCCCGTCACGTTCAGGTTGCCGAGATGGTCATTGAAAAAGCTAAGCGCCTTGTTGAACAGGGGCGCGATGTGGTCATTCTCCTTGATTCGATCACGCGCCTTGGTCGCGCCTATAATACAGTTGTTCCTTCATCAGGAAAAGTATTGACCGGTGGTGTCGACGCTAACGCTTTGCAACGCCCCAAGCGCTTTTTTGGTGCCGCCCGCAATATCGAAGAAGGCGGTTCGCTCACGATTATCGCTACGGCTTTGATAGATACCGGAAGCCGTATGGATGAAGTCATTTTTGAAGAATTCAAGGGAACTGGTAACTCGGAAATCGTGCTCGACCGGAAAGTGGCTGATAAGCGAATTTTCCCGGCAATGGATATTTTGAAATCCGGAACCCGCAAGGAAGATTTGTTAGTTTCCCGTCAGGATCTGCAAAAAATATTTGTTTTGCGTCGTATTCTTGCTCCGATGGGCACAACCGATGCAATCGAATTTTTGATCGATAAATTGAAGCAGACAAAAACCAATGCGGAATTTTTCGATTCGATGAATACCTGATAGGCGAATATCCGATCGGGTGATACTCGATCAGCAACGTTAAATCCCAGGTAATATCCGAGGATAATGTCTACCGGTGTTTTCAAAAAATAGATGTAACAGTTTTTCCGTCCGGAATTTTTTTCGGACGGTTTTTTATTTTTGATTTGGCCAAACAACAGCTTCAAGCGAAGCTCAAAGGAGTTCTTCTAAAAAATGGATGGTTTCTTCCATTTCAAATGGCTTATAGAACATTTGTTGAATTGTAGAACTCTTGTCCGCTCAGAATGAAGCGGGCGAGACTGTAAAGGCACATTCCGCAACGAGGATGACAACTATGGATACTATTTTTGCTCTATCAAGCGGAAAACTTCCCTCCGGAGTGGCGGTTATCCGCGTTTCAGGAAAAATGACAAAATCCATTGTCCAAACATTGCTCGGTAAAATTCCGGCGCCACGCGTCATGAGCTATGGCAAGCTTGTATCTCGAGACGGTGACTTTCTCGATAGTGCTTTAACGGTGTTTTTTCCCTCACCACACAGTTTTACCGGTGAAGATTGTGCCGAATTTCATCTTCATGGTGGAAAGGCCGTTATCGACCGGTTTTTGAATGAACTTGCGAAGTTCAATTCATGTCGGTTGGCCGAACCCGGTGAATTTTCAAGACGGGCATTTTTTAATGGCAAGCTCGATTTGACGGAAGCCGAGGGACTGGCCGATCTCATTGAAGCAGAAACCGAAAGCCAGAGGCGGCTTGCCATTATGGGCGCAAGTGGCGAACTTGCGACACTTTATCGGCAATGGCGGTGCGATCTTATCAAAGCGCGTGCCATGATTGAAGCCGAGCTTGATTTTTCCGACGAGGAAGATGTACCGGGTTCTGTGAGCGATATTGTTTGGGATCATTTACAAAATTTAAGCCGATCGATTTCGGATTTTATCATAAAAAGCGAACGTGTTGCATCAATGCGCGACGGTATTAAAATTGTCATTGCTGGTGCTCCGAATTCTGGAAAATCTAGTATTATCAATAAGTTAGCTGGTTTTAATGTGGCCATTGTAACAGATGAAGCCGGCACAACACGCGATGCCTTGGAAACGCGTATTGTAATTGATGGCTTTCCGGTTTTGATAACAGATACAGCCGGCTTGCGAGAAACCGATAACAAGGTTGAAAAACTCGGTATCGAGGTTGCCTATGATCGAGTGAAAGACGCGGATCTCGTACTGCTTGTTGATGATTTGGCACATCCGGTTCCGATAGAGCTTCCCGAAACCGATGCGGAAATCTGGCATATCGGAAATAAAAGCGATTTGGCAAACGGTTCAATAAGACAATGGCCAATCCAGTTTTCAACCAGAACGGGGGAAGGGTTTGATGCTTTTGTAAAAGCTATAGCATCTTTCTGTTCAAAATTTTCATATGATGTGGGTGAAGTGGTCACCGCAAGAAAAAGGCAATTAGCATTGCTGAAGATTGCTTTCTCCGAGATAGACAATGCAGTTCAACATTCCAATCGCGATTTATCGTTGAGAGCCGAACATTTACGACTCGCTGCCGATTCGCTAGGTCGAATTACAGGAGACATTGATGTTGAAGACATATTGGATGTTATTTTTTCGCAATTCTGTATTGGTAAATAAATTTGATAAGCGATATTGGGTTATTTCTATTCTGGAAAAACAGTGATTCACGTGAAACATTTTAAAAATAAAATGTTCAATCTTTAAAAATAATGATTCACGTGAAACATTGCATGTGTTAGACAAGTGAGAGAATTCGTGCACGTTACAAAGCACACTGATATTTCACAACAAGGTATGGTTCTTTGTTTCACGTGAAACGTTAAAACTTTAACGGTGTTTGTATAAAATTGGCTGATAAATTTGATGTAATTGTTGTCGGGGGCGGACACGCCGGATGTGAAGCTGCTTCTGCTGCTGCACGTACCGGTGCAAAAACGGCGCTCATTACCTACCATTTTGCTTCAATCGGAACGATGTCATGTAATCCGGCAATTGGTGGCCTTGGAAAAGGCCATCTTGTGAGAGAAATTGACGCACTTGACGGGCTGATGGGTCGTGCAGCAGATGAAGCCGGAATACAGTTTCGTTTGCTTAACCGGAGAAAAGGCCCGGCGGTCAGGGGGCCGCGAACACAGGCCGATCGCAAGCTTTATAAAAAAGCTATGCAGACGTTGATTTCGGAACAGCCCAATCTTACGGTTATAGAAGATGAAGTCGTTGATCTTATTGTGAAAAATGATACAGTCGCGGGTGTCATATGTAAGACTAGTGGACAAGTTGAAGCAGGTGCGGTTGTCTTGACAACGGGTACATTTTTGCGTGGCCTTATCCATATAGGTGAAAAAACATGGCCTGCCGGAAGAATGGGTGAAGAACCCAGTAATCTACTTGGGGAACATCTGGGGCAATATGGTATCCGCTTGGGACGGCTGAAAACCGGTACTCCTTCACGCTTGAGTAAAAAGACAATTGATTGGGATAATCTTCCGAAGCAGAGTGCTGACGAGGATCCCGTACCATTCTCGTTTTTGACCGATACGATTCGTCAACCGCAAATTGACTGTGCCGTTACAAGAACCAACCATGAAACCCATCAGATCATAAAAGATAATATTCATCGTTCGGCGATGTATTCGGGCGCTATCAAAGGTATAGGGCCGAGATATTGCCCCTCCATTGAAGATAAAATTGTGAAATTCGGCGAGCGTGACGGACACCAGATATTTCTGGAACCGGAAGGACTGGATGACGATACAGTCTATCCGAACGGTATATCCACATCTCTGCCGGAAGAGGTTCAACTCGATTTTATAAAAACGATTGAAGGGTTGGAACACGCGAAGGTTTTGCAACCGGGCTATGCAATTGAATATGATTTTGTCGACCCGCGCCAACTTCATGCAACATTGGAATTGAAAGCACTTCCAGGCCTGTTTCTGGCCGGTCAGATCAATGGAACAACAGGTTATGAAGAGGCAGGAGCACAAGGTTTACTTGCAGGATTGAATGCTGCAAACAGAGCTTCAGGGACAGATCAGGTGACGATTAGCCGGTCAACGGCCTATATCGGTGTTATGGTTGATGATTTGATTACGCGTGGCGTCAGTGAACCCTATCGTATGTTTACCTCTCGTGCCGAATTCCGTTTGTCTCTAAGAGCGGATAATGCCGATGAAAGATTGACACCTTTGGGATTAAAATGGGGAATTGTCGGCTCGCAGAGACAGAAGAGTTTCCAACATAAACAGGATTTACTGGATGAAGCCCGTCATCTGTGTCAATCGGTATTTATCACGCCAAATGAAGCTACAGAAAAAGGATTGCAGATAAAACACGACGGAATCCGCCGGAATGTTTATGATTTGCTTTCCTATCCGGAAATGTCACTATCGCGTTTGAGTGAAATTTGGCCATCACTCAACCAGATTGATAAAAAAACGGCCGAAACATTGGAAATTGAAGCACAATATGCAGTTTATCTTGATCGTCAGGCGCAAGACATTGCCAATCTTCAGCGCGATGAACAACTCCGTATTCCGGCAGAACTCGATATTGATGTGATTTCGGGCCTTTCCAATGAACTGAAAGGAAAAATCCGTCAGCGCGCGCCTCAATCAATCGCAGAGGCACAAAAAATTGACGGCATGACACCGGCAGCTCTGTCTCTTATTATTACCCATATCCAGCGGTTACACCGCGAAAACCGGAGAAGCGCCTGATGATTGAATGGGTAGAAGAAAAATATCAATCATTGCTGCAAATTGTACCTTCGGTTTCACGTGAAACAGCAGAAACTTTGATGGCATTCGAGGAGGCGGTTAAAAAGTGGCAATCCCATATCAATATAATTGCAAATGCGACTTTGCCCGATCTCTGGAAACGGCATATTCTTGATAGCGCACAAGTCGCCGGATTTAAGCCACAAGCAAAAAATTGGTGTGATATTGGTTCCGGTGGTGGTTTTCCCGGAATTGTAACGGCAATTCTTTTGAAAGAACAAAGCGGTTTTCATATTGACCTTGTCGAAAGCAACAGCAAAAAAGCTGCATTTTTAAGGAGTGTCAGCGCCGAATTCAATTTGCCTGCTACAGTTCATACCTGCCGCATTGAAAGCAGTTACATTCATATTAAAAAACCGGAAATTATCACGTCACGTGCCTTGGCATCGCTCGAAAAGCTTTTTGAATTGACACAACCCTGGTTCGAGCAAGGCGCAACCGCCCTATTCCAGAAGGGCCGTGATTATAAGAAGGAAATAGCCGAAGCAGAGGAAAACTGGACATTCGATTTTGAAGTTCATCAAAGCAAGATTGATAAGCAGTCTGTTATTCTCGAAATTAGCAAGATCGATTCACATAAGGGGTGAGAGAAATGAGCGACACACGTATTATCGCCATTGCAAATCAGAAAGGCGGGGTTGGCAAAACAACAACAGCTATCAACCTTGCTACTGCGCTTGCGGCCATCGGCGAGACTGTATTGGTTATGGATATAGACCCGCAGGGGAACGCCAGCACCGGACTGGGAATAGATCGTAACAAGCGCCCGTTATCTTCTTATGATGTTATTGTTTCAGGTGCATCGGTCAATGATGCCGCTTTGGAAACAGAAGTGCCAAACCTTTATGTTGTGCCTTCGACACTCGATCTTCTTGGAATCGAAATGGAAATTGCACCGGCAAATGACCGGATACAGCGGCTACAAAAAGCTTTGCGAAAAAATCCTATGGTGACCGAGAAGTTTTCTTACATTCTGATTGATTGCCCCCCTTCCCTCAATCTTTTGACACTCAATGCAATGGGCGCGGCCGATTCCGTTCTTGTGCCTCTGCAATGCGAATTTTTGGCACTTGAAGGTTTGAGCCAATTGTTGGAAACGGTAAAACAGGTTCGCAGTTCGCTTAATCCTGCGCTGGAAATACAGGGTATTGTGCTCACTATGTATGACGGCCGTAACAATCTTTCCAATCAGGTTGTAGAGGACGTACGCTCCTTTATGGGAGACAAAGTCTATCAAACTGTTATACCACGCAATGTTCGCGTGTCGGAGGCTCCTTCATTCGGTAAACCGGCTTTGCTTTATGATTTGAAATGTGCGGGCAGTCAGGCCTATTTGCAACTTGCTTCCGAAGTCATCCAACGCGAACGCCAATTGCGCGCCGCTTGAATCTAGTTAACCTATTGAATAATCAAGGAAATAAAGATGAGTGACGATCAATCGAAAAAACGGCTTGGACGTGGTCTTGCTGCTCTTATCGGCGATGTTGATCTTGGTATTGATAAACCTGCCAGTATTCAGAAGACATCGTCGGAACGTCAGGTTCCTATCGAATTTATTTCCCGTAACCCGCAAAATCCGCGGCGACACTTTACCGAAACCGAGCTGGATGATCTCGCCCAATCTATCCGTGAACACGGCGTGGTTCAGCCGGTTGTTGTTCGTCCCTCGCCCGACCATCCGAACCGGTTTGAATTGATCGCCGGTGAGCGTCGCTGGCGTGCTGCCCAGCGCGCAAATCTCACTGAAATACCGGTTATTATCCGCGATGTCGATGATCGCACGGCTTTGGAACTTGCCATTATCGAAAATGTCCAAAGAACCGATCTCAACCCGCTGGAAGAAGGCATGGGTTACCAACAACTGATTGATGAACATGATTATACACAGGCTGATCTTGCACAGGTAATTGGCAAGAGTCGCAGCCATGTTGCCAACACATTGAGGTTGTTGAAACTTCCGGCCAAAGTGCAACAATTCATCAATGATGGGCAATTGTCGGCAGGCCACGCGCGCTGTCTGATCACAGTCGATGACCCTTTGGCTCTTGCAGAAAAAATTATCCGTGATGGTCTCTCTGTGCGCCAGGCTGAAGCTCTCGCAAATGGGCAATCAAATGGAAAAGCAAAAAAACGTACGCCGACTGAAAAGGATGCCGATACCAAGTCGCTTGAGAAATTGCTTGCCGATGTTATAGGCATGAAAGTTGCCATCAAACACGGTAAAAAAGGTGGAGATGTAAAAATCCATTATTCTTCGCTGGAGCAGCTTGACGATATTTGCAGGCGTTTACAGAACTAGGGCGGGTTGCAGTCAATCTCGCCGATTTTTCGGGAGAGGCGACACTTGACGTTATCCGACTTTGAAAGTTGTGCAACGGCATGTATTTTCGTGTGTGGCGATGTCTTTCTCACTCCGGAAGCTCCGCAAAGTTGCTCTTACCCTTGTAAAAACTGCTTGTAAGTTTGTTTATGAAAATGACACGCTGTTTGCCCTGAACTTAAAAAACAATGCGGTGAAAAGAACATCGAACAAGAGTCAAATAATATTGAAGTAAAATTGTATAATAGTCTCCTATCCGATCGTACAAATAACTAAAATATCTTTTCTTAATATGACTGTTTATATTTTTAAAATTATTGTTTAATTTTAAATATTAAAAATTACAGAACTATGAAATTATATTATTGATAACAATATTCTGTTTTCGATTATCATGGCTTTAACTGACTGTGTCGTTAAAATAACATAGGGAAATATTGCACGGACCTATGCTATTGAGTTTATCTGATTTGACGATCGGAAATAAATTCTACTGTTCGAGAACCTTACGAATGCGGTCGGCAAATTGTTTTCCGAATTCGAGATTTTCCTTTGAAACTGTTGTGCTATCGTCAAATATCGCATCCTGATCCTCAAGCGAGGATGCAGCAGCCAGGCTTGCTTGTAATGCCAGATAACCGACAACGTAATCTTTTGGTTCAAGCTCATTTTTTTTCAAAATGTTCATGACGCGCTCATCTTTTGAAATGGTTTTAATGAGCCCGTCAATGCTGCCATCATTACCGGTTTCGGATTCCGAAAGCCTGATTGTGGACTCCGACATTTCCTTCTGGACATTTTCCATCTTTACCAGAAAAGCTTCATTCAAAGGATATTCCGCTACAATCTTCGGATTACCCGTTGGAGAGAGATAGAATTCGTTTTGCTTGTCATCCTGCTTTGGAGCATCTTCGCCAAAAGCGGCAACCGGAAAGACAATCAAACAAAGGGCAATGACAAATCGCTTGATAAACATTCAGAAATGATCCTTGCGTTTTCTTAATTCAGCAAAAACAGCGACATCTGAAGCATTTTCCATTTTCAATGTTTTGCGTATATCGGGGTCATCACAGCGTAAAAAGGGATTTGCCGCTTTCTCGCTTTTGATCGAGCTCGGAAGCGAGGTTTCCCCGACTGCAATAAGCCGGTCAACAGCAGCAGCGCGATTGATAAGCGCGACATTATCGGGATCGACCGAACGTGCAAACCGCGCATTTTCTTTGGTATATTCATGCCCGCAATAAAGTTTTGTATCTTCAGGAAGAGCTTTCAACTTTTCAAGCGAAGAAAACATCATCTCGGCTGTTCCTTCAAACAGTCTCCCGCAGCCTAGAGAAAATAACGTATCACCGGTGAAAACCAGTTTGTCATGAGGAAAATAGTAGCAGACGGAGCCAAGCGTATGACCGGGGGTTTCAAGCACTTTGACATCGAAATTTGCGAATTTGCAGCCTGATTGTTCATTGACCGCTTCATCAAGTTCACCAATTTTGTCGGCTTCACGCTCAGGCCCGATGATTTTCGTGCCATAAACGGCTTTAAGTGCGGTAATTCCCTCGATGTGATCCATATGATGATGGGTTATGAAAAGAACATCAAGCTTATAACCTTTTTGGTCAAGCTTTTCACGGATTGCCTTGGCATCCGGCGCATCAATCGCCGCAGTTAGCCCGCTTGCCTCGTCATGAAGCAGTATTCCGAAATTATCACTGCGGCAGATGAACTGTGTAATTTCCATTATTTCAATCCCATCGGTTTTTGAAATTCTCGACTTATTCGTCGAGCTTTGTCTGTTTCACACCTATCGGCGAGGTTGCATGTTTCATGACAATCGGCATTTGTGCAATCATAAAGATAATGGTGATCGGCATGACACCGAAGACCTTGAATGTCGTCCAGAAATCATTGCTGAAATTGCGCCATACCAATTCGTTCAACACGGCAAGAAAAATAAAAAACCATGCCCAGCGGCGGGTTAAAATTTTCCAACCTTCATCATCAAGTTGAAAGGCGGAGTCGAGCACATAGCCGAGAAGCGATTTATTAAATGCCAGACCGCCAAATAGAATAAAACCGAAGAGTGTGTTGATAATTGTCGGCTTCATCTTGATGAACGTATCATTATGGAGCCAAAGCGTTAAAGCCCCGAAAATCAATACGAATACGCCCGAGATAAGCGGCATAATCGGGAGTTTTCGTGCAATAATCCATGAGGCAACAAGTGCAATAACAATCGCAACCATGAAAATTGCTGTGGCAGGAAAAATCGGTTTTTCAAATCCCTGAAACAGACCAACATGTTTGATAAGCCATTCGCCCTTATAATTGGCAAAGAAAAACACCACCAACGGCCCCATTTCCAGAATGAGTTTGAGCGCCGGTGACATATGGAGCTCTTTTACCGCTTTGGTATCTTCCGGGTCGGGTTCAAAAAGTGAATTGGTCATTCGTGTTTTCCTGCTATTGCTTCGGCAAAATCCGAAGCTGCGAAGGGTTCGAGGTCGTCAATGCCCTCTCCTACCCCGATAAAATATACCGGCAACTTGTATTTTGCTGCAATTGCAACAAGAATGCCACCGCGCGCTGTTCCATCAAGTTTTGTCATGACAAGGCCGTTCACACCGGCAATGTTGCGGAATATTTCCACTTGATTGAGCGCATTCTGGCCGGTTGTGGCATCAAGTGTTTGCAAAACAGTGTGTGGTGCGTCCGGATCATGCTTGCTTAAAACACGCACAATTTTGGCAAGCTCATCCATCAGTTCGGTTTTATTCTGCAACCGTCCTGCCGTGTCAATGATAAGAACATCACTTCCGGCAGCTTTGGCTTTTTCATAAGCGTCATAGGCAAGGCTTGCCGCATCGGCACCGAGTTTGGTTGAAACAACCGGTGCATTGACACGGTCTCCCCAGATATGAAGCTGTTCGATAGCAGCAGCACGAAAAGTATCACCAGCCGCTAACATCACTTTTAATCCACCAGCGGTAAGCTTTGCTGCCAATTTTCCGATTGTTGTGGTTTTTCCCGTTCCATTCACACCGACAACCAATATGACATGCGGCTTATGGCTCAAGTCCAGTTCAAGCGGGCGGGCAACCGGTTCAAGTACTTTCTTGATCTCGTCACTCATGATCGTGCGTACTTCGTCGGTTGATATATCCTTGCCATAACGACTTGATGCAAGGGTATCCGTGATGCGTATAGCGGTTTCAAGACCAAGATCGGCCTGAATGAGTACATCTTCGAGATCTTGCAATGTCGCTTCGTCAAGCTTGCGCTTGGTAAAAATGGAACTGATCGAATCACCAAGTTGACGGGATGAACGGGCCAAACCGGTTTTCAACCGTTCAAACCATGACATTTTTTTAGGTTCATGGAGGGGCAAATCCGGTTTGCTGACCTTGTTTTCGTTGCTTGTTACCTTGTCGGTAATTGTTACGGTGTTGTGAGCAGGAAGGTTGGTTCCGGCCTCGGTTGTCTCTACCCTTTGTGAACCGACAAACTCCGCTTCCGGAATTATCGGTTTTTTTGCCGGTTGATTATCAACCTTTTTCTTTTCGGCTAAAGCGGGTTCCTGATTTTCCGACGGAATATCCGGCCGTTCTTTTTTCGTTTCGACCGGTTTGTTGTTTTCGGTGTTTGTGGCTTCGCTCTGTTTTTTTGCCTGAGCTGCCTTATAGGCTTCAAAGGGTGACAAAGCGGGTGTTGCCGCATCTTTTGTCACATCGTTGTCTGAATCCGTTTTCGGGTTCGAGCCAAAAGAAAAAACTTTTTTAAATAAACCTTTAGCCATAAAAATCCCCGGTCAGGCAGCGTTACGTTCGTCGAGCTTGGCAATAAGCTTGTCACCATCCTGGCCGACAATGTGGCCTTTAACAATGGTTCCGGCAATTGCACCGTCGATTTTTGTCAGTGTGAAATCCTCCGTACGGCCGATTCCATCATGTTCGACAAGAATCATGTGTTCGGTGTTTTGTAAATGCTCGAGATGCTTGTTATAGGCTTTTTGCCCCTTTTGCCGCAGTTTTTCCGCTCTCAGTTTGACAATGTGCCGATCAACCTGTGGCATACGGGCAGCCGGCGTGCCTTCCCGCGGGCTATAGGGAAAGACATGAAGATGTGTCAGTTTACAATCATCAACGAGTGCCAATGTGTTTTCAAACATCGCATCGGTTTCGGTCGGAAAACCGGCGATAAGATCGGCGCCATAAACCATTTCGGGACGCCTGTCTCGTAAATCATTGCAAAACCGGATTGATTGATCGCGTAAATGACGCCTTTTCATCCGTTTCAAAATCATATTGTCGCCAGCTTGAAGCGAAAGATGCAGATGCGGCATCAACCGTTGTTCATAAGCCAGTAATTCCATCAATTCATCATCGACTTCTACTGAATCTATTGAAGAGAGGCGCAAACGCGCAAGATCGGGAACGTTTCGCAAAATCGAACCGACAAGTTTTCCGAGCGTTGCCTTTCCGGGAAGATCAGGTCCATAGCTGGTAAGATCAACACCGGTGAGGACAACTTCCTGATAGCCGTTTCCGTTAAGGCGTTTTATCTGTTCGACAACTGCACCCATTGGAACCGAGCGTGACGGCCCCCTTCCATAGGGAATAATGCAGAAAGTGCAACGATGGTCGCAACCGTTTTGCACTTGCACGAAAGCGCGCGAATGACCTTCGATCGAGTCAACCATATGGGGCGCATTTTCTTTCACTTCCATAATGTCGTTGACTTTGAGTTTTTCGTAATTATTGACACCGAAATCAGGGAGCTGACGATAGGAATGGGCATGCAGTTTTTCTTCATTCCCCAAAACCAGATCAACTTCATCCATATCGGCAAAATCCTGTCCCATAGTTTGGGCGGCACAGCCTGTTACAATGATACGTGCAAGCGGGTTTTCACGCCTTGCTTTGCGAATTGCCTGTTTTGCCTGACGAACGGCTTCGGCCGTGACAGCACATGTATTGAAGATGAAAGCGTCGTTTTCCAGCTTATCAAGACCGGCTTCAGCACTTTCTTTGCGCATGACTTCTGATTCAAATGCATTCAGCCGACAGCCGAAGGTGACAATTTCAGTTGCCATTACGAAATCCTTTGATATTCACCCGAAACCGGATCGAACTCTCCCCTGAACTCGAATTCCGTTGGTCCCGTCATGATGATATGGTTGTCTTTATCCCATAAAATATCGAGTTTTCCACCCGGTAAGGTTACAGTCACATGCCGTTTTGTGAGCGCACGCCTTGATGCGGCAACAGTTGCGGCACAGGAAGCGGTGCCACAAGCGCGTGTAAGGCCTGCTCCCCTTTCCCATGTCCGCAAAGTCAAAGAAGTTGGCGATGTGACGTGAGCGATTGAAATATTGCAACGTTCGGGAAAAAACGGGTCATGTTCGAGTTCGGGACCATATTTATCAAGGGCTATTTTCTCGATATCATCGCCAACAAAGAAAATCGCATGGGGGTTTCCCATGGAAACCAGCGAGGCATCATGAAGCGGCCCGCGACCGATATCGGCGTGGTTTGTATCGGCAATGGCATGTGACACCGGTATTTCCTGCCATTCAAGATGCGGAATTCCCATATCGACCGATACCAAACCGTTTTCACGACGCTTTGCCCTGACAATACCGGCAACCGTATCCAGTTTGAAATTGTCGCCCAGATTTTGCTTATAGAGCCATTCAACCACGCAACGTGTACCATTTCCACAGGCCTGAGCCTTGGATCCATCCGAGTTCCATATCACAATGTGATAATCGCTACCGGATTTTGTCGGCTTATGGACTGCCATTATCTGGTCGAACGCTGTATCGCGCTTTTTAGAAAGAGCAATAGCTGCATTTGCAGTGATGTCTGTTTCGGCCTCACGCATATCGGCAACAATTATCTCGTTGCCGAGACCATTCATTTTTTCAAAAGGGATCATATTTGCCATCTACCTGATATTTATTACGATAATATGGCTGAAAATCCAAAAAAATTCCAGCGCAAGCACGAACAACAATCCAAATAGTTCGGCGACTGATAAACACCGGAGATTGCTGAAAATCCAACTATTGATAAAAATATTGGAGAATTTTGAAAATGATCACCATTTTCAGCGTTTACGATCGGATTTCTGATTTTACTTAATGGCCTTTGGAAAATTCTCTATTTAAGGTAAATAAATTCCGGTAATGTTTGTGTTTAAAAATAATATTTAAAAACAATATGTTAAACAATCTTTTCATGGGCACAAGTTTTCGGACGAGAAACCGGAGCTGTATCTGGTCTCCTCTTTTGTTCATGAATCATGAAGAAGAGCAGAGGTTTTTCTTTTTTTCTCACACTTTTTTGCTATGTATAGTCTTTAAGTAAAATTTAACCATCGTGCCTTTCGTTTGTACGGTATCACTGCGCAATCATGCGATGAGGAAAGTAGGAATATGACAGTCTCGAGGAATTCACTTCTGGTATTGACAGTTATGGCAACAATGCTTGCCGGTTGTGCGAATTCACGATTCGGCAACAATGGTGGTGGCGAGCCGCCGCAGGTGGTTATGCCGGGTCCACCAAGTTCGGGTGGTGTCAGCCAATCCGAGTTGCCGCCGCCGGATAATTTTCCGGCAGCCCCCAATAATAGCGTGAGTAGCAGTGCCCCGCAGCAGCAACAAACCGAGGTAGCCAGTCTTCAGCCGCCTGCAAACGCTTCGGATTTGACACCCGGAGCGATTGCCGGTGTTTGGAAAGCTTCGGTCGGCGGGCTGAATTGCCAGATTGCGACACCACAGACAAAATATGGCCAAGGCTATCGCGCGGGACCGTTGCATTGTCCGGAAGCCTTCTCGAAAGTTGCTTCATGGGCAGTGAGCGGCAAACAGCTGAATTTCTATGACGGCGCTGGAAGTTCTGTCGCTACACTTTATTCTGCCGGTCCTAGCCGGTTCGAAGGCAATACAGTAAACGGTCAGGCGGTTATTTTAAGCCGCTAATAAAATTGGGAGAGGTCGCGTTCATCAGGCCTCTTTTATTTCTTCAGCACAAGAAGGGGCTTGTCGATGGGAGCAATGCGTGAGCGCTATGATGCGTTGGTTGAAAACGGTGAAATCGACCGTGATGAAGCGCAAATTACCCTGATCTCGCATTTTGACCGGCTTCTTGACGAGCTTGCTGTTAAGCGTATGTCGCAGAAAAGCTCTCCACTCGGCTGGCTTTTCGGCAAACACAGGGATAACCGAACCGGTGTGCGTGGCCTCTATGTTTATGGCGAAGTTGGCCGTGGCAAAACCATGCTTATGGATTTGTTTTTTTCCTGTCTGCCCGATGGTGACAAAAGGCGCGCCCATTTCAATGATTTTATGGCAGATGTGCATGATCGCATAAATCGTCACCGTCAGGCATTGACGCGGGGAGAAACCAAACAGAACGATCCCATTCCCCCCGTTGCTGCAAGCCTCGCCAAAGAAGCAAAAGTCCTTTGTTTTGACGAGTTCACGGTGACAGATATTGCTGACGCAATGGTGCTTTCAAGACTTTTTACCGCTCTTTTCAAAGAAGGTGTAACGCTTATCGCCACTTCCAATGTTGCGCCTGATAATCTTTATAAAAACGGTCTCAACCGGCAGCTATTTCTGCCTTTTATCAAGATTCTCGAAGACAATGTCGAGGTTTTTAACCTTGATGCTGATACCGATTACCGGCTGGAAAAAGCCGATCGCAAGCCTGTCTACATTACTCCTCTCGGGCATATTGCGCAGGAAAAGATGGATGCTGCATGGGCACTCGTTGAACAAGGAAACACAGCAAAGCCGGAAATGGTTGAAGTTCGGGGACATCCCGTTCAAGTGCCGCGTGCAGTAAATAATGCGGCCCGTTTCGACTATATTGATCTTTGTTCCATTCCGTTGGCTGCTGCCGATTATCTCGCCTTGTCGGACCGTTACCATACATTTTTCATTGATAATGTGCCGATTATGGATGATGAACACCGGAACGAGACAAAACGCTTCATTCTGCTTATCGATACGCTTTATGATCGCCACATCCGGCTTTTTATTTCGGCTGCCGCAACTCCCGATAAACTCTATCAGGGAACAAATCAAACCACAGAGACATTCGAGTTCGAACGGACTTCATCACGTCTTTTTGAAATGCAAAGTGAGGAATATTTGGCCAATTGGAATGAAAAACAGGTCAAATAAAGCCTAAAAACCAGTAAACACGCATAAATTGTGTCAATTTGACGCACAAAAGTGAAGAAAAATTGACGTTTACGTAAAGTGAATTCAATATAACCGATTGAATTTATTAGCTTTAGATAATTCTATTGTAATTTTCTACGATTCAGCCTATCGACGATAAAGGTGTAGATCTTTTCACTGCGGTTTGTCGCAGCTAAAATCTATACGGGAGTATTAACAAACCCGATTTTTTATTTGGTTTTTTGAGCCGTGTAAAATTGAGGGATGTTTGGATCATGTCGGCGAGGAGCAAATTCCGCTTTATATTCCGACACTATTTTTAGGGAAGAAACCAGAATGGCACGCAATAAAATAGCACTCATCGGTTCAGGAATGATCGGGGGCACATTAGCACACTTGATAGGATTGAAAGAACTTGGCGATGTTGTCTTGTTCGATATTGCGGAGGGTGTGCCGCAGGGGAAAGGTCTTGATATTGCCGAATCTTCGCCGGTTGAAGGTTTCGACGCGAAATATACAGGCGCCAATGACTATGCAGCCATTGAGGGCGCCAACGTCATTATCGTTACAGCTGGTGTTCCCCGTAAACCCGGAATGAGCCGTGACGATCTTCTTGGTATCAACCTCAAAGTTATGGAACAGGTCGGTGCCGGAATTAAAAAATATGCCCCTGATGCATTTGTTATCTGCATCACCAATCCGCTTGATGCGATGGTTTGGGCACTACAAAAATTTTCAGGCCTTCCGGCAAACAAGGTTGTCGGCATGGCAGGAGTTCTCGACTCCGCACGTTTCCGCTATTTCTTGGCAGAAGAATTCAAAGTTTCGGTTGATGATGTGACAGCCTTCGTTCTTGGCGGTCATGGCGATTCGATGGTACCGCTTGCCCGTTATTCGACAGTTGCCGGCATTCCTTTGCCTGATCTTGTCAAAATGGGTTGGACAACCGAGGCAAAGCTTGAAAAAATTATTCAGCGTACCCGCGATGGTGGTGCAGAAATCGTTGGTTTGTTGAAAACCGGTTCGGCTTATTATGCTCCGGCAGCTTCGGCTATTTCGATGGCGGAAGCTTATCTGAAAGATAAAAAGCGTGTTGTACCGGTTGCTGCGCATCTTTCTGGCCAGTACGGCGTTAAAGACACATATGTTGGCGTTCCTGTTGTTTTGGGTGCTGGCGGTGTAGAACGCGTTATCGAAATTGAACTTGATAAGAAAGAAAAGGAAGCTTTCGATAAATCTGTTCATGCTGTTCATGGCCTTTGTGAAGCCTGCGTAAAACTTGCACCAAACTTGAAATAAGTGGGGGTCACTCCACTTTTTCATTCACATAAGTCGGATATACCGATTTTCCGGGACCGGACTTTCGGCCCACAATAGAAAAGGAAAAATGAATGAATATCCATGAATATCAGGCCAAGCGTCTGCTTCATGAATATGGCGCACCGATTGCAAACGGTGTTGCTGTCTATTCTGTAGAGCAGGCAGAGGAATGGGCAAAAAAATTGCCCGGACCGCTTTATGTCGTAAAAAGCCAGATTCACGCTGGTGGGCGCGGCAAGGGTAAGTTTAAAGAACTTGGTCCCGATGCTAAAGGTGGCGTCCGTCTTGCAAAATCGGTTGAAGAAGTTGTTGCCAATGTCAAAGAAATGCTTGGCAAAACACTCGTCACCAAGCAGACGGGCCCGGCCGGAAAACAGGTAAATCGTCTTTATATTGAAGATGGTGCTGATATTGAACGCGAACTTTATCTGTCAATCCTCGTTGACCGTACAGTCGGAGAGGTTGCTTTTGTCGTTTCGACAGAAGGCGGCATGGATATCGAAACTGTTGCACATGATACACCTGAAAAAATTCTAACCCTCCCGATTGATCCGGATAAGGGCGTTACCGCTGAAGACAGCGCGAAACTTTGCGATGCTCTGAAGCTTGACGGTGTTGCACGTGAAGACGGATTGAAACTTTTTCCGATTCTTTACAAAGCTTTTGTCGAAAAAGACATGAGCCTTCTCGAAATCAACCCGCTGATCGTCATGAAAAACGGTCATTTGAGGTTGCTCGACTCGAAGGTATCGTTCGACAATAATGCACTTTTCCGCCACCCCGACATTGTCGAGTTGCGGGATACTTCAGAGGAAGACCCGAAGGAAATCGAAGCTTCCAAACACGATCTTGCCTATATCGCTCTTGATGGCAATATCGGTTGCATGGTCAACGGCGCCGGACTTGCCATGGCAACGATGGATATCATCAAGCTTTATGGTGGCGAGCCGGCAAACTTTCTTGATGTTGGTGGTGGTGCTTCCAAAGAGCGCGTAACTGCCGCTTTCAAAATTATTACAGCCGATCCGCACGTTCAGGGCATATTGGTAAATATTTTCGGTGGCATCATGCGTTGTGATGTTATTGCCGAAGGTGTTCTGGCTGCTGTCAAGGAAGTCGGTTTGAAAGTGCCTCTGGTTATTCGTCTTGAAGGCACGAATGTTGATAAGGGCAAAGCTCTTATTAATGAAAGTGGTCTGAATGTAATCTCGGCGGATGATCTTGACGATGCCGCCAAGAAAATTGTCGCAGCCGTGAAGGGAGCTTGAAGTCATGTCGATTCTTATCAACAAGGATACTAAAGTTCTCGTACAGGGCTTGACCGGCAAAACCGGTACTTTCCATACCGAGCAGGCGCTTGCCTATCATGGGACCAAAATGGTTGGTGGCGTTAACCCGAAAAAGGGTGGCGAAACCTGGCATGGTGCCAATGGTGAAGAACTGCCGATTTTTGCAACTGTTGCGGAAGGTAAGGACAAGACCGGAGCCGATGCATCGGTGATCTATGTTCCGCCGGCAGGTGCGGCTGCTGCAATCATGGAAGCAATTGATGCGGAAATTGGCCTTATTGTTTGTATCACGGAAGGGATTCCGGTTCTCGATATGGTCAAGGTCAAGGCAAAATTGAGAAAATCGAAGTCGCGCCTTATCGGCCCGAACTGCCCCGGTGTTCTTACACCCGATGAATGCAAAATCGGCATTATGCCGGGATCAATTTTCAAAAAAGGTTCGGTCGGTGTTGTGTCGCGCTCGGGCACTTTGACCTATGAAGCTGTTTATCAGACAACAGTCGAAGGTTTGGGCCAAACAACAGCCGTTGGCATTGGTGGCGATCCGGTCAAGGGTACGGAATTTATCGACGTACTCGAGATGTTCCTTGCAGATGACGAAACTAAGTCGATTGTTATGATCGGTGAAATTGGCGGTTCTGCAGAGGAAGACGCTTCTCAATTCTTGATCGATGAAGCCAAGAAGGGGCGTAAAAAACCGGTTGTCGGTTTTATTGCCGGTCGTACAGCGCCCAAGGGACGCACAATGGGGCATGCCGGTGCTGTGATTTCCGGTGGCAAAGGAGGAGCTGAAGACAAGATCGCTGCTATGGAAGCAGCCGGTATTCGAGTTTCTCCGTCACCCGCGCAAATCGGCAAGACACTCGTTGAGGTTCTCAAAGATTGATAACAAAAAGCCACTCGGGCGACTGGTTCGGGTGGCTTGATTTTTTTAACAGAAGCGAATGCTTCTTCAACACCAATTCGTAGGGTGTTCCCGCGGATATTAAGGAGACGGAACAGGTGTTCCGGCAGAATATATGGCAAGGCAGGACCAGACAAACGATCTTTTTGAACAAACTTCGTTTTTATATGGTGGCAATGCTGATTATATAGATCAGCTTTATGCCGAGTATGAGAAAAACCCCGCCGGCGTTGATCCGCAATGGCGTGAATTTTTCGAAAATTTAAAAGACAATAAAGAAGATGTGCTGAAAAATGCTGAAGGCGCATCCTGGCAACGTGACAATTGGCCGGTAAAGCCGGTAGGCGAGTTGGTATCGGCTCTGGACGGTGATTGGTCCGCTGTTGAAAAACATATGGGCGACAAGCTCAAAGGCAAAGCAGCAGAAGCAGCCAAAAAAGGCGGTTCAGCTGTAAGCGATGCCGATATCATTCAGGCTACACGCGATTCAGTGCGCGCGATTATGATGATCCGCGCCTATCGTATGCGCGGCCATCTTCATGCAAAGCTTGATCCGTTGCAATTGCGTGAAGCACCGGAAGATTATAACGAATTGTCGCCTGAAACCTATGGTTTCACAACGGCAGATTATGATCGCAAGATATTTATCGACAATGTTCTCGGGCTTGAATATGCAACAATCCCGCAGATGTTGGAAATTTTGAAAAACACCTATTGCAATACGATCGGTGTTGAATTCATGCATATTTCCGATCCGGCAGAAAAAAGCTGGATTCAGGAACGTATCGAAGGCCCGAATAATTGGGTATCGTTCACGCCAGAAGGTAAAAAGGCTATTGTCCATAAACTCGTAGAAGCCGAGGGTTTCGAAAAGTTTCTGGATACAAAGTATAAAGGAACCAAGCGTTTCGGCCTTGATGGCGGTGAATCGCTTATTCCGGCTCTTGAACAGATCATCAAGCGCGGTGGTGCTCTTGGTGTGGAAGAAATCGTTTTCGGTATGGCTCACCGCGGACGTCTTAACGTTCTCTCGCAGGTGCTCTCCAAGCCCCATCGCGCAATCTTCCATGAATTCAAGGGTGGTTCTTATAAGCCTGATGATGTTGAAGGTTCGGGCGATGTGAAATACCATTTGGGTACGTCTTCCGATCGTGAGTTCGATGGCAACAAGGTGCATTTGTCACTTCTTGCCAACCCGTCCCACCTCGAAATTGTTGACCCTGTTGTCATCGGTAAAACCCGCGCAAAACAGGATTTGCTTGCCGGTCCGAGCCGCAGTGATCTTGTTCCGCTCAGTGAACGGGCGAAAGTCATGCCGGTTCTCATCCATGGTGATGCAGCTTTTGCAGGGCAAGGTGTTATTCAGGAAACATTGGGTCTTTCGGGGCTGAAAGGTTTCCGTGTTGCCGGCTCTATCCACTTCATCATCAACAACCAGATCGGCTTTACAACCAATCCACGTTTCGGTCGCTCGACGCCTTATCCGTCAGATATTGCCAAGATGATCGACGCGCCTATTTTCCACGTCAATGGTGATGATCCGGAAGCGGTTGTTTATGTTGCCAAGGTTGCAACAGAATTCCGTATGATTTTCCATAAACCGGTTGTTATCGACATGTTCTGCTATCGCCGGTTTGGTCACAATGAAGGTGATGAACCCTCCTTTACGCAGCCATTGATGTATAAAGCCATTCGTGGTCATAAAACCACTTTGGAACTTTATGGCGAGAAGCTGGAAAAAGAAGGCCTTATCAAGGCCGAAGAACTCGACCAGCAAAAGCAGGAGTGGCATGACAAGCTTGAAAAAGAATTTGAAGCAGCCACTTCCTATAAGCCAAACAAGGCCGATTGGCTTGACGGGACATGGACAGGTTTGAAAGCCGCCGACAATGCCGACGATCAACGTCGTGGTGCAACCGGTGTGCCGATCAAGACACTGAAAGAAATTGGTGAACGTCTGGTTGACATTCCCGCCGATTTCCATGTTCACAAGACCATTAAGCGCTTCCTTGATAACCGTGCAAAAATGTTTGCAACAGGTGAAGGGATCGATTGGGCAACCGGTGAAGCTTTGGCTTTCGGTTCACTCGTTATCGAAGGTGCTCCGGTTCGTCTTTCCGGTGAAGATGTTGAACGTGGCACATTCAGCCAGCGTCATTCTGTTCTTTATGATCAGGAAAACGAAAACCGCTATATCCCGTTAAATAATCTCAAAAAAGGTCAGGCCATTTATGAACCTGTCAACTCGATGCTTTCGGAAGAAGGTGTATTGGGATTTGAATATGGATATTCACTGGCACAACCGCTCGGCTTGAACTTGTGGGAAGCCCAATTCGGTGACTTCGCCAATGGTGCACAGGTTCTTTTCGACCAGTTCATTTCTTCGGGCGAACGCAAATGGTTGCGTATGAGCGGCCTCGTTTGCCTGTTGCCACATGGATTTGAAGGTCAGGGACCTGAACACTCTTCAGCCCGCCTTGAACGTTATCTGCAACTATGTGCAGAAGATAATATGCAAGTTGCCAATTGTACGACACCGGCAAATTACTTCCACATTTTGCGCCGTCAGATCAAACGCGATTTCCGCAAACCGCTGATCTTGATGACACCGAAATCCTTGTTGCGTCACAAACGCGCCATTTCTTCGTTGAGCGATATGGGAGCCGATACAACGTTCCATCGCTTGTTGCTTGATGACGCCCAACAGCTCAAGGATCAGGCAATCAAGTTGCAGAAAGACAACAAGATCCGTCGCGTTGTTCTCTGCTCCGGCAAGGTCTATTATGACCTTTACGAAGAGCGCGAGAAACGCGGAATCGATGATGTCTATCTGTTGCGTGTTGAACAACTTTACCCGTTCCCGGCAAAAGCCTTGATCACTGTTCTTTCCCGCTTCTTGCAGGCGGAAATTGTCTGGTGTCAGGAAGAGCCGAAAAATATGGGTGCCTGGTCATTTATCGAACCGTATCTTGAATGGGTACTGGCTCATATCGGTGCGAAATATCCGCGTGCCCGTTATGCCGGTCGTCCTGCAAGTGCTTCGCCTGCAACCGGGCTTATGTCGCAACATCTTCAACAGCTTGCCGCGTTCCTTGAAGACGCGTTGGCTTAATTCTCAAATCACTCTGACGTATGGAAAAAAATTATGGCTAATGAAATCCGTGTTCCTACTCTGGGCGAGTCCGTTACTGAAGCAACCATTGGGAAATGGTTCAAAAAAGTTGGCGATGCTGTCGCTATGGACGAGCCCTTGGTTGAACTTGAAACTGATAAAGTAACAGTCGAGGTTCCCTCGCCTGTTGCAGGAAAATTGACTGAAATTGTTGCTAAAGAAGGTGACAATGTCGAAGTTGGTGCGCTTCTCGGCTCAATCGAGGCGGGAGCTGCCGGCAATGTTGCTTCGCAGCCAAAGCCTGCCCAACCGGCACAAAGCGCTCCGGCACCACAACCGGCAGCAAGTGCACCGGCACAGGCTTCCGGCTCGATGCAGCCTGCTCCTTCTGCTGCCAAGCTCATGGCTGAAAACAATTTGTCAGCCGGTCAGGTTGACGGTTCGGGCAAGCGTGGACAGGTCCTCAAAGGCGATGTTCTCGATGCTCTTGCAAAAGGCATTTCATCGGCTGCTCCGGCAGCAGCTCCGCGCGCGGCTTCCCAGCCGCAAGATGCTGCACGTGAAGAACGCGTCCGCATGACAAAATTGCGCCAGACCATTGCACGTCGTTTGAAAGACGCACAAAACACCATGGCAATGCTCACCACTTTCAACGAAGTGGACATGTCGGCTGTTATGGACCTGCGTAAACGCTACAAGGAAATGTTCGAGAAGAAACATGGCGTCAAGCTCGGCTTCATGGGCTTCTTCACCAAGGCTGTTTGCCACGCATTGAAAGAAGTTCCTGCTGTTAATGCCGAAATCGACGGCACCGACATTATCTACAAAAATTATGTTAATGCCGGTATTGCTGTTGGTACAGCCAAAGGCCTTGTTGTTCCGGTTGTCCGTGACGCAGACCAGCTTTCAATCGCAGGAATCGAAAAAGAAATCGGTCGCCTTGGACGTCTCGCACGTGATGGCAAGCTTGCTGTCGCCGATATGCAGGGTGGCACATTCACCATCACCAATGGTGGCGTTTATGGTTCATTGATGTCTACACCTATCCTCAATGCTCCTCAATCGGGCATTCTGGGTATGCATGCCATCAAGGAACGTGCTGTTGTCGTCAATGGCGAAGTTGTTGCCCGTCCGATGATGTATCTTGCTCTCTCTTATGACCACCGTATCGTTGATGGTCAGGAAGCTGTTACATTCCTCGTTCGTGTTAAAGAATGCCTTGAAGATCCGGAACGTCTTGTTATCGATCTTTAAAAAGGGATAGTCGTAAATGAATGCATCAGCAGCATTATTGGCCATAAGCGTCATATTGTTGTTGGTGCATATTTTTTTACAGGCTTTTCTCACAACACGTGAATTGGGACGAAGCTGGAACGCCGGACCAAGAGATGGCGGTGAGGCGCCAAAATCGGTTTATGCCGGTCGGGCAATGCGCGCCAGCGCCAATTTTCGCGAAACTTATCCCGCATTTCTGGCATTGATGTTGCTTGGTGATTTTGCTCCCAATAACATCATGTTGACCGTGGCAGGTGGATCCATATGGGTAATAGCAAGGATTATCTATATTCCGCTTTACCTCTTGGGCATCCCCTATATCCGTAGCATTGTCTGGCTGGTTTCTATCTTCGGATTGGTCATCATGCTTTTTGCTGCTTTCTGGAGTTAGATGATGGCTCCTTATTTTGCTGAATGGTCAACATTGATGGCGGTGTTCGCAATTGCGGCAGTAACGCCTGGAGCCGATTTCGCATTGATTTTGCGCCAATCGGTGGTTCATGGGCGTGAGGCTGCTTTTGCAACCGCTTTCGGCATCGGCTTGGCTTTGCTCTTTCACGTGAGTTACACGATTTTGGGACTTGGATTGCTCATCTCGAAATCCCTTATTCTGTTTAATGTCGTTAAATGGCTGGGTGTTCTCTATCTTCTCTATATCGGCATTAAAAGCATTACCTCGCGTGGTATTGCGGGTGAAAAAAACGAAAACGGAAAAAGTGAAAAAACACGGCAGAGTTTGAAAAAAGCATTTTTTGCCGGATTTACCGTCAATGCTCTTAATCCCAAAGCGGTGTTTTTCTTTCTTTCTATTTTCTCGACATTTGTCGCACCGATAACGCCTATGGCAGTCAAGTTTTGCTATGGCCTGTCGATGTCGGCACTTCTTATTGGATGGTTCGTTCTGGTTGGCATTTTTATGACAACCCCTGCCATTCGCTCATTATATCAACGCGCTGCCAAATGGATTGATCGCCTTTGCGGAGCCGTTTTCATCGCATTCAGTATCAGGCTTATGTTTCAGAAAGCCTCTTAAGTTTTAGAATTTTCAGGTCTCAGCGGCCGTAACGAAAGGAAAAAGAATGTCTTATGATGTTGTGGTAATTGGAGCAGGTCCCGGTGGATATGTTGCGGCAATCAAGGCAGCGCAACTCGGGCTAAAAACAGCAATCGTAGAAAAGCGCAACACATTGGGTGGAACATGTCTCAATGTCGGCTGTATTCCTTCCAAAGCTTTACTCTATGCTTCAGAAATTTTTGCCGAAGCCCAACACGGTTTCGAGGCTTTGGGTGTTTCGGTCTCCAAACCCAAACTCGACCTTGCGGGCATGATGGCGCACAAGCAGAAAACCGTTGATGGTAACACAAGCGGTGTCGCTTTTTTGATGAAGAAAAACAAAATTGATACCATTTACGGCACGGCCAAAATTCTTGGGGCAGGCAAAGTCGAAGTTGCCGCCAAGGATGGCTCGAAACAGACTCTTGAGACCAAAAATATCATCATTGCAACAGGTTCCGACGTTGCTGGTATTCCGGGGCTGAAGATTGATATTGACGAAAAAGTTATCGTTTCCTCAACCGGTGCTTTGTCGCTTGCTAAAGTGCCCCAGCGCCTGGTTGTTGTCGGCGCCGGTGTGATCGGTTCCGAGCTTGGTTCGGTCTGGAGCCGCCTTGGTGCAAAAGTCACAGTTGTCGAATTCCTCGACAAGGTTCTTGGGCCGATGGATGGTGAAGTGTCCAAACAGTTCCAGAAACTCATGGAAAAACAGGGTATCGAATATAAGCTCGGCGCAAAAGTAACCGGCGTTGAAAAAACCGCATCCGGTGCAAAAGTTACTTTTGAACCGGTTAAGGGTGGTTCCGCGGAAACTCTTGAAGCAGACATTGTTCTCGTTGCTACCGGTCGTCGTCCTTACACGGAAGGGCTTGGTCTCAAAGAAGCCGGTGTAACACTGGACGAACGTGGTCGGGTGAATATCGATTCACATTGGCAAACGAATATTGCCGGAATTTACGCAATTGGCGATGTTGTCAAAGGTCCGATGCTTGCTCATAAAGCGGAAGACGAAGGCGTTGCTCTGGCTGAAATTCTTGCCGGACAGAAAGGCCATGTCAATTATGATGTGATCCCGAGCGTCGTTTATACAGAGCCGGAAGTCGCTTCTGTCGGTAAAACCGAAGAAGAGCTTAAAGCAGCCGGCATTGAATATCGTGTTGGCAAATTCCCCTTCTCTGCCAATGGTCGTGCCCGCGCTATGTTGAAGACTGATGGATTTGTCAAAATCCTTGCTTACGCCCAGACCGACAAGGTTCTTGGCGGCCATATCCTTGGCTTCGGTGCCGGTGAAATGATTCACGAAATTGCTGTTTTGATGGAATTTGGCGGCTCATCGGAAGATCTGGCACGGACTTGCCATGCTCACCCGACAATGTCGGAAGCTGTGAAAGAGGCTGCATTAGCCGCTTTTTCAAAACCGATCAATATGTAAGCGATTTGACATATCATTCAAAAAAGGCCGCCTTCGGGTGGCCTTTTTATTGCAATTAAACTGTATTTATAAGGTCACTTTGGAATTTTCAGGTCAGACTGGAATGGGAATGACGATTTTATCTCATAGTCGAGGTTTGATCACGAAAATATGTCGATACTATCCATATTGATGAATGCGATGGAAAACTTTGCTTTGAGCTTTTTCACTTAAAGAGGCCATTGTTGGTTTAATAGAAATGACAGGACTGGAAAACGGAAAAAGCGTTATCCAGTACACTTCGTAATCAGATGCTTAAGGAGGCAATTTCTCACCTTCGTAAGCGTATCATACCGTTAGCAAAAAAAACTTCTGCCGAATTGTCGCTTTTAAAATTATCAAAGTTTTATCGGGCTGACATGATAGCCATGTTTGCGTAATTGTTCGACAAGGCCGCTATCGTCAACCATATGTGCTGCACCAACCGCGATGAAACTGTTTCCTTGTTCAATCAAAGGAAGTGCGCGTTCAGACATGCGTAAGTTGCGTTTTGTCATCAGGATATCTTTAAAAATTTCCTGGTCTTTTTTGCTGATCGTTGTTTTGAACAGAGTATCGAGAACCAGAATTTCGCCAATGCGACTTTGTTTATAAAGTTGCGTTTCGGTATAAAACATATCGGCGTAAAACTTGGGATTGTCGAGATAGTCTTCGATCGATCTTGCCTGAAAACTTAAAGGCAATTTTTCAATTGCAGATAATTGTTCATCAACTGTTTCAAGACCGATGACAGGTTTTCCGAGTTTTTTGGCGTTTTGCCCGATTTCTACATCAAGGGCACGGTATCCATAGGCTTCACGACGCGCCTCGCAGGCCGGCAGGCTTAATGTCATCCAGATGAACCATGGTTTGTTATTGGCGATAAGTTGAAAAGGCAAGTTGTGGGTTTCAAATGAAGCTTTAAGTTTATTGAATTCTTGCTGCGAAAGTCCGTCCTTGAAACTCTCGCCTTTTTTGGGCGTAAGAAAATCCGGTGAGGCAGCAAGTTTTGCAGCCATGGCTTTACCATTATCATCCGCCGCTTCACTCAACTCGAGGACAACACGGTCTGCATTTTCGAGTGCTGTTTTGACCTTAGGAGCGAGATTGACAATTTCCGGATCGGTCACATGCATTGTGCCAAAAAGATAGGATGGCTTGGTCCCTTCTTTTTCAACCTTCCAGAATCGTGCATTGCCATTTTTTATTTTCTTGGCACGGCTCAAAAATTTCCGATTTTTTTCTTTTGAAAATTTTTCGGTTAAATCCTCACCCGAACAGACGGGGGGCTCTGCCTGTTTTTTTTGCTCAAGCAGTGCCTTCGGTAAAAATTTTTCAAACAGTTTTGGCTGTGGTGCTGTCTCGTCTTCACTCAATGCTGGTGAAGGAAAGCAAAAAGTGCCGGCAAAAAGAGCAAAAAGAAAAGCAAAACTTTTCAATAATCTTGAGATCGTTTTGAAATATATCCGGCTTTTTTTTTGCATCACAGCCTTCCGCTTTGTCCGCACTTTTCAGTCATTAAAGCTATAAAACAAGCTTTTTATCTTCTTTTCCTTCACGAATTCTGGTGGGAAGTCCCATTTCATCAAGTCTTTTCAAGAACGGTTCCGGTGGCAATTCTTCCACATTGGCCATGGTTTTTACATCCCAATCGCCAAGTGCCACCAATATGGCAGCGGCGACGGCCGGAACACCTGCTGTGTAGGAAATAGCTTGTGAACCTGTTTCAAGATAGGCTTCTCTGTGGTCGGCAATATTATAGATAAACACCTCACGGTGTTTGCCATCTTTTTCACCTTTGACGAGATCGCCGATGCAGGTTTTACCGGTATAATCAGGTGCGAGCGAAGATGGGTCCGGCAAAACAGCTTTGACCACTTTAAGCGGAACAACTTCCAGACCTTCAGCGGTTTTTATGGGTTGTTCGGATAAAAGCCCAAGATTTTTCAACACATTGAATACGGTAATATAGCGTTCACCAAACCCCATCCAGAAGCGGATATTCGGCACATCAAGATTTTTTGACAAAGAATGGATTTCGTCATGACCGGTCATATAGGTGTTGCGCCGACCGACAACCGGCAAATCCCATTCGTGGCCGATTTCAAACATTTTGTTTGAAACCCATTTGCTGTTTTGCCATGACCAGACCTGACCGGTAAATTCGCGAAAATTGATTTCCGGATCGAAATTGGTGGCAAACCAGCGCCCGTGACTACCGGCATTGATATCAATAATATCAATATCGCTGATTTTGTCGAAATAGTCCTGATGGGCAAGCGCTGCATATGCATTGACCACTCCGGGGTCAAAGCCTGCTCCCAGAATTGCAGTCACTTTATGGGATTCACATTCTTCGCGGCGTGGCCATTCATAATTGCCATACCAGGGGGGCGTCTCGCATATCTTTAGCGGATCCTCGTGAATAGCTGTGTCGATATAGGCTGCACCGGTCTCAATACAGGCCGACAGAACGGACATATTAAGAAAAGCCGAGCCGACATTGATAACAATCTGGCTTTTTGTTTTGCGAATGAGATCTGCCGTCGATTTTACATCCATTGCGTCGAGATGGTGCGTTTCGAACACACCTTTTACCTTCATGGATTTTTTCTCTTTGACGGATGCAATGATCGACTCGCATTTTTGCAGTGTTCGTGATGCGATATGAAGATCACCGAGAATATCGTTATGTTGGGCGCATTTGTGAGCAACCACCTGAGCTACTCCGCCTGCGCCAATAATCAGGATATTCTTTTTCATTCCCGGTTTGTCTCCTAAATTTTGCTTTCAAAACCCTTGTTAAATTTGGAGCCTTTTTCAAGAAAGGCTTTCACAATAGTCTTTATACCCGAATTCACGTTGAACTCGAATGGTTCCATCCAATTCTTTTATCGCAATAGCGGGCATATTAAGACCATTGAACCAATTTTTTTTCACCATTGTGTAGCCGGCTGCATCTTCTATCGACAAATGATCTCCTACTTTCAATTTTTCAGGAAAACGGAATGTTCCGAAAATATCTCCGGCAAGGCATGATTTGCCACAAACCATAATTTCATGAGGTCCCTGATTTGGTGAAATTTTCGCTTTTTCCCGATAAACGAGAAGATCAAGCATATGAGCTTCGATGGAACTGTCAACAATCGCAAGATCCTTGCCATTATGCATTGTGTCAAGAACGGTAACTTCAAGTGTTGCGCTATTGGTAATAGAAGCTTCACCCGGTTCAAGATAAACAGTAACCCCGTATTTATCCGAGAAACGCTTGAGCCTGTCGGCAAAAGCTTCAAGCGGATAATCTTTACCCGTAAAATAGAGGCCGCCGCCGAGGCTCACCCATTGAATATGGTGGAAAAGTTGGCCGAATTTTTGTTCTATATCCGAAAGCATCCGGTCAAACAAAACAAAGTCGCCATTTTCGCAATTATAGTGAATCATAAAACCGTTTACGAGCGGCAAAACCGCTTCGATCTTTTCGTAACTTGTTTCGCCAAGACGACTGAAAGGGCGGGCAGGGTCGGCAAGGTCAAAGCTGGAACAGCTCATTCCCGGATTTAATCGCAAACCTCTTTCGATATGTTCAGATTTTTTTGCAAATCTATGAAGCTGGTTGATGGAATTGAATATGATTGTATCGGCATAAGTGATCGCTTCATCAATTTCATAATCGGCCCAAGCGACAGAATAGGCATGGGTTTCTTTGCCGAATTTTTCTTTTCCCAGACGTAGTTCGTAAAGAGATGATGACGTGGTGCCATCCATATAGTGCGCCATAAAATCGAAAACGCCCCATGTTGCAAAACATTTCAATGCCAAAAGCGATTTGGCCCCTGACAGTTCACGAAGGTGCACAATTTTTTCCATATTGCGCATCAACTTCGATTTATCGACAAGGTAATAGGGCGTTTGAAGCATTTTTTAATCCTGCAATATCCGGTTTTCCGATGGCTATCAAAGCCTCGACCACATATAGAAACACATTTCTATAAGAGCAAATATGTTCTTCATTAACTATAGCAAAAAAGAGTGCAGTTTTCTCGATTTGATGTCTGCTATAGTCCTGATGTGTCGTTCTGGGAAGGATTCTTAATGCTTAAATTCAATAAACCTTTTTGCTTGTTTGTCGGACTGCCATTGATCGGTCTTGTTGCTGCTTTTTCCTCATTTGCTGCTGATCTCAATGAGAATCTTGTGGTTGCGCAAAACGCAAAAACAACCGAATCTTCTGCTATTACAAGCACGAGCCGGGGCGAATTGAACGGTTTCAAAGGTTATCGCCATCATCGAACCGGTTATAAAAAACATACAGATGGCTGGTGGTATCCGGAAGCAGCATTTGAACCGGGCGCACATGCTGATAGCACCAATGTGAAACTTAAAAAAACGTCACAAAAATCCAAAAAAGAAGATGATAAACCATGGCTTATCAAAAACCATGTCGATTTTTGTTCGTCAAAATATAAGTCCTATACAAGTTCCGATAACAGCTATCAGCCTTTTAACGGTCCGCGAAAACAATGTGTATCGCGTTATTACAGTCCGAAATGAAAATCGTCCGGTTAACGGCAGTCGGATTTTATAAACGCTCCATTCCGGATAAATGAGGAAATTTTGTAACAACCGGAAAATTTTTCTTGGTTAAGCCATCGAAAGGGCTTGCGTGTGAGGCTTTAAAACATCCAATATAAAATTCAGGTGATACCGATTCATTTCCGGTAACCTATATAGAAACGAGGCCCGAAAAACAGGATGGTTTATAGATAATGACAACACGGGAAGCAATCTTGATATTGCTGGTAATACTTCCCTTTGTCGGTAGTGCCATTATCGGTTTTTTTCGTTCAACAGCAAAAAATAATGAAGCATGGTTTGTCGGTGCAATCGCACTTATGGCGCTGTTTTCTACCATCATGCTTTATCCGGCCATTTCAGCCGGCAATGTTATAAGACTTGATATTTTATGGTTGCCGCAATGGGGGTTGAATTTCACCTTGCGGATGGATGGTTTTTCCTGGTTGTTTTCACTTCTTATAACGGGTATCGGCCTGCTCGTTGTTGTCTATGCCCGTTATTATATGAATCCGGCTGATCCGGTACCGCGTTTTTTTTCATTTCTGCTTGCCTTCATGGGCTCGATGCTTGGAATGGTGTTGTCGGGTAACATTGTTCTCCTCGTTATTTTCTGGGAACTCACCAGTATTTTCTCGTTTTTGTTGATCGGCTACTGGTACCATAATGCAAGTGCACGTGATGGTGCGCGCATGGCCCTGACCGTGACAGGATTTGGCGGCTTTGCGCTTCTTGTCGGTATGTTGATTATCGGTCACATTGTCGGCAGCTATGATCTTGATGTCGTGTTAAATTCGGGATCACTTATCAAAGCAAGTCCGCTTTATATTCCGGCACTTGTCTGTGTGCTTCTGGGAGCGTTGACAAAAAGCGCACAATTTCCATTCCATTTCTGGCTCCCTAACGCAATGGCCGCGCCGACGCCGGTTTCTGCCTATCTTCATTCGGCAACAATGGTCAAAGCCGGTGTGTTTCTTATGGTGCGGTTCTGGCCGGTACTGTCGGGGACAGAAGCATGGTTCTGGATTATCGGGCTTTGCGGTTTGATTACGCTTTTGATTGGCGCCTATTTTGCTATGTTCCAACAGGACCTTAAAGGTCTGCTTGCCTATTCGACAATCAGCCATCTGGGGTTGATAACCACGCTCTTAAGTCTTGCAAGCCCGCTTGCTTGCGTTGCAGCAATTTTCCATATCGTCAACCATGCTATCTTCAAGGCATCGTTATTTATGGCAGCGGGCATTATTGACCATGAAACGGGAACGCGCGATATGCGCAAATTGTCGGGGCTTTTCCGTTATATGCCGTTTACCGGAACATTGGCGCTGGTTGCAAGTGCTGCCATGGCAGGGGTGCCGCTTCTCAACGGCTTCATATCAAAGGAAATGTTTTTTGCCGAAGCGGTTGAAGTCCACATGGAATCCTGGCTCGACAAGAGTACACCTTATCTCGCAACGCTAGCAGGATTATTGAGTGTTACCTATTCGGTGCGTTTTATTCATGGAGTATTTTTTGGCGGAAAACCGCATGATTTGCCAAAAATTCCGCATGAACCACCGCATTTCATGCGTTTTCCAATCGAGCTGTTGGTATTTTTGTGCCTTCTCATCGGTATATTTCCGAAATTTGCAATCGGTGGCATTTTGGGCACCGCCGTTCACTCGGTATTGGGGTCAGTAACGCCGCATTATGATCTGGCTCTCTGGCATGGGTTCAATGCGCCGCTTGTCATGAGCCTCATTGCTTTGATAGGTGGGCTCGTACTTTATATTCTGACGCGCAAATATCTGAAATCCTGTGAAGGTGGCCCGCCATTTTTCAGACATTTGAAAGGGCAGCGTATTTTTGAACGCGTATTGGTAACAATATCCTGGAAATGGGCGCGTTCGGCCGAGGCTTTTCTTTCTACCCGTCGCCTGCAAGTTGAAGTGCGCTGGATTATCCTTGCGCCAATCGTCGCACTCTTGTTGTTGATTGCCGAAAATCAATGGATTGATGCGGGTGCATTGCCGCTTTTTCCGCTTGATCTGCCATTTTTAATTATCTGGTTGATCGGTGGTGTTTGCGCAATATTGGTTGCATGGCAGGCAAAATTCCACCGCTTCGCTTCGTTGATACTTCTGGGTGTCACGGGGCTTATGACATGTGCCACATTCTTGTGGCTTTCGGCCCCCGATCTTGCCCTGACACAACTGGTTGTGGAGGTTGTCACAACAGTTCTTCTGCTTTTGGGGCTTAGATGGTTGCCCAAACGCTTGCAGGCTCCCGATCCTATGCCCGACGGTTTTACACCTTGGTTGAGAAGAGGCCGCGACTTCCTTATCGCTGTCGCAGGCGGGGGCGGGCTTGCCTGGCTTTCCTATTGTGTGATGACGCGCCCGCAGGGCGCAACGATTTCCGACTTCTTCCTCACCCATTCCTATTCGGATGCCGGTGGGCGCAATGTCGTCAATGTGCTTCTCGTGGATTTCCGTGGCTTTGATACAATGGGCGAAATAACGGTACTCGGTATTGTAGCGCTCACCGTTTTTGCCCTTTTGCGGCGTTTCCGTCCGGCGGTTGAAAGTATCGAAGCCCCCACACAACAACGGGTTCAGTCAGCTTTTGACGAGGCAAGACCCGACCGCGAGGTTGGAGACACAGTTTCCGATTATCTTGTTATTCCACGCATTATCATGCATTGGCTGTTTCCGGTTATTATGGCCTTTGCCGTCTATTTGTTCATGCGCGGGCATGATTTGCCGGGTGGCGGTTTTGCCGGCGGCGTCACCATGGCCATCGGATTTATTTTGCAATATGTGGCATCCGGAACGCGGTGGGTGGAAAGTCATCTAAAAGTATTACCGCTGCGCTGGATCGGGTTCGGTATTCTTCTGGCATTGGTAACAGGTATCGGTTCGTGGGTTTTCGGCTACCCGTTTCTTACCTCCTATTTTCAATATACAAAGATTCCGTTTATCGGAAAAATGCCGACAGCCAGTGCTATGGCATTCGACCTCGGTGTCTTTTCACTGGTGGTTGGTGCAACCGTGCTGATGCTCATCGCAATAGCCCACCAATCAATCCGGCATTATCGTGTTGGTAAACGCACAACCCGTAAAGAGGAGGGACGCTGATGGAAATTGTTCTTTCTTTGGGGATTGGTGTGCTTGCCGGTTCAGGAATCTGGCTCCTGTTGCGGCCAAGAACCTATCAGGTCATTTTGGGGCTTTCGCTTATTTCCTATGCTGTCAATCTGTTTATTTTTTCAATGGCGCGTCCCCGTTCGAATGCAGCACCGATTGTTGACCCTTCCAATCCTGTCAATCCGGCAAATTACGCCGATCCGATACCGCAAGCGCTGGTTCTTACAGCCATTGTGATCGGTTTTGCCACAACCGCATTATTTCTTGTTATTCTGCTTGTTTCACGCGGATTAACCGGTTCGGACCACGTCGATGGAAGGGAAAATAAATGATCGAAAATTTTCTCTACCATCTCGTTATTCTGCCTATTCTTCTGCCCATTGCGACTGCGGCACTTCTGCTTTTTTATGATGAAAGACGCCGCAAACTCAAATTATGGATAAGCCTTTCGTCGATAGGACTTCTCATTCTTGTTTCTATCGGATTGATCGAACGGGCTGTCGATGTTTCGCCACATGCGGAGGTTTATAGCCTTGGAAATTGGCAAGCGCCTTTCGGAATTGTTCTGGTGCTCGACCGGTTAAGTGCGGTCATGGTTTTTCTAGCAAGCATTCTTGCGGCTGCTTCATTGGTGTTTTCGGCTGCCCATTGGCATAAAGCCGGTCCACACTTCCATTCTCTCATGCAATTCATGATTGCCGGTGTAAACGGGGCTTTCCTGACCGGAGATCTGTTCAATCTCTTTGTGTTCTTTGAAGTTATGTTGACAGCATCCTATGGGCTTGCCCTCCACGGTAGCGGGCTGGCGAGGGTGCGTGCTGGTATGCACTATGTGGTGATCAATCTTATTGCCTCCTCGTTTTTTCTGATAGGCGCAGCTCTCATTTACGGTGTTTGCGGAACATTGAATATGGCCGATCTTGCGTTGAAGCTCCAAACTCTCAAATCGGCCGATCGTATTATTTTCGAGTCCGGCGCGGCAATTCTCGGAATTGCCTTTCTGGTCAAAGCCGGCATGTGGCCACTCAACTTCTGGCTGACACCGACTTATAGTTCTGCTGCTGCACCAGTCGGTGCAACATTTGCTATTTTGAGCAAGGTTGGAATTTACGTTGTTTTGCGGCTTACATTACTGGTCTTTGGAACAAATGGTGGAACGTTAACCGGTTTTGGTAATGACATATTGTTTTATGGCGGGCTCGCAACTTTGATATTCGGTTTTATCGGAGTGCTCGCAAGTCAGGCTCTGGGACGGCTTGCCTCCTATAGCGTTCTGGTGTCATCGGGAACGCTGCTTGCCGCTATCGGAACCGGCAATGCTTCGCTCACCGCTGGCGCGCTTTTCTATATTGTTTCATCCACTTTGTCGCTTGCAGCATTTTTCCTGCTCGTCGAACTTGTCGAACGCAGTCAGGATACAGCAGCCAATGTTCTTGCGGTAACAATGGAAGTTTACGGCGAAGACGAGGAAGATGAAGAGGATGAAGTTGGAACTTATATTCCGGCAACGCTTGCAATTCTTGGAGCGTGTTTCGGAATAACAGCTATTCTCATTATCGGTATGCCTCCATTTTCGGGGTTTGTCGCAAAATTCATGATGATTACCGGTGTCTTCAATCCGGACGGATTAAACGGTAATGGTTACCAACCCAGTGCGCGGGATTGGACTTTTGTCGCTCTTCTCATCTTTTCCGGTTTTGCCGCACTCATTGCCATGACGAGAACAGGTATCCGCACTTTCTGGGCTTCGATCGAAGGTAAAGTGCCACGCGTGCAAGTGATAGAATTTGCTCCCGTTGCGGGTTTGCTCGGCTTGTGTCTTCTATTGACCATCGCTGCCGGTCCGGTTGCAGACTACATGGGAAAAGCCGCGGAAGAATTGCATCATCCGCAAAATTATATCGACAGTGTTTTGCCAATGGAAACAGTCGCAGTTAGCCCAATTCCGTCACAAGAAATAACGGCGGGACTTATTGATAGGGTTGAAGTGGAAAGGGGTATGAAATGACACGCATAATCCCCTATCCTTTGTTGACCTTGTCGCTTCTTCTCATGTGGATGATTTTGAACGGCTTTACCTTGGGGCAGGGTCTCATCGGCATTGTCGTTGGCATTGCAGGCGGGTTTTTAATGCGGCTTTTAAAACCGCAGAAGGTACATATCCATCATTGGGGCTCGGTTATAAGGCTGTTTTTTCGCGTAACGATCGATATCGTAAAGTCGAATTATGATGTTGCCCTCTATGTGCTTTTTGGCGGTGCAAAACGGAAACAATCCGGTTTCATCACCGTTCCGCTTGAACTTAAAAACCATACGGGACTTGCTGTTTTATCCTGTATTATGACCGCAACACCCGGGACTGCCTGGATTGCTTATCATAGCAAGGAAAGTAGTCTTCTTGTCCATATTCTCGATTTTGATATGGATAATGAAAATTATTGGAGAGATTTTATCAAAAATCGTTATGAAAGTCTGCTTCTGGAGATATTCCAATGAGTATTGTTATTCTTTATTGGGGCATCAATATTGCGCAATTGTTTCTGGGACTTGCGATGATCTTGTCGTTTATTCGCCTGATCCGTGGACCGCGTGCTCAGGACAGAATTTTGGGCCTTGATGCACTTTATACGGCTACTTTAATGTTGTTCGTCACTTTCGGTATGCGTTCTGGCACAACTGTTTATTTTGATTCCGCATTGGTTATCGGCCTTTTGGGTTTTGTTTCAAGTTCGGCTTTGGCCAAATTTCTCATGCGCGGGGAAGTGATCGAATGATTGAAGACTTTCCTCTCTGGCTTTCTATCGTCATTGTGTTTTTCCTGCTATTAGGCTCGGGGTTGACATTGATCGGCGCCATCGGTCTTAATCGTGCAAAAAGCTTTTATGAACGTTTACACATGCCAACGCTTGGAACAAGCTGGGGTGTCAGTGGCATTATCATTGCCTCGATCATCTATTCAACGGTAAGCGGTCACAAACTCATTTCCCATTCTATATTGCTCGCAATATTTATTATCGTGACAACTCCGGTCACCCTCATGTTGTTATCGCGGGCAGCCATGCAGCGCGATCAATCCTCCAATTCAACCGAATTACCGGAGAAAATGCGCTATCAAAAGATTGACGATTCTTTGCCGACGCAGCAAGAGCTTCTTGAAAAAACGCCGAGCCTTGACGATTTCAAGTGAATTGTGAAAAGTGCAGTCATACATTGTTCGGGCAAATGCCGAAGCAATTATCCCGCATGATTGATAATTTGACCACCTGATTGTGGCTGTAAAAAAACGGCGAATATTTTGTGCCACATGCCCTTCAATTCTATCGCCGGAAAAGCCGCAATCCTATATCCGGACAATAGAAAATCGAATTATAGAAAAGAATGCAAAGAAGCGCATCTGGTCTTGGTCAAATGCGCTTCCTTTCAAAATGGATTATTTTTTCAGATCTTCGGGGTGTTTGCGAGCAACCTGACGACCGAAATCCGGCGCATCGACTTCCTGTCCCGCATCAATAATGCCGCGTCTTACGGCACGTGTGCGCGTGAAAAGCTCAAACAGAGCCTGTCCATCCCCCCAGCGGATTGCACGTTGGAGCGAAGCAAGGTCTTCACTGAACCGTCCGAGCATTTCAATGATAGCGTCTTTATTGTTGAGGCAGATGTCGCGCCACATCGTCGGGTCGGAAGAGGCAAGGCGGGTAAAATCGCGAAAACCGGAAGCCGAATAGGCAATAACTTCGGAATTGGTGACTTTTTCAAGGTCGCTGGCCGTGCCGACAATGTTATAGGCAATAAGATGTGGCAAATGCGATGTGATTGCCAGAACCAGATCGTGATGTTCGGGATCCATTCTGTCAACTTTTGCGCCACAGGCTTCCCAGAATTCGGTCAATTTGGCAATGGCTTTTTCATCTGTTCCGGGAAGCGGGGTTAAAATGCACCAGCGATTGATGAAAAGGTCGGCAAAACCGGCGTCAGGACCCGAAAATTCGGTACCGGCAATGGGGTGACCAGGGATGAAGATGACATTATCGGGCAATTCCGGTTTCATCTGGCGGATAACCGATGCTTTGGTCGAACCGACATCGGTAACAATGGCACCGGGTTTTAGATGTGGTGCAATTTCCTTTGCAACCTGACCGGATGAACCGACCGGAACCGAAACAATAACAAGATCGGCATCTTCAACTGCTTTGCCATTGTCGGTGGTATAGCTGTCACCGAGTTTGAGTTCGCGTGCCCGTTCAAGCGTTGTTCCTGTGCGGGTGGAAACGGCAATTTGATCGGCCAACTTTTTTTGCCGGATGACACGGGCAAGGGAAGAACCGATAAGGCCGATACCGATAAGGGCGATTTTTTTAAATTTGACTTCAGACATTTTTCTACTTTAAAAAATTTTTCAATGTGGCGATAACGCCGCGATTTGCTTCTTCGGATCCAATGGAAAGGCGCAACGCGTTCGGAAATCCGTATCCGGTAACGCGGCGCAAAATATACCCGTTGGCTTTCAGATAATCATCAGCCAGAGCGGCCGATTTTTCCTTATCTACCGGAAAATGGATAAGCAGAAAATTGGTGACAGAAGGCGTAACTTTCAGTCCCAATGCTTCAATTTCATGTTTGAGCCAAGAACGCCATTTTGAATTATAGACTATAGCATTCTGGATATAGGCACGGTCACGAAAAGCAACGCTTGCTGCAGCCTGTGCCGGTACACTGACATTGAAAGCTCCGCGAATACGGTTAACCGCATCAATGACATGAAGAGGCGCATACATCCACCCCACACGCAAACCGGCAAGTCCGTAAATTTTTGAAAATGTGCGTGTCATGACAACATTTTCGTTGGCAGAAACAAGTTCGACGCCGGTATCGTAATCATCCTCGGTGACAAATTCGGCATAGGCACCGTCAAGGACTAAAAGCACATTTTTAGGCAGCCCTGCATGAAGCCTTTTGACCTCGGTTGCTGTCAGATAGGTGCCCGTCGGATTACCGGGATTAGCGATAAAAACGATTTTTGTTCTTTCTGTTACTGCGTCAAGAATGGCATCAATATCAATTCGGCAATCTTTTTCTTTGACAATAACAGGTTTTGCACCGGTCCCTCTGATTTGTATTTCGTAAACACCGAAGCCGTGCTCGGTAATAATACCTTCATCACCGGCTGTAAGATAGGTATTGGCTAAAAGACTCAACAAATCATCCGATCCGTTTCCCGCCATCAGATTGCTTCTTGCAAGTCCTGTCACTTCGGAAATGGCTTCAAGAAGCGGTGTGGCCGAACCATCCGGATAGAGTTCAAGATGTGCTGCGGCCTGCCGATAGGCGTCAATTGCTGCAGGACAGGGCCCAAGCGGCGACTCGTTTGAAGAAAGTTTGAAAACTTTCTTTGTATTTTTTACCTCGCTTGATCCGGGAACGTAAGCTGCAATGTCCAGAATACCTTTTCTAGGCTGTGGACGGTCAACAAGAACATCTTTTTTCATCGATATTTATCCGGTCTGGTAGTTTAATATTTAAGGAAATACCCTTGCTTTCATCTGAAGTCGAGAGAAAATCTTGACATTTGTCAGAGGAGACGACTAGCTATTATTTTTCTTTCTAGACGGTGCAACCGATATGACACAAACGAGATCGACCGGAAAATCTTCCGGCGCGAAAAATTCCCAAGCCGATTTTCCTGATAGTAAAGTAGCGCTGTTCGGGCCAGACGAGCCGCTAAAGCTTGATAGCGGCGTTGTTTTATCGCCTTTCCAGATTGCCTATCAGGACTATGGCACATTGAATGAAGACAAAAGCAATGCCATTTTAATCTGCCATGCCCTCACCGGCGATCAACATGTTGCCAATACCCATCCGGTGACCGGAAAACCCGGTTGGTGGGATATATTGGTAGGGCCCGGTAAAATTATTGATACCGAACGCTATTATGTGATCTGTTCCAATGTGTTAGGAGGGTGCCTCGGTTCAACCGGTCCGGCATCGAAAAATCCGAAAACGGGAAAACCCTATGCACTCGATTTTCCTGTTATCACGATTGGTGATATGGTGCGTGCGCAGGCAATGCTTATCGAAAAACTGGGAATCAAAACATTGTTTTGTGTGGTTGGTGGTTCCATGGGCGGAATGCAGGCATTGCAATGGGCTGCAGCCTATAAGGAAAAAGTGTTTTCATCTGTTATTCTTGCGACCGGTGCGCGCCACTCGGCACAAAATATCGCTTTTGATGAAATTGGCAGACAAGCCGTTATGGCTGATCCCAACTGGTTGGGCGGGCGGTATCTCGAAGCAGGAAAACGCCCGACAAAAGGCTTGGCTGTTGCCAGAATGACAGCCCATGTCACCTATCTTTCCGAAGCAGCACTTCATCGTAAATTCGGGCGGAATTTACAAAATAGGGATCAGATAACATTCGGCTTTGATGCCGATTTCCAGATTGAAAGCTATTTGCGTCATCAGGGTATGACATTTGTCGAGCGCTTTGACGCGAATAGCTATCTTTATTTGACGCGCGCTATGGATTATTTCGACCTTCAAGCCGAATATGGCGGTCATTTGGCCGATGCTTTCAAGGGCTCTCGCGGGCGATTTTTTGTCGCGTCGTTTTCAAGTGATTGGCTTTTTACCACCGAGCAATGTCGCACCTTTGTCCACGCACTCAACGCTGCCGGGGCACGGGTTTCTTTTGTTGAAATCAAAACTGATAAAGGGCATGACGCTTTTCTGCTTGATGAACCGGTTATGTTTTCTGCCATTCATAGTTTTCTGACAGCGGCTGCAGAACAGAGGGGATTGACGGCATGAGCGAGAATGAAGAGTTATTGTCGGCGCTGAAATCCCGTACCGATTTTGAAGTAATCGCCAATTTTATAAGACGGGGCGCTCGTGTTCTTGATGTCGGTTGCGGCGATGGTAGCCTGCTTTATCTATTGCAAACGCGGCGCAATGTTGATGGGCGCGGTGTCGAATTGTCGCAACAGGGTGTTGACCAATGTTTGCTTAAAGGGCTCTCTGTCATTCAGGGAGATGCTGATAGCGATCTCGTCTATTATCCTGATTCGTGTTTTGATTATGTTATTCTCTCGCAAACTTTGCAGGCAACACACAATCCGAAGGTCGTGCTCGAACAACTTTTACGCATTGGCGAGAGGGCTGTTATCTCCATTCCCAATTTCGGTTATTGGCGCGCCCGCGCTCATCTGCTTTTTCTTGGCCGTATGCCGGTTACCAAAGAGCTTCCCTATAGCTGGTATGATACGCCGAATATCCATTTTTGCACGATTGAGGATTTTGTCGATCTCGTTAAAGAAATAGGAGCGGAAATAGAAGAAGCGGTGGTGCTGAACCGGCAGGGAAAACCCGTTAAACGCAAACTGCCTTGGGGGGCTTGGAATCTGTTCGGGCAACAGGCAGTATTTCTGTTACATCGATGAAAAATAAAGCCGAAAACGACCTTCCGACTTTGATAAGGGATAATCTTGCTTGCTGGGATATTCCCGATAGCGCCCACATCGACCTTCTTACCATATCGGAAAATGCGACTTTTCGGGTGACGTTCGGGAACGAGACAAGAATTATACGGGTTTACCGGCCTTCCTATCATCAAAATGATGAAATTTTATCCGAACTCACGTGGCTTCAGGCAATCGAACAATCCGGTATTGTAACAGTTCCACATCTTTTCATTTCCCGTTTTGGTCAATTGTTTGTCGAAGCGGGCATTTTCAGGCTTGCCTGTTTTTCTTTTATAAGCGGTCGTGAACCGCAGGCAGATGACAGACTTGTGCGCCGGTTTTTTGAACTTGGTAAAATTTCCGCCAAATTGCATCACCAATCCATAAATTGGGTGAGGCAGGAAAGGTTCATTCGTAAACATTGGACTTATGAAACAATGATCGGCCAAAATGCAATCTGGGGAGATTGGCGAAAGGTCGAAAATCTTCAATCTGCCGATCGTGAAATTCTAGAACACTGCGATGAGACGCTCAAATATTTTTCGTCAACTTTTCCGAAAGATAAAGACCATTACGGTCTTATCCATGGTGATTTGCGGCTTGCAAATCTGCTTATTGATGGCGAAAAACTCGCGGTAATCGATTTTGATGATTGCGGCTTTTCATGGTTCGGATTGGATCTTGCCAATTCATTGAGTTTTATTGAAGATAATCCATTTGTGCCAAGCTATATCAATGCATGGTTTCAAGGCTATGGCGAAGTGATGCCGGTAAACCGGGAAATGGCAGATATGATTGTCCATCTTATCATGATGCGCCGTTTGCAATTGACAGCATGGCTTGAAACGCACAATCAAACGCCAACAGCCGAAAAGCTTCGCAAAACTTTTTTGAAAGGCACGGTTGAACTTGCGAAGGCCTATCTTGAAAAAGTTAGCCCTCTTGCTGGTCGATCAGGGCAACGCCTTTAATCTGGGCATAAACGTCCATTCCTTCCCTAAGTCCCAATATTTGCCATGAATGGCGTGTGAGGCGTGAAAGAAAATGCGCTCCCTTTCCATTATCACCCAATTCAAGTTTGACCAGAACTTCAAAATGCCCTTGTTCTCGCATTGTCAGAATGCGCGCCGGCATCACATTGAGGATCGAGCTTTTCAGCGGTTTTTCGACAGCAAGGCTCACATCATTGGCAGCAATGCGAATGCGCATTTTTTTACTTATTGCCAAAGGTGCGGACGGGGCAATGAACGTGCCACCCGGTACATCCACTTCGACAAGGCCTGTATGTTCGTTATAGGATTTGACATAGCCATCAAGATTGACAGCAGCTTCGCGAGTATTGGCAAGCGGCAGATCAGGATTTGCTTCGATTTCTCTCAAACTGCCGGAGGCAATAACTTTGCCACTATCCATCAAAACCAATGTGTCGGCCAACCGTTCGACTTCATAAATATCGTGGGTGATATAAATGATCGGCATTGAAAGACGGTCACGCAGACCAATCAGAAAGGGAAGGATTTCATCTCTCGACCGTTTGTCGAGTGCCGAAAGTGGTTCATCCATAAGGAGAATCTTGGGATGCGACAGGAGAGCACGGCCAATCGCCACGCGTTGACGTTCACCACCGGAGAGATTGTGCGGCGCACGATCGATAAGGTGGGCAATATTCAAAAATTCCACCACTTCATCGAATGTCGGCGAGAGATTGTTTTCGCCTTTCGCCATAGCAAAGGTAAGGTTCTTTCTGACAGACAAATGCGGAAACAAACTGGCTTCCTGAAAAACGTAGCCGAGGGGACGTTTATAAACAGGAACGAAACCGGTTTCGTTTTGCCAGCATTCATTGCCGATTTCGACTTTTCCTGAAAACCGGTTAAGTCCGGCAATGCCGCGCAAAACAGAAGTTTTTCCGCATCCGGAAGGGCCGTAAAGCGCAATGACACCGCGAAGCGGGGCATGAAATGAACAATCAAGCGAAAAATTGCCCAATGTCCCTTTAAGATCGACAGAAATGGTTTCACTCATAATGTTCGCGCCCGCATGAATTTTTGCAAGAGTGAAACAGTAAGAATGATGCAGAATGAAAAGATAACCATAATGATTGATAAAACATTGGCTTCATGCATCTGACCGGCTTCGACATAGCTCATAATAGTGGTCGAGATCACGGCCGTTTTGCCGGGCAGGTTTCCACCAATCATCTGCACAACACCGAATTCGCCCACTGTATGGGCAAAGCCCAAAACTGCGGCAGTCATAAAACCGGGGCTCGCAATCGGAAGCGCGACTTTCCAGAATGCTTTCCATGGCGAAGCACGCAACGTTGCCGCAACTTCCATCGGCCGCCTTCCCATAGCCTCGAATGAATTGCGGATGGGTTGAACAACAAAAGGCATGGAATAAATGACCGAGCCGATGACCAGCCCTTCAAAAGTGAAGGCAAATTTATCCATGCCGAACCATGGTGCAATAAAGCCACCCGGTCCATTAGGCCCCAGAAATACCAGAAGATAAAAGCCCAGAACTGTTGGTGGCAAAACCAAAGGTATGGAGATAATGGATGCGACGATTTCTTTTCCATAAGTTTTGGATCGCGACAGCCACAAAGCAATCGGCGTTCCGATAGCCATCAGAAAAAATGTGGTTACCGTCGCCAATTCGGCCGTAAGCTTGATCGCGGTCCATGTCTCATTGGAAAGAAGCATCATGCTTTCTACTTTGTTTCCGGCAGGGCGTAGCCATATTTTTTGATAATGGTTGCTGCTTCCGGACCTTTGAGGAAGCTTACAAAAGCCTTTGCCGCTTCATTATTTTCACCGGTTTTCAAAAGCACGGCATCCTGACGGATCGGGTTATAGTCGGTTTGAGGAACAACCCATTTCGAGCCGCCTTTTTCATTGATAATCTGCGAGAGAGCGACAAAGCCGATTTCGGCATTTCCGGTTTTGACAAATTGGTAGGCTTGCGAAATGTTTTGTCCTTCGACAAGCTTGTCCTTGATTTTGTCGTGAACTTTGAGCGCATCCATGGTTTCGACAGCCGCCTTGCCATAAGGGGCAGCATCGGGATTGCAGAAGGAAATGTGGGTAATTTTGCTATCCGCCAAAGTTTCAGGACCCTTTACAAGGTTGTCTTTTGCACTCCACAGAACCAATGTGCCGATTGCATAGGTAAATTCGGTTCCTTTGACACCATAGCCTTCTTCAACGGCCTTGGTTGGCCTTTCGGTATCGGCTGCAAGAAATACCTCGAAAGGAGCACCATTCTTTATTTGTGTATAGAAATTACCGGTAGCACCGAATGAAAGTGTTGCCGTGTGTCCGGTCTTTTCTTTGAACTGTTCGGCAATTTCCTTGACGGGTTCAGTAAAATTGGCGGCCACCGCAACAACGGTTTCACCGGCATGGGCAAAGGTTACACTTGCCAGCAACAGACCGACCGATAAAGCGAGTTTGGATTTCATTGCCTTCTCCTAACATGTTGCAATAATGATGTTTTCAGCCTTGATAAGTGCAAGAACAGGTTGATTGGTCATAAGTCCTTTAAGTGCGGGGTCGTCCGGTCTCATCGTTGCGACGAGTGTTTTGTCTTCACCAATTTCAACGTTAAGCTCGACGCTTTTTTTGCCGACAGTGATTGATTGTAAAATTCCCGGAATACGATTTTGTTCAGAAAAATTGTCCTTGTCTTCTAAAGGAACCACTTTCACAAAGGGTGCTTTGACAAGAGCTGCAACCTCACGCCCTTTGACAAGTCCAAGCCGCTCGACACTTTTTTCGGTAATTTCGGCTTTGATAGCGATTTTATCAGAAATGCCGATGGTTACAAATGCGGCAGGTACTGCACTTTCGATGGATAAAATGTGACCCGATAAAACATTGCGTGCCGAGGTTCTCATCATGAAACCTTGTAAAAGCCCTGTCGGACTTAAACCTATTTCCGACAGATTGTCGGAAGCTTGCTTCATCATTGTGGCAAGTCCGGTTTCAAGATGGTGAAAAGTTTCGATGAGTTTTAACGCTTCCGGTGTCAGGGTCGCACCACCACCATTTTTTCCGCCGATGTTCTTTTTCAAAAGCGGTTTTGCAACGAGATTTTGCATGGCGCTAATGCCATCCCATGCTGCCTTGTAGCTAAGTCCGACAGAACGGGCGGCGGCAGAAATCGACCCTTCACGGCCGACCGCCTCGAGAAGCTTGATGCGCTCCTGCCCGACCGAGCCGATATGATCTTCTGTGAAAGATAAGGTTGCTTTGACCGACATAGATATACCATTCTGTTATATAGTTTACCTATATAACGATTATGACGAAAGCAAGGTTTCTGAACCAATTTTTCTAAAGTCGGTTTTTGGTGGTTTTTCCGGAGCTTTGTCTAGATATTATTTTAATAGCCGCGTATCCGGTTGACTGTAGGCGGCAATTTTCCGGTTTTTCGCCAATTCGCTATATTTTTTGCCACAATCTTTGCAGCACTTTCTTTGTTCGTTGGTGCCGAAATATGGGGAAGCACGGTTATATTTTCATTCAGCCATAAGGGCGAATCGGGCGGCAAAGGTTCCTGATCGAAAACGTCAAGAACCGCATGATCGAGCTCATGTTTATTAAGAGCGTCAACAAGAGCATCTGTATCAATAACAGGCCCTCTGGAAAAATTGATAAGGTTTGCCCCCTTTTTCATATGGGCAAATTCGTTTTTTCCAAGAAGCCCCGTTGTTTCATTGGTGAGCGGTATAAGGAGAACGACAATATCGCTTGTTTCAATCAGTCGCATAAAACCGGCTTTTCCGCTCAAACATGTGACATTATCAAGTGTCTTTTGGCTTTTTGACCAACCGTTTACTTGAAATCCGGTAAGTGTCAGCAATTTCGCTGCAGCTCTTCCCAATTGACCTAAACCGAGAAGGCCGATTTTCCATTGTGACGCAGGCTTATAGCTATGTGGTTGCCAGAGCCGTTTTTGTTGTTGGCGATGATAGCGCGGCATATCGCGGGTTAAATAAAGCGTCCATGCAAGAACAGCTTCGGCCATGGCTTCGGTCAAAGCGGGATCAACGAGCCGGACAATCGGCGGCGCATTTTCGGGTAATTCCTTTACCATTCGTTCGACACCTGCCCACAGGCTTTGTATCCATTTCAAATTTTTGAGTTTTTTCAGTTGGTCGGGATCGGGGTTTGCAACAATGGCAAGTTCGATCATGTCATAATCTGCCGGTTTCAAATCGTTGAAATCTACAATCTTTTCATCGACCAAATTTTCGGAAAGGACTTTTAACCAGTTATCCCTTTCGGTTTGTGCACTACGGCTGACAAAAGCGATCGGTTCTGCCATCGGATATTTTCCTTATGAAAAAAGCGGCATGAATTGATTGGCCGCGACATCTCGGCTATTGCTGCTCTGTCAAATCTGCCTTAAGTTCAGCCAAAATTCCATAGTGATTTTTAAACGCGGAAAATGATCGTCCGGAAAGAGTTGAAGGCTTCCGGTTTCTAAAATCGGAATATCCGGATTCTCTCCGGCAGGATAAATGTTTTTCGCTGGTGAATGATGTTGAAGAGGTAAAAATACAATGACACGCACCGTTTATGTCAACGGCGATTGGTTTGATGAAACAAATGCCCGGATTTCAATTTTTGACAGGTCTGTCATGTTTGCCGATTCCGTTTATGAAGTCACCTCTTTTCTTGACGGAAAATTTCTCGACTTTGACGGACATATCAAAAGGCTTAAAAATTCTCTGAAAGCGCTGGAGATAGAATTCAATGTGAATAGAGATGAATTTCTTGATATTCATCGCGAGCTTATCAAGCGAAACGGTCTTGATAACGGCACGGTCTATCTTCAGGTTTCGCGTGGTGCCGGTGAGCGTAATTTTGTTTACGACAATAGCGAATTGAAGCCCTGCCTTTTTATGTTCACACAGACAGGCATTGTCAAAAATCTTCATAAAATGCCGCAGTTGAAAATGATATCGGTGAAAGAAGGTCGCTGGTGTCGCCGCGACATCAAGACGACGCAGCTTCTTTATTCCTCTTTGACTAAGACGCATGCCCATGCCGAGGGCGTTGATGATGCGATCTATGTCGAGGATGGCTATCTCACCGAAGCAACCTCGTCCAATTTCTTCATTGTCGATCGTCAGGGAACACTCATAACCCGTCAGTTGGATCACTCCATTTTGCCCGGCATTACCCGCGGTACGATTCTGGAGCTTGCGCGCAAAAATGGTATTAACGTCGAAGAGCGGCTCTTTACATTGGAAGAAACCTATGCCGCCAGTGAAGCGCTGATTACCTCGACCACCAATTTTGCAGCTCCTGTTTTGAGTGTTGACGGGCGTAAAATTGGCGATGGTAAGCCCGGAAAAGTAACAATGCGCTTACGCGAACTTTATATCGAACACGTCAAGCGCAGTTAGAGCTTTTGTTAAAATCGGACTCTAGTTCTGGCGCTTCGATTGAACAGCAAGCGTCAGAAGTGCCTGCCGGATAATCGGTTCGGCAAGAGCTGTATTTTCTCTGCTTTCAAGAACGGCTTTTTGTAGCCGCTCCATCGCTTCCGCAATCCGCTTCAAGGTCCAACGGGTGAGTGCCTGTTCCATAACTTTTTGTCGGCGAAAGAAAATAGGCGGGCGTGCCGAAGCAATAGCGGAAGAGGGCGTTTTCCCCTCGACTTCCACTTGCTGGCGTAAAATTTGCAATTGTTGGAATTGTCTCTCGGCTGCGCTTAATATCAAAAACAGTGCGTTACCGGTTGCAACCTGACGGTCGAAACGGTTGTTAAAGCCGACAAGATCACCAATGAGTACAGCATCGATAATTTCATCATAAGTGAGGCCGCTTACATCACTTACAGCAGCTTTTACATCATCAAGCGTAATCTCGCTCTTGTCCATTGCATAAAGGCAAAGCTTGTCCAATTCACTGCGCGAAATAAGCCGGTCTCCTCCCAGACTCTCTCTGAGCCATTTTCTTGCTTCAAGCGAAATGGCAAGGTGATATTCGCCAAGAACGTCATCGATCAGCCCTTCGAGCGAGCGTGCATCATCGGCATAACAGGGAAGTGCCATGGCTGACGCTGCTGTTTCTACAGCCGAACGCAAGCTCGCACCTTTTTTAAGATCTCCTGCCTCTATCATCAGATAAACATTTTCAAGGCCGGTTTTTGCAAGCTTTTTGACGACTTCGGTGAGATTTCGTCCATTGCCGGCGTTTTTTATCGAGATGAGCCGCTTTCCGCCAAACAGCGAAACCGTATGGGCTTCGTCGAGAAGGCGTGTCGGGTCACGTTCAAGATCGGCCGCTTCAAGCCTGATATTGGAAAACGGGTCATCAAGTTTGATACCGGTGAGCTTGGCAAATTTCGACGCCCGTTCGGAAACAAGCCCCTTATCGGGACCGTAAATCAGAACAATGGGGTATTGCGCTTGTAAACGTGAAAGGAAACCGTCGACCTCATGTGCTTTTTTCTGCGCCATGTTAATCCATCAGCAGCTTGTCATCGTCGAGCGCTTCACCTCTGACCTTCTGGAACATGCCGACAAGGTCGCTCACATCAAGACCTTTGCGTTCTTCTTCGTGCACATCAAGTATCACCTTTCCACCGTGCAGCATAAAGGTACGGTCACCATAATCAAGTGCTTGCCGCATAGAATGGGTAACCATCAAAGTGGTCAGATTGTTTTCCTTGATGACCTTTTCTGTAAGCTTCATGACAAATTCGGCCATTCCCGGATCAAGTGCGGCCGTATGTTCGTCAAGCAGCAAAACATCGGCATCCGACAGGGTGGCCATAATCAAAGCCAAAGCCTGACGTTGCCCGCCCGAAAGACTGTCCATCCGGTTCTGGATGCGGTCTTCAAGGCCAAGACCGAGAGCGGCAATGCGGGCGCGGAATATTTCGCGATTTTCTTTTGTCAAAGCCGATCGCAACCCACGCCTTTTTCCACGACGGGCGGCAAGGGCAAGATTTTCTTCAATAGTGAGTGACCCGCAACTTCCTGCTAGCGGATCCTGAAAAACCCGTGCAATCATACCTGCCCGTTCGGCTGTGGATTTTCTCGAAACATCAATATTGTTGATAATGACTTTGCCTTCATTGGGCAAAATATCTCCGGCGAGAACGCCAAGCATGGTCGATTTGCCAGCACCGTTGGAACCGATAATGGTTACAAAGCTGCCACGTTCTATTTTTAGGTTAAGATCGATAAGCGCCTGTTTTTCCAAGGGCGTTCCGGCTTTGAATGTTACGCCGATATGTTGCAGTTCAATCATGCTTTTTTGCCCCCAGATAATGCGGCAAAACAAGAGTCAATACCACAATCAAAGCGGTAATAAGCTGCAAGTCTGTCGATGTATCAATACCAAGGCTACTGCCTTCAAATGCGAATTGCACGGCAACACGATAGAGGACGGAACCGACAATGCAGCTCAAAATAATCAGTAAAAGATTTCGGGTTCTGAACAATGTCTCGCCGATAATAACGGCTGCAAGCCCGAACACAATGGTTCCTGCACCTCCTGTGATATCGGTCGCAATAGCGGTCTGGATATAAAGCGACCCGCCAAGAGCAACCAGAGCGTTGGATAATCCCATACCAGCATAGATGAGAAGCGCGGTTTTGATTCCTTGAGCTTTAGCCATACGTTGATTCGTTCCGGTTGCCCGCATGGCAAGGCCGATTTCACTTTCCAGAAAACGCCAGACGAGAAAAGCAACAATGATGACGAGTATGCCAACAAAAAGCGGGCGGATAATCATATCCGGCAATCCGAACAGATTATAAAACGGTGTGAGCGCGGTATCTGCCAAACCCAGATTGACATTCGATACCCCCATAATTCCCATAATGCGAAGATTAATGGTGTAGAGCGCCGACATTGTCAAAATGGATGCAAGGAGGTTCAGAATGCCGAATTTCAAATTCAAAAGTGCGGTAACAAGTCCGGCAATCATTCCTGCAATCAAAGCCGAAAACATGGCAAACCACGGATTAAAACCGCACAATATCATGACGCCGCAGACGGTCGAGCCTAACAGAAACGAACCGTCCACCGTCAAATCCGGAAAATCGAGAATCCTGAATGATAAATAGACTCCGATAGCGACAAACGCATAAACAAGCCCGAGTTCGACAGCACCGGTAAAGGCAAACATACTCATGAGGCAATTGCCCCGCTTGCAATTATGTCAGTATCGAAAAATTCCACCGTCAGGATACCTTATTTGTTGATAATTTTTGCAGCCCGATCAAGAACCGGTTGGGGAATCGTAATTCCCATTTTTTCCGCAGCTTGAAGGTCAATCGCCACATTTTTTCCTTCCGGTGTGACAACATCAATGTCACCGGGCTTTTCACCTTTTAAAATGCGGACAACGAGTTTACCGGTCTCGAGCCCCGAATCATAATAATCGATTCCCTGGGCTGCAAAGGCACCATGCCCGATCGAACTCGGATCAGCCGTAAAAAGCGGTGTTTTTGATTCGGCTGCTACTTTCGTTGCCCCTTCAAGCACAGAGATAATTGTATTGTCTGTCGGTACATAAATCATATCCACCTTGCCAATAAGGGCACGGGTTGCTGCCTGGACGTCGGATGATTTCGGTGCAGCCGAGGGGATAATCTCGATTCCTTCTTTTTCTGCAAGCTTTTTCAAAACATTCAAGGTCGAAACCGAATTGGCCTCGGCAGCATTATAAAGGTAGCCGAGTTTTTTCAGATCAGGTTTGATTTCTTTCAAGAGTTTTATATGTTCTTCAACCGGCGAGCGGTCGGATACGCCGGTAATGTTTCCACCGGGTTTTTTCATATCCGGTACGAGCTTTGCTTCAACAGGGTCTGAAACAGCCGAAAAAACAATCGGTATGTTTTTGGTCGCTGCAAGCATGGTTTGTGCCGAAGGCGTTGCAATGGAAACAATCACATCCGGCTTGTCGCCGACAAATTGGCGTGCAATCTGTGTTGCTGTGGAAATGTTTCCCTGCGCCGACTGGAAGTTGAGGGTGAGATTCTCGCCATTCTTGTAGCCCTCTTTTGCAAGGACATCTTCGACCCCTTTGCGCACGGCATCCAAAGCCGGATGGGCAACAATCTGCGTAATATCGACTTTCACTTTATCGGCTGCAAATGAAAAATTTCCCAATGCCAAAATTGCTGCGGCTGCCAGAACCAAACGTCGCATAATCACTTCTCCCTCTAAAACCTCTTAAAAGCTTTATTGGAGCCTTGGCCGGAAATCAACATTTTCAACGATTTTTAAAGCATGAAAAACGAATATTGAAAGAATTTTATTTTTTATGTTGCAATCGTCGCAAGGTTGGGTCATATAGGCACGACCGAAGCGAAGCGCTTCCGGTTTGTGAGCGGGTGTAGCTCAGGGGTAGAGCACAACCTTGCCAAGGTTGGGGTCGTGGGTTCGAATCCCATCGCCCGCTCCAATTTTCCCCGGAATATGAATTTAAAGATATTTTGCGTGCATGAGACCTTGTCGTAAGTTTGGCAAGCTCATTCCAATATGCGCGCTTCATGTTTTTCCAAGACTGTGTTTATCGAGATTTTCCGGCTTTCTATTTAAAAGCGTCAGCTTGAAGCGGAAATTTATCAACGGGCGATTCTCGACTGCAATTTCCGGACGGAACTTATGGAAAGTGCTTTCCGATTCGACAGACATTAAAAAGACGTTTTGTGTTCCGGTTAGATAAGAAATTTTGAAAACGAAATCGTATTCTTAAAAGATGTCAAAGATGTAATTTCTCTGAAAAACCTGTTTGCGAATTTCACCCCACCCTTCGATTTTTTTGTTAAGTGTGAGACCTTAAAACTGACCGTCAGTCAATAATCAAGTCTGACAGTCCGATTTTCCTCATAGTAGATAAACGATGTCGAACGATTAAAACTGTCGAAGAACACATGTTTTGTCTGAAAGATCGCTTCTCTCCTCGAGATATTTGCAACTATCAAAACAACCTATTATTGAACTTTTGAGTGTGATTGCTATGTAGAAAGCAGTTATTTTCAAAGGATGAATTTTGCCGAAATATCTTTGGCAGGTTGTAAAACAGGAACAATACGTAATGACAAAAAAGATAACCCAATTTTCAGGCGTTAATGCTCTTATGATGGGAGTTTTTGATGGTTTATTTCCGATATCGGAAATTAAAAAACATGGAAATTTCGGTTTGGGATGTTCAGAAGGTTTGACCGGAGAAGCTATTATTGATTGTTGTCATTTTTGGGATGCCAAAGGTAACAGACCATTACGAATAATGGATGACACTGAAAGAATGCCATTCGCACAAATTACAACATTTGCCCCCGAGGCGAGTTTTACAATTTCACACGTTTCGAAAGCGACATTATATGATGAACTTTCGAAACATCTGAAATTCGATAATGTGTTTCTTGCAATAAAATTGGAAGGCAAATTCGATCATTTGAAGGTGCGGCGACCGAGGGAACTTGATCAGCGTTTTAAAAACGCAATGGAAGTGGCTGAACACCAAATTGTTGAAGATATCAAAGATATTGACGGGGAGCTTATCGGGTTCTGGACACCGGAATTTTTCCAGAATGTTTCGGTTGCCGGATTTCATGTTCATTTTGTTGATAAAAACCGGTCAACGGGTGGCCATGTGATCGATTTTTCGATTGAAAAAGGTACGATGTCTTATGAAACCAAATATGGTTTGGATATCGAGCTATCCGATAAAAAAGCCTATCTCGATCATGATTTGAAAGTTGCCGACATGGATAAAATCATCAAGCAATTCGAAAATTGAGGCTTGTGCCATTCGTTTTGTCAGAACGGTTGGAAAGCTTTAAATTCCGCCACGTTTTTTAATATCGGGTGAGTAAGGTTAAAGATATTTACTTACCCGAATTTTTATCATCGCTTTCCCCTTCGGCCCAAAATAATCTTCTGTTTTTTATGTCTACAGTCACGACATGCCGATTTTCATGAATATTTGAAGCTGTTACCGATTATCATCGACCTCTATTTTTGTTTGTCGGATCTCCTTACCATATTTCATATTTGCGCGGGTATTGTGATAAGCTTCGCATTTTTGTTACTTTCATCAAATGCTACACAAATCTAGACAATAGGTTCCATTTCGTTTAAGCCGCAATGACTACCGGGGAGAACAGAAAATGGATGCTGGCAACGTTAATCTTCTCAAATTTTTGGAAGATGCCCGCCAATTTATCATTCCGATCTATCAACGCAAATATTCTTGGACATCAACCCAATGCGAACAATTGTGGCATGACATTTTGCGCGCTGGCAAAGCGAAAGACAATGCAGGCCATTTTCTTGGAACAGTTGTCTATATCGCCAATAATGATGCTCATAATGCGCCATTACTCATCATAGATGGACAACAAAGAATAACCACTTTGACATTGCTTTTATTGGCGCTTGCGAAAACCGTTGGAACAAAAGAACCTTATGACGGTTTTTCGGCTCGTAAAATATTCAATTATTATCTTGTCAATGAATATGAGGATGGAGATCGGCATAACCGCCTTCTTTTAACGGAAACCGACCGCGATACATTGTTGGCACTTGTTAATGGCACGCCTTTGCCAGTAGCAGGTTCGGAACGTATTTTGGAAAACTACCATTATTTCCAAACTCAACTTGCAAGGCTCGATGAACAGGAATTAAAGCTCCTCTGCCGGGGAATTGCAAAACTTCTTATTGTTTATGTGGCCCTTGCCAGAGGGCAAGATAATCCCCAGCTCATTTTTGAAAGTATGAATTCAACAGGTCTGCAACTGACACAGGCAGACCTTATTCGGAATTTCTTTCTTATGGGGTTGGAGCCCGATCAGCAGACTCGGCTTTATCGTGCCTATTGGCAACCGATGGAAAAACTTTTCGGGCAAGAGGCCTATGACACAGAATTCAACAGTTTTATGCGGCATTATCTGACAGTCAAAACCGGTTCAATTCCGCGGCTTGATGAAGTTTATGCCGGTTTCAAGCAGTTTGCACGCACCGACGATATCAAAACAATTGAGAACATTGTTGATGATATGTTGCGCTTTGCTTGCTATTATTGCGCAATGGCTCTTGAAGGGGAAAATGATAAAGAGCTGGCACAAGCTTTTTTTGATTTGAACGAACTTAAAGTTGACGTTGCATATCCTTTTTTGCTGCCAGTTTACAACGATTATGCCAATGGAACCCTTGAAAAAAGTGATTTTCTGGAAATTGTCCGTCTGGTGGAAGCCTATGTGTTCCGAAGGGCGATTTGTTCTATTCCGACCAATTCGCTGAATAAAACCTTTGCAACGCTTTATCGTGATATTGATAAAAGTGATTATCTCGAAAGTGTGAAAGCGGCCTTCAGCCTGATGACATCATATAGACGTTTTCCGACAAATGAAGAGTTTAAAGAAAATTTCCAGCACCGCGATCTTTATCATTTCCGCAGTCGGTCTTACTGGTTGCGCCGGTTTGAAAACTTCGGTCGTAAAGAACGGGTCGCCGTTAATGATTATACAATCGAACATATTATGCCGCAATCAATCCCATTGCCGAAGGATTGGCAAAAAATGCTCGGGGAAGATTGGCAACGCATTCAGGAAACATGGTTGCATACGGCCGGTAATTTGACACTAACCGGATATAATTCCGAATATGGCAACCGGTCATTTGAAGACAAACGCACGATGCGAGGCGGATTTGCCGAAAGCCCGCTCCATCTCAATAAAGGGCTTGGTGAACTTCCGGAATGGACAGAAAAAACAATCATAGCGCGGGCAAAAAACCTTGCCGATCAGGCGGTCAATATCTGGCGTGCACCGGATATATCCGAAGAATCGCTTGCACGTTTCAAGCCGGAAAAACCGGTTTTGAAATCATATACAATTGCCGATCATGCGTTTTTACAAAATGGCATTACACGGGAATTGTTCGAGGCTTTTCGTAAAGAGATACTCAGCCTTGACGACAATGTGCGAGAGGAATTCTTGAAACTCTATATCGCCTATAAAGCGGAAACAAATTTCGTGGATGTTGTGCCGCAATCAAAACAGTTAACATTGAACCTCAATATCGAGATAAACGAGCTCGATGACCCGCGTGGCCTTTGCCGCGATATTTCCCATCTTCATCATTGGGGAAACGGTTCTGTCGAGGTCAAATTCAGGTCGCTGGATCAGCTTCCTTATATGGTTGGCCTTGCCCGTCAGGCGCTTGAAAAGCAATTGGGCGACGATGGTTGAATTTGAACCGGCTTGTTGACCCCATCTGCTTTGCGCTAGATAAAGTGAAATAGTTTTTAAGGGAAGTCGTGAAATGTCCGAGAGCCAACAACAGCGCCAAGAATTACACCGCAAAATCTGGCAAATTGCCAATGATGTGCGCGGTTCAGTCGATGGCTGGGATTTCAAGCAATATGTGCTGGGCACATTGTTTTATCGTTTTATGAGTGAGAATTTCTGCGACTACATTCAAAATGGCGATAAAACTTTTAATTATGCAAAAATGGCAGATGAAGACATTCCCGACGAAACGCGTATTTTTGCGATACAGGAAAAAGGTTATTTTATCGCTCCAAGTCAATTGTTTGAAAATGTCGTTGCAACGGCCGACCAGAATGACGAGCTCAATATTGACCTTAAAAAAATATTCGACGCTATTGAAAATTCGGCTAATGGACATCCGTCCGAACCGGATATTAAAGGCCTTTTTGCCGATTTTGATACAACCAGCAACAGATTGGGAAATTCAGTTCAGGATAAAAACAAAACCTTGACCAAGGTGCTAAAGGGCGTGGCGGAATTTGATCTTGGAGATTTTCAGGATAATCACATAGATCTGTTTGGCGATGCTTATGAATATCTGATTTCCAATTACGCTGCCAATGCAGGTAAATCCGGTGGCGAGTTTTTTACGCCGCAAAGCGTGTCGAAGCTTATTGCCCAACTTGCCTTATATGGTCAGGACCATGTCAATAAAATATATGACCCGGCAGCCGGTTCAGGATCTTTGTTGCTACAGGCAAAGAAGCAATTTGACAAACACATTATTGAAGAAGGATTTTTCGGGCAGGAAATCAACCATACCACCTATAACCTCGCCCGTATGAATATGTTTTTGCATAATGTCAATTATGACAAATTCGATATTGCGTTGGGCGACACATTATTGGATCCGAAACATAATAACGACAAACCGTTTGACGCGATTGTTTCCAATCCTCCCTATTCGGTTCACTGGATTGGCAGCGATGACCCGACCCTTATCAATGACGAGCGTTTTGCTCCCGCCGGCGTATTGCCACCGAAGTCGAAGGCAGATTTTGCTTTTGTTCTCCATGCTTTAAGCTATCTTTCTTCCAAAGGGCGCGCGGCAATTGTCTGCTTTCCCGGTATTTTTTACCGTGGCGGGGCCGAACAAAAAATTCGCCAATATCTGATTGATAACAATTATGTCGATACTGTTATTGCGTTAGCACCCAATCTGTTTTTTGGCACCAGCATCGCGGTTAATATTTTAATTCTGGCAAAAAACAAACGGTATACAGAAACGGCATTTATTGACGCCGGTGAAATTTTCAAAAAAGAAACTAATAATAATATTCTGACGGAAGAAAATATTGCCGAAATCTTGAAGCTCTTCGCTGATAAGCAAGATGTCGATTATAAAATGAAGATGGTTTCTTATGAGGCAATCAAAGAAAATAATTATAATCTCTCTGTAAGCTCTTATGTGGAACAGGAAGACAAAAGCGAAAAAATCGACATTCAAAAACTCAATGCTGAAATCAAGGAGACGGTCGACAAAATTAATAGGCTTCGCTCTGAAATCGACCAGATTGTTGCGGAGTTAGAAGCATGAGCCAGACAATCTTAGAAAAGCTACTCAATGGTGCCGAGGTTGAGTGGAAGACTCTTGGTGAAGTTTGTAACTTAAAGCGTGGTAGGGTGATATCAAAACAATATTTAGCAGAACGAAGCGGTCGATATCCTGTATATAGCTCGCAAACTGCTAATCAAGGAAAGATAGGGACACTTGATACATACGATTTCGATGGAGAATTTATAAACTGGACAACTGATGGAGCTAATGCAGGCACTGTATTTTATAGAAATGGAAAATTTTCACTAACAAATGTTAGCGGTCTTATTAATGTAATCAATAATTCAATATTAAATTGTAAATATCTTTTTTATTGGCTTACAATTGAGGCGAAATGCCATGTTTATACGGGAATGGGGAACCCTAAATTAATGTCTCATCAAGTTAAGGCAATTCCCATTCCCATTCCTCCATTATCGGTTCAAAAGGAAATTGTTGGGATATTGGATGCGTTTACGGCCCACACCGCAGAGCTCACCGCAGAGCTCACCGCAGAGCTTAATGAACGAAAAAAACAATACAACTATTATCGTGATAAATTACTTACTTTTTCTGATGATGAAGTTGAATGGAAGCCGTTGGGCGAAGTTGGAGAATTAATTAGAGGTAACGGACTACAAAAAAAAGATCTCATTGAATCTGGTGTTCCGGCCATCCATTATGGTCAAATTTATACGTATTATGGATTATTTGCTGAAACGACGAAATCATATGTTTCGCATGATTTAGCTAAGCGTTTAAAAAAAGCACAATGTGGCGACATTTTAATTGCCGGAACAAGTGAAAACGTTGAAGATGTGATGAAGCCAGTTGGGTGGCTGGGAGGTTTAATCGTATTTTCTGGCGATATGTTTGTATTTAGACCGAATTGTGATGTCGATACGAAATATTTGACTTATTTATTAACGACAAAATATTTTTTCGATTATAAAAAAAAGCATGTTAATGGCACAAAAGTTATTAGAATGAATACTGAAAAATTTTTAGAATTCTTGGTTCCCTTACCCACACCTTTATACCAAAAACGTATTGTGTCCATTCTTGATAGATTTGATGCTTTAACAACTTCGATTTCTGAAGGACTGCCAAGAGAAATTGAATTGCGAAATAAACAATATGAATATTATCGGGACCAGTTGTTGAATTTTCTTAAACCGGAAAATAACGCAATAAAACAGAGTCCGACGAACGTATAAATTAACTGCATAAGGCGGGGAAAATGGCTGTTGAAACAAAACCGATTGCCGAAACAAACAATTTTATTGTGCTTGATCATTACGACACCATAGATCAAACAGGTGCTACCTACCAGACGGAAGCCGATCTTGAAAATGAGCTTATAAAAGATCTGTCTTCTCAAGGCTATGAATATTTGCCTAAGCTCACCTCACATGAAGCCTTACTTCTAAATCTGCGCGAGCAATTGCAAAAACTGAACTCCGTGAAGTTTTCAGATAGTGAATGGCAGAGGTTTTTAACCGAATATCTTGATAGCCCAAGCGATACGATTATTGATAAAACCCGCAAAATCCAGAACAACCATATTTATGATTTTATTTTCGATAGCGGTGAAATAAAAAATATTTATCTCATTGATAAAAAGAACATTTTTCGCAACCAGCTTCAGGTTATCAACCAGTTTGAACAAGAGGGTACCTTTGCCAACCGTTATGATGTAACCATTCTGGTCAATGGCTTGCCATTGGTTCAGGTGGAACTCAAAAAGCGCGGCGTTGCCATACGTGAGGCATTCAATCAGATTCATCGTTATACGAAAGAAAGCTTCAATAAAGATAATTCGCTTTTCAAATTTTTGCAGATATTTGTTATTTCTAATGGTACTGACACACGTTATTTTGCCAATACTACCAAACGCGACAAAAATAGCTTCGATTTCACAATGAATTGGGCGCGTTCGGACAATACAATTATATCCGATTTGAAAGATTTTACTGCTACATTTCTTTCCAGGAACACGTTGCTCAATATTCTTATAAATTATTCGATTTTTGACGTGGAAAATACGCTGTTGATTATGCGCCCCTATCAGATCGCCGCAACAGAACGTATTTTATGGAAACTCAAATCCGCCCATAACGCTAAAAAGTGGCACAGCACAGAAGGCGGCGGTTATATCTGGCATACAACAGGTTCAGGAAAAACGCTGACCAGTTTTAAAACAGCGCTTATGGCAACCGAGCTCGATTTTATTGACAAGGTTCTCTTTGTGGTCGACCGCAAGGACCTTGATTATCAAACGATGAAAGAATATCGGCGTTTTTCGCGCGATAGCGTTATCGGATCCAACAACACGGCGGGATTGAAGTATAATGTCGAGAATAATGATAATAAAATCATCGTTACGACCATTCAGAAACTTAACAATCTGATAAAAAGTGACGACGATTTGTCAATCTATAACAAGCAGGTCGTTTTCATTTTCGACGAAGCGCATCGTTCGCAATTCGGTGAAGCACAAAAGAACATTAACAAGAAGTTCAAACAGTTTTATCAGTTCGGTTTTACAGGAACCCCGATTTTTAAAGAAAATGCCTTAAGCGCCCAAACGACCGAAAGCGTTTTCGGCAAGTTATTGCACAGCTATGTTATCACCGATGCTATTCGTGATGAAAAGGTTTTAAAATTCAAGGTTGATTATAATAATGTGCGCCCGCTTTTCAACAAGGTGGAAAGTGAACAGGACATTGAAAAGCTCTCGGCTGCAGAAACCAGCGATGCATTGCTACACCCCAATCGGATTAAAGAAATTTCACGTTATATTCTCGACAATTTTTCTATCAAAACACACCGCAATGTACCAAATGGCAAAGGTTTTAATGCTATGTTTGCGGTTTCAAGCGTGAAGGCTGCCAAAGCGTACTATAACTGTTTGAAAGAGTTGCAAAAAGGCTGCAAACATAGATTAAAAATTGCAACGATTTTTTCTTTTGCAGCCAATGGCGAACAAGATGCACTTTGCGAAAAAGTACCCGATGCTAAAGGTGAGATTGCCGACGAGAGCTTTGATCCCTCACAACTTGACCAGTCGGATAAAGAATTTCTAACAGCAGCAATCAACGATTATAATGAAGATTTTAAAAGCAAGTTCAGCGTCGATAGTGAGGGCTTCCAGAATTATTATCGTGATCTTTCTTTAAGGGTAAAAAAACAGGAAGTTGATCTGTTGATTGTTGTCGGCATGTTTTTGACAGGTTTTGATGCACCACAATTGAACACTTTGTTTGTTGATAAAAATCTTCGCTATCATGGCCTTATTCAGGCTTATTCGCGTACAAATCGCATTTATAATGCAACCAAAACATTCGGCAATATTATAACCTTTCGTGATCTTGAACAGCCGACAATTGACGCCTTGAAGCTTTTTGGTCAAAAAAATCATGAAGACATTGAAGATATCGCTCTTGAGCGGAGTTTCGAGGATTATATCAGGGGCTATACGGACGAGCGTACAGGCGAGCTACGCCGTGGTTATATCGAGATTGTCAATGAACTTAAGAGCCGGTTTTCCGACCCGACTGCAATTCATACGGAAAAAGACAAAAAAGATTTTGTCAAACTCTTTGGCGAATATTTGCGTATTGAAAACATATTGCGGAATTACGACGAGTTTACCTGTCTTAATGAACTTAAGAAAATAGACGTTGAAAACCCTGAAGAAGTTTCTGCTTTACAAGCAAAATATCAGCTTGATGATGAAAAATTGAAAGAACTGCAAGAGATTGACGTTCTGGACATTCGTCTCTTGCAAGATTACCGATCAACCTACAACGATATTCGCGATTGGCTTCGTCGAGAAAGAGAAGGTAATAAGCCGGACAATATACCAGACATTTGGGAAGACGTCGTCTTTGAAGTCGATTTGTTGAAATCGCAAGAAATCAACCTTGATTATATTCTCGAACTTATTTTTGAAGAGGCCAGAAAAACTAAGGATAAGGCGACGATTGTTGAAGAGGGACGCCGGTTGATCCGCTCAAGCGTGGGAAGCAGAGCCAAAGAAAGCCTGATTGTCGATTTTATCAATCACATCGATTTCGATAAAATTCCCGATAAATCAAGCATTATCGACGAGTTCTATCAATTTGCACAAAAACAACAGGCACGGGAAGCCGAAGAACTGATTGCTTCCGAAAAATTGCGGGAGGATGCGGCGAAACGGTATTTGGCGACCTCTCTGAAGCATGAATTTGCCAATGAAAACGGCACTGATTTGAGTGATGCTCTTCCGAGAATGAGTCCGCTTAATCCGCAATATTCGTCAAAAAAGAAAACAGTTTTGGATAAAATTTCTGCTTTTGTTGAAAAGTTTAAAGGCATTGGCGGAAAAATTTGAAGACCGTATATGCTGTCAAAGACATGGAATCACCAGAAGTCCAGCTGGTTCGTGGTCTCCTTTTCAAACAAACGGATTTTTCGGCAGGGCCGGATTTTTTAAGAATTATGCAAATCAATCATTTCAGAAATGAAAAATTGGTAAATCACGACCACCGTATAATAAGCTGATAGATTAATCGCAAAATAAATCTGCAATTGATCGCATAGCGGAAGCAAATGTCACGGATTTTATTCGCTGGATGATCGTCCCCAGGATTCTCTTTTCAGCATATGAATGATAAACCGTGCGTATCAAATCTGGATAATGTGGCAAGAGAAATCATATTATTGCCAGTTTTACTCGAAGTGATATGAAGAATTAGCTACTTCGCGGGGGTGATAGTGCTTTTAACTGGTCAACAAACCGGGATATTCTATATAACACCCTTACTGGAGAAGCCTTCATAAAAGGATTATATTGATGCAATCCCTAAGCAAACTGAACCAGAAATTATCGGAATACGTACCTTTTCGTATTATCCCTGGTATTATTTGTGTGCTCATTTATTGGGCTTTATACATGACTCCGAAGCCGGCAGGTTTAACAGCCGAAGCCTGGCATTTTGTGGCTATTTTTGTGGCAGCAATTCTCGGAATTATTCTCAAAGTTATGCCGCTTGGCGTTATGTCGATGATCACAATTGCGGTGGTCATGTTGTCAAAGGTGACATCACCGACATCGCCGAAAGCGGTCGCCGATGCGCTGGGCTCGATGGACAATGCGCTGATCTGGCTGATTGTTATTTCGGTCATTGTTTCGCGCGGCCTGATTAAAACGGGTTTGGGTGCGCGGATTGGCTATTATTTCATCCGACTCCTCGGTAAACGGACGATCGGTATCGGATACGGGCTCGCACTTTGCGAATTATTGCTTGCTCCCTTTACCCCCAGCAATACAGCTCGTTGCGGCGGCATTATCCACCCGATCATGCGTTCGATTGCTCTTGCCTATGATTCTGTTCCCCAGAAAGGCACGCAAGGCAAAGTCGGCACTTATCTTGCGCTTGTCAATTATCACGCAAATCCGATCAGTTCGGCAATGTTTATTACTGCAACTGCACCAAATCCGCTGGTTGTGAATTATATTGCCGAAGCAACCCATCAGGGCTTTACTCTTTCGTGGAGTACCTGGGCATTGTGCATGTTGGTGCCGGGCATTGTTGCCATGTTGCTTATGCCTTTTGTCATTTATCTCATCTCCCCGCCAGAACTGAAAATCACGCCGAATGCTGTCACTTTCGCCCATGACGAGTTGCAGAAACTGGGCAAGATCAAAGGCCCCGAAATCATTATGCTGCTCACATTTGTCATTATGCTTTTGTTGTGGGCCGGTCTTCCGGCGGCATTGTTCGGGCCTTCCTTTTCGGTTGATCCGACAGCAGTCGCATTCGTTGGGCTGGTAATTCTGCTGTTATGCGGAACACTCACCTGGGATGACGTGCTTAAAGAAAAAAGTGCTTGGGATACGCTCATCTGGTTTGGAGCGCTGGTTATGCTTGCCGGTCAGCTCAATAAGCTTGGCGTAATTGCCTGGTTCTCTGACGGTCTGCGCTTTGCTATCGAATCAAGTGGCATGAGCTGGCCTGCAGCGATGGCAATATTGATCCTGACATTCATGTATACCCACTACGTATTTGCAAGTACGACAGCTCACATCAGTGCAATGATGCTGGCTTTCCTGATGGTTGGTGTTCACCTCATTCCCGCTGATTACACCAACCTGTTCATGTTGCTGATGGCTGCTGCCTCGGCAATCATGATGTGCTTGACCCATTATGCCACCGGTACGTCACCGATCATTTTCGGTTCCGGTTATGTCACTCTTGGCCGCTGGTGGGGCGTGGGTTTTGTGATGAGCGTTGTTAATCTTCTGGTCTTCGCAATTATTGGCGGAATCTGGTGGAAAATATTGGGTTATTGGTAAGCCTTTGGAACCGTCGCTTATTAATGGTTTCCTCCGATCTGTTATAAAATAGCGGAGAGTCTCTATTATGCTTGAAATGCCGGTTTATACCGGCATTTTTTTGAAAAAATATTTCCGAGAAAATCTATTTCACGTCTGTTTAAAATTGTGGTTCGCAATAGCTTGTCAGGATCTCTGTTTTGCTTGCCACTCACGGATAAGTTTTCTCCGTTCGTCAGTACTATTTTCCCGTTGAAGTTGCTCTACCAATGCCTTCGGGGCTTTCTCAGGTGTTCCACAATCAAATGGCGGTTCGGGGTCATATTGCATGAGCAATTGCGTTTTTTTGGCCGTGTTCTGGCCTAGAAGTTTTGCAATAATGACCAAGCCGAAATCTATTCCCGCAGTGATTCCTCCGGCTGTTATGATATGACCATCAACAACTACACGTTCTTTAACAGGAATTGCTCCGAAAAGTGGTAGAAATTCCATGGCGCTCCAATGAGTGGTGGCTTTGCGTCCTTTGAGAAGGCCGCTTGCACCCAGTATAAGTGAACCGGTGCAAACCGATGTGAGAAAGCGCACTTCATTTGTTTCTTTACGGAAAAACTCGAGAACCGGCTCGTTGTTCAGAAACCGGTTGACGCCATTTCCTCCGGGAATGCACAGGACATCAAGCGCAAGAATTGTGCTGATGTCATGATCGGGTGAAAAGGATAAACCGCTCGTCGTCGTAATCGGCTTTAAGCTTTCACTGATGAGAGAAACTTCTATTTCAGGAGTTGAACAAAATTCATCATAGGGTGCGGCAAAGTCCAGAAGTTGCATTTCATTAAAAATAAAAAATCCGGCTTTTATAGTCATTGGCGATCCTTTTTTAAAAATGTATTTTCAAAAAATTATAGTACACGCTAAATTGGCAGTTATGACAAAGACCCCACATTTTACGCCAAACAAAAACGTTTCGATTGATTTTCCGGCAACCATTGCGCCAAAAACTATTGCCATCGTCTGCTTTAATGACGCGCAATTGCTTGACATTACGGGGCCAATGCAGGTTTTTTCGAGCGCCAATGATCTTTATGAAGGTGACGTGAAGCCCTACCAACTTTTTACACTTGCCGAAAATGACAAGATTAAAACGACAAGCGGTCTCGAATTGGCAGCAAAACCTTTGTCCCTGGCTCCTGATCGCCTCGATACGCTGATTATTAGCGGCGGCCGCGGCATCAATCGCTTTGCCGGAAACACCGAGTTCCTTGAGTGGATTGATATGATGAACCGCTCAACAAGGCGCACCGCATCCGTCTGTAGCGGTTCTCTGGCTTTAGCAAAGCTCGGACTACTTGACGGGAAAAAAGCGGCAACGCATTGGAGCAGGATAGACGAATTCCGGAAAGATTACCCATCGGTTCTATGGACAAACGAGGCAATTTTTATTCGCAACGACAAAATCTGGACATCTGCCGGAATCACCTCCGGTATAGATATGGCTTTGGCAATGGTGGAAGAAGATTTGGGGTTTGATCTTGCAAAATCCGTTGCCCGCCAACTGGTTGTTTATTTGCGTCGTCCGGGCGGTCAAAGCCAGTTCAGCGAACTTCTTGATCTCTATTGCGAGGATGAACGATTCAATGCCCTCAATCAATGGATTATGAAAAATCTCTCCCGCCCCTTGTCAGTGGCTAAGCTTGCCGAAAAATGCGGTATGAGTGAACGGAATTTTTCCCGCCTTTATACCCGTAATACCGGATCATCGCCGGCTAAAACCATAGAGCTTTTCCGGCTTGAAGCTGCACGACAATATCTTGAACAGAACTGGTCGATAAAAAAGACAGCCCACCAGTGTGGTTTCGGCAGTGAGGAAACGTTAAGACGCGTTTTTCAACGTCACCTTCATGTATCGCCGCAAAATTACCGCGACCGGTTTTCACGACTTCCGGACGAATGATGGTTCAATCGCCGGTCATCCCGTCTCGCCATAATTCATAAAAATGGTGAACAGGCCCATGCCCGTGTCCGACTTCGAGTTTATTTGAAGCGGCAAGTGCACCGGTCAGATAGCGTTTGGCAAATCGTACCGAATCAACGAGTGGTGTCGTCGGTAATAAAGCGGCAATGGCCGCCGAAATTGTGCAACCGGTGCCATGGTCATTTTTCGTTGGGATGCGTGGAGCTTCCAGTTCGATAACACCGTGGCGGTCGCAAAAAATATCGGGGCTCGTCGTTGTTTTAAGATGCCCCCCTTTAAGGAGGACAGAACGACATTTGAGGTCAAGAATATCGGGTGCGCATTTACGCATTTCTTCAAGTGACCATTCCGGTTTTGTCTTAAGAAGGACCGCTGCTTCCGGCAGATTGGGTGTGATAATGGCAGCCATTGGAACAAGCACATTGCGGATAATTTCTATGGCATCGTTTTCAAGCAATAAATCACCGCTTTTTGCCACCATGACAGGGTCAAGGACAATATTGCTTGCTCCATAATGGATAAGTTTATCAGCAATGACTTCGGCAATTGCGGCGTTGGCCACCATACCGATTTTCACAGCATCGACTTTGATATCCTCGAAAACGGCGTCAATCTGGTCGGCGACGAAATTGGCATCCATGGCCTTGAACGCCCGAACGCCTTGCGTGTTTTGCGCGACAACAGCTGTGACAACACTCATGGCGTAAGTTTTCATGGCCGAAAATGTTTTGATATCGGCATGCATTCCCGCGCCTCCGGAAGGGTCGGTTCCGGCAATTGAAAGAATGCGGGGAATCACAGTTCCGTTTTTCTTAACTGGTGACGTCATTGCAGCGTTTTCCTGTCCAAGTATATTGGGGAATGTTCATACCTGTTCCCCAAAGGCCATCAAATTCATCAAATTTTTCGTCAAATTTCCAGATGGCAAGCCCGGAACCATATTTATCTTTCCATTCGACCGATCGTTCTCGACCCTGCTTTTTAACAAGTTCTTCGACAGTTCCCTTGGTGACATTATCACCATCGCGATAAGTCATGGTGCCGATCAGGCGACCATCTTCAGTTTTGCCGAGCAAGACTTCGGAACGGACAATATAACCGGCATTATAGACAAAACCGCAATAGCGACCGTCGGGTTCTAAGGACGGGGTTTCGGCAGAAGAAAAGACGAGCGACCATGCCATGCATAAAGGGGCGAGCACAAAAACTTTCAAGTGATTCTGTTTCACGAAAATATCCCCCCTTTCCAAATTTTTGACGAAGCATAAACGAAAACAAAAAAATAGAAAATGGATGAAAATATCAACGTCTAAAAATGTGACAATCAATTGAAGGTTTATCACTTTTTCGGAGCTCACGGTCTTGTTGCTTAAATCTTGCCATAATTCGTGTAACGAGGGCACAGTATTTCGATCGTGGAGGTATTTATGACACGAAAAAATTTGAACGCAACCAACCTGTCCATTACGCGGCGGGGCCTTCTCCTTGGAGCAGCAGCATGTGCAGCTGCCGCATTATCGGCCCGTCATGTTATGGCACAGCCACAAGGGCCGGTTCCTTTACAAAACTATCAGCGGTCGTTTTTCAACGCTGAAGAGTGGGCTTTTGTGATGGCCGCTACTGCCCGAATCATCCCTTCAGACGGGAAAGGACCCGGTGCTTTGGAAGCACGTGTTCCGGTTTTTATTGATAAGCAAATGGCTGATCCATGGGGGCAAGGGGACCACTGGTATAGGCAGGCACCTTTCAATCGTGATGCGCCGCGTTACACAGGCTATCAGGCAGAACCTTCACCTGCCGAAGCCTATCGCATTGCTATCCCGAAGATCAATGAATGGTGCAAAGCCCAATATGGTGCAATTTTTGCCGAGCTTCCTGCTGAAAAACAGGATGAAGCTTTGAAACGTATCGAAAAGGATGAAGTCGAAATTGCTGAATTGCGTTCTGGCGATTTCTTCTCGTTCCTCGTCCAAAACACCAAGGAAGGTTATTTCGCCGATCCTCAATATGGTGGCAATTATGACATGGCTGCATGGGTTTACATCGGGTTCCCCGGTGCACGTGCAAGCTTCCTCGAATGGGTCGAAAAGGATAATGTTCCTTATAAACTCGGGCCCGTTTCACTCTCAGGTCAAAGGGCTTAAATCATGACACAAACAATGAAGAAGAAAGACGTTGTCATCATCGGCCTCGGATGGACCGGCGCAATCAGTGGCATCGAACTTGCAAAAGAAGGTTTGGAAATTCTAGCACTCGAACGTGGTGAAGACCGCGATACAGTTCCGAGCTTTGCCTATCCGAAGCCTGCCGACGAATTGAAATATGGTGTCCGTCTGGGTACTGCCGTTCGTCCGCGCGATCATACAGTTACGATTCGCAGAGGCCTTGACCAAGTTGCTCTCCCCTATCGCCAATTGGGTTCTTTTCTCCCCGGCATCGGCGTTGGCGGAGCCGGTATCCACTGGAACGGCATGACGTGGCGTGCACAGCCGGAAGAGCTCAGAGCCCGTTCCTATATCGAAGAAACTTTCGGCAATATCATTCCGGAAGATATGACCATTCAGGACTGGGGCGTAACCTATGACGAATTGGAAAAACATTTTGATATGTTTGAAAAGGTCGCAGGTGTTTCTGGTACTGCTGGCAATCTGAACGGTAAAATTCAGGAAGGTGGCGATCCTTTTGAAGGCCCGCGTAAGAACCCCTATCCTATGCCGGCTTTGCCATATACCTATAATGGGCGGCTCTTTGCAGCGGCTGCAAAGAAAATCGGGCTTCACCCGTTCCCATGCCCGTCGGCTATTGCTTCCGAGGCTTATACCAACCCTTATGGCATGCAAATGGGGCCTTGTAACTATTGCGGTTTCTGCGAACGTTATGGCTGCCTCAATTATTCGAAAGCTTCACCGCAAGTCAGTGTTCTGGCTGCCTTGAAGCGTTATAAGAATTTTGAATATCGGGTTAAGTCGGAAGTCTTGCGTATTGAAAAATCCAAAGACGGCAAGACTGTAACCGGTGTTACCTATGTTAACGAAAAGAATGAAGAAATCTTCCAGCCGGCAGATCTCGTCATCCTTGGTGGTTTCATGATCAACAACGTTCATCTGTTGTTGATTTCCGGCCTTGGTCAACCCTATGATCCGATTACCGGTGAAGGCGTTATCGGCCGTAACTACGCTTACCAGACCGCCATTGGCGGTGGCACATTGTTTTTCAAAGACAAGGTGTTCAATCCATTTGTTGGTACCGGTTGTAACGGTTCTTATCTTGATGATTACAGCTTCAACCAGATCGATATGGCTAAAGAAGGCTTTATCGGTGGTAGCCGTATTTCATCAGGCCAGACCAACGGCCAGCCAATTCGCAATATGCCGTTGCCAGGTGGCACACCGGCATGGGGAGCAGAATGGAAGAAGGCTGTTGGCGATTGGTATGGACATGCAATGTCAATCGGCCAGCACGGTTCGGTTATGTCCTATCGTGATGCCTATCTTGATCTTGACCCGACTTATAAAGATAAATTCGGCCGTCCGTTGATGCGTATGACGTTCAACTGGCACAATAATGAAATCAAAATGTCGCAATTCATCACAGACAAGATCAACAAGATTGCCGAGGCAATCGGTCCTGATGAATATCGTCAGAAACCGGCGATGAAAGAAGGCCAGCAATATGATACCCGCATTTATCAAACAACCCACACTGTGGGTGGTGCGATTATGGGTACAGACCGCAAACGTTCGGCATTGAACCGTTATCTCCAACACTGGGATTACCACAATCTGTTTGTTCCGGGTGCTAATGCATTCCCGCAGAACATCCAGCATAATCCTACAGGAACGCTTGGTGCTTTGACCTATTGGATGCTTGAAAATATCAAGTCCGATTACCTCAAAAACCCGCGGTCTTTGGCATAGGAGAAAAATCCGATGAAACGTTTAGTACAAATTATTATTGGATTGGTAATCCTTGCAATTATTGTCATTCTGGCAATCATGTTTGTGCCAATCAAACGAACCGGCCCGACAGAAGCTCTTTCTCCGGACTTCAAACCGGAACAGGGACGGGGCGAATATCTCGCCAGAATGGCCGATTGTGCAGCCTGCCATACCGCGCCCGGTGGCCAACCTTATGCAGGTGGTCGTGAAGTCAAAAGCCCGTTCGGCATTATCTATTCATCCAACATCACACCGGATGAAAACGGTATAAAGAATATGACACTTGACCAGTTCCGTGATGCTTTGCGTGATGGTATCGGCCAAAACGGCCAGCTTCTTTATCCGGCTATGCCTTACGAAAACTATCGCAAGATCAGCGAACCCGACATTGTTGCGCTTTATGATTATTTCATGCATGGCGTAAAACCGGTTAGTGCCAAGGTCAAGGAAACCAATCTGTCATTTCCGTTCAACCAGCGTTGGGGAATCCGTCTTTGGAACTTCTTTGCAATTTCCGGCAAAGGTGGTTTCGAGCCGCGCTTCAACGATGCGAAACTTGATCGCGGTGCCTATCTTATTGAAAGCTTAGGCCACTGTGGTGCTTGCCATACGCCGCGTGATTTCATGTTCCGCCAATCGGGTACGAATAGCGATAGCAACAAATTCCTGACCGGTGAAACAATTGACGGCTTCTATGGGCCGAATTTGCGCAGCCCGAATTCGTCCGTTACAAATTGGACGGCAGATGATTTGAAGACCTATTTGCAGACAGGTCGTAACAGCCATTCTGCTGTTGTCGGTCCGATGAAGCTGGTTGTCGAAGAATCAATGCAATTTGCAACCGAAGACGATCTTGATTCAATTGTTGCATATCTCAAACATATTGCTCTTCAAGGTGACGCATCAAAACAGATACGCGATCCGAAAAAGACAACAGATATGTTGACTGAAGCAAAACCGGATATGGCACTTGGTGCCCGCCTTTACATGGACAACTGCAATGCTTGTCACTTTGTAAACGGCAAAGGTGCAAATGGCGTCTTCCCCGAGCTTGATGGTGCAAAAATCGTCAATGCAAAGGATGCGAGCGGATTGTTGCGCGTTATCGTTAACGGTTCACGCATGCCATCCACTGAAAAACGCCCTGCAGATCTTGCAATGCCGGGCTTTGGCTGGCGTATGAATGACGATGAAGTTGCAGCACTTGCCAATTTCTTGCGGTCGAGCTGGACCAATGATGCTCCGGCAGTCACTGCTGCAGATGTCGCCAAGGTTCGTACGAAATAATAAAGTGTGAAAATTGCAAACAAATTTGAAAACGGCCTATGGGCCGTTTTTTATTGAGGTGTTTTCTCGAAACATTTTGCTCTATAAGCAAGATTGATTTGAATAGCTTGAAATGGAAACATCATGGTTCTTGCAATCCGGTCAATCCTGTTTACGGCAGCATTCTATCTGACAACTTTTGTCCAGATGATTCTTTATGCGCCTTTCTATTTTGTTCTTCCGCGCAAAAAAGCATGGATCGTGCCCAAAACATGGGCGCGAGTGAATTTATTTCTGCAAAAACATATTGCCGGAACCGACTTTGAAATTGAAGGGCTCGAGAACCTGCCAAAAGGTGCCTATATCATTGCGCCTAAACATCAATCGGCGTGGGAAACGTTCGGACTTGTTCCTTTTCTTGACGACCCTTCGCTCATTATGAAGCGCGAATTGACGTGGATACCGATTTTCGGCTGGTACATGCTGAAAACCGGTATTATTCCCATCGATCGCGGCTCGCCTTTAAAAGCTATGAAGGCGGTTCTCACCGGTGCCAAAGAAAAAGCAGCAGAAGGGCGCCAGATTCTGATTTTTCCGGAAGGTACGCGCCGTCAACCGGGGGCAGAACCAGAATATAAACCCGGTATTGTTGCTATTTATAATGAACTCGGTTTACCGGTTGTGCCTATTGCCCACAATGCAGGGCTTTATTGGCCACGTGGCAATTTCCGCCGTTATCCGGGAAAAATTCGTGTCCGCGTGTTGCCACCTATTGAAGCGCACCTTAATAAGCGCGAATTTCTGCCGCGCCTGATAAAAGATACCGAAACTGCTTGTGATGAACTGCTCGTGAAAGCTGCGCTTGATCCAAACCCTCCGGCTATGCCTCCGACGGCAGTCAAAAGGCTTAAAGAATTAGGAGTTGATTGGAAAGGACCAACTCGCGATTAGGCTTCGCATATCTGGTGGGCATATCTGGTGGGCATATCCGGTGGTTCCGGTTCAATCCGTCGGGGAAAATCCACAATAATCGGGAATTCAATTGCAATGATTGAGCTTAAAAATGTTTGTGTCGAGGCGGGCGGCCATAAGATACTCGATAATTTGAATTTGAAATTAGCCGAGAAACGGATTGCTATTATTGGTGCCAATGGTTCAGGCAAAAGTACTTTTGTGCGATTGCTTAACGGTTTGCGATTGCCGACATCGGGTGAAGTGCTAGTCGATTCACTCGACAGTCGCAAATATGGCAAAGACATCCGTCGCAAAGTGGGGTTTGTCTTCCAAAATCCGGATAACCAGATTGTCATGCCGGTTGTTGAGGAAGACCTTGCCTTCGGCTTGAAAAATATCGGGGTTGAAAAAGCCGAAATCTCACGACGGATCGACTATGTTCTTGACCGCTTCAACCTTCAGCAAACACGGTTGCAATCTGTGCAAAGTTTGAGTGGTGGCCAAAGGCAGCTTGTTGCACTTTGCGGTGTTATTGTCATGGAGCCGGAAGTCATCGTTTTTGATGAACCCACCACGCAACTTGACCTTTCCAACAAGCGAAAAATGACAGAAACAATTTTTGGCCTTTCCCAGCAGGTCATTGTCGTCTCTCACGATCTTGATATGCTCGAAAACTTTGATCGGGTTATTGTTATAGATCATGGTAAAGTCGTTTACGACGACATACCGGAAAAATCGATCAGCTATTATGTGGAGAAAATGGCATGACCGATCCGAGCTACGGAACAACATTTATTCATCGGCTTCCGGCAGGCATAAAGCTTTTTATTGTTTTTTTCGTGAGCATCGGGCTTTTTTATTTTGCATCGCTTCCATTGGCGATTGTTTCTCTCATTATCGTCTGGTGTCTTTTTTTTCTTGCCGGCTTTTCATTTTTTAAACCCGTTTTCGAACTTAGGAAAATTTCGTGGCTTCTCGTCGCTCTATTCATCATCCAATATTTTTCAGTGAATTTTGAAAGTGCCGCACTTATTGTCATAAGGTTATCAAGCCTTCTTCTGCTTGCAACGCTGGTAACCTTGACGACACCATTTTCCAAAATGATGGCCTGTTTTGAAAAACTGTTTTCATTTATGCGGGTTTTTGGCGTAAATCCCGCAAAAATATCGCTCGGGCTATCACTGACTTTGCGGTTTATTGCGATCTTTTCCGATATCACCAAAGACGTGCGCGAGGCACAAAAAGCACGGGGATTGGAAAACAGTGTATTTGCTGTCATTATGCCGGTTCTGATAAGAAGCTTTAAAGTTCAGGCTGATGTGGCAGCCGCAATCGAGGCGCGTTGTTTTGATGAAGATGTGAACAATAAAAACGGGAAAAATTGAGCGGGGAAGAAAATGTCTATTCGTGATATTGTAGCGGTTGCGCTTTTTGCGGCCTTCATAGCTGTTTTGGGATTATTTCCGGCCATACCTGTGCCCGTTATACCGGTACCCATTACTGCTCAACTGTTAGGAATTATTCTTTCCGGTGCAATTTTGGGCGCAAAAAAAGGTTTTGCCGCCTGTCTTCTGTTTCTGATACTGGTTGCAGCGGGGCTCCCGCTTTTGTCCGGCGGGCGTGGCGGCATATCGGTATTTTTTTCGCCTACAAGCGGCTATCTTTTCAGTTTTCCTTTTGCAGCAGGCTTTATCGGCTATTTTTATTCTCTCTTTCGTAACAGCCTGACACCGGCAAAAGAAATACTGATCATGATGGTAGGCGTTTTTTGTATTAACCACCTTTTCGGCATTATCGGGCTCGTATTTATTGGCGGAATTGATTTTTCCAAAGCTTTTTTAGGAGATCTTATTTTTATTCCCGGAGATATGGTAAAAATTGTTCTCGCCTATTTGATTGCGAGCAGGCTACGCAAAGCTTTGCCGGATTTGATGGACGGAAATGGATAAAACAATGTAGAATAACAAAAAGCGGGCATAACGCCCGCTTTTTAACGAAAATTAATTTTTGATCCTTATTTGATAACCATAACCGGACGTTCACTCATCGCCAGAACTTCGGAAGCCTGACTGCCGAGAATGAGCCGGTTAACGCCACGACGACCATGCGAGGCAATAATAATAAGGTCGGCATTATGCTCGTTTGCCGCATCGACAATGCCGGCAGCAGCAAGCTGGTTTTCCGCATGAACGCCTTTTGCTTTAACACCCTGTTTTTCAGCTTTGTTAAGTGCACCCTCTAGAATCTTGCGTGCGCCGTCATCCATTTCTTTGCGGAATTCATCGAAAGCTCCGGGGCTTGAAGCCCATTCGGCACCAACAACAATGCCGTAAGACGGCATCAGGCTTGTGACGGTAACAACGAAAAGCTCGCCACCCGTTTTTTTTGCAAGTTCGACAGCTGCATCAACGCCACGGCCAGCAAGCTCGGAACCGTCCGTTGCTACAAGAATACGTTCATACATATTTGTTTCCTTCCCTCTTCAACGTGGACTTATGCCCTAATATGCAAATAAGAACTATCTCGCTCCGCTTCAATATTTTTAGAGCCAAACTTTTCCAAAGTATACTATATTTTGTCAGTCTATTGTTCTCTCATTGTAGAAACCGGTTTATTCACAGGCAAATGACTGGTTACCGCCTGTCCGAAAGGGAAAAAATCCTATCAACTTCTGTGTTATCGGCCATATTTTTATGCGATTTTGAATTTTATGAGCTATAGAGTTAATAAGCACTATCGGTAAAGAGAAAGCTTTCATTCTTCTCCGGTAAGAGACCGGTTCGAAGAGAACCGGAAATGATAAAGATACGTCCAATTTGGATCACATGATATGCGTAAGATAACGGGTGTCACTGCCCTTTTTTTATTGTTTTTTATGAGTCTAGCTGTGGCAAGAGCCAACCCATATCTATCCGTCGATGTCGCGACCGGCCGTATTCTTGCCCATAACGATGCATTCGACCGATGGTATCCGGCTTCATTGACAAAGATGATGACAGCCTATGTTACTTTTCGCGCGCTCCATAAAGGCGAGGTGACGCCGCAAACAAGGGTAACAGTGAGTGCTGCGGCTGCAAAACTTCCGCCCAGTCACTCAGGATATAAACCGGGTTCTGTTCTTGATCTCGACACAGCTTTGTCGATCACTCTGGTAAAATCCACCAATGACCTTGCAACAGCAATTGCCGAAACCGTGGGTGGCTCGGAACAAGCTTTTGTTGTTCGTATGAATGAAGAGGCACAGCGCCTTGGCATGTTCGGAACACATTTTGCCAATGCCAATGGCCTTCCTAATCCCGACAATTATTCGACAGCCCGCGACCTTGCCGTTCTGGCAGTACAGATCCGTCGGGAATTTCCGCAATATGCCCATTATTTTTCAATTCCTGCGATCGATTTCGGGGGCGGGCGAAAAGTCGAGCAGAATTCGAATAATCTGATAGGGCGGTTTTCCGGTGCTGACGGCATGAAAACCGGTTTTATCTGTGCATCCGGATTTAATCTTGTTGCATCTGCAACCCGCAACAAGCGCACCATTATTGCGGTTGTTCTCGGTGCTGATCGTATTGATCAACGTGAAGCTTTGGCAGCCAAACTTTTAAACGATGGTTTTTCCAATCAAGGCTCATCACAGACAACCCTTGCAACGTTGCAGCCTTACGGAACAAAACTCACACAGGTAAGCGATATCAAAGACAGAATATGCAATGATGATGCCTGGAAAGCACGTATGCAACATCGCGATGAAAAAGGAAAAGTGGTTTTTGACTCACCTTATATTTCAGCGCGACCGCTTGATGTAACGCCGTTGCAGGTTCGACTGATTTCGGCACCGGCGCTCGCAAAACCGGGTGAAATACCGGCGTGGAAAATTCCGGTTCCCACCCCCCGTCCACAGACAATGGATGCACAATGACCGATTTTAAAAACCGTATAGCTGTTACAATTTTTACCGGTTTTCTGGGGTCGGGCAAAACCACCTTGCTTAATCGGGTTCTCAAAGACCCGCTGCTTACCGATACAGCGGTTATTGTCAACGAATTCGGTGAGGTAGGAATCGATAATCTTCTCGTTGAACAAGCTGATGATGGCGTTATTGAATTATCCAACGGCTGCCTTTGCTGTACGATGCGCGGTCAGCTTGTTGATAGCCTTGCAAGCCTTGTTGACAGGCTTCAGACGGGCCGTATCAAACGCTTGAACCATGTGATTATTGAAACCACCGGTCTTGCTGATCCGGCACCCATTCTGCAAGCTTTGTTAGGCCATCCGGCAATGGTTCAATCTTTTGTCATAGACGGGGTTATTACCACTGTTGATGCAATAAATGGATTGGAAACTCTGGTAAGGCATAAAGAGGCACGCAATCAGGTTGCATTTGCCGATCGGATTGTTCTCACCAAAACCGATCTTGTTGCTGATAAAAAAACACTTGAACCATTGATTGACGAGCTTGGCAAACTTAATCCCACAGCCGAACTTCTTTATTCCGATGCTGCCCATTGTCCGCCATCGGCGCTCGTCAATATCGGCGTTTTCGATTTGAGCAACAAGGCGCCGGATATAAGAAACTGGCTCGGTAAAGAAGAAAATCACGAGCATCACCACCACCATCATCATGATGTCAATCGGCATTCCGATACGATTCATGCTTTTTCTCTCACCCATGACAAACCTATTCCCTATTTTGCACTGGAAGCTTTCATAGATCTTTTGCGCGCCAATCATGGGGCACAAATGTTGCGCATGAAGGGGATTGTCGAACTTGAGGAAGATCCGTCGCGTCCGGTTGTCATCCACGGTGTCCAGACATTGTTTCATCCTCCGGTCCGGCTGTCCGGATGGCCGGAATGCCGTCATGAAACGCGGCTTGTTATGATTACCGACGGGATAGATGAAACGACAGTGCGTGAAATGTTCGACGCTTTTTTAGGAAAACCAGTGCTCGATAAGGCTGATCGGGCAGCAATGACAGATAATCCGCTCGCAATACCGGGGTTGAAATTCTAATCGAACGTTTTTTTGCCTTCAAAGGTTTCTGGTTCGGTTTAACCGACCTTCCATTTTTTTGCACTCGATCGTTTTATTTCATTTGTCACGAAACGGGACTTTAAATGGTTGGCCCTTTTAACAGATAACAATGCAAAATAGCGCGGTTCACGTTGTTATAGGTGTTGTCAGTTTTTGACAGGAAACTTCAAGCAAGCAAAACATTGCTCGTTCCGAAAAGATTTGGTGTGAGTTAAAAAGCTTGTAAATTAACGGGAAGGTACCTGCAATTCCGGTAAAAAGCGGAAGAGCATTATCTGCATGAAAACCGGAAATATTTTTCTGGCGAAATGCAACAGAAAAATCATCCGCCATTTGCTAAAGACCGATTTCAGTGAGGCTATCGGAATGGCCGGAAGCACATGCCCTTAGACAAGGGGCAAGGGAATGTGTTCTTTATTCTTTTGAACAGGTGTCGTTTTTTCAGGATTTCTCGTGTGGTATGATGGCAAGGTGTTGAATGCCATTTTCGAGACTTTTTTCAAAGCCGTAATTATACTGGCGGCAATAATTGGCAATATCTAAAGGTGCTAACGGATCATCGCTCAATATAACAAGCGTCACACCATTGGGCAGTATGGCTTGCTTTTTTCGTGCCTTTAAAAGAACAAGCGGGCATTTCAGCCCGCATAAATCATATGTAAAACTTTTTTCAACCACCGAATAATTTCCAGAACGGTTTCTTTGTCTGCGTCTCACTTGCTGCCGGAGTAACAGGAGCACCGGAATTTTGTGCTTCCTCTTCGGCAAGCGACTGGCCACCTGTTTCCGGTTTCGGAGTTGGCACCACAGTACTTGCCGTTTTTTCGGACGGGGTGGCAGCCTTGGATGCAACCGCATTTGCAGGTGCTATATCCGGTGCATTGGGTGTTTCTTTCGATGCCGGCGTCAATGACGGCGGTTCACGTGAAACCTGTACGCCGGAAGCACGCTTACGGCTCCAATCGGCAACGAGAGACGCTTCCTCTACCCCTTGGATTGTCGGAGCCGGCGCTTTCATTTTCTTTTCACGGGCTGAAGAAAAAGCATCGTCATATTTCTTTTGGTATGACGCAAAAGCTGTCTCTAACGATGAATCAGGAATTGCTGCAGGACATACGCCAGCCGGTGTCAAAGCCTTGCCGTCGGTATTGCGATTGAAAACATAGCGTTTTTCACAAACGTCGACCTTTGGCGGACGTTTTGTCACTTCAAAAATGTCATAACCCTCTTTAAGCATTGTCCAGAATTTATAATTCGGGTCATTGCGATATCGGGCCATATTTTCAGCTGTCATGCGGAACGGAAAAGCTTCAAGCTGGAATTCACGTTGCCCACCTTTGAAAGAATCTCGTCCGAAAGCGTAAATTTGTGCAATGTTTTCGTCGCTCATCGAATAACAGCCGGATGAGGAACAGGCACCATGAACCATTAAATGCTGACCGGTGCGGCCATTGACCTGATCGTAAGCATTAGGAAAGCCGATGTTGAAAGCGAGATAATAGTTTGAATTCGGATTCATTTGGCTTGGACGGATTGTATAGAAGCCTTCCGGTGCCTGCCTATCACCTTCCATATATTTTGGCCCGAGTTTCCCAGACCATTTGCAAATATTGTAGGTGGAAATCAGGTCATATTTTCCGGTACGCGTCTGCTTCCATATCTCGACGATGCTTTCTTCCTTGAAAACCCTAACAAGAATAGGCGAATATTTCTCCATATTCTTGGCGGCCATCTTGTCTTGCAGCTTTTTGGGCAATTCCTGGGTAGCTTTGCCGATTTGCGGCAAATTCGATGATTGCTGGCAACCACTCAAAAAAGTCGCAGTCAGAAAGAAAGAAGCAAGAAGTGCGGTTCCAAATTTCATTCACAAAGCTCCGGATGAGCAGGTTCACTAAGGTTGAAGTTTCTTGAAGTGACGGAATTGCATCACTTCAAAAGCTGACCTTGAACCAATTCTGTTTACCATATCATAATAGCAAAAAAATTAAACTTCCCCTAAAAAGGTAAGGTTCACCGTAGTCAAAACTGGTTGAAGCGAATTTCTCCATTAACTATCCTCGCTTGGTCGTCCTCTGACAGATTTTCGTTGGCGTGAATGCTGATTTTATGTCGTCTCCGGTCTTTGGCTTCATATTCGGCCGGAATAGATCCTTAGCAAAGCTTCACTTGGATTATTCGTGTCCCGTTACAGGATTTCAACAGCTGGAAATTGCAACAAAAGAAAAACAAAACATCGATCGCCCGCTTCATTCTTGTCGCGTTACTGATAAAAATTTCGACCTACACACGTGCGAAAAAAGCGATAGCGCAAACCATAAGTATTCACCTCTACCCGTTTATATCCTTTAGGGGCGGCTTCCCTTCAACAATTTCACGGCAACTTTTTTAAAAAAGGTAAAGTTCGCTCAATCAGCTACCAACGATCATATCGTATCACTTCCTATAATATAATGATTGGCTAAACGACTTCTAAGGGGGGGGGGAAGCGATTTCTTGCCGCGTCACTGAATAATGGTGGACGAGTGGGTAAAACCGGCCTTTTTAATGAATGTCATAAAGGCCGGCATCGATTTTCAGAATTTTATTTGCCAGATTGTTACGTCTTTGGGACTTTTATCTTCGATTGCTTCAGAAACACGAAGCTTGAACGTTGCTTTTCTTTCCAGAAAAGTTTCGGGGAGGTAAGCGCGGGCGGGGTCACCGACAAGTGTAACAGTTTTTGACTGATCAAAATGTCGAAACCAGTCAATAACAGTTTCACTCATTATTTTGTCATAAAAGACATCGCCGGCAAGGATAACATCAAAAGAGTTTCGTAACGCCTCGCCTTTATTGACAAGATTGTCATTTTCGATTGCGAGTGACACGTGATTCAGGCGGGCATTGAGGCGAATTGCCTCGCATGAAAAGGCGTCGATATCATTTGAAACAACCGACAAGGCTCCCGCCTGTTTTGCAGCAATGCCGACAAGCCCCGAGCCGGAAGCAAAATCGAGCACTTTTTTGCCCTTTACCGTTTCAGGGTTTTTCAGAATATAGAGTGCCAATGCCTCTCCACCAGCCCATGGAAAAGCCCAGAAAGGCGGGGGAAGATCTATTTTACCCATCTCGGCTTCAGTCATGTGCCAGAGTCTGTGAACTTCATCGGCCTGATAAAGTTTTATCGAGGGGATGTTGAGACACGGAAGTGGAGATGTATTTTCGAGAATGAATGTTTTTTTGTCCATCGCGGTGGCGAATTAATATTTTACCGAAATTATCAACTCCTGCCGAAATTTTCAGGGAGCCGGTGAAAGCCCTCCCATCTGGCAGACTTCCAGCCATTCATCTTCGCGCACCGGCTGCACTGAAAGGCGCATGGACGTCACCAAAGACATATTGGCAAGTTTCGGGTTGGCTTTAACGGCTTTCAAAGTGACTGGCTTTGGCATATCACAAACAGCGCGGATATCGACACATTCCCAACGCGGGTCATCGGTTGTCGAATCATGGTGGGCAGTTTTGCAAACTTCAACGATTCCAACGATTTCCAGTCCTTCATTGGAGTGGTAAAAGAAACCCTTGTCACCAATTTTCATAGCACGCATATTGTTGCGGGCCTGATAATTGCGCACGCCGTCCCACTGTTCACCTTGGGCACCTTTGCTTTTTTGCATGTCCCACGACCATTTGAATGGCTCGGATTTGAATAACCAATAAGCCATTCTACATTTCCTCGGGATTGTTAACGCTCCAGCGCCACGGACGGATTTTTACCTCACTGAACAGTCCGGCTTTTGCATAAGGGTCGTTTTCGGCAAAACTTTTGGCTTCTTCGGGTGATTTTGCTTCCACAACGATCAAAGTGCCATCGGGTTTTTCATCAGCATCAAGAAAGGGGCCGGCAAATTTAAGGGTTTTGCCAAGGCTTTTCAGATATTCGAGATGTTTGGGACGTATTTCAAGACGAATATTCAAATGATCTTTTTTGTCATTGCTAATAACGGCGTAAAGCATTGTTTAGTCCTCCGATTTCAAAGGGCGGGTAATAAGCTTGGTGACAGCTTGGTCAATGGTGATGCGTCTGTCAAGCAGAGCGGCAACGGCATCAATCACCGGTGCAACGATATTTTTTCTGCGGCAGAGCGCGGCTGCACCGGGGGCAGTGGCAACACCTTCGGCAAGTTTCAAGCCATCTGTCGATTTTCCTTGCCCAAGTGCAAATCCATAAGAAAAATTGCGTGATTTTGTTGATGAGCAGGTAAGGATAAGATCTCCCAACACCGAAAGGCCGGTCATGGTTTCAGCTTTCGCACCCATGGCCTTTCCGATGCGGCGCAACTCGGCAAAACCGCGGGTCACAAGGGCGGCTTGTGCACTGGCACCAAGGCCACGTCCGGCGGCAGCACCTGCGGCAATGGCAAGCACATTTTTTAATGCACCGCCAATTTCCACGCCTACAATATCATCGCTCGCGTAACACCGGAAAACCGGTCCCGAAACCAGATTGGAAATTTCTTTGGATAGTTTAATGTTTTTTGCAGCAATTGTTACGGCCGTTGGCAGACCACGGGCGACATCTTCGGCAAAGCTCGGTCCGGAAAGTGTTGCCATTTTATGATTGGGCAAAATATCTGAAACAATGTCGGACATGAAGCGTCCGGTTTTCTGTTCTATACCTTTGGCACAAAGAATAATCGGTGCTTTTTCAGGAATAAAGCGCGCAAAACTATTGAATGCGGATACAAAAACCTGAGCTGGAATGACAGCAAGAACAAAATCGGCAGAAGCGAGTGCATAAGCCGCATCAGTCGTGGCAGAAAGTTCCGAGGGTAAAACAATATCCGGCAAATAATACGGGTTGATATGATTTTTGTTGATTTTTTTGATAGTTTCAGGATTGCGCCCGTAAAGCGCTACATTATGCCCGAGGTTATGAGAGAGAACGGCAAGCGCTGTCCCCCACGCACCGCTTCCCATCACAGCGATTTTTTTGCCCGTTTTGTTCAAGCTTTGGCTCCCCGCCGTCCGGCACCGATCAATGGTGATGATTGTTCATCAAGTGGCCAGCGCGAGCGCGGTGCAATATTAAAGGACGAACGGTCACCATGAATAAAATGTTGAAGACCTGCATATGCAATCATCGCGGCATTGTCGGTGCAAAGGCCGATTGGCGGTGCGATAAATCTGAACTCATGTGCGTCGCACAATTTTTGCAATGAATTGCGAATGGCTTTGTTGGAGGCAACACCGCCTGCAACCACAAGGCAGGCCTCTTTATCAGGATAATCTTTTTTGAAAACAGCAAGCGAACGTTCAACGCGGTCGCTCAACGTATCGGTCACGGCAAGTTCGAAAGAGGCTGCGATGTCAGCGATATCTTTGTCACTCAAAGGTGCCATTTCCATAGCGACTTGCCGCACTGCGGTTTTCAAACCGGAAAACGAGAAATCGAGCCGCTTTTCACCTTTTAATGGTCGTGGCAACTCAATTCTGTGGCTATCACCCTTTGCGGCCAGTTTTTCAATAATCGGTCCACCGGGATAGGGAAGGCCAAGCAGTTTTGCTGTTTTATCAAAAGCTTCACCCAGTGCATCGTCAATAGTTGTGCCAAGGCGTTTATAATGTCCCAATCCTTTAACCAGAATAACTTGCGTGTGACCGCCTGAAACAAGAAGCAGAAGATAGGGATAGTCAAGATTATTGGTGAGTTTTGCCGTCAGCGCATGGCCTTCCAGATGATTGACTGCAATAAAGGGCTTGTTTGCCGCAAGAGCCAGTGCTTTTGCCGTCATCAAACCGACAATCAATCCGCCGATAAGTCCGGGGCCACCTGTTGCGGCGATGGCATCAATATCCTGAAGCTCGATTTTTGCTTCTTCAAGGGTTCGTTTGACGAGCCCGTCCAGAATTTCGACATGAGCGCGTGCGGCAATTTCCGGAACGACACCACCATAAGGAACGTGGTCTTCAATCTGGCTCCAAACGATATTGCTTACGATGTGGGCTTTATCACCCTCGTCGCGTTCAACGATAGCGGCAGCCGTTTCATCACAACTCGTTTCAATTCCCAAAACACGCATTTTGCGCCCCAAGTTCCTTTCTATAAGCCATTTCAGGCAAGTCTTGTCTTTTATCTTCTTGCAAGATTTGATCTGCCGCCAAGCCCTTTAGCCTATCAGAGGGCAAGGCCTTCAATTGTCAGTTTTATCTTTTTTCGCTATCATTGAAAGAACAACTTTAAAGCCGGTTCTACCAAATAGCCAGTTCTATCAAATAGAATCTGTGAAGTTTTGAAGAAAAGCGATAAATCTCGGTTATATCCGTTTGTTATGAAAAAATGGAGTTTTCCTTTATGGTCATTCTGGTGACGCGCCCTGAACCCGGAGCAACGCGAACCGCGGAACATTTGCGTCATTTGAAGTTATCTCCCTATATTTTATCTCTGTCAAAAACCGTTCAATTACCGGTTTTCCAGCAGGATTTTTCCTGTGATGCGGTTATCGCAACAAGTGAATCGGCATTTTTATATGGGAAATCAAACCTCGTTGAAAAACTGCGAGGAAAGCCGCTCTACGTCGTTGGAAAACATACAGCAGAAGCAGCAAAAAAGACCGGTTTTTCCGATATAGCCCTTGTCGCACCCGATGCGAAAACGCTTGGACATAAAATAGAAAGAGCACCGACCGATCGTATTCTTTATCTTGCCGGTCATGTACGCCGGCCGGATCTTGAGAATGAGCTGCGCCAGAAATACAAATATTTCGAGACAATTGAAATATATGATACGGTACCGGTAAAGCTTGACGACAAACAAAAGCTGAAGATTCCTCAAAAAATCGATATCGTTATGCTTTATTCAGCTATGGCTGCTGCTGGTCTTAAACAAATTAGCGGCTATATTAATCAGTCAACAGTACTTTTATGTCTTTCCGTGCGCATAGCAAATGCCGTTCCAAAAACGTTTTTGAATGCACCGGTTATAGCATATGAACCGAATGAAAATGCGATGTTGGATGGGGTGAAGACAATATTGGCTTAAAGTATTTTTCCTATTTTGATGATATAAACCATTCTTTCATTTCACGCCGGTATTCTGGTCACGGATTAAACAAGGAAAGCGAGGAGCTATGGCAGAGCCTCAAAAACCAAAGGCTAAATCTCAACATTCGGGTAAAACCCGTAAGCCTCCATTGGTAGATCTTCATGCAGAAAAAACCGAGATTCCGGAAGCCGAGCCTGTTGTTATTGACGCCAATCAGGAAAGCTTTCTAACAGAGAACCAACGGCAAAGTGATAAAACTTCCGGTGCTAAAATACCTCCCGAGTCAAAGACAGAAACCAAAAAGTCTGACAATCAGGACGCAGGAATAAAACCCGCCGATACGAAAATTGCCTATGCACCCGATAGAGAGAAAAGTGGCGATAAAGAAAAAAGTGGGGTAAAAATGGCAAGTGACCAGACCTCTCATAAGAATGAAAAAAATAAAAATGGTTCACCATCTTCCGGGCCAGATAGCGTGAGCGGAACAAAAGGCGGCAACGGCTTCAGCCATTTTGTTTCCGGCGTTGCCGGAGGTGTCATTGCTCTTGTTATCGGAGCAGGCTTGCAATGGAGCGGTTTGTTGCCAGGTTTTTCAGAGCAGAATAGTTCCACGCAAAACAAATTGGCAAATCTTGAAAACGAAATTGTAAGCCTCAAACAGAATGCGGTGGATGGCGCAACTGTTACAGCAGAGCTTTCTTCTGCCGATCGGCAGGCGCTTGATAAAGTTGTGGCTCGTGTCAGTGAACTCGACAGTAAAACAAATGCTATGGGCCAACAATTGTCGGGCGTTATTGATAATGTTGAAACATTGAACAACGTTGCCAATTCTTCCGTCAGCGACAGCACCAGTCCGCAGGCAGCCGAAATTCTGACAAGCAAATTTACCGATATTCAAAACCGGTTGCAAACTCTTCCCGCGATTTCGGAAAAATCGGTTAAGGCTTTCGATCTGGCTCAAGAAAATGCTCAAAATATAGATCATTTGAAGGAGCAGGTAGAAGAGATAAAAAGTGCGCTCAAGACGCCCATTCAAGGCAAGGATGTTGCGGCAATAACTGCGGCAAATGCGCTTAAAAATGCTATTGATCGCGGTGGTTCCTATGCAAACGAACTTGGCACACTTGAAAATATTGCTCCCGATTTGACGATCTTTGATAATCTCAAGCGATATGCCGACAAAGGTGTCCCCAATCAGGCCGAGCTTTCAAATGACTTTGCGCGTGTTGCCGATCGGATTGCCAAAACAGACAATCAACCGGCAGATAATGCGGGTTTTGGTGAAAAATTATGGGCTGGAGCAAAAAGTCTCGTAACCTCTCGCCCTGTCGGCAATGTCGAGGGCAATAGTGCCGGTGCAATTGCTGCAAGAATGGAAGTAGCAATCAAGGAAGGCGACAATGAACGTGCCTTGAGCGAATGGCAGAACCTGCCCCAAAGTGCCAAGGATATTTCGTCGGATTTTATAGAAAAGTTGAAAATGCGGCGTGATGCCGATGCGGTTCTATCGGAGATATTGAATAGCCTGATGTCTTCGTCCACACCACAAAACTTGAATTAGAGGGGTATGAAGAAAAATGGTTCGCGTACTCTTTTATGTTCTTGTAATAGCAATTCTTGGAGCCGGTTTTGCCTGGCTTGCCAATAATCCCGGCGATCTGGTGATGGACTTCGGTTCAAGCAGAGTCACTGTTTCTGTTTTGACAGCAGTAATTGCTTTCGTTCTGCTCGTTGTTGTCGTTTTGCTTTTGCTCTTCATTCTGAAATCGGTTTTTTCAGCACCGCGCAAACTTTCCCGTCACCTTGAGGAACAACGGCAGAAAAAAGGTCGTGAAGCTTTGTCAAGCGGACTTCTTGCAGCTCTATCCGGCGATGTCGATACGGCCAAACGCATGAATAAACGTGTTGCCCGTTATCTTGATAGTGAAAATGAACCTCTTGCCAAATTTCTGGACGCAAAAACATTACTTATTGAAAATGATGTTCCCGGTGCACTTCGTGTTTACGAGGAGATGAGTAAATCTCCGAAAACGCAGCTTGCGGGTTTTTATGGGCTTTATCGTGAGGCAATGAGATCGGGTGCCTATGAAGCCGCCGGTCAATATGCTGAAAAAGCAAGTTTGATCGCCCCATCGCTAACATGGGCCAATCAGGCAATGCTTGACCGGTTTTGCGCCGAAGGTTCGTGGGGAAAAGCGCTCGAGCTTTTTGATCGGGAAGTTAAATCACTGCCGCGCGCTGAACGGTCTGACAAAAAACTCACACATAAGCGCGTGGTTCTTTTGACCGGTCAGGCCAGGGATATGTTCGAATATTATCCTGATGAAGCACGAAAAACAGCTCTGAAAGCCCAAAAGCTCGACCCGTCATTTGTGCCTGCGACACTTGTCGCAACCGATATTCTCTATCGTCAACATGAAATTGGCAAAGCTGACAGGCTCATTGAAAATTTATGGAAAAAGTCCCCCCATGCCGATCTGGCAAGCCTTTATCTGAACGGTGAGGAACGGGCTGTTGACCGCTTGAAAAAAGCAAAAGCTCTTGCTCAAAAAAATCCGCAAGCCTTTGAATCATGCTTCATTGTTGCGCGCTCGGCTTTTGATGCAGGCGAACTTCAACTCGCGCGCGATCAGGCGGAAAAGGCAGTAAAAATTGCACCCCGCGAGAGTGCCTATCTTTTACTTGCCGATATTGAAGAAGCGCAAAGCGGAGATCAGGGGCGGGTCCGTCAATGGTTGTCTCTGGCAGTGCGTGCTGATCGTGATCCGGTTTGGATGGCAGATGGCAAAACTTTTGACAAGTGGCAACCGGTCTCTCCTATCAGTGGCAAATTGGATGCATTTCGATGGCAGGCTCCTTCACGCACTCCCGGATTGACTTTAAATCCTGATGACGTCATTCCCGCTACAATCGAACAATCACCGGTCAAAATTAAAAAAACGGCCAGTACGGATCGTGGAAACACGATGAATGCCGATGTCAGGTCAACAAGTTTAAAAGACAGAAATGACAAAAATAAAGGGACACAAACATTCCACACCAAACCGGTTATGATTGTTGATGCCGTTGACCCGTCAAAACCGGAAAGTCCTGTTGATGCAACCCGCATCAACGTCGATGATCCGGGCGTACATAAGAAATAATATGTGCATAAGAAATGATATGCGCGCAAAAAAGTGTTTGGGAAAAGTTGATCTTCGACCATATCTTCTCTTGTACAGCCTCTTATAAGTTCTGCGGGAGCGGAAATGGTCTGTTAAGCAGGTTGTAAGAAGATATGGCAAGCTTATTGCGAAACCTGCTTGAAGACAAAATTTGAATAGCCAAGTTTTTCAAGAAAATTTCGTGACGTAACACGCATAACAACTCTAGAAGCGAGGACAGGGATTGATATTAAAGCATCTGGAAGACTTTATACGATCGCTTGGGAAAGCCGGTCCCGAATTTGGCGACGATGATCCGCGGGTAGCAGCGGTTGCTCTGGCTTTTCATATTGTTGACGCTGATGGTCAGGAACAGGGTGTCGAGAAAAAAGTCCTCTATGACATTGTTTCTCATGAATTCGAACTTGCCGAACCGGATGTGAAAGCCTTGATTGAAGCTGGCAAAGCAGCCAATCGTGACAGTCTCGACATCTTCAAATTTACCTCGACATTAAAACGCCACCTTACAAAAGAAGAATGCATCAAATTTATCGGCGTATTGTGGGAAATTGCTTATGCTGATGGTTATATTTACGAATTGGAAGATACGCTGATCTGGCGGATTGCGGAAATGATTGGTGTTGACCGTAAGGATCGTCTGGAATTGAAGAAAATGGTGGGTCAAAGAAAACAACTTCCGGAAAAACCGAAAGTCCTGCCAGAAACTAAATAGGTTATTGAAATAGAATGTCATTGGCGGATGAAAAATTTTCCCCGAAAGAGGAAAAGAAAAAAATAGCGGTTGTTTTGCATCAGGCCTCTTCAAGTACCGGACGCATCGGCCAAATCTTGCAGAAGAACGGCTTCGAGTTGAGCATTTATCGGCCGGTATTAGGAGATTGTCTTCCAACAACATTGAAAGATTATGCAGGGGCAATCATTTTTGGCGGCCCGATGAGTGCCAATGATAATGAGCCATTTATCAATCGCGAGATGGACTGGATTTCGGTTGCCCTTAAAGAAAATAAACCGTTTCTCGGTATTTGCCTTGGAGCGCAACTGCTTGCCAGAAATCTTGGCGGGGTGGTCAAACCGCGTAGCGATGGTGAAGTCGAAATCGGTTGGTATCCGATCGAAGCAACCGGAAGTGGCAAACGTGTTATGGATTGGCCGAAAATGGTTTATCATTTCCATAGTGAAGGCATTTACGATTTGCCGCAGAGTGCCGAACTTCTGGCCAAGGGCAGCACTTATCCTACACAAGCGTTCCGCTATGGTGAAAATGCGTGGGGTTTGCAATTCCATTCCGAATTGACACGTGCAATGATGCAGCGTTGGGTGGTGCACGGTGCTGAACGTTTAGAGTTGAAGGGTGCCCAATGCGCAAAATCGCAACTGGAAGGACGTTTCATCTATGATCCGGCGTTACGTCGCTGGATCGAACAGGCACTTGTCAAAATGTTCGGCAAGCCGAAGTCAACCGTTCAATCCTAACCGGTAACATCTAATGCGATTTTGAAGGTTGTAGATAGTTTCAGGTTCATCAGTCCTGAAGAAGTTTTGCAAGCTTTTCCAGAGACCTGTCGGGAATGCCCATTTTTCTTAAACTTGCCGCAGTATTAACCACGTAATCAACGTTGGAACCGGCAAGTCCATGACTTTGGCGGATAATGAGCGCCATATTTTCCCGATCAAGCTTTTTGGCATATTGTTCGTGCGAATGATCTGCTACAAAAAATAACCCGTTGACAATGCGCCCATCTTTCAGGTGGATCGGCTTCAACTTTTCGATATAGACGCTGTTTACCTGTTCGCGCTCGATCAGATAATCATAGGTTTTTTTTGTGTCCTCCACGGGAACATGGAAAGCCAGCCCGTCACAACATCCGCCGCCATCAAGCCCCAGAACGAGACCCGGATTTTCGACAGTTCCGCGATAGTAGTTGGAATAGATACATAAGGAACGATGATAGCCATAAAGTCGGGCAGGCGACATAAAATCATAGTGAAAGCCGGGATTCCACATCAAAGAGCCATAGCCGAAAACCCAAAAATCGTGCATTTGTTGACCATCCTCATCCCATGCACTTTTACATGGTTTTGATATATGCACTAAAAAAAACATAAATGTCTATGGAGATATAAAGACTTATTCTCTATGATCGGCAAAAAATTTTTCACAGAGATCGCGAGTAAAACCTCAGATGTCTTCATTCGACTTCGAGCATCACCGTAAAACAGTCAGTCACAGATATCTTGTACGGGGTGTATTTGCCGTTGTGGTGATTGTTATACTCTACACAATCATCTGGTATTTTCTGGCAAATAAAGTCGAAGAAAAAGTTTCCAATCAATTGGCCACTTATAATGAAAGCGGTTTTGTCGTCTTATGCGAGAATATGCATAAAACCGGCTATCCACTCAGAATTGGTGTCTCCTGCGACACAGTCAATTTGCAACAATTGATGAAAGGCTTTGCCTTTTCGGGTGAAAAAATAATCGCCGGTGCACCTGTTTATGCACCACGTTGGCTTGAACTGTCGCTGAGAGCACCGATCTCTCTCGAGTTTCCAGGACTCGTTCCGCTTTCGGCAAAATGGAGCCAAATGGCAATTGAAACCGATATGAGCGGGAAAATTCCCGATGCAGTCAGCTTGCGCACAGACAATTTGGAAATCGGCTCGAAGGCGGATGCCGGCCAATTGCTTGACAAGACCACAGCAAAGTTTTTGCGTTTTGATGCGCATGGATTAAACACCAACCTTGATGCCAGAGTGACATTTGAAAATCTGGTTCTGCCTTTGATCATTCCGCACGAAAATACACCTGTTCCGGAAATGAGCGGTGATATCAGATGGTCAATCGACGAAGCTTTTTCGCTTTTTGAAGTGAGTGAAAACGAAATCGATCCGCTCCAACGCATGCGCGGTCATAAGGGATTTTTGAAACCGTCGACAGTCCGTTTTGAAAGCGGTGGTTCAATGACAGTTTCAGGGCCTTTTTCGTTTGACGATGAAGGGTATCTCAATGCAAAGTTTAATATCGCTATCAGTGACCAGAACAAGCTATTGCAAACAGCACGTAATGCGTTTCCCTCGCAGGCTGACAATCTCAAAACAATCTTTTTTGCGCTAAATGCCATGCAGAAAAATGACAAAGGCGATCCGGTTTTGCAGCTATCGATAAAAAATGGTGAGGTTCGACTGGCCTTTTTCAAAATCGGGCACATTGATCCAATTTGATTTCTAAAAATTCCGCTTGGGTGCGATGGTGCGGGATAATTTTGACATTATTGATGAGGGTTTTCCTTCACGCCTTTCGCGCTATAAGGTGTGCTATAAGCAGGAAATATTTCCTTTAAAATGAGCGTGAAAATTTAATTGAAAATTTTTCACATAAATCAATGACTTGTAAAAAAATGGAAAAGTCGGATGGTGCTTCAATAAAATTATTCAGAACGTGAGCTTGCGCCGTCGCGAATTTTAATTGCGGTTCTAGCGGGCTGGATATTCTTGGCATCAATCATCACTTTCACACTTGTGAGGAGGGGCAACAGGTTTTAAATAAAAGCTTGTTTTATTAAGAAGGCATTGTTGATGAGCAATTCTGGAAAATCTGTTCTTGTTATTTCAAGCCACGTTATTCGCGGTTCGGTTGGAACGCGTGTGAGTGTCAATGCTCTTGAACAAATGGGGTATGCTGTCTGGGATATGTTGACTGTCAGCATGACATGGCAACCGCGCCATGGGTCATCCCATCGTCTCATCGTTCCGGTTGCCGATTTCAAGGCATGGGCGGATGATATTATTCGCTCGAAATGGGTCGGAGAGATTGCAGCTGTTATGACCGGTTATTTCGGAAGTGCCGAACAGATCAAGATTACAGCCGATCTTATCAAAACGCTCAAACAGAAAAATCCTCATCTCATATATTTTTGCGATCCGGTTCTGGGCGATGAAGGCGGGCTTTATGTAGGGGAAGACATTGCAAAAGAAACAGTTTCCCGATTGTTGCCGCTTGCCGATATTTTGAAACCCAATCGCTCGGAACTCGAGTGGATTGTATCGAAAAAACTTGAGACCAATCACGAGATTATTGCCGCTGCACGAAAAACGGGTTGCAAGACAACTCTTGTTACTTCCGCCTGGCCACTCTTGAAAAATGCTACCGGCAATCTGCTTGTAACAGATAAATCAATTCTGTTGGCAGAGCACCCGTTAGTAAAAGATCCGGTCAACGGTCTGGGCGATCTCACAGCGGCACTTTTTCTTGCCCGCATTCTTGATGGTGACAATGAAGAAGATGCCCTTCGTTTTGCTACGGCTTCTGTTTACACATTGCTTATGGAAACAACCAGGCACAATGCTTACGAGCTGATGCTTGAAAGCGGGCTCCATCGTTTAGGGACACTCGCCGAGCGTGTTACGTTGCGTTATCTCAAAGATACGGCGGACATGGCAAAAAACAAGTAACAGGCGAAGAACGCGAATACCGCCAAGTGATGATTTATGTTTGATTTTCCCGAAAAGCTTTTAAATGGCTATCATACGTTCATGAACACACGGCTTGTTCATGAGCGCGAACGCTATAAACAATTGGCTTATGAAGGGCAAAAGCCCGAGACAATGGTTATAGCCTGCTGCGATTCACGCACTGCGCCCGAGACAATTTTCGATACCGATCCCGGTGAGATATTTGTTATGCGCAATGTGGCCAATCTGGTTCCACCTTTTCATCCCGATAAAGAATATCATGCGACGTCGGCTGCGTTGGAATTTGCGGTCCAATCATTGAAGGTCAAAAACATCGTTGTACTTGGCCATGCACGCTGTGGCGGTATACGTAATGCACTTGACCTTGAGGGAAAGCCGCTTTCTTCTGTCGATTTTATCGGCAAGTGGATGGGGCTTTTGACGCCGGCTGCCGAAGCTGTTGCCACCAATACGTTGATGACATCGAGTGAACGTCAAACAGCACTTGAGCGAATTTCCATCCGCTATTCGATAAATAATCTGCGTACGTTTCCGTGGATAAAACAGCGCGAAGATCAGGGAAAGCTTACGCTTCATGGTGCATGGTTCGACATTGCAACGGGCGAATTATGGATTATGGACAGGCGTAGCGGTGACTTTACCCGTGCCGAGTAATGATCTTTGTTTTTTGAACCGGTTAGCCGGTTGAATAGACTTTTAAATATCAAAAACAAATATGAAAAAGCCTGCCGCTCTGGCAGGCTTTAACGGTTTTAAAATATTGCAGTCATAACGGGCCGAAAACTTTGAGAAAACGTCGGTATCGAAAAATTCCGATTGAGCTCGTCGGCCGTTCGTTTCATCAATTGCCGTCTATCTGTTTACCCATGATAGCAATTGATTGTTGGTAAACGCTTGCATCATTCCAACCTTGGATAGCAGCAAAATTGGGTTCTCCGGGTTGATAACCTTGTCCCGGTTTCCAACCGTGATTGCGCAAGAAATTGAATGTAGAAGCAAGGGCATCGGCCTTCGAATTGATCATGTCGATATGACCGTTACCATCGCCGTCAACACCGTAGAGCAGAACGTTTTTCGGCAAGAATTGGGTTTGTCCGATTTCGCCATGCATTGCACCGATAGAATTCGGATCAAAATCTCCGCGGTCAATCAGCTTCAAAGCGGCATAGAGCTGGTCGGTAAAAAAGGCGCTGCGTCGACAATCATAAGCCAATGTCGCAACGGCTGACAATGTATGTTGCTTACCCATAAAGGAACCGAAACTTGTTTCCATACCCCAAATGGCAATGACCGGACCGGATGCAACACCGTATTTTTTCTCAAGCCGGTCAAACAGTGCCGCGTTTTGCTTTTTCATTACTCTACCACGGGCAACAATGGTTGATGAGCCGCGTTTTTTCATGAATTGGTCAAGGCTCAATTTGAAACTTTTCTGACCACGGTCTGCATTGATGGTTGCTTGGGCATAATGCACATTGTTCAACGCGGCTATACCACGCTTGCCAATTCCGTTGGCGGCTGCTTCCTGCTTGGTTGCCTCTACCCAGTTTTCAAAACCGGCCGAAGTACTTCCGCATTTTGGAGCTGCAAGGGCAACTCCGGTGGTTGCGGCAAATGCCAAGCCGATAAAACCGGCCTTTATCGCGCTTTTACAAAACATTCGAGCTGTTCCTTCTTAAAAACCTAACCTTTGTGCAGGTAAAATGTTGTTTATCGCTTATAACAAGTTGGTTCTGAAACCAAGTAGGATTACACTTTATCAAATACATTATGCTTAAACCTTGACAAGATGCTTCTTTTGCTGTTTTAAGACGCTTTAAATCTGCGACAAGCTTATCAGACTTGGAGCCACCGACCGGGACCCGTAACGGTATAAAGAGATCCCGGAGGTCAACATCCGACAGCGCGATGCGCCCTCGGGTGGGTGTTTCGTTTGGTTCGGGTTTGTTGGCTTATTAAAGAGGTAGACAATGTTTGATTCCTTACAGGAACGTCTGGGCACCATTCTGAACAATCTGACAGGGCGTGGAAGCTTGTCGGAGCAGGATGTTGCAACCGCTCTGCGTGAGGTTCGTCGTGCGCTGATTGAAGCCGACGTCGCACTTGATGTTGTGCGCTCGTTTACCGACCGTGTCCGTGAAAAGGCGGTGGGTGCCAATCTTTTGAAATCAATCAAACCGGGGCAAATGGTTGTCAAACTCGTTCATGATGAGTTGGTGGAAATGCTTGGCACAGAAGGCATTTCAATAGACCTCAATGCACCCTCGCCGGTTGTTATTATGATGGTCGGCCTACAAGGTTCCGGTAAAACGACAACTTCGGCAAAAATTGCCAAACGTCTCACTGAAAAACAGAACAAAAAAGTTCTGATGGCTTCTCTTGATACGCGTCGTCCGGCAGCACAGGAACAATTGCGCCAGCTTGGAGAACAGATTCATGTGCCGACATTGCCGATCATTGCCGGCCAGACACCGGTAGAAATAGCCGCCCGTGCTGTTCAGGCTGCCAAACTTGGCGGTCAGGATGTTGTTATTCTCGACACGGCCGGTCGCACCCATATTGACGAACCGCTCATGGTTGAAATGGCCGACATCAAGGCCAAATCCGCACCACACGAAATCCTGCTTGTTGCCGATAGTCTGACCGGTCAGGATGCTGTCAACCTTGCCCGTTCATTTGACGAGCGTGTGGGCATTACCGGTATCATATTGACACGTATGGATGGTGACGGGCGCGGTGGTGCTGCGCTTTCAATGCGTGCTGTAACCGGTAAGCCGATCAAGGCCATTGCAACCGGCGAAAAAATGGAAGCGCTGGAAGAATTCCATCCGCGCCGCATTGCCGATCGTATTCTGGGTATGGGCGACATTGTTTCGCTGGTTGAAAAAGCCGCCGAAACGATAGATCAGGAAAAAGCCGCCGCACTTGCCAAAAAAATGCAGAAGGGCAAATTCGACCTGAGCGATTTGGCCGAACAGCTCAAGCAAATGAAAAAATTGGGCGGTATGGGTGGCATTCTCGGCATGATGCCGGGCATCGGAAAAATGAAAGATCAGATTGCGGCTGCCGGTCTTGATGACAATCTCTTTAACCGCCAATTGGCCATTATTTCTTCCATGACCAAAGAAGAACGTGCCAATCCCGATCTTTTGAAACATAGCCGCAAGCAACGCATTGCCAAAGGTTCGGGTACCAATGCGGCCGACATCAACAAACTTCTTAAAATGCATCGCCAGATGGCCGACATGATGAAAATGATGGGCGGCAAAGGCAAAGGCGGTCTGATGCAGAAGATGATGGGCGGCATTGGCGCCAAATTGGGATTTGGCGGTTTGGGCGGCGGACTTCCCGACCTTTCGTCAATGGATCCCAAGCAATTGGAAAAAATTCAGAAACAGGCTGAAAGTGCCGGTCTTGGAAACAAGCTTCCCGGTCTTGGTGGCGGGACACTACCCGGACTGCCTTCAAGTGGAACAAAATTCCAAGGGCTTCCCGGCCTGCCGAAGAAGCATTGAAAAACGAAGAAACGTTGAAGATTATGAGTGACACAAAAATTCCTGAAGAGCTTTTGCAACTTCGTGATTCGATTGACAATTTTGATGCCGCACTTGTGCATATTCTTGCCGAACGGTTCCGCTGCACCAAAGCTGTCGGAGTATTGAAGGCAAAATACGGCCTTCCACCCGCCGATCCATCACGCGAAAAACGTCAGGTAGCTCGTCTGCGCAAGCTTGCAGAAGAAAGCCATCTTGATCCTGATTTTGCGGAGAAATTCTTAAGTTTTATTGTCAAAGAAGTCATTCGTCACCACGAAGCGACAGCTTTGAAACTTAATTCGAAATAGGAAAACAATTCTGCCGGAACACGAAAAGGCCGGCGGCAACCCGATTGGTTAAAAGCCAAAACCGACAATAGGAGATAAAACATGTCGTTGAAAATTCGTCTGTCACGCGCAGGTTCAAAAAAGCGTCCTTACTATCATATCGTTATCGCCGATATCCGCAGCCCGCGTGATGGCCGCTTTATCGAACGTGTCGGTTTCTGGAACCCGATGCTTGCCGACGAGAATGATCGCATAAAGATGGATAACGAGCGCATCCAATATTGGCTGGGTCACGGTGCTTTGCCGACAGATCGTGTTGCACGTTTTCTTGATGCTGCCGGTCTTTTCAAACGCAAACCCCGCAACAATCCGAATAAAGCGCAGCCCGGCAAAAAAGCTCAGGAACGTATTGCTGCAGCTAAACAGGCTGAAGAAGAAGCCAAAGCTGCCGCAGCTGCTCCTGCTGAAGAAGCAACAGCCCAGCCGACAGAATAAGCTTTTAAAATTAAAGCTTTCGAGACTTCCGGCAAGTCTTGAAAAAAAGTCTAAAAAACGGGCACTTGATGCCCGTTTTTTATTGGAATTTTAGTGTGACGCATAAACGTTGCACTGAATGATTTTTTTGTATTTCTCATTTTTGTTTCAGCGGATAAGTTTATAACCGGGATTGATTGCACCATCGGCTCGTAACCGGCAGTTGAGCGGTTGATGATCAACCATTTGCGGAAAGCAAGCGGTAAAGTTTTTAAAAAATGCTGGAGCCTATCCGATCAAGCCGCGAAAGGCGGCAAAGCTTTCTATATTGTCCATTACAGAATGGAAAAAACGACCGAAGAATTCGGACCTAAAATAAAAATTGATGAAGCCGAAACAACAGCTTGTAAAATCCGGTTTTGAAAATTGGTGTAACAAATTATTTTGGCACATTTAAAAAAGCTGTATTGTTAAAAGAGCAATATCGCGCAAAGCAAATCAATGTCGCTTGAAACAAGTTTAGTCGTTCAATGAAGTCAGGTTAACTGTATCAACTTTCAAAAATCAGAAGTCGATAGCTCTTCCCTTTATTTCCCAATCGCCATAGCGTGAAGGATCGTTGCCACCACGGCCACCAATTTCCTTCGGCGCATCGGTTTTTTTGGCTTTTTTACGCCGCTCTTCAGCTTCTTTCAGTGCTCTTTGTGCAGCAGGGGGAAGTTCTTTTTTTTCGGAATTTTTATTTTCTATATTTTGTTCTTGTTGTTTGTCAGTCATTTTTCATAGGTCTTCCATTGAAGAAAACGGAAATATTCACCATCATATAGGACAAATATGCTTTATATCGGAGTTGTTGACAATGAATTTTATGCGTACCGCCATGCTTCTTGCTTTCATGACGGCACTATTAATGGGCGTCGGTTACCTGATTGGCGGCAGTAATGGCGCAGTGATCGCATTTCTCATTTCAGCCGGAATGAATCTGTTTTCCTATTGGAATTCGGATAAAATGGTTTTGAGTATGTATGGCGCGCATCAGGTTGATGAGCGCAGTGCCCCCCAATATTACCGGATTGTCAGCGACCTTGCCAGAAAAGCCGGTCTTCCCCAGCCGAAAGTCTTTGTGATTGATGATGCCCAGCCCAATGCTTTTGCAACAGGCCGCAACCCCGAACATGCTTCTGTTGCCGCCACAGCCGGTCTGTTGAACGCTCTTAGTCCGGAAGAACTGGCCGGTGTCATGGCGCACGAGCTATCACATGTGCAAAACCATGATACGCTGACAATGACGATTACCGCTTCGATTGCCGGTGCCATTTCGATGCTTGGTAATTTCGCGTTGTTTTTCGGCAGCAGTAACCGTGATTCCAATGGCAACTCCAATTCATCGGGTATTATCGGTACAATTATTGCGATGTTCGTGGCGCCTTTTGCTGCAATGCTTGTGCAAATGGCGATCAGCAGAACACGTGAATATGCGGCCGACAAACGCGGTGGGCAAATATGCGGAAATCCGCTATGGCTTGCTTCGGCTTTGAACAAAATTGCCCGAGGTGTTGAAACTATCCCCAATGAAGAGGCAGAGCATAATCCGGCAACGGCACATTTGTTTATCATCAATCCCCTGAACGGGAGCGGGGCGGATAATCTTTTTTCGACCCATCCCTCGACAGAAAATCGCATTGCAGCTTTGCGCAAACAGGCCGAGGAAATGAATATTACGACAACAAGCGGTTCGCCATGGGAAAATATGCGCCGCACAGTTGAACGTCCGTCATGGATGCGCAATAACACGCCGAAAGGTCCATGGTCATAACGAGTCGATATTGGCAAATAAACATAAAATACATCAATCCGGTTTGTCAGAAAAAAAATCTGCTGCGCCTGTTCCGGGCCTTCCGGCAAGGCTGGCAGCAGCCCGTCTTCTTTCGGCAGTGATTGACAAAAAGACATCGCTTGATGGCCTCATCGATAATGAGCACGGGCATCCCCAATATTTGGCACTTGAAATGCGCGATCGTATGCTGGTGCGCGCCATTTTGGGGGCAGCACTTCGCCATCGTGCCGATATTGAAAGAATCTTTAAGTGTTATCTTGATCGGCCTTTGCCGCAAAATGCCCTGTCCTTAAGGCATCTTCTCCATGTGGCGGCTGCACAAGTGCTCTATCTTGACGTTCCTGACCATGCGGCAATCGATCTTGCAGTCACGGCTGCCAAAAGCGACCCGCGCAATCAGCGCTTTTCCGGCCTTGTGAACGCAATTTTGCGAAAACTTGCCCGCACTGCTGATGAGGAACGGGCGCAAAGCGCGACCACGGAAAATATTCCGGCATGGTTTTCACAAGTGCTTGTCGAAAACTATGGTCGTGAAAAGGCAGCAAAAATTTTAGCCGCACAGGCAAATGAACCACCCATCGATATTTCAGTCAAAAGCAACCCGGAGATGTGGGCCGAAAAACTCGGTGGTCATGTTCTCTTCAATGGCACTGTCCGGCTTGAACATGTCGAAGGGGCGGTAAGCGATCTTGAAGGCTATCAGCAAGGGGAATGGTGGGTGCAAGATGCGGCCGCATCTCTTCCCGCCCGCTTGCTCGGCAATATTAAAGATAAAACTGTTGCAGATTTATGTGCAGCACCGGGCGGAAAAACAGCAGAGCTTGCCATTCAGGGAGCAAATGTCACGGCAATCGATCTTTCGGCAAACCGCCTGAAACGTTTACAACATAATATGGAACGGCTTAATTTGAAGGTTGCAACATGGGCTGGCAATCTCAAAGATTTCAAACCGGAAGAGCTTTTTGACGCTGTTTTACTTGATGCTCCCTGTTCTTCGACCGGAACAATCAGAAGACACCCTGATATTTTATGGACAAAAGATGTCAGTGACGTTGAAAAACTTGCAAAATTACAGCTTGAACTTCTTATCGCTTCCATTTCGCTTGTCAAAATTGGCGGCTTGATTGTCTTTGCAAATTGTTCGATTTTCCGACAGGAAGGTGAAGAACTCGTCAATAACGTCCTTTCAAGTCGCAATGACATCAAGCTCGTGCCAATCCGCGACGAGGAAGTGGGGGGAAGAAAAGAGCTTTTATCAAACGGTGTTTTGCGGACAACTCCTGCCGATCTTGAAGGGAAAACCGCATTATTATCGGGCATGGACGGCTTTTTTGCTGCGAGATTCCAACGTATTGCTTAAGCTTTTCGCAACCTCCTATTATTTTCTGCTTCACCGGTTTATTCTGAAAAAAGAGAAATCGGGCTATGAAACCTTCAGTTTTCTGAGAGTTTGTTTTGTGAGTTTTAAATGGCTGATGGCCAAGTTCCGAAATTTTTAATGCCGATATTTCAAGCCAGAACGCTTGAAAACGGGTAGAGCATTCATGCTTTTTTCCAAAAATAGATGATGATAATTTCATTTGATCGCGATGTTCTATTGCGAGTTTTTTACCAAAATTAACCAATCATTCACCTTAATCAATGAAAATGTATTCAAGTTTATTTTCATGGAGTTCCGATCGTGTCCACCACAGTTGATCAGCAATATAAAACGTCGCCGGCGCTCTATGCTGCGATGCGTTTGTTGCGGCGCCTGTGCGTCGGACCATTATTTCGTTGGCGTTTTTCCGGCTTTCGCCCGCAGCGCATTCTTGCCGAACCGGTCGATCTTCATTTGGCCGATCCCGAAATGGCGCATGAATTCTATCATGGACGGTTTGCACTTGCCGGACGGATTGTGCAGACAGGGTCAATCTCGCCTTTTGCAATCGAACCGCCAACGCCGGCTTGGGAAGCGGCACTTAACGATTTTAGCTGGCTCCGGCATCTTGATGCGGCACGCACTCCTCTTGCCAATGCCCATGCTCGTTCTTTGCTCAATGATTGGCTTGAACAGTCAGGAAAACATGTCAAAGGGCCCGCATGGCATCCCGATGTTGTAGCACGCAGACTAATTTCCTGGCTTTGCCACGCAAGAATGTTGCTTGATGGCGCCAATGAAAATTTCGAACGCCGGTTTTTGCGTGCGTTAGGTTTTCATGCACGGTTTCTAAGAACGGCCATCCGCAATATGGACGAGGATGAAAACCGTCTTGAGGCGGCAGTTGCGTTATGCTTTGCTTCTATTTGTTTACCGGTTTCGCCTTCGATGAAGAAGGCAGCACAGGCACAGCTTACCCGCTCTTTGACCCGACAAATATTGCCGGATGGCGGGCATATTTCGCGCAACCCCGCAACATTGCTTTCGCTATTGACCGATCTTATCGCACTGCGTCACCTTTATGCCCACAGCAAAGAGACTGCACCAAGAATACTGGTTGATTCGGTTGAACGCATGTTACCGGCTTTGCGGTTTTTTGTTCATCAGGATCAGACACTTGCCCATTTCAACGGTGTCGGTCCGGTTTTGCCGGAACGGTTGGCGGTCGTTTTAAAACTCGACGAGACCGCCGGTATGCCTTTTTCACATGCCCCCTATTCCGGCTATCAAAGACTTTATGCCAATAACACAACCATCATTGCCGATACCGGAACCATACCGCCGCGTCAGGTTTCCTATCAGGCGGCCGCAGGTTGCCTTTCCTTTGAAATGTCCTCAGGTGCCGACCGTTTCATTATCAATGCGGGAATCGACCCTTATGGACCGGCCGATTACGCTTTGATGGCGCGAGCGACTGCAGCCCATTCAACTGCAACATTGAATGATACATCATCCGGTAAATTCCATAAACGTAAAGGTAACAGCCGCGCGGCACTCATAAGCGGCCCGACAATTGTCAATATAAAGCGCGTTGAAGAACCGGATCGTGTCGGTTTTGTTGCAAGTCACAATGGTTATCTCGGATCATTCAACATGATCCACGAGCGTGGATTGTTACTTATGTCCAATGGCAATATTATCGATGGTTATGACGCCTTTTTTGCGCCTGCCGGTAAATCCATCAAAAGCGATGGCCGTGATAATGTAGCGGTGCGTTTCCATCTTCATCCCCATGTCGAGGTGAGCCATGATGGTAACAGCTTGCGTCTGGAAGTTTTTGGTGGAGATGCGTGGAATTTTATGTCGCCCGATGCCGATATCCAGCTTGAAGATTCAATCGATTTTGCAGATGTGAATGGCCCCAAACGGACCCGCCAGATTGTCTTGAATTTTCGGCCGGTTTTGACCGAAAAAATCCGTTGGCGTTTTACACGTATTACCGAGGCAAGCTAAGTATTTGATCTGAAAATGAAGGTATTTTGAAAAGCGCTTATCTAAAAGTTCCAAGTCAAAACCGTTCACTTTTCTATTCACAGAGTGTTTTTTCCAACTTCATGTGCTATGGCAGTCAAGGTTATTTCTTCTGCTTAATTATCAGGAACAATACTATGACTGTGACATCGAAACACATTCCCGCGCCCGATTTGCTTCGGGTGCGTCGGGCTCTTATTTCCGTATCGGATAAAACCGGTCTCATCGAATTTGCAACACGACTCCACGAATATGGTGTCGAGCTTATTTCGACAGGTGGTACCGCAAAAGCTTTGGCTGAAGCCGGTTTGCCTGTCAAAGATGTTTCTGAAGTAACCGGTTTTCCGGAAATTATGGATGGTCGGGTCAAAACCCTGCATCCGGCAATTCACGGAGGCATACTTGCAATCCGTGATGACCCCGAACATCAGGCCGCAATGAAAAAACATGGAATTGTCGGCATTGATCTTGTTGCTGTCAATCTTTATCCATTCGAGGAAACAAGACTTTCCGGTGCCGATAATGAAACGATTGTTGAAAATATCGACATTGGCGGCCCGGCAATGATTCGTGCCGCTGCAAAAAACCATGCCTATGTTACAGTTGTGACAGATTCGGATGACTATAATCTGGTATTGGCTGAACTTGATAAAAATGAGGGCAGTCTGAAGCTTTCTTTCCGTCGGATGCTGGCTGCCCGTGCCTTTGCCCGTACTGCTTCATATGATGCAGCAATATCGAACTGGTTTGCCGAGAAGCTTGAAATTGATACGCCGAAATGGCGTGCAATTGGCGGTGAGCTTGAAACGATTATGCGCTATGGCGAAAATCCGCATCAAAAGGCCGGCTTTTATCTTACAGGTGAAAAACGTTTCGGTGTATCAACCGCACAAGTTTTACAGGGAAAACAACTTTCCTATAATAATATTAATGATACCGATGCAGCTTTTGAAACCGTTGCCGAATTCGACCCGGATAAGAGCGCAGCGGTCGCCATTATCAAACATGCAAATCCTTGCGGGGTTGCCAAAGGCAAAACGTTGAAAGAAGCTTATCTCAGAGCTTTGGCTTGCGATTCGGTTTCGGCTTTTGGTGGTATTATCGCGCTGAACCGTCCGCTTGACGAAGATTGCGCTACCGAAATTACCAAAATTTTTACCGAAGTCATTATCGCACCGGACGCTACAGAAACGGCCCGCGAAATCATTGCCAAGAAGAAGAATCTGCGTCTTCTGATCACCGGTGGTCTACCTGACCCGCGCGCTCCCGGTTTGACAATGAGAACCGTATCGGGTGGCATGTTGGTTCAGACGCGCGATAATGGTGTGATTGACGATCTCGAATTGAAGGTTGTTACAAAACGCCAACCGACCGAAGCGGAAATGCGTGATCTCAAATTTGCATTTCAGGTTGCCAAACACGTCAAATCGAATGCCATTGTCTATGTGAAAGATAATGCAACAGTCGGTATTGGTGCCGGTCAGATGAGCCGTGTGGATTCAGCCCGTATTGCCGCTCATAAGGCTCTCGATGCAGCTAAAATTGCCGGTAGAAGTGAGCCTTTGACCAAAGGTTCGGTTGTCGCCTCCGACGCCTTCTTCCCGTTTGCCGATGGATTGTTGTCGGCAGTTGAAGCTGGTGCAACAGCGGTTATCCAGCCCGGCGGTTCTATCCGTGACGACGAGGTGATTGCAGCAGCCGACGAAAACAACATCGCAATGGTCTTTACCGGCATGCGCCATTTCCGTCACTGAATAAGTGGCTAAAAACAAAACGTGCAAATTAATCAAAGGCTGCCAGATCAATTCTGGCAGCTTTTTTAATGCTACTACAGTTTCCGATACTTGCCGGAATTGATCAGAAACTACGTTGACCAAATTTCAAGCCGGAAACATCAGGGTAAAATTGCATTTGTTCGGGAAATGATGTTTTCAAATCAGGTTATGCGCTGTTTTGAGGGATTTACCGGATATTTTATAAGATTGGTTACTTTTTCTCGGATAGGACGGTGTGAATATGATGCATAACGCATTGTAAATCCGGCAGAGATAATTTTAATGCAGGTAAGCCTCGATTGAATGAAACGGATACGGCGTGCCCTGCTTGAGATTGTTTCGAGACAGCAGAGGATAGCCGGAATAAACAATTGCCTACGCCAATAATATATTTGCCGACACTAGCAATATATTTCATGCCCGTGAGTCGTGTTACACTTAACGAAAAATTAACCATGATTTAAGAGTTTTGTTAGAAAATATCATTATTCTGGAAGTTATTTTGAAAAGGAAACTAGAATTTCTTTCTTTCAAATTTGTAATTTGGCTTAATTTAAAACAATTATCATGAAATTTTTGATAAGAATTATGGCAAGAAACACCGTTTTATTGCTTAAATAAGGCCGAATGTCGTGAAATGAGGCAAAAAGCCGACAATTCTTAACGAATTGTGACTAAAAAATATGCAAAATGCTTAAACGGTGCACAGCAGCTATGCAATCTTGTCACTCCTCAATTTGGAAAGGCAAGACTATATACGCCTCAACAAATTCCAACATAATAGTATTAATCATAATCAGGTGAGTGTCATGAACCTCCTTCGTAGTTTTAATAAATGGCGCCGTTATCGCACGACCTATAATGAATTGAGTCGTCTTTCAGCTCATGAATTGAATGATCTCGGCATTACCCGTTCCGAGATTGCGGAGATAGCTCGCCGTACAGCACGCTAAAAGCTCACAGAGCCTTTTCCCCTCGGGCTCTGTGTGGAAAGCCTTTCCTTCCCTTGAGGCTTTCCCTTCGTAACGTCTGCTGCCCCCTCCCGCAGCAGGCGTTTTTTTGTTTCGTTTCCTTGATCGAAACGTCCGCTTGGTGCTATAGGCAAAAATCTGTATCTATTCCCGCGTCTTTTGGGTTTTAGTTATATTACGCTAAAAGCTTGAGAGGTTTTGCCCCTCGGGGTCTGCGTGAAAATTCTTCCCTTGAGGTTTTTCGTTTGTAACGTCTGCTGCCCCTCCCGCGAGCCAAGCGTTTTTGTTTCTTTAATTGAGAACACTAGTTTTGCGATATAGGCAAAATCAGCTCCGTTCTCATATCCTGTGGTTTCAAGTAATCAAACGTTAGAAGTTTGCGGGGCCTTTTCCGCTTTGACTTTGATTGGAAAACCTTTTCTTTTCCTGAGGCTTTCTTTTTGTAACGCCGCTGCTTCCTATCGCGAGCCAGACGGTTTTTGTTTCCTTGATGGTTACGGAAGTCGCATTTTATAGATTTCCTTTATTAAATGAAGCGTCTTGTCACTGGTTCAGTGATTGCAGTTATTAATCGTTGTACAGCAAGCTAAAAGCTTGCGAGATTATTCTTTCAGGATTTGATAGCGAAGTCTGTCCTTATCTTGAAGCTTGTCCTTTATAAATTTGGCTTCCCGATCTCCCGCACCGTTAAAGATTTTTCAGGATTGAATGAGAAACTCAGGATCACAAAAGCAAGAACTCGCCTGATTTAAAAGTGCACACCGTACAAGCGCAATGATATCTCGGCGGGGATAGGCAAAAAAATCGGCAGAACCTTTGAACCAGCTGCACCTTTCCCGGTGAACATGGTCTGGCAAGCCTGTCCTAAGATGCAGTTATTCGGATAATGTCCATTCTTCCGATTACATGCATTTTCAGCTTTAACTTTTGGTTTTTAGCAAAGAATTCTTAAATGGGATGAGGGGCGGATTTCATTATTTTTGTAGCATGGCTTTTTGTGGCGTCGTTTGAGTGCGCTGATGCTTTTCACGCATGAAAGTTAACAGGCTTGAGGCCATGATAAAGATAATGCCAATGATCATAGGAAGATCAAGATGATCGTTGAAAATGAAATAACCGAATAATATTGCCCAGATCATCTGGCTATATTGCGGGGTAGCAATGGCAATGGCGGGAACGTGACGAGCAGCAGCCATAAGGAAAAGCGCGCCAAGAGCTGCAAATAACCCGTAACCGGCAAGATAAATCCATTCGAAGTTATGCGGTTCGATATAACCGGGGAGGCTCAATAAGCCACAGATAACAATCGAACCGATAATTCCGCTGGAATAAAGAGTGATGCGTTTTTCACGTCCCCCCATATGACGGACAATAATAATGGAAATAGCACCGCTCAAACCGGCGAAAACAGCTCCCACATGCCCAATATTGAGTTCGCGAAAACCTGGTCGCAAAACGACAAGAACACCGATAAAGCCGATAATGATGGCCGACCAACGCCGCCACCCGATGGCTTCTTTTAAAAATATCATGGAAAGAATACTGACAAACAAAGGTTGTAAAAATATAAGTGTAAATGCCTCTGCCATTGATAAGTGTGTAAAGGCCGTAACACTGCCAATAACGCCAAATGCACCCGATATTGTGCGCAAAAACCACATTGGCCAGTTTTGTGAGCGGATAATGTCTATCCATTTATTGTCACGGTTTTTCAAAAATGGAATGACAATGATACCAATGAGCGCGCCATAAAAGGCTGTTTCATAAGGCGGAAGTGCACCATCAATAAATTTGACGCAAGCATCACTCATTGCGTAAGCAGCATAGGATGCAAAGGCTAGGAAAATCCCATAAAACATGCGTAATCCTTCCTTTGGCTTTTACTCGTTTTGCCTGCTTGTTCGCGTTCGCTAATCCGAATTCTCCTAATCAAATTCAGTTGCCTGAAAACAATCGGGCACATTAAATTGTCAGCATTGTTTACGAGCTTTAATTCAGTAGTTGCGCGAAGTTTTGGTTCTATCGTTTTAAAAATATCAATATGATAAAAGATGAAAAAAAGAAAAGGGGCGGAAAACCAGTTTGTTCGCGAAATGTATTTATAAATTCTCGGGATAAATGATTATAAATAAAACCGGTATTTTATGCGCTTTATGATTTTATTATTTTAATCCGGAAGGCATTCATCCGGAATGATTTTTTTAGAATATTTCTAAATCCAAAAATTATTTTTATTAAGTTTAACAGACCAAATTCCAATCAAATACGCAATTTTCTTGGAGGACTGTAAAATTTGATTCCGACGATAGGGAAGCGTTTTTCTCGAAAGAGGAATGACTATGATTGATGATGATTGTTTTCGTCTATTCCGGAATTGATTGCAGTTTCGATTTGAAAATCAGATTTTTGGATGCAAGGACAGCGCCGCCGGTAATCAATAGACATGCCGCCAACAAACGCCATGACGGTTCTGCAAGCCCCGTTGCCACCATGATAAGCGTGGAAAGCAAAGGTGCGCTATAACTTGCAACGCCTAAAAGCTGGATATTGCCCTTTTTGACACCAAAATCCCAACAGTAAAAAGCAAGCCCGACAGGAAAGAGACCTAACAACAGAACGGATAGCCATTGTCCGCCGGTTTCCGGTAAAATAAAAGGTTCGGAAAAAATGAAGTGGCAAAGGAATGCCAAAATAGATGTTACAAGACAAAAGGCTGCCACGACTGTTGTGGGCACTTTTGCCAAACGGCGGGAAAGAAGCGAATAGGCCGCCCATGCAAAAGCGCTTCCCAATGCAACGAGATAGCCAAACATGTTTTTTTCATCAATAACAAAGCCGCCGCCTTTTCCGGCGATGACCAGCACCATTCCAGAAAATCCCAATAATGCACCGAGAACATGGAACCAGCGCAATTTTTCACCCGGCATAAGTGCCGAACCGAGCACGATCAAAAGCGGCCATAAATAATTGATCAATGCTGCGTCAACAGGCGGTGCATTCCGTAATGCTGTAAAATAAAGGAAGTGGTAGCCGAACAGGCCGCCAATGCCCACGACCCAAACGATGAGGGGTTGTTTGAGATCTTTCAGTGTTTGAGGATGTTTAATCCAGATCACCACCCCCGGTATTGTGCCGATGAGAAATGTCATGGATGTCAACAGGAGAGAAGGAACTTTTCCGGAAAATGCCGTCAACGTCGCCAGAAGCGACCACATGAGGATTGCCAGAAAACCAACTCCTGTTGCTTTATTCATAAACGATACCGCGTCGACGACGTTTTTCGGAAATAATTAAAAATATAGATGCTGCTAATACACCGACGGCCAAAGTAAACCAGGTAATAGCATAGCTCAAGTGATTATTCGGGAAGCTGACAATAGTTAAGCCACCAATTGGTAAACCACCTATATTTGGTGTTTTATCGGCATCTATAAAATATGGGGCAACCTCATCAAGGCCGACTTTCTTTGCCATAGCGGGCAATTGCCTCGTATACCACAAATTACTATCCGGATTATTTTTACGCGGGAAAAAACCGCCACCTTCGCTCATACGCAAAAGACCTGTAACAGTCGCCTCCCCGTCAATTATGCCGGCTTCACGCGATTTTTGATCACGCTTATCCATGGGGACAAATCCCCGATTGATGAATGTGATTGACCCGTCTTTTGTTTCCATTGGTGTCAGCACCCAATAACCGGTGTCTTCATCGGCAACAGCCGTTACCAGAACTTCTTTGTCATTCAAAAAACGGCCGCTCAGCGTAACAGGGCGGTATTCGTCATTATCATACGTTACCTTTCCCCATTCACTTCTTGTTGGTGCAGCAATTGGCGCAAGGTGGATGCGTTCATTGGCATTTTTAATCAGATTTTCTTTCCAGCCAAGCCTCTCGACTTGCCAGACTCCCAATGCCGAAAAGGCACAAAAAAAGAATAGACACAGGAAGCCGAAAATGCCCAGAAATATCGGGGAACGGCCGCGAGAACGGGGTGTATCTGTTTTCATATCACTCATCATGGCAATTCTTTTATCATATCCCTGTCAAAAAAACAGATTTCTTACGTTTTAACCTTCATCTATCACATGAAAACTCTTGACCTTTTCGTCCAAGCCCCCTATAGAAACGCAACTTACCAATTTTTGGGAAGCCAATCTATGCGCGTGTTCATTGGAAATTTAACATGCTTATCGGTTGCTTCTATTAGAATTTAAAGGTGAAACCTATGTCCCGCGCCTGCGAATTGACTGGAAAAACAGTCCAATATGGCAACAATGTCAGCCACGCAAATAACAAATCGCGTCGCCGTTTTTTGCCAAATCTTTGCAATGTTACATTGATCTCGGATGCTCTCGAGCAAAGCTATCGTTTGCGCATTTCAGCAAATGCTTTGCGTTCGGTTGAACATCGCGGTGGTCTTGATGCTTTTCTTTTGAAGTCCGGTGACAAGGAATTGTCGCAACGGGTCCGCTTGTTGAAGCGTCAGATTGAAAAGAAGCTCGCTGAAAAAGCAGCTTGATTTTTTTCAATATACGATTCGTCTTGAGGGCCGATTTTCGGCCCTTTTTTCTGGTTCCATCACCCAGGTTAAAAAAATGAAACAGACCCGACATCTTATTTTTGCGGTTTTTGCAATGTGCGTCGCAGTGACGGCATCCAATGTTCTGGTGCAATATCCGTTTCACTGGTTCGGATTGGAACATCTTCTGACCTACGGTGCATTTACCTATCCATTTGCTTTTCTTATCAACGACCTGACAAATCGTCGCTACGGCCCCCACGCTGCAAGACGCATCGTTTATGCAGGTTTTATTGCCGGTCTTTTTGTTTCCTGGATTCTTGCAAGCCCCCGATTGGCAATTGCCTCGGGAACAGCTTTTCTTTTTGCACAATTGCTGGATATTCTGGTGTTCAATCCCTTACGGCGCAAAACCTGGTGGATCGCGCCGCTTGCAGCTGCAATTACCGGTTCGGCACTTGATACCGTGTGGTTTTTCGCTGTTGCTTTTTCCAGCCATTTTTCGTTTATCGACAAACTCACCGGTTATAGCGATAGCTCGATTCCGACTATGACAAATCTGATGGGACTTGAAGTGCCCGTCTGGCTTTCATTATCTTGCGGCGATTTCGGCGTAAAACTATTCATGGGCCTATTTATGCTTTTGCCTTATGGCGCCATTCTGGCCATTTTCATGCCGGATATTTATCACGGAAAAATTCATGAAAATAGCGATTCGGCTGTCTGAGAGAAGTCGATATGTCGGGCAGAGATAGCTTTTAGGCAGCTTATTTCCGAAGACAAAGTTTCTGAAGGCCGGTTTTCTCAATCGGATTCGAGCAGCTGGACGTGACAGACCAGTCGTCCCGTTTTGAAGCATGCCGATTTGATGGTTGCATCACCGGTTAATTATCGAAAAAGCATACAGGCATAGGCTGAAGCGACTTATCTGAAAAAGCATTGTCGGGTTTCACTGCGGAATTGGCACGCTAAGGCCGTGGTTCGGTGGGCCGAGAAGTATTGTCAAGATAAAAACTTTCAGAATATTTCATCGCTTCTGCTAGAAAATGTCACGTCAGGATAGAGCTGAAGTACAAATTCAGCTGTTACTTTCATCTTGATAAAATTTTGAGTTAATGAGCGGAAATCAGGCGGAAAGTTATTTGTCTTTCTGCGAGTAACTGATTGGTTTTAAAAATCTAAAAAATAAAGAAGAAAATAAAGAGAATAGTCAGAACACAGAAGTTTTGGAAAAAGTGGAATGGATACGAGTTTTCGAAAACTCATTGATGTTTAAACAAAGACATTCGAAAACTTTGTGATAGCGTGATTGTTTGTCACAATAATTCTGATTGAAAGATGAAAATCGAAAAACCGCAGCGGGCAGAAGATAGGCCTAGCGGGCTTTACGGGATTCATCCTCGTCAAACAGGCTTGCAAGTTGTTCTGTCATAGCTCCGGCAAGTTCTTCCGCATCGACAATTGTCACAGCGCGCTGATAATAGCGGGTAACATCGTGACCGATACCGATTGCTATGAGTTCAACCGGAGAATGTGACTCGATTTCGTCAATCACAGCGCGCAGATGTTTTTCGAGATAATTGCCCGGATTGACGGAGAGAGTTGAATCATCAACCGGAGCACCGTCAGAAATCATCATCAGAATGCGCCGGTATTCACGCCGGCCGAGTAACCGTTGGTGAGCCCATATCAAAGCTTCGCCGTCGATGTTTTCTTTAAGGAGCCCTTCGCGCATCATCAATCCAAGATTGCGTTTGGCGCGCCGCCAAGGAGTATCAGCACTTTTATAAATAATGTGGCGCAGATCGTTAAGCCGTCCCGGATTGGCAGGTTTACCGTTGGCAAGCCATTTTTCGCGTGATTGGCCACCTTTCCATGCTTTTGTGGTAAAGCCCAGAATTTCAACCTTCACGCCGCAGCGTTCGAGCGTTCTTGCCAGAATATCGACGCAGGTAGCAGCAACAGTAATGGGGCGCCCTCTCATAGAGCCGGAATTATCAATGACAAGCGAGACTACGGTATCACGAAAATCGGTATCGCGTTCCTGTTTGAAAGAAAGTGGTTGTGTCGGGTCGATGACAACACGCGGCAGCCTCGCAGAATCGAGATAACCTTCTTCAAGGTCAAAATTCCATGATCTGTTTTGTTGAGCCATCAAGCGCCGTTGCAAGCGGTTGGCGAGCTTGCCGACAGCGCCTTGCAAATTGGTAAGCTGCTTATCAAGAAATGCACGTAATTTTGTAAGTTCCTCGATGTCGCAAAGTTCGGAAGCTTCGACTTCTTCATCAAATTCGCGCGTATAGACCTTGTAATCGCCAAGCTCGTCCATATCGGAAAATGGTGGTTGCGGGCGCTTTGTTTGTCCGGGAGTCTCCTCGGTGTCTATCTCTTCTGAATCGCTACCATCTTCTTCCGAAGAATCGGACGCTTCCATATCGCCGTCTTCGGCATCTTCATCAACATCATCAGAAGGTTCGCTTTCCGTCTTGTCGGAGCCCTCCTGTTCTTTTGAATCGCCGTCCTCGTTTTCCTGAGGCTCGTTGTTGTCATCCTCGTTTTCGCCATCGCTATCAGTCTCGTTATCTTCGAGACTTTCGGCAAGTTGCATGGATGCCAACATATTACGCACAATGCGGGCAAACTTGTCCTGATCATTGACATTTTTTGCCAGATTATCGAGGTCTTTTCCGGCTTTTTCTTCAATCCACTCACGCCATAGATCAACAACCGGCCCCGCCTCTTCAGGTGGTTTACGTCCGGTAATCTTCTCGCGCACCATCAGCGCAAGCGCTTCTTCAAGGGGGGCTTCTTCCTTGGCGGTGATTGCCTGATAGTTTGCCCTTTTATATTTGTCGGCAAGCATTGCATCGAGGTTTTTTGCCATGCCTTCCATAGAAAGTGTGCCGATCGCTTCGACACGTGCCTGCTCGACAGCATCATAGACGGCACGCGCTTCGGGGACTTGCGGAGCGAGATTGGAATGGATTTCACTATCATGCCAGGCTTGACGCAAAGCCATTGAATCGGCAAGTCCGCGGGTAACAGCATAATCATTATATGTCGGGTGGCGCGGAATATCGGGAAGTCGTGCGTGACCCGCCACTATAGCGGGGCGGTCTTCACCAAAAACTACATCAAGCTCATGATCGCCCGAGACTGCACGCATGCAAACAGTTGTAGCCCGTTTGAACGGTTCACTGTCAATCAGTCCCGAAGGACGTTCTCGCGTGTTGTCTCCTGCTTGTGCGGTCATAAATGTTTTCCTTACGACAGAACCGCATGGGCCAGTGATTCAGGCAATTCCTTACCAAAAGCCCGTTGATAGAATTCGGCAACGGTCGGGCGTTCCAGTTCGTCGCACTTGTTTAAAAATGTAAGGCGGAATGCAAATCCCAGATCTTTGAAGATCTCGGTATTTTCAGCCCATGTAATGACAGTACGCGGGCTCATAACAGTTGATAGATCGCCATTGATAAAAGCTTGTCTGGTCATATCGGCAACATGAACCATTTGTGAAACAGTCTCGCGGCCTTCCTTGGTACGAAAACTCTTGGCTTTGGCAAGGACAATATTGACTTCGTTGTCATGCGGCAAATAGTTCAAAGTCGTCACAATTGACCAGCGGTCCATTTGCGCCTGATTGATCTGTTGTGTGCCATGATAAAGTCCGGTTGTATCACCAAGACCGATTGTGTTTGCCGTGGCAAACAGGCGAAAGGCAGGATGTGGCGCAATAACACGGCTCTGATCAAGCAAGGTCAAACGTCCGGATGATTCCAGTACGCGCTGGATAACAAACATCACATCAGGACGACCGGCATCATATTCGTCAAAAACCAGGGCAACATTTCTTTGATAAGCCCAAGGCAGGATACCATCCTGAAATTCGGTCACCTGCATGCCGTCTTTGATAACAATCGCATCCTTTCCGACAAGGTCGATACGACTGACGTGACTATCAAGATTGACGCGGATACAAGGCCAGTTCAAACGCGCCGCAATCTGCTCGATATGAGTGGATTTTCCGGTGCCATGATAGCCTGAAACCATCACACGGCGATTGTAAGCAAAACCGGCAAGGATTGCCAAAGTCGTTTCCCGATCGAACAGATAATCCGGATCAAGCTCGGGCACATTGGGATCTGTTTCGCTGAACGCTGGAACCTGCATATCGGTATCAATACCGAAAAGTTCGCGTGCCGATACTGTTATATCAGGCACATTATCAATACCCAGATCGTCCTTTGTCATCATGCCTCCATACGGATAAAACCGCTGTCCGAATTAAATATGAACACACAATATAGCTATAATGTGTTTTAAATTGAAGAGCTACAAGCTCTCGAGCTGTTATCAGACTATCGGACAAGAATTTCAATGTTCCATCGAAAAGAATTGTCTTTTCTTCGTCTTCAGTCCTGTGTCAGCAAAAACCGGCATTTTTCAATAGGTTGTATGCCTGTAATACTTCACGCAAGCGATCTTCGGAAGACCTATCACCACCATTTGCATCAGGATGGTGAAGTTTCACCAAAGCTTTGTATTTGGCTTTGATATCACGGCTCGTGGCATTGGCTTCAAGCCCCAATGTCATGAAAGCCCGTGCTTCCAGTGTTTTCAATTTCCGCGGTGCGTTGGTTGAACGGCTTTGCTGGCTGAACATATGAAGAGGGTCATTCACCCTGTTTTGATAGGCAGCAGAACCGGAACGGATTCTGGAAAAATCGGCAGCAGGTTTGGCTGCGGCATTAACACCCGATTTCCATGTCGGGCGGTGACCTGTCAGAGCGTCTTTCTGGAATTTGGCAATCTCTTCGTCTTTCAGCCCTGAAAAATAATTGAAATTCTTGTTATATTCGCGCACATGCTCGAGGCAAAAATGAAGATATTCACCCTCATGATCACGCCCCGCTGGTGCCCGATGTGTACCAGGTTTTGTGCATCCCTCCCATTGACATTGGGGAGCCTGTGGCTCCGCCTTCTTTTTTCTGTTGGAACTGATGCGGATTGAATCAAATAATTTCGATGTGGTCGTCATGTTTCCGGCTTAATGCAAAACATATGCGTTTGACAAGAATTGACTTTAGGGATTTTTGTTCCCACATGTCTGTCACCGATTTTTATCAAGCAAGAATCGGGTCAAACTTACCGCTCACATATGGGGTTAAAAGAAGAAAATGTCCAGCACAGTTGCAGAAACTATCAAGAAAAAGCTACAAGCTGCCTTTTCTCCATCTGCTATTGAAATTATTGATGAAAGTCATCTTCACGCCGGTCACCAGCATGAGGATGGTCAAACCTTTGATGGCAAAGGTGAAACGCATTTCCGCGTCAAAATTACCGCGAAGGCTTTTAAAGGCATGAAACGGGTGGATATCCATCGCGCAATAAACCACGTGCTCAAGCATGAACTTGAAAGTGGTATCCACGCCTTGGCCATTGAAGCCAAGGCTGAATGACCGGAAATAAGATCATCCGGTTTTGTTTTACAAAATAATAAAACCTTTTAGAATCATACCGGATCAATCTTTTTCCTCAGGACGATTGTTGAACAAAATCCCGAATAGCAAATATTCCCGAATTTTAAATGTTAAAGTCAATGACCGTTTATCAACGGTAATTCGGCAAGCATATTTTTAAGATTGAGTGCATCCCACGGGAGATGTTCGGCAATCCCAACGCCGACGATCGTGGTTATTTCATTGACGTCTTTTACCAGCTTTACAACATTATCCATCGTAAGGCGGCCTTCGGCAATGCCGGCATATTTGTCGGCACTTACTCCCGGTTCGGCCAACAGTAATGCGTGAAAGAGGTGAAAATCGAGGACATCAAGGTCGATATGGATGGCAAGATATCTGATATTCTGATTTTTAATCCACTCTAGGACCGGTTTATCGGATGTCTTTAATTGTTCCGGTGAAATCATAGCAATATCATGATCTTTCAGGAACTGTTTTTCATAATCTGTCGGATGGTGGATACCTGCAATCATCACCTTTCTCGCGGGCACCGGTGTTTTGACTTCTTTAATAAGGTCAGGATCGCCATTTCCCATAAGGGCACCCAAAACGTGGGCGTGGGAATGGGCAAATTGTTTCGGCGTCATAACGTCGGGATGGGCATCAATCCACAATATACCGAATGATTGACCATAGACAGTGCTCAGATATGAGAAGGGTGCCAGATCGACCAGACAATCGCCGCCGAACATAACAATTTTGTCAGGCTTTTCTCTGTTGATGATGCCATATGCACTTTCGAGTTGTTTGACGATTTCTTTTCCGTCCCATGATGCCATTTTCATTTTTGAGCGGCATGCCCGGTTTTGTAACAGGAACAGCAAAGGATGGCGTTTTTGTGCTTGGAGCAAGATAATCCAATAATTCTGCACCAAGGTGGTAGAGCGGATTATCTCCACCTTGCCATTGCGGCATAACAAGACGGATCGTTTTTGATTGGGTCATAACATCCTCCAATATGGTCTGGAGCCCGACATTCGGTTTGAAGTCGGGTTTTCTTTTTACAATTTTTATCAGTGTTTTTATATCATTCAAAAGGCTGTATCAGCAATTGACCGACGTGATTTTTTCGCAGTTAGAAGCGGGATCGTCAACGTGGATGAGCCTTTTTATAAACTTCCATTAAACGGTCCGTATCAACACCGGTATAGATTTGCGTGGTTGAAAGGCTTGCGTGACCGAGCAATTCCTGAATGGTGCGAAGGTCTCCTCCACGCGATAAAAGATGCGTTGCAAAAGAATGCCTGAGCGCATGCGGTGTGACACTATCAGGAAGGCCGAGACTCGATCGTAATTGTTGAACAGCGCGTTCGACAATTGCCCTTTGTAATTTTCCGCCATGCACACCGCGGAACAAAGGTTGATCGGCAGGAAGAATGAATGGACAGCACGAAAGATAATCGTCTATTGCTTCATGGACAGCCGGAATAACGGGAACGAGACGGGTTTTCCCTCCCTTGCCGGTTACATAAATGCTGGTAGCGTTTTTGTCGCTAAAATCCGCGGGCGTTAGCGACAAAGCTTCCGAAATTCTTAAGCCACATCCATAACAGAGAGTGAGAATGGCCGCGTTTCTGGAAGCAACCCAAGGCTCGTCATCAAGCTGGGTTTTCTTGTCAACGATGTGTAAAGCGTCGGCAATATTAAGCGGTTTTGGTAACGATTTCGGTTGTTTCGGCGTGCGCACAATACGTGCTGCCGGCACGTCGGCAAGTCCTGCACGTGTCAAAAAGTTGAAAAACGAACGTATGCCGGCAAGACCACGGCCGAGTGAACGCGAACCGACGCCCATGTTGCGTCGATAGGCAAGGAAAGATCTCATATCGGCAACACGAAGTCTGGAAAGATCGGAAATGTCTGGAATATGGCCCAAATGTTGACAAAGAAAGATCAGAAACTGTCGGCTATCTCTTTCATAGGCTTCGACAGTGAGTTTTGCGACGCGACGCGTTTTTTGAAGCTGCTCGAGCCAGTCTTTGCGCGCAGACAAAAGCTGAGGTGTTGCTTCCAATAATGGAAGATCGGAGGGCAATATCTCTGTCATGGCATCAATCTACCATGACAGAGTTTAACATCAGGTTTCTCTGTCAGCTCAACTTTAATTGGTTTTTGTCGAGACAGGTTTTTCGTTTTTTAAAGCCTCGCCGGTTTTGTCCGGCACAGCCGCTTTCGGAGCATTCAGTGCATTTTTCATATGGGCGAGATGCAGTCCCATGAGATTTGGAAGATTATTCATCGACATCAATTCTGCAAAGATCCAGCCGAGAAATCCTTGTTTGTGGAGTTTTGCAAGTTGGTCGCCTGAAAGCTTGTTGAATTTCTCTGTGTCGATAATCCAGAAATTTTCGAGCCGTGCGGTTTGCCCGCTTTGCGAGCGGATGTCGATCGACTGCTTTTTGAACAGACCCATTTTTGCAACGGTTTCCAGAAATTTGCTTGTCTGTTCCATGCTGTTTTTGAATGCATTCAGGAAGTTGATACGATCTTCCATGAAGGGTGAAACGCTGCCGTCGCTGTTAAAGAGGTCAATGCCTTCAACTTCATTGAACATGCCTGATTCGGAATCGAAGCAGACAGTCAGTTCTTTCTGGTCAGGCGCTCCTGCCAACACAAATGGGTAACGGCGGACAAATGCCGGAATATATGTGTCGGGCCGCCACTTTTTATCTTTGTCGAGATAATCATTTTCCTCATTTGCCAAACCGAGCATGGCAACGGCGGTATAAGTGATTTTACCCTCTTTATCTTCGGCACCCATAAACAATATAGGGTAACTTAATGCAGCCTGATAAAACTCTTCGCCAGCCAAGGGAACCCAATGGGTGTTTGCTGCAAAGGCGAGATTTTTCGGTGCACTGAATTTCAGCTTTTTGTGTGTTTCGCGTGAAATGGGGACAATATTTTTATAAAAAAGCATAACTGTTGGCATAAGTACCCTCCTGAGTATTTTGTTTATATGGCTACATTTTGCAAATTTTTGACCCCAAAGCCGCCATTTTCGCTTTTCAATCGGGATTCGACGGTTTGTTTCCTCTCGAACCCTATTGAATATGGTAGATGAACCATATTAAAGCGAACGGCTTGAATTTTGAGCGGGTATTATTAAAAAAGTCTCAAGCTTGAAGTAAATTTTTAAGAAAAACCTATTTTTAAGAGCCGAAAGCCGCAAAATGGAGCAAAAGCAGGACCAGATGGAAAAAAGCAAAAATAACTTGGTGCGTCTTGCAACCATCGCAGCAGCCCACGGTATTAAAGGCGATGTAAAGCTTATGGTGTTTACCGCCGATCCTCTTGGACTTTCATCTTATGGTACGGTATTCGACGAAAATGGCAGGTCTTTCAAAATTGACCATATGAGAAAAGCGGGCAGTGCCGTTATTGTGCATTTTTCGGGCGTTGACGATCGTAGCAGCGCCGAAGCACTCAATGGAACAGCCCTTTATGTTAATCGGCAACAATTGCCGGATGATCTCGAAGAAGACGAGTTTTATCAGACCGATCTTATCGGTTTGCAGGTTAGAGACGAGACCGGCCAAATGATCGGCAAGGTCAATGCATTCTTTGATTTTGGCGGTGGTGATATTCTTGAACTGAAAATTGAAGGTGAGGGGCTCGAACTTATTCCATTTTCAAAGGCTGCGGTTCCTGAAATCAACATCGGACAGGGTTTTATTTCCATTGATCGGCGGGCTGCAGGTCTCGTCGAGGATGATTCCAATACGGAACGTGAGGAAGGATAATGAGTTTCAAGGCGCAGGTACTTACCCTTTATCCGGAAATGTTTCCGGGGTTCCTCGGCCATTCTATGGCCGGGCGTGCACTGGAAAACGGTATCTGGTCACTTGATAAAGTCCAGATAAGGGATTTTGCGTCTGACCGTCATCATAGTGTGGATGACACACCGGCAGGCGGTGGCGCCGGAATGGTTATGAAGCCCGATGTCCTTGCCAAGGCCATCGATAGTGTTGACAATCGTTATCCCCGTTTATTGATGAGCCCGCGCGGGCGCACCTTTGACCAGAAAATGGCACATGAATTAAAAGATGGTGGAGGTGTCACGCTTGTTTGCGGCCGTTTTGAAGGTGTGGACGAAAGGGTGATCGAAGCCAGAAATCTAATCGAAGTTTCGGTCGGGGATTACATTTTATCCGGTGGCGAGGGGGCGGCACTCATTATACTTGATTCGATTGTGCGGCTTTTGCCCGGAGTGATGGGAAATATTCAATCGGGTGAACAGGAAAGTTTCGAGACAGGGCTTCTTGAATATCCGCAATATACACGTCCGCAAATATTTGAAGGCAGATCAATTCCCGAAGTTTTGACATCAGGTAATCACAAAGCAATAGAAAATTGGCGTAAAACCCGTTCGGAAGAAATAACAAGGTTAAAACGACCGGATCTTTATTCGGATTACGAGAAAAATAACAGGAAAGCTTGATTCAGTTTTCATGATAGTGTATGGGCAAACCACGTTTTCAGATGGTACGTCATCTGCATCCGGAAATTAATGGATGGTGAACCCGCTCCTGCCGCAAGGCATAGCCGAAGGAACAAGGTTTCGAGGGCAAGAGTCGAGCGCTCTGACTGTTCGAGAAGAACATGAAGGATTGATGAGATGAATATTATACAACAGCTCGACGCCGAGCAGCGCGCAAAAATTGAAGAAAAGCGCAAACTTCCTGTCTTTCAGGCCGGTGATACACTTCGCGTTTCGGTTCGTGTTACTGAAGGAACACGTACCCGTGTTCAAGCTTATGAGGGTGTTTGCATTGCTCGCTCGGGTGGTGGCCTTAACGAGACATTCACTGTTCGTAAAATTTCCTATGGCGAGGGTGTTGAGCGCGTGTTCCCCGTTTATTCACCCCTTGTCGAGGGTGTCGAAGTTGTTCGTCGCGGTAATGTACGTCGTGCCAAGCTCTATTATCTGCGTGGCCTGACCGGTAAAGCTGCCCGCATTTCCGAGAAAAGAGACTACCGCAAGAAATCGGTTGATGTTCCAAGCACCGGTGAAGCCGAAACTGTAACCGTTGAAACAGTTGCTGCACCGCTACCGGAATCAGGTGATAAGTCAGAATAAAAGCCGGTCTGGTTCGATATGGAATAAAAGCGGCTTTAAAGCCGCTTTTTTATTGCATCGAGTTCTTTATGGAATTTGATGCGGGCTTTGCAAAATCGTGCGATCGTTCTTATCTCATGTCATGTTGATTGACTTTTGGAACAATCGCCGAATAATGGCCCGTTTAAAAGTTGGAAACGCTTAATTTTTAATATTCAAGGACAAAAAAATGAGTGCCCCGCGTACGCTTTATGACAAGATTTTCGAAGATCATATTGTAGACCGTCAGGAAGACGGAACATGTCTACTCTATATTGATCGCCATCTTGTCCATGAAGTTACCAGTCCTCAGGCCTTCGAGGGCTTGCGCATGGCTCATCGTGCCGTACGGCATCCGGAAAAGACATTGGCGGTTGTCGATCACAATATTCCGACATCTCCCGATCGTGCAAAAGGCATCAAGAACGAGCAAAGCCGCACACAGGTCGAGGCTTTGGCAAAAAACACGTCCGAATTCGGAATCGAATATTTTAACCAGAACGACAAACGTCAAGGAATTGTCCATATCATAGGACCCGAGCAAGGCTTTACTCTGCCCGGCATGACGATTGTGTGCGGCGATAGCCATACTTCGACACACGGAGCTTTTGGTGCTCTTGCCCATGGCATCGGTACGTCAGAGGTTGAACACGTTTTAGCTACCCAGACTTTGATTCAGAAGAAATCCAAAAATATGCTGATACAGGTGAACGGGACTCTTCCGAAAGGCGTAACTGCCAAGGATCTTGTTCTGGCTATTATCGGAAAAATCGGGACGGCTGGCGGTACCGGACACGTCATCGAATTTGCTGGCGAGGCAATACGCGGGCTTTCCATGGAAGGCCGGATGACCGTTTGCAATATGTCTATTGAAGCAGGTGCGCGTGCCGGTATGATTGCGCCGGATGAAACAACTTTTGACTATATCAGAAGCCGTCCGCGGGCACCGAAGGGTGAAATGCTGGAGAAAGCAATTGCCTATTGGAAAACACTGAAATCGGATGAAGGCGCCCATTACGACACTGTCGTCACACTTGACGCGAGCGAGCTTGTACCATCGGTTACCTGGGGCTCGTCGCCGGAAGATGTTGTTCCGGTTACCGGCGTTGTTCCCGATCCTGAAGAGATTGCCGACGAAACCAAACGTGCATCCAAAATGCGTGCACTTGAATATATGGGCTTGAAGGCTGGCACGAAAATGACCGACATCAAGATTGATCGGGTCTTCATCGGTTCTTGCACCAATGGACGTATTGAAGATATGCGTGCGGCGGCTGCAATGGTTAAAGGGAAAAAGGTTTCTCCCACCGTTTCGGCAATGGTTGTTCCAGGGTCAGGCCTCGTCAAGGAACAGGCAGAAAAAGAAGGGCTTGATAAAATTTTCAAGGATGCCGGATTTGACTGGCGGGAACCAGGTTGTTCGATGTGCCTTGCTATGAATGATGACCGGTTGGAGCCGGGAGAACGCTGTGCTTCAACGTCCAATCGTAATTTTGAAAGTAGACAAGGTTATAAAGGGCGTACGCATCTGGTTTCCCCTGCCATGGCAGCTGCGGCTGCAATTGCCGGCCATTTTGTCGATGTCAGAGACTGGAAATAGTATTGTAAGAGACCATAGGCCCAAACAACGACCCTTTACGTTTTAACCAAGTCACTTTAAACATAAATGAAGTTAAAACGCCACCAAAGGGAGTTCGGGTGTTATGGCAGACAATAACGTAGACCGGCATGATGTCACAATTAACCTGTTACATTTGAATGACGCACGTTTACTTGCTCCTCTTCTTGCAAGCTATACCCAGGCATTGAAGCGTGGCGCACCACGTCGTCCGGATGAGTATTATGCCGAACAGTTATTACAAGACCGGACGGCAGAAGTACTCGGTGCCCATGTTGATGGCGAGCTTGTCGGTTTTGTTATCTTTTATGACCACCCCGAGCCTGTTTCGGGGTTGCGGGCAGGACAAGTCGATCACATCCATGTCCATCATGCCTATCAGGGTAAGGGCATTGCCAAAGCCATGATAGACCTGCTTTGCGATAAGGCTGAGGAGCGTGGCTGGATAAAGTTGATTTTGAATGCTCCCCGTGTTCCTGAAGATGGGCGCAAGCTTTATGAACAGATTGCTTTAAAAGGGGATTGGACAGGTTATATCATACGGTTCGACCAAAATGGCTAAAGCCGTTTTGCTTCAATTGCTATGACTATTCAAAATAAACTTAAGAAAACCGTTTTGTTTGAAAAGGCAAAACGGTTTTCTGTTATTCGAGTATTGGTTGTGTAACTGGAGCTGCTAACGAGAATCACTTCATTCGCTTACCGCTAAAGCGAGGCTCCAACAAGGTAAAAACATGACTATATTTATCATATTTTTAAACGATTAAAACAGGTTTTAAGGTAAAAACTATTCCCAATCCCAATGATTTGATGACGAGAATGTGCTTTAGAGCTTTGACGTGGAGTAAAATCCGCATTAGAAGAGATAACGTTCTATAGTTTTGACTAAAGAACATTCGGTTGTTTTTGGGTGTGACCTTTAATCCGCCAACTGAAATGGCCGGCCTGTAGTATTGGAGGAAAACAATCATTCCAATGCATTGAGAGTTATTTCCAACCTGTTTGCAATGTTAATGCAATACAGACGGGAGGAATGGCGGGGATGGTTAGTCCATATCCGCAGTCAAAACCAGGTCAGGAAAGCCTATGACAGATACGACAACAACAAAAACGCGTCCTCTTTCACCACATGTCAGCATTTATCGCTGGCCTATTACGATGGCAATGTCCATTGCCCACCGTATTACAGGAGGTGCTCTTTATGTTGGCACTTTGTTCCTTGCAGCATGGTTGATGGCAGCTGCGTCGAGTGAGGGGGCATTTGAAACAGTAAACGGCTTTTTCAACTCGTTTATCGGGCGCTGCATTCTGTTTCTTTACACATTGGCTCTTGTTCATCACCTTGTTGGAGGTGTGCGGCATTTTTTCTGGGATACGAGAACTTATCTTCTTGAAAAGCACTGCGCGACCAAAACAGCTTGGGCAACAGTCTTTATTTCCATTATCGCGACGCTTCTTATCTGGATCGTCGGTTATTGCGTCCGTTAATGGCAGGGAGATATTTATGAAAAAAGATTTCAGAACAGAGCTTGGAAAAGTTCGGGGCTGGGGAGCTGCCCATACCGGGACAAGCCATTTTTGGGCACAGCGTATGACCGCTCTTGCCAATGTCCCGTTATTCATTTTTTTTATTGTGCTTGTTGTCTCTCTCGTTGGCAAGGATTATGCAACTGTACACGCAACACTGGAAAATCCGATTGTCGCTGTCGTAATGGCTTTGATGATTCTTTCCGGTATTTATCATATGAAACTGGGTATGCAGGTCATCTTGGAAGATTATCTTCCGAATGAAGCGACGCGTGTTTTGATGTTGGCACTCAATACGTTCTTTTGCTACGTGATCGGTGCCGGTCTGCTTCTTGCCCTTCTGAAAATTTCATTGGGAGGTTGATCTCTATGGTCACCACTTCTTCAAATAGTTCCACAACGAAAAGTGGAAAAGCCTACCATTATGTCGATCACAAATTCGACGTTGTCATTATTGGCGCTGGCGGCTCTGGATTACGTGCAACACTTGGAATGGCCGAGCAGGGGCTGAAGACCGCCTGCATTACCAAGGTTTTTCCGACACGTTCACATACTGTGGCGGCGCAAGGCGGCATTGCTGCATCTCTATCCAATATGGGGCCGGACAATTGGCAGTGGCATATGTATGACACGATCAAAGGGTCTGACTGGTTGGGCGATATGGACGCCATGGAATATCTGGTGCGCAATGCACCGGCGGCTGTCTATGAGCTTGAACATTATGGTGTGCCGTTTTCACGTACCGAAGATGGCAAAATCTATCAGCGTCCGTTCGGCGGACATACAACAGATTTCGGAGCCGGTCCGCCCGTTCAGCGGACTTGCGCAGCTGCCGACCGTACAGGGCACGCTATTTTGCACACCCTTTATGGTCAAAGCTTGAAGCATAATGCGCAATTCTTTGTTGAATATTATGCAATCGATCTCATTATGACCGACGGCGTTTGCACCGGCGTTGTCGCCTGGAATCTTGATGATGGAACAATCCACCGCTTTTCGGCAAAAATGGTTGTTCTGGCAACAGGTGGCTATGGTCGTGCCTATTTCTCGGCAACGTCTGCCCACACCTGCACAGGTGATGGCGGCGGTATGATTGCCCGTGCCGGTCTACCGTTGCAGGATATGGAATTTGTTCAATTCCATCCGACTGGTATCTATGGTTCGGGGTGTCTGATTACCGAAGGTGCCCGCGGTGAAGGTGGCTACCTCATCAATTCGGAAGGCGAGCGTTTCATGGAACGCTATGCTCCCTCGTTCAAGGATCTTGCTTCGCGTGATGTTGTTTCGCGTTGTATGACGATTGAAATAAGGGAAGGACGTGGTGTTGGTCCTAAAAAAGATCACATCTATCTTGTCCTCAGTCACATTGATCCGGCCATTTTGCATGAGCGTCTGCCGGGTATTTCTGAATCAGCCCGCATTTTTGCCGGTGTTGATGTCACGAAAGATCCGATACCGGTTATTCCGACAGTTCACTACAATATGGGCGGCATACCGACCAATTATTTCGGCGAGGTGTTAAATCCGACGGATGATGAGCCGGATCGTGTCCAGCCCGGTTTGATGGCAGTTGGTGAAGCAGGATGTGCATCTGTACATGGTGCTAATCGTCTCGGCTCTAACTCGTTGATCGATCTTGTGGTATTCGGCCGCGCAGCTGCCATTCGTGCAGGCGAGGTTATTGATCGTAAATCGGAAATACCGCCAATCAATGAGCAGGCTGTCGAAAAGATCATGGATCGGTTTGATCGTATCCGTTACGCCAATGGAGCAAAACCGACAGCCAAGTTGCGTGAAAAAATGCAACACGCAATGCAGGAAGATGCTGCTGTTTTCCGTACGGAAGAATCGCTTCAGCAAGGTTGCCGACGCATTTCGGAAATCTGGAAGGAATTGCCGGATGTGAAAGTAACCGACCGTTCGCTCATATGGAATTCCGATCTGATGGAAACATTGGAATTGGAAAACCTCATGGCCAATGCGATTTCGACAGTTTATTCTGCCGAAGCCCGTCATGAAAGCCGTGGTGCTCATGCACGTGAGGACTACCCGGAGCGTGATGACAAGAACTGGCGCAAGCACACACTTTCGCGCTTGTCTGAAGATGGGAAAGTTACGCTTTCCTATCGTGGTGTCCACCTCAACCCGTTAACCAAAGAGGAAGACGGTGGCATTTCGCTCAAGAAAATTGCGCCCAAGAAGCGCGTTTACTAAGGGGAGATACTGATAATGGTTCATATGGCGCTTCCCAAGAATTCGCAAGTCAAGCCGGGTAAGGTCTGGCCAAAGCCGGCTGATACATCGAAACTGACCGAGTTCCACATTTATCGCTGGTCGCCGGATGACGACCAGAATCCGCGTCTCGACACTTATTATGTCGATCGCAATGCGTGCGGGCCGATGATTCTTGATGGGCTTCTATACATCAAGAACAATGTTGACCCGACATTGACATTGCGTCGCTCCTGCCGTGAAGGCATTTGCGGTTCATGTGCGATGAATATTGACGGGTCGAATACCCTTGCCTGTATTACAGGCATGGATGAGGTTAAGCATCCGATCAAGATTTATCCTTTGCCATCAATGCCTGTGGTAAAGGATTTGGTTCCGGATCTTAACCGTTTCTATGCCCAGCATCGTTCGATTGAACCGTGGTTGCATACGGTTTCACCGGTGCCCGAGAAAGAGTGGTTGCAAAGTCACGAAGACCGCCAGAAACTCGATGGTCTTTATGAATGTATTCTTTGTGCCTGCTGCCAGACATCTTGCCCGAGTTATTGGTGGAATGGTGATCGGTACCTTGGGCCGGCTGTGTTACTGCAAGCCTATCGTTGGATAGCCGATACGCGTGATGAAGCCAAGGGCGAACGTCTGGATAATCTTGAGGATCCGTTCCGGCTTTATCGTTGCCACACCATCATGAATTGTGCGCAAACTTGCCCGAAGGGGTTGAACCCTGCCAAGGCTATTGCCGAAATCAAGAAATTGATGATTGAACGGCGCGTATAGCGATAACACTGTTAAGCTCTATTTTTTAAAAGCCGTGTGAAAATTTACACGGCTTTTTATTTTCCCTCTATTTTTCATGTTTTTAAAAAATGAGAATTTTTTAAAAAGCAGCGTTGGTGACGAAGCCAACCTATATGTAAGCGCTATATAGTTACATTCGTTACCCCTCCACATGAAGGGAGGGGCAACGGTTCACGCCTCTATAGATATATTTTTTGCAATTGTCCCATTTTCCCGAATGTCATGAACATTTAGCACTGAATGCCAGCGATACGATGAAGCAATAACTTTATGACGACTTATAGTTTTAAAGGAAACGCCCTTTCCTCAGTGTTCCTTGGCTCGGTCCATAATCTTTAAAAAATTTCTGTTGTTTTCAAAAAAGAAACTGGCTTAACCCCAACGGATTGAGCCATTTTTCCGGTGATGCGGCTATTTCATCTACTGCACCAAGTCCATTTTCCAGACAGACAGATTGGATATTATTTTCAGTTTCTAGTGATTTTTTGAATAGACCCCTTCAACCAATTCCCACGTGTTTTGTCCTTCAAGTGAAATTTTTTCGCTGTGCTTTGCAGGAAGGTAATCTTGGGCTCAAAATAGGTATGGGACGTTTCAGTTTTGTCATCCTGGTTATAAAATGATGAAAAATTCATGCATTTTCAAAAATGGATTTGGAGAGGGAATAAAACCAGTTTTAACGGCCGCTGAAGACCGTCGGTTTTGATGATCGCTCGAACCTGCTTCATGTGTTTTAAAACATGAGTAATGGTCTAAAAATGTAATGGACTGAACAGAGGCTTTCCCGAAAAAAAGCGATAAGGCATCGAGGAAGATTGTCCAACAAAATCACTTTAAACAGCCTGACAACGTTATTACGTTGCAGGGTAGAAAGTGAAAATAACCGCAATTCACGAACCCGCGAAACGTTGATTGAAAGTTCAACCGATCAGGCCAATCAGGCTTTGCCAGCTGTTAAGCATTGTAGATTTGTGTTTTGCAACAGGCGCGTTTTACAATCAGACCCGTGTTATAATGTTCAAACGGTCAAACGGGCCTCACTTACAAAACTGATTGGCTTTTTACGGCGTTTACAAAAAAGAGATGGGGCTCATCTCTAAAGTGCTTCACCTAAAAGAAGTTTGGGGGAACCATCAGTAATTCCGGCAGCTTCTTCAATGAAATAATTTTTCATCTTTGGCATCCGTTCGACGAGGCCAAGACCAACGTCGCGCAACAAGCGTATTGGCGAAATGTCGTTGGAAAACAGACGGTTCAATACATCCGTTGTTATTCCCATGCGAACTGTTTCAAATCTGCGCCATGCCTGATAACGCTCCAGCCCGACTATGGAACCGATATCAAGGCCGAGACGAGCTGTTTCGACAATAATCTGGGCAAGTGCTGCAACATCCCGGAAACCGAGATTCAATCCCTGCCCTGAAATAGGATGAATACCATGGGCAGCATCACCGGCAAGTGCAAAACGCGGCTTGACAAAACTTCTTGCCAAAGTGAGACCAAACGGAAAGGCACGTCTGTCACCAATGAGTTTCAAGGCACCAAGATGGTGTCCGAAACGGGATTCAAGCTCGGCTTCGAAAACAATATCGTCGGCATCCATCAGGCGCTTGGCGTCTTTGTCGCGCTCATTCCATACAAGTGAAGAACGATTGCCTTTTAGCGGCAGAATAGCAAAAGGTCCCGAAGGCAGAAAATGTTCCTCGGCGCGTCCATTATGTGGCCGTTCATGTTCGACTGTGCAAACAATGCCCATCTGGCCGTAAGGCCAATAGAGAGTTTTGATATCGGCGATATCACGCAGTTTAGAGCGCACACCATCGGCGGCGACAAGAAGCTGGCTCTGCAACGAACTTCCATTGCTCAAATCAATAAGCATCTCGTTACCATTATTGGTAAAATTGTTGACGCTTACTTCCTCCAAAACCGGTATTTCCAATTCGTTAGCACGGCGATGAAGTGCAGCATTCAGATATTTATTTTCAACCATATAGGCAAAAGGTTCGCCGGGAGCGACGTTGCCTTCAAAGGTAAGGAAAACAGGCCTTACAGGATCACTATTGCGTGAGTCTGTAATGATCATGTCATTGATCGGTTGTGATAATGGCTCTATTTCATCCCAGCATTGAAGTTGTCGAAGCATACGAATGGCAGCGGCAGCAATTGCCGAAGCACGCGGGTCGGTTTTCCAGCTATCCTTCGGGGCTGCGTCGATAACGGCTATTTTCAGAGAAGGTACAGCCTGTTTGACAGCAACAGCCAAGGAAAGGCCGACATAGGCACCTCCTGCAATGACGAGATCCAGAACTTTTTCAGTAGGGGTTGCAGAAGAAGACATAGAGCTTCCTTTCATAAGTTTTTATCAGCTTGACGGTTGTTGACAATCATCTGCTTTCCTGTTTCACCTGTCCGGTTATTTATAATCCTTTAAGTGAATATGGCTCATGACCGATCGACTTCAACATCTTTTATCCATACTGGATTTAGAAAAAATTGACCAGAATTTGTTTCGCGGTCAAAGCGGAAATTCGCGTTGGCAGCGTGTTTTTGGCGGTCATGTTATCGCGCAAGCGCTGGTTGCGGCTCATCGCAGTGTAACTCCTGACAGATTCATCCATTCGCTTCATGCCTATTTCATTCGCCCCGGTGATCCGGAACGTCCAATTATTTACGAGGTCGAACCCCTTCGCGATGGAAGAAGTTTTTCTGTCCGGCGTGTGGTTGCCAAGCAGAATGGCGTTGCCATTCTTTCTTTTTCATCATCTTTTCAGGTCGATGAGCCGGGGCTTGATTATCAACGCCCGATGCCAGAAAATTTGCCGCAGCCCGAAACATTGAGCGGCGAACATGCGATCGATCAAGCTATTCTTGAATCAGCACCGGAAAATATCCGTAATTATTGGAATGAGCAGCGCCCATTTTTAATTCGCCCGATTGATCTTGAAGATTATCTCAAGCGCGACAAACATCAGCCGGTACAACGCTGCTGGTTCAAACTTAACGGGCAAGTCGATAATACGAGAAGTCTTAATTCTGCTCTGCTTGCTTATCTTTCCGACATGACATTGCTCGATACATCACTGATTGTCCATGGATTATCCATCTTTACCCCCGGTCTTATTCCGGCAAGCCTTGACCACTCCATGTGGTTTCATCGTCCGTTCAGTCTTGATGACTGGATGCTTTATGATATTGAAAGCCCGAATACGCATGGAGCACGCGGTTTAAGTGAAGGATATATTTACACACGCGATGGAAAATTGATTGCAAGTGTTGCACAGGAGGGGCTTATCCGTCTTGTGGAGCCAAAATCATAACAGATCAAAAATGAATGTTGCAGAAATAAATTCATCGTTCATTATGCCGCGTTCATCCGTGTCGCTTGGCACAGCACAGCTATCGGGCATTTTAGCTTACTGAAAACAATATCTTGTTTTGACGTGTAAGCCCTTATCCATTTTTGATATTCGGTTACAAATGTCGCTTATTAACGGCTGTTTTCCGATTCGATGGCATTTTAATTTTATGAGATATTTTTATTGGCTCTTCTCCCAAGCATTATAGTGGTTTTAGAGACGCTGTTTTTTTAATATCCATTTTCCCGAAAACTCGATATTTCTTCATCTGGAAGAATACGTCCCCCCCCTTCCGCAATTTTACAACGAAGCATAATCCGGTAAATATCAGGTTGTTGCGCGCGTAAAGCTCGAAATAACGACGACGATATTCTCCTTAACCGATAGAGTTATTGCCTTATCCTTTACATCCTCTTGGCATTCGGCAAACCGTTATTTTTAAAATTCTTTAGTGTCCGATCTTCAATTGGCATGAACCTTGAATAGCTGATCCTGTGGTTGAACATTTTCAGTTTATTTTTGGTCAAACCAAGTCAAGGAGAAGACGAGTTATGAAATTCATTTCTGCAATTATAAAGCCATTCAAACTTGATGAAGTGAAAGATGCTCTTTTGGGTATGGGGATAGATGGGCTCACCATTACCGAGGTCAAAGGATATGGCCGCCAGAAAGGGCACACTGAAATCTATCGTGGTGCCGAATATGCAATCAGTTTTTTGCCTAAAATAAAAATAGAAGTCGTTGTTCCCAGCGACCAGCTTGATCGGGTACTTGAAGTTATTACCGAGGCAGCCAGAACCGGACAAATTGGCGACGGGAAAATATTTGTCTGGTCTCTTGATAGAACCTTGCGCATACGCACCGGCGAAACCGATGAGAATGCACTCTAAAAGAAAGCTTTCTAAAAGCATAATGCCTAAAAAATAGGCATAATATATAAATGATCAACAGCTAGGCGTGTTTGTGCAGGGTAAACGGTAAGAAAAAGCAGTTGGCATGAAACTTGTTACAGATTGCAATGAGTGAACGTAGCAAAGAATGAAGGTGGTGCACGTTCTTTTCCGAATGGAGAGGTTTTATGAAGAGTTTTCAAAAATGGGCGCCGGTAGTGGCGGGTGCGTTTGCATTAATCGGAGCGAATGCAGGCTATGCGCAGGAAGTTGAAACGGTAACCGAAGTTGTAACCGAAATTCCGGCAAAGCTGGATTCGGGTGATACCGCATGGATGCTCGTTTCGACGGCATTTGTTTTGCTCATGACCATTCCGGGGCTTGCCCTTTTTTACGGTGGCATGGTGCGTAAGAAAAATGTTTTGGCAACAATGATGCAGAGCTTTGCAATATGCTGCCTGATCAGCGTGATCTGGTTTGTTGCGGGCTATTCATTCGCTTTTTCCGGAAAAAATCCTTATTACGGCGATTTTTCTCTAATGTTCCTGAAAGGCATTTCTATTGATGACCTTAACGGAACATTCCCGACCTATCTTTGGGTCGCTTTCCAGATGGCCTTTGCCATTATCACACCGGCACTGATTACCGGTGCATTCGCAGAAAGAATGAAGTTTTCGGCAATGCTTTGGTTCATGGGGTTATGGTCGCTTCTGGTTTACGCGCCGATCTGCCATTGGGTCTGGGGCGGTGGTTTCCTCGGAAAAGACGGGGTTCTGGACTTTGCCGGTGGTACGGTTATTCACGTCAATGCTGGTGTTGCCGGTTTGATTACCGCAATTGTTCTTGGCAAGCGTCAGGGATATCGGACAGTCAATATGGCCCCCCATAATCTTTCACTTTCGATGATCGGCGCCTCGCTTTTATGGATTGGCTGGTTCGGGTTCAATGCAGGGTCCGCGGGTGCTGCCAACAAAGTTGCAGCCATTGCAATGTTGAATACGCAAATTGCAACAGCTGCTGGGGCCTTGTGCTGGATGATCGCCGAATGGGCCGTATCCAAAAAGCCTTCGGTTTTGGGAATTATTTCCGGTGCAGTCGCCGGACTTGTTGCCATTACTCCGGCTGCAGGTTTTGTTGAACCGGGTGGCGCTATTATCATTGGCATTGTTGCCGGGCCGGTCTGCTATTTTGCTGCAGTCTTTGTGAAGCGTGCATTGGGATATGACGATTCGCTCGATGCTTTCGGTGTTCACGGTGTAGGAGGCGTTATCGGCGCACTTTTAACGGGATATTTTGCTTCCGATATTTTCTTCACCGATCAGGAAGCTTATGCGAAAGTTTCTGTACTCAATCAGGGGTTCGGTCTTCTCGTAGCGATTATCTATACCGCAATTGTCACGACCATTATTCTTTATGTCGTTAAGGCGGTAATCGGATTGCGCCCGACCAAACAACAGGAAATCGAAGGGTTGGATATTTCCCTTCATGGTGAAACAATCCAGTAAAAATCTTTTTAAAAAGAAGAAATATTTCAAGCCCGCTTTTCAAGCGGGCTTTCCATTTTACCAGTCGTTTTTTCGATTGGTTAATAGCCCGTTAACTCTCTTGTTTTATAGTCGCTCTTAAAAATTATCTTTCGATTATTTTCGGGTTTTCAGGTTAGGTTATGCATCAGGATTCATCCCCTTATGATTTGACAACAGATGGAGCTTACCAAAGTCCGCATCTGGTGGAGATGTTTTCCCGGCAGATCGGCTCGTTTATCGGCATCGGTATCTTGGTGTTGATCGGGCTTGCTGCGGCCGCTCTCGCAACATGGAATGTTGCCGATCCGTGTCTGAGCTATGCCAATGATAATCCGGTTACAAATGTTATGGGGTGGCCGGGTGCTGTTTTCGCCGATATCGCTATGCAATTTTTCGGGCTTGCAAGCGTTGCAGCCCTTCTTCCTCCGTTTTTTTGGGCAGTTCTTCTTATTGCCCAGAAAGACATTGGAAGGTTCGCACACCGGATTTTCTTCTGGCTGATTTCGGCATTCTGTTTTTCTGGTGTTATCGCGCTGGTGCCGCCTTTTGCGCATTGGCCAATGCCTATCGGGCTTGGTGGAGTTTTTGGCGACAAAATTCTGAATTTCGCCTATCTGTTTCTCGGTTCACTTCCTGCTGTTGTTTCAACGTCGATTATTGCTGCAATTTTCGGCCCCTTGGCATTCTGGACAGCTGCCATTGCCGGTGGCGTCGTCGGTCGTCGTAGTCCCAAGAAAAAAGTAAAATCCAGAAGACGCAGGTCGGATACGTGCATGGTGATGGACGATGATGACGAGCCGGCTCGAGCTTCTCTGATGGTGACCGTTCTTGGCGGAACGATGCATATTTTCTATTTGTTGCGGGCAGAAATCGGTCGGATTTTCCATCGCAGGGAACCTATGTTTCCGCCAGTTCCGGATATTCGCGTAAGTGGTTATTCCGGTCGTGGACGTGTTGAACCGGATTTTTCGGCACCTTCTGACGAGAAAGGTGAAATGCCGTTTGTTGAAGAGGAAGAAGTTCCTCAAAATGAGCCGCAACGCAAAGCCACCCATAGGCAAACCGACGGATTTGAATTGCCGAGCGTCGACTTTTTGGCTGAACCCAAACCGATAGACAAAAGCGATGTTCTAACGCCCGAGGCGTTGAAGGATAGAGCAGGCCAGCTTGAAAGTGTGTTGGAAGATTTCGGTGTCAAAGGACAGATTATCAATGCACGTTCAGGACCGGTGGTAACACTTTTTGAATTCGAACCGGCTCCAGGTATCAAATCGTCACGCGTTATCGGCTTGTCTGATGATATAGCCCGTTCGATGAGTGCCATTTCGGCCCGCGTTGCTGTTGTTCCGGGGCGCAATGTTATTGGCATAGAGCTTCCCAATCCGAAACGCCAGATTGTTTATTTACGTGAAATCATTGCAACACAAGATTTCTATCAGAATAAAGCCAAGCTTGGACTTGCTTTGGGCAAGACAATAGGCGGTGAAGCCGTTATAGCCGATCTTGCCAAGATGCCACATCTTTTGGTTGCAGGTACGACTGGTTCAGGGAAATCGGTTGCAATCAATACGATGATTCTTTCGCTTCTTTACCGGATGACGCCGGAACAGTGCCGAATGATTATGGTTGATCCGAAAATGCTGGAATTATCCGTTTATGACGGAATTCCGCATCTTTTGACGCCGGTTGTTACCGATCCGAAAAAAGCCGTTGTCGCTTTGAAATGGGCGGTGCGCGAAATGGAAGAACGCTATCGCAAGATGGCGAAAGTCGGTGTCAGGAATATTGATGGCTTCAATGAACGGGTCAAGGAAGCCGAACGCAAGGGCGAACAACTTTCACGCACAGTTCAAACCGGTTTCGATCATGAAACTGGCGAACCGATTTACGAGACCGAAACTCTCGATCTCACAACTATGCCCTATATTGTTGTCATCATTGATGAAATGGCAGATTTGATGCTGGTCGCAGGCAAAGAAATCGAGGGTGCCATCCAGCGCTTGGCACAGATGGCCCGTGCTGCCGGTATCCATGTGATTATGGCAACGCAACGTCCATCTGTCGATGTCATCACTGGTACGATCAAGGCGAATTTCCCGACGCGTATTTCATTTCAGGTTACGTCCAAGATTGACAGTCGCACTATTCTTGGTGAACAGGGCGCCGAACATCTGTTGGGGCAAGGCGACATGCTTTTCATGATGGGTGGCGGCCGTATCCAGCGTGTGCACGGACCGTTTGTCGGCGATGAAGAGGTTGAACAGATTGTCCAGCATTTGAAGACCCAAGGTGTCCCCGATTACCTCGAAGCAGTGACCGAAGAAAGTGACGAAGACAACGCTGATGACGTTTCCGGTGGGACGAGTCATTTTGAAGATTCGCAAGATCCCTACGATCAGGCAGTTGCTGTTGTTCTAAGAGATCGTCGCGTATCAACTTCCTATATCCAGCGCCGTCTCGGAATCGGTTATAATCGTGCCGCAACAATCGTCGAGCGGATGGAGGCAGAGGGATTGATAAGCCCTGCCAACCATGCCGGAAAACGCGAAATTCTGGTTCCTGAAGAGGGCGAAAATTTCTAAAATTTTATTTCTGATAGCAGCTGACAGGCCGTCTGTCATAGTGATGCCACAGGTTACTGCAAAGATGAATGCAGGAGATAATGAATGACAAAAAAATGTGCTTCCGTTTTCAAAGGTCTTTTCGTTGCTGCTGCTCTTGCAACAGCGGGGATCGCAACATCGGCCATAGCAATGCCGGCAGCGTTCGCCCAGAATACGAATTTGGCGGCGCATGCACAGGATATTGCCAATCATTTTGCTGCAATACAGACAATGACCGGTGATTTTGTCCAGTTCAGTCCGAAAGGTGAAATGACCGAAGGGACGTTTTATCTCGAAAGACCCGGTAAAATCCGTTTCAGTTACAAGAATTCGCCTGTGCGTGTGATTACAGATGGCAAATCGGTTGCGATCAACAATCGCAAGCTCGACACTTGGGATCTTTATCAATTGTCACAAACGCCGATGAAAATGTTGCTCGATACGAAGATTGATCTTTCGGACGGCAAACTTCTAAATGTCAGTCAGGATCAAGGGTCAACCACAATTGTTCTCGCCGATAAAACATTGGGCAAAGGTCAAATTCGTATGATTTTTGATTCCAAAACTTACGAACTTTTGCAATGGACAATTGTTGACAAGCAAAATCTCGAGACAACCGTTCAGGTGACCAATGTCCGGACCGGAGTGAGATTTGCCAAAGGGATGTTCGATATTCCCTATCAACGTATTTCTATGAAAAGAAATGGCAATTAATTGCGATAATTTAAAGGCGAAATCAGTTAAAATAAATAATTCGTTTATATAAATTTTATTATAATGTTTTGTATAATTTTGTTTATATATTTGAACAAAAATATTTTTAATTTAAATATTAAAGTAATTTTTCAATTTTAATATTGCAATATAACGAATCTAATTTTTTATACAGATTTGTTATATTGGTTTATTTAAAGTTACATTGACCTGACAAAGTGCCTCATTGTCGGGGAAACGATTTTTCAAAATTTCCTGAATTCATAGCCAGTTTCCGGTCAAGAAAATTAAAGAAACAATGTTGACTTGGCTAAAACTGGATTTTGTGTCCTTTTGCGCTTAAAGAACTCACAACTGCTAAATTTCAATCAAGGTTCGAGTTTGATGAGTTTTTCAATTGCTACCTGGAATATCAATTCGGTTCGTTTGCGTTTGCCGCTTGTTCTGCAAATTTTGCAGCAAGAAAAACCCGATATTTTGTGTTTGCAGGAAACCAAGTGTCCGGATGATAAATTTCCCTATAAAGCTTTTCGTGCGGCCGGATATGAACACATCGCTGTTCATGGACAAAAAGGTTACCACGGTGTTGCAACATTATCATTGCGGCCATTCGAGGAGATCGAAAAAAAAGAATTCTGCAACAAGCATGATTGCCGGCATGTTGCGGTTGTCATAAAGGCGGGTGACAAACATATCCGCATACATAATTTCTATGTTCCCGCCGGTGGTGATGAACCGGACCCCGAGATCAATCCGAAATTTCGTCATAAGCTCGATTTTCTCGAAGAAATGAAAGCCATCAAAGCCGATATGGGTGACGGGCTTTCAAGCATTCTCGTCGGAGACCTTAATATTGCACCTTATGAAAACGATGTCTGGTCGCATAAACAACTCTTGAAAATTGTCAGCCATACGCCGATAGAAACCAGAACATTGATTGACCTTTGTTCTCAGGGCGGGTGGGTCGACCTTATGCGCAAGAAAATTCCCGAGCCACAAAAGATTTTTACATGGTGGAGCTATCGGGCCAAGGATTGGGCCTCGTCCAATCGCGGGCGCAGGCTGGATCATATCTGGTCATCTCCCGATCTTGTACCACATATGCAAGAAATGGAAATATTGACTGAGGCAAGAGGAATGGAAAAGCCGTCCGATCATGTGCCGGTTATCATGCATTTCGACCTTGCATGAAAAAGCCGTCATTGTTTTTTCTCGCTTGTTGAATTTGATTGAACATGAACAAAATTTCACGGGATTTTCATTGCAGTTTATGGAATAAGAAGCGCGATAAAACGTTTGTCTGGCTATATGGCTTTTCGATCGGAGCAGGAAAATAATGCAGAAACGCCGTTTGCAAACTGTCGGCCGATCAACTCTTTCTTTGGCTGTGTTTACGGGCTTTTTTTTGCTTTCGGGCTGCCTCGTCGGACCTGACTATCAAAAGCCGGTTTTCAAGCTTCATTCCAGGTGGAGCGTCGATTCACGTGAAACGCCTTCTACACCTCCGGGACTTGCCAACTGGTGGCAGCGTTTCAACGATCCGTTGCTTGATAAACTTGTGACGGATGCAATTGCCGGTAACAATGATGTCCAGTCGGCAAAGGCACGGGTGCGTGAAGCAAGAGCAACTTTGTGGCAGACAACCGGAACATTATTGCCAAGTATTGACGGCTCTGCTTCGGCCAACCGGAATAAATCGGCAGGAGGACCGGAGCGAAGCCAGTATCGTGGTGGGCTTGATTCAAGTTGGGAGATTGATCTTTTCGGCGCCAACCGGCGGGCCGTCGAGGCGGCAAAATACGGGCTTGATGGCGCCAAAGAAGATATGCGCGCAACAATGCTTACCCTCATTGGAGATGTTGCAACCAATTACGCAGAAATACGCGGGCTACAACAGCAGATAGCACTTGCCCAACGCACCGCGATTGCCCAACGGCGCACGGCACAATTGACCAAAGATAAATTTGCCGCCGGCGCGGTTTCCCAGCTTGATGTTTCCAATGCCGAAGGACAGGCTGCCACTACAGAAGCCGGTATTCCGCAGATGCAAGCCAATCTGGCAATCACGATTCATCGTTTGTCTGTTTTAACAGGTCAAAGCCCGATAGCCCTTGATGATATAATGGCAAAGGCAGGTAAGGTTCCTGAACCGAAATGGCCGATACCGGCGGGCGTTCCTGCCGATATTCTGCTTACACGTCCGGATGTTCGTCTGGCTGAACGCCAATATGCGCAATCAACAGCTCGCGTTGGCCAGAAGGAGGCCGACCGTTATCCGTCTTTGACGTTGACGGGCAATATTTCAACCTCTGCTACCCAACCGGGAGAGCTCGGAAAAAGTTCTTCAATCAGCTGGTCGGCGGGACCGGGCTTGAGTATACCGATTTTTGAAGGTGGGCAGAGAATTGCAGCTGTCGAGGTTGCCCGCGCCCAGCGTGACCAATCTTTTATCAATTATCGAAGCAGCGTGTTGACGGCATTGGAAGATGTTGAAAATGCACTTGTGTCGATGAGCAAAGAAAGACAGCGCTCGGCAAAACTTGCCATTGCCGCCAATTCTTACGCCAAAGCACTGAGCTTGTCCCGTTCGCTTTACCAAAGCGGCAATACCAGTTTTCTTGAACTGTTGAATGCCGAGCGGTCGCAGTATTCATCCGAACAGTCGCTGATTGAAAGTCGGGTTTCGATTACCAAGGATTATATTTCGCTCATGAAAGCTTTAGGTGGCGGATGGGATGGTGCGGTAGACGATACAAAACCGGAAATTGTTGACGGTTATACAGGGCCGCACATCAGAAAAGTTGAAACAGAGAGCAAAACGCGATGAAAGCAAAAAAAACAGTCACTATTATTATTGCTGTGATTGCACTGATCGTGCTTTTGATATTTGTCCACTCGGCGTTTTTCTCCACGACTGCGCCAACCTATATGACGTCGAAGGTCAAAAAAGGAGATATCGAGGTCAGCGTTCTTGCCAACGGTACAATCAAGCCGCACCGGCTGGTTGCTGTTGGTGCACGCGCAACGGGTCGTATTGTTTCGATGAAAGTAAAGCCTGGAAGCATTGTCAAGCAGGGTGATTTACTTGCCGAAATCGATCCGACAACCCAGACAAACGATTTGAAAAGTAAGGAAGCAGCTCTTGCCAATTACCGCGGAAAACTCGCCGAGCAGGAAGCGCAACTTGTTCTAGCCAAACAGAATATGAACCGCCAGCAAAACATGATCTCTTCGCATGCGGTTTCCAAAGCCGATTTTGATGATGCCGATGCGCAGGTCAAAATCCGTGCCGCACAGATCGACCAGTTGAAAGCCCAGATTGTGCAAGCGGAAGTCGATGTCGAGACAGCCAAAGTCAATCTCGGTTATACGCGTGTAACGGCACCTTCCGATGGTACAGTTCTTGCCACCGTCGTTCAGGAAGGGCAGAACGTTAACGCCGTTCAGTCGGCACCGACGATTGTTATTCTTGGCGATTTGTCGGTCATGACTGTTCGTGCCGAAATATCCGAAGCCGATGTTATCAATGTCAAACCCGGTCAGGACCTTTATTTCAATGTTTTGGGCAATCGTACGCGGCGCTATGAAAGCCGGTTGGAAAAAATCGAACCGGCACCGGAATCCATTCGTAATGATATCAGCTTCAATTCATCCTCGACGGCTTCTTCAAGCTCGTCGACTTCACAGGCCATTTATTATAATGGCACATTCAATGTGCCGAATGATGATGGAGTTTTGCGCACTTATATGACAGCGGAAGTCCATATTATTCTGGGGCGCGCCGAAAAAGTGCTGCTTATACCGAGTGATGCACTGAATGATGTTTCGGGCAAAAAAGCGGTGGTCAATGTTCTTGACAAAAACGGCAAGCTTGAAGCCCGTAACATTGAAACCGGACTGAATAATAAAGTGATGGTCGAGGTTATATCAGGACTTGACGAAGGCGAAACGGTTGTAACCGGTGTCAGCAACGGCACCATGCCTTCTGCATCCGGAAGCCGTCACCGCATGGGGCCGTTCTGATCAATGGAAAACACTCACAAAGATGCGGTCATTGTTTTGAAAGATGTCGTACGCGAATTTCCCGCGGGCGAAACCAGTGTGCGTGTCCTGAAAGGCCTTAATCTCACCATCTATCGCGGCGAAATGGTGGCAATTGTCGGCGCGTCAGGGTCGGGAAAATCGACATTGATGAATATTCTCGGCTGTCTTGATCGGCCAAGTTCGGGAAGTTACAAAATTTCAGGCAAAGAAACCTCGCAACTTTCCGCTGATGAATTGTCCGCTCTTCGTCGTGATCATTTCGGTTTTATTTTCCAGCGTTATCATTTGCTCGGCGAATTGACAGCGCTTGATAATGTGGAAATACCGGCAATTTATGCAGGGCGTTCTCCACACGAAAGGGAAAGGCGTGCAACTGCGCTTTTACAACGTCTCGGTATGGGAGAGCGCATCACCCATCGTCCGGGGCAACTCTCCGGTGGCCAACAGCAACGTGTTTCGATTGCCCGCGCATTGATGAATAATGGTGAGGTTATCCTTGCCGACGAGCCGACCGGTGCACTCGATAGCCATAGCGGTGAAGAAGTGTTGCGCATTTTGGAGGAAATCCACGCAGAAGGTCGCACAATCATCATTGTGACGCATGATATGTCGGTCGCAAAAAAAGCCGAACGGATTATCGAAATCAGTGACGGGGAGATTCTGTCGGATAAACCGAACCGCCCGACAGAAGTAGCCACTGGCCATGCAGACGAAGTTGCAACCGAAGTTGTCAGCAACAAAAAAATCGGAATGCTGAGATCCTTTCTTGACCGCTTCCATGAAGCTTTCCGCATGGCTTTGTTGTCAATGAATGCGCATCGTATGCGCACATTTTTAACGATGCTTGGCGTCATTATCGGTATCGCAGCGGTTGTTTCCATGGTTGCTTTGGGAAATGGTACGCAAAAACAGATTCTCGAAAACATTAATAGTCTGGGAAGCAATACTTTGAATATCTTTGCCGGAAAGAGCTTTGCGGATATGCGATCGGGCAAGGTCACCACATTGGTCGATTCCGATGCGACAGCACTTTCCGAACAACCTTATGCCGATGCAGTTACTCCCAGTGTTACAACATCGTCTACCGTCCGCTATGGTTCGATTGAATCCAATGTGACCGTTTATGGCGTGAGCGACCAATATTTCAAAGCACAAGGCGCAAAACTCGTTGAAGGACGCTTATTCGATTCCGAAAGTGTGGCTTCACGTGCCACCGATCTGGTGGTTGAAAAGCAGGCCGTGCCGACACTTTTCCCCGATAGCCACGAAAGTCCGATCGGGCAGGTCGTTCTGGTTGGCAAAGTTCCCACCCGTATTGTCGGTGTTATCGAATTACAGCAAATGGGGCCACCTTCCGATACTTTGCAGCTTTATTTGCCTTATACAACTGTGCAGACACGTTTTCTCGGCAATAAGACCGTTCGTTCGATTACTCTTAAAGTTGCCGATAATGTTGATTCACGTTTGGCCGAGGCCGCGGTTAAACGCTTTCTCATTATGCGGCATGGCACAGAAGATTTTTTCATTCGCAATTCGGAAGAATTTCGTGAACAGGTTATTGCAAGTACACAGGTTTTGACTTTGCTGGTTGCATCCATTGCGTTGATTTCACTTCTGGTCGGCGGCATCGGGGTAATGAATATCATGCTTGTAACAGTCTCGGAGCGTATCAATGAAATTGGTGTGCGTATGGCTGTGGGCGCGCGGCAAAGCGATATTCTTCAGCAATTTCTGATCGAATCTGTCCTTGTTTGTCTGATTGGCGGTGCCTTGGGGATTTTGCTCGGTCTTTCTGTCGGGTGGATTTTTGCGGTAAGCGGTGCACCGTTTAAACTTGTTTACTCGACAGGTTCGATTATTATAGCTTTTGTTTTTTCCACGCTTATCGGCATCGGCTTCGGTTTTCTGCCTGCACGCAATGCCTCTAAACTCGATCCTGTTGCTGCTTTATCGCGCGACTAGCTAGTCTTGATCGAATTGACGCGTTGATAAAGATAAAATTTTAAGGAAATCTAAAGTGTCAAAAACCACTCCGGCAACCGCCTTTCTTGATCATAACCATATCGAATACGAATTCATTACCTATCAATATGATCCGCATGCCGATCGTGTGGGGATGCAGGCGGCAGAAGCTGTCGGGGCTGATCCGGAAACCGTTTTCAAGACACTGATGGTCAGCGTTGACGGCAAACCCCATGTTGCGGTTTTGCCATCCGATCAGGAAGCCAATATGAAGAAACTTGCCGCCGCTTTCGGTGGAAAACATGCCGAAATGTTGAGCGTCGAGGAAGCCGAAAAACTCACTGGCTATAAAGTTGGCGGTATCTCACCTTTCGGGCAAAGGCGGCATTTACCGACGGTTTTCGAAAAAACAGCCGAATTGTTTGATAAAATTTATATCAATGGTGGTGGCCGCGGTTTTCAGGTGAAGATGCGCTCCAAGGATGCGATTGACGTCATTTCGGCAAAAGTTGCAGATTTCAAGCGCTGAATGGCAAAAGCCCACGGTCATTAAAGCCTGAGGATTCCTCAAGCCATCTGAAAGATATGCCTCAAAGGAAATTGCTTCGGGTTGTCAGAGATAGGCACGCAGTTCGGCGCCAATGAATTTGATATATTCGCTAGCAAGCAGTCGTAATTCGCCCAATTGCCTAAGCAGACTTTGTTCGCTTGCCCCTTCGGTGATCGGATAGGCGATAAAGTTGATATCCGGCATCAACCGGTTCAGTTCACGCAAAGATCGTGGCATGTGATAGTCGTTGGTGACGACATAAACTTTTTGATAATGATTTTTTCTAATCCAGTCTGTTGCCTCTTCTGCATTGCCGATTGTATTGGTCGCCTCACGGCCAAGATCGACACAACATTCAAAAAGTTGAGGGTCACTATGGGTAACACGGATCAAAGCCTGCTTATTGGTCGACGGGTTGACACCGCTAATCAATAATCTTTTGCCCAATCCCTTGGCGAGCAGGCCGACACCTGCTTCTACCCGCCGTTCGCCACCGGTTAATACAATAATTCCATCCGCTTCGCTTAACGGATCGGGTGGAACAAGGCGATATACTTTTTCGCTGAAATAGAAAAAACCGGCCCCAAACAGGATAATACAAACGAGTAAAAAGATACTGACCGGAGGAAGATGTTTGAAAAAACGCCTTTTCCAACGCAGAAATCTGATCTGGCGAAGCTTTTTTTGCTTCTGCTCGGGATCAGCCAATTGTGCATATAAGGTGTATTCGCTCATCGTTAGAACAGATCACTTTCCCTGCGGTCGATGGATTTTAATTGGCTCAAAATTGTCAGGCGGCTCGTTATCATGGTTAAAAGTGCTACGAAACCTATCAATATGAAAATTTTGATATCACTTGCAAGGCCGAGACTGAAACGACCGAACAATGCAGAAGCCTGATCGCTTCCGGCGGTGCCGGCGGTAAAACGCGTCCACAACGAAAATGCTAGGAAAACGACAATGCCTGTTACACCGCCCAGAAGAGCGCCTTTGAAGCCGGTCTTGAAAAAATGAAAGTCGAACTGTCGCGCAATAAACCCCGATTCGGCGCCGATAAAGTGCAACACTTCGACAATATGCTGATTGGCTGAAAGGGCGCTGCGCGTTGCAAATATGATTGTGAGTGTTAAAGCGGAAATGACCAGTGCCAATATGACGAGGCCGATGATGATTGTTGCATGTGCCATCATGACAAGCCGGTTGATCGCGTTGCGGTGATCATCAAAACTGCCACCGGGCACTTGTGTCGCAATGGCATCGCTGATCATACCGAAATCGGCGGTATTGGTATCATCAAGCGTCACAACAATAAGGCGCGGAATGGGAAGTTCTCTCAATTCCAGTCCTGTCCCGATCCACGGTTCGAGTAGCCGTTCGGTTTGAGCGCGGTCGATGATTTTCGCCGACTTCACCCCTTGAAACCCTTTCACAAGTTCGACAGCATAATTCAATGTTTTTTCGATATCGAGCCCGTCAGTCGGCCGAACCTGAATTGTTGCTTCGCGTGATATCTGGTTTTCCCAATTGTGCGCGGAATAAGCGATAAGATCGACACCGCCGATCGCAAGAGATGCAAGGAATGTCATGATCGCAATGACGACAACGAGCGCTTGGCCCGCAACGTCGGAAGCGGGCACGATCGAAGTTTGTGCAGGATTATTTTTCTTCGTCCAGAATCTTGTCGGACCTTGTGGTGAGGAAAGCTCAGTCATAAAGTTCAAGCCTTCCATCATTCAGTACCATGCGACGCGCATCAACCTGTTCCATCAAATTGACGTCGTGGGTTGCAATGATCACAGCAGTGCCCGAACGGTTAAGCTCGATAAAAAGCCGCAGCAATCTGCGCGCAAGAACAGGGTCGACATTGCCTGTCGGTTCATCGGCAAGCAATATTTCCGGCTGGTCAATCAATGCGCGAGCTATCGCAACACGTTGCTTTTCACCACCGGAAAGAACCGGCGGCAATACATCCATACGCTCACCTAACCCCACCCATTGAAGAAGCTCTTCTACCTCGGCCCGATAGGTTGCTTCCTCACGTCCTCTCACACGCAAAGGCAGTGAAACATTTTCATAGGTTGTCATATGGTCAAGCAGACGGAAGTCCTGAAAAACAATGCCGATTCTTTGGCGTAGTTTCGGCATATCCTGACGTTTTAAAAGCGCGGTATCGTGACCGAATATATTGATCAGACCGCGAGTCGGCTTCAATGCCAGAAACATCAACCGCAGCAGAGTGGTTTTGCCGGCGCCTGACGGTCCGGTCAAAAACTGGAATGATCCGTGCGGAATATAAAAGCTTATATCACGGAGGACTTCCGGCCCCATGCCATAACGCAAGCCTACATTTTCGAAACGAATCACTATAAAATTACCTGTTCTTCCCGCACGAATGTTAATCCGGCATGGCCTTGTCGGCCGCCATTTCCTTTTAAGACAACTTTTCCGATCATATAAAGGCACCTTGGAAACCTTGACCGGATAACCTTATTTTTCCTATCCTTAACGAATATGGTTAAGTCGCGGTTAAAATTTATTGTCGTCAAAAGCTTTCTTAGCGCGAATGTCTGTGTTAGGCCGCAACCATAAATTTTTATATGGATCATGAAATGCCTGTTATTGATGGAAAGTCGATTGAAGTTCTTTTTTCTGAAGAGGATATTGCAAAACGCAACCGCGTCATAGCAAGCGAAATTGCAGCTAAGAGGCCGCAAAATCTGTTGGTGCTGCCGGTTTTGAAAGGCTCGTTTATTTTTGCCGCCGACCTTATAAGAGAACTTCATCGCGCCGGGGTGAGCTCGTCAGTCGAATTCATAACAATTTCAAGCTACGGTGCCGGTCAGGAAAGCGGCGAAATCAAACTTCTTCATGATTTTGATAGCGATATCACAGGGCGTGATATTCTTTTGATCGACGATATTCTGGAATCAGGAAAAACACTCAAATTTGTGCGCGATCTATTGAGAAATCGCGGCGCGGGGCGCATTTTCATTGCTGCCCTTCTTGATAAGGCAATGCGTCGCAAAGCCGATATAGAGGCTGATTTTGTAGGCTTTTCCTGTCCGGATCAGTTCGTTGTCGGTTATGGAATGGATGCGGGGCACGCGTTCCGGCAATTGCCTTTTGTGGGTGTGATTGAAAAGTAAACGGCCAAAAATAATTTTTTAATTTTATATAATAAAATAAATTCTAGAAATCATTTTCGTATTTTTTTATTTATAAAAATTCCGATTTATTGATAGAGAAAAATTTATAATTAATTTTATATAAAATAATATTTTTAATATTCATTCAAATATAAAAAAACAATTTCCAGTTTGTTGATTTTAAAATATATTCAAATGAAACGACGAAATCGGTATTACGAACAGTACGAAGGTTTACTTCTTAATGTTTGTTAAAAGAATGCCGAGTGGGGAAAATTCATTGCGGACAAATGTCGGTAAAATCGAATACAAAGACAGTCATTCTAAATGAATTGTTCCCCCTTTGAATAAACAGCAATCCAAGTGTAGTATGCCTATAAAACTCCTAAAATATCAGGATTTAAACATATTAATTTCATGGTCTTTACAAATATCCTTGTCTTATTGATCAGGGAAGTTCTCGAGGGTTTTGGGAGCAAAAAGCTCGAATGAAAAACCGTCCGGATTATAATTTAAATCGGCATGTCCGTTAAATCGTGCAGGTAAAAGACGTTTAATCAGTTTGCTACCAAAACTGAGTTTTGTGGGCTCGTGAACTATCGGCCCCCCTTTTTCGCGCCACGAAAAATGGAATTCGTTTTTTTCGATTGTCCAACTGATTTCCACGACGCCATTTTTTGTAGAAAGCGCGCCATATTTGACGGCATTGGTGCTCAATTCATGCAACGCCAAAGCCATGGATAGGGCAGTTTGTGGCGATAAGGAAACCGACGGGCCGGAGACGATAAATCTTTTTCCGGTTTTGTCATGGATATCAAGGCTGCTTTCGACAATCTGTTGGAGATCAGCGCTGTTAGCTGCCCCTTGCGTTAAAATATCCTGCGCATGGGCAAGTGCATCAAGACGCACAGAAAAGTTTTGTAAAGCCTTGGTTACCGAGGTTTCTTCAGTCAGTGTCTGATTGGCTATACTTTGGACAATGGCCAGAATGTTTTTAACACGGTGGGCAAGCTCACCGGAAAGAATGGCCTGCTTTTCCTGTGCTTCGCGTCTCTCGGTGACGTCTTGCAAAACGCCTAAGATCCGGTGCTTCATCGAATTGCCGACATCTTTCGGCGCGGCTTCGGCCCAATAACCGATCCAGCGTAACTGTTTGGTATCAGCCCGTTTGATCTGGAACTCAAGATGCGTAATCAGGCTTTCGTCCTGCCGTGTTTGCAACATCTGTTTTGCAATATCGCGCGGATTGTCAATGATCACCGAATAAAAATCGTTTAACGGAAGTTCGGGGCTTTCTTTAAAGCCCAATAATTTCAGGAATTGCGGTGTTGCCTCGATCATGCTGCGATCACGATCAATTTCGAAAGCCCCAATGCCTGCTGCCTGCTGGGCGAGCCGCAGCCGCTCTTCACTTAATTGCAATGATTCAGAATGACGTTGTTCATCAGTCCGGTCACGGACAATTTTTAAAAATCCTTGCTGTTCACCATCGTCACTATAAAGTGCCTGAAGGTCGCCCGACGCCCAGAATGTGCTCCCGTCTTTCCTCTGGTGGAATCGTTCAACAGCATCAATACGATGAAGGCTGGCCATTTGCTGACGTGTTTCGGGAAGTTTGTTCATCCGGTCTTCTTCGGTGAAAAGAATATCAAGAGGCTGACCAATAGCCTCTTCGGGTTTCCAGCCGAAAAGTTTTTCTGCACCTGGACTCCAACTCACAATGAGCCCGTTCATATCTGCCGTTAATATTGCATAGTCCAAGGCATTATCGAGAATAAGCTGGTTACGCCAACCCTGTTTTTCAACACGCTTCATCATGGTTATCCAGACTCCGTTTTAATAACCTATGAATACTGTCATGTACAAACAGGCGTTTAACGTCATCCCGCTGTTCCCGTCTATTTTTATACCATAGTTTCAAAGCTTTGTTAACTCTCTAACCGAGAAGTTTCTTATAAAAAATGAATAAAAAATAGAGAATTCTACGTAAATAAATTTTATTATTTCACTCAAAAATTAGATGAACGCCGGCTTATTTTATGAAAAAATGATTTATAAATCTAAAAATTTTTTTTCTAATAATATTCTATAAATAATATAAATTTTTAAAAAAAATATTATAATATAAACAAAATTTCTATTATAATGCGTAATAAAATTAAATATATTTTTATATAAAAATTCAATAATTCATATTGATGCATACGGAATTTCGGAAAGTTGAACAATATTATCAATTTTTTTTGATTTTAAAAACTCAAATCGAGTATTACATATCATAAATATTAATTTTTATTTTGACTAGAAAAGTATTCCAGAGTTTATATTAGAATCAACAGATAGAGTCGGACCGGTTTTAGATATTTGCTTTTGATGATTTGTTCTAAAGAAAAGATAGATTTTCTTTGTGTTATTATCCAGTTTGTCGGCGAACTGTTGCATCGTCTGGGGGCAATTCCGGAAAAATTTCAAGCTTTGTTTTTAAACATATTTTTTGACTTACGCCGACTTTCGGGCGGCAAACTTGTTAATTACCATATTGGCTTTGCTAAAGTTTCAGATGTTTTACTCGAACACCAGTTTCAAGCGAAAATTTAATATAAAAACAACTCTAACCCAAGTAAATATCGGGAATTTTCAGTTCAAAATCGGCTCTAGAAAAGATTATTTTTATGAACGTTTTCGCGTTGTTGAAATAATGCTATTTTATTTGACACAAAAACTTGGTCATGTTTCTCTCAGGGTTGATAAAAACAACGAAAAAAGAATTCGGGTTAATCTGATTTGCCGACGAAATAGCTATAGAATGATAGCATAGCTTTGAAATACCGACTTTGAAAACAGACTTTTAGAGTGAGGGAAATAATTATGGTGTCAAAAAAACGTGGACGTTATGATTCCTATCTTGAACAGGCACGTAATCTTCCTCCGATCAAAACGGGTGTTGTTCACCCCTGTTCAAAAGAAGCCATGCTCGCCGCTATTGAAGCCTGGCAAGAAAAATTTCTGGAGCCGGTTCTGATAGGGCCTGAGCAAAAAATACGCAATGCGGCCAAAGCTGCAGGTGTCAAAATTGACGGTCTGGAACTGGTGCCAACCGAGCATAGCCACGCTGCCGCGCAAAAAGCCGTGGAAATGGCAGCCAGTGGTAAAGTTCAGGCACTGATGAAAGGGTCACTTCATACAGACGAATTGTTGAGTGCGGTGGTCAATGCCCAATCGGGGTTGAGAACAGAGCGGCGCATCAGTCATGTTTATGCGATGGATATACCGGCCTATTCCAAGCCGCTTCTTATCACCGATGCGGCAATCAATATCCGGCCTGATCTTGATGATAAACGTGACATTGTCCAGAATGCGGTTGATCTTATGCGCATTCTGGGGCTCGAAAAACCACTCGTTGCGGTTCTTGCGGCAGTAGAAACAGTCAATTCGAAAATGCCCGCGACGCTTGATGCAGCAGCCTTGACCGTTATGTCGATGCGTGGGCAAATTACCGGTGCAATTGTGGATGGGCCGTTGGCGTTCGATAATGCGATCAATTTGAAGGCGGCAGAAATCAAAGGCATTGTTTCACCGGTAGCCGGAAAAGCCGATATCCTTTTGGTGCCGGATCTCGAGGCTGGCAATATGCTCGCCAAACAATTGATGTATTTTGCCGATGCCGGTGCTGCCGGACTGGTTCTCGGAGCACGTGTCCCGATCATCCTCACCAGTCGATCGGACAAGGTGGAAGTGCGTCTTGCTTCTGCAGCGCTTGCAAAAATAATGGTCGAGCGGCGTTTCAAACTGGAGCACGCACATCATGAATAACCGGATTGTAACATTCAATTCCGGCTCTTCGTCATTAAAGATCGGACTTTATGAAAACAATGGTGGACATGCAGAACGTCTGGGCAAAGGATCAATTGATCTCAGGCGTAATTGTTTTTCGTTCCGTATTGAAAAAACCGGTGACCAGATAGCAGCTGCACCGCTGCCTGAAAAAGCCGGTGACAAAGAAATGCTTGAGCAGGTTTTCGGCTGGCTTACTCAAAGAATGGAAATTGGAGATATCAAAGCAGTTGGCCACAGGATCGTTCATGGTGCCGATATCTTCAGGAGTGCCTGCGTCGTCAATGATAAAACACTGGATTATATGGAGTCGCTTATTCCGCTTGCTCCGCTGCATCAGCCGGCCAATCTCAGATTGATTTATCTCGTTAAAAAACTTTATCCTTCGCTCATGCAGACGGCCTCTTTCGATACGGCTTTTCATCAAGGCCAAAGCGACAGGGTAAGGCGCTTCGCTATCCCTCGGATTTTGCATAATCGCGGTATCAAAAAATATGGTTTTCACGGCCTTTCTTATCAGTATATTGCAGGACAGCTTCCGAAATTGCCAAAAGATGTCAGAACGCAAAATGTCGTTGTTGCCCACCTTGGAAGTGGTGCCAGTCTCTGTGCGTTAAAAAATCATCAAAGTGCAGAAACGACAATGAGTTTTACGACACTTGATGGCGTGCCAATGGCAACGCGTTGCGGGGCATTAGATGCAGGCGTGCTCATACATCTATTGCGTAACAAGCGCCATAGTGTCAGCGACATGGAATATATGCTTTATCATTCCAGCGGCTTGCTTGGCATGTCCGGTATCAGTGCCGATTGCAGAGATCTGGTAAGTTCTGAGTTGAAGCAGGCAAAACAGGCACTTGATGTTTTCAACTTGCGCATTGCTCAGGAAATTGCACGCTTGGCTGTCACGTTGCAAGGTCTCGACACCATCATTTTTACTGCCGGAATCGGCGAACACCAGCCGGAAGTTCGCGAGGCTGTATTGGAGCAGTTGCGGTGGATGGGAATCGAAATCGATTATAAAGCCAATAATGCCAATCAATTCCGGTTGACGACACTCAATAGTCCGATTGCAGCATTTGTTATTCCGACAGATGAAGAACAACGCATTGCCGATGATGCTGCCCGCCTGATTGATGAAAACGAAAAAACGCCGAACTGATTTTTTCCTCTCGGCTTGAATATGTAACCAGAACAAAGGGCGGTCGGATTTACCGGAGAAAAACCGTCTCATCCGGTTAGTGCCCGCCTTTAGCTGGAATATATTTTAAAAATAAAAATCAAAAAGACTGTCCAACAGTGTAAGAGCTGAAAGTATCGGTTTTGGAGTAGGTTTTCTCTACTTCGCAGTCTGTTATTAGGAGCGCAGTTAACCCGCTCAACGGTTTTGAAGAAAAGTCGGATTATTCAAAAGAGTTTCAGAAGTTTATTTTTTAAATCTGTCAGCAAAATTTAATGGTGATTTTTATTGTCAGCTGTGTTCCCGTCACGTGTAAAAAAAATGAACTGCCGAATTCCGGATCAAGGGCTTGAAAAGCTATTTTAAAATTGATTATCACCTTTGTTCTTTCAAGAATCGTTGTCGTAAATGACGGGAAATGAGTTATCCCTTATTTAAAATGGTGATGAAAATACTTGGGCGTTGATGTTAATTGAAGACAAATCGCCAGACGGGTGTGCTATCACCGGATTATTCCGGTGATAGCGTTTTTATTCAATGTTTGTTCAAACGGTTGGCAATGAGATCTTCGACCACCTGTGGTTCGGCAAGTGTCGATATATCGCCGAGATTTTCGAATTCATCTTCGGCAATTTTTCTGAGAATTCGCCGCATGATTTTGCCTGAACGCGTTTTCGGCAAACTTGGCGAAAACTGGATTTTATCCGGTGTGGCAATCGGCCCGATCTCGTTTCTCACATGTTTTATAAGATGTTGGCGTAATTCCTCGCTTGGTTCAATACCTTCCATGAGTGTCACATAACAATAGATTCCTTGTCCTTTGATCGGGTGTGGATAACCGACAACTGCCGCTTCCGAAACGCTATGATCGGAAACAAGAGCCGATTCTACTTCGGCTGTGCCAAGGCGATGGCCTGAAACATTCAAGACATCATCGACGCGGCCGGTAATCCAGTAATATCCGTCATGATCACGACGACAGCCATCACCGGTAAAATATTTGCCTTTAAAGGTAGAAAAATAGGTTTCCACAAAACGGTTATGATCGCCATAGATTGTGCGCATTTGCCCCGGCCACGAGTCGGTAATGCATAAGTTTCCATCATTTTCACCTTCGAGGACTTCTCCTTCAGTGTCGACAAGCTCGGGCTTGATGCCGAAGAAAGGAAGTGTTGCCGATCCGGGTTTTAAATCGATTGCACCGGGCAAAGGCGTAATCATATGGCCACCGGTTTCGGTTTGCCACCACGTATCCACTATGGGGCAGCGGTCATCACCGACTTTATGATAAAACCAGTTCCATGCTTCCGGATTGATCGGCTCGCCAACCGATCCGAGGATGCGAAGCGACGTCCGTTTTGACCGTGCGACATATTCGTCACCCGCTCCCATCAGTGCCCGAATAGCTGTCGGTGCTGTATAAAGAATATTGACCTTATGCTTGTCGACAACTTCCCAAAAGCGCGCCTGATCGGGGAAGTTCGGGACACCTTCGAACATAAGTGTTGTCGCGCCATTACATAAAGGCCCGTAAACCAGATAGGAATGTCCGGTCACCCAGCCAACATCGGCTGTGCACCAATAAACGTCGCCTACATGATAATCGAACACATATTCATGTGTCATGGACGCATAAACAAGATAGCCGCCGGTTGTATGAAGAACGCCTTTCGGTTTACCCGTAGACCCTGACGTATAAAGAATGAAAAGCGGATCTTCCGCTTTCATACGTGCTGGCGGGCACTCGGTTTTCGCATTGGCCATTTCCTCATGATACCAGAAATCGCGGCCGGGAGCCCAACCGATTTTGCCGCCGGTTCTGCGCACAACCATCACCTGATTGACCAGCACATATTGGCGTGCGGCAATGTCAATCGCATGATCGACATTTTCTTTCAGCGGGATAGGTTTGCCACCGCGTACCCCTTGATCGGCGGTAATGATAAAGGTCGATTCGCAGTCGACAATACGGCCGGCAAGTGCTTCCGGCGAAAATCCTGCAAAAACGACTGAATGGACTGCGCCGATGCGCGCACAGGCAAGCATTGCATAAGCGGCTTCCAGAATCATAGGAAGATAAATGGTAACCCGATCGCCTTTTTTGACGCCCCGTTTTTTTAAGATATTGGCAAACCGGCAGACATTATCGTAAAGTTCCTTATAGGTGACTTTTTTATCAATATAGGGGTTATCACCTTCCCATATCATCGCAACCTGATCACCGCGACTTTTCAAATGTCTATCAATACAATTATAGGTTACATTTGTGATGCCGTCTTCATACCATTTGATGGATACACGGCCTCGAAAGCTGGTATTTTTAACTTTTGTAAACGGTTTGAACCAGTCAATGCGCCGGCCATGTTTTGACCAGAACGCATCCGGATCCTTTATACTTTCATCATACCATTGAAGATATGTTTCACGATCAATCAAGGCATTTTTCTTGATATTATTAGATACAGGATAGACTTTATCCGTCATCTTCTCCTCCTTTTTGTGTTGCAATTCTCCTCACGCAACACTTTCTTTATGAAATATCCATTTGTGATGGATATTTGATATTTACATTAAATGGTATCGCCGGTTTCTTGGAAGTCTTAAAATGATAGTTTTAAAAAACTTATTGTGAAGGACTGGAAAAAATCCAAGTAAAAAAATTAGAAATTGTCAATTTTTGTTTCTTTTTTACTGAAAAAAGCGGTTGAGGCATCGATTTTAAAACAGCGAGCAGTAGTTAAAATAACGAAGTGATACCACTTCGTGTTGTGTCCGGTATTTGAAAGGAAAATGCTATGTTGGATGAAAAGCTGATACTCTCGCGTGAAGAAGCGTTAAAAAGTGGAACTGATGGTTCATCACAAAAATCAGGTCATCGGATGGCGACGCAGACAGCTTCGTTGAAAAATCCGGTTGATGCTTATCCACAACCTCCCTATTCGACAGAAAAACAACAAGCTCCGGGACTTGCATCGAAGTTGACGCCAAAGGCCGATCACGGAGAAAAAAGCTACAAAGGTTCCGGTAAACTTTTAGGCAGAAAAGCGCTGATTACCGGTGGTGACAGCGGCATCGGGCGAGCCGTGGCAATTGCATTTGCACGTGAAGGTGCCGATGTTGCAATCAATTATTTGAAGGAAGAAGAGCAAGACGCGCGAGAGGTCATCGAGCTTATCGAACAGGCAGGGCGCAAAGGATTTGCAATTCCCGGTGATTTGACCGATCGGCATTTTTGCGAAAAATTGGTTGAGGAAGCAGTCAAAAAACTGGGCGGGCTTGATATTCTGGTCAATAATGCCGGCCGTCAACAGGCGGTGGAAGCTTTGGCCGATCTCACAGACGAATCTTTTGACCAGACGATGAAAACCAACATTTATGCACCTTTCCGTGTCACAAAGGCTGCATTGCCACACATTCCTGCAGGTGGTTCCATTATTATTACATCGTCAGTACAAGCCTTTGACCCGTCTGCAACCTTGTTTGACTATTCACAAACCAAGGCTGCCAATGTTGCTTTTGCCAAATCGCTGGCAAAACAATTGGCTCCGAAAGGCATTCGCGTCAATGCGGTTGCTCCAGGCCCCTTCTGGACACCATTGCAACCTGCCGGTGGCCAGCTGATGAAAGCCATGCCGCAATTCGGTTCCGAAACACCTATGAAGCGTGCAGGCCAGCCGGTTGAAATTGCCCCGCTTTATGTTTTGCTTGCATCCGAGGAAGCAAGCTATTGTTCGGGTCAAGTCTTTGGCGCTGCCGGCGGCAGTGGCATGGATAGCTGATTATTGGTGAACAATCGGCGGACGATGACCGAATATTGCCGAACCGACGCGCACACTCGTGGCACCGAAGGCAACGGCTGTCTCATAGTCCGCCGACATTCCCATTGATAATTTTTTCACTCCCGCTTCGTCCGCCAATTTTGCAAGAAGGGCAAAATAGGGACCGGGATTTTCACCAACCGGTGGAATACACATCAACCCGACAATATCAAGATGATAGTCATTCTTGCAGTGTTTGACAAATTCGACTGCCTCTTTCGGGGCAATACCGGCTTTTTGCGGCTCTTCTCCGATATTGACCTGCACATAACAAGGAAGTCTGCGGTTTTGTTTTGACATTTCTTCTTCAAGAAATTTTGCAATTTTTTCTCTGTCAACTGTTTCGATCACGTCAAAAAGTTGTACCGCTTCTTCTGTCTTATTTGATTGTAACGGTCCGATGAGATGGAGTTTGAGATCAGGAAATTCTTCGCGCAATTGTGGCCATTTGCTTTTGGCTTCCTGAACACGGTTTTCACCGAAAACACGTTGCCCTGCTTCAAGAAGCGGGTGGATTTCATCAATTCCGAAAGTCTTCGACACAGCAATGAGCTGGACATCTTCTGGCGCACGCTTGGAATCAATGCACGCTTTGGTGATGTTTGCTTTGACTTTTTGCCATTGGGCAATAACCGTTTCCATAGTCATTTTCCCTTCTTCATCGATTTAAAATGAATAAAAGCGCATAGAAATGGTTGACGCTTTCCTTAATCCGTGGTGAAGCACGTATTGAGTTTTTTGACTACATTTTGCAAGAGTATAATTGTAATGGCAACCGAACGCTACAATCCACGCGCGACAGAACAGAAATGGCAATCAATCTGGGTTGAAAAAGAAGTTTTCAAAACCGACAATGACGACCCGCGCGAGAAATATTATGTGTTGGAAATGTTTCCCTATCCATCGGGACGCATTCACATGGGGCATGTACGCAATTATGCGATGGGGGATGTGGTTGCCCGTTATAAACGCGCCCGCGGATTTAATGTTTTGCATCCAATGGGGTGGGATGCTTTCGGCATGCCGGCGGAAAATGCCGCTATGCAACATAAAGTTCACCCGAAAGACTGGACCTATCAGAATATTGCTTCCATGAAAAAGCAACTGAAATCCATGGGGCTTTCTCTCGACTGGTCGCGCGAGTTCGCAACCTGCGATGTTGAATATTATCATCGCCAGCAGATGCTTTTTCTCGATATGTATGAAAAAGGCCTTGTTGACCGCAAAACATCCAAGGTCAACTGGGATCCGGTCGATCATACAGTGCTTGCAAACGAGCAGGTCATTGATGGGCGCGGCTGGCGTTCGGGTGCATTGGTCGAACAGCGTGAACTTACTCAATGGTTTTTCAAAATCACCAAATTCAGTCAGGAACTTCTGGATGGTTTGAATGGTCTTGATGAATGGCCGGAAAAAGTTCGCGTTATGCAACGCAACTGGATCGGCAAGTCCGAAGGAGCGCTGCTGCGCTGGAAAATTGCCGGCGACACACCGGTTGACGGATTTAACGAGATCGAGTGTTTTTCAACCCGTCCCGATACAATATTCGGCGCCTCGTTTATCGCTATTGCGGCCGATCATCCGATTGCCCGCAAACTTGCCGAAAAAAATGCGAAACTGAAAAATTTTATCGACGAGTGTCACCGCAAGGGAACGTCGACAGCCGAAATAGAAACTGCCGAGAAAAAAGGCTTTGATACCGGCTTGAAAGTCGTCCATCCCTTCGATGATAAATGGGAAATACCCGTTTATGTTGCCAATTTTGTATTGATGGAATATGGCACGGGTGCAGTTTTCGGTTGTCCTGCCCATGATCAGCGTGATCTTGATTTCGCCAATAAATATGAATTGCCTGTGCGTCCGGTTGTTTTGCCAGAAGGCGCCGATCCCGATAGTTTTGTTGTAACGGAAGAAGCTCATACCGAAGACGGTATTATGATCAATTCCGGTTTTCTTGACGGATTAAAGCCGAAAGCTGCTTTCGAGGAAGTTCTCAAACACTTGTCCGCCCAGACGTTGAATGGTCGCCCGCAAGCCGAGCGCAAAGTTCAATTCCGTTTGCGTGACTGGGGTATTTCTCGGCAACGCTATTGGGGATGTCCGATCCCGATTATCCATTGTGATGATTGCGGGGATGTGCCGGTTCCACGTGCCGATTTACCGGTAAAATTGCCCGATGATGTCACATTCGACAAACCCGGCAATCCGCTTGACCGCCACCCGACTTGGAAATTCGTCAAATGTCCGCGTTGTGGTAAGCCCGCACGGCGGGAAACCGATACTATGGATACCTTTGTCGATTCTTCGTGGTATTATGCCCGCTTTACCGCTCCTTGGGAAAATGAGCCGACGAACAAGGAAGCAATAAAAAAATGGTTGCCGGTCGATCAATATATCGGTGGTATTGAACACGCCATTCTCCACTTGTTGTATTCGCGCTTTTTTATGCGGGCGATGAAGATGACCGGCCACGTCAATATTGACGAGCCGTTCAAGGGGCTTTTCACGCAAGGCATGGTTGTTCACGAAACCTATCACAACAAGGACGGGTGGGTAGCACCTGCCGATATCCGGATAGAAGAGAAAGATGGCGTTCGTCGTGCGACACTTTTATCCGATGGTAGTCCGGTTGAAATCGGTTCGATCGAAAAAATGTCGAAGTCGAAGAAAAACGTTGTCGATCCGGACGATATTATTTCCTCCTATGGTGCTGATACCGCTCGGCTTTTCATGCTTTCCGATTCCCCGCCCGAACGCGATGTTATCTGGACCGAAGCAGGTGCTGAAGGTGCCCATCGTTTTGTGCAACGCGTCTGGCGTTTGATTTCATCAAGTGCCGAAATATTGGCACATGTCAAACCGCAAGCCGGAACCAAGGGTGCAGCACTTGATATTTCCAAAGCGGCTCACCGCACACTTGCGAAAGTGGCAGATGATATTGAGAAGCTTGCTTTCAATCGTGCGGTGGCACGCCTTTACGAACTCGTCAACAAGCTCGCTCCCGAGTTGCAAAATCTGGAACAGGCCGATGACGAAATGAAGGCTGCTTTGAGACAAGCACTGGATTTCTTCATCATTATGATTTCGCCGATGACACCTCATCTTGCGGAAGAATGTCATGCTGCTTTGGGAGAGAAAAATCTGGTTGCCCAAATGTCGTGGCCGCACTACGATCCTGCTTTAATTGTGGATAACGAGATAACTATCCCGATCCAGATTAACGGGAAAAAGCGTGGTGATTTGACAATTGCACGCAATGCGGATCAATCTACCATCGAAAAGGCTGTTCTTGCCCTCGATTTTGTGCAATCAAATTTGGCAGGCAAGAAGCCGAAGAAAATTATCGTAGTTCCACAGAGGATCGTCAATGTTGTTGCCTGACCATATTCTGAATAGCATCAGACCCATAACAACTGCTGTACTATTGGGGACAACGCTCGCCATATCGGCCTGCACCGTTCAGCCTCTTTATCACGGGGACTCGAACGGAGCTGCGCAAATGAATGTTTCGCCGTCCATTCGTTCGAAATTGTCAGGTGTTGTGATTGACGCGCCGACCGACCGGTTTAACCAGTTGGTTCGTAACCGGTTGATTTTCTTGTTGAATGGTGGTGCAGGAGAGCCTTCCGCTCCAACCTATCAGCTATCACTCGGCACAAGTTTCAGTATTCGTACTGCAGTCCAGATGGATATCGGCGATTCGACCGATCGTACGGGCCGTGCATCTGCTGGTGCCGTTGATGGTCGTTCGACTTATGTCTTGAAAGATATGAAAAATAATCCTCTCGCACGGCGGACACGTACAGTCACCGCTTCGTTCGATCGTCCTCGTCAGGAATATGCAAACTTGCAAGCTGAAGAGGATGCCAAGAAACGTGCAGCAGAAGAGTTGGCCGAGCAAATCTTCCTGTCTTTGGCTCAGGATATGTCGAAGTTGAAATGATTCGTTATTCCGGCAGGGTTAAAACGCTGCCGGAATTTTTTTAAAAAATCTGCTGTTAGGTTTTTTAAAACCTTGTTGTCGTATGAAGTTCTCAGGTTTTTATGCGGCAATGAGAGCTAAAGCTATTTTATTGCGTTCAATCGGGTAGCTTCCGGTCTCTTTCCGTATTGTTAAATCTTTCCGTTAAAAGCCATTGAAGAAATTCGCAAACTGGTTTTTGCTCACTCCTGCAATAAAAGAATTGGTCACATCAATTGCGCGGACGTCGCATCCCTGTCAAAATGCCTGTTGTTTATTTTGACCAAGATTCGTTCGTAAAAAGAGTGATCAAATAAAGCAGGATCATCAATGATATACGTTCTTGAGTTGACTATTTGACATGGCATGATTTTCGCCCCATCCGCGTCCATTATTTTATGTGCGGCATGACTAAATTGTTCGGATAACGAACTTGAATTTTTAAGTTGTTTCAAACATGCAGTTACAGTTTGGTTCAATTGTATGTCTGTTTTTAAAAAGTAAATAAAAAAGAACGTTGTTTAATTGAAAAAAATTCTTTGAACGTGATGTCAAATAATGAATTATTATTTTTATTAAAAACCAGAATTTTATCTATCTAAAATAGATTTCCTAAATGATTTAATTATGAAAAACATAAAAATAAAAGCGGTAAAAGAAGTTATATTTTATTTACCGCTTTCATTAATCGATGCTTTAATTCAATTATTGACCGTTTTTATTGTAATATATTTAGGCAATGGTCTGGCCGGTTTTTTCCCAGTCTTTCATGAAAATTTCAAGCCCTTTATCCGTAAGCGGATGTTTTACCAGTAATTTCATGATCGAAGGCGGGATTGTTGCAACATCGGCGCCGATAAGGGCAGCTTCCTTGACATGATTGACTGTACGGATAGAGGCAGCGAGAATTTGGGTCTTGAAGTCATAATTGTCAAAAATTGTCCGGATTTCACCAATAAGGTCCATGCCGTTCAATCCGATATCATCAAGCCGTCCGATGAAGGGGGAAACGAATGTTGCACCGGCTTTTGCCGCAAGCAATGCCTGATTGGCGGAAAAACACAACGTCATATTGGTTTTCAACCCCTTGGCGGAAAGAGCTTTACAAGCTTTCAATCCGTCAAATGTCAGGGGGAGTTTAATACAGATATTGTCGGCGACTTTTGCCAATATTTGCGCCTGTTTCATCATTCCGTCGAAATCGGCAGCGGTAACTTCCGCTGAAACAGGGCCGTCTACGAGCGCACAAATTTCTTTCGTTACCTCGATGATATCACGTCCGGATTTCAATATAAGAGATGGGTTGGTTGTTACACCATCAACAAGACCCAAATTGTTAAGTTCCGAAATTTCCTCAATAATAGCAGTATCAACAAAAAATTTCATGGGTTAGCTCCCGAGCTTTCTTATGCGGCCTGATATTTGGCGATTTGCTGTGATTTTCTTGTTATGGTCCATTGTTTTATGCAAAAGCAAGTCCAACATGACGCAAGCGATGACAAAAACCGAATCAAAGACACCAAAAACCGTTTCAGTGTTGGTACCGATGCCGGCAGAAACAGCCTATAGTTATTCTGTGCCGGATGATATGGATGTCAAAGTCGGTTCGATCGTGCGTGTGCCTTTGGGGCCGCGACAAGTTGCCGGTCTCGTTACCAACGAGGCAAACAGCGATAACAAAGTATCGGTTAAAAAATTACGGCCGATTTCCGAATTGTTCGATTGTCCGCGATTGCCGGCAGACATGATGCGTTTTATCCATTTTGTCTCCGACTACACCCTTTCGCCTCCCGGAATGGTGGCTCGTATGGCTTTGCGCGTTCCTGCGGCATTTGATCCCGAACCGGCCATTCCAGGGTTGCGTTTTTGTGGTGGCAAAGTCGAAAAAATGACGGCTGCGCGCAAACGTGTTCTCGAACTTGCACAAAATGGTCTGGCCTGGACAAAATCGGGGCTTGCCCACGCGGCGGGAACATCGACAAGTGTTGTCGAAGGATTGAAAAATTCCGGTGTATTCGAAGAGATAGAAATGCCGCCACCACCTGTCGTCGCGCTCCCCGATCCGGACTATTCAAACCCGACACTCGAGAAAGCACAAAAGCTTGCCGCCGATACGCTGATAAAAGCCGTTGACGGAGATTGTTTTAAAGTTTTGTTGCTTGATGGCGTTACCGGTTCGGGCAAAACGGAGGTCTATTTTGAAGCTGTCGCGCAAGCCCTTAAAAAAGGCAAACAAGTTCTTATTCTTTTGCCCGAAATAGCGTTGACGCAGCAGTTTCTGGATAGATTTGAAAGTCGTTTCGGTGCGCCGCCTGCCGAATGGCATTCCGATCTTACGCCTAAACAGCGCGAACATGTCTGGCGACAGGTCATTGAAAAACGCGTGCAGGTTGTTGCAGGAGCGCGGTCTGCCCTGTTTCTTCCCTTTGAAAATCTGGGACTGATTATTGTCGATGAAGAACATGATACTGCCTATAAACAGGAAGACCGTGTTTTTTATAATGCGCGTGATATGGCCGTGGCACGTGGCTCGTTTGGCGGTTTTCCGGTTGTTTTATCCTCTGCAACCCCTTCTGTAGAAAGCAAAGTCAATGCTCTTCAGGGGCGCTATCTAGCGGTCCATCTTCCGTCCCGTTTCAAGCAGGCAGCTATGCCGGATTTGCGCGCTATCGATATGCGCAAAAACGCTCCTCCCTCAGGCAGATTCTTGTCACCACCACTTGAACTTGCCATGCGCGAGGTACTTGATCGCAAAGAACAGGCGCTGATATTTCTTAATCGCCGTGGCTATGCACCTTTGACTTTATGCCGCGTTTGCGGACACCGGTTCCAATGTCCGAACTGCTCAAGCTGGCTGGTGGAACATCGCTTTCGCGGCCAGCTTATGTGCCATCATTGCGGCTATCATGAACCGATACCTGAAGCTTGCCCCGAATGCGGAACACTCGATCATCTGGTTGCCTGCGGGCCGGGTGTTGAAAGGATAGCCGAAGAAACATTGAAGCTATTTCCCGAGGCACGCATTCTCGTTTTGTCGACCGATCTGGTTGGCGGCGTCAAAAGATTAAGACTCGAGCTTGAAGCAATTTCAAAAGGCGAAGTTGATATTGTTATCGGAACACAACTCGTTGCCAAAGGCCACCATTTTCCGGGTATTTCACTCGTCGGTGTTGTTGACGCGGATTTGGGACTTTCAAATGGCGACCCGCGCGCGGCCGAACGTACATTCCAGTTGTTGTCTCAGGTTACCGGTCGCGCTGGTCGCACAGGGCTGAAAAGCCAGGGCTTGATACAAACCTATCAGCCCGATCACCCCGTTATGCAAGCCATTATTTCGGGGGATAGCGAAGCTTTTTATAAAAGAGAAATTGACGAGCGGGCACGCCACAATCTTCCGCCTTTTGGACGTCTTGCAGCCCTTATTGTTTCATCAGAAACCCGCAGTGACGCTGAAGCCCATGCACGTGCATTGCGTCAGGCTGCGCCATCAGCCGGTGAAATATCTGTTCTGGGGCCGGCTGAAGCGCCCTTGGCATTGGTTCGCGGAAGATACCGTTTCAGACTGCTTTTGCAGGGAAGCCGCCGCGCCGATATGCAATCTTTTATTCGTGCGATGCTTGCTCGTGGTCCAAAAATTCGTGGTACAATACGGGTGCAGGTTGACATTGATCCGCAAAGTTTCATTTAATACTCTTGCTTTTGACTTGAAGTAACGAAATGGTGTCGGTTGGAAAAATTTTAAGCTGATGCGTTGGCAAATCGTATCCAGAGGATCGTAACGATGCGTTTTTTATTGGTGTTATCGGCGTTGTTGTTTTCGATAAGTCCGGTTTTTTCTCAATCCGTTTCCGAAGTTATCGGCCATGATAGCCAGAACAACAAAAAAAGTGCTGATGTTACGGTTTTTGTTTTTGCCTATAGTCTGCTCAAAGAATCCGACAAAATGTTTATGCCGATGATTGATGAACCGGCTAACAGCATGATGAAGGTCTGTAAAAAACCGACAGTCAAGGCCAGACAATGGGTCTATATGAATATTGTCCAGCAATATGATCATATTCTTAAAGAGGTTTATCAGCTCGAGAAGGGATTGAGCATCAATGGAAAAGCTGAACCGGGTCCGGCTGCAAGCCGTATGACAACAACCTTGAGCCAACGTCGCGATATGATGGAAACGGCGCGTGCTCTTGATCTTTCTGCCGAAGTGGTGGAGGTACGCATGGAAGCCAATGACGCGTTGATGGATAAGGCATTGATCGAAACCGGAGATACAGTCGCTTCTTCGGCATTTGATACTTTCAAGGAAACCAATACCGCAAAAATAAAATCCGTGCCTCAGGATATCGAGAAGATGTTGCAAGATAATTGCCTGAAAGATCCGGGTGGAGAAGAAAATTTTATAACCTCTCCTGCCCAATAATATCGTTCCTATTTTCTTTTGCGGTAAAGCATGCATATAGAATTATGATACGTGCGCTTTCTTAACGCATGCAGAATTCGGCCTTTAGAGGATTTGACGGTAGGTAATCATGATTGAATTTTACTTTCCCCAAAGTTGTGGAGAATGGCTTGCGTGGCTCGTGGCGTGGGGGTTCGTGTTTATCGGCATATTCTATCTTTTCTGGCCGAAAGTCGCGATGCGTATGTTCTGGACCTATCCGCAACAAGAATCAGCGTCATTGCTTGCAGCAGTACGGGGAAATATGGGTGGCGTTCCGCTAGGAATAGGAATCGGCTATTTGCTGTTTGCACAACCTTTTTTAGCCGTTGCGTTATTTTTGGCAGCATTTTTCGCTCTCGTCGGGAGGCTTGCTTCATTTATAATTGACAAAAGCTTTTCCGGCTTTAATGTCATTGCGCTATTAATCGAAATAGTGTTTTCAATAGCTAGTTTTGTTTATGCTTTCGGTTTTGTAGCTTAAATATTAAAAAAATAAGGCATAGTTTTAAAAAGCAGCCTGTTGCGGTGTTGCGAGTCGCAATTGTGTATGCTAGATGCCTATCAACTTTTAATATTTAAATAGCGGTTATATACCGGCAACGTAAAAAGTTATCTGGCATTATCGAGTTGGCGGGTTTTTCAAGTCAACTCGCTGCTAAGGGGAAAGACAGGATAGAGTGTCAAAATCGTCTTCGCTAACATCTGCAGTAGCCGAGCGTTATGCTACATCACTTTTTGATCTGGCACATGAATCCAAGTGTGTCGATGCAGTAGAAAAAGAACTGTCTTCATGTCTTTCATCAATCGAATCAAATAGCGATTTGAAACGTCTGGTTTTCAGCCCCGTTTTTTCGTCAGTCGAACAGGAAAAAGCGGTAGCTGCTTTATGTAAAGAAGCAGGAATGGGCAAAAATACCGCCAGCCGTTACGTCGCCAATTTTTTATGTGTTGTTGCATCGAACAGGCGGCTTTTTTTATTGCCGGCTATTGTTTCTGCTTTTCATCTTCTGGCCGCTAAGTTGCGCGGGGAAATATCGGCGGAAGTTGTTTCGGCGCAGAAATTAACTTCAGCTCAGGAAAAAGAGCTGAAAGCAACACTGAAAGCAGTGGCAGGTAAAGATGTCAGCCTGCGTACAACTGTCAATCCGGATATATTGGGTGGCCTTATCGTCCGACTCGGTTCGCGTCAGATCGATACGTCACTGTCATCGAAATTGTCTTCGCTTAAGCTTGCACTGAAAGAGGTCGGCTGATGGATATTAAACCGTCGGAAATATCTAAAATCCTGAAGAGTCAAATCGAAAATTTCGGTAAAGAAGCCGAAGTTTCCGAAGTTGGCCAGGTTCTGTCTGTGGGTGACGGTATCGCCCGTGTTTATGGCTTGGATAATGTTCAGGCCGGTGAAATGGTTGAATTTCCCGGTGGTGTGCGTGGCATGGCGCTCAACCTCGAGAGAGATAATGTCGGTGTTGTTATTTTCGGCTCCGACCGTGATATTTGTGAAGGCGATACAGTCAAGCGTACAAAAACAATTGTTGATGTTCCCGTTGGTCCGGAACTTCTTGGTCGTGTTGTCGATGCTTTGGGCAACCCGATTGATGGCAAGGGCCCGATCAATGCCAAAGAACGTCGCCGTGTCGATGTGAAGGCACCAGGCATTATTCCACGTAAATCGGTTCATGAACCGATGTCGACAGGGCTTAAGGCCATCGACGCTCTCATTCCTATCGGGCGCGGACAGCGTGAATTGGTGATCGGTGACCGTCAGACAGGTAAGACTGCTATTCTGCTTGATACATTTCTCAATCAGAAGCCGGCACATGATCAGAATATTGAAAAAGACAAACTTTATTGTGTCTATGTCGCTGTCGGGCAAAAACGCTCGACTGTTGCCCGCTTTGTAAAAGCATTGGAAGAGCGTGGTGCACTTGATTATTCGATCATCGTTGCTGCAACCGCTTCCGAACCGGCTCCTATGCAATTTATTGCACCATTTGCCGGTTGTGCAATTGGCGAATATTTCCGTGACAACAGCATGCATGCTCTGATCGGCTATGACGACCTGTCGAAACAGGCGGTTGCCTATCGTCAAATGTCATTGTTGCTTCGCCGTCCGCCGGGGCGTGAAGCTTATCCGGGCGATGTCTTCTATCTGCACTCCCGTTTGCTCGAACGCGCAGCCAAGATGAATGATGCCCATGGTGCCGGATCGTTGACAGCACTTCCTGTAATTGAAACGCAGGCCAACGATGTTTCTGCATATATTCCGACCAATGTTATTTCGATTACCGATGGTCAGATATTTCTGGAAACGAACTTGTTCTATCAAGGTATTCGTCCTGCAGTGAATGTCGGTTTGTCTGTTTCACGTGTCGGTTCTGCAGCCCAGATCAAGGCGATGAAACAGGTAGCAGGTTCGATCAAGGGTGAACTCGCACAATATCGCGAAATGGCAGCATTTGCCCAGTTCGGTTCCGATCTTGATGCTGCAACCCAGCGTCTGCTCAACCGTGGTGCGCGATTGACCGAGCTGTTGAAACAACCGCAATTCTCGCCATTGAAGACAGAAGAACAGGTTGCTGTTATTTTTGCCGGTGTGAATGGTTATCTTGACAAGTTGGCAGTCAATCAGGTCAGCAAGTTCGAACACGGTCTTCTGGCGCTGATGCGGACCGATCACAAGGATATTCTTGACGGTATTCGTAAAGAGCAAAAATTGACGGATGAGCTTAAAAATAAACTGACAAGCGTTTTGCAAGCTTACTCCAAGAATTTTTCTTGACCTAATGATGGGACGGTTTAATGGCTTCGCTAAAAGATCTTAGAGATCGTATTGCCTCGGTTAAGGCGACGCAGAAAATTACCCGTGCGATGCAAATGGTCGCCGCGGCAAAGCTGCGTCGCGCCGAAGAGGCGGCAGAAGCAGCGCGTCCGTATGCGCAACGTATGGCCGCGGTGCTTGCCGATCTCGCTTCACATATTGGAGCAGAAGATGCGCCAAAACTGATGGCTGGGACCGGCAAAGACGACGTTCACCTTCTGATCGTTTGCACCGCGGAACGCGGTCTTTGTGGCGGGTTCAATTCCCAGATTGCCCGCCATGCGATAGAACATATCAAGCTGCTTCAGGTTCAGGGTAAAACGGTAAAAATTCTGACTGTGGGGAAAAAAGGTTTCGATATTTTGCACCGCGATTATGGTCGCTTTATTGTCGACCATGTAAGTTTGCGCGAAGCAAAGCACCTCAAATATTCGCACGCCAAGAATGTTGCTGATAAAGTTATCGAAATGTTCAAAAAAGGTGAATTTGACGTCTGCACATTGTTCTATTCCGAGTTTGTGTCGGTCATCAATCAGCAACCGACCTCGCAACAGCTCATTCCGGCTCCGAAAGATGAAGAGGATGAAGACATCCAGAACCAGAAAGTTGTTCCTGCTGTCTATTCTTATGAACCGGATGCAGCAACAATTCTGACTACGCTTATTCCCCGGAATATTGGAGTGCAAATTTTTCGGGCTCTATTAGAAAATGGAGCAGGTGAGATGGGCGCCAAGATGAGCGCGATGGATAATGCAACGCGAAACGCCGGTGAGATGATCAATAAACTGTCGGTCACATATAACCGTCAACGTCAGGCTCAGATCACGACAGAACTGATTGAAATTATTGCGGGCGCAGAAGCGCTCTAATATGGAAGGTAAGGATCGATGGCAAAAGCGGCGACCTCGAAGACGGCAGCCACAAAGGCTGCGGAAAAGAAAGTAACAGCAAAAGCTGCTGCCAAACCGGCAGCCTCGAAAGCTTCAGTCAAAACGGCAGCTCCGCACGCGGATACGAAGTCGGCATCTGCTGGTGAAAATAAAGGTACCTATAAGCTTGATACAACAAAAGGCGTTGTAGGGCATATTACGCAGATTATCGGTGCTGTTGTCGATGTCCAGTTCGATGGCCATTTGCCGAAGATTCTGAACGCTTTGGAAACGGCCAATCTTGGTCATCGGCTGGTTCTTGAAGTTGCCCAACACCTTGGTGAAAATACTGTTCGCACAATCGCAATGGATACAACCGACGGTCTGGTTCGCGGACAAGAAGTCGTTGATACCGGTGCACCTATTTCGGTTCCGGTCGGCGAAGCAACGCTCGGCCGCATCATGAATGTTATCGGGGAACCGGTTGACGAAGTCGGGCCGATTAAATCCGACAAAATCCGTGCGATTCACCAACCGGCTCCGGCTTATGTTGATCAGTCGACAGAATCGGAAATTCTGGTTACCGGAATCAAGGTGGTTGATCTTCTCGCACCTTATTCAAAGGGTGGTAAGGTCGGTCTGTTCGGTGGTGCCGGTGTTGGTAAAACAGTTCTTATTATGGAGCTCATCAACAATATCGCCAAGGCACATGGTGGTTATTCGGTTTTTGCCGGTGTTGGTGAACGTACCCGTGAAGGCAATGACCTTTACCACGAAATGATCGAGAGCCACGTGAACGTTGATCCGAAGGAACATAACGGATCTGCAAAAGGCTCGAAATGTGCTCTGGTTTATGGACAGATGAACGAGTCACCGGGAGCTCGTGCCCGTGTGGCACTTTCCGGCTTGACAGTTGCCGAAAGTTTCCGTGATGACGGTCAGGATGTTCTGTTCTTCGTTGATAATATTTTCCGCTTCACTCAGGCGGGGTCGGAAGTTTCCGCTCTACTTGGCCGCATTCCTTCGGCTGTGGGCTATCAGCCGACTTTGGCTACCGATATGGGTGCTTTGCAGGAACGTATTACAACGACCAACAAAGGCTCTATTACGTCTGTTCAGGCAATTTATGTTCCTGCTGACGATTTGACCGATCCGGCTCCGGCGACATCATTTGCTCACTTGGATGCAACAACTGTTTTGTCGCGCTCCATTGCTGAAAAAGGCATTTATCCCGCTGTTGATCCGCTTGACTCTTCGTCGCGTATGCTTGACCCGCTTGTTGTCGGTGAAGAACACTATAATGTTGCCCGTCAGGTGCAGACGATTTTGCAGCGTTACAAGTCGTTGCAGGATATCATCGCTATTCTCGGTATGGACGAGTTGTCGGAAGAAGATAAGCTTGTTGTCGCACGTGCCCGCAAGATTGAACGTTTCCTGTCGCAACCATTCCATGTTGCGGAAGTGTTCACAGGTGCTCCGGGCAAGCTTGTTCCTCTTGAAGATACGATCAAGGGCTTCAAAGGCCTTTGTGCCGGCGAATATGATTATCTTCCGGAATCAGCCTTCTATATGGTTGGCTCAATTGAAGAGGCTGTTGAGAAAGCTCAGCGTCTCGCCGAGCAAGTTTCGTAATAAAGATCGGTTCTGTCGCCTTTTATATTGGCGGCAGAACCGTTTGCGGTGCTTTGCCCGCGTGGGAAAATCTGTTTTTGCACTGCAAATACTTTGAAATCTTCTGGTCTTTAAGGACTTTGCGGATTTTACTGTTTGTCGTTAGGGTAAGGTGACGAAAGATATGGCTAAATCATTTTTATTTGAGCTGGTTTCTCCAGAACAATTGCTGCTTTCGGAACAAGCACAGGAAGCTGTTTTGCCGGGCAGCGAAGGGTATATGACCATTCTTCCCGATCACTCACCCGTTATGACGTCGGTAACTCCTGGGGTCATCACTGTAAAAACAGCAACCGGTCAAATGTCTTTCGTTGTTTATGGCGGTTTTGCCGATATTAACAGGCATGGCTGTTCGTTACTTGCCGAATCGGCTGTTTCACTTGAAAAGTTTGATGAACAAGACTTGGAGCGTCGCATCAATGAAGCGCGGGATGTCTTTAACGAGGCAGAAAATGATGAAGCGCGCAATAAAGCGGAAGACTTCCTCCATCAATTGACATCTGTCCAAAACGTTATATCGACGATCTGATCAAGCGCCGCTGTTAGCAAATAGACATTTTCCTGTTTTCAGCATTTTCCGATCGCGCCGCTTTGTGCATCATGGGGTCGCGATTTTTGTGAGCAGATAATAATTCCGGAATTAAATTCTATCTCTAAACTTATCTTTCTTTTTGCAATGCCAGCTTAAATATAGCCGGTAACGCATCCGGAAAAATTTTTGTTTTGTATGGCATCTCCTCTACCCGCTCACGACCTTCTTAGTTCTTTTTCAAAGACGAAAGTGAAATACGAATAGAGAAGAAGAAAACCGTCAATCGATAAATTGCAATTGTGACACAAACTGTTATTGGCAAGCCAAAACACCATCGGTTTTTGGTCCAAAAAAGCGCGAATCCGGTTGCGTTCGGCAAGGGTGCTTGCCGTAAAAGCAGGAAGTGCCTTGTCGGAAAAATTGCAAACAGCTCGGCTTGTCGGTTACCGGCCTCTCATTTCACTTAAAAAAATCACCTCGATATAATTTTGTAGGTTCCAAGCAGGATCCAATCTCGAATCGAAAGTAATCGCAGTTTTGTCAGGATTTTTCAAAAGCGGCCCGAGACTGTCGGTTGCTCATCGGAATCGTCAAAAACCAAAAATTACAAATTTATATTCGGCTGATAATTCAAGCAGATCTTCATCAGAGAGTTCAGGGAATGCCATTTCAAAACGCGTTGCCGCCTGAATTGCAACAACACGTCAGTTGTCGTTCCATTCATTGTTGCAGTGGATTTCTGCCAACGATTGTTCGTTCGTTTAGACGATGTTGTGAGAAGGTAGAGCACTTTAATCTGCATCGCAGAAATAGCAGGATATGATGTGAGAAAAGAAACGTAAGATTATTTATTTTTCCGTTTTCCATTATTGACCAACAAATGCCACAATCAGTGCTTGAATAACGAGAGCCGGTTTCCTGCATCGAACAAATAAAAATCCCCAACCGATGATTGAGAACAACTGCGTTCCATGTGAATGGCGGTTGCGATCAGCTTTTAAAAACCGGTTCAACCCTTTGTGAGCAATAAGGAAGTGAATTGCGAATGTTATTTTAGGCTTATATATGTCGCATCATAATCATTAGCATCCTACCTAAATTCTCCGGAAACGATAATGAAAAACGCCACTCAATCAGTGCTGTTTATCGATTTGCTATTCAAAGTGAGCCGAAAATTAAGAAATCTGCTGGACACGCGCATTCGTGATCACGGTTTGACTTTGGCACGTGCATTGACCTTGTCAGCATTGAAAGATCAGGACGATTTTTTTCAAAAAAACCTGGCCGAAGAATTGGGTATCGAACATGCGACATTGGTCCGGCTTATCGATGCATTGGAAGAGCAGGGGTTGGTCATAAGAAATGTTGCTGAAGATGACCGGCGTGCCAAACGGGTTACCCTGACGCCAAAGGGAAGAAAACTTGTCGAGGGGATAGAAGCTTATGCAGCCGAACTCAGTGAAACGGTGATGTCGGATATTCGGGAAACGAGTGTCATAGAGGCAATGGATGTTCTTGAACACATAGCCAACGCTGTCGAGAAAGAAGGACGCATATGAGTACGGGCGTTCTGCCACTTCCCGACGACGAACGGGAACCGCCGTTTCCGAAGCCCGGCAAGATTTTCGCCGGTCCTATCCACCGGTGCCTGATTTATATTTTTGCGGCAAGTCTTCTACAATGGGTCTATGGACTTGGCGCCAATATGGTGCAATCCAATATTACCCAGTTGACAGGATTTTTCCACGCCACCGTCGAAGAAACGACATGGCTTGTCGGCGCCTATATGGCTCCCAATGTCAGTCTTGCTATTTTTCTTATCAAAATTCGTAACCAGTACGGCTTGCGGCTTTTTGCCGAGTTGTCGATTATCGGCTTTTTATTAACCTGCATATTGCATTTGTTTGTAACAAGCCTGCAATCAGCCATTATTATCCGTTTCTTTGCAGGTATTGCGGCTGCACCAATGTCATCGCTCGCTTTTTTCTATATGATCGAAGCATTTGCTCCGGCCAAGAAGCGCACAGTCGGCTTGAGCCTCAATTTGATGAATATTGCCCTTGCCGTACCGTTATCGAGACTGGTTTCGCCGGCATTGATTGATCACGCAGGCTTCCATGCATTATTTGCTTTGGAAATGGGACTTGCCCTCATCGGTTTCGGATGCATCTTCTATTTGCCGCTAACGCCGATCAAAAGAGCCAAAGTCATCGAAAAAATAGATTATTTGAGCTTCGGCTTGATTGCCATAGGTCTCGGTATCAATGCCGCCATTATGCCGGTCGGTAAATTATACTGGTGGCGCGATGTTTCTTGGATGGGCTGGTGGCTGGCAATTGCGGTTTTCTGCCTGATGGCGGCGGCCGTTATCGAGCTCAATCGCAAAAATCCGTTGATTGATTTGCGCTGGCTGTTCAGCAAGGAAATGTTGCACATTGCAATCGTTCTCCTGATGTTCAGAATTCTGCTGTCGGAACAAGCAACATTGGCATCGAACTTTTTCAATTTGTTCGGCCTTCTCAACCGAGAAATGGAAGTGATGCATGCGGGAGTCGTTGTCGGAACCGTTCTCGGGGGACTTGCTTGCGCAATATTTTTCAAGCCCGGTCGAGAGGACCTATTTCACGTCATTGCTCTTATTTTGCTTGCCGCCGGTTCGTTTATGGATAGCCATGCTACCAATCTTACAAGGCCCGACCAGATGATCTTAAGTCAGGGCATGATTGGCGTGGGCTATGCATTATTTTTGCCCCCGTCAATGTCAAAGGGGTTGGCGACAGCGATTGCGAGAGGTCCGCAATATATTTTGAGTTTCATTGCGGTATTCCTGTTCACCCAAAATACAGGCGGGCTAATGAGCTCGGCCTTTTTTGGCAGTTTGCAGATCGTATTTGAAAAATACCATTCCAATATTCTTACCCAGCAAATTGTTATGAGCAATCCGATTGTGGCCGCAGATGTTGCCCAGCATTCTCAAGTTTATTCACACGTTATCAATGACCCGGTTCTGTTACACAGTGAAGGCCTGGCCGAACTGGCAAGAAGGTCGACACTAGAGGCCAATGTGTTGGCTTATAATGATGTGTTCCGCCTTTATTCCTGTATTGCTCTTGTTGTGCTGGTGATGTTGCTGATCAGGATGGCTTTACGGGGATTTAAAACAATGCGTGACAAAAAAGCTCAATTATCGACACAACCAGCCTGATAAAGCTCAGGCGCGAAAATGCGGATGAATTAGAATGATACGATATTTACGTTCCAAAGCGACGGCTGTTTCCATTATCGCCGGTATCTGCGGGATATTGTTGATATTGTGGGCATGGCAATTGCCGCCTTTTATCAGCAGTATCGAAACCACTGATAATGCCTACGTCAAAGGTTTCGTAACGATGATCAGCCCGCAAGTAGCTGGCAATATATCAAGCGTGAAAATCAAAGATTACGAGCGTGTCAAAGAAGGTGAGCTTCTTATCGAAATAGAAGATCGTATTTTCAAACAAAGGGTCGAACAGGCGGTAGCAGTACTCGATTCCAAAAAGGCAGCGCTTGCAAGTTCCTACCAACAGGAGGAATCAGCAAAGGCCGATATACGTTCGGCAGAAGCAGCCTTCACCAAATCGGAACTCAATTGGAAACGCGTTGAACCATTGACTCAACGTGGCGTGTCATCACAAAGCAGCGAAGATTCTGCCCGTGCCGACCGCGACCAGAAAAGTGCGGAACTGGAAGTCAGAGTGCAAGCTTTGAAAAAAATTCTTGTTGATCGGGAAGGTTTGAAAGCCGATGTTGAAAGCGCCGAAGCGGCCGTCGAACTTGCAAAAATAGATCTTGATCATACCAAAATCTATTCTCCGCGCGATGGACGGGTTGGTGAAGTCGGTGCCAAACTTGGCCAATATGTCACAGCCGGAACCCAGCTTCTGGCCGTCGTACCTGATGATGTCTGGATTGTCGCCAATTACAAGGAAACGCAATGCGCCAATATGAAAATCGGCCAACCTGTGGTGTTTTCGGTCGACGCATTGGACGGGTACAAAATGAAGGGACATGTTGTCCGTTTTTCACCGGCTGCCGGTTCGGAATTTGCGGTTTTGAAGCCGGATAACGCTACAGGAAATTTTACCAAAGTTGCCCAGCGTATTCCTGTTCGTATCGAGGTTGATCCCGACCAGAAATATATCGACCGGCTGATCCCCGGCATGTCGGTTATTCCTCACGTCGATACATCTGTCGATCCGGAAAAAAATAACAAATAATATGTCGCATTGAAGCACATTCCATCGATTCATTGATTGGAAACTTTAGAAAAATTAAAAAATGCTATGAAACCGCGCACGATTGCGTTAATTCGTATTCCTGCCATTTGCTTTCAGCTTGACAGTTGGTATTGTGAAATCAGAAAAATAACATAGGGGACACACACTCAATGGATTATTTTTTTCAGCAACTGATAAACGGAGTTGCTCTGGGAGCTATTTATGGGCTGATCGCTATTGGCTATACCATGGTTTATGGCATTTTGGGCATGATCAACTTTGCTCATGGTGATGTTTTCATGATTGGCGCCTTTATTGCAATGATCGTTTTCATGATGTTGCTGACATTGCCTGCGGCGGTACCTATTGCCTTGGCACTGCTTATCATGCTGATTGTTTCAATGGTTTTTACATCTGTCTGGGCTTGGGTCATCGAACGGGTTGCCTATCGGCCATTGCGGGGCTCTTTTCGTCTTGCACCATTGATCACAGCTATCGGAATGTCTTTTGTCTTGCGTAATTTTGTTCAAGTTGAACAGGGCCCACGGAACAAGCCTATTCCTGAAATGATCAGTGGCGGTTTTGTAATCCCCGGAACAGATGTTTTTGTTTTGAACAAGCAGCTTCTTGTTGTTGTGGTGACCGCAGTTCTGCTTTTCATTTTTTCGCATATTGTCAGCAAAACACCTCTCGGACGTGCCCAACGCGCGGTCGAGCAGGATGGTAAAATGGCGGCTCTTTTGGGAATCAACGTGGATCGGATTATATCAGTGACCTTCATTATGGGGGCAGCGCTTGCAGCGATTGCAGGCACACTTTATCTGATGAATTACGGCCAAATCCATTTCGCAGACGGTTTTATTCCTGGTATCAAGGCCTTTACGGCTGCAGTTCTCGGCGGAATTGGTTCTTTGCCCGGCGCTGTTTTAGGCGGTCTCCTTATCGGTTTAACCGAAGCCTTATGGCAAACCTATTTTCCTCCTGAATATAAAGACGTCGCAGTCTTTCTCATTCTTGCAATTGTTCTTGTGTTTATGCCATCCGGTATTCTTGGACGGCCCGAAGTTGAAAAGGTTTAGACTGCGGCCATGAACCAAATAAATTCCTTGCCAAACGCCGGAAGAATCGACATCAAACGCGCTTGTCGCGAAGGCATCGTCACGGCTTTCATCGCGTTGTTGCTCTTCGCCTTTATCGTCGGTTTCAGGGCTGATCTCAATCTAAGAAACGAGATGACGCTGACTCCACAAATCGGTTATCTCATCAATTATGTAATCATTGCCGGTGTCGGGCGTTTTACATGGTGCCTTTTTGGCGGTGGTACAAAAGGGGCGGTTTTTGCACTTGTCCCTTCTGTCATATTGTTTATTGCCTATCGGGCATGGCTTTATTACGAAGAAGCTACGGCCCAGTCGACCTATAATTTGTCGGCTCAAACCCATCAATTATTGATTGCCGGAATTGTAGTTGTTGTTTTTGTATTGCTTGCCATTGTTTTTCTTTATGCCAAAGGTCTACAGCAAGCGATCAGAATAACAGTAAGGGAAGTCACACCGGGTTTTCAGAAATATGCTCCGGGATGTGTTCTGGCCTTGTTGCTTGTATATCCGTTTTTCGTCACGACTTTTCTTGTCGACAATCTTGCCCAGTCACAAAAATGGATCGACAATTATGCAATCCAGATATTGATTTATGTCATGCTGGCGTGGGGGCTCAATATTGTGGTCGGCCTCGCCGGACTGCTTGATTTGGGATATGTTGCCTTCTATGCAGTGGGTGCCTATACGGTTGCGCTCCTTGGCAACCATTTCGGTTTTTCATTCTGGCTGTGTTTGCCTTTGGCAGGTATTTTTGCCGCCCTTTGGGGAATGATGCTGGGGTTTCCGGTATTAAGATTACGCGGCGATTATCTTGCTATTGTTACTTTGGCTTTCGGTGAAATTATCCGCACAATCTTGCAAAACTGGACACCGGTTACCGGTGGTGCTGCTGGCTTGTCGGTTCAAAAGGCAACCTTTTTCGGTATCCCCTTCACAAGGGGCGAAGGCGGATTTGCCGCACTCTTCGGATTAAATTTTCAGGCCGCCCATTATAAAATATTCCTTTATTACGTCATTCTTGTCATGGTTGTGATAACCGCATGGGTCGTTATGCGGTTGCGTCGCTTGCCTATCGGGCGTGCATGGGAAGCTCTGCGGGAAGATGAGATTGCCTGTCGGTCACTCGGTATCAATACTGTCACAACGAAATTGACGGCGTTTTCTATCGGCGCCATGTTTGGCGGTTTTGCCGGAGCATTTTTTGCGGCAAGACAGGGACGCGCCGATTATACAAGTTTCATTTTTGATGAATCGGCCATTATTCTTGCAATTGTTGTTCTGGGCGGCATGGGCTCACTCGGCGGGATCGCTGTTGCTGCTGCTGTCATGATCGGTGGTACGGAACTGCTTCGTGACGTTCCGGCTTTGCAAATGATATTCGGCCCGGATTTTGATCCGCCACAATATCGCATGTTGTGGTTCGGTCTTGCTATGGTGTTTGTTATGGTCTGGAAGCCGCGCGGCTTTGTCGGGAAACGTGAGCCGAGTGCTTTTCTGAAAGTGAAAAAAGCTGTTTCAGGCGATTTTACCAAAGAAGGAAACGGCTAATGGCTGACGATAATACCCTTCTCCAAATCGAGCACCTCAGGATGCAATTTGGTGGCCTTGTTGCCGTTGATGATTTGAGCTTCAATGTCGAGCGGGGAAAAATCACGGCTTTGATCGGACCGAATGGTGCAGGAAAAACGACTGTTTTCAACTGTATTACCGGTTTTTATCGGCCGACCGGAGGGATGCTTTCTCTCCACACAAAGGGTGGAAAAACCTTTTTGCTGGAGCGGCTTGCCGATTATGAAATTACCAAGAAAGCCAAAGTTGCACGCACCTTCCAGAATATTCGGTTATTTACCGGTTTGACTGTTTTAGAAAATCTGCTTGTTGCCCAGCATAATGAGCTAATGCGCGCTTCCGGTATGACCGTGCTTGGCCTCTTCGGTCTTCCATCTTATAAACGCGCGGCCAAAGAAGCGATTAAAAAGGCCGAAATCTGGCTTGAAAAAATAAATCTTGTCCATCGCGCCGACGATCCGGCTGGAGATCTTCCTTATGGCGATCAACGGCGTCTCGAGATTGCGCGCGCAATGTGCACCAATCCGCAACTTTTATGTCTTGATGAACCGGCTGCCGGTCTCAACCCGAAAGAATCGCTTGAACTTAATGATCTTCTTTTGAACATACGGGATGTCGAGCATACGTCCGTGTTGCTTATCGAGCATGATATGTCGGTGGTGATGGAAATATCCGATCATGTTGTTGTTCTCGAATACGGATCGAAAATTGCTGACGGAACGCCCGAAATGGTCAAGAACGATCCGAAGGTGATTGCAGCCTATCTTGGCGTTGACGAGGATGATGAAACCTCCGAAGCGGGTCTTCCGGACGAAGTTGTTTCAAGTTCAGTCGAAATATCCGAAACGGAAATTATTTCTGCCGGTGTTAAGGAGCAAGAGGACAAGCGTTCATGAGTATCGAGGCACCAGCACTTCTTAAAGTCGAAAATATTGAAACCTATTACGGTGCCATTCAAGCTTTGCGTGGTGTCAGTGTCGAAGTCCGGCAAGGCGAGATTGTCACTCTTATTGGCGCCAATGGTGCCGGTAAATCGACATTGATGATGACCATATTCGGCAAACCGCGCGTAAGGTCAGGTCGTATATTCTTTGATGGTCATGACATCACCTATATGGAAACACACGAAATTGCGAGATTACGTATTGCCCAGTCACCGGAAGGGCGGCGAATTTTCCCACGTATGACCGTTCTTGAAAACCTGCAAATGGGTGCAAGCATTGACAACCTCAAATATTTTGATGAGGATGTCGAGAAAATGTTCACATTATTTCCGCGCTTGAAAGAGCGTTTGCAGCAACGTGGCGGCACATTGTCCGGTGGCGAACAGCAAATGCTGGCAATAGCCCGCGCCCTGATGTCGCGCCCGCGGCTATTATTGCTTGATGAACCCTCGTTGGGCTTGGCACCTTTGATTGTCAAACAGATATTCGATGCTATCAAAGTCTTGAATGAGGAAACCGGTTTGACTGTTTTTCTGGTCGAGCAGAATGCTTTTGGTGCATTGAAACTTGCCCATCGTGGCTATGTTCTCGTGAACGGTGTTGTTACAATGAGCGGAACAGGTGCAGAACTTCTGGCTAATCCGAAAGTTAGGGCAGCCTATCTTGAAGGTGGTCGACATTAATCAGGATCTTCAAAACTGTTGTAGGTGTTTGAAGTTTTAGGGAGAAAAAATGCAAGGTATCCTTTATGAAGAGTCTTCGCTTTTTGTCTTTGTTCTGGTAACCTTAATCCTCGGTGGCTGGGCAGCATGGATGACGGGACGTGCCTGTGCGCTGACGTGGCACGGATTGAAAGTTGCTCTGATTTCAATGGTTCCGCTTGCCGCAGCTATCCGTTTTATCCATTATATTCCGCCCTTTAACGGCACATTGTTGTCGCTTCACTATTATCTGGTCGATCTTGTCGTTTTGCTGATTTTTGCAAGCCTCGGTTTCCAGTTTACCAGAACGAACCAGATGGTTCGCCAATATAGTTGGCTTTACAAGAAATCTTCACCTTTTACCTGGCACAAAAAATAAGCTTTTCTTCTATGTTGTCTGGAAAAAATACTTTAGATGTTTTACAACTTGTGAAGAAAAAAAGAGGAGAACGAATATGAAGAAGGCATTATTGGCAACAGTTGCAGCAATTGGTCTTGGCGCATTCATGAATAGTGCCTGGGCTGATATCAAGATCGGCGTTGCAATTCCAGCTACCGGACCAAGTGCAGCAATCGGCGCGCAAATTCAACATGGCGCTGAGATGGCCGTCAAAAATATCAATGACAAGGGCGGAATCAAGGGAGAAAAACTGGTCATTGAAATTGTCGATGATGCGTCAGACCCCAAACAGGCTGTTTCAGGTGCCAACAAGCTCGCAGGTGATGGCGTGCAATTTGTTGTAGCCCATTATAATTCGGGTGCTGCTCTTCCGGCTGCAACTGTTTACGATGAAAATGGCATGCTGGCAATTTCAGCCGGTGTTACCAATCCTAAATTGACTGAATCGGGATATCCGATGCAGTTTCGCGTTTGCGGACGCGATGACCAGCAAGGTTCATTTGCCGGTGAATTCATAAAAAAACATGTCCCTGATCCGAAGGTCATGATTATCCATGACAAAACCGCTTATGGCATAGGAATCGCCGAAGAGGTTAAAAAGACCCTCAATAAGCTTGGCGTTACCGAATTGAGCTTTGACGGTGTTAATGTCGAGGACAAAGATTTTTCGGCCATTATTGCAAAAATGAAGCAGAGTGGCGCAAATGTTGTCTATTTTGGCGGGCTTTATACGCCGGCCGGATTGATGTTGCGCCAAATGGCGGAACAGAAGGTTAAACCCGTCTATATCGGTGGGGATGCCTTTGCCAGCAATGAGCTTGCCGCAACGGCGCAAGATGCAGTTGTTGGTGTCATGAATACGTTTAACGCTGATCCTCGTGGCAATAAGGACAATGAGGAATTGGTAAAATCTTTCCGGGCGAACGGATTTGAACCGGAAGCATTCACACTTTATTCCTATGCGGTTGTGCAGCTTATGGCCGAAGGCATTACTGCCGAAGGACAAAATCCGCAAAAAGTGGCTCAATACCTGAAAACAAAAGGGCCGTTCAAAACCGTTCTCGGACCTCTGGACTTCACCGAGAAGGGAGATCCGAAGGAAGGCGGTTTCGTTATGAACCGCTGGTACAAGGCTCCGGACGGAAGCTATAATTATTCGGAAGTCAAAGACTGAAGAAGAGGGTGAACAGGCAAATAAAAGGCCCGTTCCAGTTTTGAAGAAAAATAAAAAAGCGCGTCTGACGCGCTTTTTTATTTTGATCAATCAATCAATTTTCAACTTTATTGCAATTTTCAATTCTATTGATTGACCGGATATTCGCAAAGCGATGTGAAACCTCAATTTGCGAATTATAAAAAACTTGCGTTCAGCGATTTTTCCCGCGTGAACGCATATTGGAAGCTTTTAAATCGGGTCTGTTATTTACGTCGCAACAAGAAATAAGCTGCCACTCCCAAAACACCAACCACAGCCAATGCAGTCTTCGGATAGGTCTTTGTTTGCCGTGTGATGTAGTGAGCTTGCTCACCAACCACATCAAGTGCCTGACGGCCTTTGTCTTTTATAGTTTCAGCAATTTCACTAGTGTTTTCAAGGAAACCGTCGCCTTTTGTAAGTGATTGGGTAAGCGATTGGATTTCACTTTTAAGATCCTGAATGCGTTTTTCAATTTTTTCTTTTGCGTCGCCGCTGTTGAGAAGATTAAACATTGTTCTTTCCTTGCGCTAGAAGCCCCGTATAAGTCGAACACAAGGCTGTAACTACACCATATAGTAGAATAGATAATGCGCAGAAAAATTCCTTCCAGTACCAAAGGTGTTTTGTCAGCTGACGATTTTTAAGTGAAACCGGTTTTAAATTCGCGGCAGGAGGTTGGCAGCGGGTTGATTGTCGGACAGTTTGTAGAAATGTCGGGTGGAGGTTTACTTCTTTTGTTGTTCAGTTCTCACGTCGATCACACGATCGAAACTTGATTCCAAAACTCAAATTGCGCGCCGGCATTGCGAACCTGAATTGTGAGCGTGGATTATCGAATCGAAAAAGTGAAAAGCTTTTTTAATTTCCGGTTGGGAAAATATCACTATAATAGCTATAACCGTCGAAACGTTTATGACGATCAGACAATAAAAGAGACACTATCCGAAAATGAGCAAGCACGAATATTTTTCCAAACCGTTTCCTCGCCGCAAGTCTGTTGCCGTCAATGTTGGCGGTGTCATGGTTGGTGGCAATAATCCGGTTGTCGTGCAATCAATGACCAATACGGACACTGCTGATGTTGACGCAACTGTTGCCCAGGTTGCGGCGCTTGCCAAGGCAGGTTCGGAGCTTGTGCGCATTACTGTCGATCGTGATGAATCGGCAGCCGCCGTTCCAAGAATAAGGGAGCGGCTTGATAAGCTTGGTATTACAGTTCCACTCATTGGCGATTTTCATTATATCGGTCATAAATTATTGGCCGAATATCCCGATTGTGCAAAGGCCTTGGCAAAATACCGCATCAATCCGGGCAATGTCGGGTTTCGCGAAAAACGCGACAAACAATTCAGTGAAATAATCGAATTTGCAATTCAATATGACAAGCCGGTCCGTATCGGGGTTAACTGGGGTTCACTTGATCAGGAATTGCTTACGCGTCTGATGGATGAGAATGCCGCAAAAGGGGGGCCGCTGTCGACCGACGAGGTTATGCATGAAGCGGTGGTGCAGTCTGCACTTATTTCTGCGCATCTTGCTGAAGAAATTGGTCTTGGACGGGATAAAATTATTCTTTCGGCAAAAGTCAGTCAGGTGCAAGATCTCGTTGCCGTCTATACCATGTTGGCTGAACGCTGCGATTATGCTCTTCATCTGGGGCTTACCGAAGCCGGTATGGGAACAAAGGGCATTGTCGCCTCGTCGGCAGCTCTTGGCATTTTGCTGGAACAGGGAATTGGCGATACTATCCGCATTTCTTTGACACCTGAACCGGGCGGTGATCGCCGCCGCGAGGTGCAAGTTGCAGAAGAACTTTTGCAGGTTATGGGATTCAGACAATTTATACCCACTGTTGCAGCTTGCCCGGGTTGCGGGCGTACCACCTCGACAGTATTTCAGGAACTTGCACAGAAAATTCAGGGCGATATCCGGAAAAACATGCCGGTTTGGCGGGAAAAATATCCCGGTGTGGAAGCACTCAATGTTGCGGTCATGGGCTGTATTGTTAATGGACCGGGGGAATCGAAACACGCCGATATCGGTATTTCACTTCCAGGTACGGGAGAAATGCCGGCTGCGCCGGTTTTCATTGAGGGTAAAAAGGTCAAGACATTGCGTGGAGCGAATATTGCGGCTGAGTTCGAGCAGATGGTAGCCGAATATATCGAAGAGCGTTTCAAATAGATTTGCTGCCAGAAATTTAAAAACCAAAGCGATGAAATCGGCACTTGAAATAAGCGCGCAAATTTGAATGGCGCGTTTTGCATTCATTTTTTCATGCAAGAAAAGCGTATTTGCGCCTTTCAGTTGCCATCGGAAAACTTGAAAAAACTCCTGTAGCGTCGCTATAGGTTGCGACAGCTTTTAAGTGTTTAAAGAACCAACGCGTTTTAAAAGTATTGTTTCACTCCACAGGATGTTTTTTCCCGTAAAACAGGAACAGAGCAGATCAAGGGCAAATTGCGAAAGCGTCGGAACAGTTGCCCTTGAAGCGGAAGCAATCGTTTTTCAAAGTGTTTACTGATAGGTTTTTCTTTAATTGAGTGAAACCGGATAAAAGGTTGAAGCCGACTAGGCGGATATCTTTGTTCGACGAGAGCTTTTATAAATTTGGAGAAAGATATCTATGAGGAAGAGGGCTTCTATAAAGAGGTGTCTGTACAGGGGGGGTCTGCATCAATCAGAATTTTTCCGCTGCTTAGGTCTTTTATCCAGTCAATAAAGTTTTGTTGTTCATCTTTTGGCAAACGGAGTGTCAATTCACATCCTGAATTGTCAAAATGCCGGTTTTCAATTTGCGCAAGGAAATTTTGAACCTCGTTTTCGACAATTGGTAAGAGATTGAAAGGGCAGTGAAAAGTCAAAATCTGCCAATCTACAAGTTCTACAAGTTCCGCTTTTTGGAGTGCCCTTGCGGCACCGCCTCCATAGGCACGAACAAGGCCACCAGTGCCAAGTTTTATCCCTCCGAACCAGCGCGTAACAATAACGAGGACGCAATCGCAGTCTCTGCCTTCAATGGCATTGAGTATGGGTTTACCGGCAGTCCCCGTCGGCTCGCCATCATCATTGAAGCGATAATTTAAATGGAATTTCCACGCATAGCAATGGTGTGTCGCTTCTTCTTTGCGGATTGTTTCAATTATTGTTTCAGCTTCGGTTACGGAATTGATCGGAAAAGCACGCGTTAAAAAACGGCTTTTTTTAATTTCTTCCATAAGTTCGGTTGCAGAAGCAAGAGTAAAGGCCATGAGTATTTTCCAAAGTCTTCTGGTTTAAATGTCTTTGGCTTTGTTAATGATAAATTCTTGAAGGGGCGAAAGAAAGCAATGCTAAACGAAAATGCTACCCATCATTACTGAAGCAATTATCTTGTGAAAAGAGCAAGTGCCCATAACGTCCGGCCAAGAGTGACGTTTTCAAGAACATCAAAAGGTTTTATCCCTAAAAAAGCTTTACTTATTTAGCAAAAATAAACGCGAAGACATTTTTCTTTACCGCAAAGACAATGACTCGGCTTTAATGAAAGTTCAAATGCGTCGCTTCTTCTGCTCATAAATGGATGAAATTCACCGCGAATGCCCCATGAATGCATAAAGTTTTTTCGCAGGTCTTTTTTGTTGTTCAGTTTTTTCTTTCTATGACAAATCTTGCTGTCGCCCTTAAGATATCGGCTTTGTTTCCGAATGGTTCAAGCAAGTCATCAGCCTGTTTCATCAACCCTTCCAGTTGATGCTTGGCCCATTCGACACCATGGAGGGCAACCAAAGTTGCTTTATTGGCTGCAATATCTTTGCCGGCCGTCTTGCCGAGTGCGTTGGTATCGGAAGTTACGTCAAGGACATCATCGGCAAGCTGGAAAGCAAGGCCGATTGCCGCGCCGAATTCGGAAAGTCTTTCGCGGTCTTCGCGTGTGGCATTGGAAAGAATAGCACCGGCTTCACAGGCATAACGGATAAGTGCACCGGTTTTCATCGCTTCCAATGTGATAATGCCGCTCTCGTCAGGTTTTTTTGTTTCTGCTTCGAGGTCCAGTACTTGTCCGCCAACCATGCCGCCAAGACCGGCACTGCGGGCAAGACCATTTATCAGTTTGAGTCGGATTTTTGCATCAAGTTCGAGTTTGCCATCGGAAAGGAAATCGAAGGCAATTGTCAATAATGCGTCACCGGCAAGAATTGCTGTCGCTTCGTCGAATGCTTTGTGGACAGTTGGCTTGCCACGTCGCAAATCGTCATTATCCATGGCCGGTAAATCGTCATGTATCAATGAATAGCAATGGATTGCTTCAAGGGCTGCGCCAACAGATTGTGCCGCTTCGATATTGGCATCAAAAAGTCGGGCTGTTTCGATAACAAGAAAAGGCCGCAATCTCTTGCCACCATTCAAAACACCATGTCGCATTGCAGCGAGAAGGCGGGACGGACGGGCAATTTCTCCGGACTCGATATGATTAGAGAGTTTTGCGTCCAGCATTTCACCAATCTGGCGGGCATTTTTTGCAAGTAAATTGGTAAAATCTTCCATTGAGAATTCCTCTGATCTTTGCAAGATGGAAATGAAACATTCCAACGTCGCCGTCAACGCTTATCAGTTTGACACTATTGATATAAACGAAGGTTGTTTATTAAACGAGGCATAATTGTTGACTGAAAGCGAAAATCGGCAAATCCGCTCTGACAAAATGCGTTCAGGAAAACTGCGCCTTATGCTTTACGGATTGGTGTTTCTGCTGGCTTTTCCGTTTTTTATGCTCGTGCTTTATAATTTGCCGTTTATTCACCCGATTTCTACCTTGATGTTGCGCGATAAAATCACTCTAACGCCTTATGAACGCCAGTGGACGCCTATTGAAGATATTTCCCCCCATCTTGTTAATGCGGTGATTATGTCGGAGGACGGGCAATTCTGTTTTCATAATGGCGTCGACTGGAGTGCTTTAAAAATAGTTATGACGCGCAATGGCGGGCCTAAACGAGGTGCGTCGACTGTCACCATGCAGATGGTGAAGAATTTGTTTTTGTGGCATGGTCGGTCTTACCTCAGAAAAGGTCTTGAAATTCCTTATGCCACAGTCGCCGATGCTTTCCTGTCAAAACGACGGATTATGGAAATTTATCTCAATATTGCCGAATGGGGCCCCGGTATTTATGGTGCAGAAGCTGCTTCCCGACATTTTTTCAAACGTTCGGCAAAAAATCTCACGCAACGACAAGCCATCTATCTTGCAGTAACATTGCCTAATCCGAAACTGCGCAACCCTTCGCGCCCGTCGGTGAATATGACAAGACTTGGACGGTTGATCGAAAAGCGCTTGCAGCAAGCGGGCGCTTATACGCAATGTTTGCATGAATAAAGGGAAGTTTTGTAAAAATGAGAAGAAGGTTTGCCCGCGAAGAGAAAAGCGGAATGGTGCTTGAGTCGGTGTGATCATGCATGTCGCTTTTACGTGGCAAACTGGCATTTATAATTTTTAAAAATTTTGGCTGAACTGTTTATTTTAAAATTTTTCCGCTGATAATAGGCACAATATCGGCCTATTTCATAAAAAATGCTGATTTCAGTCTGGTCAAAGCCTGATAATCAGTGTATAGGCACGCCAAACCTTCTATGATTTTGTCTGCCGATATAGCTTCGAGTTATGGTGGCAGACACGTTTTAAGCAAATTTGGAGTATAATTCCATGGCTGTACCTAAACGAAAAACGACCCCGTCAAAGCGCGGTATGCGTCGTTCTGCCGATGCCCTCAAGGCTCCGACCTATGTTGAAGACAAAACTTCCGGTGAACTTCGCCGCCCGCATCATATCGATCTTAAAACCGGTATGTATCGTGGCCGTCAGGTTTTGACACCGAAAGACTGAAGTCTTTTTTGAATTTAAAGAAAAACCGGTCTATTGGCCGGTTTTTTTGTGTCCTGATCATCCGACGAATGTTTCATGTATTTGGTGCGCCGTTTGGTGAAAAATTTTCCAACTTGTTTTGTGGAATTTTATCATTCGGTTGACTTGGCATCTCATTGGTAGCATCGCCAAACCATGCCTATCCGGATGGCTATAAATGGTTCCTGTCGCTCAAATCCGGTAAATGATTTTCTGTTTTCATCTCGTTTCGCTTCAATTTTGACGAGAAGTTAATTTCGTCGATAGTAAATGTGATTTTTCTCATCAATTTTTCTGTCTTCACGCTTCACAATCAAACCGGTTTATCTACAAAAATTCGGAACCTATTTATGGCTGTTTTTGCCATACCGGAAACAGCGGCTTAAAGAGCCATTGCGCAAACTTTTATATCTATAGCGGAATGCATTGGCAAAAAACGTTTGGTAACGACAAGTCCGTTTAAAAAGAAATGGAATCAGGGGACATTGCGCTTCAAGAACATTGTAAGCAGGACAACAGTAAAATTTTATAAGTGATCTGGCAGGCAAATTTCCGATTTATTGAGGGGCGCCTGTTACAAAAGGATAACTTGTGTCGTGCGAGGATGTCTTTAATCACAAAAGGATATTTTGGGGCTTGATAGAATTATGACTGTTGAAGCTTCGTTGTGTTGCCGGATTATGGTTAATCGGAATGGCCCCGTTTTTCCGATTGAATCTTGACCTTATTGCTATATTTTGTTTTCTCATCTTGTAAGAACACAGTATCTGGGTAGAACATATCAAGAACATGATAATGTCAGCGATTCGTCGCTGATTCGTTCCGGTACTGTTCCAAAGGTTAAGAATTATGGTTAATGTTTTGTAAATGACGAAGCTTGCTTGTCGTTCGATAAGGCGTTAAGGCGTATTTTGGCGGCTGTGTCCGGCAAAACTTGATAATTTGGAGTAGACGATGGCTAAAGCCCCTCTCATCCTTTCGGGGCGTGACGTAACAGCTGTTCTGGGGCCGACGAATACTGGCAAAACCCATTTGGCAATCGAGCGTATGCTTGCCCATGATAGCGGAATGATCGGGCTACCGTTACGACTTCTTGCACGGGAAGTTTATAACCGTATCAGCGAAAAAATCGGCCCTGATCGGGTTTCTCTCATTACGGGAGAGGAAAAGATTATTCCTCTTGGTGCTCCTTATTCTGTTTGCACAGTGGAAGCTTTGCCGCGGGAAACCAAGGCTTCTTTTGTTGCCATTGATGAAGTGCAACTTGCCGGCGATCTGGCACGTGGCCACATTTTTACCGATCGGATTTTGCATTTGCGTGGCACACAGGAAACGATGCTTCTCGGTGCTTCGACGATGCAAGGGATTCTGCAAAAGCTTTTGCCCGGATTGAATATTGTCAGTCGGCCGCGGTTTTCCCAATTGCTGTATGCCGGTTCGAAAAAGTTGACCCGTTTGCCAAGCCGCACAGCAATAGTCGCCTTTTCGGCCGATGATGTCTATTCTATCGCCGAGCTTATCAAACGGCAGCGCGGCGGGGCAGCTGTGGTTATGGGGGCGTTGTCGCCACGCACAAGAAATGCGCAAGTGGCCCTTTATCAATCGGGAGACGTGGATTTTCTTGTTGCGACCGATGCGATCGGTATGGGGCTCAATCTCGATGTCGACCATGTGGCTTTTGCCCAGACGCGAAAATTCGATGGCTATCAGTTTCGCGATTTGACAGCGGCAGAAATGGCACAAATTGCCGGACGCGCCGGTCGTCACATGCGTGACGGTACCTTCGGTGTTACCGGTCGGGTGGCCGATCTCGACAAGGATCTTGTCGAGCGGATCGAATCACATCACTTCGATCCTGTGAAAGTTTTGCAGTGGCGTAGCGAAGACCTCGATTTTTCAACGCTTGACAGTTTGAGAAAATCACTGGAAGCGGCTGCCCCTGTTGAAGGGCTTTCCCGCGCACTACCGGCTGTGGATGCACAAGCTCTGGATAATCTCTCACATGATTATGACATCGCCCGTCTTGCTGACCGGCCGGAGCGCGTCGCATTGCTTTGGGACGCATGTGCACTTCCCGATTATCGCAAAATTGCACCGGCACAACACGCAGAAATTATTGCCAACATCTATCGCGATCTTGTAAAACGCGGCAGCGTCAATGAAAACTATTTGGCCGAGCAGGTATCCCAAGCTGATCGAGTCGATGGCAATATTGACACTTTATCGCATCGGATTGCCCAGATAAGAACCTGGACATTCGTGTCACATCGACCCGGATGGCTTACCAATCCGCAACACTGGCAAGAAAAGACGCGAGAAATTGAAGATAGATTGTCGGATGCGCTACATGAGAGGTTGACGAAACGATTTGTAGACCGCAGAACAAGCGTACTTATGAGGCGGCTTAGAGAGAATGTGATGATGGATGCCGAAATAGTTCAAACTGGCGATGTTCTTGTTGAAGGACATCATGTTGGAAAACTTGATGGGTTTCGTTTTATTGCCGATGTCAATGGCGAAGGTGCCGATGCAAAAGCTCTAAGGGCTGCTGCAGACAAAATATTGGCCGGTGAATTCGAAAAAAAGGCAGATCGTCTGGCCGCTTCGGCCAATAGCGATTTTGCGATCGGGTCGGATGGTGTGGTTCGCTGGATTGGCCAACCTTTGGCAAGTCTTGCCGCAACCGACGACATTTTAAAACCGCGGGCAGTGCTACTTGCTGATGAACAGTTGACGGGGCAGGCGCGTGAAAAAGTTGCCGAGCGGGTTGATCGTTTTGTGAGCTTCCATTTTGAAACAGCATTGAAGCCACTTTTTGATCTCATCAATGCCGATGCGCTTGTCGGTATGACACGCGGACTCGCGTTCCGGCTGGTTGAAAATCTGGGCGTTTTGCCGCGTCGCGATGTCGCCGAAGAAGTCAAAAGCCTTGACCAGATTTCACGCGCAGCCTTGAGAAGGCTTGGCACACGTTTTGGTGCTTTCCATATTTTCCTGCCGATGATGCTGAAGCCGGCTCCGGCGCAAGCCATTACGCTTCTATGGGCATTGAAAAACCACGCTCGCGATTTGCCGGGTTATGGCGATGTTTTGCAAGTACTCGCGGCCGGTCGCACATCGGTTGTAGTCGATCCGGCTTTCAACCCGACCTTTTATCAGCTTGCCGGTTATCGGATTCTGGGCCGTCGCGCCGTGCGTGTCGATATTCTTGAACGCCTCGCCGATCTCATTCGCAATGCAGTGAGCTGGAAATCGGGAAGCGGGCCGCGTCCGGACGGTGCTTATGATGGTCGCCAGTTTCTGGTTACTCCGGCAATGATGTCAATACTTGGTGCAACAGCCGAGGATATGGAAGAAATTCTAAAAAGCCTCGGTTACCGTTTTGACAAAAAAGAAAAAGCGGAAATTCTAGCCAAGCTTCAGGAGCTTGATGCAACAACGGATGAAGCAAAGCCTGTTGGAGTTGACGAACGTCCTGCCGAACCGGTAGGTGATTTTGTAACCACGCCGGTGGTTCAGGAAGCCGCAGCAACGGAAGAAGTAAAAACACCGGATGCAGAACCGGTCGGGCCTCGTTTTACCAAAAAGACTGCGGAAGAAGAGGAAAAACCTGTTTTGCTTTGGCATTATCAGGGGCGTCACGACTACCGCCAGTCAAGGGCGAATGGCGACAGGAAGAAGCGTTCTGCACAGCGATTTGAAAAATCGGGTGAAAGAACAGATAAATCGGGCGAGCCACGGCGTGATAAACAGCGTCCACGTAAAAATTCCTCTTTTAACAATCCTAAAGCGGATGCGTCGTCTTACAAACAGCATAAATCGAAGTCGCAACCGAAGCCGATTGATCCTGATTCGCCTTTTGCAAAGCTCGCTGCTTTGCGTGACCAATTGAAAAAATGAGCGAAGAGACCGTTTCGAGACAGCGTCTGGACAAGTGGCTGTTTTTCTCGCGGACGGTCAAAACGCGTAGCCTTGCTGCCAAAATTGTCGAAGGCAGCAAGGTCAGAGTTAATCGAGTGAAGATTGACAAATCGAGCTATCCGATAAAAGTGGGAGATGTTCTGACTATCCGGCTGGAACGGTCAGTTGTTGTTTATAAGGTAACAGGACTAGGAGTGCGTCGGGGGCCGGCAGCTGAAGCCCGCTTGCTTTATGAAGATTTGACGCCGGCCGAAGTTGTAACAGACAGGCAGAATATGATTTCATCGGGACCCCGACCGACGAAACGCGACAGGCGGCAATTAATGCACTTTTTAAAACAGGAAATGTGAACAAATTGGTTCAAATGCAGGGTTGAAACCGCCCGCCAAAAACGTTAACTCATTGCTGTTATCGTTTCATTTCCGTTTAAAAGTGTGACAGGCTTTTGTCGGAATGCGCTTGACGTGAACACTGGAGATTGAACAATGACCTATGTTGTGACCGACAATTGCATTCGCTGCAAATACACTGACTGCGTTGAAGTTTGCCCGGTTGACTGTTTCTACGAGGGGGAGAACATGCTTGTTATCCACCCCGATGAATGCATTGATTGTGGTGTCTGTGAGCCGGAATGCCCGGCTGAAGCAATCAAGCCTGATACTGAACCCGGACTTGAAAAATGGCTTGAACTTAACATGGAATATTCGTCCAAATGGCCAAATATAACGGTCAAGAAGGACCAGCTTCCCGAAGCAACCGAAATGGATGGTGTGACGGGAAAACTGGAGAAATACTTTTCTCCAAAGCCTGGAACCGGTGACTAGCCATATAAACAGTTGAACTTGACTGGCCAATGATTGATTTCGTTGGTTTTTTGTGTTAAGGTTTTTCCGTTAAACCGATAACCGGATGTCATTGGCGTTTCTTTTTCTCATCGAAAGGTGTCTTAATCTGACGTAATTCGTGTCGAATAGTGGACGGCTTTATTGCGTCCAATTGAATTATGTCGAGGTTTGCGGATTTATTATCGCATTTGCTTTGCATTTGCGGATAGGTGAAACCCTCTTCTGCACCTTGAATCAAAAGTAACGCCCATTCTTCCGGAAATCGGATAAGGCTCTTTGTTTGCAGAGCTTTCAACCTGTGTTTGTCGGCAACAGTGCCGAGCACAAATGGAGTTGGTTAAGAATATGTCATCCCCCAAGAAAAAATCCCCGGCTCGGCAGGGGTTCAAGGCTCAAGAATACATCGTTTATCCCGCTCACGGTGTCGGTCAGATTGTTGCTATTGAAGAACAGGAAGTGGCCGGCGTAAAACTCGAGCTGTTTGTTATTCATTTCGAAAAAGACAAGATGCATGTCAAAGTGCCGGTTGCCAAGGCTATTTCTATCGGTATGCGCAAATTGTCGGAGACAGATTTTGTCGAACGTGCTTTGAAAGTTTTACAAGGCCGGGCTCGTATCAAGCGTACCATGTGGTCGCGTCGGGCTCAGGAATATGATGCAAAAATTAATTCAGGCGATCTGATTTCTATTGCCGAAGTTGTTCGTGATCTTTTCCGTGCTGAAAATCAGCCGGAACAGTCCTATTCGGAACGTCAGCTTTACGAGGCTGCACTTGACCGGATGGCACGTGAAATCGCTGTTGTTAATAAAATTTCGGAAACCGAGGCTGTCCGTGCCATCGAGATCAACCTCGCCAAAAGCCCCAAGCGGAGTGCAAAAAGCGAAGCTGAAGGGGATAGCGAAATTGAAAGTGATGTTGATGGCGAAGACAGCGAAAACGTTGCTGCTTGATTAAAGTTAACGAACTGGATTTTATTTGTTAATCCATTCTTTTAAAAGCCCGCTTTCATAGCGGGTTTTTTGTTTTTTACACTATACATTTATCAAGCAGGTCACAGATGATCGCTAAAAAATATATTAAAAGTTGAAAAAATAAAACTTTTGGTTGTTTTTTACGGAACCAACCTTCGTGATGCGCGTTTGTAAATCTGAAAGCAACATCGTTGTTGCTCTTGAAGATTAACGAGTTTCTCATCGAGGGGGCAGATCATGGCCAGCATACCGACGTCAACGCAGTTAACGACAAATTTCAATGCTGGCACGGACAACACGCTTGGCCGTAATATGATGCGTTCCGCAATGAAGGCACCCTATCTCGAGCGCAATGACGAACACGATCTGGCACTGCGTTGGAGAGACAAAAAAGATAGTGTGGCAATGCATCAGATTGCAGTTGCACACATGCGGCTTGTCATTTCCATCGCGGGACGATTCAAACATTTCAAACTACCGTTGAGCGATCTTGTTCAGGAAGGATATGTCGGTCTTCTTGAAGCAGCAGCACGTTTTGATCCCGAGCGCGAGGTGCGTTTTTCAACCTATGCCACATGGTGGATCAGGGCTTCTATACAGGATTATATTTTGCGCAACTGGTCAATCGTACGCGGTGGTACCAGTTCGGCGCAGAAAGCGCTTTTCTTCAATTTAAGACGGTTGCGCGCAAAGCTTGCCAGTGAAGACAGGAATATGAGCAAGCAGGATATATTCCGTAGTATTTCTGAAAAACTTGGTGTCTCGGTTTCCGATGTCGAAACCATGGATTTTCGTTTTTCGACAAGTGACAATTCTTTGAGTGCGCCGATGATTGCCGATGACGAGAGCTCGGGTAGTAAAATGGATACGCTGGTCGACGATCATCCGCTTCAAGACTCGCTTGTTGAAGATGAAATTGACGGCAATCGTCGTTCGAAGTGGTTGCATGACGCGCTACAGATATTGAACGACAGAGAACTCCAAATTATCCGTTGCCGTCGTTTGAACGATGACGGGGCGACTCTTGAAGCGTTGGGAGAAAAAATGGGAATTTCCAAGGAGCGTGTACGTCAGATCGAAGCACGTGCCATGGAAAAATTGCGAAATTATCTTCTTTCTGTTAATAGTGTTGATGCTTATCAGGTTTAATCGCCAAGGGAATATGTGACGATTGCGTTTCATTTTTTCGGGCGGTCGTGCCGGTAGCTAAAACCAATACCCCAAAGGCTTGCCCCGAAAAAATTGGCCACGAGAATTGGCCTGGAGAAGTTGTTTGTCACCGTTTGACAGAAACGCACATATCGAACAGAAAATACTTGCATATTCAATACTGGCAACAATCGTTCTGGCTGTTGCAGGTATTATTACCGGAATTCTGACAGGCGCATCGTCTATTATTTTCGACGGAATGTATTCGTCTATTGATTGCCTTTTCAGCATTGCAGCGCTTCTTGTTGTTCGACTGATCGAAATTGACGTCAACCGGCGAAGCCGCAAAGCACCGAAATTTATCGAGCGTTTTCAATACGGTTTCTGGCATCTTGAACCGATGCTTTTGGCTATCAACGGATTATCCCTGATGATTGCCGTCATTTATGCGCTGTTCGAGGCCGTAGGAAAAATTTTGAACGGCGGCAAACTTCCACATTTTGATGCAGCAATCTGGTTTTCGGTTTTTGCAGTCATCCTGTGTTTCGGAATGGCATTTTACGAGCATTATTTCAATCGCCGTATAAAATCGGCGTTCATTACCATTGATGCAAAAAGCTGGATCGTATCGGGTGGAATAGGATTGGCTCTCTTATGCGCATTCAGTTTTGCCACCCTCATTGAAGGCACAAATTATGAATGGATTTTGCCTTATATCGACCCGGTCGTTTTGGCTTTTATTGCGATAATCATGTTGCCGATGCCTGTAAAAACCGTTTTGCATGCCATGCGGGATATCCTAATGATAACGCCCGTTGATTTGGACGAACATGTCAATGGTGTGGTTGACAAAATTGTCGAAAAATACGGCTTTGTCGGTTCCCAAAACTATCTTGCAAGGGTTGGCCGCTCCACAATGATTGAGATTCATCTCATTTTGCCGGAACATTACAAAATTGCCGAGGTCGAAGAGCTTGATAAAATCCGCACCGAAATCGGCGATAGGATAGGCCACGCAGGGCCGGATCGGTGGCTCACTGTTTCTTTTACATCAAGTCCGCATTGGGCGTTTTGATCGACCTCATGACGTTATCCCGACCTCGCTATTCCGAGATAATCTTGATTCTGTCGCCTGCCGATAAATTTGTAGTTGGCGGCAAGGCATTGATGATGCGCAATAGTTTTTCTTTTGCGTTGGTGCCTTGCATGCGTGCAGCAAGCGATGGAACCGTATCGCCCGAGCGAACATTGACGACGCGAATGCGCAAAGGTTTAAGTGAAGAAATCTCGCGCGACGATAATGTTTTGAATGACGAGGTTGTCGCATTCGACACAGCATCAAGTTCGTTCGAATTTTTGGGGGCTGCTGTTAAAAATCTGAAGACACGATCTTTAACGAAAATAACTACGACATCGAACTGCCAACGATCATTGGCAGCATGAGCACGAGCAGCTTGAAGGCCATTGATAGTGACAGGCACAATCGAAGTTTGGTCAAGTCCACTTACCCAGCCGCTTTTGATGTAGTCGACCGGAGATAATCCGCGGGGGAGTGCCACACCGTCGAAGCGCACGGCAACGTCATTATTGCCGCTGGCAATAACAGCATTTGACGAATTATCGATTGTGAAATTCTGTGGAACAGAAAAAGTAATGCCGAGTTTTGGATGAATGAACTGGTTACCACGAATGTAACCTTCGTCAGCAGTATCACCAAAAATCATTCCGTCAATACCATTGAGAAAATCATCACGGTCGGTCTTTCCTACGCCGGGTGCTCCCACTTTACGTGCCTGATCGGTTGCAAGCTGGATACGTTGGGGCGTTGACGGGTGACTTGCCAGAAAGTCGAGGGTAGCATCGGTTGCCCCTGAAACATTGCGATAGGAAGCGTAAGCTTCCATTGATTGTAAAAAGCGTGGCGAGGCGAACGGGTCATAACCCGCTTGTCCCAACATTTTTATACCGATAGCGTCTGCTTGCAGCTCCTGATTGCGCGAAAATTGGGCAAGGCGCAGTTTACCGCGAATAGCTGTTTCCCGCTCGGCCGAATGATCTTCCAGAACTTCACTTACAACCTGATTTGTAAGCTCTACTTCCGCCTCTTTCTGTTGACGTAAAATACCGTGATTGGCTGTGACGTGTGCCATTTCATGAGCAAGAACAGCCGCCACTTCGGACGAGTCATTGGCGAGTGCAAGAAGCCCGCGTGTCACATAAACATAGCCTCCGGGAAGTGCGAAAGCGTTGACATTGGGCGAATTTAAAATCGTAATCCTATAGGTCTGGGCCGGGTTATCGGAAACCGATGTGAGCCTTCCGACAATTTTGGCAACCATGCGTTCAAGCTTCGGATCACTATATTCGCCGCCATAGGTTTGTAAAATTCGCGGATGCTGGGATGCTCCCAATTGTGCAAGAGAATCCCCTTTGCTTACCTTATCGACCGTGACCGGCGCGCCGGAAGGCATAAGGCCGCCATCGGGCTTATTGTAATCGACAAGCTGGCAAGCTGTTAAACCGGAAAAAATAAAGCTTAAAAAAATGGTAAAACCGGCCGTTTTGACCACACGGTTAAAAGCGTATGGCGCCGAAAGCAGGTCGGAAATGGCCATTTTTTTGCATTTACTCATCGCTACCGATGTTTGATCCTCATTGCGGCAAAAAATAATCCCGTATTATAAGGCTGAAAAACTTGGAAAATAACAAGCTTTTTCAAAATTTCCCCTATAATAGAACGAATAGAAGTAAGTTGTTGTGACATATCAATAATCACAGAACAATCAAATAGATGCCGATTAAAAATTAAAATGGTTTATTTATGTAAAAAAGCAAATTTGGGGTGGTCATGAAAAGCTACGCTATTCTTCTTGACGGCAATCTTCAGGTAACTCCGCGACTCTTGGCAGAGATAAAAGAAAGCAATGTCATTGTTGCTGATGGGGCGATACGTTATGTCGAGCCTCTTGGTGTAACGCCCGAATTATGGGTTGGAGATTTCGATTCGGCCGATCCGGCGCTGATGATAAAATATCGGAATATAGAGCGGCGGTCTTTCCCTGTTGCCAAAGATAAAACCGACGGCGAACTTGCAATCGACTTTGCGTTGGAAAGAGGGGCAAACCGCATTATTTTATGCGGCGCGTTGGGGGGCAAAAGGTCGGATCATGCATTTTTCCATTTTGTTCACGCTTTGGCGATGAAACAGAACGGCATTGATGTGCTAATCACAAGTGGTGCCGAGGAAGGATATGCTATTCTTCCGGGCCACTATTCATTCGATTTTCCCGCAGGTACAATTTTCAGTATCATCGGCTTTGATGATCTAGGCGGCTTGACAATCGAGGGGGCAAAGTGGCCACTTCGTCGCAAAAATGTGCCCTTCGGCTCTTCGTTGACACTTTCCAATGAAGTCGTTGGTCAACTGCATTTAACCCTTTCCTCGGGACGAGCAATTCTCGTTGCTCAATCCAATGCTCATTGACGGGCTTTAGAAGGCATTCAAGGGTAGCTTTGTGGAAATAATTTTCTATATCCATATGTAATAGTAAGGAAAGGCTTGAGCGGTAGCTTCCGCCTTATCTTGGTTTCGCCTTATTATTACGACACAGTATCGGGAAAATCATAAGAGAAAGAGTGAGGACATGTTTAAACGAATTTCTGTAATTGCCATGGTTTCGGCTTTGGGGCTGGCAAGTGTCGCCTGTTCGCCTAATGAACAGCGTACTGCCGGATATGGCGTTGGTGGTGCAGCCTTGGGTGCATTGGCCGGTGGTGCTATCAAGGGGAATGGCAAGGGTGCTTTGAGAGGTGCTGCAATCGGTGCTGCTGCAGGAACGCTCGTCGGCGTTGCAACAAAACGCAATGGCGTGCAGTACTGTAATTATCGTGATGCCTACGGGCAGATGTATCAGGCACCTTGCAACCAATACCAATAAGGTTTTAAAGACCTGACAAATGAAGGGGGGTCGGTTCTGCTGGCCCTTTTTTATTTTACGTGTTTTAAAGTTATATTCTGCTATTAAACCGATCAATAGCTACATGGAATCATAATGGTGCCTCCTCTTTTACGTCTCGACCACATTTCACTCACCTTTGGCGGTACACCATTGCTGACCGACGCCGATCTATCGGTTTCAAGCGGCGATCGTATTGCGCTGGTCGGGCGTAACGGTTCGGGGAAATCGACACTTCTTAAAATTGCTGCCGGTCTTGTGGAGCCGACAGATGGAGAGATTTTCAGACATCCTTCTGCAACAATCCGTTATTTGCCCCAAACACCTGATCTTGACGGTTTTAAAAATGTGCGTGCCTATGTCGAGGCGGGCCTCGGACCTTTGGATGATGTGCACCGTGTCAGCTATATGCTTGATCATCTGGGCTTGACGGGTGAAGAAAAGCCCGATCAACTTTCCGGCGGCGAGGCGCGCCGCGCTGCATTGGCGCGCGTTATTGCGCCCGCTCCCGACATTTTGCTTCTGGATGAACCAACCAACCATCTTGATCTCACAACGATCGAATGGCTCGAAGCCGAACTTAAAACAATACGGTCAAGTATTGTTCTGATTTCGCACGACCGTCGTTTTCTGGAAAATGTCTCGCAATCGACAATCTGGCTTGATCGGGGCGAAACAAAACGCCTCGGTAAAGGCTTCGCTTTTTTTGAAGAATGGCGTGACAAACTTCTTGAAGAAGAAGAAATTGAGCAACAAAAACTTGGCCGCCAGATTGTACGTGAAGAGCATTGGCTGCGTTATGGTGTGACAGCGCGGCGCAAACGCAATGTGCGCCGTCTCGACGAATTGCAGAAGTTGCGGCAAAAATACAAGAGTTATCGCGGGCCGCAGGGCAATGCCGTCATGGAATTGAGCGATTCACAGGAATCCGGAAAACTGGTGATAGAAGCCAAGAATATCAGCAAAGCTTACGGCGAACATGTGCTTGTCGATCATTTTTCCACCCGTATCCACCGCGGTGACCGTATCGGACTGGTTGGTCCCAATGGCATTGGCAAGACGACGTTGTTGTCCATGTTGAGCGGGGTTCTGACACCCGATAGTGGAACAGTGAAACTTGGCGTCAATCTCGAAATTGCCACGCTTGATCAAAAACGCTCGCTTGATGAAAGTGAAACGCTTGCCCATTATTTGACGGATGGTCGCGGGGATAGTGTTATCGTCAATGGCGAACAACGTCACGTTGTCTCCTATATGAAGGATTTTCTGTTTTCGCCTGAACAGGCGCGCACACCGATCAAGGAATTGTCGGGTGGTGAACGTGCGCGGTTGATGCTGGCACGCGTGTTGTCGCGTCCGGCAAATCTGTTGATACTCGACGAGCCTACAAATGATCTTGATATGGAAACGCTGGATCTTTTCCAGGAACTTGTAAGCAATTTTCCGGGGACTGTTTTGCTTGTCAGTCACGACCGCGATTTTCTTGATCGTACAGTTACCAGTATTATCGCCCCTGAAGGCAATGGTCGGTGGCTCGAATATGCCGGTGGCTATAGCGATATGATTGCACAACGAAAAGGTCGGGAAATCGAACAGAAAAAACTTGTGAAATCACCTTCGCCGCAAACATCAGGCACAGCTGAACGCGTAAAACGGGAAACGAAACAGAAGCTATCCTATAAACAGAAATATGCTTTGGAAAAATTGCCATCGGAAATTGATGCATTGCATCAGGAGATTTCAAAGATGGAACACGAATTTTCCGATCCCGACCTTTATTCCAAGGATGCCAAAAGGTTCGAGGAACTTTCGCGCCTTCTCGAACAAAAACGTAAAGACCTTGAAGTAAAAGAAAACGAGTGGCTGGAACTTGAAATGCTGAAAGAACAACTCGAAAAATAACTTTGTTTTTTTAAAACTATAGGGTGCACCTTAACGCGAATATTTTGGCATTGATAAATTCGTTGAACCGGAAAATACGGAAAGTGGTTTTAAGTCCCGCATAACAATCGGGAACAGATAACAAAAAGCCTTCCGGAAATGGAAGGCTTTCGAGTTTTCAAAAATCTAAAAATCAGCTCATTCCGAGTGCGTCTTTGTAGAGTTGGATCATGGCCTCTTCTTCCTGACGCTCATGGTCTTCCTTTTTACGCAAACGGATAATTGTGCGCACTGCCTTGCTGTCGAAACCACTTCCTTTAAGCTCGGCATAAACCTCTTTGATGTCGTCGGAAATTGTTTTCTTTTCTTCTTCAAGGCGTTCAATACGCTCGATGAAAGAACGCAACTGGCCAACAGCCACTGCTTGTTTTTCGTCTGTCACTTCACTCATGGAAATGGCCTCCAGATAAATCGTGTTCGGACGAGTCGTTTAGTCGATCGTCCAGTTTCCTGTTGATGTCCGAGTCCTGCCCTCAGAGTCAAGATGGCGGCTTTATTTTTTCGCATCTTACTTGCACCATCAATATCGGGCTTTAATTGTTATGATGTAACATTATTTATCTGCACGTGAGGGAAAAACCTGTTTCATGTGAATCATTGGCGCTTCATTTATCTTACGAAACAGGGGTTCCAAATAGTCAGCCCATTCAGTCACACCTTTTTCATTCCCGATCAAATCCTGCCTGACTTCAATCAGAATGTGCGCAATGCCTTTTTTTGTGCAATGGCGATACATTGTGTCGCCTTTCAAGGCTCCGTCATAGGGTTCGTTATCGCCTACCTTGATATGATCAATTTTGTTCAACTCGTTAAAAAGCAAATCAAAGACACGTTTGTCGCTATCCCATAAAAGACCGATATGCCAAGGTCGTGCTTTGCCGCGCCAAACCGGTGTGAAAGAATGGACAGAAACTACAAAAGGGCTTTTTCCGCTTGCGGCCTCGACATTGGTGATGAGCTTGCCGATTGCGGTGTCATAGGGCTTATAGTAATTGTCAAGCCGGCGTTGTCTTTCGTTTTCGCTCATCGGATAATTTTGTGCAATCACCGCGCCGTCGGATAATTGCATGATAAGTGTCGGGTCATTCTCACCCCTGTTAGGGTCGATCAAAAGTCGTGAAAAATGGCTGATAACTGCCGGTGCATCAAGGCGTTTTGCCAATTCACGGGTAAGCAGCTCCGCACCGATATCATAAGCGATGTGGCGCTTGAATTCGGCCGGATCGAGCCCGAGCGAACCGTATTCAGCAGGCAGAACATTGCTTGCGTGATCACAGATTAATGCAAGGCCCGTCTCCATATTACCGGAGATTTCTTCAAAGGAATAGAAATTTTCTTTCTGTTTCATTTTTCTATCATCACTTTATAATATGAGCTGATTTGAAAGTCTCTGACATTGACAAAGTTTACGAAACTAAACAAAACACAATTCAAGTGCAAAAGAATAGCGGTCGCAACGAAATAAACCGAAGGTGACAGGAATGTTGTTGAAAAAGATTCGGATTGTTCTCTTCGGTGGCATATTTGCTTTCACCTTTCAAAACGCAACCAAAGCGGATTTTCGTGTCTGCAACACAACGCAGGAAGTTATCGGTGTCTCTATCGGATACCGTGCGAAAACCGGCTGGATTTCCGAAGGCTGGTGGGTCGTCGGTCCCACGCGTTGCAAGACGATTATTGATGGGGCTCTGGCATCGCGCTTTTATTATCTTCATGCGGAAGATGCCAAAAATCACGGGCGTTGGGACGGGCCCATCAATATGTGTGTGAAAGATTCCGAATTTACGATTAATGGCGTGAACGACTGTTTTGCACGCGGCTTTCAAAAAGCCGGTTTTCAAGAAATCGATACAGGTACCCAGACAAGCTGGATGGTACAGCTTACGGAACCGGTATCCAATAATCCGGCGTTGAATACGCCGCTTGTTACAGGAGCTCCTACAAAATGAAACGTAACCGTAAAGTAAAGATTGTTGCTACGCTCGGACCTGCTTCGTCTGACGAAAAGATGATCGAAAAACTTTTTTTAGCGGGCGTCGACGTTTTTCGCATCAATATGAGCCATGCCGACCATGACACGATGCGTAATCTCGTGAAAATTATTCGTGATATCGAAAAAAAACAGGGGCGGCCGATCGGTATTCTTGCCGATTTGCAGGGACCGAAGTTACGTGTAGGGGAATTTGCCAAAGGTAAAGTCGATCTTGTAGCCGGTCAGACTTTCACACTCGACAATAAAGATGTACCGGGCGACAATACGCGTGTCTATTTGCCACATAAGGAAATTTTTGACGCGGTCAAGCCGGGAGAACGGTTGCTCATTGATGATGGCAAACTCGAGCTTTTGGCTGAGAAATGCACGCACACGGCTATTGAATGCAAGGTTGTTGCGGGAACGCACATTTCCGATCGCAAGGGCGTAAGCCTGCCGGACACGCTGCTTGGTGTCGGTGCAATGACAGAAAAGGACCATAAAGACCTGCTCGCCGTTCTTGAGCAGCCGATCGACTGGATTGCACTGTCCTTTATTCAACGCCCTGAAGATATTGCCGAAGCCCGTAAAATTGCCAAGGGTAAAGTGGCGATCCTTTCAAAAATCGAAAAGCCGCAAGCGGTTCGCAGAATTAACGAAATTGTTGATTTATCAGACGCTGTTATGGTGGCTCGTGGCGATCTTGGTGTTGAAATGCCTTTGGAAACAGTGCCCGGTATCCAGATGGATATTATCAAATTGTGTCGGCGCGCAGGAAAGCCGGTGGTGGTCGCAACCCAGATGCTTGAATCCATGATCTCGTCGCCGGTTCCAACCCGTGCTGAAGTTTCCGATGTTGCAACGGCAGTTTATGAAGGGGCCGATGCCATTATGCTTTCGGCTGAATCGGCTGCCGGCGCCTATCCGGAAGAAGCGGTACGCACGATGGATAAAATTGCCTGCAAGATCGAACGGGATTCCAATTACGAACCGATGATTGATGCCCAACATCCGGCTCCCGAGCCAACCGGTGCCGATGCTATTTCGCTCGCAGCAAGGCAAATTGCCGAAACGCTCAATCTTTCTGCCATTGTCGCTTATACAGCCTCCGGCGCAACTGGCATTCGTGCGTCTCGTGAACGGCCGATGCCGTCAATCATTGCCCTTTCGCCGATTACCGAAACGGCAAGGCGCCTTGCCTTGGTCTGGGGGCTTCATTGTGTTGTCACAGAAGATGCTCACAATCTTGACGATATGGTCGACAGGGCCGCTGCCATTGCACTGCGCGAAGGTTATAGCGTTCCCGGTGACAGAATTATCGTAACGGCCGGTGTGCCGCTTGGAACACCGGGTGCAACCAATATGTTGCGCATTGCCTATGTGGAGAAAGAAGACGGCAAGCGCAGATAATAGGCGTTGAACCGTATTATTCCGATTTTAAAAATTATGTTTGAACGGCGGAACAGGTTTGACCATGTTCCGCCGGAATATTGCGTAAGCCACTTGGCATTCAAGAAAAGTACTTCAACTAATTTTTGGGAACTTGGCTGAAAGGCCGGTGGTCTAGTGCTAATTTCTTGACGTAGCTTTTTTGAACGTATGTAACACCGGACAAATCTAAGGGCGAAAACACGCAATACAGGTCGAAACGCTCACTATAAGTCGAAACATTCGGGTACATTCAGTACAATAGCAGATTGCCGTATGTCGTTTTGCCAAGTGAGTGATTTCTGCTCTCAAACCGGATGAAACATTCACATTTATTCATCCCGCGTGTCAGACAAATATCAATGATACCTTGAATATCAGTGATACTTTGAGTTTCGGTAGTTTCCCATAGGGCACGCGTTTTACTTTTATATGCGGATTTGAACCCCGCTATAATTATGAAGTTCTCGGATTTTGAACGCTTCCGATTTTAACACAGTCGACAAACGTTTTTGGCCGGATAAACGGTTTTTAGCCGAATTTATCCTGTTACGGGTTTTTAACAAGTTGTCTGGCAAGAGCATCAATATGACTGGCTGCCCGATCAATCGCTTTGGCAGCAACAGTTTCATAGCGTTCGCAAGCATCTGTCAATTGTGCATTTTCTTGCTGCAAAGCTTCATTTTCCTGTTTCAGGCTTTTTAGCTGGCGCCGAGCTTCGTCAAGCTCGTCCATGACCATGATGCCTGCCATAACAGAAAGGCGATGATCACCGATCTCGCCGAAATTCGATTTCAAATGGCTGATGTATTGGTCAAGCTGATGGGCAAGACCGGCAAGATGGTCTTCTTCGCCTTCATCGCAGGCCATGCGGTAGGTTTTTCCATCAATCGTGACTGATACAGTTGCCATATTTATTGCCCTTTACCGGTCAACCACTGTTCGTATCGTTTCCATTGCAGTTATAAGGCGGCGCGATACTTCCTTATTGGCTTGTTCAAGACGTTCAGCGCGCGATTCAGATGTATCAAGTGCTTGTGCCAGACGGCTGCGATCTGCATTCATGCGCTGGATTTCTTCCTCGAGTTCGCTGGTGTCATATGAATCTTTATTGTCATTGACAACGGCATTTTCAAGCGTTTTAAGAGCGTTTTCCAGACGATTGATCGCTTGATCGAGAATTGATGTATCTTGTGGCATCGAGTTCCAGATCCTTTTATAAAAGATAATTTCAAAAACGAATCATTCCGGCAAATTTTATCCTGTTTTTGTCATTCTTAAATGTCTTCCGGCCTTGTGGCAAGAAATCCACCGCATCAAAGCTGGTGACAGTGGGATTTTATTGACTCGCACGGTTTAAGTGATATTTGTCAAAAGAAGCATTAGACCGAATTTTTTACCGATCAAAGAGTAGCCAATTCTCATGAAAAATACCGACAAGCAAAACCAGATGGCCAATGCTATCCGTTTTCTTTCCATTGATGCAATCGAGAAAGCAAATTCCGGTCATCCCGGTCTCCCTATGGGGGCTGCCGACATTGCAACAGTGCTTTATACCAAATTTCTCGCCCATGATCCGAAGAAGCCGAATTGGCCCAATCGGGACCGGTTTGTTCTTTCGGCAGGCCATGGTTCCATGCTGCTTTATTCGGCCATGTATCTTTCCGGATATGAGGATGTGACGATTGACGAGATAAAGAATTTTCGTCAGCTTGGTGCGAAAACGGCCGGTCATCCCGAATACCGGAATATCAATGGTGTAGAAACCACAACGGGTCCGTTGGGGCAGGGCATAGCCAATGCCGTCGGAATGGCGCTTGGTGAACGGATCATGAATGCACGCTGGGGCGATCTTGTCGATCATTATACCTATGCACTTGTCGGCGATGGTTGCCTGATGGAAGGTATTTCGCAGGAAGCAATCGCTTTTGCCGGTCATATGAAACTCAACAAACTTATCGTTTTTTGGGATAATAACCATATTTCGATAGATGGTGCGATTACGATTTCCGACAATACTGACCAATGCGCACGCTTTGAAGCGTGTCAGTGGAACACAATCAAAGTGGACGGTCACGATCAGGACGCAATTGCCAAGGCAATCGAAAAAGCAAAAACTTCCGATAAACCGACTCTTATTTCCTGCCGGACAACGATAGGCTTCGGCTCGCCTCATAAAGCTGGTACCAACAAGGCTCACGGTTCACCGCTTGGCAAGGAAGAAGTTGCCGAGACGCGTAAAGCACTCGGGTGGGAAAGCGAGCCTTTTGTTGTTCCTGCCGAAATTCTTGATAGCTGGCGTCTTGCCGGCCTTAATGCTGCAAAGAAACGTCAGGAATGGGATAAGAAATTCGAAGCCCTTGATCCGCAGAAACGTGCAGAATTCGAGCGCTTGATGCGTGGTGATCTGCCAGGAAATTTTGATAGTGTTATCAGCGATTACAAAAAGAAGCTCGCTGCTGATCAGCCGAAAGTGGCAACGCGTGTTGCCTCCCAAATGGCACTCGAAGTGATCAATGGTGCTGTCAATGAAACGATTGGCGGTTCGGCCGATTTGACAGGTTCGAATAACACCAGAACCAGCCAGACCAATGATATTACGCCGGACGATTTTTCCGGCCGCTATATTCATTACGGAATTCGCGAACATGCCATGGGCGCCATTATGAACGGTTTGTCGCTTTATGGTGGCATTATTCCTTATTCGGGAACGTTCTTGTGCTTTTCCGACTATGCCCGTCCTGCAATGCGACTTTCTTCACTGATGGGTATCCGTGTCATCTATGTTATGACACATGATTCGATCGGATTGGGCGAAGACGGGCCGACCCACCAGCCGGTGGAACATCTGGCAAGTTTAAGAGCAATTCCCAATCATCTTGTTTTCCGTCCGGCCGATGTCGTTGAAACAGCCGAGTGTTGGCAATTGGCGCTGAAATCCAAAACAGCACCATCGACTTTGGCTCTGACCCGCCAAGGGTTGCCGACCTTGCGTAAAAATTATGAAGAAGATAATCTTTGTGCATTGGGTGCTTATGAGCTGATGACAGCTAGTGATGAAGCGAAAGTTACGATCTTTGCTTCGGGCTCGGAAGTCGAAATTGCTGTAAAAGCCCGTGAAACGCTTGAAAACAAAGGGATTCCGACAAGAGTTGTATCGGTCCCTTGTTTTGAACTGTTCGAACGCCAAGTAGAGTCTTATAAAACGGCATTGATAGGAACTGCGCCGGTAAAAATTGCTATCGAAGCAGCTATTCGTCAAGGATGGGATCGTTTTATCGGATCGGATGGTCTATTTATAGGTATGCATGGTTTTGGTGCGAGCGGTCCTATCGGCGCACTTTACCAACATTTCGGGATTACACCTGAAGCCGTCGTTGCAGCGGCGGAAGCAAAGCTTTAATATTCAAATATCTCAATTAAAGGGAGAGATAATATGGCAGTACGTGTAGCAATCAACGGATTTGGACGTATTGGGCGTAACGTTGTGCGCGCAATCATCGAAAGCGGTCGCAAAGATATTGACATCGTTGCAGTTAACGATTTGGGGCCTGTTGAAACAAATGCCCATCTGTTGCGCTATGATTCAGTCCATGGACGTTTCCCTCATGAAGTAAAGGTATCAGGTGATACGATTGACGCTGGCCGCGGGCCGATCAAGGTTACGGCTGCACGTGATCCGGAACAATTGCCGTGGAAAGAACTTGGCATTGATATTGCAATGGAATGCACTGGCATTTTTACAGCCCGCGAAAAAGCTGCTGCCCATCTTGATGCAGGTGCCAAGCGTGTTATCGTTTCCGCACCGTCAAAAGGCGCTGACCTGACAGTTGTCTTTGGCGTTAACGATGACAAGCTCACAAAAGAGCACAAGGTCATTTCGAACGGATCCTGCACTACCAATTGCCTTGCTCCGGTTGCCCATGTGCTCAACAAAACTGTTGGCATTGAAAAAGGCTTCATGACAACCATTCACTCTTATACCGGCGATCAACCGACATTGGATAAGTTGCACAAAGACCTCTACCGCGCACGCGCTGCAGCTTTGTCGATGATTCCGACATCTACCGGTGCTGCCAAGGCTGTTGGTTTGGTTTTGCCGGAACTTGCTGGCAAGCTTGACGGCGTTGCTATCCGTGTTCCGACTCCGAATGTTTCGGTTGTCGACTTTACCTTTATTGCAAAGCGTCCGGTTACGCCGGAAGAAATCAATGAAGAAATCCGTGCTGCTGCAAATGGGCCTATGAAGGGCATCCTCGGTTATACCGATGAAAAGCTTGTCAGCCACGATTTCAACCATGATCCACACTCTTCGATTTTCCATACCGAGCAAACAAGGGTTATGGATGGAACCTTCGTTCGCATTCTTTCATGGTATGATAACGAATGGGGCTTCTCCAACCGCATGGCTGATGTAGCTGTCGCATTCGCAAAGACCATCTGATGAAAGCAATTCGGGGGCGTAAAGCCCCCGAATTCGTTTGAAATGCGAGGCTTTGTCGAACACTTGTTTTTAGCCTTGCTATGAAAAGTAAATGAGCAGACTGTTTGTGAAGAAGAACGGTCGTTTCTTGGAAAATCTGGAGAAAAATATGGCTTTTCGCACCCTTGATGATGTTGATGTAAAATCGAAACGCGTTCTCTTGCGGGTCGATCTCAATGTGCCGGTCGCGGACGGAAAAGTAACCGATACCACCCGTATCGAACGGGTAAGACCAACCATCACTGAATTGAGTAGAAAAGGTGCCAAAGTTATTTTGCTTGCCCATTTCGGGCGTCCGAAGGGCAAGATTGTTGCCGAATTTTCGTTGAAGCAGATTGTGTCGACTGTAGAAAAAGTATTGGGCAAACCGGTTGCCTTTGCTGAAGATTGTATTGGCGAAAAGGCAAAGACTGCTGTTGATGCCCTGAAAGACGGCGATATTGTTCTTTTGGAAAATACACGTTTTCATGAAGGCGAAGAAAAGAACGATCCGGCATTTGTCAAAGCATTGGCTGAAAATGGCGATATTTACGTTAATGATGCATTTTCGGCTGCCCACCGTGCCCATGCGTCGACCGAAGGGCTTGCCCATGTTTTGCCAGCCTATGCCGGTCGCTCCATGCAGATGGAACTTGAGGCATTGGAAAAAGGTCTTGGTCATCCGGCTCATCCGGTTGTCGCTATTGTTGGCGGCGCCAAGGTTTCGACGAAGATCGATCTTCTGAACAATCTGATCGAAAAAGTGGATGCGCTTATTATCGGTGGCGGAATGGCCAATACATTTCTCGCAGCCAAGGGAACAGGCGTTGGCAAATCGCTTTGTGAACATGAACTTGGTGAAACTGCCCGTTCTATTCTAACCAAAGCAAAAACCGAGAACTGTTCAATTATTTTGCCGGTTGACGCGATTGTTGCCGAAAGTTTTGAAGCAAATTCTCCCAATCACTCTTATGGCGTTGATTCAATTCCTGCTGACGGAATGATTCTTGATATTGGCGAAAAGTCTATCGAACGCATCAATGCAGCGATCGACGATGCCGCAACATTGGTTTGGAATGGACCGCTCGGCGCTTTCGAACTGCATCCTTTTGATGCCGGTACGGTGGCTGTTGCCAAGCGTGTTGCTGCACGCACAAAACAAAAGAAACTCATTTCTATTGCTGGTGGTGGTGATACGGTTTCGGCTCTTCATCACGCCGGTGTTGCTTCCGACTTCACCTATATTTCGACGGCAGGCGGCGCCTTTCTTGAATGGATGGAAGGTAAGCCATTACCCGGAATCGTAGCACTGGAAAAATAGGTCGATAGAGCGGGGGGTCTTTTCATAAGGAATTTTCCGCCTGCACACTAGAATATTCGAAACGGGGGTCACCGTTTCACTTTGCATGTAATGTTATTATTGTCTGGCTATTAAAAAAGAGGAGCCACCCCAATGAGTGAACGTATTGAGGATATTGCAATTGCTATGACGGCAGGAGGAAAAGGTCTGCTTGCTGCTGATGAAAGCACCAGCACTATCAAAAAACGCTTTGACACAATCAAACTGGAATCGACCGAAGAAAACCGTCGCGATTATCGTGAAATGTTGTTTACGACCAAAGAAGCCATGGAAAAATACATTTCCGGCGTCATTCTTTTTGACGAGACAATCCGCCAGAAAGCCTCTGATGGCCGCATGTTGACCGATATTATCAAAGCTGCCGGTTCAATTCCCGGCATCAAAGTCGATGAAGGAGCAAAGCCGCTTGCTGGCTTCCCCGACGAGACGATTACAGAAGGGCTTGATGGCTTACGCGGGCGTTTGAAAGAATATTATGAATTGGGTGCCCGTTTTGCAAAATGGCGCGGTGTTATCTCTATTGATAAGAACAAATTGCCGAGCTGGGGTGCAGTTCGTCAAAACGCTCAGGCTTTGGCACGTTATGCCGCACTTTGTCAGGAAGCACAGATTGTTCCGATTGTAGAGCCGGAAATCCTTATGGATGGGAAGCCCGGCGACCATTCAATCGACCGCTGCTATGAAGTAACAGAACATGTCTTGAGGACAGTTTTTGACGAGCTGTTTGCCGCCCGCGTCAAGATGGAAGGCATGATTTTAAAACCAAATATGGTGATTGATGGCAAAAAAGCCCGTAAAGCCTCGGTTGAAGAAGTAGCAGAAAAAACAGTTCGGGTTTTGAAAACGACAGTTCCTGCTTCAGTTCCCGGAATTGCATTCCTTTCCGGAGGCCAGTCGGATGAAGAAGCAACAGCCCATCTTTCGGCAATCAACGCAATTGGCAATCTTCCGTGGAAGGTTACATTCTCTTACGGGCGCGCTCTTCAGGCGGCAGCTATCGAGGCGTGGGGTGGTAAAAAACAGAATGTCGCAGCCGGTCAGCATGCTTTTGCCCATCGCGCAAAGATGAATTATCTGGCAGCACTTGGGAAATGGACACCGAAAGACGAAAAGGCTGCCTGATTTTCTTAAAACTTCATTTTAGAGCATTTGATAAAAGCCCGAAGCTGTCATTTCGGGCTTTTATCATAATGAGTGTGTCATATTTGTTACAGATTGTTTTTTAAAAAGCCGATACAACTTATATGATAATTAAAAACTTGAATAAATCGTTCAAGTTTGCATAGATGCACCACGTTACAGATTTGCCCGTTACAATTTGCATGGTCATGACGGGCGAGGGAATGGAGAGGTCCATATCAATCAGTGGATTCATGATGGATCGCAGTCGATAAGCAAATTTTCGGGGCAGTTATGAAAAAAATTTTTCAAGTGTTACTGGCAACATCAGCAACTATCGGAATTGAAACAACAGTGGTGAAGGCAGCCGATGTCGCCTTGCCTGAAGCAGAACCGGTTGAATATGTGCGTGTTTGTGATGCTTACGGGGAGGGATATTTCTATATTCCCGGAACAGATACATGTTTGAAACTTGGCGGTTTTGTCTATGCGCAGGCAAAAGGCGGCGACGATGTTTATGCCCGCTCGCGTAAAGATCGCGATATGAAAACATGGCGTGATGAAGTGCGTGCCCATTTGCTGGTTGCAACAGCAACTGAAACCGAACTTGGAACCTTGAAAACCCATATCGAGTTGCGTTCCGATTTTGATGATGGGTCGGATGCATCCTCTTCCGAATTGCGTTTCGGTTATATTGATCTTGGTGGTTTGCATATCGGTGTTGATGAATCGGCATTGAATACGTTCTTCGATTATTATGGTAACTTCATCAATGATGATGTTGTTCTGGGCGGTGCCTATCGTACCAATATGATCCAATATCAACATTCATTTGCCAGCGGTTTGACTGCATTGGTTTCGATCGAACAGGGCGGCAATGAAGATACCGACTTTAATGGAACGATAAAGGATTATACGCCTGACGTTATTGCCGGTTTGAAGTTCGAACAAGGTTGGGGATCAATCACAGGTGCCGGTGCCTATGATGCGGTAAATGAAGCCTGGATTGGCAAGGCCAAAGTCAATCTGAAGATTACCGATGCATTCAATTTGTGGGTTATGGGCGCTTACAAAGACCTTAAAGATACCTATTATGATGATATCGAGGATAAAGATACGATCATCCGTGATGGCCATCGCGGTATTCGTGCGGTCGACAGTTTCTACGGTACATGGGGTGGAAAATGGGTTGGATGGCTCGGCGCTTCTTATAAATTCACGCCGAAAACAACGGGTAATTTGCAGTTGACTTATGAAGGCGTAGGCAATACTTATACGGCTGCCAATGTTGCTTATGAAATGCTTCCTGGTCTTACCGTTATGCCTGAAGTCAACTATCGTAAATGGAATGATGTCCATTCTGATTTGCATGATCAGGATGCTATCGGTGGAGCGATCCGTATTCAACGCGATTTCTGAGTAATCAAGACGATTTAATAAAGGCCCCGTAAGGGGCTTTTTTTATTTAAAATCTTCATTTTTCTTAATGCCACGATATAGATGACAAGATATTACGGACGAGGGCGAGCGCTGCCAGCATTTCAAATCATAAATTCTGATTTACTTTTCTGTTTTAACCTGATCGCCATTTTCTTTAAAAAAAGCTAGAGGAGAAAGTACAGTTTGACGCCGGTTAGCAGAAATGATCGAAGTTAAAATATGCGGTCACGCGCACTTATTATAAAATGATGGTTGAATATTTAGAAACTGAAAAAAATAATGGTGAAGACTAATATAATAATTTAAATTGAACTAATTATCAAAATTGATAGTTCTCATAACAGAAGAACTGTTATTTATACGTGAATATTTTCTTAAATAATTTTTAAACGTGAATTTTTCTTCAAGACTATAAAAATGAAACGTCCATTCAATGTTCTTCAATCCTGATATTTAACGTTGCAGGAAAAAGAATTCCTAGCGGATAACCTTGATTACCGAATAATCTGAATTGAACTGGATTTTAAGTGGAAATTGCCGGTTACAGAACATCTCTCGCCGTACTGGCTGACAAAATGGACTAACGCGTTTATCGTCTATTTGCAGAACGTATTGTTCAAATTTTGAGAGAAAGTGCACTACAAGACATCTATGTCGGAGTAAATATATTCTTTCGGCAGAGGTGGAAAGGCAACATGGGTGTAGGCTATCTTCAGGAAAAAGCCTCAACCGCATGGACCTAATTTTTCGGAAAAATAAAAAACGTCGGTCAGAGTAGGAAAACTCGAGCCGATGAATGTCTCATTAAAACTGATACCATACCGAATTCAGTAATTCAGGATTTCAATGGGGATCAATGCCGAACCATTTTTTATAAATCGCCGCATAGGTGCCATTGTCTTTCAGATGCTTGAGTGAAAGATTGTAGCGTTCAAGCAATTGACTTCCTTGGGGGAAAGCTGCGCCATAAGTTTGTTGTTCAATATCTGCGCCAACAGTTTTCACTTTGCCTTTACCTGTGGTTGCAGCATAATGCAACACAGCTGGCGTATCAAATAACACAGCATCTACATTGCCTTCGGCAAGATCCTCATAGGCTCCGTCTATTTCAGGAAATAACCGCCGTTGGGTGTTCGGCAAATGCTCTATCGCATAAGGAAAAGCGCTTGTTCCCATTTTTATGGCCAAGGTCTTTCCATTCAAATCTTCAATAGATTTGATGTTGCTGTCACCGCGTACCAACAATGTCAGCCCGCCCTCATAGTATGGTTTGGAAAAATCGACAACGTTCGAACGTGTTCTGGTAATGGCGAGCCCCGCCATTGCGACATCAATCTGCCCGATATGCACATCCGACATGATTGTCGAGAAATCCATAGGTGTTATTTTGTATTTGACCCCCATGTCATTGGCAATTGCTTCCCAGAGTTCGACGTCAAAACCTACGAGTTTCCCATCTTGCATAAAGCTGAAAGGAACATGATTATTATCAGTTGCAAATCTAATTTCCTGAGCTTCTGCAAGCCTCACAAAGCTTAAAGTTGCCAATAAAATGACAACTCTAAACATAAATTTGATAATCATTAGCCACCCCCTCATTCACGAATCTTTCTAAAGTGTTCGAAAAGTACGCCCTTTGCTTCTAAATAATTTTTCGACATTAAAGTTTCACAGTATAGAAACCGAAACGAGCAAAAATCTACATCAACAAACATTAAGATTATACTTATACCCATAAAAAGTTAACACTTCGAAACGCCTTGCTCGCATCATGAAACCGGTTCAATTTCCTTATCACACGCTAAATGTTATGTCCCGATTAAAATTATTTGTCTTTTGTGGTGTTTTCCCAACTTTCGATAAACGCGTCCGGTATGCGCGTTGGCCGTCCTTCGGAATTGACCAAAGCCAGTTGGACATCTGCAGAAACAAGTGACAGGTCGTTGCGGAAAATTTCCTGCGCCATGACAATTCGTGCACCCGTCACTTTGGTTATTTTCGTCCGGATATCAAGTATATCGTCAAATCGGGCCGATTTGTGGTAGTTGAGAGCCATTTTATGTACAACCCAACCTAATTTTTCGCTTTCTTGCGTTGCTAGTGGTTCTTGGTTTCGAGCCATGCTCAACCGTATAAATTCCGATCTTCCGCGTTCAAAAAACTCCAGATAACGGGCATGGTAGACGACGCCGGTAAAATCGGTATCAGCATAATAAACACGGGCGAAAAGATGGTGCACATTACCAATAAATTCGCCGCAAAAAGGAACATTTTCAATCATCAGATTCGCCAAACAGGTTTGCTTGCATTTGGTCTGCGGACTTCGGGGGATTTAACCCCATATGCGTCCACGCTTTTGCCGTCATTATTCGTCCCCTCGGCGTACGTTGAATAAAACCCTGCTGGATAAGATAAGGCTCAATGATATCTTCGATCGCATCACGGGGTTCGGATAAACCGGCAGCTATTGTTTCAATTCCGACCGGCCCGCCGCCGAAATTTTCAGCAATCATGCCGAGATAGCGTCTGTCAAGCTGGTCGAGGCCGAGCTGGTCGACTTCCAGACGCAGAAGAGCTTTGTTGGCAATGTCTCTGTCTATTGTGCTAGCTCCCGCGACCGAGGCAAAATCTCTGACTCTGCGCAAAAGTCGGCCAGCAATACGTGGTGTCCCGCGTGCACGCCGTGCAATTTCTCTTGCACCATCTTCGGCAATGGGCATCTGCAAAATATGGGCATTGCGTTTAACAATATGTTCGAGTTCTTCGACCGTATAAAAATTGAGCCTGATCGGAATTCCAAAACGGTCGCGCAAAGGCGTGGTCAATAAACCAAGTCTCGTTGTTGCTGCAACAAGAGTAAATTTTGATAGATCTATTTTGACCGAGCGCGCGGCAGGACCTTCACCGATAATAAGGTCAAGCTGAAAATCTTCCATAGCAGGATAGAGGATCTCTTCAACGGCCGGACTTAAACGATGGATTTCATCAATGAAAAGAACGTCGCGTTCCTCCAGATTTGTCAAAAGCGCGGCAAGGTCGCCGGCTTTCGCAATAACCGGCCCCGAAGTCGAATGGAAATTGACACCAAGCTCTTTGGCCATAATTTGCGCGAGCGTTGTTTTTCCAAGGCCGGGGGGGCCGACGAACAGAACGTGATCCAAAGCTTCATTGCGGCTTTTTGCTGCTTCGATAAAGACTTTCAGATTTGCTCGTGCAACTTCCTGACCGACAAAATCATCAAGACATTGCGGGCGTAGCGAAACATCACCATCTTCATCGCGTTTATCCGCCGTAATCAGGCGTTCGTTGTTTTCCATGCCGCCAGTTTACCTTGAAAGTTCTTTTAAACCAAGCCGTATCAGTTTGGCTGAATCGGCATCGTTGCCAGCCTCACGTAACGCGCTTGCAATTGCATTTGCCGCCTGATCGCGCGAATAACCAAGATTTTCCAATGCCGACACTGCATCCGATATTGCTTGTGAGGCGCTTCCTTCGCCAATTTCCTGTTTCAGCGCTATGTTCTTGTCATTGCCGCTAAATTCGGGAACCTTGTTCTTAAGTTCACTAACAATGCGTTCGGCCACTTTTTTACCAATTCCCGGTGCTCGGCAGATCATGGCAATGTCTTTCAGAGCAATTGCATTGCCGATTTCAGCAGGCGACAAGGTTCCAACCAGCGCAAGCGCGACCTTTGCACCGACGCCCTGAACTGTTTGCAAAAGTGCAAACCATTGTTTTCCTGCTTTTGTCATAAAGCCGAAAAGCTTGATGGCATCTTCGCGTACTTGTGTTTCAATAAAGAGTGTCACGGGCTCGCCGATTTTAGGCAGGCTTCCTAGAACGCGGGGACTTGCAAAGACAATATAACCGACGCCATTCACATCGACGATCAGATGATCGGTGTTGATTTCGTCAACTATGCCTTTCAGTTTTCCAATCATGCCAAGGCTTTCAAACGGTTTTCAAGGCTGTTGCGGTTATGGGCGTGGCAAATTGCAATAGCCAAGGCGTCAGCTGCGTCACTTGAATCGAAATTGGCTCGCGGCATCAAAACCTTCACCATCATATGGATTTGTTGCTTTTCGCCGTGCCCTACACCGATAACCGCTTTTTTTATTGAATTCGGTGCATATTCGGCAACCGGCAAACCAGCCTGCGCCGGCGCTAATAATGCAATGCCGCGCGCTTGACCCAGTTTCAATGTGGCTGTCGCGTCCTTGTTGACAAAAGTTTGCTCGACAGCTGCTTCCTCGGGCATATAGGAATGGATAATTTCCGAGAGCCCGTCATAAAGCGTCGATAATCTTGCTGCCAAGCTTAACCGGTCATCCGAGCGGATTGTGCCGGATGTGATAAACTTCAAACTGTTCCCCGCAGTTTCTATGACGCCATATCCTGTCCGTCTTAGACCGGGGTCTATACCAATAATACGAATCGCTTCTGCCATAACCAATGCATAAAAGTTTTCACTCCGCTTTTGTAGCAGAATGTGAACAAAAAGGAAACAAAATGAATAGCAGGTTAATTATGTTGAAAGGCTGCTTTGATTCGGTCGATCTGTTTGCTCACCGGATTGGCGGAGACATTTTGTCCGCTCATAACGCCTTCAACATCGTGATCCATATGGCGCACGCGTTCTTCTATGCGTAGTGACAGTTCTACCAGATTTTTGAATTTTTCCGGAAGTTCTTCAAAATGTGCGTTTTCACCGATCAGCGAAGGGGTGTCGAGACAGACTTTTGCTTTTTCCTGTGCAATCTGTTCCTTGGACATTTCTTTTTCACGTGCTGCCCGAAACAACAACAGCCACGAAGCCACCTGCATAAGGCGTGTACTCATGCGCATGGCTTCGGCTGCATAAAGGGAAGACGCCTCGCCTGAGAGAATGCGCGAAGCAATTTTACCTTCGCCGTCGATGTAGGCGGCTGTTTGTTCGATTAATGACATTCCCTCATCATAAAGGTGGGAAAATGCATTATCGAATGCTCCATGCTCGAACATGACAATCATGTTGTCGTTATGAGAATTTTGCGGTTGCAACCCACTTACTCCGACTTTTCTTAATCAATAGATATAATGGCAGATTAAAGATCTTTTCAGCCCATTGTTCCATTCGGTTTATGCAGCAAGAGAAAATTGCACTTTTATTAGTGTTTTCGCAACGAAATCCTTAACGCAAGGTTAACAACGCCGAAACCATAGTTAAGACAGGTGTTTAAAAGATTTATCCGAACCGTGTCGGCCTCTTGGGGCTTCTATCAGCTTTAATCACCGGCACCTAAGTTTATTTCGTGGGTGGTTGGTTATCCATCACCCGTTATTTTATCCGGCACTTTTTTGTAGGTTGGATTTTTACCCGCGTTGTTTCAAAAAAATCATCTTGTTCAGGAAAACATTTCAGCAGCTATTTTCAAGCTTTTTGCCAATCGTTTCCGGTGATATTGGCGTTTATAAGATTTGCAGGCTCGGCTATGACAGGGGCTTTCACGCCAGCAGGAGTGGAAGAAACGACTTCGAGCTTCTTTGTCGTAAATTTTATCCATTCGAAATAATAGGCAACTGCGAACTGGATAACGATGCCGGTGGTCAACAACAGTGTGTCATAGTAAAGCCCGCCGGGATTGACGACCTTCAAAACCTGACCGGCCATTGCAAGAACTGTACCGGTTACAAAAACCGCAAGGCTATGTTTACCGAGTATGGCAAGCGGATGGTTGGCATCCACTTTTGCTATCCGGTTCAACGGATGAATGGCGACAATAAGATAGGCGAGAGCCAAAATATGGAACAGCCGTGGCAGAGAAAGAAAAGTTTTATTGAAACCGGCGAGCGTCGCGGGAAGTCCCATTGTCGGATTAATCCACCACCAGCCAAGGCGTACCCATAGACATGAAATGACAAGATAACCGGCTGCAATGAACAAAAACAAAGGGTGACGGGGCAAATGTCCGCCCCTTTTGACATAAAGCGTCAACGAAAAGCCGATGACAAATAATAATTGCCATGAAAGCGGGTTCAAAAACCATACACCCTTTGTCGGATAATTATGTGGTGCAATGCCGTAAAACCCTGCAATGATATAGATTGCAATAGACAAAACTATCAATAATTTGAGTGATTTGTTGGCAAGATAGAGCATGAAAGGTGTCGCGAGAATTAAAACCAGATAGAGCGACAGAATGTTGTTATAACCGAGTTGGTGACCAAGTGTTACGAGCCCCAGCAATGACTGTGCAGGATCTTTCAACAAAGACGGTATATTGTTGACATTCAAAAATTCCGGCCGGTGAAAGAATGTAGCCGCACTGACGAAAATGGACAAACTTACCAAAGTCGTCAGAATATGGGCAGAATAAAGGGTTGCCGAACGGCGCAAGAGTTTCAACGAAATAAGAAGGCGATTTTGGCCAAAAAATTTGCTGCCATAAGCGAGAGCAACCGAAATTCCCGAAATCAGGACAAAGGCTTCAGCAGAATCGGAAAAGCCGAAATGTTTATGGGTGAGCCATTCATAGATCGTACCAGGCACATGATTTATAAAAATCGTTAACAACGCTAATGCGCGAAACACATCAATACGGGTGTCCCTTTTAGACGTTGTCATTTGCGCCATGGAATTGAAATCCCTGCTTACTACGATTAATCAGATAAAAAACGTTTTTGCGTCATTATCTGATTTGTAGCCAAATTGGAGTCGAAATTGAGGACAGCACAATCACATTTCTTTCCAGAGTGAAATCATTGTAAGAAATGGTTAGGGGGAAAATGTTACAATCGCCCTAATTCGTCCTTTTTATAGACCTAAACGATATTGCCATGAGTAAAGATACAAATCGCCTATTTCCAAGACTTGTGATGACGCTTGATCTGCGCCGCAATATAACAGCGGATTTTCTCATGGATGTTCTGGATAATGGCGATTTTGCCAGTCTCATTGTTTATGATTCGCAAAATGACCCTACATTTTTGCAGCAACAGGCAGAATTGATTGTTGATAGAATTGAAGCAAAATCCGTTGCTTTTCTTGTCGCAAATGACAGCCGGATTGCCGGACGTATTCATGCTGATGGCGTCCATCTTGAGGGCAAGGTTGAAGAGCTCCGCTCCCTCCTTGATCGTCGGCACAATTCGATGATTGTCGGCTTTGGCAATTTGCGCGACAAGCACATGGCAATGACAAGCGGTGAGTGCGAGCCTGATTATCTGATGTTCGGCAAACTCGGTGCTGATAAAAAACCGGCGCCCCATCCGCGCAATATCACACTTTCATCCTGGTGGGCGGAAGTTATGGAAATTCCGGCTATTGTCCAGGCCGGTTCCGACATTGCCACTTTCCCTGAAGTTCTTGCAACGAAAGCAGAATTTATTGCGGTGGAAGAGATGATTTTCGGCCATGACAATCCACAACATATCCTACGCGAGATTACCCGCCTGATTGAAGAAAGTGGTGGCTTCGACGGGGAGCCAGTTGAATGAAGTTATTCGCAAGCAAACTCCTCGGGCTTGTTTTATTGGCGTCTTTGGCCGGTTTCCAATTGGCGGAAGCTCAGGAAGCACGTTCCGATAAGGGGGCAAAACCCGTTTCACCCAAACAGACGGGCGAGGATTATCTTAAAGCCGGCCAGTATGACAGTGCTTATGATAATTATATGGCGGGTAATTATAAAACAGCATTTCTGGAAGCCTTGAAAAGGGGTGAAGAAGGCGACGCTACCGCTCAAACACTTCTGGGGCGGATGTATATGGAAGGTTATGCCGTTGCAATTGACGGGGCACGGGCGGCATTATGGTTTGGAAGAGCTGCCAAACAAGGCGACCCGCAGGCAGAATTGCGTTACGGGCTTTTGCTTTTTAACGGAACTTATGTTCCGAAAGACCCGTCGACAGGCGAAGAATATATCAAACGCGCGGTTGATGCCGGTGTACCGGAATCCTATTTTTATTACGGCCAATTATTGTTGAACAAATCCCAAGACGATGATGCTCTGGAAACGAGCCTCGGTTATTTCCTGAAAGGGGCTTCGCGCGGTGATCCGGATTCGGCTTTCGCAGCAAGCCAGATTCTCGCACGGGGTACACCAAAACGCCCACGTGATGATAATAGTGCGCGCAAATTGCTGGAAGCAGCTTCGGCAAAAGATCATGTTCCGGCACAAATAACATTGGCCAAATGGATGGTTGAAGGACGCGGTGGTCCGCAAGATTATGAAGGTGCATTCAACCTGTTGCTGATGGATGCAAGCAGGATGATTGCACCGGCCCAGATCAATCTTGCAAGGCTCTATCGCGACGGGATCGGAACCGAAGGGGATATTGTAAAAGCCGCAGCTTGGTATATGGTAGCCAAACAGGCTAAAATGGAAGCCCCCGATCTCGAAACTATGTTGGAAGGCATGTCAGATGAGCAATTGGCAACAGCCCGCCAAAAAGCTGAACAGCTTATGCCGACACTTTAAATTTCAGGCATGTCCTTAAATTTGAAGCCGCCCCTTGCTTAAAGCCTTTTTTTATGGTCTTGAACACGTTAATTGAGGGCATTTTCAAATGTCCTTATTCCACAATAATCTAATGTCGGATGAAAAATATGAAGATTAATGGCAATGAAATTCGCCCGGGCAATGTGATTGAACATAATGGCAGCCTCTGGGTTGCAGTCAAATGCAATGCAGTCAAACCGGGAAAAGGTGGTGCATTCAATCAGGTCGAATTGAAGAATCTGCTTGATGGAACAAAATTGAATGAACGTTTCCGCGCGGCTGAAACTGTTGAAAAAGTGAGACTTGAACAGAAGGACTATACTTTCCTTTACGAGCAGGGTGACGCACTTGTTTTCATGGATTCAGAAACTTTCGAGCAACTTGAATTGCAGAAAGATTTTGTTGGCGAGCGTGCAGCGTTCCTTCAGGATGGCATGAAGGTCACGGTTGAACTTTATGAAGAAAAGCCGATCGGTATCGATTTGCCCGATCAGGTTACATTGACAATTACCGATGCCGATCCGGTTGTGAAAGGCCAGACGGCTGCTTCTTCCTATAAACCGGCTGTTCTGGAAAATGGCATCCGCATTCTTGTTCCGCCGTTTATTTCAGCAGGCGAGAAGGTTGTTGTCGATACAAACGAGCTTAGTTATCTGCGTCGTGCAGATTAAGGATTGGTCTGATGGCGCGTTCAGCGATAATGAATGTCATGGTACAAGCGGCAATGAAAGCGGGGCGGTCGCTTGCCCGTGACTATGGTGAGGTACAAAATCTTCAGGTGTCTTTGAAAGGCCCGGCCGATTATGTGAGTCAGGCTGATCGGCGCGCCGAAGATATTGTCAGGACAGAGCTTTTGAAAGCACGTCCGGATTATTGCTTTCTCATGGAAGAATCGGGCGAGATCAACGGTAGCGACACCCAACATCGTTTTATTGTCGACCCGCTTGATGGAACAACCAATTTCCTTCATGGCATTCCGTTCTTCGGCGTGTCGATTGCATTGGAACGTCAGGGGCAGATTGTTGCCGGTGTGATTTATAATCCGGCATTGGATGAGCTCTTTACCGCCGAACGCGGTGGTGGCGTGTTTTTAAATGACAGACGCATGCGGGTTGCCAATCGTCGCAAGCTTGAAGATTGCGTTATCGGCACAGGTATTCCTCATCTTGGCCGTGGCCGTCACGGTGAATATCTTGTCGAATTACGCAATGTGATGGCCGAAGTGGCCGGTATCCGGCGCATGGGGGCGGCGGCAGTTGATCTTGCTTATGTTGCAGCCGGTCGGCTCGACGGTTTCTGGGAAGATAATCTACAGCCATGGGATATGGCGGCCGGCCTTTTGATGGTTCGGGAAGCCGGTGGCTTTGTCAGTGACAAGGATGGTGGGCAGAATATCTTCGGGAAAAAGAATATTGTTGCCGGAAACGAGCTTATTCATAAAGCACTGATGAAGACGATCAAAAAACCGATCTGACGGACAAGCTTTGTTCAGAAATTTTTATCAAATTCCATTCCCGCTTTTTTGAAAGCGGGAATTTTTTTGGGCGAAATCTTGCACATACTTGCTTCGCTTGAGATATTCGCTCACCTCATAAATCGTCGCCAGCCGCGGCTTGCTCTTTTTTCAAACGGTAGCGGGCAACAAGCGAGCGTATTGGATCGGGAACAATAAAGCTTGGATGGCTGTTCTCACGAATGAAGCGGATTTCTTCATTATTATCACCAGAAATGAAATCGGCCGCATAAAATCCGAGATATGTACCTTTTGCTACGCCAACGCCGTTACAGCCATTCAAAACCATGATGTTTTCGGCAGGTTTATGGAAAACATAATTCTGGTTGAGAGTAACGGCAATCATTCCGCCCCATGTGAATTCGAACGGAATATGGGAAAGCATAGGAAAACGGTTCTCGAACGAACGCCTGTGGTGGGTCAAGGCGGAGTCGAGATCATCTTTTGAAGTTGTCAATGTTGGTGCAAAACGCAATATATTACGAATAAAGATGCGGTGGTCGGGTGTATAGCGCACTGTTGTGCCTGCCGGATGAGCCGAGGTAATGCCCCAAGGTTTTACATTGGAAAAATACTTTTCGACATCACTAGCCTCAAGCGGTTTTGTCAGGCTGGCATAAGTGTAAACGGGCGCAAGACGGTGCTTTTCATAGCCGAATTCACTGTTGAAAATATTGCCCGCCTCGAAGATAAATTTTGCCGTAATACGCCCGCGGGCAGTTCTAATCACATGGTTGGAACCATAAGTGATTTCTGTAACGGGTGTTTGTTCAAAAAGGCTGACAGAAGGTGGCAAAGCTTTAGCGATACCACGGATAAGTGCGGCAGGGTTAACAAGAACATTGCCCTTTGTATAAATTGCCCGTTGATAATAGGTAGTTCCCAATCGTTTTGCTAAATCGTCTCCGGCAATATCCTGATAATCAAACCCGTCATTTTTGAGTTGTTTGGCAAAATGATCAAGATTGCCGAGGTTATTTGTTTCGCGGGCGGCCATATATTTACCGCTTTCCTGCCAATCACAGGAAATAGCATGATGGTCTTTGAAATCACGCAGACGCTTTATGGCAAATTTATTCAATGCATAAAGCCGCTGGTCATGATCGGGGGTTGTTTTGCCACCATCCACATTGTGCGGTACATCAATGATAAAACCGGCATTCCGCCCCGAAGTCCCTTCGCCAACTTTGAGTGCATCAATGACGGCAATCTTTGCATCCGGTTGCCGTTCGGCCAGCCGATGAGCTAAAGAAAGGCCAATAAAGCCCGCTCCGATAATCACAAAATCAAAGTCTTTATCGTCTTCAAAGCTTATGCCAATCGTCTGGTCGTGATCGGGTGATGTGGCAAACCAACCTGAAATGCCGTCGATTTTCGGCTCCACGCGAATCTGAACCATAGTCTGGCCTGTTTTTTAATTCCTGTATTTTCTTTTCCCGGAATTGTTGTCAATGCGAGAATTGGAGTTTTGCCAAGCGCGCATAAAGGCCGTTTTGAGCAACCAGTTCGTCATGCGTGCCTTCTTCGACAATAGCACCTTTATCGAGAACAACAATTCTGTCGGCTTTCAAAACTGTTGCCAAACGGTGGGCAATAACCAGTGTTGTGCGATTTTTCATTAAGCCTTCAAGTGCTCTTTGTACAAGCATCTCGTTTTCCGCATCAAGTGCGGATGTTGCTTCATCGAGAAGCAGAAGTGGTGCATTGCGCAAAATTGCACGTGCAATGGCTATGCGTTGCTTTTGTCCGCCTGAAAGGGTAATGCCACGCTCGCCAACTTCAGTTTCAAAACCGTCTTTCAAATTATGAATGAAGTCGAGTGCATGGGCAGCCTCTGCCGCTTCTTCGATAGCTTTATTATCGGCCAAAGGATTACCAAAAGCGATATTTTCCCGCAAAGTTCCATCAAAAATGGCGACATCCTGCGGTACATAGGCAATGCGTGAGCGTAAATCTTCAAGCTTGACTTTGGAAATTTCCGTCCCATCGAAAGTAATATTGCCGCTATCGGGATCATAAAAGCGCAAGATCAATGAAAAAATTGTACTTTTGCCACCGCCGGAGGGGCCCACAAAAGCCACCGTCTCTCCGGCTTTGATCGAAAAGGTCAAATTATGCAGGATTGCTTGCGATTTTCTGGTTGGATAGGCAAAATCGACATGATTGAAGTTGATTGCACCTCTTGCCGGTTCCGGTAGTTTTAACGGAGTGGCGGGCACAGTAATTGCAGTTTTTTCAACAAGCAGTTCGGCAAGTCTTTCGGCTGCGCCTGTTGCCTGTGCAAGCTCGGCGCCAACTTCCGATAATTGGCCGAATGCACTTGCACCGAAAACTGCATAGAGTACAAATTGCCCCAGTGTTCCAGCTGTCATGGTTTTATCCAGAACATCGTTCGAACCAATCCACAACACAGCTACAACGCTGCCAAAAACAAGAAAAATAGCAAAAGCAGTTAAAAACGCGCGTGATAGAATCGACCCGCGTGCCGATTGGAAAGCCCGTTCGATCAATTGGGAAAACCGTTCATTGACACTTTTTTCCGCCGTAAAAGCCTGAATGGTGCGGATAGCACTCACCTGTTCGGAAGCAAGAGCTGTTGCATCGGCAAGGCGGTCTTGTGCGAGGCGGGTTCTTTTGCGTACTTTGCGACCGAAAACAATAAGTGGAATAACAACAATGGGAATTGCGACAAGCACCATTGCCGACAGTTTCGGACTGGTCACAATCATCATGATAATGGCGCCGACGGCCATAATGATGTTGCGCAAGAAAACCGAAGCTGTAGCACCGACAGCCGATTTTACCTGTGTTGTATCGGCAGACAAGCGCGAGATAATTTCGCCTGAACGGGATTTGTCGAAAAATTCCGGTGACAGACTGATAATATGGGAAAAAACATCACGCCGGAGATCGGCCACCACATGTTCCCCCAAAGTAATCACCGAATAATAACGTCCGGCTGAAGCAAGAGCCAGAATTGCAGCAAGCAAAAACAGCACTGCGAAATAGGAATTGATCATGGTCCCGTTACTCAAACTAAAGCCATGATCGAGCATACGGCGGATTGCAATGGGAAGTGCCAACATGACAAGGGCTGCAACAATCAAAGAAACAGCGGCTGAAAAGGCAAGTTTTTTATAGCGGAATACATAAGGTTGCAGTGCTGATAATGGACGCAAGCTATGTTTTTTCGGGGCAGATAGTCTTTTTTCGCCATTTTCCATGCTGTTCTTCTTATCCATATTCTATTGTGCCCTTGTGCTATCGTTCATGCTGTTGTATAGGCAACACCAGATTTTTATCAAAGTCCGGCCACGCCCGGGCTTTGTTTATCAAATTGATGAACGGATGGCATCATGAAAATACACCATGTAACCGTTCGTTACCGTTAGAAGCAGGAAGTTTGCGTCATGAAAGCTGATATTCATCCCGATTACCACACCATCAAGGTTGTGATGACAGATGGCACCGAGTATTTCACCCGCTCTACTTGGGGCAAAGAGGGTGATACTATGAATCTTGATATTGATCCGAGAACACATCCGGCATGGACTGGTGGTTCACAGACTCTCGTTGATCGCGGTGGTCGTGTTTCCAAGTTCAAAAACCGTTTTGGCAATCTCGGCCTTTAATAAGTTTTTATTTCCCTTTAAAACCCGCCAATCTGGCGGGTTTTTTATTTTTTTAAACATCACAGTTATTCTGATAGTTACGGCAATTTTCAAATCTACCGCTGAAACAGCTGTCGAAACATTTGGTTGCCACGGCAGACAAGAAGATAAACGCCGAGAAAAATTATAACTATCTTCAGGTAAAAGCCCGCTCTCGAAAACAACGTTATTTTTAAAAAGCAACCGGCTTTTGAGCTGGAGATAAATTTGGCACCTCAATAAAAAACCGGCTTGCGGGAGTTTAAAAACCACCCGAAAGCCGGTACAATTCAGTTTGAAAAACTTGAAGAATAAATTTATTCGGCGGCAAGCTTTGCCATGACTTCGTCACTGACTTCGAAATTGGCATAGACGTTTTGAACGTCATCATCTTCTTCCAAAGTGGAAATCAGACGAAGAACCGATTCGGCTTTTTCTTCATCAATCGGCGTTGTGGTTGTCGGCTTCCAGACAACTTTGACCGATTCGGCTTCGCCAAGTGCGGCTTCAAGTGCTTTGGAAACTTCGCCGACATTTTCAAAAGCACAGGTAATGACGTGGCCATCTTCATCAGACTGGACATCATCGGCACCTGCTTCAATAGCTGCTTCCATAACTTTATCCGCGTCACCGGCTTCCGGTTTATAAACAATTTCGCCAACGCGATTGAACATGAAGCCGACCGAACCTGTTTCACCCAATGCACCACCTGCTTTGGTGAAAGCGGCACGAACATTGGAGGCAGTACGGTTGCGATTATCTGTCAAAGCTTCGACAATAACAGCAACACCGGCCGGGCCGTAACCCTCGTAGCGGACTTCCTCATAATTTTCGCCATCATTGCCGGCAGCCTTTTTAATCGCCCGTTCGATATTGTCTTTCGGCATGGACTGGGCTCTCGCATTCTGCACAGCCAAGCGTAGACGGGCATTCATCGCAGGATCCGGCACACCAAGCTTGGCCGCAACGGTTATTTCGCGGGCGAGTTTGGAAAACATCTTCGAGCGCATCGCATCCTGACGACCTTTGCGATGCATAATATTCTTAAACTGTGAATGGCCTGACATAGATCACCTTTCGGTTTTCACCGACAGCGAGCCTTGGAATAATCGAAGTATCCTGTCGGACAATGTTCTAATAAAAATCTGAATGAGCGCCTTATACGGAAAACGAGTGAAAAGGTAAAGAGTTGCGCATCTTTCACCAAAAATCCGGCAAGCATTCTTCCAACCGCGGTCCAAGACGCAAGGCAGATACTTTTTCTGCAAGTCCTGTACGGTCGGAAATTTCGACTGCCAGCCCGCAAATGGTGGCAGGTCCGCTTGCCGGTTCATAGCGGCCACGCGATATTTTGGTAACAAAACGGTTGAGGGGCTCTTCTTTATCCATGCCGAGCGACGAATCATAATCGCCACACATGCCGGCATCCGACATAAACGCCGTACCGCCACTAAAAATCTGATAATCGGCTGTCGGAACATGGGTATGGGTGCCCACTACCACACTGGCGCGACCATCAAGAAAATGGCCGAAACATTGTTTTTCGCTTGTGGCTTCGGCATGGAAATCAAAAATCACCGCATCGGCCTGCTCGCCGAGCGGACATTCGCCGACAATGCGTTCGGCTGCCTCGAACGGGTCGTCAAGATCAGGATGCATGAATACCCGCCCCATAACATTGGCAACAAGGACACGCGCACCGTTTTTTGCAATATAGACACCCGAACCTTTGCCTGCCGTTCCTTTCGGGAAATTTGCAGGTCTTAAAAACCGGTCGGCATGATCGGCATAATTTAAAGTTTCTTTCTGGTCGAAAGCATGGTTACCGGTGGTAACAACATTTGCACCGGCTTCCAGTGTTTCATTATAGATTTTTTCGGTAATGCCAAAACCGGAAGCAGCGTTTTCTCCGTTGACGACAACAAAGTCGAGTTTAAGACCTGATATCAGGCCCGGGAGCTTCTGAAACACTGCCGTGCGGCCGGATTTACCAACCATGTCACCTAAAAATAAAAATCTCATAATTCAACTCTAAACATCTCTTAAAACGATCTTAAACCACTTTCGGTGAGTATCATTGCCAATTTTTGATCGTGTGGTTCGGCCGGTATTGACGAAACTTCCTGACAATCAAAAGCAAGTCCTATCAATAACGGGTTATGCCCGTTTTCTCTCATGCTTGCAATTGCCCGATCATAGTAACCGGCACCATAACCAATCCTGTTTCCTTTGCTATCAAAAGCAGAAAGTGGAACGAGAAGTGTTTCCGGCGTAACAATTTGCGCGTCTTCAGATGGCCCCACAGTGCCAAACCCCATATCTACGAGTTTTCTCTCATCGTCGAAAATTCTGAAAACCATTGTTGTTTTATCGATAATGGCCGGTAAAGCCAGTTTAAAGCCATGTTTTTTCAACGCCGACATGAGAGGGCGCGGGTCGATTTCGCTTTTGATCGGCCAGACCCCTGCAACCGTTTTGCCGTTCAAAATGGCGAGCAGCTTTTGAAGCTCTTCGACGAGTTTTTGTGAAATGACAACACGTTGTTTTTCCGGTATGCGGTCGCGTCTTGCCAAAGCTTCCTGTCGAAGTGTTTTTTTTCTGATTGTCATATGTCCTGAAACTATTTGCATTTATGACGATTTCTTCAAAACCTGCCAGATGACTTGCAGGTCAAAATTCCGTTTAACGTTAACGATAATGGACGATCATCCGGTTTTGTCAAAGCTGTTTTATAAAATATTGCCAAGAGAACAGTGGAAACCGGCAAAGCTCATTGAATGATTGGTCATGCAACATTGTTAATTGGAAGGTGTTCCGGACATCACAATGGTGTCACAAAGCGGGCAATCGTCCGGTAGCAAGCAGCATAATATTCTATCATTTTGGAAGGCAGTAATTTTTTAACGACATTCGAATTAACTGTTTCGACACACAAAAACGGAAGCTTGTTTATTGTTTTGAATGTTTTTTCATAAATTTCTGAATTGTCGGAATTTTCTCAAGAAATACCGACAAGGAAATAATCGGAAAATTGCTAATTCAATGGATAATTACGACGGGACGGAATAACCGCTTACATAAAGTGCATATGAGAATAACAAAGTTTACGTGACAGGATGGAAGAAACTTACGGAACTTGAAACGGAAAAGAACCCATGAGGACAAACGAAGAGGGCAAACGAATGATTGCTTGTGGGGGAGCAATTTAGAGAGAAGAAAGTGGCGATCCGCAGCAACCGGTGGAATGTATTTGATCCCGGGAAACCTACAACGTAGGTGGGCGCCATATGAAAAGGCCCACGAGCCTAATCAGGGACAGCTCCCTTAGAGATCAATAAGGCCCCGGGGATGCAGTTATTCCTGTCGAGAAGAGCAGAACGCCTCGGCCAATATAGGTCAAGTCACTGCTTGTTACCAGTCTGCTATGAGGTTTTTAAAGAGTAATTTTCATTTGCCTCTTCACCTTGCCTGATTTGACGGAAAAATCAGATGGCTTGTCCTGTCTGGTCTTCAAGAATATCGGCGACATGTTTTTGTGCGCGTTGCATTTGCGGGTAAATTTTCAAGGCATCTTCATAGGCATGAAGCGCAAGTTTATTGCGTCCGGTCATTTCCAGAATCGATCCGACAAGAAACAAAGCGTTATAATTTCGGGGCTCCAGTGCAAGTGACCGCTGCAAATCGCTCATTGCGAGTTTCAGGTCATTCAATTGTACATGAACTGCCGCACGACGCGCCCATCCTTCGGCGTAATCAGGCTTCAAGGCAACCACATTATCAAGAAAATCGAGCGCCATGGCGTAATCTTGTTCGTTAATTGCGTCTTCCGCCCATTGCATCAGAAGATCAATCGTATCACTTCCCGATTGCGCCCATAGGCCCTGAATCTGGCGGCTTAATTTTGCCGCTTCCTTGTAATTGGGGGTTCGTTTCAAAGCCGCGAGCAAACGGTCAAGCTCGGCCTGCTTCTTTTGTGCCGCATTCTGATCTTTCCCAAGATCAGGCAATGCTTCTTCCTGAGACGGCTTTTCGGGAATCATATCTTCAGGAGATAATGGCGGAGAATCAGGGTCTTCTTGTGGCGGTAGTTCCGGAAGACCTTGGGAAAAAACTAAAGAAGGCGACAAAGCCATCGCGATTGACAGCAACATAATGAAAAAACGAATTTTCAATCTGTTCAACATCATTTCCTCTGTCGCAGCCGTTTCTTTTCAGGTTTCATGAAGCCCGTGGCATATGATTTTGCCATAGAACGTTTGCAGCAATATCAAGGACTGCAACTATATCTGGCTGTGATCTTATATGGAGGAAAGAATTGAAGCAATGCCTGAAATTCAGGGTTATAAAAAAGGCTCCTGAAAGGAGCCTTTTTTAAACAATATGTCGAATAATCAACCCTGACGGGCTTTAAAGCGCGGGTTGGTCTTATTAATGATGTAAATACGACCTTTGCGGCGAACCATGCGGTTGTCGCGGTGACGACCCTTAAGCGCTCTGAGCGAATTTTTAATTTTCATTTCAATCACCGTTTGTATAACCCGTCGCCGGGTAAAAGGATTGGACCCTAGACAGGGCTTGAATTTCGTCGGTCAAATAGCCTGACGATAGAGGGTTTGTCAACTCTAAATCACGCAAAAATAGTGTTTCCATTGTCAAACTCTATCACGAATTAAGCTTTCGGCGCGTTTATGCGTGCTTTTTATCCATTATCAGGCACGACCGGTCAGTCGGACGATATGTCCCATTTTCCTTCCGCTTCTTACCTCTGCTTTACCATAAAGGTCGATGAAGGTTTGCGGTTCGGACAATAAATCGGGCAGGCGTTTCACATCTTCGCCGATCAGATTTTCCATGACACAATTGCTATGACGCGTTGTTTTCCCCAAGGGAAGCCCTGATACCGCACGTATATGCTGCTCGAATTGCGAGACAAGGCAGGCAGCCTCGGTCCAGTGGCCGGAATTGTGAACACGCGGTGCCAATTCATTGGCTATGACCGAGCCATCTTTGAGAACAAAAAATTCCACCCCGATCACACCGATATAATCGAGTTCGTGAAGAATCGTTTCTGCTGCCTTTTGCGCCGCATCAGCGGTTTTTTTGTCAATAGAAGCGGGAACAGTGGATGTCCTTAAAATTCCATCACGGTGAACATTTTCAGGGCAATCGTAAAAGGCAACGTGTCCATTGAAATCACGTGCTGCAATAACCGAAATTTCTTTTTTGAACGGAACGAATCCTTCAAGAATGGCAGGCGCATTGCCGATATCGGCAAGGGCTTTATCAATTTCTTCCTCGGTTGGATTATCAAGCCGTACCTGTCCCTTGCCATCATAACCGAATCGGCGTGATTTCAGAATGCCTTTGCCGCCGACATTGCCAAGACCGGCAATCAGCATTTGCCGATTATCAACGAGAAACCAGGGGGCGGTTTTAATGCCGCTTTCATTCAAAAATTTCTTTTCGGTAAAACGATCCTGAGAAACTTCGAGCGCCGCCGGCTGAGGTAAAATGACTGCTTTTTTTGCCAGCCGGTCGAGGGCGCGAGCCGGAACATTTTCAAATTCGTAAGTAATGACATCGCATAAGTTGGCGAGTTCATCCAGAGCTTTTTCGTCGTCATAAGGTGCAATGATTTGACGATTGGCCGTCTGGGCTGCGGGACAATCCGGCGTGGGTTCAAGAATAATCGTATGAAATCCAAGCCGTGCAGCAGCACTCGCCATCATCCGCCCGAGCTGGCCACCACCGATGATGCCGATTGTATCCCCTGGTTCAAGACTTTTCATTTTTTTACCTCATTGACCGGAAATTCCGGAACATTTGCTGTCTGATTAGCGCGCCATTCGTCAAGCCGTTCGGCGAGTGCTTTGTCATTCAAGGCCAGCACCGATGCGGCAAGGAGTGCCGCATTAATGGCACCGGCTTTGCCAATGGCAAGCGTTCCGACAGGTATTCCTGCCGGCATTTGAACAATTGAAAGGAGCGAATCCTGCCCTGATAATGCATGCGATTGAACGGGAACGCCAAATACCGGCAGACTTGTCATTGCTGCAGTCATTCCCGGCAAGTGGGCAGCTCCACCGGCACCGGCAATAATAATCTTGAAGCCGGCTTTTTCTGCGCCTTTGGCAAAATTAAACAAACGATCGGGAGTGCGGTGAGCCGAAACGATTCTTGCTTCATAGCCGATATCGAGACTTTTCAACATATCGGCTGCATGATGCATTGTCTCCCAATCGGATTGGCTACCCATAATAATGGCTACATCATGTTGTTTCGCGCTCATGGCTTTTCCTGTCACTTTATTTTATGCGATGATATCGGGAATAATACGATCTTCAAGTTTTTGGAGCTGATCTTTGATTGCCAGTTTTTTCTTTTTCATCCGCTGGATTTGTAATTGGTCACAGCCTGCTTTTACCATTGCATCAATAGCTGCATCATAATCTGCATGTTCCTGCTTCAGTTTGGCAACGGCCAACTTGACATCAACCTGTTCCTGTTCTGACATTCTAGGGCCGTCCTATTTTGGCATGGAGCTTGTTCATCGGGCAGTCTTTAAAGCTCTCCATCAATTTTTCGCCTATACCACGAAAGGAAAGTTGCGGAAATGTTTAATTGTCAAAATCTGTGGTAATCGATTTTGAAGTCGACAATTAATCTTAAAGATGCCAAGTTGTTTTTTGCCTATTGAAAAAGGCTTCGCAAGAAATATGAAGTTGATATCAAAGAATAAGGAGCATGGTTATGGCAACTGAAGCACATCTTGAATCTTTGGAACGCAAACACCAGCAGCTTGAAAGCGAAATTGATAAAGCCATGGCTTCGCCTTCTGCCGATGATCTTGCTATTAATGAACTCAAACGGAAGAAGCTTGCACTTAAAGACGAAATTGAAAAGCTGAAAAATTTGTAAGCTCCATTATTCGCTTCTCTCTAACGGGGTGCGAAGTTGTGTCTCGAACAAGATATGCCTGAAACAAATGGCATAGGCGAAGCATGGACTTGAAACATGTTCGATTTTTTAAGTTGAACGAGATTTTACAATTGCCAGGCCGGTTTTTAAAAGTTTCACAAATCACCCGATTTGAGGAATGATCGGGGGTGTTGATAATGGTAAAAAGCGCGTTTTAACGCGCTATTTTACATTACAAAATGTGCACAGTTGAAAGTCCAACGCCGTATTGCGTCAAAGATAGGGAAGCTTTTTTAAAAAATCGGATATTCCGGTAAAAATTCGGTTCATCGGAAACGGATGCGATAAAGGGCATTGCCAAAAGTTATAGCAAACGCCGGAAAATTGACGGAAAATGCAAACAATTCAAAGAAAGGAAACGCAATGACTTTCTCTAAAAAGACAATGAGGGCGATTGAAATTGCCGGTAAGGGCGGGCCTGAAGTCCTCAAACTTGTCGAAGTCAATGTTCCCGATATAAAAGAGAATGAAATTCTTGTGCGTGTCCGTGCGGCGGGTGTGAACCGTCCGGATGTTTTTCAGCGGATGGGTAGTTATCCGCCGCCGGAAGGAGCCTCGCCACTTCCGGGCTTGGAAATTGCCGGTGAAATTGTCGAACTCGGTGTTGCAGTCAAACAATGGAAGATTGGCGACAAAGTCACGGCGCTGATTGCCGGTGGTGGTTATGCGGAATATGCGGCAGTTGCTTTCGATAATGCTTTGCCTGTTCCGGAAGGCTATGATTTTGTCAAAGCAGCCGCATTGCCTGAAACTTTCTTTACAGTTTGGAGCAATGTGTTTGATCGCGCGCATTTAAAATCGGGCGAAGTTTTTCTTGTTCATGGTGGTACTTCCGGCATCGGAACAACAGCTATCCAATTGGCAAAAGCTTTCGGTGCCAAGGTGATTACAACAGCGGGGACCGATGACAAATGCGAAGCTTGTTTGAAACTCGGCGCCGATCTTGCAATCAATTACCGGACAGAGGACTTTGTCAGCAAGGCTCAGGAATTTACCAATAAAAAAGGTGTCAACGTAATCCTTGATATGGTCGGGGGAGACTATGTCAACAAGAACTACAAAATTGCTGCACCTGACGGGCGCATTGTCCAGATTGCCAATCTTTCCGGCTCTATGGCAACAGTCAACCTCAACTACATTTTTGTAAAACGGCTTATTCATACCGGCTCGACCTTGCGGGCACGCGATACGGTTTTCAAAGCCGCCATTGCAGCCCAATTGCAAGAAAAAGTCTGGCCGCTTCTTGAAGCAAAAAAAGTTCATCCGGTTATTGATAAGGTTTTTCCGCTTGAAGAGGCAGCAAAAGCCCATGAACGCATCGAATCGAGCACCCATATTGGCAAAATAATTCTAGAAATCGATTGATCGGCTGCCGAGTTTCACCTGATGTCTTGTCGTTTTATAAAATTCGGTTTATAAGGCTTGGCGAATTCCCGGAAAATGTGGTCTATTCCACGTCCCGCCTCACCGGAGCGGGCGAACGAGAGGATAATGTTATGGCAACACAACTATTGATGCCCAAAGCTACAGCTGTTTGGCTGGTTGATAATACGGCGCTTTCTTTTGACCAGATCGCCGCTTTTTGCAAGTTGCATCCATTGGAAGTCAAAGCGATTGCCGATGGAGAATCAGCACAAGGCATCAAAGGGCTCGATCCGATTATTACCGGCCAGTTGACGCGTGATGAAATTGAGCGCGGCGAAAAGAATAACGATTACCGTCTGAAAATTTCCGAACCCAAGGTTCGTCTTCCGGAAAACAAGCGTAAAGGACCACGCTATACCCCGCTCTCAAAGCGTCAGGATCGTCCGAATGCCATTTTGTGGCTGGTGCGCAATCATCCCGAACTGAAGGATGCGCAGATTTCCCGTCTGATTGGTACAACCAAGTCGACAATTGAACAAATTCGTAATCGCACCCATTGGAATTCCGCAAATTTGACTCCGATGGATCCGGTAACCTTGGGACTTTGCTCGCAAATCGAACTCGACATAGAAGTTGATAAGGCTGCCAAAAACCGTCCGGCCGTTACACCTGAAGACGGTACGTTGTTACCTGCATCGGCAACCGAAAATCTCGAAATCAACGAAAACAAGGATGAAGAGCTGGATGCCGACAAGGTTTTTGCCAAACTTTCATCTCTAAAAAGCAATAACGACGACCAGACAGGTGATAACCACGACAACAAATAGGCTCTGAAAAATTGTACGGGTTTATTTGCTACTTAACTTGCTTGAGCAATAATGAAAGCAAAAGTCGAGTCTTGGCATGTGACACAATAAAATGATGTCGGATAAAAGATGCCGGGTTTAAGGATGTTGTAGTTATCAGAAGTTTGATCGTTTTGAATAACCCGCAATTTTTCAAATTGCGGGTTTTATTTATTCCCGTCCTCCCGATTTTGTTCTGTAAGAGTAATTGAAACGGGAAAGCCGAAACATATCAGTTAAAGTAAACAATTAACTTGGTTTGAAAGACAACGATTAAAATTCTTTGCGCTTATTAACTGTGGCAAAACACGATTAAGCAAAGCGGTTGAATTATTAATTTTCACCGAGCGGTTTTATTTTTTTGCGATATTTTTACAATTTTTGAATATCGGCATTAGAAACAGCTATCCGATCCTGCCAATATGACAATGCAATAAAGAAAAATCGGTATATTTATAACGTTATTGAATTCTCATTGGGACAAGAAAAAATTACCAAAAATTAACCATCTTTGTCTATCTATAGCGAGGAAGCGGAGGTGCCGGAATCTTCTAGTTTTGGCCTTTGTTTCACCAAATTTAAACGTCATAGAAATGTCGTGAAGCATTTTTAATAGCGTATTTTAAATGCTTCGGGCGTTTAGACAGGAATTGAAGAGTTTTGCTAAAGGCCGCCCGGTTAAAAGATGCCGGGCGTTTGGATTCAGGGATTAACAAATTATGCCGGGAATAGAATTAGCGAGTCCAGCGTCAGTAGGAATCTGGAGCCTGTTCATGCAGGCCAATTGGGTTGTAAAAGCTGTCATGATCGGCTTGCTATTGGCATCTATCTGGAGCTGGGCAATTATTATTGATAAATTGATTGCCTATAGTCGCATTCGCCATGCGATGAACCGTTTCGAGCAGATTTTCTGGTCCGGACAGTCGCTTGAAGATCTTTACAGAAATCTGAATGACCGACGGGTTTTCGGAATGGGAGCCATCTTTATGGCCGCCATGCGTGAATGGAAGAAGTCGCTTGAAAAGGGTGCACGTTCACCTATGGGATTGCAAAGTCGTATTGATAAAGCCATGGACGTTGCACTCGCCCGCGAAAGTGACAGGATGGAATCGCGTTTGGGGTTTCTCGCAACAGTCGGCTCGGCAGGGCCGTTCATTGGCCTCTTCGGAACGGTTGTCGGTATTATGAGTTCTTTCCAGTCCATTGCTGCATCAAAAAATACCTCTCTTGCCGTTGTTGCACCCGGTATTGCAGAAGCCTTGTTGGCAACGGCCATTGGCCTTCTTGCGGCTATTCCGGCAGTTATTGCATTCAATAAATTATCGGGAGACGCGGGGAAAATCACCGGACGTCTTGAAGGCTTTGCCGATGAATTTTCAGCTATTCTTTCCCGTCAAATCGATGAGAAATTGACTTCTCGCCAGTCTTACTAAAAGGAATTTTGAGATGGGTATGGCTGTAGGAAGTTCCGGTGGTTCAAGACGGCGCGGTCGCCGTGGCGGTGCACCGCGTCGTGGCTTGATGAGCGAAATCAACGTGACACCATTTGTCGATGTGATGCTGGTTCTGTTGATTATTTTCATGGTTTCGGCACCATTGCTTGTCAATGGTGTGCCACTTGATTTGCCAAAGACGCAAGCAGGCCCCGTCAATACCGAAACAAAACCTTTGACAGTTTCTATTAACGATCAGGGGCGTCTTGCCGTCAACGAAGAATATTATGATACGCCCGATGAAGTTGTCGCAAAATTGAAAGCTGTGACAGAATCAGGCGGCGACGCTTCCAAGCAACGTATTTTTGTTCGCGGGGCAAAAACAGTAGAATATCAGAAGGTTCTTGACCTTCTCGCAATCATTCAGAAAGCGGGCTTTACCAATGTTGCATTGGCAAGTCTGCCACAACAGTAAAATTGGCGATAGACTGATATTATGAAAGTAGGTCTGGCAACATCGGTAGCGGCACATGCCCTGATTCTTACCTGGGGGCTTATCAGCCTTTCCTCGCCGGCCGATTTTAATGCAGAGGTAACCGAAGCTTTGCCGGTTTCTCTGGTGCCGATCGCTGAAACAACTTCGATACAAAAGGGCGAGTTGACAGCATCCAAAGAGAATAAAGCCGCACCGAAACCGACTACAAAACCGGTTGAAAAACCCGATGCCGAGCATGTCGGCGATGGCAAGGTTGATAATGAAGCGCCATTAAAGCCCAAGGAAAAGGATCGCGATGTTGATGCAACACCGCCGCCTTCGGGCACACCCGACGCGGATCCCAATCCTGTCCCACCTACAAAAACGCCCGAAACAAAGCCGGATAATACTCCGAAACCTGAAGAAAAACCGAAAGTAGAAGAACAAAAGCCGGAAGAAAGTTCCAAGCCGGATAAGGCCGAGCCGAAACCGGAAGAATCGGCCGATGCGAGTGAACCTGCAAGCGAGCCGAAGAAGGATCCTTTCCCGAGCTTACCGGAAAAGGCACCTTTGCCGACAGCCAAACCGAAACCGGCAGAACCAAAGCCTGCTGTAAAAGCCAAAGGTGAAAGTGTCGATGATATTCTGGCAATGAATGAAAAGGCCTTGATTGATAAAACGCGCACATCCGGCGGTGGTGCTGCCCGTTCGCAAGGGCCTGCGGGTTTTGGTGCCAAGAAAAATATCGGCAATGGTCAGGATGTTGGTCAGACACTCGTTAATGCGGCAACAAGCTGTATCACCAAAAACTTGAAATTGGCTGCCCTTGGTGGCGGGGTTGCCGGAGAAAATCCGGTTGCCGAAGCCAAGTTCAATTTGAGCATAGAGGGTAAAGTTGTTGGCGAACCGATCATTACCGGTATGAGTGGCAACCCCAATAAAGTGGACTTGCTGATTAACCAGACACGCGCGGCCATATTTGCCTGTCAGCCGTTCGAGGATTTGCCACGTGACCAATATGACAAATGGGGCCAGGGATTTGATTTGAAAATCGATCCGTTCAATTCGTTCTGAGTGTGGCGACGTATTTTTGTGACGGAATTAAACAAGGTAAAGAACTTTAGGAGAGATAACCGACTTTGCTATTCGCCAATGGTGTTGATGAAACAATTTCTTCATGATGGCGGAAAACAGGTTTCAATGTTCATGTTGTTTTCGATTGCATATACGGTTTCCGGTTTGGCACGAATTATCTCATTGCAATGATAATATCGGCAGAGAACGAGACGTTGCTCGAAAATGGTTTGAAGGTGTTGGGAATTCGGTAAGGATCTGATCAGAAAAGGCATGGAACCGGTTTTTCAAAAAAATCTTGTCATGATTGAAAAGCCGTTCATGCAATTGGAATAAACATCCGGAATTTTTACTATTCCGATACGAAAAAGACGTAACGTGGGATGCTTCAAGGCAACGGAAAGAAAATGGTTTCTTCGATGATTAAGAAAAATAAGCGCCTTTATATTTTTGTTTTTTTGTCAATGGTTTTGCCATTTTTAAGCTGGCAAACCGCTTTTGCGCAATTGAAGGGAACTGTCTCGTCAGCCGATTTCAATCCAATCCCCATTGCGGTTACCGATTTTATCGCGGGTGATCAGATGGGTGTGCAAATTTCTTCAGTGGTGACCGCCGATCTTGAACGTTCAGGGCTCTTCAAGCCGATTGACAAATCGTCATTTCTGGAACGTATTTCCAATCCGGATGTACAACCGCGGTTTCCCGATTGGCAACAAATCAACGCACAGGGTCTGGTAACCGGCCGTGTTACAAAAGAAGCAGATGGACGACTGCGCGTAGAATTCCGCTTGTGGGATGTTTATGGTGGCAAACAACTTGAAGGCCGCCAGTTCTATGCAACGCCCCAAACCTGGCGCCGCGTTGCCCATATTATCGCCGATGCTATTTATACCAAAATGACCGGTGAAAAGGGGTATTTTGATACACGCATCGTATTCGTTGATGAAACAGGTGCAGCAAATGCACGTGTCAAACGTCTTGCCATTATGGATCAGGATGGAGCAAACCTCACTTATATCTCGAACGGCCGTGAACTCGTTTTAACGCCGCGTTTTTCACCAAGCCGTCAGGAAATTACATATATGGCTTATGCCGGTAACAATGTCCCGAAGGTTTATTTGCAACAGATCGAAACTGGCCAGCGTGAACTTGTCGGTACTTTCCCGAATATGACCATTGCACCACGTTTTTCACCTGATGGTCAAAAAGTGATCATGAGCCTCTTGCAGGATAATGGCAGTGCCAATCTTTACACCATGGATTTGCGCTCCCGTTCGACAACTCGCCTCACGACAACACCGGCCATTGATACATCGGCTTCCTATTCACCCGATGGTACGCAGATTGTTTTTGAATCCGATCGCGGAGGAAAACCGCAAATCTATGTTATGAATACCGATGGCAGCAACCAGCACCGTATTTCATTCGGCGATGGCAGCTATTCGACGCCGGTCTGGTCACCTCGTGGCGATTATATTGCCTTCACCAAACAGTCGCAGGGGCAGTTTTCAATCGGTGTCATGAAGCCTGACGGGCAGGGTGAACGCTTGTTGACATCGGGCTTTCATAATGAAGGACCGACATGGGCACCGAATGGTCGCGTTATCATGTTCTTCCGGCAAAATCAGGGACAGCAACCAAAGCTTTATACAATAGATATTACCGGACGCAATGAACGTGCTTTACCAACCCCCAATGGAGCCTCCGATCCGGCCTGGTCGCCGCTTCTTGACTAGCAGGAATACTGCTATCTATCTAAAGAGGGCTTCAAGGTTTTATAATTCGGAGTTTTCGGTTGATTGACCTTGTTAGCCTGAACAAGAAAAGAAATTGGTTTCAACGCCGCTTTGAAAGTTTTAAAGCGGCGTTTTTATTTAACGGCTTTTCCGTTTAACTTGCTATTGGACTTTTTACTCATTTCGCGCTAAGGAAAATCACATCTGCCGTCTTTCCGCCTCAATCAGCGAGCAACCGGTGGATTTGTATTTTTTATAAAAAGTGATGCGTAAGTATTCATTAACCATGCGTGTTGAGAGCTTTTTAAGCAAATCAAGCTAAAAGCCTTGAAAATCAACCGCTAACTTTTAAGGAGTCTCGGCACATGGGCCGTTTCCAAAAACTTGCTCGCAATCCGCTTGCTATAGCATTTGTCTTATCGCTAACTCTCGCTGGCTGCGCCAAACACGGCCTGAATGATCCGAATGCGCTGGGACTGAACAACGCAAAACCGGGATCAGCGCAGGACTTTACAGTCAACGTTGGTGACCGCGTATTCTTTGATCTTGATTCATCCAGCATTCGTGCAGATGCCCAGCAGACATTGACCCGTCAGGCACAATGGTTGCAGCGTTATCCGCAATACACCATTACCGTTGAAGGTCATGCCGACGAACGTGGTACACGCGAATACAATATCGCACTTGGCCAGCGCCGTGCTGTTGCCGCACGTGATTATTTGATTTCACAGGGTGTTGCCGCCAACCGTATGCGGACTATTTCTTATGGTAAGGAACGTCCGGTTGCAGTTTGCGATGCTCCGCAGTGCTGGAACCAGAACCGTCGTGCTGTTACAGTCCTGAACAACGCACGCTGATTTAAAGTTTTATTCACATTTGAAAACGGCCCTTTAAAAGGGCCGTTTTTTTGTGACAAATTTCCGCCGAAGTTGGCTGCTAACGGTGTTAATGACGCGAACATAAATAAAAGGACAGCACAATGGGTTTTCTTTCTTCCCCCCGTTTATTGACATGTTCGGTAAAACGTCTGGTTATCACAGCAGCTTTTGTACCGGCATTGTCATTTGCCGTACTCTCCCCCTGCTATAGTGCATCTGCCGATCAGGGTGGATCGTCTTTTGCAAACGGGCTTTTTCCATTCAGCAAGAAAAAAACTGTCGAAAGCCAGACAGTGCAGATGTCGCCCCAGCCGGATAGCCGTGTAACCGACCTTCAACAACAGGTGCGTGAACTTACCGGAAAAGTTGAAGAACTGAATTTCATGGTTCTGCAAATGCAGGAACAGCTGCGCCAATTGCAGCAAGGTGGCGGGGCAGCAGCGCCTTCACAGCAACCGGCACAAGAGCCAAAAAAACAGTCGCAAGCGGTGGAACCGCAATCGCCGGCAAGTGAATCCGGAGCCAAACAGGAAATGCCACGGGCGGCAAGTACAACTCAAAGCGCGCCGGCACTCCCGGGTGTGGGGGCAGAAAAAAGTGGCGAACAAAAGAATATAAATTCTGAAGAAGCGCCGAAAGATCTGGGGTCGATCGAATTCGATAAAAATGGCAATATCCTTAATGGGAGTGTCAATCAGAATGCGGTGGCAACGGGTGGACAAGGGCAAACTGCGGCACAAAGTGGATCAGCTTTGCCAACAGCACCACAAACAACAAGTGCAAAAGAACTCTATGACGTTGGCTATAAAAATATTCTATCCGGCGATTATCGTGCTGCGGAAGCCGATTTTAGAGCTTTTCAGGAGCGTTATCCGACTGATCCGCAAATTGCCGATGCAAGTTTTTGGCTTGGTGAATCTCTTTTCGGACAGAAGCGCTATCGTGAAGCGGCGCAAGCTTATATTGATGTGCAACGTAATTACAAAGATTCGCCACGCGGGCCCGAAAACCTTTTAAAACTTGGAATGAGCATGGCTCATCTTGATGAACAGAAAGTGGCTTGCGCAACCTTTGCCGAAGTGACAAAACGTTACAAAACTGTAGATCCGGCAGTTTTGAAACGTGTCAAGGACGAGCAAAGTCGCAACAAGTGTCAATAATAGATTTCAAACAACTCTTTCAGCCATCAGATTTCGAAAACTGCAAAATTGTCATTGCCGCTGTTTCAGGAGGCGGGGATTCGACTTCTCTTTTGTTTCTTCTGCGCGACTATCTGAAAGGTCTTACAAATCCTCCCGAACTTCTCGCTGTCACAGTCGACCATCGTTTACGGCCTGAATCTGCAGCAGAGGCCGAAGAAGTCGGAAAACTGTGTGATCGTCTTAATGTGAAACATGAGACGGTTTGCTGGGCAGATGCCAAACCGCAGACTGCCTTGTCGCATGAAGCACGGATAGCCCGTTATGGCTTACTTTTTTCTGTTGCCGAAAAAGTCGGAGCAAACGTTATCATGACCGGCCACACTTTGAACGATCAGGCCGAAACATATGAAATGCGGTTGCATCGCGGTAGTCATCGTGGTCTTGCCTGCATGCCGCGTGAATCACTTTTGATGCGCAAAATCCGCTTGATCCGGCCACTTTTGGGAGTGAAGAGACAAGTATTACGGGAATATTTGCGCTCCATCAAACAGGATTGGATCGACGATCCGACGAATGAAAACCCGCATTATGAACGGGTGCGCATCCGTAAACGTTTGAAGGATGAAGATGTTGACGTTATCGCGAAGAAAGTTGAAGAAGCGGCAACTTTCAGGCGCGCTCAAAGTAAAACCGCCGCTCAGCTTATTGATAAACTCGGCATAACAATGCAACATGCCTTATGTACGATAAGCGAAGTGTCGGACGAACAGTTGAATGACCCGCAATTTTCTTTTGTTATGGGGGTCCTTGCGTCAATCATCGGTGGCTCGCAAGTTCTTGCAAGTGATTCACAAGTCGATTTTCTGAAAAACCAGTTCTTGAAGAAACGCACGTCTCTTTATCACTTCACGTTGCTTGGAACAGTCATCGAGCTCAACGGTAAAAATATCAGATTGTGGCGTGAGGCGAGAAACCAGACAGCAAGTGTTGCAGGTCCCCATTCTTCGATTATCTGGGATGGCCGCTATCGGATTGATAACCGATCGGACAATGCCGTACGGGTGAATGTTCCCTCACTCTGCGATATAAAAGCGGTGGCTCAAGAACAAAATATCAACAATCGGTCGATCCATTTTCTCTCGCTACAGACGGCGCTAGCGATTTTTAGCCGGTCGGGAATCGATATTCCGGCTCTTACCGGAAAACTTGTTCATGCAGAAAATCTCACCTGTAAAAGATTTATGCGTCCTTTCGGTTGGCTTATCTCGTCGGATGATTATCCGCTTTTTAAAATATTAAGCCGTTTTTTTGAAATCACTTTGTCGACATCGCAAGAAAATGACCAAAAAGCTGGATGAAACATCATGAAAGCTCATCTTCAGCCTTGGCAAGGCAACTTCAAGCACATATGTTACATTAAAATTATCCAATAGAGCGTAATAGATCGAGTGGACCTAATATGAATCCAAATTATCGTTCCTTCCTGATATGGGGGATCATTGCACTCTTGCTGATTACTTTATTTTCGTTTTTTAACGGTAATAGTCAGCAAGCTGGCGCAGGAGAGATAACGTATTCAGACTTTCTGAAGCGGGTTGATAATAAAGAAATCAAAACCGTTACCATGCAAGGACAACGGTTGACCGCTGTTACAACCGATAACAGAACAGTTCTTTCTTTCGCTCCTAATGATCCCGGTCTTGTCGAACGTCTTGAAAGCAAGAACGTCAATGTCAGGGCGCAACCTGAAAGCACCGGAAACAGCACATTTATGAATTTGCTTTTCTCGCTTTTACCCGTTGTTATTCTGATTGGTGTGTGGATTTTCTTCATGCGCCAGATGCAAGGCGGATCGCGCGGAGCGATGGGTTTTGGCAAGTCCAAAGCGAAACTGCTGACAGAGGCGCATGGCCGCGTAACATTCAAGGATGTTGCGGGGGTTGATGAAGCCAAACAGGATCTGCAGGAAATTGTCGAATTTTTGCGTGAACCGCAAAAATTCCAGCGTCTTGGTGGTCGTATCCCAAGGGGTGTGCTGCTTGTTGGCCCGCCCGGAACAGGTAAAACATTACTTGCCCGTTCGGTTGCAGGTGAAGCCAATGTGCCGTTTTTCACAATTTCCGGTTCGGATTTTGTTGAAATGTTTGTCGGCGTTGGTGCAAGCCGTGTTCGCGACATGTTCGAACAGGCAAAAAAGAATGCGCCATGTATTATTTTCATTGATGAGATTGATGCCGTCGGCCGTCATCGTGGTGCCGGTTTTGGCGGTGGCAATGATGAACGTGAACAGACGCTCAATCAGCTCCTTGTCGAGATGGATGGGTTCGAGCCGAATGAAAGCATTATTCTCATTGCCGCAACCAACCGTCCTGATGTCCTTGATCCGGCATTGTTGCGTCCGGGTCGTTTTGACCGGCAGGTGGTTGTTCCCAATCCGGATGTTGCAGGACGTGAGGAAATTCTTAAAGTTCACGTTCGCAATGTGCCTTTGGCACCGAATGTCGATTTGAAGATTGTTGCCCGCGGTACGCCGGGATTTTCCGGTGCCGATTTGATGAACCTTGTCAATGAAGCAGCACTTATGGCAGCACGGCGCGACAAACGCTTGGTCACCATGCAAGAATTCGAGGACGCCAAAGATAAAGTCATGATGGGGGCAGAACGCCATTCTGCCATGACGCCGGCAGAAAAAGAGCTGACAGCTTTTCACGAAGCCGGACACGCTATTATCGCTATCAATATGCCGGCAGCCGATCCGGTGCACAAAGCAACGATTGTTCCTCGTGGTCGTGCACTCGGTATGGTTATGCAATTGCCGGAAGGTGACAAATATTCGATGAGTTACCGCTACATGATTTCGCGTCTGGCGATCATGATGGGTGGCCGTGTTGCCGAAGAATTGAAGTTCGGCAAGGATAACATCACTTCCGGAGCTTCGTCTGATATTGAACAGGCAACAAAGCTTGCCCGTGCGATGGTCACACGCTGGGGCTTTTCCGACGAACTCGGCAAGGTTACCTATGGCGAAAGTCAGGAAGATATGTATCTTCAGGGTGGCGGCCGTAACCAACAGGTTTCGGAAGAAACAGCAAGGGTTATTGATTCCGAAATTCGCCGTCTTATCGACGAAGCCTATCAGACTGCAAAACAAACCTTGACGTCAAAAAAGAAACAATGGGTTGCTCTTGCTGAAGGTTTGCTTGAATACGAGACTCTTACGGGATCTGAAATTCAGGAAGTCATTAATGGCAAACCGCCTTCACGCGATATGGGCAAGGATTCTCCGACACCCCATGTATCAAGTGTTCCGAAAGCCGGAAAAACGCCCGAAAAACCCAAAGCCGATCATTCAAAGTCGGTTGTTGTAAGGGCAAAAACTGTTTCCAATCCGTCTGACAAGGTCGATGAGAAGCAAGAGGCTTCCGATTCAGACAAGTCCGAAACAGCAAAAACTACAGCTGAGAAAAAGCCGACGAGGACCAGAAAGACGACAAAAACGTCAAAGTCTCAAAAGTCCGAAAAGCCGGTAAAAAAAACTGAAAAGCCGTCAAAAAAATCGGCCGAAACAGAAACCGGCAGCGACAATCCCGATAATAAAAAGGCCTGAACTTTATTTTACAGAGCTTTGAAGCGGCTTGATAACTGCAAGCCGCTTTTATTTTGTTCAAGCGCTGCTATGTTAACCGTGTCTTGATAATTCCGGCCTTTATAACTTTTGTTTGGTGAAGCAATGATTGGTTTTCTTGTCAAAAATTGTTAATCGGAACAAAAGAGACTGGTGTATGAGTGGCTGACCGAATTTTATCGAACTCGGAATTTTGTCGAAAAAGGAAAATATAATGGCGTTTAAATATTTCGGTACCGATGGAATAAGGGGGAAAGCCAATACATTTCCGATGACCGCGGATGTGGCTATGAAAGTCGGTATGGCGGTGGGTATTCTTTTTCGCAGCCAGGGGCGGCCGGGAAGAGTGGTGATCGGGAAAGATACACGTCTGTCGGGCTATATGCTGGAAAATGCAATGGTTGCAGGCTTTACAGCAAGTGGCATGGAAGTGTTTCTTCTGGGGCCAATTCCGACACCTGCCGTAGCAATGCTTTGTCGTTCGCTTCGTGCCGATGTTGGCGTTATGATTTCTGCTTCACACAATCCTTTTTTCGATAATGGCATAAAATTATTCGGTCCCGACGGTTTCAAGCTGTCCGATGAAATCGAGTTGAAGATCGAGAAGCTTATTGAAACCGATATGACCAACGAGCTTGCCGGCCAGTCGCAAATCGGTCGGGCAAAACGCGTTGAAGGTGATATTTATCGCTATATCGAATTTGCCAAACGCACATTGCCGCGCGATGTCAGGTTGGACGGTATGCGCATTGTTGTCGATTGTGCCAATGGTGCGGCCTATAAAGCAGCACCGCTTGCACTGTGGGAGCTCGGCGCGGAAGTTGTGACATTAAGCGATAAGCCGACAGGCACAAATATCAATGAAGATTGTGGTTCGACCCACCCGATTGCTTTGATGCGTAAAGTTCACGAAGTCAGGGCGGATGCGGGTATCGCACTTGATGGTGATGGTGACCGCGTGGTGATGGTCGATGAAACCGGTGCCATTATCGACGGAGACCAATTGATGGCAGTCGTTGCCGAACGTTGGCTGGAAAATGGTCTCTTACGAGGGGGCGGCATCGTTGCAACGGTGATGTCCAATCTCGGACTTGAACGGTTTCTCGCCAAAAAAGGATTGACCATGGCAAGAACCAAGGTTGGCGACCGTTACGTTGTCGAATATATGCGCCAGCACGGTTTTAATGTTGGTGGCGAGCAATCTGGTCATATCGTGTTATCCGATTATGGCACAACCGGAGATGGCTTGGTAACATCGCTGCAAATATTGGGTTGTGCAAAAGAATCACAGAAACCGATGAGCGAACTTTGCCATCGTTTCGAGCCGGTTCCGCAAGTCTTGAAGAATGTTCGTGTTTCTGAAGGCAAGCCCCTTGAAGAAGCCCACGTCAAAGATGTTATCAAAAACGCTGAAAAACGTTTGGGGAAAAATGGCCGTCTGGTTATCCGCCCGTCGGGAACCGAACCGCTCATCCGTGTTATGGCCGAAGGTGATGATGAACGTCTGATCGGTAATGTGGTTGACGAGATCGTTGATGCGCTAAAGAAGGTAAGAGACGCCGCCTGACGGGGTTTTGAAGCGCCGAGAAAACATTCGACATTTGTGAATTTTGAAAAAGCAGCCGTTTTATGGCTGCTTTTTTTATGTTTTTTCGAGCCTTTATATGCATTTTATTTATGGAAAATAGATGGTTAAAAATTATGGTTAAGAACGTCTTAACCAATCATGTTTAAAAGCCTCATGAGAAGATAAAGGCACTTGCGTCTTATTTAGAGGCTTGAAGATGAAATTTTGCTTTGCACTTATTGGAGCATTGTCGGTACTTGGTTCAGCGCAAGTGCAGGCTTCTGATATCGACCTTGACAAGGTTCCCGAAGTTGCCATTACAGCTGAAACCATTCCCTTCTATGTGAAAGCATATGCCGGCGTAAGCATGGCCGATATCAATAAAGTCGATAAATTTGATTCGGGCGACGCAAGCGGCAATTATCACTGGAAAAATAAAGGTGATATGGATAACGCTTTTCTCGGCGGGGTCGGTTTGGGATACCGTCTCAATGATATTGTTCGCATTGACGGGACAGTCGAATACCGGGCGAAAAATACAATCACTGCACGCGACCGCGATTTTGATATGACAAGAAAATATGAAGGTGATGTTGCCTCAACCGTGCTTATGGCAAATGCTTATGTCGATCTTGTTACTTATCATAATATCACGCCCTATGTCGGGGCAGGTCTTGGGGCAAGTGCCAATCGGGTGAGTAACTTCGAAGTAGATACCTCTGAGCAAAACTATCAAGCAGCATCAAAAACCGAATGGGATCTTGCTTTTGCAGTTCATGCCGGCGTTGGCATAAAACTTTCCCGTCGGGTTATTTTCGACATCGGGTATAGCTATAGCGATCTCGGAGACGCAAAAACCGCAGATATTTCCGGAAGTAGTTCTCTCAAGCTCGATCACCTGACATCCCATGATGTAAAAGTGGGCATAAGATACGCTTTCAAATAGGTGACCGGATAAAAACCGGCTGTTGCACAACCGGTTTTTTAAAAATCATCTTCTATAATAATTTTATGACTTCCGGTCTTTATCTTTATTCCGGAACATCAACGCCGCCAATCCGATAAGCGGAACTGCAAGCGCAAGCGTTTTTTTGTTTTTCAATATGGCAGGAACGGCAGCGACAAGAGATGCAGCCACAAGGTTGAAACGCTCGTCATTCATTTGCTCGTCATAGATTTTGCGTCTTTTGGCAGAGATGGAACGCCCGACTAAAAATACAACCAGCGCAACGATGAGCCAGAAGGCAAAAATAATCGTTGCCGACAAGATCGGAGAGACCAGCCACGTAAGGGCAATAAATGCTATAACGCAAAGGAATGTAACTGCAAAAAACAGCGACAATCCGATCAGAAAATAGCAAATTGCCTGATTACGCGTCGATTTGACCGCTGTTTTCACGCTGCCATTTGCCAAACCGCCAATAAGCGGCGCGATAAGCCGCAACATATTTTATCGCCGCATCAAGAGAGCAAGAATAAAGCCGACACCTGCTGCCGCAGCGAGGCTTGCAATCGGTTTCTCCCGTATGCAATTGCACAATTGTCCTTGTACGTCGCCAATCTTTTCTTTCGCCTGCGAGATAGCTTCTTCACCATTTTCTTTGGCCGATGCATAAAGTTTTTCGGCTTTCCCTTTGGCTGCGGTCATTTTTTCGGAACCCAGGTCATTCAATGAGGAATGGATATTGGAAACCTCTTTCTTCAATTGCTCGAATTGTTCCTGTAGATTTTTTTCGGCTGGTGTCGCATTTTCTTTAGGCATATTGGTTTCTCCTGCTTTTAGAAATGGATGATCGTGCGAGATTTTTCGGACGATGTACTTTAATTACATAGTTATTGCGTTGGTTTTTTCCACTTTTTTTGCAAATTCCGACAAGAATAAACTGTAAACGAAAATAAAAATCTGAGAAAAAAGAGTCAGGGAAATATTTTGGGGAGGCAATAATTGACAAATACCGGCGATCGCAAATTATTGCGCGAACTTTTTGATTGTGCAGTTGCTGCTGCCAATCCCGAATATTTGATGGAAAAATTTCTGCCGCAAAAGCCTACCGGCAGAACGATTGTTATCGGAGCGGGTAAAGGTTCGGCCCGAATGGCTCTGGCATTAGAGAAATTATGGCATAAAGCCGGTTATGGCGAACTTCAAGGTGCTGTTGTCACCTGTTATGGTGACAAGACGAAGCTTCGTTCGATAGAAATAATGGAAGCCTCTCATCCTCTGCCGGATGAAAACGGGCTAAAGGCTGCAAAAAAGCTTGTCAAACTTGTTCAGGGATTATCATCCGACGACCTTGTTATTGCTCTTATTTGTGGTGGTGGCTCGGCTTTGTTACCGCTGCCACTTGAACCTTTGACGCTTGCTGATGAAATCGGCATCAATGAAGCATTGTTGAAGAGTGGTGCTCCTATCGGTGCAATGAATACTATCAGAAAGCATTTGTCACGAATCAAGGGGGGGCGGCTTGCGCTTTATGCAGCACCCGCCCGCGTCATAAGTTTTATTGTGTCGGACATTCCCGGTGACATTGCCTCGCAAGTTGCATCAGGCCCGACAGTTGCCGATTGGTCAACACGAGAGGAAGCACTCAAATTTATAAACCAATACCATATTGCGTTGCCTCAAAAAGCTATTGAAGTTTTGAATAGCAAGTTTTCCGATGCCCCGACCCCGGATAATCCAGCTTTTGAAAGAAATGCAGCCTATATTGTAGCATCGGCTGCTACATCGCTCGAAGCTTCTGCAAATTGCGCGTGTAAAGCCGGATTGAATGCCGCTATCCTTTCCGATTCGATAGAAGGTGAAGCAAAAGATATCGCCTTGATGCATGCTGCAATTGCGCGTGAAATTGCTTTGAAAAACCGGCCTTTCGAAAAACCTGTTGTCTTGCTTTCGGGGGGTGAAACGTCTGTGACGATTAAAGGAGACCACGGCAAAGGCGGGAGAAACAGTGAATTTCTGCTGTCATTTGCTATGGCGATAGAAGGCAGATACGAAATTACGGCACTTGCTGCCGATACGGATGGTCGCGACGGTAGCGAATTCAATGCCGGGGCTTTTTGTGATGCTAATACAGTTTTGCGTCTCAAACAGAAAGGTGTTGACCCTGCGATTTTTCTTTCAAAACACGATGCATGGACTGCATTCGATATTCTTGATGATCTTCTCGAGACAGGGCCGACAGGAACCAATGTCAATGACTTTAGAGCAATTCTTGTCCGGTAGTTTTTGACAAAACGGTTTGTGCTTCACATGAAAATTTTGTTCCGCGAGAAAATATGTTCGATATTTGTTTAAACATGACTTGATTTATCATATTAAATTTTGTTAATTAATCGCCATCGAATTGAAGTTCAGGAACGAGAGCGATGATGAGATTTTTTAGAAGCCTCGCAATGACTGTAGCATTTCTATGTTTGGCCGGCGGCCACGCATCAGCACAAACTGAAGTGACCGGAACGAATAATGGACAGCTACTGCAAGCTGGTGATCAGGCCTCGCAAACCGGCGGAAATGTGTCGCAACCTACGGCAAGTGCCGTTCAAACCGGTGAAAATGCTTTGAAAGCAGGCGAACAGGCTTTGCAATCGGCAGCTTCGCAGAGTTCGAATGCGGCTCAAGCCGTGACCGATACAGCCAAGCAGGCTGCTGACCATTTTGCTGCTTCCATTCCCCACGACCTTTCGCCCATCGGTATGTTTCTGAACGCAGACTGGGTTGTTAAAGTGGTCATGGTCGGACTGGCGCTTGCTTCGGTTGCAACGTGGGTTATTTTTATTGTCAAACTCATTGAAGTATCGGCTGTTAAAAGACGTGCAAGAGGAGCTATGCAGCAGGTCAATCGTGCGGGAAGTCTTTCCGAACTTGCCTTGGCAGTCAAAAATGACAAAGGCGTCGGCTCCCGCTTGGTACAGGCTGCACAAGATGAAGTGGAAGCGTCGCTGGCAGCTGTGGATTCGGCTGGAACCGATGGCTTGAAAGAAAGACTGGGTTCGGTTCTCTCGCGCATTATTTCCGCTTCCGGTCGCCATGTTGCATTCGGTACCGGTGTTTTGGCAACAATCGGCGCCATTGGCCCGTTTGTCGGACTTTTCGGAACCGTATGGGGCATTATGAATTCCTTTATCGGCATTTCCCAAGCGCAAACAACCAATCTTGCTGTTGTGGCTCCGGGTATTGCCGAAGCACTTCTTGCAACAGCGATCGGCCTTGTTGCAGCTGTACCTGCCGTCATCATCTATAATGTCTTTGCCCGTTTGATTACCGGCTATCGTCAACAACTCATTGATGTCTCTGCAGGGATTGAACGTCTGGTGAGCCGTGATCTCGACTTCCGTAAGGTCAAGCGTGAAACAGCAGCAAGACCGAATTTGTCGATTGCCGCGGAGTAGGACGAGATGGCGACAAAGCTTTCAGATCTTGACAATGATGAACTTGATGTCAGCCATGAAATCAATGTGACGCCGTTTATTGATGTTATTCTGGTTTTGCTCATCATTTTCATGGTTGCCGCACCTCTGGCTACAAGCGATATTCCGGTGCAACTGCCGACATCCTCGACACCGGCGCAACCAAAGCCGGATAAACCGGTCTATATAACATTGCAGCAGGATAAATCACTTTATGTAGGTGAAGAAAAAGCGTCACTGGAAAATCTTAAAGAAACACTTGATCGGCTCACTTCGAACAATCATGAAGAAAAAATCTTCATTCGGGGTGACGCAAGTGTGGAATATAGCGGCATCGTTGCCCTTCTTAACGAATTGCGCGCCGCCGGCTATACAAAAATAGGTCTTGTCGGTTTGGAAAAAGCGCCGGCAGCACAGTAACTACGCTATCAAGAAACATCGCATTGAACGCTCGCACTTGAAGCTTAATTGGGCTTTAAGTGCGTTCTATTTTTTGAGTTATCGAAGTTGTGCACCCGCTTTACAGCAAAAGTTTTTTGGTGAAGGGAGGATCGATTTGATTTCTGGCCTTAATTTTTTAAGGCCCTGTATTTTGACTTTTATAAAGAATTGATTGCGACTTTTATAGCGAGCCCGTTGGACAAGACCCATTTTCCGGTTATAAAATTGACCAGATTAGAAAATGGAGTTCAATCAAATATGCCGCGCAATAAAAAATTCGAAGGAGATATGACCGAAGTTGGCCATATGCGCACACCTCCTTTCGTCCGGCTTCCCGATATCAATACGTTATTCGAGGAACGGAGCAAACGTTTTGAAGAGCTTGCTCCCACAAGTCCGGTTAAAGATTATATTGATTTCATGACTGAATTTACTGCAGCCCAGCAATTTGTCTGTAACGAGTTTGCTGCAAGCGATATTCCGACAACCGATCAGGATCAGGCTCAAAAATTCATTATGCCGCCGATCGACCGGCAGGCCGTTATATCGGCTCCTGTTTTTGGTGAGATTGCCAATAGTTTTTTCAAGGTTCTTGGCAAAAGAAAGCTGAAAGGTTCAAGCCTCCTTGCCCTTGAGGATACGAGAGCCAACGAGACAAAATGGCAAAACTGGGCTTCCGATATTGTTGCGCATAAATTGCCGCAGGAAAACCTCGCCCAGCATATTTATGTAACCGGTGCTTTGCAGGTTGTATTGACCTTGGCTGCAGCAAAACTCGATCCTAAGAAATTACAACCTATAGAAGGCAATCTTTGCCCCTGCTGCGGTGGTACCCATTCGGCTTCAATGATTGTCGGTTGGCCATCATCGGAAGGCATCAGGTTCTGTTCATGCCTTTATTGCGGATCCATGTGGCGCTATGTGCGCATCAAATGTACGTTTTGTGAAGAGACCAAGGGTATCAGTTTCCGCGAGATTGATGAGGGGCCGGGAACGATTCTTGCCGAGACATGTGATACTTGCAAACGCTATTGCAAACAGATGAATCATCAAAAAGACAGCCATTTCGATGTATTTGCCGATGATATAGGTTCATTGGCACTTGATCTTTTGATGAAAGAGGACGGAACATTCAAAAGAGGTGCATTCAATCCATTTCTGGCGGGTTATTGATGGTTGCAGATTTTTCTCTTTTACCTCCGGTCAACGCAATTCTTGCCGAACAATCGGCAAAAGAAGCGGAAGCCAAATTTGGTCATAGTGCAACGATTGATGCTATCAGGGCGACCCTTGCCGACGAGCGAATTCTCATTAAAGCAGGACGCGCGCCGCGAACGAGCAATGTGCTTGCAATGATGGCGCTTGAACGTCTGGAGGTGGATGCCCAGTCGACCATGCGTGCCGTGTTCAACCTGACCGGCACGATATTGCACACCAATTTCGGACGTGCGCAACTGCCGGAAGTTGCAATCCAGAATGCCGTTAATGCCATGCGTAACGCGGTTTCGCTGGAATATGACCTCGAAAGTGGCGAGCGGGGAGAACGCGACGACCATTTGCGCGAATTGATTTGCGAACTTACCGGTGCGGAAGATGCGACCCTTGTCAACAATAATGCGGCAGCCGTTCTTCTGGTGTTGAATACGCTTGCTGGCAAACAGGGTGAAAGTATTATTTCGCGTGGCGAACTTATCGAAATCGGCGGTGCTTTCCGTATGCCGGACATTATGGAAAGTGCCGGTTGCAAGTTGGTGGAAGTGGGAACAACCAATCGCACACACCTTGCCGATTATGAAAAAGCAATCAATGAGGAAACCGCGCTTTTATTGAAAGTGCACACATCGAACTATCGTATCGAAGGATTTTCGTCATCGGTTACCACAAAAGAACTCGCGGCATTGGCTGCAACGAATCATGTACCTTTCATGGAAGATCTTGGTTCGGGAACGCTCGTCAATCTCGTTGCTTTTGGTCTTCCCTATGAACCGACTGTTCAGGACGTTATTAAAGCCGGTGCGGATATTGTCACTTTTTCCGGCGACAAATTATTGGGGGGCGTACAGGCGGGCTTTATTATCGGCAAGCAGGAATTTGTTGCACGGGTCAATAAAAACCCCATGAAACGTTCGTTGCGTGTGGATAAGGTACGCCTCGCAGCACTGGAAGCGGTCTTGCGGGCCTATCGGAACGAAGAAAAACGGAATGCAACTATTCCGACCTTGCGTTATCTTTCGCGAACCCAAAGTGATATTGCCCATCAGGCAGCCGATTTATGCGCCAAAATTAGCGATTTTTTTCAACCGGCTTATCGCGTGGAAATTTGTTCCTGTAACAGTCAGGTTGGCTCGGGTGCTATGCCAATGGAAACTTTGCCAAGCTATGGCATATCAATTAGCCCGGTTGATCCGGCAGTTTCGTTGACAGAATTGGCTTATCGTTTGCGCCAATTGCCAAAGCCCGTTATCGGACGCATGCATGCCAATCGGCTGGTTTTTGATTTGCGTTGTCTTGATGATACAAACGGTTTTGTTAACAATCTCGAAAAACTATCATGATTATTGGTACTGCCGGTCATATTGACCACGGAAAAACAGCTCTCGTCAGAGCACTGACAGGCATTGATACAGATCGTCTGCCACAGGAAAAACAGCGTGGTATCACTATTGAATTAGGTTTTGCCTATCAGACATTGAAAAATGGCGAGCGTATCGGTTTTGTGGATGTTCCGGGACACGAAAAACTCATTCATACTATGCTGACAGGTGCCGGTAGTATTGATTATGTCTTGCTGGTCGTCGCAGCCGATGACGGCATTATGCCCCAAACGCGCGAACATTTCGAAATATTGAAGCTTATGGGGTTAAAGCACGGGGTTGTTGTCATTACCCGCATCGACCTTGTTGATAAAGAGCGTGTTGAAGCATTGAAAGCGGAATTACACGAATTTCTCAAAGGTTCGTTTCTGGAAAATGCACCGATATTTCCTGTGTCGTCATTGACCGGCGAGGGGATAGAGGCCCTTCGGGAAGAGATAGAAAACGCCGCTTCGCATTTGAAAAAACGTGTTTCCTATGGGCGGTTTCGCCATGCGATTGACCGGTGTTTTGTGCTTTCCGGTGCCGGCACAGTGGTGACGGGAACTGTACTTTCTGGCGAAGCATCGACCAATGATCTTATGGTCATTGCACCCGATCATCTGCAAGCTCGGTTACGGTCGATCCATGTACAGGATGAGGTTTCTAATAAAGCAAAAACGGGCGACAGGGCAGCACTCAATATTGTGGGCGAGGCAATCAACAAGGATAACGTCAAACGGGGAATGATGGTCATTGACCCGTTTCTTGATAAGCCGAGTCAAAGGTTCGATGTTCGTCTAACGATTCTTCCATCCGAACCAAAGCCTTTGAAACAATGGTTTCCTGTTCACTTGCACCATGGTTCGCTGGAAACCAATGCCCGTCTTGTATTTTTGTCGCAAGACACCATGAAAGCCGGTGAAACCGCTTATGTTCAGATTATTTCCGATAAAGCTATTATTGCCGCAAGCGGCGACCGCTTTGTCATTCGTGATACATCGGCAAGCCGTACGATCGGCGGCGGTGTTATTCTTGACCCGCTAGCACCTGAACGGCACCGCCGCTCGCCTGAGCGTTTCAAATTTCTTGCCGCTATGGAAAAAGAAGATAACCTTCAAGCTTTGTCGGCAATTCTGACATTGCCGCCTTATGGCATTGACTGGCTTTATTTTTGCCGTGCGCGTAACTTGTCTGAAGTCGAGGCGGGGAAACTTCTTTCGAGCGGTCATTTTGTTGTTCTCGAACATGGTCAAGACCGGTTTGTTATGGAACAACAGCAGGAACAGCGCCTGCAAAAAGCGATTGTCGATTATCTTGTCGAATTTCATAAAAACGAGCCTGATCTCTTCGGCGTTGGTCTTGAAAAATTGCGTCGTGACGTCGCTCGCGAAATTCGTGCTCCTTATTTTCGTGATCTGTTACAAAACGAAATTGACAAAGGCCGGTTGAAAATTCGCGGCGCCTGGGTTGGTCTTGCCGGTCATGAAGCCAAATTATCGCCTGAAGATGAAGCAATCTGGCAACGTGTCTATAAAGTTTTGAAGGGTGAGGAGCGTTTCCGCCCGCCGCGCACGCGCGATTTTGCGCAAGAACTTGGAATCGACGAAAATCATATGCGGCAAATCCTCAAATCGTGCGCACGGATGGGGCGTGTCTATGAAGTGGCGCAAGATTATTTTTTCCCGCGCGAAGTGCTGGCTGAAATTATTATGATTATGCGGGACATTGCTGAAAAAAAGGAAAAGCACGAATTTGTCGCGGCCGATTTACGTGACCGGCTGAATAATGGCCGCAAAGTTTCCATTTTTCTGCTGGAATTTTTTGACCGCCACGGTGTGACAATTAGAAAAGGCGATATCAGAAGACTGAATCCGCATCGGCTTGACCTGTTTGCCGATAGTTAGACTTGCAGTTTCTGCCTAAAAGCAGCATAAGACAATCGGAAGGGCTTTTCATCCGGTGATGGATGCGGCCTTCAAAGCCGTAAGGGGCCGTGAGACGGTCTTTTATGGGTTCGACTCCCATGCTCTTCCGCCAATTATTTTCAATTGAATGACGTTCAGTTGAAGCACATTGCTTGTCATTACTGTTTCCGGATTGTTTTTATTGCCGTGACACATCAAGCGTCAGGAAAGGCATAAGCTATTGAGCTTCGGGAAAAAAGAAAAACAACGAACGTTAGAAACGTGTTCGGCTTGGTTCGTCCTCTGCAAAGCAGGGGTCATCAATATAGTTTTTTGAAATCAGCGGGATGTGCATCCGCGAACTTCTCGAAACCCGATCAGGAAAAACCGGTTTGCCATCAACGGGCAAATAAAAAAGGAAAGCCACAAGCAAAAAAGTAGGTCATAAACAAAAAACGCGGGAAAACAAAAAGACGGGTAATTACCCGTCTTTTTTTAATGAATATCACAGAATAGTTTAGGCTTCTTCTTCAGCCTTTTCCACTTTCGGCTTTATCGTGCGTCTGCGACGCGGCTTCTTTTCAACAACCTCTTCGGCTTCAACCGTCTTTTCAACCGATGCTTCAGGAGCCTTCGCTTTTTCTTTTGCTTCCTCTGCGGCTTCGTTTTCGCCAACATCATCAGAACGATTTACTGGAGCACTGCGACGACGCGGTGCACGACGGGTTTTCTTGAGTTCAACGACTTTCCCGACTTCCCCGGTATCTTCCGAAAGAGCGACTTCGGCAGGGACCCCCTGAATTTCCGGTTGCGGGCCACTTCCCGCAGCTTCATGTTCCTCATTCAGTTCCAAAGAAACAACCGGGGAGTTCTCATCCTCTTCATCGTCATCAATCAGTTCTTCACGCTGGATCGGCTGAGGCATTTGTGCTTGGGCCGCCAGAATAATGCGAACATAGTGTTCGGCATGTTGAAGGTAATTTTCTGCCATCACTCTGTCACCGGCAGCCTGAGCATCCCGTGCCAGAGCGGTATATTTATCTGCTATATGTTGTGCATTACCACGAATTTTTACATCCGGTCCGTTGCTTTCATAATTGCGTGAAAGAGGATTTGGACCGCGACGATTATTATTATTGTTGCGTCCACGGATGCGCCTATTTTGTTGTGGCCTCATAATGATCTCTTTAAGAATATGTTTTATCTAATTTTATTCAGTTGATTTTCAGACAAGAATATTATGGCGTTCGCGCCAATATCCGTTTTTGATTATGCTTGTTGACAAGCCATCAAGCTCAAATCAATTTTTTGAAAATCTCGAAAAGCCTATGGAAACGACTCCAACAGCTATGTTCCACGACGATTTATTTGATATCCGGCAAATTAGCGTTCTTCAACCAAATTGCCAAGCATTTTTTTTAAAAATCATCATCTTATTCAAATGAAAAGAGAAATTCGTTTGTGAAATTTGTTCATATCATCGAATTAACGATCATTCGGGCGGGTATTGACAATTGCCAACCCGCCCGTTTGTGAAAAACCACTCGAATCACTCTTCGATCACAACCTTTGGAGTGCCACTGCGCACTTCGCCGATAATGGTGGAAAGCGGATAGCCCTGGCTTTTGGCATAGGCAACGATCGACTGTGCTTTCTCAGGCGAGATTGACACAAGAAGGCCACCGGACGTTTGCGGATCGGTCAACAAAAAGCGTTTATAGTCAGGATAATTTTCCGGCAATACAATGTGTTCGCCATAGCTATCCCAATTGCGACGTGAAGCACCGGTAAAGCAACCGTCTTTGGCTAGCGTTTCGGCCTCGGTGAGAAAGGGAATTTTCGAATAATTTATGGCAATCTCGACATTGGAGCCTTGTGCCATTTCAAGGCTATGCCCCAAAATCCCGAAGCCGGTTACATCGGTTAACGCGTGAACATCCGGATTCTTTCCGAGTTCTGTGCCGATTTTATTAAGAAGCGTCATTGACGCAATCATTTCCTGATAGGCTTTGTCAGAAAGTTTTCCGGTTTTGAATGCATGCGAATAAACGCCGACACCGATACCTTTCATAAGTACCAGTTTGTCGCCCGCATGGGCGCGGGCATTCAATTTGATCTCGTCTTTTTTGCAAATTCCGATAACCGCCAAACCATAGACCGGTTCGGGATTGTCGATCGAATGACCACCGGCGACAGCAATTCCGGCTTCGGCCGCTTTTTGTCGCCCGCCTTTTAAAATCTCACCGACAATTGCCGGATCGATTTTATCAACCGGCATGCCAAGGATTGCGAGCGACATGATAGGCTTTCCGCCCATAGCATAAACGTCGGAAATAGCATTGGTCGCAGCAATTTGGCCAAATGTGACGGGATCATCCACCATCGGCATGAAAAAGTCTGTGGTAGCAATAACGCAAGTACCGTCGTCAAGCTCATAAATAGCAGCGTCGTCACTTGTTTCGGTTCCTACCAATAGATGTTCAAATGGTCCATACTCCGGCTGGTTTTTCAGCATTTTCTGCAAAACGGAGGGTGCCAGTTTACAACCGCAACCCCCACCGTGAGCAAGACTTGTCAAACGGAAGGGTGTCATCGAAGTTTCCTTTTTAAATATTCAATTTTGTGTGGGTATCAAAGATATCCAACAGTTTGACAATATTAGCATTTGTCAAACATACGTGCAATGTAGCTCATTTTTATCACGATCATTCGCCTGTGTTCACAAAAACGTCAACGCCATCGGGAAAGCGATTGCATTATTGTCTTTCAGGATCCATATGGAGAAGTTGCGAATGATCTTCCCCGATCAATAGAATCCGTTTTTGTAGCGACAGGGTATCAAGCAGACTTGTTTGAAACTCGATTGGTTGCTATGGAACGATTATTGATCTAAAATAAATAGCGTGTGGGACGATCAAAAATACAAGAGGAATGCCCGTATGAATATAGAGATTTCGCGTCGCGCCTTTTTAAAGGGTGCTGGTGCGGGTGTCGGCGCAACAGCATTGGGTGCGCTCGGTTTTAGTGAGGCTGAAGCAACAGTTGTTTCGGCTATAAAACCTTTCAGGTTAGCTTCAACAACCCAGACCCGACAGACCTGTACTTATTGTTCGGTTGCTTGTGGCATTATCCTTTATTCGAAAGGATCAATGAAAGACGGCACTGCGAAAGTTATCCACGTTGAAGGGGATGTTGACCACCCGACCAATCATGGTACTCTGTGCCCGAAAGGTGCAGCCCTTCTTGATACAATCCATTCAAAAAACCGTTTGACAAAACCGAAGGTTCGTCGCCCCGGTTCCGACCACTTTGAAGAAATCACATGGGACGAGGCACTTGATAAAATTGCCCGCTACATGAAAGATGACCGCGACGCCAATTTTGTCCAGAAAAACGAAAAAGGCCAGACAGTCAATCGCTGGTTAACAACAGGATTTCTTGCAGCCTCTGCAGCGACAAACGAAACCGCATTTGCGACTTATAAGGTCGTACGTTCATGCGGTATGTTGGCATTCGATAACCAAGCACGCGTTTGACACGGCCCCACGGTGTCCAGTCTGGGCCCAACATTTGGTCGTGGCGCGATGACAAATCCATGGACGGATATCCGGTCAACGGATCTCGTCATTATCATGGGTGGTAATGCTGCCGAAGCACATCCTTGTGGCTTCAAATGGGTTACTTATGCAAAAGAGCATCGCGGTGCAAAGCTGATCGTCGTTGATCCGCGCTTTACCCGTTCGGCTTCGGTTGCCGATTTTTATGCACCGATCCGTCAGGGAACCGATATTGCCTTTTTGTCCGGTGTCATTAACTACTGCATAACGCATGACAAAGTTCAGTATGAATATGTCAAACATTTCACCAATGCCGGTTTGATCGTCAATGAAGGTTTCGGTTTCAAGGATGGTCTGTTTACCGGATATGATGAAGCCAAACGTGATTATGACCGCTCGACCTGGTCCTATGAAATGGACGAGAACGGTTATGCCAAGATTGACGAGACTTTGACGCATCCGCGTTGTGTCTGGCAGCTTCTTAAAAAACATGTTTCGGTTTACACGCCTGAAATGGTTGAAAGAATTTGCGGCACTCCAAAGGATAAGTTCCTCAAAATCTGCGAGATGATTGCAGAATGTTCGAGCCCGACAAAGGCGATGACATCCATGTATGCTCTCGGTTGGACACAACACTCCAAGGGTGCGCAGAACATTCGCACAATGTGCATGTTGCAGCTTATTCTCGGTGATATCGGTGTACGTGGTGGCGGTGTGAATGCACTGCGTGGCCACTCCAATATTCAAGGCCTTACAGATGTCGGACTGATGTCCAACCTCATTCCGGGCTATATGAATATTCCGATGGAAAACGAGACAAATCTCAAGACTTATCTCTCGAAACGCAAGTTCACGCCAACGCGACCGAATCAGGTCAGCTACTGGCAGAATTATGATAAGTTTTTCATCTCGTTCATGAAGGCAATGTGGGGCAAAGCCGCAACAAAAGAAAACGACTTCGCCTATGATTATCTGCCGAAGCTTGATATCGCCAATTACGATATTCTTAAAGCTGTCGACATGATGGATCATAACCAGATGAACGGCTATTTCTGCCAAGGGTTCAATCCTGTTCTTGCTTTCCCGAACCGTAAAAAGGTCGAGCGTGGCTTGAGCAAGTTGAAATTCCTTGTCGTGATGGATCCGTTGGAAACAGAGACGGCACGGTTCTGGGAAAACCACGGTGATTTCAATGATGTCAATACATCCGAAATCAAAACGGAAGTTTTCCAATTGCCGACAAGCTGCTTTGCCGAAGATGAAGGAGCTGTTGTCAATTCGGGTCGCTGGTTGCAGTGGCACTGGGCAGGGCAAAATCCGCCGGGTGACGCAAAGCACGACACGTGGATTATGGCGCAACTTTGGCTAAGGCTGAAGAAGCTTTATGAAAAAGAAGGCGGTGTGTTCCCCGATCCTATCGTCAATCTTCATTGGCCGTATAAAGATGCAAACGAACCTCAGCCGGCAGAGCTTGCCAAGGAAATGAACGGTTATGCTGTCGAAGACCTTTATGATCCGAAAGACCCGACCAAGAAGATCCTTGAAAAAGGCAAACAGGTTCCAGGCTTTGCTTCGTTGAAAGCCGACGGAAGCACTGCTTCGGGCTGCTGGATTTATTCAGGCAGCTTTACTGAAGACGGAAACATGATGGCACGGCGTGATAACACCGACTATGATGGTGCCGGACTTTATCCGAAGTGGACATTCGCATGGCCTGCAAACCGCCGCATTCTTTATAATCGCGCATCAGCCGATTTTGACGGTAAGGCCTGGGATCCGGAGCGTAAGGTTATCGAATGGAATGGCGAGAAATGGACGGGATTTGATGTTCCGGATATTCCGCCGGCATCCGATCCACACGCTGTCGGTCCGTTTATCATGAATGCGGAAGGCACTGGCCGACTCTTCACGCTTGCCGGACTTCGTGACGGTCCGTTCCCGGTTCACTACGAACCGTTCGAATCGCCGATCGTCAACCCGATTGCTCCGAATATCCGCGGTAATCCGGCTGCTCGTATCTTTGATGAAGATCTTGCACAATTGGGAACAAGTGACGAATTCCCATATGCAGCAACGTCATATCGCTTGACCGAGCACTTCCACTATTGGACGAAGAACAACCGGATCAATGCTGCTTTGCAGCCGCAATTCTTTGTCGAGATTTCGGAAGAACTGGCTGCTGAAAAAGGCGTTGTAAAAGGTGATTGGGTCAGAGTCTGGAACAAACGCGGGCAGGTTTTTGCCAAAGCATTGGTTACCAAACGTATCCGTCCGATCATTTGTGATGGAAAGCCTGTTCATGTCATTGGCATTCCACTGCATTGGGGCTTTATCGGTGAGGCGAAGAAAGGTTTTGGGCCTAACTCGCTCACACCATTTGTTGGCGATGCCAATTCCCAGACGCCTGAATTCAAGGCATTTCTGGTGAATATGGAAAAATCGAAGGCACCGGTCGATGAGAATGGAAAGGCGGAACAATGATTAATATCAATCCTCCAACCCAGGACAAAATCGAACCGCAGATTGGTCCGGATGATTACATCCGGATTTCTGCCTCGCCAGCACCGAAGCCCAAGCGCAAATTGGAAGAAATCGCCAAGCTCATTGATGTTTCACGCTGCATCGGTTGCAAAGCTTGCCAGTCTGCCTGTTCGGAATGGAACGAATTGAACCCCGAAATTGGTGACAATGTCGGTGTTTATGATAATCCGAGGGATCTTTCTCCGGACGCTTTTACAATCATGCGGTTTACGGAATGGGTTAATCCCGAGACCGATACACTTGAATGGCTTATCCGCAAGGATGGCTGCATGCATTGTTCGGAACCGGGATGTCTTGCTGCTTGCCCGTCACCCGGTGCGATTGTGCAATATTCAAACGGTATTGTGGATTTTATTCATGATAAATGCATCGGTTGCGGTTATTGCATAAAAGGCTGTCCGTTCAATATTCCTCGGGTTTCGCAAGTAACCCACAGAGCCTATAAATGCACTTTGTGCTCTGACCGTGTCGCTGTCGGGCAAAAGCCTGCTTGTGCGAAAACCTGCCCGACCGAAGCGATTATGTTCGGGACAAAGGCCGAGCTTAAAGAGCACGCCAAGGAGCGCATTGCCGATCTGAAAGCCCGCGGTTACAAGAACGCCGGTCTCTATGACCCACAAGGCGTTGGCGGAACGCACGTCATGTATGTTCTTCACCATGCCGATCAACCAAGCATTTATGCAAACCTGCCGGAAGACCCGCATATTTCGCCGGTTGTGAAAACGTGGAAGGGCATTTCCAAATATTTCGGGCTTGGTGCTATCGCTGCTGCTATCCTCGGGGCCGCTGCACATGGTATCTTTATCGGACGTACAAGAGTAACCAAGCACGACGAAGAACGTGCCGAGAAAACCTTGAAGGATATCGACCATGACTCATAAGCTTTATGAAAAATACGATTATGTCCATAAAGGTGACCCGATTATAGTCGACCGCTATACAAAAGGCGCACGCATCAACCACTGGATTGGTGCCATTTCTATGATTCTTTTGGCATTTACCGGTCTGATGATGTATTGGCCGCCGCTTTTCCCGCTTGCAAATCTTATTGGAGGCGGGCAGGTGGTGCGCACCATTCACCCTTATATCGGTGTTGTCATGGTTATCAGTTTTGCCGGACTTTTCTTCCGCTTCTGGCGCCTCAATATCTGGGAAAATTCCGATTTGAAATGGATTGTCGATATCAAGGATGTCCTTGAAGGCGATGAAGAAAGACTGCCGATGATCGGAAAATATAATTTTGGTCAAAAATGTATTTTCTGGTCGATGTCTATAGGGCTCATTATCCTCATTGTGAGCGGCTTTATGGTTTGGCAGGCTTATTTTGCACCTTTTGTTCCTATTGAATGGCAACGTTATGCATTGCTCACCCATTCACTGGTTGCCGCATGCATTATCGCAGTATGGATTTTCCATGTTTATGCAGGCTATTGGGTTGCCGGTTCAATCGGTGCAATGATAAAGGGCAAAATTTCGGGCGGCTTTGCATGGGCTCACCACCGCAAATGGTATATTGCGCTTTTGCGTGCAAACCGCATTAAAGACCGCTAAGCTTTATTTTAAGGCTTCAATGAATTTAACCGCAGTGTTTGGAAAAAACATTGCGGTTTTATTTTTTTGCGTTGTTTTCCGTTGATAACGCAAACGCAATATCGGCAAAGATAAAAGCGTTATCACAAGGCTGCTCATGAGCTAAATCGAATCAGCCGATTGCACCTTTCTTCACAATTAGTACCTTAAAAAATCTTGATGGATTTTGATTCTCTAGTTGTGTCCGGTCGAGCCGAACCCTTTTGTGCCACGAATCGTTTCGGAAAGGGTTGTAGTTTCCACTATGGCAATTTGAGGCGCCGGAGAAATGACAGTTTGCGCGATCCGCATACCACGGGTAATTGTGAATGGTTCTTGACCGAGGTTGATGAGTAAAACTTTTATTTCTCCGCGATAATCACTGTCTATTGTGCCGGGCGTATTCAAACAGGTAATACCGTTTTTGAAGGCAAGACCGGAACGCGGGCGAATTTGCGCTTCGTAACCTTCCGGCAACTCGAATATCAAACCGGTAGGGACGAGCGCACGTTCACCGGGAGAAAGAACGAGTTCTGTTCCCTCTTCCAATGCTGCCCTCAAATCCATTCCGGCCGAGCCAGCAGTTTCATAGGCAGGCAATTTCAGCCCTTCAGAATGAGGGAGCCGATGGATAGAAAGTGTTACAGGGCAATCTTTATGCGACATGAAGAGCCTTCAAAACGAAATAATCATTTTAAATCTTTTTAAAGAGGATGGCCGAAAGTTACAAGCTACCTTGAAGCCGGTCTTTTTCAGGCACTACCAATAAGAATACCGGTAGCAAAAACCAGTGCCCCACCAACCACCACCTGCAATGCCGCACGCCAGAATGGTGTTTCCATGAACTTGTTCTGAATCCATGCAATCGCCCACAATTCGAAAAACACAACCGCAAATGCGATGGCAATCGCAATATGGAAATCGGGAATGAGAAACGGCAGAGCATGCCCCAAGCCACCCAGAGACGTCATAACGCCATTGGCAACGCCGCGTTTGATTGGTGAACCGCGGCCGGATAGTTTTCCGTCATCATGGGCAGCTTCTGTAAAGCCCATTGATATGCCTGCGCCGAGCGAAGCCGATAAACCGACGAGAAAGGTCTGTCTTGTGTCACCGGTCGCAAATGCTGCTGCAAAAATTGGCGCAAGAGTCGAAACAGAGCCATCCATCAAACCGGCGAGACCAGGCTGGATCCATGTGAGAAGTGTTTGCTTACGTTCTTTCGCCCGTTCCTGATCTGCAACAGATTTCGGCGTGTATTTTTTTTCAAGCTCGATAGCCACATCTTCATGGTGTTTTTCTTCAAGAGCAAGATCGCCCAAGAGTTTGCGGATTTCTGCATCCTTGGCATGGTCTGCAGCCTGTTCATAAAAGCGCGCCGATTGATCTTCCATTTGCGCAACCGAATCACGCACTTTATCGATTCCGAGCGGGCGAACTAACCAATCCGGTTTACGATCATAAAAGCCGCTGACATGTTCACGCCGGATAAGCGGAATCATTTTGCCAAAGCGTTTTTCAAAAATCTTTATTAACCTATCGCGGTGGCTATGTTCCTCATCGGCCATTTTTTCAAAAATCTTGGCCGTTGCTGGAAACTCGTCACGCAAACCGTCCGCATAGGTGAGATAGATGCGCTCGTCATCTTCCTCTGAAGAAATGGCAAGAGCAAGGATTTCTTTTTCGCTAAGCGAAGAAAACGGTTTCCGATAGGATGATGCAAAGAGTTTTGAAAACATTGGAGACCTATAAATTAGAACTATTCTAAATTAGTTGAGTTGGAAGGAAATTCAATCGGAAAATATTTCATGCACTTGATTGTGAATGGACCAATTTTCGTAAAACTGACCGTTCAGATCGTTTGCAACGAAAATTTACGACAATGAGATCAGGTTTTAAGCCTGAAGAAACCGGTTATTCACGGCAACCGGTTATGTATAAGCTCCCGTTGATTAACAATGCCGTATTTTTTTGTAGCCCGTTTATGTATCTTGAGCAAAGTATTGCTAAACGCTGTTCCCATTCATTAATTTCCGATTTTTCGACCCAAAATTTAGCCCGTTCGGTTGTTACAAAAATAGCAATGAATGTCATCCTTTGATTTTCAAAAAAGAAAAATTAAATCGTTGTTTTTCCGGTGTAAACATAAAGCTCGCACCGTGTTTTTCGGAAAGAATGGTCATAGGGAAAATGTGTTTTCCAAACAATCATGTTGAAATTTGTTTTTTAACTTACGATCGGTTTTTATGTTTGCCTGAACGAAACAGGCTTTATTGAACATAGTGAATTGAACATGGTGATATTGATTTATCAGCTTCTTATTTTTGGTGATTTTTCACCACCGGAAACAAATTGACCCGAACGGTTTTACGAATTGTCACAATCAATAGTCGACGCGACAGGACGATAAAATTTATATGAAAAATGGTTTTATCAGAAGCAGATAAAAACTATAATTTGCCGCTATAAAAATCGTTGTTTGAGAACACCGGATATTTGCTTTTCAGGAAAATCACATGAGCAAGCGCATTGCTGTTTTTTTGATTTTTGTCTCGGCATTGATTGCTGTTTTATATTTTTTCTTGGCGCGTTTATCACTTGATAACTATCCGGTTCTCGGGATTGATGTATCTCATCATCAAGGCGAAATTGATTGGCAAAAAATAAAAAGCCAGAATATCAGTTTTGCCTATATCAAAGCGACAGAAGGCGGTGATTTCAAGGATCCTGAATTCAAGCAAAACTGGGATCTTGCATTAGCGGCCGGTTTGAGGGTTGGTGCTTATCATTTTTTCCGGCCTGAAACAGACGGTGTATTACAGGCAGAAAACTTTATCAGTTCGGTGCCCAAATATAAAAACATGTTACCTCCGGCAATAGATGTCGAAATCGATCAAACGAAAAGCCCTGAACGACAAGTCATTTTACAAAGACTTGGCAATCTTCTTCAACATGTCGAAAGCTATTATGGTTCAAAGCCGATTATTTATACAGATGAAGACAACTATAAAAATTACATAGCCGGACAGTTTTCCGGTTACCTGTTGTGGTATCGTTCGATTTTTAACCGACCCGATTTGCCGGACGAACACCAATGGGCCTTCTGGCAATATAATCCGGAGGGCCGTCTTCAAGGATATAGGGGCCAAGAATATTTTATCGACCTTGATATCTTCAATGGTACGAGGGATTTGTTTGAAACGTTCCCGACCGGCTGGTAACGTGTCAGAGAATCCGTTGCATTAATACAAGATTGAGCCACTGTCCGGCTTTTGTACCAACTTCCGGCATGTGTCCGGTGATTGTAAAACCAAAGGCTTTATGGATGGCAATGGATGCCTTGTTTCCGGCTTCAATACCGGCAACAAGCACATGGATATGGTTTTGTTCCGCATGGGCAATCAAAGCGCCAAGCAGTTTTTTGCCAATGCCTTTGCCTCGTTCGGTTTTTTCAATATAAATGGATATTTCAGCAGAATAACGATATCCCTCGAATGGTCTGAACGGGCCATAGCTCGCATATCCCACTGTCTTGCCGTTATCTTCTGCAACAAGAACGGGATATCCGGCGGCATTTCTTGTTTTTAGCCATTCCCTGCGGTTATCAAGATCGACAGTTTTCTCGTTCCAGATAGCGAGGGTATTCTTTACCGCATCGTTATAAATATCTTTGATGGCTTCAAGATCACGTTCTTCTGCCGGTCTGATAGTAATCATTTTTAAAATCCAACGAATATTATGATTTCAAACCCTAATCGCTTTTTAAAAGCGTGGGAAGAGGGGGAATCGTTGCAACGACTAAAATTCCGGCAACCGAGATAGGATATCTTGAGGCGTTAACCCCTGTTTGCGTAACGAGCGCAAACTTGTATCCTTGTTGGATTTTGATAATTTGTGCCCGTCATCACCAAGAACGAGCGGGTGATGGTAATAAAGCGGTGGCTCATAGCCAAGAATCGTCTGTAACAACCGATGTAGGGAAGTTGCTTGAAAAAGATCGGCTCCTCTTACGACATGGGTGATGTGTTGAAGAGCATCATCAACAACCACTGATAAATGATAACTTGTGGGGATATCTTTGCGCGCGATAATGAAGTCGCCCCAAAGTTCGGGATGAGCAATAATTTTCTTTGTTTGATTGCCGTGAAATTCGTACCAGAAAAGATGATTTCTCGCAAAATCGATTGCAAGGTCCATATTGAGCCGCCATGAAAAAGGCCTCCCCGCAGCAATCATCTCGCGTGCTTTTATCTTTGAAAGCGAACGTTCATCGGTCGGATAAAGTGGCGTGCCATCGGGGTCACGCGGCCAATTTTTCCCCTGTCGTTCGGCCGTAACAATTTTTTCTTTTACTTCTCCACGCGTCAGAAATGCGGGATAGACAAGGCCAAGTTGTTCAAGTTTAGCAAGTGCTTTTTGATAGTCTGAAAAATGTTCCGACTGTCGGCGGAAGGGCTTTTGAAAATCAAACCCCAGCCACGAAAGATCTTCAACAATTGCATTTTCGAATTCTGTTTTGCAACGAATTGTATCAATGTTTTCCATGCGCAAAACGAGTTCGCCATTGAATTGTGCGGCAATCTTCCTGTTAACGAGCGCAGAATAGGCATGTCCCAGATGCAAATATCCATTGGGACTTGGCGCAAAACGTAACCTGATCGATTTAACGTTCACCAGTTTTCCTGAAAGCACAAAATGCGCCGGCAAATCCCAGAATAGTCAGAAAAAGACTTGCAACACCATTCCATCCTGCAAAGGAAAGCCCGAGAAAATATCCCGCTGCCTTATCGCATGAAGGAGGACGTTTGCTGTTCAAATTAGCGAGCAGATCATTTGCATCGGTGGTAATTGCGGTCGCCGCAGCCGAGCAGTCGGTTGGTCCTGGCCAGAATTTATATTCCGCACCGGCGTGATAGACAGATAACCCGAAATTATAAAGCATGAGAAGTGCAGTGACGAGAAAAAGCGCACGGATGAGAAGACCGTGTTTTCCCTTTAAAGACAGGAGATATGTTACAATCATCAAAGGGATGCCGAAATAATAGGGGATGCGCTCTTCAAGGCATAATTTGCATGGCATAAAGCCACCTATATGTTCGAAGCCGAGTGCCGTGCCGATCGCGATCACCATAAAGAATAGCATCAAACACGACAGGATGGTTTGAAGTTTTCCGGATAGATGAATGGGCGAAGCAAAAGTAATCACACAAAATTCCCCTAGACCAATATTTTGTAGAAAATATAGGCAATTATCAGGACAGTACAAGCAATGGCGATAACCCATTTCAATCTCGGCAAGAGGTATTCAAGCATCGTTGCGCCATAACGATGAATGAGCCAGGCAAGAGCATAGAACCGTGCACTGCGAGCGATAATTGCTGACAGGATGAAAATCCATATATTCATGCCCACAACACCGGCGAGAATTGTAACCACCTTGATTGGTGGAAGGTGTGATATTCCCGAAGTAATGAGCAACAGCAGAATAATTTCCATACTGGTATTGCTGCGTAATGCCTCGAAAGTCTCGAATTTTCCGTAAAATTCGAGAACCGGTTTTGCTATAGCTTCGTATGCAAAATGGCCGATCAGCCAACCGGCTATTCCGCCAAGGACTGAAAAGAGCGACGCGATAAACGCATAACGGTAGGTCTTTTCTTTATTGATAAGAGACATCGGGATAAAAAGGACGTCAGCTGGAATGAGAAAGACAGAACTTTCTACAAAAGCGATAAATGCCAACCAGTATTCAGCCGAGCGGCGTCCTGCTAGAGATAATGTCCAGTCTCCGAGCTTTTTGAGCATTTTTCGTTCCTTGTCAATGACGCTACCTCTAATGGGGGTTAAAGCGTTAATCCAGTAGCTTGAACAAATTTTTTAAGATAATTGTGTGTAAGGCAGTTGACGAGACCTCGGTTCTTAATATAACTCAACAAATCCGTGACACGTGGTTTGTGTCCTCACTTCATCGATGCGGGTGTGGTGGAACTGGTAGACGCGCCAGACTCAAAATCTGGTTCCCAAAAGGAGTGTCGGTTCGATTCCGACCACCCGCACCATCTGAACTTTCCTTCTCCTTTATGTTTTCTGTTATTTTTCCTCAACCGGTGTTTTAGGGAAGTCTCTTAAAACAGATTTCTCATTGAAAATTATTGGGCTGCTAACGATTTTATCGGATTCATGTTTTCGCCTCAAGCTATCCGGTCTATTTGCTACCGTTCTATCTGTAAAAACACGATCATTGATAAGCCGCATTTCTTTGTGCTTCCAGGTTAATTCCGGAACACCCGTTTTTTTACGATTATTTTCGTCCAACCGACCAGCTTTGATGAAAAAGCATAGCGAAACACAATCTTTGGTACCACAAGCGGTGCGACTGAAAACGCGAGCCGGTTTTACCAAAAAAATTGGAAAAGAATATCTTCACCAAATCTGCCCAGTCCGTGTTAAAGATATTGGTGAAATATTAAAATCAGCAAAGGGCCAATCCATGCAAAATACCGATGTCATTATTTATCATAATCCACGTTGTGCAACCTCACGCAGTGTAGTCGGTCTTGTGCGTGCCATGGGATATGAACCCCATATTATTGAATATCTGAAGACGCCGCCGACACCGGAAATGCTCCTTTGGCTTGCCAGCCGTGCCAATGTTTCCATTCGCGATTTTTTAAGGACAAAAGAGCCTGCTTATAAAAAACAAGGATTGGACGATGAAACATTGCCGGATGATGTGATTGCCAAAAAAATGCATGATCATCCTGAACTCATCAACCGACCGATTGTTGTTTGCGCCAAAGGTGTTCAATTGTGCCGACCGGCAGAAACAGTAACCAACCTTCTGATTTTGCCTGAAGACTGAGTTTTTTCGAAAAAGGATTTTTTAAAAGATAAAGAAAGCTCGAACTGGCTTTCTTTATCGCTGCCAAGTTTATTTCTGCAAATACGACTTTTAATATATTCACTATAAAAACTTATTGAATATCAATATTCGGAATTCAAGCAATAAAAATCATGTAATCTTGTGCACGTTATATAATTTAATAATGTAATTGTAATTTTATAGCGAAGAAGCGATCTCACACATTTGAATTCAATCGTAAAATCATAAGTATCGATTTATTGAAACAATAACGTTTTTACAATTTTAAAGATCTGTCATTTTTCATATTTTTTAAGCAGCATATTTACAAAATCCGGTACTGTTTTTGTTGCGGGGCCGGAAATAATTTCATCAAATAATGAATAGGAATTCGGGTTGGCCGCAAGGTTGAGTTCGAAACATTCGGCGCCTGCCTGTTGTGCAAGCACCACAAAACCGGCGGCCGGATAAACGACACCTGACGTGCCGATTGCGGCAAAAATGTCGGCTTCAGCCAATGCCTTTTCGATTTGTTCCATATGAAAGGGAATTTCACCGAACCAGACAATATCGGGTCTCAGCTTTGCCTTGGCATGACAATGGGGACAGATGCTTTCTTCTGTCACATCCCCTTTCCATTCGGCTCTTTCATGACAGGAAAGGCATAAAACGTGGTCGAGGGTGCCATGCATGTGCAGAACATTTCGTGATCCTGCTTTTTCATGCAGATTGTCGACATTCTGGGTAACAAGCAGGAAACAATCGGGAAAATGCTTTTCAAGTGTTGCAAGTGCCAGATGCGCTTTGTTGGGGCGCGCTTTCGCCGCATCGCGGCGGCGTTCGTTATAGAAATCATTGACGAGACGCGGTGATCGTGCAAAAGCTTCAGGTGTCGCGACATCTTCGACCTTATATTTGTTCCATGTGCCATCGCTGCCACGAAAGGTTTCCAATCCGGATTCTGCGGATATACCGGCACCGGTTAAAATGACAATGTTGGGTGATTTATTCATTTGTTACTCGTTCGTGACAAGGGTATTTCTGTTTAATAAACAATGCATATGCTACAAGGGTTTTTAAATAAAAGGAATCGTTCGCTTGGCCTTGGATAGTGACAGCAAAAAAACACTCCGCCAGAAGGTTGAGGATGCAGATTTGGCATTGTCACTCAAACAACGTGCCAAAAACGATACATCATGGGCTGAAGCCCAGATAGAACTTTCCGAAGCACTATTGGCACTGGCCGATGCAGAAGAAAATGAAGATGATGCGCTAACCCATTATAGCGAAGCTGCATCCGGTTTTGAAAAAGCTTTACAGGTTTTTACTCGCAAAAGCAATTTCACCCGTTGGGGAGGAATTGTTGTTTCTTATGTGAGGTGTTTACGTAACTATTCTTTGCGTGAAGGTGGCGAAATTGCTGTTTTGCGATTGAAACGCGGACTTTCTTTACTCGACCAGGTCTATAAAGCTTTGCCGAAGAAGAAAGGCGCCTTTGATCGGGCGCTCATTTTAACGGAAAAAGGCCATGTCTATCGTGCTTTGTCCGATATTGATTTGGCAAGACCTCGCGCAGAAAGACTGAAATTGGCAATGGAAGCATTTGATGAAGCCATTGCTATTTTACGGGAAAAAGAAAATTTCCATTATTGGTCGCTCGCCGTTTCTGCAAGTGCACTGGTTGCAGCAGAATTGGCACGGATTGAGCCTGCTGAAAAAGTTCGTGGATATCTGGAACTTGCGATTGAACGATTCGAAACAGCACTTGTATTTTTTAGTGGGGACGATGCGCCGCAAGACCTTTCCTATGTTTATTTCGAAATGGGGCGGGCATTGATGCAGCTTGCAACAATCAATAGCCCTGCAAACGTAGACCTTTTGGAAAAAACGCTGATAGCCTTCGAAAAAGCGAGTGACGCATTGAATGAAGATAGCGGAACTCAGGCTCTCTTTCGGCTTCAGAGTGAAACGGCATTGGCACTTTCACTCCTTGCCCAGCAAAAAGATCGCGAGAGTGCAATTGTGCTTTTGGAAAAATCGGTTGCACTCTATCGGTCGAATATAGCTTTGATTAAAGACCAGAATGAAGCTTTAGGGCTTGCGATTGCTTATGGCAATTTGGGAAAAGATCTGACGCAATTAGCAAATCTGGCTGCTTCACCGTCAGTGGAACTTGAAAAAAGATATGAAGCAATTTCCGCTTTGCGAAATGCAATCGGCAAAGAAATAAAACTCGTACGCCCGCTTGACTGGCTTTCGTTCTTTATCGAGTTGGGAGCAGCCCTTCAGGCGGCCGCGAATGTCGAGGTGCCGGAAAAACGTGGGCAATTGCTGCGAGAAGCGGTCAAGTTTTATAATGAAGTTCTGGAAACGATTAAAGGTCAAAAGAATGACAAACTCGTCAACCGGATTTTGCAATGGCGCGCGCTTGCCCGCGCCCGACTTGGCGAAGATGAAAAAAGTCGTCAGGGTTTGATCTGGTTAAAACAGGCAGAACTCGATTTCCGTCTGGCAATTTCCAAGCTTGATCTTGAAAAAGATAAAAGTGATCTTTTCCGGCTTTATAGCAATTTGGCTCACGTTCTCTATTCCATGGCCAGAAGGAAAGATTCCGAAATACCGGTCAAGTTGTTGAAATCTGCCAATAGTTCTGTTGAAACGGCTTTTCAACTTGTCGCTGACGGAGCTTCCAATAAAGATGATGAGAAATTGGAAGCCCGTGCCCATCAGGCGCTCATTTTGTGGCGTTTGGGATCTTTTGGCGGCGTGCTTGAAGCTTTTGAAAAATCACAAGCAATTTACGAGGAACTGCTTGTCTCGCCTCTAATGGAAAACAAACAGGGCAAGCTTGCAAATATAAAAATCAACTATGCTTTGATGTTGAAAGACCGGGCACAAAAAATGCCTGCAAGACAAGCCCGGTCATTGCTTGAAAAAGCTGCAAAGCTGATTGGTGAACTGAAAGAACAAGCGCAAGATCATAATGATAAGAAAGCACTCATCCGGTATGATGAGGCTTTGGCAGATATCAAGTCGAGCAGCGATGCACTTGCAAGAAAGCGGTTTTTCAATTTTTGGCCATTCAGCCGGAAATAACAGCTTTTTTATTTTTGCGTATGGATAGCCTTGATTGATGCTTCAAGCATCAATCGGTAAAGTGCACAACAACACCGGGTTTAACCAGTTTTGCAAGCTCTTCCGCATCCCAATTTGTCAAACGGATGCAGCCATGACTGGACGTCTTTCCGATTCGTGAGGGATCGGGTGTGCCATGAATGCCATAAGTCGGCTTCGATAGCGCTATCCAGACTGTTCCAACCGGTCCGTTTGGCCCCGGTGGAATGGTCAGAATTTCATTGTTGCTTCCCTGCTTGAAATTGACTTTCGGATTATAAGTGTAATTCGGGTTGAACGCGATGCGTTCAACCTGCACTGTTCCTGATGGGGAAGGATTATCGGTCGAACCGATTGTTGCCGGATATGCCACAACAAGCCGACCTTCCGCATTATAACCGCGTACCTGTTTGCGCGCCTTGTCGGCGACAATCCGGTCTACACTTTGCCGTTTCGGCAATTCCAGATTCGGAACCTTGATGGTTTCTCCGGCATGGGAAAAGTGCGCCTGCGGATTGAGCTCCTGTAGGAAGCTTTCATCAATATGAAAACGTTCGGCCAACATTTCTCTTACTGATGTGTAAGCCATGGCAGGCATTTGTGCCTTCATCGCGTAATCGGCAGGAATTGAAGAAACATATTGCCGGTTTATATCGGCTTCGGTGATCGTATATTGAGTAAAAGCTGGACCACCGGTTGCTTGCAGGGCCGAATCAAGGCGTTGTTTGTCATTCGGGTCGATAAAACGACCACTGATTTCGCTGGCCGCTGCTGCCGCCTTGTCGAAATTGCTTCCTGCCAGACCATCAATTGCTCCCGGAGAGGACCCGAGGCGGTCCATCAGAATTTGTACGGCTGCAACCGTTTCACGTCCCTTCGGCACGTTGATTGCCGGCGTATGTTCGGATGGCATTTCGCCAGCCTGATAACGAGGAGTATTTTTTCTGTAGGAACGCGGATTATCTTGTCCGTTGTCATGGTAGGGTCTAGCGTCGGGTGCTTCCGGAACATCCCGATCATCATAAGGGGCACCGCCTTCCATTGGGCCCTGATTATTGGTTCCATAAGGCGGCGGTGTAACACCTTGCGGATAGTTCTGCGGCTCTTCTACTCTTACAACCCGTCCATTTTCGTCAACATAAATACGCCTTCCGTATTGGTCCTGATAAATGCGCAATTGTTGATGGTGACGGGGTAAATCGGCCGGATCATAAAGTTGTGCCAGTTCTATTGTTCCGTCCTTTTGTGCGGCACTTGAAAAAGCAGATGCCGTCGACGTCAGGAAGACAACGATCGTCAGGTAGGAAACTGAAGAAATGTGGGAAGAAACTGAAGACATATGCAACATAAAACCGCACGAACTTATAGTGGTAAAACCCGGTTGATCAGAAGAATTGGCATTTCTAGACCAATTTGACGGCAGGAAAAAGGCAAGTTTTATGCTCTTACCGTTAAATTATTTTAATTGATTGCGTTTTTATCAATAGGCTGGTCGAAAAGTAAAATGTATTTCTGGAAGAAAAGTGTGAATTTTATTTAAAGCAAAATGCACCAACTTCTAACCGGCGGCAATTTTTCGAGTTTCGTGCCTTGTTTTCAAGCATGACAGGGTTGTCAAAGCCATTTGAAAAATAAACTGATCTCCGGAAAAAGCTGGAAAATCAGCGACGAATACGAAGGATTTGGCTTTTGGCGGGCATTGTTCTGTCCGGTTTATGCCGATATCGCTTTAATGGCGACAATTGAATAAAAATACTGGTGAAGGGAAATGCCAACTTGACCGAGTTTACGAAATTCTGGTGCTGCGAGAGAGGATTGAACTCTCGACCTCTCCCTTACCAAGGGAGTGCTCTACCACTGAGCTACCGCAGCTAGGAAAAATAGTTTTCGGGCGGCGTTCTGCCACATTGTAAAGAAATAGGCAAGCGGACATTCACTTTTCTCATAAGAAAAATCAAGGCAATATTCTTTGGCTGGCAATTTTTTACACATGGTGTTATGACCGGAACCGTTTTTTTGAATATTCAACAGGTTTGAAGGATGGCAGATTCAATCGCGCAGCAACGTCGGCAAATGCGGCTGGCACAACAATTGCGCGCCAATCTTTTGCGACGCAAGCAACAGGCGCGGAAACGCGACGGGGCAAGTGAAGTTGAACACCACGAAAAAACGGATGAACCCCGACATTCACCGGCAAAATAAGTTTGAAACACCTTGTTGATCGACCACTTTCTGTCCGGTTTGATCCTATTTTAAACATTATAGAAACCGTTTTTGGATAAATGTGTATCGAGTCCAGTTTACGCCATGTTTTGTTACTAAAGGCTAATTGGATAAACCGACAATAATCACTAATTGAAACCTCAGGAAAGGTCTTTCGGTATGGATCGTATCAAAATTATCGGCGGGAACCGTTTGAATGGTGTGATACCCATTTCAGGTGCAAAAAATGCAGCATTGCCGTTGATGATTGCCTCTTTGCTTACCGATGATACATTGACGCTGGATAACGTTCCCCACCTTGCCGATGTCGAACAACTTATCAGGATTCTCGGCAATCACGGTGTCGACTATTCGGTAAATGGTCGTCGGCAACATCAGGATGGTGCCTATTCCCGCACGGTTCATTTTACCGCACGCCAGATTGTTACAACGCGCGCACCCTATGAGCTTGTATCAAAAATGCGTGCAAGCTTCTGGGTGATTGCACCATTGCTCGCACGTATGGGGGAAGCTTGTGTCTCGCTCCCCGGTGGCTGCGCAATCGGAACGCGTCCGGTCGACTTTATCCTGCAGGGGCTTGAAGCACTGGGTGCAGAAATCAATATCGAGAATGGTTATGTCCATGCCAAGGCACCAAAAGGACTAAGTGGCACAGAATTTACTTTTCCCAAAGTGACAGTCGGTGGCACCCATACTATGCTGATGGCAGCAAGTCTGGCAAAAGGCGAAACTGTTCTTCACAATGCAGCTTGCGAGCCGGAAGTGGTCAACCTTGCCGAATGCCTCAACGCAATGGGAGCAAAAATAAAGGGTGCAGGTACACCGACTATTTATATCAAGGGTGTTGACGGGCTTTCCGGCGCTCGCATCAAGGTGATTTCCGATCGTATTGAAGCCGGGACTTACGCAATGGCTGTTGCCATGACCGGTGGTGATGTGATGCTCAAGGACGCACGTCCCGATTACTTGCGTTCGGTGCTTGATACGCTTTCCAAAACCGGCTTGGAAATCAAAGAAAGTGACGAGGGCATCCGTGTTGCAAGAAATGGCCTTGATATTGTTCCGACCGATATTGAAACACAGCCTTTCCCCGGTTTTCCGACAGATTTACAGGCGCAATTTATGGGGCTGATGACACGTGCAAAAGGTGTTTCCCACATCACTGAGACAATTTTTGAAAACCGGTTCATGCATGTTCAGGAACTGGCACGGCTCGGTGCCCATATTTCGCTCTCTGGACAGACCGCAACGGTTGAAGGTGTTGAACGGCTGTTGGGGGCACAGGTTATGGCAACCGATTTGCGTGCTTCGGTTTCTCTCGTTATTGCGGGGCTCGCCGCCGAAGGGGTTACGACGGTCAATCGTGTCTACCATCTTGATCGCGGTTTTGAACGGCTTGAAGAGAAGCTTTCAAATTGTGGTGCGCAGATTGAACGCATCAGTGGATAATGCCAATATCTTTCCCGTATGAAGAAGGATAATATAAAACAGAATGGGGTTGTAGGATGCCGCTTTTGAAATTGATAGCCATGGATGATGAAGATCTCGAGATCTTGTCAGCGCATTTGCAGGATGCGGTGGTCAAGGTTGCCGATCTTGATTGGCGTTGTGGTGAAAAGCGTTTTATTGCGGCACTTAACCGTTTTGCTTGGGAAGAACAGATGAAGGGTGGGCTGTTTTCGCGTGCAAAAACCGGCGAGCGCCATCGCACTGCCCTACGTTTCGATCGTGTTTTAAGTGTCAAAACCCGCGGGTTCGACCGTGAAAAAAAAGATAATGTTTTGTCACTTCTAACGATGCAATTCCAACCGACGACAGCTCCCGCCGGCATTGTAACGCTGATTTTTTCCGGTGAAGCGGCAATCCGCCTTGAAGTGGAATGTATTGAAGCGCAATTGACCGACCTTGGTCCCGTTTGGCAAGCCAAGGCCAATCCCCATCACACATAGTTTTTTCGACAGGAAAAAGAATGGCTCAAATTCTTCGTCAATCATCGGCAAATTTCGAAAACGAGTTTCGAAAATTCCTTGATTCAAAACGTGAAGTTTCCCAAAGCGTTGATGACACTGTGCGCGACATTATCAAAACGGTTCGCGAACAGGGTGACCAGGCTTTGATCGACTTATCGGCGAAATTCGATCGCGTAGACCTTAAAGAAAAAGGTTTGAAAATTAGCGAGAATGAAATTGATGAAGCGATGAAGCGCGTTTCGTCCAAGACACTTGACGCTTTGAAACTTGCCCATGATCGCATTGTTGTCTACCACCAGAAACAATTGCCAAAAGATGAACGGTTCGTTGATCCTCTCGGTGTCGAACTCGGTTGGCGGTGGACAGCAGTCCAATCGGTCGGGCTTTATGTGCCGGGCGGCACAGCAAGCTATCCCAGTTCGGTGCTGATGAATGCGGTTCCCGCTAAAGTCGCGGGCGTCGAGCGCATTGTTATGGTGGTGCCGACGCCGGACGGCCATCTCAATCCGCTGGTTCTTGCTGCTGCAAAACTTGGTGGAGTGAGCGAGATTTATCGTGTTGGCGGGGCACAAGCGGTGGCAGCCCTTGCCTATGGTACAAAAACCATAAAGCCGGTGGCAAAAATTGTCGGCCCCGGTAATGCTTTTGTTGCGGCTGCCAAAAGACAGGTGTTCGGAAAAGTCGGCATTGATATGATCGCCGGACCTTCCGAAGTTCTGGTTATTGCGGATAAGCTTAATGATGCCGACTGGATTGCCGCTGATCTTTTGGCACAAGCCGAGCATGATACAGCTGCCCAATCCATTCTCATGACCGATGACGAAGCTTTTGCAAACGAGGTCATGAAAGCGGTTCAAACGCAATTGAAGACGTTGAAACGCGGCAAAACCGCTTCTTCAAGCTGGCAGGATTTTGGTGCGGTCATTCTTGTCAACGAACTTGAAAGCGCCTTTCCGCTTGCCAACCGTATTGCACCGGAACACCTTGAACTGGCAGTTGAAAATCCCGACCGGTTTTTGCCTCTCGTTCGCAATGCCGGAGCCATTTTTGTCGGGCGTTATACACCGGAAGTGATTGGCGACTATGTTGGCGGTTCCAACCACGTTTTGCCAACGGCCCGTTCGGCAAGATTTTCATCAGGTCTTTCTGTCCTTGACTATATGAAACGAAGCTCCATTCTGAAACTTGGTGCAAATGAGTTACGCAAACTTGGGCCGTCGGCAATAGAACTTGCCAATGCCGAAGGGCTGGAAGCTCATGGACGGTCTGTTGCAATAAGGTTGAATCTATAGCTTATCAGGGAGGGGGAGTGTGGAGAAGGCGCGGCTCATTGATATCGAACTTGATGAAACTATCGGGCGCTCGACGCCGGAGATCGAACATGAGCGCGCGGTCGCTATTTTCGATCTCATTGAGGAAAATAGTTTCATGCCTGTGGGTGACACAGGAAGTGGCCCCTATAAACTGAAATTGTCACTGGTTGACAGAAGACTGGTTTTTGACATTTTTCGTGAAAATGGCGAACAGGTTGCCACCCACATCCTGTCGCTCGGACCATTCCGCCGCATTGTCAAGGATTATTACCTTATTTGTGATAGCTATTACGAGGCTATAAAGTCTGCTTCTTTGTCAAAAATCGAAGCCATTGATATGGGGCGTCGGGGCTTGCATAATGAAGGTTCAACGACACTGCAGGATCGTTTGCGCGGTAAAATAGACATGGATTTGAAAACAGCGCGGCGCCTTTTCACTCTCCTTTGCGTTTTATATTGGAAAGGGTGACAATGTCTGACAACCAGTATCCGGCGATCAAGCATCCTTCATCTGTTCTTTATGTCTGCGGGCAAAATTCTATACGCTCGCCAATTGCAGAAGCACTGACACGTAAAATGTTTCCCGACATTTATGTTGCTTCCGCGGGGGTTGTAAAAGGCAATCGTGACCCCTTTGCAGCCGCAGTTATTGCAGAAGACGGGCTTTCCATGAAAGACCATAACCCGCGCGGATTGGAGGAATTGTCGGACGGGTTTTTTGATCTTGTCATCACTCTTACCCCGCAAGCCCACCACGCAGTTCTTGAACGCATGCGGGGTTTTTCGGTCGATGTCGAATATTGGCCTACACCCGATCCGGCACTTGCAACAGGTTCACGCGAGCAAATTCTTGATGCCTATCGTGATATCAGGAAAAATTTGAAGAAACGGATATCGGAACGATTTGGCAGTCAATAATGCCGATATATTTAAAAACCGGCATAAACTATGATGGCCTTTTGATTCAGATGTTCACAAATGGCCCAGAATAGGGTAGGTTTGCCGCCGTTGGATGGGCAGTTCAAGCTGCTTGTCGGATTTTGATCAAAATAAACAGTCTAGAAACAGGTAATTTATGGCCAAAGAAGAAGTCTTGGAATTTTCCGGCGTGATTACAGAGCTTTTACCCAATGCGATGTTTCGCGTAAAACTCGATAATGATCACGAAATCATCGCCCATACGGCAGGACGCATGCGCAAAAACCGTATCAGGGTTCTTGCAGGCGATAAGGTTATGGTGGAAATGACACCTTATGACCTGACAAAGGGTAGGATTACTTACCGTTACAAATAAAATGATGACAGATTCTGTTACGCCGGAAGAAGATACGTTGGCAAAAACCAAGCTTGTTCTTGCTTCGGCTTCTCCGAGGCGCTTGGCATTGCTCCGTCAGATTGGCGTTTTCCCCGATCATTTGCATCCGGCCGACATTGATGAAACGCCGCACCTTCTTGAACATCCACGTTTTCTGGCACGGCGCCTGGCAAAAGAAAAAGCTGAAAGAGGTGCCAAGCTCGTTCACGTTCTACCCGGATTGGAAGAGGCGCTCGTCCTTGCTGCCGATACGGTGGTTGCTGTCGGGCGTAGAATTCTTCCCAAACCAGCCGACGAAGATGAAGCACGTGAATGTTTGCGCCTACTTTCAGGGCGCACCCATAAAGTTTATACCGGTGTTTGTCTTATCAACGCGAAGGGCAAAAGCCGTCATAAGCTTGTAGAAAGCAGAGTGCGTTTCGAGCGTCTCGGACGCGAAGTTATCGAGGCCTATCTTCTGTCTGGCGAATGGCAGGGTAAGGCCGGAGGTTACGCCATTCAGGGGCGAGCCGGTTGTTTTGCCTTGCAGATATCCGGTTCCTATAGTGGCATTGTCGGGTTACCGCTTGCCGAAACAGTGGAATTGTTAACAACACAGAATTATCCCGTATTTGAACATTGGCAGAAAGATGAGGTCTGAAATGGCAGCATCGGATAAAGACCAATCCCGATCAACCGCTAAAGTATATCCGCTGCGTTCACCAAGGCCATGCCCCGAATGTGGCAAGCCTTCAACCCGCGAAGCTTATCCATTTTGCTCCGATCGTTGTCGTGCAATTGATCTCAATCGTTGGCTTAAAGGTTCATATATCCTGCCCGGTAAACCCTTTAACAATGCGGATGAACAGGAATGAAAACGGTAAAACCGGTTGCTATTTTTGATGCCGGTATCGGCTCCTACGCCATTGTGGATCTGTTGCATAGAAGGCAGCCGAAGCGCGATATCCTCTATTTTGCCGATCGGGCTCATTTTCCTTATGGGAAAAAGACAGCCGGCGAGCTTGTCGGAATTGTCAAACAGACGTTCGAACGGTTGATGCACTATGACCCGTCGGCCATTATTATGGCCTCCAATGCGCCTTCTATTATGGTGTTTGATCGCGTCAAAGAAAGTTCACCCGTACCACTTTATGGCGTGTTTCCACCGCTTGAAGAAGCAGAAAGGGTAAGCCGCAGCGGCTTTGTGGCGATTATGGGAGTGGCTTCAATGGTGGCAAGCGACATGGGCAAGGCGTTTGTTAAAAATCATAGCAAGAAGCCGGAAAATGTGGCTCTCGTGAACGCTTCGGCGATGGTTGAACTGGTCGAAAGCGGAACTTTTGTTTTTGATCCGGATAAGACGCAAGCAGAAGTCAACCGTTTCATGGAAAACTTGCTTGCGCAACATCCTTCGGTCGATACCTGCACACTTTCAAGTACCCATCTACCATGGCTTAAAAGCTTCTTTGAAAAAGCGGCACCGCAATGTCGTTTTCTTGATCCGGCGGAAAGCATCATTGCAAAACTCGATAAAAGTGATGAAGGAAGCGGCTTTATTCAAGGACTTGTAACCGAAAGCGCCGAATATCAGCTGCGCGATTTCGAAAATATGTTGCAAAAACTTGATGTCAACATTCCTTTGGAAGTTGTTTGAGACAACCGGATTTTTCTTAAACGCAACTTTTTATAGATCACAGAGCCTTACCTTGGTTTTCCGGGCTTGCGCATTTTGTCGTCGTTCAGACTGTTTTTGATCTTGTCGAATTTGAAAGCAACTCCCATATCAGGTGACGAGTACGGCTTGCCTAGAAGGGAGCTTGTCACTTCAACCCTGTAATGCCGTTTTATGGATTATGGGAAAAGGAGACGAGAATGAATTTAGAAAAATATACCGAGCGGGTGCAGGGGTTCCTACAATCTGCACAAAACTTTGCCTTATCATCAGACAATCAGCAGTTTGTACCGGAACATCTGTTAAAGGTATTGCTGGACGACAATGAAGGCCTGTGTGCATCATTGATCGAGAAGGCGGGCGGCAATGTAAAAGCTGCAAAAGATGCTTTGGCTACAGCGCTTGAAGCGTTGCCTAAAGTCAGTGGTGGCAATGGACAGCTTTATATGTCCGAACCGATGGCAAAGGTTTTCAATCGGGCTGAAGAATTGGCTGAAAAGGCCGGTGACAGCTTTGTGACAGTCGAGCGTCTTTTGCAAGCGCTTCTGATGGAACCGAACGCAAAAACAGCAGACATTCTTTCCAAGAGCGGGATCACGCCAACAGCGTTAAATAAGGCGATCAATGAAATGAGAAAAGGACGCACAGCTGATTCGGCCAATGCCGAAGCACAGTATGACGCATTGAAAAAATATGCGCGCGATCTGACAAAAGATGCGCGCGAAGGGAAACTTGATCCGGTTATCGGGCGTGATGAAGAAATCCGCCGGACAATTCAGGTATTGTCGCGGCGCACCAAAAACAATCCGGTGCTGATTGGTGAACCGGGCGTTGGTAAAACGGCAATTGTCGAAGGACTTGCTTTGCGTATTGTGAATGGGGATGTTCCTGAAACTTTGCGTGACAAATCGCTTTTGGCTCTTGATATGGGAGCATTGATTGCCGGTGCAAAATATCGTGGCGAGTTTGAAGAGCGCCTGAAAGCTGTTTTGACAGAAGTTCAGGCTGCAAACGGCGAGATCATCCTGTTTATTGATGAAATGCACACTTTGGTTGGTGCAGGTAAATCCGACGGCGCAATGGACGCATCCAACCTGTTGAAACCCGCTCTTGCCCGTGGTGAACTTCACTGTGTCGGTGCAACAACGCTTGAAGAATATCGCAAATATGTTGAAAAAGATGCCGCTCTTGCCCGTCGTTTCCAACCGGTTTTTGTTGATGAGCCCAGTGTCGAAGATACCATTTCTATTCTTCGTGGTATTAAGGAAAAATACGAGCAACACCATAAAGTCCGTATTTCGGATTCAGCCCTTGTTGCGGCTGCAACTTTGTCCAATCGGTATATTACAGACCGGTTTTTGCCGGATAAAGCGATTGACCTTATTGATGAAGCAGCTTCAAGACTGCGTATGCAGGTTGATTCCAAGCCGGAAGAACTTGACGAAATTGATCGTCGTGTCATGCAACTGAAAATCGAGCGGGAAGCTTTGAAAGCCGAAACCGATCCTGCGTCGAAAGACCGTTTGGAAAAACTCGAAGATGAATTGGTCGAGCTGGAAGAACAATCGCATGAAATCACGGCAAAATGGCAATCGGAAAAACAGAAATTGGGCCATGCTGCCGAGTTGAAGAAACAGTTGGAAGCAGCACGCAACAATTTGGCAATTGCCCAACGTAACGGTGAATATCAGAAAGCCGGCGAGCTTTCCTACAGCATTATTCCACAATTAGCGAAGCAGTTGGAAGAAGCTGAAAGCCAGGAAAACCACGGTTCAATTCTGGAAGAAACCGTCACCCCCGATCACATTGCACAAGTGGTATCGCGCTGGACCGGTATTCCGGTCGATAGCATGCTGGAAGGCGAGCGTGAGAAACTTCTGAGAATGGAAGACGAGCTTGCCAAACGCGTCGTTGGCCAAGGGGAAGCCATTCAGGCTGTTTCGCGGGCGGTACGTCGTGCACGTGCGGGATTGCAAGACCCGAACAGACCGATCGGTTCGTTCATTTTCCTAGGGCCAACAGGCGTCGGTAAAACCGAGCTCACCAAGGCTCTGGCAAAGTTCCTGTTTCAGGACGAAACCGCAATGGTTCGTATCGATATGTCGGAATATATGGAAAAGCACTCGGTTGCCCGTTTGATTGGTGCTCCTCCGGGATATGTCGGCTATGAAGAAGGCGGTGCTTTGACTGAAGCTGTCCGTCGTCGGCCATATCAGGTCATTCTGTTTGATGAAATTGAAAAAGCTCATCCGGATGTTTTCAACGTTCTGTTGCAGGTGCTTGATGACGGGCGTCTGACCGATGGTCAAGGACGCACTGTCGACTTCCGCAATACGCTTATCATTATGACATCAAATCTGGGTGCCGAATATTTGACAGCGCTTGACGATAATGAAGAAGCCGAAAAAGCCCGTGACGATGTTATGGCTGTTGTGAAAGCTGCTTTCAGACCGGAATTTCTCAACCGTGTTGATGAAATCATCCTGTTCCACAGGTTGCACCGGAAAGAAATGGGAGCCATCGTCGACATCCAGTTGCAACGTTTGCAATCATTATTGTCAGACCGGAAGATCAAACTTGTTATTGACGATAGTGCTCGCGAATTTCTTGCTGACAAGGGGTACGACCCTGCTTATGGTGCACGGCCACTTAAACGGGTTATTCAGAGAGAAGTTCAGGATCCGCTTGCCGAAAGGTTGCTGATCGGTGATATTCTTGACGGCTCTACCGTCAATATTTCCCGTGCTTCCGATCGTTTGATTTTTACTCCAACTCCGGCTCACCCTGTTGATGAAACGAAGGTGGAAGAAAAGGTAGACGAAAGCACGGATAATAAAGACGACAAAAAGAAATCCGATGCAAAACAAAGTAAGCCCAAGAAATAAAATTTTGGGTTCATGAAAAAGGCCGCTTTTTACAAGCGGCCTTTTCTTTATGCTAAACTTTGATTTTTTTATTGGGCAGGCGCTGCTACTGGTTCTTCGACCGGCTGTTTTGCAACCGGAGAGGTGTCGACCGTGATGCCGGCAACAAGATGACCTTTGCGATAATCGTAGATAACAAGTTCTGTGTTGCCTTCAGGTGTCAGTGTTTCAAGCGCAATCATATCATTCGAAAGGCTTTGCGAGAGGATACGGGTTCCTTGCGGCAGAGCAATTGAACGTTTGATAAATTCCGGAATAGCGGGTGCCGGTGCTTTAGCATCGCTTGCTGGATTACCGGCAGTGTCTGCACCGGGAACCGGATTTGCCTCGGTTTTTGTGACTTCAGCAGGTGTCTTGTCAGATGAAGAAGACGTTACCTTGTAGATGACTGCTGCCAAAATGATTAAAATCAGAATGATTGTTATGGCGATTGAAACAATCATCAAACGCATGAGCTTGCGTCTTACTTTTTCGACGGCAGGATCCAATTGCGTTTGTGGCTGCGCAGGCTGTTGGTTATACGGATCCTGATAATCCATATCCTCAAAACCGGACTGATAATCATCGCGCATTGAAAATTCTCCATTGATAGTGCCCCGCATTTACGAGTTTCGCGGCCATCTTTCAATGGAAAATAAATTTTTTAAGCTTTGGTGAACAGTTTGCTAATTTAACAAATAAACACTTCTTTACTTAAACTGCACGTCAAAGCAATTCCGTTTAGTCATAATTATGCTGCGGGCTTGGTAGCAACTTTATCATTGGAGGCAATCGGTTTTTCGATTTTTCGAAGAGGTACGGTCAACTCTTCATCTTCACTGTCGTCATTCGTCAGTTCGACGATGAAATCACCGTTCTGATCGACTCTCCAGTAAATGCTCAAGTCACCATTGATGAAATCCGGATCAGCTTTGATACATTTGCCAAAAACCATTTCATTAGTTTTGCCGATGTGATTGACCGATGGCAATAAATCCGCTTCACATGCTTCATGCGTTGGATACACCTTGACCATGTCGTCGGCCGCATTGCAGGCCGAGAAACTATCTGTGCAGGAAACAAGCAACATGACAGCGATGACGGAATTCATAATCGACCCCTTCAGGAGAATACTTTAACAAGTGAATGATTTTACCTTATTTGTATAAGTATAACGGCTGCCGAAGCGATTTGTTCCGGAACGAAACATTTTTAATGGAAGGTGTTTTTAATGTGTCTGAATTAAGTTGATTTTTGCTGCCGTAAGCATCGTAAAATTTAAAACGCATAAGCCGTAATCAGTTGTAAAAATCGAAATATGTGTCCGGCAAAGCAAGGTGATAGACAACGCCCTCGCCGGTAAATTCCAGACTTGCGGTTCCTCCTACGGAAATCGGTACAATCTTTTCCAGCACTGCGCTGCCGAAACAAGCCTTGCGGTCATCATCCGGCGTATGGCCTGGCGCGAATACTTCATACCATGAAATATAAAGTTGCGACGGCCTCCCTTCGTCCCTTCTGATTTCGCTTGTAACACGGACCAATCCTTCAGGCTTTGAAAGAGCACCATAGGAAAGAGAATTGACGATAAGTTCGTGAAACGCCAAACCGATATGCAAGGCTGCACCGGGAAACAAATAAGGATCTTCTCCCTCGACAGTAAACCTTTCGCGTTCCTTTCCGAGATAGCTTGATGCCTGACTGATAAAAAGTTCGCGAAAATGGGCACCACGCCAATTGGAATCTGTAACGAGATCCTGAGAATGCGAAAGCGATTGGATGCGCCCCTGAAATTTTCTTAAGAAAGTTTGCAGCGAATCGGTATAGCGCGCAGTCTGGCCTGCAACACTTTGGATAATAGCCAGAAGGTTTTTTGAACGATGGCTTAATTCTCGCAATAATGCTTTGAGAACTTGTTCGCGTCGCTGAATTTCTGTGATATTCACGCCGGTCGTCAAAAGGCCAATAATATCGCCTTCATCGTCACGATGACAATCAATGGTAAAGCGATACCATGAAATCCGGTGCGACTTATTTTCAAAACGGGCTTCAATGGTTTCCATTTTGCCTGTTTTGAGCACCTTTGATTTGATCGATTTCAGCTGATTGGTAAGAGGTTCTGGTAGAAAATCGCCGTCAGTACACCCGATGCTCCATTTTTCCGCAAGAAGTTGAGGCAGATTTTCTGCCCAGCGGTAAACGAGATCGGGTGTCTGATAGAGAACAAAAACATCGGCGCCGTGAATAGCCTGCACCAAGGCACTCACATGCATTTTCTCAACTGCAAGAGCTGATTTTGATGCCGACGTCATAAGGATTTTGAGACCTTCCGTTCTTTTCTGTTTTCAAGATACGAGACTATTATTTCTTTGAGGCATTTTCCTGGAAGAAGAGCGCCTGAGAAATGAGTGCCTTGACCATATCGGGATTGAACGGCTTTGTGACGAGAAAAGTCGGTTCCGGCCGCTCCCCCGTGAGTAACCGTTCCGGAAATGCAGTAATGAAGATAACCGGAACTTCGTGAGTCTTGATAATGTCGTTAACAGCATCAATTCCCGAACTGTTATCGGCAAGCTGGATATCGGCAAGGATCATTCCGGGATTTTCCTTCTCGGCCATAGCAACAGCTTCGCTGCGCGTACGGGCAATGCCGACTACTTGATGGCCGAGTGATTCGACAAGCTGCTCGATATCCATGGCTATCAAAGGCTCATCTTCAATAATAAGTATACGCGTTGCCACCTGTTCGGAAATATCGCGCGAAGCGTCATTCAGCAATGCTCTGAATTCATCGGAGTCGACATCCATAATTTCGGAGGCTTCTTTATCATTAAATCCTTCGACAGCAATAAGAAGAAATGCCTGACGCGCTAACGGAGTGAGATAGGAAAGTTTGGCCTTGGCTTTTTGTTCAATACCGAATTGAGGCATGGGATCGGCAACATTCGGCGTCGTCTGGTCGAACAATTTACAGAAAAGCCGATAAACGCTGATACGATCCGAAGAGGATTCCGGAAAAATCGAGGTATCGGCAATCAAAGCTTCAAGCATTGCAGCAACATATGCATCACCTGACATTTGCGACCCTGTAACGGCACGAGCAAATCTTCTCAAATAAGGTAAATGCGGCGCGATGCGTGTTGATAAAGTCATGTAATAAACTCCTTCTGCCCCTGAAAGTGTGGCCATGACGGCTACCTGTGAAAGATTAATTCACGAATAATAAAAAAGTTCCAGCCCCTTGGAACTTTTTACTTGCTTCTATATTCTTTACTCAATGCGTGTTTTTATACACACTGTTATGAATTAACCGATAGCGTCATTTTTAAGGGACTGAAGATGGATGACAGCAAGGAAAAAAACGGATCCGCGTTTACTGGTCCGCAAGATGATCTGCTTGGATCCAATAGTGAAATAGCGATTAAACTGCGGCAATTCTACACGGCAATTCAGGACGAAGAAATACCTGAAAAGTTTCTCGATCTTCTCGAAAAGCTCGATAAAGCCGAACAAGAGAACCAAAATTAATATGGGAAAGTAAAACCCATGAGCCCACATAATCCTGATTTCAAACGTGAACTTCTTACAATTTTACCGTCTTTGCGTGCGTTTGCTGTTTCTTTGAGCGGACAGCACGACAAAGCGGATGATCTCGTTCAGGACACGATCATGAAAGCTTGGGCAAAACAGAGTAGCTTCGAGATTGGCACAAACATGAAAGCCTGGCTGTTCACAATCCTGAGGAACGAGTTTTTCAGTCAAATGCGCAAAAAGGGGCGCGAAGTGCAGGATAGTGAAGGTGTATTCACGGAAAATCTTGCCGTTCATCCTTCCCAATACGGTTCCCTTGATTTGCAGGATTTCAGAAAAGCGCTTGACCAATTGCCCGATGACCAAAAGGAAGCAATCATTCTGATTGGAGCTTCCGGTTTTTCTTATGAGGATACTGCCGAAATTTGCGGATGTGCAGTAGGGACAATCAAAAGTCGTGTCAGTCGTGCCCGCACCCGTCTACAAGAGTTGTTGGGCGTTAACGGGCAATCTGATTATGGTCCCGATGCCGATTCAGCTTCCACAACCATGCGTTCATTCACCAATCCCCGCTAAATCGACAGACGCAATAATCAGAAGATTGGAATCCGATCATTTTCACTCTTTGAAAATGACATGTTGCAACTCTTCAATGTAAAGCTTGAGAGTTCGCAAGGTTTCCTGTTTCTAAAGGCTTTGTAGCGGTTGCGTGGCGGTAGCGCTTTTTATTGGCAGCAATATCCGGGATATCTGCAAGATATGTTAACAGATGCCGGCCGGCTTGAAAGAATGATCAGATATCCGACCGTGGGTTGCGTCCCTTGTCGTCTGTGTTGACAGTTGCGGCAAGTTTCTGGTCATCCTGCCCGTTGATAAGCGCTTCCAGTTTGTTCCGATCACGTTTGAACGCTTCAAGATCTTTTCCATGCAATGATTTTGCATCGGGAAGACGAATGCGCATCGGGTCAACTTTGGTATTGTTGACGGAAACTTCGAAATGGCAGTGAGGACCTGTCGCGAGACCGCTCGAGCCGACATAACCGATGATCTGCCCCTGATGAACTTTTGCGCCAGCCTTGATACCAGGGGCAAAACTGTTCTGGTGAGCATAGGAGGTCACATAGCCATTCGCATGGCGAATCTCTGTCTGATTGCCGTAACCGCGCACAGGTCCGGCTTTTGTAACAACGCCGTCTCCTGCTGCAACAATTGGCGATCCTCTTGGTGCACTCCAATCAACACCGGTATGCATGCGGACATAGCCAAGAACGGGATGTCTTCTGGGGCCGAATGGCGAACGGAAGATAGCGTTGGGGACGGGCTTACGCAAAAGAAACTGTTTTGAACTGCGACCTTGCGAATCATAATAGTCAATCGTTCCGTCATTTGAACGGAAACGATAATATTTGCGCGTTACACCGCCAAGTGTTGCACTGACAAAGCGAATCTCAGGTTCCGAACTTTCCGCTTCGTCTTTATTCGGCGTTGCATAAAATACTTCGAGCGTATCATTCGGAGATACCTGATCTTCAAGGTCGACGTCATTGGCCATGACGCGAATGAGTTGGCGTGCCGTCGTTAACGGCATGTCATAACTCAAAACCGACCGATAAATTGCATCATAGATTGTCGGTAAATTCGATGCATTGATATGGGTGAGCGGTACGCCGCCTTCAAACGCGGTTTTTAAAACCGGAGTCATTTCCGGTTCGTCGCTTCTTATAAATTCATTTCTGTCATTTAACGAAATGGACAATATATGATGCATGCCGTGATAAATGCTGGCACGTACGAGATGGTCATCATCTTTCGAATTGGTTTCTATTCCGATTCGTAGAACACTGCCGGCGCGAAGTGTGTCGGAGCCGTTGAAACGACCGAGCGCTTGAGCCAACCGGTCGGCGTCATCACCTTCATAATTTGCGTCATTCAAAGCATTGATAATCGTCTGGGATTTTCTGAATGGAATAATGTCTTCGGCATATTCGGCAGAATTGTCGGTTTGCGTTGCACGTGGTGAAATACTCACATTTTCCTGAATGATTTTAACATCCGGCATTTCGGAAAATTTGATGGAACCGAAATGCCCCAATTGTGCAGGGTCCAGATAATGGAGTGCGGCAACACGTGTAATATTGTCGCCCAGCACAAATCCCGCAGCGCGAATATTCTGTTCGGCCTGTTCCGACGTCAGTGTGTCAGAATCATCGAAGGTTGCTGTATTGACATCGAAGTCAATGCTATGAAGCGTAATTTCCGTTTCGACCTTGGTGCCATAAATTTGAAGATTGTTTTCCGGCTTGTCTCCTTGCTTGACAGACTGGTCGGTAAAAATCGTCAAAGCATTAAATGGAGGATATTTTAAATTGCTCGGTCGGTCTTCGGCAAGTGCCATGCGTACAAGTTCAAAAGGTTGGGTGCGGATGACTTCCTTTTCGCCCTGCTTTTGCATGATAGACAGATCAAAATGGCGCCGGTCATCAAAATTCTTTCTCGGTACCACCTGGGCGATTCGATCAACTTTTTTCTCTTCCGATTCTTCTGCCTCGATGGTCGGAAGCTCTGCTTGCGTCATGAGTTCCGGTGGCGTTGCCAATTGTTCACGTCCATCAAGTGCTACAAATAGAGCAACGCCCATCAACGTACATGAAGTAACACCGGTCAAAATCGTACCGGCGAGCCAACGGATGGAAATTTGTCGACGATCAGGCTGCCGACGCCCGTCGGCGACAAGCGCAGGATCTTCTCCCGGATCATTGGTAAAACGTCGATCTTCTAACATAAATTCAACAAATGGTTTCCAAGAACAAAATTGGCAATAATCTTTTTCCGGTTTCTTTCATGGCTCAAACTGAAAGAACTTATACCACCGATAGAAAGAAGAATTCTGCCACACGGATTGGCAAAAGAAAAGTCATCAGATTATCTGCAGCCATTGATATGAGCTCTCGATAACATCAGTGCTGTCATATAGGGCAAACAACATACTGCTCGAAAACAATTCCAGCAGCATATGATCCTCTACTAAAGAACGAATGCGGCCAGTTTTTGACCAAAAAATCCATCTTCACCGACTATTGCAAACCAACAAAAAGAAATTTTGCCGGCAAAACGGGTCTTTTCAACAGTGTTTTGGAAAAAATGAAAAAAAATGAAAAAAAATGAAAATTGGTTGTTGACTCTGGGAGAAAGGAAGGTCTATATGAGCGCCACAACGAGGGCGGTACG
>NZ_CAMLFE010000005.1 GCF_946479275.1 uncultured Bartonella sp.
CCATCGTCGACAAACGCCGCGAACGGCCGGGCGAATCGGAAGTTATGAATGTTATTGGTGACGTTTCAGGAAAAGATTGCCTTTTGCTTGATGATATTGTCGATTCCGGTGGCACACTTTGCAATGCGGCCGAAGCACTTTTGAAAAAAGGCGCAAAAAGCGTAACAGCCTATATAACTCACGGCGTTCTTTCGGGGGGTGCTATTGCCCGCATCACTGCTTCAAAACTCAAAGAACTGGTCATTACCAATTCCATTATGCCGACCCCCGCAGTCGAGCAGGCACCCAATATCCGCGTTCTGCCCATTTCCGACCTCATCGGCGAGGCTATTTCGCGCACTGCTGCAGAACAATCGGTTTCAAGCCTGTTTGATTAAAAGTTTCATTTGTTAACGAAAAGAGGCCGCAGAGATTCTGTTTCTGCGGCCTTTTATCAACACTGACCTGTTTGAACGTTTTTCTTGTTCGTTAACACTCTTTTTTCCGTTTCATAACCACTTTTTTAAAACCTGTTTTGACGGATAATCCGGATAATCCTGTTTTGTCTTTGACCTCTTCAGTTTGTTAAAAAGCCACGACTTTTTCCGGCAATTCAAAAAGCTTGAAGAAAACCTCTTCCCTTTTATCTCTTCTCCCAATTATCTCTTCTTCCGAGCCTCCCGCCAGTCTTTTTTAAATTTCAGTCTTTTTACCTGACGCGAGCCCTTTCACCCGTTAGAAGCAAATATCTGACGATATGCGACACTGCCTCAAATAGAGCACGTCACCATTCAAAAATTTTTCCGACCTCTTTTTGCCCTCGGTCATCAAGGCCAGATAATGGGCAAGCATTATTCCCGATTTCCCCCACGACAAAACTTTGCTTATTATTACAAATTTTCAAGAGCAGTGCTGTTATGATTGCGCCTATCGTGCCTGTTTTAGTTAAGAAAGAGCAGGCAGCCGAAATAACGAGCAGGAATTTTCCCAAAAATCCTCGTTCGGCACGACACAAAAAGATTGTCGAATAATTGTCAGCTCAAAAAATTGCTATTCTGCAGCATCTTCCTTGCTGACGAGATTATCAGGTGCTTCGGGATCTCCCGGTAATGTTTCAAGTCCAAGTTCGGGGAAAGCAGCAATGCGTTTGCCGCCAAAATCGGTTCTGACCACCAGAAGTCCACGTTCTTCGAAATAGGTCAACAGATGGCGGGCACGGCTTAGCGAATGGGTGCCATAAAGACGGGCAAGCGTTGCATCGGAAGGACAAGGCTTGCCACTTACCGCAGCTTCCGCGACATTCAGAAATACACCCTGAATATCATCCGTCAGCGTTTCCGAAAGTTGCAAAGCCTTTTGCCAGATTTCACTTGCAGCCATATCTTCGTCAATAGCGGCCTGTGCAACGGCAAGCTTGCGCCTGAATTGGGCAAGATCAAGCGGTTCACCCTGAACACGATGAATTCGACAACGCACCAGAAAATCCTGATAAAGCACAGCAATCGAACGGAAAGAGGCATCCTTGTCATCAACGATTTCGCGCAGCACCACATCAAGTTCGGCTTCGCGTTCCTTTTCGTCAATTTCAGGAAAGAGGCTTTGCGGTTCTTGCGGCTCTTCCTGTTTCTGGCGCACCAGCTCTTCCAATAATTCATTGGTGGGTTTGGGAGGTGTCGGTGGCGGTGTACGGCGCACCGGCATAATCATTTCTTCAGGTGAAGGCGTAAAAATCAGGTCTTCGGCGTCAACCGGCGCTTGCGGTAAAGGAACAAGCTTTGGACTTGTTGAACGGGCAGCCGTTTCCACGGGGCCAATCACCACATGAAGCGGACGACGCGACAAAGCCGGACCAAGTGCCACGAAATGCCCGCGCTCGAGATCGCGGAACATTTCCGCCTGACGGCGCTCCATACCTAATAGATCGGCAGCGCGCGCCATATCAATATCAAGAAATGTGCGCCCCATTAAAAAGTTGGAAGCTTCAGCAGCAACATTTTTTGCAAGCTTTGCAAGACGCTGGGTAGCAACAACACCGGCAAGTCCACGTTTTCTACCGCGACACATGAGATTTGTCATGGCACCAAGCGAAAGCTTGCGCGCTTCGTCGGAAACATCGCCTGCGGCAGCGGGCGCAAATAATTGCGCCTCGTCAACCACCACCAGAAGCGGATACCAATAATCACGTTCGGCGTCAAAAAGCCCGCCAAGAAATGCCGCTGCAGCGCGCATTTGCTGTTCGGTATCAAGCCCTTCAAGGTTCAAAATAGCAGAAACACGATGCTGTCGCACACGCGCGGCAATACGTGTCAATTCGAGTTCGGTGCGTTGTGCTTCGACAACCACATGGCCGAACTTGTCGGCAAGCGTAACGAAATCGCCTTCAGGGTCGATCACGCATTGCTGAACCCAATGGGCACTTTGTTCAAGAAGTCTGCGCAACAAATGCGATTTTCCCGAGCCGGAATTGCCCTGTACCAATAAGCGGGTTGCCAATAATTCTTCCAGATCAAGGCTCGCCACTTTCGAGCCCTTGAGCGCTCCGCGTTCAAAGATTGTTCCGAGATTGATATCGACCGTCATTGCCGACCCATCACATGACAATTCGGATTTTGAAACAGAAATAGACCCGCTTTAAAAAATGTGGTTGATTCTTTTCGCATGTTTTCTTTTACCATTTCCTGGTCGAAAGGTGGAAAAAACGTCATTTTTTCCCACAACTCTTGCAAGCTTCCAATCTTTCCATTATAGCACCCCAATCCGTGTCGACACCCTTGGAGGCAACGCGGAATGGATAAGGGGATAATCTTTGCCTTTTTCCATATTCATGTCCGGAGCTGTTGAAAGTTCCCCGCATGGATCTCCAATTTTTGAAAAGGACTTAAGCCATGAGTAAAGTTTACACACTCAAGGCCGAAGCACGCGAACGGGTTGGTAAGGGGTCCTCTCGTCACCTTCGCCGCAACGGTCTTGTTCCAGCAGTTATTTACGGCGATAAAAAGCCTGCACTTTCCATTGCCCTCCCCTATAAGGATATTTTTTACAAGATTCACGGTGGTGCATTCTTCACAACTATTGCCTCGATTGAAGTCGGCAACGAGAAGATTGAAGTTTTGCCGACCGATTTCCAGCTTGATCCGGTTCGTGACTTCCCGATGCACGTCGATTTCTTGCGTGTTACGGAAAAATCGGTTGTTCACGTCAATGTTCCTGTCCACTTCCTTAACGAAGAAGAAGCTCCCGGCATCAAGACCGGTGGCGTTTTGAACATTGTTCGCCACGAAGTCGAACTTGCAGTTCCGGCTCACCACATTCCGGAAGCTATCAAGGTTGATCTTACCGGTTTGGAAGTTGGTGATTCTGTCCACATTTCCGACATCAAATTGCCGGAAGGTGTTACGCCGCTCATCAAAGACCGCGATTTCACCATTGCAACCATTGCAGCTCCTGTTGCATTGCCTGTTGAAGATGAAACACCGGCAACGGATGAAGCCACAGCAGCAACGGAAGAAACACCTGCTGAGACAACTGAAGAAAAAGCTGAATAATTTTTTTAAAAAAGGCGGGAAAAATTTTTCCGCCTTTTCTTTCCAAGTGAGGTTTATCCATGTTGCTCATTGCCGGTCTCGGCAATCCCGGTATCGAATATCAGGATAACCGGCACAATATCGGTTTTATGGCGGTTGATGAAATCAATCGCAAATACAAGTTCTCATTGTGGAACAAAAAGTTTAACGCACTTATTTCCAGTGGAACGATAGAAGGTGAAAAAGTCCTTCTTCTTAAACCTCAAACCTATATGAATCTTTCCGGTCAGGCTGTTGGCGAAGCAATGCGTTTTTATAAGCTGCAACCGGAAAACATCATTGTTATTCATGATGAACTTGATCTTGTGCCCGGCAAATTGCGGGTCAAAACCGGTGGCTCGAGCGGCGGCCACAACGGCATAAAATCCATTGACGCCCATTGCGGCAACAATTATCGCCGCATTCGCATCGGCATCGGCCATCCCCAATCAAAGGAACAAGTGACAAACCACGTGCTTGGCAATTTCTCCAAAGCCGATCATGAATGGCTTGATCCCCTTCTCCAATCATTGGCTGACAATCTCGGCTTGCTTATAAACGGCAAAGACAGCCTGTTTATGAATCGTATATCATTGGCTCACGAGAGTGAAACAATAAACGAGCACAAAACTGGCGGCGACAAGCCCAAAAGCCAAAGCCACATCCGGCAAGCCCGCCCGCATAAGGCAAAAGAGCTTCCTGCCACCGGCCCGATGGCCGACATGTTGAAAAAACTGTTCAAAAATAACGACTAGATCAATTCGCTTCACTCATCTTAAAGCAAATACATCCGATAAAATGTGCAGCTTGGCCTTATCTAAAAACTAAGCCCGTGATTCAAAGCCTGCATGAATAGCTCTGCCCGACGCCGGAACGGCTATATCCGGCCTGTCATAGTCACGTCGGGTGAAGTTTTATGCGGATAAGCTCGGCCTGCTCGAGAACACTTCTTTCAAGCGCGAAATGTCGATTTTCAGGTTGTTATAGATGCAAGGTGCCTGTTTTCCGGCACCATTTCAGGAAAGCCCCTGCTCGTTGTGTTGCAGAACAATGACATGAGTGCCTTCGGGTACCCGGCCATAAAGATCGATAATATCCTGATTGAGCAAACGGATACACCCGCTCGATACCGCCTTGCCGATTGACCATTCTTCATGGGAGCCATGAATCCGGAACAATGTGTCCCGACCATCCTTAAAAAGATAAAGTGCGCGTGCACCCAGCGGATTATCGGGGCCTGCTGGCATGCCATCGCCGAGATGTCCGTAACGGTCGGGTTCGCGCTCCATCATATCCTGTGTCGGATGCCACATCGGCCACATACGTTTATATTGAACGACGGCTTCACCTTCGAGTGCCAGACCGGCTTTTCCGACTCCGACACCGTAACGCAGAGCACGCCCATTTTCCTGAACAAGATAGAGGAAACGTGCCTGCGTATCGACAACCAGCGTTCCGGGTGAATAAGGCCCGTTGAATGCCACTTCCTGGCGCCAGTATTTCGGGTTGATCTTGCTCATATCAACAGCCGGAAGCGGATAAGCTTCGTTCATCACCGGACCGTAAAGTGCTTTGATATCGGCCGGAACCGGCCATGACTGTTCAACTTGAGGTTGATTGCTTACGCAGCCCACAAGAGCCAAAGGTGCTGCAATGATGAATGTACGCCGAGACAGTTGCCTCATGATAACTCCATACAAAATATCGGATTGTTGCTAACACTGAAAGTTTAGCCAATGGTTAAAATAGGCAAGTTTTTGGAGAAAACGAGAAGCCTTGGAAAAATCCATGAGCTGTATCTTTTTCGCATCATAATCGGCTCTTTAACTGGTTTCTGTTAAAAAACGTGCTATAGAACCAGTCATGTTGAAAAGCTTACCGGATTGCGAGAATTTCCATGGGTTTTAAATGTGGTATCGTCGGATTACCCAATGTGGGCAAATCCACACTGTTTAACGCTTTGACAAAAACGGCTGCGGCTCAGGCTGCCAATTATCCTTTTTGTACAATCGAACCGAATACCGGCGAAGTTGCTGTCCCCGATCCGCGGTTAAAAAAGCTTGCGGCGATTGCCGGTTCGAAAGAAATTATCCCGACGCGCATCAGCTTTGTCGATATTGCCGGCCTTGTTCGCGGCGCTTCAAAGGGTGAAGGCTTAGGCAACCAGTTTTTGGCTAATATTCGTGAAGTCGATGCGATTGTGCATGTGCTGCGCTGTTTTATCGATGAAGATATCACCCATGTCGAAGGCCGGATTGATCCGGTATCGGATGCGGCAACGGTCGAAACAGAATTGATGCTTGCCGATCTTGAAAGTCTCGAGCGGCGCATTGTGCAGATGAGAAAACGCGCCACCGGCAAAGACAAGGAAGCATTGACTGTTCTTCCTATGATGGAAGCGGCTTTGAAGCTTTTGCAGAATGGCAAGCCGGTGCGGCTCCTCATCAAAGACATTTCCGCCGATGATAGGCAAATTCTCGATTCTTTCAATTTGTTGACTTCCAAACCGGTGCTTTATGTTTGCAATGTTGCCGAAAGCGATGCGGCAACAGGCAATGATTTTTCGAAAGCTGTCGAGAAAATGGCCGCCGAACAAGGTGCCGAAAGTGTTATTATTTCGGCCGAGATCGAGGCAGAAGTTGCGCAATTGCCGGATGCAGAAGCCAAAGAGTATCTTGAAGAACTGGGGTTACATGAACCGGGACTCGACCGGTTGATCCGCGCAGGCTATCATCTCCTTGATCTTATCACCTATTTCACTTGCGGCCCTAAAGAAACTCGCGCATGGACCATCAAACGTGGCACCAAAGCCCCGCAGGCAGCAGGTGTTATCCATTCCGATTTTGAACGCGGTTTTATCCGTGCGCAAACAATCGCCTATCAGGACTATGTCGATCTCGGTGGTGAAGTGGCTGCCAAAGAAGCGGGTAAGGCACGCGACGAAGGTAAGGATTATGTTGTCGAAGATGGCGATGTCATGCTTTTCAAGCATAATTCCTGAAAACCATCTTTTTCTTTTTCCTTGCCCATTACAAAACAGACTAACAAGGAAAACGCATTTTGCGTTTTCCTTTTTTTCGCTGTTTGAATTTTTCCTATATCATTCGATTTTTCTTGGACGGCTTTGCGCGAGACAAATTTGAAGGTTGTCGGCACTAAAACCGAGCTCGCCCCTTCTCACAATAGTCCGGACATTTAACAGAATTTATCGCTGTTTTTAAAACGCGTGCACCTTACCGTTCCGTCTCGTTGTTACTTGTCATAAAAATCAATCGCGTCAGCGATGCTTCATGTCTATATCGTCGAGAATGATGTGAAGCTCTTCTTCTCTAGTGGCTACGGCGCCTAGGGGCGTCACGCCGCCCGATCTATTAAAGCCCGAAGCTTGTTCTTCTCCTATAGACGTTGTCTTTTTCTGTTTGGTCAATTTATCGAAAAGAACGGGCAGCTTCTTGCGAATGCTATTTGCTATTTTCAACCGCTATTTACCGCCATCCGGCTATAAGCTTGCCCATCTCCTCGCGAGCGTCGCCTGCCCCTTCTATCAACCAAGTTCTTTTTAAAAGAATTAAGCTTCTCCGGTTTTGTCAAATGATTTGGAAATTTTGTTAATATGCTACCGTTTACCGGAACCAGAAAACATTACGCTTTAGAGATAAGACGACGGGGCATTTTTAGCGGGGCAATCATTTTTTGGGAAAAAAGCCATCCGGTAAATGCATTTACCGGATGGCTTAAGGTCAGATTTCAAACTGCAAGATAATTCGATGAAATTGCTTCAGTACAATCTCAAAGCTTAGAGCTTTTTATGCTCTTCATATTTGAATTCGGGAGCGGCCATCAGGCTCTCTTTGGTAACGTTCACGACAACCTTCCATGCTCCGTTTTCGTGACGCATGTAAATGCTTGTCGGGTCGACCACAACATAACGTTCGCCAACACCAAGGAAACCGCCAACACCCACAACAATGCCTGCAACATTGTTCTGACGAATGATAATGTCTTTAATCTGGCCGATTGCCTGATCTTGCTTGTTCAAAACTTTTGTATCAATCAAACTCGAAGCAATAAAATCTGTTTCGGTCGGTGTGACATAACGAACAACGACATCACCATTCGGCAGCTTGACTTCCGAAGCCGGTTCTTTTGGTGCTTCGATCGTAATTTTTGGAGATTGTGCAATAGCGGTTCCTGCGAGTGTTGCTGCTAAAACAGTGATAAGTGCCAGTCTTTTCATTTAATACGCCTCATTAAAAAATTTGAATTACTTAAGAAAAACGTATAAAACTTCCAATGGTTCCAATTTTTATTAATTTTTTAAATTTATTTTTTATTTTAATAATTCTTTTAATGAGTATTAATTTATAAATTTCTTCATTTCATGTATTTTTAATTGTATATTCAAGACTGTTCTACTCATTTCAAGTTTTAGGCTTGTTTCCTTACATTAGTCTCCGGTTTTTTTGGATAATCCGTGTTTTTTAAAAACAAGCTCTTCAAACGTTTTTATTTCGAGCATTACATCCTTTAAAAGGCCGTTCGGCTTGTAACGTCCGGTTCTTTCACCGTGCAATTTTTGTGAACGCACCGATAAACACGGTAAAGACGCTTCAAAGCGAAGCCAAAAACACATCGAATGTGCGGCGAGAATGAAAATCCGGTATTATTTGATTGTTCTGTTGGTGACCAGCCGTTGGCCTGCCACACATAGAATTTCAAAACCGATTTGAAAGAGAAAAATTGGAGCACAGTCAGGCGTTTTAAAAAACGCCTGCTCTATAAAATTGATTTATCTGAAAAGAATGAAGCAAAAAACAGCTCTCGTTGAAAACATCTGCGACTACTTTTAAACGCGCCCTTACGATTAAAATGCGAACTACGTTTTCAAGGCTTCAAGCTTCAATCGCCTTCATAAGAAACGAGTGTATGGACATCAACCCCCAATTGGCGAAGCTTGTCGGCACCACCATGATCGGGCAAATTGATGACAAAACAGGCTGCAACAATTTCCGCATCAATCTGGTGCAACAGCTCGGCTGCGGCAATGGCTGTTCCACCGGTGGCAATAAGATCATCCACCAGAACCACGCGTTCACCGGGTTTGACCGCATCGCGGTGCATTTCCATTTCGTCAATGCCATATTCAAGACTATAGGCAATGCGCACCGTGTCATAAGGCAATTTGCCTTTTTTCCTGATGGGCACGAAGCCTGCCGAAAGTTGGTGGGCAACAGCCCCGCCCAGAATGAAACCGCGTGCTTCAACACCGGCAATTTTATCGACTTTAAGTCCTATATAGGGGTAAACCAGCGCGTCAATGGTGCGCCGGAAAGCACCGGCATTGCCCATCAAAGTGGTAATATCGCGGAATTTCACCCCCGGTTTCGGATAGTCCGAGATCGTGCGGATCGCTTTTTTCAGTGTTTCTTCAAGAGTTTCATTTGTCATCAATTTTCAATCCAATTCATTCCATATGCGTCTTTTCACGGCATAGGTAAGGCCGGCAAAAACTATCAAGAACAAGATGACACGAAAACCGGTCTTCTTGCGTGTTTCCATATGCGGATCGGCAGTCCACATCAAAAAGGCCGATACGTCACGGGCGTAATTTTCAGTTGTTTCTTCTGTACCATCATTATACGCCACCATGCCATCACTTAAAGGGGGCGGCATGGCAAGCGCATTCCCCGAATTGAAATAAGGGTTATACCAATTATTTTCCGCCACTTCCGCCCCTTCCGGCGGGTCGCTATAACCGGTAAGAAGTGCCGTAATATAATCCGGCCCTGCTTCGTTATAATTGGTAAAAATATCGGCAATGAAGGCAGGGAACGGCAAAGACACTGCGCGGGCTTTTGCCATGAGCGACAGGTCGCCCGGATTGGCGCCGTTATTGGCAAATTTTGCCGCCTCGACATTTGGAAATGGTGAAGGAAAATAATCAGTCGGCAAGCCTTTGCGAACAAACATTTCCCCTTCGCTGTTCGGCCCGTCCTGAATGTCATAGGTTTTGGCAAAAGCTTTTATTTGTTCCTCGCTATAGCCAAGTGCCTTGAGGTCACGAAAAGAAACATATTTCAAGGAATGGCAGGTCGAGCAAACCTCTTTATAAACCTTGAGGCCGCGTTGCAATTGCTGAAGATCATAAGTGCCAAAGGGGCCGGAAAAGCTCCAGCTCTGTTTTTCAGGAAGCTTCAACGGGTAATGCGCCTCTCCTCCCTCTTCGGCAAAAACAGCAAGAGGCGCAAGGACAACGGCTAAAACACCAAGCCAAAGGAGAGTGAGTTTTCTTACCATAGCCGCCACCCCCCTTTGGCCTTTGCTTCTTTTGTTTCGAGATCTTCACTAATGGAAGAAGGAACCGGCAAAGTTTTTTCAAACTTCGGCAAAAACGGCATGATGACGAGGAAAAATACAAAATAATAAAGTGTGGCAATTTGCGACCAGAATACGCTACTTTCTGTAATCGGTGCTGCCCCCAATATGCCAAGTGCCACCACATCAACAATGAATAGCCAATAAAACAGTTTGAAAGCCGGACGATAGCGCGCGGAACGCACTTTCGAGCGATCAAGCCATGGCACGAATAACCAGATGAGAACCGCCGCCATCAATATCAGCACACCGCCGAATGTCGAGCTGATCGGCCCGAAATCGAATGTAATAGCGCGCAACATAGCGTAGAAGGGTAGAAAATACCATTCCGGCACAATATGCGGTGAGGTGGTCATGGTGTCACCGGCGATATAATTATCGGGGTGGCCCATATAATCGGGCATGAAAAACAAAAACCATGCAAAGAAAATCAGAAATACGCTGATTGCAAAAATATCCTTGATCGTCGCATAGGGCGTGAACGGTACCGTTTCCGAGGGCGATTTCACCTCTACGCCTGTCGGGTTGTTCTGCCCGACATGGTGGACAGCCCAGATATGCAAACCGATAAGAAAAACCAGAATGAAGGGAAAAAGATAATGCAATGAATAAAAGCGGTTGAGTGTCGGCTGTCCGACATTGAAACCGCCCAATAATGTTTCATGAAGCCAGGGGCCGATAACCGGAATAGCCTTGAAAAGGCCGGAAATGACCGAAGCTGCCGATGTCGACATCATACCCCAGACGAGTGTATAGCCTAAAAATGCGGTTGCCATCATCACCAGATAGATCAGAACACCGATAATCCAGATAAGCTCTCGCGGCTTTTTATACGAGCCATAATAAAGGCCACGGGCAAGATGGATATAGGCTGCAATGAAAAAGAATGACGAGCCGACAGCATGCCAAGGCTCGAAGAGCCACCCGAACTGGCCGTCGCGCATAAAGCGTTCGCGCGCATCAAAAGCCAATGTCACATCGGGAATATAATGCATCGACATGACAATGCCGGTTAGAATTTGTGATACCAGCATCAGCGTGAGGATGCCGCCAAAGGTATAGAAATAATTGAGATTTCTCGGCACCGGAAAAGATACACCGAGATTATAAAGAAAACGCAAAATCGGAAGCCTTGCGTCAAGCCAGCGTGTCAGAGCATATTTCGGATTATAGGATGAGGGTTTGGTCATCACATCTATCCGATCTGCAACACGTTATCTGACAAAAAACGGTAAGGCGGTATTTCGAGGTTGCGATTGGCGGGGCCTGAACGCACCCTTCCGGCCGTATCATAGACCGAACCATGACAGGGGCAGAACCAGCCGCCAAAAGCACCCGACTGCCCTAGCGGCACACAACCAAGATGTGTGCAGATATTGATGAGAACAAGCCATTGTTCGCGCCCCTCACCTGCCGAGCGGGCAAGATCTGTGGCCGGCTGGTGCCCTTCAAGATTGGGATTTCCCGCTTCCTTATCTTTGAGCTTTTCCAAATCGACATTCCGGGCATCTGCAATTTCTTTTTCGGTACGGTGGCGGATGACCACCGGTTGCCCGCGCCATTTGACGGTGACCGACATTCCCTCTTCAATGCCGGAAACATCAACTTCTATCGTTGCACTTGCCAATACTTTCTGATCGGGGCGCAATTGGTCGATAAATGGCCATGCAACAGAACCGACGCCGAGCGCACCGGCAACGCCGGTCGCAAGAAAAAGAAAATCGCGTCGTGTCTTTTCGCTGCTCATTGTAAAAGGTTTTTAACCTGTCGGAAAAAGGTTGGTGCCTGTTGGTCAAACGTATGTTTTTTAACACACAGCGCCAATTTGTCCACGTTTTAAAAAAATGATAGCCGGAACGCGACTGTTTTTGCAACTTTCCCGCCCAATTTCTGCTTCTATTACGAGTAACTTTTCTTCAATTGTTTCAAATAACGGCAGCTTGTCGTTTATCGCCCATAAAACGCTGCAATGCTTTTAAAATATGGGTTTTTGAAATATGGCTCACATGTTTAAACTATGCGACATGTTTCGGCTTTCTTGTTTTTCATCGCTTTTGCAGCGCTCTTCACTATTTCCGGCACTTAAAAAGCTTTGTTGGAGCCGGTTTTTTTAAGGTGGAGTAAGCTCACCCCCAAAAGCCTATGCGGCTAATTTCATTCGAAAATACCATATAAAAAAACGACATAAGAAGCATAAATTTTAAATGCGTTTTGACAAAACTTCATTGACAAAACCGTGGGTAAAAATACAACGCCAGCTCTCTTGCCACCCGCAACGAAAAGCTAGGTTTATTGCGGATGGCTAATTTCGGCTTGATTTCAACCTTTTTGAAAAAGCCGATCTCATTTTTCAAGCCTCTTCGTCAAGATCAAGGTGCCCGCCAACCTGCCGGTTCCACAAATGGGCATAGATACCGTGTTTCGAAAGCAATTCTTCATGCGTTCCATCTTCGACAATTCTTCCCTTATCCATCACGATGAGGCGGTCCATTTCGGCAATTGTCGACAAGCGGTGGGCAATGGCAAGAACAGTTTTTCCTTCCATCAGGCGCGCAAGATTTTCCTGAATAGCCGCTTCCACTTCCGAGTCGAGTGCCGAAGTCGCCTCGTCAAGAATAAGAATCGGCGCATCTTTGAGCATGACACGTGAAATAGCAATGCGCTGGCGCTGCCCACCGGAAAGACGTGCGCCGCGCTCTCCGACAAAGGCATCATATCCGGTCTTGCCGTTCTGGTCGCGCAGACTGTCGATAAAATCGGCAGCTTCAGCATCCCTCACCGCTTCAAGCAATTCGCGATTGCTGGCATCAGGACGGCCATAAAGAATATTGTCTTTCAGTGAACGGTGTAAAAGCGAGGTATCCTGTGTCACCACGCCGATTGCCGCGCGCAAGCTTTCCTGTGTGACATCGGCGATATTTTGCCCGTCAATCAATATAGCGCCCTCTTCGACATCGTGAAAACGCAAGAGAAGATTGACAAGTGTCGATTTACCCGCTCCTGAACGTCCGACTACACCTACTTTTTGACCGGGCTCGATATGAAGGTTGAAATCTTTCAAGATTCCCTTGCCCTTGCCATAGTGGAAGCCGACATTTTGAAACCGGATGTCGCCTTTTTTGACAACAAGTTTTTTAGCATCTTTCTTGTCTTCGACGATTCTATCCTGTGCAATCGAATGCATCCCGTCTTCGACAATGCCGATATTTTCAAAAAGTGCCGCCATTTCCCACATAATCCATTGCGCCATGCCATTGAGCCGCAAGACAAGGCCGATACTGACCGCGACAGCGCCGACAAGAATGGCATCCTGCTGCCATAGCCAGATACCGAGCGCCCCCACAACAAACAATAAAATACAGTTCGACACATAAACGCTGATAGAAAATTTCGAGATAAGCCGCATCTGTTTATAAACCGTGCCCTGAAAATGCTCGAACCCTTCGCGGGCAAAGCTTTCCTCTCTTGCGTGGTGGGAAAACAGTTTGACGGTTGCAATATTGGTATAAGAATCAACAACCCGTCCGGTCATGAGCGAACGCGCGTCAGCCTGCGCTTCGGAAGCATCGCGCAATTTCGGGATAAAATATTTAAGCAGCCCGATATAGCTGATAATCCACAAGAGAAACGGTACCATCAACCGCCAGTCGGATGAGGCGGCAATCACCAGTGTGCCAAGGAAATAGACAATCACATAATTTAAAACATCAAAAAGCTTCATCACCGTTTCGCGCACAGACAAAGCTGTTTGCATGACTTTTGCCGATATGCGACCGGAAAACTCGTTCTGGAAAAAGCTCATGGATTGGCCAAGCAGATAACGATGCACAAGCCAGCGTATCCGCATCGGATAATTGCCAAGCAATGTCTGATGCATCACCATACTGTGCATGGTGACAAAAAATGGCAGGATGAGAACGACCAACACACCAATGAGTGCAAGTTTTACACCTTGTGTTTCGAAAAATGTTGCCCGCGAATTGGCATTGAGCCAATCGACAATACTTCCCAAAAAACCGAAGAGCGAAACTTCTGTCACCGCAATCAGAGCGGTAAAAATTGCCATGAAGATCAACCACGGCCAAACGCCTTGCGTATAATAAAGGCAGAAACCCAACAGATTTTGCGGTGGGCGTTTCAGCTCCTTTTCGGGAAAAGCGTTCAATCTTCGTTCAAACCATCCAAACATGGTCGAGCTCCTCGTTATTGCTTTTTAGCTGTCCGGTATTGTGTGTCCGGTAAAACCGGAACGCGTCATAAATGCAACGATTTTGACGTTAATGTGTTGCATTCGGTAGAATTGCGGTATTCCTTTTCTGCCATAAGAGGGCAAATTTTTCAAAGTCCGCACTTTGCCTGATGACCACTTTCGTTCAATTTTGACTTTCGTTCAATTTTGACTTTTGTTGAGGGCAAAGATATTTTTAAAAAAAGACATATGAAAACCGGTTTGATGACGCCAATAAAACCGGATGCCTCACTCAAGTTCGCTTCCCCAAGATAATTTTTCATTTTTCCGCTTCAAGAGCGGAAACAGGCATATAAACTTTTCCCATTCAAAATTTTGCGCTTCAAAAAAAATCCAATATTGTTTGCAAAGAAAGACGTTTTCACATTTCGCGACGAACGACAATTTGCATAGAAAGATGATGCGCGAAAGCAAACAAATCGACGGGACGTTCAAATTTTTGAGGATTGATCGATTCGTCAAGGTTTTTGAATGCCCGCTCCCCTTTACAATGGCAGGGTGACAAGCCTATTCAACGGTCATGACACTTCATATTGCACTTTTTCAGCCTGATATTGCGGGAAACACCGGAACAATTTTACGTTTGGGCGCCTGTTTCGGTGTGCCTGTCGACATTATCGAACCCGCCGGTTTTGACCTTTCCGACCGCCATTTGAAACGTGCGGGCATGGATTACCTCGAAATTGCAACATTGAAGCGGCACATTGATTGGCAACATTTTCTGACCGAGCAAAAGGCCGAAAACCGCCGTCTTATCCTTTTTACCACCAAGACGGATGCTCCCTATACCGATTTTTCTTTTCAAAACAATGATGTGCTTCTTTTCGGGCGGGAATCAGCGGGTGCACCCGATTATGTCCATGAGACGGTGGACGCCGAAGTGACGATTCCAATGGTCAAAGTTGCGCGTTCTCTCAACCTTGCTGTCAGTGTTGCGATCGGCATCAGCGAAGCATTGCGCCAACTAACGCGGCATGAGGGGGTTAATTTGTCATCTCGTGATTAAGAGGTAGACAAAGCAGTCTTCACCCCTTATCTCTTCTCTAGAGTTATTCTAAACGAGTTTACAGATTTAAGACGGATTATGACGAATAGAGATATTCCCGATGACATGCCTTCCGATCTCGAAGACAAGAAAAAGCGGGCTGAAGAGTGGTTCCAATCACTACGGGATAGAATTTGTAATTCACTGGAAAAACTTGAAAGGGAACTGACCGGCCAATTTTCCAATTTTTCTGCCGGATCATTTGTCAGAACACCGTGGGAAAAACCTGGTGGCATGAACGGTGGTGGTGTCATGTCGGTGTTGAAGGGGCGGGTTTTTGAAAAAGCGGCTGTCCAAACATCAACCATTTATGGCGAATTTTCGCCTGAATTCAGAAGAGAAATTCCTGGTGCGGAAGATGATCCGCGTTTCTGGGCAAGCGGCATTTCGCTTATTGTGCACCCACAAAGCCCACATGTGCCGACAGTCCATTTCAACACCCGCATGATCGTTACAACCCGCCAATGGTTTGGCGGTGGTGCCGATTTGACGCCGATGCTTGCCGAGCGACGCACCCAGTCGGATGTTGATACTCAAACTTTCCATAAGGCGTTCCAATATGTCTGCGAACGCCACCCCACTGTTGCCGATTATCCGAAATTCAAAAAATGGTGCGACGAATATTTTTATTTAAAACATCGCAAAGAACCGCGTGGCGTTGGCGGCATATTTTACGATTGGCTCCATAGCAGCAAAGAAGCTGGCGGTTGGGAAGCCGATTTCAGCTTTACGCAGGATGTCGGGCGGGCTTTTGACATTGTTTATCCCTCTATCGTGCGTGAAAATTTTAATAAGCCATGGACGGAAAAGCAACGCAACGCCCAGCTTGTCCAGCGGGGCCGCTATGTCGAATTCAACCTTATTTACGACAGGGGCACCATTTTCGGGCTCAAAACCGGCGGAAATATCGAGAGCATTCTCTCTTCCCTGCCGCCGACCGTGAAATGGCTTTAGCCATTTCACCAAACAAAAACCGGAAATGGCTTTAGCCATTTAACCCGACAAAACCAAATCGTTTTAGCCTTTAATCAACAAAACAACCTGATTGGCTTTGACTATTTTATAAAACAACATGCTTGAAATCCATTGTCATCACGCCAAGCATGAAAGCAAGCTTCATGACAATGGCGCAATAGACGGTCAGGCTGTTGCCAAATCAAGAAGCGCTTTCCGGTCCAGTAAAAAGCCGCTTTCCACCCAGCGTTTTTCCAGCGCTTTAAGTTTATGGCCGATTGCCGGCCCCTCGGTAATGCCAAGAGGTAAAAGATCCTTTCCGGTTAAAGGAAAAACCGGAACCTCATAATGCTCGGCCAATTTTCTAAGCCGTGTATAATGGCTCGCCTCGACAAGTGCATTATCATTACTCAAAGCATGGGCACGCGCATTGGAAAGCGCCAACGTCAATTCATCAAGAACGGCCTGTTTGCCATGATGATAGACAAGCTTTTTAATTTCGATATCGGAAGAGTTATATTTGATCGGGGAAATACGGGCAAAATTCATCAACCTCGTTTTTTCCGCTTTGGAAAAACGCAAGCGCTCGGCCATTTTTTTCAACCGCACTTCATCGCGCGGCACAATGGAAAAAAGCCGCAATAACGGGTCGGGCGGAAGCCTCATAACACGTTCGGTTTCAATCAGCGGGCGGAATGCGTCGATACCCCATTTTTCTGTTTCAGGAAGAATAATTCCCAAAATCGCAGCTTGCCGCATCCATAAAAGTGCCCGCGTCGGGTCGGGAGCCGAAAGCATTTTTTTAACTTCCGACCACACCCGTTCGGCAGATAATTGCAAAAGGCCATCTTTAAGCCGTGCGCACGCTTTGATAGCCTCGGCATCGGGACGCCCCTTGCCAACCCACGCATAAAGGCGGAAAAACCTTAAAATGCGCAAGTAATCCTCGCGAATACGCTCCTCGGCCGTACCGATAAAACGCAATGTCTCGGTTTCAATGTCGGCAAGCCCGTTGACATCATCATAAATTTTACCATTGGCATCGGCATAAATGGCGTTGATTGTAAAATCACGCCTTTTAGCATCGGTTTTCCAGTCGCGGCCAAATATGACTTTTGCGCGACGCCCATCCGGTTCGATATCGGCTCGAAGTGCCGTCACCTCATAGGAGTGGCCCTTGACCACCACCGTGATTGTGCCGTGTTCATAACCTGTAGGCACGGCTTTGAAGCCATTTCCGCTTACCCGTTTGATAATTTCATCGGGCAGACAGGTTGTTGCAATATCAATGTCGTTTACCGGATAGCCCAAAAGCTGGTTGCGCACAGCACCGCCGACCACACGCGCTTCCTCGCCATTTTCCGAAAGACAATGAAGCAGTTGTTGCAGCCCCTCATCGTGAAGCCACAAGGCTTTTTTGGCGATATTAAGCGTAGTCACCGGGTTAACCTTTCTGCGAGCGAACGAATCATTGCGGCTGTCGCACCCCATATATAATGGTTCTCGTAGGAAAGTGCATAGAAGCTGCGCTTTTCAGCGCCAGCCGTCTTTGAAACAATCACATAATTTTTCAAATCAAGCACAAAAGATAACTGAACAGTAAATATTTCATCAACCTCGTTATCATTTTTAACAAATTGCGCCCCTTGCCTGATTAAACCGACAACCGGACGGATCTCGAATCCTGTCGAGGTATAATGGAAGCAAAGTTCACCGAGTTTTGTAAAATAATCCGGTTGAAGGCCGATTTCTTCATACGCTTCGCGAAGTGCGGTCATCTCGTCGCTTTTATCCTGATCTCCTTTTTTGCCCCCGGGAAAAGCAATTTGGCCTGCATGTTTATGAAGTTTCGATGTTCTTCTCGTCAAAACAAGATGCGGGGCATTTAATTTTTCAATAATGCCGATAAGAACTGCCGAGCGCTGCCATGACGGGCGATCGTTTTTTTTGCGCAGAATGAGCGAATTTGAAAATGGCCGGTTCAAGTTTTGATCACGGTTCAAAGCCTCTGGCAGAGGCGAAAGAACTTCCGGTTCATTGAATTTTTTGACAATGTCAGCAATTTGAATTGCTATGCTTTCGGCCACCAATTTAAAAAAACCTTTTCGTCAAATTATCAGTGAGGACCGTTTAAACGCTTCATTTCTGTTATTTTTCTGTTACAAGCCTTGAAATAGTCATTGTTCAGAGATGAAGGTGGTGACAAATTCTCTCACCGTCAATCGCATTTGGTCACGTAACCAAAAAGTTCTGGGGAAAAGCCATGAGAAGCGCTTCTAAAACAACAGCCGGGCTGGAAAAGAATAAAACAGGCGCATCCGCCCTCAAGCCTCAAAAGAAAGCGGCTCGGAAACCGGTCGCAGCAAAAAAGGCTGCAACTGAGGATGCGGCGGACATAGTTGCAGATTTTGACAATGTCGGAAAACTTTTTGAAACGTTGCGCGCCACGATCGACAGAGTGGTTTTCGGCCAAAGCAATGTTGTCGAAAACAGCATCATTGCCATTCTTTCCGGCGGACATGCGCTTCTTGTCGGTGTGCCGGGGCTTGCAAAAACACGCCTTGTCGAAACATTGGGCACTGTTTTGGGATTGGATGAAAAACGCATCCAGTTTACACCTGACCTGATGCCATCCGACATTATCGGTTCGGAAGTGATGGATACCGACAAAAGCGGCAAACGTTCTTTCCGCTACATAAAGGGGCCGGTGTTTACCCAGCTTCTCATGGCCGATGAAATCAACCGTGCCTCACCCAGAACCCAATCGGCACTTTTGCAGGCCATGCAGGAATATCATGTCACGGTTGCCGGCGAACAATATGATTTGCCGAGCCCTTTCCATGTGCTTGCGACACAAAACCCGCTTGAACAGGAAGGAACCTATCCGCTTCCCGAAGCCCAGCTTGACCGTTTTCTGATGCAGATCAATGTCGATTACCCCGATATTGATACCGAACGGCGCATTATCATCGAAACAACCGGTGCCGGACAAGAAACTGTCAAACCGGTGCTTGATGGCAAAAAGCTAAAAGTCATTCAGAACATGGTACGGCAAATGCCGATTTCCGAAAATGTCGTCAATGCCATTTTGAAACTGGTGCGCTCTGCCCGTCCCGATGCCGATAACGAGCATGCCAAAAAGCATATTGCGTGGGGACCGGGGCCACGTGCCTCGCAGGCGCTTTCCTTGTGCACAAGGGCACGCGCGCTTTATCAGGGAAGGCTCGCCCCTTCGGTTGATGATGTCAAAGCGCTGGCGCTTCCGATTTTACAACACCGTATGGCCTTGAACTTCACAGCACGTGCCGACGGGCTTACAATTTTTGAAGTGATCGACGATCTTGTCAAAAACATCGAATAGCGGGAACATTGATTAACAGAAACAAAAAATAGCGGGACACATTACCACCCGAAAAAAGAACGGACAGCGAATTCAAATAATGGCTATTGCTCGCGACATCAATGTGGAAGCACCAACCGATCTGGCGGTGAAAGCCCGCATCCAGTCAGCGAGATTGCCCGATCTAATTGTCGAAGCACGCCACATTGCCAATACATTGATGAGCGGCTATCATGGCAGAAAAAAACGTGGCAACGGCGATAATTTCTGGCAATTCCGCCCCTATGTGGAAGGGGAACCGGTTTCGCGCATTGACTGGCGTCGTTCGGCGCGCGACGATCATATCTATCTTCGCGATCAGGAATGGGCCGCAGCTCAAACCGTGTGGATATTGCCTGACCAATCACCATCCATGCACTATCAATCGCGCTTTTCAGACATGCCCAAGGATAGTTATGCCATGTTGATGGCGCTGACCCTTTGCGAGCTTTTTTCCCGCTCTGGCGAACGTGTTGCCGTGCCCGGTCTCATGGCGCCAACGCGCTCGCGCAATGCTGCCGAGGAGATGGCACTTACCTTTACAACGCTCAAAGCACCATTGACATTCGGCAATTTTCCGGACGTAAGCCGCCATTCGCATATCATCATATTAAGCGATTTTCTGGATGATCCGGATAAAATTGCCGGAACCTTTGCAAAACTTGCAAGCGCCAATGTTACGGCACATTTTGTCGAGGTTTGCGACCCTGCCGAAGAACGTTTTCCCTATCATGGACGTGTCGAATTCATTGATCCCGAAAGCCACCGGCGCTTCCTTGCAGGGCGCGCGGAAACATTTCACGATGCGTATTTGCTGAGCTATAAAGCGCGCCGCCAGAGTTTTGCCGATCTCGCTAAAAACACCGGCGCAAGCTATCATGTCGCACCAACCGACAAAAAACCGAGTTCAGTCATTCTGGCGCTCGCCACTATGATCGGTCAGGCTTCCGGCTACAGGAGAGGATAGGCATGGGCTTTGCTGCACCTTTTCTCCTGCTTTTTCTGATTGCTTTACCGGCAATCTGGTGGCTTCTTCATGTCACACCACCGGCTCCGACGGAGGAAAAATTTCCGCCGCTTCAGCTATTATTGAAAATTGCCAATAAACAGGAAACACCGAACCGTACGCCATGGTGGTTGCTTTTGTTGCGCCTTCTCATGGTGGCGATTGTTATTTTTGCCTTTGCCGATCCGATCTGGCGTCCGGCAACAACTGTTTTGAAAGGCAATGCCCCCCTTGTTGTTGTCATTGATAATGGCTGGTCATCGGTTCACGACTGGGAAAAGCGCGTCAATGCTGCACTTGATCTCGTAAAACAGGCGGAAGCGGCAAAAAAGACGATCTACATTGCTGCGACCGCCGACAATGACAATCAGGATATCCGCCCGCTCAATAGCGAAGAAGCAACAAAACGTATTTACACGATGCGCCCGCTCCCCTTACCCACCCACCGGTTATCTGTCATCAAACGGCTTGAAGTCGCGCTTGACGGCAAAAAAGCCGATATTGCCTATCTGTCGGACGGATTGCGCATGGTTGAAGATGGCGAGGCTTTTCACAAACTTCTGGACAATGCCGAAAGCAACATCTTTCTTTATGAGGGAAGCATTTCAAACCTTGTCGGTATAACATCGGCCAAGAACGAAAGCGGGTCGCTGGCTGTCGATCTTGTGCGTGGAAAAGCGGATGGTGAAAAAATCCTGTCCCTTGGGGCCTTTGACCGTGAAGGGCGGATGATTGCAGACACAGAAACCCGTTTTGAAGACGGGGAAACATCAACTGTTTCCGCTTTCAATTTACCGCTTGAAATGAAAAACGATATTGCTGCAATCAAGGTAAACGGCCAACAGGATGTTGCAAGCACATTCCTTTCCGATACGAGAAACCATGTCTATCGGGTGGGAATGGTTTCCCCTTCTCTAAACGAATTGACACAACCCTTGTTATCGCCGCTCTATTATGTCGATAAAGCCCTTCAGGGGCGTGTCGATATTGTTGCTGTCAATAGCAACAGTTTCGACGAGGCTATAAATAAACTGACACTCCAGCATCCCTCGACAATTATTCTGGGTGATGTTGTCAATATGCCCGAAGCGGCACAGCAAAAACTGAACCGATTTGTCGAAGACGGTGGCGCGCTTATCCGCTTTGCCGGCCAAAATCTTGCAAGCAACGATAATGAAGACATATTGCTGCCGGTAAAATTGCGCCATGGAGAGCGGCAATTGGGCGGAGTGATGTCTTGGGCAACACCACAAAAACTTGCACCTTTACCGAAAAAAGGCATTTTTGCCGATCTTTCCTATCCGGAAGATGTCACTGTTTCGCGGCAAATTCTCGCCGAACCAAGCCCCGAACTTTTTGATCATACATGGCTCAGTCTTGCCGACGGCACACCTCTTGTTACCGCCCGCGCGCGCGGTAAAGGGATGTTGATTTTTATTCATACTTCAGCCGATCCGACATGGTCAACGCTGCCGCTTTCCGGCTTTTTTGTCGATATGATGCAGCGACTTACAGAAACCGGCGGTCACACCGGCGACGACAACAGTGCCAAGAAAAACGATGAAAATATCGCGCGTGAACCGTGGCAGGTCATTGATATAAAAGGCGAACTTGTTCCCGCACCCTCGACAGTCTCTCCGCTTACTTTGACTGATAAAACGGAAGCTCTCCCCTCTTTCAACCATCCCCCCGGTTTCTATGGGCAGAAAGACAATCTCTATGCGGTTAATCTTTTCGATAAAGAAGACAGTTTCACGCCGCTTGAAACCGAAATTTTTGCCGGAAAAGTACATTTGATGGACTATTCGGATGATGTTGAAAAACACCTGACCGGTCCGCTTTTGGCAATTGCTATCGCACTTTTTGCACTTGATACGCTTGTCACGCTCGGTGCTTCGAGACTGTTTAGCCCGAAATCGGGATTGCGCTTTAACAAAAGCAAATTTCTTGTTCTTGCTCTTGCCGTGACAGTTCTTTTTGCAATCGGCCAAATGTTTGTTTCCAAGCCGGTCTTTGCCGAAAAGCTTTCTGCCAATGATGCGGCAATGGTGCAATCGGCAGGCAAAACCCGCCTTGCTTACGTCATAACCGGCCTTGATGAAATTGATGACACAAGCAAAACCGGTCTTGAAGCGTTAAGCCAATTTCTCCAAACGCGTACTACAATTGATCCGGGTCCTGTTGCCGGTCTTGATCTTGATAAAGATGAGCTTGCCTTTTATCCGCTCATCTATTGGCCGGTCGACGCAAATTCGCCAATGCCGACGCAAAAAGCCATCGACAAAATCAACACTTATATGCGTCAGGGCGGCACAGTGCTGTTTGATACCCATGACCAGATTGAAACCGGCATGGATTTGAGTGGTAAAACCACCGCCAATAACCAGCGCCTGCGTGATATTCTCAATGGCCTCAACATTCCCGAACTCGAACAGGCTCCACCCGACCATGTGATCTCGCGCTCGTTTTTCATTATGCCGGATTTCCCCGGTCGTTACAGAGGCTCGCCTTTGTGGATTCTGTCATCGGCTCTCGGAGGTAACGACAAGCGTCCGATTCATGCAGGCGATGGTGTAAGCTCGATTCTTATTACCGCCAACGATCTTGCCGGTGCCTGGGCACATGATGGCAAAGGCGCATGGAAATACCCGCTTGTACCCGATGACGAGATGCAACGCGTCTGGGCTTTCCGCGGGGGGCTCAATATTGTCATGTATATTCTTACCGGCAACTACAAAGCCGATCAGGTGCACGTACCGGCACTTCTTGAACGTTTGGGACAGGAAAAATCACAATGAACCAGTCACTTGCGTTTGAACCGTTTTTATCCTGGACATCCAGTCTCGCACTGATCGGCGTGGCGCTTTTATTTGTCGTCGTGGCACTTGTTTTACGCAAACGCGGAGCAATTTTGCGAACCCTTGCTCTTGCGGTTCTCGCACTAGCCCTCCTCAACCCTGTCATGGTCGAAGAACAAAGAGAGCCATTAACAAGCATTGTCGGTGTGGTGGTGGACAAGAGCCAGAGCCAGAATTTCGGCAACCGCACCAAAGATAGTGAAGAGGCACTCGAAGCCTTAAAACAAGAATTTTCAAAACATCCGGAATTCGAACCCCGTTACATTGATACAAAAACGGTTTCCGACAATAATAACGGTAGTGAAACAAGACTGTTCACGCCGTTAAACGAAGCAATTTCCGATGTCCCCCCCGCCCGTTATGCAGGCACAATCCTGATTACCGACGGTCAGGTTCATGACATAGAGGCGGCAAATGCCAATACATCCGGTGAAAAGCCGGTCAATGCCCTTATTACCGGTGAACCTGACGAATATGACCGGCAGATCAGGTTTGTCGATCCGCCACGTTTCGGAATTACCAACAAACCGTTCAAAATCAGGTTTGAAATAGACGATAAAGGCAAAGTCCCCTCTTCTGCCGGTAAGGCAATGGTAGAACTTAAAGTCAACGGCAATATTGTCCTCCATCAAGCCCAAGAAACAAACAAGGAAATCGAAACCGAAATTACACTTCCCCATGCCGGAAAGAACATTGTCGAAGTTTCAACCGCTCCGCTTGAAGGAGAGCTTACCAATGTCAACAATGCGGCAGTTACAATCATTGACGGTGTGCGCGAAAATTTGCGCGTCCTCCTCGTCTCGGGGGAACCACATAACGGCGAACGCACATGGCGCGACCTATTAAAAAGCGACCCCAGTATCGACCTTGTCCATTTCACGATTTTGCGCCCGCCGGAAAAAGCCGACAATACGCCGCTGAGCCAACTTTCCCTGATTGTCTTTCCGACGACCGAACTTTTTGTCGACAAAATCAACGATTTTGATCTGGTGATTTTCGACCGTTACCAGCACTATAATGTATTGCCTTTAATCTATTACGACTATGTCGCCCAATATGTGAAAAATGGCGGTGCACTGCTGATGGCAACAGGCCCTGAATTTGCCGGTGAAAATTCGCTTGCCCGCACACCGCTATTGAGTGTTTTACCGGCATTGCCAAGTGGCGAGGTGATAGAAAAGCCGTTTACTCCGGCCGTTACCAAAGCCGGAATGCGCCACCCTGTTACACGCGGGCTCACTAATGTAACAGCAAATGACGAATCTTCCAGAACGCAGGATGCCGTCAAGGGCAATTGGGGGCGCTGGTTACGCCAGCTTGCTGTTCAGGATACGTCGAAAAGCACTGTTGTCATGAATGGCGCGGATAACCGCCCGCTTATGTTGCTTTCCCATATGGGTGAAGGACGCGTCGGTATGTTGCTATCGGATGAAGGGTGGTTATGGGCACGCGGTTTTGAAGGTGGTGGCCCCTATGCTGCGCTTTATAGACGCATGGCGCATTGGTTGATGAAAGAACCGGAGCTTGAGGAAGAAGCACTGACAGCATCAGGTGAAGAAAACCGCCTTACCATTCGCCGGCAAACAATGGCCGACAAACCGGATATTGCAAAAGTCTATTTTCCTTCCGGAAAAACTGTCGACGTTACTTTGAATAAAGTCGAGCCCGGCGTTTTTGAAGCAAATCTCGACACCGATGAAATCGGATTGTTCAAGGTTACGAATGGCGACAAGGAAGCTTTGACACATATCGGCCCGATCAATTCGCCCGAATATGCCGAATTGATTTCGACAGGCGAAAAGCTTTCACCCCTTGCCGAAGCAACCGGTGGCGCAATCACGCGGCTCCACCAGAAAGCGGGTGCCACAATCAAACTGCCTGCCATCGACATTATAAAAGGTAAAAGCATTGAACCTGCAAATAAGCAAAACCGCATTTTGCTCAATGCGCCGACTGAAACGAGGCTTACCAACACATCTGCCTTCCCGCTGTTTAATGGCGTTCTGGCACTTGTCGCTTCGCTGCTTTTGCTCGCAAGTCTCTGGTATAGAGAAGGCCGCTAGGGTTTGAGCCGCCTTCTCTCACCAGTATGACAAAACTCAAGACAATGATTTTTAATGCCCACCCGTTGGCCTTAACGAATGGCAAAGTAATTAAAATGTTCTTATGCTTTTTGAATAATTACGCGTTATAGTTGTGAATATCGCCGTGTTCTAACGATCATATGAAAACAACAGCTCTCGAAAATTTGCTCTTTTATTCAAGGTCAAAATAATAAAGGCAAAGAAAACCTTTATTGCAAGGTCATACAAAAACGTAACTTAGGATTTCTTCGTGCCTTTAAAAAATCAGCCTCGCCACTTTGCCTGACTTTTATGGCACACAAGGCCTTTGACACCGGCAATTGTTCCATCAACGAGTTCAAGAGCCAATAAACGTTCCGGATTGACCGGACGGGGCATAACAAAATCGGCAGCCGATACTTTGGAAAACCCGAAACGACGGTAATAGGGCTCATCCCCTGCGAGCAGAATAAATGGCACACCCGCTTTTCTGGTCTGCTCTATCGTGTGGTTCATGAGCAGGCTTCCGAGCCCGAGACTTCTGAATTTCGGTGAAACAACAATTGGCCCCAGAAGATAGGCATCAATCTCTCCCACGGTAATTGGCGTCATGCGGATTGTTCCGACAAGTTTACTATTTATGAGTGCAATGAAAGAAAGAGCCATGTCGTGCCCACCCTCCTCACGAATAAGATGGGCAGCACGGGTAAAACGGGCGGGGCCGAAGGCCTCGCTATTCATAGTTTCGATAATGTCCTGATAATCCGGAGTCTCGGAAATGATCGTAATGTCGTTTCGAGACGTTGGGGACGAGGATGAAACTGCGCAAACGTTTGAATGTTTTTCCATTTTTGTTACCGGTAAAAAACGCGAACAAAATCAATAGGGCGAGAAGCAGAAATCAAAACTTGTTCATCGTCGTTGAACCGGAAAAAACATAAATTTCAACCCGTTTTTTTGAAGCCCGTTCAGGCAGTTATTTTATCGTCAGCTTCTTTGACGTCTTTTGAAAAAAGACGCCTTAAGCCCGATCCAATTGAAAGAAGAGAAGCAAAATATGCAACAACAAAATTATTGAAAGAGGAGAAAAAGTAAAAAATAGCGTTTTATTGTGTTTATTGCGAGCCGGTGCGCCACTCGAACACAATGATATATTTCTAAACTGTCACATTTGTTCAAAGTTGGAACAGAAAAATTCTTTTAAAAACCGGTTTTATAACTTGGCGTTGATTCGACTTGGTTAATAATGACTTAACATTAACCGCGTTTTTCGCCGTTGTTTTTCCACAGGTAGCGGTTTTTGTTGCAATAATGATACAGTGAGCCTTCAAACAAGGCGATAAAGCGGCAAAAAGGCGATTGTTTGATTCAAATCAATGGATATTTCGGCTTAAATGGTTTTGAAAGTAATCCAACTACTGATGTGAATAACGCACCACTTATTGATTTAGGAGACGTAAATATGAAGAAATTGATCGGTAGCAGTATCGTTGCGATCGCTGCAGCACTCAGCTTCTCAGGTTCAGCTTCGGCTGCCGATGTTCAGAGTGCCAAGCCTGTTGTTCAGGAAGCCCAAAGCCCATGGCAGATCCGCGTTCGCGCTCTTGGCGTTGTTCCGCGTGACAAAGGCCGTGTTCACCAGATCCCTGGCTCTGAAATGGATTTCTCGAGTACTGTCATTCCTGAACTTGACATCACTTACTATTTCACCAACAACATCGCTGCCGAATTGATTTTGGGCACAACCTATTCGTCAATCGACGGTAAAGGTTCATTGCATGCAGCAGGTGCCGGCAAGCTTGGTAAAACATGGCTTTTGCCTCCGACACTTACTGTTCAATACCACTTCACAAACTTCGGCGCATTCAAGCCGTATGTTGGTGCCGGTGTTAACTACACAATCTTCTACAACCAGGATGCTGACCACAACTCCGCTGGCGTTGGTTTGAAAGACCTCGACATCGACAATACATGGGGCGGCGCTCTTCAAGTTGGCTTCGACTACATGCTCGACCAACACTGGGGCTTCAACTTTGATGTCAAGAAACTCTACCTCCGTCCGGATTTCGATGCCAAGCTGAACAATGCAACTTCTGCCGCTTTGGGTATGGATGAGCACATCAGCGGTAAAGCCAAGCTTGATCCGTGGCTGATCGGCGCTGGTGTAACCTATCGCTTCTAACAAAGGCGGGGGCTTGAAAAAGTAAATTGAGGGGGCTTGATTTACTTTTCGCAAAAAAAGGACGCTTTTTAGCGTCCTTTTTTGTTGCCTAAGCCTTTTGTTACCTGAGCCTTCTGTGACCTCTTCTTTCTGTTACCTGAGCCTTTTGTTGACTAAAACCTTTTGTTGTTATTCTATTGTTGCCGGATGCCTTTTTGTCTCTTCTTTAACGTCCAATCGCCCAACGCCTGCTTAAGAAGCCAATGATTTTCCGTTTTTAACGGATTGCAATCTTCATTTTTCAGCCAAATAAAATAGCTTCTGTCCGTATAGAATAGCCGATACTAAACTGCATGAATTGGCGCTCTCCCATCCAACAAATTTATCCAACCCTTTATCGGATCAATGAGGTCGCACCGTTAGTCGGAATACAGATAGTCATTTACGGGACAAGCAACTTAAAAGCCCTATTTTCTCTTTAGTATATCGGCTTATCCCACATGGCGTCGGTTGTTGCCCAACGTTCCCCTCTTCCTTATTAACCTTGTCGTTTCATGTTATAAGTCGCTTTTATCTTTGTTTGGTCGGCTGTGTCGTGATACTCGATCCGCAGATTGAATAGGAAGATTTCTTCATTTCCTGAAGTTCAGTCGGTCATTGACCTCATCAACCGACTAAAGCTGATTTTTATCACTTATCTTCTTGTGTCTGGAACAGAATGACGACCTTGCTTTATTGTCGCGAATGCATGTACTTACATAAAAGCGTGCTTCAATGCGCTTTATCCGGTGCTTGCAAAAACGCTTGCGCAAACTCCTTCGCTTGGGCGTGCCCCTTGTGCCTCTTCGCCCGGGCCAAGTTTTCGAACAAATCTTGAGCCAAATTTGACAACACGTTTTGTTTTATAGGACATGTGACCCCCGCATTGCTTTGACCGGTCTACGCAACGCTTCCGATTGTTTCAACCATCAGGATTGCATTGTGATTTCTTGATAGTGTCGAATAACTTGTCTCTTTTTTGTTGTTTTTTTCCGTTTTTTCACAAAACCTTACAATAAATTTGCCATTTTTTCCTTTCTATCCTTTTGTTTTTCTAGCTTTTTTGTTTTTTTGTTGCCTATTTTTATTGTCTCGCTATGTTCTGTGGGATGTTTCAGTTGGCTCATATATCCGACATTCATTTGTCGCCGCTGCCTACCCCTCGTCTCTACGAGCTTATGGGCAAGCGTTTAACCGGTTATATAAACTGGAAGAAAAACCGCACCAGCGAAATGGGAAGGCAAACGCTTGACGCTTTGATGGAAAGTATCAAACAGAAGCAAGCCGACCACCTCGTTATTTCCGGTGATCTCGTCAATCTTTCTTTGCCACGGGAATTTGCTCGTGCCAAAGATTGGCTTGTGGCGCAAGGCCCTGCAAGCGATATCTCACTTACATTCGGCAACCACGATGCCTATGTCGGGGGCGCGTTCAAAAAAGCTTGCAAAACCTTCCGCCCCTGGATTACCAGTGAGGAAGCCCATGCTTGGAGTGCTGTTTTCCCCTATATGCGCATTCGCGGCCAAGTTGCCATTATTGCAGTTTCTTCGGCAATAGCCACGCCACCTTTTTTTGCGACCGGCCGTTTCGACAGCGCGCAAGCCTATCATCTGGCCGACCTTTTACGCGAAGCCAAGGAACGCAATCTTTTCAGGGTGGTGATGATTCATCATCCGCCATATAAGAATGCAACCTATTGGTATAAAAAATTATGGGGTATTGAACGTTTCCAGCGCGTCATTAAGCAACATGGTGCCGAGCTTATTCTTCACGGTCATACCCATGTTCCGTCTCTTGAACATATAGATGGTAAAGAACGTGATGTGCCGGTGGTTGGTGTTGCTTCTGCCTCGCAAGCATTCGGGGGCAAAAAACCGCCTGCCAATTACAATTGGTTTACAATTGACGGTGACTGCGAGAGTTGGCATTGCGCTCTTGAGCGTTATACGGTGGTAAACAGCGAAAACGACATCAATTGCACAGAAAATATCCCGCTTTTTTAAAAGCGAAGATAAAAATATCAGCGTTTCATTTGTTCGCAACGCGCTTCTCTAAAAAATATGAAATTATAAGGTTCGTTGACATCAAAAATCGGGCTTAGTGTTTTCCACCTCACCCGATCTTCAAATTTTTAGCAGTCGGATTTGAAGGCTTATAAAAAACCTTCCGCTTTATTAAAAAGCTTAGCGTTCCAACCGGTTTACTGCCGAAACAATGGCATCAAGCGATGCGGTTGCGATATTTTCATCAATGGCAACACCGAAGATTTTGCCTTCCGGATAGGCTATTTCCATATAGCAAATGGCTTTGGCATCCGAACCGCGTTGCAATGAATGTTCCGAATAATCGACAACCGAAAGTTTTTCGTTCAGATATTTGGAAAAAGCGTCGATAAAGCCATCAACCAGACCGGTACCCATTCCTTTAATGGTTTGTTCTTTTCCATGATCGGTAATTGTTGCCGTCACATTAATGCGTCCTTTTTCATTCGGATCTGCTTTGGTTTTATAATCGACAAAGCCGAAGCGCCCATTATTCTGTTTGACATAAGTTTTGACAAACTCGTCATAAATCCGCTTGGAAGGCAGTTCCTTGCCTTCTTTATCGGTAATGTGCTGGATGACATCACGAAATTCGATTTGCAGGGCGCGTGGCAAATTAAGGCCGTAATCGGATTGCAGAATATAGGCGATTCCACCTTTGCCCGACTGCGAATTGATGCGGATAATGGCTTCATAACTTCTGCCGACATCTTGCGGATCAATTGGCAGATAAGGCACTTCCCACAAAGTCTTGTTCGACTTTTTCATTGCCTTCATGCCTTTATTGATCGCATCCTGATGCGACCCCGAAAAAGCAGTATAGACCAATTCACCAACATAGGGGTGGCGTTCCGGAATTTTGAGCTGATTGCAATATTCGTAAACTTCCTTGATCTTTTCGATATCCGAACAGTCAAGTTCAGGATCCACCCCTTGAGTAAACATATTCAACGCAAGTGCGACAACATCGACATTACCTGTCCGCTCACCATTGCCAAAAAGTGTCCCTTCAACGCGGTCGGCACCGGCAAGCAGACCCAACTCAGCGGCCGCAATTCCGCAACCACGGTCATTATGCGGGTGCAAGGAAATCAGAACGCTGTCACGGCGGTCAATATTGCGTCCCATCCATTCGATCTCGTCGGCATAAATATTGGGCGTCGACATTTCCACGGTCGAAGGCAGGTTCAAAATCATTTTGTTGTCAGGCGTCGGATTGACAATTTCGATCACTGCATTCGAAATTTCCAGTGCGACTTCAAGTTCGGTTCCGGTAAAACTTTCCGGCGAATATTCAAAACGGTAATGTTTACCGGCTTTTGCAGCCATATCCATGACCATTTTTGCCGCATCGGTTGCTATTTTCTTGATACCGGCAACATCTTTGCCAAACACCACCCGTCGCTGCAATTCGCTTGTCGAATTATAAAAATGCACAATCGGATGGTTGGCGCCCTCCAATGCCTCGAATGTACGGGTAATCAATTCCGGACGACATTGCACCAGCACCTGCAAGCTTACATTTTCCGGAACATTGCCCTGTTCGATACACCAGCGCGCAAAGTCAAAATCGGTTTGCGAGGCTGATGGGAAACCTATCTCTATTTCCGGAAAGCCCATTTCAAGAAGCATGCGGAACATTCGCTCCTTGCGGTCTTGCCCCATAGGGTCAATCAAAGCCTGATTGCCATCGCGCAGATCCACCGAACACCAGATTGGCGCCTTTTCAATACGCTTATCGGGCCACGTGCGGTCTTTCAATGAAACTTGCGGGTAAGGTTGATATTTTTGCGATGCTGTCGGCATGCCTTTTTGTGAAAATTCGGGTGAAATACTCATAGTTTATGCTCGTCTGAAACACCGGTGACCGGTTGATATTTTAAAATGAAGATTGTTGAAGAGGAGCATTTACGCCGGCGGGAAACGACCGCCGGGCGCCCCTCACCGGCCCCGGCAGTCGCTCATAAGCCCGAGAAGAAGCAAGTTTGATGGCAAAGCAAAAAAGCCCGCATCCGTGACGCGGCAAAAATCAAACAGCTTTTGTGAATCAAACTTTTCCATGGCCGAAAATATGACATAGCTTTTTTTCAAGCGCAACCCGTTTTATAAATCAGGCACAGGCTCTTCATCAAAGCCTTGATAATTCTCGTCTCAATAGCTTTGGCATCCTTATTCGGGTGTCGAGCTTTTTGCAATCTCAGCTCGCATTCACAGGCGTGACGCTTGTTAACAGTCACGCCCATGAGAATTTAAAAGCTCTGAAAATTCTTTTCGTGACAAGCTTTGTTACCCTTAGTCAGGGTGATTACACTTTTCTTGACATCTCGCGTTTGGTAATCAAGGCTTTGTCGGCGTTTATCGAAAAGTTCTGCCCACGCGGCTTCAAAGCCGGACGATTGACCTTATTGAAAAGCCTCGTCACACTTTTTTCAAAGGCGCGAAAAGCCCTGCAACTTTTTCAAAGTTTCAAGCGGTGGCGCAGCAAGTTTATCAGCAGAGCTGTTTTCATGTCGTTGATTTGTCCCTTGTCGTTAAGCTTTATTGCCTCTTCGACAGACATTTCAACAATTTCAAGATTTTCGCCTTCCTGAACAAGGCCGCCGCCAACAAAATGGTGATCCTGCGGGCGGTAACGCGCTAGATAAAGCCAGAGCTGCTCGGTTGAAAATCCCGGGGTTGTAAAGCCTTTGAAAACGAGTTCGAGATTATGGATCTGGTAGCCTAATTCCTCTTTTGCCTCGCGCAACATGGTTTCATCGGCCGATTCTTCTTTTTCAATGTGACCGGCGCAAGCTTCCAGAACATACATGGAACCGGTTGCAAGATAGACAGGCGCACGAAACTGCTTGACAAAAAGCACAGTTTTTCTTTCCCCGTCATAAGGCAGAACCGCAGCGCCATTACGATTATGGTAGGTTTCGCGCTTCTGAGTTTTCCAAGTGCCGTCCGCATCCTGCTGCTCATAGGAAACGGCTGTCAGTTTCGTCCAATGATCGGACAAAACAGTTTCTTTCAAATTTCTGATTTTTAACATAATGCTCCTCATGCAATGGGAACGGCAGTCGTCCCCTTTGGCAGTTTTGCCTCCTCTTCCGGTTCGATGTGAATAACGATACGTGCATTTTCGACTTCTTTTTTAAGAGCATCTTCGATTCTGTTGCATATATCGTGGGCATCTCCCACCGTCATTTTAGAAGGCACCACCAGATGAAATTCGATAAAGGTGACCTGCCCGGCCACACGTGTGCGCAAATCATGCGCTTCAATGGCACCGGCCGCATGGCTTGAAATAGTGTCTCTGATACGCATCGTCTCTTCCAGCTCGACGCCGACATCCATCAGCCCTTGTACCGAATTGTTGATAACTTTCCACCCTTGCCAGAGAATATTCAAGGCCACAATAATGGCAAGCACAGGATCAAGAATGGCCCACCCTGTCAGGATCGCCGCAATAAGACCGGCAAGCACGCCAAAAGAGGTAAAAACATCGGTCATCAAATGCATACCATCAGCTTTCAATGCCGGTGAATGCGAAATTTTGCCCTGCTTTATCAGAATGAGAGCCCAGATCGCATTGATGGCACTCGCTGCAAGGTTGATCGCCAGCCCATATCCGGGTTGTTCGGGCAAATGGCTGGATGTCAGTAAAGGCCATGATTCACGCAAGATCATGATGGCTGCGACAAAAATCATTGCACCTTCAAGAATTGCCGAAAAATATTCTGCCTTGGTGTGGCCGAACGGGTGATCATTATCGGCCGGTTTCATGCTGATGATAATAGCGATATAAGCGGCAATTGCCGCAATGACATTGACAATCGATTCCAGTGCATCCGAATAGAGAGCCACCGAACCGGTTACATAATAAGCGAAATATTTGAGTGCAAAAACAACAATGGCAACAGGGATAGACCATATTGCCAATTGTTTCAGCCTTGAATCCGCATCTGTCATTGCCATGCTTTCTTGACTAATTTTGAAACGACATTTTCAATGATTGCCATACCGACATTGCCACCAAGACTCATAATTGATTCAGGATGGAACTGGACAGCTGCAATCGGCAGGCTTTTATGCTCGATTGCCATAATAACACCATCTGCGGTTTCGGCTGTCACATCGAATTCGGCAGGCAAACGGCTTGGATCGGCAAAAATCGAATGATAGCGGCCGACAGTTATTTCTTTTGGCAGATCCTTAAACAACAAGCTTTTGCCAATGATATGGATGCGTGAGGGTTTGCCATGCATCGGTTTATCAAGCACACGAAGGCTTCCACCGAAAGCTTCGGTCAAAGCTTGCAGCCCCAGACAAACGCCGAAAATCGGAATTTTATGCGCCCTTGCTTTATTGATTGTGTCTTCACAATTGAAATCTTTCGGCGTTCCCGGCCCCGGTGATAAAACAACGAGATCGGGATTGACCGTTTCAAACACTTTTTCATCGACAGGGCTTCTTACCGTTGTCACTTTCGCGCCTGTCTCACGGAAATAATTGGCAAGCGTGTGGACAAATGAATCTTCATGGTCGACAAGCAGGATATTAACACCCGTGCCGGGCTTTTCTTTTTCCTGCCTTACGGCTTTCGGTAACGGTTTTGCGCTATCACGAATAGCAGCAATCATGGCAGACGCTTTCAATTCTGTCTCTTTTTCTTCGTCTTCCGGATTGGAATCGTAAAGCAAAGTTGCGCCTGCTCTCACCGATGCCACGCCATCCTTGATGCGCACGGTGCGAAGTGTTAGCCCCGTATTCATGTCACCATTAAAGAAAATCATGCCGATAGCGCCGGCATACCATGCACGCACACTTCTTTCATGATTTTCGATAAAGCGCATTGCCCACAATTTCGGTGCACCGGTCACAGTCACTGCCCATGCATGAGACAAAAAAGCATCGAACGCATCAAGGCCATTCCGCAAGCGTCCCTCAATATGATCAACTGTGTGAATAAGGCGCGAATACATTTCAATTTGCCGACGCCCGATGACCCTGACCGAACCAGGTTCGCAAACGCGACTTTTGTCATTGCGGTCAACATCCGAGCACATAGTCAATTCCGATTCATCCTTTTTGGAATTGAGCAATGTCAAAATCTGCTCGGAATCGGCAATGGCATCCTGTCCGCGTTTGATTGTTCCGGAAATCGGGCAGGTTTCAACCCGTCTTCCGGTTACGCGAACATACATTTCGGGCGAAGCACCGACGAGATATTCCTCTTGCCCGAGATTGATAAAAAATGAATAAGGCGAAGGGTTGGTGAGTTTCAGCCTTTTGCTGATTGCCGAAGGGCTTGCCGGACAAGGCTCGTAGAATGTCTGCCCCGGTACCACCTCGAAAAGATCGCCGCGTTTGAAACTTTCCTTGGCTTCTCTTACCAAAGCGGCATATTCGCCCTTTTTGTGATCGCCTTTTTGCGGAATATTTTTTGCCGCCTTGAACGGTTGTTCAGCTGTTTTGCGGCTTAAACCGGCAGTCGATTTATCGGAAAAAGAAAAGTCGTAATTTTCTATCCATGCGCGTGCCGAATAATGGTCAACAATGAGAATGGAATCAGGCAAGTAAAGCACCAGATCACGCTGGTCTTCAGGCCGTTTGATTCTGAATTCGATGGGTTCGAACTGGAAGGCAAGGTCATAACCGAAGGCTCCATAAAGCCCGAGGCTCTGGTCTTCTGAAGAATGAAAAATATCGCATATTGCGCGCAACAAAGAAAAAACCGATGGCATACGGGAGCGTTCTTCCTCGCTGAAGACGCGCCCCGGTTTTTTAACCGTAAGTGTCAATTTGTCGGCGGTGCGTTCGGTTGTTTCCACGCAGTCAAGTACCTCAAGGCTCGGCTCGATCATATCAAGGATGACTTTGCCCCGCTCGTTCAGCGCCTCGATTTTCATCACCCGCCCACGCGACGTGATGGCAATTGGCGGGTCGATAATGCCCGAATCCCACCGCGTATAACGCCCCGGATATTCATAGTTTGAAGAAAAAATAGCGCCGCGGCGGCTATCAAGTGCTTCGACCATTTTGTCGATTGCGCCTTCATAGCCAATATCCTCGCACGAACGGTGAACCTTTATGTCCCCTTTCGTGAGATATTCAAAAGTTTTTCCACCAACCATGTTTTTATCCATTTTTAAACTCCGCTCTGTTTTTAAGGTCACCACCGGAACGGAGTATATAAAAAAGGCCGCCCGGTTTTTTCCGTCGCGACCTTGTCTTGAATTTTACGCACAAGCAATCAGGGCCGCTAGAAGCAACCCCACCACCAGATCATAAATGTGCGTTTATTGTTCATAAAAATGCTTTTAACCTGTCCGCCATATCAAGGCAACAGAAATCGTCATCATGAAAAACGTAACTCCTACAACCGAAGCGGGCATAATGATTTTCTTGTCGCTCGCACCCGTTTGTCGTAATTGACACGAAAAAACACTCCAACATTCAAAACATAATGCTGCCGAAAAACGTGTTTTGAAACGTCCTTAGCCTACCCGACAAACGTTTCCAACACCGCTTTCCAAACTTGCCCATTCGTTTTCAAGCCTCTTATTATAGTCAAATAGAGTTTTAATAAACAAAAATTCTTACTTTGTGTTTTTTACAAAAAAATTCCTCAAAAAAATTTTTAATGTTTAACTCTGATTTTTATTCAGCTAAACGAGAGATCCTAAATTTTTCATGATTTTTTTCGAATATAAAAAATTGATTCGTTTTTCAGTTTCCAGTTAAACACTTGAAAAGCAGAAATTCTAAAAGTTATAAACTTGAATATACTCACTATTAGAACAATAGAACAATGTATTGAAAATAAAAGAAAAGTCCGGGCATTGGGAACCCGGACTTTTCTCCCCCTCTTAAGAAAGGGGGCACAGGTGTAGGAAATAGCGGGGGACCTAAACACCTGTCGCCTGCACTGTGAGAACTGAAGTTCTGTTGTGCGGCACAGTCGAATATAGGTGAGGGTTTATAATAGTCAATGAAAATCCACAACCTTAGGTTTTATATTTTCAGACTGTCGCCCCAATCCGAACGGCGCATCACAGCATAATTTTTTTTGTCTTTGCGCGTGGAAGTGGCAGCTTCCTTTCGCCCTGCAGGGGTGCAAAGGTAGCAGCTTATTTTGCCGCTCGAGCGTAGAGGTCGTGAAAGGATGCGACAATATTGCACATCAGGTTTGTTATGCGAAAGCGCGAGATAACAGAATTTTTCATCTTCAAACGGAACAACAGCCTGTTTGGCAAGCCGGTGAGTGCGTGAGCGTTCGACTCTCACCGAAAAGTGACACCAGTCTGGCGGCACAATTGGGCAAGCCAATTCATGCGGACAAGGTGCGACAATATGGGCACCGACGGAAATAAGCCGGTCGCGTGCGGCATTAAGTCTTTTAAAGCCGGCAGGCGTGCCGGGTTCAACCAGCAAAAGTATGCCGCCAGTTTTTCCCCATAGACGATCGACAAGAACAGTCCGGTTTTTTTCATCCAATTCGTCAAGCAAATAACTTGCTGTTACCAGATCGGCATGAGGAAGTGTATCAGGGACAAACGACAGGATATCCGCTTGTTGCCAATTTGAAATTATTTTTCTCTTTGAAGCTTCACCCGCTTTTTCGCCTTCCCCCTTTTCAAAAGAGCCTCCCTCTTCACAAAAAAGGTCGGGGCACGCCGCAGGCATCGTGCTACATTTGGAAAAAAGTGCCTTGCCGATAGCGATAATATCACTGCTTTGTTCAACGAGCGTTGCATTTTTAAGTGCGGGAAAAAGCTTCGCGGCTGCAAAAACCGCCGTTCCTGGACCAGCGCCGACATCAAGCTGACTTGACGGTGAAAAGGACGGTAAAATATTCTGAACTTGTTGGAGTGCCGAAAACACGGCGGCATAAGTTGCCGGAAAACGCGCAGCAACATAACCCAAAGCCGCATTTTTGTTATCAATATGCATTTTCCCGTCGACTACTTCATCACGATAACGTTTGGTAAGCCGGCTTGAAGCTTTTTCAAGGTTAGACGTATTTGTCGTTTGCAAAATTTCGTCGAGCGCGCTTTTCAATTGAGCGGGAAGTTGCATCGTGCGATTCCAATATAAAGGCTTTTCTTGTGAACCTTATTTCATTCTTTGTTGAAATAGTCTAACCCCGTCCTTAAGCTGGATGATTGTGTAATCATGGAGTAGCCCGAAACTTTGTCAGGCATTTTAAAAAACATAGCGATTTTTTTCTTCAGCCTGTTTCTCACAATAGAGGCAGGAATTGCACCTTCGCATGCAGCAGAACCGCAAGCTTGTAAAACGGTCCGTTTTGCCGATACCGGATGGACCGACATTTCCATTACAAGAGCGATAGCAACCACGCTTCTTGAAGCGTTGGGTTATGAAACAGAAACGCGCATTTTATCGGTTCCGGTTACCTATGCCTCGCTTTCCAATGGCGATATCGACGTTTTTCTCGGCTATTGGAACCCGTCCATGACACCGGATTTTACGCCCTATCGGGATGACGGCAGTGTCGAACTTTTAGGCTATAATCTTGAAGGCGCCAAATATACCTTGGCTGTGCCACAATTTGCCTATGACAAAGGCTTGAAAACTTTTGAGGATATCAAAAAGTTCGGGCCCGAGCTCGGTTACGCAATTTATGGTGTTGAGCCCGGAAATGATGGTAACAGGCTTATCCTGTCACTCCTTAAGGACAAAGATTTAGGGCTTGAAGATTTCCACATTGTCGAAACGTCCGAACAGGCCATGCTTGCCGAAGTAGAGGCGCGTATTCACGAAAACCGGCCAATCGTGTTTTTGGGCTGGGAACCGCACCCGATGAATTTGCGCTTCAAAATGGCCTATCTTTCCGGTGGTGACAAATATTTCGGGAAAAATTTCGGCAATGCGAAAGTCGGTACCAATATTCGCCGCAATTACAGTCAGGAATGCCCGAATGTAACGCGCTTTCTTGGCAATCTTGCTTTCGATGTCGACATGGAAAACCGGTTGATGGACAATGTTCTTGACCGTGGTGAAGATCCCGGACACGCTGCCCGTTCATGGCTTTCAGCCAATAGGGAGAAAGTTGCAACCTGGCTTTCGGGTGTTACCACTTTTAACGGTGGCAATGCAGGCGAAGCTGTCGACAATGCATTAAAATTACAAAAAGCGGACACGGGTTTTTCCTATAAAATCCCGATCGGGAAAGGCGCAAATACAATTGTCGAATTTTTGAAAGAGCATGGCGGGCTCTTTTTTACCGCTGTCCGTTTGGGGCTGGATAGCCTTCTTAAAGGGACATTGGCGCTGTTACTATGGCCAAATCCTTTATTGCTTATCTGTTTTCTATGCGTCCTTGCTTTTGCCATCCAGAGAAACTGGCGCGTCGTGGTGCTCACAGCACTGGGCTTTCTTTTCGTCATCAATCAGGGCTACTGGATTGATACGATGGAAACAATAACCTTGTTGTTCTGGTCGTGCATTCTTTGCATGGGAATAGGTGTGCCGGTTGGCATTGCCTGTGCCCACCGGCCAAAAATCTATCGTGTAATCGAGCCTATTCTTGACCTTATGCAAACACTGCCGACCTTTGTCTATCTGATACCGGCCATCATTTTCTTCCGCATCGGCATGGTACCGGGGTTGATTGCGACGATTATCTTTGTGCTTCCCGCCCCTATAAGATTAACCCAGCAAGGTATTGTTTCAACGCCGAAAGCACTGATTGAGGCAGGCAAGGCATTCGGCTCCAACCGTCGGCAAATCTTATGGAAAATCGAGTTTCCCCACGCTATGCCGGAAATACGTGCGGGCATGACACAAACCATTATGCTTTCGCTTTCCATGGTGGTTATTGCAGCAACTGTTGGCGGCAACGGGCTGGGTGTCAAAGTTTATCGTGCGCTGCAACAACATGATGCTGCCATGGGCTTTGAAGCAGGCTGCGTCATTGTGGTGGTGGCCATTGTCCTTGACCGCCTGTTCCGTCCGGGAAAGGCACGTTAATGGCCAGAGTGATTATCGATCATGTCAGTGTGGTTTTCGGCAATCGGCGCAAGCAGGCGCTTGATCTTGCTGAGCAAGGTGCATCACGGGCAGAAATCAAGGATTTAACCAATACGGTGCTTGGTGTCCATGAATGTTCTCTTGACATTGCCGAGGGTGAAACGCTGGTTTTAATGGGATTGTCCGGATCAGGAAAATCGACTTTGCTGCGCACCATCAACCGTTTGATAAAGCCGGTTGAAGGCAACATTTATGTTGGAGATGTCGGAAAGGAAATCAACGTTACTACCGCTTCCAGCGAAGAATTGCGCTATGTGCGCACCCGCCTTGTTTCCATGGTGTTCCAACAATTTGGCCTGTTTCCGTGGCGTACAGTTGCCGATAACATCGGTTTTGGCCTCGAAGTGGCGGGGGTACCAAAGAAGCAACGTCAGGCCATTATTGCCGAACAGCTTGACCTTGTCGGATTGAATGAATGGGCAAACCGCATGGTGACCGAGCTTTCGGGCGGTATGCAACAAAGAATCGGCCTTGCCCGTGCTTTCGCAACCGGTGCACCGGTGCTGTTGATGGACGAGCCGTTTTCAGCCCTTGACCCGCTTATTCGCAACCATCTACAGGATGAACTTCTGGAACTGCAAAAGCGGCTCAATAAAACCTTGGTATTTGTGAGCCATGACCTTGATGAGGCCATCAAAATGGGCAACCGCATTGCCATTATGGAAGACGGGCGAATCTTACAATGCGGCACAGCACAGGAAATCGTACTAACGCCAGCCAATGAACATGTGGCCAACTTTGTGCGCCACATCAATCCTTTAAGCTTCTTGACGGCAAGACAGGTTATGCGCCCTTATAATTATGAGAATAGCGATATTTCTGTTGCAGCCATGGCAAAACCTGATACCAGTTTACCTGATCTCATCAGTGCGTGCGACCGCAAAAACGGCGCCATAGGCGTTGCCGAAAACGGACGTGTCATTGGTGTGATAACCGGGGAAGACATTATCCACCATCTGGCAGAACACCAGAAACGGTGATAGGTGTGTTTTATGAGTTTGGATATTACGACAATCAGCGATGTTGATGACCCGCGGCTACTCCCTTATCGGGATATTCGCGAACGTGATCTGGTCGGCCGCGAACATCATTTTATTGCCGAAGGCAAGGTTGTGCTTTCGGTGCTTTTGCGTTCGAACCGTTTTCAGGCTCAATCACTGCTTGTTGCCGCAGCCAAGCTTCTGGGGTTAATGCCGGTACTGGAAGCAACAAAACCCACCTGCCCGATCTACTGTGTTCCGCAAAAAATCATGGACGATATTGCAGGATTCAATGTGCACCGCGGAATTCTTGGCATCGGGGAACGGATAAGCACCCCGACACTTGATGAATTTCTGGCAAGTTTACCTGAAAAAGCATTGGTTCCGGTTTTATGTGGCATTTCCAATCATGATAATATGGGCTCGATCTTCCGCAATGCTGCTGCTTTTGCGGCTGACGGTATTATCATCGATAAAACCAGTTGTGATCCGCTTTATCGCAAAGCCATTCGCGTGTCGGTGGGGGCGGCACTGAAAATGCCCTATACTCAAGGTGAAGATATCAAGCATATTCTGGACGCGCTCGAAAAAGCCGATTTCCGTATCTACTCGCTTTCTCCATCAGCACCGAACTATTTGAAAGATGCGGAAGTGGCAAAAAGAACCGCTCTTGTTTTCGGAACAGAAGGTGAAGGCCTTCCGGATTTTGTGCTTAAAGATACCGAGACTTTACGTATTCCCATTGCTTATGATTTCGACAGCCTGAACGTTGCTACCGCAACCGGACTTGCGCTTGAACATTTTGCCGATTTTGACAAACTGAATTGAAAACTTCGGAAAAATATTGTTTCTCTACGCCTGAAACGCTGCCCATCATCATCAAAAGATAACAAGCAACTTCGGCTATTTTTACCGCAACAACGGCTGAAAAATTAAAATAACCCGAAACATTCAGGCAAAATCACGAGAGACAACCGAGGCTTTCTTCAGACAAAGCCGGTAAGGTTTTCTCGAACATAGCCAATAGGGTTTTCTCTTGAACACAAGCCCGAGAGGCTCAGCTGAACATCGACGACAGGCCATTCGCAAGCACAAGCAACAAGACCTTTCTTGAACATTTTCGTCAAACCTTCTTCAGACAAAGCCGGTAAGGTTTTCTCGAAAAAAGCCACATGGTTTTCCGTGAACACCGTTAACAAAGCTTTCCCGGATATGGCGGGCTTTCTTCCGATACAACCGGCTACGTTTCCTTGATGGGAGACGGAAAGGCTCGCATCAACACATGCCCATGAAGGCAGCTTCGTGAAAAGCAGATATTTTTGGCTATGACAAATGCAAAGAAGCTGAGCTTGGAGATGCAAAGACGTTGCCGTGGGCAAATGGTTTTACCTGCCGGTTTTTTGTCTTTTACGTTGAAACGCCTTGAACTATCAGGCTGCGGTGTTTTCACGCGTTTGATTGAGCAGGTTTTTAAGCATTGCCTCGGCTCGTGCATCACGTTCGGAACGGGTGATAAAGCCGCCACCAAGAACCCGTGCATCATTGCTGTCATTATCATAAAGAACACAGGCTTGTCCGGGGGCAACGCCGGTTTCGCCTTCCAGCAGTTCAACCGTCAACATACCATCTTCAACTTTCAAAATTGCCGGACGTGGCGGACGTGTGGAGCGTACTTTGGCGGCGACAACGATACCATCCTTTGGAAACTCGTCGATATTTTCGTCGCCCAGCCAATTGGCATCACGCAAAAACAGTTTGCGCGTTTCAAGTGCTTCTCTCGGGCCGACAATGACGCGCGCATTTTCCGCATCAAGATAGACAACATAAAGCGCTTCACCGGTTGCAATACCGATGCCGCGCCTCTGTCCAATAGTAAAATTGACGATTCCTTCATGGCGACCAAGGATTCGCCCGTCAATATGGACGATATCCCCCGGATTGGCAGCTTCAGGACGCAATTTGGCGATCACATCCGAATAACGCCCCTGAGGAACAAAGCAAATATCCTGACTGTCGTGCTTGGATGCAACAGACAAACCCATTTCGGCGGCAATTTCACGAACATGCGGTTTTGCAAGATTGCCAAGCGGAAAACGCAAATAATCAATCTGTTCCTGCGTTGTGGCAAAAAGGAAATAGCTCTGGTCACGATTGGCATCAACGGGCCGGTATAATGCGCGATGCGCACCATTCGGACGGCTTCTTATATAGTGGCCTGTGGCTAAGGCATCTGCACCAAGATTTTTTGCTGTAACAAGAAGATCGGCAAATTTCACTGTCTGGTTGCAGGCAACACAAGGAATGGGTGTTTCACCATGGGCATAACTATCGGCAAAGGGATTGATGACGGCTTCACGGAAGCGGGCTTCATAATCCAGCACATAATGGGGAATACCCAAAGTTTCCGAAACACGCCGCGCATCCTCGATATCCTGACCGGCACAGCAAGAGCCAACGCGATGGGTTGCTGCACCATGATCGTAAAGTTGAAGGGTGACGCCGACCACATCATAGCCTTCTTTTTTCAACAATCCTGCAACAACGGACGAATCGACACCACCCGACATGGCAACGACCACGCGTGTGTCTTCAGGACGTTTTGGAAGATCAAGACTGTTGAGAGACATAAGCTTACCTTCTAACCCATTGGCGGCTTGTTGAAATTATATTGTGTTTTGAAATGCACAACACAACCGCCGCTTCGAAAAAGAAACTCTAAAACGGGGCAATTTATGAAAACCCGTTTTCTCCAGTTTATAAAAAAACAAAAAAAAATAAAGTAGCGTTTTTTGTTCAAGTTTGTTTGATTGCTGCGTTTTTTAATTAACCCACTGATATTTATCAATTTTAAATAAAAAACACAATTTCGCGCCTTGCTATTTGTTAAATTTCCGTTTCCACCTGTTTAGCTCTTTTTTAAAGCTCGGCGTTTATTGTCGCTTCAGGTCCTTGAATAAGAGTAGAGAGTACAATGACCGAGTTAGTAAGAACACGAGTAAAATACGTTATTGGCCCAGATGGGAGTCCGCTTACGATCACCGACCTGCCGCCAAGCAATACAAGGCGCTGGGTTATCCGTCGCAAAGCAGAAGTTGTTGCCGCTGTCAGAGGTGGCCTGCTGAGTTTGGATGAAGCCTGCCAACGTTATACCTTGACGGTGGAAGAGTTTTTATCCTGGCAATGCTCGATTGATGAACACGGTCTTGCGGGCTTACGCACAACGCGTATTCAGCAATACCGGCATTGATATGCTTGACCCTTCTTGCCTTGAAATATCAATAAAACAACCGTTTCTTTCATTTTAAGAAACGGTTGTTTTATATTAAGGCGAATTCAAGAATGCGGTATAAAATTTTCCTGAAAATGAACACCTGCGGAAAAGCGGCTGCAAATCTCGAACCTTGTTTTGCGACTCCTTACCATATTTTAAAAAACACTTCCGGCGCAACGCACTTCCGACGAAAACTATGCGTCTTAAAAAAATTCAGTTGCTGCAATACTAAAATTGCCGATTTTTCCGACTTTTTTGAAAATTAAACTCATCTCTTATTTTTACAGTTTCTTTTCGTTCTTAACTTTCAGGATTCGGATTGTCGTTCCCTGTCCGGTTAGGAATTCTTTGTTTATTGTCATGCAAGTTTTCTTTGTCGGTTTTCGAATCCAAAGAAATGAGCATTTTTGACAGATTGCCGTTCCTCACATTTTTATAAACTTTTGTGAAGCAGCTCGGCTCAGGTGAGCGGTTTTTCTCATCTTTCGATCGCACCTCCTCCTCTTTTTGCCCTTAAGACTTATTCCCCTCTCAAGGCTGTTTGGCAGGCGGTAAGGGTTTCAAAGCGCTATTTCCGCTCGATTGCAAGGCTCCCGCCCAAAAGAAGTGAGTTCAAAACTTCTTTTTGATTTTAGTGCAAGTCTTGTCTTCAACCTCGCGCATCAAGCCGGCAATCACTTGTTGGAGCTTCATGCTTGGCGGGTAAAATCTTCAGGACAAAAATCGAAATAAGTTCCCTGCTGATCGCCTGATTTTTTGGAAAGACACGTCGATATAATCGGTAAAATTGCGGGGTATGACCGGAATGATGATCTTCGGGTGCTCACAAAGCTCGCGTAAAGGTGAGAAACTGTCGCTAGGAACAATCCGGATGTAATGGGCAAAAATTAAGAAAAGCATGAAGATAAGAAAGCACGAAAAAAATGGCCGGTTCTTCAACCGACCATTTCATGCCCGCCATCAGTAGGCACTGGAGAATAGTTTCGGGTTTTGTCCACGCTGTGTTGAAAGCGCGTTTTGATGAGAAAATTAGTGCTTTGCCGGAGGTCCCGATTTTTAAATATCGTCAAAGAAACGGAAAAAACCGTTTCCCGTTAAAGCGCTTGGTGCCCTTAACGATCAAAAGGTCATAATTTCCGCAACGCGTTTTCTTAAAGATTTCCGTTCTCGCCCACGACCGTCGAATTAGCGTCGGGGTAGAATTTAAAAAACTGCGACCTCAACCGATCATCGAGCGGCTTTGGACAAACACTGCATCTTCATCGGGCAATGCCTTGCCGTCGCGTTCTTCCAAAGCTTTTGCACGTTCAAGTTCGGCTTCAAGCTCATGCAGCTTCATTTCGCCGGATGCTTTCTGGATTTGCAAATCACGGATGGAATTCATGAGGTTTTCGCGCCGTTGACGGGCAGCGCGTGCAAAAGTGGGATAGGCAAAATGGTTGACATCGGTAATACCGGATTTGCGCTCTTCATTAACAATCTGCGCTTCCAACTCGCTTGCCATACGATTGAACTCGCCCATCATCATATCAAGTTGAGAAATCTGGCGACGTTTTTCGCGCACCTGGAACATCTTCAACCGAACCACACTTTCACGCGGTTTCATACGCAATACTCCTTGACTACCGTGAACAACAACACGTTCACACCTTGATACTCATATACTCACCGGAAAAACGGTTTATCCCCTTTTGTTAAAGGAACCATGAACGCTCCCCGAAGAGATGGCAGGTTTGTTCAAGGCTTTTCTCACCCGACGCTTATAACGAACGAAATCGGGCTGGATTTTTAACCATTTGTTTACGGTCTTTGAGCACTATAGCGGATGTCCCTTAAAGCTCGGTAAACAAAAGGCCATTTTTCAACACAAAAAGCCTTTTTCAAAACTGAAAACAGTGAGTCTGTTGAATCGGTTAGAGCAATTTCTTAAAGTAAAAATTAAGCATATCTGTTCAGTTTTTATCACCTTGAATCAAGGTAATACAAGGTTTTTTTCACAAATTTTTATTAACTTCTTGCCAACAAGAATCATATTTTGTTAACCATTTTGATGCAGATTGGTTAAAGAGGCAACGAATTGTTCTGAGTGCTGCCGAAATGTAAAACCATGGTTTCGGTTAAAATCATGATTTTATGGTGTTTTTTAAATCAACTGTGCACGTTCATGGTGCAGTTGTTTGCATTGACCGCGATAACGCCTGATTCGGCTAGTGGAAAGGGGATATAGGATATGCGCGTTTTATTGATTGAAGATGACCACGCGACAGCGACAAGCATCGAGCTTATGCTCAAATCGGAAAGCTTTAATGTCTACACGACAGACCTTGGAGAGGAAGGTGTAGACCTTGGCAAATTATATGATTACGATATCATTTTGTTAGACCTCAACCTGCCTGATATGTCGGGTTATGAAGTTTTGCGCACTTTGCGTCTTTCCAAAGTCAAAACGCCAATCCTCATTCTTTCCGGCATGGGTGGCATTGAAGATAAAGTGCGCGGCCTTGGCTTTGGCGCCGATGATTATATGACCAAGCCATTTCATAAAGATGAATTGGTTGCCCGCATTCATGCTATTGTTCGCCGTTCGAAGGGACACGCCCAATCGGTGATTGCGACCGGCGATCTTGTTGTCAATCTCGATGCAAAAACCGTTGAAATCGGCGGTCATCCGGTTCATTTAACCGGCAAAGAATACCAGATGCTCGAACTTCTCTCCCTGCGCAAGGGAACAACTTTGACCAAGGAAATGTTCTTGAACCATCTTTATGGTGGCATGGACGAGCCCGAACTTAAAATTATCGACGTTTTCATCTGCAAACTTCGCAAAAAGCTGGATGCTGTTTCCGGTGGCGTCAATTACATCGAAACTGTATGGGGTCGCGGTTATGTACTGCGTGAACCGACAGAAGAACCGATGCGCGAAACCGCTTGATTTTTCTTAAAAATTTTGTTTCACGACAGATAATTTAAATAAATACGCCGGAGACTTTTCAGTTTTTAAAAAAGTCTCCGGTTTTTCTTTTGTCCTTCACCTTTAATACTGCTCCTATCATATTGGTGCACCATCATTTTTTGCCTGTTCAGGCTCTGTTTTCCGGCTCCCAAGTTTCCTGCCTCTGCTGCAAGTTTTTCTATAAATGTTTCTGTTTTATGTCCCTGCTTATCAATAAGGTGATCTTCCGGCTAAAGAAGGAAAATCCCTTTAAACAATTCTTACAAAGGAACCGCAGAAATTGTCAAAACTGTTGGGCTATTTCCAAGTTGAAGTTTTAAAAAACGCGTGAAAGCTTCAAATCAATTTCTTGATTTTGTTTATTTAACGCAATGAATTTGCTTGGCCGTTCCGACTTTTAAACGCCTCTTTTGATACTGAAAAAAGAAAAAGACTTGAAGCTTTTAATTGGTTTGCAAGCGTGGCTTTGGAGATCAAACCAACAAAAAAATTTAATAAGCAAAGGAAAAACAATTCGGCACGGGAAAATTATCGCTCCCCCTCGCCTACCTGAATGCTCTTCAATATCCGCGTTTTTTCCCAAAAAAGAGCAGTGAAAGCATCAGAGAAAAGCGTTCCACGCATTCCGATTTTTTGACCGACATTCTTTAAAACACGGCATTTTGCAAAACAATGCAAAACGCCGCATAAGAATGACCAAACACTTGCCTTATCAGCCGGCAGTAAAAGTGATGATTTCCGGCTGAGCCTGAACGCCGATTGTCATATTGGCCATTTGTGCCAAAAGCAAAGTATAATAAAATTGCACGCTATGGGCATCAATCGGTTCTTCAGGAACCTGACCATTATATAATTCAAGGAATTTCGGCGGCACACGCAACATTTTTCCGCTTACCTTGAGCTGAAAAGCGCGTTTACCATTTTCTTCACCGATCTCGACAACAATATCTCCGCCGCGTGGAATCGAAAAATTGGCCACCAGAACAAGATTAAGCAGCAATTTTACCTCATTCTTTGGCAAAAGCAGACGCGGTGCTTTCCAATCAAGATTGCCTTTTTCGTTTTCCATGTAATTTTTGGCAACTGTTTCAGCGTCGCCGCTGTCAATCTCGCTTCCTGCAGAACCGGCCGCACCAAAAGCAATGCGGGCAAATTGCAGTTTCGACGATGCATTGACCGCCGACATGCGGATAAGTTCTATAGCATCTTCCTGTGCGTCACTTTCGTCATAAAGTTCGACACCGTTATTGATTGCCCCGACAGGTGAAATGAGGTCGTGGCAAATGCGGCTGCATAATAATGCGGCAAGATCGGCGGGGCTCAAAGTGACAGCTAAAGGCATAATGAAAAACTCCAAAAACTACGTTTTGGCCTTGCTCTAAATCAAAACCCTTAAGATTCCATGGACAGAACTTAAAAAATTATGAACCGTTGAAAATTACATTTATCCCCATATTCTCCGGCTTTTTGCAAATTATCCCGCCTATTTTTAAACGTTTTTATGGTTTTTAAGAATTTAAACAACTTTGCCCGTTAGAATCAGAAGAAACCGGGTCTTAAAATCATGAAAGGCCCAACCATTGAGTGACCAGAAGAGGTGAAACACTATGACCGGTTCCATCCGTATTCAGTGGCGTAAAGTCGTTTTTCTCTTTGCGTTGGCTTTGTTTACAACATTGTTCGCAACTGGCGGATTGACCCCGTTGCAAGCTCAGACCCAACAGCAAAACGGGCGCTATACTGCTCAGGAAATTATCGATTCCGGACATCGCTTTTTCGGCGATGCTGCCGGCAGTATGGCCACCGCAATCGAAAAAGTATTTGCCAAATACGGATTGCCGAATGGTTATATCCTCGGCGAAGAAGGTTCCGGCGCCATTATCGGCGGGCTTACCTATGGTGAAGGCACGCTTTACACAAAAAATGTCGGCGATCACAAGGTTTTCTGGCAGGGGCCGACAATCGGCTGGGATATTGGCGGACAAGGCTCGCGCTTGATGATTCTTGTTTACGAGCTTGACAGTGTCAACAATCTTTGGGGACGTTATGCCGGTATTTCCGGCTCTGCTTATTTTGTTGCAGGTGTGGGCTTTCATGTGCTTAAGAAAGGAAATATCCTTCTGGTACCGGTCAGAACCGGTGTTGGCGCACGTTTGGGGGTCAATATCGGTTACCTGAAATTGACACCGGCCGCCACCTGGAATCCGTTTTAAACATTTGTCGGGCATCCGAGGCCTTTTATGCTTATCCAGTCGGTACTGTTTTTCATTCTTGGCATAGCTGCCACGACACTCGTTCTTATTCTGCTTGCTCCGGCAATCTGGCGGCGCGCGCTTTATCTTGCCCGCAAACAGATCGCGCAGGGTGTGCCGCTCTCACTCACCGAAATCGAAGCAGATAGAGATTTTTTGCGTGCAAAACAGGCAGTGGAACTCGTCAAGCGCGACGAAAAATTCGAGCGTCTTAGCGAAAAATATGCAACTCAAAAGCGCGAACTCGACCATGCAAAAGAAGAGCTATGGCGCCTGAGCGGTGCCGATGAACGCGCAAACTTGTTGTCGGAACAATTGGCAGACGGGCAAGAGGAACTTGAAACCGAAAAACAACTTGTTGCCACACTCGAAAGTAATAAGGGAAAGACCGTGGAGGAAATTCGCGACCAATTGATTGAAGAGCGTAAAGCCCGAGCAGCAAACCGTATCGAGGCCGACGAAATCAAACGTCTGGAAGATGAAGTTGCAACTTTAAAAAGCAAGCTTGCCGAAGCAACACAAGACTTGCAACAAAACAAAATCACCAAAGCCGATATGGATAAGCTGCGCGAAGAGATCATGGATACTGCGGCAAAATTTACTGCTAACGTTGCAATATCGGAAGGTGCATCTTCTCCCATTCCCGACCTTGTCAAACAGGCTCGAGGCAAAAAGAGCCTCGCCGCCCGCATCAAAAACGATCTGAAGGCAGAAAAACAGCAACAGAATAAAACTTCTGCCCCTAAAAAGCCTGCAAAACGCAAAACCGCAACAAAAGCTAAAAAAAGCTGAAGGCGCGCAAAAAACAAGCAAATAATATGGAATAGTCATAACAAAATCGTTTTCAGAAAGATAACACCTTATCACCCCTCTGAAGCTTGTTTCATGTGAGTCTTACGACTATTTTGTTTATGGTTTCCAAACAAAAGCTCGAGTTCTGCGAGAAGCCATAAAATCTTTGCTTGAAACAATTCCAGGCTTGAATTCCGGTTGAGCTCGATGATTTTCTGCGCTTTCGCCAATTTTGTTGTTGTGGCCTTTTTCGTTCTTGAAAACTTTTGTTACGCTATTTTGGAAAACCGGCTTTTTCGTCAGCAGGAAGCCTTCAATTCTTCGCTCGAAATGGTTTTAGAATAACATTCCACCAGACTGTTATTTCAGGAGTGTTCGATTGCTTAAAAGACAAAGCGCTGCGCTATGAAAATGTCATAGCGGAAGCTCTTTGCGATTTACTGAACGCACCCGAAGGCTCCTTTTGGTAAGCCGGAAGGGGGCAGTTTTCCGACGATGGAGCCTTTTGTTACACTTCAGGGAAGTTTGCGTTTAAAAATTACGAAGGTCCGGATTTTAAAATATCAAATCCTTCTGTTCAGCTAACCAGCTTTAAACTTTCGCGCACTGTTTTTAAAAAAATGCGAAGGTCGCAACCGGCGTGCAGCCGCATTTTTGTGACGAGATGTTCTTCCCCGCCCGAAACTAGCAATGATTCGCGAGAAAACTGTGAATCAAAGCCGATATGTTTGCCTTGAACACTTTTCCCCTTGTAGCCTAAAGCCGACAAAATGGTATAAACGTAAAGCCGGACAGGTAGCGGCAATAAAACGGCAAAACCACCTTTAAAGGGTGATTAAATAGGGATCGGCAGGATGCTTGAGAAACTATTTCACTTGAAAGCAAACAATACGCGCATCGGCATTGAAATCGGCGCCGGTCTTACAACCTTCCTCACTATGTCCTACATCCTTGCTGTCAACCCCACCATTCTGGGGGCTGCCGGAATGGATAAGGGCGCGGTTTTTGTTGCAACCTGTATTGCTGCCGCAGTCGGCTGTTTCATCATGGGGTTGCTTGCCAATTGGCCGATCGGCATGGCACCGGGCATGGGGCTCAATGCATTTTTTGCCTATTCGGTTGTCATTACTATGGGCTATAGCTGGCAACAGGCTTTGGGGGCGGTTTTCCTTTCGGGCGTTGTCTTTCTTGTTTTAACAGCAACCGGCGTCAGACAATGGCTGATTGCCGGCGTACCGAAGTCGTTGCGCAGTGCCATCGGCGCCGGTATCGGCATGTTTCTTTCTATTGTGGCGTTCCAGAGTGCGGGCATTATCATCAATAACGATGCCACTCTGGTGGGGCTTGGCGATGTAACCAAAGCCGGTCCTGTGCTTGCCGGTATCGGACTTTTTATCATTGTTGCGCTTGATGCTTTCAAAATACGCGGCGGCATTCTGATTGGTATTATCGCTGTCACAATTCTCTCTTTCATCTTTACCGATGACGGCTACAAGAGTTTTAAAGCGCTCGTTCATTCGGGCGGAATTGCACTTCCCCCTTCTGTTGCACCGACCTTTTTAAAGCTTGATATTGTGGGCGTGTTGCATACCGGCATTTTCCATGTGCTTCTGGTTTTTGTACTGGTTGAAATATTCGATGCCACCGGAACACTTGTCGGCGTTGGCAAACGCGCCGGTCTTATTCCCGACGACAAGCCGAATAATCTCGGACGCGCGCTATTTGCCGATAGCACGGCCATTCTTGCAGGCTCCCTGATCGGTACAAGCTCCACCACCGCTTTTGTTGAAAGCGCATCCGGTGTTGCGGCAGGCGGTCGTACAGGGCTTACCGCCATCACTGTCGGGGTGTTCTTCATATTGGCACTGTTTTTCGCGCCCGTAGCACTTTCTATTCCCGCCTATGCCACTGCACCGGCATTGATTTTTGTCGCTTGTCTCATGATGCGTGAATTTGCCGAAATCAACTGGGACGACATTGTCGAAGCAGTACCGGCAGCACTCACTGCACTTTTGATGCCGTTTACCTATTCGATCGCCAACGGCCTTGCCTTCGGCTTCATCAGCTATGCTATTTTGAAAACAATTACGGGAAAATGGCGCGAAGTGCATCCCGCAACGTGGATTATCGCTCTCCTTTTCATCATCCGCTTTTTGATTGAAGGCGGGGTGTTCTGAGCGATACGGGCTGCATTCCGCTTTTTTTAAGCCGCCATTACCAATCAATGGCGGCTTTCGCACTTTCTTGAAACACCTTTTCTTGAATAAAATGTTCCGGCAGTGTGAACATTTGTCTTGGAACCGGTGAATTATCGCCACACCCGATTACAAAGCCCGCTTACAAACCGGATTACCGGCTTTATTTTTACCGCCCGACATTCTTCCAAATCGCTTTGTTGTCTTTCATATCGGCGTTTCTGCATTCATACGGACGTTTGCGCTTTCATACGGGACGTTTGCGTTTTACTATCGGCGTTTGGCTTGTTTTCCTGTTGCCTCCCGTCACTGCCCGAATGTGCCAAACTGTTTTTCTCATGACCGGAACGAATAAATTTTGTTATTTTCCCGTTTGTGGCGGCGAATAAGCCTGTCATGAGCCGTCTGTTTTCATGAACCGGTTTTTCTGAACAACAAAATCGGCTTCTTCTCTATTGTCGTTCTTTCGTTCGCATTGCTTTCTTCAATAATTCTCCGCCTTCAAGCGGCAAACCGGAGAAAGCTGCACTTTTAAAGCAGTCACCATGAAAGAAAAAGGCCGGTAAACCGGCCTTTCTTCAAACCAAATCTATTTTTGATAGTGTGCAGTTGTTGTTTTCACACTGTCAAACAACTGCTCACTTGCCACAAAATTCCCGGATCAAGCCGATAATTTTGTCCTGATCGCTTTCCGGCAAATAAGGATGCATTGGCAAGCTCAAAACGTGATCGGCTGCATGTTCCGAAACCGGCAGGCCGCCTTTGGCTTGCGGGAAATGCCGGTAGGCTGTCTGCAAATGCAACGGCTTGATGTAATAGATCATGGATGGAATACCGGCATTTTTGAGGTGCGCCTGAAGTCCGTTACGGTCTTCTACAACGATTGTGTATTGGGCATAGGCAGAGCGTGACCCTTTTTCGATTTTCGGGGTTTTGACAACGTCTTTCAAACCATCGCTATAACGTTTGCCGATAACGGCGCGTTTTTCCATCTCGTCTTCAAGAATATCGAGTTTCTGCAACAAAATAGCGGCCTGAATGGTATCAAGACGCGAGTTCAAACCGATGCGGACATTGTCATATTGGGATGAACCTTTGCCGTGGAAATAGATTGAACGCAAACGTTCGGCAAGGTCATCATCATCGGTAAACATTGCCCCGCCATCACCATAGCAGCCAAGCGGTTTTGCCGGATAGAAGCTGGTTGCGCCGACATTACCAAAAGCACCGCACATGGCATTTTCATGTTTTCCGCCAATGGCTTGGGCTGCATCTTCAATAACAAACAGGTTTTCTTTGGCTGCAATTGCCGAAATTTTACTAAAGTCGGCAGGAAGACCAAAGAGATCAACCGGAATGATCGCCCGCGGTGTCAGGCGGCCTTCTTTTTTGATCATTGCAATGGCTTCTTCAAGTTTTGCCGGATCCATATTGAAAGTATCGGGCAGAATATCGACAAAAACCGGTTCTGCACCGGTCAATGCAACAACTTCGGCGGTTGCAGCAAATGTAAAGCTTGGGCAGAAAACAGCATCTCCCGGTCCGATATTTTCAGCCATAAGCGGCATCAACAATGCGTCTGTGCCGTTCGAGCAGCCGATCACATGTTTGACGCCGATATAATCGGCCATACGTTTTTCGAATTCTTCGACTTCCGGCCCGAGAATATATTTGCCACTTTCAATCACATGGGCAATAGCCGTATTGATTTTATCTTTAATACGCGCCCTTTGCGCTCCAAGATCTATAAATTGCATATTCACTCCGTTGCTATCAATTGTTTAGCTGGCCGAATCATTCACTGGCACGGCTTGCCTAACATAACGCCTTAGACGAACAATATGTAATCAAAGTTCTATGACGCATGTAACAGCTTTTTACATTATTTCTTCGCCGTATCTTTATTTTTTGCCTGCGTTTTACCAGAAATTTCCTTTGCTTTATGATGGACACTGCCGGCTGTCAGAATACGCAGAACGGCAATGGCCTCGTCGCCGTTGGTGCGGGGTTCCTCACGGGTTTCGATACAGTGCAGGAAATGCTGCAATTCGCGGGTGAGCGGCATTGCTTCCTCAACCGGAATATATTCCGGCTCGTCTGCGGTAAATGCCCATTGATTATTATCCTGCCAAACCTCGAAACGGTAAATAGCAAGCTTTCTTCCCCACGGCTCGACATCATCAAACACGGCCATGGCTTTGGTACCAACCACAGTCAAACGACGTTCGCGATAGGGATTGAGGCGGGAAGCAAAAAGGTGGCTACGCATGCCATTGGGAAATTTCATATGGACATGGGCAAAATCGGACAAGTTGTCGATAATCGCCGCGCCCTCGCCATGAATTTCCGACGGTTCACATTTTGTTATAGCCAGAATCATTGAAAGGTCGTGGGGCGCGAGATCCCACAGTGCATCACTTTCGGTATGGAATTTGCCAAGCCCGAGACGGTGGGCATGAATATAGCGCACTTCTCCCAATGCCCCTTCATTGACAAGTTCAAGCAATTTTTCAAATGCCGGATGGTAGCGCAAAACATGCCCCACCATAAAAATACGCTTATGTTCCTTTGCAATGCGCACTTCGCGCTCTGCATCCTCGACATTAAGCGCAATCGGTTTTTCAACCAGCACATCCTTGCCGCCTTCTATCGCTCTGATAGCGTTTTCCGCATGAAACTGCGGCGGCAGTGCCAGTACCATTGCATCTATATCTTTACGGGTAAAAATCTCATCAACGGGGATTGCCTCGACATCGTGTTCTGCTGCAAACCCTTCCGCACGATGAACATTCACGTCGGAAACGGCTGCGAGCGCTCCCAGACTTTTCAAAGTACGTATGTGATTGCTCCCCCAATAACCACATCCCAAAACTGCTACGCGTGGAGCCATTGTCTATGCCTTATCCTTATTGCTGAACTAAAAAGCAATATCTTATTTGTTCAATATCGGTCATGAACGCCATTGACAAGAGAAAAGCTCAAAAACGATGCTTGACAGAGTGGGATTGAACCCCTTATATCGCCGCCACGGCTAAATGTTTTTTAAAAAGACATTTTTTGTGGCGGAGTAGCTCAGTAGGTCAGAGCAGAGGAATCATAATCCTTGTGTCGGGGGTTCAAATCCCTCCTCCGCTACCAAAGCCGCCGTTTTTCCCCTTTTTGATCGTTTTCCGCTTAATCGCTTCCTTTGATAACGATAACGCCTCTCTTCATGGCTCCCGGCTCGGGAAATCGAGCTATTTGATTTTTTAAAAACCTTGTTCCCGAGGTGCTGCCTCCAAGTCTTTCTGTTTCAACTTAAAAAGGCCGCGCCATCGCATTTTTGGCCGCACGAACCACCGCATCTTCCGCCGCCTGAAAACGCAAAACCTTTAGAAGAGCTCGATAAAATTTTATCCGATTCTTCGAAAAAGCGGCACGATTATTTATCTCCCAAACGTGAAATTCTGTATAATCCGGATCAAAAACGCCGCTTAACAGCAACCTCCCCCAAAAACGTCCCTTAAAAAACCTTTCTTTTTAAAAAACCGGTCAATCGTTCAAAAAAGCGTCATTTCTTTTGGAAAAAGAAAATTTCCGATATTTTCTTTCCTCATCAATTTTAAGTAATCCTTGTATCGTTATGGGACAAGAAAGCCGGTTTTGATATTTCCCGTTTGAAGCTTTCAGCCATTTCGGTATTGATGGCGCTTACCACCCGCTGTGCATTTCCAAGATTTCCGACTTGTTACCCCACTTCACTTTTGAAGCCTTTCCACGTCGGGCTTATCCGGTTTTATTAAAGCAGGCTTGTTTTAACCCTGATTATGAACCCTTAAGTCTCTGGTTGGGAAAAATATGCCGGCAAAATGAACCAACACAACCGGATGCTCGTGTTGCCAAGTTCGTGCTGCCCCATTTTCCGGCAGGCATGATGTGGCGGATTGTGATTCGGTTTGTTTTCCTCGTTTGTCGTCAAAAATATGCGCTTCGGGGTAAAAACATTGAACTTTTCATTTTCCCCATTTCCTCCATTTTTGCCGAGTTTCCCCGTCCATCCGTTCCCTCTGATTTTTAATCTTCTTCCGCCTGACCTAAGAGTCTTTCTGTGCGAAATATTCCTGAAAAATGAATCGTCTTTTCCAAAAGAGCGCCGCAGCGGAGTTAAATTTTTGGCACCCGAAATATCAAAGCGGTTTTCTCGCCATTTGGCGGTTTTCTTGCGGAGTTTCTTTCAACAAAATTGTTTCCGTTCAACAGTTTTTCGGGGATAAGGTTGTTTCCGGCCGATCAAGACCTTTTAAGGCAATTTGTCTTGGTTAACGCCCAAGAGAAGTGACAATTTTTATTGGAGTGTCATGGTTATTGCCGGTTAAAAATGGCATTATTGTTAAATGTGGGGTAAGAAGTCCCCATTGATTGACAAAATGGCGATCATTTTGCCAAGGCGAAAGAATAACCGCAATTTTTACCTGTTGCGCCTGATAATAGAGAATATTGATGAATCTTTCAGATATTGAAATAGCCCGTCAAGCAACCAAACTGCCTATTCGTGACATTGCCGCCAAGCTTGATATTCCTTACGAAGATATTGTTCCTTACGGCCATGACAAGGCAAAAATCAGCGCGAAATATATCGAAACGCTCAAAAACAATAAAAACGGCAAACTTATTCTGGTGACTGCCATTAACCCGACACCGGCGGGCGAAGGAAAAACCACAACAACAATCGGGCTCACCGATGCCCTCAATCACATCGGCAAAAAGGCTGTTGCATCGTTACGCGAACCATCCTTAGGGCCGAATTTCGGACAAAAAGGTGGAGCCGCCGGTGGCGGGCGTTCGCAAGTCATTCCGATGGAAGACATCAATTTGCATTTTACCGGTGATTTTCATGCGATCACATCGGCCAATAATCTTCTTGCCGCAATGGTGGATAACCACATTTATTGGGGCAATGAACAGAATATCGACTCCCGCCGGATTACATGGAAACGCGTGGTCGACATGAATGACCGCGCGCTTCGTGACGTTGTTCTTTCCCTTGGCGGGGTAAAAAACGGGTTTTGCCGCCAAAGCGGTTTCGACATTACGGTGGCCTCCGAAATCATGGCAATTTTCTGCCTTTCCGAAAACCTTGCCGATCTGACAAAACGCTTGGGGAAAATTATTATCGGTTACCGTTACGATAAAACTCCTGTTACCGCTTCCGACATTCATGCAGAAGGTGCAATGGCGGTTTTGTTGCGCGATGCATTGGCGCCCAATCTGGTTCAGACAATCGAACACAGTCCGGCTTTTATCCATGGCGGGCCTTTTGCCAATATTGCCCATGGTTGCAACTCGGTCATTGCAACAAAAACAGCGTTGAAGCTTGCCGATTATGTCGTCACGGAAGCAGGCTTCGGTGCTGATCTTGGAGCCGAGAAGTTTTTCGACATCAAATGCCGCAAAGCCGGCTTGAAACCCGACGCAACCGTCATTGTTGCAACAATCCGTGCGCTGAAAATGAATGGCGGCGTTGCAAAAGGCGATCTTGCCCATGAAAATGTTGCGGCATTGAAAAAAGGCACCGCCAATTTGTTGCGCCATATTTCTAATATGGAAAAATATGGTGTGCCGGTCATTGTGGCAATTAATCATTTCAATTCCGACACCGATGCGGAGATAGACGTTTTAAAGAAAGCTGTTGCCGAAACCCACCATCAGGCCATTATGTGCCGCCATTGGGAAAAAGGTGGTGAAGGTGCCGAGGAACTGGCGCGCACTGTCGTGCAGATGATTTCCGAAAACAAAAGCAACTTTCACCCGCTCTATGCCGACGACTTGTCATTGGAAGAAAAGATCAACACCATTGTGCGCGAGATTTATGGCGGGCGCGGTGCCGATATTCCGGCCAATATTCTGAACCAATTGAAGGCCTGGGACGAGGAAGGCTATGGAACTTTACCGGTCTGCATGGCAAAAACGCAATATTCATTTTCTGCCGACCCGAAACTCTTAGGCGCGCCGGAAAATTTCACTATTCCCGTGCGTGAAGTCAAATTGAGTGCCGGTGCCGGATTTGTTGTGGTGATCTGCGGTGATATCATGACCATGCCGGGGCTTCCGCGCCACCCGATGGCCGAAAAAATCCATCTTGATGAAAACGGGGATATTGAAGGCCTTTCCTAACGCCTCAACCATTTTCATAAACGCTTTCAAACCGTCGGCTTAAATGTTTGGCTGGCGGTTTGCACGTCTTTATAGCGCCCAAATGCTCACGAGTTTGGCCGCCTGAATGCACAAGGCTTTATAACGCTCAAATGTGCAAGGCTTGATAACGCGCAACTGATCGAGATTTTTAGCTTTTGCCTGATTTTCAGCTATTTCCCCTCATTTCACCTCAAGATTTTCAAGTTTTGCCTGATCTCGGCTGCCTCTGCCTTTTACAGCTTCTATAAATGCGATCGCGCGGGTCTGATGGCGTCACCTTACTCATGTGTTATTTTCTGTGCCTTCCCCCCTCTTCGCCTCGTTAATCCGTCTCCCCATTTTTTCCCTTGAAGCCTTTTCTTTCTGTTTCTCGGCCTTGCTATTCCTTCCCTATCAATCCATAGCTTTTCTGATCGCTCTCACCTTTCTTTCGCCCTTCTGTCCCTTCTCTATCAAGGCGTGCTTTTTCTGATCGGCTCCTGCCTTTTCCTGTCTCCCCTTCTGTTTCGCGCTTTCAAATTGCGGCTTCAGGCCTTTGTCCCTTGTCCCGCGCATTTCTTTTTTCCGGTCGCTGTTTTTAGACCATGGAATGATTGCAACACTTTAACCGGACAATAAAAAACCCCGGTTGGAGACCGGGGTTTTGTTTTTGGCTTTGTCAACAAGCAATCAGGCTTGCTGAACATTATCGCCGGACTGTTTGTCGGGTGCGGATTGAGCTTCCGGTGCATCGCCGCCATTTGTCGGCTCTCCACCAGCAGTTCTTCCGGCACGGTTTCCGCTAAACAGCCTGTAGAACATCGGGATAAAGAAGGTTGCAATACATGTTGCAGCCAACATACCGCCGATAACACCGGTACCAATTGCGTGACGGCTAGCGGAACCGGCACCGGTGGATCTTGCCAAGGGGACAACACCAAGGATAAACGCCAAAGATGTCATCACAATCGGACGGAAGCGAAGACGTGCTGCAGAAATCGCCGCATCAATAGCCGATTTGCCGCTTTCACGCTCGAGCACAGCAAATTCGACAATCAAAATAGCGTTTTTCGCAGCGAGCCCCACAAGTGTAACGAGGCCGATCTGGAAATAGACGTCGTTGCTCAAGCCCCTTAAATAGGTGAATGTCAACGCGCCGGCAATCGCAAATGGCACAGCCGTCACAACTGCGAAAGGCAGGCTCCAGCGTTCATATTGCGCAGCCAAAATCAGGAACACCATAATGATACCGAAGATCATAGCAGTTGAACCGGCACCACCGGCCACAACTTCCTGATAGGCCGAACCTGTCCAGGCGATCTGGTAGGTATTCGGCAAAACTTTGCCGGCAATATCCGTCATGGCCTTGATCGCATCACCGGAGGTAAAGCCGGTACCCGGATCACCCATGATCTTGGTGGCATAGAAAGCGTTGAAGCGTTCAAGCTGATCCGAACCGGTAATACGCGTTGTTTGGACAAGCGTGTTCAACGGGATCATGCCGCCGGAATTCGACCGCACAAAGACCTGCTTGATGTCTTCCGCACTTTTACGGAACTCGCCTTCAGACTGGATTTTAACCTGATAGTTACGTCCATAAAGGGTGAAGTCATTGATATAGATGTTACCGAATGTTGCCGAAAGGGCATCGTAAATCGAGTTGATCGGCACATCCATCGCACGGGCTTTGACACGGTCGACATGGAAGTCATACTTCGGCACATTCGGGTCAAAGGTTGTGCGGACATTCTTCAATTCCGGACGCTGGTTGGCAGCCTGAACGAGTTTCATCGTCATCTTATAGAGGTCATCAACCGAGCCACCGGCACGGTCCTGCAGATACATTTCAAAGCCGCCGGTTGTCGAAAGGCCGGTAATCGGAGGCGGGTTGAAAGCAATGGTGACACCGTCCTTGATGCCTGACGTCATGCCGATCACTTGCGGGGCAATCACACGCGCATCATCCTTCGGATCGGGTCTGTCTTTCCAATCCTTGAACATGACAAACATGGCGCCCGAACTTGTCTTCAAACCACCTGAAAGCAGGTCATAACCGGCAAGCTCTGCAATGTTTTCGACCGCAGGGTTCTGCTTGAGAATTTTATAGGCCTTGTCAACCACACCTTGTGTTCTTTCAAGCGAAGAAGCCGAAGGCAGGAACGAAACCGCAAGCACATAGCCCTGATCTTCATCCGGAACGAGGGAGGAAGGAACCTTCTCGAACATGAAGACAGCAAAGACACAAACCAGCACAAAACAGACAATGCCGTACCAGAATTTATGGACGAAGAAGCTGACGCCCGAAACATAAAGATTGGTGATCTTCTGGAATGTCTCGTTAAACCAGCGGAACGGTGCAATCGGTTCGCTATGGCGCGGCTTCAACAACAGCGAACACAAAGCCGGTGTCAATGTCAAAGCAACAGTACCGGAAATAACGACTGAAATCGCAATAGTAACAGCAAATTGCTGATACATAACACCGGCCATGCCGCCCATGAAGGAAACCGGAATGAACACGGCGCACAGAACGAGCACAATAGCGACAACCGGTCCTGTAACCTCGCTCATCGACTTGATAGCAGCATCATGCGGCGAAAGCTTTTCTTCCGACATAACGCGTTCGACATTTTCCAACACCACAATCGCGTCATCAACCACAATACCGATGGCAAGCACCAGCCCGAACAGTGTCAACATATTGATCGAGAAGCCGAGCACGTAAATGCCCGCAAACGTTCCGATAATAGATATTGGCACCGCGATAATCGGAATAAGCGTCGCTCGCCAGTTCTGCAGAAAGATGAACACAACCACAATAACAAGCAGAATAGCTTCGATGAAGGTGTGGACAACTTCCTCAACAGAAACCTGAATGAACTTGGTGGTATCGTAAGGTACCGAATATTCGATCCCCGGAGGGAAGGCAACTTTCAATTCATCCATACGTTTCTTGATCGACTGCATTGTGGCAAGCGCGTTGGCACCAGGTTGCAGGAAGATCAGGATCGGCACCATCGGGTTGCCGTTCAAATTGGATTCAATGAAATATTGCTGGGTACCGAGTTCGATACGCGCAACATCTTTCAGACGCAAAGAAGCACCTGTGTCATCCGAACGCAGAATAATTTCACCGAATTCTTCTTTTGTTACAAGACGACCTTGCGTCGTTGCCGAATAGGTGAAAGCACCATTGATATCCGGTTGTTCACCAATACGACCGACAGGATACTGGTTATTCTGTTCCTTGACCGCATTGATAACATCGGTCGGCGTCATATTATATTGGGCAAGCTTGTCAGGCCGCAACCAGATACGCATCGAATAATCAACGTGTCCAAGAACCTGCGCATCGCCGACACCGGGAATACGTTTCAAATCGTCAACAACGTTAAGCAATGCGTAGTTGCCGACATAAATCCGGTCATAAGCGCTTGTTGTCGAACGCATGGCAACAAGGCCAAGGATTGATGAAGACCGTTTATCGGCAACAACACCAAGACGTTGCACTTCTTGCGGCAAAGTTGTCAAAGCACGCTGAACGCGGTTGTTGACGTTAATGGTTGCCTGATCAGGATCGGTTCCGAGCGCAAAAGTAACAGTGATCTGCAATGTACCGGACGCGTTGCTGATCGATTGCATATAGATCATGTCTTCAACGCCGTTGATCTGCTGTTCGAGAGGAACAGCCACGGTCTGGGCAACTGTTTCGGCACTGGCACCGGGGTACTGCGCCGAAACGACCACCTGCGGTGGCAACAGGTCAGGATATTGGGCAATCGGCAATATGCGCATACACATAAAGCCGGCCAATACGATGATAATGGATATAACCGACGCGAAAACCGGCCGGTTAATGAAGAAACTATAGCTCATTGTGCGGGCCCCGAAGCTTTTGCATTGCCCCCGTCAGGTGCCTGTTGTGGCGCATCGTCGGTGACATTGACCATCAGGCTTTGCCCCTGAGGAATACGCATCAGACCCTGTTCGATATAAACCTGGCCTTCGGTGACAACTTCCTCTCCGTCACGAAGCCCCTGAACAACCTTGTTTTTGTCTTTTTCATCGAATTTGACACTGTCAATCAGCCAGTCGCCGTTTTGCATTTTGCGCACGGCTTTGACCGGACGTTGCTCGACAACCATCAAACGGCCAGCCGCCTTTTGCGGCTGTCCATTGGCGGCGGCCGGTGCAGCAGGTTGTGCACCTTGCGGAGCATTCTCGCCGGCTTTCGGTGCCTCGGGCTTTTTGAACAGATAGACAAACTGGCCACCACTGTTTTGGACCAGAGCCGATTCCGGAATGGTCATGGCATTGGCCATTTTGATACCCGTGACCGTTACGCGTACAAACATACCCGGAAGCAGACGACGATCGGGATTGGCGATAACCGCACGCGCACCCAAGGTTCCTGTCTGCTTGTCAATTGTCGGCGAGGTAAAATCGACCGTTCCTTGTTCGGGATAATCAACCCCTTCACCAAGACGGACAGTAACTTTCAGATTATCAATCTTTTCGCCACGCTGCTGCATTTCGTCCATCAAATGGCGAATCTGGTCATATTCACCATCGGCAAACGAGAAGTTGACATAGATCGGGTCAAACTGCGTGATTGTGGTGAGCAGACTCGATGACGGGTCGGTTCCGATAAGAGAACCTTCCGAAACAGCCTCGCGACTGGTCAGTCCACTGATTGGCGCTGCCACTTTTGTATATTCGAGATTGAGTTCTGCAGTGCGCAACTCGGCTTTCGTCTGCATCAATGTTGCTTCGTCGGCATCGCGCTTGGCAAAAGCCTGATCGCGCAATGAAGTTGACTGGACTTTTTGCTTGACCAGTTCCTCGGCACGGTCGGCATCACGAACCGACTGGTCGTAATTGGCTTGCGCCTGCGCAACCTGTGCGCGTGCCGAAGCGACAGCAGCCTCGTATTTATCCGGATCAATCTCGAACAATATTTCGCCCTGCTTGACTTCCGAGCCTTCAACAAAGTTGCGGTGCAAGAGAATACCACCAACACGGGCACGAACTTCGGTTTCACGATAGGCAACAACACGGGCTGCATATTCGTAATTTAACGGAACTTCTGCCTGATGAATAACCTTGCCGCTTGCCTGCGATGGCGGCGGCATATGCTTTTCCTGTTTGCCACAGGCAACGAGTCCAAAAGACAGCACGCCGACAAGAAGAGCGGCCGATAATTTCCTTAATAGTGTCATAGGATGTCAGACCTTGATATTTTTTTCGTGTCCGGTAAAATATACATACATGGATGTTTGTAAATAGCTAATCAGCTAATAACCACTTAATAGCAGCAATAATAAGGCGTCACAACCGGCAGAAAACACTTAATTGAACATTTTTCAATCAAGATTTCGCGTTTTTCAAGACAGAATTTCGTGTTTTTTTAAACAGAATTTTTTGTTTATGGTGTCATGACGGGACAAAAAGGGGAAATAATATGCGCCGGACAAAAGCCGAAGCGAGCGAAACACGTGAATCGATCCTTGATGCTGCAGAAATGGCTTTTTTAACCAAAGGTGTTTCCAACACTTCGTTGAATGATATTGCCGAACGGGCTGGCGTCACGCGCGGCGCAATCTATTTCCATTTTCGCGACAAACCGGCCATTTACAATGCAATTATCGACCGCATCAAATTTCCGCAAGAAGACCTCATTGATGAAGTAAGCCGCAATGATTCGATCAATCCGATCGATGTTATGGAAAAATCGGCTTGTGCTTCGCTCAGCCGTTTTGCCGAGGACGAGCACCAGCAGCGTGTCATGACAATTATTACTTTGCGTTGCGAATATGTCGATGATTTTTCGCAAATGATATTACGCTTGAGAGAAGCCCATGACAGCATGCTCGATCTTTTTACGCGTATGCTCTACGTAGCGCGAAGCCGCGACATGCTTTCCGATGACTGGGAACCGGAAGATGGCGCGCGCGTGCTTGTGTGCGTGGTGGGCGGCATTCTTCATGAATGGTTGAATTCGGCAAAAAATTTCGATCTTAACGCGCTCGGTACAAGATTGATTCTAAGCCAGACAAAATCTTTCCGGAAAGATTCCCGACAGCTTATGGGATGAAGCGCTTTTAACTTTTGCGTTCCCCTGCCCCTCGAAAACAGATGCTCCGCGCTATCAAAATTTCCAACTTCAAAACGATCACCCTGCTCGAAAAAACGATTACCGCAGCTCTCGAAAATTATAGTGTGTTGTAAGAAATCGCCCCGCCTTTTAAAGAAGCAAAAGCGAACAGATTCCTGTTTTTAGCCTTTCCGCGTTTCCGGTTGTTTTATTCGACATCTTTTCCCCATGCCCCGAAGGTTTCGGCTTTACCGTCAAAAAAAGATCATCGGAAAAACATTTTCCTACTTTTTTTGCTTAAGCCCCGCCCGCTAGAAAAGCGCCAAAACAAAAATCCCGCTTTCGGGTGAGATTTGTTCACGCCGCTTTCAAGTTTTCGCTGAACCGAAAACTTTTTGAAAACCGGAATTTTAAAAATATACGCCGATCACGACTGTCAGCCATTTGCAGACCATTTTTTTGCCGGACCCAAAACGGGAAAAAGGCCTCGCGGGAAACAACTTCGGCACGACGTCGCCTTCTCACACTGCATTGTTACGTGGCTCTTTCAAAGGCGAGTTAATTTTTTAAAACGTAATTACCAACTCGCGAAACGCAACCGGAAAGCCGATCTGTCAGATAGGACGACATATCGACAAAATGAAATATCGCAAAAGACTTATCGGACAAAACGGGATGTAGGCGTGAACGGAATGTCACAAATGAAGGCAAAATGTGAGAGGGAAGCAAAATACCATGGAGGAGATAAATATAAAGGCAGCGTATTCATAGACACGCTACCTTTAATTTTTTCAAACCCGAATTTTCAGTGCGTGCGGCGCTCTTTGACATAAGCAATCAAACCGCTTGTCGAACTATCGTGGCCTTCGGCACTTTTCTGACCGGAAACCATGGGTAACAATTCATTGGCAAGTTCCTTGCCCAATTCAACACCCCATTGGTCGAAAGAGTTGATGTTCATGAGTGTGCCTTCAACAAAAACCCTGTGTTCATAAAGTGCAATCAAACGGCCCAATGTGAAGGGGGTGAGCTTGTCATGAACAAGCGTCAATGTCGGTCGATTGCCGACAAAGCTTTTATGGGGGCTAAGCCTTTCGGCTTCCGTTTCGCTCATACCGCCTTTCATTAACATGGCTTTTGCCGCTTCTTGGCTTCTACCGCGCATCAGTGCTTCCGATTGGGCAAAGCAGTTGGCAAGCAGCATATCATGCTGATGACGCAAGTTTTCTTCGTGCCCGTTCACAGCAACAATAAATTCGACCGGAATAATATCGGTTCCCTGATGTAAAAGCTGGAAGAACGCATGTTGCCCGTTGGTTCCCGGCTCCCCCCAGACAACAGGACCTGTCGGCATTGTAACCGGCTTGCCATCAATGGTCACATGTTTGCCGTTCGATTCCATGTCGAGTTGCTGGAGATAGGCGGGCAGCCGCGACAAACGCTCCTCATAAGGAATGACAGCGCGCGTCGGATAACCACAGATGACGCGATTATAAAAGCCGATAAGCCCCAGCCGGACAGCAAGGTTTCGAGAATAAGGTGCAGTGCGGAAATGTTCGTCCATTGCATGGCCACCAGCGAGAAACTTTCTGAAATTTTCCGGCCCGATAGCCATCATCACCGAAAGACCGATTGCCGACCAGACGGAATAACGCCCGCCAACCCAGTTCCAGAAGCCGAAAACACGCGACGGGTCAATGCCGAAATCGGCCACCTTATCAAGTGCGGTCGAGACTGCAGCAAAATGTTTTGAAACGGCCATCTCGCCCAGTTTTTCAGCAATCCACTGGCGAGCAATATGCGCATTGGTCATCGTTTCGGCCGTGGTAAAGGTTTTTGAAGAAACGATAATCAGTGTTGTCGCGGGGTTAAGCCGTGACAATGTATCGGCAATATCAGCGCCATCCACATTGGAAACAAAATGGCTATCAGGCCCGTCGTGATAGGGTTTCAAGGCAAGCGTTGCCATTTTCGGCCCGAGGTCGGAACCACCAATGCCGATATTGACAACATCGGTAATTTTACCGCCATGCTCGCCTTTGAAGGCACCGGAGCGCACCCCTTCACAGAATTTTTCCATATGCGAGAGAACCGATTGCACATCCTCGACAACATTTTTGTCACCCAGCATGATTGTGCTACCCTTCGGCGCACGCAAAGCAATATGAAGAACGGCACGATTTTCGGTCAGATTGATCGGCTCGCCGGAAAACATGGCCTCACGCCGCTCTTTCAAACCGGCAGCATCGGCAAGATTATCAAGAAGCGCCAAGGTTTTCGCTGTGACCCCGCATTTGGAAAAATCGAACAGCAAATCATCAAGCCGCAATGAAAAATGTTCGAAACGCTGCGGGTCATTTTTAAAAAGTGAGCGAATATCGCCAAGCTCCGGATCTTTTGCATGGTTTTTCAATGCGTTAAAAGCGGCGCGGAATTTTTCTTCGTTGCGGAACATGGCAAGCTACCCTCCATTGTGTAAATAGAATTTAAGATGAAACACATTGAAGTAAAAGAGGTAAAATTGCCTTTATCCATTTCGCTGAAAAGAAAATTTAACGGGCCTTATAGTGCACCATTATCAACGGCTTTTCTGGCGGCTTGCGATGATGCCGTTTTTAGCCGGAACTATTCGCTAAATTGAAATCAGATAAATTTTAAACAGCCTCTTTCAAAGCCCGACATTGTCTTGTTTCAAATGTTAAAAACCGCAGAGCGTCAAAATGCGGCAGCGTCCGGTAAAATGACCGGTATTCACAAACAACCTTCAACACATACCAACATTGGCAAGATACGCAAACATTCGTAAGATAGGTAAATTGACGAGACCGGTAATAAGTTGGCAAAAGAAATTTCTTCTTGCAGCTATTATCTTGACCACGCGTTTTATTTTTTATCGTTTGATTATTATGAACACCCGTTTTAGCGGTGCACGATTTAGAAAAATTGGTGTCCTTTTATAAAGCAGGCGCATCACCGAACCTATTTTGTTTTTCTCCTGTTTTGCTCGTCATTCACCCGCTTGTTTTGGCATTTTGTGCAGCATCGAGTTCTTCCTCAAGCTCGAAATCCTCTTCGGCTTTCGGGCGGATAAAGCGGCCAAGCAGGAGATAGGTAACAGGTGTTACATAAAGCGTTGCAATGGTTGCAAGGCCAAGCCCGCCGACAATGACAAAACCTAAAGAAATTCTCGCTTCCGCACCGGCGCCACTTGCAAGGATCAGCGGTACACCGCCAAGAATGGCGCAAATCATTGTCATTGATACCGGCCGCAAACGTATATTGGCGGCATTTTCCACCGCCTCGCGCAAGGTCTGGTTGCGGTTTCTGAGCTGGTCGGCAAATTCGACAATCAGAATGCCGTTTTTGGCCATAATACCGACAAGCAGCACCAGCCCGATTTCGCTATAGACATTCAGGCTTACCCCGCTCACCATCATGGCAAAAACGGCACTGCCAAGGCCGAGCGGCACTGTTGCCATGACTATGAGGCCGGAAATGAAACTTTCAAATTGTGCGGCAAGAACAAGAAGAATAATGACCAAGGCAAAGCCGAAGACGATAATGAGGCCGGAAGAGGTTTCGCTCAATGTGGCAGCCTCGGCAAGCGGAATGATATAGCTTCCCGCAGGCAATATGGGTTTGGCAAGTTCAAGCGCCTGCTCAAAAGCTTCGCCGAGGGCAAAACCCGGTGCAAGACTTGCCGTCAAGGCAACGGAGCGCATACGCGATTCCCGTCCAAGTTCCGGCGGAACCGGCTTTTCTTTAACCGTTGTCACCACAGACATCGGCACAAAACGGTTGTCTGCCGTTTTCATGAAAATATTTTCAAGATCGGTCGGGTCATTGACCGGTGTGCTATTCGACACAAGCTTTACATCATAGGAGCGGTCGCCAATATAGACCGAGCCGATTTTGCGCCCGTCAAGCATGGATTGCACGGCATTGGCAAGGCCGGTAATGTCAATACCGAGATCGGTTGCCCTTTCTCGATTAATGTCGATGAACAATTGCGGCTGCGTTGCTTCAACACTCAGCCGCGGCTGCACAAAACGCGGGTCTTCCTGCATTTTTCTGACCAGCGCATCGGCAACCGGCTGGAGTTTGGCGTAATCGGTGCCGAGAATTGCAAATTGCAAGCCTTGTCCCGCCCCCCTGATGCCGAGCGAATTACCTTCCGCCGCAATGACACGGACAGCCGGAAAACCTTTCATAATTTGATTGATTTCCTGTACAATTTCCTGCTGGCTGCGGTGACGCTCGCCCCAGGGTGCAAGATTGAGCATGAGAAAACCGTTATTGGACGAGCCGAAAGTGCCCGATACCGAATAGGTATTGATGATTTCGCCCCTTTCTTTGAACGGTAAAAGCGCATCTTCTATTTTGCGCATTTCATCATTGAGATAATCGACAGAAATTCCTTGTGGCCCGTTAATGCGCAAAAACACCTGTGCACGGTCTTCCGACGGGGTCAGTTCCTGCCGCAAGGTGAGGTATCCACCCGCACTTAAGATAACAAAGCCGATCGAAAGCAAAACCACAATCCATGGATGGTCAAGAGCACGGTGCAAGCTGTGGGCATAGAAATTCTGTAATGCATGGGCAAATTTCAAAAGCAATGCCGGTTTGGAATGCCCGTCGCTTGGCCCCTCCTGCCCGTTATGTTCCTGAACGTGCCGGTTTAGTTCGGTGTTTGAGTTTTCCTCACCGTTTAAACTTCCCTCATTATCGGCAACGGCTCCGGCAAGCTTTTTGACATCTTTCAGAAATCTTGAAGCAAGCATCGGGCAAAGTGTCAAAGCCACAATTGCCGAAAGCAGAATGGCAATTGCCAGCACAAAACCGAATTCACGGAAAAGCCCGCCTGCCTGACCCGGCAAAAAGGAAATTGGTACAAAAACCGCAACGAGGGTGAGCGTTGTGGCAATCACGGCAAAAAACACTTCTCTCGTGCCGATGACCGCCGCAGCTCTCGGCCCTGCCCCGAGATTGCGGTGACGCACAATATTTTCCAGAACAACAATCGCATCGTCAACCACCAGACCGGTTGCAAGAACAAGCGCAAGGAGGGTTAGAATATTGACCGAAAAACCGGCAAGATAAATGGCGGCAAATGTGCCGATCAAGGCGACAGGAATAGAAAGGGCGGGAATGAAAGTGGCGCGCAAATCCCACAAAAACAGAAAAATGATCACCACAACGCTTAAAACCGCAACAACAAGCGCCACCTCGACTTCGTGAATAGCGCCTTTGATAAAGCTTGCATCATCACTTGTAATGGTAATATGCACGCCTTCAGGAAGCGTTTTATTGAGATTGTCAACGGCCGCTCTTATTCCTTCGGAAATATCGAGTGTGTTTGATTGTGCCTGCCGCACAATACCAAGCCCGACACCGGGTTTGCCATTGACACGCACAATCGAGGTTTCCACATCCGGTCCCAGAGTGACATTGGCAATATCGCCAATGCGCACACGGTTGTTGAGATAGACATTCTCGAATTCTTCCGGCGTGGAGATATTGGCGGTTGCTCTCACCACCAGCGCCTGATTGGAACTTCTGAGCGAACCGGCCGGCGCATCAAGTGCCATATCGGAAAGTGTTTTCGTAACATCGGCAATGGTCAGGCCATAACTTGCAAGTTTTGCCGGATTGATATCGATCCTGAAAATCTTGTCACGGTCGCCATTGACCTGCACATCCGCAACACCGGAAACGGCCGAAAGCGTGTCGACAATCTGGTCTTCGGTCAAAACCGTCAAATCATCAACACTCATTGTTGTTGAAGTGACGGCAAGGCGCATCACCGCATCGGCATTGGAATCTGCCTTGATAATGCGGGAGGCATCGGCATCATCGGGTAAATCATTGGTAACACGCGAAATAGCATCGCGAATATCGGCTGCGGCTACATTAAGATCAACACCGTCATTGAATTCGACCGTTACCCGCGAGCGGGCAAAAGAGGAACGAGACGATATGGTTTTGACACCTGAAACACGTGCAACCGCATCTTCAAGTTTCTGGGTGATTTCACGGTCGATTGTTTCAGCCGCCGCGCCATCAAAATCGGTTGAGACTGTGACCACCGGACGGTCGACATCCGGCAATTCGCGCACATCGATACCCTGAAGTGCCGCAAGCCCCGCCACCAGAATGAGCACATTGAGCACAAAAGCCGAAACCGGCCGGCGGATAAAAAGCGCAACCAGCCCGCCTTTATCCTTTTCGCGATTCTTTTCGTGTTCGCCGGATTTTTGAAAAGCGCCCGCCATTACCGGTTTGCTCCCTCGGGAGCTTTATTCTGGCTCTCCTTCAGCTTGTCGGGACTGTCAGCGTTTTTCTTAAGGGTATCCGAAGTCTCTTCCGTTGCTTTTTCATGGGCCTCACGATCGCCAGCAGATTGAGCTGAATGACTATTCTGATTGTTAAGAGAACCGTCTTTTCCCGCCTCTGTCACCCCTTCATCCGGCATAATATCGACTGCACTTTTTTCTTGCAGATTTTGCACCCCCTTGGTGACAACAAGATCTCCTTTTTGAAGTGCACCGGTGACCAGTACCGAATCCGCATTGCGCTGGACAATGCCCACCCGCACATGTTCCACAACTCCATTTTTCATTGGACCACTTTTCATTGGACCATTTTTCACCCGCCAGACATAGGCCCCCTCGGCGTTCCACTGGATTGCAAGCGGGTCGACGGCCGGATAAGGGTCACCTGGAAAAGCAAGTGACACAGAAAACGACATACCCGACTGGAGCACACCGGAAGCATTATCGACTTCCGCACGAATGCGCAAAGTGCGGCTTTGTTCATCAATCATATTGTCAATGGCGCTGATGCGGCCGACAAATTCTTCACCGGGGCGGGCAATAGATGTGGCTTTCACCTGTTGGCCGATTTTGATAAGCGGTGCAAAACGTTCCGGCACCCAGACATCAATCAAAATATGGTCACGATTATCAATGCGGGCGATTGTTGTATCGGATGTTACGTAATTTCCCGCATCAACCGGTAAAATTCCCACAATGCCGCTTACCGGCGCGCGAATTGTGCGCCGATCAGCTGCAAGCTCGGCATCACGCAGGGCAAGCCTTGCTTTGTCGAGTGCAAGTTTTGCCGACAATTCCTGCACTTCGGTTGCCGTATTGGAGGCACGCAATTTGACCGTTCTTGCCATGGTCAATTCCGCATCATTGACTTCCACTTTGGCTCGCTCAACGGCGATTTCTTCATTATCGGAATCAAGCTTTGCAACCGGATCTCCGACATTGACGTGCATTCCTGCACTGACATAAATCTTGTCCATCACACCGCTAGACCAGGGGGTGACGGCAACGGTTGCAAGTGCCCTTCCCGTACCGATGGCACTTAACCGGTCATTGATCAGCTTTTGGCTTACCGGTTTTACAACCACCTCGTTTGTTTTCGTGGTCGAAGAGGAGACATGATCGGCATTTTTCCCGTTCCTTAAGCCCTGCCAGACAAACAGGCAGACGATAATGAGACCAATAATGACGATGATGGTAATTTTCGACGGGCGTTTCATCGCACTGCTTTCATCAAAGGATGAGAAAACCGGACAGATTATTATCCGATACTGTTTTTTGTCACTCTGTTTTTAAAGTCTTCTACAATTTTTAAGGTGCACCAAAGCCGCATCAAACGGGATCGAAAAGTCGCTAATGGAGATTTTTCATTGTATTTCATGCAAAATTTGCGTTTTTTCGTCCAGTTAAATTTCGGTAATAATTCGAACTGGAAAACACGCAACGGGATAAGCGCAAAAAACAATTTGTTCTTAATCAATGATTTTTATAGACTGAATTTAAAATGCGGGTTTTATAAGGCAGCACTGACTCGTTATCGGTCAAAACTGACGCGACATTTCGCTAAAAATGCCGCTCGTCTGAAGAGGTTGAATGGCTAACGAAGAAATAACCGGCGAACCGGCGCCTATAACAACGGGTATGTCGCTTGATCGCGAACATGAGAAAATACCCTTCTATCGGCGTATGCGTGTGCGGCTGTTATTGCTCATTACGCTTTCGGTTTTCATCACGGAAATTATGGTTTTCATGCCCTCTATTGCCAGCATGCAGCAAAGCTGGCTTGAAGACCACCACCAGTCGGCCAAAGCCATCAGCATGATTCTGGCTTCAAGCCCCGAAATCACCCTAAGCCCGAATTTGCAAAAAAATGTTCTGACCGCCACAGATGCCTTGGCTATAAGCATTGTCAGAAATGACGAGAGAATGAACCTTGCCACTTCGCCGGATTTGAAACAGGTTAATGAAACAATCGACCTTCCCGATTACAGCGAAACCAAAGCACTGCTTGATTCTCTCACAACGCTCTATTTTGGCGGCAACAATATTCTGCTTCTTCGCGGGCCTATTGAAGGAACAGACATCACCCTTGAAGTCACCGTTGCCGACAGGAAATTGCGGCAGGCAATGATCGACTTTTCGTGGCATTTTATTGTTATTTCACTCACCATTGCGATTGTTGCGGCAACGACAATTTACCTCATCGTACACGAACTTCTGGTGCGCCCGTTGCAGAATATCTACACCAATATGCTGGATTTTGTGATAGAGCCGCATAATCCCAGCAAAATTCTGGTGCCCGAACCCCGCTGGGATGAACTCGGTATTACGCAAAAACGTATTTCGGTTATCGAAAGCGAATTGCAAAAAAGCTATGCCCACCAGAAACACCTTGCCAATCTCGGGCTCGCGGTTTCCAAAATCAATCATGATATGAGGAATATTCTGGCATCTGCGCAATTGATGTCGGATCACCTTGCCGATGCAAAAGACCCGATGGTGAAGAAAATTGCGCCGAAACTTATCCGCGCAATTGATCGCGCGGTCACTTATAGCCAGACCGTTATCACTTACGGACGCACACAGGAAGAAGCACCAAAGCGCAAAAAGCTTCTTCTTCATGACCTCGTTGCCGATGTCCTTGAATCGCTCACTCTTCCCGGTTCCGATCAAGTTGAATTTGTTAATGAAGTACCGGTTGATATGACAATTGACGCGGATGAAGAACAGCTCCACCGTGTCCTCACCAATTTATGCCGCAATGCTGTTCAGGCCATGGTGGAGCGCGAAGATGGTGAAAATCTTCAAAACAAGCTCACCATTAGCGGACACCGTATCGACAATGTGGCCGTTATTGATGTTGTTGATACCGGTCCCGGTCTGCCAGCAAAGGCAAAAGAGCATCTGTTTTCACCATTTCAGGGGTCAACCAGCCGCAACGGTTCAGGCTTGGGATTGACCATATGCGAAGAGCTTATCAACGCCCATGGCGGCAAAATTACATTGATTGAAGAAGACCGCGGCGGTGCGCATTTTGAAATCCGTATTCCCGATCTTCCCTCGCATGGTGAAGAACGACCAAAGAATGAAAAAACCGCCTGACAAAGCTGTCGGGTGAGGCAAAAACTTAATTCCCAAGTTTTTTCAATTATTCGCGAGTATTCATAAGACGTTTTCCTGAAAAGGTTCTTCACTAAAACAAAAGCAAATTGGTGCCATAAGGCCAAAAAGGCCAAATAAGCCGACAAATTTTTGCAAGCGAGATTAAAAATTTTCGGCTGGCATTTTTATCATGCTTTTCAACAGGCATCTCGACAAGCTGTTTCAGCCGGTATCTTCCGTAAAAATTCCGGGAATGCAGACCAGCCGTTTTGCGCGCAGTATCCGGTTTCCAAGCTTTTCAGTATGTTTTGATTTAGAATTTACGGTTTTTGGGTAGATACTGGTTTTTCAAAAAACATAAATTTGGCTTTATAAAATTCTTTTAAAATGCGGTTTTGTCATCAAAGCAGGTTTTTCTAAACCTCTTGCTTTCTCCTTACCCGTTGTTTTTTAGCGTCCTCCATTTTGAACACACAAATTTCCGAAAGAGATTTTGCAGTTTCAAAACTGCTTAGCTGCAAAATTTGCGACACAAATGAACAAAAAAATAAAATCTTCTCTTGCATTTCTTTCGCGAACCAATTAGGAAACCGCTAGTCAGTTGATTGAAGATATTCATTTCCGGATGTCGTTGATGGAACTGGCTTGAAACATCATTTCGGTGGTTTTCAAAAATGCACCCGTAGCTCAGCTGGATAGAGCACCAGACTACGAATCTGGGGGTCAGGAGTTCGAATCTCTTCGGGTGCGCCACTTAATTTTCCAATAGATTTTAATAATTATCGGACATATCATCCCGATAGAATATTCTTCAGTTTTCTAGAAAAATGGTTGAGGACACATTGGGGACAACATTTTAGACCGCCATGGGGGTGCTTAAAATGGAACGATTGCCGTTAGATAAGCCACTTGCAACATCTCTCGTTCTGCGTGGTGCAATCTAGAAATAGTCGGTTTTTTTCGATCTCCACATATGGCAGCTCCAATCCCGCGCACGTTAAGCCAATAGCACCATGTCCAAAGGATCCATAACTTCAAATAACTTTTTCGTAAATTTGACCGGATTCGCAGCTTATGGAATTTTTTGAACAACATTTTTACAATGTTGTTGCCAAAATTGGTAACGGCGAAAAAGCTTGTATTGCGACATCGTAAAGTGGCGGCATATTTGCACAGAAAATATTGAAACGATTTAGCAACTGCCCAGAAATAACATGCCTTAATAAGACTTTACCATCTGCCAACCAAACAACATTGTTCTGCCCCGACATCAAATTTTGAGGAGATTCCCGTTTTTCCAATGCAATTGCAATTGAACCCGAAAAAATAGGATTATTTTCCGTCTCGTAGACCAGCCCATAGCCACCTACGGGCGTTTTCATATCAGTTTGGACAGTTTTAAAGTCCTTAGGATCATAAAAATGAACAGCAAAATTATCATCAATCGAACCGCGGATCTCTAACTTTTCGTTTGCTTCCATATCTTTTAAAGCAGACAAAAAGTTGTAGGTCCTACCACCGAGTTTTTCAGCAAGATCAAATGGCGAAACTTTCAATACTTCTGCCATTTTGATCAAATTTTCCTGCTGAATGTTTCGTTGCCCCTGCAACACAAGCGTAATTAACGTGCGTTGCATCATCCCGCTTTTGCGTCCTAATTCAGCGTAAGACCGGATACCAGCAGCATTCATTTTTTCTTTAACCCATTTAACATCAACATCGTTATCGATTATTTTGGTCATCTTTTTCACCGCCCCTTAAAAACTGTTAACAACTTTGTAAACAAGTACATAAAAATGTCAGCACGCCCATAGCGCTTCATTTTCCTTGCACATTTTCATTATCTAACGATAAATCATCTTTACATGTTGTTAACAACATGAATTATATTTTTCAAAATGTAAACAAAAAAATTAATCTCAACGCATTTTTGTTTACATTTTAAATTTTATTCAGTTTTTAGATAGGAAAATTATAAATAAATTATGGGTATACCATACATATTAGACGTGAAGGGGTAATGTCGATTTATTCTATAAAGATACATTAGATGTCTCACTTAGCCCCTTTTAAGGATGACACTTAGTCTCCTCCCCACTAAATTTCTTTCTTCAATCTTTGTTGTGATTTACTTAATCATTTATTGCGCAGGCTGCAGAGGCCGTAGCATGACCAATAGTCATCGCGGGAAGCATCCAGTCGGCGACGGGGTAAAAAAACTCGTACTTTGTGGCTGATTGACCAAACATACCGCCATGCATTTTCTATGAATGAGAACAGGTCCCGATAATCAGCTATCGAGACCTGAAAAATGGATAAAGTTTGCGAAACAAACATCAACAAAAGACAAACAAACAATTTTGGAGCGCACTTATCGTCTTGAGACTAGCCCGCGACGTTTTTTAGGACTTCCTCAATTTCATAGAAAAAATTAATGAAAAGCTTTTCTCGACCTTGCGCTCAAGTGCCGGCCATTTCTTTTTCAGGATAGATCTCGTCTCTATCCCGATTCGGATTAAGCACTTAAAGCTTTAAACAAGAAGTGACCAGTGCCTCAATTGTGCTCTCTAAAAATAACTTGCGAGTACCTTCACTCAACCGTTCGACATTGTTCTTAATGCGCCTCACTGCCGCATAGAAATGGCAAGTCTGTTCATTCCATTCATCAGCGATATCGCAAATGTGAGGTCTGAAATTTCTTTGTCACTAAAGACCTTTTTTAATGCCTCGAACGACTCGTCATCGGCGTGGCTTGTCGATATGAGTGTTAGCTGTTCTGCCCAGTTCAGTGCCGCTTGTTCTTTTTCAGAAAATTGGTCGCTCACACGCCATCCGGCCACTTCAGCTATGCGGCGCTGCGTTTCGCCTTCTTTTAGCAGAGAATTTGTATGAAGATTAAGGCAATATGCGCATCCATTGATTTGAGAAACTCTAAGATAGACCAATTCAATCAGCTTTTGTTCGACAACGCTTTTCTCGAGGGCGACTTTCACGGCTCTAAAACCACTCATGAGCTCGGGTGACAAGTCAAAATATTTCAGTCTGAGATTTTTCATGTTCTCTTCTCCTTATTATCATTATAGTCTGCAAAATATATTAATAACGCAGTTGAAAAACAAACTATAACATTAAAATTAATCATCATTTTTATACTTTGAAAAAGAGACATACTTATAATAAATAATATTAATAAAAATATATTTGAAATGTTAATGAGTTTGTTCTTTACGTTAATAATATATGATAAAGCGATGACTGCCTCTAATACTGTGACTATCCAGCCAATAACAGGAATCATGTTTTCCGGAGCCCAAGGACACAGTATTGAGACATGTTTAAAAAATTGGGTCATCGAGCCCCATGAAACACCTGTTTCACCGATATGCCCCCAAAAACCGAAACGGTCGAACACAGCCGAAAGATAGCTGATAGCTAAACTGACTTTAGCAAAATATATGCCCCCTTTAGCAAAATATATGCACCGCCTTTGCGGAAACGATTTGCCAAAGTCAAACATGCGTCACCATTCTAAAATTCTGTGAATGAGACAATGTCGCAAACCCTTTGACTGCGATAGGGACATATCGGGACAATTTGATAGTGACATGTGTATTTCGGTTTCGGACGCGAAGAATGCATTGTAGGGATATGTCATCAGAACAAACGTAAAAATCTGTTTCTTGTCTTTTTGACCTCGAGCGCTGTCATGGAAATTATGAATCCACATGCCTACAGATTTTATTCTCTGCTCGTCCTTCTCTATTTTTCCGATATGGTGCTGTTGCTTGCCAATATCTGGAACTCGCTTCGGGTTACGAATTCACCATTATTCTTAGGCTGCATACTCTCGATAGGGGTAATATTTCCATTAGTCTTGAAAAAATTGGCACAAGGTCACGAGCAGAAATCAATCAGTTTGGCCGGCCTCTACCTTCGAAGAATAATTGTATTCGGGGTGATATTGGTGGAAAGCCTATTTTCTATTGCCGACACGTGGATTGGTTTTATCATCACATCGCTTTGCATTGGCTATCTTTCCCTCCTGACACTGACGGTATTGGAAGCGGCAAACACAAAGCTGGTTCTTCAGGGCCACATCAGCTCGCAAATGGCATCCCGGGTTATGCAGACAATTGTTCAGCTCGGTTCCTTTTTCGGAGCGATGGCAAGTGGATATCTGTTATTAGTGCTGAATTATAATAAGCTGATCGCGCTGATATGCATTTTCGACATCATCGTCAGCGCAACAGCACGATTTATTTTTTCCGAAAAATCCGGAACAACAATTGAGGAAGCAAATCGACCACCTCATTTTTCAGGAAAGCCTCTCGCCAGAAGTCTGATTTATCTTTGTATCGTTATTGCCTTGGTGGGGCTCCATATCAGTGCATTCAACGTCCTTACGCCGATCATTTTTCAAAAAATAAAAGATTTGAACAGCGAATATTTTGGCTTATGCAGTGCCGTAGCCGGACTTGGCGCTTTCTCGGCAGCATTTGTAAACCTTGGCTGGTTCCGGTTTTTGATACCGGCCATAACGCTCCTTCTTGCGGATTTGATTTTTACCCTCTCCTGGCACCCCTATGTGGCGATCGTCGCATGTTTATTTATCGGCTTTTCAATAAACACCATACGCATTCACGCACGTAAAACCATCATTGATAAGACCAACAATGATAATGAGGCCGATCAGGTCAGTAGCCTCAACGCTCTCATGTACACTTTAGCGCAGTCCATCGGGCCGATGCTTTTTGGCATTCTAACGGGTAAGGCCGTTCTTGGTGCTTATTCGGCGATATATCTTTTTCCGGCTGTCGCCTTGGTTATGTTTGTTTGGATTGTCGTCGCAAGAATTCTGTCGGGAGCAACGAGATGAATAAGAATTGCGTTATTATTGTTGATCCAATGTCAACCGGCGCTCTTTATGCCCCGTTAATATCGAAACTTGGATATTTGTGTTATTGCGTATTGTCTGACCCAAATCTCCCCCCTAAATTTGCGAATAGTTTTACCGGTGAAGGTTTTTTCGACAAAAATTTATATTCGGCTGATGAAATTAAAGAAAAGCTCGGTTCTAACGATGTGTTTGCGGTCTTATGCGGCGCTGAAACGGGTGTCTACTGCACAGAAGCGCTTGCCGATTATTTCGGCGTTCTAGGCAATGATGTACATCATACAAATTGGCGCCGTAGCAAAATTGACATGCAGAAGCGCCTCAAAATCAATGGATTAAAACATATCAAGACAATCAAGATCACTCGGGAAATGACGGATTTTCCTATATTTTCATCTCCAACCGGATATGTATTAAAACCGAACGAATCCTGTTTAACCGATGATGTTCTGTTTTTTGAAAACCCTGATGACTTGAAGCAGCACATCAAAGAAATCGACTGGAATAGAACAAACGCCGTTGGCCAGAAAAATACGTCATTTCTATTACAAGAAAGACTGATTGGCGATGAATATGTTGTTGATCTCGTTTCCTTCAAAGGGGTGACAAAAGTTTGTAGTTTATGCCGCTACAGAAAAGGAACGCATAATAACAGCCATTTTGTTTATGAAGCGCTGGAGGTTCTGGACCTGACAATCAAGGACTATGCGCCGTTATTGTCCTATGCTGTTGATTGCATCAAAGCTGTCGCTATCGAATATGGGCCTGCTCATCTGGAACTTATATGGACAAAGATCGGTCCGGTGATGGTTGAAGTCGGAGCGAGATTACACGGCGGCATTGCCCCGCTTTTGTTCAACGAATGTTATAGTAATGGATTGCTCGAGACGGCCGTTTCTTTATGCTCGGATAACTTCAATTCAAAACCCGCAATTCTTGGAACAAATGGGCGTATCATTTTTCTGATAAATGAAAAACCGGATAGACATGTCAGCAATACAGCGCGCTTGGTGAGCGATTTCCAATCTATTCCGGGTGTTTCCACCGTAAAACTTTTTTTCCGTGACAATAGTCCCATCCCGTTGACCACCGACTTGGCCAACTGCCCCGGTATTATTACTGCCGTTGCAAAAGATGCGGCGACTTTGGATGTGATCGAGGATAAAATAAGAGCGCTCTTTGCTGCATGAACCACTTCTTTGGTCCAAAAACCTATGGTCCAAGAATGATCGCTTGAATAGGAGAGTTCACTCTGACACGCGGTAGACTGTGCTCTTGATGGCGTTTGAAGCTGCGCTGAATAATTCCGAACCCGCAATGAAGCATAAAAAACGCCGGTTTCTTATGATTTTTTTGGTGGCACTTTTTACGGCGTTACTCTTTTCGGGCGTTACCGATTATCAATCAGAAATGTTTCGATTTTTTGAAAAACCAGACGCCAAGAATACCAAACATGCGTTCATTTTTCTTATGAAAACGACATTGTCCCGCCAACCCCTCTGCCATTTCTCAAACTCATGACACCCGCCTCTTGAAGAATGCCTGTTCCTTCAACCAATGCAGGGAAAACCGGATTGTGATGGGCCTTGGGGCTTCTCGTCATTATTATCTTTTATTCAAGGCTAAAGGTGAAGTCGGGCAGAAAATCCGCTCTCGCTCATGTGTCAAGTTTTCGAGCTACTCTTCACCGGTTTGACCATTCAATTCTAAATATCTATTGATTACTGTCATTGATTGTTATGAATGAACATGTTTCTGAGGGCGAGGAAACGAATGTCAAACGGGCTTATAAATGTAAAATCAACAGGCACACGCTATTCGCCTGAATTGTCCCGCGCAGGAATTGGTGATAGCCTTTACCAAAAGATCATTGCATTAATCGATAGCGGTACTTTTCAAATAGGGCAGCGCGTTCCCTCGATCAGGGCGCTTTCACGTGAACTGGGGATTGGAAAAAATACTGTAGAAAGCGTATATAGTCGCCTTGTTGGCGATGGTTATCTCGTCTCCAGAGGGCCTGCCGGCACATATGTCGCGAACCATTCCCTGCCCCATGAAAGCGTACAAACGAAGACTGCGGCCAATTCCGTAAAACATCGGTCCATTTATGCCGAAGGAACGGCCTTCAAAAAGCTCCAGATCGGTTTACCGGCCATTGATTTATTTCCCGCAAAATATTGGAGTGGTCTTTTAAAGCGAAAGATTGCCGAAACGCATAATTCGTTATTTTATCCACATTCAACAGGGCTTAAAAAGTTAAAAGAAAGCATCACACGTTACGTAGGACTGTCCCGTGGAATAATTTGCGAACCCGATCAGGTCTTCATCAGTAGCGGCTTTCGCGGAGCCTTGAATTTGCTCATGCAAGCGCTTGGAGAACCGCAAGACAAAGTATTTTTAGAAGACCCGTGTTTTCCGCCCGCTTTGGATATTGTTAAAAGTTCGGGTGCACAAATTGTCGCTGTTCCTGTCGATCATAACGGAATGCAAATTTCAGATGCTTTAAAAAAACATCCTGACGTTAAATTTATTATCGTCACAGCCAATCATCAAAGCCCTCTCGGTTACGTCCTTGGAGATGATAACCGAAACACCTTATTAGATTGGTCGGAGAAAAACGGTACATTTATATTAGAAGATGATTACGATAGCGAATTCAGATATGACAACAAACCGCTGCCGGCTCTCACTAGTCTCAATAATCATAGAAGCGCCAATATGATCTATATTGGTAGTTTCAGTAAGTTAATTAATCCTGACCTAAGACTAGGTTATTTTATTGTTCCAAAATATATGGTTCTAAAAATAACCAAATTTTATCAGAGATGGATAGACGGATTTCCAATTTTAACCCAATCTGTTTTATCCGAATTTATGGATTCCGGTAATTTTGCCAAACATCTGAACAAGATGAGAAATAATTATAAAAAAAGACAAATATTTTTGCAAAATGCATTGAACAGATATGTTTCCGATATAGTCCATGTAAAAAATTTCAATCACGGACTTAATACATTATTGCTATTCAAAAATTGCTTTAAATGTAACGATCTGGAATTGATGAAAATCGCACAAAAAGAAAATTTTGGAATTGGTTGCATTTCAAACCGGAAAATAGAAAGAAGAGATTTGCACGGATTAATATTATCCTTTTCAAATTTGAAAACCCAAGAAGAGGCCTATAAAATAATCTCGGATTTTAATCAGGTCATCAGACCATATGTTTCTTCCAAATAAATACTTTTATATTTCAATATATCTTACATTTTTTATTTATTTAAAGAAATCTATTCCGCTTATTGTTTGCTCTGATTGCCGCTGCAATTAAACAGAATTTCGAGACTTTCATTTGTTAAAGTGGCTTGTTTTTCGATGAGCCTTGTGACCTCATGAGAAGCTTTTCAGCCTCTAAAGCGTGACTTGATAAAAATTCTGTTTCGAGCGCGTTCATTGATGATTTTCATTCATCGTTCAAATGAACAATTATGCCTTTTTCGTTTTTGAAAGCTCGATTATACTTGCACTCAACAAAAATAGGAAAGGCGCTAGAATGGACATTACACGTCGACAATTTGCTATCGCCTGTGGTGCAGCTTTAATGGTTAGCCCGACAATTTCGGCAAAAACACAAGCCACAGCTATAAAAAACCCTCCAATCCGTCTTAAAACCGGCCGGTTGATCCCGACGCTTGGCATGGGCACATGGACACTTGCAGCAGGCCAACACCCTCTCGAACAAGAAGAGGAAGCGCTTGCAACCGGTCTTGATCTTGGCATGAATCTGATTGATACCGCCGAGCTTTATAGTTCAGGTAAAGCTGAAGAAATGGTTGGCCGTGTCATCAAAAAGGCCGCAACAAAACCTTATATCGTTTCAAAAGTCATGCCGTCGCACGCAACAAAAGCCGAAGACATTCGCAATGCCTGCAAAAACAGCCTTCAACGCTTGGGATTAAAGCAGATGGATCTTTATCTCTTGCATTGGCGTGGCGGAATTTCAAACCTCAAAACTGTGGTTGATACGTTTGAAGAATTAAAAAGCGAAGGTGCCATTGTCGATTGGGGCGTTTCCAATTTTTCGATTGCCGACATGAATGATCTTTTCAGCCTCGAAAAAGGCGACCAATGCGCAACCAATCAGGTGGAATATTCACTTGTTGACCGCTCCATCGAAGGTGGCCTTCTCGATTGGTCAAAAAATAACGCTATGCCGATTATGGCCTATTCACCGCTTGGTTCGGGTAAAACACCACTTTTGCAAAACGCGGTGTTAAAAGACATTGCGCAAAAACATCATATGAGTGCTGCGGCAATTGCAATCGGCTGGACAATCAGAAATAATTTTACCATTTCCATTCCCCAATCAGGTTCGCCCGCACATTGCCGTGAAAACAGCGCCGCACTTTCTCTTCGCCTTGATGAAGACGATCTCGCCCGACTTGATAAGGCTTTCCCGATTTGAGCAAGAAAATTTTCCCGTGCTGGACAACAAGGTTCAAGACAAGAAGGTTCAACATGTCTCTTGATCGTCGTTTTATATTAAAATCGGCTTTGGCTCTGTCTCTTGCGGAGATTTTTTCGCTGTCCAATGCTTTTTCACAAAATACCGAAAATTCGGCGGGTAAAGCTTCAAATTCATCCAAAGCAGAAACAATAAATGATAGCCCCGCAACAAAAACGGAAGCTGATGAAAAAAAACTTAAAATCGGGGTCATTGGCGCCGGCTCGCTTGGCGGAACCGTTGCAACCCTCCTTGTGAAATCCGGCCATTCGGTGATGTTTTCTTCGCGCCATCCGGATGAGTTGCGGCGCTTGACAAACCCGCTTGGAGACAAAGCTTCGGTTGGTACACCGCGCCAGGCGGCACAATTTGGCGATATCATCCTTGTTGCAGTGCCGTTTTCAGCCTGGCCGCAGATCGGCAAAGATTTTGCCACCGAAATGAAGGGGAAAATTATTATTGATGCGACCAACCCGCCTTTGTGGGGAGGAGATTTAGACCCTCTTACAATTGAAGCAAAGAAAAATGGCGTTGCCGAAACAGTAAAAAAATACGTGCCGGCTGTGCGTCTTGTCCGTGCTTTTTCGGCAGTTGACGCCACGGTAATTGAAGATTGTTTCAATAAAAAGATAAAAGCTGTTGGTATGCCGATCGCTAGTGACGATGAAAAAGCGTTGGACGTTGTGGCAGAGCTTGTGCGCGAAACCGGTTGCGAACCTGTCATGACCGGCAAACTTGAAACAGCGCATATTTTTGCTCCCGGCGAGCCGGGTTTTCGTGCCCACCTTCCGGCAGATAAATTAGGAAAACGCCTTGGCCTATAATGATAAACAAACTGCAATATATATTTGAACATCTGTTCGCGCTAAAAGCGCATGAAACAGTTGCTTTTTTGGGCGGCTTTTTCACGCTTTTTCTTGTCTTTTGCAGTTATTTCATGTTGCGGCCAGTGCGTGAAACATTCGGCATTGCCGGTGGTGTTGATCATCTCTCGTGGCTTTTTACTGCCACTTTTTGCGCCATGTTTCTCGTTGTGCCCATTTTCGGCTTTATCAGCCAGAAAATTAAAAAGACCAATCTCTTTATCTATTCGACGCTTCTTTGTAGCCTTATTATGCTCGGCTTTACGATAAGCCTTTATTATAATAGCGGTAGTGTCTGGGTGGGGCGCGCATTCTTTGTCTGGGTGTCGGTTTATAACCTGTTTGTTATCTCCCTCACATGGAGCTTTTTGGCCGAGGTTTTTACCAAAGAACAGGCAGAACGCCTGTTTGGCCCCCTATCGGCAGGGGCAAGCCTTGGCGGCATAACCGGCCCGCTGATAAGTGCATTTATGGTTGAAAAAGTGGGCTATGCCGGCCTGCTTTTAATTTCGACAGCGCTGTTTTTATCAACGCTTTTTCTCTGGTTTTTTCTTGTGCACTGGCGAAATGACTTCGGCCGCGGCAAAGACGTGAAACAAAATATTCGCAGAGTGACCGAAACGGAAACAGAAAACAATGAAACCTATTCCGGCATATGGATTGGCTTGAAACTTATCGTAAAATCGCCTTATCTGCGCCAAATTGCCGTTTATGCCATTTTCACTTCGGCCGGAACCACTTTTCTATATTACGCGCAGGCGCGCCTTGTTCAGGCGACCTTTAGCAATCCTGCTGAACAGACACAGTTTTTTTCCATTATGGATACGGTTGTGCAAACCTCGTCCATTCTTATCCAGATGTTCGTTACCGCCCGCATTGCAAAAAAATTCGGCGTGACATTCTTGCTTGTGAGCTTGCCTGTCATGATAGTGATCCTGTTTGGACTGCTCGGCATATTCTATTGTTTTCCGATTTTGGCAATCGCAATGATATTGCGGCGTGTGGGAGAATATGCACTTGCCCGCCCTGCCCGTGAAATGCTCTTTTCGGCAGTTGATGAAAATTCGCGCTTCAGTGCCAAAAACGCCATTGATACTTTTGTCTATCGCGGGTCGGATGCATTCTGGGGCTGGGTTGATACGCTTATGAACAACGTTGTCTACCCGCCGGTTATTATGCTGCTTGCACTTATTTTATCCTGTCTCTGGGCAATTTCCGGAAAGAAAATCGGCAAGCGTTACGACGAACTTTAAACCCAAGAGCGCTAAAAAATATTCAACAAGCCTGGAACAAGGGCTCACAAACTTATGCCTGAAAAAGGCGGCGAGAATGATGTGCACAAATCATTATATCCGGTCATAATATCCGGCCTCATTTTAATATCCGGCCTCGTTTTTAACTGCATATCCGGCCTCGTTTTTCAACTGCCGCGATAGGTCGAATAGCTCCACGGGCTTACAAGAAGCGGCACATGATAATGGGCGGTGTTATCGGCTATTGAAAAGCTTATGGTGATTTCATCAAGAAAAGGCGGGTTATCAAGTTTTGCGCCTTGGTTTAAAAAATAGGCAGCCGCGAAAAAATGCAATTCATATTGCCCTTTTTCCATTGCCTTTTCATCAAGAAGCGGTTTTTCCGTTCGCCCGTCCTGATTGCTCTTTGTTTCAACAAGCAATTTTTTGACGACGGATTGCGTTTCTTCGCCCGCCAAATGCGTTTTTTCATCCATTTCATGAGGTTTGTTTATTGTCCTGTTATTTTCATTTTCCGGAACATTTTTTTGGCAAAGCTTGAAAAGTTGAATTCTAACGCCGGAAGCCGGTTTGCCGGATGCTGTATCAAGAATATGGGTTGTCAAACCGGTCATGATTTATTCCTCGCTGTTGATGAGATCTTCAAGCCGCAAGCGCGCAATGCGGAAGATTTCCGTTAATGCTGTGGCTTTTTCTTCATCCCTATCATTGTTCAAGCGCTTTTTCATATTGGCGAGAATGGAATATTTGTCATGGGCTTTTCCGCCATGCCCCCGCACCGCAATAATAAAGGGGAAGGAAAATTTTGCCCGATAAGCTTCATTCAATTTCTGAAATTGATCGAATTCATCCTCGCTTAAACGATCAAGCCCTGCCCCTTTTTGTTCTTTTTCCGATTGCGCGGTCAATTTTGATGAACGGGCAAGTTTACCCGCAAGATCGGGGTGAGCCAAAATCAACCTGTTTTTCAACTCTTCCGGAGCTTGCCGAACCGCCTCAACCATAGCCTCATAAAGCGCATCGAGATTTTCAAACGGACGTTTTCCTGCAACACTTTCTCCCACCCAAGGGGAATGCTCGAAAATACCGCTTAAACAATCAATAAAAGCGGTGGTTCTAAGAGTGTTCAATTGTTCAATTTTCACGGGGTCTTTTTTCCTTAATTTGTTTGCCGGTATTTTTGTGTCTTCTGATATTCCACTTATTAAAGTTCTTTAAAACGCAAGTTCGCGAAGTCTTTCCGTCATTTATCAAAATCCGGCAACCGGCTTATTTGCCAAGCCTCATCTTTATAAAAATATTCTTCAAGATTGTTTTCGACACCACCGCGATCAACCACATAGAAATCGCTCGTCTTGAAAAGTGCAAGAAGCGGAAAATGCCAGACATTTTTATGATAATTAACGCCGACACCTGACGGACAATAAAAGGCTTGCGGGGCGGAAGGTTTGCCCCCTTCATCCTTTGCCACAACAACGAGAAACGGATGATCACCTGCCGGCAGAAATGCCTGCGAACCATAAGGGTGGCGCTCCATCATATTAATCTGAATAGGAAAGTCGATCGGAAGAGACCGGAAGACATTGATGAGGACGCGCGGCTTTTTTCCCTCTGCTTCAACCTTTGCAAGATCATGGAAGCGGATTGCCCGCCCCTGATTGATCGGGATCATAACCGGATTTTTTTGGTAAGCCGAGCCTGTTTTATGTTCTTTGCCAATCCGGTCGGGCAAAATTGTTTCTTCCCTCACGTCGATTACATCACCAAAAGGACAAAATTCGGCTTTCCCGATTTTTAAAACGGCAAGCTCGTGCAATTGTTTTTTATGATTTTCCTGCTCGACCATTGTTTTGTGTTCTCCGGTTTTTCTTTATTCTGTTTCAGGCTAATTGGCCGGATGCACTTTTTGCCAATGGCGGGCAATATCTATGCGCCGCGCGATGTAAACCGACTTTTTGGCTGCCACATAATCGAGAAATTTTTCAAGTGCCTTTGCCCGCCCCGGATGGCCGACCAGGCGACAATGCAAACCGATAGAAAGCATTTTCGGTGCGCCTTTTTCACCCTCTTCATAAAGAACATCGAAACTGTCTTTCAGATAGTTGAAAAATTGTTTGCCACTGTTGAAACCTTGCGCGGTTGCAAAGCGCATATCATTGACATCCAATGTATAAGGAATCATCAGAAACGGCTTATCAATGCCTCTCACCCAATAGGGAAGTTCATCGGCATAACTATCTGACGAATAGATAAAGCCGCCCTCTTCCATGGTAAGCCGCAAAGTGTTGATTGACGGTTTCCCCTGATAGATTCCGTATGGGCGTTCACCCGTTAATGCTTTCTGGATGCGTACCGCTTCGCGAATGTGAAAACGCTCTTCCTCTTCGTCAACATCCTTATATTCAAGCCAACGAAAGCCATGGGTGGCAATTTCCCAATCGGCCTCGACCATGGCTTTTGCAACAGCCGGATTGAGCTCCAAGGCCTTGGCCACAGCAAATACCGTAAGCTTCATATTTCTTTCGGTAAAAAGCCGGTAGAGCCGCCAAAAGCCGACACGCGCACCATATTCATACAAGGATTCAATATTGAGATTGCGCTGCCCTTCCCAAGGAACTGCGCCGACAATTTCGGACAATAAATGCTCGGAGGCTTTGTCGCCATGAAGAATATTGCTTTCCCCGCCCTCTTCATAATTGATGACAAATTGTAAAGCAATTTTTGCCCCGTCCGGCCATTCGGGGTCTGGCGGGTTCGGCCCATAACCATAAAATTCACGGGCGCGATAGTCTTTTAGTGATTGCATGGATTTTCTTCCCCAAACAACAAAATTGAAACACTGTCCGGAAATCGCATAGTTCCGAAACTGCATGGATTTCCGTTGCTGAAAATATGAAAAGCAAAAGCCATGCCACTTAACTTTTAAACAACAATAATGCCGACATTTCAGGAAAAACTTTTGTCCGCTTTTATCCTTTCCGGCAGTGCTATTTATGGGAACTTAATGCCCTTCCGGTGTTTCACTTGATTGTCGGAGCCTCGCTTAATCACAGCGTACCACACTGCACTGATCGTTTCCGGTGCTTTATCCCCCCAATAAAATGAATAATATTGAACAAGCGATGAACTATCAAAAAATACAAAAAACGGAAAACAAGCAAAATAAAAATATATTTATACGTGCTGACCAGCGGGTTTTGCTTGAAATAACGGCAAATTATATTTGATTTTGCCTATTTTTTAATCTTGACAATTTTCTGCCTTATATTTAGCCTTTCAACCACCGGCAAAAGCGTATTTGCGGGTCGATCGGGTCGATCCGGACAGAAAGTGTCATCCTCGTTTTAAACCGGCAGACAAGGTTCTTTTAAAAGCCGGAGCTTGTTCCTTGGCCTGCCAATAATGGGGAATAGACATGCCAGAAAATAGCGAAATAAATCTTGCCAAGCTTGAGCGGCAGGCAAAATACGATCTTGAATGTTTGAACTATCCTGCCCGTCAATGGGTAAAACCGAAGACATATCACGGCAATCCGGTGAAGGATGTTGTGATTATTGGCGGCGGACAAAGCGGTTTGACATTGGCGCTACAATTGCGGCGGGAAAGCGTTACAAACATTGCCATTCTGGATAAAAATGAAGCCGGCTTTGAAGGGCCATGGCGCACTTACGCCCGCATGCATACATTGCGCACGCCGAAATATGTGACGGGGCCCGATCTCGACATTGGCAGTTTGACTGTGCGTGCCTGGTGGGAAGCGCGTTTCGGGCATAAATCATGGGAAGAGCTTTATAAAATCCCGACCAATCTTTGGGCAGAATATCTCGACTGGTTGAAAAAAGTTACCCATATAGAGGTCACAAACCGGACAATTGTAACCGACATAGAGCCGGTGCAAGATGATGTTTTTGCAGTTCATATCGAAAGAAACGGCAAAGCCGATATGATCTATACGCGCCTTGTGGTTTTAGCGACCGGTATCGAGGGTAGCGGCCAATGGGTTGTGCCGGATATGTTCAAGGATGCTCTTGACAAGAAAGTTTATGCCCACACGGCCGAAGCAATTAATTTTGACAAACTTGCCGGTAAGCGTGTTGCCGTTGTGGGTGGTGGGTCGTCTTCTTTCGACAATAGTGCCACAGCTTTGGAACACGGTGCAAAATCGGTAACGCATTTTGTCAGACGTTCCATTTTGCCGACAGTCAACCCTTACCGTTTTATGGAATATAGCGGGTTTTTGCGCCATTTTGCCGATCTTGATGACGACAAGAAATGGCAGTTCATGAAATATCTCTTTGATGTCAACCAGCCGCCAACACAGGATTCCTATTTACGGTGCACAAAATTCGACAATTATGAATTGAAACTTGCAAGCCCCATAAAAAGCTGCCGAATGGATGGGGAAAAGCTTGTCCTTGTCACACCGCATGAAAGTGACGAATTCGATTTTCTAATTGTCGGCACAGGCTTGATTATCGACCTTAAAACGCGGCCTGAAATTGCCCGTTTTGCCGATAAAATCGAAACCTGGGGCGATCATTTTACCCCACCGGCGGGTGAAGACCATGCGGTGATTGCAAGCTGTCCTTATCTTGGGAAAAACTTCCAATTTCAGGAAAAAGTGAAAGGTGAAGCGCCTTATCTCAAACGCATTTTCACTTATACTTTTGCCGGTATGCCGAGCCTTGCCGCATCGGCGGGAATTTCGGCTTTGAAATTCGGTGTTCGCAGACTTGCCTATGGGGTGAGCAGTGAATTGTTTTGCGAAGATGCCGATTATCATTATGACCTTCTGAGATCATTTGACGAAAAGGAATTGACAGCACCCCAGCCCGTTGCCATGGGGAAAGCCGGTTAAAAGCCCTTCAGGCAAACAGGTAAATCGGCAATTACCAAAACCGGCTTACCCGAAAAGCAACAGGAACTTTCATTTCTTATCAATATCATCGAGAATCGCGCCCCTTGTGGCGCGATTTTTATTGTTCTTATGTTTGATTTTTTAAGCCCTGAATTCACTCTTCCCCCGCTCGAAAGTCGAAAGCAGTATTAAGAGAATTTAGATCAACCCGTACGAATTTTAAGAACGCTTAATAAAAGCGCAGAGGCTGCACCGGAGCCGGTCAATAGTGTTTTTTCAAATCATTGATTTTATTTGATCTTTTTATTCTTTCATTTTCTTTTTTGTAAAATTGCATAAAATTTAATCAATAAATAAAAACGCCTATTTTTTAAGTTTTTTCTCTTGTTTTCACTTGTTGTTCGTGTAAATCTTGGGTCGTCGGAAATAAAACCGGTTTTCTTTTTTAAAAGAAGAAAAGAAACATCTTCAAAGAGAGAGAATAAGGTTTTCCGGCAAATACAGGATGACACTATAGGTTAAAAAATACGCTTGGTTTCGTAAGTTGAATGTCTATACGCCGCCTTTCTTGTGCTGATTATCCGGTTTTTTGAAAACGGATAATACCCGACAGCACAAATGGCATAACTGGAATTTGTTCATGATGCCCGTTCGGTTTTTCGGGTTTTTTAAAAAAACCGCAATGCTTTTTTAAACGGGGAGGAAAAGTCCATGCAGGCAAAATGCCGAAATAATAGCGACAATGCTTTTCATCCCCTTCCTCGCACCGGCTCTTCAAGTGACCGGACTTCTTACCTCAAAGGCAAAATGAAAATTGCAACTTCAAAAATACTGCGCCTCGAAAGGGCGGATATAAAAAGCTTTATCCCGAAAACGCTCAGACAAGGTTTTTCAACTTTTAAACAAGCTTTTCCGATTGCTAGTTTTCAGGCCATGAAATTTGCTTTGACTAGTTTTCAGGCCATGAAATTTGCTTTGAAAAGTCTTTTTCCAAGTAGTCTTCTTTCGGCCAGTTGTCTTTCATCAAGTCTTATCTCAACCGGTCTTATCTCGGCAAATCTGGCGCTTCTTTTGTTTTCCCAAACGATTGAGGCCAAAGAGATTCAAAAAGCCCCTGACAAAGTGCGTTTTCAACTCGACTGGTTACCCGGTGGCGATAAAACCGCGATTTATGTTTGTGTGAACAGAGGCTTTTGCAAATCCGAAGGGCTTGATGTTGCGATTGAACCCGGGCGTGGCGGCAATGACGCGATTACCCGCATTGCTGCCGGAGTGAGCGATGTGGGGGCAGCCGACATCACTGCGCTTATGGCCGCGCGTGTAAGCGCAAATGTGAAGGTGAGCGCGGTTATGGCAATCTTCAACAAAACGCCACATGCGTTTTATGTCCTTTCCGACAGTCCCATTCACTCGATAGCCGACATAAAGGGAAAAGCCGTTGCCACCTCGCCTTTTACCGCTTCCAATCTTTTCTTGCCGCCTTTTCTGAAAACGCAGAATTTATCCATGGATGATATTGCGCTTACACGCGTCGACTCCGGTGCTTTGGGGCCGATGTTGATAACCGGAAAGACCGATGTGATTATTGCATGGCTCACCGATTATACCCGCTATGAAGAGCAGGCGAGAATTGCGCATAAAGAAATCAGAGCCTTTCCGTGGGTGGAAAGTGGCCTTGATCTTTATGGAAGTTCGTTGATTGCCGCAGACAAATTCATTTCCGAACGACCCGAGGTTCTCACCCGCTTTATCAAGGCCTATCGCCAGTCAATCATATTCATGCATGAACATCCCGATGAGGCGGTCGATGCGGTGATGGAAAGTGTTCCCGAACTTGATCGGCAGAGTGTTAAAGGGTCGCTTCTTGATACATTGAAGCTCATTTACAATGACGAGACAGATGAATACGGCCTTGGCACTTACCGCCGCGACAAGCTTCAACGCACATGGCAAAAAACGGCCGAAGCTTTAAACCTCGACCCCAATGCGATAACTGCTGAAAGTGCTGTTAAAACCGGTTTTTCCGAAAATCTGGAGGGCTTCAAATGACACCAAGCCAATTGCAATCCATAGAAATGAAAACCGGCAATGCGATTTCTCCCCCCTCTATCCGCTTTGAAGGGCTAAGCCAGTTTTTCACGACATCGACAGGGCGAACAGAAGCACTTCACAACATTAGTTTCGATGTCCGCTATCATGAATTTCTTGCGGTATTGGGGCCTTCCGGTTGTGGCAAATCCACGCTTTTGCGGTTGATTGCCGGTCTTCTCAAGCCGACACAAGGCAAGGTGGAAGTTTTCGGGATGCCGGTTACGGAACCGCGCGAAGATGTCGGCATTGTTTTTCAGCGCCCGACATTGCTGCCATGGCTCAATATTGTGGACAATATTACTTTTCCGATCAAACACAAATTCGGCAAGGTCAATTCCGCCGATATTGATAAAGCCCATGAACTCGTACGCATGATCGGGCTTACCGGTTTTGAAAAACGCATGCCGGACGAATTGTCGGGCGGTATGCAGCAGCGTGTCGGCATTGCCCGTGCGCTCCATCTCGACCCCGATATTTTGTTGATGGACGAACCGTTTTCCGCCCTTGATGCATTAACCCGCGATGAAATGGGTTTTGAACTTTTAAGAATTTTTTCCGACCGGCCTAAAACCGTGATGTTCATTACCCATTCTGTCAATGAAGCTGCCATTCTTGCCGACCGTGTGCTGGTTCTCGCCGGCCGGCCGGGAACTGTTTTAACCGAACTCGACGTGCCGCTCGGACGGCCACGCAACGCCGAAACTGCAAACCAAAAGGTGGTCCATGACTTCGCTCACACCCTCAGAAACCTCCTCATCAAGCCAAAGCTCGCTTAAGAGGAAGAAGATAAAGCTGTTTCACCTCTCCTCGCTGCTCTCTGGCTTACCGGCAGTGTTGCTGATTGTGGCTATTCTTGTTATCTGGCAAATAGCGGTGACGATTTTTGCCGTTCCCTCTTTCATCCTGCCGGCGCCGATTGAAATTTTTAAAGCTTTCCATGTGATTGATGGATCGCGTTGGGCTGTTCATATATTTGCAACCTTGCGGGTGGCACTTCTCGGCTTTTTTGTATCTATTCTGATTGCTTTGCCGCTTGCTGTCTGTCTTATCCGCTCGCCGCTTTTATCAAAAACGGTTTATCCGTTATTGGTCATTATCCAGTCAACACCGGTTGTTGCCATTGCGCCGATTGTCATTGTCGCCTTCGGTTCGGGTGATTTTCCGCGCATTCTCATCACCTTTCTTATTTCGTTTTTTCCGCTGGTTATTGCCACTTCGACAGGGCTTCTTTCTACACCGCCCGAACTGATCGAATTGTCAAAATCGCTCCGCGCACCGGTTCGCCGTGAAATATTGCAAATCCGCCTGCCCTATGCCGTGCCCTATATTTTCTCGGCCTTGAAAATTTCCATTACTTTATGCGTCATCGGCGCGGTTGTTGCCGAATTTGTTTCAGCCGACAAGGGCATCGGTTTCTTCCTCCAGCTTTCCACCTCGATTTATAAAATACCGCAAGCCTGGGCGGGGCTTTTTGTGTTGGCCGCCATATCACTTATCTTGTTCCAACTTGTTATTCTTACCCAGAAACTGTTTTTCCCGTGGAGTATCAAAAAGGGTTGAAAATAGAAAAGCTCGAAGGCGATAAAACCAAAAGTGGGGAATAAGCATTTTGCAACACCGTTTGATGAAATATCTTGACGAGGTAGCGCGTTCCGGTTCGATACGGAGTGCCGCACAAAAGCTCCATGTTGCCGCTTCTGCCATCCAGCGGCAAATAAAGCTCTATGAAGAAGAAATCGGCACACCGGTTTTTTCCCGCAACCATAAGGGGCTAGAACTCACAGCCACAGGCGAACTGGTGCTTGGACATATCCGCGAAACAATGCGCAATGAAGACCGGATGTTGAGCGAGATTAAGGCTTTAAACGGCGTTATCCGCCAGAATTTGACAATTGTTTGCGAAGAAAATCTCGCTAGCACCCTTCTTTTTTCGGCAATTGTCGACTTCCAGCAAAACCATAAATCTACAAAAATCAACGTATTGACCGCGCAAAACGACAATGTGCAAAATGTTCTTCTTGATGGCAAAGCCGATCTTGCTTTGGCCTATGACATTGAAAAGCAGCCCCGTTTTGCAATTGATAAAGAGGTGAAATGCCCGCTTGGGCTTTTTCTTCGCAAAGGTCATAGTCTCGAAAAACGTTTCAAAGGAAAAACAAAAATCAATCTTGCCGAAATTATTGGCGAAGCTTTGGTTCTTCCCGGAAAAGGCACAAAATTGAAATCGCTCATCGAAACGCTTGGGCCTCCGCTTGTTACCGCCGTTCCGATTGTCGAAACATCTTCCATTCCATTGATTGTTCAACTCGTTGCAACGGGAAACTATGTTTCCATTTTAAGCCGCACAGAATTGCCGGAAAGGTTTGATAATGAATTTCTCTTCATTCCCGTGATTACCCATCCGGCCTACCGCATTTTGACATTGTTCCACCAGACAAACCGCGCGTTAAAACCTGTTGAACAACAGTTTCAACATGTATTGACCGGAAAAATGAAAGAAAGTCTTGGCGCACGCAATCAAAGTTTTTCCGGAGAAGAAAAAGAGGCAGATTGAATATTATGGACTCTCTTTGCCATCGCTTAAAAGAAGGTCAAAGCTTATCCGATAAATTTTTTAGAAAACTTGACCGACGAGACGCGCAAAGCAACGATAAATTCGAGCAAATTTTCCAAGCGGTTTTAAAAGCTTTTTGATGAAAGAAAGTTTTTGAAAAAGCGCTCACAAAAGAGGAGACAACAATTCGATGAATGAGAAAGACTATTATTTTCCGCTTGGCGGATTACAACCACGTTCAGAACTTTTGAGCAGCAAAGCCACCTTCAAAGACGCCTATATGGTGATGCCCGCTTCTGTCATGACGGATATTGTCACAAGCCAATTGCCGTTTTTTACAAAATCCCGCTTCTGGGTTTTGGCGCGCCCGATGACCGGTTTTTCAGAAACATTTTCCCAATATATCGGCGAGATCGAACCTTCAGGCGGGGCAACACGTCCGGAAAATGACAAGCGTGCGGAAGCAGTCTTTTTTGTGACCGATGGTGCACTCACCATTGTGCTAGAAGGCAAAAAACATGTTCTTCACAAAGGTGGTTTTGCCTATCTTCCAGCGGGGCACGATTATCAATTACTTAATGAAGCAAAAACCACCGCGCGCTTTCACTGGATCCGCAAGGCTTATGAAAAAGTGGAAGGGCTTGATAAACCCGATGCGATTTTTTCTTCCGACCAACAAATAACGCCTGCCGAAATGAAAGGCCATGAGGGTGTATGGTTGACAAGCCGTTTCATGGATATGAACGACATGCGCCATGACATGAATGTTGCCATTGTCACCTTTATGCCGGGTGCCCATATTCCTTTCATGGAAACCCACGTTATGGAACACGGGCTTTATGTCTTGCAAGGCAAAGGTGTTTATCGGCTGAATGATGATTGGGTGGAAGTCGAAAAAGGCGATTTTATGTGGTTGCGCGCATTTTGCCCGCAAGCCTGCTATGCGGGCGGGCCCGAACCATTCCGTTATCTCCTCTATAAAGATATAAACCGGCACGCAAAACTCTGGTAAGGCAAAACGCTGGTGCAACTTTACGAAGGCAAACTTCGGCGGGGTAAAACTCTCGTGCAACTTTGCTGAGGCAAACTTTAGCGAGGCAAAACTCTCGTGCAACTTTTGCTAATGCAGAACTTCGGCGGGGCAAAATTTTGGCGGGGCAAAACTTTAGTAAAGCGAAAATTTTCGAAGCCAAAACTCTACTCATGTTTTGAAATTGCGAGTTTTGAATGGCAAATAGCCGTTAAAGCCATCCATGCTTTAAAATGCTCCTCGTCATCGTGAGGATTTTGTCACATTTGTTCGTCAAGCTTTTGGCGGCATTCTGCTCGCGGTTTTCCGCCAGAAAATCTGGATAAACGGTTGTTATGACAGTTGCAAGCTCTCCTTGACTTGTCATCGATATTGGTTATTTGTAATACAATAAAGGAGATCACATGGCTCGCACAACAACAATGACAGTACGCATCGGCGAAACACTGGGTGATTATGTTGCCCGCCAAATAGGCGTTAACGGGCCTTATGAAAATGTGAGCGAATATGTGCGTGATCTCATAAGAAAAGACAAGGAACGCCACGACGAACAGGCGTTTAACCGGCTGAAAGCCGAGTTGCAGCTTGCGTTTTCCGAACCTGACGAGAGTTACGTTACTGCTTCGGCGGCAGACATTATTTCCAGAAACAAGAACAGGTCATGAGCGGTTTTCGGCTGCAACAGGAAGCAATTTTCCGTCTCGACGAGATCTATCGGTACGCGTCAAACAAATCGGGCGCGGCACGGGCGGAAGACTATTTGAATGCTTTATTCAACTGTTTTCAGGCTATTGCCGATGGTCAGGTAATGTCCCGACCGATACCTGCCGAATTTTCCGTTCACGGCTATTTCTACCGTTATAAACATCATTATATCTATTGGAAAAAGCTGAAAGACGGCGATACAGGTATTGTCACGATATTGCATGAGCGTATGCACCAGATCGACCGTTTCAAGGATGATTTTATCTGAAACGCGAAAAGGTGCGCCCATGTGAAGCCTGTTTTGATTGGCTGGTACTTTGATGACGAGCGTCAAGAGCTTCACAAGGAAATTTTCAAAAATATAAGGCTTGGCACAAATAAAAATCTTGATGCAAACCCAAGCTTTCATTGCCTCACGCTTAAACAGGCAATGACGGGAAGACCGCGTCTCGAACTGGCCGTCGCTACCGGCGCGACGCGTGCACCAGCTTTTCACAATCAAACTTTTGTCAGTTGCTGTTTTAAATCTCTATAGTGGCGTATAAGACTAATGATTGCAAACACATTCTGATAAGGCAATTTTTATGGCTGAAACACTCATCCAATGTTTTGACGGGCACAATGACATTCTCTCCAAAATCCGCGACGAGAAAAACCTTGATCCGTCGGCTTTCATCAATGGTTTTGAAAGTGCAGAACTTGACCTGCCAAAGGCTGAAAAAGGCGGCCTTATTGGCGGGCTTTGTGCGGTTTATCCGCCATCGGTTGATCTTCAGCCCGATAAAAACGGTGTCTATCCCGAATTATTGTTAAAAGATGCTACAAAGCCCACCATGGAAATGGCAAAGCTTCTCCATGATATTGAAAAGCTGAAACCCGAACGTTTCAAAATTTGCAAAACCGCGCGCGATATTAAAGAAGCAATCAAGGCGCACCAGTTTGCTGCGGTTTTTCATATTGAAGGTGCGGAAGCTATTGGCGAAAATCTGGAAGAGCTTGCCCGCCTTTATCAGGATGGATTGCGCAGCCTCGGTCCTGTCTGGAGCAGACCCAATATATTCGGTTTCGGAGTGCCGTTCAAATATGGTTCGACAGGCGACATCGGACCGGGCTTGACAGATACGGGTAAAAAACTTGTTCGCGAGTGTAACAAGCTCGGCATTATGGTTGATCTTTCGCATATGAATGAAAAAGGCTTCTGGGACATTGCAAAATTGAGCGATGCGCCGCTTGTTGCTTCCCATTCAAACGCCTATCACTTGAGCCATCAAAGCCGTAACCTCACCGATGAACAATTGCGCGCTATCGGAAAAAGCAAGGGGTTGGTCGGCATTAATTTCGGTGTCAAATTCCTGCGCGAAGATGGCGAACGCAACCGCGACACACCGCTTAAAACCATTATCAACCACATGCGCTATATCGTCGACATTGTCGGTGTGGAACATGTCGGCCTCGGTTCGGATTTCGATGGCACAACAATTCCGAATGAATTGCATGATTGTTCACAATTGCCGAAACTCGTCGCCGAAATGGAAAAATCCGGTTTCAACCATGACGAGATCGAGAAAATTACCTCGAAAAACTGGATCTCGGTTCTGGAACGGACATGGGGCGAATAAAGCTTTTTGAAAAGCCAATACGTTTGGCCAGTTCACCGCATTGGCAAAATATGTTTTCGCAATTTACATCTTAAAGAAGACAAAAGACAACGCCGGAACATTTTCCGACGTTGATTGCATAGAAAAACCAACGAGCATGAAAAAGCTACAGTTTTAACGGAAATATTTTTGTCTCAACAAAGTTCCGGCGAAGATATATTTTCCTTTAACAATCTTGAGGCTCATGGCAACCGCCCCGCTCAGGAAAAGAATTTTTCCGGCGTAGCTTTCAAGGCCCATTGCGGCAAATCTTTCCGGTTAAACTTTCACTTTTTGAGTAACACGCCTGTCTCTTTCATTCGCTCAAGCACACCAGCATTGTTTGAACGTTCAAACACGATCTTCGCGCGATTTTTATTCTTCCCGTGAACACTGTTGCAAAAAGTGGGCAAGATTTTGCCTCATCAAGTATAGCAAAAAACAATCAGTTTATTTTAACCGGAATTGATAACGCGTTTCATTTGAACAATACGCGCTTGCGTTTCTGCCATGTTTTTTGAGATAATTTTGCTTTTCCCCTGCCAATCAGGCAGAATGGCTAAATAGTTTTTCAAGCAGCTATTCATCCCACAATAAACGGCATTCATTTAAAGGCTGCAAAAATTGACATAAGCACGTGATGTCAATAGATGAAGGAAACGCCTTTGAAGGGCGCTTGAGGACATTTGTCATGGCCAATATATATCGCGAATTATTCAGAAAACCCGGCACTGTTGCCTTTTCGGTAACGGGGGTATTGGCACGTATTCCGATATCGATGATTTCAATCGGCATTATGACAATGTTTGCCATTGAAGGTTTGGACTATGCCACCGCCGGTCTCGTTTCAGCAAGTTATGTCCTTGCTAATGCCATTATTACGCCGCAAATATCAAAACTTGCCGATGAATACGGGCAAGCCCGTGTAGCGCGTCCGGCAATTCTGATTTCTTTTCTGTCGCTCTGCGGCTTGTTGATTGCCGCCCATTATAAAGCACCGCTTTTCATCCTGATTATTGCGGCAATTTTCATCGGTTTTATGCCGAGTTTCGGCTCTTTCGTGCGCACACGCTGGTCGCAACTCTATCATGGTTCGCCACTTTTGCGTTCCGCCTTTGCCTATGAATCCATTGTTGACGAATTGATCTTCATGGTCGGCCCCATTATTGCGATCGAGGCTACAAACCATCTGTTTCCGGCTGCGGGGCCGCTTGCTGCCGGTCTTATCATGCTCGTTGCAGGCCTGATCTTTACCTTGCAAAAATCGACCGAACCGGTTGCCCATGGCAAGCGGCAAAAGGGTTCCACTTCGGTTATCCGGCTATTTTCTATCGCGCTACTAACGGTTATCATGTTTTGCGTCGGTACCATTTTCGGCACTGCGGAAATTTCTGCCGTGGCAATAGGCAAATCGCTACAACAGACAAATTACACCGCTCTACCGCTTGTGCTTTATGCGGCCGGCTCTTTCATTGCCGGTATTGTCTATGGTGCACTGCCTGCCCGCATGACATTGTCAAAACAGCTTCTTGTTGCCACCATCGTTGCCGCAGTTACAACATTGCCGCTCTTGCTTGTTTCCAATTTATGGAATTTGAGCATCGTGCTTTTGATTGCCGGTGCTGCCTGTTCGCCCACAATCATCATTGCCATGTCGTTAATCGACACAATTGTACCGCCCGAAAAACTCACCGAAGGCATGTCGTGGGGAATTACCGGAATGGCAATGGGTGTTGCAGCAGGAGCTGCCATTTCCGGAAAACTGATTGATGCTTTTACCCCCGAAAGCGGCTTTTATGTTTCCATTGTCGGCGGCTTTCTTGCGCTAATTTTAACGGTTTTCGGGCAAAAATATCTCAAACCCAAAACACCAAAGCCGAAAACCATTCTTGAAAATTCCTGAATGGTGCGTTTTCCGCTTTCGTCCCGTTTTGTTAAGCCGTTTCAACGTCTAACGGCTTTGGCAGATTTTGCCTGAGACCGCTTATTCTCTGTCTCTCCACCTCACGCGGCTTTATCTCCCGCAACAAAAGGGCTTTTCTCACCCCTTACCGCAACGGTTTTTTGAACCGAGCTTTGCTATCGGATTTCCTTAAAGGATTTCCCGTGAGAGCCAAGCGCGATCAAGCTGATGCTCACTCACCCGTCATCCACGGTTAGAGCACTTTTTGCTTTTTCCATGTGCCGGAAAGGTAATAGGAAAGCGCCAGAATGAGCGAGGCAAAAGCACCGACGGTGAAACTCCACCAAATGGCATCGGCCTTCATGGAACCATAAAACATGTAATAGAAGCCGAGCCGCACCGGATAGACGGCAATGAACAGGCAAATGAGCGGCACAAGAACCGCGCCATTGGCACGAACTGTTGAAAAGAGCACCATAGCAAGGCCGAAAAACAGAAAGCTCCAGCTTGCAATTGCCTGAATATGCTGTGCCATTGGCACGGCTGCGCTGTCATTTCCCAAAAACAGGATAATGACCGGACGGTCGAAAATGAGCAACAGGCCAAGCAGAATGGCTGTCATGACAAATGTTGCGGCGCAGCCAATCCATGTGGTTTTGGAAATTCTGTTCCAGCGACCGGCGCCGATATTTTGCGCAACCATTGCGCTGACTGCTGCCCCCACTGCCATGGAAGGCATTTGCAGATAGGTCCATAATTGCTGCATGATGTTATAGGCGGCAATGGTGGTCACCCCTTCCTGATTGACGAGGCCAATCATGACAAGTCCGGATGTGGCAATGATGACCATTTGCAGACTCATCGGAAAGCCTTTCAGCACGATGAAGCGCATCAGGCTGAAATCCGGCCAGATATAAGTGAGTTCCCGCCCTTTAAGCCGCAAAGGCAATTTCTTCACATAGATATAGACAATCATGGCAAAAAGCGCGAGATAGCCCGAAACAGATGTCGAGGCGGCCGCCCCTGCAATGCCCATTTTAGGAAAAATCCACAAGCCCAGGATCAGTACGGGGTTGAAAATGATATCCAGCACAACATTGACGCACATGAAAATGAGCGGCGTCATGGAATCGCCCGCACCGCGAAGCCCCATCATCATCATGACCATTAAAAGATCGGCGGGTGCAGCAAGGAAGATAACCCGCAAATAATCTTCCGCCAGCGTAAAAGCATCGTCCGGTGTTTCAAGAAAGCGCAGAATTTCGGGCGAAAAATACCAGCCCAAAACGGCCAGAACCACCGAGAGAAACAGACAAAAGCCGATAGAAGCGCCGAAAGCCTGTCGCGCACGGTGCAAATCTTTGCGCCCTATGGATTGACCAACCATAATGGTTGCCGCCATACCGAAACCGAAAACAAGGGCAAACAAAAGAAAGGTGATGATATTGGCATTGGCGGTTGCCGCAAGTGCACTTTCGCCCAAAAACCGCCCCACCCAGATTGTGTTGATCGAACCGTTAAGCGATTGCAAAACATTGGAAAGCAATGTCGGAATCGCAAACAGAAGCAACGTTCTGGTGATCGGCCCTTCAGTCAGATTAGTGAGCACAATTGTTTTTTTATGCGGCAAGTGGACGCTCCATCAGCGCTTTTTATTGATCGCCCCGAAGCGGGCAAAATTTAAATTTTTTAAATGATGATATAAAACATATAGGTTTCGTAAATGTTATGTGTAGCCCTTTTGGGCGTTCCATGAACATTAAAGATGAAGAATTTATTTTTTTCTCAAGGTCAAGAATGAAATGAAAAACCACGATAAAGTGAAGCCGGTTTTTGTCGCTCTCACTGTTCTTCACAATTGAAACCGGTCAGATACCGATCAAGATAATGTCGGCCTGAATGATGTTATCAATATAGTCGCAATTTTCTGTCACAAACACCTTTCAAGTTCTGTCAGTTTGGGCCATATCAGTTTTTTTCATGTATAAGGTTTTCGGGTCATAAAATTTTTTCAAGCTATATAGGCACACTGGTTTAAAAGCTTTCATCGTTTTAAAAAAGTCGGGTTCAGGTTATTTAATGCATATTCTTCCTATGGTTCTGGCTGTCGCTTTGTTTATGGAACATGTGGATTCCAATGTGATTTCCACGTCCCTTCCCGCCATTGCCGCCGATTTGAACACAAGCCCCATCGCGCTCAAACTCGCCATGACTTCCTATCTCGTGGCACTTTCGGTTTTTATCCCCATAAGCGGGTGGATCTCCGACCGTTTTACCGCACGCATTATCTTCCGTGTTGCCATCGTGGTTTTTCTTGCTGGCTCTGTTTGCTGTGCTTTTTCCTTTTCGCTCCATTCCTTTGTTTTGTCGCGTTTTTTGCAAGGCATAGGCGGGGCAATGATGACACCTGTCGGCCGGCTTCTTCTCGTTAAATCCACGCCGAAAAACCAGCTTGTCATTGCCTTTCAATGGTTTTCCATTCCAGCCCTTGTCGGCCCCCTTGTAGGCCCGCCGCTTGGCGGCTTCATCACCACCTTTTTTACCTGGCACTGGATTTTTCTCATCAACATCCCGATCGGTTTTATCGGGCTTGTTCTTTCATCAATCTATCTGCCAAAAAATGAAAAGAGATATATCCGCCCGCTTGATTGGACAGGCTTTTTTCTTTCGGCAATCAGCCTTTCCGGCTTTATTTTCGGCCTTTCGATTGTAAGCCTTCCCGCCTTGCCGCAAAGTGTCGGCATCAGTGTCACTATTTTGGGTGTAATTTTCGGCGCCATATATATCAAACACGCAAAAAACCGCACAACTCCGCTTCTTGACCTTAAGCTTTTTTCCGATCCGGTTTTTGCACGCGCCATTATCGGCGGCAGCGTTTTCCGGCTTGGCATTGGCGCCGTGCCTTTCCTGCTTCCCATGATGCTGCAACTTGCCTTTGGCCTTTCGCCGATTGAATCCGGCCTTATGGTTCTTGCCGCGGCCATCGGCTCGCTCGGCATGAAGTTCGGCGCAAAAGAAGTTTATGCCCGTTTCGGCTTTCGCAAAGTGTTGATGGCGGGTTCTCTCGTCTCGGCAATGTTTACCGCTTCCAATGGCTTGTTTTACCCCACCACGCCCTATTTGCTGATGATTATCGTGCTTTTGTTCGGCGGCTTTTTGCGCTCGCTTTTCTTCTCCGGTGTCAATGCGCTTGCCTTTTCCGATATTGCCAAAGAAGACATTAGTCAGGCAACGCCGATTGCCGCCGTTGCCCAACAGGCTTCAATGGCGCTCGGCATTGCAATTGCCGGCGCGGTTCTGGAAATTGCGAGCTCCTTTCACGACAATATATTGAAACTTGGCGATTTTCATACGGGCTTTTTCGTCGTCGGCTTTATCTCGGCACTTGCTTTCTTCATCTTCCGCACATTGCCACGTGATGCAGGCCATGCCTTGAACGAAAAAAGCAAACAATCCACCGCACAACACAGATGAAACCGAAACATATTCTACAGCCGCTTGACCGCATTTTCTAATCTGTTACAACGTTGTGGTAGATTATAAGTGTAAACAAAATGTTGCGGCTTGACCGCATTTTCTAATCTGTTACAACAGTCTTCATTCGTCATCTCTCTAGGATTGTGTTGCGGCTTGACCGCATTTTCTAATCTGTTACAACCGATATCCATTTAACCCTTTGTTTTATAAGATTTAAGTGGATATTTTTTTTAAAAAAAATGCCGTTTTCCATTAAAATAACACCGGTAAATTTCGATTTTTTTGACGTGTCTTTCACGTTTTCCCTGAAAATCTAACAATATTTTCTCATAAGCGCACGATCAATTTGCTTGTCCCTTAAGGCAAAAAAATATCGAACTTTCATCGTTCAGGCAAAGGTGTTTTAATCCGCAAACGTAAGCATCCTATCAAAGCGTCATCGGAAATTTATTCATCAATCACTGAACACGCAATTCCGGATGCCGACTTTTTAAAAATCAAAATGGCTATGTTTCCGCATTCAATTATTATGGCAGTAAACATTGGCTAAGCGATCTGCAAAAGACACGCTCGGAAGTAATATTTATAACGACTTTACTTCAAACGATGCCGGAAATTTTGAGAAAGCGGAAAAAGAAAAAATTGACGACACCGTTGGGTCGGAAACCCCCAACACCAAAAAGGTGGCGCTCCGGATGGCTCGGTGTCCAAGGAAAATATACTGGAATTGGCAAATAAAATCAACAAACAGCATTATGAAGGAAGTAAAGATTGAGTATAACAAGATTTTGCCACCGTTCTATTGCGGCTTGACCCCATTTTCTAATCTGTTACAACTCGGCCGTTGAAAGGCCGCCTAATGCAAGATGTTGCGGCTTGACCGCATTTTCTAATCTGTTACAACCGTGCTATCGACACAGCTCATGATCTCACGTGTTGCGGCTTGACCGCATTTTCTAATCTGTTACAACGGTTACAATCGTCGTGGCGTGGCAGCGTCGGTTGCGGCTTGACCGCATTTTCTAATCTGTTACAACATTAGTTGGAAACAAGTTCACTGTTGTTTCGTTGCGGCTTGACCGCATTTTCTAATCTGTTACAACGGGCCGCCAGACACCCATGCGTCGACTTGAGTTGCGGCTTGACCGCATTTTCTAATCTGTTACAACAGATATCCACTTAACCCTTTGTTTTATAAGGTTTAAGTGGATATTTTTTTTAAAAAAAATGCTGTTTTTCATTAAAATAACACCGGTAAATTTCGATTTTTTTGACGTGCCTTTCACGTTTTCCCTAAAAATCTGACTATATTTTCACTTAAGTGCACAATCAATTTTCTTGTCCCTCAAGGTAGAAAAATATCGAACTTTCATCATTAGGTATAACGACTTTACAGCAAATTTACATCAAACGTTGCTGGAAAATTTGAGAAAGCCAAAAAGGAAAAATTTGACGACACCGTTGGGTCGGAAACTCCCAACACCAAAAAGGTGGCGCTCCGGATGGCTCGGTGTCCAAGGAAAATATACTGGAATTGGCAAATAAAATCAACAAACAGCATCATGAAGGAAGTAAAGATTGAGTATAACAAGATTTTGCTACCGTTCTGTTGTGGCTTGACCGCATTTTCTAATCTGTTACAACCACAATTTCGTACATATCATCTGAGGTATCAGTTGCGGCTTGACCGCATTTTCTAATCTGTTACAACTATGACAAGCTAGATAAGTTTTTTGCAGAGTTGCGGCTTGACCGCATTTTCTAATTTGTTACAACAAAACCGCGCGACACACTCGAAAAAATTAGGTTGCGGCTTGACCGCATTTTCTAATCTGTTACAACGGGTAGAAAAGCTTTTAAAGTACCGATTGTGTTGCGGCTTGACCGCATTTTCTAATCTGTTACAACGGGTAGAAAAGCTTTTAAAGTACCGATTGTGTTGCGGCTTGACCGCATTTTCTAATCTGTTACAACCGGTCTTCATCGCTAAGACTTGCAAATTCTGTTGCGGCTTGACCGCATTTTCTAATCTGTTACAACGCAGCAATCGCTATCGCGCGCAATTGGGCAGTTGCGGCTTGACCGCATTTTCTAATCTGTTACAACCCGATGTCCACTTAACCCTTTGTTTTATAAGGTTTAAGTGGATATTTTTTTTAAAAAAAATGCTATTTTTCATTAAAATAACACCGGTAAATTTCAATTTTTTTGACGTATCTTCCAAGCTTTTCCTGAAACTCTGACCATATTTTCACATAAGCGCACGTTCAATTTGCTTGACCCACCCTTGAAAAAATATCGATGTTTCCTCTTTTGGAAAAAAGCAGTTTTAATTTTCCTGACATAAATTTCGAACTTCTCTTTTTTTTATAGATACGCGGTTAATTCAAGAATCGACTTATTTTGAGGCGGATATTCAACCTTATTTTCCCGAATTTTATTGTATCTTTACTGCATTTTCTAATGTGACGTTCAAAAGAGCACAATCACACCGATAAAATCAGATATGGAAAATCGCTCCATATAAAGTTTCAAAAAGTCGAACGTCCGTTTCCGGAGGATTGAATATTCCTCACATTCTCACCAACGTTCTTGATAGAGCTAACTATTCCCTTGTCCGATAAAATTCAGAGTTGCCTCATATGACGGTTTCCAATCATCAAGGCTTCTATTAATCTCGTCGGCTGTGATAGCGGGCGAATTCAACCAATTCACAATATTCGGGTGGCTGATATACCATTTCAAGAATGCCGGATTACGCGGCTTTTGCTCCAATGCATGTTGCCACGCTGTTCTGGTTACCGGTACTGCAGGCGGAGGCGGAGGTGGCGCAGGTGTATGAGTTCCAGAAGAGGACAAAGGCTCGTTAGAAAATTCTGATCCAGCAGGAACAAAACCGCCGACCGGTGTTGCAAAGGGTGCATCGACCGATAATTCTTGAACTTTACCAGCCAATTGGCCATGCGGCCTGTTATTTGATAATGCCTGCTTATTATTGCTTTGCGTTGAAGCATCATGAAATAAAACGTCTGTTGATTGTAGCAGTTCGGAGTGTGAAACTTTTTGCTCTTCAGTTTTCGTTTTGCTCAAAACGTCTTCGGCATGTAACGCGTCAATTTTTTTGGCCCATACATAAGCTTCTTCTGTAATCGAAAAATGTTTCGCATAAATTTCACGAAAAAAAATTTTTGATTTATGACTTAAATCAACTGTTTCCGGCCATAGATTATAACATACGTTGATAAGCATACATATAAGCGTGTCTGTTTCTTCACGGAGTTTACCGGTTACCGCGCCTCTTGCAATATCTTTAACAAAACGTTTATTGGACGACCCAAGTGCTAGCGCAATCTGCTTTGCAGACATATTCGTTGCTTCCTGCACAACTCTTACCAAGTTAAGAGTTTTATTCTCTTTCGACTTTTCCCTAGCTTTTTTAGGTGTTATCTTTAGAAAATCATTGTTTATTTTATCAAGTAAGGCAAATTTACGAGCTGAAACGTTTCCGGTGCGCTCCCATAGAGCGATCTGAGATTGCGAGCCAGACGGTGCATATCCTAATAAATCACCCAGTTCTCTCTGTGATAAGTTCTTACGCATACGTAATTCTTTGACACGTGCCCCAGTCCAGGTAGTCATAACTGTTCCTTTCTACCTAATAACATCCGCGTTGCGGCGAGACCTCGTTTTGTGACCTGATATAACTTTTTTAGAAGAATATAAGATCGTCACAATAACAACTTTTTCTTTCTTGAAAAAGATATGAAAAAAATAATGTATCTCTTTTATAAAAAGTCTTCTTCGCAATATTTTCGTTGTAATTATTGGTTGCTCGAACGTGCGGCAACAAAACCAAGAAAACGTAGAGAAAGAATTTTTATTGTTTAAACCGCGCCACGCCCCGAACAGGAGCTACTAAAAATGTTACTGTTTCGTTTTCTTGATCGATTATTCGTAATCTTAAACATGTTCGCGGTGTTTATGTGGGGATTATATTTGCTTAATCCGTTTCTTGCATTTGTTCCATTCCACGTTGATACAGCACCGATTGCCCTTACTTTTTGGTTAATTGTCTATATCGCCGTTAAACGCTACTTTCGTCGCAAGCGTTGGATGAAATAACCTGCGGCTTGACCGCATTTTCTAATCTGTTACAACCGCGACCTCACGACAGCCCAAATAAAAGAAAGTTACGGCTTGACCGCATTTTCTAATCTGTTACAACGCGGTCGAATTGTCATCTGTGTTTGAATCCGTTGCGGCTTGACCGCATTTTCTAATCTGTTACAACTAGGATTGTGGGGGGTACCACAATCTATTGTGTTGCGGCTTGACCGCATTTTCTAATCTGTTACAACGCGGTCGAATTGTCATCTGTGTTTGAATCCGTTGCGGCTTGACCGCATTTTCTAATCTGTTACAACTAGGATTGTGGGGGGTACCACAATCTATTGTGTTGCGGCTTGACCGCATTTTCTAATCTGTTACAACGTACGGCGTGGCAATTCAATTTATTAAACGGTTGCGGCTTGACCGCATTTTCTAATCTGTTACAACGATCAGTGGAAAGAGTTCCTTAATAACGCCGTTGCGGCTTGACCGCATTTTCTAATCTGTTACAACCGATGATGCAAAAGCACTGGTAGCGATTAAGTTGCGGCTTGACCGCATTTTCTAATCTGTTACAACAATAATAGGCATGTTGATTGCATTATATTGGTTGCGGCTTGACCGCATTTTCTAATCTGTTACAACCAATGTCCACTTAACCCTTTGTTTTATAAGGTTTAAGTGGATATTTTTTTCAAAAAAAATGCTGTTTTTCATTAAAATAACACCGGTAATTTTCGATTTTTTTGACATGCTTCCACGTTTTCCCCGAAAATCTAACAAGATTTTCACATAAGCACACGATCAATTTGCTTGTCCCTTAAGGCAAAAAAATATCGAAATTTCATCGTTTGGGCAAGGTAGAAGTGGGCTTACCAATACAGTATCAGCCGGCATGGTAGGGCTTTTTTTTACAAAGACCTCAAGCAATTTAGTGAACCGCTGTTTCGATTTTTTAGGAAAGCTTTCCGTTGTTAAAATGCTGGTGAATGCGCCGTGCTACCTAACAAGCAGCCCGCTTTGATAAAGTTGGCTTAAGACAGCATGATAAACCTTAAGACAGCGAGTTAAACCGGTTTGGCACATCCGGTTTGCTTTTTTCAATTCGAGCGTGGCTAAAGCCGAACACGCCTGCCCCACTCGGCAAGGCTACCCCAATCGGCTCGATTAAAACGGCCTCATCAGGCCTTTTTTATAAAAGGCCTGATTGTCAACCAAGCTTTTAAGGCCTGCTTGTTCAGCCAAGCTTTTCAGGCCTCATTATTGAAGCGGGCGTGTTCAGGCGCATTTACTCAACTGGCCAATCCATTTTTCGCGTTCGAGGACATAATTGTCGGCGATAACCAGACCGGAAACCAGCGAGTTTTGTTCGGATGTTCCGATATATTCAAAGCCCTGTTTTTCGATAACGCGGCGGGAAGCTTTATTGGCCGCGAAATTCGAAACATAAAGCGCATCAATATCGGTTGCACGGAAAGCGGCATCAATCAGGCTGCCAACCGCTTCTGTTGCATAGCCTATATTCCAATAGGGTTTGCCAATCCAGTAACGCAGGCTCAAGCCTTCGCCCTCTTCGCGGTCCTTTATATGACAGGCTCCGATAAATGCGCCATCTTCGGCTTTTGTAATGGCATAGGCGCAATAGCCCATCTCGCCCGCCACCGAACGAAGAATGTATTCTGCTGCATGTTTTCGTGTGAATGGAAAAGGCACAGATTGAAGCATGGCAGATACATTCCGGTTGTTGGCGAGATCGGCAATGGCGTCCATGTCTTCTACATTGGGTGCGCGTAAAACAAGCCTTTCAGTTACCAGAACCGGGCAATCCAAGGTTCTGGGCGGCCTCTTTCTTATTTCTTCTAATAATTCAGTGCTCATAGTTACCTCCTGGAGCAATAGAAAAAGGGAAGGATGGTGTCCCATCTTTCCCTTTAATTTGCTTTGGAAGCTAACCGGGGTCCAACGGGACGCCGGTTTTATTTAAGAGCTCCGGCTTACTCTGCTGCCTCCGCCATCGGAATCACCGACACATAGGAGCGGTCATTCGCTTTGACGCAGAAAGATACTTTGCCCGCTTTAAGGGCAAATAATGTATGGTCTTTACCCATGCCGACATTTTCGCCAGGGTGCCATTGTGTGCCGCGTTGCCGGATAATGATGTTACCCGGAATAACTGCTTCACCACCAAATTTTTTAACGCCTAGGCGTTTTGATTCTGAATCGCGACCGTTACGCGAGGAACCACCAGCTTTTTTGTGTGCCATGGTTGTTCTCCTTTAATCTCTCTTACTCTTCCGACTTTTTAGCGGCTGCCTTTTTCGGCGCTGCTTTTTTTTCGGTTGTTTCTGTTTTGGCTTTCTTTGCAGCCGGTTTTTCAGCCTTTGGTGCTGCCTCTTTGGCGGCTACCGGTTTTGCTGCTTTTTCAGCCGGCTTTGTTGCAGCCTTGGAAGGCTTTGCACCACCTGTAAGAATTTCGGAAATGCGAATTGTGGTGAATTCCTGACGATGACCACGAATGCGCTTTGAATTCTGGCGGCGGCGCTTTTTGAAAGCAATAACTTTGCGTGCACGTGCCTGTTCAACAACCTCTGCTGTTACCAACGCATCGGCAACCACAGGAGTTCCGATTGTTGCTGTTTCACCTTCGCCAACAACGAGAACCTGATTGAACTCCACAATATCACCGGCATTGCCAGCGACCTTTTCAACTTTCACAAGTTGGCTGGGGGAAACGCGGTATTGTTTACCACCCGTCTTGATGACTGCGAACATTTTTTACCCTTTCGTTCCATCCGGATCTTGTCCAACACTTAAAAGCAATGAGACAGCCCGTCTTTTTATCAGTCGTTAAAATTATCAGTCTTTAAAATTTGCCAGCCCTAAAAACCAACCGGCATAATTTTAGACAAGTGCAAATACACTTTTTTACACAAATGTAGACACACTACGCCTTTGGCCGATTTATGAAGAAGTTTTCTTCACTTGTCAATCGACCAGCTTTAAAAAACCGTAAAGCTTTGTGTGAATTAACCGGCAATCATGGCGAAAAACCGGATGCATTTGACAACAAACCATTTTTTGTCGGGCAAAGAGCAATAGGCCAGAAAAACTCTGTTGCTTTTTAAAAACGCGCCCGTGGCCCCGCGCAAAATGAACAAAACAGATTTGAAAGGGTGAGCGGAATTTTCCAAAAAATCAAAAAAAGGGGCTTGTGTCAAAGCCAATTGCCAGCTATTTAGCCGCTAACGCGCTCGGATATTTGTTTAACAAATAAAGTTCGCCTTTATGGAGAGGTGGCTGAGTGGTTGAAAGCACCGCACTCGAAATGCGGCATAGGGGCAACTCTATCGGGGGTTCAAATCCCTCCCTCTCCGCCATGATTTTTCTTTTCTTTGAAACGACTCCTTTAATTATGCGCCCGTTCGGAATGGCCGCGCTTGACCGCTTTTTCTAATCTGATAAACTGTAACGCGTAAACTAGTGATTGACACTTTTGGTTGCGGCTTGACCGTATTTTTTAATCTGTTGTGTTCAGGCTGCAATATTGGCTTTATTGACCATGCTTGCAGCCTGATCGCGTTTTATATAGGCTGATACATCTGGCCAAGTTCTGATCTCTGAAGTCGTTTGTTGCGGCTTGACCGCATTTTCTAATCTGTTACAACTGAATGTGGAAGATATTAAAGAGAGTGATTGTTGCGGCTTGACCGCATTTTTTAATCTGTTGTGTTCAGGCTGCAATATTGGCTTTATTGACCATGCTTGCAGCCTGATCGCGTTTTATATAGGCTGATACATCTGGCCAAGTTCTGATCTCTGAAGTCGTTTGTTGCGGCTTGACCGCATTTTCTAATCTGTTACAACCGGCGTACCAGTCATAACAATATGACGATAGTTGCGGCTTGACCGCATTTTCTAATCTGTTACAACTAGCCGCGCTTGATGCTGGTTTGGATGCGTAGTTGCGGCTTGACCGCATTTTCTAATCTGTTACAACCGATATCCACTTAACCCTTTGTTTTATAAGGTTTAAGTGGATATTTTTTTAAAAAAATGCCGTTTTCCATTAAAATAACACCGATAAATTTCGATTTTTTTGACGTGTCTTTCACGTTTTCCCTGAAAATTTAACAAGATTTTCACATTGCTTGCCAATTCAGAACCGTGGTTGGTCGCTCACTGCTTGGAACACCTTTAAAATTAGCATTTGCTAACAACGAGCAACCTATAATCAGGCCTTATCGTCTCTGCTGTTCCAGAAGCCACTTATATTCCCGATGAAATCGGGAGATTAACGATGATGAGCCAGTATCAAAGCAAAAAACGGGTAACCGATATTCGATAGAGAAAAAACCTGCCGCAAGCCACGACAATTCACGAAGTATAAAACGCACAAATCACGGTAAAGGCAAGCAAAAGAAGTATATCACAGAAAGGAAAGTAACACGCCGGGGGGCCGGAAATGCAATCCCCACATCGCTAAAAGCCATGGCGTTCCTTACTCGGCGCATCTTAAATATAACAGAATAAGAGGAACAAATCAATGAATAACATAATTAAGTAAGTAAAGATTGAGTATAGCGACGTTTTACCAGCGTTCTATTGCGGCTTGACCGCATTTTCTAATCTGTTACAACTTTATGATTGCTGCAACAATCGAGACGATTAGTTGCGGCTTGACCGCATTTTCTAATCTGTTACAACTGGAAAAGTTTGGAAGTGATAGAAGTAGTGTTGCGGCTTGACCGCATTTTCTAATCTGTTACAACGCAAAAAACACTTACAACATTACAACGCTAGTTGCGGCTTGACCGCATTTTCTAATCTGTTACAACCGATGTCCACTTAACCCTTTGTTTTATAAGGTTTAAGTGGACATTTTTTTTAAAAAAAATGCTGTTTTTCATTAAAATAACACCAGTTGGGCGGGATTTTTTTGACGTTTCCTACGTGCTTGATCGGAAAATCTTACGATATTTTCATATTGCTTGTCGGTAAATTGGAAAATATAGATGTTCCCTCGTTCAGGCAAGGAGGATTCGATCTTCCTGACATAAGATTCGAATTGTTCTTTTCCGTTACAGAAACGCAGATAATTCGAGAACTGGCTCATCTCGAAGCCAATATCCAACAAAAATTGTCTGAATTTCGTTGCGTCGTGGCGCTGTTTTCTTGTCTCTACCGGTAAGTCGAAAGTAACTAATATCCACATTAATCGATACCCGCTTAAATGTTTAGGACCCGATGTTGCACGCTCAAGATAGGCTGTCATAATTGTCATTTTCTCCCCATGCGTCATCAATTTGGACCGGATCGTTTTGCAAAGAAAAAATTGAACGCTCATCAGGTAAAGCCAACTTGACCTTTCCCGTTTCAAAACTTTCCGCAACCGAATGTACAAAGTATTGAACTTGCTGGCTGACAGGCGACGTTCCCACATGACTTTTCAAATCAAGTGTTGAAAGTGAAGCAAGATAAGTTTTTACCTCGGCATCAACTTTTGTTTTTCCTTGGGTAAGCAGGTGGAAGACCAGGCGATCAACAAAAGGACGATAAGGTTCCATCAAATCATCAGCAAGCGCGAAGGCGTTGGCACGATGTGAATGAAAAACGCCCAATGTTGGATGGAGGCCACCAGCACAAATAGCGCGTGAAACAAGTGCACGTAGAACGATGTAACCATAATTTAAAAGGCTGTTGACACCTCCTTGTGCTATGTCACGCTTGAAGGCGGTTCCGAATAATGCTTTCCAATATTTTCGGGCGGCCTGTGCTTCCTTATTTTCCGGGTCACCGCTACGCACCTGACGGGCAATGGAGACAAAAGCCGCCCCCTCTTTGCCACAAGCTTTGAGCACTGCGCCTTGTAGCCTGATTTTACAACGAACGATTTCTGCCCAAATCTGTTTTTGTATCGGCTTTGGTGCCGAAGCCTGCGCTTTCATCCGCACAGCTTGAACAGAATGGCCTTCTACCGGCCAAACGATAGCAACCGGACGGTGGTTATTTCCACATAAAACGATTGGAATAGAACGTTCGGACAATTCGATAAAGACGTGATTTGTCCAGCTCAAACCATAAGAATGAGTAATTAAGGCTCCAATATCATCAAGTGCAACCCGCCCCACTTCCGCTTCTCGATTGGAAATGGTTAAAAAACCTCTTTTTATGGCAAGGTGTAAGCCATCGGCAGTAATGTCAACTATTCTTTCCATGAAAAGAGCATGCCGCAAAACGGCATGTTCTCAACAGTTTTTTATAAACAGGGTTAATTTCCTATGACCTTGCCTGTTTGGACTCTCTGTCCTGCGCACCGGGGTCGAAAACGCGCCCCATTTCATCCACACGAATTTGCCGGAATTGCATTTTTTTCAACCCCGTTGCTGTTTTAACAGTCAATTTAAAGGGGTCGTTTTTGTTGGAATCCCTCGCCGATACATCCGCTTCATTATGGGGAGCAAAAAATATTTGACCGTTTTGACCGAATTTGACAATGCGGGCAATCACATGTCCTTTTTCCGGATCATTATAAGCCACCATATCATTTTGTTGCAGGCTCAACACTTTGCGCGCTGTGGGGTTATCTTTATGAAATTCCGAACGCCATTTTGGTTGGTGCGCATCAAACATTGAAACAACTTCGCTATTCCATTTGCCATCCAAAGTTTCCCAAACATCATAGCGATAGTTTGAATTTCCCATATAGCCTTTATAAGCTTTGCCATTTTTGTCTTTTATTTCAATGACATTACGAGGCAGGAGCACCCTGACATGGCGGATACCCTTATAAAGCTTATGGTCACGTGCAAAACGGAGCAAAGCTTCCTGAAATTCCTTTTTGTCCAAACCTTGCGTTGCACTATAAAGTTCGGCTTGTAAATTCTCGTCACGAATTGTTGGAATATCTTTACTTTCGAGCGACAAGAAATTCTCTCTCGTGACAACAAGTTTATTGTCCTTGTCATCCTTTTCATCGGTTAGGCCATAGGCTGTTTCATTGTGCAACTGTCCGGCGGTTTTACCCTTGCCTTGAGCGTAACCGGCACGGCTTATTGTGCCATGATCCTGCTTATGGCTGACAATGATTTTGTCGACAACGTCTTTCGCGTCGTTCCTGAAATTCTCCCACGGCAAAATTTCGGAAACTGCCTTTTTGACAAAATTCTCGAAATCTTCGCCCTCGAACCTTCCGGCAGCCGTTGCAATACGTTTTAAAAGCGAGCGCGTTGTGACGCCGATCACCATGGCATCAATGGCATGATGGCGGTGATCCTTACGGTTTTTAGGACTGTTTGCGCTTTTATCACCTTCAGCTGCAAGCAGAGAATTTAACCCCCAATTGCGACGAAGCAATTCTGTCAGTTTGCCAGGAATTGCCCATACATGTTGAACTTTTTTGAGCTCGCCAACAGAGTTCGCCTCTTCCCCCGGATAAAGGCTATCAAAATATTCGCGGGCAAGCTTTGCCAGATATTGGGTATCGGTCAATTGACGGGCAAGAAAGTCCCGATTTTCCTCGGCTTTTTTCATTGCACCGCGTGTAAAACGCCATTGCTTGTTTTTTGGCAATTTTTTAGCCCGCTCAATGATTTCATCATAATGATCTTGCCACTCTTTAACTTCGTCCGGAGCGCGATTGCGTTTCACTCTGTTTTCTTCGCGCAGACAAAGAATTTTATTGGCGTTACTATCATCAAGCGTGCTTGAAAAAGGCAATATATGATCGATTTCCACTTCCCCAGAAAACAGCATGGATATACTGATCGGCTTACCAGAATAAATTGAAACTCTATTCTCAGGATTTTCATCAAGTTCTTCCCAGAGTTTCAGCAATTGACGGTTATAACCATTGTCTCTTTTGCTAATTTCCCCAAGCTTTTCGGACCGTCTTATAGCTGCATCAGTGTTATTCTTGATCGTTTTATTAACTTTACGTTTTTGCTCTTGCGACAAGGGTAGATCGCGCGCAAGTTCAACCACAATTTGCCACGGCTTGCCATAAGCCTTGATGAGCCGGTTGGTGAGGCGACGAACCTGATTGAGCCCGATATGAACTGTGGGATTGGTGAGCCTGCCCTTATAAATGTCATAAATATCATTCTTGTCGCCGGTTCCCGGAACAATATGGCGTTCCAGAACCTCCTGATAGCGTGGCAACTCGTCCAATCCCTTCCAATTGCGATTTGCCAATGAATGATCGAAACCGCAACGATGGGCCGCTTCGGCTTCGCTAATCACATCCTTCTTCAATTGTTCCAGAATTTTGGATGTTGCTGTAATGCCAAAACGCCCATAACCGTCAGGCAGATTGGCATTGATGATTTCAGCCCGCTGTTCATCCGACAGTTTCGGGAATTTGCCCTTCAACCATTCTTCGAGTTTATCGGGATTTTCTTCATTATTGAGTTGGTCAATAATTTCGCGCTGTTGCTCTATTGAAAATTTTCCCCAATCGGCCCCGAAAAGTTCCGGTTTTGAAAAGACCGAATAGACTTCGTCGCCCGTTAGCTGCTTGCGATTTTCGGTTTCTTTATTAAAGCGCCCGCCTGCCGGAATTTTCAACGCTTTGCGAAGTGCCGCAAATGTTTTTGTTTTGGCCGGTCGCATCAATGTGATGAGTGTATCGCGCTCTTCCATGGTCAATTTGCGTTGCGACAGATCGGGAAGGATAATCGCCAATTCATTGATTTCTTTATAGAGGCGGAATTGTTGAAAAAGCGGGTCGTCTTTGGCAAGCCTTGTTTCGCCTTCAACCAAGGTGCAGAAGCCCACCTTCTGTTCTTTAAGCGGGCGCTGGAAGAACATGACATGGAACAATTCTTCTTCCCGCTCTTTTGTTAAAACATCGGGATAATATTCTGCCTGCGCTTGCCAGATTTTGCGAAACTCGTCTTCAAGCATGGAGCGTTCGGGATAAAAGGCGTAAGCCTTATCTGTCAAAGCTTCGGAATTGGCCCGAAGGCGCACAACATGCCCCTCTTCACGCCGTTTGGCAAGATAAGCGCCCAAAGTCGGTGCGTGGCTTTGGTGCATCAAGCCTGACAATTCTTCAATACCGACAGCAATTTTGCCTTTTTCATTGCTTTTACGGTCGGCTTTACGGTTGGATTTGAAGCCGCGCCTTTGCCCGATATGGAAAAGCGCGCGCGCCACATAGGCCAAAGGTAATTTTTCTTCAAGTGCCCGTGCTCTTAACGAATAGGGGTCGGTCTTTTTATCTGTAGAACCGGAGGGTTTGTCATTTGTTTCAACAAGTATTTTATCACGTGCGGCTTTATCTTCAGGCAAAAGGCCATAGCCTATCAATTTATCCAATGTTCTTTTCCTGCGACGGAGATAGCGGTCGCGCATGCGGGAAGCCGAACGAACGGTACGCCGCCTGACCGCTAACGGGTCGCCACTTTGCGGATCCCGACCATCGCTAAAAATACGTGCACCGGCATTGAGAATTTTTACCGCTTCCTGCTTGTTATTTAATTGAAAAACCGCCCAGCCGATAGAATTCGTGCCAATATCGAAAGAAAAACGAACATTGGAATAATTTTCTGCAGTCATAACCGCTCCCCTCACGCAAAATCGTTGAAAAATTTAAACAAGAAGAAAAAATAAGCAAGAATAAAAAACTATTGACAACTGGTTATTTTCATATAGTTTAATGTTCACAGATTAGAAAATGCGGTCTGGCTGTTAACAAGCTAGATATGCACCAAATAAGACAGCTCCTCAGGGGGCTGTTTTTTATTGTAATGACGTTATTATATTCTTGAGTTTATTTGTGGGCGGGCTTCGTGCTTATTGACGCATTATTTATTTAGCGGACTTGTCATCATTCCGGTCATTTTGTGCTTGGTGGCAGCGAAATTTGTGCTTGATAGAAAAGAAAACAGGACGCGATCTTTTAAAAGCATAATGAGGTTTTCCGAAAATAGCGGCGGGAAATATCCGACTTTTTTTAAAATTCTTTCCTGTCAAAAAAGCGCGTAATGACTATTTGGGAAATTGACGACATTCTTTTGAATAAATCGACAATTTTTTAAAGTCGGAACCGGCAGGCGATTAGCACATGAAAAAATCAACCGACATGTCTATCAAAACAATCCGTTTTTTGTGGGCTAAAATATGTCGCTTGATGGCGGTTTTCATTGTCGTTCTGTTGTTGAGTTTGTCTATATCAAAGCCGGAGGCGATAGCAGGTGATGATTTTTCCGATTACACATTGGACAAGGTGGTGGTTTTAATGCGCCATGGCGTGCGCCCGCAAAACGACACCGCAAAACTCGATCAAGCAACCGGCAAGAATTGGCCGCGATGGTTAGTCCCCGACGGCAATCTGAGCGGCCATGGATACGCCGGTATTGTCGACCAATCCCGCTATATGTTTGAAAATTGGAAAAGCGAAGGCCTTGCACTCTCCGCCCCTTGCCCGAAGAAAAATGAAGTCTTCATCTGGGCAAGCCCTATCGAGCGGACTGTTGCAACAGCGCAAGCTTTAACCGACGGTATGTTTCCCGGATGCGGTATAACGCCAAGCCATTTGCCGCTTCAAAAAAAAGACCCGCTTTTTCAATCTGTGGAAATGGGGCTGGCGCACCCCGACCCGAAAAAGGTTGACAATGAAGTGATGGAAGCCATGGGCGGCTCGCCCGAAAAAGCAGCACAAAAATATGCCGATGATGTGGCGCTATTGCGCCAAACCGTGTGTGGAAAAAACCCGAAAGACTGCCAATTTCTGGATGAACAATGGGGCTTCAAAAAAACAAAATCCGGAAAATACAAATTGACCGGCCCCGTCTCGGCTGCCAGTGCAATTTCGGAAACAATCCGCTTACAATATAGTGAAGGATTTCCCCTTCAAGATGTGGCATTCGGGCACGTAAAAAATGCGGGCGATGTGTTGAAACTCATGAGCCTTCATGCGGCAAAATATGATCTTCTCGACAATACAATGGAAATTGCAAGAACCGGCGGCAATATTTTAATGCATGAAATAACCGATAGCCTCACTGCTGATAGAACGTCGGGCACCGAACCGAACTATCCGGAACTGGGAGCGTCCCTTGTTATATTTGTTGGCCATGACACCAATATTTCACAAATAAAAACCATATTGGATTTTCATTGGAAACTTGCTTCCTATCCGGCAGACGATATTCCCCCCGGTGGCATGTTGATATTCAAGCGTTATAAAAATAACAAAACCGGCCGCTTGGCCGTGCAATTGTCATTTGCTGCGCGAACACTTGACGAATGGCGGTTTTTAACGCCGCTTTCAGAGAAAAACCCGATTGCCCGCGAAATTTATACCAATCCGGAATGCAGTTTATTCGGAAAAGATGAAACCGGCAGAATGGACGAGAAAGGGGATAAAACGCAAGAAAAAGCAAAAACACCCGAAAAACAGGATAACGCTAATCCAGCGGGAAAAAAGGAAAGCGCGAAAAGTGGTGCTTCCGATCTTGGAAGTCTTTGTGACCTTGAAACTTTTGTAAGCCTTTATCGTGATAAACTTGATGATATTCCCGATAACCTTCCGCTGTTCAAATGAGGTTTTATCGGTTTGAAGACAATGTTCCGATTTGTTTGAAGAGGCATTGCACGTTTGGCAAAAAGAAGCGGATTTTGACTAAGGTCATTTTGTTGCGGTTTTTTGAAAATCAGGCAAGCTACAAACAATCGCAAAACAGTTGAAAGGGTTTAAAAGCCTTTTGCAGCGCAATTTTCAAGTGGCTTTTCCGGCAAGACTTTCCCCCACCCGAAACCAAAAAGATTGGATTGTTCTGACTAACATTTCCCGCTTTCAAAATTGGCGGGGTTGGCAGAATTGCGGGTTCTTGAAAATTCCGAACTATTGATCGCTCTTTTTTGCACGGGCTTTTCGCGGCTGTTTTTTATGATAGAGCAGCGTTTTAAGGGCAGAGCGTGCAGCAACAACATCAATATTTGCCTTGATCACCTCTTCAAGTTTGCTTTCTTCCGAATAATTTGCCGGTAAAACACATTGGACACGGCCATCATCAATATATTTCGATGCCGTTTCGTGTGCGCCATTTTTATTGGCTTTATAAACCGCAATAGAAAGCCCGCCCTGATCTTTGACAAGGCGAAAACAGGGAACATCTGTTGTTCCGTCGCCGATATAGACCATATTTTCAAAGGGGACCGGGCGGTCTGCCTTGTTCACATATTGATTGACCTTGACGTCGTCGCTCAGATCGAACGCGCCTTTATTGATGCGGAAAAGGTATTGTGTTTTGGTTGTGTAATTGACGGCCAAGGCTGGAGAAAAAGCAACACCATTTGCGTCGAACAAGAATTTGGATGCGTAAATTTCAGTAAACTCTTTTGCGATCGCCGTTCCGGCAATAATTTCATAATTCCCTGAAGAAAGCAGGTAATGTTTGACATCCACACCTTTTGATTTTCCGTAAATGTTGATGCGTTGAAACCAGCTTTCGACACCTTTGAACAATTTGACTGCTTCGCCAAGTTTCTTGAAATCTTCACGCCGCACCGGAACTTCGGCGGCCTCGGCTTTGCGGAGCATCCGGCTCATATAGATGAGCACGTTATCGCCCTGATTTTCCTTTGCCAATTGATTGACCTCTTCCCAGAAGTCCTTCGGCTTCATACCGATATTGGGCAAAAACTGCGCTTCCTGCATGTTACCGTCGGCCAATGTGCCATCAAAGTCATAGGCGATTGCCATTTCCGGTTTGCTATTTGTCATCAATTTTGCCTTTCAGATTGCTTTTATGGCTAGCGTTTTGAGAAGCTTTTAAAAAAGCCCGCCACGGTGCGCCAATTAATAAAATCTCTCACCGGAAAAAAAGCAAGTAAAGGCAATGTTTCCATTGTATTTCTTTATTCAACAACGTTTCCACGACTTAAGGTTTTAAAACAAATGTTTTTAGTACAGGTCGTAAACTTTCGCCTCCGGTTTTTAAAGACAAAATGAATTGGTGGGAGCGAGTGCTTTTGACTTACTAAATGAAAGTTTTGAAACTTTTTTCTGATAAGCTGTTCTACTTGATTATCGCCGAAATGCCAGATTTCATTGTGGCCAATTGAAAGCAAGTTTGAAGGGAGCAAGGGCAATGAGCGTCGCACCGTCAAGGCGTTTTTTCCAACAAAGCTGTTCCGGTTTTGTGACCTCGCGCCCCAAGCAAAATTTTGCAACGCTCGCTTTATAAACCGCTTTCTGCATGAAACCGCATAAACTGCTTTCAGAATTAACCCACTTTCCGCCATAAACCATATGGCGGAAAGGAATGTGTGCCGTTCAGGCCTTTTTTTCGGCCGCAACAAGCGGTTGTTTCAAAAGCCCGAGCACAATTGTGGTGACAATAGTACCAATAATAAGGGCTGCAAAATAGCCGATATAATTGATAACAACACCCGGAATAAAGGCAAGGAATATGCCGCCATGGGGAGCGCGGAGGCCTGTGCCGAGCCCCATAGCAATGGAACCGGCAACAGCAGACCCCACAACAAGTGCGGGAATGACACGGAACGGGTCGCGTGCGGCAAAAGGAATGGACCCTTCGCTGATGAAAGCAAGCCCCAGAATGAAGGTTGAAACTTTCGAGGAGCGTTCGTCGGTTGTAAAGCGGTTGGGGAAAATCCATGCGGCAAGTGCCAAAGCCATAGGCGGTGTCATACCGGCAATCATGGTTGCGGCAATCGGCCCGTAAACGCCAGATGAAATGAGTGCAACCGAAGTTGCATAGGCTGCCTTGTTGACCGGCCCGCCCATATCAACCGCCATCATGCCGCCGATAATGGCGCCGAGTAGATAGGCATTGGTACCTTGCAAGCCTTTGAGCCATTCGGTGAGGAAATTAAGCAGTGCTGCGACCGGCGTTCCGATTGCAAACATCATCAACAGGCCGGTTATCAATGTGGCAATGAGTGGCAAGACCAGAACCGGCATCAAGCCTTGCAAGCTTTTCGGCAATTTGATCCATTTGATGGCAAGGCGAACCGAATAACCGGCAATGAAACCGGCAAAAATGCCGCCAATGAAACCGGCGCCGATATTTTGCGACAGTAACCCGCCGATCATCCCCGGTGCAATGCCCGGCCGGTCGGCAATGGAATAGGCGATAAAACCAGCAAGTGCCGGTACCATCAAGGCAAAACCGCCTTTGGAGCCGATGACAAAAAGTGCATTGGCAAATGTGCCTTCCTGACTGGTGACACCAACGCCGCCAATGGCAAAGGACAACGCAATCAAAAGCCCGCCCGCAACAACAAAGGGAAGCATGAAGGAAACACCGGTCATCAAATGCTTGTAGACACCGCCGGCAGTTTCGCTCATTTCAGCACTTTCCCCGTCCTGAACCGCTTTCTGCTTTTGCACTTCAGCGCTTTCAATGGCTTTCTTTATCAAAGCTTGGCCATTATTGATGGCCGGTTTTGTCGGGCAGGAATAAACGCGCTTTCCCGCAAAACGGGCACGGTCAACTTCGCGGTCGGCGGCAATAATAACAAGATCGGCCGCGGCTATTTCGGCTGACGTCAAAGGTGTACCGGCACCAACCGACCCTTGCGTTTCAACCCTGATTTCATGGCCCAAAGCTTTGGCCGCTTCTGTAAGCCCCTCGGCTGCCATGAATGTGTGGGCAATGCCTGTCGGGCAGGATGTCACAGCAACAATTTTAAGACTGCGATTGGCTCCATTCAAATCCTGACGAAAATCATCGGAACCGGCTGTTTTTTCTGTTCCGTTTGTTACCTGACCATTGTCGCTTGAACCCCCGAAAATAATGGTAGAAGGGGTTTTGAAGAGTTCTTCAAATGTGACCCTTTGCAATTGCCCTTTGAAGCTTTTGATGTGATCGCTTTGCCAATCATGATTGTTACTGACAAGCAGCAATGTATCGGAACCGGCATCTTTGGGAATGCGCGGCAAAGTTCCCGGCTCGACGATTTCAAGGCTTAAAAGTGCGCCCCTTTCGCTTGCGGCTTTTTGAAGAACTTCGCGAGCAAGCAAACTATGCACACCACCGCCCGCACCATCTATCAAGGCTATCAAAGTCATGTTCTTCTCCTCGTTCAAATGCGGCGATCAACCGACCCGCCGACATTCTACCTTTTGAGCCAAATTTTCGATTATCGTCTTTTCCGGCAAAGCCGGTCCGAATTTTTGAAGTTTGCCAACCGCAAAGGCTGTACCAAGGCGTGCAATATCTTCAAGTTTTGCATTGTCGGAAATGCTTTTTGCAATGCCTGCAACCATGGCATCGCCCGCCCCGACTGTGCTTTTGACACCCGAAAGCAAATATTGCGCGTGGATTGCCCCTTCACGGGAAACAAAAAGCCCGCCTTTTTCGCCCATAGAAACGGCAACAAGTGCCATTCCACGGTCAATCAAGGAGCGGGCAATGTTTAAAACCTCTCCTTCATTTTCAAGCTGTTGACCTGAAAAGGCCGAAAGCTCGTCAATATTGGGTTTGATAGCAAGGGGAAGTTTTTCCGCTTTCAACAATTCCTGAAGCGCTTTTCCGCTGCAATCGACAATGATTTTTGCGCCTTTTCCTGCCCTTTCAACCTCGTTTCTATAAAAACGCGGATCCATTTTCGGGGGAAGACTGCCGCTCATAACAATAAGCGCGCCTTCGGCAATGAAATCATCGACAATTTTTTGCAATTTTGAGATTTCTTCCACCGTCGGGCTTACGCCTTGCAAATTGATGTCGGTGGTTTCGCCCTCGTCAACGATTTTGATATTGGTGCGCGTTTCCCCCTCATAGCGGATAAAGCGGTCTTCGATATGATGGCTTTGAAAGAGCTCTTCAAAAAGCCGGCTATTGGCATTTCCGAGAAAACCGGTGACCGCCGTTTTAACAGAAAAATCGGCAAGGCAGGCTGCCACATTAATCCCCTTGCCGCCCGCATTGAAGCGTGCCCCTTCGGCACGGTGGACATGCCCGCGTTCAAGTTTTTTCAAATGGATTGTTTCATCAATTGCCGGATTGACGGTGAGTGTTGCAATTTTCATGACTTGGCCTCGTCAAGAGAACGAACCTCTTCGGCGGTTTCACATTGCAAAGCCTTGTTGGCAAGTTTGCGCATATCGGCAAGGCTTTTTGCCCTGAGCCTTGCCTTGACGGTTGCAATATCGCGCGGGGTCATCGACAATTCATTGACACCAAGGCCGGAAAGCAGCATCGCCCCGAACGGGTCACCGGCAATGCCGCCGCAAACGCCTACCCATTTGCCTGCTTTTTCTGCCCCTGCAACCGTTCTTTCCACCATCCGCAAAACCGCCGGGTCAAGGCTGTCGGCTTCGGCTGCAAGATCGGGATTTTGCCGGTCAACCGCCATGGTATATTGGGTGAGATCATTGGTGCCGATTGAAAAGAAATCGACATGGGGCGCAAAAATATCGGCCATAATGGCGGCAGCCGGAACTTCGATCATAATGCCGATTTTTAAAACCGGCGCGGCAAGATCTTTGCGGATTTCTTCGGCAAGCGTTTTCAACTCTCTGATTTCGGTGACCGACATAATCATCGGAAACATAATCCACGGATCCCCGCCTTCTTTGGCGGCGCGATAAATTGCGCGCAATTGCGGCACCAGCAGGTCTTTTCTGCGTAATAGGAGCCGTGCGCCCCTCACTCCCAAAAACGGATTATCTTCTTTCGGCAAATCAAGATGGGCAACCTGTTTATCGCCACCAATGTCGAGTGCCCTGATAATAAGCGATTTGCCATTTAATGCCGAAAGCATATCGCGATAGACCTTATATTGCGTCTCCTCGTCGGGCGTTTCGGTGCTTTCCAGAAACAAAAATTCCGTGCGCATCAGCCCGACACCTTCACCCCCTTCATCCAATGCAAAGGCAACCTGATCGGGGCGGTTGATATTGGCGGCAATGTCGATCACATGGCCGTCGGTGGTTTTTGCAGGCTTGGCGCGTTCGGCAACTTCCTTTTCACGCTCTTCTGCCAATTTGACGATTTGCTTTTGTGCAGCCTCGACATCTTCCTTTGTGGGCGAAAGATATAAAATGCCGTTATAGCCGTCGACAATCGCGCTTTCGCCATTCTTTGCTTCAAAAACCTTGTTTCCCGCTGCAACCAGCGCAGGAATCCCCAAAGTGCGCGCAAGAATGGCGGTGTGCGAGGTTGGCCCGCCTGATGCGGTGATGAGACCGTGGACTTTTTCGGGGTCAAGATTGGCCGTGTCGGAGGGTGTTAAATCTTCCGCAACAATAATTGCCCCTTCACCGATATTCTCGAACGAGCCTTTGGCATAAAGCGGGTCGATCTCGGCAAGGACACGCCCGCCGACATCGCGCAAATCCACCGCGCGGGCGGCAAGCAAAGGATTATCCATATGTTGAAGGGCACTGGCCGCCTCTTCGACCGCCTTGTTCCAGCTCCATGCCACGCCATGGCCTTCCGCCATCAAATGGCAGGCAGAAGAGATAAGATTATCATCATCAAGAAGGGTGGCCTGTGCCTTGAAAATGGCAGCATCCGACGCGCCGATACGACGGGTCACATCATCAACAATCGCTTTCATCTTGTCTTTGGTGCGCCCCAAAGCGTTTTCAAGCCGTGCGGCATCTTCAGAAAGTTTCTCCGGCTTATCTTCGACCTCACCCGCCCCGTTTTCCAGAATGAAAATTGTACCAAGTGAAAGACCGGGGCTTGCCGACAGGCCGTCAATTCCCGCTTTTCCTGAAGGTGGCCGGAAGCCATAAATTTTCTTCGGTTTCACTTCCGCTTTTTCGGCTGCTTCCTTCTCGCTCAAGGTGATTTTTCTTGCCATTAAAATCGCATCACCCAGAAGCTGTTCGCCATTTTCCGCGTCGGTTGAAAAAACGAGCGTGTCACTATTTTTCCCGCCCAGTTGCAAGAGGCCGGCAAGGCTTGTCATATCGGCCTGACTATTGCCATTACGAACCAGAATTTTCTGCCCGCTTTTTTTGGCAAATTCCACCCAGATCGACGCCGGGCGCGCATGAAGACCCGACGGATAATCAAGAACCCATTCCTTGCTAATACCAAGATCGGTGGCCTCACTTTCTGGTGCTTCATCATTTTCGACAAGAGCTGCCATAATGACCGATTTGTCGCCCGTCGTTTCAAGTTTTTGCAGCGCATCGGGATGACTAAGAAGACGGGTGAGCCGCTTTAAAATTTCAATATGACCGTCGGAATTGGCGGCGATAGCAAAAATCAGTTTTGCCTTTTCACCATTTTGCCAGTCCACCCCGTTTGGAACCTGAATAACCGAAATCGCATCACGGTTGACAAGGTTGCGGTCTTCCACCATGCCATGGGGAATGACAACGCCCGAACCAAGCCATGTATTGGCAACCTTTTCACGCGCCAACATGCTTTTTCCATAAGCCGGTTCAATTGCGCCTTCATCAACAAGAAGTTGAGCTGCGGCAAGAATGGCCGACTCCTTGTCGGGAAAATCCGCATTCAACAAAATTGCATTTTCGGAAAGAATTGCTGTCTTTTCAGATGCTGCTGCCACGGGTTTCCTCCCTTGGGCTTTTCAAAATGAATTGAAAACGTTTTCTTGAAAAATATCAAGCAACTGTTTAATTCTGCCATATAATTTTACAGCAAATTCTGGAAACGTTTTCAAGGAAAAAACGCCTATTTATCGTGTTCAGGCACCAAGAAAGAAAGAAAAATCGGATGGCTGCCACAATTAAGGATGTTGCAAAACTTGCCGGTGTTTCGGTTGCCACCGTTTCGCGTGCTGTTTCCGGCAAAGTTGTGAGCCATGAATTGAAAAGCAAAGTGGAAAAGGCAATCCTTGCCACCGGTTACCGGCCGAACCTTGCCGCCCGCCGTTTGCGCGCTCGAACCGACGACACAATCGGCCTTATCATTGCCGACATCAGAAACCCGTTTTTTACCCGCTTTGCCCGCGCAATCGACGATATTGCCAAAACCCGCAACCAGCATGTGATCTTATGTAATACGGATGAAAATTTCGAGCAGGAAAAGGCCTATCTCGACCTGATGGAGGAAGAAAATGTTGCCGGTATCATTCTTGCCCCCACACTTTTAACGAGCCACAAACACATAACAAGCCGCAAAACAAGACCGGCAAAACTCCAACGCCCGCTTGTTCTTGTTGATCGCAAGCCAGATGAAATGATTTATGATTCAGTGCTGATCGATAATCATGCTGCCGCCAAAAAACTTGTGCACCACCTTTATGAAAATGGCCGGAAAAACATTCTTTGCCTTTACGGAGCGGATAGCCGCACCGGTTTTGAACGGCAAAAAGGCTTTGATGAAGCAATCAACGCACTTCACCTTTCCGGTGAAAGTGTAGCCATAAAACACGGAAAAGATAATGTGGCGAAATCTTTAAAAAATGCGCTTGCAAAAAATCCCGATAGCGATGCGCTCATCCTCACCAATGGGGTTCTCGCTTTAAAAGCGGCGGCATTTTTAAAAAAATCCGGTCTTGTTGTGCCCGATCAACTGGCTTTTGCAGCCTTTGATGACGAACCGTGGATGGAACTTGTCTTTAACGGCATTACAACCATTGCCCAGCCGGTTGGCGACATTGCCCGCGAAGCCTATCATTGTTTGATGGAAAGGCTTGAAAACCCGTTAAAACCGGTGCTGCAAACCGTTTTGAAAAGCAAATTGATTGTTCGCGGTTCAACCTTGAAAGCCTGCATAAACCCCGATGCGAAAGAAATGAAATAAGGCATGAGCTTTCTTCTTTTGGCACATTTGCCGGTTCAGGAATTTGGTTCACACCATTATGATTCACCTTTGCCCACGCTTTCAATGAAACTTCAAGTGGCAGAAATTGAAATGCTTCAATAAAGCAGCACGGCTTTAACGGTTGATATAAAAATTAGACCGGCGAGTAACGCCGCCGCTTGCAAGAAAGGTTCAAGCAAAATAGGCGGCTTGATATTTGACCGGATTGATGAAAGCGTGGCGCAATCACCGCGGCGCCTCCCCCACAAACAATTATAACCGATAAACGGCTGCTACAGAATTATTGCGGGAGCCGCTTGATAAGGCTTGATGTATCAAGCCGGCCGCCATTTTCTGCCTGAATATCGGCATAAAACTGGTCGATCAAAGCAGTAACAGGCAAAACCGCGCCGTTACTGCGCGCTTCATCAAGGCAGATGCCGAGATCTTTTCTCATCCAGTCGACAGCAAAGCCGAAATCGAACTTGCCTTCAACCATGGTGGTGCCGCGGTTCGACATTTGCCATGAACCGGCAGCCCCTTTGGAAATGACATCAAGAACCTCGTTCATATCAAGACCGGCCTTTTTACCGAAAGCAAGCCCTTCGGCAAGACCTTGAACAGCACCGGCAAGGCAAATCTGGTTGACCATTTTGCACAATTGCCCGCTGCCGCTTTTTCCCAGCCGCTTTACCGAAATGCCATAGGCTTTCATGACATCGGCGGTTTTTTCAAATATGTCCTTCTTACCACCGCACATAATGGTGAGTTTGCCGTTCTCTGCACCGGCCTGACCACCCGAAACCGGCGCGTCGATAAAACCGATACCGCATTTTTCCGCTTCCTCTTCAAGCTCGCGGGCAACCTTTGCCGAATCCGTCGTATGGTCGACAAAAACGCTTCCCCTTACCATTGTTTTGAACGCGCCATCCTTGCCGGTTGTGACTTCTCTTATATCATTGTCATTGCCGACACAGGCAAAAACAATATCCTGCCCCTTTGCCGCTTCGGCCGGTGTATCGGCTTTTTTACCGTGAAATTCCTCTACCCATTTTTCAGCCTTTTTGGCCGTGCGGTTATAAACCGTTACATCATGGCCGGCTTTTTTCAAATGCCCTGCCATAGGATAGCCCATTACACCCAAACCGATAAAAGCCACTTTTGCCATTTTGCTACTTTCTATTTTGTCGTGCGTTTATTTTGTCGTGCATTTATTTTTTCATTTGTCGGGTTTTATGAAAAATATTCATAAGCCCAATGATTTTGATAGAGTTTATCAAACTCGTCCTGAAGAATATAGTTGTTATCAACCGGAAAAAGTGCCGGATCCCAAAAACAACCGGAAATAGAATTGACGGTTGTTATTTCGGGTTGAATAGCTCCATTCCTGACCGGAAATTTTATTTGAAAAAATTGCGTTTTTAAAACCGGAAAAAAAGAGAATAACTGCTTGTAGAAGGTTTAAGAGAATGAAACCGGATGATTTCAATTTCAAATGAAATATTTCGCTTTTAAAAAACCGGAGAATTAAAACCCGATATCAAAAACCGGAGAACCAACAAGTAAAGAAGCAAAAAAGAAAAAGCTCGAAACCGATCGCCAAACAACTATTCAAAAGGAAATTCCCTCTATGTTTACATGTGATGCATTTGCCGTAGACGGTGCTGACCAGACCTTTCACCCTTTCACATTCGAGCGGCGTGACCCGCTTGACCATGATGTGGATATTGAAATTCGCTATTGCGGCGTTTGCCACTCCGACCTTCACACCGCGCGCAGTGACTGGGAGGGCACACTTTATCCTTGTGTGCCAGGTCATGAAATTGTCGGTAAGGTGCGCCGCGTGGGTAAAAAAGTAACCCGTTTCAAAGAGGGTGACACGGTGGGTGTGGGCTGCATGGTCAATTCCTGCGGGACGTGCGATTGCTGCCGTGCCGGACTTGAACAATATTGCGAAAAAGGCAACACCCTTACCTATAACAGCCCCGACCCTGAAACCGGAAAAGACCGTTATACGTTTGGCGGCTATTCCAAACGCATTGTGGTGAACGACAACTTTGTTTTGTCGGTACCGGAAAATCTTGATCTTGCAGGTGCAGCACCGCTCCTTTGCGCAGGCATTACCACCTATTCACCATTGCGCCACTGGAAAGCCGGTAAAGGCATGAAAGTGGGTGTTGCCGGTCTTGGCGGTTTGGGACATATGGCGGTGAAACTTGCCCACGCTATGGGGGCGGATGTGACGATGCTCACCACCTCGCCTTCCAAAGAAGCGGATGCGCGTCGTCTTGGTGCCCATCATGTGGTTTTGACACGCGACAGCGAGAACCTTGCAAAAGCTGCAAAAACGCTTGATTTGATTATCGACACCATTGCGGCCAAGCACAATATCGACGCTTATCTCGACCTACTTAAAGTCAATGGCACATTGGTGCAGGTTGGTGCACCGGCCGAACCTTTGCCGGTTGGCGTTTTCAACCTCATTATGGCACGTCGTTCATTTGCCGGCTCTTGCATTGGCGGCATTGCCGAAACACAGGAAATGCTCGATTTTTGTGGCAAACACAACATTACCGCCGATATCGAGCTCATCAAAGCACAGGAAATCGACAAGGCTTATGAACGCATGCTCAAAAGCGATGTGAAATACCGCTTTGTCATCGACATGGCTTCATTTTGAAAAATGCTTGCGTTCTAAAAATTTTATTCCGGAAAACGGTTTTAAGTCGAGAAAGCGGGGCTTGATATTAGCCCCGCTCACAACAAAACTTGTTGGCGCTTGGCTTGACCGAGCAAGCGAAAGCCCTAACCGGCAAAGCCCCTGCTCTTTCAACCAATCATGTTTATGCGCTTTCAAAGACTGTTTGGAAAAGTGTTTTTGCGGGTACTGTTCATACGCTTTCAACCAATCATGTTTATGCGCTTTCAAAGAACGTTCGGGAAAAATGTTTGGGAGAATGTTTTTGTTGGCAGCGCGCTGAAACAGCCATTCCAAAGTAAAGCCGGAACTCATAACGAAACACATTTTAGGGAAGAAAAACAATGGAAATCAAAAGAAGTGGCAGCCGCCCTTCCGGCAAAGTACCGGAAGAATTTTTTACCGGTCGGGTGAGACTTGATCCGGCAATCGACCCGCATGAGGGTTCAAACCTTCTTGCCGGTCATGTCACCTTTGAGCCGGGAGCGCGCACGCATTGGCACACCCACCCGAAGGGGCAGGCTCTGATTATCACTTTCGGGCGCGGGTTTATCGGCCGTGAAAATGGAGAAGTGAAGGAAGTTTTTGCCGGTGATATTGTCTGGTTTGAAGCGGGTGAAAAACATTGGCATGGTGCTTCCCCTGACACGGCAATGTCACATTATGCCATACAGGAAACAGTGAATGGCAAAAGTGCCGACTGGATGGAAGAAGTGACCGATAAGCAATATAAGGGACAATAAAAACAAACTAAAATTTCAAAACCTTGCGCTTCATCAAAACTTTTATTTCATAAAATGCTACAAAACCGGCAAGACACTTGAGCAGAACCCTTTGGGATAAATGGCGCACAAGTTTTATTGCAAACTGTGACAAAGTTTCTTGTTTTCCTTGGAAACTATTACAAAGTTTCTTGCCGGAAATGAAAATAACCCATCAAGAGCCTATTTCCTTCGGCGTGACGTGCATCAATTCAAAGTCGTTTTTTAAAAACGCGGGCTTTTTGGAAATTGGATTTTTTTGAAAATTCAAACTTCGAAAAGCCGCTTTCCATTTTTCTGTTCCGCCCGCCTGTTTTTTAAAAGCCAAACCGTAACCGATTGAATCAAGTGTTATGTTGCAAACTTGCGGCAAGCAAAGCCCTGATTTTTGACCGACGAGAACGGAAAAGAACGGATCATGCCGGATTATAGAGGCTTGATTTCTTCGGCTCTTTTCATGGACTTTCCTTAAATTTATCTCCGATTTTCGCCGTTTTTTGCTATTTTTTCTGATTGTCGTTCATAATATTTCAACCAAATAACAGGCACTCTGTCGAGTGAATTTCGTATCTGATCAAAAATATAACGATCGTTCCCTTAGCGATTCGAAAATATATTTTATTTCATCCCTATAAATAAATAGTAGAACGATAAATGAAAAACTTTCCACATGCCGGAAGTTGCATTCTATATTTCATGAATTTATTTTTTTTCGCGTCTAAGCTCCTATTATTAAATGTTTTTTACAGTATATTCGAACTATTCTAAAACTTGAGTGTTGACATTAGGTTTAAATATTTTTTTAACTGTTTCTCAATCTATACCTTTTTTATCAACTTTAAAATTCGAGGGATTGCGTATGTCGATCGGGTACGGTGAAGGAGAACATTTTTCAGACGATCAGGGATTTTCGGCTTGTCAGAATGCGATGACGGCTGAGAAAATTCAAAAAAGCCAAAAGGACATGGCTTTTGAAAGCTTGAGAGCGAAAAACGGAACCGGTGGGGGCCAAGAATTCGGCGAGGGTGAAAGCTTCTCGAAGAAAAAAGGTTTCAGAGCAAGCCGGAAAATATTGGTTACACTTGCTTGCAGCACAATTTTTTCAACAAGCCTGTTTTTTGATGGCGCAGCCTTTGCCGAGACAGTCAATGACGACGCAAAATTGGGTGACGAAGTGAAAATTGCCAATAATGGCAAACAGAGCAAACCCTCTATTGCGGCAAAAAAGCAAAACGCGACGGGGGAAAAGGCGGAAAGTGAAAATAGTGAAGCCGCTTCTAATTCCGCTGCTTCGGCTTCGGCTGATAATCCGGCTCCACTTGCCGATGAAGGCACGATGTTGCGCCAAGTGGTGGTGAGTGCGACCGGCTTCGAGCAGAATGTGAAAGATGCGCCTGCCAGTATTTCGGTGATCCCGCGCGAGGAAATCGAAAAAGGGTCGTTCCGTGATTTGACCGATGCCTTGAGGAATGTTCAGGGTGTTGCTGTGACGGGAACGGCTGCCGAACAGGATATCTTCATTCGCGGGCTTCCTGGTGCCTATACGCTTATTCTGGTTGACGGCAAACGTCAGAGTACGCGTGAAGCACGCACCAATGGCAATTCCGGTTTCGAGCAGAGTTTCATTCCGCCGGCTGCCGCAATCGAGCGGATTGAAGTTGTGCGCGGGCCGATGTCGTCGCTTTACGGTTCGGATGCAATGGGTGGTGTTATCAATATTATCACCCGCAAAGTGCCGCAAAAATGGACCGGTTCCTTTACCATTGATGGCACGGCAAACCAGTACAGCAAATTCGGCAATACCGCTCAAGGAAGCTATTATGTTGGCGACCCTGTGGCGCCCGATGTTGTGGGAATGCAGCTTTGGGGAAGAGGTTTGGGGCGCGAGGAAGATGATATTATTTCCGGTACACCGAAGAAAAAGGAAATCGACATTACCGGCAAGGTTACCGTAACACCGGACGAAAACAATGACCTCACCTTTGAAGCCGGTCACACAAGATTGCGCCGCTATAGTTCGGTGGGCCACAATATCGAGCGAACCGAAAATATCAGCCGCGCACCTGTTGACACCTATAACAAGAATGATCGCGACCATTGGGTTGTCGGCTATACCGGCCGTTACGGCTTTACCACTGCCGATTTTTCCGTGTTGCAGGAAACCGCAAGCCGTACCAATTACACATGGGACAGCCCGACCCATGATTATGTTGCCAATTTGCGTTCGCCGGAAATAAGAAACACCGTGGTGGATGGCAAATTTACCACCCCGTTCGACATTTTTGGCCGCCACACATTGGTAACCGGCGGGCAATTCAACCGAGGGGCATTGACCGACCAGAACCCCGGTATGCGCACCGGACTTGATGAAGAGTTCACCATTGAACAATGGGCGGGTTTTGCCGAAGATGAATGGTGGCTGACAGATACATTCTCGCTAACCGGCGGGGTGCGTATGGACCACCACCAGATTTATGGCGAACATTGGAGCCCGCGCGGTTATGCTGTTTGGCATGCCACCGACAATCTGGTTTTCAAAGGCGGTGTTTCAACCGGCTTCAAAGCACCGGAAATTCGTGAAATTGCACCCGGATATGCTTATACAACCGGAGGTGGTAATTGCTTTTACGGGCGCAATCCCCCGAAAGGGCGCAACCGCTGCGGTGTGATTGTCGGTGCCGACAATCTGGAAGCGGAAAAAAGTACCTCTTATGAATTTTCTACCATTTGGGACAATCTTGATAATCTCGAATTGGGGGCAACCTATTTCTATACCGATTTCAAAGACAAAATCACCAACCGGCAGGTTCTGGATAGCAAAGGCAATCCGGTTGAATGGTCGGTTGACCCGAACTATGTGCTTTATGAAAACCTCAATATCGACGATGCTGTGATGCAAGGGGTGGAGCTTACCGGTTCATGGAAACCGATTGATGTTTTGACTATCCGTTCCAACTACACCTACACCCATTCCGAACAAAAGAGCGGCGATTATGAGGGGCTGCCTTTGGCAAGAACGCCAAAACACATAGCCAATCTGCGTGCCGAATGGCAAACACCGATTGAAAAGCTCGAAAGTTTTGCGGCTGCAACCTATCACGGCAAGGAAACCAATGCGGGTTTTAGAACCGGTACTGCCGGTAAGGCGGTTTACAAAGACGGCAAAATTGTCGGCCGTGAATATGATGATTACGTCACCTTCGATATTGGCGGTTCTTACGCTTTTTCCGAAAATGTCAAACTGAATGCCGCAATCTATAACCTGTTTGACAAACGTGTCGGTGTTGACCAGTTCAATGATGTGGTGGAAGGCCGCCGCCTGTGGTTGAGCATGAACTCGCAATTTTAAAGCCAGGATGAACGGCGGGATGAATTCGTGAAAGAAAGAATTAATTTTGAAAGTTCATGGCTGATGAAAAACATCATGTGCCGGTTTTTTAAAAACCGGCCTTCTCTGTTTCCGGCAAATGCTCTTTTTACAAAGAATGTTTTTGCTCCGGCAAATTCTTTAACTCTGGAAAACGCTCTCTTTCCGGAAAATGTTTTTGTTCGTGAAAAATCTTTGGCTTTGGCAAAACTTGAAAATTTGGCGGAAGCCCAAAGTTTGGAAAGCTGCTTCTCCGGAACACGCCGGTTTATTTCAAGCCCCCGCTTTGTGAGGGAAAAACAGGGGGTAAATGTTCGGGTAGAAAAAATGGGAATTGTTACGGGAGAACGGGCGGGAATTGTTACGGTTGAAAGGACGGGAATTGTTACGGGAGAAAGGGCGGGAATTGTTACGGTTGAAAAGGCAGGAGATATTCGCGCACAACGGGCGGGCGTTTGCCGCTTGCAAGCCTTGCCATTTTTTTGCTTTTCATTTTCCTGCGTTCCATTGTCCGGTTTGTCATTTTTCTGCTTGAAGATGTCTGTTCTTGTTGTTGCCGGCCTTTTTTTCGGCCTTTCCTGTAGTTTTGCGAATGTGGAAAACGAACATACAGAAAAAATGCGCATCTTCACCAAAGATATAGACGTTTCTTTTGTGGATGGACATATTGCTTTGTTACCACCTGAAGGAGAGGCGCAAAATTCGGCTGGCAACAAAGAAGATGAAAAGAAAAACAAAGCAGAAAGCCCGACAAAAACCGGCGGGGAAAATTCGGGTAAAATGAATCCAAGCATCGGGTTTCATGGCGCCGGGAATAACGGTTCTGAGAGCGCCGTGCTTGAAAATGCTGATGAAAAAAGTGATCAAGCGATAAACACCGCACAGCCGACAAGCGAAGAAACAATCAAGGCCGGAAAGAGGCACGAAAACAGTGAGATAAGGCGCTATCGCCTGTTTATTGCTGTGCCGGAAAAGCCGGCACCAAGAGAGGGCTTTCCGCTTGTTTTACTCCTTGATGGCAACACGACATTCAAGCCCGCAATCAAGCAAGCACCCGATGCCGTAATTGTGGCAATCGGCTATTCCACCGACGAGAAAAAAGAGATTGTGAAACGCCGTTTTTATGACCTCACCTCTTATGCACCGGCCGATAAAATTCCGCTTCGAGAAGGCATGGAAGCGCCGAAAACCGGCGGTGAAGAAGAATTTCGCAGCCTTATCGAAAAAAAGATTTTACCGGAAATATTGATGGAATTGCCGGTCAATCGCAACAATATCACGTTCTTTGGCCATTCGCTTGGCGGGCTTTTTGTGATGAAGAGCTTTTTATCGGCGGGCAATCACGGTTTTGCTACCTATTGCGCTGCCGACCCGTCTATCTGGTGGAACGGGCATGAATTTATGGAAAAACTTGCCGCCTATCATAAGCCGGAAGGGTTAAAATCACGATTATTGATTGAAACATCGGGCATTAAAACCCATCATAAGAATGTGACTGAATCGAATAAAAAGCCGGTCAAGGATTTACATTCCGGTCCGAATGGCAAAGATGTTTCAGAGATTTTGAGAAAGGTAAAGGCAGTTGACAACACGTTTTACAGCTTTTCCGATAAAAACCACGGCACAATGCTTTCACCTGCGATCAAAGACTGTCTGCACTTCGCGTTGGGTGCGAAAAATTTCAAACAACAAAAATTTCCCTACAAACTCCCTTCAACCAGTCGAAAAGAAATGAGGTAAAAATGATTAATAGACGTAATACTCTCGCTGCACTACTCTTTGGTGCACTGGCTTCCGTTTTGTCATTTCAATCACCGGCAAGTGCCGATGTTGTCATCAAACATGCCGCCGGTGAAACCTCTATCCCCGATAGTCCGAAACGGGTTGTGGTGTTCGACCTTGCCACGCTCGACAATATGAACCGGTTAAAAATTGATAATATTGTGGGTGTACCGGAAGGGATAAAGCCGAAATATCTTCAGCAATATAATGATGCAAAATACACCAAGGTCGGAACCTTGTTTGAACCCAATTATGAGACAGTGGCAAGCCTGAAACCTGATCTTATTATTATTGCCGACCGTTCGGCACCGAAATTCAACGATCTTGCAAAAATTGCCCCGACAATCGATTTGTCCGTCAACAATAAACAATATCTTGCCGATGTTGATCGCAATGTGACAATTTTGGGCCAGATTTTTAATAAGCAGAAAGAAGCAAAAGACGAAATCGACAGCCTTAACAATAAGCTTGAAGAGGTGAAAAAACTTGCGGCTGACAAAGGAACAGGCCTTCTTGTTATGACCACCGGTGGCAAAATTTCCGCCTTCGGGCCGGGGTCGCGTTTCGGCCTGTTGCACTCCGGTTTTGGTGTCAAACCGGCGAACGACAAACTGGAAGTGGGAAATCACGGGCAGATGATTTCACCCGAATTCATTTTGGAAACCAATCCCGACTGGCTCTTTGTGATCGACCGTGATGCAGCCATTGGCCGCGAAGGGGAATCAGCTGCAAAATTGCTTGATAATGCCCTTATCAACAAAACCAAAGCGGCCGAGAACAAGCATATCGTTTATCTCGACCCGCAAAACTGGTATCTTATCGGTGGCGGACTTTCGGGTCTTCATGAGACAGCCGATCAACTTGATGACGTATTTTCAAAAGCAAAATAAGCATTTAGCCTGTTGTTGACTGAAAAAGTCATGAAACGGGTTGATTGTTTCAAGCTTTAACGCTTAAACATCGGAAGCAGCAGATTGGTCTGCCGGCTTCTGATGTTTTTTAATCGGGTAAAGATTGACGTGCGCTCTCTTATTATTGGCATAACGGTTATTATCGTCCTGTCGATTATCAGTATGTTTCTGGGGTTTTCCAGTGTTACCCTCTCCGGCCTTCTTGCCGGTGACGAGCACAGCTTCCTTGTATTTTTCCAAACCCGTGTTCCGCGCACCATTGCGCTTATTCTTTCGGGCGCTTCTCTTGCCCTTGCCGGCATGATTATGCAAATGCTAACAAGGAACCGTTTTGTTGAACCTTCAACAGCGGGAACCGTTGAATCGGCCTCGCTCGGTATCCTTGTGGTGATGATATTTGCCCCCGGACTTGATGTGATTTTAAAAATGCTGGTGGCCGCCCTGTTTGCACTTTTCGGCTCGCTCATTTTCATGTTTTTATTGCGGCAAATACCGCTTAAATCTGTATTGATTGTGCCGCTAACAGGTATCATGCTCGGCTATGTGATTGGCGCGCTCACAAATGGCATTGCCGATCAGGAAATGTTGTTGCCATCGCTGCAATCCTATCTTTTTGGCAGCTTTTCCATGGTGGTTGAAGGCAAATATGAACTATTATGGCTGTCGTTGCCGCTTTGCCTTATTGCCTATCTTGCGGCCGACCGTTTTACCGTTGCCGGTTTTGGAGAAGATTTTTCCAGTAATCTCGGCCTTGATTATAAAAAAGTTATGCTTTTCGGCCTTGTCATTATTTCCATGATAACGGCAACCGTCATTTGCACTGTCGGGCGGATTCCCTTTATCGGCCTTGTTGTGCCCAATATCGTCTCTATCGTCATGGGCGACAATATGCGCCGCACAGCACCTTTTGTCATGATAACCGGTGCGGGACTGGTGCTTACCTGCGACATTCTTGGCCGGTTGATGAGCAAATCGGCAGAAATACCGGTTGGAACCATTATGGGGGTTCTTGGCAGTGTGCTTTTTATCGCACTTCTCTTGAAATGGAGAAAGCGCCTTGGCTAGGAAAACACCGGACAATAAAAAGCCCGCTCTCAAAGGTGAGAAACCACAACCTGCCGGAAAGGGCGTCACCGAAACAAATGCGGTCGAGTCCGGTATTGCTACAGCCGGCCTTCTTGAAACCAATCAAATCGAAACTGCAATTGGTGAGAATAATTTTACAAAAACAGAAATTATCGAAACCGATGCCAGCGCGCCGAATGGTCAAAAAAATGTTTCTGTTAAAGCGGATATTGTCGAAGCAGAAATTGACGAAAAAGATATTGGCGAAGCCGGAATTGGCGAGGCAGGCCTTGACGAAGTAAAAATCCCGAACAAGAAACCGGACAGGGATTTGGGCAAAGAAGCGGAAAGGGAAGCAAACGGGCAAGCAAACGGGCAAGCAAGAGAAAAAGACAAGAAAGCAAATAGCGAAAATGCCGCAGCTTTATCCCGCTTTATTAGCACGGATGAAGCAAATTCTTCCAAAACGGCTATTACCGGCAGTGGTTCCACAGATTTGAGCTTCGGCAAAACCGGACATTCAAGAAAAATCCGCTCGACACTACCGCTTCTCGTCGGCCTTGGCGTTGTTGCTGCCATTTTTATTGCGCTTTACCTTTCATGGAATATGTCGGTTGTGATCTGGCCGTTCCGTTTGGGCAAACTCGTTTCGCTTATTCTGATTGCCTATACGATTGCTGTCTCGACGGTGCTTTTCCAGACGGTTTCCAACAACCGGATTCTTACCCCCTCGATTATGGGTTTTGACCAGCTTTATATTCTCATCCAGACGGTCGTGGTTTATTTTGTCGGCTCGACCGTTATTTACGGGGTGAGCGACGAAGTGCGTTTCATCGTTGTGGCGCTCATTCTGACACTGTTTTCGACAAGCCTTTTCACATGGCTCTTTTCGGGAACCATCAAGGGGCTACACATGACGCTTTTGATCGGCGTTGTGTTTGGCGGCCTGTTCTTCAGCTTGCGCATGTTGTTGCAACTGCAATTAAACCCCGATGAAGCGGTCAACCTCACCGATGTGATGTTTGCCAATTTCAACCGCTTCAACACCAATCTGATCGGCATTGCAGTGATTATTGTTGTGATTGTTTCCCTGATCGGCTGGCGTATGCGCTATCTTTTCGATGTGCTGGCACTGGGGCGCGATATGGCAATCAATCTCGGTGTCGATTATAAACAGGCCGTCACGCGCATTCTCGTGCTGGTTTCGATCATGGTTGCCGTTTCAACCGCACTTGTGGGGCCAGTCACCTTTTTCGGCCTGTTGGTTGCAAGCCTTGCCTACCAGTTTACGCCGACGGCCAAACATATGAGCGTGTTGCCGGTTGCCATTCTGCTTTCGATTATTTTTCTTGTCGGCGGCCAATTCATTCTCGAACAGCTTTTCAATATGGCAAGCCGGTTGAGCTTTATTATCGAATTTGTCGGCGGCATTGTGTTTTTGACCCTGCTCATCAAGGGAAAATTGAGATGATTGAAATTAGCCATGTATCCAAAAGCTATGACGACACTAGCATTATCGAGGATTTGTCACTTGAAATCCCGAAAGGCGGAATGGTTTCGATTATTGGCCCCAATGGTGCGGGTAAATCCACACTTTTAACTATGATAAGCCGCCTGCTGCCGATCACAAAGGGTAAAATTACGGTTGACGGAATTGATGTGACAAAGGCCAAAGGGCCTGATTTTGCCAAACGGCTTTCTATTTTGCGACAGGAAAACACTCTCACAGCGCGTATCACCGTGGAAGATCTCGTAAGCTTTGGCCGCTACCCCTATTCGCATGGTGTCTTGACAAAAGAAGACAAAACATTTGTCGATAATGCCATTAGCTATCTGGGCCTGGACCCTTATCGCAAACGTTTTCTTGACGAATTGTCGGGCGGGCAGAGACAACGCGCTTTTGTTGCTATGGTGATTTCGCAAAATACCGATTACATCCTGCTTGACGAACCATTGAACAATCTTGATATGCGCCATGCCGTTTCAATGATGAAGCGGCTTCGCAATGCGGCCGACGAATTGGGAAAAACCATTATTATGGTAATGCATGATCTCAATTTTGCCTCCTGTTATTCCGATCTCATCATTGCTTTGAAAGAAGGCAAACTCGTCTATTCCGGTACTCCCGAAAATATCATGAAAGATGAAATTCTTTCGGCAATCTACGATATCGACATCAAAGTTAAAGATATAGACGGGCAGAAAATCGCTGTTTATTACCGCTAGAAACATCCCGATGACATGCTTGCGACAGAAGCTTCATGCAGCATAGTCAAAAAGCGACAGACAAGGAAAAGCTGCCCTTCAAATTCAAGCGGTCACTTCTGAAGCAATCAACAAAAAATCCGGCAGAAGACCGATGTTTTCACTACCTTTCCGTTTTCACCAATCAACTTGACCGGCACGGGCGGTTTTAAGAGGCATAGGCATTTTTAACCGCAATGGCTGCTTTATATTTTTCCTTCTGCCCGCGTCATTCAAAAATTCTCTTCAACGACTAAAACGGGTGAATTTTAAAAAAACACCATCACTTTTCACCTTCTTTGAAAAAATGGGCGGATAAAAGCGGGTAAGCCAAATGGCAAAGCGAAAAAGAGAAAAACCGAAAGGCAAAATCATAAGCGAAGGCGAAAACCAAAACGCCAACGAGAAGATAAAATCAGGAAAGACAAAAGCCGAAAGACCAAAAGCGTTTTTAAAAAACCCGTGTATCGGTGCTTCTTCACGAAAATATTCTTATGCATTTGAAGCGCGTTCATGTTTATAGTCATGGCTCAGGAAGCCTCGCCGGAAAGACAGCTGACACAAGATTGAAGTCCGCATTGTTAAAGAGACGTTGCAAGTGAATAGAAATGCTGAAGTGACGAAATCCTATAAATTGGCCGCTATTTTTGCGATTTGCCTTGGTGTTATCATGGCAATGATCGACACCGGTATTACCAATACCGCCCTTCCCACAATTGCACAGGAATTCAAAACCAGCGAAGCTTCAACCGTTTGGGCGGTGACAGCCTATCTTCTCTCCATGGTTGCAATGACACTTCCCTTCGCAAGCCTTGGCGAGGTGATCGGTTTTCGCATTATCTTCATTGTCGGGCTCATGGTTTTCACCCTCGCTTCGCTTCTTTGCGGGCTTTCATGGTCACTTCCAACACTGGTTGGCGCACGCATTTTGCAAGGTATTGGTGCGGCCGGAATATTGAGCACCAACCTTCCCCTTATCCGCTTTACCTTTCCGCCGCAGAAACTGGGTGTCGGGCTTGGCATCAATGCCATTTGCATGGGCGTGGGCTTTTCTTTAGGGCCGACACTCGCCTCACTTATTTTGTGGTTTACCACCTGGCATTGGCTGTTTTTGATGAATGTTCCACTCGGCCTTGTGGCGCTTGCTATTTCCTTCCATTCACTGCCGAAAACACCCTTGAGCCACTATCGTTTTGATAATCTTGCCGCCTGTTTTTGCGGCATCGGTTTTGCCGCTCTCATCTTCGGCATTGGTGAATGTGCGCACCGCCAGCCGCTTTCCATGATTATTCCGACCTTTGTCATTTCATTTGTTGCAATTGCCGCACTTATCATTCGCCAGAAAAACCACCCTGCCCCGTTTCTGGCCTTCGATCTCTTTTCCTCGCGGATTTTTACCCTTTCCATTCTTGCAGTCCTTTTTGCCTTTATCGCGCAAGGGATTGCTTTTGTGGCGCTTCCCTTCTCGTTCCAGATGTTGATGCATAAAAGCCAGTTTGCCACCGGCTTTCTCATTGCGCCGTGGCCTGCTTGCGCGGCACTCACCTCAACCTTTACCGGCAGGCTTTCCGACCATTTTTCACCGGTTCTTCTTGTTGCTATCGGCATGTTTTTATGCGCAAGCGGCATGTTTTCCTTAAGCCTTCTTGGTGAGGGAACGCCGGTTCTTGTGATTGTGATCTGCATGATGGTGTGTGGATGCGGCATGGGCTTTTTCAATGCGCCCAACCAGCGCGTTATCATGCTTTCAGCGCCTGCCGACAGAAGTGGCGCTGCCGGTGGCATTATGGGCATAGCAAGGCTTATCGGCCAATCGGTGGGAAGCACACTTGTTGCATTTTTCCTGATTGTCTCTTCCCATTACGGCTCGCGCTATGCTTTGTGGTGCGGCACAACCTGTTTTTTACTCGCCGTATTGACCGGTGGCTTGCGGCTCACAAGCGGAAAACATAAAAAATCATAAAGCCCGCATTCTGTTTTTGGCGTTTTTTCAGGCCGTTCTTTTCAGGCTTTTCTTTTCTGCCATTCAAGCTACAACTTGCCGCTTACCGGCTTGGGAAGGTCGGGCAATAAGCCGTTTCAAAATTTCGCGCTCAACCGTTTGAAAAACGGGTTTCCAGAAGATCGACTTCGCGGATCAATTTTGCAGTTGTTTCTTCCGAAAGCTGGTGACGACGGCCGAAAGCAAAATAGGTCTGGCGTTCGGCTTTCAAAGCTTCAAGGCGCAAACGCCGCTCGATTTCGGCAACCTTCTGCGTGTTGATCGCATCGGCATCCGAAACATTCTGGTCGGCCAGTCTTTCGCGATAGTTCGACATGACGCGCGCGCCGGCTGTTGTATAAAGGTCGGCATCGCTACGGCCTTCACCCCAATTGTGCACCGCCTGTTCAACCGCTTTGATGGCCGCCTCGGCAGCGGCAATATGGGCACGTTCTTCTTCCTTCTGATGGGAAGGTTCGGGCGGCAATTCCAAACCTTTGAGGAGATAGGGAAGCGAAACGCTTGCCATGACAAGCGAAATCAGAATAACGCCGGTGGCAAGAAATATTGCAAGGTCGCGCGCAGGAAATGGCGAGCCATCGGGGAGGAAAAGCGGCAATGTCAAAACACCGGCAAGGGTGACTGTTCCACGAACACCGGCAAGCGATGTCACAGCAACCAGCCGCCAGCTTGGCACAAACGGTTTGAAACCGCGTCGATAGGCACGTGCAAGCGTAAAACGCAAAGAGACCCAAACCCAGATGAATCTGAGTAAGGCGAGCGCCAGATTAATGGCAATGACATAGACCACAAGCCAGATCGGTTCATGATGGCCGGTTTCCTGAACCACAATTGCCGCGCCGCTTACAATATGGGGAAGCTGCTCACCCAAAATAACGAAGATGACACCATTGGCAACAAATTGCACTGTGTCCCAAACGGCAAGCCTGCGAATGCGCGTTAAAGCAAGGTTGCGCAAACTGTCTTCGGTAAAGCTCATGGAAATACCGGCAGCAACAGCGGCAAGGATTCCCGATGCATCCACCTGTTCGGCAGCAAGATAGGCAGCAAAAGGTGTGAGCAGGCTTACGACAATGTGGGAACCGGTTTCTTCACCGAATTTGTTGTTCCAGAAAGTGCTGACCCAAGTGACACAAAAGGTCGTTGCCGCGCCGATAATAAGACCGGCAACAGCCGTCCATAAAAAAGTTCCGAAAGCGGCAAGGAGCGAAAACGAGCCCGTCATGGCAGCAGCCACAGCAAAGCGCATACTGACCAGACCTGATGCATCGTTCAACAGCGATTCACCTTCCAGAATGTGCATCAAACGCTTCGGAATGGGCGAGCGTTTGGCAATTGCTGTAACGGCCACAGGATCGGTTGGTGAAACGATGGCAGCAAGTGCAAAAGCCACCGAAAGCGGCATGGCCGGAATCATCCAATAAGTGAAAAAGCCGACCCCCAAAACCGTAAAGACAACAAGCCCCAGTGCCATTTCAAGCACGGTCCAGCGGTCGCGCCTTAAACCGTCTTTGGGAATGCGCCAGCCATCAAGAAACAGAAGTGGCGGCAAAAACAGCAGGAAAAACATTTCCGGCCGCAGTTTTACGCCCATGTCGCCGGCAAGTGAAACCAGTACACCGACAGCAATCTGGATAAATGGTAACGGAATGGGCAAAGGAAGTGCGCGCGATATTGCGCCGCTGAAAACAACAGCAACAAGCAATATCAATATCACAACAACCGATTCCACCCTTGAACCCTTTCACAGACAAAACGTTTCGATGCAATTTAGGCAATGAACAGTTTCAATAAGATAAACAAAAAACCGGAACTCATGAAAGAAGCCTGAAAAAATTCTTCTGCTTGATCCGGATAAATGTCATGAGCGGCAATAATGGTAAATTGTAGGCAGTTTTTCTTCTATTCAATGAAAAATAATGGTACTTCATCAAAATTCTGTAACTCTTTGAAATCTGACTGTTACCCGAAAAAACATCCACTCAAAGAAACGCGCCGTCAGTTGCGGCTTCTTCAGACTTTTGAAAAAATGCTTAATCATGATGTTTTTATGTTGAGAAGAGTTTGCCCGACTTTTTAAAAGCAATGCGCCATGTTCCATGTTGTTGGCTTGCTGTGCAACGTTGCGGATGTTTAAAAACGCATAATTGGAAAAGACTTTTATCATCTTGGGCTTTTATATTTTGAATAAGTCTGCCCGGCCTTCAATCAAAAGAATGGAACACAAAAAAACGGCTGAGTTCGCGGCTTGCGGGTCAAAGCCATGACGGATTTTAAAAAACGAAATCGTAATATTTCCCCTCTTGCCGACACCCTGTTCAAACTTTTTAAAAAGACTGATAAAATAGGAAGCCTGTTAATGGGGTTTCCCCTTCTCGTCATCAAGAGGTTTTATCGTCCTTGATGCGTGGGGAAAAGACCGGTTTTTACCGAGAATGCAGGCTATTTTCACTTTTCTATTTCTTTTTTATTTCCCGCAATTTTTAACCTTCAAAACAAAACAGATTAGCGTGTTTAAGGCTTTATCATAGAAATGCCGGTCTTATTATCCGCACAATAGCTTTAAGTGAACAGTAATAAAGAACTTCATTTCATAATTTCGGCATGATTGTTCAAGTGTTAATTTTATTAAAAACGTATTTTATATTTTATACTTTGTTATAAAATTAAAATATGATATTATTTATCAGATGTTTAGAGGTTTAACAATATTGTGTAGCATGTAAATTCGGGTAACAATACGGGAGAAACAGTGATGGCGATGACACCGGTTCAGAATTTGAAATTCGCTTCTGTCAAAATCTTGCAAGAGAGGATTGATCAGAACGAACAACAAGCCAAACGCGCTCCCACGACGACGGAACAGATTTTTAAAGCCAAAGAAACAGGCTCTCCTTTGAAAGCGGAAGAAAAATCGACTTATGACAAAATCCGCAGCAAGATAGCAGGCGCTACGGTATTTGATAATAGCCGTATGAGCAAAAGCGAATTCAAAGCAAAAATACTGAAAGAAATAGCAAGGAGCCTCGGCATTGATCTTGATAAAGGTGGAGCAGATCTTAAACGTCTGGCCAATTTTATCCGCGGCAAATTGGCTTACATGAAATCTCAAGACCCGGTAGGTTATGAAGAATTTATGGAAGGCATCACTAAAAGGCTCGGCCTTGATAAATTAGGCTTGAAGGCGGAAGACGTTGTCGAGGCAATGGCTGACCCATCTTCACAAAAGGCTGAAGAAGTTGACCAAATGCTTGATGTCTATTTCGGGAAAGATGGTGAAGCCTCTTCTGAGGTTGACAGTGAACTCAACGATATCAAAGAAGTTCTGAACCGGAACGGAGACAATTCCGCAACCGGAAAAGCGGCCGAACAACTTGGCAACGCATCATCCAATGCTTCAGCGCCAAACGAGATTTTGACTGATCAGCCGACCGGCACTTATATGCCGAAAAGCTTCCCACCTGCGAGAAGATAATTGCTTTTATAGCACTCATCACGCGATTACCTGTTTTTAAAAAACTGCATTTTTGGAGAATTGTGTTACCGGATTAGAAAATAGTGTGACGAATGGCAGCAGCTCTGCGTTTAACATGAAGCGCAATGGCCGGAACCTGTAAAGTCGGAAGTTGGTAGAAATGATTTTTTAAACCCGAAAAACGAAACGTTAAAAGCAGCAGAACACCGGCATTTGGGAAATGCTGTTCGAGTTTTAACGATAAAGTTTTTATGCAAGCTCGGTAATTTTTCCTACCCGCAAATGGTTTTTCAGGCTTTTGAGATGAGGCTTTATAACACCCCAAGAAAAACGGTTTCCGGAAGCAATGGCAGATTTTACGAAGTTTCTTGTGACAGTAACAAATAACTTATTGTTGCGCTTCATCGCATATATTCTTGGAAGTCCAACATGTCCGATCGGCTATCGCTTCTTCGTGGCATTCAATCAAGTTTAGGTAAACTATGTGCACAGGCAAACTGTTCAGCATCTAAAAGCAAAAATTATTTTTCGCATATTTTTTATTGTCGGACAGCTCTTACAATGCGGCGACGGTTATATTTTGAAGACAGGGAAATGAATTGGATACGCGAAATAAAATGGATTTGGAAAATAAAATAAAATTGTGGGTGAAAGACCAGTTAAAGCCTATGCCGCGAGGAACTATGAAAAAATTGGCGGATTATTTAAACATAACCCCGACCAAATTAACGCGCTTGTTGAACCTGGAGGCTGGCAAAGAACCCCGCTCAATGCGGGTGGAAGAGTTTTTGAAGATAGTCGAATTTTTTGGTAAATGGCCAGATAATTTAGCATCGTCCATTTTCCCTGATTGCAGGAAACAGCATTTAATAACTATGTTTGACGCTGTTTCGCCCGAATGGCAGCAAGCGATCATTGCGATGGTTGAGGCGTTAGTCCAGAGCCACAAAAGCCCTGAAAAATGACCACACGCCGCATCGATCATTCTGCGATGGTTTTTTACAGAAAACCACCAAAAGGCGGCCAGATATTTTATTCATTTTGCGCCGGTTATTGCGCGCAAAAGCGTCAAGATTGCAGCTCGCATGTCAGGTGAGGCTTGTGAAAAAAGCTTAAGAAATTCTTCTTCAGCAGAAATATCAATACCGTATAAAACATAAGATACACTTGTACCCACTTCTGAACATATTTCCGCGAGCGCTTCAGCGCGTGGGTTTTTCTTTTCTTTCATAATCGAAAAAACATAGCCGGGAGCTTTGCCGCAAGCGATAGAAATCGCCCGCATCGACTTGCCGCTCTCTTCGATTTTTTGTGCCAAACGTATACGCCAGTCATCATAAATTTGTGGTTCTGACAAATTTTCCTCCTACCAATTCATAACAGAGTGTCAGCAAGGGGTGTGCTCAACACCTTTTTTTACCCCGCTCAGTAGCCTAACTTTCTACCAACAAGCGCAACGCTTGACGTGGAAAAATTGCGAATATTTCGCCTATCCATTCCAGCTTAACGCCTTCCATCGGTCTGGCATTCCACGAAACGAGATTGACGCCATCTGCACCGCGCATAATCGTTTTAATGAAACGGCGACCATCACTTGTTTGAACAACAGCTTCTTCACCATAAAAAGCTTCAAGCGGCTTCGTCTGGTTTCGATATACGATGATGATATGGCCTTCCCGATAAACCGGTAACATCAAATCCCCACGAACCCGAAAAGCCACCATATCAGCAGGCATTGAAAAGGGAATCTCGATGACACCTAATCCGTCGGGAGACATCTCTCCGAAATCCGGTTCAATTTTTCCCCCTGCTCCGACATATCCCATCAAGGGAACATAGCTTTTAGACAGGCTTTCCGTGTTTCGGGTAATCTCGCTTTTTCCAGTGATAGCGTTATAAATTTCAGTTATTTTATCGCGATGCTCGCCACGCGGGTCTGCGCCTGCAAACCACCGACTGACACTTGCCTGCGCCACAGAAAGCTTTTCTGCAAGATCAGCTTGCTTCCAGCCGGTTGCTTCCATAATAAAACTTAATTTTTCGTCGATTTTTCTTTTGTAGCGATTTCCGGCAGCATCTTTTCTTCCGCTTAACAACCAATCTGTTGTAACACCAAACCGCTTTGCATAGAGCTCTAACGCATTGCGACTTATCCCACGATTACCATTTTCATGGCCAGCATAAGTACGATAATTCATGCCTAAAGCCGTAGCTGCTTCGGTAGCAGAGAGAAAACCGGCGGCTTTTCTCGCTGCTTTTAGTCTATTGCCGATTTCTTTGTTCTTCTCTTCTTCCATGCCCCACTCCTGCACCAAAAACTATGGATAGACCGCCACTAAAGTCCTTCGCCAGCCAAGGCTATATAATGCACTGAAAGAACATGTTGATGTGGAAAAACCAGTTCGTTCGCCGGATTTAATTGTGTAAGCACCAGCTCTTTTTCATTATGGCGAATAAAGCGCTTGATGAATGCCGTTGGAAAACTATCCTCTTCCCTCATCATTATTTGGGCAACGACATAATCGCCTTTTTTTACTCTTCGCAATGTATCGATATAAACAATTTCACCATCTTCATAGCGCGGGGACATTGTGTCACCTGCGACCTCCACGCCATAAGCGTTTTTCACATTCAATAATTGGGGCGGGCAAGGCACCTCAAACAACTTTTTACCGTCAAAAGCAAACTCGCCGTTTATTCCCGCTACCGCTTGCCCATAAACGGGAATGAGCTTTATTGCTGGTCTGTCAGATATCTGCCGGCTATCGCATTCCCCCACATCTTTATCTCCAACTAGAAGCCATTCCAGCGAGACATTAAGTGCTCCGGCAATATCTTCAAGAGTGTTCGGGCGCGGGTGAGTCGCTCCAGATTCCCACTGGGCAACCGCGTTACGTGTCTTGCCAACAGCTCTTGCTAACTCTTCTTGCGTCATCTTCGCTGCAATGCGCGAATTTTTTATACGTTCTTTCAAATCCATAGTTTTGTTTAGAAAAAGTACATTTTGCACCATCAGTTTTATTTATATCGTGTAGAATGTCACTTCACTACTAAAATATCCATTAAAAGCGATTGGCGTCGTTGGCTTTTATAAAAGCAATCAAGCAAAAATGACATTGTTGGTCATTAGCCGATGAAATCGGTAACCCCTTCGCGAGTAACGAGGCGATAGGTGATTAAGAGACCGCCAGAACGTATAATAAACCTATGATAGAAGTCGGGAGACTATATATATTTCATTCATTTTTAAGCCGGTTCGGTTGGCTGTGTTGTTGAAGCTATTCTGTCATGAAACAATGTAATCTCTTTAGAAAAGACTATACAACGCGGGTTTTCTTGAATCCGTGCAGAAAAAAAGCGCTGTCAATTAATCTTCTTCCGGTCTGGTGGCGCAATCGGAACCGATAAAGAGGATTTCTTCACGGCTCATGGTAATTGGCGGGTCGTTTTCGTGTTCCACTTCTGCCTGAGCCGTGCGCATGAAAAGGGCAAACCTTGAAAGATCGAATGTCTCATCCGTCATCGGGCTTGAACGATAAAGTTTCCAAGCCAGTGCCTCAATTTTTTCAGTCCTCGAATGGTGCTCCAAACTTTTCAGATAAGGTTTTATGTCGCCCCACGAGAAATGGTCTGTTTCATCGTGCTTTTTTCCTGCATTATCGGCTTGCTTAACCGGCTTTTTTTGATGTAGCCCTGCGGATTTTTGGCTATCCAAAGTTTTCCCCGTCATACCGGCAGGTTTGCTTTGACCCTGATCTATTTCTGCGCGACTTGTTTCTTTGCTATTTCCACCTTCTTTACCGAAAGACGGTTTTATTTTTTGATTAAAACTTGAACCATGTTCCGGCGAGCCTTTTTGTTTATCAGGAGGCCGAAGAATTCCGGCTTGTGGCTTTGAAGTTTTCCCATAATTTTTAGGCTTTTTCATCCCGCCCATCCCTCGCCTGTTTTTAAACAAACACCATAAGCTTCAATATTTTTAACGGGAGAATCTTAAAAAAATGACATGAATAATGTCAACATTTTTCATGTTGACATGTGTCGAGTTTATGATAATGGCGAATCGTTAGACGGTTAAGATTTTGTTGTTTTTAGGGTTGTTCTTTAAGATTTATATTTTTTAAAAAAACGGATAGTTGTCGTGAAAAATCAAAGTTGAACCGGAAATTTAATTGGAAGAACAAAAATATCGTCAAAATTACCCGCGAAATCACGGATTTTTTAAATGAATGTTACTTCCAATCGGAACAACATGAAAATGTTAAAGGATGCGTTGCTTGGGCTATTAACCGGAAATGAATAGCCATAGAGAGAAGGAAATATAGCGGCCAACCAAACATTTTGAATATAAACCTCGGGTTCATCAGACGGCAAAGGCTCTTGCATCAACAAGACGAGCGTTAAAGCAAACGGTGTTTTGAAAGATCAGGAGACAAGGAATAAATTATCAGTGCATTTAACTGAAAAGATAACGTGTCAGCACCTTTGGCAGAAAATAGTCAGGTAACGGCAGTCAAGCATCAGTAATACGAGCGTAAAAACATTCAGTTGCCGATGATCGGCCTTACCAATCAGACATTTAAAAATTATGTCCCTGACAAGTTCCATGCGGTGTGAAGAAATCCGGCAATGGGAACTTTTGTGCAAGCTAATCGGGTAGCAATAAATCACACGCATCGAGAAATGCGACGCCAGAAAATCAGGCATTGAAAAATCAGATTGGGAGAAAATCTGCCAAGGCGATGTGTGTTAGAAATAATCGTGTCGCGATAAATAACGCATCAAGAAATGCAGTGTAAGAAAATCATCTTGCCAAAAATGCTTTTTCATCAGACCGGTCAACGAACAGTTTCCGTACAATCAAATCACAAGCAAAAATATGGGCCTTAAAACAATCAGACTTGAAAATATCGGCCTTTAAATGAATGATCGGCGATATGAAAATTTTGGTCTTCATTATGCTGTTTGATGATATTTCCTCGATTATCCGGCTCAAATGTCAGCCTTGGATAAACATAAGCATTTGACATATCGATGCTTTTGGCACCTATTTTATGCCAATTTTTTAGCGCGTAAAACGGCCGATATAGCGGCCAAGAATGGTGATTTCGCTTAAATTCAGAATGCGTGGTTTGTGGTGGGGATTATCCGATATGACCTCAACCTCGATTTCATCCGCACCAGGGCGAGAGACAACTTCCAAACGCTTGATGATAACGCCGCCAAGCTCGTCAGCCAGCGCATAAATTCCCGGTGGTGACGGAACACGGTGCGATATGTCGATAAACACCGCGTCGCCATCATGAATGGTGGGCGACATGCTGTCACCATAAGCGGGAAGAACGGCAACATTGGACGCGACAACATTGAGTTTTGCCAACAGGCTTTCCGGTAAACGCCAAAAATCCCGTATCACTTCTGTAGAAATCTGAACAGCATTCTTGGCACCATTGACGATCATAATTTCCCCGCCGGCCCCCATGCCTGCCTTGACATCAATTTCGGGAATTTCACCGTCTTTTAACTGCAACCTTGTTTTGACATCGCTCTCGATACGCTCGGGAATATCGGGATCAAAACTCGATACGATCTTGTGTTTTGCGCCATTTTCACCTGTCAAAAGATAGGATGCGCTCACGCCGAATTTGCGGCCATAAATTGCCGCCTCTTCAGGCCCGAATTCATTCTGCCCGTTTTCGTGCGCCCGATAGGTCGAATGGCTCACGCCAATTGCATCCGCAGCTTTCGTTGCAGATGAAAAGCCCGCTTTCAGCCGTGCTTCGCGCAATCTTTGTCCCATGGTGTCCATAACATACATTATGTCAGAATAATAAACATAAATCATGTTGACAATCTGCTACAAATGATGTTGTTATACAACTATACGCTACTTTTGAGTGTATTATAACATTATTAGTGTTTAAAAGTGGCGGGTAAAAGATGGAAGGTGCAGTGCGCGCTTTCCTGCAAGTTTTTTAGACGGCGTATTTGCCATGTTTCGGGGTGGAACAAATGGACAAATCAGATATTGGCGTGTTGTCAGATATTGGCGCATTGTCAGATATTGGCGTATTGTCAGATATTGGCGTGTCACGATTATTCGACACCGATATTTTGCATGAAATACAACCGTTGACCTGCTTTAACCGCAAGCCCGCACTGTTGACTTGGCCTTTAGAAGCTTCAACCGAAATACCAGCAACAGATGATGAAGGCGCATTAAAAAGCATTTTACAAAGCGCACAGGTCTTGAAATACCAATCTTGCGCTGCGCCTTCTTCCGGCAGTTTCAAAAAGCTGTTTGAAAATGCTGGTGGAAGCACCTGTTGCGGGCAGAAGGTGCTTGCGCCCCGTTCATTATGCCGAACGTTTTTATGCAGCTCGTCTTCTTTAGCCCGATCTTTTTTTAAGAAAAGCAAATTATACTTATTCGGCTTTGGCTCTGTCGGAAGCACTATCATCCGGCGAGCCTGCACCTTCTGCAGAAGCCTTTCTGGCATTGGTATTTTCGAGTGTCACATCATATTTCTGCGGCTCGGCAAGGAAATTTTCCGGTTTGCCGACAGCGATCATACATTTGGCGAAAAGCGGCAGAACATCCTTGCTATCAATCGTATTTTCAGAAGCACCGGCAATAATACTGAACAAACGGAATGCGACTTCTTCCGGTGTGGCTGCTGCATTGACAGTTGCAGATCTGATCGGGTTAATAACGGGCATTCTTTTTCCTTTGTCTTTCATCAATCACTTGATGAAATAGTTAAACAACTTGTTGTTTTTATCAAGGCAATAGCAATCGCCATTTTTAAACCGGTGAGCCTTTCTGCTTTCGGGAAAAGGCTTTGTTTGAGCGCACCTTTTTTTGCCCGTGCAGGACAACAAAGATCAAACCGAATTTTTAAAAGCATTGTTTCGAGCGCAACAAAAGTCTGCTTGTCCGCAAAAAGCGTAACCGGAAAAATCAAAGATATGACCCGAAAAAGCAAGGCTTTGGCACTTCAAGGTGGAAGCGTTTTTGAAGCCGGTTTTTCTCCAGAATTATTGGAATTTTTTGCGCGTCAATTGTGCAGCCAACCAACATTTTCCAAGGCAGAGAAGAGAGTTTTATAAAATGGATTCGTCAACACTACGCCGCCTTGCCGGTTTGAACCTTTCTACCGAACAAATGTCGGCCATTCTGGAACTTCTTGCCGATATTGACGAGCGGGAAGACTTGCGCCGTGCCCGTACACGCGAGCGTGTGCGCCGTTTCAGGCTGACACGGAAAAACAATGTAACGTTACAAGAGGAAAATTGTAACGGCGAGGAAACATTACCCCTTTCCCCTAAAAGAAAGGTTCCCCCACACCCCCTTAAAGAAAATAACCCCTTTCCCGCTTTCTCTGAAACATCTTCTGATGCGCTTGTCGAAGAACCAACAGACAAAAAAAGCGGGCATGGTTTCTCCCCTTGCGGGATTAAAAATTTATCGGAACTTCCCGCAGGGTGCGAGCCGGAGAAAGCTTGTTCTTTTGCGGAGAGTTTGCCTAAAGCCAAGGCTTGTTCCTTTTCTGAAAATTCAGCTTTTGCTCAAGCGAAAAGTGCATCACTTTCAGAAATCACGGGAACGATGTCTCTGGCTGAAAAGGATGACGTTTCGGGCGCAATTTCAGCTTCCGTCATAAGTGCGGGCGTGCCGCTTTTGCCTTCACCTTCAGAAATTTTTGGAAGCCGGAATTTTGGAAAAAACGAAGTTCCAGAGCTTGCAATAAGCCGCCCTAAAAAACGGGGGTTTGAAGCCGAATTTCATGAAATTTTCTGGCCTGCTTTCCCGAACAAATGTGGCAAGCCGAAAGCGCTAACGGCGTTTTTGAAAGCGCGCAAAAAAGACAGTCTTGCCGCCATTATGGCGGGGCTTCAACGCTATATCGCCGACAAGCCGCCCGACCGCCCCTGGCTTAACCCGACAACGTTTCTCAATCAGGAACGCTGGAATGACCAACCTGCCCCCGTTCTGGAGCGAAAAAATGCAAAATTTAAATATGATAAAAGATCGACTGCCAGAAAAGTTACCGATGCGATGGCCCGCCTCGCACCTCGATTTGACGCTTACCAAACTCGTTTCCCTCACGACAGGTGAAGGCTTTCCGCCCCGCTTCAAAGCGGGAAAGAAACCGACAAACGCCCAAATTGCAACAATCAGGCACACGCTTGAGGAAGCAAAAAACACACTTTTAAAAAAGGCGCGAAGCGACGAAATCATGGACCAGTTTTTGCTGCTTTCAGGCGGTATGCGCCTGCCGCGTGATATAGACGGGGAAAGTGCTGCCAAATCCTATATGATTGCGCTTTCCGGCTTTTCAAGCTTTGCCATTATGCAGTCGGTGCTTTTGATTATTCGCGGCAAGGCGGAAGGCTTCAACAAAACCTTCATGCCGACAGCGCCGGAACTCGCCGCTTTTTGCGAACATATCGAAAAAACAGAATGGTTGAAAATCGACCATGTGGAACGGCTTTTAAGAGCCGGTGAGGAAGAACCAAACGACGTTTTAATTCCGGAAGCGCGGAAAGAAAAACTGACCTTTCACCACCAAACCACCACCGCAAGCGGAAAACAAACAACAGAACATAAAAACATGGCAACACGCTTCCCGCAGGCAAAAGAAATGCGCGTTCAATGAAACCGGATGAAACGGAATGGGACAATGTGGGACGAGATGGGACGACATGGGACGACGTAAGACAGTGTGACGGTATGGGACATTTATGAAAAGGCCAATGGTTTTTTCGGGCGGCAAAACGCGAACCACAAGATTTCAAACAGCAACACTTCAAACAACAACGCGATAAAAAGCGATCATGAAAGGCTTTAACCATGCAGGAAGTTGAAATTATCAGATTGAAAGCCCGTTCAAAAGCAGGCAAACTCCGGCCCAAGCGCGGGCGCGGAAGGCCACGTATCGAAGGTATTGCGCGCGAACCGAATGGCAGGCGCAGCCGCGCAAAAAAACCGCGCGAGGCGATTGACCGTCTAGCCATTTTGATGCGTGCAAAGCACACAGGCCTTTCCGAAAAACAGGCAAAAGACCCGCGCGCTTCCACCTATATCGGCAGGCTTTTTTTGGCCGGTCCCGAATGCGGCGGCATTAGCGAAGACCAGTACAATGCCGCGCTAAAATTTATCGAGGTTGATAATAATTATAAAAAGGCACTGCTTTCGCCTGCCGCCTATTACGACGATTTTAACAGCACGCCCAATCCCGAACTTTATGAAGCGTTTTGCAAGCGTGCCAAAAAGCAATATCTTGCCGCGAGGGAAGCCATTCAGGAAGCGCAATTCGATAACAGAATTGATAACCTTTATGCCGCCTTGCAATATATCGTGCTGGAAGATCTCGAATTGCCGCACCTTGTCGGCGCAACAAGGCTTGTGCTCAATGCGCTAAACCGGCATTTTTTCCTTGCCAATAAAGGTCATTAAATTTTTAATGACCTTGATGGCGCAACGGGAATTCTATTTTTCAAACGGGGTTTCTTGGGTGGCGAGACATTCATATTGCGAGAAGGAATTTTATGATTTTGTTACAATTCTGTTATGCGGCGGGAAAGACGATCTTTGTAGATAGGTCTGTTTTTAGCTGCGGCTATAGCCTAAAAGAGTAAACTCGGCTTGCAATTTTTGAGAGGCGGCACCCGTCAAATCGGAAGTTTGGACTGCTTCTTTTATTCCGACCTTTAACACTAGTTTTAGAAGGCAGGCACTCCCCTGCCTTTTCTTTTACACCTTGCACAATTTATCACCGTGCGATGGCAGGAAAAACGAAAACTGGCAAGATAACCGCTTGCCTTGCGGTGATAGAGATAGCAACGATTTACACTTTACCGGAAATTCAATTATTTTTATAAGCACGTGACTGTTTGCGTTTATTTTTTTTCGGAGGCGAAAAATGCATACTAGGGTAATCCTTAAATTCTTGCTCAAATTGCTCTTTTGAAGTAATTTCGATCAAGAACTTACCTTGTATTTCTTTATTGAAACCTTCGGGTTCATGACCTGAATAATAATAGCAATTTTTAAAGACCTGTTCTCCACTTAAATTTAATTCTCGAAAGGCAGCATCATTCCACGACGGACAATCGCTAAAATCACATAACAAAAACTTACTAACCCGCGGGCTAGCAATTGACCAATATTCATCGGGTACATAATTTAACAAACTTATTTTGTTCGTCGAAAAGTCTTTCACTTGAATAAAACATGAAACATTAAGTCGTCCAATCTTGCAATTGGTAATTTTACAATTCCACACTGAAACATTATTTATAAATATAGTTTTTGGTACATTAACAATAGCGTTTTTTTCATTTACAAAAAGAGCACCTCCACCTTCAAAACTACAATTAATAAATGCAATTTTCCCGTCGTTTTTTGTTTGAATACCATATAGTAATACGTGCGGACTAATTGAAAACTCAATATATACGATATATAAACTTTTTATTTCAATAGATTCTAAATAACTATTTTTAGCATCGCTACTCGATATGTATATAAGTTCGATAATTACAAATTTATCAGGATTATTCCCGACCAGATCATCAGCATAATGAATCGCTCGCATTCGGACTTTATTTTCTATTGTGACATCACTGGCGGTCAAAATAAAATCTGCTATCAAATCAAATGCTTCTTTTCTGAGAGATCCTTCAGGGTCACTTGCAACTGCATTCAAAAAGGAAAGACCTGTATATTTTTGCGCGTCATTTTCGCTACTTAAAAGTTTTGATGCTTCTGCGATAAGCTGGGCAGTATCACGCCGTTTTGCCATTGCAATTTCATTGTCATGACGTTTGCCATCCTGCTTCTTTTCTTCTAGCTCGATTGATTTGTTCTTTGTCGCTTTGGCAGCCCAGAAAAAAGTAACAAGACCGGCAGTGGCGAGGGCTACATTTTTTATGTCAATGCCACCGAAAAAGGTTGAATTGTCGCCACCGGGATAAAAATAGAGAAAAGCAATCGTCCCGAACAGTGTGCCGAGAATTAAAGTGACGTTCAAAACATCAATAGCAAAACGGTTGCTTGCAAAATCGACACTTTGGCGAATATCTGCATTTTTCGACGGGAAAAAGGCTGCATTAATCCAGCTATTCAGAGCCACGAATAAAAGTGTTGCAACAATTGCAACCAAGGAAATAACTTTCAATCTATATTGAAAGTCCTGAAAGGGATAAAAAACCGAGAGGCAAAGGAAAACAATACATAAAATAGTCGAACCGAGAAGCGCAAGCCAGTTTGTTTCTTTCGTAATGGTTGCGGGAAGCAAAATCAGTATGTCTGCCAAAACGACAAATAAGAAAATGCCCACCCCAAGAATGTTGTTACTTGTTTCGAGAAAAAAATAATTCGGAAGAGAGAGAACTATTGCTACAATTAAAAAGAAAATACCAAGCCACAACATGCGCTTTTTAAACGCAATGAATTTTTTATCTGCTTCATTTGATTGTTCAAGATTATCGTTCTGTTTATCGGTATTGCTATTTGAAGGCATTCTTCGCTTTTTCCCCTTCTCTCACCATAGCGATTTATGCCAAAAGTTCAGACAAAAGCAATGATAGGATGTGATTTTCCCCTTTTTGCAACCGCTATTTGTGGGATGTGTTTGCTTGTCTATTGTTTCAAGCTTCCGCAAAAATGAGAAGGGGAAGACAAGGCTGCGGTTTGGTGGCAAAAAGCTTGAAAGGTGCAGGAAAAAGCCGCGCCGTTTTTACGAAAATAAATTTTTAAATTTCCTATTTATTTTTTTCTTGCAAAAATGTGTCACTAAATATTAACTGACACATACGGCACAAGAAGAATTGTAACTATCGTTTGGTTGACGTTTATAAATATAAAAAACGTTTTATGATTTTTATCATATTTTAATTATTTGATTGTTTGTCGAATTTGATTTCAGTTTAAAACGATATTATTTTAAATTACAGAATTTTATTCATTAATATTGCCATTAAGTGTTCATAGCTGTTTTTGAATGCTTTCAAAAAAGCCGGATGAAATAGTTTGAGCCGCAAAAATGTGTGGCGAATGTTTTCAAGCTCATGGGGCATTTGGCAGTTAAAATTTTTATCCTTGAAAAGGAAAAGGGACGTGGTCGGAACCAGAAAGCTACCCCCCCTGAAACAAAAAAATCCGTGAAAAAAACCGTCGTTAAGAAGGTGCGTCAACATAAAAACGCCGCGCCTTTAACGGAAGAGATTGAAAAAGAAATTGTGCGGGTTGCTGATGGATTTTTAGAAAAGGCTGCACGTTCGAGAGTGAAGTGTGAAAAGGAAATTGAGCGGCAAGTGCTGGGCAATGAAGGGATGGCCGCGCGTTCAAGCGGAGCAGTTGAAACAAAAACCGTGCAGGATGGGAATGATGGAAATGGGAAATTGCCGGTTGAAAGCCATGATGTTTTGAAAACAATGCCGACTGAAAAAAAATTGACGAAGAAAGCCGCGCAAAAAAAACGGGAAGCCATACGAGAAAAGAAAGCTTCCGGAATTTTGAAAGAGGCTATTTTAAAAGCTGCAACAAAAGCCGGTAACCAATTGGGAGAAGACGGGCTTGTTTCCTATCTTGAAGCACAGGCTTTAAAAAATGCTTCTTCCTTTTTGACACTACTCGGCAAAGTATTGCCTGCCGAACTTAATTCAGAAGGACAAGAATTAAAAACCGTAACAAAAATCGAACTGGTTGCTTTAACTCCGTCACCGAAAGATTTGACAGTTGCAAAATCACCAACCGGAAAAAAGCGCATGACTTCTAAAAAGCCCATGAGCCGAAATCAGGAACTTGGGATAAATCAGGAACTTTCGGAAATCCTTAAAAAAGACGATTGAAAAACCTCCGGTGAAAAAGGCTTTTAAAAAAGTGAACCGGTTTTGCAATTGTTCAGTGAATTTGTTTTCGATGCGAAATGAAAAGAGAGTTTCACTGTTTTTCGGGTCTTGAAAATTATTTCAAAAAACGTCGTGCCGTTTTGAAATAGTGGCCGTTTTGAAATGACGGGCTTTTTAAAAAGCTTGACGTGCTGCCTCTCGGGCTTTGGCCTTATTACGATGGGATATATTATTTCCTGAAGGCGTGGTTTTTAAAAGTGGCGATGCTTGTTTAAAACAAGTGTTTTTCCTTCCATATCCGTCAAGGTGGTGAGAGCGGCTTTCAGAACAGTTTTTCAAGCTTTTTTAGGCTACCGGATTTGGTTTGGAACGTGGCAAACGTCTTGTCCGGTCTTTTTGTTTCGGTGGTTTTGTGGTGGTTCATGACAACAGAAAAAATAGAATTGCCGGAAAAGCTCATTACCCTTTTCGACGGGCCTGCCGATATCAGGGCGGCCTATGGCGGGCGCGGTTCGGGAAAAACCCGTTCCTTTGCCACAATGAGCGCAGTGGTCGGCTATTGTTTGGGAAAAAGAGGAATTCGCGGCATTATTCTTTGTGCCCGCCAGTTCCAGAATTCTTTGGCTGACAGCTCTTTGGAAGAAATCAAAAGAGCCATTGCCGATTATCCGTTTTTACAAAATTACTATACCATTGGTGAAACCTATATACGCTCGAAAGACGGGCGCATTACTTATGCCTTTTCAGGTCTTGACCGGAATATTGCGAGTATCAAATCGAAGGGGCGGTTGCTTCTCTGTTGGGTGGATGAAGCCGAACCTGTGACCTCTCACGCATGGAACACATTGATACCGACTTTGCGCGAAGAAGGTGAGGATTGGAACACCGAACTCTGGGTAACATGGAACCCGCTCAGAAAAGAGGCAGCTGTTGAAAAGCGTTTTCGCGACAGTAAAAATGCGCGTATCAAATCTGTTCAACTGAATTGGCGTGATAATCCGAGATTTCCCGATCTATTAAACCGCGCCCGCCTTGATGACTTGAAGAACCGGCCGGAAAGTTATGACCATATATGGGAAGGGGGATTTCTTTCCCGGATGGAGGGAGCCTATTTTGCAACCGGTCTTGCAATTGCCAAAGAAGAAGGGCGCATTTCCAATGTTCCGGCCGACCCGTTAATGACATTTCAAGCTTTTTTCGACATTGGCGGCACAGGCGCCAAAGCCGATGCAACCGCTATCTGGATTGCGCAATTTATCGGAAAAGAAATCCGCGTTCTTGATTATTATGAAGCGCAAGGGCAGCCTTTGAGTGCCCATATCAACTGGCTGCGCGAAAAAGGTTACGGACATGCAAGAATTACATTGCCGCATGATGGTGCAACCAAAGATCGCGTGCGGGATGTGAGTTTTGAAAGTGCGCTTCAACAAGCCGGTTTCGAGGTGGACATTATTCCCAATCAGGGAAAAGGGGCAGCACGCGCCCGCATTGAAGCGGCAAGACGGCTTTTCCCCTCTATCTGGTTTAATGAAAAAACCACAGAAGCAGGACGCGATGCTTTGGGCTGGTATCACGAAAAACGTGACGACAAACGCGATATAGGACTGGGGCCGGAACATGATTGGGCAAGCCACGGGGCTGATGCTTTCGGCCTGATGTGTATTGCTTATGAAGCACCAAAAATTTCTAAAAACCGGCAGCGCAATTTCCCGCGACATGATTTTAATACGTCATGGATGGCAGGATAACAAAAAGCAAAATTGTCGACTGTTGAACCAAGATTCAAGTGAAAGAACCGTGCGTGTCCAAATTATAGCGGATAGTAATTGCATTTTGCTATTCTTTCAAAGCTTGAAAGCGAAGTTTCAAAAACAAAAGACGCTACCAAGGGTGCGGCACAATATGCGAAACCGGAGACTTTCTTGAACGAGAGCTTCCAAAACGGGCAAAAGAGCAAGAAAAACGAGGGCCGAAGCTCAAACAAGCTTTATGCGCGGCAGGCGTGAATTTGGCGGCGTTCGCAATGTTTGCGATATATGCATTGTTTAAGGCACGGGAAATGTTCGGAATGTTTTCGATGTTTGCGGGACGCGTAAAATTGGCAGCGTTCGCGGCATGAGTGATATTCGCTGTGATTGCCGGTTTGGCACGAGGTGAACTATTCGGAACAATAGAACCGGATGCGCAACGTGTCGGCTTTTGTTTTTCCGGCAATGGCTTTTGCTTTATGTGACCTGACCTTTTTGTTTCTTTATGACGGTTGCCTTGTGCTTTCCCGCCTGCCCGCTTGCGCGGTTTCCCTTTTTATTTTTCGGGCTTTTCGGCTTTTCAGAATTGAACTTTCAAGTTGTGCGGGCTGCGACACGACCAATTTTAACCATTAATTTTACGGGCTGATGATGATGCAAGAAAACGAGAGTTTAGACCATGGGGCTTCGGATGACTTTGACAGTGCAAAAAGAGATATTCTGTTCCAGTCATTGTTAAAGCTTTTCCGGCAGGATATGGCGCATGTTGCCGAATGGCGCAAAAATGCCCGCGAAGACTATGCCTTTTATAATGGTGAACAGTGGGAAGCCCAAGACAAGGCGGCGCTTTTCGAGCAAAAACGCCCTGTCATGACGTTCAACCGCATTGCGCCGCTTGTCAATGCCGTTATCGGCTCGGAGCGCAACAACAAACGCGAAGTGCAATTTATTCCGCGTGAAATCGGAGATGCGAGAGCCAATGAAATATTGACCGGTGCGGCGGAATGGTTTCGCGATCAGGCGGAAGCGGAATATGAGGATTCGGAAGCTTTTACAGATACTGTCATTTGCGGTATGGGGTGGACAGATACACGCCTTGACTTTGACGATGATGAAGCGGGTAAACCTGTTGTGTGCCGCCTTGACCCGTTGAAAATGGTGTGGGATGCCTCAGCGGTGAAAGCCAATCTGGTAGATGCGGAGCGCCTCTGGTATATCGACGAAAAGCCGCTTGCCGAAGCGCGCCGCATGTTTCCCGATATTGACCCGTCACTGCTTGATGCGCGCTGGGCAAAAAATGGTGTTTTTGACAGTAGCGCACCTCTTTCCCATGTGAATTCTGACACATTCTATGGTGACGACCAAACGGGTGCTTCGGATGCGGATGAAAACGACTTGGGGCTTTCTTCCGCTGCGAGCTCTTTGGTGACGCTTGTCGAATGCCGCTGGTTCGAGCGCGAGGCTTTTTACAAGGTTTTTGACCCGCTGACAGGTGAAACACAGGATTATTCGCTTCGCGACTATGAAGAGAAAAAGAAAATTTCGCCTGAAATACAATCGGTAAGGCTTACAAGAAAGATTGTGAAACGGGCTTTTCTGGGCGAGGTTTTGCTTGCCGAACCGGATCAGCCGATGGTGCCGAACGGGCAACTTGGTTGGGAATGCATTACCGGTTATTTCGACAAGATGAAAAAGCATTATTATGGCATTGTGCGCCCCACAAAAGACCCGCAGCGTTGGGCGAACAAATTTTTCAGCCAGGTGATGTATCTTTTAAACAGCCAATCGAAGGGCGGCATTCTTGCCGAACGCGGTGCTTTCGATGATGACAGGCAGGCAGAAGAAAGCTGGGCGCGCGCCGATGCCATTACCTGGACAAAACAGAATGCGCTCGCCGGACAAAATGCCCGCATTCAACCCAAGCCCGTGGCACAATTTCCTGTTGGTTTTTTCCAGCTTTTCAACGAGGCCAAAGAAGCAATTTCGGATGTGACGGGCTTGTCTTCAGAATTTATCGGCACGAGAGAAGTAAACCAGCCCGGTGTTTTGGAAAGCCAGCGCCGGCAATCTTCTTTGAATTTGCTTGCCTCGCTTTTTGATGCGCTGCGCCGTTATCGGAAAAGACAGGGGCAAATTATGCTTTATCTCATACAGAACTATCTTTCCGATGGAAGGCTTATCCGCATTGTGGGGGATGACAACAAGAAATATGTGCCTTTGACACATGAAGCAGTCGCCAACCGCCAATATGACATTATTGTTGATGATGCACCGACAAGCCCTAATGAAAAAGAACGGACATTTGCGATTATTCAACAGATGTTGCCGATGTTGAAAGATTATCTCACACCGGAAATCGGACTGGAAATTCTGCGCTATTCGCCACTTCCTGCCTCGCTTGTTGAAAAATGGACAGCCAAGGCACAAGAAGCGGCGCAACAAAAAGCAGAACAGGAAATGGCCAGAGAACAGATGGCCAGAGAACAGATGGCAAGAAAACAGATGGCCGGCCAAGAAGCGGCAATGGAGAGAAATGCATTGCCGGAACAGTCTATCGGGCAACAGGCGGAGCAATTGAAGTTGCAAGCTCTGGCAAACGAGCTTGATATGAAAGCCAAAGCCCGTGAACTCGACCTTAATGCCAAAGCGGCCGATCTTTTTTTAAAAAATCAGAAAGCAAGGCTTGAGACCGAAACGGCCAAAAACCGCGCGCTCATTGAACAATTGAAAATTGAACAATCGCAAACGGGGCGCGCCAATTCCTGAAACAGGCGACCCGAAAGCTTCGGATAAAATGGTTTTTTAAATTTGGCAAAGCGGCATTTCAGATTGTCGCCGCTTTTTATCGCCCGCAATTGCAACTTTTGTCTTTCCTGCCGGATGAACCGGCTTCGCCTCAAGCATCGGCGTTTTGATGCTCTGCTGCCCGTTTTTTCAAAGGGCATGTTTAAAGGATAAATTTATGGATATTGCACCCGAATTTTCACCGGAAGAACAGGATGTTCTCGGCCAGCAAAATACCGACAATGAAAGCTTTGACGATGAAACAGCCTTACCGGAAAATTTTTCCGACATGGATGCGATGACCGGACCTTCTGAAAATCCGGAAGGGGAACATGAAAAAAAGGCGGGCGAAGAAGAAGACGAAAGAACCGCAAAAGCGCGAAACCATATGGTTCCGCATGGTGCACTTCACGCTGAAAGGGAAGAGCGCAAAAAAGCGCAAGCCGAGGCGGCAGAGGCAAAAGCCAAACTTGCCCGCATTGAAGAACGTTTCAAAATTGCGCGCGAATTCACAGAAAATAATGCCGAAGGCGAGAGCTTCTCACCATTAAAACAGCCACAAATGGAAGCGCCCGATCCGGAAAAAGATTTTGTCGGCTATGTCAAATGGATTGGCGCCAGATTGCAAAACGAGGAAACCGAAAGACAAAAAAGAGAAGCCGAAGAGCGGCAATCTATCAAAGCCGCAAGAGAACAGGAAGCGGTCAAAGATTATTTCGCCACTTCTGTAACGGCACTTAAAGCCGAACTGCCGGATTTCGACGAAGCGGCCGATTTTCTTTATGAAGCACGGGTAAACCAGTTGAAGGCGCTCGCCGATGCTTACCCTGCTTTTAAAAATGTCGATGCGATCAATGCGCAGATTGGAAACGAGCTTGCGGCCATTGTTAAAGGCGCTTTGGAAAGCGGCACCAATCCTGCGCAAACAATTTATAATTATGCAAAAAATATCGGCTTCAAGGCGAAATCTATAGCGGGGGGTGACATTGCCACAATGCGCGCCAAAAAAAACGCTGCACGCACACTCACCGCATCGAACGGGCGCGCTATTGCCGACCCTATTAGCCTTGAAGCCATAGATGCCATGAGCGACCGGCAATTTGCCGAGTGGATTTCCAATCCGCGAAATGAAAGAGCCTTCAACATTCTGATGAAGGGGGAATAAGGCTTTTTGCAAAATAAGGCTTTTTGCACAAGCCTGTTTTTTAAAGCTGATTTGAGACACGAAGCTTCAAAAGCTTGTGTTTTAAAAACGATCGCTTGCAAAACTTCAGGCTTTCAAAACCTTGGGCTTTCAAAACCTTGAAGCAAGTTTGTGCGGGTTTGTTTTAAAACTTTCAACTTTTTCTTTTGCGGATTTTCGTTTGAAATGGACGTTATCATTTTCACCCACCGGAGGTTTTCCGGTTTCGTTGGTTCGCTCGCGTTAAAGCGACAAAAAGCTTGAAAATCAATTGAATTTTAGGAGGCCATCATGGCTATTACATCCATCGGGGTGAACGACCCTCTGGCTGTTCGTGCCTGGTCGAAGAAACTTGCCGTCGAAGTATCGAAAGCTACCGAGATTGCGCCTTTGATCGGAACCGACACCAACAGCATTATCCAGCTTAAAGACGAAACCCAGAAAGGTGCGGGTGATACTGTCCGTTTCGGCTTGCGCACCCAGCTGATGGGCGAAGGCGTATCAGAAGGGGTTAAACTGGAAGGCAATGAAGAAGCCCTTTCAACCTTGAATGATGCTGTTATCATCAATGAACTTGCCCATGCTGTGAGGGTGAAAAACGAGGGCACAATCGACCAGCAGCGTGTGCTTTTCGATTTGCGCAGCGAAGCCAAAGACGGTTTGACCGACTGGTATGCCGACCGTTTGTCGCTCATGTTTTTTACCCATGTTTGCGGCTATACCGCTAAACAAATGAACTTTGAAGGGCGCACCATTTCATTGTCGCCGGTGCATTACGGTTTCAATGAGCCGACAGCCCCGACCGACAAGCGCATTATTCGCCCGAATGGCAAAACCACTGACGAAAGCCTTGACGAAAAAGATGTGTTCAATCTTTCGCTGGTTGATAAAGCGGTGGAGCGGGCAAAACTTGCCAATCCGCGTTTGCGCCCTGTGCGTGTCGAGGGGGATAGTGTTTATGTGCTTTACCTGCACCCGACACAGGTGACGGCACTGCGCACCAACACGGCAACCGGCCAATGGCTTGATATTCAAAAAGCAGCCTATCAGGGCTCGCGCGCCAAAAACCCGATTTTTGACGGCTCGCTCGGCATGTATAACGGGGTGGTTCTGCGTGAAGCCGAACATATTACCGAAGGTGTCAATTCTGCCGACCCGACCACGCCTGTTTCAAACACCCGCCGTGCGGTGCTTTTGGGTGCACAGGCTTCCATCGTCGCTTTCGGCAAGGACCGCGGACCAACGCGCTACAAACTGGTTGAAGAATTCTTCGACTATGAACGCGAACTCGGTGTTGCAGCAAAAACCCTGATCGGTATGAAGAAAACAAACTTCAAACTGAAAGACAGCACTGTCGGCGAACAGGATTTCGCAACCATCGTTATTTCGACCTATGCCGAGCCACTTTAAAACGGCATTTCAAACAACAGGAAAAGGGGCAAGTGCTCCTTTTTCTTTTTATGCGACGAGCTGTCTAAGGCGCAATTTTCCCCCTTCCCGATTTTTTAAAAAACCGGTGATTTTGCCAGAGACGAAAAAAATGACCCATGCTTATTCTATAGACATGCCTTCAAGCGATGATACCGACTGGATATTGATGGATTTTGAGGAGCCTGCGGCAAAAAGCGGGAAGGTGCGAGATAAAAAGACCGCGCCCCTTTCCCGAAAACCGGCAAAAAAAGCGAGAATGAAAAAACCGCAAGCGGAAACCGGAAGCACATCTCGAAACACTGCGGAAAAAGTCGCCGATTTGAAGACCGCAAGCGGAAAGAAGCGGCAGAGAACACGCAACCCGAACTCAAAGCAAAACCGTAAAACAAAGGTTTAATACCATGGCCATTATCATTACCACGACAGGGCCGATGACAAGTCTTCCCACTTCTCTCCAGCCGAAAAACAAAAACTTTTCGGATATGATTGCCGTTATTCAGGATGAAATTGATGATACGACAAATGAATATTTCAGCCAGATTCAGGAAGCAATCTATTCGGCCATCCGCTTTTCAGCACGTGAACCGCTTTATTTCAATGAAACGCGCGATATTACCTTTTTGACGACTAAAAATCAGGAATGGTATGGCGCAACAACCGAAAAGGCGATTGCAAGTGCGGCCGGTATCCGCTTTGTTTTTCTTGAAAAATCTCACGGAAACGCAAAAAGGCTTCATCTTAATTCCCCGCAGGAACTTGAAAGCGCGGGTTCAGCCCATGGCGAACCTTATGCCTATTGTTATTTCGGGAAAAAACTACGGCTCTTTCCCTGCCCTGACAAAGTTTACAAAATACGCCTGATGATTGAGCCTTACCGGCTTGAAGAAGTTTTGAAAGCCGACGAGGAATCCCCTTGGTTTCTCGATGCGTTCGACCTTGTCAAAGCGCGGGCAAAATACGAGCTTTATAAAGATATTTTGAAAGATGCCGAAATGGCTCGAACAGCCTTTAGCGATTTTAACGAGCAGCTTTCAGCGTTAAAAGTGGAAACCTCGCGGCGCAATGGTAGCGGCAAAATCAAAGCAACGGTGTTTTAAATGACATTTTTATCGATAGCCGAATATCGCCCCGACATTGCCGACATCAATAGCGACTACAGCGATGATATATTGAACGTTTTGCCGGCAGACGGCAGTTATATTCCAATGCCCGGTTTCAAAGCGTTTTCCAAGCCGTTTCCGGAAAAACCTTATGGAGCCTATGCTGCACGGTCACTTGACGGAACAACCTCGGTTTTTGCGGGAACTGCAAAAAAACTTTTTGTCCTCGACAATACCGATCTTTCCTGGCGCGACATCACTCAAACGGGAAAAATCTATTCCGCTTCCGATGAGGCACGCTGGTCTTTTGCTTCTTTCGGCAATTATATTATCGCCGTCAACAAAAACGACCCGCCACAGGTTTTCGAGCTCAACCGTTCGGCAAAATTCCGCAATCTTGGCGGCAATCCCCCACGGGCGGGAGCTGTCAAAGTGTGGGGCGATTTTGTTTGCCTCATGCAATTGCCGGATAATCCCAACCGCGTTTACTGGTCGGGCCTTAATGATGCGGAATTCTGGACGGTGGGAGAAAAGTCTTGCGACTATCAGGATTTTCCGGATGGCGGCAGTGTTCAAGGCTCGAGCGAAGCCACCAACCCGATTATTTTTCTACAATCGGCGATTTATCGCGGCACATTCATTCCCGGTTCCGACATTATATTTTCTTTCCAGAAAATTCATGACAAACGCGGTGCAAAATCATCCAATTCGATCAGCAGTCGCGGTGAGTTTTCCTTTTATGCCGATGAAGGCGGATTTTTCCAGATTACAAGCGATGGCGCGGTGACACCTATCGGCTTTGAAAAAATCGACCGCTCGGTCTTTACCCGCATGAATGCCAATAATCTTGCCGAAATGTTCTGCGCAATCGACCCTTTCTATAACCGCGTTTATTGGGCGATGGATTATAACGGTTCAGGCGTGATGAACGAATTGATGGTTTATGACTGGGGCCTGCAAAAATGGACAGTTATCAACATTGCGGCAAGCAGCATCATGCCGATTTATACGAGCGGTTACACGCTGGACGGGCTTGATAATATTTCTACAATTCTGGAAAATCTGCCATTTTCGCTGGATAGCAAAATCTGGCAGGGTGGCGCGCCCATTCTTGGCGCTTTTTCCGTTGATTACCGTTTGGGCTCTTTTTCGGGAGAGGCGATGGAGGCAATTGTTTCCTCGCAGGAAATTGCAGCCCCCAATGGCGATATCAAGCGGCTGGAAAATGTCATTGCACAAATAGACACGAATGAAGCCTTGCTTGCAATCGGTGCAAGAATGCGAAGAACTCCGCAAGAACCGGTAAAATGGTCAGGTGAAAAAAGCCCCTCTTATAATACCGGCCGTTACCATGGCCGCTCGCGGGCGCGTTTTCACAAATTTCGCCTGCGTGTTCCGGCGGGTGAAAAATGGTCGCATATCGCCGGCTTCAATGTTGATTTTACAAGAGCCGGAAAAAGATGAGCTATCAAATCTATCTCACCGAAAAATGGCCTTATGAGCGGATGAAACGCTATAGCGGCGATCTTACTGAAGCGATGAAAAAAATCGCCCGTCGTTTTCCCGACGACATATCATTTCAAACAATGGCAGAAGAAATTGCAAATGGCGAGCGGCAATTGTGGATCATTGTTGACGAGAAAGAAAACTTTGTCGCCTTCGTCACCTCGCATATCGAAATTCTGGCGAGCGGGAAAAAACGTGTCGAACTCCTCGAACTAGCCGGTCACGGCGGCGAGAAAATAGCCGATATGATCGAACCGATAGAAGAATGGGCAAAAACCATCGGCGCATCCGAAATTTGCCCGATCGGTCGCATCGGCTGGTCAAAAATCATGCGCACACATGGCTATCGGCCAAGCGTGGTCAAATATCGAAAGGAATTGAACAATGGGCGGAAGTAGCGGAAAAGGCGGAAAAACAAAGCAAACGAAGACCGAGACATCAGCCCCGCCGGAATGGGCAGCACCACTCTTCAAGCGCTCGGCCGAGGATGCCATGGACCTTTATAATTCCGGTCAGGGTGGCAATGTTTATCAAGGCTCGCGGGTGGCCGATTTAAGCGACACAACAAAAAATGCCATTAGCGGGCTTGGAAACGCCACCGCCAATTATGGCAACAGCTATTTGCAAGGCCTTGCAGGCGGCAAAAATGCGAGTGGCCAGAACCTTGCCGATATGGCTTCAGGAAAAATGGTGGGGGCAAACACAGCCTATAATCAGGCTTTACAAAACACACTTGATAACACTGCCAATACCATCAACAGTCAAATGAGCGGTGCTGGTCGTTATGGTTCGGGCGCCCATAGCGGTGTTTTGTCTCGACAATTGGGACAGGCTGCAACAATGGCCCTTTCCAACCAGTATAATCAGGATGTTGGAAATATGCTCAATGCCAATGAACTTATCGACAGGGCAAACAATAACCAGCTTTCGGCCGCAAGCAATTATTTTCAAGGGCAAGGAAATAATTTTCTTAATGCTTTGAAAGGCGGCACAATCCTTGACCAGAACAACCAGCAAAAACTTGATGCAGCACGTGACCAATGGAATGAAGAAGATAATCGCGGCTGGAACCGTCTTGCCATGCTTTTAAGTGCGGCTCAAGGTGCGGCCGGAAATTACGGAACGTCAAGCGGAACGCAAACAACAAAACAACAGAATGGTGCGCTCACCACAATAGGAAACGGTTTGGGTGCGCTCACATCGCTTTTTGGTCTCTCGGACCAACGCACAAAAGAAAATATCCGCTATGCGGGTAAACGCAACGGCTACAATGTCTATGATTTTAACTATATCGGAAGGGCTGAACGCTATCGCGGTGTTATCGCGCAAGAAATCCTTAAAACCGACCCCGATAAAGTTGTGATCCACCCCGAAAGCGGGTTGTTAATGGTCAATTACAACAAGCTCGGATTTGATATGGAAAGGCTTCTTTGAAGGCAAGCCATTAAGCTGTTTTAAAACGCCTTTCAGTGACATGGGAGACAAGAGGCTTGTCTACACCCGCCGCTTGAGCATGAGCCCCATAAATTTAACGACAAATCAATCAAAAGACATTGCGTGACCATTCCGGATCCCACCGGAAGCGCGAATAAAAAATTCCACCCGAATGGAGGCTACCTCATGAATTCACATTCTTTTTTTAATTTTTGGAAAAACCACCCGTCCACTAACAATGCGCCGGTGCTGGGCTCGATTGGCCCTGCCGGATATGGTGGCCAAAACTTTAACACCGGCCTATCCGCCCCTTCTCTCATTACGAGTGATAACAATAGAGGAACCCCTTCCGCCCCCACCACCGCTTACGGATTACTGGAAGACGGGCAAACGCAAAAAGGCCTTGAAAAAGGCGCCGGCTCACTTGCCAATGCATTGATCGCCCTCGGCAATGTTGATGCACCGCAGACAAGCTCGATGCAACTAAAACCGGTGCGTGGCCCTTCAGCCGAACAATCGGAGGCGCTTTTGCGCCTTTTATCAAACATGCGCTCGAAAACCGATAATGGGGGAACGTTATGAGTTCGATTTATGATTGGTCACTTTCGGCAGCAAGCAATGCCAATGCCGACAATATTATCAACTGGACAGAAGGGCAACCGCCAAGCACGGTCAACAATTCCGCCCGCTCGATGATGCAGCGTGTGCGCGAATATATGTGTGATATTGGCGGCGACGTGACTGTCGAAGGGTCCTCTTCTCGCATTGCCATTCAGTCAAAAACACCGATAACCGCTTATATCAACGGCATAACATTGCGGTTTCGCGCTCTCGCTATGAATATCGAGCAACCGCTGATCAGCCTCAACAATATTGATTATAAACCGGTTTTCAAAGCAACTTATCAAGGGGTGAAACCTTTGGAAAGTGGGGACATTCAGGCCGGCGCTCTCTATGAAATTGTCTTTTGCAGTTTATTGAACAATGGAAGCGGCGGCTGGTTTTTGTCTTCACCGACACCTCAACAAGCAACGCCGGCCGGTGTTATTTCAATGTATGGTGCGCCAACTGCACCCGCCGGTTGGATACCCTGCGACGGACGCTTATTATCAAGAACACAATATGGCGCGCTGTTTTCAGCCATTGGCGAATGGTGGGGAAGAGGCGACGGGCAAACAACCTTTGCCGTGCCGGATTTGCGCGGTGTTTTTCTGCGCGGCGCCGATGCCGGTAAGAATATCGACCCCAACCGTGCCTTTGCCTCTTTTCAGGATAGCCAGAACCGGTGGCACAGCCATTCCGGTTCGGTCGGTGAGGCTGGCGAACATAGCCACAGCTATACCACATGGCAGCGCAACAAAGGCGGAGCGGACGGCCAAAATGGCTGGGATTGGTATTCACAGATTACCGAAAACACTGCGATAGCCGGAAGACACAGCCATAGTCTCACCATCAATGCTGACGGCGGCAATGAAGCGCGCCCGGTCAATATTGCCATTCAATATATTATCAAGGCTTGAACAATGGATGAACACCCTTTTGCAATATCTGGCATAAAAGAGCCGGAGAAAATCCGCATATTGATTTATGCAAATAATCAAATGGCGCATGTTGCCCTTTCCGCACTTCTTACGCCGTTACAAAACAAGATTACCGAACTTGACAACCGTTTGAAGAAACTGGGGGTTTAAATGGCTGTACCCTATCATACACACACTTTCGAAATTCCGATTGCAACGCCGCAGGATATGGCCGCACGCGCTTCCAGTGACAAAGCCGTAACACCTTCGGTTCTGGGCACGGCTGCAACAGCCGATAGAAGCGAATTTGCAACGGCCGAACAGGGCAAAAGAGCCGATAGTGCCGTTCAACCGGAAACGCTCGGCACTTTGGCGAGAAAAAACAAAGTCGTTTTAACTGAAATTGAAACAAATGGTTTGCCTTCAAACACCACTTTTCTATCCGGCAATGGTTGGCAGAGCCTTACCGGTGATGGCGATATGACAATCGCAGTCTATGACCCGTCGGGCAAGCGAACCGACGCTTTCGATATGGGGGCTATGAAAGAAACATCGAATGCCAAAATCATGACCGCCGACGAACGCCGCAAACTTGCAAATATCAACGCATTAGCCGCATCGCTATGGAATGCCGGTGCGGATGGAACAGAAGCACTCGTTTCCCCCGTTAAATTACGAGATGCCATTAATGCCCGTTTTGGCGGCAATCCTGCAAGCGGTTGGACGCGAATGCCTAACGGAATGCTAATTCAATGGGGGAATGCGGCGGTTGCATCGGGAAACGGATATTGGCAGATTTTTTTCCCGACTGCATTTACAAAAAAAGGCATTTTCCTGCCCACAATAGCGACGGAGTGGACGGGCGAATGGTTTGCTCCGATCGTATTTACAGCCGCGAGTGATAATACAAATCTCAATATGAGAGGTCTTCACCTACGACAAACAACAGGAACAAATAGCGTTTCTTATCTAAATTCTTGCAACGTGCAATGGTTGGCGATTGGTTACTGATATGAAAAAAGCAAAATTCGATGAAAATGGCTCCCCTGCGGCATTTTACGACACGAACGCATACGATGACCCATCAGCTGTTATTCCGCCGGATGCCGTCGAAATCACAGATGAGCAATGGATGGCCTGCCTCACCAACCCACGCGGTTGGAAATGGGAAAATGGCGGATTGGTAAAGTACACGCCACCACCCCCTGCCCCCGTATTTCCTCAGCTATCAGCGAGGCAATTCTGGCAGGCGGCTTTTGCTATCGGTATTAGAGAAGAAGACCTGATTGCAGACATCGCAAATAAGGACAACCCTTTTTACATTGCAGATGATAAAGACCGCGAAAGCGCACTCATTGATATTTCCAAGGCAACAAGCTTTACCCGCAATTACTGGCTTTTGAAAAAAATGGCCGAAGTCAACAAAATTCCCGACGAGCAGCTCGATACTTTATGGGCATGGGCGGCAACTATCTAATAGGCGCGTCCACCATAAAGGACAATCAGCCCCGCTTTTGCGGGGCTTTTTATTACCTTGGAAAAGGATTATGGTTGTTTATACTTTTCAAGAGTTTCTTTAGCTTTGTTTATGTCATCCTTGGTAAAAAGCGGATGCCATTTTTTATTGTTTACAACAAGAGATTCAACCGTCAAATCAAGCCGTTGGTTCTCCCATAGTTTGGTAAAACCGGTAGTAGTAGACTTGGAGTGTATCAGCATTTTCGCTGCGTAAACGCCACGATGCCGCCAAACCTCCTGTTTGAATCTGGTAAGTCTTATTCCGAGTTCATCGCGAGCTTTATCATAAATAGCCAACATTTCTTTATGAAATTCATCTGCCAAGCTTGTCATTTTATACTCCTCCCGCTTAAAACCGGACTGTCGTTCATAATATCATATGCTGCCACCATTTTTCAAAAGGCAAAATATAAAACCTTCAAATTTTCCCTCAATGAACAGTCTAAAAGCAAAGTGCCATAAAGTTTGCGTTAAATGTCAAATCCGTTGAGGTAAAAACAACCTCTATTGCTGATCTTTTGCTGTTCACCTATCAATTGGTACATTGCAAACTTCGCGACCTTCCCGAAGAAAAACGGTAAAAATCTATTTTGCTGCGGCTTTGTCGGAAAAGTTTTCTTCTATAACATTTCTTAAAACAGTCAGAGGCCTTAACTGGCTCACTGTTGATCAACTTCCGTCATAAAACGCCCTTGTTATCTAAACGTCAACTGGAACTCGATTTTTTACATATATAAATTTTCTAGTATTTTTATATAAAATTAAAAACATAACATTTTTTATATTGTAATATTTTTACTAATAAAATTATAATTACATATAACCATCGTATCAATGTTACATATTTTACTATCTTATTTATAATTGTCATTATATATATCATGATAAAAATACAAAAAATATGAAAGTAATATTTTTTAATTAAAAATTTTTTCACCTTTCCGAGTAATACACACGCTGCTAAAAGAATTTTCTTTACATTCAAGCATTCTATTGACTCGATGAACTGCACCATATAGAGCTTCTGTCCCAAGCAGGTGCATACAAATCTATAGCACTGTTTTTAGTTTGGCACTAAATGACCGGCATTTCGATAATGTGAAGAGGGCTAAGCAGTGGAAACCGGATTTTACAAGCATAATGAAGAGAAATTTAATTATAATGTAGATTGTCTTATAAAAAAAACTTTATTATTTCTGAAACATAATTATTTATTTTTATGTATATTTTGTACGTTTTTATGGTTATTCTACGCGTTTTATCCGGGAACTGTCGTTTATGACTCCTTCTACATGTATTTGGGAGCATTGGGGGGATATACAGGAAATTGGCATTCTGCGCTTATCACCAGAATGTGGCAGTTGATTTTATTCTTCACCGACATAAAAGGCACATTTTTGCTCATTCCTTTGGCTGCAACCTGCGCAGGATTGTACATAATTGCTAAAAACATTTCTAAAGGAATTATAACGGGCATTATCTGCGTATTGATATTGTTTATGCCGCCTGTTTTTGCAAATATAACAGTTGTTTTGAAGGATACTTATCTTGCTTCGTTCACCTTTTTAGTAGCAGCACTGATGATTAATCAGGCGATTTCCGATAAAAAACAAACATATTTATTTTATATATTTTCCGGGATTGCCTTGGTTTGTTGTTTTTATTTTCGGCCCAACGGATGTTTTATTGCGGTACCTTTGCTTGTAGCGATTTTTATGGCGTGGAAATCTCCAATTATATACCGCTACATTGCGTTTCTTGTGCTTGTTGTTTTTGTCTGTGCAACAGCCTCATTTGTCAATTTAAAACTATTAAAAGCCAGCGATGACTTCCCTGAAATTTCTTTGATGTGGTTTGATATTGCAGGTACAGCAAAACATAGCGGCGTATCCACTCTTCCTGAAACACCTGGAACTCCTGATCAATTGGGCCTCATAAAACATTGCTATTCACCTGACCAATGGGATACGATAGCCACTTGGCGTGGAACCGATAATTGTAATGCTATTGCTAAATACTTTTACGATCAAAGAGATAAAGGCCCTGAGCAGCTTAAAAAAGTTAAAGATGAACTCCGTAAAGCGTGGATTGATGCTATCACGCAACATCCATTAGCCTATTTAAAACATCGTTTGTCTCATTTTAACCGTTTTATAGATTATCAAGGACACCGTCCTGCATTCCAACCTCTCCATGTCCGGGTTGTTGGATTTGTCTACATGTTCGATAAGGATCACTACCAAGATATAACCTATGAAATTGATCCGCCGCGATTATGGAAAACGTTTATTGATATGGATTTGGGTAACCAATTATGGTTCCACCCATATGTCAGTTTGCTTATTCTGTTATTTTTCTATCTTTCGACCCTTGCCACAAACGACCGCTTTAACCGGACATTGAACGTTGTTGCTTTTTCCGGCATGATCTACCTTATCGGCTTTTTGTTCGTCGGAGTTTCTGCCGACTTCCGATATTCCTATCCGAGTTTGTTATTGAGTATTTTGTGCATCTTAGCTGCGTTCGGCTATTACAGCCAAAAGCGGAAAGTGTTCGGAAACAGAAAAATGCGGATCGTGGGAGCCTCGATCACAATTCCTTTATTTTTAGTCGGCATTATTCTGTAGCCTCTTAAAACCACAGAAAAAAGCGGGATTTAGAAAGCTGAACGGCGAAAAAAACTGAAGATTAAACTGATCCGTCGGCAAGTCGCTGCCGGATAATCGGCTATGACAGGCAGCCATCGGGTCTTTGCGGCCACGATTCATTTTACAATTATCAACGCTGCAAAATTGCACCAACTTGCATAATCTACGTCTTTCATAAGTTTGTTATTGAATTATTTTTACTAATAAAATTATAATTACATATAACCATCGTATCAATGTTACATATTTTACTATCTTATTTATAATTGTCATTATATATATCATGATAAAAATACAAAAAATATGAAAGTAATATTTTTTAATTAAAAATTTTTTCACCTTTCCGAGTAATACACACGCTGCTAAAAGAATTTTCTTTACATTCAAGCATTCTATTGACTCGATGAACTGCACCATATAGAGCTTCTGTCCCAAGCAGGTGCATACAAATCTATAGCACTGTTTTTAAATTGGCGCTAAATGACCGGTATTTTGATAATGTGAGGAAGGCTAAGCAGTGGAAACCGGATTATATAAGAATATTGAAAAGAAATTTAATAATAATGTACATTATCTTATAAAAAAAATTCCACTTTTTCTTAAAGATAACTATCTATTTTTATGTGTATTTTGTGTTTTTTTATGGTTCTTCTGCGCTTTTTATCCTGGAACAGTAGCCAACGATTCATTCGAAATGCTAAAAGAAGCTGTTCATAATAATATAGGAAATTGGCACTCTCCACTTATATCAAGGTTTTTTCAACTTATTTTATCAATAACTAGTATAAAAGGCATATTTGTACTAGTGTTTATGATACCATTCTTTTTAGGCTTGTACATAATAGCAAGAAATATTTCAAAAGGAATTTTTACAGGTCTTTTATGCATAATAATATTGTTTATTCCTCCCGTTTTTGTTTTTGTACCCGTTGCTTTGAAAGACACTTATATAGCTTCATTTGCCTTTTTAATATCGGCACTGATGATTGATGGGGCAATTTCAGACAAAAAGAGAACTGCGGTCTTTTATGCGTTTTCAGTGTTCATTCTTGTATGCTGTTTTTATCTGCGTCCCAACGCGTGCTTTATTGCAGTGCCTCTACTGATCGCAATTTTTATGGGATGGAAAACTCCGATTATATATCGTTACATCTCATGTCTTGTCCTTGTGCTTTGCGTTATAGCGTCGACCCCGCTTGTCAATTTCAAATTATTGGGAGCTCGAGATGATGCTCCTGATTTTTCTTTGATGATTTTTGATGTAGCTGGTACAGCAAAATATAGTGGAGTATCCACTCTTCCCGATATTCCTGGTGTTCCTGACCAAGTAAACCTGTTCCAAAAGTGTTATTCACCTCTCCAATGGGATGCGGTTGCTAATTGGACGGGCCCTGATTGTAACGGTGTTGGGTACTATTTTTACCATGAGAGAGATTCAGGAAAAGAACGCCTTATGGCAGCCAGACAGGAGCTTCGTAAAGCCTGGATTGCAGCCATCACACAGCATCCAGTGGCTTATTTAAAACATCGACTAGCTCACTTTAATCGTTTTATTGACTATCTAGGATATGAGCCTGTTTATCGACCAATTTATATCACAACAGTTGGCTTTACTGTTGGATATGGCGATCCTGACTATTCGCTCTTTTACTTGGTTAAGCCTCCTCGGCTGTGGAATTCTGTTATTAATATGGATTTGGCAAACCAACTGTGGTTCCACCCTTATGTTAGTTTGCTTATTCTATTATTTTTCTATCTTGCAACGCTCACAACAAACGACCGCTTTAACCGGACATTGAACGTTGTTGCTTTTTCTGGTTTGACCTACTTCGTTGGCTTCTTATTCGTCGGTGTTTCAAGTGACTTCCGGTATTGTTATCCAAGCTTGCTGTTGAGTATTTTGTGCATCTTAGCTGCACTCGGCTATTATAGTCAGAAACGGCAAGTGTTCGGAAATAGAACAACGCGAATTATTGCAACCGCAGTCACTGTACCATTATTGTTGATCGGCATAATCTTTTAAATCGATGGCTTTGGAACTTTTGACATCTGATATTAACTGGAAGAAGAAATATGGAAAAGTGTTCGATCGCAGTTGTTATTCCTTGTTATAACGAGGAAATCACCGTCAAATCTGTCATCACGGATGCGAAGCGTTACATTAAAGACGCGACAATTTATGTCTATGACAATAATTCTTCTGATGACACCATCAAAATAGCAAAAGAAGCCGGTGCAATTGTCCGTAGTGAAAAACGGCAAGGCAAAGGCAATGTTATCAAGCGTGCATTCAGAGAACTTGATGAAGATGTGATATTGATTGTCGACGGCGATTCAACTTATGATTTGTCCATCGCTCAATCTGCGATTGACAAATTTATTGATGAAAAACTTGACTATATGAATATTCGTCGGGTTTCAGAAGCAAAAGAGTCCTATCCCTTTGGCCATCGTTTCGGAAATAAAGCGTTAACTGGTGCGATACAGTTTATCTTCGGTCGGCAAATTACCGATATGTTATCCGGATATAAGATATTTTCGCGTAAATTCGTCAAATCATTTCCGATTTCTTCCAATGGTTTTGAAATCGAAACAGAAGTCACTGTTCATGCTTTGGAAATGAATGTTGCACTGGATGAAATCGAAGCCCCCTACGGAGAACGTCCAGAAGGTTCCGAAAGCAAGCTTTCAACGATTAAAGACGGTTTTCTGGTAGGTGTTACCATCATCCGACTTATCCAGTTGGAACGCCCCTTTATGTTTTATTCCATCGTTGCATTGTTGTTCTGGATACTTTCACTTGCCTGTGGCATTCCAGTAATTACCGAATATGCAAGAAGCGGACTGGTTCCACGCTTACCAACAACAATTCTTGCAGGTTTTCTTGGTATATTGGGAGCCATGAGCTTTATGGTCGCCCTTATTCTGGATCTCGTCAAGAAAACTCGCGCTGATATGAAAAAACTTGCTTACCTTGCGGTGAAATAACATTCATGATGATAGATGCAATTGTTGTGCTAACAAATTTCACAATCTTTCTATACTATTAGGCAACGTTTATTTTTAATCAATACTGATAAAACGAGATTGGATGCATATTAATTTTTAGAATTACACAAATTTTTCAGCGAAATAATTATAAAATAACTTAATATATTACAGTTATTTTGTATAATTTTATATATTATTTCAAATGTATCTTTATTGAAACCTTATGATTGACTTGATGAACCGCGCAATATAAAGCTTCCGTTTCAAGCAGGTGCATACAGATCGAGAGCACTGTTTTTAAATTAGCACTCAGTGACCAGCATTTTGATGATGTGAGGAAGGCTAAGCAGTGGAAACCAAATTATATAAGAATATTGAAAAGAATTTTGATAATAAAGCATATTATTTTATAAAAAACATTCCACTTTTTCTGAAAGATAACTATCTACTTTTATGTATATTTTGTGCGTTTTTATGGTTATTCTACGCCTTCTATCCTGGAACAGTTGCGTATGATTCATTTGTTATGTATGCGGATGCATATAACAATCATACTGGAAATTGGCACTCTGCTCTCCTGATAAGATTCTGGCGCATCATTCAATCGGTTACCGATATAAAGGGTATTTATGTATTTATACCTTTGGCTGCAACCTGCTTGGGATTGTATATAACCGCTAAACATATTTCCAAAGGAATTTTAACTGGCATTATCTGCATATTGATATTGTTTTTGCCTCCTATTTTTACCTATATCACCACTGTTTTGAAGGATACTTATGTCGCTTCATTAGTCTTTTTGATAGCAGCATTGATGATGGATAGAGCAATTTCAGACAAAAAGAAAACAACGTTATTTTGTGTGTTTTCAACGGTTATTCTGGTGTTTTGCTTTTTCGTACGCTCCAACGGATGTTTTATTGCAGTGCCTCTTCTTATAGCGATTTTTATGGGCTGGAAAGCTCGGATTATTTATCGTTATATTGCGTGTCTCATCCTTGTGATTTGTGTTATCGTGGCAACACCATTTATTGATCTTAAATTATTACACGCAGATGACGAAGCTCCTGATTTTTCTTTATTGATTTTTGATATAGCTGGTACAGCAAAATATAGTGGAGTATCTACTCTTCCCGATATTCCAGGTGTTCCTGACCAAGTAAGCCTGTTCAAAAACTGTTATTCAAATACCCAGTGGGATTCTGTCTCTAGTTGGGCGAGCGCCAACTGTAACAGTGTTGCGGCCTACTTTTACCATGAGAGAGATTCAGGAAAAAAACACCTTAAGGCAGCCAGACAGGAGCTCCGCAAAGCTTGGATCGCAGCCATCACACAGCATCCGGTAGCTTATTTAAAACACCGTTTTTCATTTTTTAACCGGTTTATAGACTATCAAGGCCATCAGCCTGTTTTTCAACCATTTTACATTGAAAAAGTCGGTTTCATCGATATGGTAGATCGTGACCAAAACCGTGCGCTCACCTACACGATTAATCCTCCGGATTTATGGAACACTGTTATTCATATGGATTTGGCAAAACAACTATGGTTTCACCCTTATGTCAGTTTGCTCATTCTGTTATTTTTCTATTTGGCAACGCTTGGCACTAGCGACCGGTTCAACCGAACATTGAATGTTGTCGCTTTTTCCGGCTTGATATACCTTGTCGGTTACTTATTCGTCGGTGTTTCAAGTGAGTTCCGGTATTCTTATCCGAGCTTGCTGTTGAGTATTTTGTGCATCTTCGCTGCATTCGGCTATTATAGTCAGAAGCATGAAGTATTCGGAACAAAGAAAACAAGAATTATAGCAGCCTCGGTTACTATACCTTTATTTTTAGTCGGCATAGTCTTATAAGTCAGTGACTTTAGAACTTTTGACATCTGATATTAACTGGATGAAGAAATATGGAAAAGTGCTCGATCGCAGTTGTTATTCCTTGTTATAACGAGGAAATCACCGTCAAGTCTGTCATCACGGATGCGAAGCGTTACATTAAAGACGCGACAATTTATGTCTATGACAATAATTCTTCTGATGACACCATTAAAATAGCAAAAGAAGCCGGTGCAATTGTCCGTAGTGAAAAACGACAAGGCAAAGGCAACGTCATCAAACGCGCATTCAGAGAACTCGAAGAAGATGTGATATTGATTGTCGATGGCGATTCAACTTATGATTTATCCATCGCCCAATCTGCGATTGACAAATTTATTGATGAAAAGCTTGACTATATGAATATCCGGCGGGTTTCCGAAGCAAAAGAGTCCTATCCTTTTGGCCATCGTTTCGGAAATAAAGCGCTAACCGGTGCAATACAATTTATCTTCGGTCGGCAGATTACAGATATGTTATCCGGATATAAAATTTTTTCGCATAAATTCGTCAAATCATTCCCTATTTCATCAAATGGCTTTGAAATCGAAACAGAAGTTACTGTTCATGCTTTAGAAATGAATGTTGCACTGGATGAAATCGAAGCCCCCTATGGAGAACGTCCTGAAGGTTCCGAAAGCAAGCTTTCAACGATTAAAGACGGTCTTCTGGTTGGTCTTACCATCATCCGTCTTATCCAGTTGGAACGCCCCTTTTTGTTTTATTCCGTGGTTGCACTGTTGTTCTGGATTATCTCTCTAACCTTTGGCATTCCGGTCATTACCGAATATGCAAGAAGCGGACTGGTTCCGCGGCTGCCAACAGCAGTTCTTGCCGGTTTTCTCGGACTGTTAGGCGCTATGAGCTTTATGGTTGCGCTTATTCTGGATCTCGTCAAGAAAACACGGGGCGATATGAAGAAACTTGCTTACCTTGCGGTAAAATAGCAATCATAATTATAGATCCGTTTGTTGCGCCAATCGTTTTATCTCACGGTCGCCCTTTCCGCTTTTTCAGGGATGGGGAAAATTCCAACTGCTATAAATCCGGTTTGATGAAACGGAGTTTAGGAACAGCGCTTTCCGCAGCTTTCTGGGCTTTCATTTGTCTGATGACAACAGCATCCGGTTTTTAACAAAAGCAAAAATCAACGAATTGAATATTGAACCACAGCCCCGCTTTTCGCGGGGTTTTTTATTGCCTTCATTTATCATTGATAAAGGAAACACCATGACACGACAAATCAACCCCCACGGTCTTGAAAAACTGAAACAATGGGAAGGTCTCAAAACCAAAGCTTATAAAGATGCCGGCGGCGTCTGGACAATCGGCTACGGGCACACGGCAGCGGCTGGAACGCCCGCACCACACCAAGGAATGGTTATCACCGAAGCCGACGCGGAAAGCATTCTCCTGAAAGATCTTACGCAATATGAAGCGGCTGTCGAGAACAACGTCAATGTCAAACTCAACGACAATGAATTTGCCGCTCTTGTATCCTTTACATTTAACGTCGGCATCAATGCTTTCAAAAATTCTTCACTTCTCAAAAAACTCAATAAAGGCAATTTTGATGCGGTTCCATCTGAACTGATGAAATGGGTCAAAGCAGGGGGCAAAAAGCTTCAAGGCCTTGTCAATCGGCGGCGGGCTGAAGCGTATCTCTGGATGGAAGGCGCTTTTGTCGCTTCCAAAGATGTCGTGCCGGAACAAAAAACTGTTCATCCGGTGTTGAAGCCGGAAGTCGTCGGGCCGGTTATCAGCGCCGCTTCCGGCTTGACCGGTTTTGCCACCGGTTCGGGGCCTTTCCAATGGGCGTTAGCCGCCGTCATGGTGATCGGCGTTGCAATCGGCAGTTTCTATTTCATTAAACGATTGCGAGAGGCGGAATTATGACTGCATTCGAACGTCTGTCAATCACCATTGCCATCATCATTGTTGTTATTCTTGCCGCCGCTTCCGGCGGTCTTTTTATCGGGCAACGATTAGAAAAACAAAAATCGCTTGCAGCCGCCAACGCTGCCTTCCAAAAATCACGCGAGGTTGAAAATGAAGTTGAAGCTCTTACCCCTTACAATCGCTGCCTTGCTCTTGGCGGGGTGTCAAACGAATGCGCGGTTCTCCTGCGCGGGTTGGACAAAACCGCCAAAGGTGAATGACGCTCCACGCCTTGTAGAAACCGAACCGGCAATCACCAAATGGATCATCTCGACTGACCGTTTTGGGCAAAAACAGAAATGCTGGAAATGAAAAAACTTCTTAGTCTTTTGCCAATAGGCGTTCATTAAAAGACTATAAATTGGCGGCGGGTTGATAACGATGTTTTTATATACTTTGTCGGACAATCCGGGAAAAACCATCTTACGGACAACTAAAAGCAATTTTCCGACCAAAGCCGGATCACCAGTTTTATAATAAAATATGAAATGCGGCATTTCGCAGTTTCCAATAAATATCATTGATGAAAAATTCCGCCCTCATTCTATCTCCCAGAGAATTACAAATATGTTCGATTTATTAAAGTTCTACTTGCCCCTCTCCGTCGACACAGCTTGCGCCCGCTTATCATAATATTCGCCGACTAACTTATGAGAGCAAATAATGTTCAAACAACGCTTCACGCCTTTTATGGAATAATCAAATGTCAGAAAACAATCCCCCTCCCGACTGGCTTGCTCATCTTGTCAGGTTCGGACTTCTTGCTCTTGCCGGTGCTTGCGGCAGCTTTTTAAGCCAGCTTAACAGCGCGCCAAAAAAATGGCCTCAACGTGTCATGGAATGGGTTGGCGGTGCTTTATGCGCCATTTATGGAGCGGAACTTGCCGCCAATGCACTTTATCACCTTCTCGATAAATCCGACCTTATTGACGGTTCCTACGCCGTTCCGGAAAAATTCCTTGGCCTTGCCGGTTTTTTATGCGGTGCTTTGGGTGTCGTAGCTATTGATATTGGAATAGGATTTTTGAAAAGAAAATTCGGCTCATAACCAAGTTTTCGTAACCGTTCCTCATGCAACCGGTAAACCGGCCGTGTTCACATTGGATCAATAAAAGCCGGAACATAGTGATGCATGAGCGAAAAGAACTTTCAAGCTTTGCCACAACCGGTTCACTATCCTTTTGAATATCGCAGTTTGATCGGCAACAGAACGACACAAAACAGCGATCAAATCCGAAAAAAGCCGCTTTAAATCCTCATGAAACTTTGGATTATCGGATAACCGGTAATCCTATTATCTGTTATTTTGCCTTTTATAACGCGAAAAACCCCGTCCTGACGGGAATATGACCGAAGGGCAGTAAAGCCGTTTTAGACTACGCCGCATCTTCTCCCCGCCTCATGGCTTCTCCCCTTCTCTTTGCCTCTCCCCGTCTCTTTGCTTCTCCCCGTCTCTCTGCTTCTCCCCGTCTCTTTGCTTCTCCCCGTCTCTTTGCTACTCTCCGTCTCTTGGCTTATAATTTCATAATCTGGAGTCCTGTTTGAACTCCAAGCCTTGGATGTTCGACATAGCAATCCTGCTTCAACCTTAAATTGACCAGTCTGGCACAATTTTCCGATTGTTTTTCAAACCCGATTGACAGGCTCTGAAACAAAAATGAAAAGCAAAATTTTAACGCAGGATCCAAACGTCATAGAGAAAAAAACGGGGAATCTATTCGATTGGCAGTTTCGGTTTCCAGCCCCGACCATAGCCGACAGACATAGCAGAAGCCGCAACTTCAATTTGGTGGATCAGCATTTTCCGTTCTTCAAGCAAAGCTCTAATGAGGGCTTTTGCATCCCCGTCATAGGCTGCAATGAGGCCATCAATATCGTCTTCACAACTATCGTTTGAAACAGCTTTGCTCACTTTACGCGACTCCATTTTTGTTCTCGTATTGTTCTTATTTTTCTAAAAAGAGTCAATGAAAAAATCGTTGAGACGAATAGTCCAAACGAACCTTTTATATAAATTATATGCGATTGATGAACGTGGGTTTCAAGCCGCACTTCCTTTTCAGTTCAACTGCAAATCCACATTCCTTGAAGAAAATTGATTTCTGATTAATCAGAATTTTTGCACTTATTTTTCAAGGATTTTCCAGCCTAAAGACCAACGAAATTACAAAATATAATACTGGCTCACGCTGGTTCCCGTTTGCTTGAAACCGCTTTGTTTTGCCGCATTTTCCGATAACCTCGCGGGGAAAAAGAAAAATAATTGAAGCCATCGTCCGTCCTGAAAGACGTAAAGCAATTTCCTGTCACCAATCCCTGCCATCACAAGCTTCCTAGGATGATTTTAGAATATCGGCGGTAAAAAGAATAAGTTTCATTTCCATACCTTTTATCTGAAAAAATCCGAAATGCTCATAAAACCTCTTGGTTTTTTCGCCCACCCCGTCAACGACAACGGCACGGAAAGCAACAAGCCGGAACGAGGAGATGACCAAAAGAAGGGCATTCTGGAAAAGCGCAGCCCCTTACCTTGGTGATGACTATCAACCGCCATGCGTGTGAAGAACTGCCACCGAAATTTCATCAGGCGCATGAGCCTCTTTGATTTTACCAGAGCGCAATAAACGTTTTTAATTAACGGATTGGACGTGAACCAAAGAGTTGGAAGCGCCTCCGACTAAAGAGGCGCTTCCGTTTTTTTAATGTTCTATGGGAAAATCGGCAGGAAGTGACTTGGCCATTTCAACTCCCTTTCCAATTCTTCCCATTGTCACGTCCGCTATTCGCCCCTGATTTATTTTAAAATAGGAGGCAATAATATGATATTTTATGCCTTTTGAACGTGCCAGCTTAATTACAGATGCCATATAATTGGTTACTATTGCCATATTTTTAATGTTCCTTTCTAAAGGAACTGCCGCAAGGGAGGAAAATCTACGATTATGAGGTTCTTCTCTATTCACACATTGATATTTTTCAAAATGAAAGATAAAATGTTTGATGTATAATAAGAGAATAAACATAATCGCACCTATTCTAACCGCGACAGTTTGTTCGATATTTCAAATCAAGCCTTGGTTAGCGCCAAGGCTTGATCGTTAACAGCCGAATTGTCGCTAACGGTCTAAATGTAATTTATATCCTGCAAAAGTGTCAATATGTCATATGAACGCCACTTCTGTTTTCCAAAGTATTATATATTAAGTTGGCTAATGATTACTTTTCGCATTCTTAAAAAAATAAATATTTGAAAATGCTGTAGAAAATACCTTGTTCTAAAAATCTTAAAGGAGTTCTATTACTTATATACACGTATCCTTTCAATGAAAATTTTAAATTCGAAAATTTTTTAGCTTAAAAAAAATATAGTGAATTCGATATTTTTACCGAATCACTTCTTTTTTAGGAAGAAACTGCAACTAATCAGAAACATGTTTATTATAAGCTCCACCGGTCACCTTCAGCTTATGCTTTTCCGTCAAAGATAATAATCAAAAATCCGGTCGTTCTGGTAAGCATTTTATGCGAGCGTAGGTATTTTATTCAAGCAGGGCATTTTAGTAACGCGGTTGAGACTTATGAACCCCGACTGTTAAAACAATTATAGATGATAAAATCACACGCAAAGCATAACAAAGTCACGCGCAAAGCATGATTGCTTTTCCGATGTTTTGAAGTTTGAAAACTCGACATTTTGTCGTTTAAAACAATTTTTGATGAAAAATGGTCGGAGTGAGAGGATTTGAACCTCCGACCCCCTCGTCCCGAACGAGGTGCGCTACCAGTCTGCGCTACACTCCGACTAACTGGTGTTGGCGGGCTTATACCGTTATGACAGCTTTCTCGCAAGTGTTTTTTGAAAAAACCCGCTCAACAATTATTCATTTCGTGTTTGTTCCCCCCTTCCTCCTTGGCTCACAATCGCCTTTTCCTGATCTGTTTTTTGCCTTTTCCGCCTTTGCCCCCTCGCCCGCCAGCGTTTTAATATCTTGTGCCAGAAACTTTTTCGCCAAAGCATGAAATTTTTGCCATTGGCGCGACGGTTTTTGCCGCTTTAAAAAGTTGTCTTCCCACCTTTCGAAACCTCTATTGCAAGTTTGGCTGATTTTTCTGTTCTTGACCGATTTTGCGTTCCTCACCATTTTCTAGAGAATTCACGTGGTTGCCGTTTATCCGATCGGACAAAGATCACAGACGGCAATCAAAGGAGAGTTTAAAAATATTTGCCGGTTCTCACAGCCCTCGCCCTATCGCTTGGAAAGGCTTTCACTTTTCATCAACCTTCATTTTAATGGTTTTATTATTTTTTATGCGGCGCGCGGCATTCACTTGACCTAAGCCAATGAAAAGCGATAGCAAGAATATGCTTTTTAAGTTCAAGCCGGAAAAGAAAAAATGGCCGAAAAAATCATCAGTTTCATTATGAGTGGCGGCGTTGGTACCCGCCTTTGGCCATTATCGCGCGAAGATTTTCCAAAACAGTTTCATGACCTTTCCGGCAAAGGCTCAATGGTGTCCGGCACAGTCAAGCGTATGAATGCACGGCCAAGCGGCCACGGGCCGATTTTTCTAATTGCTTCGGAAGCCCATGAATATCGTTTGCGCCATGATATTGCCGGTTTGCCATTAAATGGCGGGCGCCCGATTTTTGAACCTTTGGGGCGAAATACGGCAGCAGCCGTTGCTTTGGCAACAGCCATCACCCTTGCCGAATATGGTGACAGGCTCATTCTCGTTGCCCCGTCAGACCATGAAATTTCAACTGATGACGATTTTTGGAAAACCATTCATGAAGGGGAAGAAGCCGCAAGGAGCGGACGCATTGTGGTTTTCGGAATTCATCCGGATAAGCCGGAAACCGGCTATGGCTATGTCGAAACAGGACAGGAAAAAAACGGCGTTTATGACGTTATCCGCTTTGTTGAAAAGCCGGATGTTGAAACGGCCAAAAAATATTTGCAGTCGGGTAATTTTTTATGGAATTCGGGAATATTCCTTTTTTCCGCAGCAACTATGAAAAAAGCCTTTCTTGAATTCCAGCCGGAAATCTGGAACAAGACAGTCGAGGCACTTAAAAGCGCCCATACCGATATATCGGGCACATGGCTAAATTACGAGCATTATGCGGCAATCCCTTCCGATTCAGTTGATTATGCCATTATGGAGCATGTCAAAGACATTGCGCTTGTGCCCGCCCGCTTTCACTGGAATGATCTCGGCTCGTGGCAATCGCTTTTGAACCAGCAATCAAGCCCCACACCGCCGGATAAAAACGGTAATGTGATTATGGGCGATGTTGTGGCGATCAATTGCCATGGCAGCTATTTACGCTCGGAAGCGGGGTTACTATCGGCTGTCGGGCTTCACAATATGGCGGTTGTTGCCACAACAGACGCAACTTTTGTGGCTCCCGTCAAAGAAAGCCAGAATGTGCGCGACGTGGTGGCAACACTTGAGAAAGCGGGAAGGCTTGAAACCAAATTCACCCCTGCCGCCGATAAAATACCGCAAAGCGGCGCCTATCTCACCCGTGTCGAGCATTGGCTTTTTGATGAAGCGCTGCCGCTTTGGTCAACCCGCGGGGTTGATGAAAAAGGCGGCTTTTATGAAGCCTTGGGTTTTGACGGAATGCCGGTATTGCGCGCCAAACGCATGCGCACAATGGCGCGCCAGATTTATGCTTTTGCCATGGCCGGTGAAATGGGCTGGGACGGCCCTTATAAAGAGCTGATTGACCACGGCCTTGAATTTATTGGCAAAAATGGCAGAACAGACCGCGGCGGTTGGGTTTTGCAGCTTTCACAAGATGGCAAGGTTCTCAACGCAACCGAAGACAGTTACGATCAAGCTTGTGTGTTACTGGCACTTGCCCACGCCCATCGTGTCGGCAATAAAAAAGCCTTGCCGCTTGCTATGGAAACCTTTTCTTTCATCGACCTTCATCTTGCCGATAAAGAAGGCAAGGGCTTTTTTGAAAATGCCAAAGCTGACGGAGAGAAAACATTTCGCCGTTCCAACCCGCATATGCATTTGTTTGAAAGTTTCATGGCCTGGTATGATGTGACTGGTGACAGAGATTATCTTGAACGGGCAGAACGCATTGTCGATCTTTTCAAGGAACATTTCTTTGATGAGGATAGCTGGACCCTTGCCGAATATTATGACAAGGACTGGCAAAGAGCGGCTTCACCTGAAGGTGATATTTGCGAACCCGGACACCATTTTGAATGGTCGTCGCTGCTTGTCGATTTTTCCAAAAAAACCAATGACCGCAGTGTTATAAAACTTGCCAAAAAGCTTTATGCTTCGGCCATTGCCAATGGTTTGAACCGCAAAACGGGGCTTGCCTATAACACGATTTCGCGCCATGGAATGCCAATCGACACCAATTCGAGAAGCTGGCCGCAAACGGAAGCGATCAAAGCAGCGCTTGCGCTTGACGGCAATGACGGGCCGGATTTGAAGCCGGAAATAGAAGCGCGTGTGGGAAGGCTTTTCAGATGGCATATCGATGCCGCTCCCAAAGGTTTATGGATTGACCTCATATCGGAAAACGGCCGCGCCATTGCCGAAGATGTTCCAGCTTCCATTTTCTATCATATGATAACGGCTTTGACGCAATATCGGAAATTTGCCCAACATTGGAAGGTGGCGTAAAATCTCGCCGGTCATTTCCTTAAATCTGCCCTGCCCGATTCACTCATGCTCAAGGCGTTTCCTCTCCTAAAACAGGGACAAGAATTGCCGCGTTTAAAAACCGGACAATCCGGGCTCACGCGGAAAAGTGTGAGACGTAAAATTCAAGAAAAACAATAAAAACCCGTCCGGCGTATGTCGCCAAACGGGCTTTTATCGGGGTTCCGGTTTATGATTATCTTACGACAACCTATCAATACCAATGAGGATGCGGGTGCCAGGGCCGCGGGCCATAATGGGGCCCATAATAGGGCGGCGGTGGCGGCGGAGCCGGATAGAAGTGCCGGTGCTCGAAATGGCGACGATGTGGCGGATAGCGATGATGATAACGGTCATAATGATGGTGACCGTCCTCAACGATGATGACAGGATAAACATCGGCCTTGGCAGAAAGTGCACCACAAAGGGGCACTGTCATTGCGAGACTTAAAAGAAGAACAACCAGTTTTCTCATGTGAGATACCCTTTTAACGATTCTTGATAAACACCTTATGCTTTGTTAGCTGAACTTATCCTGAACTTTTTGTTAATCTCCCGTTCATCTTCGCTTTGATGAGAAATGAAAAAACCGGCTTTACCAACCGGACAGGGTTCAGATAAACACGAATAGAACAAATGATTGCGGCTAAAAAATTTTAAAAAACCTGAACGGGTAAACATTCCGGATAGATTTTCATGCCCGCAAATATCTCGCACTATTGAAAAAAGGTCTGGCGATAGTCCCGCTTTTCTCCCGTCAAACTCGAAATTGATTGCAAAAAAATTATCTCAAGTATTACGATGATCGCACGAGGGAACCATATGTGAAATATATTTTGCTGATTTTCATTTTTCTCAACGCTTCGCTTCCGGAACTTGCTGCGGCAAATACACCTTGTTCAGGCCGGAAAGGCGGCATTTCCCATTGTGTTGGCAGAACCTTTATCTGTAATGACGGTTCAACCAGCGCATCGACCAAAGATTGTTCGGCCTATATGGGCGGCAGTTCAACAAACAGCCAGTCTCTCAAAAGCAGCCCGTCTTTTATGGAACCATCATCGGGAAATTGTTCTTGCCGATCGGGAACCTATTGCGTTGGCCCCAGAGGCGGACATTATTGCTATTCCGATAGCGGGCAGAAAAGCTACCTGCCCCATTGAAGACAGCTCTTCAAAAAACGCAATGAATCGCAAAAATCGGTCATGAAAATTGCCGAAAACTCCACGCGAATGTTTCTCCGAAGACCACCCGACAAACACCCCCTGATTGTTTTAGAGTATTCATCGACCGCATCCGATATATTCGAGGTTTTTCCCGCGCTACCATCGTCTTTGAAACTTCGCAGCCTTCCCGAACCGCGTAGTGCCGACCGCCTTTAATATGCCCGCGGGGCTTTAATGCATAGGCATTGTTTTGAACCAGTTTTCGCACACAAATGGCGGGTGATTGCTTTTAAACACCTCACTTGCCTTCACTATGCCCGCGGGGCTTTAACGCACGGGCATTGTTTTGAACCTACAGCCATTTCTCGGCGGTAGGTGATTGCTTTTAAGCGCCTCACTCGCCCTTGATACGTTTGAACGCTTCGTCAAGGCCGCCGGTTAAGGCTTCTCTGCCGCCATGATTGGTAAAATATTGGGAGACCAGCTCGTTCGTGCCTTTTTTGGTCGAATATTCAGCTTCCAAAGCGGTAAAATCGGGCTTCCCTACTTTACGCGCCTCGTCGGCAAGATTGCCAAACATGGAGGCAAGAAACGGTGCCGACTGGCTTTCATCAAGCCCGTTTTTTTCAAACCAACGGTTTGCTGTTTCGATGAAATTGAAATAGACACCCATCAGAGAGCCGGCAGTCATCATCAAGGCAAACTGGCTTTCATCCTTGACGGCAATTGCCCCGCCCATCGCATTGAAGATTTTCTTCAATTCCGGATTATCCGGATAAATTGCAGTCATCCCTTTGGCTTCGGCAACAAAGGGAAGCGGCACGGCGCGAAAAACCTTTTTGCCAATCCATTTTTCAGTTTCACTTGCCGTTGCCATGGCAATAACCGAAATAACCGTTTTTGCTTTAGTAAAATCGAGTTTTTTTAATTCTTCTTCTGCAATCTGGCTTCTCAGACAAATGAAAACATCATCGCTTTGGTCGATTACATCCTGATTGTCTTTGCCGATTTTGACCTTGTCAAAGCGTTTGGAAAGCTCTGCCGCGCGGTTGGCATTTCGGGGTGAAATCGTAATTTGTTCCACCGGAAGATTGCTCTTCATCAAGCCTTCCACCATGGCCGAGGCAATGGTTCCCGTACCGATAAAACCTAGTTTCATTTGTCTCTTTTAACCTCGTAATTCAAGATCGGTCCAAGCCAGCGTTCGACTTCGCTCACCGGCATTGCTTTTCTTTCGGCATAATCTTCAACCTGATCGCGTTCGACCTTGGCAACGCCGAAATAATAGCTGTCGGGATGGGAAAAATAAAGTCCGGCAACCGACGAGCCGGGCCACATGGCGTAACTTTCGGTAAGTTTCACACCGGTATTTTTTGTCGCATCAAGAAGCTCGAACAATGTGCCTTTTTCGGTATGATCGGGCTGTGCGGGATAGCCGGGAGCCGGACGTATGCCGCGATAATGTTCAACAATCAGATCTTCTTTTGTCGAATTTTCATCGGCCGCATAACCCCAATAGTGCTTGCGAACGCGTTCATGCAGACATTCGGCAAAAGCTTCGGCAAAACGGTCAGCCAGCGCTTTGACCAGAATGGAAGAATAATCGTCGTTTTCGCGTTTGAAACGTTCGGCAATTTTTTCCTCGCCAAAGCCACTCGTTACCACGAAACCGCCAAGATAATCGGGCGTGCCGACAGGAGCAACAAAATCGGCCAGAGCAAGATTGGGCTTTCCCTCGCGCCGCTGCAATTGCTGACGCAAAGTGAAGAAGGTTGCCCGCTCGTGTTTTCTTGTTTCGTCAGTGTAAATGCGGATGTCATCACCAACGCGGTTTGCCGGCCAGAAGCCGATCACTGCCTTCGGATGGAACCATTTTTCGGCAATGATTTTTTTCAGCATTTTTTGCGCGTCGTCATAAAGCTGGCGGGCCGTTGCCCCCTGCTTTTCATCATCAAAAATTGCCGGAAAACGCCCGCGCAATTCCCAGCTCTGGAAAAACGGTGTCCAGTCGAAATAGGTGGAAAGTTCGGCAAGATCCCAATCGTCGAATTTTTTGACACCAAGAAATGTCGGCTTGACCGGTTTATAATTTTTGAAATCGAGTTTCAGTGCATTGGCGCGCGCTTCACTTAATGAAACGCGGGTCTTTTGTTGTTCGCCCCTTTCATGGGCGGCGGCGAGCTTCGCATATTCCTGACGGATTTTTTTGATTGTTTCGGTTTTTGTTTGCGGGGAAAGAAGCGATGAAACAACCCCCACCGCCCGACTTGCATCCAGCACATAAACACTCTGCCCGCGGTGATATTGCGGGTTGATCTTGACGGCCGTGTGAACGCGGCTTGTCGTTGCCCCGCCGATTAACAAGGGAATGTCGAAGCCCTGACTTTCCATTTCGTGGGCAACATTGACCATTTCATCAAGTGAAGGTGTAATGAGGCCGGAAAGGCCGATTGCATCGGCTTTTTCACGCCGTGCCGCATCGAGAATGGTTTGTGCAGGAACCATCACACCAAGATCGATAATCTCGTAATTATTGCAGGCAAGCACAACGCCGACAATGTTTTTGCCAATATCGTGCACATCGCCCTTGACTGTTGCGAGAATAATTTTGCCCGCACTCTGGTGGCCTTCGCCACCATTTTTACGCTTTTCCTCTTCCATATAGGGAAGAAGAATGGCCACAGCCTGCTTCATCACGCGGGCGGATTTGACCACCTGCGGCAAAAACATTTTGCCGGACCCAAAAAGGTCGCCCACCACATTCATGCCGGCCATAAGCGGCCCTTCAATGACATCAAGCGGGCGTTCGGCTTTTTGGCGTGCTTCTTCCGTATCAGCGTCGATATATTCGGTAATGCCGTTCACAAGAGCATGTTCAAGGCGCTTTTCCACCGGCAATTGTCGCCAGCTTAAGTCTTTTTCTTTCTTGACGCCGCCACCGGCCTTGCCGCGATATTCTTCCGCTAGTGCAAGCAAGCGCTCGGTTGCGCCAGCGTCTTTATTCAGGATCACATCTTCACAGGCTTTTTTAAGCTTCGGTTCGATTGTATCGTAAACGGCCAATTGTCCGGCATTGACAATGCCCATATCCATACCGGCGGCAATTGCCCGATAAAGGAAGACCGAATGCATCGCCTCGCGAACCGGCTCATTGCCACGGAACGAGAATGACAGATTGGATACCCCGCCAGAAATATGGCAATAAGGTAGTTTTTTACGAATTTCCTTGGTCGCTTCGATAAAATCGACGGCGTAATTGTTGTGCTCGTCAATGCCGGTTGCAATGGCGAAAATATTGGGGTCGAAAATAATATCCTGAGGCGGGAAACCGACCTTGTCGACAAGAATTCTATAAGCGCGCTCGCAGATTGAAACCTTGCGTTGTTCGGTGTCGGCCTGGCCTTTTTCATCAAAAGCCATCACCACAACCGCCGCCCCGTAACGGGAGGCAAGTTTTGCGTGTTCGATAAACTTTTCCTCGCCCTCTTTCAAGGAAATCGAGTTGACGATGGATTTACCCTGCACACATTGAAGACCGGCTTCAATAACTTCCCATTTGGATGAATCAATCATGACGGGAACACGGGAAATATCAGGCTCGGCGGCAAGAAGATTTAAGAATTTGCGCATGGCCGCAACGGAATCAATCAAGCCTTCATCCATATTGATGTCGATAACCTGCGCACCGTTTTCTACCTGATTGCGCGCAACATCGAGAGCAGCCGTATAATCATTATTGGTTATGAGTTTGCGAAACCGTGCCGAACCCGTGACATTGGTACGCTCGCCAATATTGACGAAAGGAATATCGTGAGTGAGTGTAAAGGGTTCAAGACCCGACAAATGCAAAAGCTTTTCCTGCGGTTTGGGTTTCCTCGGTTTGAAGGGTTTGACCGCGTCGGCAATGGCGCGAATATGGTCGGGCGTGGTCCCGCAGCAACCGCCGACAATGTTGATGACACCTTCACGCGCATATTCCTCAAGCTCTTTTGCCATAATCTCAGGCGTTTCATCATAACCGCCAAAAGCATTGGGCAAACCGGCATTGGGATAAACACAAATCAGTTCTTCCGTATTGGCAGCCATTTCCTTGACGAGTGGCAGCATGGCCTTTGCGCCCAAAGCACAATTAAGCCCGACAGAAAACGGCTTGGCATGGGCAACTGAATAAAGAAAGGCTGTTGGCGTTTGTCCTGAAAGTGTACGCCCCGACATATCGGTAATTGTGCCGGAAATCATGATCGGCAATTCGATATTTTTTTTGGCAAAAACTTCTTTTGCAGCAAAAATAGCCGCTTTGGCATTGAGCGTATCGAAGATGGTTTCAATGAGAAGCAGGTCAACACCGCCGTCAATCAGTGCATTGATCTGCTCGCCATAAGCAATGCGCAATTCATCAAAGGTAATGGCACGAAAACCCGGATTGTTGACATCGGGCGAAATCGAGGCGGTCTTATTGGTGGGGCCAATGGAGCCGGCAACAAAGCGCGGCTTGCCATCTTTCTCTTCTGCCCGTAAAGCCGCACGGCGCGCAAGACGGGCGCCGTCACGGTTAAGCTCATAGACCATATTTTCCATGCCGTAATCGGCCTGCGCAATGGTGGTTGAAGAAAATGTGTTGGTTTCCAGAATGTCGGCACCGGCCAAAGCATAGCGCAAATGGATGTCTTCAATGGCTTTCGGCTGGGTCAATGTCAAAAGATCGTTATTGCCTTGAAGAGCGCAACTACAGGCCACAAACCGCTCGCCACGGAAATGTTCTTCGTCAAAATGGAAAGACTGGATTTGCGTTCCCATCGCGCCATCAAGAATAAGAATGCGCTCGCGTGCCAATTGGCGCAATTCTTCCGAACGGTTTTTCGGCTTTTCTGTTTGACCGAACAATTGTTCTACAGGATTTGATGTTTTGCCTGAGGCTTTTTCTTCGCCGGAAGATGACTTTTCGACAATATGCGACATAGCGGGGGAACCTTTCATATCAGCCGGTCATGAGTGACATAAAGAAATCTTTATGTCAATAAATTCCAAGAATAGAAATAAAAAACGCCGGTATAAACCGGCGCCTTTTTAATAAAACTTTTTGTGATCGTCACCGGACAAAAATACCGATAGAGCAAGCGACACACAAAACTGACAGAATTATCAAAATAAGATAGGCCTTTTTCTTGTCGAACAGAATTGCGAAAGCAGAAAACCAGCCCATAATACCTGCGCTTAATGCAAACATAAAACCGGCGCGGTTCAAGGCAACAAGATGGGCAGCCATCAGGCCACCAATAATCAACGCACCAAAAACTATTATAAGACCGGTTGCGAACTTCTCATAATCGTCCATAATCAATCCTCTTCAAGCGGGCTTGCAATTCTTCATAAATCAAAGTCCGGATACTCGATGTTTCTTTCCTTCTAGCGCATGAAAGAGAAAAACAAAATGTTTTTTTCGTTTGTGCCCCTTCAACAATGTGCCTGCTCACGAAGTTTTTGTCATGAACCGGTTTTTCCTCTCCTTAAGTTTTTGTCGCGATAACTTTTATTTCCTAATCTTCCATCACAGAAACTTTTGTGACCGACGCCGCTTATCTTGAACAAACCGGAATTGCCAAACCGGGATTGCCCAGCCAGCATTGCAAATCCGGAATTGCTGTCCAGCACTCCTCATCCCATGCTTTTCAATTTTCAGGATGAAAAAAACCCTCTATATGGCGGGGCAATTTCCACGGGCTGATCGCAATCAAATCATAGCGCAGTCGCAATTTTTTGCGGTCAGGCTGGCGCGCGAGAAAAATATTGGCTGCATTGTCAAAACGTTTTTCACTTGGCTGTTTAACCGCTTCCATCGCCTCTTCAATGGTGGGGCGGGCTTTCACTTCAACAATGGCGATAACATGCCCACGCCGCGCTATAATATCAATTTCGCCGAAACGGGTTTCAAACCGGCGTGCCGCAATATGATAGCCCTTCATTTGCAACCATAAGCCCGCAAGCCTTTCGGCATAAATTCCGCGTAAATAGGTTTTCTGCTTGCGTTTTTTGTTCATGATCTCGCTTCATGAAAAGGGGAAGACAAATGACACATCTATCTACTCACAAGAATTAAGATTTATACAGAAATATTTTTTGAAAAACACAATGCTTTGACCGTTCCCCCTTATATTTTAAACGTGAGAGGGCCGAGAATTTAAAAATTGACCAAACAAAATTTTACCGGATTTTTTCAACTAAACGGGCTTTTTCACTGCCCTTGTCTTTTTCGGCCACCCGTGCTTCTTATCCATTGATCTTCTTGAACCACTCAAGCTTTTCAAGCCACCTTAACCTTATTCAGCCCGTTATCTTCTTTAAAAAGCTTGATCCTTCAGAGATAACAGGCGCTTGTAGAGATCGGCTTTTTTGTGTCCGGTTATTCTGGCCGCTTCTGCGGCGGCTTTTGCTGCGGGAAAATCTTTCGCCAGATCGATCAGAAGTTTGTCGATTTCTTCCGCAGTGAATTTTTCCTGCTGTTTTGACGGTGGCTCGACAATGATAACAATTTCGCCGCGTATCTTTTCACCATCGCTATAGCGTTCTTTCAATTCCGAAAGTGGCGCGACATCAACCGTCTCGAACTTTTTGGTCATTTCGCGACAGATCGCGCCGAAGCGATTTTCCCCGAAAACATCAACCATATCGGCCAAAGTTACAGACACGCGGTGCGGGGATTCGTAAAAAATCAATGAAGCGGGAATTGAGCCCAGTTCTTCAAGGCGGGCTTTTCTTTGCATGGACTTTGTTGGAAGAAAGCCGGAAAAGAAAAAACTATCCGTCGGTAGCCCCGTTGCGATCAATGCTGTCAAAGCGGCAGAAGCACCCGGAACGGGCACGATTTTGATATTTTTTTCGCGCGCTTCGGCAACCAGCCTGAAACCGGGGTCGGAAATAAGCGGCATACCGGCGTCACTCACCAGTGCCACCGAGCGATTATCTTCAAGAACACCAAGAAGTTTTCTGCCTGCTTCCTCGACATTATGTTCCTGATAAACAATTGCCTTCTGGTGGATACCATAACGATCAAGCAAGATGCGTGTCACTCTGGTATCTTCGCAGGCAAGCACATCGGCAGCGGCAATGGTTTCTATTGCCCGCAAGGTGATATCGCCAAGATTACCTATCGGTGTGGCCACAAGGTAGAGAGCCGGTTCAAGGACGGGTGCTTCATAAGCATTCGCCCCGATGATATATTTCCTGTCTGTCAAAAACCCGTCCTACAACATTCTACCCGTTTTCTTGAGCTTTTCGTGCAAAGAAAAGGCTTCTTCAAGAAGATGCGGAGTCTGGCCGCCAACCATTTTGCAAGCACGATCAAAATAATCGCGCAATACGTCCCGATAGTCGGGATGGGCGCATTTTTCAATGATAAGGGGCGCGCGTTCACGTGGTGCAAGGCCGCGCAAATCGGCATAGCCCAATTCTGTCACCAGAACATCGACATCATGCTCTGTATGATCGACATGGGCAACCATCGGCACAACAGAAGAAATCTTGCCACCTTTGGCAACCGATTTCGTTACAAAAACCGAAATATAGGCATTGCGTGCAAAATCGCCCGAACCGCCAATGCCATTCATCATATGGGTGCCGCCGACATGGGTCGAGTTCACATTGCCGTAAATGTCGAATTCAAGAGCCGTATTGATTGCAATAATACCGAGCCTGCGGATAATTTCCGGCAAATTCGATATTTCTTGCGGCCGCAAAATCAACCGGTCCTTATAACGCCCGATATTCGGGAAAACACGTGCGGCACAGGCTTCACTCAAAGTAATGGACGAGGCCGATGCAAAATCGAGCTTGCCGGCATCGAAAAGTTCGAAGGTCGAATCCTGCAAGACTTCGCTATACATCTGCAAATTGTGGAACGGGCTATTCACAAAGCCGGTCAAAACCGCATTGGCAATGGTGCCGATACCCGCCTGGATGGGGCTTAATGTCATATCCATGCGCCCTTGATCGACCTCTTTCAGGAAAAATTCGGTCAAATGGCGGGCAATGGCATTGGTTGCATCATCAGCCGGAGAAATCAATGACGGGCTATCCGGCACATCCGAAATGACAATGGCCGCAATCTTGTTTTTATCTACCTTGATTGAAGTTGTGCCAATGCGCGTATCCGGTTTTACAACCCCGACGGGTTCACGGTTTGGCCGTGGAGAAGGAATATAGATATCGTGAATGCCTTCAAAATCCGGATTGATGCTGGTGTTAAGCTCGATAATAATTTTATCGGCCCCCAAGGCAAAGCTTGCGGAATTGCCGACAGATGTTGTCGGCACAATCGAGCCATCTTCATGAATCATCATCGCTTCGATAATGGCAATATTGACCGGCGGTAACTGGTGGGCACGCAATTGCTCGACCACTTCCGACAAATGTTCGTCAATAAACATAACTTCGCCGCGATTGATTGCCGCTCTTAAAGCGGTGTCAACCTGAAACGGCATACGGCGGGCGAGCACGCCTGCCTCGCTCAATATCTTGTCGGTGTCATGGCCAAGGGAAGCGCCCGTCAACAGGCTGATCTTAAAGGGGTGTTTTTTCGCCCGTTTTGCCATTGCATGAGGAACAAGTTTAGCATCGCCCGCACGGGTAAAGCCGCTCATACCAACGACCATACCATCTTTGACAAGGCTTGCCGCCTCGTCCGCCGAGACGATTTTTGCTCTTAATTCCTCACTCTGAATACGGTCTTCAAACATTTTTTACTCCCATCTCTCGATAGCAACAAGGCCAAGCTCTCCCGCCAATTTTTGAAAAATTCAAGTGAAGACTATCGAACTTCTGCTATCAAGCCTCTTCCATTTCATTCAAGATTTTACTTGCCGCTTCCAACGGATTATCGGCTTTGATAATAGGCCGGGCAACTACAAGATGGCTTGCACCGGCCTCAATTGCTTCTTTCGGGCTCATAACACGTTTCTGGTCACCTTTATCGGCCCCTTTCGGGCGGATACCGGGGGTGACCAGCGCCATGTCAGAGCCAATGACTTCCCGCAAAGCGCGCGCTTCTGCAGCCGAGGCAACGATGCCTCCCATTCCCGCCAAACGCGCATCTTTCGCCCGTTTCAACACCAATGTTTTGGCATTGTCAAAGTAACCTGCCGCTTTAAGATCAGCGTCATCCATCGAGGTGAGCACGGTCACACCAAGAAGACAAAGATTACTTCCTTTGGCTGCTTCCACAGCTGCGCGCATTGCCTTCGGATAAGCGTGAACCGTCAACATATCGACACCGACCTTGACGATATTTTCAACCGCACTTTTTATCGTATTGTCGATGTCGAGAAGTTTCATATCAAGGAAAACTTTTTTGTTTGCCGCTTTGAGTTCACGGGCAAATTCGAGCCCGCCTGCAAACAATAATTGATAGCCTATTTTATAAAAGCTGATGGTATCACCCAACTCTTGAACCAGCTTTTCTGCCTGCCGAATATCAGCGACGTCCAATCCGACAATCAACCGATCCCGCATAACACTCGCCATCAATCAAACTCCATTGCAAGGCCCTTTTCAGGCAATCTTTTTTTAAGTCTCCTTTTTCGGGCGACCTTTTTTAAAAAACCGATTGCAAGTTTAAAACCGGCAATCGCCGAACCCTCTATTATGACTTGAGAAGCCATAAACTTTCTGTTCAACTTTTGTCGCAATTACTTGGCTCAAGAAACAAACGACCGGTGAACGGATAAGGTTCCCTTTAAAACTCATTATCAGGCATAAACAAAAAGCACAACTTGCCCGTCTTTCCAATCAAGCAATTGTGCTTCCGTTTTTCTATAATATTCACTGTTTTCATTGCTTCAAAACTTCAAAACCCGACAATCGACCTTTGTTTACTCTTATCCTCAATCACTCTCATAAACTGGTGTTTTCTTCAATCGCTCCCATAAACCGGCGTTTGAAAGAATACCCTTCCGTTTTATCCGGCAATTCCACCTCAGGACGATTCGGGAAAAGCTCGAACAATCAGGTAAACAATCGTCAATTTTTTTAAAAATCGACATCATTTCCCTCAAACCGATATCTATTGCCGTAAAACCGATATCAAAAGAATTGCATCATGAGAAAACTCATGCTTTGGCTTTCCAACAAAAGCACGAGCCAGAACGGGAATACGCAATCAAACAGCGTTTCAACTGTTTTTTAAAAACTCATGTACCGCTGTTTTTGAACTGTGGAATCGGAATATTGACAGTGCCGTTGCCTGTACTTGCATCGGTTTTTTGTCTGGTGACCGATTCAACCGCGGCTTTTGCATCATCGGAAATACCGGAATTATCACCAAGCCCCGTATCATCAAGCAGCCCCTTGGCCTTGGCATCATAATAATAACCACGGGCATAAAGGCGCACTGCCTGTGCTTCGTTACCATCGGCAACCTTATAGGCACCAGCCAGATATTTTACCGCAAAACGCAAATTGGTTTCTGCGTCAAGCAACCCCTTCGGGTCGCCCTGATAGCCCATGCCTTTGGCCGTCGGGTGGCTGATTTGCATCAATCCGAGATAGGGTCCATTACGAATATTGGGGTTCCCGTTGCTTTCGCGTTTGACAACGCGTCTTACAAGACTTTCCGGCACATTATAGGCCATTGAATATTTGGAAATGAGCTGTTCGACTTCCGGACTTGCATGGGCAAGTTCAACAGGGCCGGATTCATTTTTCAATGCATTGGGATTAGCCGCATTGGAATTTTGTGCATTTGCTTTGGCAAGTGCTGCGGGGTTTGCTTCCTTGCCGGTATAGGAAAGTTCCTTGAACACCGGAACCGGAATTTTTTTGTCGATCAGATAGCCATAGGACAGAGGTGTCGTCATTGTTCCGACACGCGCTATAGACGTGGTCGCATCGGTGAGTTCGGTCTTCGGTTTGTTCTGCTGTGTACAGGCACCCAAAAACCCCGTTAATACGACAATACTACCGCTGACAATCAAACGTCGTTTAGTCATGCACCACCCGTTTTTTATTCAAACTTATGCAAACTTTTTAAAGAAAGCCAAAATCACGGCTGTCAAAACGCACATACACAGTACAAAAAGTGCGTTCCGGCCTTTATTTGCCGATTTCATGGCAATCCTGTGACCAAAGTGTCATTTTCTCGTCATCAAAGTGGATAACCCTTTAAAAACTTAATTCAAACAAGGAATAAACCCGTTTTTAATGACACGCTTGAATAGTGTTTCAAACTATTGAACAATATCTTCAAGCTTCCCGAAACGACATCTAGGCACATCGGTTGCAAAGTCAACCTAGCACAACTTGTTCGACTTGGCAAAACATGGTTTACGAAAGGTTATTTGCGAGCTTTTCTGCAATCTCCCGATAAAGTTTGGCAAAAACGCTTTGCGGCTTTTCGATAAAGACAGGCGTACCTGCGTCCGACAAAGCGCGAACGTCCGGATCAAGCGGGATTTCGCCCAAAAATGGTACCTGCCGGTGATGGGCTTCGTTGCGGGCTCCGCCATGGCCGAATATGTCATAGCGTTTGCCGGTATCGGGAGCGATAAAATAGCTCATATTTTCGATTACACCCAGAATCGGCACGCCGACCTTGGTAAACATCTCGATTCCCTTGCGTGCATCGACCAACGCCAAATCCTGAGGGGTGGACACAATCACCGCGCCGGTCATCGGCACCTGCTGGGCAAGTGTCAATTGTGCGTCGCCAGTGCCGGGGGGCATATCGACAACCAGCACATCAAGCGGGCCCCACAAAACATCACGCAAAAATTGTGTAACAGCCGACATCACCATGGGGCCACGCCAAACCATCGGGCGGTCTTCATCCACGAGAAAGCCCATCGACATCAGTTTCAGGCCGAATTTTTCCAGTGTTTCAAGCTTGTTGCCTTCAACTGCACGCGGGCGCTGGTTGATAAGGCCGGTCAATCTCGGCAATGACGGGCCGTAAATATCGGCGTCAAGAAGCCCTGTTTTAAAGCCCCTGTCGGCAAGTGCCAATGCCAGATTGATTGCTGTTGTCGATTTGCCAACGCCACCCTTGCCGGAAGCCACAGCGATAATATGCTTGACCCCTTCGATCGGCTTTTTTTCACCAATGCCGTGGCTCGCACGCGCAATCTTCGGGTTCGCGTGCCCCGGTTCGACAACAATTCTTTTTGCCGGTGCTTTATGGGGCTCATCGTTATTTGTCGTTTTACCTGCATTGGCCGAACCCTTTTTCTCGGCAGTCAATGTGACAATTGCGGCTTTGACGCCATCCATTGCCTCGACCACCTTCTGGGCAGCCTGTCGCAACGGCTCAAGTTCTTGTGCCCTTTCATCCGGCACAGTTATCGAAAAGAACACTTTTCCATCGGAAATGAATATTTCTGAAACCAGCCCGAGCGAGACGATATCGCTTTCAAAATCGGGCCCTTTTACTTTTCTCAATTCGTCGATAACAGCATCGCTTGTGATATTGGACACGCGCATTTCCTTCCTGCAAATCTGCTGGATTTTTGTCTTTCCTATCGCGACGGAAAGCCTTTGGTCAACCGGCTAACGAGCAGTTTTTTAAACTTTTGTATTGGCCGAAATACGATCAGGATTCTGTTCTTTCATCCATTTGACAATAACATCCCGATCAGCTTCGCCTATCATATGGTCACTATCGACCATCGCTGCATCAACCTTTGCACCATTTTTCTTGAAAACAGACAATAATGCCGGTGCAAAAGGCGAATAAAGCGCATCGTTTTTACCCGAAATAATCAAAATCCGATTTTTCGACAAATCCTCTTTGCCCATATTGCCAATCACCGGCATGGAACGCATAAGAATGGCGCGTCGGGCAAAACCGGGATGGCGCATCATAATGACAGCAAGCAAATTCGCGCCATTGGAATAGCCCACAAAAGTTACCCGCGACAAATCGAAATGATGATCTTCGGCAAGGTTTCCCATAAATTTTACAAAAGCATCGGCTTCACTACTTGCGTCTTTCTCGTCGAATTTTGTCGGCGTTATTTTTTTAAACCAGCGCGTTTCACCATTTTGCACAATCCGCCCGCGAATGCCGATCAGCGTTGCCTTCGGCCATATCGGGCGGGCAAAGGGAACAAGCGTCGTTTCATTGCCACCCGAACCGTGAAGCAGAATAATAACCTCTCCCGAAGGATGATCGCTACGCTCGATGCGATAAATAAAATCCGGCAAACGGACAAGGTTCATTCGGCCTTCGCTGTTTTTCTGCATGAAAGTCTCTCCTGATGGCACGGTTTTTCCTGATGGCGGGGTTTTTTCTTTTGAAGCATCGTCTTCATTTTCTCTTGAAGCGGCTTTGCCTTCCTGCTTTTGCATTTGCGGCACTTTAAAAAGGCCTGATTTGAGCGGCCGCGCAACTGTTGTGCTTTCGGCTTCCGGCAACATCGCATTGATCGTGATGAAAGGTGCTTTTCCTTTATTGCCGAGCGCATTTCCAACCGCCATCAATGCTGCTTTTGTAACCGGCAAGCCCTTCTTCGCTCCAATACGTAAATTAGCGGACTCTCGGCTTTTAGCAGATTGAATAGCTGAAATTTTTGTATTCCTTGTGGGCAAGCCCTTTCGCCTGAAATTCATCTCATCGGGCATTTTGGTAGAAAGTGCAGCTTTGTTTTTCAAAAATTTATTGGCTGACGCAATAAGTCCCGACGTTCCATTTCGTGGGATTGTTGCCTGCGGCTCTCCGGCCGCGGCCGAAAATGCGGTATCACAAATGAAATTTGTTAAAACCAGCAGCAAAAACGCAAGAATAAAACCTGAGCCCTTTTTCATAAACATAATGTAAAAAACATGTTATCAGACGTTATCAATATAGGTGTTTCTCACGGCTTCGGCAAAACAATTGGCAGTGATAACCTCGTTCCCGTGTAAGGTTTACCACGTTTGAAGGCAGCGATGTCAGGCGTTGCAGCGGCAATTGTCATACTTTCTTGAAGTGACCGGCTCTTTTTCTACCGATGATTGACCAACTTTTCCCGCTTGCTTCCTATATTTTCTGAAATTCTTCCCCCTACCCCTTAGCCTTCTGTTTTCCGGTTTTTCCTCCCCTCCCAGGTTCTTCTTTTCTCCTTCATTGCGTCTCTATCTTCTCCTTATCGTATCGCCGCTCTCACCCTTTTCTCCCACGTTCTACTTGCCGCCCGAATTCTTCATTCCTCACATCTTTTCTATTTTTCATCTTTTCTATCTTTCCTCGCCTTCCGGCATCCTCATCGTCGTCTAATCCCTGCAACCGCATTGCAGGCTTCCGTAACCATCAAGCACGCGTGAACGTTGCCACCTCACCGCCCACTGCTGCTCCCGCCCGTTTTGCTCCCTCTCCCCCCTTGCTTCCAATTTTTACCTCCGCTCGTTTTTGCCCTATTCCCCTGTTATACATTTTTGATTGGCCTTTCGTTTTTATTGTTCTCCCGCGCTTTTCAGTTTCCTTATCTTTATTGCCTTATCTTCCGCGTGTTCTTTTCTTCGCTACACGCTTGATCTTCTGTTGACCTGGCTCATGCAATTTTGAAATACTTTTCCACAACTTTTCCGTGTGATTTTTTACAAAACAATCGACAAGTGTTGACGCATGTTTCTTTTGCATTATTGTATTTTTACGGGTGGCATGCTCCTGAGGGTGGGTAACTTCTTTTCCGGTTCCTTCTTCTTTCCGGCTTTCTCCCCTATCCTTTTGCCACCTATTATTTTTCTCTCGACGGTCGTTTTTCGTCTTCTCTTTTCCTGTTTCACACGAAGTTCCCTCCCCCTCTCAACGCTCCTATTGCCGCATCGATTTTTTATTTTTCCTATTCTGTTTTTTCTGTCCTTTTCTTCTCCCTATCGTTCTCTGCGCTTCATTTTTATATGTTCCTCGCCCCTCCTTCATTCACCTTTCTAATCCGCCCGTGTTTTCCGGCCCCTCTATGCTTTGCCGGATATTAAGTACCGGCGGATCTTTCCTCAGCTTAGTGCCATCCGTTTCCTTTTTGCCGGCTCTCCACTTTTCCTTCCCGCTTTTTAATGCCTTTCTTTCCGCCTCCCTCTCATCTTTCCTTTTCGTCCCGCTGCCCGTCAATTGATGAAATATTGCAAGCTTCTCCGTAGCTTTTTTTCGGCGCCTTTTCGCATACAACTTCCTCACACACTGTCAGATTTCTCACATACTGTCAGACTTGACGGCCAGACGAAAAGCCAGACGAAAAAAATGAGACGAACGGTTTCAGGCAAACCGGACTTTTTGCCGATTTTTCTCGCATAGGTTGTATTTTTTGAAAAATTGTTCCCCAAATCCGCACGGGTTTTCTCTGAACAAGCAGATAAAGCACTTGGAAAAAGCATCTCTACAAAGCAGCCTGATTGATGATTAGCCAATAAATTAATGGCCGGACAAATGACAGCTTTTTCAAGCTTGAAGGTGTCTTGCCCTGACGTACCTCTCAACAACCGACAATAAAATTTTATTTCAAAATTTTCTCTGACAGTTTTATCGGTCATTCGGCAACGAGTTTTGAAATAACGTTGACAGAAAAAACTCCCCACAAGGGTAAAGCCATTTCTCACCGAAAGGTGGATTTTTTAATCACAGGCAAAAGGAGAAAATTCAAAAATCATTAAAAAATTAATTTTTTCAAATAATTAGATTTCTTTTCCAAAATGCAAAGCCATGCCTTTGCGCAAGGCTTCCACACACAACATCTTACGCAAAAATTCGTCATTCACGTCGCATTCGGGATTATAAAGATGGAATTCTCTAACTGCCCTCTCGACTTCGAAAACACCATTGGCCGAGCGCCCCAAAACGTAACTTTCCGATGAAAGATATTGACGAATCATAAAGATCAGTCGTTGCATATTGTTGCAATGGTCAGTCATCCTGAAACTCGCTACACTCACTTTGCTAAAACCGGCTTTAGCAATCATAGGTTGTTTTGTCGACTAATACAACCAATTTCTTCTCTCTCGAGATTTTTGCCTGAAAAGTTTCGCTCGCTTTGTTTTTCAATAAAACTTCTACTTTAAACCTGAAAAACCCCTTGAAAGTTCTATTTGAAACACTCTGCTATTGATTGAAAATGAAGGAATGATTTTTTAAAACCCAAGATGATAAAATGGGTGAAAACCAAATAACCAGTCGGATATTTTATGCAAAAACTTCTTTCGGCTAACGGGATCACATCAAAACATTTTCTGACACGTTTTTTCGGGCAGATTACGCGTGCGATTTGGATTATCCTTGCCTTTCTCATGCTGGTTTGGAGCCTGTTTGCTTTTTTCTACCAGTTGCCGTTCAATATGGCGGGCTTTGTTCTTGTTGCTGTTTTATGGCTGGTTGTCGGCATTTATGCGCTTCAACTCGAATTTAAAGCCCCATGGAAATCGCGCATTCTTCTGGCGCTGATGTTTATCGGCGTTATCATATGGTGGTCATCAATCCGGCCGACACTTCACCGTGATTGGGCTCCTGAACTTTCGCGCAGTGTGGAAGCCACATTCGACCCGATCAATCCGGATATTGTCCATCTCCAAAACATCCGCAATTTCGAGTGGATCGCGCCTTACGAGGGAAAGGAAAACTGGGAAAACGGCACTTATAATGTTAATGATCTTGTCGGGCTTGATGTCTATTTATCCTATTGGATGGGTCCCTATATTGCCCACACGCTTGTGGGCTTTACCTTCAAAGACGGGCGCCATCTGGTGTTTTCTGCCGAAATCCGCCGCACAAAAGAGCAGAGCTTTTCTGCCATTGGCGGTTTTTTCAAAGAATTCGAATTGATTATGATTGCCGCGCCTGAAGAAGATATCATAAAATTGCGCACCGATATAAGGCATGAAAATGTTTATCGCTACCCGATCAATGTGCGTCAGGAAAAGATAAAAGACCTGTTTTTGAACTATCTTGAAACGGCCGACAAACTCGCCCATCAGGCGCGCTTTTATAACACCGTTACAGCCAATTGCACGACTGTGGTTTTCGACATGGCCCGCATTCTCGACCCCGGTATTCCGCTCGACTGGCGTATTCTCTTTTCAGGACAACTGCCCTCCTATCTTTATGACCTCAAAGTGGTCAATACAGAAAAATCGTTAAAAGAGCTTGTTGACGAAGCCCATATAGAGCCCCAGATAAACGGCCGGCGCGACCAATATTCTGTTGATATCAGACGGGTGCGGAACACGAACGGCAATTGACTTCAACGAAACTAAACCGTATAAGCGCAAAAATTGCCTTGTACTTTATTTAAAAAAGCACAAGGTTTTGAAAACTGTTCAACCGGCGGGAAACCGCACATAGAACCAAGAAGGGCCGCACGCCGCGGTATGTTAAATAAATGAAACGTACATATCAACCGTCCAAACTCGTCCGTAAACGCCGCCACGGCTTCCGTGCGCGCATGGCAACCCTCGGTGGCCGTAAAGTCGTCGCTGCTCGCCGCAACCGCGGTCGCAAGCGCCTTTCAGCCTGATTTTCAATTTTTTCAGGTTTTTTCAATTCTTCCGGTTTTCTTTTTCCGGTTTTTCAGGGATTTTACAACGGCGGGAAAGATGGGCTTTTTGACTAGCTATTTTTCCCTTTTCCGTTGCAATAGGCCAGTGTTGAGACACCCGTTAAAACCCGCTCTTTCAAGGCAGAGTTTTGTCAGAGGTTTTTCCGATGAGTGACAAATCCTTCCTCCGCCTTCGTAAAAGGGCGGATTTTTTGGCATTAAGAAACGGTGAAAAACGGCGCGGACCGTTTTTTCTTCTCGAATCGAAAAGCCGGGATTTGCCGGAAGAAATCAAATCCACTACTTTGCCGCGTGTCGGTTTTACTGTCACACGCAAAAATGGTAACGCAGTCAAGCGCAATCGCATCAAGCGGCGTTTGCGCGAAGCTTTCCGGCTTTCATTAAAACGTGACATTGCCGCCGGGACAGATTATGTCATTATTGCGCGTCCCGATGCGCTTGAAGCATCATTTGACAGTCTGACCGGAGAAATGGAACGTCGGTTCAGGCAAAAAATACAAAACTCGAAACGGTAACAGGACAATCGCTCATGGAATATAATCGTAATTTTTTCATTGCTATTGGATTGTCGCTCCTTATCATTCTTGCCTGGCAGTATTTTTACGTTGCACCGAAAAATGCCGACCAGCAAAAGGCACAAGAAATTGCCCACCAGATCGAGAAAGATGAAAACGCGCAAAATCAGGCCGTTCCGACTGCCGAAAATGGCACTGTAACACCGCCCCAAAATAAAGACGAAACAAACCCCGCCGGTTTCGAAATGACACCGGACGCACGCGACGCGGCACTTAAAAAATCCAAACGTGTTGCAATTGACACGCCGGAGTTACAAGGGTCGATCAATCTTGTCGGTGCCCAGTTCGATGATCTGTTTTTGAAAAATTACCGTTTGACAGTTGACAAGAATTCGCCGGAAATTGCCCTTCTTAATCCTAACGGGTTCAACACAACCTATATTGCCGAATTCGGTTTTACCGGCAAAGGTTTGCCCGCTGGAAGCCTGCCACAATTCAACACCGAATGGAAGGTTGATGGTGAAAACACAACCTTGACACCCAAGTCACCTGTCCATCTCGTCTATGACAATGGTCAGGGTCAGATCTTCCACCGTGTGATCTCGGTTGACGAAAATTATATGTTCACCATTTCCGACAGTGTCACCAACAATGCTTCTTCGGTTGTAAGCCTTCTGCCTTATGCGCGCGTTGCCCGCGCTGCTCCTCCCGAACACGCAAGTGCCACCTATCTTCTTCATGAAGGCATGATCGGCGTTGCCGGTGACGATGGCCTCAAGGAAGAAAAATATTCCGCATTGAAAGATTTGAAGCCCGATGCGGCAAACGAAAAGAAAATGGTTTTCGACAAGGTCAAAGGCGGCTTTATCGGCATTACCGACAAATATTGGGCCGTTGCTGCTATTCCTCCGCAGGATGAAGAATATACCAGCCGTTTTGTCTATTTCGATCGTCTTTCCACCCATTACCAGTCGGATTTGACCGGAAAGGCCATCACCGTTGCTTCCGGAGCCACCGAAACAATTACCAACCATTTGTTTGCCGGTGCAAAACGCGTTGAAACTATCAATGCCTATCAGGACAATCTGAAGATTTTAAAATTTGAATTGCTGATCGACTGGGGCTGGTTCTCGATCATTACCAAACCGATGTTTGCTCTGATCGACATTCTCTATAAGCTCACTAACAATTTCGGTGTTGCCATTCTGCTTGTCACTGTCATTTTGAAGGCGGTTCTGTTCCCGCTTGCCAACAAGTCTTATAAGTCTATGGCACGCATGAAAGTTGTGCAGCCGGCAATGATGGAAATCCGCACCAAATATGCCGATGACAAGGTCAAGCAACAACAAGCCATTATGGAGCTTTATAGAACCGAGAAAATCAATCCGCTTGCCGGTTGCTGGCCGCTTCTGGTGCAGTTCCCGATTTTCTTTGCCCTTTATAAAGTGCTCTATATCACCATTGAAATGCGCCATGCGCCCTTCTTTGGCTGGATTCAGGATCTTGCAGCCCCCGACCCGACATCGCTCTTCAATCTGTTCGGTTTGCTTCCCTATAATGTTCCGGCATTTTTGATGATCGGCGCATGGCCTGTCATTATGGGTATCACTATGTTCTTGCAAATGCGCATGAACCCGACACCGCCCGACCCGACACAGGCCATGATTTTCACATGGATGCCGATTGTCTTTACGTTCATGCTTGCCTCGTTTCCTGCCGGCCTTGTTATTTACTGGGCATGGAACAACACGCTGTCGATCTGCCAGCAGGCAATCATCATGAAAAGCCAAGGTGCAAAGATCGAACTTTGGGACAATCTCAAAGCCATCTTCAAAAAGAAACCGAAGAAAGAGACCAAATAAGTGACAGACAGTCCTGCATTGGCGGGACTTTTTGCCCGTAACTGGATTTTTATCCGCGGTGTACCGGCAATGAAGTTTCTGCCGCCCGAAGGGCCCGCCGAAATTGCCTTTGCCGGCCGCTCCAATGTCGGCAAATCCTCGCTCATCAATGCGCTGGTTGGCCATAAAGGGCTCGCCCGCACGTCGAACACCCCGGGTCGCACACAGGAACTCAACTATTTTGTGCCTGATGGCTTTGCCGGCACTGTTGATGATTTGCCACCGCTCGCGCTTGTCGATATGCCGGGCTATGGCTTTGCCGAAGCTCCAAAAGCGCAGGTCGACCAATGGACAAAGCTGATTTTCGATTATCTGCGTGGTCGCACAACTTTAAAACGCGTCTATGTGCTGATTGATGCCCGTCATGGCATCAAAAAGAACGATCAGGATGTGCTCACCCTTCTTGATAAGGCGGCCGTTTCCTATCAGATTATTCTCACAAAAATCGACAAGATCAAACCGGCCGAACTTCAAAAATTGATTGATAACACCCACAAGGTGATCGTCAAACGCCCTGCCGCTTTTCCGCATATCATTGCCACTTCTTCCGAAAAAGGAATAGGCCTTGATGATTTGAGGGGAACCATTTTAGAAGCTGCCAATCCGCTTGCCCGATAAGTTTTTGTTCATTGAATTTTGCCCCGTTCAAGTTTTGCCCCTTCCAAGTTTTGCCCGATTTCGTTTTCAAAAGTGGTGGCTGAAAATGCGCGCCACAACAAACAGACAAAACCTTTTTGGTATGCCTGAATTATTTGCAGTCATTGCCTCGTCATTGAACCCCGGTTGGTAAAGGCCGGCTCTTAGAAACCACTTCCTGCTTTTTACAAAATTCTGCCTTCATTTTAAAAAATTCTCCCCTTTTTCTGAAACTATTTGCGCGCAAAGCCTCACAAGCCAAACCCTTTTTTTAAAAACCGGCTCTGCCCCTTGTCCGAAAACAATTTTCATGGAAAAGCCGCCGGCTTACAATTGAACTCTTGAAGAAATTTTGAGAGGGCAAGACAAAACATAAAGCGCTTCAAGACAATTCAAAATCGCGGTTTTTGAACTTGTCCGTTTTGTTCATTCCGTTTTCAGATTATTAACGTTGCAGAACGATTTTTTGTCGTATTTTACAATTGGTTAAGCATGACTGTTGCAACAGGTTAGCATTGTGGTTCCCTTTCTTGTTCTTCCCCGAAATGGGTTCTATAACGTCTTTTCAAAGTTTGTTAAAAACCCAGAGTTGTCATGCTAACGCTTTTTCATCATCCGATGTCCTCTTCTTCCCGTTTTGTGCGGCTCATCCTTAACGAATATGATGTTGCCACCAATCTTATAGAAGAGCATGAATGGGCGCGTCGGCGCGAGTTTCTCGTGCTTAATCCGGCAGGCAGTGTACCGGTGTTGTTAGCCGAGCGGGAAGTGCCGCTTTGTGGTGCCTATGTCATTTATGAATATCTTGATGAAACGCGCGGCGGCTTGCGTCGCGACCAGCGCTTCTTTCCCGAAAACCCGCTCGAACGCGCAGAGGTGCGCCGCCTGACCGAGTGGTTTTTATCGAAGCTTGAAAGTGAAGTCACCCGTCACATTGTGCGCGAGCGTATTTATAAACGTGAAATTCCGCTGGCACAGGGAGGTGGCGCGCCCGATTCACAAACCTTGCGCAATGCCCGTGCCAATATCCGCCCGCATATGAAATATCTGGAATGGCTTTCCGCCTCGCGTGACTGGCTCGCCGGAAACTCTATCTCTTATGCCGATCTTGCAGCCGCCGCTTCACTTTCAGTCCTTGATTTTATGGGAGAAATCGACTGGAAATCATTTCCTGCCTCGCGCGACTGGTATATGCGCATCAAATCGAGACCCTCGTTCCGTCCGCTTTTGAATGATCGCATAAGAGGCATTGCTCCGAGCACGCACTATGCCGATCTCGACTTCTAGCGACAAAGCAAAGCTCAAGGATTTTCTGGTCCTCAGGGATTTTCTGGTCAAAGAAGCCGCAGCCTTTGGTTTTGATGCCATTGCGATCACCGGTTCTAACAATCAAAAAGCGGCCCATCACCTTGTTGAAGCCCTGCACCACGGCTATCACGGCACGATGGAATGGATGCTCGAGACCGCTAAAAGGCGTATGGAACCTGTCAATTTATGGCCGGACGTCAAATCGGTCATTATGCTTGCTATGAATTACGGGCCGGATGCGCAGGAATTCCACCGCACACCGGATAAAAACTGCGGCAATATCTCCTATTATGCCCGCCATCGCGATTATCATGAATTGATAAAAGGGCGTCTCAAGCAGATAGCCTCGCGCTTTGTTTCGCGTTTCGGGGGCGATGTCAAAGTGTTTGTCGATACCGCACCGGTTATGGAAAAACCGCTTGCCCAACTTGCCGGACTCGGCTGGCAGGGAAAGCACACAAATCTTGTGAGCCGCGAATTCGGCTCGTGGCTTTTTCTCGGTTCCATTTTCACCAATGTGGAACTTCCCGTTAATGAGCCGGAAGTCGACCATTGCGGTTCCTGCCACGCCTGTCTTTCCGCCTGCCCTACCCATGCCTTTCCCGCCCCTTATCAGCTTGATGCACGCCGCTGCATTTCCTATCTTACAATCGAACTCAAAGAGCAAATCCCGCTTTCATTCCGTAAAGCCATCGGCAATCGCATTTACGGTTGTGACGATTGCCTTTCCGCCTGCCCGTGGAACAAATTTGCCAGAAACACACGTGAAATCAAACTTAAAGCCCGTGAAGATCTGATTGCTCCGAGACTCGATTTTCTTTTGAAGCTTGATGATGCGGCTTTCCGTTCATTTTTTACCGCCTCTCCGGTCAAACGTATCGGGCGCAACCGCTTTATCCGCAATTGTCTGATTGCTGCGGGCAACAGCGCCGACCACTCACTTGTCAGCGTGGTCAAGCCGCATTTAAAAGATCCCGATCCGCTTGTTGCCGGTATGGCTGTCTGGGCCTTGAAACAACTTCTCACAAAAGCGGAATTTGATGAATTGGCAAAGCGTTCTATAACATTCTCTTCAAACCCCGATGTATTAAAGGAATGGGAAGATTGAAACGGATAACGGAAAACGCAAAAGCACCAGAACAATTCATGATGCTTGGTGCCGGCTATTCTGCTCGCGCCTTCGCCTCTCTTTATGGCGCCCCTGTTGCCGACACATCAGACACCACTTCCGCCGCCCCAAAAAGCCGGATTTGCGGCACCACACGCACAAAAGAAAATTTTACCGCTCTCGAAAGTGCCAATATCGAACCCTTTCTTTTTGACAAGCCGAACCGGACTTTTTTTGAAAGACTTGAAACAACAACACATCTTGTTATTTCGATTTCACCCGATGACACGATGAGCGACGCGGTTTTAAACCGGCCCGACATTCTTGGCTCTATGCCGGAGCTAAAATGGATAGGCTATCTTTCCACCATTGGCGTTTATGGCAATCATGACGGTGGGTGGATTGACGAGACTGCCCCCTGTCACCCCTCGCTTAACCGCAACATTGCCCGCCTTGAAGTGGAAAAAAAATGGCAGGCGTTTGGGGAAAAACGCAATATTCCCGTTTCCGTTTTGCGCCTTGGCGGCATTTATGGCCCGTTGCGCAATCCTTTCATAAAATTAAGTCAGGGCAATAAAACGCTTGTCATTAAAAAGGGGCAGTTTTTCAACCGCATTCATGTTGATGATATTGCCGGTGTCATCAAGGCTTTTTCTTCGGCAAAACGTGAAGGCATTTTCAATATTGTCGATAATGAACCGGCAGCGCCTGAAGATGTCATGCATTATGCGGCAAAATTGATGGGTGTGACCGATCTTGAAGAAGTGCCCTTTGAAAAAGCCGATATGTCGCCCATGGCACGTTCTTTTTATGGTGATAATAAAAGAATATTGAATCATAAACTCTCAAAAACAGGATATAATCTGAAATATCCCGATTATCGTCCTGCATTAGACGCAATGTGGAAGGATAATCTATGGGATAAAAAGCTCTAATGCTCGCACGCCTTTTTTAAAAGATGGTCGGGCGCTTAAGATGAGTGACAAGTTTTTAAACTGTTGTGCTTTTAAAAAGATTTTGCGCGTTCGAAAGGCGTTTGGGATGTCTTCAAAGTTCAAGTCATTCAACCGGATTTTGGCAACAACATTGGCAGCGTTTTTTTTGCCTATCGCGACTGCCCATAGTGACGAACCGGCAAAACAGGCTTTTGGCGATGTCAAATTGCCTTCGGCCGGTCAAGCACAATCCATCGGTTTTTATTCCAAGGGTTGTCTTAATGGCGCGGTTGCTCTGCCGATTGACGGGCCGAACTGGCAAGTCATGCGCCTTTCACGCAACCGCAATTGGGGGCATCCGGCAACCATACGCTTTATCGAGCAATTGTCGAGGCAGGCTGCCAAAGATGGCTGGTCGGGCCTACTCATCGGTGACATTTCGCAACCGCGCGGCGGCCCGATGCTGAACGGACACGCCTCCCACCAGATCGGGCTTGATGCAGATATCTGGCTCACCCCCATGCCTGACCATCGTTTAAGCGCGGCTGAAAGAGAAAATATGCAAGGCGTATCTATGCTTAAAAAAGATTCGCTTTATGCCGACCCGAAAAAATGGACACCTGAACGCACGGCGCTTATTCGCGACGCGGCAGAAAATCCGGAAGTCGAGCGCATCTTTGTGCATCCTGGCATAAAAAAACAATTATGCGACACAGTGACCGGTGATCGCTCGTGGCTTCAGAAAGTGCGCCCCTATTGGGGGCATTTCTGGCACTTCCATGTCCGGTTGAAATGCCAAGCGGGTTCGGAAAATTGCAAACCGCAACCCAAGGTGACAGCCGGTGACGGTTGCGACAAATCGCTTGCCTGGTGGTTTACCGACGAGCCATGGGCCGATAAAAAGCCCAAAAAACCCACGACCACCACACCACCAAAGCCGCATATTATGATGGTTTCGGAATTGCCTAAGGAATGCACGGCAGTTTTGAATGCACCGGAAAAACCGGCTAAATAAAACCTGCTTTGCAATTTTGTTCCGGTTAAAAAAATTATAACCGTCGACACCACCATTACGACGTCAACCACAAAAACGGCAACCACCAAAACGGGGAAAGGTTCATGCAAAATCAAAATCTGGAATTTCCTGTTCTTATCGGAGATATTGGTGGCACCAATATGCGGTTTTCGCTCATCCTCAATCACGCCGGCGAACAACTTGCAATTGCAACCGGCAAAGTTAATGATTTCCCGACGATCGAGGATGCCATCGGTTCGGCTATTCTGCCGCTCATAAAAACACATCCGAAGTCGCTATTTCTGGCAATTGCCGGTCCCGTTACCGGCAAAGAAATCAAGCTCACCAATTGCAATTGGGTCATTTCACCGGCAAAACTCATTGAAAAATTCGGTTTCAATGAAGTTTTCTTAATCAACGATTTCGAGGCACAAGCACTTTCAGCCATCGTTCTGCCAGAAAAATATCTTGAACCGATCGGCAAAAAAACCACCGCGACAGATCAGACAAAAGTCATTATCGGTGCGGGATCCGGACTTGGCATTGCCGGACTTATCTATCTGAACGGACGTTATATTCCGATTGAAGGTGAAGGCGGGCATATCGACTTTGCTCCGCAAAGCGACGAAGATCTTGCCCTCTACCCGTTTTTGAAAAAACTCGTCGGTCGGGTCAGCGCCGAGGAATTATTAAGCGGGCGCGGGCTATTAAATATTTATCGCGCGATTTGCGCCATGCGCAATGTGAAAGCCCGTATCGAATTGCCTGAAGAGATTACAGCCGAAGCGCGCCTTGTCCACGCCCATCGCGCCATCGACAATCAGGCTTACGAAGCAGTGCAATTTTTCATCAATTATCTGGCGCGATTGGCCGGTGATTTCGCGCTTGTTTTCAAAGCCGAAGGTGGCGTTTATATCGGCGGCGGCATTCTGCCGGAAATGCTGTCTCTTGTTGACGAGGATGAATTCCGCCGGAACTTTATCCATAAACAACCCCATGAAAAGCTGCTGGAAAACATTCCTACCTTTGTCTTAACCCATCCTCGTGCTGCACTTGTGGGCATGGAATTCTATGTCCGCCATCCGGAACGTTTCATGCTTGATATGGAAGACCGCTTTTTTGTGAAAACCACCAAATAACGGTTTTTCCGGAAAGCCCTTTCGACCCGACGGGAAACCGGCAAACACATGCGGGCGTTGAACACAATAAAAAACAATTTTTCACCGTTTGGCGTGTGCTTTGATAAACAACAGGCACTGATCGATATCGGAGGGCAAGCTTCAAAGTATAAGCGGATTTTGTATCAATGGATTTTGTATCCCGGGCGAATTTTTCTTCCGGACGACCTTCATTCAAAGATGACTTTACCTGATGGACGGTGAGCGGCTTGTAATATCGTACCGATTTGTTTTCCACTGCTTGAAGGTGATCGTTTTCTTTGGCCAAAATATTATCAAGGTCGGGGTGATATCTGTTTTTAAATCATCTGCCCCTTGTCACGTGATATTGATATTATGGGACTCTAAATTATTAATTCCGTAATATTTCCATTTTAAACAAGCTATATCAAGGTATATACAATCTATAGTCGTATTTAATTAATATATATATTGTAGGTTTATTTTTCTCAATCGGGATCAAGTCTGTAAACCTGTTCGACAGAAACTTTTTTTATTTTATATCCGTTTAAATTCATATAATTCTTGATATTTCCGATTATTCTGGTGCGTCGAATTTTTTGAGATAATCCACATCTCCCGTTTTTGTCTAAAAAAGCCGACGTGAATTCTTGAACCTCAGGTTTATTTTTCGGATATTTTTCATAATATTGCATTATTTTTCAGCTTTATTTTCATATTTATTCAACCGAAAAAATCCCGCTGCTCATTTTTGACTTTTCATTTTTGTTAACTTTCGGTAAATTTTTGCCTGATTCATGCGCCAAACATCTATCCACTTTCGGCAGATAAAAGCGCTTTCTCTACTGTCGGGGATGCGGGTCTTGGCCCATGAAAAAAATAAGGAATTGTAATGCGCTCTTCTAATAAACACATCCGCCTGCCAAAGGCTTTGTTGAATGCGACTTCGCGCATTGTGCTTATCAGTGTGGCTCTTTCCAATCTTTCAATGCATGCAATTGCAGCCGAGGAACTTCACTATGATGGCACAGATCAAACGGCTTTAACCGCCGATCCGACAGATATAAATGGTTCACGGATGAGCCTTCGTCCACATTTGACCGAACCGACCAATACAATCACGGCGAATGGTGGAAACGAGGGAGTGAGAACGAAGTGGGACAATTCTGTTGCCCCCTATAATGTCTACGGCTTTGCTTCAGTGCAATATGATTTGACAGGCAATAATGGCATTGACGGAGCCTCTAACACAGGAGCGACCGTATCGGTTAAAGATGTTGAATATGACTGGAGCGGAGCCGGAAACAAAGCAACAAATGCCGAAATAAGCGGTCATATTGGCGGCATGGGGGGTGGCTCGGTTTTCGGCGGTCTGAGCGCAGGCGCACCGGGTTATATTTCCTATAGTGGTTCAAGTTCAGGTCTGGGGGGCAAAGGCGGTGATATCACCGGCGCTCAGCTTAGCCTTGATAATGTAGCCATCTATGGCGCTGACGCCGGTGATGGTAACAGTTCTCCAGTCGCGGACTATCGGGTAAGCACTATCGGTGGCATGGGCGGCGGCTCGGTTTATGGTGGCCTCAGTGTTGGCGGCGCGGGAAGCTGGTCAACAAATTCCGTCATTGATAACGGCAATGGTGGTAAAGGTGGCGACCTTTCGGGAAATAAAGTTACTTTGAACAAAACCGATCTTTATGGCGGTAAAGGCGGCAATGGTGGCGAAAGATACGGCGGAAGTGTCGGTGGCTTTGGCGGTGCAAGTGTTTTGGGGGGTGTTTCTATCGGCGGTGCCGGTGGCAACGGGTTCACGGGAAGTAAAAATAATGGCCAGGGGGGCTCAAGCGGAGTCATCTTCAATAACATCGTTAATTTGACGGGTGTAAATTTGACTGGTGCCGATGGTGGCAATGGCGGCTCCACCATTGGAAATAACGGCAGCGGCGGCACGGCAGGCGCTGGCGGTGGTATTGTTGGAGGGGGGCTGGCAATTGCTGGCGGCGGCGGTTTTGCCGGAAATAACGGCACGTCGAATTCCGATGGCGGTAATGGTGGCGCTGTTCATGACAACCACGTCACTTTAACCGATGGAACCATAAAGGGCGCAAATGGAGGCAAAGGCGGTGATGGCCTCCCTAGCTCCGGTGGCGGCGTTGGCGGTATGGGTGGCGGCCTTGTTTTTGGCGGTATGACAATCGGCGGCGCTGGTGGCAGCAGTTATGACTCCATTTCTACCGGTGGTAATGGAGGTCACGGCGATGAAGTGAAATCCAATACTGTCACATTGGTCCGAAACACAATTGAAGGAGGCCGTGGCGGTGTCGGCGGCTCAAGTACAGAAAGCGGTGGTGGCGCTGGCGGTGCCGGCGGCGCAACTGTCTTTGGCGGCCTATCTATGGGCGGCGCTGGTGGGCTCGGTCAGATGATCAGTACCCCTAATTCCGACAGTATAGGCGGCAATGGCGGCATGAGCGGAGATGTCAGTTACAATATTATTTCTCTCGATCATACCACGCTTAAGGGCGGCATTGGAGGAAATGGCGGTGTCGGCGGGGGAATTGGCGGCATGGGCGGCGGCAGTGTTATCGGTGGTTTAAGTACCGGCGGTGGCGGCGGCTTCGGCAAAAACGCAAAAGAATTCAATGGCAATGGTGGTGATAGCGGCGCAGTTACCAACAATCAGATAACGATTGTCGATTCAACTCTCATTGGAAACACAGGCGGAACTGGAGGGGCAATCTCCCATGATGTTTCCATTCTTGAAGAAGGGTCACAGGAGGGTGAAAAGAACGTCAGTATGGGGGGCAGTGGCAGCGGCGGTGCCGGCGGTGGAAGTGTTTTTGGTGGGCTCAGTCTTGGCGGTGTCGGCGGCTTTGGTTCGCAAGGTGGCGTGAGGAACGGCGTTGGTGGCAATGCCGGTGCAGTCAATAACAATACCATTATACTTGAGCGGGTAGAAATTCACGGTGGCGAAGGTGGTGCGGCCGGAAATATTCACGTCGGAAGTGAAGAAGGTTCAGGCCTTGTCGGCTCGAACGGCGGAAGCATCTATGGTGGTGCAAGTGTCGGCGGTTCTGGCGGGATAGGATATAATGCAACACAAAGCAACGGCGTAGGCGGCTTGGGCGGTGATGTTGGCAATAACCATATTACATTAACCGACGTCGTTCTTTATAGCGCGGAAACAGCCAAAAATAGCGTGCATAATCAAGGGGTTTATGGCGGCATCAGTATGGGTGGTACCGGCGGTTTTGGCGATGTTAGCAGCAGCGCCACTAAAAACGGCGGTAACGGCGGCAATGCCGGAAACGTCAATGGCAATACAATCGCCATTTTCGGAAAGTCCTTGATCACTAAAGATATCTATGGTGGTCTATCCCATGGGGGTAAAGCCGGCATTCACTTTAGTGATGAAAATATACTTGTTTCCAGTCAGGACGGTTTGGGCGGCGATGCCAACCATAATACTGTAACACTGACAGGCGACCAGATTGTCATTGGCGAACGGGACGAGGAAGGAAACGTCACAGAATATGGCTCAATCTGGGGTGGTCGCAGCCTTAATGGCGACGGGAAAGATAGTGTGACAGCCGATGTTTTTACCGGCAATACTCTCAATCTTAACGGTTACCGCGGAACCGTTGCCGGTATCCATAATTTTGAAAATTATAATTGGATTTTGCCGGCAGATGTAAAAAATGGCGATACGCTGATAAAAATTGCCGATGGCGGTACACCGGTTGATTTGACCAATACAAAACACACTATTGCCGGTCTTGACCCGAATGGTCCGCGATTTATGACTGGCGATATGGTGACGCTGATCGATAAATCCGGTGGCAGCTGGTCACCTGTCGACTACACGCTCAAACAAGGACAATTTATCTTTTACGATACCACTCTCAAACAAAAGCAGGCTGGCGATAACACCGCTTTTATTCTGCAATTTGGCCAGAAAACAGACAATACACCCAATAACGATCATACCGGTGATAACACTGGTGGCGGAGATGATACCGGCGGTGGTGACCACAATGGTGGCAATACCGGCGGTGGTGATGATAATACCGGTGGCGGTGATCATAACGGTGGCAACACCGGTGGTGGAGATAATAACGGTGGCAGCAATAATACCGGAGGCAATGGCACCGGTAGTAATGGCGGAAATAATCAAGGCACAGGAAACAATAATCCGCCTACATCGGCTGCAGAATTGAACCCGCAGTCTAAAAGTTATTCGGAAGGACGTGCTGCAAGCCTTGCCTTTGTTTCACAAGGCTCCGACGTGATTGCAAACAGCATGGGCACAATTGCCGGCCTTGCGGCAAGAACGGATAACCGCTTCAATCATCCGGTCTATGTTCCCTTTATCATCACCGGCGGTTCTTCCTCCCGTTATCAGACAGGAAGCCATGTCGAGATTGACGGTTTCAATATGATTGCCGGCCTTGCTTTCGGTTTCAATCTTGAAAGTGGACATAAAGTCACAACCGGCGCATTTTTTGAATATGGCCGCGGCACTTATGACACCTATAACAGTTTCGACCGTTTCGCTTCCGTCCATGGTGACGGCGATAGCGATTATAAGGGCGGCGGCATTCTCGCCCGTATCGAATTTGCCGGCACCGGCCTCGGGTTGGTCAAAAACTTGAGACCCGACGAGACTGACGGGCTTTATGCCGATGCATCCTTGCGTTTTGGCCAGTCGGACGGGAAGTTTACTGCCGGTCGCAACTTCGGCCTTGAGGAACAGGTGGTCGATTATCACGGTTCTTATGACAGCACGGTCAATTATTTTGGTGGCCATGTCACGGGCGGCTATGTCTTCAATTTTGATGATAAACGTGCCCTTGATGTCTATGGCCGCTATTTATGGACACGTATGGAAAGCGACACAGTTAAGATCGACGCTGAACAATTGCATTTCGACAGGTCCATTAGCTCGCGCATGGAGCTCGGTACACGTTATTCCTATCACTATAATGACTGGTTCAAACCCTATATCGGCGCAACCTATGATTACGAGTTTGATGGCGAAGTCGGTGCAAAAGCTTATGAATTCGATTTGAACAAACCGTCACTTGAAGGCTCGACCGGCATTTTTGAAGCCGGCTTCAAGATGAACCCGTTGAGAGACAACAAGGCTTTGACGATCAATGTTGACGGTCAGGGCTATGTCGGTGCCCGCCAAGGTGGCGGTGGCGGTGTCAAACTCAAATACGAGTTCTGATGAAATACGCTTTGGTAGAGCATAGTCTCAAGCGTTAGCAATGCAAAGCCTCGTCACATTCATGGAGCCGATGGGCGAGGTAAATGGTTCGCCCGATGACATCTATCGTGGGGGCACTATAGGAAGCATGGGTGGTGGCTCGGTTTTTGGCGCCATCAGTATCGGTGGTGCCGGAGGCTGGTCGTCAGGTGCACTCATTTATAATGCAAATATTCGCACCGGAAGCAACATAAGCGGCAATTATGTTACCTTAAAAATAACCCGCCTTTCGGGTGGCAAAGGCGACAATGGTGGTTCTAAAGCCGGTGGAAGTGCCGCTCTATTTAGCGGTGCAAGTGTGCTCAGAGGTATTTCGATCGGAGGCGGCATTTTGTCGGAAATTTTAGCCCTCGTTGACGAGGAAGAATTCCGCTAAAATTTTGTCCATAAGCATCCTCATAAAAAACTGCTTGAAAAAATCCCTAATTTTACCATCACCCATCCCCGTGAGGGGTTTCGTCACTATGGAATCCTTTGTTCATCATCCCAAGCGGTTCATGCTTGATAAAGAAGGCCGGTTCCTTTTCTAACATGCTGCCAAAAGTCAACCACACCGGTTAAAAAACCGGAATGAACAGGAAACACCCGGACTATAGTAACCAATCCGAATTTACGTCTATAAAACCACTTCCCACCCGATAGAGCCCCCCCTTCTGACAACGATCAAGCGGAATGATCGGCACTGTTAACCACTAGAAGGCGCTTTTTCACTCTATTGCGACAATCTTCTTACGTTTTTCAGTGCTCTCATGACATTTCGTTATTTTTATCCAACACTTTTTATTTAAACAGAAAATTATTTAAACAGAAAAATTTTTTTTCGTTCCGTTTTAAGTTTCATACGGTCAATCCGGCAAAAAATGCACTTTCGTTCTATAAATTTTTTAAAAATGCAAATGCAAAATATTATTTCTGTATTAACGATATGCATGGCGTATGCCATATCGGCCTTGCTTTCCTGTTTGATAACTCTTAAACAACTCACTCGGCGAATTACCAATTTTCTTTGGAAAAGCTGCACTTTCATTTGCTTCTCGGGGTTTTATAATGTCATTCAAACTGAAATATTTGCATTCGGCTTCTCTATTTGCCTTTTCTGCGGCAATCGCTGTAACCGCTTCCACAAGCCTTGTTGCAAATTGCGCTTTAGCCGGCGAGATCAGCTATAATGGAAGTGATAATAGCCTGCTTCTCAAGGATCCCACATCCAATTCCGATCAATATAAAAGCCTCTATTCACAAACAAACCTTTCTGGAAATACCGTCACAGTCATTGGCGGGTCAGACAAGCAGATAGAATGGTCGACAACAGATGGCGCCATTGCACCTTATATTATTTATGGCGGGGTCGATATCTTTGAAGAAAATAAAGCGGCTTCCCACCCCCTTAGCGATAATATCTCCGCTAACAACCTCATCATAAAAAATGTTTCCTATGACTGGTCAGCCGTTGCTGCGGAAAGTGACCATTCTTATGTCCAACCCGGTCAATTCGGCGGCGGTTCCATAATCGGCGGGCTGAGCTATGGCAATGGTTCAAATACAAGCGGTAATGAGGAGCAAAAGAACGGAGTACATGGCAAAAGCATTTCCGGAAACTCCGTTATCCTTGAAAATGTCAGCGTGACGGGCGGTAATGGCGGTCATGCGGCGAATGAACGCAATGTGATGTCAACCGTTGCAGGAAGCAGTATCGGAGGCATGGGGGGAGCTTCTATTTTTGGTGGATTGAGCATTGGAGTTACCGAATACGCGGTCGACCATAATGACGAAGAGGGCGACAGCGGAAACGGCGGTGACGTGTTCAATAATACAATAAGTTTGAAAAATGTAACCCTCATTGGCGGTAATGGTGGAAATGGCGGAGCTAATCCTCATACGGGTGATAACGCGGGAGGTCTAGGTGGTTTCGGCGGCGGCTCCGTCTTTGGTGGTGTCAGTATCGGTGCTGCAGGTGGACCTCTTGCAGCCGGTGATGGCGGTGCAGTCCATGATAATAAAATTACTCTTGTCAATGTCACATTGATTGGCGGAAATGGCGGAAATGGCGGTTTGTCACAATATGATGCCGGTTCTGGCAATGGTGGCGTGGCTGGAGGCTCTGTCTTCGGCGGTTTATCTATCTCCAGTGCCAATGGTTTTGGCACAGAAATATCTGGCAAAGGCGGAAATGTTTACAACAATCATATTCTTCTCGACAATGTCACTTTAAATGCCGGCAATTTCGGCAGAAGCGGAGGAAAAGGTCGTACGGGTGGTGCCGGAATTGACGGGCTTGAAGGCGGCTCTGTTTTTGGCGGGGCCAGTATCGGCGGAGCAAGCGGAGATGGTGATGGCAGTGAAAGCACGGCCGGAAAAGGTGGCGATGTTAAAGACAATACAATCGTCATTTCCGGAAAAACCCATATCTCCGGCAATGTTTATGGCGGCTTTTCGCAAGGTGGTGCAGCCGGTAGAGACGCGAAAACAGGTTTGTCTGGCGACATAACAGGAAATGCCATTACGCTTGAAGGTGATGAAATTACCATCGGCAAGCGCGACGCAAGCGGCAATATAGTAAGTTACGGCGCAATTTATGGCGGTTACAGTCTGAAAGGCGACGGTACAATCAATGAATTGGCCAATGTCTTTACCGGTAACACTCTCACTCTTGACGGCTATCGCGGTAAAGTCTCCGGCATTTATAATTTCCAGAATTATCACTGGATTTTGCCGACCGATGTGAAAAATGGCGATACCTTGATAAAAATTGCCGAAGGCGGCAAAGCGGTTGATCTCACCAATACCAACCATACAATTGCCGATATGGCTCCTTCGGGTAACCGCCTTGAAACCGGCAATATCGTAACTTTGATCGACAAAACCAGCGGAACACTGAACGCACAAAGCCCTTACACCATCCATCAAGGGCAATTCATTGTCTATCAGGCAAAACTTCAACAGACGCACGACAGCGATAATGCTCTTGTTCTGAAAATTGCCAGAAGACAAAATCACGGCACAACCGGAAACAATAGCGGCGGCAATAATAATGGCGGCGGAAACGATCACCAAGGGGGGCAATCGGCCGCACAATTGAACCCTCAGTCGAAGGCTTATTCGGAAGGACGTGCAGCAAGTCTCGCCTTTGTTTCGCAAGGCTCCGATGTGATTGCCAACAGCATGGGCACAATTGCCGGCCTTGCAACAACAGCGGATAACCGCATCAATCATCCGCTCTATGTTCCCTTTATCATGACCGGCGGTTCTTCCTCGCGCTATCAGACAGGAAGCCATGTCAGCGTTGACGGTTTCAATATGATTGCCGGTCTTGCTTTCGGCTTTAACCTTGAAGCTGGTCATAAAGTCACCACCGGCGCATTTTTCGAATATGGCCGCGGCACTTATGACACTTACAACAGTTTCGACCGTTTCGCTTCCGTCCATGGTGACGGTGACAGCGATTATAAGGGCGGTGGCATTCTTGCCCGTATCGAATTTGCCGGCACCGGTCTTGGGTTGGTCAAAAACTTGAGACCCGACGAGACTGACGGGCTTTATGCCGATGCGTCTTTACGTTTTGGCCAGTCGGACGGGAAGTTTACTGCCGGTCGAAAATTCGGCCTTGAGGAACAGGTGGTCGACTATCACGGTTCTTATGACAGCACGGTCAATTATTTTGGTGGTCATGTCACGGGCGGCTATGTCTTCAACTTTGATGATAAACGTGCCCTTGATGTCTATGGCCGTTATTTATGGACACGTATGGAAAGCGATACGGTTAAAATCGACGCTGAACAATTGCATTTTGACAGTGCAACGAGTTCACGTATCGAGCTCGGCTCCCGTTATTCCTATCAATATAATGACTGGTTCAAGCCTTATATCGGCGCAACCTATGATTACGAGTTTGACGGCGAAGTCGGTGCAAAAGCTTATGAATTCGATTTGAACAAACCGTCACTTGAAGGCTCGACCGGCATTTTTGAAGCCGGCTTCAAGATGAACCCGTTGAGAGACAACAAGGCTTTGACGATCAATGTTGACGGTCAGGGCTATGTCGGTGCCCGCCAAGGTGGCGGTGGCGGTGTCAAACTCAAATACGAGTTCTGATGAAACAAATTTTGGCAAAGCCGTGCGTTCTGCAACCGTTGCGCTTCAATCTCAAAAAGATGCGCTTTGCCAAATTGATTTTAACAGACACCAAATTCTTGTCTTATAAATTTTTACAGGCAATGAATTGAGGCCTTACGGAAAATACTTCGTAAGGCCTTTTATTTTGAAGCAAAATCAATGCAAACAGCGGAAAACGTGAAAAACATGAAAACCGATGAATGCAAAAACTTTTGCGCTATTCAAAGCAGAAGTTTTACCAATAAAGCGTCTATAGGATTTCATCTCTAAAGTAAGAGCGCAAAACTATTCCGGCCAATTATCGAGATAAGATCGCATCAATGAAATGGCAAAGCAGGATGGTTTCTGTAACTTTCAGAACAGGATTACATCCGTAAAGGCGAAAGAAAAATCGCGCTGTAGAACCAGCGCATTCTAGCACGTGTCTTGGCCGTCCGGCGTCTTGACGACATTCTCCTTCACCCCGCCTGTAGAACAGAAAAACACAGGTGAGAAGCGTGAGACTATCAAAACAACCACAACTTCTGCTGATGACGACGTTGAACCGGCTCAAACGGTAAATTTGAAACACGTTCTGTTTTCTGCATAAAAATCCGATTTTATCTTTTTATATTCCGGATCACGATAAAGATCGGGCATTTCGCGACGAGCGAGAAAAGCCATAGAACTTTCATTGGACTTGCAAATATAGAAAGCTTTCAACTTCTTATAGAAACTGTTTTCGATGTCATAATCCTTAGGGTAATGCATTCACCACGGGCCGATTTTTCATAATCTACAACAACATTTGCACTTCTTTCTGCCCATTGGAACGTCTGTTTTTCTATAGAACCAGCTTGATCTTCAAACTTTATCAACGCCTCGAAACCTGCTCTCGCACTACCGGTCATCTGGTAGACCCTTTTGAACTCATCCATTTCCAACTTGAAGATAAAGGACTCTGCTGTATCCTGCGGGTCTTCCGTATAAAGGCCATCTTTATCGGCCATGATTTCAGCAAGTTGATTGCGCGAAAGTCCTTTAAAACTCTCGGCATCATCTGTCACATTGATACGGGCAGGTTTCAACTTTTCCGCCGCAACCGATGTCGCTGTATCGCTCCCTTTGGGCTTTTGCGTTGTCGTCGTATTCTGAGTGGAAAATTGATTGATGCCATAAGCGGAATAGGATGTGTTTATCATTTTTCTCACCTCTTATGCATCACCCCACTTGATGCATAAATGAAGGGGAAATGACAGCCATCGTGTCTGCCTTTATGGACCCGATTGACATTATTCATTAATGCCATGTTTAATATAGAATATTTTACATATTAATTCAATAAATTGAATTAATATATCAATATATTACAACTATATTATCGACTATATTATCGACTATATTGATTTTGTAAATCTGTAAGTCACTATAACACGAATGCGATATTAATATCATAAACATTCATTCAACTTCGTCATTTTAACCGTTTAATTAAACGATTCACAATTTCGAAGATGGATGCTGTTTTTATTATTTACGACAACGGAAATATTATTACTGATTGAACTAAACAATCAATCAAACATGTATAATAATTACCGCGCGACTTTTCATGAATAAAAAAGCCATGAGACTGCGCTATCGGTTTACACAGCAACATTCCCTAAAGTTTTTCTAATTCCCCCTCCCCGAACAACAAAAAGCGGGAAAACCGTAACTAAAAGCGATAAGATATATGTAACGGAAAGGTATAGGAAACGGAAATCGGCATCAGGAATATGCAGCCGAATGTTTTTTAAAAACCGAATGTTGCTTCATTCACCGGTTAAAGCTCTTCTCATTTTCTTGCCGATCAGATAAAACGTTAAAAAATGATTTCCCGATAATGATTGACAGGAGAAAACAATGCGTTTGGCTGTGGTTGGTGCCGATGGTAGAATGGGTAGAGAGCTACTTTCAGCAATCGGACGAATTGACGGTGTCGAGCTTCAAGGTGCCATTGTCAAATCGGGTTCGCCATTTGTCGGGAAAGACGCAGGCCTCCTTATTGGTCAGGCAAATCTTGGCGTCACCATTACCGATGATCCTTTGCCGGTTTTTGCCAAGGTCGAAGGTGTGCTTGATTTTACCAGTCCGGAGGCAAGTGTGCTTTATGCCGGCTATGCTGCACAGGCTCGCATTGTCCATGTGATTGGAACTACCGGTTTTTCCGAAGATGATGAAAAGAAAATCAAAGCGGCTGCCGCCCATGCAACAATTGTCAAATCAGGCAATATGAGCCTTGGCGTAAACCTGCTTGCTGGACTCGTAAAAAAAGCCGCAAAAGCTTTGGATATGGAAGATTACGATATCGAGATTGCCGAAATGCACCACCGCAAAAAGGTTGATGCGCCTTCCGGCACAGCGCTGCTTTTAGGCAAAGCAGCCGCAGAGGCCCGCAACCAGAATTTGCCGGATGTGAGTGTGCGCGGGCGTGACGGGCATACAGGCGAAAGAAAAACCGGTACAATCGGCTTTTCGTCCTTGCGCGGTGGCACTGTGGTCGGCGACCATTCGGTAATTTTTGCCGGTGATAACGAGCGCATTGTTCTTTCGCACCTTGCACAGGACCGTTCGATTTTTGCCGATGGTGCGGTGAAAGCTGCACTCTGGGCACAAAAGCAAAAGCATGGACTTTATTCCATGGCCGATGTTTTGGGCCTTAATGATTAATTGACTTGAGTAAACCCCTATCAAGGAGGAAAGAATGTCGCGAATATTGGTTTTGGTTCGACACGGACAAAGCGAGTGGAACCTGAAAAATCTCTTTACCGGATGGAAAGATCCCGATCTTTCTGAAAAAGGATTGGAAGAAGCAATCTCCGCCGGAAAAAAATTAAAGGCAGCAGGATTAAAGTTCGACATTGCCTTCACATCCGCTCTGCAACGTGCCCAGCATACTTGCCAGCACATTCTTGACGAAATGGGGCAACCGAAGCTTGAAACAATCAAAAATCAAGCTTTGAACGAACGTGACTATGGCGACCTTTCCGGCCTCAACAAAGATGATGCGCGCAAGAAATGGGGCGAAGAGCAGGTTCACATCTGGCGCCGCTCTTACGATGTTCCACCTCCGGGCGGCGAAAGCTTGCGCGATACAGGTGCACGCGTTTGGCCCTATTACCTTCACAATATCCAACCGCATGTATTGCGTGAAGAAACGGTACTCGTTGCCGCCCACGGCAATTCGTTGCGCGCGCTCATCATGGCATTGGAAGGATTGAGCGGCGAAGAGATCGTCAAACGCGAGCTCGCAACAGGTGTTCCCATGATTTATGAACTCAATGCCGATTCAACAATCGCTTCCAAAAAAGTGCTTGAATAGAAAAAGCTCATTTTAAACCTGAGACATGCCGGAACAAGTCTGCTCCGGCATTTTTTATACTCATTGATTTTTGAAGCAATCAGCATCATGAAAATTTTATATAAACCTGAAGCCAAACATCCTGAAACTGAGTTACGCGAAAATATAACGCGCAATATTAAAGACGAAGCGGCGTTGAAAAAGTCAGAACCACACTGCCCGACTTTACACTGCCTATACATTCCCCTGCTCGAAACTTCATACTCCCCGACATTCCACCGCCTGACATGACTTTGCGCGACATTATACTGCCCCACATTACTCTGCGTGGCGTTACATTGGCTGAGATCACACTGCCCGATATTTTCCCGACGACATTTTACAGCCTTGCATTGCTGGTAGAAAAACTACTTTATTTTAGTTCCGGCTGAATTTTCATCAATCGGCGAAAGTGTCTTCGAGATAAATTTCATGTTGGCTTGTGGGCGACATAAAATTCGGGTTGACAGTTAAAGATTGCCAGCTTAGATGGAACGCAATGCCCAGATGGCGGAATTGGTAGACGCGCAGGTTTCAGGTATCTGTGCTGCAAGGCGTGGAGGTTCGAGTCCTCTTCTGGGCACCAATACAAATAATGTAAATATTTGATTTTGTTGCATTTTTTTATTTTTAAATTTTAAAGTATTGACAATATAGCCAAAAATGTAACACACAACGTAACACATTTTTAAAAATAAAACGAAAAAATAATAACAATTACAATGTGTTATAAAAAGTGTACCTCTTTTTCTGGACACCATTCCCGTTTTTCATCTTATAACTTATTGTTTTTATTCACATATTTTTCAGGTGCAGAAAAATATTTTAAAGGTGCGGGAATAGAAGTTTATAGTTTGTTCTATTTTTGTAGTTTTGTGATCGCCTCCTTGGCAAGCCGAACGCGGTCTGCACTCTTGGTATAAAGTGACGGCATTACGTCATCAGTCCACCCGAACAGTGCTTTAAGTTCTGCCACAGTTGCTCCTGCATTAGCAGCACGAGTGGCGCTTATCTTTCTGACGCAATGAGCGAGCTTATAAACGCCTGCCTTATTGCAGGCAGCACGAAAATAATTCCCGAAAGTTTCTGTGGTAAAGGTTGCCCGGCACTTCCGTAAATAATGGCAAGATCACTTCAGGTGAATTTTTTAACGTTCACGCTAAGACGGGCAAAAACAGTAAAATGACAACCGTTTTAAACCGGTTTTTCGCGTTCTTCTTTAACGGAAAGACAAAGGTCAAAAAAGAAGGCTTGAGACGCAGAATTCAATTAGGGTTTTGAATGTAACGCTGCCGGTCAAGTTGAATGCATTGTCATGCGGAACTCAAAAAACAGTTTTGTCATACAAAAAAACATAGCCAAGCTGTTCCGGACAGGCTGGCCTCTTTTATTCAGGAATATCAAACTTCATCCGCTTCACAATGCTCTTAAATTAGACACCGTTATTTCACACCTTTGGCTGCCGCTTCTATAAGCCCTTCAGCAACCGTTTGCACTTCTCCAAGTGTTTTCGCTGTGTACTTGATCAAATCGGCATAACGAAGCTCGTCAACTTTTTTCAAACCGGAATGGCGACCGTAAACTTCCTTGCCCTTTTTATTTTTCTTTTGACAAAGATTCTTGGCGCAGCTAGGCACCCATGCAATTCCCTTGACTTCGTCCTTCACTCCTAATTTACACCATATATTTGCTGGGGAAGCCAGATTCTTTTCAAAGGCAAAGCAAAGTTCAGAATTTCTAACAATATAATAATTCATTTTTACTTTCTGATGCCCTTTGGGATGCTCGTCGGCAATTTTGTCAAAAAGTTCTAAAGCTGCTTTTTTCAACTCTTCTCTATTCATAAATATTTCCCCATGATTGCTATTTACTCAATATTTAAATTTTTAACGGTAAAATCCCGAAGAATGCCGAAGGGATTTATTAAATCGAATTCCTCATCCTTTTATAATTTTAGGAGGAGGCATAACGCATAGATTTATGAAATATTTAATTCAATATATTTTTCTAGCTTCACTCAAATTTGTTAGGCTGAATATCGGAGATTTTGTCATCAATCCGGTTTGCTGAAAGGCTTTATATTGTCGATAGACGAAAAGCCACACTATTCCCCGACAGACGAGCTTGAGTAACGTTTGAGATAGAAAATTTTCAGCAGTGATCGACAGCCCCCCTTCATAGTCATTGCGTTCGTCAGAGACTGAATGTCGAGAAAATTTTATCAGCGACACAAGTTGTCATTACGCGGCAAAGTACGTGAGTAAAACTCTGTCCCGCTAAGATTATCTTATTCGAATTTTCCTCGTACTAATTATCGTTTTAAAATTCGTGATTTATAGCCAAATTTTATTTTTAACATTGAAATTTTGGTTTTTATAAAAAATAAAAGGGCGACAAATATTATAGATTTGAAACCGATAATATCCTTGACCGCAGATTGCTCCAATAGGCAAATACTTTTCTAAAAATTCAAATCTCCAATTTCGGCAAGTTGAGAATAATTTTGATCGTTTTTACTGAAACGTTGATAACCCTTAACAAGAGTTCCAGCGGATAAGCAGGATTATGCATTGTCTCGCGTGCAAAGTCATTAGCATCATTGACAATGCCGCTTGTTTTATCCAAGCGTACACTTTGCCTCTCCATCACCCAGTCAATTGCTGTTTTATTGTTGACGATATAGTCATAAGCGGCAAGTGGTATTCCCGTAATGGTAATTTTGTCATTGTAATGAATGACCGAGCGGTCTTTGCTTTTGCCCTTCCCGCCATAGCGCATTCTGGTTACATAAAAATCGGCCGCGCCAAGTTTCTTCTTTTTCGTAACAAGTTTGACCGGATATTTTTCAACGCTTTCATAATTCACATGCAAATGCCCCAATGCGCGACCGGCGTTTGCAAAAGCCTTGAAGTCTTCAAGCGTTTTGACAGCCGGAATATGGGGCAATTCTTTGACAAGATTATCAGTAAAACGGGCTCGAAAGTCCGGTGAATGCAAAATCCCGTAAATATAATAAAACAGATCTTCTTTAGTGATGTGATTATCGGAATAGGCTGTTTGATAATATTTTATAGCCTCATCGGTGATGGCATGAGAACGCTTGAAGCCGCTCTGTTTAGCACTGTCTTTTCTCCCGTCATGCGCACCGCTTTTTTCATAGAAATAAAGCGGGAAACATTGGCCATTATCTTCGAACTGGAAATCTGTAATTCTGTTTGACATGATAACTGAAAAGCCCCCGCGCTTGCCATTACCGGACACACAAATAGCACGGTTTTCTAAAGCCCCCGTCGGAAATATCTCTTTCATCGAATAGGAGCTGTGATTGAACCGCGGGGCGCCATAGTGCCATGACTTTGTAAACGGCCGGACATTGGAAATTTCGGTCAAATTTTCCGAAAATGTTTCTTTGATCTGTTTTTTAAAACTTGCCTGCCAGTTGCCGCCGCCCCAACTGAATTTCTTTACGTCTTTTTTGACGAAATCTCTCACATTGACAGCTTTATTGGGAGAACGTTGCCTGTAGCGGGAATATCGGTCAATTTCCTGATTATAAAACTCTGTCATCCGCTTGACGTTTTGCAAGAGCTTCGTTCTTGACGCGTTGTAGACCCATGCATCCCGCCCCGAAACAACGCCGCTTGAATAGAGTTTGAAAATGGTGAGGCACTGTTTATTCTTTTTGTCGCCCATTGCAGGAAAATTCCTGAAACATCCATCGCGTTGATTAAGCCAATCGTGATAGCTGTCGGGAATAATTTTTTGCCATTTATCTTTAAGACCGGCAATGCTTTTGAGCTTTTTGATTTTTTCAAGCTTTTGGGTGATGTCGAGATAATCGCCAATATCGTAGAAAAAAATCTGCCCCGATTGTTTGGCAAAAGGATTTTTGACAAGGAGTGAAATGGCAACGGGAGCGCGTGAACCGACACCGAATATATTGCCTCCCTCTTTTTGTCGCAATGTGCCGGATGTGCGCGCATTGCCGCGCAAATGAAAAATGTAGATATTGGAAAATTCTTCGGCAAGACATTTGCGCATGCCATCGGCTGAGGCGGATTGAATAAAACCGGCATTGGTGACAAAGCCGATAATGCCGCAATTGCCAATATAATCGGAGGCCCAACGAATAGCACGAATGTAGCTGTCATAAGAAGAACGCTTGCCGCCTTTTGTCAGTGTCGAAGCAATATAGGTTTCGGCAATCCTCCGGTCAATTTCCGGATATTTTTGATTGGCTGCACCATCATTGGCGCTTTCCTGCCCCGTCGAATAGGGTGGATTGCCGACGATAACATTGATATCTCTAACCCTCTCGTCTTTATCGTGATTATTCCTATCAGGCTCATATTTGTTGTTGCCATTCTGTTTCAATCCGGTGGATTTGTCTTCTTCCTCCATGCTAAAAGTGTCTTTCAGACGAACACCGGAAAAAGCTTCAAACGCACCTCCTTTTATTGAATGATAAGCTGTCGCAATATTGGTTTTTGCAAGATAATAGGCAAGCAAGACAAGTTCGTTAGCATGAAGCTCGCCTCTATAGACGCGTTCCAAATCTTCAGATTTAATCACCCCACACTCGATCAGACGGGCAATAAAAATGCCGGTTCCTGTGAACGGGTCAAGGATATGCACGCCTTGACTTTCGAACGAGCTGTTAAAATCCGTTCGTAAAATGTCATTGACGCTCTGAAGAATAAAGTCCACAACCTCAACCGGCGTAAAGACAATTCCTAAACGATCAGTCATTTTCGGAAAAACAATGCTGAAAAAGCGGTCATAAAGTTCGGCAATAAATTTCTGGCGTTCCGCTGGTTTTCCGTCAACTTCCAAAGCGCGTTGTGCCACTGCTTGATAGAACTGGTCGGGCTTTTTCGTATCATCAGCCTTGGTGATTTCTTTGAAAGCATTGAATACTTTGTCGAGCGCTCCAGACAAAGGATCACTTTCGACGAATTTCGAACGATCAAACAAAATATCGAAGACCGGTTTCGTGACGAGATATTGTGCCAATATTTCGATAATGTCGTTATGACTAAGCGAGCCATTCACGTCATTTCTGAGTGTGGCAGAAAATTCATTAAAGGCAGCATGAAGAGCCGTGTTTTCCTCAATGCCAAGTATTTTTGTAATTTGCCTGATATAATTTTGGACAAGCCGTGCAATATCACGTGCCCATTCCTGCCATTGGCGATTGCTAACATGCTTTGCAACTGGTTTGTTGATTTTCAGGAAAGGCAACTTTATCGTATCCCCGTATTTTTTTGATATTGCAAGGCTTTTGATCGTTGAAAACCGGCATAAATGAACCGGAATGCTATTTCAGACACCACTTTCCAAACACTTCAAGCTACCATCGCTTTATATCATACCGGCAGATAGTACCCAATTTTAGCAGGATTCAACGAAAACCGGATACCAACTATTAAATTATAGCTGTTTTGACATAGACTGGAATATACGGAGCGACTGAAATATACGGAGCTATGTTATGTTGACCCCGGGAAAAAAGCTGGAAGCAGCTGTGATAGCCGATGTTCCTGTGGTGACAATGTCGAAGTTAAAACGCACATTCAAAATTGTCTACTATGTGACAATATCCGATTTCGTTTGTACGGAACGAATGGAAAAAGCACGATTTCTTCGGAAATCACGGGTCATAGCTGCTTCAGAGGCAGGTTAGCTTGTGGGCTATTATTATCAGGATAATTTTGCTACCGCCAATCAATAAGAATATCGCATTGCCCCAATAGAACACCGTCTAAAAAATTTCAGTCCATGACATAAATCTTGATTGAACACGTTCATTTGAAAGGTCTTTTGTAATACTCATTGTCGAACTAAACTTATCAAACAACTATATGTTACGGTAAACTGCGGTCTTCGTCACAGATATGTGGTGTTCGTCACAGATAAACGACACGTATATCGCTTTTGAAAAAATACTGCATCAATGGCGAAAGACGGCAGATAATAATAACGCCAACGACTGCCAACCGGTTAGCGAACGAGTGCGGATAACCGTATAGCGCTCATCATATACGCCTACCCTGATCATTCCACTAACCGCGTTCAATCAACTGAATAATATACATGCCGTTATGTCATAGATACCCAGCCACAAGGGTTATTATTTTGCTTTCAGGCCAAACATCGGCTTTTTTTTATCCCAGAGTTTCCTTGTAATAAAATCGACCGGTTCCCGATCCGGCTTTCCGGAAAAGAAATCAAGCTCGACATAAATTTTTCCCTTGTCAATGTCGGCGGCAGGTTGACTGTCCCATGGCCAAGTGGCCATATGAAGGCTGGAAGTTCGCGGGTGACCTTGATAGAGCTGTTGAACCAATCGGGTTACGATGTTTTTGTCAAATTTTCCTACATATAAAGCCGTCTTTGACTGTGTCGAAGAACTCGTATAGGAATTACTCATATTTTTTTCATTACAGCCGGAATAGACGAAACCATTTCTACTGTCTTTTGCTTCCGAATAAATTTTATATAAATATCTTTTATATATACTATCTGTCGAAATGACGTAGATAACCTCAAGATCATTATAATTCTCATAAATATTTCTTATATACGAGCTATCTTCAGAACCGTTGTTTCTCTTGTTTTCCCAATATTTATATATTTCCGTTTTTATTTTCGATGCAATAAGATCTTTACTGATATGCTTACGCACCTCTTCATATGTAAATTCGATATTGATTTCATGTATGTTTTTTCCGGAATATTTCTGTATTCTGTTCGCAATTTCTGTGAAATAGTTAACCGCATCGTCTAGTAAAGATTGATCGATCATAAGTCATTTTCCCCGATAAATTACAAAGGCCCGATTTTCGATTTATTCCGCCATAAAACGGAGAACAAATTTTCAATATGGAAATATTTATTCTACAGCGCCTGAAGTAAAGCAATATCCATTTTATGCTTTTTATGAAAATTGTTTGAAGTTTTAAAACAGCACAGCTTTTCACCACAAGTGAGGCTATATACCGGCTTTCGCACGTTTGTTCATGAGCGCCGTTGATTGCCATGTTTCAAGATAAAAGCTTTCCATGAAGAATATTTTTCGCGAGGCTCGTCATCTTGCACGTAATCGCTTCCCAATCATCCAATTTGCGCTCGTTCGGAAAGCTTTTATGACCGCCGCCGAAGATTTTACCTGCGCGTTTTAAACCAACTCCCTTAATTTCTAGCCATTTTGCGGGCGAACAGAACGGCGGAGAAATTCGCGTGTTGGCCCATCAAACTGGATATGCCCCTGATCGAGGACAATAACACGTTCCGTCAAATTCAGAATATCGAAACGGTCTGTCGACACGACCATTGTGGTATCGGGTTGCAATATGTTTTTAAGCACATTGGCAACACGTGCTTCCTGTTTTTGTGACAATTGCGAGGTCGGTTCGTCGAGAAGCAGAATCTTGCGTTTTGTTAGCGCAAGGCGTGCCGAGGCAAGCATCTGACGATGTGCAGGATTGGGATAAAAACCGGCATCACGCCATGTCACTTCCAGCTTGTCGGCGATTTGCATTTCGCCACTCACAAGATCAAGCTGATGGAGAATATTTTCACATTCTTCGCGCGTCAAACGGCCTTCCAGACAAAGAAATTCATATACCGAACTTGTCAACATTACATGTTCCTGCCAGGCATAATGAATAAGATGTTTGATGGATTCATCACCTGCATGAAGTGGACGTTTTGAAAACGAGATCGTACCTTTTTCAAGTGCTAGATAACCGGCAAGCAATTTCAGTAAGGTGCTTTTACCGCTCCCGTTACGCCCGAACAGTGCAATCTTCTGCCCCTTCGGTATAACAAGATCAAGATCATCGAGAATGACTTTTTCATTGTTATAGGCAAATGTGCCATGTTCAATCATCCATAATGGGGATTTGAGATTTTCGTATTTTTCAAGATGGATCGGCTGATCCTGATTGTCGGAGCTTTCGCCAATAAGTTTTTTCAACCGCTTGTAGGAGCGATGTGCTCCGTAAGCCTCATAGATAATACTTGAAGCGCCGAACAATGGCATCAACATACGGCCGGCAAGCAGAATAACCGCAAAAATCGCTCCCTGATTAAGCGAACCGGCAAGAACCAGATAATAAGCCATAATGACAATGAGCACGAGCTGTGCGCCATTGATTGCATAATTCAAACGTTGGAAAGCAGCATTGCGTTGATAACGCTTTTTCCAGGCTTCGATATCGGTCTCGGAGTCGGACATATAGCGATCGCTCACAACATCCGGCCGGCCGATAATGGAGGCGACGATCATATCGACCGGTGTTGGCGGGTCGCGATAGAGTGGCCGTTCGCTAAATTGCAATTCCGCCTGCCGCCAATAGTAATACATGACGCAAAAAATAACGCCGATGATGAATATCGGAACAACGACAACCCATTGCCCGAGTATGGCAATGACAAGAAGAAAAAGCAGAATGAAGGGAACATCCACAACATTGAGATTCAATGCCAGAAACGCGAAATTGCGCACCATTTTCCAATCATCCAGCGCGCGGAACTGAGCGGCGCCCCATTCATTCGACTGGCTGGCATTGACACGCAAAAGCCGCCTTACAATATTGGGTTCGATTGTTGTGTGAATGCGTTGGACGAGCGAAATATTGAGCTTCTGTCGGTCACGCCGAAGCAGATATTCGGCAAGCAGTGCCAATGCGACACCGACTGAAAAGGCCCATAACGAGGCCGATGCATAGGCCGGTAAAATGCGGCTATAAATTGCATTCAGATAAAGCGGTGTCACGACAATCATCAAATTGATGAAAATCGAGCCGAAAAGCAATTTCCAGAGAATGGAAACCGCCACCGGATCCGAAGAAATAAGACGGCGCAAATCAAAATTATCAAGAAGACTTGCTTTGAAAACCTGATATTGCGGAATACATTGATCGGTAAATTTCTGTGCTTTTTCTTGAGCCGTGCCCTGAGCAGTTTTCGAGCCAGCGGTTTTGGTGTTGCCGGCTTGTGGGATCTCACGCTTGTCATCCGTTTTAGCGACTGCATCAAGTTTCACAACCTCGGCCGGATGCACAGCTTTTTCAGCGGCTTGCGGCGTTACGCCGACCTCGGGAGGATGTTTCTCCAGTTCAAGAGAAGGTTCGATTTTGCTTTCGACTGTCACCACATCAGGAGCAGAACGGATATTATCAGCTTCCTCATCGTGGCTTTTCTGTTTGTCTTCGTCCAGAAAAACAAAGGTACCATCATTTGCCACTTCCACCGCGCGGTAATTACCGGCAGGGGTGAGCACAATATAAATGCCGCCAATTTGCAAAGCCGATTGTTTGTTGACGCGAACGATGTGAACGCCGAGTTGGCGCTCGACGAGCTTGATCAAAGTTTCGTCGCCCGACATCGGCAAAGTACGCAGACGCTGCCAGTGAAAAGGAAGAGAACCGCGTATTTTGTTACACGCGGTTTCCAGAGCGTCGATCAAAGGAGTCATTCGGTTCTTTCCAAAACGGGCATTAGGTTTTAAAGGCACTCTGCCTTGAATTCAACGTTACAGTTACGGGATTGAAGGGTGAGAATCCTGCAAGTGGTTATCGCCCTTGCTTCCTCTTGTAACTTCGATTGTATCGCCCGTATTGACATCATTTTCGAATGCACTCCAGGTTTCGTTACCATGACCGTCATCTGCGGTCTTATGCCAGCTCCAACCGCCGTCTTTATCAATCCCGTTAAAGATGTCGGCATTTGGGTCACCGCTATTGGGATCTCCATTCAAGAAGAACTTCGCATGATAATGACCATCACTATCGGCAGTGCCTGTTTTGAAATCCTTGAAGAAAGCGTCAAGGTCGATGTTCAATGTATCTTTATATGAATCAATAAAGCTGAAACCTTGAACATTTTTGTAGCCGCCGCCAATGTTATAAATCTGGTCATGAATGCTACCGATAGTATCCTGCCTTTTTGTCATATAGTTGACACCGCCACCACCGTCAAAACCAATAAAAGCCGATTGAGAAAGTTGTTTATTGGTTGTGAAATGGATGAGATCATCACCCTCCGTACCGATAATAGAATTAACGTTATTCAGTACATCTTTTTCGGTACCGCCACCACGAGTGATCTCACCATGTTGGTCATCGCTCATTAAGACATCCAGAAACTCTCTTCTGGTAAGCTTGCTGTAGTCGAGAACAGCGCCATTGGTATATGTGCTTGCAACACCACCATGACTGATAAACCTGTCATTGCCAGAAACACCGTCAAAAGAATGGCCACCAGCGTTACTTCCCTCGAATATATCGTCACCTTTTGTACCAAAGATGGTCCCGATACTTTTGAAGATATCCTTGCCTTGGGTGCCCTGGGCAACATTGTCTTCACCAAAACCGGTAAAGCCCTTTACCGTTGTTCCCGAATAGGACGCATCTGTATCCATTTTTACATAGACACCGTGGATATACTCACCATGATCGTTTACATAGTCATAACGCAAGATATCGCTTGTCAGTAAAGTTCCGCCCTTCGGCCCTCGTACGGTACGAGTATCATTACCATCAAAATAACTAATGCCGTCCTTGCTCGAATTTTGAACAGAATAAAAAGTATCCCCTTTATAACCGCCCACAAACCTGCCGTCTGTCCCCCATCTTCCGGTGATGTCGTTTCTAAAGAATAAAGCGCCATAGGCATTTTCAAAGTCATGCAATGTATCCTGAGACTGGACATTATGTGCGTCTTTCCACAAAGTTTTTGCATATCCGTGGTCAAGATCAATAATAACTTTATCTCTGGTAACAACAAGATTTGACGGATCCGCCCATGCCGCCATCTGTGCATAATCTGCTGCCGCATCGTCAAGCGTCCCATCCGGTCTCAGGAACAATCCATCAATACGTCCTCCAATGTCGGGGGCACCGACATAATATGTATCCGAGCCTTCACCGCCGTAATATTCATCATTACCCTGGGTTGCCAGAAAATAATTGTCTTTCTCGTTGCCGTAAATCAGATCATCGAATTTACTGCCAATAACGTTTTCGACATTGCTTACATGACCTTTATCGGCACCATCGGCAAGTACCGCACCATGTTCGTCATGGCTGAGTATATTGTGTTTATTATTGTCAGCGTAACCTTTTTCATTTGCACCAAGATTGATGTAAACACCTTCAGTGCGGCCATTCGGATCTACTTTATTAGTGACCGGATTACCGTTGGCGTCTGTGCTTTCCAGAACATCCTGGAACGAAATCCAGTCATTTTCCTTGCCGCCATCGGTTCGTGTGCCACCATCATAAACGAGATATCCTTTGCCGACATAAAGAATGTCTGTTCCGGTTCCGCCATTGACAATAAATTTACCGGTAGAACCGCCGAGGTAATATTTATCCAACCCGCCTTTATTGGTAATTGTTGTTTCACCGGACGAATATTGGAAATAATAGTTGCCATCGGAATTACCATCATCAGCGGCTAATCCCGAATCATCGCCAGCAAAAATACCATCCTGTATATTCACCTTTGCCGAAGAATATCTGAAATTGAATTCATCGGTTGCTTGAGCACTAAAACTGTCTGTTGTCGTAGGAACATTGACAGAACCGTCGTCGGTTTCTGTTTGTGTGTATTTGATGTGGCCGTTATCATCATATTGGATACGCCTTTGCGTCGTCTTGAGGTTGTTGCCACCGTCAATAATATTGACCACGCCTTTGCTGTGGTCAAATGTATAGACATCCGTGCTGTCGCCATCAATAATCTTGACAGTCGACGATGCTGTCACATTTTCACCGTCCTTATTAACAAATCCGGCATTCGTAAACGTGTATTTGCTTTGGCCCAATATATCCTTGATGATCGTTTCTTTGTTTGCCGAACCGGTAAAATCATAACTATCAGTTCCTGCTACTCCATTACTCGTTGTATTGTCGCCATTATCGTTAATGGTTACTTTGTCGATTGTCGAATTCGTAAAGTTATAAGTATCGGAACCTTCCGCTTCGGTAATATCAACAGTTTTCAAATGGCTATTGGAAAAGAGATAGGTGTCATCAACAGAATAACTAGTAGCGGTTCCGTTATCGACAATGGTCACTGTGCCCCGCTCACCATCTGCCTGACCGGAATCCGAATATTGGAATGAATAGGTGTCGGCCTCGCCGCCATCGGTGATGTTGACCACAGTGTTTGTTATACGGCCAGCAAACGTTCCATCGCCAAATTTATAATTATCGCCGGCATAATTATCATAACTGGTGTCAACAATTGTCACAATAGAATTGTGAACTTTGGTAAAGTTATATGAATCGTCATAACGCCCCGAGTCATAAATATAGACTTTCGAGTGGGCAGAAGTAAAATCATAAGAGTTCCGCCCTGTTCCAGTATCAGTTATACTAACATTGTAGTTGTCCCCGCTAGCAAAACTAGTCGAATCCGTTCCACTAAAATAATAATTATCTGCACCATCTCTGTCACGAATTGTAATTGTATTTGAATCGCTCGTTAGCGAATTCTGAAAAGAATAGTTGTCATTACCTGACTGATCGGTAATATCGACTTTTGTTTCTACCTTTTGGAAGTAATATCTAGTGGTTCCGCTACCTTCCGTTATCGTCACACTACCGCCTTTGGCACGATTGAAGTTGAAATTATCAATTCTGCCTTCATTATTTGCGGTGCTGCCACCATCACTAATTGAAACTGTAGAATTAACAATGTCATTGAAATAATAAATATCATTCCAATTGGAACCATCGACAATCGTGATTGTTGAACTGTCTGTCCGGTTGAACAAATAATTGTCCTGTCCATCATCATCCTGAATATTGACAGTTACATTCGAAATATGGTCGGTAGCTGTATCATTATTGGTAGCAAAATCGTAAGTATCGTCTACATAAGACCCTCTATAATTGTGAATATCGACTTTCGCATTCGCCGCATTGTGGAACGAGAATTTATCAGAATAGTTACCATAGTCGTCAATTTTTACTGTCGAGATAACCGAGCTGTTGGCATCTCCAAAATTGTTGAAATTATAGTTATCCCCACCGTAATCGTCCGAAATGGTAATATGAGCACCGCCGGAAGCAGCGGCAGATGTCGCCTTCACATCATTGAAATTATAGTTGTCATATCCCGAATTACTGCCACCCTGATCTTTGATAGTAACAGTGTTGTCCTGATCAACCGTTATACGGTTGAAGTAATAGTTATCATAGCCACCACCATCGGTTATTGAAACCTTTGAATGGGAGTCATTGAAAAAGTAGTTATCGGCATCGTTAGAATAATTATTGTTGAATGCAGAATCTACAATTGTGACCGAACCACCTTGCGTGCGTTCAAAATAATACTGGTCTTGACCGCTTTCGTCGGTGATATTGACAGTTGTATTGGTGATATGATCTGTCGGGTTCTGACTACCCGTACCATGGGTAGCAAAATCATAAGTATTGTTGAGATATTGTGCTGTGTTACGATTATCGAAGTAATCGTGAATGGTAATATCCGAGTCGGTTGCCTCATGGAACGTATAATCGTCGTCACCCGCTCCATGATCATCAATCTTCACCTTGCTGGTGATGTTATTGAAATGATAGTGGTCGGCGCCACCCGCGTCGGCAATAACGATATTTGCATCTGCTCCCGTGGCAAGCTCTGTTGCTTTGGTTCCGTTGAAATTATAATCGTCCGTATAATTGCTATCGCTGTTATCGGTAATTTTAATTGTATTATCAGCCGATGTTGTAGAATCGCTGAAATCATATTTATCAGCGCCATCCTTATCGGTAATATCGACTTTCGTGTCGGCAGCCGAAAAATGATATTCGTCAGCTGCCAGTGTTCTGTCGCTTGGACTTCCAACACCGGTGTCCTTGATGGTTACAGATCCACCGGTCGTGCGATCGAAGTTATAAAGATCATTGCCATGCTCATCGGCGATAGCAACGGTCGTATCTTTAATATGATCAGTGGCGGATTCATTATTATCCTTTAGCGTTGCAAAGTCATAAATGTCGTTGCCACCAAGATAGATGCCATCGTTTTTATTGTTAATGGTAATATCGGATTTTTTAGCATCGTGGAATGTATAATAGTTGTCGCCCGAGCCAATATCATCAATGTGGACTTTGCTTTGAACCCTGTCAAAGTGATATTCGTCCTTTCCGCCATTATCCGTGATCGAAATATTCGCGGCATCGCCTTCTGCCATGCTAGCCGATGTTACATCATTGAAATTATAAATATCATTGGCGGTACCATAATCCTTGATCTTGATTGTGTTATCCGCACTCGTATTTGCATGATCAAAGGAATATTTATCAGCACCATCCTTATCGGTAATATCGATTTTTGTATCGGCACCCGAAAAATGATACTCGTCCTCGGCTGCATCTTTTGCGCTGATCACGCCTTCGTCATCAATCGTAACAGAACCACCTTTTGTGCGGTCAAATTGATATTTGTCACTGCCGTTTTCATCAAGAATAGTAACAATGGAATTCTCGACATGATCGTCTGCTTTTGAATTTTCAGCCGTCAAAGTAGCAAAATCATAGACATCGCTTCCGCTTAAACTGTCACCATCATTAAGATCATTGATCGTAACATGATTGTCTTTGATATTATGAAACTGATAATGATCGTTACCGGCTGCTGAATCAATGATCTCTACGCGATTGATAGCCTTGTTGAAGTGGTAGAAATCACTTCCGCCTGAATCTGCAATCTTATTCACGCCTGTCGAGGATTCAAAATTATAGCTATCGTTCGATTCTCCTTTACCACTATCGACAATGGTATTATTGCCCGAAGAATTAACGAGATTATACGTATCTTCTCCTGCGCCGGCATATAACCGGTTATTACCGCTCGAGCCTGTAGTGACACCGGTGTTCGGATCGGTCATTTGTATGTTGAAGATGTTATTGCCATCGCGCCCGTCAAAATAATAAGAGGTCGCTGCATCACCGATCAAAAACTTGTCATCACCTTTGGTGCCGACAATCTCGGTAAAATTGTGCATTTCGGCAACATCATTATTGCCGTTATCGGTAACTTTGTTATTGGCAATATCGAATGTCAGACCAGGCAATACATTTGATCCCTGCTGTGTGGTAACAGGATAATCATCGCCATAGATCAGGCGGTTTGTGCCACCCTCGCCATCATATTTGATATGGTTATTGAACTGTGAAGCATAAATCGTGTCGTTTCCGCTGCCACCATAGATTTCGCGGGCATTCGGCGTTTGCGGCAATACAATCGCGTGGTTTCCATTGATAACAGTATCCGGATGATCACCCACATACTGGTTGGTAAATTCGGACTTTGCTCTGGTTTCCTTGCCCTGGTCATCAACCCAGGTAATGTTGACGTTATTGCCGTTATAATCGACATTGCCCTTATAGCTGACGAATATTTCGTTATCTTTAAGTTCGATACCGTATTTGGCAACGAAATCAGCGTATTGCGGGCTCCCCTTCCAGATAATAGTCATACCATCCGGAATTTGGCTGACATCCTTGATATGCTTGCCGGCAACAGATTCCCCGCCGACCAGCTGGTCGAAAGACACAATACGTCCCAAACGACGATCCAGATTGTTCGGATTGTTTTCTGTATTGACCTGACCATATTTGAAAGCGCCGTTGTCGGCACGGACTGTAAAACCTTTTTCCTGATCGGCCTCATGACGTAAATCAAGAATAGCCGGCTCACCATATTGGACGCCAAGATCAGGATTCGTACGTGCAGCAGGTGAACCGCCACCCAGATGCCAGACGGTCGATTGTGTTCCATCCTCATTCTGGACAGTCGTTCTGGTGCTGTTTACCTGATAAAGGTTAGCCTTGTCGACAAAAGCCAACCCTGCATTACCGGTGTTATCGCCATTACCACCGGTATGATCATTGTTGTTATCGTTATTACCACCATTGTGATCATTATTGTTATCGTTATTATTATTGTTTCCGCCATTCCCTTCGTTATGGTTATGGCTACCACCACCATTATCAGGATTTACCGGCGTGGACGGTTCAGATGGCGTGGACGGTTCCGAGGGAGTTGGCGGCAACATAGGATTGGGCATCGGTTCCGAAGGAGACTGATTGGACAACGGAGCCCCGCCGCCGGCCGAGGTCGACGGAACAAAGCTTACTGTGTCATCAAGTATCGAAGGCGGTGTGCCTAAAAAGTCGGCAACTGAAAGACGATCATCGCCTCTTCCGCTACTTTGTCCACCGACAACATCGTCATCGGCATTAAGATCGGTTGTTTCGCTTACCGGAGCATTCTGGACAACAGCAACGAGCGGATCGGCACTGGCATCAACCTTGGCATTATTTTCGCGAATTTCACTTAATTCCGGACCCGGTTCAATAAGGTCAGCACGTTGGAACAGTTCGTTGGATGAAACAACTGTACCATCCATAAACCTCAGGTTGAACAAATTTTCGTGCAGGGACGACATTTGCGCGGCCTGAACCAGCGTCAGTTCGGAGCCATCCTGCATACGAATGACAACGTCACTTCCGCGAATAATAATCTCGACCTGGGAAATCGCTAGCGGTACATCGTTATCCGAATAAGTATCAACAAGAACAGATACTCCGTCCTTTTGTGGAAAAGGTAGTTTCATCTCGATATAACCCCTATAGACTCCAAAGCCCCAAAATCAGTATAAACTCCACCCGACTAAAATATAGTTATAACCGGCTTCTTTAACAAGCTCAATTGCGACACAGTGCCCCGTCTCATTCACTGAAGACCACCGACATTCCATCAAGAAATGGTTTGAACAAATATTGAAGAAATGTCCGCTGCCCTGCCAATGCAAAAGTCTCGACCGTCATTCCCGGAAATATTTTCAATTTTTTGTTCTGTTTCGGATCCATTGTGACGGTAACTTCATAATAGCGCCCCCCTTTATCCTCTTCCCCGACAGCATCGGCACTGATCACAGACACTTTACCTTTCAGCGTCGGACTGTTGTAGTTGGATATTGCCAACACACGAACGCGCACATCCTGCCCCACCCACAAACGGTCGCGGTCTTGCGGATTGACCTTCACATCCGCAACCAATGGCACTTCACTTGGCGCAATTTCAAACATTTTTTCACCGGCTCTAAGCACCGCTCCGACGTGAGGCATGACAACCTGTTGAATAACGCCGTCAACCGGTGATACGATTTCCGAATTCTTTGCGCGCTGGCGACTTGCTTCCCACTGTGCCTTGGCAGTTTCAAGTTTTACCTGAACTTCTGCAAGCTGTTTATTGGCATCTTCATTGAATTCGGTTCGATACATTGAAATTTTAAGCTTGGCCTCATCACGCGCTGCCGTCATCCCCGGAATTTTCGAGCGTGCGTCGGCAAGAGTGCTTAAAACTTTCTGATATTCGAGACGCCGCTGAACAAGTGTTGCTTCCGGTGCCGCGCCCCTTGCAACCAATGGTTCGAGCAGCTTGATATGCTCGTTTGAAAGCTGCATTTCCGCACCGAGATTTTCAATTGCGATCGCGTTCGACGCAAGCTGGGCCTCTTTTTGCTCATACTGGGTTTTGGCAATAGCAACCGATTCATCCAATGCGCGCCGGCGTGCATTATATAAATCGGTTTCGTTTTGATAAATTTCGGCAAGTTTCGGGTTATTGGGTTTCGGCGGATTGAAATCCTTGCCGGCAAGCTCGGCACGCAACCGCTGTTCGCGCAGTTCATAAGCACGAAGAGCAATAAAATTGCTTTCATTATCTTCTGCAACTGTCAAGTTTTCAACATTGGCGAGAACCTGCCCTGCCTTGACAGTTTCACCATTGGTTACAAGCAATTGCTTCAGTACCCCGCCTTCCGGATGTTGTATTTCAATATTGTGGCCTTCGACACGGATAATTCCGTGCCCGCGAACCAAGACGTCGAAAGGCCAGAAAGCAGCCCATAAAAACGCAGCAAGCACACAAAGGGCAAGCAACCATTTTCCTAATGAAATGGCTTTAAGCCCATTGACGAATTTTCCCCATTTACTGCGTTTTATTGTTATTTGCATTGCTATCTTCAGTACGTAGTATGATATAGTCTTCAGTGTTATCCGGTACAATCAGATTATCAAATCTGATGTTTTTAATAATTGCACCCTCTTTTTGCAGAACCGCCATTGTTGCAACAGCGCGGTTGACCTGCATCAGCAAGGTGTCACCGGTTGAAACATTCACACTCCGCCCAACCGAATAAATTCTCAATTTGTCTGTTGAAAGCGCATTCTTGTTTCTCAGCGCCCAGGCACGGACTTCATTTTGCTGGACAGCAGTCAAATAGGTTCTGTTCAGTTCAACATTGATACGCAAGTCACCATCACGCGGTTTCAAAACTTCTGTATCAACCATCACAAGCGGCAGATTGGCAGCAACTTGTTCGTTACTTGTTGTATCGTCAATGCCGCCATTCTTATTCAGCTTGTTTTCATTGGACATCGAAAATTTCGATTGATCGTCGATAACTGTCGGCGCCTTTTTCGACGCCTGTTCACTTTCGGATTTCTGGTTTCCCGCCTCATCTTCCGGACCGGCAATTTTAGATGTTGCAACAATAACCTGGAACAACATAGCCAGCAGAAGAAAAACCATCAGAAGAACGGTCAGCATATCGGCATAAGCAATCCAGATATTCTCACCACCACGTTTTTCTGCCATTATTAACGCTCCACCAGCTGAAGAGCCTGAAGTCCTTCACGAGGCTTCCCAGCAAGGTAATAAATACTGAACACTGCACGCATGAAACCATAACGGGCATCAATTGCATCTGTGCGCGAGGTAAAATACTCGGTTTCCGCAGTAATGAGATCAGACAATTTACGGTCGCCCAACCGGAATTCTTCCAGATAAAGACCACGGGTCTTATCCGCTTCCTTGCTTGCCTCTTCACTGATTGTCCATTGCTGCGATGTGATATCAATGTCACCAAGGAGCGCGCGGACTTCATCGTTTACCGTTGAACGTTCCTTGCCCAATTGTGCTTCATTGACATTGACCTGCGCATAGGCTTCGCGAATTTTTGCCTTCTTGGAAAGGTCAAAAATATCGAATGTCAGCTTGAGCTGGACACCGCCATCGGTATCCGACACATTGTAAAGATTATCAACGTTTTCCAAAGTACGTTTATAATCGATCGTAAGATCAAGCCGCGGCTTCAAACTAGCTTTGGCGCCAACAACATTTTTACGGCTCCCTTCAAGAGCTGCACCTCTGGCAAGAACCGCCGGGTTCTGGTCTGCTGCATTGACGGCAACACTATCAAGGTCTCCGATATGAGGTAATGCCATACGTTTGGCGGGCAAAACTTCAACGTCCAGGCCAACCAGCGCATTCAACTTCTGATGAGCGCGAGATAATTTGAGCTCGATATCTTTTCGCCGGTTGATCGCATTACTCAAGGCCAGACGCCCGCGAACGGCATCCGATTGAGGCGAAATACCACCGGTCACACTTTCACCGATTGTCTTGTTCAAAGCCGTAATTTTGTCGACATATCCGATAGCCGATTGCAACTGCTCGGTATAGGCCTGAACTGCCATATAAGCATTGGCCGTATCATACATCACTGTCAGATCTTCAGCATGCTTGGCATGTCCACTCGCGCGCAAGTTGTAACTTGCCGCTTCCTTGTCGGCATCGCGACGACCAAAATCATAAATACTATAACGAACATCGACACCGGCAAAAGCAGTATCATCAAAGTCACGGTCACGGCTGGTGATACCACCGTCATAGCGAAGGTTCGGCGCCGTTAATTCCGCACCGACCGTGGGATAATATTTGGCTTTTGCCTGATCAAGACGACTCTCGGCAATATCAAGCTGGCTCTTTGCAACTTTAATCGTCCACGAATAATCGGCAGCTTTTCTTAAAGCTTCGTCAAGCGTCAGTCTCTGTTTTTCGCGCTTTAAAACTTCCTTGGCTCTCGCTGTTGCCGGATTGTTTGCGTTTGCAACTTTCGGATCCTTGCTGATGGCAGGCTGATCATTTTTGTCAACAGCCTGAGTTGTCATTGTATCAACGTCAGCATGTGCAGCCGAATTCCTATTCGACGCACAACCTGTAGAAACAATACTGCAGCTCACCAATAGGATTGACACCACACGTTTGATATTTTCTGAGCAATTCATCATGAATTAGCCTTTCGTGGGTGGAACGTCGCTAACCTTTTGCACAGCACGTATTGCTGAAACAATTGAAACGCGGGCTTCGGTCAAATCCCGCATTCCCTCCATAATTGCTTTTTGTTGAACTTGCATAACCTGATTTGCGTTTTGCAACGCTTCAGCCTGATTGACGCTGTAGCCCAGCAATTGATTAGTTGACTGCTGGATCGAACCGGCATTTGCCTGAAGTTCCTTGAGGTCGTTGGAAATTGCCTCTAACGCGCCCGTATTGGCATGAACCCCTTTTAGCTCGTTCGCGATTGCTTCAAGAGCACCCGTATTATCCTCTATACCTTTAAGCTTGTTCGAAATCGTATCAAGGCTGCCCATAAATTCGATACGCATCTGGTTCAAGCCTGCAATAGCCTGCCCAATCGTCTGACTGTTGCTTTCTTGTGCCTCGATACTGCGGGCGATATAGGCACTGTTCGATTTTACAATATCACCAAGGCCTGCCAATACCACCGAACCGTTCTGGAGAAGCTCGACAATCTGCTTGGTCGCCTCACCATTAGCCGTAACTGTGTTGAGGATGGTTTCAATCGACTGCTTATTGTTTTCCGATTGCTCGGAAATAACAGTCAACATTTTATCCATAGTTTCCTGTTGGATTGCCTGCCCCTGAACAAAATTGCCGGAGATATCCAGAAATTTTCCGGTGTCTTCATGTGAAAATTCGACATGGCGTGATAAAACCGCCGCCAGACGGTTGATCGCCCGCGTTGTTGCGTCGATTGTACCGGTCTCGCCCGCAACTTTCGAGGCTTCTTCACCACTTGCAACGAAAGACCATTTTTCAATGTCATAGACCCAGCCATCAGTCGTACGCCCCATAAAGTGCGCAACCAAACCGGTGCAAATGGACGATCCCAAACCAAACATGGAAGAGGAGAATGCCGTTGCCATACCACCAAGTGGTGCGGCCAAAGAATTGATAAGGGATTTTGCCTGAATTTCGTCAGCAGAAGAGAGAACATCGATTGAACCGCGAATACCTTCCATCGTGAAGGTCAAACCGAAGAAGGTACCGAGCAAGCCCATCGAGATAACCGCACCGGCGGCATAAAACAGAAAGTCGACACGCCAATCAAGGGCTTTTGCCACCAGTGCAACTGCCGAGTTCCGCTCATCCTCGTTGAAACTGATAAGATCGTGAAGGCGCCCGCGAAGCAACCGCATGCCACCTTTAAGCTTCGGCTCTTCGTCGCGCGGAAAATGACGCTTAAACTGCTCCCATTGCGCCATGCCGCGTCCGACAAAAAAGTTCGCATAGAGAGCATAGAGCAAAACGATTACATCAAAACAGGCAATAATCGAGTTGAAAACAATATTGTGCGCTACAAAATCGCCATGGAAAGCCAGAGTGTAGAACAAGGCAAACAGCGACAGCACTGTCAACAGCAATGACAAATAGAGCACAGAACGTGTAGATCTCATACGACCCCCTTATGAATAAAAAAAAGCATGGCCCAACTTCTGCCTTATCTTCACTGCGGCAACTTGCCAACAACCCTTTTGCCCCGAAACCGGCCTAGACAGTTAATTTTTACCGCCACGACGCACCTGCCAGTTAAGAATCAGTATAGTCTTTTAACGGTTTGGCAAATCTTTTCAAGGTGTGGTTAATTTTTGGTTAATGAACTTTATGAAATCTCCATGGTGTAAGTGCATCACATTGATTCCAAATCAAATATATCCTGAAACCGAAATATCCATAGACAACCTCGGTTACCACGGTGATTAACACTGCTTAACAAATAGATAATAAACCCATGGTTGGCAATTCGTCATCTAATCATTTGCGATCGAGAGTCCACTTTTTCAAAAACATGTTTTCGATATCCGTAAGACTATTTTATAATCGTAATTTACAAAAAGAAAAACGTTATAATTTTTATTTCATGAGTCATATTTTTTAATGAAAAAATTATATATTTTATAATTTTTAAATTCAAAATTTTTTAAAATAAATATATTTAATTGAATTTAAAATTGTTATTTTTATATTCATTATATTTTTTGTAATTTAATTTTTTAATTCATACATAATAAAAAATTATACTTCAATTGAATTATTTTATTCAGAATTAAATCAAATAAAAATTTGTGGATAACGTTGAAGCCTTTTTTCTGCCGAACGAGTTTATATAAGCAACTCAATAACTCTTCAAAATCGGTGAATCGAACTTATGATTGCCCGTTTCAATTTCAATTGACTGTATTTGCGCGCACTCCGCGCCAATCCCGATGACCATACTATTCCATTGTGGCCGGTGCTTTCTGCAACGCCCCGAAAAGTGGGTAAAGTCTGGTCGCTGAAAAATATAAGCCGACTTATTTTCGTGACATTTTGTCGCATTAAACGCTTTAATAAAACAGAACTTTACAATTCTGCGTCTTTTTAAAAGTCTCCAGCCAAAAAAAGGGCTTAATGCGTCGTAGGGTCGTTAAACCTATCAAAGAGTTGATTTTCAGCTGCGCCTTTGTTCAACATAAACAAAGCAGTTTTTCCATCGGTGAAAACGGTCTGGAAACCGATAACAGCAGAGCGAGTTAAAAAGTTTCTGTTGTTTTCTTTGTTATCTTTATCATCGCGCAATGAAGCCACAAAATTATTTTCATAAAGGTCAGCGACAATTGTTGAAGCCTGCTTGTTCAAGACATTGATTTTGTCGCCGTAATAAACTCCTTTAACATCGACAACGACTCCACTATCAAAGCCGTCTGCTTGCGAAAACGAAAGGTCAATCAAATGGGTTGCACCGAGATTATCGCGATAATTTTTGCGAATGCTCATGCGCGCACCAAGTTTACCATCATCGGTTTTAAAATTGGCAACCAAGGCTGTTTCATCCAAAGGGTTTTCAGGTGAATGCGGTGGCTTCAACGACCATGTAACAGTCGATTGCAATTTCACTTGTTTGCCTTTTTTATCATTGATAAGCAAGAGACTGGCCTCTGGTTTTTCAATACCCGCACCTTGTTTGTCTTGAGACAACTTTTCCGTATCATTCTTGATGTTATCGGTAGGTTCGTCATCACTATTTTTGTTTGGCATCTCCTCTACAACTGGCCGAGTAACCGATATCGGAATGGATGCAAGTTTTTCAGGCTGTTTTTTATCAATCACCGATGACGCGTCATTCGAACTTTTTATATCATCAGATTCTGTCGGCTTGGCTTCATCTTTCTCACCGGATTTTAGAGGTTCATCAGCTTTTTCCTCTATGATTTTTTTACCAAAATTGTTTTGGTCGTTTTTTTGATTCTTCGAAGCAATGTAATTTTCGCGTAGCAATTTTTCCGCATTGTCATTTAACCCCTTGTCATTGATGGCAGCGGTTTGTGCCGGATCCGGATTATTGCGTACATCCTGATCTCGCGTTGCAATATTTTGGGGATGTTGTTCGGTAAGTGGTATTGACGGACCTGAACGACTGAGGAAATAAGCACCAAAAGCGAGCACAAAAACAAAAAATGCACCGGCTGCAACCGAACGACCAGTCAATATTTTTGCAAAGTTACTTGACCGTTGCCCACGCGATAGCGAACGATTAACGGTTTTTCCTCTGTCTTTTTGATCGAAAGAACTTACAGTCGGGAAGAGATCCTGTTCCAGCCGATCGTTACGTGCGTTATCAAGACGGTCGAAAAACTCAGTTCTCTTCTGCTCGAACTTTTCGGCGATGTCGAGCGTACTCTCTTTTTCTTCCTTTTCGTCTGATACGCCAGCAGGAAATTCTTCCTCCACCTTTCTGTTTTTTTCCGGAATCTCGTGGCCAGAAAAAGCCAGAACCTTGCTTTCTTCATCAATTGACGTCGTGCCGTCATTGTTGGAAATAATTGTGCGTTTTTCTGAAATAACTTCAGTTTTTCCATATGTACTTGCCTGCCCCTCTGGAAAAGAGGAGCCATCATCTGGTTTTGCCCATTCTTCGCCGGAATTATTTTTAACTGGAGCAGCGGATTCAACTAAAAAAGTCTTCTCCGACGAACGATTTAACTGGGCCTGTGGTTTTGTATCCGCATTATTTTGTTCTATCGATTTTCCATTTGCATCGTTAGAAAATCGGTTTGATAAACCACCCAAGCGATTATCGTCATCGGAACGGTTTTTGATGGGAGAACCGGTACGATCATTTTGAACAGGATTTTGACTGACTTTCAAAAAGCTGTCGGCAGTTTTATCTTGCTTGCGGTTCAGTTCCTCTACATCTGGTTTGTGGGGTGGATTATTGTGCCCGATTCCTTGCGAAATAGGCGCCGAAACTTTGGCAGCAGTGGTTTTCGCAGACATAACACTGTTTACAACACCTTTGTCCGCATTATAGGCCGACATATTAGCGGGATTTGCTTTTGTTGCAATTTCTGGTGTTTGCAATTCATTTGTACCCGCTTGACCATTCGCTTTGCGAGAGAAAATCTCAGCTTTATCAGCGTCCTTGGAAATCGGCGTTGTTGACGCCATAACGACTGTTTCTGTTTTAAAGCCTGCTATTTGATGATTACTGCCGCTATCGGCTTTATTGGTGGCAGTCTCTCTATCGAACGTGCCAAAGGGCTGCCTTTCCATGCTAGCCGTCTGTCCACCAATCGTACCAAAAGCGTCCTTTTCAAAGAACCCTCCCGCTGAAGCTGGATAGGATGGCGTATCAATATAGAGAGGATAATCATCAACAGCCGAGCGACGGGGAAAACCACGCCTGGATTTGGAAAAGCCAAAGACGCCAGTCGCTTCTTTCGGAGTCCCTGACTTTGTGTCTATGTTTTTCCTATCAATGTCTTTCCCGTCAATATCTTTCCCACCAACGCCGACCTCACCAACGTCTTTTATGTGTCGAGCATTAATGCTTGTCGCGGCAACGCTATCTTGCTTTAAAGAGGATGTTTCTGATTGACCGGCATTGACTGACGTTGTTTCCAATCTATTTTCAGGCATTTCAGTAAAAGCCGGTTGCGGTTTCTTCGCGTAATCGTTTTCAACTCTTGTCTCATTTTTTAAAGTGTTCGAAAAAGCACTTTTTGCCACCATCTGGTCAACACGACCTATCGGTTCTTGCGCTACTTCCTCAGCTTGTCTGTTTTCCGAACGAGTTTCACTTGCTGTCTTGTCGCGCAGATCTAAATTGTCGCGCGGTTGGCTTTGTGAACTGTCATCGGCTTTCTCACGCAGATTGACACTACGGGGCTCGGCCTCGATCATGTGCTCCGCCTGTGCATCACTTTTAACAAAAAGACTGTCGTCGGTCACCGACTTTTTGTCTTCTACAACGGGGCGAGGTTGAAATATCTGCTCCTCTCCTTTGCCGTTTTGATCCTCACGTTCTTTTTCAAGAGTTTCATCGGCAATATTCTTTGAAAGTTCATTGAATTCCTCTTCAAGGCCTTCAATCAGTGGTTCGATATGGCCGTCATCCAAATCAGAACCGGATGGCTCAAACTTATCACTACGCTCTCCATTGATATCTGTTAATTCAGAGTTCTGATTATCATTTCGCGACTGATCTGCAATGTTGAGGTCAACAGGGTAAGCCTCATCGGGCAAGACTTGCGAACTCTCCTCTTGTCCTGAATGTAAAGTAAAAACTTCATGTTCCCTATCAGGCTGAAGTGCCTGTTTGTCTTCGTCGATTTTTTCAATCTTTATTAATTGCGCTGGTTCGCCGGATAAAGGGCGCAATTTCAACGGATCAACGACAACATCACGACGGGTTCCAAAATAATCCGGAAGGTAAGCATTGTAAGCAAAATGGCAGGTCGCATTGTCTTCCCTGAGTTCGAAAAATTCAGGTTCCAGAACGTAAAAAGCCTCGACTTCACAGATTGCTGCTTCAAGCTGGAGCATATAGGAACGTCGCACAAGTTCCGGAGCGTCCATTTCGGAGAGTTTGGATTTGATTGCAGAACGTGCCTTTTCATAGATGTGCTGCCGCACTTCCGATGTCGGCTTCATTTTCTGCTTTTCTATCGACTTCTTGAGCAGTTCGGCAATATTAACCATTATATAGTCTCAAGTCCTCTAAACTCGGTCCGATCCAATTTTGTCTATTTCCATAAATATTGTTTATTGCTAAATATTTTATTATTATTTTTTCAATAATTATTTAATTTTATTATACTTTTCACTTTGAAAGCTATTTCTTCAACCCAGTTGTTTCGAACACAAATTCAAAAAATAGGTGGCCCACTCTTCTACTGTTCGGGGGATAAAGAGCGGGCCCGAGATAAAACGGGTGAAAGAGGGGTTTAGTCTATCACCGTTGATTTATCCCGTTTTCTAACGTTCCCGTAGCGCCTCCTTCGCCCGATTGAGCGGTTTGATAAGATAATCAAGTACAGTTTTTTCACCGGTACTAATTTCGGCGGTTGCCACCATTCCTGGAATAATCTGGTGCTTTTTACCGTCTTTGGTTTCAAGATAGCTGTGGTCAGTCAGGATATAGGCGCGATAATAATAGACACGTTTGTCGACATCGTCTTCGATTGAATCCGGCGAAACCATTTGCACATGCCCTGGCAAAGAACCGTAAATTGCTGAATCATAAGCGGTGATTTTCACATTCGCGTTCTGATCCTTATGGATAAAGGCAATGTCACGCGGATTTAATTTGGCTTCAATAAGAAGTTGATCACCCAACGGTACAATTTCCATGAGCGTGCCACCCGGTGCAACAACACCACCAATGGTCGTGACACGGATATCTTTAACAATACCGTTTGTAGGGGCACGAATAACTGTACGGGTCAACTGATCAGCCAATCCTTCCCGTGCTTTTAACAGCGGTTCAAGGTCAGCCATGGTTTTGGTAAAATCACCACGCAAAGCGACATAATATTCGTTTTTTGTAGCGGCAAGACGCGAAGAAAGTTCGGCAGCATTCTGCTGAAGTTTCAAAACTTCAACTTCGCTTGCCGCTCCAGTCTTAAGCAGCGGTTTGGCAATTTCCACTTCGTTTTGAGCAAGTTTCAACTGCTCTGTGAGGTTGAGAACATTTTCTTTGAAAGCTTGTCTATTGGTATAAAAAAGCTCGGTCTCGCGATCAATGACTTCCTTCTGGTCGAGTATATCCTGCGGATATTTGATTTTTTCCTGATTGTTCATTTCAGCGTCAAGACGTGCTGCACGCGCTTTAAGAGCAACAATTTTGGCAAGTGTCTCATCAACATTGGACTTGGCTTTTGCCGGATCAAGAGAAGCAAGAATTTGCCCCTCTTTGACTTCGTCTCCTTCTCTAACCATCAGTTCGGCAAGAATTCCGCCTTCGAGGTTCTGGATAATCTGACCTTTTGATGCCGGCATCACTTTGCCTTCACCAATAGCCACTTCGTTCAAAACCGCGAAATAGGACCAGACAATAAAAATGCAGATCATCGCAATGATGATCCACAAAATGACACGTGCACGCTGGTTGACGCCGTGAATTTTTACAAGTGAATCAACATTCATTGTCATACCCCCTGTTTCGACCGCGAGGATCTTTCGGGCTTCACGGTGTTGACCGGATGGATACCTAAAATCTCGTCTTTCGGTCCATCGCGCACAATCCGCCCATTGTCGACAACGATGATACGATCAACGAGCTGCAAGACCGGATAACGATGGGTGGCAACAATAAATGTTCTATCACCGAGCCATGATTGCATCCTGTCAAGCACTGCCACCTCGGTTGCTTCATCAAGAGATGCCGTCGGCTCATCAAGCAGCACAATGTGGGGGGAGCGCAAGAAAAGGCGCGCCAACATTAATGTTTGTTTTTGCCCGCCCGAAAGGCCAACACCGCTTTCACGAAGTTTCAGGTCAAGCCCGTGTGGCTGATTGAGAAGGAGATGATCGGCCGAGGATAACCGCATTGCTTCCAGAAGTTGCTCGTCGGTTGCCAAAGGATTGGCAGCAAGAAGATTGTCACGCAATGTGCCGTAAAACAAACTTGATTCCTGGAACATCGCCCCGACATCACGACGAATATCTGCAATATCAATCATGCTGATCGGCGTGCCATCAAGCAAAACGCGCCCCTGAACCGGAGCCGAAAGGCCGGCAAATAAACGAAGCAAGGTCGATTTACCAGCACCGACACGGCCGAGGATCGCAATTTTTTCACCGGCACGGACATTAAGTTTAGGGATAATCAAAGCCGGTTTTTCTTGCGGGCCATAAAGATAAACGAGGTCTTGCATCTGGTACTGACCTTGCAAAACCGGCTTATGATAATAATCCTTATCGGTATCATGATCGATCGGCAGAGTGAGCAGACCGTCAAGCCCTCTTTTCCCCACCCGTGCATTTTGTAATTTGCTTAAAATAGCCGGAATTTGCGCAAGCGGTGCAATAGTGCGGCTTGTAAGAATTGAACAAGCAAGAACAGCACCAAATGAAAGCTTGGCATCAAGAATGCCATAAACGCCAGCGATGACCACGCCGACATAGGCAATCTGCTGCATCGTTTGAGAAAAATTCATCAACATTGAAGCAATTTCACGCTGCTTCAAACTGATCTTGCTGCTGACCTTGTTGACTTCATCCCACATGCGGCGAAACCGCGGTTCGGCCTGCAACAATTTTATGTCTTCCGCCCGATAGATCGACTCCATCAAAATAGCATTGCGCATGGCTGACTCTTCAAGCCCCTCATTGGAAAGCTTGGCCAAGGGATATTGCGCGATGATACCGGGAAGAACAATGAATGGAATGGCAGCAATAGGAACCAAAACAACTGGTCCACCGATAAGCCAGATGATAAACAGAAAAGAGACAACAAATGGCAAGTCGATCAAAACACCGAGTGTACTTGACGTCAACAATTCGCGCATCTGGTCAAGATCACGCAATTGCGAAATCAATGTTCCCGGTGACCTTGGCCTCGCATCATTGCGGATATTCAAAACGCGCGCAAAAAACATGGCTGACAATTTGAGATCGGCTTGTTTACCAAAATGGTCAGTGACCGCAACGCGTGTGGTTTTCAACACAAATTCGAGAAGAAGAGCGAGTGCAACACCGGAAGCGAGAACCCATAACGTATTCGTCGAACGTCCCGGTACCACCCGATCCCACACTTGCATGGCAAAAAGCGATGTGCCGATTGCAAGCATATTGCCGACAAGCGATCCCAAACCCAATTGCAGAAATATTGGCCAATTGGTGACAAAAAGCCCTTTGAACCACGATTTCGGCTTTTTTTGCAAATATTCGTCAAGCCGGTCATCGTGAACCGCAAGATGACGCTCAAGAAGAAGCAATTTGATTTTATCGGTTTTGACAATATCGGCAAACGGAATCCGTTTTTCAAAAGCGGTTTTGTTCGCCACAAAATGCACAATGGCTATGTTTTTGTCACGACCAGTCAAAAGCCCTAGGGTACCATCGACCTGTATAACGGCGGGTAACATCACTGACGATATTTCGCTGGCGCCCACTTTGACAAAAGTTGCCGCAAGTCCGGATGCCAGTGCAACATCTATAATTGATTGCTCGGTGGCTTCTCTTCCACTCCATTTGGCAGCATTTCTCACGAGTTCGTCGGATATCGGAATATCAAGCTGACGGGCTGCCAATAATAAAATATCCACCCATTTGGAAATCAATGAAGAAGCATCAATCTGTTCAAGCTGAACAGAAGCTTGTTCTGACACTTCGGGGCCTTTTTCCGGCTCACGCGGTGCTTTATTTTCGGGGGAGCGTCCAGTTTGCTTTATTGGCTTCTGTTCTGCCTCGGGCGAATTTTTCCCAGACGTAGAAGCTCCTTCTGTCCGTTGGTTTTGAACCTGTGGCTCAGCATTTGTCTTCTTTGTTTTCTTCCTCAACGGGAAAGATAACCGATTGGAAATGGTTTGCGAACTAGACATTTTGGAACTTTCAATTGCGCTCACGCAAACGGGTGACCAATTGCCCCACCGCGTAATAGGCTTTTACTTTTGCATAAAGGCGATCGGATATTGCTGTGATCTGATCGCTTTCGGCCGAGAATGTATCCCGCTCGGCATTGATGACGTCAGTGAGCGGACGTTTGTTTAAAGTATATTGTTGCCAATATAGGTCACGCGACGATAACGACAAATCCATCAACTGTTTGGCATTATCCATACGGGCACTCGCTCCCTTTTCTTCTGTTTCGGCAGAACCTCTCGTGGTGCGCGAGACAAGTTGTTCATTGTCGCGCGCCTGCCTTGCGGCACGTAATTCTGCTTCGGCAGCTTCGATTTGGTATTTTTCGCGTTTCCCTGTCGAAAATTGTCCGCTCAATTGCAAACCGACAAATGTGCTGTCATTGGTTGCATTGCGCTGGCCGGTTGCTCCGGACTGACTAACACCAAGACTTACAGAGGGGAAACGATCTGCTTTTGCAAGCCGCACCCTTTGTTGAGACGCTTTGACTTCGGCTTCTGCCGCAAGCACCGCCGGCGTCTTGTCGACATCGCCCTTCCCCTTGCTCAAACTATCCATAAAGCGGGTCGTCTCTGCAAGTGTTGCCACTTTTGTTGGACGAAAACCGCTAATTTGGGCAAATTTTCCTGCAGCTACATCAAAACGTGTTGTTGCCTGCAATAAATCGGACTTTGCCCGTTGCATTGCCACTTCAGCCTGATTGAGATCGGAAGCGTCGGAAAGACCGGCTTTGACGCGCTGGGAAATTTTATCATGTGTGTCGCGCAACAAATTGGTTTCACGCTGGGCAGCACTGATGAGATCCTGAGCAGCCGAAAGTTCGATAAAAGTGTTGGCCATGTTCTGCGCAACATCTTCCATCGTACCGGCAAGTTGATGGAGCTGTTTTTCGTTGGTTGCCTGCGCTGCACCAATGCGGCTTGAGGTGCGGCCAAAGTCATAAATAAGTTGCGAGGCTCCGACTGTGCCGCGCACACTTCCGGGGTCATTTTTGTTGTTGGAAGAGCTGTAATAGCGGTTATAACCGGGATTAACGCTATATTGAAGCGTCGGATACCAAGCCGATTTTTCGATAGCAATTTGTGCCTTGCCTTGGGCTACAACCGCATTGGCGCGCCCGATATCGGGGTGGCGTGCAAGCGCAACCCCGACCGCATCCTTAATACCGATGCCAGTCAAACCGATCGTTTTAATCGGACCATCTTTACCGCTTGCACTTTGTAATTTTGCGATTGCATCATTGTCGGCATTCCCGGAAGATTTAGCGGCATTACCAGTTACCGTTTGTTGATTCAAACTTTCGCCATTTTCGCCTTTTGCAACGCTATTATTATGCTCGTCCGCAACAGAAGCCATGGCGTCAGCCAATAGTCCAGGCTGACCGCTCTGGGCTCGTGGTTGGGCTGGATGATGGCGCACCACACGGGGGCTTTGCGATGTTGTTGTGGTGCAACCGGCAAAACCCAAGCTGAACGCAATGATACCTGTTCCGAGCAAAAACAGTTTTTGTAAAAGGCTTAAGTTAACGGTGTGTGGCACGTAAGCTCCCTTCCGCCTCTTGGAAATTGTCGGAATTGCCTGAAACCTGCCGGTTATTTTCCTGATCATAATAAGATGCACCAGCGGCAGGAAAATTCTGATAGGATGAGAAGCCCTGTCCGCCCCGTTGTTCTCTTGGCAGTGCTTCTCCCCATTGTGGTTGTGTCACTGACGCACGCATACGCATCAATTCTGCACCATATTGTTCCATTCTCTGGCGTATTTGCGGTGGCAGATAATTGAGTTCGCTCATAGCTGCCTCGGCACTGATAATGCCCAGAGGGGCGGCAACAAACATCCAGTTCATCAAATGATAAAGCGGGCGCCAGCCAGTACCATAACCGTCAATATCGATAATGCGCGGCAGCCGTTCATAGAAACAGGCCTTCATGGCTTCCAAATTTGCCGATCGCTTTGCCTGACCGGCATCACGCCAGAAGCTACTGTCACGCCGACCACCGTCATAATGCATCCGCACAAAATCCGCTATCTCACTGAAACTTCTATCATTTGCATGGTTGAAAGCCTCAATCGTGTGGTCACCGATAATCCCATGGCAATCGAGAAAAGTCCGCTCCAGTTCGCCAAGTTGTTGAAGCAAATGTCCAAGAGAGGTCGTCTCGATCGGGCTCACAAAACCGGATGCGACACCCAATGCAACAACATTATTTGTCCAGATTTTTCTGAAGTTTCCCGCTTCGAAAGTTGACATTTCACCCGGTGTAATTGCAAAGCCGAGATAGGATTGCAGCTCTTCTTTGGCTCGCGTCTCGGTTGTATATTTATCCGAAAAGACATATTGCGCCGAAACGTGATCAAGAAGCGGAACTTGCCATAAATAGCCCGCGCCAAGTGCAGCGGCTTCGCTCACAAAAGGTGGATTTTTTCCTTCGTTTGGCATTGAAAATGACAAAGTTTTGTTTTCAAGCAAGCTTGATGAAAAAGACCGCCATTCGATTTTATATTTTTTGCCTGCGCTAAGGCGCTCGAAACCGGAAGCGTCAACGACAAAGTCCACTGCAACTTCATCACCGCTACCAAGCTTCAAAGCAGTCACGTCGCCATTTGATGCAATAATGAGATCGGTTACCTTTTGTTCGCGGCTAGAAATTTGCTGTGAAACACTGACATCTTTCAAAAGCGTTACGAGTTTGCGAACAGAAAAATGAAATGTTGGTTGAATGCCGCTGCGGCGCAAATTGAAAACCGCATTCGCCTCAACTTGCGATGACCCGGCTTCAATCAACGAAAAACCGGGGAAGAGAGTATGAAGCGGCGTTCGCGTTGCAATACGCGTGGCAAGATAAGGCCAAACTCCGCGATAGGAAAAATCAATTTCTTCAACATGATCATTGGGTGCAGGAAAAAGCTGGTAATAGACATCGTTCTGCCCACCTTCACGCCAACCACGATAGGCGTTCCCCATTTTGAATGTCGCGTCTGTTTTATGCACAAACTCGTCAATATCAATAGAAGCGCGTTGTAGATTGACGACGAAATTGCCAAGGCCGCCTTCCCCGCCTGAATAATGCGGTCGCTTCGGATCCTCGAAAACCACAATTTCCACATTTGGGCTGAATACTCGACGCAGCATCAGCGCCGCGAACCAGCCGGCCAACCCGCCACCGACGACTGCTATTTTCTTTGCACGCCTAAGATCAAGCAATTTTTATCTCCACCTGCGATTTAAAACTGCAATGGACAGGAACCCTACCTGCCCAAAGATAAAGTTCTATGGCGGGAGAAATTCCCGCCATAGAGAAGATCAACCGATGATGATCTGATGGTTTGCCAACAATGTTTCCAAATCGGTTTGGACATTGTTCAAAGTCAGAAGATCGGTCGACTGGAAGGCATTCCCCTTGCCATCGCGGTCAATACTCAAAATCGTATTGCCGTTTTCAACGCGGGTCGAAAGGAAGTCCTTGATATTATCACCCCAGTCGATCTGGGCTTTGCCTTTGTCGTCGTAATGGGCAGCGCCATCGGCATCGGCACGGTAGCCTTGCAACAGATCCTTGACATCAATGCGGTCGGCATCTTTATCAATCTTGGATTTGTCGGCATCAATATAGGTGCCAACCTTGAAGCCATAGGCTGTGTCATGGCCATTGCCACCGGTTGCATCATCCTGCTCAATTAGGCGATAAAGCAGAAGATCATGACCACCTGCTTCAAGGTGATAGGTGTCGTTACCACCACGACCATCGAAGAAATTGTCACCTGAGTTACCAGTGAAAGTATCGTTGAATTTGCCACCGTAGATACCTTCAATGTCAATGAACTTGGCGTTGTTGAAACCTGTCGATTGGTAACCGGTGTTACTCAAATCGACTATGACACCGGTGGTTGCCTTGCCAAAATCGACAATGTCTTCACCACCACTTGCCTGCCAATATTTTTCACCGGCATCATTCCTCCAGCCGCCACCACCCGAATAGCTTTGGCTACCGGCTTCGGCTGTAAAGAGGTCATTATAACCGGTACCGACAAGTCCAGGACGATAGCCTTGTGATGTTTTATCGTCGACATTGCCAACGCCGGTTGTGACCGTTTCACCATCCTTATTGGCATTCAGGATATAGGCATGGTCGGCTTCAACAGCTTTAAGACCTGTCCACGAGCTGTTGACATTTTCAATGTCGTTATCTTTACCATTGCCATTCCGATCTGTCGTATGAGTATGGGCAATACCGCCAATATCATTCGACTGACCGTTCGTATTGCGCAAGACAACAACCGAATAGGTTTCATTTTCTTTCAAGCCATAGAAATGGACAAGGCCGGTATTATCGGAAACACCCATGCCACCTTGCGCATTGATAACTTGTACGGCAACCAGGTTACCGGCAGAGTCAAAAAGCTGGACGGTATTGTTATAGAACACATTGGCACCATCCTTGTCGGTGATGCGAAGATGCAACGACGTTCCATACTCAACCTTGTTTTTGTTCGACAAAATGAGCGATGAATGCAAGTTGTCACGCTGCATGGTAACATCAAGCGCACCATCCCAGTCATAGTCGACAACACCAATACCATAAATATAGTTCTTACCGCTGCCATCAATTGTCTTCGGGTCAACATCACCATTGGCACTGGCAAGACGGCCACCTTTGGCACCGAAGATATCCCAATTGTCCCATTTAACCGAGCCATCAATAGCGTTATTGCCACCATTATGCCAAAGCTTCATATTGGCAGCACTCCCGCCGAAGCCTGGAACCTCCAGAATATCCATCTTGCCATCGTGATCCCAGTCAATGGCAACCGACCAGCGGCCATCAACATTGTCATTCAATCGCACAGGATCATTTAACTGTCCGCTACCATCTCCTTTATTGTAAAGAATCTGGCTGTCTCTATTACCGTTCCAATTTCTATGATTTTTGGCCATAAACAAATCCATATAGCCATCGCCATTATAATCGGCCCATGTCATGGAAACAGTGTTTTTGTAGGAATCATTGTCAATGCCATTATCTTTTTCATCACCCCTACTTGGCGACACATTCGCAATGCTTTGTCCAAGCGACCAATTGTCGCCATAAACACCATCCGGCGCTGTTTCGCCACTATTTATTAGAGTAATCAGTTGATAATAGTTAAATGTATCTCCTCTCGCTCTGCCATTCCCGGCAAAATCGATGGTACCGTTGTTGTCAAGGTCGATTGCCGAGACATGGTGATCGGTATAGAAATTGGATGTAAAAGTTGATTGTTGCCGACCAAAACCGTCTCCCAATCCATAAAACTGGCCACCCCCCAAATCCGATGATGTTTCACCTCTGTTCAAGAAAATGGAACCGGAGTCATTTCCAGAGTCCCCCTGAATGACATCAAGATAACCATCACCATTCATGTCAAAGGTAGCAATACCGCCGAGGTGGTTTAAAATCCTCCTCCCGTTGACCATGTCGCTATAATTGACATCGACATAATTCCATTGATTATCACCCGTGCCGACATAAGCGGCGGTTGTACTTCCGGTATAGTATGCCTTAGTAGTCCAAATATCGATAAAACCATCGTGGTTATAATCGGCCATTGTATACGAACCGAAGAGCACGTTTTCGTCGTTAGTCAACGCGTGATATCCGTTAACGTTTCCTCGGGCAACTCCAAGAGAGTAATCAAGATAATAACCGGTTGCTTTACCAGTACCATCATTACGGAACACCCAGATATTCGAATTCGATAGAACCTGCCACTCACCATTATTATTGAGTGCGACAGCTTGCGTATATGATGAATCTCCGTCAGACCTCGACACTTGATTTTTGTTTGAAATTCCGTAATCGGGAACGTTTGCAGCGCCGGTTGTATCAACGCGCACTTCAACATCATGTGCTTCGCCGACATAACCGGATTTCGACACAATTGCCGTTGTGAAGATATAGCTGTGATGGTCGGTCAAGCTGTTATCCGGCAGCTTGAAACTGAATGTGCCATCCGCATTGATCTGGCTTTTTTCGACATAGCCCAGAAGAACGTGATCGCGATAAATGCCGATTTTCGCACCGTCTTCAAGGTCGGCAAGATTGCCGCTGATTTTACCCTTCAAAATCGGGTTTGTAACATCGACATAATCACCACTCGGGAAGAGTTTATCGCCTTTACCGGTAAAGCCGATAAATTCGGAATGTTGCGCCGAGCCATCACTATCAATAACAACCGTTGTTGCCGAATTTTCAGTTATGGTATGGTCATAATTTCCTGTACGGGAAATAACACGGGTTTTCACCGTATATGTCCCGTCGGGGATAGGTTCCTTACTATCGCGCCAATCAAGCTCCCAATTACCGGTTTTTGCATTATAGGTAAGGTCGCGCCATTGATTGTTGATGAAGGCTTGTACCTTGTCGGTATCTTCTACTTTTCCATCAACCTTGAAGCTGAAGAGCGGTGTTTTATCCTGCGTATTGAAGTCGCTACTCTCAAAGCCTGTATCATCAGTAATACCGATGAGTTTTGCCGTTGCACTTGGTACACGTGTATCAACTTCGAACGCATGGGCTTCAGATGCCGGCCCTTCATTGCCAGCCGCATCCACCGGACGGGCTGTAAGAGCATGCTTGCCTTCGCCAAGCTTGGCATCGGAGTTTCTGTTACCCGCTTCCCAGAACCATGTATGATCTGCATTGACATCCACTTCGGCAATAAACTTGTTATTGTCATAGATGCGCACTTTCTTGGCGTCACTTGGTGCCGTTCCGCTAAAGATCGGGCTATTGTCATTAGTGATGTCATTTTGATTGACAGGAATAATCGGCTCGCCATCTTCACCATTGGTGTTGTTCGGCAGAGCATTATCCTGAACAGTTTCGCCCTTTATCTGCTCGGGCCCGGTAATGTCGACCGTAACAACATATTCGTTTGAAACGCCGCTGGTCTTTCCCTCGGCATTTTGCGAAACGGCCGTAAACTTGTGGTCCCCTTCGGTAAGCATTGCTCCGGTTGTATAAGACCAGTCGCCATTGCCATCGGCATAAACGCGTCCAAGTTCCTTGCCATTATCATAAATGATTACAAGGCTGTTCTTCGGTGCCTTGCCGATAATCGTCGGGTTGGTATCGTCGGTCGTGCCATGGTCGACACGGGAGCCACCATTTGCGACTTCACCCTGAATAAGGCCGACATCATCGATAACCTTGTCAATTGTCGGCCGATCCGGTTGACTATTATCAATATGAAGTTTGAAATCCTGTCCGGCAAGAACAGTGCCATCGGCGTCTGTCGCCTCGACATAATAATTATGTTCGCCGGCGGCCTGTTCCGTCAAACCGATAGACCATTTACCATCCGAACCGACAATGCACGGGTTGCCAATTATCGTTTGTTTTGTAGCATCGCTATAAACGGTGACAGTCGAGCCTGCCGGTGCCGTGCCGTGAAGTTCTGGCGTTGTATCATCGGTATGACCGCCATTGGCAATCGGGCCTTTAATCGGATCCTCATTGTCAACAGCATAATCAACCGTTACGGTATCTCCATTATCGGCTATTGTAACATCGGTTGCAAAACCACGATCGCTTTCATTACCGGCCGCATCTTTTACCGTGGTAGCAAAATGATGTTCGCCTTTATCAAGCGGTGTTGTCGGTGTGAACGACCACGAACCATCCGGATTGACTTTCGTCTCGCCGATTGCTTTGTCACCATCATAAATGGTCACGACATCACCCGGTTGCGGATTAGTTATCTTGCCCGAGAAAGTGGGCGTTGTGTCGTTTGTTGTTCCGTGATCAGTGTTGCCATCGGAAATCACGGCCTTATCAGGGGCAATATCGCTTGTAATTGTCGGACGTCCCGGACTATCCGGTGCAGTTGTATCCACCACGAACGGATAAGGTGCGGTTGCCGCACTCTTGTTGCCGCCGGCATCTGTTGCCTGAACCCAGATATTATGGGTACCGTCTGCAAGTGTCGGCAAACTCGTTTCCCAATGGCCGTCATTATCGACTTTTACGCTGCCAAGCAACACGTCTTTGCCATCAACACGGTCGTAAATATTGACAGTGGAGCCTTTTGTACCGGTTCCTTTGATAAACGGCGTATTGTCGCGTGTTGTCCCGTTTTGCTGGATCTGGTTATCCGGAAAACCAACATTCGGATCATCATCATGGCCAAACTGGGTAATCGACGGAGTACCGGGAGCATGCCCGATAAGATCGAAGTCGAACTCATCCGATTTTGTCTCACTTGGCACACCGGCGTGGTTGACAGGAACCACCCAGAAATGGTGATGTCCCGGCATCAACGGATTCGTCGGAGCAACTTCCCACGAACCGTCACTATTGACAGTTCCCTTGCCGATCGGCTGGGCATTCTTGTTTGACGGGTCACCATCATAAAGAAGCACATAATCAACGTTGGCAGGATCGAGCGAACCCGCTTTGCCTTTGACCGTTGGCCTGTTATCATCGGTGACGCCGCCGTTCACGATATTGCCGATATCGGGAGCCTGATCGTCATAGACATCATAGTCCTTCGAACCGGACCAGTCAGGTCCTTTCGTGGTCAGGAACAATCCCAGCGGGTCGGATTTTGCCCCCTGATTGCCAGCTGTATCCTCAAGCACGGCAACAAAATAATAATCCTTATTATCCGCATAATGGGCTGCATCAAGATTGGGGGTAAATTTCCAATTGGTACCATCCGGACGGACAGAACCAAGCTTGATCGGATTGCCATTCTCGTCTTTTAGAATATTGCCATTTTTATCGGCAAGATAAATGACAACCCAATCGCCGGGCTTCGCACCCGTGACTGTTCCACGCAATTCAGGTGTGCGGTCATCGGTATAGTTTCTATCGGTATGACTGTTGAATTCGCCTGGAACACCGACATCATCAATGAATTTATCCAGTGTTAACGTGCCGGTCGGGGCACCGTTATCAATGGTCATTGTTTTTTGGTCAATTTCCGATGTGCGACCATAATCATCAATGATGCGGGTCTTGATAGGATAATCTGTGCCATTAGCACTTGCCGGCAAAGATGTTACCGGACGGAAGAAATAACGGTCGTTTGCTGCATCATATTCTGTGTCGTACCACTGCCCGCCAATATTGATCTGGACTTTTTCACCATTTGCCGGATTGAGCGCATGGTCGGTCTTAATGTAAATTGTCGGTCGCGTATCGCTGGTAACCAAGTCGTGCGTATCATAACCGGTATCCTGTGTGATACCGGAGATTCTTGCATTGTTTGTAATGCTTCCGGTTTTGACTTCAAAATCCCAGTTACCGGTCGGAATACCGATATTACCAACAGCATCAACCGGCCTTGCCCGGAACGAATGGTCGCCATCTTTCAAAGGCGTATCGGGTGTGTAACTCCATGTATATTGCCCGTTATGTTCGACAACATCGGCTTCCCCGATTTTTTCACCATTGTCATAAATAAAGACCTTCTTGGTGTCCGATGTGGCCGAACCGCTATAGGTCGGCTTATTGTCATTCGTCTTGGCTCCTTCGATTATGGTACCGGTGGTTTCCGCTACGTCGTCAAAAAGATCCATTGAATCGGGGTCGATAGCCTTCGGCGCAGTCAAATCGATCGTATAATCGAAAACGGGTGATTTGTTGCTTTCATTGCCGGCTGCATCAACAGATGTTGCCTGAAAATGATGTTCCCCTTCCGGTAACGGGCTTTGAACCGAATATTCCCAGTTGCCTTCGGAATCGGCCTTCACTCTATCAACAAGATGTGTCTCGCCATTCACCGTATCATAAATATTGACCATGCCATTCGGCTCGGCGCCATGGCCTTTCAAAGTCGGTGTTGTATCATCACTTGCCTTACCGGAGGTAAGATCCTCCTGTTTGCCACCGACATCATCGCCGGCACTGTCAATCACAGGAACATTGTTATTTTGCGTGTCGACAACAAGATTGAAACTGTCAGACTTCGTCGAATTATTTGGAAGTAATGCCTCCGCAACAATCGTATGACTACCCTCAGTAAGGGCCGGCTTGCCTTCCGGCCACGAAAATGTCCAGTCGCCTTTGGAATCGGCATTGACTTTGCCGATTTCTTTTCTCACTCCATCAACATCAGTATAGATAGTGACAGTCGAATTAGGCGTTGCACGTCCATGCAATTCCGGTGTTGTATCATTGGTCAGGCCACCGTCGGAAATCCTTCCGGTGTAATCTCCGGTGGAATTCTTTTGGTCATCAAAAGCGTAAAGGATGCTGACTTCAACATCTGTCGGATCAACAGTGACCGAAGTCGATTGGCTTTTTGCACTTTCATTTCCTGCCGCATCGGTGACCGATGTTACAAATTCGTAAGAACCTTTATCAAGCGGATTTTCCGGTGTCCATGACCATTTGCCCGACGACGGGTCGACCGTTGTCTCGCCAAGCTTGACATATTTACCGTCGACTATGTTGTAAATGGTAACCTTGTCTCCCACTTGCGGGTTTTGAACAGTACCGCTGAATGTCGGGGTTTGGTCGGGTGTTGTGTCATTATCTGGAATCGAACCGATCTTGGGTTCCTGATCGGATTGAAGAGAAGGAACATCCGGCTGGTTTGGCGCTTGATTATCATAAACAATCGGATATTCGCCGGTCATCGAGCTTGGAACGCCTTCCAGATCGACCGCTTGAACGGTAAACTTATATTCCGTTCCACGACCATCGGTCGAGGTATCTTTCATGGCATAAGCGGCCGGAAGTTTGAAAGTCCATGTGCCATCCTTCTCGTCGACTTTAGTCTCGCCGATTTTGATGCCATTTTGATAAATGTAAACGGTTGTGCCTTTGGTTCCCATACCATGAAGGGTCGGCGTCGCATCGTCTGTCGACTGGCCTTTTTGCAGGTGAACGGGTTTGTCATCCGGATTGTTATAATCATCAATAATATTGGTGATGGATGGGGTGCCCGGAGCATGCCCGGCAAAATTGAAGTCCCATTTGACATCTTGAAGCGGCGTGCGGTTACCTGCCGCATCGACAGCAACCAGATGGAAACTGTGTTGTCCCGGGGTTATCGCTTTATCAGGTGTAAACCTGAACGAACCATCTGCCTGAATAGCACCCTCGCCAATTTTGGTGTTTCCATCGTAAAGTTCTACGAAGCCGCCCTCAGCTCCCGAAATTGTTCCGGGACCCGCCTGAACTTCCGGATAGTTGTCATCAGTGTAGCCACCCGAATGCGGTATCTCGCCTATCTTGGGCTCTTGGTCGTCGATCAGTTTAATATTTTGTGTATTTCCCCAAACTGGCGGTGTCGTATCGACATAAAGATAGAAATCGCTACTCTGTTTTCCTTCATTACCGGCAGCATCCTTGACAACTGCAACATATTGGTAATTGCCTTCGGCAAGTTCGGGAAGCTGGTACTCCCAGCTATAACTGCCATCACCGTTTTGTGTGAGGTGAATATTGTCGGCAACACTATGGAGATTGCCTTTGCTATCACGATAATAGAGATGAACAACATCGCCCTCATGTGCACCCGTGACAGTGCCTTTAAGAAGTGGCGTCTTGTCATTGGTCGTCGTTCCTGACGGATAATTGCCGACATTAGCTTCAACATCATCATCGAAGCTGTCAATCGTGACCTTATAACCGTCTAAAGGCGGGGTGGTATCAACCGTCATATCATGTCCGACCACTGGACCAACATTGCCGGCAGCATCGACCACACGAGCCTTGATATGATAGACCTGATCGGTCAGTTCATGCCCCTTTTGGACGGAATAATAATACTGTTGGGTTTTAGGATTGTAGTCGGCTCTTATCCATGTCTGCCCGTCATCAAGCGAAATCTCGACATGTTCGTTATCGGCAAGCGGCTTCTCTACATGCACAAGAATCGTCGGATTCTTGTCCTGCGTGACAAAGTCTTTGTCTGATGTACCGGTATCGGTCAACAAGCCGTCGATTATCGGTATTGTAGTTGGTGCAATTGTATCGACAATAAATTCCGACCCCTGGCAATCCGTGCCTTCATTGCCGGCTGCGTCCACCGGACGGGCAGTCAATGTATGTTGACCTTCAGAAAGCTTGTGGGTTTCGTCAGGTGTAAACGACCATGTCCCGTCTTCCTTGACGTCGGTCGAACCGATCAGCTTGCCATTGTCATAAATATTGACAGTTTTTGCGTCCGAAGGTGCTTTTCCGGAATATTCGGGTTGATTGTCGTTGGTATACTGGTCTTTTTTAAGTTGACCGGTAAAATCATTGGCATCGTTTTTGACATCATCGGTCACCGAAACTGTATCATTGGCGATCGGTTCGGGTGGCGTAATATCAACAATCACATCATAATTGGACGAATGCTGGCTTTCGTTGCCAACCTCGTCGACAGTGGTGGCTGTCAAATGATGTGTTACCCCTCCTCTCAGCGGAGAAGGTGGTGTGAAACTCCATTTTCCCTCGCCATCAGCTGTGACAGAACCGATCAGCTGGCTTTTGCCATCTTCGCCCGCATCATAGATATTGACTTGCTGATATGGCTTTGCACCACTTCCGATAATTGTCGGGGTTGTATCATCGGTGCTGCCACCATTTCCAACATCATTCTGAATAGCGCCGACATCATCGGTTACATTATCAATCGACGGCTTTTGATTGTTGGTTATATCAACATCAAAATTGAAATCGGCTGTCGATTTGCCCCCTGAAGCATCCGTGGTTTCAGCATGAATGACATAATGGCCTTCGCCGAATTTTTCACTGTCCTTGACCTGATAAGACCAATTGCCTTCACCATCGGTTGTAACTTTCGCAAGCTCATGAACCTGATTATTGGCGTCGGTATATGTCAGAACAACAGTAGAGTTCGGTGTTGCTTTACCGACAATAAGCGGCGTTCTGTCATCGGTCTTACTATTGTTTGTGATGTGTGATTCAAGCGGTGCCTGATCATCAACAAGATAGTCAATGCTCACCTTGACCGTACTTGTGTCAACCGTGATATTGGTCGCCGTCCCCTTGCCGCTTTCATTACCGGCTGCATCACTTAAAGACGTCTGGAACTGGTGATTGCCTTTTCCTAACGGATCCTTCGGTGTCCATGACCAATCCCCTTGGTCGTTAACCTTTGCCTCCCCGACTTTCACACCATCCTGATAGATGTTGACCTTGTCACCGGGTTGATGCCCGTTGACCTTGCCGCTCAAAGTTGGTGTTGAATCGGCCGTTGTTCCGGTAATTGTATTACCCTGATCATCTTTGGCCGTCGGTGCATCGGGTGCATCGGGCGCTTGTCTGTCAACAATAACCGGATAGCCGCCCGTTTCATGGCTCCATGTTGTGCCATCCTTATCCAATGCTTTGGCTGTAATCACATGGCGGGTACCAGTCGGGTCTGTCGTCGGATTGGAAAGCGCCGGAAGTGTGGTTTCCCAGGTTCCATCCTCCTTCACAGGGACTTGGGCAACGTCCACCCCGTCAACGTAAATATGAACAATCGAACCGGTTGTGGCTGTCCCTTTGATAAGCGGTGTGGAATCGCTCGTAACCGCATCTTTCTGGATGGTATCGCCATTGTCATCAAGAACATTGATAATCGAAGGCGTTGCCGGTGCATGGCCAACAAAGTTGAAATCCCATGCCGTTGTTCCCTGCGATTGCTCGTTTCCGGCGTAATCGACCGGTTTGGCAACAAAGCTATGATTGCCTTGACGCAGTGGTACTGTCGGCTCGACACTCCATGACCCGTCACTATTGACCTTACCCGTTCCGATAAGCTTGCCATTGTCATAAAGATTGATTTTTTCCACTTTTGTCGGGTCAACCGAATTGGCAGCCCCTTTTAATGTCGGACGGCTGTCATCGGTGGTTGTACCCTTTTCAATTGTGCCGGTTTTCGGCAACTGGTCGTCAAACAGATCAAGGCCACTTTCATTGATTACAGGTGGCGGTGTTGTCGTAACATCCAGACCGAAACCGGAAGAGGCTTGTCCAAGATTTCCTGCTTCATCGGTAATCACGCCTCTGAATTCGTGATAGCCGTCATCAAGATGATCTTTTGCTGTGCCTCCGGGTATTCCCTTGACGTCGAACTTCCAATTGCCGGAACCATCAACTTTCGCTGTGCCGATTGTTACCCAATCGTCACCGATTTTGACCTGCACAGTGACATAGTCACCAGGCTTCATACCCGATGTATGACCGTTCAAAGTCGGCGTATTATCATTGGTTGCTTCACCATTGGAACGGCTCTTCGACCCGCCCTCCTCATTGACATCATCGGTAAAGCTGTCAATCACAATCTGATAGTCGCCACCGATCGGCGCAGTCTTGTCAATAGTGACGTCCTGAGCCGGACCGTCTTTGACATTGCCTGCATCGTCGACAACGCGCCCGTAAATTTTATGGACGCCTTCAGCGAGGTGAATGTTCGAATGGTCATAATACCAGTAGCCGTCAGTCTCGTCATAGGTGGCATCATACCATTTGCCGTCAACATTGACCTGAACCTTGTAGCCGGCCGGCAATTTTTCACTAACACCGAATTTGAAAACAAGGCTGTCATCGCCGGTCTTGAAATCGCTGTCGCTCAAACCCCGATCTTCCGTAATCGAAACAAGGCTCGTCGTTTGCGTCGGTGCATCCGTCTTCACCGTCAGATCATATTCGGTATATTTCTCGCTATCGACGCCAAGCTTGTTGGTTGTCTGAAGCTTGAAATGATGGGCACCGGGAGCAAGCTCGTCAACCGTGCATACCCATTTATGATCATTCCCAATAGTGGCCGTGCCGATCTTGACCAGTTTGCCATCAATCTCGTCATAAATGGTCACGGTATCGCCAGGATTACCCTCGCCATAAAATGTCGGCTTGGTATCATTGGTTTTGCCACCCGAAACAAGATCATCGGTGTTGAGCGGCACGTCATCCTGAACACGCGTAATGTCCGGTGCTTGCGGCGGCGTATTATCAATATCAAGAGCAAAGTCAGAATGGGCATTGTTGCCGTTTTGAGCTGTCACAGAAGCGGTATAAACATGGTGCCCATTTGTTTGTTCGGGAAGTTCAAACGACCAGTTACCATGCTCGTCGGAGGTAACCGTGCCAATGACTTTTTCACCTTCTTTGATGGTTACAACTGTGTTGGAAGTAGTTGAACCGTAAAGCGTCGGTGTCGTGTCATCCGTTGTTGCACCATTTGCAAGATCTTTGACAATATGGCCTGCATTATCTGCAGCATAATTGATCGAAACGAGAATTGCCGAACTATCAATGTTAAAGTCGAATGCCGGGCTCTTATCACTGATATTGCCAGCCTTATCGGTGTAAGTCGTGGTAATCGAATGTTTGCCCTGTCCGAGGTCGGTTGGCGTATAGCTCCAGTTTCCTTCGCCATCGGACATAACAGTCTGAACATGTTTTGTCTTGCCATCAACGGTATCATAAATATCGACAACAACATTACCCTCACCAGCTTTCCCATGAATAGTTGGTGCTTTGTCATCAATCGTGCTGTTTTCAGCTACATCTCCCTGTTTATCACCGACATGGTCGTCCAACTTCGGCAGATCCGGTGTTGTCGGTTTTAATGTATCAACATTGATCGGCCAGAACCCTGTCTTGTCGGATTCCTGCCCGGCACTGTCACTTGCAGAAGCACGGATTTGCCAGCTCTCGCCATTCGGCAAAATACCGACCAATGAAGGATCAATCGCGACTGCCCAATGGCCGTCACCCCCGACCTTAACACCCTTGGCGACAAGTTTGTCACCAATATAGATATTGATAAACGAACCGGCATCACCGGTTCCTTTTATGAGCGGTGTGGCATCATTGGTAAACTGGTTTTTATCAATGAACTTGCCATCCGGATGGGATGCATCAATCTCTTTTTCTTCATTGTTGTAAATGCCGGTAATGGCCGGCATTCCCGGGGCTGCTCCGGCTATGTCGAAATCCCAGGTCTTGGCCTCACCTTCATTGCCCGCATCATCGGACGGACGGGCTTCGATTTTATGCGTGCCCGAGCTCAAATGCGGCGTATAGGACCATGTGCCATCAGCTGCAACATCGACAATACTGGCAAGCGTACCATCAATATAGATATGGACTTTCGTGACATCGCTTCCTGCCGGAAGTTTGCCTTTGATCTCCGGTGTTTTGTCGTCGGTTACTTTATGACCGGCATCGTTTATGCTCCATGCCGTGGTGCCATTGGCGCCATCAAATTCGCCAGTCTGTGGTCCCTCATCATCCCACAAACCAATGTCACTGCCGAGTGTCCCTGTCGGTCCCTTGGTATCAACCTCGAATTTATAGGCCGGTGTTGACTGACCTTCATTACCGGCTTTATCAACCGGACGTGCTATCCATTCGTGCACGCCATCGCCAAGCCCGTGTCCTGTTGGTGGTGTGAAACTCCAGTCACCATTTTCGTCAACTTTAGCAGAACCGATCAGCTTGCCATTGTCATAAATATTGACCGATTGGGTGTCGCTTGAAATCGCGCGCCCGCTCATCGTCGGCGTATCATCATTGGTAAGCTTGATCTTTCCACCCTTACCGTCATCCTTCTCGATCCAGTTCGGGAAGTCACCGACATTCGTTTCCTTGTCATCAACAAGCTTGATGGTCTTGTCGTCTAGAACCGGCGGTGTGCGATCAATAAAAAGATTACGGCCGTCTGTCGGATCGCTTTCATTGCCGACACTATCCGTCTCTGTCACAATAAATGTATATTTTGTCGGACTATGATTTGGATCATCGGTCAAAGCAACCGTCGGCGTCACAGACCATGTTCCATCCTCACGAACAACTGTCTGGCCGATAAGCGTGCGCTCACCCTTATCATTAACCGTATAAAGCTTGATAATGTCGCCCGCGACACCTTTACCATTAAAGGTCGGCGTGGTGTCGTCGGTAATATCATTGTTTTGCAATGGACGGTTGCCATCCGGATAGATTGCCGGATCGTTGCCGACATTGTCGATAACCTCGACAAGCTCAGGTGTTGCCGGAGCCTTTGTATCAATATGCAGGCTGAAATGATGTTCGACTTTATTGCCCGCATTATTTATCAAAGAGGCAATATATTCATGGATTTTGTCTTCACCGGCATTCTGTTGGGCCGGCAACTGGTATTCCCATGTGCCATCCTCCTTGACCGTCGTTTCATAGGAAGAACCGGTTGTCTTATCAAGAATCGTCACCTTTTGTCCGGGTGTGCCACGCCCGACAAGCTTCGGCGTTGCATCATTGGTGGCACCGCCATTGACAATATCTTTCGCCTCTTTGTTATAGTCATCAACAGCGTGATCGATTTTGACTTCCGGTGGTGTCAAATCAAGATTGAACCCTAACGGGTCACTTTTATCACTCACATTGCCGGCAGCATCGGTCAAGGTGGTTGTTATACTGTGTGCACCGGCTTGAAGCGGCGTGGTGGGCGTCCATGACCATGTACCATCTTCATGAACGGTCGTCTCTCCTATAACCTTGCCGTTGTCATAAATGGTAACAATGGAATTCTTTTCTCCTTTTCCCGAAAAGAGCGGCATATCCTCGTCATAGGTCTTGCCTTCTTCAATGCTTCCATGCTGATCGCCGGAATTATCTTCCGCTTTGACAATATCGGGCTTTGCCGGTGCTGTCGTATCACGATTGACCCAGCTATCGCCGGATTTGGCACCAACCGTTCCCGCGTCATTTCTGGCATCGGCTACAAAACTATAGCGCCCGTCTGCAATGGCTTTGCGTGTCTCTACTGAAACAGTGTTCAAATCCACTGTTTGCGACCAGCTACCGGAGCCATCGCTTGTCGTGGTTTCAAATGTATGAATGACATTGCCGCTACTGTCTTTCAGATAAACAGTAATGATAGAATTGGCCGGTGCACTTCCCTGAAGATGGAATACGTTTTCCTTCGTCGGATTGTCCCATGTATAGGGTGCATTATTTGTACCCGTTGTGGCTGAATCAATCGAAGTCTGGCCAAGCGTTGCCATATCAAGAACAAATGGGAAGGATGTACGTGCTCCCTCGACACCTGCCTTGTTTTCATAAGCAACTTCGAAATTGTGATTATTGCCGGCATTGAGTGTCGGCGTATAATCCCAACTCCCGTCTCCTTTCACCGGAATTTTGGTCAATAATTTGCCATTGTCATAGATGTTGACCGTCGAAATCCGGCCGGAATTCAACAAATCGGTCGGCAAATGCCCTTTAAGTGTCGGCGTTGTATCGTCGGTGATAACAACTTTCTCGCCATGCTGGCCTTGCCGCGTCGCCCACTCACCATCACGATAGGAGCCGACAATCGAACCGGCATCGTCAATAAGATCGACTTCATCCTTGCTGTTCCCCATCGCCGGAACCGGCTCGGTATCGAAACCTAAAACGAACTTGTCCGAATGGTTGCTTTCGTTACCCGCCGGATCGGTTGCCGTCGTGGTAAATTCATGCATTCCTTTTGTATTGCTAATCGGGCTTGTCGGCGAAACACTCCATGTGCCATCGTCTTTTACAACCGATTGGCCAACAAGCTTGTCACCATCGTATAATTTGATGATATCTCCAGCCGTGCCTTTGCCGGAAAATGTCGGCGTTGTATCATCGGTCGTGTCACCACTATGAAGTTCTTTATCTCCATTCGTATTGTTGGTGGCATTGTCTTTATTGCCAACATTGTCGATGACTTTATCAATAGCCGGTGCATCCGGTGCTTTTGTATCAATCGTCAAGTGGAAATCGACAGATTGGGTATTGCCTGCCGCATTGGTGATTTTTGCGTGATAGGTATGGGTGACTTCCTGATTATCGCCTGCCTGGTTTGGAAGCTCGAACTGCCAATTTCCCGCGCCATCGACTTTGGTTTTGCCAATTTCCTTGCCAGTCTCGTCGGTGATGACGACTGTCTGGTTGGGCGTGCCACGCCCGTAAAGGGTCGGCGTGCGATCATCCGTTACACCATTATCCGCGACATCCTTACGGATAGACCCTTCATTATCATGAGCACCATCGACAAAGATGTTCACACCCGATTTGTCGACCGTTACTTTGACAGCGCCACTCTTTTCACTTTCATTGCCGGCAGAATCCGTCAATGTTGTCGTCAAACTGTGGTCACCACCTTTAAGCGGCGGATTGGGCGTGAAACTCCATGTTCCATCATCACCGACAACAGTCTCGCCAATCGGCGTTTTCCCGTCATTGTCGTAAATCTTGACAACTTCGCCCTTTTTCCCCTTGCCCGATAAAGTCGGCGTGTCATCATCTGTCGTCGAACCCGAAGTGATTTCACCCTGCTTTTCGCCGACATTATCCATCGCCTTCGGTGCATCCGGCATATCAGGCGCTGTCGTATCCCGATCAAGCCAATGCGGGCCCGATGCATCGGTTGCAGTGCCTTTACTGTCTACGGCACTTGCTTTGAAACTATATTCCCCGTCCTTCAAGGGTGGATTAAGATGCGACAAATCTCCCGTATTGACCGACCATGACCCGTCTTTCGAGACATCGGCTGTCCATTCCAACGGCTCGCCTTTGAAATTTTTGACAGGATTACCATCCTTGTCATAAAGTCTCAGCGTTACCTTCCCTGAAGATGGCCCGCCACCTGTTACAAAGAAGCTGTTGGAATTGGTCGGGTAACCGGATTCATGATAATGCCCCTGATCGTCCTGTACCTGCTGGATAGACGGCGCCCCCGCACGGTTAAGATCAACCCAGAAATCATAATCATCAGGATTTGACTGTTCACCAACCGTGCCGAATTTGTTGACAATGGCTGCACTTAAACGATGGTCGCCTTGCAACCATTCCTGACTATATTCCCAACTCCCGTCACCATTGACTTTGGCTTCGCCAATCTTCTTGCCATTGTCATAAATGTTAATGTGATCGACTTTTGTAACATCATAACCACTCGGAATCTTGCCTTTGAATACCGCATGGTTATCGTCGGTCACTTTCTTATGGTCGCTGTCGCGTTGTGCCCAATCTTTGTAAGAGCCGGTAACCGATCCGACATTATCAATCACATCAAGATTTTCGTTGCCAATTGCAGGAGGAAGTGTCTGGTCAAAAGCAAAATTGCCGTTAATATGATCGCTTTCATTGCCAACTTTGTTCTTGGCGTAAACCTCGTAATTATAATTGCCTTTGGTAAGCTTATAAGCTTCAGGCAAACGGAAAGCGAATGTGCCATCATCACGGATGACTTTTTCGCCAGCCCCTCTTTGGGACCCCGCTTCATTTAAAGTATTGCGATCAATGACAAATTCATGACCATTGAGTTTAATGATGATATGGGTAACATCTTTGCCGATACGTCCACAAAATACCGGTGTATCATCATCAGTCATACCACCCGTTAACGGCAATGGTCCGGTCACTTCCGGATGATTGTCTTCAACACGGAAATCTTCAATGCCATACGGCCTGCTCGAGTCAATATTGACATTGAAATCGGTTCCCGCACTTTCATTGCCGGCAGCATCGGTCAATGTCGTGGTGAGTTTATGGTGACCTTCACTTAAAGCTTTGCTTGTTTCAACCGACCAGTTGCCATCTTTATCGACAGTGCCCTGTCCTACAAGCGTTTTGTTGCCTTTATCGTCGGTATCATAAATCTTGACCGTACTTCCCGGCTCTCCTTTACCTGTCAAAGTCGGCGTTTTGTCATTGGTATAATCACCATCTTTCAATGTCCCGTCGGAACCCAACGGATCAGGGGCAACATTATCAACCCCGTGAGAAACACCAGGTGCATCCGGTGCTTTCGTATCAACATTGAAATCATAATTCGCTTCCGCACTTACATTGCCACTTGCGTCAATCTGGGTGACTTTGACCCTGTATTTGCCGTCACTCAACTTCGGCAACTCGAAACTCCACGTGCCGTCCGAATTGACCTTCGTGGTCATGTCAGGATAACCGTCAAGGTGAATTTTGATCGTATTGCCAGGAATCCCCTTGCCCGATAAAAGTGGCGTACTATCGTTCAGATAACCGCCATTCCTGACCGCAAGCAAATTTTTCGGGTCATTATTGTTTACAACAAAATAGGTCGGTGCTGCCGGCGGCGTTTTATCAACAACCGGTTCGTCATGGTCATCATCATCACTTGACACTGCAGCAGCAATGCCGCCCACTCCGGCAGCTGCACCCAGAATTCCTAACAAAACATTCTGAGAAAAACCGCTTTTGTCTTTTATCTCTTCATAATAAACATTGGTGTCAAGAATGCCGTCGCCATTATCTGTGAGCGCCTGACTGAAGTCGGTCAGCCATGTCGTGCCATCATCAATGAAAATCAGATTGCAAATCGGATGTCCCGCACTGAAAAAGTTGTTGATCCGGACAGTCTTCCCGTCTGCAAAATCAATAACCAGATCATTACCGGAACGGGTATAATTGGTGATGCTTTCCTTGTCCGCGGTGAGAACAAAATTGTGCGGCTTGCCACCGCTATCAACAGACCCGCTCCCCTCGGTCAGCTTGACGACTGGATGCTGCTTGATGATATCCGACTTTGTCATATTCTGTTTCCTACATCACTAAATTGATATGCTGTGGCATTGATGGGCCACGTGTTCAGCACCCAATATTTTGTGATTTCCCCCGCAGAAAACACTTCAAGAGATCTGCCGCCGAAAAGACAAATCCCGTCTGTCACCTACAAAACTTCCAATAGGCTTTTGTACTTCCAGTTAAATTTCATAATATACAACCTTTAAATGTATTTTCAAGATTGCAATTATGGGTTGAAACGCTACAGACAGAAATTTTATTTCTCTATTTGTTAAAAAAACGAAATTTTTCATAAAATTTTATGAAATTACACCATTATGGGTGTCTATTTTGGTTGCTATGAGTTAAAATTTCTTATTGTCATGTTTTATTAGACATTTATCAATTGAATTCCGTTTTTTAAAAATAAATATAAGTATCAATTTTTAAATATATTTATTTTTTATTTATACATTCGCATTAATAAATATATAATTTCAATATAAATTTACTATATATTTAAATTACAAATAATGATTAAATCATAATTTATTTAACATAATTCCTTAGTGTGCTAACAACATTCGTTATTTTTATTCATCAACTATCCTGAAAACAGCTTTTTTAAAAAGAAAAGGCCGTGAATAAATCACGGCCTCTATTAAAAACTATTCAAAAACACACATGTTCCCGCTTCTTAGCGATAAACCATACCGCCATCGGTCAAAATAGCCTGACCTGTAATATAGTCGGAAGCAGGACTTGCAAGGAATGAAACGAGGTTTGCCACATCGTCCGGTGTTTCGGCACGACCAAGCGCAATACCGCCAACAAACTTTTTATAAGTTTCGCCAAGCGGCGCACCCGTCGTTTCATGGAAACGTTTGTCAATTTCAACCCACATATCTGTGCCGACAACGCCCGGGCAATAAGCGTTAACTGTGATGCCATGGGAAGCATATTCCTTTGCAGCCGCCTGCGTCAAAGCACGCACCGCAAATTTCGTTGCCGAATAGATGCCCAGCATTGCATAGCCTTCATGGCCGGCGATAGAGGAAGCACTGATGATTTTACCTTTTTGTTTACGGGCAATGAATTTTTTAGCTGCCGCCTGAATGCCCCACAACGCTCCCTGAACATTGACCTTGAAAATTTTCTCGACTTCCTCGGGCGTTACATCGGCCAAAGCATTGACCTGCGCAATACCGGCATTGTTGACCATCACATCAAAACCGCCGAGGTCTTTTTCAGCCTGTTCGATTGCACCATAAACCTCTTCACGCACCGAAATGTCGCCAGTGATTGTGGTGGCTTTTTGCCCCAAAGCTTCAATTTCTTTTTTTACAGCCGCAATCTTGTCTTTCTTGACATCAACAAGGCCGATATTGAAGCCGTCTTTTGCCAAATGCAAAGCAATTGCCCTACCAATTCCCTGTCCGGAACCTGTGACTACAGCTACTTTATTCGTCATGAAAATTCTCCCTTTCATTCGAGATATCTTTTTCAGTTAGTGTTTAGAAGGAAATAAAACAAGATGAAAAAATGACGCAGTAAAAAAATAGTATATTTTGTTTTAAAACAATTAAAATAACAATTTTACATTATTTACAAAAGAACTACCTCTTGTAAATTCAAAACAATATTTCAATATCTATCCGCAGAAACGACAACGGAAATTTTTTACCATAATAGCAGACCAACGACGGGCAGAAAAGTGTTTTATTTTCCAGAACCTTTATTTTTTCAACTTGTACGCAATAATATAGAGCATTTTGAAAATCCGTTCCGAAGGCTAATCATTTTCACAAGTCCGAAGGCGGATGAAAGTCTATTCCTTCCCTATTAGGGATCGCGAACGAGCCCCTCGTTTGCAATGCCTCTCTAACAATTCCTATTCATTATTCATCATCACATTTCAACTTTTATCATTATCGTTCAAAGCACAGATGTCAGAGCAAAATCGAAATTATAATAATTGCCCCTATCCTTACGAAATGGCTGATAAATCCATGGACGAAGACAGGGTATTATTCTGTTTTGTAAGCTGAAGAGAAGGCCAACCATACGATATATTTCAAAAAGCGTGGCTTCGAAGACCATATCATCATCACGATTAACAAGTTCGACGTTTCAAAAAACCTATTCTGATATGGGTAGGAAGTGTAAAAAACAGATTGGTCATTTTCCGGCTGGATGTCCCGAAAAAGCGTTCGGTTTTATAAATGATGTATAGACTATTGCCCGTTTCCCCCGCCCGCATTGAGAACATTCTCAATTCTAAAATAACAAAATCACAGAGAAAAATTAAAAATGCAATTACGTATAAACAGAAACGCAAAGTTAAAATAACGTGCAATAAAAATGGATTTTAGCGATTTTTTACAGAAAAAATATGGTGGCAATTCAAAACTTGCTATTGCCACCATCTTTTGATGTTCGACAGATTTTACCGTCCCGTCATTTTCAATATCTATTCCGGGGCGCAAACATCAGTTCATTCTGCTGACAAATATTGGCGAGCCTACCTCAATGGCTGACGGGAATGCCGTAAAGCTCCGCCAATGCTGCCAATATCGGAGCAGATCCGGCAACAAGCTGATGACCGTTATATTCGCCGGTCTTATGGCTTGTTGTGCGGCCTTTTCCCAGGACCAGAAGCGGCAGAGACTGGTTATCTTCACCGGCAATGGCGATAACCTCTTCACGCGGACGTGGAAAATCGGCATAGCGCACATCAAGCTCGTGAAGCTTATCTTTATAAGAGGAAAGTGCCCCTTCGATCGGCAGGCAATGCGGGCAATAAAAAAGTTTATCGGGTTGTTTTGCGTCTTTGAACGCTTTTGGCAATAGAAAAAGAATGTCTTTTGACATGACGACCTCACATAAAATTTCGGGTGAGAGAGTTATACGACTTTGTTTGACCTCTTCATGATTATCCGAATTTAAATAATCAATAAAAGCGGGAAATGTTTTTCAACATTATCAGAATCTATAGAATAGTTAGGCTACCAAAATCAAAAATCTCCGCCGATTATAAATGTCGACACGATGTCCGGAAGAAAAAGGACTTCGACCACAGTTTAACCGGCAGGAGATTATATAATGGTCTATGATTTAAGCCTCTTGGATAAATGCCCGCTTGATATCAACCGCAATGCCGGTCAAGCATTAAGAAACGCTGTTGAAACAGCTCGTGCCGCTGAAGCCGCAGGCTTCCGCCGCTTCTGGGTTGCCGAACATCATCATTCCAAAGAATTCGCGTCAAGCGCACCGGAAATACTGGTTGCCTATCTGTTGGCAGCCACACGGAAAATCCGCATCGGTTCGGGGGGTGTCATGTTACAGCATTATAGCCCTTACAAAATAGCGGAAGTTTTCAATGTGCTTTCAGCAATTGAACCGGGGCGCGTCGACATTGGCATCGGCAAAACACCGGGTGGTTTGCCACATACAACAGCAGCACTTCAGGCGGAATTTTCGGATGAAAACCGCATCGGTTTCGAAGAGAAACTGGAACTTCTCGATAAGCTCCTCGGCGGAGAGGAAATCAAGGACGGGCGATTTGCCGGATTGGCCGCAACACCCAAGCCGGAAGTCCGTGCAAGTACCTTCCTGCTTGGAGCAAGTGCCGAAAGCGCAAAACTCGCTGCACGCCTTGGCTGGCAATTCAGCTATGCCGGACATTTGAATGGCAGCGAAGAGAAGTTAAAAAATACTGTTTCCACTTTTCGTCGGGCAACTTCGGGTGGCGTTCCGCAATTGGCACTTGCCGCCGTCATTGATAAATCCGACAAGCGGGCAAAAGAACGCGCCAATGCAATTGCCATTTATAAAATCCACTTTTCCGATGGCAAAACATTTTCGCTCACCACTTTGGAAGCAGCAGAAGATTTTGGCCGTCTTTCCGGTCGTTCCGATTACACCATCGAAGAACATCGCACACAGATTATTGCTGGCACTGCCGCAATGGTCAACAAGGAGCTGCAAGCTCTTCATCACCAGTTTGGCATTGGTGAATTCATGTTGGAATTGCCTGCAAGCAGTGTCGAAGAACGCATCAATGCAATTGGCGCCCTTGCTTTCGAGCAAGAAAAACTCGCCGCCTGACCCATATCAAGGAGATTTAAGATGACGCATAAAAAAATCAATTTCGGCATCATGCTTCATGGTGCAGGCGGCCATATGAATTCATGGCGCCACCCTTCTGTTCCGGCAGATGCAAGTGTCAATATTGCTTACAATGTCAATCTTGCCAAACGCGCTGAAGCCGAGGGGCTCGCTTTCGTTTTTGTTGCCGACGGGCTTTACATCAATGAAAAATCGATCCCGCATTTTTTAAACCGCTTCGAACCGCTCACTCTTCTGTCGTTTCTTGCCGCACATACGTCGAAAATCGGTTTGGGTGGCACAGTTTCAACTTCTTACAGCGACCCGTTTACAGTTGCGCGCCAATTTGCTTCGCTCGACCTTTTAAGTGGCGGGCGGGCTGCATGGAACATTGTAACAACTCCGCTTGAAGGGACCGCCAAAAATTATGGCCGCCCTCACCCCGATCATACATTGCGTTATGAAATTGCCAGTGAATATATTGATGTTGTCAAAGGGTTATGGTCTTCATGGGAAGAAGATGCATTTGTTCGCAACCGTGAAACCGGCCAGTTTTTCGACCCGAAAAAAATGCACCGCGTCAATCACCACGGCAAGTTTTTTTCGGTTGAAGGACCGCTCAATATCCAGCGTTCCCCACAAGGCGAACCGGTGATTTTCCAAGCGGGTGCTTCAGAATCCGGTATCCATTTTGCCTCCAAATATGCCGAGGCGGTCTTTACTCACATCAGAGATATTGACGAGGCCAGAAACTATGCCAAGCGCATCAGGGATGGAGCGGTTGCACATGGTCGCTCGCTCAATGATGTGAAAATTTTCCCAGGCATCAACCCGATTGTCGGCCGCACCAAAGAAGAGGCAGAAGAAAAGTTCCGTGCGATACGCAATCTCGTCAACATTGAAGATGCGCTTGCCTATCTTGGCCGTTATTTCGACCATCATGATTTCACTCAATATGACCTTGACAAACCTTTCCCCGAACTTGGTGACATAGGCAAAAACAGTTTCCGTTCAACGAGCGATCGCATCAAGCAAGAGGCAAAAGAAAAAGGCCTGACTTTACGCGAAGTGGCATTGAATGAAACCACCCAGCATGGTGATTTTATCGGCAGTTATGACGAGGTCACCAACCGCATCATCGAATGGTTCGATAAAGGTGCGGCCGACGGTTTCATTCTGACCATGCAGGTAAGCGGCCAGGGCTTTGACGATTTTTCTGCCGAAATTTTGCCTCGTCTTGAAGAACGTGGCTATTTCGATCGAAAACTTCATCATGCCACATTGCGTGAAAATCTCGGCCTTGCCATTCCCTCGAACCGTTATGCCGAAAAACAGCAAATTGTTGCGGCTTGAAACCGGAAAGATAAGAAAATGAGTAAAGTGATTGTTTTTTCCGGCAGTTTCAACCGGCCATCAAAAACCACCGCTCTCGTCAATTATATTGGCGAAAAAGTGGCCAAAAAATTCGGCACAAAAGTTGTGAGCTATGACCTTCTTGATGTCGGAACCACGCTGGGACTTGCCCAACGTGCAGACAAGCTTGAGCCGAAAGGTCAACAGATTATCGAAGAACTGACATCGGCAGACGCACTTGTTATCGGCAGTCCTGTCTATAAAGGGAGCTATCCGGGACTGTTCAAACATTTCATTGATCTTATCGAACCTGAAAGACTTTATGGAAAACCTGTGCTTCTTTCTGCAACCGGCGGCGGTGACCGTCATGCTTTGATGGTTGAACATCAATTACGCCCGCTTTTCGGTTTCTTCATGGCGCACAGCCTGCCAACTGCTATTTATGCTTCGTCACGTGATTTCGGGCCGGATAATGAAATCCGCTCGCAGGATCTCGTTTCCCGCATTGACAAAGCCGTCAATCAATTCGCCCCCTTCATCAGTGCAGAGACAGCGCACAGTTCCGAACAAAAAACAACTGTCCAACGGGCACGCCGGACGCATGATGTTTTGCCCTTTGCGGTCAATTCGTGAGTCAGGAGACGCCGATGAAACATTTTGTCTTCACCAGTTTGAAAGACCCTCGATCAGCGCGGCTGCGTGCCGCGTTGATAGAAGAATATGACAGCCGTTATGGTAGTTTTTACGATGAGGAAGGCGCAAAAGCCGAGCTTGACCGCTATCCGGCTGAAGATTTCGCCCCGCCACGGGGAAATTTTCTTCTCCTGATTGACGGAGAAGAGACGATCGGCGGCGGCGCTTTCAAATTTTACGACGAGACGACCGCCGAGCTCAAGCGTATCTGGATTGATAACGGCTATCGCCGTCAAGGGCTTGCAGTGCTCATTCTTGATAAACTCGAACGTCAAGCGCAATTGCAAGGTTACAAACGCGTTTATCTCACCACAGGTTTTCGCCAGCCGGAGGCTGTCAATCTCTATCTGAAAAATGGCTATACCAATCTTTTTGATTTGAACGGCGATTGGGAAGCTTATCGCCATTTGCCATTTGAAAAAGACATCCGCAACAAAAATCACGAACTCGATCGTAATCGGGATAACGACCTCGATAGTCATTTGCAGCCATTTTCACCTGTCAAAGCCGAAAGCGCATTGCCGCCAACCAGCCTTTGAAAAAGGAGCCCCCATGTCATCATTAACAGATATTCATACTCCCGAACTGTCCGCAAAATTCGATTCCGAAACAAAGCATTATTCGGATTGCAAGGTTGTTCCCGCACGTTATCCGCTACGAATGTTCGGCACGGTCTTTTCTGTTCTTGTCATCGGAGCCATTCTATATTCGGTTCTTACGAATGAAAAATGGGGATGGTCGGTTTTCGCGACATGGTTTTTATCCGAACCGGTTCTTGCCGGTCTCGGGCGGACGATTTTGCTCACAATCCTTGCAACGATCGCCGGCTCGATACTGGGAACCTGCCTCGCATTGGCGCGTGTTTCAAAGTCCCCACTGCTTGCCGGCCTGTCATGGAGCTATATCTGGTTGTTGCGCTCTATACCGCTCATCGTGCTTTTGCTTATTCTCAACAATCTGGGCTATCTTTATGAAAGCGTCCGCCTCACCAATCCGTTGAATGGCGAAATACTCGTCAATTACCCGATGGTATCTTTGCTGACACCTTTTCTCGCTGCTTTCATCGGATTGACACTCAACCAGTCGGCATTTTTTGCCGAAATCGTTCGGGGCGGAATTTTGTCAGTCGATAACGGACAACATGAAGCCGCCGCTTCGCTCGGTTTGTCGAAAAAACGGCAAGTCTTGCGCATAGTCTTGCCGCAAGCCATGCGCACCATTCTGCCAACCGGATTTAACGAAATTATCGGTTTGGCCAAAGGTACCTCTATGGTTTACGTTTTGGCACTGCCGGAATTGTTTTATACCGTTCAGGTTATCTATCGGCGCAATCTCGAAGTCATACCGCTTTTGATGGTTGCAACCGTCTGGTACCTTGTCATCATGACCGTGCTTTCGATTGTTCAATATTATATTGAAAGCATTTACGCTAAAGGTGCCGTGCGCAACCCGTCCGAACTTGCTTTTTCACGGATTGAACGTAGCCTCGGCAATCTTGCCCGTCATTTCGCGTTTTTCAAAACACCGTCGGCATCGTCAGCGGAAGACAAATTGACATTAAGCGATCAAATTGAAGACTTGGCGGAGAGCGAAGCTCCCTCGCTTGACGAGTGCCAGCATCCTGCCTTCGGCAATCTTTATTCGGGTGAAGGCGCAGAAGTCAATGTTCACAATGTGTCGAAATATTTCGGTGCCAACAAGGTGTTGGAGAATGTCAGTCTTAGCGTGCCGGCAGGTAGTGTAACCGTCATTCTTGGACCATCCGGTTCGGGTAAATCCACATTGCTTAGAACAATCAACCACCTTGAACGCGTCGATAGCGGCTTCATTGATGTTGATGGCGAACTGATCGGCTATCGCAGAGAAGCAAACACGCTTTATGAACTCAAAGAAAAAGACATTTTGAAACAACGGGCCGATATTGCCATGGTGTTCCAGAATTTCAATCTGTTTCCGCATTTGACGGTTCTCGAAAACATTATCGAAGCCCCGACACAAGTTAAAAAACTTCCCTATAAAATTGCCGTTCAGGAAGCGCTCGATCTTCTGGAACGGGTAGGCTTGAAAGACAAAGCCGATGTCTATCCCCGTCAGCTTTCCGGCGGCCAACAACAACGCGTCGCCATTGCCCGTGCTTTGGCACTTCGCCCCAAAGTTCTGCTTTTTGATGAACCGACATCCGCGCTTGATCCGGAACTTGTCGGAGAGGTTCTTGATGTCATCAAAGAGTTGGCCCGCTCCGGTTCGACACTTATCGTTGTCACCCATGAAATCGGTTTTGCCCGTGAGGTCGCAGATACAATCGTTTTCATGGAACATGGAAAAATAAATGAAATCGGAAGCCCTGAGGAGGTCTTCAACCACACAAAACAGGCACGGACAAAAGCCTTTTTAAACAAGGTGTTAAAATAATACGACAATTTAAAAAAATCGGCAATTTGCCAAATAGTATGAGGTTTTTGATGAGTTTATTCGGTAATAATTTCGGAGTGAGAGCACTGCTTATCGCTGTAAGTTTGACATTTACGCAAGCTTCATGGTCTGAAAGCGTGCCACTTGATCTATCAGTGGAACAGCCCGGTCGCCCGCATACGACTTTAAGTCAGGAGCGCGCGAACGAAGTTGCCAATGTGCCTTTCGTGAAAAAGGATACATTGACAATCGCATTCAGCACGAACAGCAGCCTTCCCTTGCACGACTATGCGAGCGACGCAAAAACATGGATAGGATCGGATGCCGATCTTGTTTCAGCCATCGCCGAACGTATGGGCAAAAAACTCGAAATCATCAATATCAATTGGGCAGATTGGCCATTGGGTCTATCAAGCGGCAAATATGATGGTGTCATTGCTAATCTGACAGTGACTGAAGAGCGCAAAGAAAAATTCGATTTCGCTACCTACCGCCACGACATCATCGGCATTTATGTCAAGAAATCGAGCTCCATAAAAGAAATCAAAGAAGCAAAAGATATTGCCGGTTTGCGGGTGATTACCGATGCCGGTACAAATCAGGAAAAACTTCTGCTTCAGTGGAATGATGAAAACGTCAAAAACGGTTTGAAACCGGTTGAGGTACAATATTATGACGACCGCGCCTTGCAAACGCTGGCTTTGGATAGCGACCGCGCCGATGCCATTTTCAGTGTCAATGCCATGCAATCGCTCGTGGCAGCCACAACCGGTAAAACAAGGCTCGTCGGAACTGTCAACGGGGGCTGGCCACTAACCGCCGATATTGCTGTGGGTCTGCCTAAAAACAGCCCGCTTACCAAACCGGTTGCAGATTGTATCAACGACCTTATCGCCGACGGTACCTATGAAAAAATCCTGAAACGTTGGAACCTCTGGGAAGAAGGCATTTCTCAATCGCAAATCAATCCCCCCGGTCTGCCAAAACCGCAAGCCAAATAAAAATCAGGTCGAATAAAAGTCCTGCCAAAGAGAGTTCGGCGCAAGTCGAACTCTATCACAGAGCTATAAAATTTGTCACGCCAACCGTGAGGCACCCATGAAGAAGACCAAAATTTTCGTTCCGTTATTTTTCATCGGCTTCCTTGCGGAAACAATGCTCAACGCTTCTGCTCTTGACCAGAAGCTATTTTTTGACACCTCTGCCAAACAGGACGGCCGTATTCACGTCGAAAAAAACGAAGATGCAATCAAGGCCATTCCGCAAGATTATCAATTCGTCAATAAAGATAAATTGACAATTGCTGTTACTCCAAGTGATCCGCCTTTATCATTTTATGCAAGTGACGCAAAAACGCCCGTCGGTTCGGAAGTCGACTTCGCTTCGGCAATAGCTGAAAGTCTTGGAAAACAGCTTGAACTCGTAGCCATACCGTGGATTGATTGGTCACTTGGCCTGTCATCGGGAAAATATGATGCCGTTCTTGCCAATATCGGTGTCACCGAAGCGCGCAAGAAAAAGTTCGATTTCTCGACTTACCGGAAAGGCATTCACGGCTTTTATGTAAAAAGTGATAGTCCGATCAAAAAAATTGAAAAGCCTGAAGATCTCGCCGGGTATCGGGTTATCGTCGGTGGCGGTACCAATCAGGAGCGTATCATGTTACGCTGGAATGATATTGTTACTCATGAAAAGCTAAAGCCGATCGTGCTTCAGGACTATGATGATAGTGCTGCAAAACTGCTTGCTCTCCAGTCAGGGCGGGCAGATGTCATTGTCGGCCCGCATGCGCAATTGGTCTATTTTTCATTGCGCGACAACAATTTGCGCAAAGTCGGAACACTTATTGCCGGTTGGCCGGATCGTTCCGACGTTTCGGTTGTGACAAGAAAATCAAGCGGCCTTGCAGAACCTGTTACCATTGCGATCAATGGTTTTATAAAGTCGGGCGCTTACGGAAAAATTCTCGCCAGATGGCATCTGGAAGATGAAGCACTCAACGGTTCTGAAACCAATCCCAAAGGCATGGCAGAAGAATAGCGGAGCATTATCTCATGAAAATCCATCACAATATCACCGAACTCATTGGCAAGACTCCACTTGTCGAGCTTCATCAATACGGCAAGAAACATCATTTGAAATCCCGTATTATTGCCAAACTGGAATATCTCAATCCGGCAGGCAGTATAAAAGACCGTGCCGCTTTGAATATGATTAATGAAGCGGAAAAATCCGGCAAGCTGAAAAAGGGCGATACCATTGTCGATGTTACAAGCGGCAATACAGGCATTGCGCTTGCCGCAGTGGCCGCAGCCAAAGGCTATGCAACGAAATTCTATGTGAGCGATAATATCAGCGCCGACAAAATAAAACTTCTCAAGCTTTATGGTGCGGAAGTGGTTGCGGTTGAAAACGCTTTTTTCATGGATCCGGAAGCATTGGAAAAAATGGCTGCCCGCATCGTGTCGGAAAATCCGGACGCCTTTTTTATCGACCAATTGGCCAATCCCGATAATCCGAAGGTTCATATTGTCTCGACCGGTCCTGAAATCTGGGAAGGTACAGATGGTCAGGTGGATATTCTGGTGTGTGCCATGGGCACAGGCGGAACAGTGTCGGGAACCGGAAAATATTTGAAATCGAAAAATCCCAAAATCAAAGTTGTTATTGCAGAACCGGCAGAAACCTCGCTTCCGAGTGAAGAAAACCCCTATCCCGATGAAATTGACGGGGTGCACAAGGTAAGTGAAGTGCCTCCAGAGTCTCTGCCAAAGAACTATGCGGCAGAAGTGGTTGATGAAATTTTTTCACTCGACACCGCGGATGCTCTTAATGTTCAACGTGATCTCTTAACAACCGAGGGAATATTCCCCGGTGTTTCAGCCGCTGCTATTTTATGGACAGCAACCCGCCTTGCCGAACGGGAAGAAAATAAAGGCAAAATGATTGTTGCAATTTTCCCTGATAGCGGCGAACGTTATTTGAGTGCTGCAACAAAGAACTAAAACAATTGCATATTTGCGGGCAGATGAACTTTGCCCGCAATTTTTTTAAAAAATATTTGCAGTTTCAAGTTTTTCATTCCCCGTAATGACTTTTTGCGAAAACTCAAAACCGAACGGAAAAGTTTTTATACTGTCAACGCCGAAAACCAAAAACTTTTTATTTTCGGCTTTAACCACGTCATTCGGTTAAACAAAATCAGACCATAGAACCCGAAACTGGATTTTTATAATCTGCCTCGCGCTGGCAGCAAACAGGAATGATCAAACAAACGGCAGAAAGTTTTGAAATATGAATTGGCATTTTAAAGCCGCTTATTTTCCTGCTCTGTATATTTGCAGGTAACACGCGCATTGATCTTGTTAATTTAAAAATATGCCCGTCAAGTTTGAAAAAACAATTGCCTAACTAGAGCACGAGTAAGCTAGTTTTAAAAGCGTCAAGCTTTTCGCGTGGTTCAAACGTGCCAATACAATGAACTGTTTTATTTGCCGTTACAAAATTGTTTGGTAATTTCCGCCACATGATGTCCGAGATATTTGGCTGTGTTTAAATCTTCTATTTTTCGTGTGACATCCGGTGACGCATTATCCGACTGTGCCATAGCGCCGAGCCAGCTTCCGATGCCATTAAGATCATTGCATGTTTTACCGGAAAGCAAACCGAGATTGACCCATATCATCGCATGTTGGGCGGCAAAAAGGCTCATTGTCATCAAACGGTTGAGCTTGTCGCCATGTTCGGCTCCCGAATTGGTAAAACCTGCCGCAATCTTGTTGCGCCATTTCTGTTCAACAAAAGCCGGACCGGTTGAATCTTCCATGAATTGTTTGAAACGTGCACTCACCGTACCATTATAGGTAGGCGAGCCGAAAATGATCGCATCGGCATTTTCAAGCAAGTTCCAATTGACTGGTTTTTCATCAAGCCCGATCAAAAATGTTTCGGCATTTTGTACTTCTTTCGCTCCCTCTTCGACATAATGCGCCAATTTTTCCGTGTGCCCGAAGCCACTATGATAAACAATTGCTATTTTCATCTTCGCCAAAACCTCTAAAAAACGCGACTGACGGGGAAAGAAAAACGGTATCTTCCAGTCATCGGAAAGCTAATTCTAACAATATTTTATCGTTCTGTTTTCTTCGAATTTTTTGTTAAAGATATGATTGTTATTCATGAATAGTGAAAGTGAAAGTGAAAGCTTCATGAACGGGAAAAACTGAAGACCGGCATAAGCAAAATTGCTGACGTAAATGGATGTCTGCGAACGATTATTTTTCAACTCGGGTTAAACAAAACACGAAATAGAGATTGATTTGTCGGTCATTCGATATTTGAGGGGAACAATGAAATTTTTGAATGATCGTGACGTTTCACAAATTTTATAGATGTGAGCGGAGCAATATCAATTTTGAATAAAGATGAAAGCGGTGCTTTCAACACGTCAATCATAACCATTCGCAAAAAATTGGCGTCGGCGACAATCAATGTCGGTTCGGCATAATTCACGTGTTCAAGCCAGTCTACGGTCTTGTCATAAAGGGTTTTGAAAGAGGTTCCTCCATGTGGGGCTGAATAAGGGTCGCTCAACCATTGCTCAAGCTCGTCTTCCTCCTCCTTTGCAAGTTCTTTCAAAGCTTTTCTTTGCCAATGGCCGTAATCGATAACAGGAATTGAGAAATCTATTTTGAAATTAAGTCCCAATAATTCGACCGTGCGGATAGACGAGGTGAGATTGGCGCAAACAATATTCATGCTCTTTTGAACCGAAAATTTTTCGGGCAAAAGAACATCGCTATCAAGACTTTCATTACCGGGAAAAATGCCACGCTGTTCGGCACGTGTCATGCCATGAGTCATAATAATAATTTCCGCCATTTCGCTTCCCGATCTTTTTGTTTCATCCAAACACGATCAATTTCCAGATTGTCACAGACAGTAATCTAGTAGTTTTAAACAGAATTTGACAGGGATTTTGCTTGAGACTATGGTGAGCCTCACATTCAATTTCGTGGAACCCGGTGTCAATCCGGGGCGGTCGCGCCACTGTGACTGTCTACCAATCATGGGACAGAAGCCAGAACTTCGATTTGATTGCTTTTTCCTTAAACTCAAGGACGCGTTATCCTGAAGGAGGTTTCATGTCTATTAAAACGGCGCATGCGCCGCAAACCATATTTGTTCCGGCCAAAACCATTCCGGTCAAAGCCATTTTGCCATGGGCTATTTTTGGCGGTCTTATCTGCCTCATCGCACTTTATTTCATCACCACAGAGCAAGGTGCATTGTCGCTTTTCAGCGGCACCACCATTCATGAATTCGTTCATGATGGGCGCCATCTTCTCGGCTTTCCATGTCATTGAGGAGATAGAATAATGGGTTCACTCCTTTATCGGGGCATGCTTGTCGGCCTCGTTGCCGGTCTTATTGCGTTCGGATTTGCCCGCCTTTACGGCGAGCCTTATGTTGATCGTGCCATTGCTTTTGAAGAATCCCATGAAGCGGCAGAGGAAGCACAAAGTGGTCATTCCCATGAAGCTGAAGAAGAAGTTGTCAGCAGAAAAACACAGGCCGGTTTTGGCCTTTTGACTGCACTTGTGGTTTTTGGTGCGGGTGCAGGCGGGCTTTTTTCCTGTTTTTGCAGCTATGCCTTCGGACGGTTGGGAAAATTAGGCATCATGGCCACAAGTCTCATAATTTCGGCTTCTGCCTTTATTTCGGTGGTATTGGTGCCGCAGTTGAAATATCCATCCAACCCGCCAGCAGTCGGCCAACCCGAAACCATTGTTTCCCGTACCGAAGACTATTTCGCGCTTATTCTGGTGTCGCTTCTTGCCATGGTTCTGGTTTATGTTGCGGCAAACCGGCTTAAAGCCAAATTCGGCGGGCTGAATGCGGCGATTATTGCTATGATCGGCTATGCCGTATTCATGGGCTTAGTCTATTTCATTATGCCGGTTGTCAACGAAGTTCCAGCCGATTTTTCGGCTGATGTCTTGTGGCATTTCCGCATTGCGACTTTCGGTATTCAAGCCATATTGTGGCTGATACTCGGTGTCGGTTTCGGTTATCTTGCCGAAAGACATATGAAAAAACTTTAGCGAGGGATTGCAAGGAGTAGCCAAAGCGGAAATTTTCACGAAAAACTTTTATCTTCGACAAGTTACTTTTGTCTTCGACGGGGAACTTTCTGTCTTCAACAATGAACTTTCTGTCTTGGACAGGAATTTGTCCAGGTTTCCGCTTCTATTCCTTGCATCACCAATTCACTTTCTGTCATAATCGTTGTCTCTATAACAGAAGGTTTTAACCTTTTGTTTGTTTTGGCGCGGCTTTCGACCGGTCGCGGATTTTAAAAAACAGGACAATGAGAATTTTATGAAAATTTACATTTCAGCCGATATTGAGGGGGTGGCCGGTGTTGTTATCCCTCAGCAATGTTCATCCGGCAATGCCGAATATGAGCGGGCGCGCCGCCTAATGACCAACGAAGTCAATGCTGCTGTTACCGGTGCATTTGAAGCCGGTGCAAAAGAGGTTGTTGTGAACGATTCCCACGGTGCAATGGTCAATCTCGTTCCCGAACTCCTCCATCCCGATGCCGAACTTATTCAGGGAAAACCGAAACCGCAAAATATGGCTTGCGGCCTTGCCGATGGCGGTTTCGACATGGTTTTTCTTGTTGGCCACCACGCCGGTGCAAGTCTTGAAGGTGTGCTTGCCCACACCACCAACAGCCGCGCTTTCCGTGCTGTCTATCTTGGCGACAAACGATTGGGAGAACCCGGCATTTATGGCGCCTATGCGGGTGAACTTGGTATCCCTGTCGGGCTTTTAACCGGCGACAATTGCCTTGAAGAACAAAACAGGGAATTTTTCCCCAAAGCGAGATTTGCAACAGTCAAACATGCTTATGCCAATCGTGCTGCGCGTTCTCTTTCGCCCACAAAATCGTGCGAAAAAATAAAAGCGGCCGCCTTTGAAGCTGTCAAAAACAAGCATGAAATGAAGCCCTTTATTATACGCCCACCTTTTATGGTGAAATTCGAGGTTCTTTGGCCGGCCCTTGCCGATCAGGCCGCACATCTACCTCCGGCCAAGCGTATTGATGCGGTAACAATCGGCTTTGACTGCAATTCGGTTCGCGATGCAATCGGTTGGATGAGCGCTGTTTCTGCACTTGCCGCTTCAGTCATGTGAGAGAAGGCTTGAACTTTTTTTAAAACCATGAAAGCGGGTAAAAACCTGCTTTCATGGTTCAAGAAAAATAACTTTATAGTTGTCACATATTCCTAGTGTTTATTATTTAAATTCAAATCCTTAAATATCCTGGATAGATGTTCTCGCTCCATTGACTAACGTGAGCGCTAAATTTCCATTGAAGTTTTTAAAATCTTTATCAAACAACTATATTTCATGTTCTTTAATCTCGTAAAAAAGAAAAAATGATCTTTATTATTGAATTATATTTATAATTATGCAATTTCTAAAATTTTCGTAGATTTAAATTATTTCGCCACTTTCAGGAGAACTTAATGAAAATTTGGTCAAAAATATTAACTCGTAGCGACGCACAACAAAAAACACGCGGTTCAAAAATGCCGTTCCTTCGGTTAACTAAAGGAAAAGTCATTAAAGATGATAATTGGTTTAAGGATTATTTTTTTGAACCGTTAAATTGGGTAGATAGAGGATCGATCTCCGAGGCTACTTCGAAGTTCGATATATATATTTTAGGAACATTTATTGCAACTCGAGAGCTTAAGTTGAATCACAAGACTGTGCGCTCTATGAACCATTCCGCTCCTCGCACTCACCTACTGTACGACAACTTCGTCAGAAATCATTTGGAACAAGTAAATCTCGTCGGTAAAGTTGTCAGGATTATACAAAAACCGGAGAAAAATTACGAGCTGCATTTTGGTTGATTGATCTATTAGAATGGTCTCTGCGGATAATTTCTAAATTCTCTGCAGGTAACACTTCAAATATACGTTGAGATGCGATCTCAATCATATCCACATTTTTTAGTTTGAATAAGGCGTTATGTTTGTTAAGCTCGATCCCGATGAATTGACGGTTTTCTTGTGCAGCAGCAACAAGAAAACTACCTGATCCACAAGTATTATCTAGAATCATATCACCTTTATTCGTATAGGTACGAATCAAATATCTTCCTAATTCAATGGGCTTTTGCGTAGGATGCCAGACTTTTCCTTCGCTCTCAGCAGTTTTGAAATAGATTACGTCCGTTGGATATCGTTCACCTTTCGATTTAACGTGATGAGGTTGAAAATCTCCATAACTTCCAGTTAATTGATTCTTCCTCGTTCCTTTGTCATAAGGAAGTCCTGCAGACATTTGTGGAATATAATTGGGTTGAGACGGATAAAAAACACATATGTCCTCATGTTTGCGGAGTGGTTGTTTTTTTGCGTTCAAAAAATTTGTTGATTTGGATTTTACCCATGTAATTTTATATTTGAACCATTTTTCATTACTTAAAATGACATGAGCGGTAAATGGCCCTTGCGACATTAAGAGAACGGCACCTCTCGGAGCTAATATGCGCTTATATTGTGCCCAAAGTAATTCGAATGGGATTATAGAGTCCCATTCATTTTGTGTCGTTCCATATGGAAGATCACAGAGAACAAGATTTATAGATCTACTGGGGATTTTCTCCATAATCTCAAGACAGTCACCTTCGAATAAGTAGGATTTGCGGTTCATAAACATCTCTCGTTCCATTCCTTGTCGGAAAAACGATAGCTTCTTTTGATTTATAAAATACTTTTTAATATCATTAATAAATTATAAATATTATTCATCAATTCGTGAGATAAATTTCAGACATATAAATTAGTCCCACAGAACGATTGTAATTCTCCTGTTTGAACCTTATTCATGGATGAAATTTGTCGAATAATTGAATGCCAAATGACGGTTATCATATATTGAATATCATCAATAGATGCCGGTATGGATTTCACCATCTTGGCCCATCCATGCGCGATACATTCCCTCGCTATTGAAAGGCAGACAGACTTCACCCTTGGCATTAACGGCAATAAGCCCACCCTCGCCGCCAATTTTTGCGAGATCTTTGACAACCGATTGCGCGGCTTCTTCAAGTGTTTCTTTTCCCCAGCGGATACGGGCGTCAATTTCGTGCGCTGCGGCATAGCGGATAAAATATTCGCCATGTCCGGTTGCCGAAACTGCACAGGTTTTGTCATCTGCCCATGTTCCGGCACCGATAACAGGACTATCGCCGACACGACCGGGGAACTTGGCAGTCATTCCGCCGGTTGATGTTGCCGCAGCCACATGGCCGAAAACATCACAGGCAACAGCGCCAACTGTGCCATGGCGCCGTGAGGGATCATTTTCTTCGCCACCATTACGGCGCCGCTCCATTTCCTGTTCAAGTGCTTTCATGCGCCGTTCGGTGTAAAACCATTCGGCCGGTTTGATCTCAAGCCCGATCTCGCGGCAAAATTCGTTAGCTCCTTCACCGGCAAGAAAAACATGTTCGGTTTTTTCCATAACAGCGCGGGCTGCAAGAACCGGATGACGCGGCCCGAAAATTCCGGCAACGGCACCGGCATTGCGGTCGCGCCCGTCCATAATAGCCGCATCCATTTCCTGTGTACGTTTGGTGGTATAAACAGCGCCACGACCGGCATTGAAAAGCGGATCGTCTTCCAGTGCCATAACGGAAGCGGTGACCGCGTCAATGGCCGAGCCATTTGCTTTAAGTACAGCGCGCCCTGCCTCAAGTGCCAATGTCAATCCATGACGATAGGCTCTTTCTTTTTCTTCCGTCATATCTTTCGAGCGCATTGTGCCGGCGCCACCATGAATGGCGATAACCGGTTTTACAGGAGACGACATTTCAAAGTCCTTTCAAAAAACCATTTCAGGCTATTTTTAAAAAATAGCATTTCGACGCCGGTCAATTGACGTCGATTTTTGGATCAAGCGCGTCACGCAAGCCATCGCCGAAAACATTGAAGGCCAAAACAGTAACGAAAATTGCAATACCCGGATAAAGGGTGAGGTGGTCGGCAACGCCCATATAGCTGCGGCCTGCGGCAAGCATTGCCCCCCATTCCGAGCTTGGTGGTTGGGCACCAAGGCCGATAAAGGAAAGGCTTGCAGCAGTCAGAATAGATGTGCCGATACGCATGGAAAAATAGACAATCACATTGGGCAATGTTCCGGGCAGCAAATGGCGCAATACGATCATATGATCGGAAACACCGATGGCACGCGCCGCATCAATATAGACAGCCTTTTTCATCGAAAGCGTGGTACCGCGCGAAAGGCGGGCAAAAACCGGTACGGAAAACACTGCAACCGCGTAAATCACATTGTCAATTCCCGGCCCCAGAATGGCAATCACGGCAATGGCAAGCAAAATGCCGGGGAAGGCAAACAGCACATCGGAAATGCGCATAATGAGAGAGTCGAGAAAGCCGCCATAAAAGCCTGCGAGAATTCCCAGAAACACACCGATAAGACCGCCAAGCGTAACCGATAGAAAACCGACAGCCAGAGAGATACGCCCGCCATAAATGATGCGGGTAAATATATCGCGGCCATATTCATCGGTTCCTGCCCAGTGGGCGGCAGATGAACCCTGCAAAATGGCGTTATAATCGGCACTATTGGGGTCAAGCGTCATGAATAAGGGAGCGAAAATAGCCGAGCCGATCAACAAAAGCAGAAAAACAAGTGCCACAATTGCCGCTTTCTGACGCGCGAAACGGCGCAAAAATTCGCCGAAGGGCTTGCGCGTTGCCTCGGCAACAAGTGTATCGGATGAAGTGTTCGCACTCATGAGTAACGGATCTCCGGATTAACAAAAGCATAGAGAACATCAACCAGAAGATTGATAAGGATGAACTCTAGTGAAAAGAGCAAGATCAGCGCCTGAAGAACCGGATAGTCGCGATAGGAGACTGAATCGATCAACAGTCGTCCAAGCCCCGGCCACGAAAACACTGTCTCGACAACAATCGAACCACCAAGCAAAAAGCCGAATTGCAGACCCACCATGGTGATGACCGGAATAAGCGCGTTGCGCAATGTGTGTTTCCATGTCACCAGACGTTCGGGAACCCCCTTGGCGCGCGCAGTGCGGATATAATCCTCACGTGATATTTCGATAAAAGCCGAACGCGAAAACCGTGCCATAACAGCGGCAACCCCGACGCCAAGCGTAAACGACGGCATAATAAAATGAAGTGCTGTTCCATAACCGCCGGTGGGAAGAAGGCCAAGCCGCACAGAAAACAGATTGATTAAGAGAAGACCAAGCCAGAAGACCGGAAATGAAATGCCAGAAACGGCCACAACCATACCGGTATAATCCTGCCAACGCCCTCTTTTGACCGCCGAAAAAACACCGATTAAGAGCCCCAATATGGTTGACCAGATCATCGAAAAAACGGTGAGCCAGACAGTTGGCATAAAACGTTCGCCAATTTCCGAGGAAACGGGTTTGCGGGTTTTCAAGGATTCGCCAAAATCACCATGAACGGCGTTTTCCACAAAGGTCACATATTGCGCCCATATCGGACGATCAAGACCAAGTTGCGAGCGCATGGCTTCCACCGTTTCGGCATCGGCATCAACACCGGCTGCAAGGCGGGCAGGATCGCCTGGCAAAAGCCGGACAAAACCGAATACGATGAGTGATATGACAAAAATCACCGGTATGATGGAAAGCAGGCGTTTGATAATAAAAGCAAACATCGAAAATCCCGAACTTCAAGGTGAATGGCGCGAACACGCGCCTATTCTCCGTTATTATCCAGTTTAAAAACCCGTGTTTTAATGGATAACCACGGGTTCAATTCAAAAAACACCGTTTCAATCGGCAAACTTTGCATCTTTCAAAAGAAAACCGCCATCCGGCAATGCATAAACACCTTCAAGGTTCTTTGTTTTGCCGGAAAGCACGTCTTTCTGACCAAGGAATATCCATGGTGCATCCTGAAAGATGATCTTTTGTGCTTTTCCGTAAAGTTCGGCGCGTTTTGTGTCATCTGCCGTTTTGACGGCATCTGAAAGATCTTGGTCGACCTCGGCATTTTTATAATAGGCAACGTTGAAGAGATTGGGCGGAAAGCTTTCGCTCGAAAAAAGCGGGCGCATTCCATAATCGGCATCGGCAGTTGATGCCGACCAGCCGCCAAACTGCATTTGCACCGTCGATTCTTCAGGTGTTCTTGCGCCCCAGACGCGATCGGCTTCAACACCGGCTTCAAGCGGTGTAACATTCACCTTGATATTCACCGCCGCCAGTTGTTGTTGCAAAAACTGTAAACCACGAATGACCATCGTGCTGTTTTTGCCGAAAATTTCGGTATTGAAACCATTCGGGTAACCGGCTTCTGTCAAAAGCTGTTTGGCTTTTTCGATATTATATTTATACTCACCGACATTGGTGTAATATTTCAGAAGTGGCGGAATAGGTGAAGTCGCCGGTTCGCAAAAACCGTTCATCACAACTTTGCAAAAGGCATTTTTATCAACCGCATAATTCATAGCCTGACGCACACGCACATCGTCAAACGGCTTTTTCATTGTGTTGATTGCCACATAATATTCTGCAATAGACGGTTCTTTGGTCACAACCAGATTGGGCATTTTTTGCGCAACGGCAAAAAGTTCCGGCGGAAAATCGGGAACGAATTGCACTTCTTGCGCCTGCAACATGGCAAAACGCGCGCCATTTTCCGGAACCGAACGGATGGTGACACCATCAACACCGACAGTGCCATTCCAGTAATGATCGTTTTTTATGACTTCAAGCGTGTCGCTCGAACGGTTTTTGAAAACAAATGGCCCGGTGCCAACAGGGTGGCGGTCAATATCGCGACCATATTTTTCTATAGCCGCCGGAGAAATCATCATGGTTCCGGTATGCGCCATGGAAGAAGGAAAAGCCCCATATGGTTCTTTGAGGATAACCTTGACGGTATAATCATCCACGACTTCGACATGATCGAGCATGGAAACAAGAACGCGACGCGACAATTTGTTTTCCGGATTTGCGAGCCGTTCAAGATTGATTTTGACTGCTCGCGCATTAAAGTCTGCGCCGTCATGGAACTTCACGCCTTTACGCAAATAGAAGGTAAATTCTTTGGCGTCTTCCGAGGCTTCATAACGTTCTGCCAGAAGCGGTACAATTTTCAAATCCTTGTCGAACCCCAACAGGCCTTCATAAATCGTCCGGAGCGAAGTCATGGTCAATGTATCATTGATATTGGTCGGGTCGAGTTTTGTCAGATTGACAGGAACTGCAACCGTCAACGTCTTGGCTTCTGACAGAGCCGGCATCAACATGGTGGTACAGACGAGCCCCGCAGCAAGCAATCGTTTCACATTCAACATCAATCATCCATTTCGTTGGTTTGTCGAGATTTATTGGTTTGTTGATAAAAGTTTTCAAAAAGCGGCAGCAAGGCTGCCACCCTTATAGTCATTCATCGGTAAATTTGGCGCCATCAAGCGAGAAACCGCCATCGGGCAGCATATAAACGCCTGACAATTTCTTGGTTTTTACAGAAATATTCTGCTTTTCACCAAGAAAAATCCACGGAGCATCTTCAAACACCGTTTGCTGGACAATTTTATAAGCTTCTGCCCGTTTTGTATCGTCGGCCGTCTTTACCCCTTCAGCGAGAGCCTGATCGACCTTTTCATTTTTATAATAGGAGGTGTTATAGAGATTGGGCGGAAAGCTTTCGCTGGCAAAAAGCGGACGAAGGCCATAATCGGCATCACCCGTTGAAGCCGACCAGCCGCTATAAAGCAATTGCACGTCGGATTTTTCAGGTGTCTCGGCGCCCCAGACGCGGTCAGCCTCGACACCGGCTTCAAGCGGCGTTACCGTAACCTTGACATTGACCTTGGCAAGTTCCTGTTGCAAAAACTGCATGGCACGAATAACGGCCGTGCTGTTTCTAGAAAAAACCTCTGTTTCAAAACCGTTTGCATAGCCTGCCTCAGTCAGCAATTGTTTGGCTTTTTCAGGGTTATATTCATATTGTCCGACATTGGTATAAAAACGCAATAGCGGCGGAATCGACGATGTTGCCGGTTCACAATAACCGTTCAACACGACCTTGCAGAAAGCTTCCTTGTTGACGGCATAGTTCAGGGCTTTGCGAACCCTGATGTCGTCAAAGGGTTTTTTCATGACATTCATCGACGTGTAGAATTCGTAGATCGACGGGGCTGTTGTCACGTCAAGCGTCGGTATCTTTTTGGCAACTTCAACAAGTTCGGAAGGAAAATCGGGAACAAATTGCAATTCACCGGCCTGCAACATGGCAAAACGAGCGCCACTTTCGGGAACCGAGCGGATGACAACGCCATCGACATCGGCAACTTTGCCCCAATAATTTTCGTTTTTTGTCACCTCGAAAATATCACCGCTCCAGCTTTTGAATTTGAACGGTCCGGTTCCGACAGGATGACGGTCAATATCCTTGCCATATTTCTTGATTGCGGCCGGAGAAATCATCATTGTGCCGGGGTGGGCGAGCGAGGAAGGCAGCGCCCCGTAAGGCTCTTTGAGATAAATTTTGATTGTATAATCATCAACAATGTCGACATGGTCGAGCATCGAGATCAACACCCGCCGCGACAATTTGTTTTCAGGATTGGACAAACGGTCGAGATTGAATTTCACTGCCTCGGCGTTAAAATCCGTGCCGTCATGGAATTTGATACCTTTACGCAAATAAAAGGTAAATTCCTTGGCGTCGCTAGAGGCTTCATAACGTTCGGCCAAAAGCGGAATAATCTTGTAATCCTTGTCGAAACCCAACAGCCCCTGATAGACCGTGCGCAGCGATGTCATTGTCAATGTGTCATTGATATTAGTGGGGTCAAGTTTGGTGAGGTTGAATTCGACACCGACAGCCAAAGGTTTGGCTTCTGCCCAAACTGGCATTGCTGCCAATACCGAAACCAGTCCGGCTGCAAAATATCGTTTAACAAGCTTCATTTTCCCTCTCCTTCAAACAATAGACCCGATTGTTCAACGCGTTCAAAAATGCCCACCGGATGACAGGCAACAAAATGTTCCGGCTCTACTTCAACGAGCGGCTCGACCAAAGGTTCATCACCGGGTGCCCGTACAGGGCTTGGCACTTCCCCTTCAATGAGCGGCCGCTCGATAAAACGGCGCGCCGGATCGGCTATCGGTACGGCGGCAAGCAGACGCTGCGTATAAGGGTGAAGCGGATGATTGAACACTGCCTGCCTTGGACCGATTTCGACAATCTGGCCAAGATACATCACCGCCACACGATGACTGATGCGCTCCACCACAGCCATATCATGGCTGATAAAAAGATAGGATAGACCCAATTTTCTTTGCAAGTCCATCAATAGATTGACAATTTGCGCCTGAATGGAAACATCAAGGGCTGCCACTGCCTCGTCGGCAATGAGGAGTTCCGGCCCGCAGGCCAATGCGCGGGCGATACACAAGCGCTGGCGCTGTCCGCCGGAAAATTCATGCGGGTAACGGCGCGCCACATGTGGCGGCAGGCCTACCGCCTGCAACAATTCCTGTACGCGCTCGTCAACCTTGTTTGCGGGAACGAGTTTATGCGTCAACAAGGGTTCGGCAATGGAAAAGCCGACCGTCAATCGTGGATCAAGCGAGGCAAACGGATCCTGAAACACATATTGGATATTCTGGCGTATCTTGTGGCGCTCGGCATTATCCATTTTTAAAATGTCGCGCCCGTGAAGTAGAATTTCACCACTGCGCGGTTCGGTCAATTGCATGATCGTGCGCCCGACGGTGGATTTGCCGCAACCGCTTTCACCGACAAGTGCTAGCGTTTCACCCGCTTTAATGGAAAAGCTCACCTGCTCTGCGGCATGAACCCGCCCCGTCACCTTACCGAAAAAGTTCTTTTTGACATCGTAACGGGTGACGAGTTTCTTGACATCAAGCACGACATCGTCCGGCCTCACTGTATTCTGTGGCAGTGCTTCAACCTTATCTTTACCGGGCGAACGTATATCGAAAGGACGCGGCAATTTTTCATTGGCAAGTGCACCAAGCTGGGGAACTGCGGCAAGCAAGGCTTGCGTATAAGGCGCTTGCGGGTGCTTGAAAATTTCGTTCGACGTACCTTCTTCAATCTTGTCGCCACGGCACATCACAAGCACACGGTCGGCAACCTCGGCAACCACTCCCATATCATGGGTGATAAAGACCACGCCCATGCCAAGCTCGTCCTGCAACATGCGGATAAGGCGCAAAATCTGCGCCTGAATTGTTACATCAAGGGCGGTTGTCGGTTCATCGGCAATAAGAAGTTGCGGGCGACAGGCAAGTGCCATTGCAATCATCACCCTTTGGCGCATACCACCGGAAAGCTGGTGCGGGTGACGATCAAGCAGCCCCTTGGCATCGGGAATACGCACTTTTTCAAGCATGGCAAGCGCTTCCTGACGCACTTCCTTGTGCGTACCCCCCTGATGGAGGCGGATCGCCTCGCCAATCTGGTCACCTATGGTGAAAACAGGATTAAGCGATGTCATCGGCTCCTGAAAAATCATCGCAATATTTTTGCCGCGAACGCTATTCATTTGCGACTGCGTGAGCTTTGTGAGATCGCGCACAGCACTCTTGTCGTTAAAGAGCACCTCGCCGGAAGAAATTTTGCCGCCGCCGAATTCGATAAGACGCATAATAGAGAGCGACGTTACCGATTTTCCCGAGCCGCTTTCGCCCACTATCGCCAATGTTTCACCGGCATTGACCGAAAAATCAAGTGACTTCACCGCACGGAAATTGCCGTCTTCGGTTTTGAAATCGACATCAAGGCCTTTTACGTTTAATAGCGGCGCATCCAAATTGACCAACCTCTTTTCTTCCGACATTTCAACCGCTTTCCGGAACGCGTTTGAAAAAGCTGACTCCACCCGCTTTTTTAACGTACTCAAAATTCAACGAAAGGTTTTTTCTCAAATTCTTTCTACCCACTATGGTTGTTTTAGGCAAAACCATGGACAGAGCACCCCGTTGTCACGGACAACGCCTTTAAACTGTCTTGCTATGATACAATCACCAGACTCTTGCTGTCTTGCCCCTTCGGACACAAGAAAAGATTGCTCACGATTAAAAATGCCGCCGAATATATCTTTTGCGGGCGCATTCCTGCTTTACCTTTTTTTAAAACCGTCAAAGCCGGTTTTATTCCCTAAATCCTACTTGTCGTTCAAGTGTTTTTTTCAAAAACTTTTGAAACTGGCATATAAATTACTTAAGAGCCCGTTATTTTCCTTTAAAAATCAGTCTGTTGGGGCACTGTTGATAAGTGTGGCAAGCGAGGTAAAATGCGAAGGTTTCATGGTTGCGGCATTAACGCCCGACATATCAGGTGCCATCCATAAAGACCGTAAAATGCTTTCTTCGGTTGCTTCTATGACCGCCTCGAACATGGGCGAGAGGGCACGATCGTCAATATGGGGAACATCAACCATGTGCGATTCTTCTTCCTTGTGGCGGAGTTCTTTTGCAGTGGAAAAGGCAAGGGCAAAATCGCCCGAACCATTGCTTAACGCTGCTCCGCTTTTGGCAAGTCCCCCGAATGTCCGGTTGGCAAGCCGTTTCAATTGTCTTGAATCGAGGGGTGCATCGGTTGCAACAATCATAATAATCGACCCGTCTTTGTCGGTACTATATCCGGAAAAATTTATGTCGCTCTTTTCGAGAATTCCTAGATGCCCGCCAAAATTCGACTGCACGAGAATGCCGATTGTATAGGTTTTGTTACCCATTTTAACGAGGCGCGAGGCCGTGCCGATACCGCCTTTAAGACCGAAGGCCACTGTGCCGGTACCGGCTCCCACCGCCCCTTCTTCAAAACGGCCGGGTCGGGCGATTTTTAGCGCTTCAAGCATTTCATCAAAGCTCGGGCGCAAAACCCGTATATTATTCAGCCGTGAATCATTGGTTTCACCGACAACAGCATTGATGGACGTTGCTTGTTCATTGCCCTTTTCATGCAAAGTGTAATAGATCAGCGCTTCAATTGCGCGACCTGTTGCAAGCGTATTGGTGAGCAAAATCGGTGTTTCAAGCTCGCCAAGTTCTTCCACCTGAACGGAGCCTGCAAATTTTCCATAACCGTTAAACGCGCTGAAACCCGCCGGTATCCTGTTTTGAAAAATATTGTCGGAGTGCGGCACAATTGCCGTGACACCGGTGCGGGTCGCATCCCCTTCCTTGATCGTGACATGGCCTACTTTGACACCTGCAACATCTGTTAATGCATTGAGTGGACCACTTTTATAATGACGGGTCACATAATGTTCCGGCAGATTTTTCAAACGCTCTTTCTGAAACGACACAAATAATTCCTTCACGTCTCCTTCAAGCCGGCAAGCTTACGAGTTTTATGAATCGAATAACAGCTTCAGCGACGAAATATTATTGAAGCTTTCTGGCATAGTGTCCGGCTTCCGGTTGGTGACGAGATAGTCAATGTCTTCCAAAGGTGCAATAACGAATGTACCCTGTTTCGAAAATTTTGAATGATCGGCAAGAACAATTGTCTTTTCTGCGTTTGCCATCATAGCGTGTGCTATTTCAGTCATTGCCCGATCAAAATCGGAAAACACGCTGTTACAAAAGGCGCTGACGGCTATAAAAGCATTACGGGCGTGGAATTTTTTTTGCTCTCTTAAGGGAAAGCCCCCGATATTCTGACGACATCCGGCTTCTAACGAACGGCTCAAAACACACATCATGGTAGGAATTGGCAGTCAAAATATTCGCAACACTGCTTGAATTTTTAACAATTAACATTCTTGAAGAAAAACGGCCTCTTTCTACAGGCTGGTCTCTCTTCCAGAACGCTTGTTTCACGTGCCAAGCCGACAGGTTTTCCGTTCTTGGTTTCTCCGGTTTAAAACGGTTTTAAATTCCGGATGCCGATTTTTAAAGCTTCCGATTTCTAGCGAATGCGGGCAATAATTTCGCCGGCGCTCGCTATGCTACCCGCATGTTTTATAATGTCCAGTGTTCCGCTTGTTTCGGCTTTGATACCGGTTTCCATTTTCATGGCTTCCATCACCGCAATAGTTGCCCCTTCTTCTATTTTTTCGCCCTGCTTTTTGAGCCAAGCCTTGATCGTTCCGGGAATTGGTGCGGCAATATCACCAGCGCCCTTATCGGCCTTCATGATTTCTCCGCCTTCGGAATGCGGATTTTGTGCTCCATTGACTGCACTCCCCGCCCCTTCAAGCAATTTCAAAAACCGGAACGGCAAACCGAGTTCCACCCGCTTTCCGTCGATTTCAATATCGAAACGCTCGATTTGCGGCTCAATTTTATCGGCTTTGGTTTCCATTGCCAGTTTTTCGGCAAAATCGTTTTCGATCCAGCGTGTATAAACTTTAAAGCCGTTTTCTCCAATAAAATCCGGATGGTGAACAACAAGCCGGTCAAATGGCAAGACCGTGGCAACCCCTTCAATTTCAAATTCGCTCAAAGCCCGTGCGGCACGCTTTAACGCTTCCTCGCGTGTTCTTCCGGTAATGATCAATTTGGCAATCATCGAGTCAAATTGCGGGGCTACAATGCCGCCTTCGACTACACCACTATCGAGCCGCACACCGGGGCCTGACGGCGGCGAAAACTTTGTAATTTTTCCCGGACACGGCAAAAATCCGCGTCCGACATCCTCGGCATTGATACGAAATTCAATGGCGTGGCCGATAGGGGAAGGCGTTTTATCAATTGTCAAAGGCAAACCTTCGGCAATACGGAATTGTTCAACCACCACATCAATCCCGCTTGTTTCTTCTGTCACCGGATGTTCAACCTGCAATCTCGTATTGACTTCGAGAAAGGAAACAACATCATTGCGCCCCAACAAGAATTCAACAGTCCCGACGCCGCTATAATTGACATGGTGGCAAATATTTGTAGCCGCTTCTCTCAAACGTTTTTCAACCGCTTCGGAAATAAAAGGTGCCGGCGCTTCCTCGACGAGTTTCTGGTTACGCCTTTGCAATGAACAATCACGCGTTCCAAGCACCACAACATGTCCCATTTTGTCGGCAATCACCTGCGCTTCGACATGACGGGGACGATCTAGAAACTGTTCCACATAACATTCGCCACGGCCAAAAGCCTGAACCGCTTCACGGACAGCCGACCGGAAAAGCTCTTCAGCCTCTTCCCGTTTCCATACAACCTTCATGCCGCGCCCTCCGCCGCCATGCGCGGCCTTGATTGCAACAGGAAAGCCATATTTTTCGGCAAAAGCGACAACATCCTTGCCACTTGTAATCATACCGTTGCTGCCGGCAACAAGCGGCGCGCCCACCTCTTTTGCAACTGCACGGGCTTTCAGCTTGTCGCCCAAAAGATCAATCACTTCGGGATCCGGCCCAATCCAGATGAGACCTGCATCAATCACTGCTTTGGCAAATTCGGCACTTTCCGACAAAAAGCCATAGCCCGGATGAATGGCATCAGCCCCCGAACGTTTGGCAATGGCAATAATTTTGTTACCATCAAGATAGGTTTCTTCCGGTCTGTCACTCTTGAGGCTATAAGCCTCGTCGGCTTCTTTGACAAAAGGCGCCGAACTGTCAATATCGGCATAAATTGCAACCGACAAAACACCGTAATCGCGTGCTGCACGAATAATGCGCAATGCAATTTCTCCGCGATTGGCAATCAGTATTTTTTTCATGAACGTCCCCAACACTGTAAATTTATCATTTTCTTGATCGAGCCTGCGCTCTTGTTTCTTACCAAAACGGCCTTTCGCCTTTATGTTTTCCGGTTCTTGCTATTTCCAATTGATTTCATGATTTTATTGAATTTTTATCGGCACCGTCTTTCAAACTTTTCTGCTCGCTATCATAAAAATTTTTGACGGCACGAAACTTGATAAAAGCCCCTATCGGAATTTGTGCTGCAAGGTCGACCTGATCTTCAACAAGATTGGCAATAACCGGATAACCGCCGGTAACAGGCCGATCACGCAAAAACAAAACCGGCTCGCCATTTGCAGGTACTTCTATTGCCCCCGTTACTGTGCCTTCACTCGGCAATTCATCGCTTCGCGAGCGCTCGAGACGGGCGTCACTTTGTAATCTTATGCCAATTCTGTTGGAAGCTGCCGTCACTTGCCACGGTTTTTCAAGAAACATCGCAATCGAATGCTCTGTAAACCAGTCGGTACGCGGCCCCATGACCACATCAAGCACCACTTTATCGCCCGCTTCCGGCAAGAAGTAAGGATCATCAAGCGACAATAAAACCGGCCGCAAAGGGCTATCATTGGCTATAAACACTTTATCACCTGCCAATAGCGGTTTCGGCCCCAAATTGGAAAGACTGTCAAAAGATGCACTTTTCAAAACCGGTTCAACTTTAAAGCCACCGCGCAAAGCCATATAGCTGCGAAAGCCTGCCAATGGTTGTCCAAGAATGATTTCATCGCCTTCATCAATGGAGAGCGGTGTGTTTTTTTCAAAAACAAAAACCGTGCCTTTTGTCGATTTGACCGTAATTGGCAGGTTAGCACCGGTCAAAGCAATAACCGATGGTTGCAATGCTTTTATACGCGAATTTCCATAGGTAAATTCCAGCACCGGTTGTTCAAGAGAATTGCCGACAAGCCGGTTGGCATTGGCCATTGCTTTCTGGTCAAGTGCCCCTGAAGGGGAAAGCCCTTGCGAGGATTGGAACAAACGCCCGCGATCTTGAAACGTAACCGGCATCAATGTTGTAAGCAATTTGAAAACCGCATCTTCTTCAGGCGTTAAGCTCGTTTCGTGGCCAGAAATTCCGTCGTTGTCATGACTGCCCGTTTTCCCGATGCCCGTTGCTATCCCGATGCCCGTTGTTTTCCCGATTTCTGTTGCTTTTCTGATACCCGTTGTTTTCCCGATACCCGATGCTTCGGCTTCATCACCCGTTTTTGTTAAACCGGCCTTTTCATTCGGCTCTATCGCTTTCGTTGCAGCACCGTTCTTTAAAGCTTGGCTATTCGCTCTCACCGGCACTGATTTTCTCTCGTCGGGCGAAAAAAAGTTTTGTGATTTTTCCTGCTCGGCAGTCTCAATCCTGTCATTTTTCATTTGTTTTTCGAAAAGAGTTCCGGCTTTTTCATTCGGGGATAAGGAAAAGCTTGTCACTCCTTCGAAATGTGGCGAATAATCTTTCGTCACATCGACAAAATGCACCCTGTCACCGGGTTTTAAAAGTGAAGGCGGGTCGCGGTCGAGATCAAACATTTTAACATCTGTCCGCCCGATCAATTGCCAACCACCGGGGCTTGGTTGCGGATAGACACCACCGAATTTACCTGCAAGCGCTACAGAACCGGCAGGAATGGATTTTCGTGGTGACGCACGCCTTGGAACATTAAAAATGGGATCGCCGCCCGTCAAATAGGCAAAACCGGGAGCAAAGCCGCAAAACGCAACCTGATAATGACTTTCCGTATGGCGGCGGATGACCTCTTCACGGTCAATTTTTAAAAGAGCAGCAACATCATCAAGATCTTCCCCGTCATAGACAACCGGTATCTCGACAAGTTTGCCGCTTTTTTGCTGCCCTTTTTCGAGTTTCAATCCCGCAATTTCTGTTTCCAAAGTGGTCTCGTCGGCAAGCAGGGGATCAAAAGTGACGAGCAAAGTCCGCGCCGCCGGAATAATTTCGACAATAGCTTGCAGATTGTCCTGACCCTGAAACTTTTCTTGATCTTTAAGATTTTCTTGATCTTGCAGATTATTCTTTCCGCTCCGAATTTCTTGCTGCAAGCGGTCAAACAAAGCCAATGTTTCTTCAAGATCGGCAAGCTCGATCATAAAGGCCGAATTATTGACACCAAGAAAGCGCATAGGAAAAAGACACTCCCTCAATCAACAAATGGCTTTAAGGAAACGCCGGCTTTTTCAAGACCGGCTTTGACAGCTTTGGCCATCAACACGGCACTCGGACTGTCGCCATGGAGGCAAATAGACTGTGCATCAAGGGTAATCTCCTTGCCATCAATCGCGATAATTTTGCCTGTCTCGACAAATTTCACCATACGTTCGGCAACGATAGCAGGGTCACTCAGCACAGCACCTTTTTCACGGCGGGATAGAAGTGTCCCGTCACTCTTATAAGCACGGTCGGCAAAAGCTTCTGCCACCACAACAAGTCCGGCTTCACGGGCAAAAGGAATAAGAGCCGAACCCGCCAATGCCATAAGAACGAGTGACGGCTCGACCGCCTTGATCGCATTGATAACGGCTTTTGCCTGACGCATATCATGGGCAATTGTATTGTAGAGCGCACCATGTGGCTTGACATAGGAAACTCTGGTTCCTGCCGCTTTGGCAAGCCCCATAAGTGCGCCGATCTGATAAATGGAGTCGCCCGTCAATTCACTATCGGTCGGGTCCATATTGCGACGCCCGAAACCCACAAGATCACGATAGCCGATATGGGCACCGACGCGCACTTTATTCTTCTTGGCTGCCTCAAGTGTGCGCAGGATTCCTGCCGGATCACCGGCATGAAAACCGCAAGCAACATTGGCACTGGTTACAATGGAAAGCATTTCACTGTCTTCCCCCATCTTCCAGGGGCCAAAACTTTCACCAAGGTCGCTGTTCAAATCAATAGATTTCATTCTACCCTCCCTTTGCCGAATATAGATTTTTGTTTATTTTACATTGTTGAACAATCTAACTTTGATTGTTAGACATTGCAATCATGTTCTTTCTCAAATAAACTTGTAAATATATTCAGAGGATGGTGAAGCGGGAGGATTGCGGTTCTGCTATCCGGTTTCATGCATTTCAATTCAAGACTTTGCGCGAGCGCTTGCGCTTGCTTGAAAATCGAGGGGTGGGTAGGATTATGAAAACCAGCAAAGATGAAATATCGCTTGCAGACCAGACCGTCAAAGCGATTGAAACGGGTATTATCAATGGCCAGTATCACCCGGGCGAGCATTTGAGTGAAGCAACGCTTGCAAAAAAACTGTCGGTCTCACGCAATACTTTACGTGAAGCATTCCGGATGCTGACCAAAAACGGGCTTGTCGAATATTGTGCCAATCGCGGTGTTTTTGTGGCGGTTCCCGACTTCAATACGATTGTCGATGTTTACAATGCGCGCCGTATTATCGAAGTGGGCGCGGTGCGCAACGTGCATTTCCCTCATCCCTCTATCAGCTTGATGGAACGGGTGGTGGAAAAATCGGAACGCCTTTGCGAGGAAAAAAAATGGCAGGATGTCGGCACAGCCGATATGGAATTTCACCAATTGCTGGTAAGCCTTGGAAATAGCCCGCGTCTTGACCGGCTATTTGTCGAACTCACAATCGAACTCAGATTAATCTTCGGCCTTGTGGCCGACTTGCGCTCGCTTCATCAGCCTTTTGTCGCCATGAACCGCAATATCGTCGAAGGCTTAAAAAAAGAAAAGCCGAAAAAAGCAGCGCGCCTTCTCAAGGCTTATCTCAAACAATCCGAAAGGTTGATTATGAGAGCTTATACGGCACTGCAAAAATAACGCCTCGCTTCTCCGTTCTGTCGTTATCTTTTGCTTTTTTCGTGCGGCGTATATTCCAGCTCGTTATTTCACGCCGTATATCCCACACCGGCATTTTACATTGTTTGCCCCACACCGGCATTTTCTACCGTGTTTTTAACTGGAAGTGCCGGTTATTTCCGCGCCGTTTTCAGGTTGATCTGTTCATACTGTTTGTGACATGAAAAATATATGTCATGTTCTTTTACAAACTATCGCCTCTTATTGCCGGATAATGTGACAATGGTTTTCGCATCAATTTTGCCTTTGTTCTTTATACATCCTGTTTTATTCAAACTGTTCAATAGAGCTTCCGGAAGGGCTTCAAGGCAAATATAGATGTTGCTTTTATTAAAACAGGCTAGCCCATTTTGTTACTCATGCTAGACTTGTTTTATCAAGATAATAAAGGGCGTGCCCATGCTTCGAGAAAATATCGCCGATCTTATGGCCTTTATGGTTGTTGCCGAAGAAAAAAGCTTTACCAAAGCTGCCCTGAAGCTCAATATATCACAATCGGCTTTGAGCCATTCGATAAAAAATCTGGAAGATCGCCTGCATTTACAATTGTTGCGCCGCACCACACGTTCGGTTGCACCGACCAATATTGGCGAACGACTTCTCGAACTTTATACCCCCCATCTTGTGGAGATGGAAAGCGAGCTCACAAATCTCTGCGAGACAATCGACCACCCATCCGGCACAATCCGCATAACCGCACCCGATTATGCGGCAAAATCCATTTTATGGCCGAAGCTTTGCCCGCTTCTTGCGAAATATTCCGATATTCATCTTGAAATTTCGATTGATTATGCTTTGACCGACATTGTGGCCGAGCGCTTCGACGCCGGTGTGCGGCTTGGTGAACAGGTCGAGAAAGATATGATCGCGTTAAAAATCGGGCCGGATCTCCGCATGGCGGCTGTCGCTTCACCACACTATCTTGAAACCCATTCTGTTCCGGAAACGCCGCGCGATCTTCTCGAGCATCAATGCATCAATCTTCGATTGCCAACGTCGGGCGGTTTTTACGTCTGGGAATTTGAAGAAAATGGCCATGAATGCAAAATAAGGGTCGAAGGGCAATTAAGCTTCAACACGATCGATCAGGCATTGGATGCTGCCGAAGCCGGTTTCGGCATTGCCTATACAACCGAAGATGCTGTGGTCGAACGGGTGGCAAGCGGGCGGCTTAAACGCATTCTTGAAAATTATTGCCCGCCATTTCCGGGATATTATCTCTATTATCCGACACGACGCCAACATACCGCCGCTTTTCAACTGGTTATCGATTGTTTGCGCTACAAGGCTTTATGATAGCATGTCATGTTCCCCCGCGCATTTTACATTTCAATTTCCGATAAGGCTTAAAAAAAGGGGGCTATCTGCCATTTCGGGTTTTTCATCGCGGCTCATTCTATCCGTTTAACCCTTCTAGTCCCGTGTTATCGCAGATTTGTTTTACGGTTCATTCTCCCCTTCCCGTAAATTTGTTTTATGATTTCCCGATATTTCTGCTGCCTCTCCTGAACCTTGCCTTTTCAAATTGTCAGACTGGGAGGGTTTTTGGCCGGTAAACTTTGAGAACCATATATTGGCAAATCAGCTTGTTTTATGAAAATTTTGCATAAAGCCTAGTCTCTTGCACCTTCTTTTAGAAGAAGTGCTTTTCGGATTAATCTCGCTCATAATAAGCAACCACGCATTGTCGATAAAAGATAGCGCAAATTCGAAAGTGCATTTTGTGAAGGGTTTTAAAAGATGGTCAAACGCAACTGGGTGATAACCGGTGTTTCAAGCGGTTTCGGCTATGAAATGGTCAAACAGGTTTTAAGCCGCGGCGATAACGTATTGGGAACTGTGCGCAAGACTCAACCTGTCGAAGAGTTGATTGCCCGCTATCCTGATCAATTTCATGTCGAAATTGTCGATATGAGAGACCGGAAAGCCGTGACACAACTTGGGCAAAAGGCCGAAGAATTGTTTTCAACAATCGATGTGATTGTCAGCAATGCCGGATATGGATTGTTCGGAGCGGCAGAAGAGTTATCGGATGAAGAAATTGACGATATTATCGCAACCAATCTCACCGGCTCGATCGCCTTTATCCGCGCCTTCTTGCCCATTATGAGGAAAAAACAAAATGGGCGTATCATCCAGATTTCCTCCTATGGGGGCGAAGTCGCTTTTGCGGGAAATTCGCTTTATCCCGCGACAAAATGGGGCATTGAAGGATTTTGTGACTCGCTTTCACAAGAAATGGCGCCATTCAATATTGGCGTGACCATTGTCGAACCCGGTGGAGCTAGAACCGAATTCCGCTATAAAAGTGCAAAAATTGCAAAGCCGATCAAGGCTTATGACAACACGCCCGCCCACGCTTTCCAGAAAATGCTTGATCGGAAAAACGGTTTGGCCGCAGGTGATCCCGAACGTATGGCTGCCCGCATTATCGAAAGTGTCGATATAACGCCCGCACCGTTACGCATGGTGCTCGGTTCAGGTGCTTTAAAAACCACCATCGAAGTTCTCGAAAAACGGCTTGAAGACTTTAAAGGGCAGGAACAACTTGCCGCCTCAACCGATTTTTAAAAGAGATGAAACAACCCTGTTCTTAAATCTCCGGCAAAGTCGAATATCAGAGTGCTATGGGTTCATTCAGAAGATGCGTTTCAGCCAAAGGGAAACATTTTTAACCAGAAGATCAATAGCGTTCGGCAAAATTATCAGCTCTGTTCCTTCATGCTGTAACGCCTAAATGATTGCGTTTTTTCATCGGCAACTGTCAAATACGTTGCCGAAAGCCCGATCTATTGCTTTTAACGCTCATTATTCCCGATTTTTCTCACGGTGTATTTTATAGCGCAGTGCAATAACACCCTGACCGGCATTTTTGACCTCCAGCAATTCGAGTGACTGGCCGGCAGCCGGATTTTCTGTCACAGAAACCTTTCCTCCCGTTCCGCTATTATCCGTGCGAGGTGACCAATCAAATAATGAAGGTGCGGCTTTGCGCCCGTCAATACCGGGATAGATCATCACACTCAATTCATTAATAAGCCCGTTTTCCAGAAATGCTCCGTTAATCGTGCCGCCACCTTGCAAAACAATTCGCTTCATATTGAAGAAACGCCCAAGACTTTCCATGGCTTCCACAAGATCATTTCCATCTTCACCGGCGAAGACATAGGAAATTTCCAAGCTACGAAGATGTTCCAGATAGGCTTGCGAAATTTTTTTGCCCAAAACAACAATGATGTTTTCGCCGCAAACTTTGTCGCCTTCATATTTGATGCGCCCATGGCGATCCACAACAATGCATAGCCGTTTTGTTTCGCGCTTGCCGATAAAAGGTTGCGGGTCAATCACTCTTACAGGATTTGGGTCATTGAATTCCTGCTTTGCAAAATGCCTTTGGACGGTAACCCGCCCCAACATTTCCGCGTCGCAATTGAAACTGTCGCTAAGGTCATAATAGGAAATGGTCGCCTTATCATTTTCTGTCCCGTCATAAGGCGCAGTCCAATGATCTTCCACGATTTTTCCGTCAATCGATGTCATCATATGGCAAATTATAAAAGGGCGCATGATTTCTCCTTGAACCATAAAATCATGAAAGAGCAACGAGATAAGCAAAGGCTCGTTGAAAACAGTCTTCTTGATCTATAAACGCTTGAAGCCCGCTCATAAACCGGCCTCTTTTTCACAAGGCCTATTAGAAAAATTCATCAATAGAGAAGTGGGAATGGAAAAGCGGGCTTTGCCTGAAACGCGTTCTTTTTTAAAAGCTCGCAAAAATAAAACATACGGATATATGCGGGAAAAAGTGCATCATAAGCTTTGAATCCGTGGGACAAGCCTCTCTCTTTCTCAGAATTGCTTAACCTTCCTTTTTCTTCACCCTCCCTCCCCTTCTTATGACACTCGCTTCCCTTTCCCGGTCGCCTTGCTCCCCCACTTCTCACCGCCTCCTCCCCGAACTTCCCGATGGTCTTCTATTCCCCGCTTCTTTGCCGATTTTTTTAAAAATTCCTGTTGGTTGTTTCGGCCTATCTTGCAAAAAAAACAAAACTGGAGAATAGTTTCCTTAAAAGGGAAAGTTTTTGCGAAATGATCGGGACGAGCAAACCATTTTCCGTGGTTATCAGGGTGTTGTGCATTTTTGCACTGCTCAACCTCGCCTTTGCCCATAATCGCAATTTTCCGGTTTCACCAAACAGATTTGCAAGCCACTCGTCTCACCATCATGAAAGCTTCCGGCAGAACCATTCCCATATGGTTTCCGATAGCGACGTTTGCTCGAAAAATGCATCTTCAAAACCGCAAAAATTAAGTAAAAAACACCATAATGACAATTCATGTCACGAATTGGGTGCGTGTCACGCCTGCCGCATCGGCGCATCAATGCTCACCCCGCCCGATAGTGTTGAAATCGGCGCGCATAATCTTTTTTTGGTCGAGATTTTACTGCCCTATGACGCGGTAACCTTCGGCACGTTTTTTGTAAAATCCAACGCCTCGCCGCGTTCACCGCCATTGTCACTCATAAGCTGATAGGTTCAATAGATCATCACATCGAATTTTTAAAAAATGACGCCGCCTTTTTAACGACGTGGCGCAAATGTTTGCTGCTATTTTTTTTAAGTTTTCAATTGTGATTATAAAACTTGGTCAGCCTGTTTTTTCACCGTCAAAACGCATGGTTTAAAGCCTCACAAAAACGAGGCTCAGAGAATGCCGCGCGTGGCAATTCCCGTTTGTTTTCCATGCCTGACAAAGTTTCAATCCACTTTTTCTTTATGGATTTTAAAAAATGGATTCTCTCTTTCAAACCGATAGGCGGTTTAGTGTGCGCTCGAACGCATTAAAATCATCGTCTGCCGTGATGGGTGCCATTGCTACTCTTTCCACCCTGCTCATCATAATGCCAACGGGGGTAAAAGCCGAAACGATTGCAAATAACGAGCGTAGCACGATGACGCCAGTTAAAAACCCGCCCGCAAGTCCCGCACAAAAAGAGGCAGCAAAGGCCGAGGACCAAGGAAACATGGTTCTAAAACCGGTTATCGTTACATCGGCGGCCATGTCTTCACCGGTCACTGTTGTTACCAATCCGAAAGCCCCACGCCAGCCTATTCCCGCTTCGGACGGTGCCGATTATCTCAAAACCATTCCCGGTTTTGCAACCATTCGCAATGGTGGCACCAATGGCGACCCTGTTTTTCGTGGCCAATTCGGCTCGCGTCTTAATATTGTCAATGATGGCAGCACGATCATGGGCGCTTGTCCGGGGCGGATGGATAATCCGACATCCTATATCTCGCCGGAAAGCTATGACCGGCTCACTGTTGTGAAGGGGCCTCAAACCGTGCGCTATGGCCCCACCGGTTCGGCAGCAACGATTTTGTTTGAACGCGACCCGCAGCATTTTGACAAACCGACCGTTAAAGGCGATTCCAGCATTGTCATCGGTTCCAATAGCCGTTTTGAATCCCGCCTTGATGGCACAGTCGGAGCACGCCCCGGCTATGTCCGGATTATCGGCAATAAAGCCCTTTCCCATGATTATCATGATGGTGATGGCAATAGTGTTCCCTCAAAATGGGATAAATGGAATGGCGATATGTTTTTGGGGTTCACTCCAGACGAAAATACATTGTTCGAGCTTTCCGGCGGCGGCGGTGATGGTGAAGCCCGTTATGCAGGCCGCGCTATGGATGGCAGCCAATTCAAGCGGGAATCGCTTGGTGCCAAATTCATCAAAGAAAATATCAATGACCGGCTCACCAAGGTCGATGCGCAATTCTACTATAACTATGCCGATCACATTATGGATAATTTCCGTTTGCGCCACCTTGCCACCAGCGCTGCCCCCCTGCCAATCGGTATCACCAGCACAGGCAAAACGGGCACCGGCGGGATGGGGCATATGTCAGGTGAGGCAATGGATATGAACCATATGATGAGAGCTGCCATGAGCGGAGGCGGAAATCCCATGGCCGGCATTGGCGGCATGGGAGGAATGGGTGGCATGAACGGTATGGGGGGTACAAGTGGGGCGATGGATATGTCGTCCATGCCGATGGAATCGCGGCTTGACCGGCGCACCATGGGCGGCCACTTTACCACCAATTGGGATTTTGGCGATTTATCACTCGTGAGCGGGGTTGATCTCCAAACCAACACCCACCGCAAAAGAAAAAGCCGCAATATGATGAGCATTAACGGTTGGGATAAGGATGCGGTATTTTTCAATTACGGACTGTTCAGCGAAGCGACATGGAACTTTGCCGAAAATCAACGTCTTGTTTTTGGCGGCAGACTTGATCGGGCTTCTGCGAAGGATGAGCGAAACACAAGTCCGACAGATGGCGAAAAGCGCGACAGAACATTGCCAAGCGGTTTTCTTCGTTATGAGCGCGACCTCGATCAAATACCGCTCACAACCTATATCGGGCTTGGCCATGCTGAGCGTTTCCCCGATTATTGGGAACTGTTTTCCCCCAAACAATCCGACGCTAACTCCCTCAATGCATTTGACGGCATAAAGCCCGAAAAAACCACCCAGCTTGATTTCGGTGCGCAATGTAGCGGGGAAAATAGCAATATCTGGGCTTCCACCTATGTCGGCCGGATTGATGACTATATTCTCTTCGACTATTCAAGCGGGCAGTCTAAAGCATCGAATGTCGATGCCACCATTATGGGGGGCGAGTTGGGGCTTTCCCATATGTTCTTCAATGTCTGGAAGTTTGATTCAAGCCTTGCCTATTCGTGGGGAAAAAACACCACAGACAATGAAGCTTTGCCGCAAATTCCACCCTTGGAGGGAAGGCTCGGCCTCACCTATCAAAAAGAAAAATGGAGCATTGGCGGGCTTTTAAGGCTTGTTGCCGATCAACCGCGCATTGCCGAAAACAAAGGCAATGTGGTGGGAAAAGACTTTGATAAAAGTGCAGGCTTCGGTGTTTTTTCTTTGAATGGCAGCTACAAGATTTCAAAAAATGTGGCTTTGACTGGCGGGGTCGATAATCTCTTCAACAAGAATTATTTTGAACATCTGAACCGTGATGGCGACGCCGGTTTCGGTTTTCCCGCCCATTATCAAGTGCGAGAACCCGGGCGCACCTTCTGGGCAAAAGCCGATTTCAAGTTCTGAAATCCATTTGTGGAGTTAAGGCAAATAATATCAGACTTAGCCCATTATATTTTAATATCAGACTTAGCCCATTATATTTCAGCTTATGTTGTGAGGCATAATTTTTTTAAAAATTATGCCTCACAAAACAACGGAATTGAGTGCCACGTGCAACAAAACCGCCAAATAACCTTTCAAGCTTGATACAAAACCTTTTTAACGGTCGAGAACGCCGATTTATAACCTGCGACCTTTCTGCCAGTTCCTTGAAGCTTTCTCATGCAAAATTTTTTTCGACTTCCAGAAAATGGATAACAAGAATAATTCTGGTCTAATATTTGCGATTGATCGTGATACAGGTTTGAAAAGCCTGATAGAAAGCGCATAAAATTTATGCGCGTTTTTTTAAAGAATTACCCTGTTTAACGTCCGTTTTCCGCACAGAACACTAAAATTTATACATGAAAAATCGCTGACAATAAAACGGATAAAAAGTTTTTCATGGGTCAACAAATAAAACTATACCAAAATTATCAAAAATAAGTCATAGTCGATTTTTAACAATTTTTACGGTAGCCGTGATGAGCCCACAACCATCCATAAGTTCGACATTTAATGACAGTGAAAAGCCCGCAACTTTTCTGGGACTTTTGCGCTATTCGCGTTTTTTCACCGGCTCCGCTATCATCACGGCCATTATTGCCGCGGCTTTGAGCATTGCACCCTTCTATGTGATTTCACTTATTGCCGGCGAGCTTTTGAAACCGACGGTGAACACGACTAGAATCTGGTATCTTGCAGGTGTTGCGACCGGCCTTGTTCTGCTTAGATGGATATTCGTATCTTTAAGTGACATGCTTGCCCATAAAGGGGCGTTCACCATTCTCTTTACACTCAGAAAAAGAACAGCGCAAAAACTGGGCGAGGTCCCACTGTCGTTTTTTGCAAGCCAGTCTTCGGGAAAACTCAGGCGCACACTTTATGATGATATTGACAGTCTCGAAAGCCTTTATGCCCATATTTTACCAAATCTGAGTTCTGCTCCCATTGTATCGCTCTCGGCTCTTATCCTTTTGTTTTTTGCCAATTGGCGGCTTGCCATTATTGTTTTGATCCCCTTGCCGATTGCCTTTTTTGCCCAATGGTGGATGACACGCGGCATGGGCGATGACATGCGTGAATGGATCGGTTTACAACAAAAAATTTCAGGCGAGATCAGCGAATTTATCCGTGGTGTACACGTTATCAAAAGTTTCGGTCTCGACACGCGGTCTTTTGGCAATCTTTCAAAGACAATCCATAATGCGGTTGACTGGGCGCATAGTTTTGCGGCCAGAGTAACGCGTTCGTTCATGACATTTGCTATTTTACTGCGCGGCAATCTTGTTCTGGTCGCCCCGATCGGAGCCATATTCTATGTGAACGGTTCACTCGACGCGGCTACTTTTGTGTTATTTTTGCTTCTTTCGCCACTGGTACTTGAACCCTTGTTGACCCTTTCAGGGGCACTTCATGAGAAAATGAACCATATCGAAGCGATGGATCATATCAATGAAGTTTTGACCGCAAAACCGCTTATCGAAAATCACAATAGCAAAACACCTGAAGGCCCCTACGAAATTGTTTTTGACGATGTCTCTTATAGTTACGGCAAAAGACTGGCGATCGACCATGTCAGTTTTAGCGCAAAAGCCGATAAAGTTACGGCATTGGTGGGGCCAAGCGGTTCGGGCAAAAGTACACTTCTGAAACTCGTTGCGCGACTTTATGAATTCGACCACGGGCATTTAACAATAGGTGGCCTTGATGTGCGCGACTGGCGGCTTGATGACCTTCTCGACAAGACGAGCATTGTTTTTCAGGATGTCGTTCTCCTTTACGGCACTGTTGCCGATAATTTGCGCATTGCCAAACCCGATGCGAGTGATGAGGAAATTAAGGAAGCCTGCCGCCTTGCCAAAGCAGACGTTTTTATCGAAGCCTTGCCGCAAGGTTATGATACGCTCCTTCAGGAACGCGGCTCGCAACTTTCCGGCGGCGAACGCCAAAGGCTTTCGATTGCCCGCGCTTTTTTGAAAAATGCGCCAATCCTGCTCCTTGATGAACCGACTTCAAGTCTTGATCCGGAAAATGAAAACCTCATCCACGAGGCACTCGAAACACTTTATAAAAATCGCACGGTTCTCATTGTCGGCCATCATTTGCAAAATCTCGTTTCTGCCGACAAGATTATTGTGATGGATCATGGCAGGCTAGCGGGCGAAGGCCGTCATGAAGAGCTTTTGAAAAACTGTCCGACCTACCGGATTTTATGGCAAGACCAGCTTTCGGCGGGTGAGTGGTCGCTCGGAGAAGAGGTAAGAAAAGCCGAAGAAAAAACCGACACTAGGGTGGAAGACAATAAAACCCTCTCAACAAAACAGGATAATTTGGCAGAAAAAGGCGGGCAGTCATGATAATCGATATTTTAACGTTCGGTTTCCGGCTGTCGAAAACGCGCGACAAACAACTCGTTCACGGCATTTTATGGACGATTGTCGAAGGTTTTTTTGCAGCTCTTCCCTTTGTCTTCCTTTTTATGATGTTGACACAGGCCTTTGCCAAAGAGTTGACAATAAAAGCCGCTATTTTCTTCGGGGGCGGCATGGTTTTGAGCTTTTTGTTGCGCATCGGTGCAAGTGCGATAGGCGCGCCCAAAATCTATAATGGTGCTTTCACAATGATGGGCGAGGCACGCCTTAATGTGGCAGAACATTTGCGCAAACTTCCCATGGGGTGGTTCAACAAACAAAGAAGCGGTGACCTTGCAGGAAGGCTGACTTCCGATATTACTTTTGTCGAACATATGTGGTCGCATTTCATCCAGCCATTTGTTGCCGGTTTTTCAATGCCGGTTTTCCTGACTATTTTTCTTTTCTTTGTCGACTTTCGTCTGGCAATTGTCATGCTTTGCGGCTTTCCTTTGACTTTGCTTGCCTTGTTATGGACGCTCGCTATGGGAAAAAGCGCAGGCCTGAAACTTGGAAAAGCCAATAGTGCCGTGCAATCGGCTTTGCTTGAATATGTGCAAAGTATCACGGTTATTCGCAGCTTCGGGCGTTTCGGTAATAGCTGGAAGAGACTTGTAAAAATCCTCGACGACCAGCGCAATGCCTGGTTCCACGCCGAAACAAGAACCTCGCCTTTCCTGTCATGCTTCGGTTTTGTGCTGGAAATGAGCTATATCAGTCTGGTTATTTTCGGCATTTACTGGTTGGCAAACGACAAGCTCACCGTCCCTCAATTGTTGATTTTCCTGATTATCGCTTTGCCCGCCTACCGCCAATTATATGAAGTCGGTCAGGCAATGTTGATGTTGCGTCTGGCAAACCGTTCACTCATGCGCATTGAAGCGCTGCTTCATGAACCGACACTAACAGAGCCGCAACATCCAGAAATGCCGGAAAACTATGAAATCCGCTTCGACCATGTGGGTTTCAGCTATGATAAAAAAGAGGAAAACAACAAAGACGAGACCGGCAATAAAAAAGCGGTGGGCAACAAAGTCCTTGATGATATTTCATGTGTTATCAGGCCGCAGGAATTGACCGCCATTGTAGGCCCCAGCGGTGCCGGAAAGACAAGTTTTGTCCACCTTATCGCGCGTCTTTGGGAAAGAACGGAAGGTAAAATCACAATCGGCAATATCGACCTTAAAGATATAGGGACGGAAAATCTTCATCGTTTGATCGGCATGGTGTTTCAGGATGTGCTTCTCTTTTCCGGAACGGTCTATGACAATATCAAAATCGGCAAGGAAGATGCGAGCCCCGAAGAAATCATCGAAGCAGCAAAACAGGCCGAAGCCCATCAATTCATCATGGCATTGCCGGAAGGTTATGACACCGTGCTTGACGAGCATGGCAGCTCGCTTTCGGGTGGCGAACAGCAGCGCATATCCATTGCCCGCGCTTTTTTGAAAAACGCCCCGATATTGCTTCTGGACGAGGCAACCGCAAGTCTTGACCCGTCGGCGGAAGCAGAAATCCAACGCGCCATGAATGCATTAACCAGAACCCGCACGGTCGTGGTCATTGCCCACCGGTTGAACAGCATTCGTCGGGCAGACCATATCATCGTTCTGAAAAATGGGAAAATCGTCGAAGAAGGAACCCATGATAGATTGGTGAAAGCCGATGGCCTCTATCAAAAATTATGGAATAACCAGAATAAAGCGCGTGGCGTATTCCCTCCAACCGAAGCCATTCCGAATTGATCCAAAGGTGAGCAAAAAGCAGCGCCAGCAACCACTAATCAAGCTTGAATTTTCAACCTTTTTTGGGCTGGAAGAGCTGATCTTCAACCTTTGTCACAAGAATTGCCAAATGTGACAGCGCGCTCTTTGCGGGAAAGAATACGGGCAACACAGTCTTTCTAAGAAAGAATGCGGACGGCATACTCCTTATAGGAAAATTGGAGAGCGTGCTTTTTGTGAGAAAATTAATCGTCACCTTGTCCGCAACAGGCGCAATTTGAAGGCACTTAGTATTTTTGTATTACGAGTCTTCCAATGAAAGGACCGTTCATTCTGATAAAGTTCCAGTAATCCGGTAAACGACATGAAAACCTGATTGACAGACATGAATATTTCCTTCAATACCGGTTTATTAAAACTTGACTATTACATTCATTTTTATTCATCTATATTTTATGACAAAAAACAATCGGCACGGGAGCTTAAGAGATGGAAAAAACCGAAAACAGGAATGCGGCTGAACTAACGCCGGAAAACCACATGGACAGGATGGAACGTCTCGAACTCACGGTCAACCGGATTTATGAACCTTTTCCCCACCTCGTCCGCTTGACCGGAACAATCAACCCGACGAACCCGATTGAATGGCAACAGGCAAATGTTGCCGTACGCTTCGAGATTGGCGAAACCGTACAAGGCCGCAAAGTTTACCGGATTTATACAATCCGTTCTTTCGATCCCAAGACACATGAAATCGAAGTCGATTTTGTCAAACATGGAGGGGAAAGCCCCGCTATCAATTGGCTTCAAAGTTTGAAAGCCGGCTCGCATGCTTATTTGATTGGTCCGCGCCCACAATTTTCAACAGAAGAATATAAAAATAAAAAGCTGAAATTCTTTGCTGATGAAACCGCCATTCCGGCCGTTTTTTCCATTCTTTCCCATTGGCCGGAAAAGACAGAAGCCGAAATCTATATCGAATCCGCCACGGCAGAAGCAGCCGGTGAACTCCCCGATATTGAGGGGGTAGACATACATAGCTATGTGCGAAAGGAAGAAGAATATCCGGGGCAAACCGGTTTTCTTGTTCACTCGGCTGAAAAGATTAGCTCCGCAGAAGGTTGCTCCATCTGGATTGCCTGTGAACGCGAAGAAGCCCGTGCAATCAGGAAACATTTCATGGCGAACTGCAATGTGAAAAAGCAGAATATCAAAGCCGTCGGATACTGGCGCCGTGGGCTTGCCAGCACAGAAATCGAAAAAATTCGCGGCAAATATTTTAACGAGCTTATTGCACAGGGAAAAACCGAAAAAGATTTTGATGAATTCGACATTCCGACTTGATAGGCGGCGAGGCTAAAATAGAACATCAATATTCACGAGATTCCCCTCACCCCCGAACGGTGATAAACACCTGACCGATGAGCCGTGATAAATACCTGACCAGTGGCGGGTGATAAATTTAAGTTTAAAAAAGCCGGTATGTCGCCGTTACCAGCTTGAAAAGGGAAGCTATCGCACTGCATTTTAAAAAAATGGTCCGCCTTTTTCGACGGTAAAAGAGGTAAAATGGGTTGGATTTTCCTTGTTCCCTTTTTTCTTATGTTCAGACTCCCAAAATAGTACCCATCAAAACCGGATTTATCTCTTTTTAAGAGACCACTTCTCGTTAAGACCATATTACTTTTTGAAGTAGATCGGCATTTTATTCAAAAATTGGGGTTTTATTCAAAAATTGCCACTTTAATAGGAACGTTGCGCTTATCCGCCAGGCGGAACACGGAACACCAATGTTTATTCACTCGTTTATTGAAAGCTTGGCGTTTGGTCGCAAAAAATCATAAGACATTATGGAAAACGTCTTAAAACCGGATTTGCTTTTAAAAATATTCATTTTTATAACTTTCATAATAAATATTCACATATTTTCAAATAAAAAACTATTTTTGGTTCATATATAGAAAATTTAAGCTCAAATAAATTGACGTTTTAGTTTTCTTCAGCCTTATTATTTACCAACCAGCATTTACCGCACACGTATTGGGAGGAGAAAACAATGACGTGGATGCAGAATTATGTTCCGGTCGGCAATCTATGGTTATCCGCACTGATTGCCGCAATACCGATAATCTTTTTCTTTCTTGCTTTGACACTTCTTCGTTTGAAGGGGCATGTTGCCGGTACAATTACCGTTATCCTTTCATTTCTGATTGCCGTTTTTGTGTATGGCATGCCGATTGGACCGGCAATTTCATCCGCCATCTACGGGTTTTTCTACGGTTTGTGGCCGATTGCATGGATTATCGTTGGCGCGGTGTTTCTTTATAAAATCTCGGTTGTCACCGGTGACTTCAACATTGTTCGTCATTCTATTCTAGGGATTACCGAAGACCAGCGCCTGCAACTCATTCTGGTGGGGTTTGCTTTCGGCGCTTTTCTTGAAGGTGCTGCCGGTTTCGGTGCACCGGTTGCCATTACCGCTGCCCTTCTTGCGGGCTTGGGCTTTCGCCCGCTTTATGCAGCCGGTCTTTGTCTTATTGCCAACACCGCACCGGTTGCTTTCGGCGCTATGGGAATTCCGGTTATCGTTGCCGGACAGGTTTCCAATATCGATCCGTTTTTGTTAAGCCAGATGGCCGGACGACAATTGCCGTTTCTTTCGGTATTTGTTCCCTTCATGCTTGTCGTTATCATGGATGGATGGCGCGGCGTGCGTGAAACATGGCCTGCTGTGCTTGTCGGTGGTGGCACATTTGCGATTGTCCAATTTCTGACATCCAATTATTTCGGGCCGGAATTGCCTGATATTACAGCTGCTATTGCAACACTCGTTGTTTTGCCGCTTTTCTTGCGCTTCTGGCAGCCAAAACGCATTTTCCGTTTCGACGAAAGCGAAGCTGCCCCCAAAGAAGAAGTTCCTCATTATTCAACGGGACAAATTATCAAAGCATGGTCACCTTTTATCATATTGACCGTGTTTGTTATGGTGTGGAGCATTGCGCCTTTCAAAAAACTTTTTGCCAAAGGTGGGGCACTCGAAAGCTGGGTGTTAAGTTTCGACGTTTCATTCCTCAATAATATCATTGTCAAAACGGCTCCTATTGTTGCAACAGATTCGAAGATCAGCGCTGTTTATAAATTTGACTGGTTTTCAGCCACAGGAACAGCAATTATCCTCGCCGCAATTGCCAGCACCTTTGTTTTGAAAATGCGTCCCGCTCGCGCCCTTGGCGTATTCGGCATGACGTTAAAAGAACTTGCCCTTCCTATTTATTCGATCGGTATTGTTCTTGCGTTTGCTTTCATTGCCAATTATTCGGGACTTTCTTCTACATTAGCTCTGGCTTTGTCGCATACCGGCAAAAGTTTTACATTCTTTTCGCCATTTCTCGGGTGGCTTGGCGTTTTCGTGACCGGTTCAGACACGTCTTCCAATGCTCTGTTCGGCGCTTTACAGGCAACAACAGCCCACCAAATCGGAGTGCCGGATGTTTTACTTGTTGCCGTCAATACAACAGGCGGCGTCACAGGAAAGATGATATCGCCCCAATCAATCGCAATAGCTTGCGCGGCTGTGGGACTTGTCGGTAAAGAATCCGACCTTTTCCGCTACACGGTCAAATATTCGCTAGGGCTTTGCGCTATTGCCGGCATTATCACAACGCTTCAGGGATATGTTCTTCCGTGGATGATCCCGTAATATTGATTTTACTTTTACCGGATGTTTCCTGTTTAAATAAAAAAGAGTGAAATATTCCACACCAATAAATGAAATACCGTGGAATATTCACTCGCATTTCCTGAAGTAACAATCACAATAGAGGTAACTGTTCTTGCGGAGAAATGCATTAAACAGGAAATATAATTTCTTTCATAAGGCACTTTTTTGGCAACCATTCTGCCGGATTGGTACCGGATTTTGATCCTCACGACTAACAAGACGGGAAAAGAAATGATTATATCTTCTATTTCAGACTATCGCGAGGGTGCACGACGCAAACTCCCGCCATTTCTGTTTCATTATATTGATGGCGGTGCTTACGCAGAGCGTACCCTTCAACGCAATACAACCGATTTGTCCGATATTGCGCTTCGTCAACGCATTTTGAAAAACATGTCGGAGCTCAGTCTTGAAACCGAGCTCTTCGGTGAAAAAATGAAAATGCCGGTGGCACTTTCACCGGTGGGGCTTACCGGCATGTATGCACGCCGTGGTGAAGTTCAGGCAGCCAAGGCTGCCCAATCACGCGGTGTCCCCTTTACACTTTCGACCGTTTCTGTCTGCCCGATTGAAGAAGTTCAGGCCCAAGTTCCAAATCCGATCTGGTTCCAGCTTTATGTTCTTAAAGACCGCGGCTTCATGAAAAATGTTCTTGAACGGGCAGCTGCCCAAGGTATCAAGACGCTGGTTTTCACCGTCGATATGCCGGTTCCCGGTGCACGTTATCGTGACCGACATTCCGGCATGTCAGGCCCGTTTGCCAAATTGCGCCAATATACACAAGCTGTTCTGCATCCGGCCTGGGCTTACGATGTCGGCATCATGGGACGGCCGCACGACCTTGGCAATATTTCCACCTATCGCGGAAAACCGACTAATCTGGAAGATTATATCGGTTGGCTAGGAGCCAATTTCGACCCGTCAATCAGCTGGAAGGATCTTGAATGGATTCGGGAATTCTGGAAGGGTCCAATGCTTATCAAAGGCATTCTCGACGTTGAAGATGCCCGCGATGCTGTGCGTTTCGGTGCAGACGGCGTTATTGTTTCCAACCATGGCGGGCGTCAGCTTGATGGTGTGCCCTCAACCGTCAGGGCTTTGCCAAAAATTGCCGAAGTTTTAAAACCCGATCTCAAAGTTCTTGTTGATAGTGGCGTGCGTTCAGGCCTTGATGTTGTACGTATGATTGCACTGGGAGCCGATACAGTTATGCTTGGTCGTGCATTTGCTTACGCATTGGCAACTGATGGCGAAAAGGGCGTTGCCAATATGCTTGATCTCATAGCCAAGGAGATGCGTGTTGCAATGACATTGACAGGCGCCAAAAAAATTGCCGATATCAATGCGGATATGCTCGTCAAAGATTGAAAAACGGCTTTCAAAATTGACATTGCAAAAGCCTGAAACAAGTCGATTTTCAATGAACCGCACAAAGCGGGTTGTTCTCTTTTGGTTTTTTATAAAATGCTTTTGATAAAAAGGGCTGTTGGTGTGGAGGAATTACGCTAGCAGCCCTTTAATTTTCTATCCAGACCAGCGAAAATGACTTGCAAGAAGTTTGAACTTCGTTCCCTTTTATAAAACCGCTTTCCGGCTCTTGTCCGGAATTTTTTCCGCACCATGCCAATTTTTCCCTTGCTGGTCATACTTTTTTAGAAGCTGGTTATTCTTTTCGTGGGCTTCCTGATTGCAACCCTTTGAGACATCTTCCACCACTCTTCAGGTCTTTTCCAAGTGATGAGAATTCTAAAAGTTGCAGCATACTCCCGAAATTATGGTTGACGGCAAAATTCAAGCAACTATGGCGCTCTTATCCGGCCTGCATAATTTATTCACCACAATTTGCCTGTATTGCTTAAATGATAAACTGAAAAGGCGTTTACCAAATCATTTTTCAGCTTTGTTGTTTTTGTATTTTGCCTGTCACTATCGCTTTTTAGGCTACTCGTGACAAATTATGAAAATTTGAATGTTGTGCCTTGTCCAAATAGTTTTTAAAAAAATTTATTTTTTAAGAAAACTTAATATTTCCACTGGAAAATTGTTCAACAAAAGAAAACGTCCACCTTCAGAGATCGGGAAAAATAAGCCGGTTTTCTCAAGGGAAGACCGAAGATTTTTCATATTTTGCTCAAAATAATTTTTAAAAAATTTATTTATTTTTTTAAAAAAGAGAAAATATCTTTCGCAAATAAAAAAATAAAAGGTTGAACAATTCGTGAAAAAAAGAAATATTAGGCTTGTCCATAGCAAGTTTGCGGGGAATTAAAAATGTCTCTTCCTTTACAATTCAACGTTTTTTCAATCGCGCCTTTCTTGAAGAGCGGCGAGAAAAAGCGGTGCTTGTCTTTTTCTTCACCCCTCATCAACAGGCAATTTTAAAAATGTTATCCCCTCGTTTGAAGGGCTTCAATAAGCTCTATCCATGGGCTGAAGCCCATGCAGAGGAATGGGACACCACGTTTCAATCCTCGAAAATTATATTGGAGAGCCTGGCAAAAGAAAAATTGACCGGCGTAGGTGTGCCGGAAAAATTCGGTGGCGATGGCAAAACCATTGCCCATGCTATTTTGACGATTTCCGATATTGCCTATTCCTCGTTCACTGCTGCCTTCGTCCTATGGGCGCATCGCGCTTATATCGAATGCGTTTTGCAAAGCCCGAACGAAGCGCTCAAAAGCCATCAATTACCGCTTTTGACATCAGGTAAAATGGCCGGCTCTGCCGGTCTTTCCAATTTGATGAAGCATCTTTGCGGCCTCGAAAAAATGGAAAATTTTGCTTCGCTTGATAATGGCTGCTATCACCTCACCGGTAAAATGCCGTGGATTACCAATATCGACTGCCAAGGCTTTTTTGCAGCCTGTGCAGCCGAACTTGATAACGGGCGCGCTGTTGTTTTCAGCCTTGAAAATAGTGACAAGGGGGTAAATGTCCAATCGCTCGATTTATTGGCTTTGCGTTCAAGCGGTACAAAAGCGATCATTATGGATAAAGTCGCTCTGACAGCTGACCGGATTTTGCATGACAATATTGCAGAATGGCTAAAAACATTGCGTCCGGCTTTTATTGCGCTTCAATGCGGTTTATTTTCAGGATTGGCAGCGCGCTTTATTGACGAAGCCAAAAAGCATTTCAATGCGCGAAGAGCGTCGCTCAAAGGCGAGATAGACGAGACAGAAAAAGAGCTTTTGAGCTTGCGCGATGCACTTATCAAGGGCGTAAACAACAACCATTTTGTCAGCGCTCCCGAAGATCTATTCAGGCTGCGCATCCGTTTGACCGACTGGCTCTGGAAAGCGGTTCTGCTTGAATTGGAAACCCGTGGTGGCGGCGCTTATCTCATAGAGACTGCCGAAGGTTTTCCCCGTCGTTTGCGCGAGGCAAGTTTTGTTCCAATTATTACCCCCAGTGTCACACAGCTTAAAAAAGCTTTGGCGTGATTAACCCTTTTATGCATTCAAATTCATGACAGAAAAAGCCCCCCTTCTTGAAGCAAAAAACATCGTTTTGCGGTATCGCGACGATGCACCCCCTATTCTCGAAAATTTCAACCTCGCAATCGGAAGAAATGAAACAGTTTCCATTCTGGGGCCAAGTGGTGTCGGAAAATCGAGCCTGTTACGTGTGCTTTCCGGCCTGCAAAAGCCAAATGGCGGCCATATTTTTGTACACGGTAAAGAGCTTACCCGTGTTGACCCGAATATTGCTGTTGCCTTTCAAAATCCGGGTTTATTGCCGTGGCTGACATTGGAAAAAAATGTGGCCTTCGGCCTTGATTTCAAAAACCGTGAAAAGCTTGAAAAAAGCGAAAGGCAAAATCGGGTGAATAAAGCGATCCATGAAGTGGGACTCGATTATGCGCGGAAACTTCGCCCCTCCGAGCTTTCCGGCGGCATGGCACAGCGGGCAGGACTGGCACGTTGCTTTGCAAGAAATCCGGAACTGCTTTTTCTTGACGAACCGTTTGGTGCACTTGACGAATTGACACGGCAGGATATGCAAAATCTGCTGATTAAACTCGTTAAAGAATTCTCCGCTTCAACGCTTCTTGTAACGCACGATATTGACGAAGCATTGCTTGTCAGCGAACGGGTTATTCTGCTTGGCGGAAAACCGGCAAACATCATCGGCACATGGACAATCAATTTCCCGAAACCACGCAATAACTTTGTCGAAGAACTCGGCAAAATCCGTATCGAAATTCTTGCAGCTTTGAGAGATGCAGGACTTAAAAAAAGAGATGAAATATGAAAGATGAATATTTTTCCCGCCGCGACATTTTGCGGCTATCGGCTTTATTGACGGCAAGTGGTGCTTTGCCGTTTTTAAATATTGGAAAAGCAAAATCACAGGAAAAGGATGAACCGGTTAAAGTCGGCTATTTGCCTATCACCGATGCAACAGCACTGCTTGTGGCTCATGGTAAAGGCTTTTTTGAAAGCGAAGGTTTGAAAGCCGAAAAACCGGTTCTCTTTCGTAGCTGGTCACAAATCGTGGAAGCTTTTTTTGCCGGCCAGATCAATGTGATGCATGTCCTTTCACCAATCGCCATCTGGGCACGCTATTCAAGCAAGGCGCCGCTTAAAGTCGTTGCCTGGAACCATATGAGCGGCTCCGGTTTTTCTGTTGCCAATGACATCAATTCCATTTCCGATCTTGGCGGCAAAAACGTTGCTATTCCATTCTGGTATTCAATCCACACAGTCGTTTTACAAATGATCTTGCGCAAAAACGGCTTGACCCCTGTTTCGAGAAAAAGCGGCACAATTGAAAAAAATGAAGTCAATATGGTGATCATGGCACCGTCGGATATGATACCGGCGGTTGCCAATGGTCAGGTTTCGGGCTTTATCGTTGCAGAACCCTTCAATGCGGCAGGTGAAGCGGCCAAAGTTTCAAAACTTGCAAGATTTACAGCCGATGTCTGGCGTGACCATGCCTGCTGTCTTGTCTGTATGCAGGAAAACGATCTGAAGGAGCGCCCCGAATGGTCGCAAAAAGTCGTATCGGCCATGGTCAAAGCGCAATTGTGGACAGCAAAGAACCGCGAAGAAACAGCGCTTCTTCTTTCCAAAGAAAATCCGAACAAATATATGCCTTTCGGTTCCGATGTTCTCAAACGTGTTCTCGTGTCAAACGAAGATGATAACCGGTTTTATGAAAAATCGGGTGCGATCATCCACCCCGATTGGCTTGAAAAGCGCATAGATTTTCAGCCCTACCCCTACCCGAGCTACACGGAAGAACTGGTAAGACGGCTGAAAGACACTTTGATCGAAGGTGATAATGCGTTTCTTCAAACGCTTGATCCGGCTTTTGCGGCAAAAGACCTTGTTGATGACCAATTTGTCAAACACGCGTTAAGCGAAGTTGGCGGACTTCCCGCTTTCGGCATGAAAGACAGTTTCGTGCGCAATGAAGAGATTGAAGTTTAACGGGGAGAAAAGCGTGATGAAAAGCTGTCTTCGCCATTTGTCCGGTCTATCGGGACTTGTTGTGCTTCTTCTCCTCTGGTGGCTTGGAACAGATGTTTTGAGCGCCAAAAACAGCTTTGCAAGCCGTTTTTCGGTCGAAGAAACATTGCCGACTTTCTGGCACTTGTTGACCGGCTCAGATTTATTTCTTCACGCTCTCATCAGCCTTAAACGCATCGTCGTCGGTTTGTTTTTTGCGCTCATCATAGGTGTGCCTGTCGGGCTTTTGATCGGCGCCAAGCCATGGGTGGAAAGAGCGACCGGCCCGGCATTCCAGTTTCTGCGCATGATCTCGCCATTGTCGTGGATGCCGATTGCCGTCATGGTTTTCGGCATCGGCGACAAGCCGATCTATTTTCTTCTTACCTTTGCTACCGTCTGGCCAATCATGTTCAACACGGCAGCAGGTGTCAAACAACTTGACCGGCATTTTCTGCTGGTTGCAAAAAGCCTTGCTGCAACACAAAGTGAAACATTGCTCTATGTGGTTTTTCCGGGAATTCTGAGCCATATGATGACGGGGATCCGTTTGGCTATCGGCATTGCATGGATTATCATTGTGCCTTGTGAAATGTTGGGGGTTTCGGCAGGCCTCGGCTATTTCATTCTCGATACACGCGACCGGCTTGCTTATCCTGAGCTGATGTCAACCATTCTGCTTATCGGATTGATCGGCTATTTGCTTGATAGCGCGGTTCGTGCGGCTGCCCGCCGCCTTGGCTGATCTTACCTTGCGACTTTGGCTGATAAAAATGACCCGAACCGGATTTTAAAAGGAAGGGGGCAAAAGTCCCCCCTCCTTTACATGAGTGTTTTAAAGAAACTGGATAACCGGATATGGGGTTAACAGCCGCAATAATTTTCAATCGTGAACATTGCTAACAGTCGATATTTTCTGAAAATCCCGACTGCAATAAACGGAAAAGACAAGAACAAGAAGGCAAATTTTCTCAAGTTTTGCTTATCCGGCAGACCTTTCCCACAAAAAGCAAGGAAAAATAACCCTTTGCTTTACGACCGCTATGTGGGTCTTCTGCCATCATTCTACCAACGCATTAACGAGCGGGTTTCTCATCCGGTTTTGCGTTCTTGTGCTGGTTTTTTTCAAATTTTTCCAGTGCGTCGCAATTGCTTTTTCCCCAATCAAACAGCATTTCAACCGGCTCGCAAAATCTTTTTCCAAGCGGGGTGAGCGAATATTCAACCTTGGGGGGAACAACCGTATAGACATGGCGGCGAACGAGCCCGCCTTGTTCAAGATCACGCAATGTCTGGATCATCATTTTTTTGGAAATTCCGGGTAAAGCACGTTGCAATTCACCAGTGCGACATTTGCCATTCGGCCAATGGAACAATGCATGTAAAAGCATACTTTTCCATTTGACCGAAAATAATTCCATAATTCTTCGTGCCGGACAGGTTTCAACAAAGACAAGGTTTTCATTGGTGTTTTTCGGCATAATAGTCACCTTTTGGTATCTATGTCCCTAACAAGTACCTTCTAGCATATTTTTTACTACTAGCCTAGCTGTTTCCTGTATCTAACAAATCAGGGAATATCATTATGCCAGCTGCTTTATGGGCTTTTGCAATCGCCGCTTTCGGTATCGGCACAACAGAATATATTATTTCCGGCCTATTGCCGGCCATTCAGGCAGATTTTCACATTTCGGTCTCGGCTGCCGGTTTCATGGCAACCTCTTATGCATTGGGAGTGTTTTTCGGAACACCGATTATCATCATATTGGGAAGCAATGTCGAAAAGAAAAAACTGCTGCTTATTGCATTGACATTTTTCATCGTCGGAAATTTTCTGACGGCTCTTGCACCCAATTTCACCACCGCCATTTTCGGGCGGGTTATTAATTCGCTTTGCCACGGAGTTTTCATCGGTATCGCTTCTGTCCTTGCCGCCGACCTCGTCCCTCAGGATAAGCGAACCAGCGCAATCGCCTTCATGTTCAGCGGCATGACAGCAGCCAATTTCATCGGCGTTCCTGCCGGTACATGGTTCAGTCATATGACATCATGGCGCACCACTTTTTACCTCATTACACTTATCGGTGTGCTTGCTTTTGTTGCAACGTCGAGACTGGTTCCAAAACAGCCGCAACATCATGAACAATCGTTGAAAAACGAACTTTTTGTTTTTGGCGATATTCATGTTCTTCTTGCCATGGGCATTACTATTTTAGGCCCTGCGGCATTTTTCACCTCGATTACCTATATTGCGCCAATGGCCAAAGAGCTTGGTCATTTTTCCGATCAGGGCGTTACATTTCTTTTGTTCATTTTTGGTGGGGGCCTGTTTGTCGGAAATTATTTGGGTGGCAAATTTGCCGACCGTGCATTAATGCCGGTTCTCTATATTACGCTCTTCGGGCAAGCCGTTGTGATGTTGTTTTTCTATTTCACAATAGCCAACAAAATTGCGGATGTATTTTCTATATTTTTCATGGCTGCCTTCGGCTTTGCCAGTGTCTCGCCAATCCAGCGCCTTGTTATGGATAGGGCAAAAGCCGCCGGCGGTGCCAATCTTGCTTCGGCAGTCAATATCGGCTTTTTCAACCTTGGTAATGCGCTGGGGTCATGGCTCGGTGGTCTGGTGATCGCCCTTGGCTTCGGCTATGCCTCGCCGAACTGGGCAGGCGCTTGCCTTTCTTTTGCAGCCCTTTTCCTTGCTGTTCTCTCAAGCCTTTTTGCAAAACATCAGGCAAAGCAGAAATTGAGGGAATGTTGTCCGTCAAGCTACAAATAAACAATTAACTATAGGGGGCAATCAAGCCCCTTAACTCGGCGGGGCATTCCAATCCCCGCTTCCCCCCAAACTCGGCGGGGCATCCCAGTCCCCGCTTTTTCCCCCTCTTGCGGGACGGGAAAAATATATCAAATATGATCTAAACCATATCACAAGGTCAAGGCTGTAAGACAAACGCATAGGCAATGACATCCTGCATCTTGTGAAAGATTGCGACTTAATGCCATTTTCAAAAGTTTGATAAATCATGGCGGAAGCCTTTGGCAATTCCAGCTATTTTATAATCAGTCGCTTTAAAACAACCGGACACCAAGATTTCAAAGCCTGATGATTTTTTCTACCGCCGGAACAGGTTTTACGTCTCTTTCGGAAGTCCAAGAAAATCTCAAACTTTCCCACTTCGCAGCAATCAAAAATATTAAATACCTCACGCTTCCGGTTTATAAACTGACCAACTCCGGCAAGACGGAAGCGTTACGAATGATAAAATGCCTGTGGTTTTAAACCGGCCGGAATTCAGCTCCACCAGTCAACATGTTGTCTGATGTTCAAATTAAATCGATTGCGCAAGTCGTCGGGGGTTAAGTCTTGAGTGCCTAAATTAATCCCGGTGCTCAAGCTAACCGGCGTAAGTCCTGAATATCCGGATTGACCCGTTTTCAAATTAACCGGTGCAAGTAATCGAGCGTCCGCATCGACAGGCGTTCAAGTAGACTGATCTAAATCGTCGAGGTTTTAAATTAACCGGCTTTCAAATCAACCAGTGCAAGTCTTTGAGGTTTCAAAGTGACAAGCTTTCAACCCGACTGATGTAAATCACTGACGTTTCAAATTGACCAGTTTTCATATCAACTTCTATCGAAGTCAATCTGTGTCAAAGTCTACCCACATTCAGGCGGCGGAGGCGTTAACTAACGTTCAAGCAGTTCACACGTTGGTTAGCCTTCAAGCAGTTTAGAAGCAGCCCCACATTCAAACAGCGTAGACGATCAGCATCAAATTCAATTAACCTTCAAGCCGTCAAATGAACATAAAAACCGGCAGCAGTTCTCGGCGGAAAATCACACTGTTTGATCAAGGTTTTCAGCCTTGAAAATTTCCTTTGCTTTTAAGCTTCGACACATGGATGGCTCTGAACAGCCCGTTCACCTCGATCACTATTCGGGTAAATTTTTCTCTATATAGCACTAACACGCGATATGATTCACTTCACACTGATATTTTGGAAAAATATTCCTCCAAAATACAGCTAAAAGTTTCGCTAATGGTTCAAAATACCCGTTTTAGTTATTGTTTTAGGAAATTTTTCAATTTTCCGCTTGTAACAGGAATATTTTTCTTCCATGTCGCTTCATAGCGGATTTGTATCGGGCGCTCATCCTGATCGCACAAGATATAACGCTGACCTGATGTCACAGTGATTGCCGATTTTGGCAAGAGTGCTGCTCCGAGCCCGCAATGCGCCCAGTTTTCAAGTTCACGAAAAGAAACAGTTTTACCGGTATATTCTTTCAGAACATGATTGTGGTGCCCGAACATTTCCCTGATAAATTTGTTCAATCCGGATTCGTCATCAACCATGACAAAAACCTCGTCGGCAATATCGGAAAAATGCACCACATTGACGTTTCTGATCGGTTGTGCCGTGCTCGGTATAAAATAGAGCGGCTCTTCATAAAGAAATTCGCTTGCCCTAGTAGGCTTTTTTTCTGCTTCAACATCAAAGACATAATCGACTTCACCTCGTTCCAGCAAGTCGATAAGGTCGCCGCTATTGCGTTCGCATAACACAATTTCCGAGTCCGGATTTTCCGTGCGAAAATCATTCATGACGGCTGCCAGATATTGGCAACTCATCAAAGGCGATTTGCCAATCCTGACAACATTTGTTTCCTGATTATTGAATTTCTTGCTTTCGTCAACGAGATCATAATTGGCCTCGACCAGCTTCTCGATATAGGGCATAATGTGCTGGCCGAAAGGCGTAAGGCCAACGCGCCGCGTCGTGCGCGAGAAAATGCGCGCCTGAAACTCGTCTTCAAGCTGGGCGATGCTGTTTGACAAGGTCGGCTGGGTTACATGGCAGTTCTTTGCTGCTATAGTAAAACTGCCTGTCTGTGCAACAGCCAGGACATAATTCAATTGTGCCAGGTTCATAAGTGATGCGCCTTAAGTGTTCCCTCTGATTATTTATAGCTTAAAGAAATAAATCACATTTGCAAATACAATTTTTAAAACAGATTTCACTCATGTATAAAAAGTTCATGAGCTCATACCTATATAATAATCGTTCGTACGATAACGCCTAATCCTGAAATTTAAAGACGTGAGGACGTAAGTATTTGCGACATTATTGCCGCAACGATCTTATATGTTTTGACTTTGAAAGCGGGTCAAATTGATATGGAAAATGAAAGAGCCGGTCTCCTGCCAAGGCTTACCCTGTCACAAATCATATTCAGTCTTTTGCCGCTCTTCTGGATAGCTGAAGCTGCATTGTTGAGCCTGATTGTTGCAAAAGCGGGTGAGGCCTTGTCGACCATCGTCATTGCATGTCTTGCGATCGTTTTCCTTGCTGCAACCAAAGCCTGTCTTGATTATTACAGCCAACTTAGCCTCTTCAAAAATTCCCGTAAAAATTTGAATGAATGGCGCAAACGCGGCTTAATCCACCTTAATTTTCTTTCTCCTTTAAGTAAAAAACGCCTGCCAAGTGGCGAAGCAGCCAATATTCTTGTCGATCAGGGGGAGACACTTGTTCCGTGGAACGCAAAATACCGTCCTTTGATGCTTCGCGCTGCTGTTGTTCCGGTTGTGATCCTTTGTCTGGTATTGCCGTTTTCATGGCTTGCCTGTTTGCTGCTTTTTATAACTGCGCCGATCATCCCGCTCTTTTGGGCCATTATCGGCGCCAAAGCTCAAAAAGCGGCAAAAGAGCAATGGCAGGAAATGGGCGAGATGAACGGCTATCTGCTTGATCGTTTGCGCGGTATAAAGACATTGCGCATTCTTGACGCCACCTTCTGGAGTGCGAAACGCCTTGCTCGTCAGTCCGACGACCTCATCACACGCACAATGAAGGTGCTGCGCATTGCTTTTTTATCGTCGGCAGTGCTGGAGCTTTTCTCGGCTCTCGGTGTCGCTTTAATGGCCGTCTATATCGGTTTTCATCTTTTAGGTGTCATTACCATCGGCTTTTGGGGAAACAAGCTCAGCCTTGCCGAAGGGCTCTTTATTCTTTTGCTTGCTCCGAGTTTTTTTGAACCATTGCGCGAACTTGCAAGCGTCTGGCACGACCGCGTTGCAGGTAAAGCTGCCATGGAAAATTTCACGAAACTTGTCGGCAAAGGCGAAACGATTGTTCATCAATCTTCCGATGTTGAGCAATCAACTTTTGTTCAACAATCATATGATAGGGAGCCAATAGAAATAGCTTCGCTGCAGAATGACGCTGCAATCGACATTGATAATCTCTCATTCGGTTTCATTCCCGAAAAACCGGTTTTCAAAAACTTTTCGCTAAAAATCGGCAAGCAAGAAAAAGTCGCGCTCACAGGAAAAAGCGGCGCCGGAAAATCGGTTCTCCTCTCGCTCATTGCCGGTCTCATTCAGGCGGACAAGGGGGTAATCAAAGTCAACGGTCTAACTTTAGACGGGAACAATATAGATGAAATCCGCAGCAAAATTGGCTGGATGGGATCCAAACCCTATTGGTTCGACCAATCGATCCTCTCCAATATAACATTCAACAGAAAATTCGAGAATATCGACGACTATCTCAATCTTGCCAATTTGCACGATTTCGCCAATAAGCGCAAATACCAGCGCCTTGGTGAAGGTGGAACCGGCGTTTCGGGTGGGGAAGCAGCACGCCTTTCTTTGGTACGGTTGGCATTGGAAAAAGACCGGGATATCCTTCTCATTGACGAACCGACGGCCCATCTTGATCCTGAAAGCGCAAAGATTGTCATAGATGCACTCATAAAAATTTCCGGAGAAAAAAGCCTCCTTGTTGCAACTCATGATCCGGAACTTTTCAAGCGCATGGACAGGGTGATTGAACTTTCGCCGCAAGTAAATTGTCGGGAGAGCGAGAAATGAAAACAATCCTTGCTCTTATTGCACCTCGCGACAGAATTATCCGCAAAAAAATGCTTTGGGGACTTATCTTTGCCATTCTCACAGCACTTTCGACAATCGGTCTTCTTTGCCTATCGGGCTGGTTTATCACCGCAACCGGAATAGCGGGTTTGACGATTGCGGCAACGCGTGTCTTCGATGTTTTTATGCCATCAGCTGCCATACGGTTTTTTGCGCTTTTAAGAACCGGCGCGCGCTACGCAGAACGGCTCGTCAATCATGATGCAACATTCATGCAGAGTAGAGGCTTGCGGCTGCAACTCTTCAAAACGATTGCGCAAAGAAAATCCTTGCGTGATCTTGCCATGCGTCCGGCAAGGTTGCTGCACCGTTTAACCGGTGATATTGATAGTTACGAGCTCATTTATCTGAAACTTATCGTCCCTTCGATTGTTGCACTCGTTGCAATTTTAACAATTATAGCGGTGCTTTCTACCGTTCACTTGGCTCTGGGGCTTGGCTTCGGTCTTGTCGTTTTTGTCGCTGTCATTGTTTTTTTCGGCCTTTCGATAAAACTTAACGAAAAACGGTCGGCCTCCCTTGCAATACGTCGTGAAAGCCTGCGCACGCGTGTAATCGCACTTCTTTCCGGCCAGACCGATCTTGTTATGAATGGTTGCCAGCAGGCTTTCACCAACCATGTTATGAACACGGAAGACAGCCTTGCAACCAGCGATGTATCCTTGAAAAGACGGCAGCTCGCCATTGAAGCAGTAAGCGGTTTTGTCGACAAGCTCATTTTTGTCGGGCTTATTTTCTCAACTGTTCTGCTCTATCGCTATGGTTCAATCAGTCTGCCGCTAACTGTACTTTGTGTACTTGCCGCACTGACACTTTATGATCTTGTCAAACCGCTTTATCAGGGCTGTGGCGAGATCGGCCGCTATATATTGGCGTTACGCAGACTTTCGCCATTTGTCGAAGGTGAAAGTGCCAATTCAGCCAAACCCCGCGAAGAGTTGCCACCATGTAGCTATGTTGCGATAGCCGACATCAAGCGGGCAAGCTACGAGCCGCAATTGCCGGCAGTTTTGAACGATATTCATTTCAACGTCAGCTCGGGAGAAAAAATAGCCTTTGTTGGCCCCAACGGTGCAGGCAAAAGTTCGCTCATTTCGCTCTTCATGACAAAAGATATGATTGTCGAGGGAAAAATTGCAGCGATAAAAGCAGCATTATTGGAACAAAATACCTATATATTTCATGACACTCTGCATGAGAACCTGAAACTTGCCAATGTGACCGCCTCTAACGACGACATGGTCGAGGCCATGGAGCGTGCGGGACTACACGACTATCTCGATAATCTCAAAGACGGCCTCTATAGCAGCATTGGGGAAAACCAGACCGGGCTTTCGACCGGTCAGGCTCGACGCTTTGCATTGGCACGCCTTTTCCTGCAGAAACGCGACCTGTGGCTACTTGATGAGCCGACAGAGAATATAGATGGCGGAACGGCCCGCGATATTCTCGAGCGCATGAAGCACTATGGGCGTGAAAAAAGCTGGCTCCTTGTCACCCACCTGAAACGGGAAGCAACCTGTTGCGACCGCATCATCACACTCGATCACACCCGCATCACTGGCGACTATGAGCGATCGAGCGAAAACTATCAACGCGTTTTAGAAAGTTTACGCGAGGACAATTATGACAAACACTCAATGTAAGGACTTGAATTATGGATATTGACATTGTCAGCCTATCACGGTTCCAATTCGCCGCGACAGCGCTTTACCATTTTCTGTTTGTCCCACTAACACTAGGATTATCAATCCTGCTAGCCATTATGGAAAGCGTCTATGTCATGACAGGTCGAACGATCTGGCGGGACATGACCAAGTTTTGGGGACTACTATTTGGTATAAATTTTGCGTTAGGTGTAGCAACCGGCGTGGTTATGGAATTCCAATTCGGCATGAACTGGAGTTATTACAGCCACTATGTCGGCGATATTTTTGGCGCACCTTTGGCTATCGAAGCTTTGATGGCTTTCTTTTTGGAAGCAACCTTTGTCGGCCTGTTCTTCTTCGGATGGGACCGCATGTCAAAGGTTAAACACCTGATTGCTACATGGTGCGTGGCATTCGGATCAAACTTCTCGGCTTTGTGGATTCTGGTCGCCAATGGCTGGATGCAAAATCCGGTCGCTTCGACCTTCAACCCGCAAACCATGCGTATGGAATTGGGCGACTTCGCTTCGGTTATTCTAAATCCTGTTGCGCAAGCGAAATTCGTTCACACGGTTTCAGCCGGTTATACAACAGCTGCCGCTTTCGTCCTTGGCGTTTCAGCCTGGTACCTCCTGAGAGGTCGCTATAAAGAAATTGCCAAACGTTCGATGACAGTTGCTGCATCATTCGGTCTTGCTGCTTCACTTTCAGTCGTAGTTCTGGGGGATGAAAGCGGCTACCTTTCCGGCGAACACCAGAAAATGAAACTCGCTGCTATCGAAGCCATGTGGGATACTGAAAAAGCTCCGGCTTCTTTCACATTGTTCGGCCTTCCCGATGTTAAAAACCGCGAAACCCATTTTGCTATCCACATTCCGTGGGTCATGGGCATTATCGGTACACGTTCGTTTGACGAACAAATCCCCGGCATCAAGGATCTCGTTGCCCAATCGGAAAAAGAAATCAGACAAGGTATCCTCGCTTATGATGCACTGGATAAAATCCAGCAGGCAAAAGGCGCGTCTGTTCCACAAGAAACAATCGACCAGTTTGAAAATAACGGTCGTTCACTCGGTTATGCGCTTCTGTTGAAACGCTATGTCGATGACCCGCGTACAGCAACGGAAGAACAGATCAGCAAAGCAGCATGGGATCTTGTTCCGGAAGTTCCGGTTATCTTCTGGGCTTTCCGTATCATGGTTGCCTGTGGTTTTGCCCTCATCCTGATTATGGCGACATTCTTCTATCTGTCGGCACGTCATCGTTTGGAAAACAGGCGCTGGTTGCTTAAACTTGCTGTTTGCGCCATCGCACTGCCATGGATTTCTGTCGAATGTGGATGGGTTGTTGCCGAAATCGGACGTCAGCCCTGGATTATTGAAGGAATTCTTCCGACAGCCGTTGCGGTTTCAAACCTCGGCGTTACGACAGTATTCCTGACAATTTGCGGCTTTGTTGCCCTCTATACCGCGCTTCTTGTTGTCGAAGTCCGCTTGATGCTGAAATACATCAGGAAAGGTCCGGACGTTTTGAGTGACCACAGCGAGGTTCAAAACAACGCCTCAGCCACAGCATTATCTTAAAGGATAAAAATCATGATTTTGCACGATTTGATTTCATATGACGTCTTACGTATCATATGGTGGCTGCTGCTTGGCATTGTGCTTGTCGGCTTTGCAGTCATGGACGGTTTCGATCTGGGAACCGGAATGTTGCTCCCCTTTGTTGGTAAGACAGATCTTGAGCGACGCATTGTCATCAACACTGTCGGACCGGTTTGGGAAGGCAACCAGGTTTGGTTGATTTTGGCAGGCGGCGGCATTTTCGCCGCTTGGCCACAGCTTTACGCGGTTTCGTTTTCAGGCTTTTATATTGCCATGTTCCTTGTGCTCGTTGGCATTATTCTGCGCCCTGTCGGCTTCAAATACCGCAGCAAACGCGAAAGCAAAACCTGGCGGTCAACCTGGGACTGGCTGCTTTTCGTCGGTGGCTTTTTGCCAAGTCTGATTTTCGGTGTTGCAATGGGCAATGTCCTTGAAGGTGTTCCCTTCGAGATTAAACCCGATATGCAGATTTTCTATCACGGTTCGTTCTTCGGACTGTTGAACCCGTTTGCAATCCTTTGCGGGGTTCTGTCGATTGTCATGCTGCTTACCCACGGGGCAAGCTGGCTTGCTGTCAAAACCGACGACCCGATTTTCAGCCGTGCACGCAAAGTCGGTATGACGACCGGTGTTCTTACAACCATTCTTTATGGTTTGTGCGGACTTTTGTTGAACGTTGCAACAACCGGCTATCATATTACCGGTGGTGTGGTTGCCAACGGCCCTTCAAACCCGTTGATGAAACAGATTGCAACCAATGCTTCGGGTTGGCTTGACAATTACCATCAGACACCGATGTTATGGATTGTTCCGATTATCGGACTTGTTGCACCACTATTGGCAGCGGCTTTTCTTGCCATGAGAAAACCGGTCCTTGCCATTATCGCTAACGGACTTGGCATAGCCGGCATTATCGCAAGCGTTGGCGTTGCAATGTTCCCGTTCATCCTGCCTTCAATTATTGATCCGGTGATGAGCCTTACGGTATGGGATTCTTCCTCAAGCCATTTCACCCTCTTTGTCATGTTGATTGTCGCTATCATTTTTGTTCCGACAGTCTTGGCTTACACAAGCTGGGTTTACAAAATCCTTTGGGGAAAAGTCAGCGTCAAAACAATCGAAGGAAACAAGCAATCCTATTGATTGCTACTCTTGAAAGGAACTTCCATGTGGTATTTTTCTTGGGCTCTTGGCCTTCCACTTGCTGCCGCTTTCGCAATATTGAATGCGATGTGGTATGAATTGATGGAAGACAATGCCAAACAAAATAAAGGCGAAAACAAATCCGAATAGCCTGTTAAAATCAAAAATTATTGCCGCGGAGAGCAAGAGCTTTCCGCGGCATTTTATTTTTTGTAACGCAATTTTTGTCGGCAATTGTCGTTTTAAAAAAGTGCACCAACCGGTCTATTCGCCATCCGATTTACGCACTCTGAAATCAGATTTATTCGGTGTCGAGATTTTTCAACCACTTCCGCAAGCGGCTCCGCGCATTGGAATAGGGTGAAGATGTATTCAATTGGATCATCCGCCCCATTGTCCATTTTCCGCACCATTCTTTTTCGTAAAGTTCTTGATTATTTCGTTTGGAAATTTCGACAATAATTTTTTCTTTTGCCGCGCGAAGCCGATCAACAAGATCAACAAAAGGAGCATTCTTATAGTCGGAATAAAACTTCTTGGCGAGTTCACCAAGTTCATTCCACTTGAAGCCGGTTTCAGGAAAATCGACGGGTTCGCCCTTTTCATCCCTTTCCAGCCATTTCAAAACAAGGCTATTCCACCCCAAAAGATAGGCAACGAGATTTGAAACACTCATCAGCTCGCCTTTTGAATGCCCCTCCATGAGCGGCAAACCTGAAACATCTGCTGGAACCTTACGCAACTCTTCGGCAAGTTTAGAAAAAGTCGTTTCGATTGCATTCAGCAATTCATCTTTATTTTGCGGTATCGACATTTTTCCCTCTTTCAACTGTTGCTCAGCAGGTTGCCTGTTCTTTATAATTTCTTTCACAAACAAATCGATGAGTTAACAACGTAAGGCAGTTGTGCATTCTCTAATAAAGGGACAATTCCACTTCAATAATAAATCTTCGGACCTATCCCGCCCATATTATCCGTGAGAAAGTATTGACAGACTATGATACAAGACAAGTGTTCAATATCGTTTTTCTTGCAGGTGCTGTCACCCGCTATAAAATATGAAAGATGTAATTGGCGTTGAGGTTCATTCAAGATTTAACGAGGATGCAATATTTCAGACTTTGAACATATTACTAATTTCCTGCAGCCTCTCGTCATAGC
>NZ_CAMLFE010000006.1 GCF_946479275.1 uncultured Bartonella sp.
CCCGTTTTTCCCATCAGGCGAAGATCCTTTATATTGCTTTCTGGCATTCGCATACGCGTAATACGTTGATTGCGACATTTCTGGGTATACTCGTGCTGATTATTCTGATCGGCCGCGGGCAATTGCAAATCAATGAATGGACAAAGGATTTCTGGAATGCGATCAGCCGCAAAGATTTGCACGAATTCGTTTTCCAGCTCGGTGTGTTCTTTGTTATTGCCTCGGTTCTGTTGATTTTCAACATTATCCAGACTTTTTTAAACCAATATCTCAAAATGAAATTGCGTGAAGGTTTGACCGATGATCTTATCAGTCAATGGATGCAACCAAAACGAGCATTTCGTCTGACAATGGCTGGCGAGGTTGGTGTCAATCCCGACCAGAAACTCCATGAAGATGCCCGACATCTTGCTGAATCAACCGCTGATCTTGGCATCAATCTGTTGCAAGCCAGTGTAACATTGATCATCTTCATTCCGACATTATGGGCAACAACGGCGGGTTTTGTTTTCAGTTTTTCCGGCTACAGCTTTCCGCTTCCCGGTTACATGATCTGGGCAGTGCTCCTCTATGTCGGTGCCGCTTCCTTTCTTACCTGGTTTGTGGCCCGCAACCTTGTAACCATAAACGCCAACCGTTATGCGCGCGAGGCAGATTTGCGTGCCGCTTTGATGCACACCAACCGCTCGATTGATTCGATAACTCTGATGGGGGCGGAAAAGGACGAGAAACGCTATCTTGATGGCCGTGTGCAAAATGTTTTGAACGCTATTTGGCATATCGTTGTCGCAACGACAAAATTGACAGGCATTACCGCCGGTTATGGCTGGGTATCGAATGTTGCTCCCTATATTATTGCTTCGCCGATCTATTTTGGTGGTGGCATTGATCTTGGAGGTCTTCAGGCTGCTGTTCAGGCCTTCAATCAGGCGCACCAATCATTGCGCTGGTTTGTTGATAATTATGGTGCTCTGGCCGATTGGCGGGCGACAATGCTACGTGTTGCAACCTTCAGACAAGCTGTCGTTCAAATGGATGGTGTCGATCGCCTGAAAGGCGAGCATATCACGGTCAAAACCAATGATTCCGATATTATGACCTTTGACAATCTGTTGATCCGCACAGCCAACGGCAAATTGACTTTGACACCGGAAAATCTCGCAATTAAGCGCGGGCAAAACACGCTGATCTATGCACCACAAGATGTTGATAAAACCATTCTATACCATGCGCTTGCAGGGCTTTGGCCGTGGGGGCAGGGCACAGTAGGGCTTCCCAATTCGGGTTTGCCCAATTACATTCCCGATGCGCCCTATATTCCGCCGGGCACATTGCGCACGGTTCTTCTCTATCCCGCGACAAATAAAAATCCGACAGATGAAGAAATCGAACGCGCTCTCGAAATCACCGGTTTGAGCGATTATTTTTCCGCGCTTGACGAGGAAAATATCGATTGGGAAAGACGACTGAACGATGTTGAACGCCGGTCAATCGCTTTTGCCCGCGTGCTTCTTACAGAACCTGAGTGGATCGTTGCCAATCAGGTGATGGATGGTATTGATGAAACAGTGCGCAAACGCATTGCCTCGGTTGTCTTCCAACATTTGAAACATACCACTTTTGTTTATATCAGCCGCCGCAATGACGAAAGTTATCTGTTCGATGTGATTGTGGAAGTAAAATTCGAGCCTTCCGAACAGGCTTTGTCAAAGAGTGAAAAAGAAACTCCAAAAAGTGAGCTGACGGAGGGCACTTCCGAAGCTCGAACAATAGACACTGAAACAACGGGCAGTGAGACCACAAAGGCTTCAGAAACTTCGCCTGCAAAAGAACCAGATGAAGAGCCAAAAAAATAGGCTCGAAGTTTTCCATTGGCTGGCCCGCTATAAAAACAGAAAATCGTTTTGACAGGCAAATCACATGAATGATTTCTTTCTTTGCGAGTTTTGGTTTTTATATGCGGTGGATTTTTATGAATAGCGGTTTTAAGCGCAGTAAAACTTCTTCCGTCGGAGATTAATCTTTTCAATTCCAAGAAAATGGCGGAGCGGCAAGTTTGCGGCAATGTAACAATCTTTCCTCCAGAAAGTTTTTTGAAAAAAGCTTTCAATGAAATTTCGCCCAAGAAAAGTTCTTATCGCGAAAGTTATTTTGAAAGAGAAATGATTTTAGCGTTTTAAAATTTCTCAACGTTATAAGGCCGCGCCCATATATTTTTATGAACCGTAAATCAGCCTCGAAAAGCAGAAGGATAAGAAGTCTCCAATCAGGCAAGATGCATTTTGGAAGTTCATCGAGAATGCAATTATCACCGGAGGTTTTAATAAGCGCTATGCGGTTTTAAAAATGCGCCAACAGGCTTTCAAAACCGGTGTCGCTGTCAACAGTTTAGGCTATTTTTTGGGTTTTGCAAAAGAGCACCATAGACGAGTTATCCCGTGACAGCCGTCGGAAACATAATTGAAGCCTGAAGCGGAAAGTCAAGCAAGTCTCAAAGTCAAGCGAGAGATACCGAAAGGAAAACTTTTGGATAAGCTGTGTCTTCCTCGAATAGCAGCATTTTCCCGAAATCACTATAAATCATGAAGTCCATTATAAACCGTGAAGAGCATGATAAATCATGGGCAGCGTTACGGACGTCGGTTTTTCGGCAAAAGAAGAGGGTGGTCGGCTGGCGGAATTTTTGAACTGCCGGATAATTGCTTTATTACAAATTCCAAAACTTACCAGCCCCAGAACATCAGCCACCATGCATAGACAATCGGAACACAAGAAACAGCAAAGAGCGTAAAGCTCATTAATTTGCGCAAAAGGTTCGCCGGTGTTCTTTGCAAAATTCTTGCCGCAAGGTAAAGGCTCCAGAGTGACGTCAAAGCGAGAATAAAAGCACGTGCATCGGAAAGCCACCAGAAGGTCACGCCATCATACATCAAAAGCTTGACGGTCGTTGCTGAAAGCCCCAAAAATATGCCTGCTGCTGCCAGTGGCAAAAACGCTTGTGCCAAATGATGAAAGAGCGTCGGTGAACGCATAAGCGAGGCAATAGCCCACAGCATGAGCGTTAAAAATGTGCCAAAAAGCACGCCGCTTCCCAGAATGTAACTTGCAACACAAAAACCGTCCACCCAATTAAAGCTGTCATTATTGGCAGGGTGGTTTGTCAAAATCCACCATGGAGCTGTCGGGTCAAGCGGCCAGTAAATATCATGGTTGACCAGCCATTCGGCTATCGCCTGTTTGAAGGTTACAAACCATGGGCTTACAGTCCACGTAAACGCACCGATCGCAACGCCGATCATGCCGAAAAGCAGTAGCCTTGCTTCCCATGGATTGGCGTGTTTATCGCCACCATAGACCACAACTTCTTCCATGACCGAGCGCGGTTTTAACGCCACAGCGTCCCGAAAACCGGCACAACGCGCACACATATGACAGGCATTGACGCCATGAAGCTGATGAATATTGATCATTGGCGGGCAATTCGGGTTTTCCTGACGGCCTCCACAATAATGTGCCCATTTTTCCTGATCAGTCTTGAACGAAATAGGAGCAAGGCGGGACAGCAAGTTGAAAACACCATTAACCGGACAAAGATAACGGCACCAGACACGCGTACCTTTACCGAAAAAGAAGCCGATGACCATCGCTGCCAGTGTCGAGCCGCCCAGAATGAGAAGCGCTGCTTCGGCATAATCGTAAACGCTTATCAATTGCCCATAAAGTGTCGTGAGAATAAAGGCGACAGTCGGCCAGCCACGCCATTTAAGCCAGCGCGGAATGTTGTAATTACGCCCGACCTTGCGGCTGGTATATTCGGCCAAAGCACCTTCCGGGCAAAAAACTCCGCACCACAAACGTCCGATGAACAGCATGGAAAGAATAACGAATGGCCACCAGATTCCCCAAAATACGAATTGGGCAAAAAGAACAAGATTGCCAAGGATATGTTCCTGACGTGGTGGCAGCGGCAGGAATGGCGGGATGACAAGCAAAAAAAGATAAATGGCAACAACACACCACTGGATAGACTGGATCACTGTTCTATGACGTTGCATAGAAGTGCCCAGTTTATAAATGGCAGTGGAAAGAATGCGTGACATTTGTTTTAAAAATTTGGTTTCAGGAAGTTTTCAACGTTGGACGGGCGACAGTTTTCCCCGGTTTCCTGTTGCAAAGAACAATGGCCACAACCCAGTAGATCGCCAATACAACGACTTGCATCAAAGACGGTTCCGCATGGTAACCTGTAAGGCCTGTCAATGTGCTGTTATCGGGAATGAGCCAGCTTGTGCTCCACAACGGATCATCCATGAAGCTATATAGCCATTCCGGTAAATCATAGGCGGAAATTTGTGCTGCAGCTTTGTCGAATGCGGTGATAAGCAACCCCCCGCCAATGAGCAGAAGGACGAATTCACTTCCTAAAAAAAACCATCTCCACGGTATGATTTTGGAAAATTTTTGCAAAAGCCAGAAGGTCAACAGCGCCAGAATAAAGCCCAGCACACCACCCAGAATGAACATACCGAGCGACGCACCATTTTGTTGCGCACCGACACCGGCAAGGAACACCACCGTTTCCGATCCTTCACGGGCAACGGCAATCATGGCAAGAAGCATAATGCCAAAACCACCGGAAGTTTGCAGGCTTTCGGCTGCTTCACGTTCCAATGTATGTTTCATCGAAGCACCGTGGTGATGCATCCAGACAATCATTTGCATAATGAGAAGGGCAGCAACCGCCATCATCGCGGTGAAAAACCATTCTCCGCCGGGGCCGGCAAACCATGTGCCTGCAACGTAGAAGAGAACGGCAAGAAGACCGGCAAAAACCAGCCCCAAAGCTGTTCCCGTCCACAACCGGTTTTTAAGGGTTAAAAGATTTTCGCGCCGCAACCACGTATAAAGGATGCCGATAACGAGTAGCGCTTCAATGCTTTCACGCCAGACAATGAAAAGAGGTGCACCCATTTTCTGCTCTCCTATTTTACGTTAATGTCAAAACCGGCCATATCCATGTGAAATTCGTCAATAAAATGGTAGCTTCCGGTTTTAAGCGGATGAATAACAACAAAAGATTCAACACCGGCACCTAAAACTTTTTCGACCCGCATGGACAGGTTTTCAAATTCTGCGGGGCCTGAACCGATATTTTTGACTGAAATCTTGAAACGTTGCCCTGCCGGAACCTCGATTGATTGTGGTTCGAAAACGCCATCCTTGATGGTGACATTATAGACCGACATTTCATCCGCTCCGGCAAAGAGGGGAAAAAGACAGAACAACAGAACCAATATTGCACGCATAATAAAACCCTTTTTAACCGAAACAGGCTTGTCGATCTAACGCTTGCCTTTCAAGAACAAGAATATTGCCTGCTAAAACGACCCCGTTAAAAAGCAAGACCGGCTGTGGAGGTCACAACGGCCGGTCTGCTCGGAGGGTTACTTGTAATTGTGGACGATCGAAAGTAAACCCCGACTTGACAAACAGGTCCCGATCTTTGGGGATAAGGTCAAGAAAAAAGACCTTATCCGCTGATGGTTTCAGGCAAACGTTTTTGCCTGTTTTCAAAATTAATCAATAACCGCCTTTTTTGCCGGTTCCTGCATAAGTGAAGTCATATTCAACCACACATTTGTCGAACCATGGGCCAACGCCGGTTTCCTTGTCGACATGGCGGCCGAACATTGATTCTTTTGAGGGCGGCAAAATCGTGTATTTCAAATGATATTTGCCTGCGCCATCAAGCTTGATGTTTTCTCCATAGTGCGGGCCATCGTTGGCAACCATCGGGTGAAAATGGCCGCTCAAAGGCTCTTTTGCACCTTCCTTGGTCAATTCATAGGAAACCTGAAGATAAGGTGCCCATGCACCTTCCGGAAGGCCGTTCTTGTTGTCTTCTGTTGCATGAATATCGGCCTCAAGGTGGATATCGGATTTGGCGGCTGCAAGCATAATACCTTCCGGTTCCATTTCGATCGGTTGCAGGTAGACAGCAGCAATTTCCAAACCTCCGCAATGCTGTGGTTCGCCAATCGGGTATTCCACAGCCAGAGCCGGTGTTGCAAATAGAGTGCAGGAAGTAGCCAGAATAAGTTTATTTAAACGCATGATATATCCCTCAGAATAAAACATGACTATATATATCATATTTTATTGAAAGAGCAAATTCAAAATTTACCAAAATTATCAAGTTCATTTATGAAACTTATAAATAGGGTAAAAATTTTTCCGATTATTTTTGAATGATTGGTCCGAAAATTTGCTAAAACGAGTTTATTAGTCGGCGTATTTTGTATGTGAAAAATGTATATCGGAATATAAAAATTATTACAAATACCGGTAACCAAATTATCAGATCAATTTTATTTATGAATTAAGGCAATCAAAATTGAAAATTTTGTGAAAAATATTGTTTCTATATTTTTTTAACAAATTAAATTGACATATTATTACGCCATTGTTTGAAAAATAGAGATACAGAAAACATAGGCAAGGGAAAGCATGAAACATGTTCCGTGCAAAATGAAGGAAACCGACAGGGTAAATGCGCTCAAGTTTTGAAGATTAAAGTCGGCAAAAATAACAAACGCTTCAGATATATCGGAATGTAAAAGAGTAAAGTTTGAGGCGACGGATGACTAACGTTTTTCGGACTATTTATTCCGTTTTTTTAAAAACGGGAAAATATGAACTTTTGTAGCCCGCCAAAATACGACTGCGGCATCAAACAATGGTGTTTTTCTATGATTGACTGGTAGTCATGACACAGCAGAGAAAAAAGCGCGGAATTCGAAAACAGAGCGGAATAGCGATAAGTGAAAGGATTATGCCGTTTAAAAATACCGCGGCAAAAGCATTTTTTTACTTTTGCCGCGGGAAAAATTATTCCGTATATTCCTGTAGAGAACGCACCTCGATCGTGCCATTCTGCAAAGCCTCGATTGCATCAACAACAGATACAGCACCCGACATGGTGGTGTAATAGGGTACTTTTTGCATCAATGCTGCTCGCCGCAGCGACTTTGAATCGGAAATTGCGCTGGCTGTATCGGTCGTATTGAAGACGATCTGAACCTGACGGTTACGGATAGCATCCTCGATATGCGGGCGACCCTCCAGAACCTTGTTGATCTTCTTGGCTTTCACACCATGTTCTTCAAGGAATTTCTGCGTTCCTGTTGTTGCAAGGATTGAAAAACCGAGTTTTGCCATGCGCTTGACGGCGCCAAGCACCCGGATTTTGTCATCATCCTTGACTGACACAAACAATGTGCCTTCACGCGGAAGATCGTTACCCGCACCAAGTTGTGCCTTGGCATAAGCAAGGGCAAAGCTGTAGTCGAGCCCCATCACTTCGCCCGTCGAGCGCATCTCCGGCCCGAGTAAAGTGTCGACACCCTGGAAGCGGGCAAACGGGAAAACAGCCTCTTTCACAGCGATATGCGGTTTTTTCTGAACTTTGGGGTAACCGCCATAACGATTGACAGCGTTTTCAAGTTTGTCACCCGTCATAATGCGAGCAGCAATTTTGGCAATCGGTCGTCCGATTGTTTTTGCAACAAAAGGAACAGTACGGGAAGCGCGTGGGTTAACCTCGAGAATATAGATAACACCTTCCTTCACGGCATATTGCACATTCATCAAACCACCAACATGCAGCGCTTTGGCAAGCTGGATGGTCTGGCGTTTCAATTCTTGAACGATTTCAGGTGATAATGTGTGAACGGGGAGCGAACAGGCCGAGTCACCCGAATGGATACCGGCTTCCTCGATATGTTCCATAATACCGGCTACGAATGTATCTTCGCCATCGCATAGGCAATCGACATCAACCTCGATTGCATTGGTGAGGTAGGTATCAAAGAGCAACGGATTTTTGCCGAGAAGTGTATTGATCTGGCCGGTTTTGTCGTTCGGGTAATGGGCCTTGATTTCTTCCGGTACCAGTTCGGGCACTGTATCCAGAAGATAGGATTGCAAATTACGCTCGTCATGAATGATCTGCATAGCCCGGCCGCCAAGCACATAAGAGGGGCGCACAACCAGCGGAAAGCCCAGATCATTGGCAACAAGGCGCGCCTGTTCGACCGAATAGGCAATGCCATTTTTAGGCTGCGTCAGATCAAGCTTGATAAGCAATTTCTGGAAGCGGTCGCGGTCTTCTGCGAGATCAATTGCATCCGGCGAGGTTCCAAGAATGGGAATGCCGGACTTTTCGAGCGAAGCTGCAAGCTTCAAGGGTGTTTGGCCGCCAAATTGAACGATAACGCCGACAAGTTCGCCTTTTTCTTTTTCCGCTTCGAGAATTGAAAGCACATCTTCGGCAGTCAGAGGTTCGAAATAAAGCCGGTCGGACGTGTCATAATCTGTCGAAACGGTTTCCGGATTACAATTGACCATAATCGCTTCATAGCCTGCATCATGGAGTGCAAAAGCGGCATGACAGCAGCAATAATCGAATTCGATACCTTGTCCGATACGGTTCGGCCCGCCACCAAGAATAACCACCTTTTTCCGGTCAGAAACATTGGCTTCGGAACGCATTTTTCCGGCGAACGGCACTTCATAAGTCGAATACATATAAGCAGTAGGTGAAGCAAATTCGGCAGCGCATGTATCAACGCGTTTATAAACCGGCTTTACATTAAGTTCATGGCGCGCTTTTGTAACCTCTTCGGTTTCAAGACCGGTAAGGCTGCCAAGCCGCGCGTCTGAAAAGCCCATGGATTTGAGCATACGGAAATTCTCCGCATCTTTCGGCAGGCCTTGTTCACGCACACGTTGTTCCATGTCGACAATTGAAGCAATCTGTTCCAGAAACCACGGGTCGATTTTGCTGATCTGGTGAATTTCGTTTAACGGCATACCCATGCGCATGGCTTGCGCAACATAACGCAAACGATCAGGTGTCGGTGTACCGATAGCAGCACGGATGGCATTTTTCTCGTCGCCTTCGGCATGTTCAGGAATGGTAATATCGTCAAGACCGGTCAAGCCGGTTTCAAGCCCGCGCAAGGCTTTTTGCAAAGATTCCTGAAAAGTCCGGCCGATTGCCATAACTTCGCCGACCGATTTCATGGCGGTGGTCAAAGTATGCGAGGCACCGGGGAATTTTTCAAAGGCAAAACGCGGAATTTTGGTAACAATATAGTCGATTGACGGTTCGAACGAAGCCGGTGTTGCTCCGCCGGTAATGTCGTTTTCCAATTCGTCCAATGTGTAGCCGACAGCAAGTTTTGCCGCGACCTTGGCAATCGGAAAACCGGTGGCTTTCGAGGCGAGAGCGGAAGAACGCGAAACGCGCGGATTCATTTCGATCACAATCAGCCGGCCATTTTCCGGATTGACAGCAAATTGCACGTTGGAACCGCCAGTTTCGACACCGATTTCACGCAAAACCGCAATCGAGGCATTGCGCATCATCTGGTATTCTTTGTCGGTCAAAGTTAAAGCCGGTGCGATGGTGATTGAATCACCGGTGTGAACGCCCATCGGATCAAGATTTTCAATCGAGCAGACAATGATGCAGTTGTCTTTTTTATCGCGGACAACTTCCATCTCGAATTCTTTCCAGCCCAAAACACTTTCTTCAACAAGCACTTCTGTGGTTGGCGAGGCTTCAAGTCCGCGTTCGATAATTTCATAAAATTCCGAACGGTTATAGGCAATGCCGCCACCGGTTCCGCCGAGTGTAAAAGACGGGCGGATAATTGCCGGAAGCCCGACAACATCAAGAGCTTGTCCGGCTTTTCCTGTGGCATGGGCAATATAACGCTGTTTGCGGTCGCCTTCGCCCAAATGCCAATCATGTTCGAGTTTTTCGAGTGCTTTATCAAGCTCGTCACCTTCAAGTTCAGCCTTGAGCTTGTCGCACATTGCGTCGTGGCGTTTACGGTCTTCTTCCTTGATTTCGGTTGCATTGGCAAGCATGGATTTGGGCGTTTCAAGTCCGATCTTTGCCATGGCTTCACGAAACAATGCACGGTCTTCGGCTTTGTCGATCGCCTTGGCATCCGCCCCGATCATCTCGACATGATAACGTTCGAGAACGCCCATGCGTTTTAGCGACAAAGCAGTATTCAAGGCAGTTTGTCCGCCCATGGTGGGGAGCAACGCATCCGGCTTTTCGCGGGCAATAATTTTGGCGACAACTTCCGGTGTTATCGGTTCGATATAGGTTGCATCGGCAAGATCAGGGTCTGTCATGATTGTTGCCGGATTGGAATTGACCAGAATGATCCGGTAGCCCTCTTCCTTCAAGGCTTTACAAGCTTGCGTTCCCGAATAGTCGAATTCGCAGGCTTGACCGATGACAATAGGTCCCGCACCGATGATGAGAATGGATTTTATATCTGTGCGTTTTGGCATGGCAGCATCCTATCGCAAACACCCGCACAGGGAAAACTGGCAGGTTCAACATTTCTTTTTTTAAGGCTAAGCCTGCCTTATAGGTAAAGTCGGCATGAAAGTAACCCCCTAAATTTTGCTTTTCCTAATTTTTTTTGCTTTACTGTCAAGGGGAGCATTCCCTTCTTGGAGGAAGAAGTTATATGCTCTTTAATGAAATAAGCACTGGGAGAGAGGCTTATGCGGTGGGAAGGTGGAAGGCAGAGCGACAATATCGAAGATCGTCGCGGTGAAGAAAATAACGGTGCAAGTCCGGTTTTTCGAACAGGTTTGAGCGGCATCGGTTTTGCATTATTGTCGCGTGGCGGTTTCAAGGGAATTCTCGTTCTTGTTGTTATTTTTCTGGGGCTCAGTTTCTTCGGTTATAGCCCGACACGTTTTCTATTCGGGGATGGCGCCTTGGTGAACGAACATGCGGCGCAAACGCGGGCAGCCAAAGCGCCACTCAAAACAAATGACCGGCGCAGCCTGTTCATTGCAACGGTTCTTGCCGAAACAGAAGATACGTGGGCCGATATCTTCCAAAGACATAATGCAAAATATAAGCCACCGAAACTCGTGCGTTTTTCCGGCTCTATCGATTCGCCATGCGGACTTGCAACCGCCGCGGTCGGGCCTTTCTATTGTCCTGCCGATCAAAAGCTTTATCTTGATGACGAGTTTTTTGACAAATTGGCGACCCATTTCGGTGCACCGGGAGAATTTGCGCAGGCTTATGTCATTGCCCATGAAGTCGGCCACCATGTGCAGAATTTGACCGGCGTCCTCGACCGGATGAATAAAGAAAGGGCAAGAGCCGATACGTCGACTGCCAATGCACTTTCAGTAAAAATCGAATTGCAGGCCGATTGTTATGCCGGCGTATGGGCGCATTCAACCGAGGATGACGGAATTCTTGAAGAAGGTGATATCGGCTATGCATTGAATGCGGCGGCAAAAATCGGCGATGATACATTGCAAAAGCAGATGCAAGGTTACGTCGTGCCCGATAGTTTCACGCATGGAACTTCTGCCCAACGGGTCAATGCTTTCAAAACCGGCTATCAATTGGGGAAAATGGAATCATGTGACGGATTTTGAGAAATCCACGCCCAAGATATTTCTCGAACTTGAAGCACATTCCGTCTAACACTTCCCCGTTATCTTCTATTCTCTGTGCCTTTTTGAAGCGATAGTTATCATTCAATTGTTGCATGCGTGCTGCAAGAGTATCAGCTGTCTTCTAAAAAGTGATTGTCACCAATAACGGGGGTGATAAACATGTCAGGCAAACATCTTCACCCGAAGACGGTTTCAAAATTTTGGCATTCTCTCCGGTTTTGTCCGCCGGCAAACATGACTATTTAGAAAAGGCTTGAAATATTCCGGTAAATTTTGCCGGTTCAAGCATTTGAAAAGTGTTGATCGCTCCCAAAATAGTATAGAGAGCCACAATGAGGCGCGTTTTTTCCCTTTTCTATTTCTGCCAATCGTCCTATTAGGCATTTCTTGTACAAGCACGGAAATTCGTCATGTCGCAAAGTCTCGATGAAAAATTTGTTCACAAGGGACTTGTTCTGGTCTTCATCACGCTGTTACTCGATATTATCGGCATTGCGATCATCGTGCCGGTTATGCCGGAATATCTAAGCCAATTGACCGGCGACAGTATCAGTCGGGCTTCGGTTGATGGCGGCATTCTGCTCATGGTCTATTCTACCATGCAATTTCTGTTTGCCCCCTTTATCGGCAATCTTTCCGACCGTTTCGGACGCCGGCCGATTTTATTGTTATCCATTATCACTTTTGCGATTGATAATTTTATCTGTGCCATTGCGTGGAGCTATTCCATGCTCTTTATCGGCAGAATTCTCGCTGGTGTTAGTGGAGCCAGTTTTTCTACCTGTTCAGCCTATCTTGCCGATATTTCCGACGATAATACCCGAACACGCAATTTCGGGCTCATCGGTATCGCTTTTGGTGTCGGTTTCTTTTTAGGACCTCTGATTGGTGGCGTTTTAGGCGAAATCGGCCCCCGCATGCCGTTTTATTTTTCAGCCGGACTTTCGCTCGTCAATTTTGTTTTTGCCATGTATATGCTGCCGGAAACTCTGCCTTTATCATTGCGCCGCCCCTTCGAGATCAGACGGGCAAATCCGGTCGGTGCTTTGCTGGAATTGCGCCATTATCCCACTGTGCTTTGGGTGGCTCTTGCCTTCTTCCTCTATTGGCTTGCCGAGGCGGTTTGGCCTTCAACTTTGGCTTTTATGGCCAAAGAACGTTATGGCTGGAGTGAATTTTCTATCGGTTTCGCCTATGGCGTTTTTGGCATCGGCCAATGCATCATAATGGGATTGCTCTTGCCTTATATGACAAGGCATTTAAGCAACTGGAAAATCTCGATGATCGGGCTTCTCTTCGCGCTCGTCGGCATGGTCGGCTACACCTTTGCTTTTGAAGGTTATATGCTTTATGTCGTTTTCCTTTTTACTATGCCGGAATATATCGCCCATGTGCCAATGCGCTCGATTGCTTCCTCCCAAGTTCCAGCCAATGCTCAAGGTGCTCTTCAAGGCGCTTTGACATCAATAACCTCGATTACGTCGATGATCGGGCCGGTATTCTATACGTCGGTTTTCAGCTATTTCACCAGCGACAGCGCGCCGTTTAAATTTGCCGGAGCCCCTTGTGCAACGGCATTTTTTGTATTGCTCGCAACAACACTGGTTTTCGGCTTTTTCGTTCGCGAAGATAAAAGCCCGCGTTTAACAACATATGAACTTGTGAGAGATCACGAGAACCAAAAAGCACAAGACAGCTAATCGGGTTAAAAACAACCTTGAAAATTCCAGAAACCGCTAGAAATATCGCAATCAATTTCCGGAAGTTTCAAAGGCTTTTATCTATGTCTGAAAAACGGCAATAGTCTTATCTCTGGAAAAATTCGAAGCAAATCTCGACTTTTTTTAAAGGCGGAAACGTTTGTTGGAAATAGCGGGAGCGCCGGATTTTAAAAAATTAACACCCGTTAAACACGTAAAACACGGCAAAATGCGGAACGGAAAATGCACTGTACTGCAATGGCATTTAATTGGAGCGCTTTAACGCTTCACGAGTTTTATTGTCCGAATTTAGTTCCCTTTTAACAGTATAGGGTTTTGAAGGTGACAATTGGAATGGGAAAGAACAGGGAGTGAACGCTGCTTTTTATGGCCTTTCCGTTAAAAACGGCAAAACAATATTACCGAAAACATTATTGAATACGAAAAAACCCGCTTTTTAGCGGGTTTTTAATCATTTTAAATCTGTTGAAAAGCCAATCGGCAAGCGGCCGATTATGCCGCTTTTTTATGTTCACGGATCATCTTTGCAAATTGCTGGAAGAGATAATGGCTATCCTGCGGACCGGGCGAAGCTTCGGGGTGCTGCTGCACCGAAAAGACGGGCTTGCCGACAAGCCTGATACCACAGTTTGAACCGTCAAACAGCGAGATCTGCGTTTCTTCGACACCTTGGGGAAGTGTTTTTGCGTCAACTGCAAAACCATGATTCATGGATACAATTTCCACCTTGCCGGTTTCTTTATCCTGTACCGGATGGTTGGCACCGTGATGCCCCTGATGCATTTTGACGGTTTTTGCACCCATTGCCAAAGCGAGCAATTGGTGACCAAGGCAAATGCCGAACATCGGAATGCCTGTTTCGACGAGTTTTTTAATCATCGGAACAGCATATTCGGCCGTGGCAGCCGGGTCACCGGGGCCATTCGACAGGAAAATACCATCAGGATTCAAAGCCAAAATTTCTTCGGCTGTGGTTTTTGCAGGAACGACGGTGACACGGGCTTCAAGTCCGGCAAGAAGCCGCAGAATATTGCGCTTTACGCCATAATCGACGGCAACAATATGAATGTCTTTCGTCTTTTCATGGCCATAGCCTTCATTCCATACCCATGGCGTTTCATCCCATTCGGATGATTGGCCTTCGGTTACGTCCTTTGCAAGGTCAAGCCCGATGAGCCCGCTCCACTTGCGAGCGCGTTCTTTCAAAGCCTCAATGTCGAAAATGCCGTTCTTGTCATGGGCAATCACCGCATTGGCAAGGCCTTTTTCGCGAATAAGCGAGGTCAAGGCACGTGTATCAATGCCGCAAAGGGCAATGATGCCGCGCTGTGAAAGCCATTTGTCCAGACCTTCTGCGGCGCGATAATTCGAGGGGTGGGTGATATCGGCTTTGAAGATTGCCCCTACAGCACCATGGCGTTGAGCCGGTGTCAGATCTTCTATATCTTCGGCATTGACGCCGACATTGCCGATATGCGGAAAGGTAAATGTTACAATCTGGCCGGTATAGGAAGGATCGGTGAGGATTTCCTCATATCCGGTCATAGCAGTATTGAAGCAGACTTCAGCTTCAATGGAACCTGTTCTACCCAAACCTTTACCTTCAATGACGGTTCCGTCTGCTAATACCAAAAGCGCAGTGGGTTTTGTGGTGCCCCAGGGTAAAGTCGTTTTTGCTGTATTAGTCATCGCTCACTTTCAATTAAACGTTGGTTTAAAACGGCGCGTTTATTGTTCGCACTAAAAAGCCGCAAGCAAATGGCATCTGCTGGGCGTTCGAGTTTTCCAATCTTCGGCTAAGGTTTGTGATATAGGAGCTTTGATCGGCAAGGTAAAGAGCAATGGAAGTCTTTTTCATGGCTTTTTCCATTATTTTTAACGCACTCCATTGCATGAGTGACGGCGATTTTGTAGACCAAGAGAAATTTCCACAGGAGGGAACAGAACCATGTTGCGTGATGACATTAATAATGCGTTGAAAACTGCTATGAAGGAACATGATAAAGCCCGGCTTTCAACCCTTCGTCTTATCAATGCAGCCGTCAAAGACCGCGATATTGCCAATCGGGGAGAGGGCAAACCCGCCGTTGACGACACCGAATTGCAATCCATTCTCGCTAAAATGATCAAACAGCGCGAGGAGTCGGTCAAGCTTTATAATGAAGGTGGACGGCCGGAACTTGCAAAAGCCGAAAGCGACGAAATTGCCGTTATTCGCGAGTTTTTGCCACGCCAGCTTGATGAAAACGAGGTTCAAAAGGTAATTGCCGAGGGGCTTGAAGCAACGGGAGCGGAAAGCTTGCGCGACATGGGCAAGGTCATGGCATGGCTTAAAGAACGCTATAACGGCCAGATGGACTTTGCAAAAGTTGGCAGCACCATTCGCGAAAAGCTGAAATAAGTCGGGTATGCGCTGAAGCCGGTTGGAAAAATCAACTGGAGTTTTCAACCACTTTAAATTCAAGCACTTTAAATAAAGTCATTTGAAAATGACGTGAAAAGCACTTCAATAAAAGGCACCTTTTTTAAGGTGCCTTTTTTAGTTTTTCCCATTAAACCCGGGATGATCGACTTGTCTCAAATCGGATTTTAAGCAAAATAAAATTTTACGAGCGTATCAATCGGCCGAGCCAGATAAGAATGCAGGCACCGATAAAGCCGGAAATCAGATATCCGAAACCACCGGCGAAAGTAACGCCGAAAAGACTGAATATAAAACTTGCGAGCGATGCGCCCACAATACCAAGAATGATATTCACAATAAGGCCGGTGTTGCTTTTCATAAATGTTTTTGCTGCCCAGCCAGCCAATCCGCCAATGATGATAGCGGCAATCCAACCTACACTTGCGTCGTGCATGAATATCTCCTTCAATCGGAATGAATTTTAATGAAAAAGGTTAGGGCGTGCGTTTTCTTCTTCAAGTGTCTTGAAAGTTTCTTCTTGTTTTAAAGCCCGATTCAGCGAAAAATCAGCGGCAAAAGGAATTATCAGCAGAGGGAATTTGAAAAGCCAATTCGAGGTGATTTTGAAAGATCACGCCGATTTTATTTTTCTCTAGAAGTGTAAAGACGAGGCCGTCAAATTTCTGAAGTGACAAGACTTAAAAGTTATAGTGAGATCGGTAGTTCTTACAAGGTCGGGCATATTTTTCAGTACCACCTTTTGATTGCATTTTAAAACAAATGCTTAACCGTCTTTTCAGTCGGGGTGTTGGATTTAACTGCAACAATGTTTAAGTTAATAGGACTGGAACCGGAGACGACAAGAAGTAATGCGTTTTTCACCCGATTTTCTTGACGAAATTCGTGCACGCCTGCCAATTTCAACAGTGGTTGGGCAGAGGGTGAATTTCGACCCGAAAAAAAGCAATGTTTCGCGTGGCGATTTCTGGGGCTGCTGTCCTTTCCATGGCGAAAAAACGCCGAGTTTTCATTGTGAAGATCGCAAAGGCCGTTACCATTGCTTCGGGTGTGGGGCAAGCGGCGATATATTCACTTTTGTGACCGAGATTGACGGTATCCAGTTTCCCGAAGCGGTCGAGCGTTTGGCCAATCAGGCAGGTGTCAGGATGCCGGCACGTGACAAGGACGCCGAGAGACAGGAAAAGATCAAAAAAGACCTTTATGACGTCATGAATCTTGCTTCCGCTTTTTTTAAAAGCAAATTATATGCGCAAGAAGGGGCGTTGGCGCGAAGCTATCTTGAAGGGCGGCAAATGCCCAAAGCTATGATTGACCGCTTCCATATCGGGTTTTCGCCGGATGCGCGCAACGCCTTGAAGGACGCACTCATTGCCAAGGATATTTCATTAAAACAGATGGAAGATTGCGGGCTGGTTGTTGCAGCCGAAGATGGCACAGCACCTTATGACCGGTTCAGAAACCGCATCATGTTTCCAATTGCCGATCTGCGCGGGCGCATTGTTGCCTTTGGCGGGCGTGCAATGGACAAGAATGTTCGGGCAAAATATTTGAATAGCCCGGAAACGGTGCTCTTCCATAAAGGCAAAATGCTGTATAATGCAGCAACTGCCAGAAAAGCCGCACAGGCGAAAGGGCAAGAAAGCGCAAAGCCTGTCTATGTCGTTGAAGGCTATATGGATGTGATTGCTATGGCCAAAGCAGGTGTTGACACGGCTGTCGCGCCGCTTGGCACAGCTTTGACCGAAGACCAGATTGCGCTTTTATGGCGCATGACACCTGATCCGGTCTTCTGTTTTGATGGTGACGAAGCGGGTGTTCATGCGGCATTTCGGGCGGCCGAACGCATTTTACCACTTTTGAAAGCCGGTGTTTCTGCCCGTTTTATTCTGTTGCCCGATGGCAAAGATCCCGATGATATTGTCAAAAACGGTGGGTCGGATAGTTTGAAAGTCGAACTATCGAAATCGATTCCCCTTGCCGAACTTTTATGGCGTAAATATACATTCGGCCAACAATTCGAAACGCCGGAAGCACGCGCTGGGCTCGAACGCGAGATCAAATCGGTCATTTTCACAATCAAGGATGAAAGTTTACGGCATTATTATTTGCAGGATCTGCGCGATCGGTTGCGCAATCTGTTCCGTCCGGCTTTTTTGAAAAATTCGGGCAAGAATTTCCGTAATAATCATGCGCAAAACAGGATTGGCGGGGGGCCAAGTGCAAGCCTTGCCAACTCCAATCTGGTCAAAAATTCGACAAGTTTTATTCCCTTGCGTGAAGCCGCGATATTGATGACATTGGCTTCCCATCCCGAGCTCTGGTACGAGGATTTTGAAACTTTGGCAAAGCTCGAACTGCAAAATCCTGCATTGATCGGCCTTCATCGTGCTATGCTTGAGATTATGGGTGAATGGCAACCCGATGATGCCAATGCCATGATGAAGCTGTTGAAACAAAAGGGGCAGGAACAAATCCTCAACCGGATTCATGATCTGTTGAAAAATTTGGGGTTCCGTTGTGCTTTTGCCGAAGCGCCGATTGAAGATGCAAGAGAAGCTTTAAAGCAGGCCGTGTACTTGCATCTGCGCGCGCATAACCTACATAAGAGGTTGCGTGACATTGAAGCCGAGCTTTTGGAAAAATCGGATAGCAGTATGTTCACCTTGCTGGGTGACGTAAAAGCAGAGCTCGAAAAGACTGAGGCCGTGGAGGCTTTGATAGATGGTTTCGGACGATGGAAAGAAGACGAATCAGAACCGAATGAGTCGGAAAAACAATAAATGATTCGCTTTTTTTTCGCGAATCAGCCACGAAAGCCCAGATATGCTATAACGAGCGGAAAAATCAGGTTAAGGAAGACAGTGCGATTCTAAAAGCGGGTAACGTGTTTCTTAAATGTGAAACGGCGGTCGCACAAGAGCTATGGAACATTTAGGGACGAATGGTGTTGAAGAAAACTCAGGCAGGATTTGACATTATCTTAAAAAGAAATTCTCCTACATTAATCTTTTTTAAAAATTGGCTGCTCTAAGAAGCTTTAAGGATTGGTAACGGGACGCAGATATTGCGGGCAAATTCAGCCGGAAAATGGCGGCTCGAGGATTAGCCGGAAAATGGCTGTGAGTTGAGAATGAGTAGAAAGTTGCAAGACACAATTTTTCAAGTGTGCGATGTGACCGAGCGGAGTTAACACGGAATGGCAACAAAGGTAAAACAGACAGAAAATGCAGAGACCGAGCGCGAAGTTAGCGGCGATGGTCCTCTTTTGGATCTGTCCGATGATGTCGTAAAGAAAATGATCAAGGCTGCGAAAAAGCGCGGCTTTGTCACAATGGATGAATTGAATGCTGTTCTTCCGTCAGAAGAGGTGACTTCCGAACAGATTGAAGACACAATGGCCATGTTGTCGGATATGGGCATCAATGTTGTCGAGGATGACGAAGAAGCCGAAGCCGAAACTGCATCGGAAGAGGAAGAAACCTCTGAAAGCAGTGAGCTGGTAGAAGCCGGTGGTCGTGCTCTGGCAACGACTTCAAAACGCGACCAGAACGACCGGACAGATGATCCGGTGCGCATGTATTTGCGGGAAATGGGCGCTGTCGAGCTTTTGTCACGTGAAGGCGAAATCGCTATCGCCAAACGTATCGAGGCCGGTCGCGAGACAATGATTGCAGGCTTGTGTGAAAGCCCGCTTACATTCCAGGCCTTGATTATCTGGCGTGAAGAGCTCAACGAACAGCGTATTCTGTTGCGCGAGATCATCGATCTTGAAACCACTTATGCCGGCCCTGAAGCAAAACAGGCACCGGTCATCGAGCATATCGAGGATTTAAAGCCCAAGGAAGAAGCTCCCAAGCGTGTGGTTCACGATGATGATGACATTACCGATGTCGGCGGCGAAACCATCGACCCGGAAGAAGACGACGAGGATGATGACGAAAACAATCTTTCACTCGCCGCAATGGAAAACGAGCTTCGTCCGCAAGTTATGGAGACATTGGACTTCATCGCGGATACTTACGCAAAATTGCGTAAATTGCAGGATCAGCATGTTGAAAGCAGTCTGGCTGACCATGATGAAGGTGCGCTCACTCCGGCGCAAAAGAAAAAATATAAGCAGCTCAAGGATGATCTGGTCAAGGCTGTCAAATCATTGTCGCTCAACCAGAACCGTATCGAGGCGCTGGTCGAACAACTCTATGACATTAATAAACGTCTGGTAAAAAGCGAAGGCAAGTTGAAACGTCTTGCCGATTCCTATGGCGTCGGTCACGAGGAATTCCTGAAACAGTATCAGGGCCGTGAAATGGATTCCGACTGGATCAATTACATTTCCACATTGCCTGCCCATGGCTGGAAGGAATTTGCCACACGTGAGGCTAAATCCATTCAGGATTTGCGCAGCGAAATACAGATGTTGGCACAGGAAACGGCTATTTCCATTGGTGAATTCCGCCGTATTGTCAATCAGGTCCAGAAGGGCGAACGGGAAGCTGCCATTGCCAAGAAGGAAATGGTGGAAGCCAATTTGCGTCTGGTTATCTCGATTGCCAAGAAATATACCAATCGCGGTTTGCAATTCCTTGATCTTATTCAGGAAGGCAATATCGGCTTGATGAAAGCAGTCGACAAATTCGAATATCGTCGTGGTTACAAGTTTTCCACATATGCAACATGGTGGATCCGTCAGGCTATTACCCGTTCGATTGCCGATCAGGCACGCACTATCCGTATTCCGGTTCATATGATCGAGACGATCAACAAAATTGTTCGCACCTCTCGTCAGATGCTGCATGAAATCGGGCGCGAGCCGACACCGGAAGAATTGTCGGAAAAACTTGCAATGCCGCTTGAAAAAGTGCGCAAGGTTCTGAAAATTGCCAAGGAGCCGATTTCTCTTGAAACACCGGTTGGCGATGAAGAAGATTCACACTTGGGCGATTTTATCGAAGACAAGAATGCGCTATTGCCAATTGACGCCGCTATTCAGGCGAATTTGCGCGATACGACGACCCGGGTACTTGCCTCTCTTACCCCTCGTGAAGAACGCGTTTTGCGTATGCGCTTCGGTATTGGTATGAATACCGATCATACGCTGGAAGAGGTTGGCCAACAGTTTTCGGTTACCCGTGAACGTATCCGTCAGATCGAGGCAAAGGCATTGCGCAAGCTCAAACATCCGAGCCGCTCGCGCAAGTTGAGAAGTTTTCTGGATTCTTGATTATTGTTAAAAAGGCACGGAGCCCCAATGGTTCTGTGCCTTTTCGTTTTATTGTTCGGGATAAATCCATGTCTTTTTTGCAAAAGCTTTTTGGTAAATCTTCGTCGAAGTCCGATGAAAAAGCAGAAATCGACGGCGGTCAAACCGAATATAAAGGCTTTATCATTTCCGCGACGCCTTACAAAAATGAAGGCCAGCTCCAGAGTTGCGGTGTTATTTCAAAAACCGTCAATGGCGAGACCAAGAGCTACCGGTTTATCCGCGCTGACCGTTTTACCAATCTCGATGATGCCGTCGCCATGATTCATATCAAAGGCCGCCAGATTATCGACGAGCAGGGCGAGCGGATTTTTGATTTATCCGGTTCTTGACAAGTTGGAAGTTTGTTTATCGGCTAAATGCCGGCAAATTGTTAGCCCGATCAAGCGGAAGGTTTTTCAACAAAGCCGGATGAAAGCCCGACGAAAGATTGCAACGTGGATAAAGCTCCCTTTTATAAAGTAAAAACATTGGACGGGATGACGCCCGAAGAATGGGAAAGTCTTTGCGATGGTTGCGGGCTGTGCTGCTTGCAAAAGCTCGAGGATGAAGATAACGGCGAAATTTATGTGACTGCTGTTGCCTGCCAGTTGCTCGACGCCAACACCTGCCGATGTAGCGATTATCAAAATAGAAAATCGCTTGTTCCCGATTGCCTTTATCTTGATATTGAAATGGTGCGTTCCGTGCGCTGGTTACCGGAGACTTGCGCCTATAAGCTGATTGATGAAGGGGAAGACTTACCATTCTGGCATCACCTTGTTACCCATGACAAGGAAAGTGTGCACAAAGCCCATATTTCCGCCCGTGATAAGATTCTCGTTTATGAAGATGACCTTAACTCGGAAGACGATTATCTTGATTATATCATCGGCCCGATTAACGGCTGACGTTCAAGAATTTTCAGACACTTTTTCCGTTTGCTTGTCGGGATAAGCCTTTTGAAGAAACGCGGGAGTTACAACGTAAAATCATGTTTCCTGATAATAACTGCGACAATCGGAAGTTACAGTGAGCATTTGTTAAGACCGTAACAAAACTGTCTGCATTTCCGTGCAAAAAGCTGAACCATTCCTGGGTCTGCCCTTTTGCATCCGGTAAGATGATGGAACTCTTTGTCCGAGAATTCTCAAAATTTTTAAGAAAAGAAAAATCCTTGAAAGTCTATTTCGGCTTGAATTCTACGCTTCTTTATGGTGCGCTTTATAAGTGACGCGTGTTCCTGTCCGGTAAAGTTGGTGTTCGCAACGGCTCTCGCTTGCAAATGCCCGACCATATTGACCGACGAGACCAAGCCACTGACTAACTCTATGGCCGTTTTCCCGATAAATGTTATGTCGAAATATGAACAATAAAGAACAGCACCGGAAGCGGGCGTCATTATTGTTCGATAGCGAATGTCATTGTCACGTTGACCTTGTAATCAAGTTCGCCGGAAGAAAAATTCGTTTCATTCCGATATGCTGTGGCATTAGCCGCCATAAGACGCGGCATCATCATATTGCTTCCATTGTCTTCAGCAATGGTAACGACGTTTCCAAGTTTTACATCTGCGCTCTCAGCCAAAGTTTTGGCCTTGGCTATCGCCTCTGCCACAGCTTTTTTCCTTGCATTTGTCAGGTAAGGTTTTGTATCGGCATTCGTAAACGTAATGCCGTTTACAGAGTTCACGCCCAACTTCATCGCTTCATCAAAAATCTTGCCGGCCTTGTTTATATCGCGCACACGCACACTCAAACTATTGGAAACACGATAAAGAGGCGTATTTGCCTTTTTGTTTTTTTCTGGTCCCTCGACGCGGTAAATAGCAAGACCCGAAGTCATGAGATCGGCATTTTCGATACCCTCTTTCTTCAAGGTATCAAGAACCTTGTTCATCGTTCCATTATTGGCATTCATTGCCGAATCTGCGGTTTCGCCTTCAGTCTCGACGGCAAGATTGATAATCGCAATATCGGGTTTTGCCTGTTCGTCTCCGGTTGCCTGAACGACAATTACGGGCTCAGTTTTGTTGACATTAACAGTTTCCGCGTGAAGCGTGAACGGCAAGGCAACACATAAAAGGCCCGCAAGCATTGCGGCAGTTTTTGTATAATGAAAATAAAATTTTGTCATTTTCGTCCAAGCCTCGTTTTCAATCATTTGTTATCATTTAGATAGAGTTTTAGACGAGCTATAAAAGCTTGAAGCGTTAAATTTTTCAAAAAGGTGAATAAGTTGGCACGGGGGCACTTGTGTTGACAAAATTTTTAGGTTATTGCGGGGCTTCCGTGGGGCCTGTAGCTCAATTGGTTAGAGCCGGCGGCTCATAACCGCTTGGTTGGGGGTTCGAGTCCCTCCGGGCCCACCACCATCTTTTTATCCCTATAATATCTTGTTTTTATTGTCTTATTTATAAGACGAGAAAAATAGTGGTCTGTATTTTCCCACATTTTGTCGCTTGTTGATGCCTTGCTTTTGAAAAACCGCGTTACTCAATATGGAAGGCAAGTTTCGACACACAATCCCAATTAGTGGGGATTAAGCTTTGGAACCGGTTTATTAGCGCAATTGACATTGAAATTCGCGGGCATGATGCGAACACGCGGGTGATATGAGCAGGAATAAAATAAGGCGATAACAACAATTAGTGTTAATAGAATTGATGAGAATTCACTGACTAGAAAAGTTGAAAAACCGGTCTTTAAAACTCCGATTTTAAAAGCCGGTGACTCTCTTCAGATTTGAAGTTGAAATCCTTGACTCTGGTTCCTGACGGGAACATCACATTCGTGCAAAAGGAGTCAGAAAAGTGAATGAACTAAGACAAAAAGACTATCAACAAGACGAAATTGACCATCTGATTGCTGATTATAATGGTGATGTTAAAACCTTGATTTCAAGGCTTTTGGACGAGCGTCAAATGCTCATCCGCCAAGTTGAAGTTGCTGCCTGTGCCATGTCATTCGGTTACGGGCGCGGCTGGAAACCGAAAATTCCTGTAAAATGAGTCTTTAGTGTTCGCCCCTTTTTCCGTTGCGGTGCCTTTTATTTAAAGCCCACAAATTCTATGCAAAATGTCGGGGTCAGTTTATTAAAAGAGCGTGGCGTCTATTATAAATAGGCTTGCGCTCTTTTTCGTTTCTCATTTTGAAAATCGGCTCAGACGTGCTTCAAATCCAGATGTGACTGCTAAACATTGAAGCTAAAACTCTGTTTGGTTTTTAAGTTTGAGATTATCTGTCGATGTTTTTGTGGGGATCCGATTTTTAAGGAATTTTTCGAGAGTTATCCCGAACTGTATTTTTATAAAAAACTATCGGCAAATTTTCGCATTTCTTTGTCAGGGGCAACGTAACTGCTTCTACCTCAAGGAATAACAAACTGCACCACTTTCGAAGGTTTGCGGAAATAGAAATGGCACTAAAATGCGGGTGTAAGGGGAAGACGCAAATTACAAACACGTTAGCAACAGGTGAGTTGGCAACGATCAAGTTTGCAACAATAAAGTTTGCGGCAATTATAACCGGGACAACCGGGTCTGCGACAATCTAGTTGGAAACAAGCACGTTGGCGAAAGATCGAAGGGGAATAAACCGTTATCTTTTTTGACTGTTTGATGAAATATTATTTACCCAGAACTTCATTATAAAGTTGAAGATCATTAAGCATTTTATGCAGACGTTTCATATTTTCTTTGCGGTTCAGTGAACGGATATAGGTCCTTAAGTGCAAGATATTTCTTTCACCCAATCCGTCGATCATGACAAATTCATAATGGTCATCGCGCCATGACAGAACCAGATTATCGGCGTGAAAGCTTGTGAGAACGACAGGCGAAGTTTCGGCCCAATCGCTTAGTGCTTTCAATTCTGGCACATAATGCTTTATATCGTCACCAATATCGTTGATGGTTTTAGCAGGCGAGCCGTCCCTATCTTTTTCGATTTCGCAAACCATTCCCCAGCCGAGATCGGTTCTTACGATGCCCAATGTTGTCAGCACATGGGGAGTCTTAAGATTTGTATCAGAACTCAACCGCATGGTTTCGAGAAACTCGTAAATGTTATAGACATTCTCGCGTAGCTGTTTGAAGCGTTTTTTAAAGGCATTGTACCGTTCATATCGTTCAGCCCATCGATGACGCACGATTTTTACGATGAGATCCGGATTTTGCGGATGCCGGAATATCACGCGGTGCCGACCGTTATCGAATAAAGGGGGGGTATCTTTTAGCTCTAGAATTCCCGAAATCGTCATTTTTCTTGGCTTATGGTTCGTTAAACCTGTTTGCGAGTTGTTTCTATTTGTCTTTACATCCTCTTTACAATGTCGTCACTTTATTTATTCGGCCATTACATGAAGACAAGTGGACACTGAAGCTATAATATTTGGAGTTCAAAATAAATCGACAAACACATTCACGTTATTGTTATTCCTCTCATAAGCCGAATGATCGCGCAATAGCAACGAGCGGCGTTGAAAAGGGGATTGAGGCGCGGTTAAACGATATTTGCTTCAGACAGGCGTTTTAATGGTTACAACCTTTTTTTGAGAACAGTTTCCCATTCAGTCCGAAATATTCCGGTTGCAATGTAAAAAATGCGGGAAAGATCAAATCCCGTTATATGGGCGCCCCCGGGCGAAGTGACATCCGGACGGAAGGTTTGGAGACGTCTATAGGCAAAAACTTCCGGAACACGCGGGGATACGTGCTTTTTGAGATCCTGCAGTGATAGAAAATATAATTACCAGAACAATCTGTTGAACGGTCATGTCCTTGCCCTCGAACGAAAATACTCATACCATCAATTATAATGATGCGATTGTTTTCTTAAAAACCTTGTTGAAGGGAAAAATCGCAATAGATGGGGTAAGGAGGAAAATCGAAATGAAACTTTCAGATAAAAGCCTTTTGAAAGACAAATGCCTGATTAATGGCCAATGGCTTTCGGCAAAAAGCAATGAAACGATTTCTGTTACCAATCCGGCAGATGGTGACGTTGTCGGGAATGTCCCTTCGCTTTCAGCTACTGAAGTTGAAACGGTTATAGAGGCGTCGAATGCAGCATTTAAACAGTGGAGAAAGTTGACAGCAGCAGATCGCTCGAAAATTTTGCGCAAATGGTTTGATCTTATGATTGCCAATGCCGATGATCTTGCAATGATCATGACGAGCGAGCAGGGTAAACCGTTGAAAGAAGCAAGAGGTGAAATCCTTTATGCTGCCTCGTTTGTCGAGTGGTTTGCAGAAGAAGCCAAGCGGACTTATGGTGATACCATTCCTTCCCCGCAAGCCAAACAACGCATCACGGTTATCAAGCAGCCGGTTGGTGTAACGGCTGCAATTACTCCGTGGAATTTTCCGGCCGCGATGATAACAAGAAAGGCCGCGCCCGCACTTGCTGCAGGCTGCACCATGATCGTGCGTCCGGCAAGTTTGACACCGCTTACAGCACTTGCTTTGGGCGAGCTTGCAAATCGTGCAGGAATACCGGCGGGTGTTCTGCAAATTATTACCGGTAAATCGTCTACAATCGGAAAAGTTCTGACGGACAGCAATATTGTTCGAAAATTATCCTTTACCGGTTCAACCGAAGTCGGGCGGACACTAATGGCCGAATGTGCGCCGACAATCAAGCGAATTTCGCTTGAACTTGGTGGTAATGCGCCTTTCATTGTCTTTGATGACGCAAACCTTGATGAAGCTGTCAAAGGGGCTATTGCTTGTAAATACCGCAATGCGGGGCAAACCTGTGTTTGTGCCAACCGCCTTCTGGTTCAGGAAGGGATTTACGAGGCGTTCACAAAGAAACTCGAACAGGCGGTCAAGGCGTTGAAAATCGGTGATGGACGCAAAGCTGATACGGATATCGGACCGATGATCGAAGAAAGTGCACTGAAAAAAGTCGAAGACCACATTGCCGACGCTGTAAAAAAAGGCGGCAAGCTTGTTTGCGGCGGAAAGAGGCTCGGTGGACTGTTTATGGAACCGGCTATTGTTACCGGCGTCACGCAGGATATGCGCTTTGCGCATGAGGAAACCTTCGGGCCGGTTGCACCTTTATTCAAGTTCAAAACCGAAGAAGAAGCTATCAACATGGCTAACGATACAATTTTCGGTCTCGCAGCCTATTTTTATACACGTGACTTCAGCCGAGCCGTCAGGGTAAGCGAAGCACTGGAATATGGTATGGTCGGCCATAACACCGGATTGATTTCCAATGAGGTTGCGCCGTTTGGCGGCGTTAAACAGTCCGGCCTCGGGCGCGAAGGTTCGAAATACGGCATAGAAGAATATATGGAAGTCAAGTATATTTGCAGTGCCTTGTGAGGACTAACGGTTTAATCCGATAATAGGTTTCGAACGCTCGAAAAAGAGCCATATGTCAACTCTTGTGGCTCTTTTTAAAGGGCAAGTTGCAGGGCCACTCGGGAATGGGTGAGGAGGAAAAAATGCAAGAGTTCAGTTTCGATGCGGTGCCTTCGCTGACTGTCGAATGGGGAGGTGCACAGCGTTTGGGAGAATTTATTGGACGCCATTATCGAGAGCGCAAAGCGCTTATTGTCACTGATAATAGTCTTCATCAATCGGGCGTTCTGGAACAATCGAAATTGTCTTTGGAACAGGCCGGATTCAAGGTTGCTGTGTTTGACAAAGTTGTTGCTGATCCGCCGGAAAATATTGTGCTTGAATGCGTCGAAAAAGCAAAAGCGGCAGGCATTGACATTGTTATCGGCTTTGGTGGCGGCTCCTCTATGGATGTTGCCAAACTTTCAGCGGTACTTATCCGTTCCGATCAAAAATTGCAGGATCTTTACGGCATCGGAAAAGTGAAGGGCAAGCGTCTGCCTTTGATCCAGATACCAACGACGGCGGGCACCGGTTCAGAATCGACCAACATTACGATTTTGACTACAGGCGAAACAACCAAAATGGGTGTTGTTGCCAATGAGCTTTATGCCGATCGTGTTCTTCTCGATGGTGAGCTCACGATTGGTTTGCCAAAACTTCAAACGGCAGCAACCGGTATTGATGCAATGGTTCACGCTATTGAAGCCTATACGGGAAAATTGAAGAAGAATCCGCTTTCCGATGCGTTTGCCCGCGAAGCATTAAGATTGTTGTCGGCAAATATTGTAGCGGCTTGCAATAATGGACATGATAAGAAAGCGCGGCAGGCGATGTTGCTTGGTGCAAATCTGGCAGGGCAGGCTTTTGCCAATTCGCCGGTTGGTGCGGTTCATGCTTTGGCTTACCCGCTGGGCGGGCATTATCATTTGCCACATGGCCTTACCAATGCACTGATGCTAGCGCCTGTGCTGCGGTTTAATATGAAGGCTGCGGCCCCCCTTTACGCCGAACTTGGCGACGTTGTGGGGACGCATGTAAAAGGCACAGAAATAGAACGCTCCAAAGCCTTTGTCGAATTCATGGAAAAGTTGATGAGACAAACAGGTGCACCACGCCATTTGAAGGAAGTGGGTGTTACCGATAACAGTTTGGCATTGCTAGCGCACGACGCAATGAAACAAACAAGATTGCTTGTCAACAATCCTGTGGAAGTTAAAGAAGCAGATGCTCTCGAACTTTATCGGCAAGCTTTCTGATTAAAGCTGTCTCTCCTGTTGATGTGAAAACAGTCTCATAAACCGCTAAAAAGCTGGCTATGAGATTTTTGCACCTTAGACTGCGTAAGAATGTCAGGGATTGCCGTTTTTGATAGAATCCATGTGTCGAAAAAATCTTCGCGATCAAACGGCCGATTGCATCATTTGGCAATTGATTGTTTGTTTTTGAGCTTTAGACAGCAGTTTGATTTTCTTCCATTCATGACAACAAGTTTGATCATTGATTGGATGGTCAAACCGATAAAATAGCTGACGCTCTATAAGCCGTTTCGCCATTCCAGCTCGGAGGCGAAGGTTGAAAACGCGCAAAAGCAACAGAAATAGCTCTTAAGTATAATTAGCGAGTGTTATTGCCACGAGAATTACTATTAACAAAGGGGCGTGGCGAAACGGGAATTCTTGATCAGAAGAAGATGCGGCTTGGAAATTGAGCTCGGAATTTTGTCAACGAACTCAAGTTGATGAATATGAGTGTGGCGGCCAAAGAGAATTCGGGTGCAAAGCGGGGCGAAAGCTGAAGGCTTGCAGACCTCTTTGACCGGAGCATTTGATATCGATTTCCAAGGGGAAAAGAAAACGGGCAAACAAACCGGATGCTTTTACTGGTATTGTATATTGTGGTGCCCGTTATCTTGAATTCGATTTAGAAATATTTGCTATTTTTTTCCGTTTCTTAATCTAACGGCTGATTGACTCCAATGTGCGACCACGCGTTTCTTCACCAAGCACAATGATAATGATAGCAACTGCAAGGAGTACGCCGGTAAACATAATGAAGACGCTGGAAAAGGCGTTTGCACCTGCTGTCATCATTTGCGTGACAACCATAGGGGCGACAATGCCGCCAATCCGGCCGATAGCAGAAGCCCAACCGGAACCGAAAGCGCGAATATTGGCGGGATATTGCTCGGGTGTGTATGAATACAGAACACCCCATGCACCGAGGTTGAAAAATGACAGCAAACATCCCCACAAGATGATCAAACCATCGGACGTTGCCTGACCAAAAAAATAGGCACATATGGCACAAGCGGCAATGAAGCCCGATAGAGTTGCCTTGCGCCCCAGCTTTTCAATCAACCAGGCTGCGGCCATGTAACCGGGTAGTTGTGCCAGAATAAGGATCAAAGTGTATTTTGATGATTTGACAATGCTGAAGCCGTGTTGCTCCAATAAGCTTGGAAGCCAAGTGAAAATGCCGTAATAGGAATAGACAATTCCGAACCATATGAGCCACAGCATGATTGTGCGCTTGGCAAGACCGCTCGACCATAATTGTGTGAAAGATACGTTGTGTTTTTCGGCAACGGGGGCAACTTCAATTTTTTCCACAACCGGAATGCCTGCCTCTTTTTCAAGACGGCATACGATTTTATGAGCCTCTTCGATACGCCCGCGATTAATGAGGTAGGGGATAGATTCCGGAATTTTACGCCAGATATAGAACACATAGAGCGCCGGTATGCCGCAGAGGATGAAAGCTATTTGCCAGCCATAAGCGGGAATAATAAAAAATGCGACCAACGCGGCGAGCAGCCAGCCCAGACCCCAGAAGCTTTCCAATAAAACGATGAACCGCCCGCGCACGCGTGCCGGTACATATTCACTGACGAGACTGACAGCAACCGGCAATTGTCCGCCGAGACCGAAGCCGACAACAAAGCGGAAAACCAATAGCCATGTCAAATCCGGTGCCAAGCCACAAAGGGCAGTGGCTATACTGTATACAACCAATGTTGTGGCAAAAACTGTTTTACGGCCGATCCTGTCGGCAATTCCACCGGCCAATACGGCTCCGATAGCCATCCCGACAAAACCGATACTGACGACCCAAGCCTTTTCCGGAGCCGTCAGCTGCCAACTTTGCGACAAACGCGGCATGATAAAAGCGATAAGGCCGGTGTCCATAGCATCAAACATCCAGCCCAAGCCGGTAACCACCAACAATCGGTAGTGAAACCGGCCGAGTGGCAGACGTTGCACGCGAGAAACGAGATCCATTATATCCTCTTCCCGGAATTGAAAAACATGATGCGAATTTTTATTTATAAACAACCTGATATAATTATCAATTAATATTTTAATACATAATAAAAAAATTATAATACATATATATATTTTTATAAAAAACTATAATAAGTGTATATTTTTTGAATTTTGTTCTGTGACTGCTAATCAGGATGAAAAGTAAAGGAGAAGGTATTCCCGACAAATATAGGAGGTGTAAAAAAGCGGGTGGAATAATCAATTCTTCGGGGAAAGTGAAACAACAGAAAAGCGCAATAACCGAAAAACAGAAATCACAAGGCATATCAAAATTTGCAGCGTTCGTGAAGCAAGGACGAACCGAAAAGGATGTGGTTCAAGATTGCCGAAAATGATTTGGTTGGCACATTGCTGCATTCGGATTGCTATTCTAGCGAACTTCGACAGGCACGGTCAGAGAGCTATTCCAACCTTCCGGTGGTGTGGGAATAGGGCTTGATTTTCTGACGATTTGCAAAGCCAGATCATCAATAGCGTGATCGCCGGAAGAGCGTGACGTGCGAGCGCTGGTAATGTTACCTTTCTGGTCGAAACTGAAAGTAACATATGACGTCGAACGGCTGGATGTGGTCGGCTTTTTCGAACGCGATGCGATAAGCGCGATACGCCGTTGTACCTTGTTTTGCCATGACGAAACGAGCCGCCCGTCACCACCGAATACGCGATTGGTTGTGGGGGCTGCGTAAGTTGGCCCTTTCTTTGCAACAATCTCGGGGCCTGAGGCCTTTTGCGAGACATCAGCCTTTTTAACGTCTTTTTTGGGCTCGACTTTACGGGCTTCAACTTTCGGCTTTTTGACTTCTTTTTTCGGCTCCGGCTTTTTTACCTCTTCTACCATTTCGGATTTTTGTGGTTCGGGTTCCGGCTTTGCCTCTTCTTCCTTCGGCTCTACTTTTTCCTCTTCCTTCTCCTGAACCGTTTCTTCTTTTATCACTTCAGAAACATGTTCCGTTTCCGGTGCCATAGGCTCTTCAGCAAATTCAAGCATGATTGCCTCTTGCCCACCTCTTACAACATTGGGATCTCCGCGCATGGCACTTGCCCAAAAGCCCAAACCTGTATAGACAGAAAGGACAAGGATAGTAGCTCCCACCCAAAGCGGGAGATTATTCGGTTCATGTGTCTCTAAATTCGTCATTTATACGCTGCACCCGAAAGCTCGCAAGTCTAATAGACGGAGCCGAAATTCCTTACAACTTACAGTATTTTTCTCATAAATCCTGTTTTTCATGGTCTCATTGTTTTTCCATGGGGAATAACAGAGCTTCCTCAGTTTTATCCGTTCGATTGCTTTTCAACAATTCAACAAACTTGTCCGCCTAAAAGCTTCAAAGCTCGTTGTCATCAATGTGCAATCCCCCAACTTTCTTCATCCGTTGCACCTTGCAAAAATTGTTCACATTGCTTTAGATAACAAGCCAATTGCTGCCCCTCGCAATGCAATTTTTACTCTTTAATCATCTGGATGAAGTGAAGTCACCGTCATTCCTTCTCGTTCCATTTTCCCATTTGTGGGTGGTCAAAAAGCCAAGCTTTCAGGAAAAACAAAAATACATGATATTTTTAATCAACTTAAATATTTTGACTTCCTTGTCAAGAGACTTTGTCGTTTGCTTTAACGTGTTGAGGGGAAACAAGCTTGTGGTTGATAAATGATTGAAGGGGTAAACGGGGAGCCATTTTAAAAATGTGGATCGCGTCTTCTTCCAACAAAACCTTTGTAAAACAGGCGTCTTACCGGAAAACGAGCGGTTCACCATTAAAACACGCGTATTATTCGAATACGTGTTTTATAAGCTTGTGGAAAAGAGTTGCAGTTTTGCAGCTCGTAAAACCCGACGGATTTTGAAATGCCTATCGGACGGATTTAATTTCACCGGTCTTTTTCAAAAAATTCCAACACCGTACCGGTTGCGTATTCGGGAGCGATAACAATGTGTTTTTCGTTTATCTCGTTAAATGGGATTGCACTTAATTCTAGCGCACGCTTTGTCTTACCAAGATTTTTTACGTAAATAGCAAGACCGGCATAAGCATTCCGAGCGACTTTTTCGATATTGAAGGATGGGAAATGGCGTTGATAACTTTCCTCTGACAATATGCGAATGGTTGCCGAATTTTTTCCGGTTGTAATAATGATACGATCAGCTTCCTGTTTGACCTTTCCGTCTTTGAAAAGACGTGCATAGCGTTCTCCGGTCTCTTTCGGTGAAGATGATAATAAAGTTATAGCTTTAAGGCCGATTGCGCCGTTTTTGTGTGTCATCAATTCGGGGCGCCAAACCATATCGCGGCTTTTGTGTTCACACATGAACACCAGTCCATTGGGCACTTCGCTTTTTTTAAAAGCGACTGTGGAAAATGCGGCAATACCCGTTTTCCCATCGGGTAACTCTACCGGTCTGGAAAAATTTTGCACCTCGGTCACATCAAAACCTAATTGGACCAGATTTTCTTTCGCCGCAAGTGCACTGCCAATACGTCCGGCAATAGCGTAAAGGCCTTCACCATATGTTTCGAGGTTATGTTTTTTGTCGCGATTGGCCGGCGTCTCTTCTACAATGCCTAAAAGTTCAAAATAATCGTCCGGAAATATAACGGTATAATTGGCTGTGCCTTGTTCTTTGCTATGAAGCCCGCGAGGTGACAGGGTAAAACCCAGTCGGCGAAAGCAATCAGCGCTTTTTTCAAGATTTTTTGCCAATATAAAAACGTGGTCTATGCCTTTAACCGGATGATGATAGGTGGCTGATGACGTTTGATCGGTCGAAATCGAGACTTCATCCAAATTTGCAGCTTTTGACGATTTCTGGGTGTGAGGCATTATTGCATCCTGATTTTTTGGGATATTTCAAAACTATCATGGAAAATTGAATGCTAACGAGCCAAATTCATGCCGAATTGCTCGAATTTTTGAATAAAATTTCCTTGGCCTCGTCCGGTTTTAAAAATCTATATCCGGAAAGCCCTGATCTTCTTCCCTTACGTCACAGTGGCAAAGTGGAGAAACTCTTAAAGGACAGGCGTCCGCGGCTTGCAGAAAAAATCATTGAATGAAATCGGAAAAACGCGTGCCGGGATTGACTAACGTAGCTGGTTTGCAAGTGATTGAACGGGGATATTTGCGTTCGCCACAGGGTAGCCGCCACCCACATAATGCTCGAATGTTGTTATAGTCATATGCGCTTAAGACCTTCCGCCCCTTTTGTGGTGCATGCGCAATCTTGGTTGAAAAGTGGCAGTTGAACGATAGTGAATATCCATCTAGTTTCTCTCAAACAAAACACCTGAATTTCGGATGTAAAAGGCATGAAGAATATGTTTTTCAATTTTTTATAAAAAACAAATTATACGAGTATTAATTTCCAATCTTTCAAATAAATAAAGAATAAATTTTTAATTTTTTAAAAAGTTCAAAAGTGGCATCCGTTTAAAAATTCAATTGGGGCTTTATTCTTGTGTCCAATGAATTTTCAAACCGTTCAGGTGTGTTGTGAGAGCTAAGTGTCAAATTGTCTTGAACAAGACGATAAAAGATCACTCGGGCGGGGTTGAATGAAAACGAGATATTGAAATTTTAAAAAGGCGCAACGAACCGAAGGACCGCACCGAAATGAAAAATTTGATAAAAAAATTGCTTATTGCTTCATCTGTTGTTTCTGTCCTTTCCGTTGGCATGTCGGCGCTTGAGGCAGCAGAACCGGTAGAAGGCGGGACACTCATTTATCTCGACAAACAGGTCCATACCAATCTTTATTCGCCGCTTGCAGGTACCTATACAAATGGCGGCATTCTCAACCAGATTACTGACCGCCTGACTTATCAAAATCCGCAAACGCTTGAAATTGAACCATGGCTTGCCAAATCATGGTCGTTCAATGACGATAAAACGGTTTATGAATTCAAATTGCGCGAGGGTGTCACCTTTTCTGACGGAACCCCGCTTGATGCTGCAATTGTTGCCAAAAATTTCGACACCTATGGCCTAGGTAATAAAGATTTGCATCAACCGGTTTCGGAAGTGGTCAACAATTACGACCATAGCGAAGTTGTTGATCCCTTGACTGTGCGGTTTTATTTCAAGCGCCCGTCACCCGGTTTTTTGCAGGCAACCTCGACGATCAATTCCGGAATTGTTTCACCAAAAACATTGGCACTTTCCTTTGATGCCATGGGAAATGCAACGAAAATTATCGGCACAGGACCATTCTATGTCGAGAGTGAAACACTCGGCAAAGAGATCATCCTGAAGGTTCGTAAGGATTATAACTGGGCACCGGAAAAATCGGCTCATCAGGGGCGCGCATATCTTGACGAGTTGAAATATCTGACTGTTCCGGAAGATAGCGTGCGTATTGGCGCTTTGATTGCCGGACAAGCCAATTTTATCCGACAGTTGCAAGCCTATGACGAGGAGCGTGTCAAAAAGTCGGGAAATATTGTCTATTCGGTTGGCACACGCGGCATCAATAATTCGATTATGTTTCGCCCCGATAATGAACTTGTAGCCGATTTAAAAGTAAGACAGGCATTGCGTTTTGCCACCAACAGGCCGGAAATTCTCAAAACGCTTTATTCTTCAAATTATCCGTTGGCGACATCTGTGATGGCGCATAATGCGTTCGGTTATTCAGACCAAAGTGCAAAACTTCAATTCGATCAAGCGAAAGCCGAAGCGCTTCTTGATGAAGCCGGTTTCAAAACGGGACCGGATGGCATTCGTGAAAGAAACGGAAAGAAGCTTGTTCTTGGAGCTTATGAAGCCGTCCAACAGCCACAAAGCAAAGCGATGCTGCAGTTGATTGCCCAACAATGGAAGCGCGTCGGCGTCATTTTGAATGTCAAAGCCTATGATGGAACCAATGCAGTGATTGACAATCTTGATCCGCAAAAAACACCGGTTATGCCTCATATGGTCGGACGGGCCGACCCTGATGTCTTGAAAAGCCTGTTTTATCCAAAAAATCGCGATGCACTCTTACAAAAGGGTGGTTTGAGCGACAAAGTGGTTAGCTTTGTCGATAACAAGCTGAACAAGCAACTGGAAGATATTTCGGCAGAAACCGATCCGGTCAAACGCAATGAAGATGTAGTTGCTGCAACCGATTATATTCTCGATCAGGCGTATGCCATTCCGATTTTTGAAGAACCGCAGGTCTATGGCGGCTCGGTTAAAGTCAAAGGGGTTGGTTTTGAATCAGTTGGTCGTCCGAGTTTTTATAATAGCTGGATAGAAAAATAACATTAGTCACGCTTTGAGCCCTGCGTTTTGAAAAGCACATGAAAATCTTTCTGGAGCGGAGCAATTTTAAAAACGGCTTGATGAAAAAGGCAGTTTAAAAAACGGGCGTCCCTCAGAAAATAAAAATGCCGCCAATGTGTTTGAACCCATCTATCATTTTGTTTTTTGAAAGTTCAGTGCGTTTTGTCCGGTGTCGGTTTTACCCCGTCTCTCGTCGAAAAATCCAAGACCGGACGAGAGGACGAGACCGGAAAACCAAGAAGGTTTATAATGCTTAAAATCGGTTTCTATCGTCTTTTACAAGCCATCGTGGTGCTCTGGGCGGCTTTTACTGCGACTTTCATTTTGTTGCAAATTCTTCCCGGTGACGCGATTTTAATCAAGTTCCTCAATCCGGAATATGGGTTGAACGCCAGTGAAATTGCCAATCTGCGCGCCAATTACGGCATTGACGAACCTAAAATTATCCAATATTTCAAAACGATAGGCAATTTTTTAAACGGAGATTTAGGCTATTCGGTGCAAGCCGGGGTTCCGGTTTCCGATCTTATTGTTACAAATTTGCCAGCCACTTTGAAACTTGCCGGATTGGGATTTCTAGCCGCACTGATACTGGCTTTTCTTATTGCTCTATTGTTCAGTTTTTCGCCATTCCAGTGGTTACGAAACGTATTTTTCGGCTTACCCGGTCTTTTTCTTGCAATTCCACTTTTCTGGCTCGGTATCGTGCTTGTGCAGATATTCTCTTTCTATCTGGGGTGGATTTCCGTCATTGTTCCCGGTCCCATAGAAGCGATGATTTTGCCGGTTGCTGCCCTAGCCATTCCGATATCGGCTCCGCTTGCACAAATTCTGATGCGTTCGCTTGATGAAATCGAATTAAGTCCTTTCATCATGGTCTTGAAATCAAAAGGGGCTTCCCGTCTTCGTATTCTTGTTTGCCATTGTCTGCGCAATTGCGCACTACCGGTTTTGACGATTGCAGGATTGCTGTTCGGCGAATTGATAAGTGGTGCAGTGGTAACCGAAACGGTCTTCGGTTTGAACGGCATCGGCAAAATAACCGAACAGGCTGTCCGCTCGCAGGATGTCAGCGTTCTTCAGGCCGTTGTCGTGGTTTCATCAGCGGCTTTTGTATTTATCAATCTCGTCATAGATCTGTTTTTTCCGTTAATCGACCCGCGGCTTAAACAAAAAAGCTGGAGACGTTAAATGAGTAAAAGTAACTTAGTTGACATCCCGAATTATCCGCAAAAAACAAAAATTTGGACGATCAAACGGAAAGACCCCGGTCTTGTCATTGCTATCGCTATTCTGGTTGTCGCATTTTTATTTGTTGTTATGCCGTCTCTATTTACTTCCTATAGTCCGGTTGATGAAGTGGGCGAGCATTTAAGCGCGCCGAATTTTTCCCATATCTTCGGAACGGATGAATTGGGGCGCGATCTTTATGCACGTATTGTTTATGGTGCCGTCCATTCATTAAGCGGTGCTCTGGCTGCGGTGCTCTTCGGTTTTATTTTCGGCGGTTTTCTCGGACTTGTTTCGGGAAGTATCGGCGGCCTTGTTGACACAATTATCATGCGCATTGTCGACGTACTTTTGTCCATTCCCTCCCTGCTTTTATCATTAAGCGTAATAACGCTTATGGGCTTTGGAAGTTTGCAAGTTGCTGTAGCAGTCGGCGTCACGTCGGTTGCGGGTTTTTCAAGGCTTATGCGGGCAGAAGTGGCGCGTATCAAAAGCCTTGATTATATTGAAGCTGCCTATGGTTCAGGCGCAACATTTTTTGCCGTTATCCGGCGTCATATTCTGCCCAATGCGTTTTATACAGTTATGAGCTATGCAGCACTGCAATTCGGTCATGCCTTGTTGCAAATTGCTACTTTGGGGTTTCTCGGGTTCGGTGTCGAACCGCCAACACCCGAATGGGGGCTCATTATCGCCGAAGGGCGCAATTATATTGCAACCGGTTGGTGGTTGACGACAATTCCAGGCCTTGTCACCATTGCCGTGGTGTTGAGTTTTAATCGTATCAGCCGCTTGTTCAGCGCGAAGGGCAGGTGGTAAAAATGTCGCTTCTTGATGTTCAAAATCTTTCTGTTTCCTATTTTGATAATGGGCGTTGGAACGAGGTAACGCATAATGTTTCGTTCAGCCTCGAAAGTGGCGAGGCTTTGGCACTTGTTGGCGAATCCGGTTCCGGAAAAACCACAACGGCGCAAGCAATACTCGGACTGTTGCAAGAAAATGCACGCGTTGAAAGTGGCAAAATTCTCCTGAATGGTGAAGACCTCGGCCGCTTCTCAAAATCCCGTCTTCAAGCTTTACGCGGAAAAGTCATGAGCCTCATTCCGCAGGATCCGTCTTCTTCGCTCGACCCGCTCATGAAAATCGGTAACCAGATCGGGGAAATATTCCGTATTCATAAAGCTTGCCCATCACATCTTATCAAGTCGCGCGTGGTTGACCTCTTAACCGAAGTCGGGCTTGATGAACCGGAACGGCGTGCAGAACAATATCCGCATGAATTGTCAGGTGGAATGCGCCAACGTGTTTTGATTGCCATGGCGATTGCACTAAAACCTCAACTTATCATCGCAGATGAACCCACTTCGGCACTTGATGTCACAGTGCAGAGACGTATTCTCGACCTTATTGATGGTATCCGTGTCAATTCCGGTGCGTCACTTCTCATGGTCACGCACGATCTTGGCGTAGCGTCCGACCGGGCTGATAAAATTGTTGTTATGAAAAGCGGGTGTGTTGAAGAAGCAGGAGAAAGCCAAATTGTCCTATCATTGCCCAAAGCGGATTACACAAAAAAGCTGGTCGCCAATGATCCATCTTTGACGCTTGTTCCGGCACACCCTAAAAAAACAAACAATGACAAAACCATCGTCGAAGTTAAAAGCCTTGTAATCGAATATCCGGGTAAACAATCGTTCCGTGCAGTGGAAAATTTATCTTTCAGCGTCAAACGTGGCACGACACACGCAATTGTTGGCGAATCCGGTTCGGGAAAAACCAGCACAATCCGCGCGCTTTGTGGCTTTATCAAGCCAATGAGCGGAACCATTACAATTGACGGGAGTGATATGGTTCATCTTAGAGGTGAAGAATTGCGCCATTTCCGCCGCCGTATCCAGCTTGTCTCTCAAAACCCGTTCGGTTCGCTGGATCCGCATTATACCATTGGTAAAATCATTGAAGAACCGATGCTGAACTATCCCCATGAGGATAAGACGAAGAGGCGCGCCCGTGTTCTGGAACTTCTCGATCAGGTGGAACTGCCAAAAAGCGTATTTGACAGGTTGCCAAGGGGCCTTTCGGGTGGGCAACGCCAACGTGTGTCCATTGCCCGTGCGCTGGTTCTTAATCCCGATATTGTCGTCCTTGATGAAGCGGTGTCGGCTTTGGATGTTACTGTGCAAGCGCAAATATTGGCGCTCCTTGATCGTTTGCAGCGGGAACATACATTGACTTATGTTTTTGTCAGTCATGATTTGTCGGTTGTTCGCCAAATATCCGACACAGTGACAGTGCTTCAACATGGCCACGAGATTGAAAGCGGTGATGTGGAAGAGATATTTGTGCGCCCCCGTGAATGCTATACGAAAGATCTCATTGCCGCTATTCCGGGCAAGAAAAATGCGCTCCACCAATCTTTTCTCGCGGCACAATTATAATCGGCTCTTTGAGGCGGATAGTCATAGCCTCCCTTAATGGGAAATTAGCAGCTTTCCGATCAAAAACCGGAAAGCTTTTTCCGAAATAAAAACCGGTGGAGAAAAACGCTATTCTGCCGGAAAGGATGGTGGGCTTTCAATCCGGTCATTTTTATCCCGTCATTTCAAGCGATATTGCTGTCAAATAAGCTTTTTTAAAAGAAATGGCTTTCCCGTTTGTTCACAGGTTTTTGTAGCTATCAAATGAGCAAAAATCAGCCGGTCGGGTTGGAGGGGTAATTTTTTGAAAAAACGAGGAAGTGGGCGGGCGGTATCAAATGAAGCAAACATCATGCCTCATCCAGCTTTACGATTTTGAGGGACATGCTGCCATAAAATCATGAGAACAAACATAGACACGAAACATCGTCTCTCATTAGGACTTTAAGATAATTTGATAGTCGACAATGTTTTTAAAAAAATTTTCTGTTTCGCCAAAAAGTAAATGTCTTGAGCCACATTTGATGGAAGAATGGGTCGATCGAACAGGCCGCCTTGTTTCTAATTATGGAGGAGAGATTTATGAAAATGATTCAAGTAAATCAATTAACATGTTGAAACAAAATAGTTTTTATGAACGATACGACAAATAAAATATAAAGTAGAAAGTTAAAGGAACCGGAATGGATTGGTAATTTTCGAAATTTTTTGACAAAAAAATTGCCTGATCGACTATGTTTTCAGGCTCGTTTTCTAAAATAAAATCCAAAACTTTTGTTGAAAATATCGCAGTTGTGACTGTATGCCATTTGAAATGAATAACGTTAAGCGTTATAAAACAGATATCAGATTACGTTGTTCGCTAGACGTATAATTCGTAAGATGATGGAAAGTAATATAGCTAAAACGTTGTATAAGCTTGCGCTGGGGGTGTTAGTGCGCGAACCCTTTGCCGCGTTGAAGATATTTTACATTTTTTTCTCTACCTTCGGGTGTTTTAGTCGTGTAAGGAAATTTTTCAATGAAAAGATGTATGTCTGTCTTGGCTCTGTCGCTGCCATTGACAGCGTTCGCGCTATCGATGGCCGCTTCTGCTGCAAGTAGCGAAAAGGCTTCCCCCCAAGAACCGCAATCGTTGTCGGTCGAGATTTACAGAGCCACAGAAAATGGGCTTGGTCATCAAATAGGGCAAGTCACAATTACCGAAAATCGCTATGGTTTGGTTTTTACTCCTGATCTTAAAGAATTGAAGCCGGGGCTTTACGGTTTCCACGTTCACACCAATCCGGATTGTGGATTGGGCGAGAAAGATGGCAAAGTTGTTGTTGCCGGTCTTGCCGGTGGGCATCTTGACCCCAAAAAGACCGAACATCACTCCGCACCATGGGATGACAATGGGCATCTTGGTGATTTGCCTCCACTTTATGTTGATGAAAAAGGCGATGCCAAATTGCCGGTTCTTGCACCAAAGTTGAAAAAACTTTCGGATGTGCGTGGGCATTCATTGATGATCCATGTCGGTCACGACAATTATGCCGATCAGCCGGAACCAATGGGTGGTGGCGGCGCCCGTTTCGCTTGTGGTGTTATCCGTTAATTGTCACTATCCAAAAGGCTCCTGATAATGGAGCCTTTTTGTTTATTATCGGTGGCATTGTCTCATTCAAGCAGGGGGCGAAGAAGTACCGCGCGAGGTTATACTCTCTTTCTAATCGCCATTCTCTCACCGCTATTTTTCCGGTTTCCACTGGTGTTTTGTGATTGAACGCTTTCGGGCATCAGCGTGATTTTTTATAATTATTTTAAATTTTTTCCTTTCAATAGCCAGCGTCTCTGAGAAGCGTTTTTGGCGGTTTTCTTGCAAATTTCTTGATTTTCATTTGGTCTGAAAAGTGTGGAAAAGGCTATTCTTCTCAGGCTCAAAATCTTTTTGCAAACAACGATGGCAAAACGCGGTTTTCAGGTGTTTTTATAAACGGTTTTTAAAAAACTTTTTTGCGAGAGTTTTCTATAAATTCATTTTTTAAAGTTACGCCGTTTTTAAGTTTTCCTGTTTGGCCTCGAACAGCTTAGCTGTTGCCAACGATAATCTCGTTTGGAACATATTTTGCCTCTTCCCGTTTAGATAGCAAACTTGCAATCGACGATTGCCACTCCACAAACATGCAATGTGGCAACAGAAGCATGCGATGTGGCAAAAAAATAGCGCGAAATACAACCGAGAAAGGGAAACAATGGGCGTTTTTATGGGACGTGATCTATTTTCTGCGCCCACGCAATTGCGTGAGCTACGTGAGCGCGCCGGTTTGTCATTGGAAGAAATGGCAAAAAGCCTCGGGCTACAAAGTGCCGAAGAGCTTGGGGAGTATGAAGATGAAGAAAAAGAGTCAATTGGTTACTTTTCCACCGAACTTACAGAAAAAATGGCTCGCATTCTCATCGGCCTCGGCAAGCCGACTATTCGTTCGGATGAAGTCTGGGCCTTGGCCGTGCCGGACGCGCGCACGCGGTTACTTGCCAATCGCAAGGAAGCTTATGATGAAAGCGTGACCGTGCGTATTCCTCCGGAAATAGTAACCGGCCAATTGGCTGCCAATATTATGGATTTTGCGGTAGAAAATGCTGAACCTGCCCGAAAGCAAAAGGCTTCAAAAAAACAAAAAGAAAAAACAGTCAAATCTATCTGCGATACTCTCAAAGATAATAGAGACAATGGCGAAAAGCCAAAGAGTGTCAAAAAGGCAAAAGAACTACATAAATCCAGCCAGTCGAAAGAAAATGCTATGAAAACACATTACCAACCGCTTGTTGTCGATGCTCCGTTCGAGGCTGTAAACGAAAGCCGTTTTAATAATGTTGAAGACAACCTCGTAGATTTCGAACAAAACCGCATTTTGCCGGTTTATGGCCAGCCGGTCGCCGGTGAACATGGAGAGTTCGACCTTGACGGAAACATATTATACGAGGTTTCGTGCCCGCCACAGCTCAACCATGCGGCTGACGCTTATGCTTTGGAAGTATCAGGTGAAACCATGTGGCCACGTTATCAGGATGGAGAGATTGTTTATTGCGACCCGACACGCCGCGTGAAAAAGGGCGATTTTGTTGTTGCGCAAGTTATTGCCGACGATCATTCGGCCGCACCGAAAGCATTTGTAAAAATGTTCTCTCACCACACCGATAAAGAACTGGTGCTCGAACAATTCAACCCGCCAGGAAAGCTCGTTTTTCCACATGAGAAAGTGTTATCCGTTCACGCAATTACTTTCTCGGGCACAGCCTCGACTGAAGTCCTTTAGCAGGCTTTGCTTTGCATTAATGTGTTCCGAATAATTTTTCTCTACCAACTTGTCTCTCTTCTGTTTTTCGCCTCATGCATTCCATTCTGTCGTGAGTGCTCAAAAAACAGAAGAGGGATTTGTATTTTTTGACAGCGCCTTGCGGGGGTTTTAAAGAGGTTATTCTAACTTACTGAAAAGAAATATATTTTTTCATTATTTGCAGGTTAATATTTAGTTTACAAAATGATTCATATTTTCGTATTAACGTGTTGTTAATCATAGAAATTAATCATTTCTTAAAGCTTTGTTTACGCAGTGCGGCGAAAGCTCCGGTATCAAGCCCTTATCACGGAAACCGGTCAAAGAGGTCGACCGAGCTTGATGAGCAGAGACAAGCCTTGTTTTTACGCCATTTGTGATCACAACTTTTTAATTTTTGGTGACAGGTTTGAGGTGACAAAGGCTTTCTGATCTTTTGCGCACCGCATGTTTTTTGCTTTTAAAAAATAGATGAATGAGGCTCAACTCCCGTTCATCACTGGCTGTTTTTTTAAGTTTGAAGATCGCATTTTTCAAGCTTGCGATATTTCTCGGGTGAAGAACCAATAACTTGGCCGAAATGAAAAACCGATCTAATCCCGACAATTGTTTCGATTTGGCAAATAATGAGGGGGAACGGGTTTTTGAAAACCATTTTTATCCATCATATTATTTGCAATGAAGTCTCATCTTGGTCATTTTAGGGAAAGACGTGCTCATCGTTTTAACGGTGACGAACTCAGGACTTTTAAGTGAAGTAGAAAATTTGCAGTCTTATTGATATCCCGATTTAAGTGGTGAAGCCAACTATCAGCTATCAATATCATTGTCATTGAGAAACGCTTGTTCATCCGGCTTTGTTTTGCGTCCAACAATTTTATTGCGTTGTGGAAAGCGGCCGAAACGCTTGATAATGTCATGACGGATTTCCGCTTCAGTCAGTAAATCTTGATCATTTAGAGACTTGAACAATTCAATACTTTGTTCCTGATCGGAAAGCTTTTCGGAATGTTCGAAGGGCATATAAAAAAAGCCGCGCAAGTCTTTTTCTATGCGTTTGTCGGCGTCATTCTCGACGGCGAGCCGTGCAATTTTTAATGCGTCATGATCGCTACAAAAAGCGCGGGGGTCATTCTGGAACATTTTGCGTGGAAATTGGTCTAAGATAAGAGCAAGAGCCAAAAGACCTTCATCGGATTTTTGCCATTCTCTTAATCGCCCTGAAAGCGCCGTTTGCCAAAGCCGGAAAAATTTTTCGTGAATGCTTTTGCCAAAACTGTCGTCCTGACTGAACCATTTGTTTCGTCCGGCATTCTGCCAGAACTCTATGACTTCGTTCGGTTCAATTTTCTGCGCACCCATTCATGTACCCCCCCTGAACATCGGGCATCTCCCAGAAGCCATATAATGCACGTGAATTCACCTGATGAAAAGAGAAAATAATAATAAACAAAGTTTATTTTCGAGGTTATGAATTGATTTTCCGGAATTTATAAGACTAACCGTCAATTGGGGATTGCATAAAGTATATTCTAAAGGGGTTGAGTGCTACGCGTGTATTATAAACTGACGTAAATTTAACAAAAATCACTCGGTTGTGGTCAAAGACGATGAAAAATCGTTGTAAAGGCTTTCTCATGTGAGAAAACGCTTATTAATAGTCTCGAAAAGCGTTTTGATGAAAATGAATTTTTTACGTGAACAACTAAACCACAAGTTTAATTGTGTTTCGAAAACAATCGTTGAATTTTCTGCCGAAGAGATCGGCATCACCGTCAGCCGGTTCGTTAGCAAAATTTTGAATGCCTCATAAAAGCAAGCGAGCATTATTACCCCGTAAAACTTCAATTCGGAAAGTGGTTCCGGAGTGCTTGCGCAATCCGGATTGCATCGGAATTTTCGTACTCTTGATCGCAAACGATTAGCATTCGAAAGATCTAAAAAAACGTCATCATGAAACGGATGTTGTATTGCGATCACAGGTTCGTGAACATAAAACGCATATGTGATTGGTATCCTGCTACCGCTTTTCTTAAGTGAAAACCAAGAGATGTTCAGATGTCAAAATCGGATGATCTCTATAAAAGCCGGATAGCCTGATCAGATGAGAGCTATCCGGAATAAAAAGGAGAGTTTAAAATGAAAAGATTAATGCTTGTCGCATCCGCTTTGCTGTTTGGTGTAAGCAGTGCATTTGCTGCCAATGGTTTTGGTGATGGTAGCCGGGTTAACCAATATGTTCCAGGTCATTCTGCCAATGTTGCGAATGAACAGTTCAAGGGAAAAGACAAGGCCTATTTCTATCGTGGCGATGGTTCGGTTGAAGACTCCTACTATCCGGGGCGTCATCTGAACTCTCCTGTTTCCCGGCATGGTGTGAGTGATCAGGAAATGCATAACTTTGGTGATGGTTCGCCAGTAAACAATAATATGTAATTTCATCATTGCTGCGATTTCTGAAAACCCGGAGGTTTTTACCTCCGGGTTTTTGTTTGCGATTTTTGATTACGGATTTTAAACTCGCGTTCATAGAACCGGAAAGACGGGAGAAATTTGTATAATGACAAAAGTTCTGGTGTTAGGTGCAGGCGGGATCGGCGGTTATTTTGGTGGCCGCTTGGCTGAGGCGGGAAAAGATGTAACCTTCCTTGTGCGACCAAAACGGCAAAAAATACTGCTCGAACATGGACTGCGCATTGAAAGTCCGGCTGGAAATTTGAAGATGCCAGTTAAAACGCTGACCGATGAAGAACTTGTAAAACGGGTTTCTCAAGGTGAAACCTACGATTACGTTTTCCTCACGGCAAAAGCCTATGATCTTGATAGTGCAATTCATTCGATCCGTCCTGCGATGGGGAAAGATACTGTTCTTATCCCCGCACTGAACGGTCTCGCTCATATTGAACGGCTGAATAAAGAGTTTGACAGGGAAAATGTGCTTGCGGGTTCGGTTATCATTCAGTCAACCCTGACAGCAGAGGGTGTTGTTTTGCATTTGAATGACGATGCAATCGGGGTTTTCGGCTGCCAACAAGGTGGGAAGGACGAACGGGCAATTGTTTTTGCAAGCCTTTTTGACGGCGCAAAAGGAGTGCAAGTGCGCGCTGTTGAAGACGCTATGCAACGAATGTGGAACAAATGGGTTCGTCTTGCTACGCTTGCCGGAATGACGTGTCTGATGCGAGCCAATGTTGGTGAAATCAACCGTGCTCCTGGCGGGCAAGAAGCTATGACAGAATTTTTCGAAAAAAATAGCGAGATAGCGAAGGTTGCAGGTTTCCCTCTGCATGAGGGGGCAAGCAACGATATCGGCATTTTTTTCAAAGATAAACAGTCTTTGGCGACCGCATCCATGTTGCGCGATATTGAAGCCGGACACCAAACGGAAGGCGATCATATACTAGGTGATCTGTTAAACCGCGCCCGGCACTTTGGTGTCAACCATCCGCTTCTTTCATTGGCCTACACAAATGTTAAAGCTTATGAGCAGCGTCGTCTTTCCGGTCGCGACAGGAAAGGATGATGCCGCAGTCTACTGCAAGATGATGTCTGACAAACAAAAACCGGTCTTCTGATTGTGGCCGGTTTTTGAGCCCAAAAACCGCGTGAGGGTCTTAGCAACACCGTAACTTATTACAATGGTATTCAATGCTTATCTTACGCCAATTTACATACATTGGCGATTAACGGGTGAGGGGGCTACTAAAGGATGAGGCGCCTATTAAAGGATGAGGCTAAAAATTTGCCCTTCGCAATGCTCTACAAGTGTTCATGAGCTTTAATCAAAGAGCAAGAAAACTGCCCTGCGTTTAAACGATATCCGGCAATGAATTTACCGCTTGTTCCAAACAAAAAGAGCAGGCTTATAAAGTCCACTCTTTTAAAGAAAATCCAAAGTTGTCCAATAATGTAGCTTTGGAAATCACGGCAATGTTTCGCGGTGCCAGTCGATTGTCAGTTTTTCCTTGAATGCAAAACGCAAAATATGCTGATCGAAAATACCCTCGGCTTTAATCGCTTCAAACTCGTTAGGCGACATAATTTGAACCACCAGAGAGGATTTTTCCGCAAACATGTCAATCGTGACATCGTCGGAAAAAGGAATATGGGCTTCTTTCTCGGAAGATGTCATATCCGGAAATTTGTGGCTCCAGTGTTTTGCAAGTTGTTGAAAATATTTACCGGCATTTTCTGTCTCGATCATTGCACGCGAGCGGATTGTCATTTTATTTTCCTTCAAATTCGCTTGTCAGTCCCCAGCGATATTAGATAGGTATTGTTTTCTGTATCAGCTATAGGCTATTTTTAAAAAATAGCGTCTCTGTAGTTTGCCAAGCTCTTTCACTCTCGTTGGCAACGAGTGAGGAAAACGACAGTTAGCCGAACGTAAATTCTCTTTGCCGGAATTATCTTGTTACCTTCATCCGGCTGGCAGCCAATCATCGCCTGTCAACCGGTTTAATCAAACTTATTGGAAGTCTTACCTTTTTATCGAGTGAAAAAACTACCTATTCGGCGGGCTTGAATTCGGTCTCAATAATCAGATTGACGTCGTCGCTTAACGGACCTTCAAGCTCGCTCACACCAAAGTCGCTGCGCTTGATAACGGTTTTTGCCGAAAAGCCGAGTGCCGGTTTTTTTGTTATCGGGTGGGAGGCAAGGGTGCCGTTCAAGGTCACATCAAGAACAACCGGCTTTGTAACACCGTGAAATGTCAGATTTCCGGTAACTTTACCAGTTTTTTCGCCGGTGAGCTCAATTGCGGTCGATTGGAAAGTGATGCTGTTGAATTTATCGGCATCGAAAAACATCTCACCGGCAATTTCATCATTAAATTCATTCGGAGTTTTCGGATAGTTTGTATCAACCGATTTCGGATCTATCGTGACATGCAAAACCGATTTTTCAACATCATTCGCATCAAGATCAAGTTTTGCTTCAATTTTGTCAAAACGCCCGTAATAATTGGACAGGCCGAAATGTTTGATGCTCCATAGTAATTTTGTGTGTGCCGCATCCGAAACATAGGCACCACCCGGAATATCAAGCTTTGCGGCGTTTGCTGCCGTGTTTGCGAATAAGATACCGGGAACAATCATTGCTGCCGCAACTATTGTTTTATTGATAAACATAATATTGCCTCCGTTAATATGAAATTGGTAATTGAAGATAGTTTAGCCGATTTGAAACATGTTGGAAGTGTCAACAATTACGACAGAATGTTTTTATTTAATTGACAATAGGAATATTTTATCTAAAATTTATTTATTATCGTGTAGTATATGTAATTATTTTAAATAACATTTTAAAAATAAAATATGATATTTTAATAATTTAAAATATTATTAAAATAAATAAAATAATATTTAATTTTTAAAATTGAATTATATTTTTATTAAAAATGATAATATATAAAAAATTTAGATGCGATATATAATTTATATATTGTTATAAATATTGTTTTAAAATTTGCTTTAACAAATCTGTCCTTTAACCAAATCATCGTGGAAAACAAACAACTTGGCGAAATCCGGTTTGTGAAAATTCGGGGCTATCGCGCCGGCTGCCCTTAAAAGCGCTGTCGCATGCAATATTTTTCTTTTTTTGAAAGTGGGAGAACATAACTATAGGTTGTTTAAGACAAGCTGTTAACCTTTACCAATATTGAGGGCACAAGCCCCTTGCGTTTTGTTTGTTATGTTTCCATATAGAAATTGTTTGTGGATCTTTAGTCATGAACCGGTAAACGCCAAGAGCCTTTAAAAGGCTGCTGTTAAGAGGGATTATAATGAGCGTTTTACGCTATTTTACCGGCGCCTTTATTTTTACAGTTGTCGGTCTGAGCATCGGTATGTGGCTCGGCTATGTCGAGACAGGTTCGACAAGTGGCATATTCGAATACTTATTCATTTGTTGTGTCCTTGGTGTTTTGGAAATTTCGCTGTCATTCGACAATTCCATCATTAACGCACGTATTTTGCGCGATATGAGCCCGGTTTGGGAACATCGCTTTCTCACTTGGGGTATTGTGATTGCAGTTTTCGGGATGCGCGTCATTTTTCCACTCATTGTGGTGGCGTGTGCGGCATGGATAAGTCCATGGCAAGCGCTAAAGCTCGCTATTTGGGAGCCCCAACATTATGCCGACATCATGACAAACGCACATGTCGGTATAGCCGCATTCGGTGGTACTTTTCTTTTTATGGTAGGGCTTAAATATTTCTTTGATCCGGAAAAAGATACGCACTGGATTTTATTTCTTGAAGGGCGCGCTAAGAAATATGCGTCGATCCATGGTATACAGATTGCCATTACACTTGTTCTTGTGCTCATTTTTTCCAACCTCGTAAAAGCCGAAGACGACCATACATTTCTGGTTTCAGCAATTTATGGCTTGCTTGCATTCATTGCTGTCGAAGGCCTGGGCGTTTTGATGGATGCCAGAAAACATACGATGGAAAATGTCTATAAGGGAGGTGTTGGCGCGTTTATCTATCTGGAAGTGTTGGACGCAAGCTTTTCTTTTGATGGTGTGATTGGCGCCTTTGCGCTTTCCACCAATCTTTTTGTTATTGCAATTGGTCTTGGAATTGGCGCCTTTTATGTCCGTTCAATGACGGTGCTTCTCGTTGATAAAGGGACACTTGCGCAATACCGCTACCTTGAACACGGAGCTTTTTACGCCATTCTTGTATTGGCTTTCATTATGTATTTGCAGACTATTATTCATATACCGGAAGTTGTTACCGGCGTTATCGGAATGGTGTTCATTTTGTCCGCACTCTATTCTTCTATCCGGTTCAATCGCAATCATCCTGATTGGCATCTGAATATTCCAAAAGATTAGGCGCGTAAAAAGTTCAACGGCGTTACCTGCTCCGTAACGCCGCCCTTGGGTGATTAACGAGCCTCATTTGCCTTCCGTTTGTTTTAAGCGGTTCATATAAAGTTGGTGTGTCTCGCTTAAAACATCGGCAAGCCTTTTTCCGGGCGACCAGACATTCAATGGTTCTGACGGAGTTATACCTTTTTCAAGGCGGTCGTCAGGTCGAAAGCTGCCGACAATTGTCGTGACCGGAATAAACCTGCCCAAATCGGGGTGGCATAATCTTCCTCGTTATCGTGAGGTTCCAACGGGCAGCATTTCCGCCATTCAAACAAGATCGTCAAAAAGAACAGGAATGCTCAGAAAAATAGGGTGGAAAGCGGAGAAGCGGCAAATCTCATGCATCTCAACCCGCTACGACAAGGACTTCATTTAGCTCTCATACTTGATAAAAATATCAACGATGTAGCATTGGAGCCCAAATTGCATAAAGCCGGTTTTGCCGTTCGCGCAATCTCGCACTATTGCCGGAATAGTCGCGAGAACGGCCTGATTATGGGATATTGCGGCTTTTCGCCCGAACTTTATGAACAAGCAGGCGGGACCATTTCTCATATAGTTGCCAATGAAGTAAAATATAATATTTATAATAAATAACAAAATTGTATCTATATTTAATTATTATTTAAAAAAATAATAATAGCTATATTCAATATTAAAATAATATTTATATTTATGGAAATGAAGGAAATAATAACAATTTTTAAATTTCCTTAAAAATGATATTTCGAAAAGTTTAAAGCGAAAGATCAATTGAATATTTAAAAAATAAAATAAATTCAATGAGAGAGTATTCTAACCTCGACATTAGGGTGTTCGTTTTAGATCGGTTTTTGCCTAAAAGCGGATAATTTATTTTTTGCCTGTCCTATAACTACATGAAATGAATTTTCGTCTCGTCGAACAATATTGGTTAAGGGCATTTTCCCGCGCTAAAATATCAAAATAAAAGATTAGGAAAAATACGAAAAAAGAAAATTCAGTATCATTCAAAGAATAAAGCCAATCGAATAAATTGAAGGTTATTTCATTCGATTACTCAAAAAATAGAAAGAATATACTTATTCAAATGACGTTTGATAAATCAGCAAAATTATCATTTTTCCCGTTTTATATTTAAAAGTAGAGAAAACGTCTTGTCATAACTATAAAAATTAATTTCAAAATTATTGCACTTTCATAGCTTGTTTGTCGGCGGCATATCATCCTTCATTATTGTAACAAACTCTCTTTGTGGAACGGGCTCGGCCTCAGGTGTCGGCGGGGGATTTTCCGGTATGAAAGAAGGGGGAACCTCTGGTAGCGGCGCGGGATGTTTAGCGGGAGCGGGATTGCGAGGGGCGGCTGGAGAAGGCTCGTTGTGGGGTGAATGTTTTTCCGGAGATGATGGTGTGATGGTGTCTTCCTGCGCAAAACAATAAAATTCACGACCAATAATGATGAATATCAGGCCGGTAAACAGCAGAAATCCTAAAATCATATAAATCCACGTAAAATCGGGGATGTGCCGATCAAAAAAAAGGGCTTGCGTAATTGCTTCGGAACTAACAGTGATAATGAACGAACCTGCAACAGGTGCTAAAAGCACCATTGTAACGCCTACACGCCCTAAAAGGGTAAATCTTTGTCTTATCAATGTTCCTGTCAGTTTGTACATTTCAACTTTACGCCGTTTTTTGTTTTTTCGAAGGTGAACGAGTTAAAAACATATAAAGTAAATAAACAAGATAATCGACGAAAGCGGTGAGAAAAAATAAAAACTGAAAATGTATTAAAAGCACTTCGAGTTTCTCTCTCTCGAAAACTTATATAATAAGATATATTATAGTGTTTTATTTTGTCCAGTTTATCTATAGAATATCGGCCAATAAGATTGATGAATATGGAAATTGGCGAAAACAGTTTTTAACAGGTTTTGGTCCTCTGGACATAACGGAAACAGAATTTCTGTTTCAACAGAGGGAAAATTTTGTTGGCAAGCCGACTAGCGTAACCTTAAAAACCATCTGCCAAGAGCTACAACATCATAGCCATAAGAACGGTGTTACGCCTGTAAATTTCATTTTTACAGAAGTATTGTATATTTATAGGTAAGTGCAGATTATTAATACGTAGTTAGCGCCACGGATTAGATGTGAAGAAGAATTATCTTATGTAGTGGGTGGAAGTATAATAACTTATTTTTCGTATGCGTCTATATCGTTTAGGAGACGTACTATTGACCTACCAACTGCGTACGCCAGATTTACAGGTACGGCATTGCCAATTTGCTTATATTGTGAAGCTAACGAACCACTAAACTCCCAGTCATCAGGAAAGGTTTGGATTCTAGCGTACTCACGGATTGTGAGAGGGCGTGTTTCATCCGGATGACATCTTTCCGTTTGTTTTTGTGCTGGCGATGTTGTTAAGGTCAAACTAGGTTCATCCCATGAAAGGCGTCTAGCCATTCCTGTTTTACCACCTCCTAAGTAGAAACTTTTCATCATGTATTCTTTTTGTAAGCGCAGGGGTAAGTCTTTCCAGTATCCACCTGCTGGGACATGATCTAAAATTTCTTTTTTACGACTTGGGTATTTTTGAAAAGGAGAACTTGGAACGTCAGTGTGATAAAGTTCTCCTGCCTTTAGTGCATCTTTAAGGGTTAGAATACGCTTATATGGTGATGGCCATTTGAATTTGACAAAATCGGCTATATCTTTCCGTATGCCAATTAAAAATAGTCTTTCACGTTTTTGAGGAACTTTAAAAAACATCGCTTTTAAAACTCTTGGATCAATTAATTTGTATCCTAGTTCTTCAATTACATTTCTTATTGTTTTTAATGTTTCGCCATTATTATGTTTTAACAATCCACGCACATTTTCGGCTAAGAATACCTTTGGACGTATCTCATTTATTGCACGCGCATACTCAAAAAATAACGTTCCTCGAGTATCCTCGAATCCTAATTTTTTCCCCGCGTACGAAAAAGCTTGGCAAGGAAAACCACCAGTCAAAATATCTATGTTATTTTTAAATTTTTTAAAGTTTATTTTTTTTATATCACATTCAATTATATTCCAATTAGGACGATTTCTACGTAATGTATCGCATGCGTCAGATTCGATCTCATTTAGTAGGACAGATTTTAGTCCAGCATATTCCATCCCTAATGCTAATCCGCCACACCCTGCAAATAATTCGATTAACTTGTAGGATCGGCTAGGCACTGTTTTTAATTCGTCGTCCCAATTACTCTCAAATAATAATTGTGCTTGCTCAAAACGTTGAATTTGAGATCTATGGTAAACTCTATAATTGTTGGATACGTCTCTGCGAGATGAAAGGGTACCGTTATTATCCCATCGCCGTAAGGTATCCTTAGAAACACCTAAAATATCTGCAACTTGTGCGAGTGTAAAAAAAGAAGATTCCATACGATGTTACCTAAAAACATTATGAATGGTTATTCATAGACGTTCTTTAAGAAAAGTCAAATTCTATTTGTTTCGTAAACATTTTACCTTATAGTAAATTTTTTCTTAAACCTGATTCAATTTTGAGGAGATCGTCGGATGGATAATGAAAAAAAAGAAGAAATCTTGTTTAAGGCTGGAATATGGTTCAAGGAAGAGATAGTTAAACGGCATTATGCTAGCATCGAAAGAATGTCAAATTTAAAAAAAGTGAATATAAATCCATTTACAATTTCATATCTATCTCAATTACTTAAAGGGCGAATTGATACTGACGGAATTGCAAGAGCAATCGCATATCCGAGTGCTTTAGGTGCACGGATATCAACGATATTCGGAAACCAAATACAAAGCTTCGTTTCGACAGTTCTCGATTGTGCGGGTAGCGGAATAAATGGAATCGATATCGAGTTTGACGATTGTATCGACCGTATACATAAATATTGCCAAATGAAGGCTGGCCCAACCACGATAAATAAAGACGATGTTAAAACGATCTCTGACCATTTTACTGGACTGAAGAGGCGATTTAAAACGAATAATGTGACAATCTCCAACAAGCAATTAGTCGTCGGAGTTGTTTATGGTGATAGGAAGTCATTAGCACAGCATTATAAAAATATTGAAACGAAATATTGTTATGACGTTTTTGTAGGCCGTGATTTTTGGACAAGACTTACTGGCGAAAAGAATTTTTACTTTGAATTGATTAAATCCGTAAATGAAGTTAGCAAGACAATCGCAGCTAATAATAAGTTGGAAGACGCCGTACAAAAGATTGCGAAATCGAGCAACCTAATTGACGAACTTAAGCACTTAAGCTGACATATAAACTAGATTAGAGTATCGCTCTATAAAAAACTTGAAAAGTAACAGAAATGAAATGCTGATTGCAAATCATCAAAGTCGACGTTTATATGTTAGTGTGTGAGAGCGATAGACAGGCTTGTCGTTCAATGCTATTCAGTTGCGCGTAGTATCGGAACAAAGTTATATAAATGAAACTATCTGTCGTTATTCCCTGTCGTAATGAAGCTGAAAATCTGGCCTTTTTGCTTGATGAAGTCGATAATGCCCTGCAAGGCCGCGATTACGAAATTCTGGTCGTGGACGATGGTTCGAGTGATGATACACCTCAGGTATTATATAAGCGCATGAGTGAAGGCAAACCGTTGCGCCATATCCGGCATGACCGTTCAGCCGGACAAAGTGCGGCGGTGCGTTCGGGGGTTTTTGCTGCTACCGGCGATATTGTCCTGACAATTGATGGAGATGGGCAGAACAATCCGGTTTATTTACCGAAGCTTGCCGATGCGCTTATTGCAGCAGGGCCTGATTATGGGCTTGCAGCAGGTCAACGTTTGAAACGTACCGATACGAAATTGAAACAGCTTTCGTCCAAACTTGCCAATAAATTGCGGCAGGCAATTTTGAAAGACAATACGCGTGATTCAGGATGCGGGTTGAAAGCAATTCGCACCGATCTATTTCGACAATTGCCATTCTTTGATGGTTGGCACCGTTATCTTCCGGCGCTGGTTCTGCGGGAAGGATACAAAACCACGCATATTGATGTGATTGATCGCCAGCGTGCGCACGGGCATTCCAATTACGGCATTCTTGATCGTGGTCTTCGGGGAATATTGGATCTTTATGGTGTCTGGTGGCTGCGCCGCAGGCGCAAAGTTGTTCCCAAGGTAACAGAAATAAGTGCCAGGAGCGAAAAATGAGCGATTTATTCTCACAATTTGCCCAATGGCTCCATGATGTCTTTGTTGCCCAGTGGGATGGCTGGATTGTTCTGGGGTTTGTTGCGCAGGCGCTTTTTATGATGCGTTTCGTTGTGCAGTGGCTTGCTTCCGAAAAAGCCAAAAAAAGTGTTATGCCTGTCGCCTTCTGGTTTTTTTCACTTGGTGGCGGCACACTTCTGCTCATATATGCAATCCGGCAAAAAGACCCTGTCTTTATCGCCGGTCAAGGCTTGGGGCTGATTGTTTATATCCGCAATCTCTGTTTGATTTATCGGGAAAAGAAACACAAACAGGCAAATTCCTGAAAAATTCAGGCCGGTTTGAAATGCCGTTTATCCCCGTGCTTCACGAGCAGGCGAGATTATGTTTTTAAATAAAGGAAAACGGTTCTTGTGCCAAATGCTTTATGCATAGAGCATTTGCACGAGGACGGGGGACTCTTTCATCCCGAAAGCCGGTTTTAGTGCATCGTCAAGGCAGGTAGAGATAAGAAACGATACGTTTGACATCGCTTCCGCCACCAAAGCCGATTTCTATTTGTCCGCTTTTCCCTTCGGTTGGCAACCCCGCTTTTTCAAGAACATTACGTAAATCGTCCGGCAGCTTACCGTTTCCTGACCAGAGCACCATAAGCGGGGTTTCAAGCCGTTCTGCCACAAATGGTGCACCGATATCGATTGTTTTCAATGACGGGTCCAACAAGCGCAAATTCCCGGGCAATTGCGGATGGCGTGCAAACACCATGGAAAATGGTCCTGCGGCACGAAGTTGTTGGTCAAGTTTTGAATAGTCAAAAAGCTGTTCGGGCGGATCAAACCGGTTATAGGCTGTTGCTATATTAAGATAAAGCACAAAGGGGACGACAAGTGCCGCGATAGCTCCGGTTGTGCCGAAAGCACGCACATATTTCAATGAATAGCAAAGCCGCGAAAGAACGAGGGTAAAATAGGCCGGTGCAAGGAAAAGCAATGGCTGTAACCAACGGTCTTTGACATTGGTAATGCCCAAAACAATTACAAGGCCGATAATGAGTAGAATTCCGAAAAGCAGAATATGATAGAGGAGATGCTCTGCCTTGTTTTCTTGCCTTGTGGTCAATTGTGAAACTTTTGCATTGGAAAAAGTGTGGATGCCTGCAAGGATCAGCGCAATAATGAGGGCAACAGAAACAAAGCCCAGACTAGCAACAAAGAAATCGGCAAGTCCCGCAAGCCGGTCGGAAAAGAAATTGCCGGTTTTACCCATTGCAAGCTTGTTGGCCCGTGCAACAACACTTGCCGGATGGGCGAACATGTAAATGAAAGCCGGTGCTATCGCGATGAGAGTTGTGAGAATAGCTACCGGGAAATAGCGGTTTTTCAGTGTACTGCGAAATTCTGCGGTCAAAGCTGTGCCGCCAAAAAGAGCGACGATAAAAAGCGTACCGTTATATTTGCCAAGAATGGCGGTTGCGCATGCAAGTCCGAGAAGAATTGCCCGTCCCCAGGAAGGCTTTCGTGCAAAAAAGCAGAATGCCAGAAATGTATAGGCAGAACCGGCTGTTCCCATGATGGAATGGGTGAGTGCGCGCTGCGACTCCCACCCAATCTGGGGCAGTAAAAACATTGCAAGCATGGACGCACCGGCAACGACAGGGCGCACATGAAGAAGCCGCAAACCGAGGTAAACAGCAAGAAAAGTCGTTGCAAGAAGGCCGAATTTGATAATTTGCAACCAATAGAAATGAAGCCCGAAGAGCTGTTCGACGCCGAAGGCGATCCATGTATAAAGTGGCGGTTGAGAACCGCCATAGCCCCAATTCCAGAAACTGATATTGGAAGCAAGCTCCGCATCATCAAGACCGGCACCTTGCGATAAAAGAGTAACGAACAGTGCTTCGAATGCAAAATAAAGAATGATGAAGCAAACAGAAATCGTGCCGTAATCCGGTTTGTTTTTTGCCATCACACCATCCTTAATTTGCTCGGCAAGCATATCAATTAACGCGTTATCGTTGGTCAATACCAGCAAATAAACGGGCGAGCGCACACTTCTTTTTGGTTATCATTGCCTTAATCAACGCCCGATTGACATATAGTCGAGGTCTATATCCTCGAATTCTTCCTTTTTGTAAATATTGCGAAGATCAATGATTTTTCCACCCGGCATCAGTTTGGCGAGTTTTTTCAAATCTAGAGCGCGATAGGCGTTCCACTCGGTGATAATTGTCAAAACAGCAGCACCCATGGCTGCTTCATAAGGAGAAGAACACCAGACAATATTATCGAGAACTTTTTTGGCTTGCTCTTCACCCTCCGGATCATGAGCACGCACGGTCAAGCCCGCCTCCTGCAAAACCTTTATAATTGTCAAAGCGGGGGATTCTCGTACATCGTCGGTATTGGGCTTGAATGTAACGCCGAGTACGGCAACAGTATCAGCATTTCTTTCTTTTGCAGCTTTTATAATACGCTCGCCCATGTTTACTTTGCGCTCTTCATTGATTGAAATAACGGTTTCGATCAATTGCTGGGGGGCGTTGTAATGAAGACCGGTCGCGGCGAAAGCGCGCGTATCTTTTGGAAAACATGAGCCGCCGAAGCCCGGGCCGGCATGCAAAAATTTGGAACCGATGCGTTTATCCATTCCGATTGCCTGAGCAACTTCCTGAATATTGCCACCGGTTTTTTCGCATAAATCGGCAACCTGATTGATAAAGGTGACCTTCATCGCAAGGAAAGCGTTGGCTGCATATTTAATGAGCTCGGCATTTTCAAGCGAGGTAATGACAAGTGGTGTTTCGCGCAAATAGAGCGGCCGATAAAGTTTACGCATTGTGTCTCTTCCACGCTCGTCCTCGACACCGACGACAACTCTGTCCGGACGCATGAAATCTTCAATTGCCGAACCTTCGCGCAAAAATTCGGGATTGGAAACCATGGAAAAATGGATATCCGGACGAATTTTCTCGATACGCTCGCGGATACGGGAATTGGTGCCAACCACAACAGTCGATTTGATAACGACAACGGCTCCATCCTTCATGGCTCTCGCCACCTGATCGGCAGCTTGCTCGATAAAGTGCAAGTCGGCTTCACCATCGCCGCGGCGTGAAGGCGTGCCGACGGCAAGAAAAATTACATCGGCTTCTTTGACACTGTTTTCGAGATCGGTCGAGAAAGACAGGCGTTGTTCCTTGATGTTTCTCAGCATCATTTCGTCAAGGCCAGGTTCGAAAATTGTGGCTTCGCCTCTGTTCAGTCGCGCGATTATGTCAGCATTGGTATCAACACATGTGACCTCAAAACCGAATTCGGCAAAACACACGCCCGAAACCAGCCCGACATATCCGCTACCGATCATGGTGATTTTCATTAAAGTCTTCCTTGCAAATTATTCCCTGTGTTTGATATGACTGTTTTTATGTGACTGCAACCGTCAACTAGGGGAAATAAGGGGAGAAAAAATGGCAGGTGAGGCACTGATTGTTGTGGATGTGCAGAACGATTTTCTACCCGGTGGTGCGCTCGCAGTTCCGGATGGTGATCTTATTCTTCCGACGGTTTATGCATTGATGATGCGCTTTGACCATGTCATTCTTACGCAAGATTGGCATCCGCAAAACCACCAAAGTTTTGCCTCCAACCATCAGGGATTTTCTCCATATGATACAATTACTGTTGATTATGGCCCGCAAACACTTTGGCCGGACCACTGTGTGCAGGGATCTAATGGCGCTGCTCTCCATGGTTCTCTTCCCGTCGATAAGGCTGAAATGATTATCCGCAAGGGAATGGATCCGGCAATAGACAGCTATTCGGCGTTTTTTGAAAATGACCGCAAAACACCGACAGGGTTACGTGGCTACCTTAAAGAGCGAGGTTTGAACAAACTTACATTCTGCGGTTTGGCAACCGACTTTTGTGTAGGCTATTCGGCACTTGACGCCAAAAATTGCGGTTTTGAAGTGTCGGTCGCTCTTGCCGCCTGTGCCGGAATTGATCTTAACGGTTCTCTCGACCTTATGCTGAAGACGATGAATGATTCCGGCATCGAGCTGCTGATGGGGGCACTTTAGATAAAGGGGTGGGGTTTCCCTTGTTTAATAAAGTGAACTAACTATCATCGGGATGATGCATTTCTGTTCGGTTCAGCCTAGATCAATCGGGCAATTTTCCGTTTTCCAAAATCGGGAAAATACTTTTCTGCCGAAAACACGCACTCATCAACGGTCTTGTTTTTGATGAAGTGTATCCAAAAATAACGTATGACTAGCAATCGTTTGTGCCCGTTGGCACATTTACATATTCGGCGAAAAATCAGGATATTTTATTCTTTTTTCCTTTTGAAATTTGTAAGATTCTTCAATCATAAAAGACCGGGCGATGTTCTGGATCATAGAGCCTGAAACAATAAAAAGCTTTTTCTCATGTCTTTTTGGCAACCTGATGTCTCGAATAGTTGGATCATGACAAGCTGAAAATTCGAAATGGAAAGTCCGAAACTTGCTCCCATCAAAAGTTGATATTTCGTTTAAAAATTGCTTTTTCTATTTTTAACTTCTTGGCAGGCGCCTTGCGCAGCGGTTGAAGATGCTTTTGACGAATTTGTCTGTTGCATCGATACGATCGCGATTCGTTGAATATTGTTGTTCCTGATAGGCAAGGACAACTATTTTTCTGTAAACCGGCTCAAGCATTTTCTGGTGTTCGGGAGATTGTTCTTTCAAACCGTTAAGAACAAGTCCCATGGCCTTTTCTATCGGCACACCACTTTGACGAACCATCATAACCGAGCGGCCGACCTCGGCAACATCTTTGCAGGGAATGTCGGTTTCCTGTGAAAAAGCAGTTAGAGGGAAAAAAACAAAAACAAAAAAGACGCTAGAAAAACGCATCAAATTCTCCTGATCGAAAGCGGGGTTCCGTTTGAAAGGGCGTATAAACTTGAAAAACATTTTATCCAGCTAATGAAGTTAAGAAAAGTCATGTTAAGAGGCACTTTTCCGTCCGCCACCCAAAAAAGCCGAGATTTCCTGCTGTGGCGTTTTCCCGTTGAGCCACAAAACCATACCAGCTGTTCGAGACAAATACTGTGTCGATTTTTTCGTGAGATCAAGCCAATCTCCGATTGTTAGCGGAAAATAATCTGCCACCGACAGGATTTTATGCAATTGTCGCATCATGATCGGACTGAATACATCCGACCCCATACGACGCTTTTCATTTTTCAGCAAAAGCCGTGTCACCACGCATCGCCAATTGCGATAGTCTTCCGGCCTATCAAGAATAAGTTTGTCGAATCGACCTTGAGTAAATGCGGGAATAGCCCAAAATCCTAAAGGAAACGGAGCGTAAACAATAAAATTGTTTTTTTGTCCGACATTTGCAAAATGGACATTGCGGCCAATCCGGTAATGTTTCTTTTTTTGTTCAGAAAATACTGAAGGAAGCTTAAACGAACTGTCGGGAACAAGAAGGAGATTGTCGCTTTTGGCCGAGCTTTCTTTGTTGCCATCGAGATCGAAAAGGACGTGCGACATTACGTTTTTTCCAAGTGTCATCTGGTTCTGGATGCGTGCATTTTTCAACGTGTTTTCATTCACTTTGCTAAAGATATCGAAACACAGAATTTATGTTTTATATTTTTATTTGTTGAACTCTAAAAAACAATGCCATTCTTTAAAAAATGCGAAAATAGAATGAAAATCGTGCTTGCCGGGCAAAAGGTTACAAATTTTTCAACATGAAATTTTTTGTCTCGCTTTTGCACACGGCTTAAAACACGGGCTCGCAACCTTTTTTTAAAAAGATAGAAACGTTCAAATGTATTGCTCGTCCGGTTGGTTTGAGCCGGTAAAAATAAACGGTGCAATTTGTCCCGCTGGGAAATGAGGGTATTATCCTCGACTAAGGTTAAAAGGGAAAAGCGATTTCGAACCTTTTTGCCTTGACTATCGATTGCCGACCTCGACTCTTTCAGTTAAAAGACAGAAACAACATAGTTTTGCACAGTGTTTTCAATAAAACGCTTGTGAAGGGAAAATGCGAAAAAAGCATTTCAAACCCCGTTAATCAAGGAATGGAAGAACATATATGGCGCGGCAATTTATCTATCATATGGCTGGTCTTAGCAAATCCTACGGCAATAAAAAAATTTTGGACAATATCAATCTGTCGTTCTATCCCGATGCCAAAATAGGCATTCTGGGGCCAAACGGCGCCGGTAAATCGACGATTTTGCGGATTATGGCTGGCATTGACAAAGAATTCACCGGTGAAGCCTGGCTTGCAGAAGGCGCAACCTGCGGATATTTGCCACAAGAGCCGGTTCTCGACGCGACAAAAGATGTCCGTGGCAATGTCATGGAAGGAGTCGCTGATAAAAAGGCAATTCTTGACCGTTATAATGAACTGATGATGAACTATTCTGACGAAACCGCCGAAGAAGGTGCAAAACTTCAGGATATTATCGACAGCCGCAACCTGTGGGATCTCGATTCACAAGTAGAAATGGCAATGGATGCACTGCGTTGCCCGCCCGCAGATGCCGATGTTTCCAAATTATCGGGTGGTGAAAAACGCCGCGTTGCTTTATGTAAATTGTTGTTGCAACAGCCCGATTTGTTGCTGCTCGACGAACCAACCAACCATCTTGATGCCGAAACCACGGCATGGCTTGAAAAGCATTTGCGCGAATACCCGGGTGCCGTTCTCATCATCACGCACGATCGTTATTTCCTTGATCATGTAACCGGCTGGATTCTGGAGCTTGATCGTGGCCATGGCATACCTTACGAGGGTAATTATTCAGCCTATCTGGAAGCAAAAGCCAAGCGTCTCGCGCAGGAAGGACGTGAAGAAGCTGCCCGCCAGAAGGCTTTGACGCGTGAACAGGAATGGATTGCATCAAGCCCGAAGGCTCGTCAGGCAAAATCGAAGGCGCGTATCAAGGCTTATGACGAATTGGTCAAAGCGGCCAATGACCGCCGTCCCGGTGAAGCGCAAATCATCATTCCGGTTGGCGAAAGATTGGGACAGGTTGTTATTGAAGTTGAACATTTAAGCAAAGGTTTTGGCGATCACATGTTGATTGACGACCTTTCTTTCAAATTACCGGCAGGCGGTATCGTCGGTGTTATCGGTCCTAACGGTGCCGGTAAAACAACATTGTTCAAAATGTTGACGGGGCAGGAAAAGCCGGATTCTGGAACAATTCGTATTGGTGACACTGTCAAAATGAGCTATGTTGACCAAAGTCGTGACGCACTCGACCCGAATAAAACAGTCTGGGAAGAGATTTCCGGCGGTAACGACATCATCAAACTCGGCAAATATGAAATGAACAGCCGTGCCTATTGCGGTGCCTTCAACTTCAAGGGAAGTGACCAACAACAGAAGGTTGGTAACCTTTCAGGTGGACAAAGAAACCGTGTGCATCTTGCCAAACTTTTGAAAGAGGGCGGCAATGTTTTGTTGCTTGACGAGCCGACCAATGATCTTGATACCGAAACGCTGGCAGCTTTGGAGGAAGCTCTTGAAAACTTTGCCGGCTGTGCCGTTGTTATCAGCCACGATCGTATGTTCCTTGATCGCTTGGCAACACATATGCTGGCTTTCGAGGGGGACAGTCATGTGGAATGGTTTGAAGGCAATTTTGAAGAATACGAGGCCGATAAAATACGCCGTCTTGGGCCGGAATCTGTCAATCCGAAACGGGTCACTTACAAACGTTTGACACGCTAGAGTTCGTCGCGGTTTCAGGAAACGATATCGTTTTGTTTTGACTAATATGAGAAAAGAAGCGGGGTTTCCCCGCTTTTTCCATTTTTTTATGTTTGATTGACGGTTGTCGATGACATGTGTCAGTCATTTGGCTAACATTTTTACCTGTGCGATTTTTAACGGCGAAACGAAGCCATAGCTGTAAAAACCGGATATAATCCTGATAAATATCGACAAAAATTTTCCGGTTAAAATAATAAAAATAAGCCCTTCGCTTGTTCAGGCTTTATCCGTTTCTTTAAAATGAAAAATCTATTCAGTTCAAACCGACTTCGAAAATACTGGAAACTCGGTTATGAGGGGCGCGGCAGATGAAAATAAGCTTCAACAAAATAGAATCTATATCAAGCTATTAAAAACGGAATGAAGGACTTAAAAACAGCCATGACAAAACGATCGAGGCTCTTGAGGTGCATTTGTCTTATCTTGAAGAATGGTGAAAAATTACGGGCAAATCCTATGTGGCCTTTCGTTGTTCAACGATGCTAAAAAACAATGAAATAAAACACAATCGGCGGAGGTGTGAAGCAAAGCTTTTTTCACGTTTGAAGCGAAATTCGGACTATATGGGGAATTTTTGACTTTATGGGTGTCTTGACTGCAAAAAGTGGTAAACTGGTTTCACTGCCCGATAAGACAATGGAGAAAATTTATGCAAGATTGGTCAGCACAAGATTATTTGAAATTCGAGGATGAACGTTTAAGACCGGTACATGACCTTGCCAATGCTGTTCCTCTTAAAGAGGTAAAAACCATTGTCGATCTTGGTTGCGGGCCGGGAACTTCGACCGAAGTTTTATGCGAGCATTGGCCAAGGGCCAAGGTTTCGGGCTTTGACTCTTCTGCCGAGATGATTGCCAGTGCGAAGAAACGCTTGCCAAAAATTGAATTTACAGTTCAGGATATTGAAAAATGGTCTCCGGACAGCGATGTCGATCTGTTATTTTCGAATGCAGTATTTCAATGGCTGCCTGATCATATTGATGAGATGAAACGATTGGTCTCTGCCATGAAAAGCGGTGCAGCACTGGCCGTACAAATGCCGGATAATCTGTTCGAGCCACTTCATCGGGCAATGATTCACGTTGCCGAAGACAAACGTTGGAATGACCGTATCGGTTCTGTAGCACGGGAAAAGCTCCCGAACGTCTCTGTCTATTACGATGCTTTGAAACCGCTTGTGCGCTATATTGATATTTGGCAGACAATCTATAACCCGATCATGGAAAATCATGAAGCGATTGTCGATTGGGTGAAAGGTGCAGCCCTGCGGCCATTTTTGGCTCCATTAAGCGACGAGGAAAAGCAGGACTACCTTGCTCTTTATCTTGAACGCATCAAAAAGCTTTATCCGACACAATATGACGGTAAAGTGCTTTTGCGGTTTCCGCGCCTGTTTCTGGTGCTGGTGAAATAGAGCGGTTGCGATTGGTACTTGACCGAACCAATAATGACAAACCGGTGAAGTCTGTAAATGAGAGAGCCATAAATATTTATGGCTCTTTTTAGTTACTCTCCAGACCTGATTTCGGGAATAAAACTTGCTGTTTCGGAAAAATGTTTATCCGGCGAATTAAATGTGATGGTATTTTATCGAAAGTGCGGGGCAAATTAATCGTCGGTCATACTGAAATGTTTATCGCCCAAAAAATCACAATCTAAAATAAGAAGATCGCAACACAAAAGAGCGGTGGAAACCGGCCGGCCTTCTGGTCATGTCAATTTTCAACGATAACTGAAGTATCTTGCGTCAATAAACTGTTTTACTAAAACTATAGGAATTAAATAAAGATATGTGATGAAAAGATCATCCGATAAAAATTTAATAAATCAATTTTGTAACATTTATATATAACGAAGAAACAAGTTTTATTTAGCACTTAAAAGATAACACTTATAAAACAAACAGGAAACGATTCTGGTAGCGTTTTTGATAAATGTTTATCAACTTATAATTGATTCGTGAATGAATGCTTGGCCAATTTTGTATTTTTAACGGGAATATGGTTTGAAAACAGCAAGAAGAGATTCTGTTACTGTTGCATAATTGTCTTTCTGCACAGAAAAATTATCCCGAATGCACGTAAGAAGCGATTAACAACGCATTTCAAGCTAAAAATACTTTCCATTTAATTAACCTTCTATTAACCACGTTGTACGAGAAAAATACTAGCGATCAAACATGTCGCAATAACGAGGTTTCTAGACATCAAATGAAATACTTCTGGCAACAAAAAACGGGGCTTGCAGCGGCTCTCGGCATTTTGGGCTTTGGGCTTGTCGGCTGTGCAACGACACCTGCTCCAACAGTAGTACCGAACGACAATGTAAAAGTTGCACCGGCAAAACCGGTTGTCACGTCAACTTTGCTTGGCACCCAATCGGTTTATGACCGTTATGAGCAAACTCCTGACGAGCCATTTAAAATTCCGCCGGTCACAGTGAAGATTCCTGAACAGTATGAGCGTACGGTTGTTCCTTATCCAACCGACGAAATTCCCGGAACCATCATTGTCGAACCGGAAAATCACTATCTTTACCTTGTCACGGGCGACGGTCAGGCCATTCGTTACGGCGTCGGTGTCGGTGCTTCCGGTCTCGGCTTCCATGGTGAAGCGAGGGTTCAGTTCAAGCGCAAATGGCCACGCTGGATTCCGACTGCCGATATGGTTCAGCGCAAACCGCAGCAATATAAACGTTTTGCCGATGGTGTTCCCGGTGGATTGCATAGCCCGCTTGGCGCCCGCGCGCTCTATCTCTTCCAGGGGAACACCGACACTTATTTCCGTATCCACGGCACAACACAACCTTCTAGCATCGGCAAAAATGTGTCGGCCGGCTGCATCCGTATGTTGAACAAAGATGTTGTTGATCTTTTCGAGCGCGTACAGATCGGTTCAAAAGTGATTGTTCGTTAATAGTTCCGCATAAGCGGTTCATTTGAAAGGGTGGTTTTCCCGCCCTTTTTCTTTTCAGAATTCATTGTTTTTTTAAAACATGTCTCATCGGTTCGCAGGATTATATTTTTTGCCTGTGAAATCACGAAACCGGATTTTAAAGCTTTGATCGCCTCACTTGTTTTCTTTGACAGGTTGATTGAAAAATCACGTTGAGATCAAAAAAAATAATGAAATCTCATTATCGTGTGATACTCAATTGGGGCAATAAAATTGGCTAATATCGCTAAAGTTATTCAGGTAGTTGCTATAATTTGTCTTCCACGTCGACAAAACGGGTTGCCCGCCATTCTGTCAGTTTTTCGTTAATATCGTCAATGACAAAAAAACGCGCCGAGTCTTTATCATATCCCTCGTCCCGTAATTCATCATAATTTGTGTAAGTGTGTCGGATATAGGCAACGGCTGACAGCCAAACAGCGATAGAAGGGGGAAGATGCTTCATATGCGGGCTTAACGAGGCAGATCTGATGGGTTCGCTATCGGCAAAAGGTGCTTGCGGTATCAGAAGCGTCAATTCTCTTGCAATAGCGCGTTGTCTCTTCGTCGTCATGGACAAATAAAAAATTGAACTTGTTTTCTTGTCAAACAGAATTTTGTCGTTCCCGTCTATATAAGCTTACATGTCAACATGTAAAAACAATGGCATCCACAAACCAGGGTAAAATTTTCCATTGATAATAAAGGAAGATTCGCTGTTCTCAATACTCCCGAAAAGCAATTCTTACCTTCAAGATAAAGCTTTTTTTGAAAAACAGTATTGAACGTTTCAACAGCCCGAACGGCGCTGAAACAGATTTTTTCGCGAAGTTTATCCGTGAACAGATCGGTGAGAGCTTTTCGAAATCGGATCAGGAAAAGTGGAAACTGAAAAAAAGAGGGCTGAATAACTTCTTTTTATAGGCGTATAAACTCTGTTTATGTGAAGATTAGCTCCCGTTACATCGCATGGCGATATTCCGTTTATCAAGCAAAATCGTATTCAGACAAAAACATGCCCCGACGAAAAAAGATATGCGTTGAAGGGGAATTTTCCGGTGTTTGTGGGCATAAGTAATCTCTCTGCTTGACATTTGTGAAATATATAAAGATATCTTTATGTCTATAAGAGCGGAGAAAAGTCATGGTTCGCCAATTGGCGTTGAATGAAATAGTAGACGTATTGAAGGCGGTTGCTGAAACAACGCGTTTGCGCATACTTTTTTTATTGGACAAGGGCGATCTGACAGTTTCCGACATTACAAAAATTCTGGGACAATCGCAGCCACGCGTATCGCGTCATTTACGGCTTTTAACGGAAGCCCGTTTGATCGAGCGTTATCAGGAAGGCGCATGGGCCTATTTTTCTTTATCTTCATGTTCGTTACGTCGGGAAATGTTGAAAATAGTGCTTCAACATATTGATATTGAAGACAATCTTATTAATGCGGATTTGATGCGGCTTGGCGAAGTCAAAAAAGAGCGAAGCCGCGCTGCGGCTGCCTATTTTTCCAAAAATGCGCATGACTGGGATAAACTCAGATTGCTCCATGTGCCCGACAACACTGTCGAACAAACCATGGTTGAACTGGTTGGAACGACGCCGTTCCAATCCATGCTTGATATCGGCACCGGTACCGGATCTTTGTTGAAGCTTTTTGCGCCTCTTTATACACGGGCGATAGGTATTGATAATAACCGCGATATGCTGGCTGTTGCACGCGTCAATCTGGATAAAGCAGGCGTTTCGAACGCTCAGGTCAGGTTGGGAGATGTTGCCAATTTGCCGGTCGAGAAAGAAACGTTCAATCTCGTTACTATTTATCAGGTTCTACATTTCCTGTCGGATCCTGAAGTTGCAATCTTTGAAGCGGCGCGCGTCATGCGACCGGGGGCGCGGCTCATCATTGTCGACTATGCTCCGCATGAACTTGAATACTTACGTGAAAAATATGCCCATGTGCGTATGGGATTTTCCGATTCCCAAATGAAGTACTGGCTTGATAAAGCCGGCTTGACATTGGAAAAAACTTTGAGTTTTCAACCACAACAAAATGGCAATACAAAAGGGCTCACACTCAAGCTGTGGCTTGCCCGTGATCCACGTTTGTTGATTGCCCGAAACACAACATTTCTAACGGAGACCGCTTAATGTCTGCCCCATCACTTTCCCGCCGCCCCGACTTGGGCGACAAGCTGAAGGTTTCATTTGAATTTTTCCCGCCAAAAACGGAGAAAATGGAAGAAATGCTTTGGCAAACGGTCAAACGTCTTGCACCGTTAAAGCCGGAATTTGTTTCGGTAACTTACGGGGCAGGCGGCTCTACGAGGGAGAGGACCGGCAGAACTGTTGAACGTATTATTAAGGAAACACACCTTAATGCAGCTGCGCATTTGACATGTGTTGATGCAACACGCGAAGAAGTCGACGGCGTAGCACGGCAATTTGCTTCCATGGGCATTCATCATTTTGTTGCGCTGCGCGGTGATCCAAGCAACGGAGCGGGCGGGCGCTATCATCCTACTCCGGGAGGTTATGCCAATGCGGTTGAACTCGTTGCCGGTTTAAAAGCGATTAATCCGGATTTTGAAATCACCGTTTCGGCATATCCGGAAAAACATCCCGAAAGTCCTGATTTTGCGACAGATATTGATCTCCTCAAACGCAAAATAGACAATGGGGCGACTAAGGCCATCACCCAATGTTTTTTTGATAACCATTTTTATGAAGATTATATTGAAAGGGTGCGCAAAGCCGGTATCTATATTCCGATTTTACCCGGTATTTTGCCAATTCATAATTTTTGGCAGGTTAAAAATTTCTGTTCGCGCAACGGCACGCATATCCCCGATTGGCTGGCACAACGTTTCGAGGGGCTGGAAAACGACCAGAAAACACATGATCTTGTTGCAGCCGCTGTTGCTGCCGAACAGGTTCTTGATCTCGTCGAACATGGTATTGAAGATTTTCACTTCTATACGCTTAATCGGGCTGATCTCGTCTATGCCATATGTTACCTTATTGGTATCAGACCCAAAAAAGACAAAGCCGAACTGCCGACTGGGGACTAGACATAGAGTGACATGGGGCAAAATTCGGTTTGCTCATTGAGAAATAGTCACGATGGGTGAAAGACCGATTGTGCTCGTTGTTTCATAAACTACATCCAGCTTGATGAAAATGTTCACAATAATTGCGTGAGCGGCAAGTATGAGATTGTCCGGTAAGGCTTGAAGAACCGGAAAATAATTGGTTTTTCGCTCGCCGGTTTTTCGCATTTGTTTTTTTTGCCGTCATAACGAAGATGACGGAGGGCAAAGGCGAAGGAAGGGCAAAGACCAGGAAGAGCAAAGGCGAAGAACGGTTTCACAAGCGATACGCCATCCCCCGGCGAGTATTCGAGGAAGTTTTACGATAGCGATTCGGATTGCGAAAAATGCAGGGTTATTTTTCCATGCAGTATCTGTTTTTCGCTACTATATGCTCCAATATAATACAAAATTGACATATTTTTATCATATTGAGTAAAATTATAGCAAAAAATTCTTATTTTCATTCCGGATTTTCGGCCCTTGTCTTGTGATCGTCGTGATGATCGTTCATATCAGGGAGGCATCGTTATCGAGATGCAACAAATTGGTTAACAACCAGGGAGACCGAGACCCCCCGCAACGGATTTCCCTTGGTTGAGGCCCGATCGGAGCTTGCTCCGGTCGGGTTTTATTTTTTGAATCCCGTTTGGATAAATTTATCCTTTTGGCTTTTTGAATTATCCTTTGGCCTCTTTGAAGCCTTCTCCCGCTACTTTGAATTTGGCTTACGATATTTTGTTGCATTCCATTATTGTCGCCAAGGTTCTTGAGATAGAACGACATTTTTCCTTTTCTTGTGCTTTTTTCAGTAAAATATTGGATGGTTTATTGTCATCAAACATGCATACTTAAAAAATTGATTTTAAAGGATTTTTTGAAGTGCGTGATTCATGCCCCCCGTTGGAAATGCGGTTTTGTTAAAGCCTTTATGCTAAGATAATGGATAAGTACTTTTGTCAGACAGGACAAATAAAGATAAAAAAACGTCATAAGAAAATTTCGTGTAAATTGTCGTGCGACCGGCCAAACGTCGAATGCATCTCTTCAAGAATGATAGAAATGACGGGTCTGGGCCGAGATGTTTTCAAGGTTTAGCCAAGAAGGGTAAGCTCGCAAAATTCCGGAAATGAATAGCTGAAGCCTTCAACTGTGATCAGAAAAATCCAGTTTCATCGGGAAAATGTTATCCTTAAAAAAGCAAATACCACACTAAAAACGGGCAGAGATGCCCGTTTTGCTATGAGTTGAATGCGCTATTTTTTAAAACCGCCGAATGTAGTTTTAAAGCCGGTCGAGCAATTCTTTTGTCGGCCATGAATCGGCAGGAAGTCCCAAACGGAGCTGTTCCGTTCGCACTGCGTCGCGTGTCAGGATCCCATAAACCCCGTCGACCTTACCCATATCATAACCACGGTCTGCAAGCTTTTGCTGCAATTGCTTCATTTCTTCGGTGGTTAACCCCGGTTCGGGATGGCCGATGTCAAAAGCCGGTGCACCGGCGAGGCGTGAAGCAAAATAGGCAACGGTTGTTGCATAGACAATCGATTTATTCCATTCGACAAAAATATCGAAATTGTCATAGGCAAGAAATGCCGGTCCCTTTCGGCCCATTGGCAACATAAGCGAAGCATCTCCGTTATCGGGTCCTAACGGGCCGTTAATACCGGTAACGCCCCAACTTGTCCATTGCGAATGGGGTTTGCGATTTTGCCTGATGGCTTCTTGCCACGGCAGATCATCACGGGTGAGCCGCACCTCTTCAAGCCATGGTTCACCGCGCCGCCACCCGAGATCGCTCAACATATGGGCCGCTGTCATGATAGCATCGGCTACAGAACCTTTCAGGTCGATTTTACCGTCGCCATCGCCGTCAACACCGCGTTCCAGATAGTCCTTTGGCAAAAGTTGCATTTGACCGATTTCGCCAGCCCATGCACCGGTTGTTTCGGCATTGACAACGCCCTGATCGAAAAGTTTCAAGAGCGCAATCAATTGCGGGCGAAAGAGTTCCGGCCGTCTGCAATCATGGGAAAGGGTGAAAAGGGCATTTAACGTATCGAAATTGCCTTGCACTGCACCATAATCGGTTTCAAGCCCCCAAAAGGCTGCGATCACCGGTCCCGGAACCCCGTATTTTTCTTCGGCTTTTGCAAAAACATCGGAATATTTCTGCAAGTTTTCCTTGCCCTTTTTCAAACGTGCTTCAGGGATGACGCGTTTTGAAAATTCCGCAAATGTGAGATTGAAAATGGCCTGCTTGTTATCACGGTCAATAACCTTTTGGTCTATCGTTGCTTTTTTGAGTTCGTCGATAGCGTGTTCGCTCACACCCGCTTTGCGGGCTTCATCGGCTACATTCTCTCTGAATGTTTCGATTGGCGTGCCGCAGGCCTCGCGCGCAACTTTGGTTGCGACATCATCAGTCTGGGTTGCCGCCTCAGGTTCTTCAGCTTGTGAAAGCGGGCAGAAAACTGTCGCAAACAAGAATGTCGAAGCTGCCAGAATTGCCTGTCTTGTCTTGAACATTTATTCTCATTCCTGCACTTTATGACGTTTAAAATGTCTTGTACCATTTTTTATCAGAAATAAAGAGGCATGCGTAATTCAATCGCAAGTCAAAGCGATATTTGCCCACTTGAGTAACACGATGTTTGCCCATTGTCTGATTGATATTATTTTCCCGAAACATATTTTTGCCATTCGTCGCGGCTGCCGTAAAAGACGTTGATGTCGGCATCACCCTTGATACCGGGAACACGCCCCGTTCCGGTATATTGCCAGAATGTCCAAGGATGGGTGCCGTATTTTTCTTGCGGATGGCCGGCGACCGACCGGAGCCAGAACGAATAACCTTTTATTTGCGACAGGCCGTTTCGATCAAAGAAATCGACTGTTGTATAGATGATGGGTTTCTTGCCATAATATTTTTCAACAATGGATAGGAAGACCTTCATTTCACTACGAACAGTATCTGCCGGTGGACGGATTTTGCATGTCGGTGAAGAATCGTTCCACTCCATATCAAGAACGGGCGGCAGGGCCGTCGGGTCCTTTGGTACATTTCTGATGTACCATTTGGCCTGTTCGGAAGCGGGGCGGCAATAATAGAAGAAATGATAGGCGCCGCGTGGCATACCGATTTCTTTTGTGCCATCCCAATTGTGGAGAAAATTGTCATCTACACGGTCGCCACCCTCTGTTGCTTTGATAAATGCAAAAGAAATACCGCTATGTTTGACCGCTGCCCAGTCGACTGCCTGTTGATATTTCGAGACATCGGTTCCATGAATGGGGTAATGCCATGGTGTAAGCTCGGTCCAGTCATGAGGTTTGCGATCATCAAAGCGGGGGGCATTGATTGGTCCCTTGGGTGTTGTGCCGGATGGTGGCACGATATCGCCAAGATCATAAGACAAGGTTGTACAGCTTGTAAGCAACAGAGCCGAAGCAATTGATGTGAGTAATGTGCGCGCCAGTTTTTTAAAATTATCTTTAAACAACAATTCAACACCTATCGGGCCCTAAAATTACTGTTCACCATTGCTAAAAATAGTAAAAGAATGGCATATAAATAAAAACTTTTGGAAAAAATATGAAAAAACTTCGTTGGCGTCGCATCATCGGTCTTTTTATTATCCTCATTCTCGTCGTTGCCGGTTTGTGGTGGGGATATTCATATTTTTTCAGGGATTCCGGTGAAATAAATGGAGAAAAGGGCCTTCCTGAAGGTTCAGCCATAAGTTTGCCAAAAGTACCGCTTACACCATCGGATATGACAGAGGCACAAAAACAGGATGTCATTAATAAATTGATGGAAGACGCAAAAGCATCGGCCTTGAAAAGTGGTCAGAGCGAAGAACAGGCAGAAAATTTTGCTCGTGAATCGGGGGAGGTAGCGCGTCAGGCTATGAATCGTCCTTCCACGGTTGACGGGGATGAAGCACCGTAAGAATCAACTTCATTCTTATCATTTTGCGATATCAATTATCGACCTTGCCAAATAGTTGTTAATGCACCCGATCAAACAGAACAGTCTTACCAAATTCAAATTCAGGAAAACGGAATGCCTTCATTATGGACACGCATTGGCGAGCTTATCAGCAACGTTGCTGGCGACGTATTGAATGCCATTGTCGAACGTGTGCGTACCTTCTTTGAAGGTGATCCGGAAACACGCAGACAAGTTGCATTTTCTGTTGCCATGATTGCTTTATCGGCAAAAATGGCAAAAGCCGACGGCGTTGTAAGCGATGCCGAGGTCAAAGCATTTTATGAAATTTTTTCGGTTCCCGACCACGAGTTTCATAATGTCGAACGTCTTTATAACCTCGCCAAACAGGACATTGCCGGATTTGATGTTTATGCGCGGCGGCTGTTCCGGCTTTGTCAGGAATCTGATTGTCAGGGACAATTATTGGAAGATGTTCTGGAAGGGCTTTTTTATATTGCCAAATCGGATGGCGTAATCCATCAGGACGAACTCGTTTTTTTGCGTGAAGTCTCCGATATTTTCGGTTTTTCTCGTAAGCGGTTCAATATAATCAGTGCACGTCATGCTGTTGTCGGTGAAAGTGATCCGTGGCTGGTTTTAGGTTTGAAAAAAGGTATAAGCTTCGAAGAAGCACGTAAACACTACCATGATCTCGTGCGCGAACACCACCCCGATAGGGTTATGGCACGCGGTTTACCAAAGGAATTTCTGGCTATTGCCAATGAACGTCTGGCGGCTATTAATAACGCATGGGCTATCGTGCGTGAGGAGTTTGTTACGGCATGACAATGCAACAGTTCAAAGCTGATTATCAGGGAGCAATTGTGCGCCCTTCACCCAACTTTGAGGAGCGTAAAGACGGCGCCAAACCGCAATTTCTTATTCTCCATTACACAGGTATGGAAAATGCCGAAAGTGCCGAACGCCTTTTATGTTCACCGGAAGCAAAAGTTTCAGCCCATTATGTTGTGGAAGAAGACGGGAAAGTCGTGCAACTGGTTCAAGAGGCTTATCGCGCGTGGCATGCCGGTGAAAGTTTCTGGCGGGGTATCACAGATGTTAATTCCCATTCAATCGGCATTGAAATTGTCAATGGCGGGCCTTTGTTGAACTTTCCCGATTATCCGGAAAAGCAGATTGAGTCGGTCATCAAACTTTGCAAGTCGATCATTGAAAAATATTCGATTGAACAGAGGAATGTACTGGCCCATTCCGATATTGCCCCGCATCGCAAAACCGATCCGGGTGAAAAATTTCCTTGGGAAACACTTTTTAAGGCCGGTATTGGCCACTTTGTGCGTCCGGCCGCGATTTCCGGTGGACGCTTCATGACCAATGGTGAAAGCGGCAGACCGGTTGAAGCCTATCAATCAATGCTTGCTCTTTACGGTTACGGCATTGATATCACCGGTTCTTTTGACGAACGCACGCAACTGGTGACCAAAGCGTTTCAACGACATTTCAGACCGCAAAAGGTTGATGGTGTTGCGGATGTCTCAACCATCGACACACTTCATCGCCTGCTTGGCACGTTGAAAAGCCTCACCTGAAACGTAAAGTTTTTAAAAATATAATCGAAACAATTGAATGGCTATGCTTCAAGGGGGCGGCAGCCTGATATATTTTTAAAGCTTATAGCGTTTTTTATTCCTCTTTTTAGAGCGTTTCTTGCCTTGGCCGTTCATCTAATAAATCGCGGCTTTTTTCTCGGGAAAAATAGACCTATCCGGATTGTTCCGGATATTCGTCATTTATGAAAACCTTTTGAAGTTTTTGCGAGATTGAGATTTGTCCGGTCATAAGGCTGGCTGAGCCTCATGTGACTTTTGCTATCATCGATAAGACAATCATTGGTTTGTTTTGCTTCAAGTCGATCTTTTTTGTCGAATTTAAAAACAACTTGGCCGATTTTCAAACCTGATTTTAATCAATGAAAACGCATTTTTAAAATATTTGAATGGACATTCAAGGGGTAGAACAGTTGGATTTTGTAATGTTATAAGTCGTTATGTCGGGGGTGTGGCTTGAGTGTTAAGGCATTCACAACTTATGCAATTGCGTGGCCGGAAATCCTTTTATTGCTTTCGATTTTTTGGAATTTCTTGTTTTTTCAGCCGTTTTCAAAATAGGGCGTTTTTCCATTTCTGAACGGTTCGGGACTATTGGACAATGAAGCAGCTTTTATTGGTTTGCAGCCGGTCGTTTTTGTTTTATAAGCTGCTTTGTCAGTTGGTCGGGCAGCCGCGCCTTCTCAATACCGAAAGGTGAAAGGTGAGGAAAGTCCGGGCTCCATGGAATAACGGTGCCGGATAACGTCCGGCGAGGGTAACCTCAGGGAAAGTGCCACAGAAATATACCGCCTGTTCAAACAGGTAAGGGTGAAAAGGCGGGGTAAGAGCCCACCGCGCATCCAGTAATGGATGTGGCAAGGTAAACCCCACCGGGAGCAAGACCGAATAGGAATGACACGCAAGCTTTGCTTGCAGCCGATTTCCGGGCCTGTCATTCGGGTAGGTTGCACGAGACGGGTGGTAACATCCGTACCAGATGAATGGCTGTCACGCGGAGTTTTAATCAAATTTCGCCATACAGAACCCGGCTTATAGACCAACTGACATTTTTCTTTGCGTTTTTTACCTTTATAGAATTCACAAATATTTTTATATGACCCCAATTGACTGGATAGATCGTTAGAGCTAATGCAAAGCATTCGCAATTAGAAAGTTTTGTTGCATGTCTCTTCAAGATGATAAATTCTCCCGTAAGTCCTCGCTCACCGAACGGACGTCGGAAGGCATTTCTGCAATGCTTGCCGGCAAGCGAAAGGGCGGACGTACATTTCTTCTCATGGTTGGGCCTGCCGTTATCGCCTCAATCGCCTATATGGATCCCGGTAATTTTGCGACCAATATTCAGGCCGGATCGGGCTATGGCTATACGTTGTTGTGGGTTGTGTTGCTCGCCAATCTTATTGCCATGCTGTTTCAGGCACTGTCGGCTAAAGTCGGCATTGTAACCGGCCGCAACCTTGCTGAACTCTGCCGCGACAATCTGTCAAAACCTGTTGTTGTGGCAATGTGGATTATCAGCGAAATCGCTGCAATGGCAACCGACCTTGCCGAATTCCTCGGCGGTGCTATTGGCCTTGCCTTATTGTTCAATTTGCCGCTCATCGTCGGTATGATTATCACCGCGATTGTTACCTATGCGCTTTTGATGATTGATAGCCGCGGTTTCCGCCCGACAGAAATTCTGATCGGTATTCTGGTTTCGATTATCGGTCTTTGTTATCTTATTGAAATGGTCATCGCGCCGGTTGATTGGGAAGCTGCGGGGTTGCACCTTTTTACTCCGGAAATGCCTGATGCCAACGCTTTGCTTATTTCCGTCGGCATTATCGGTGCGACCGTTATGCCGCATGCGCTTTACCTCCACTCCGGCCTCACACAGGCACGTGCCAAAGTCCAGAGTGACAAGGATCGTCGCCAACTTGTGCGCTATTCCAACCGCGAAGTTATTGTTGCTCTTGCTATTGCTGGTATGGTCAATATGGCCATGGTTATTATGGCGGCAAGTACATTTCATGGTGCGCATAACGACATTGCCGAAATCGATCAGGCCTATTACACATTGACACCGCTCCTCGGTATCGGTGCAGCAGGTGTTTTCCTCGTTTCGCTGATTGTTTCGGGTATTTCAAGTTCGGTTGTCGGCACGATGGCAGGACAAATGGTTATGCAAGGGTTTGTCGGCTTCTACATACCGATATGGGTTCGCCGTCTTGTTACAATGATTCCTGCCTTTATCGTTGTGGCCCTTGGCGTCAACTCGACGGAAGCGCTGGTTGTCAGTCAGGTTATTCTTTCAATATCACTACCTGTCCCTATGATTGCGCTTCTCTACTTTAGTGGTCGCAAATCCATTATGGGGCAATTTTCAAACGGAATTGTTACTCAGATCGTTGCCATTCTTTCGGCAATTGTTGTTTTGATACTGAATTTTGTATTGCTCTTCATGACATTCGGTTTAATACCGGAAATTTCGTGAATGAGGGGTTCAATCCTAACACTTCGTTAAGCATAACTGTGCGATAAAGAAGATTGACGCATTTTGACCAATTGAAAAGTCGGGATGCGCCAATCGATTTTTAAACGTACTGTTAAAAGATAACGATGCCAACTGTTAAGGATACTGGTTTTAAACGTCATATCCCTGTTTTACTTGAACCTGTTCTTGCGGGAATGGATGCTTGCGCCGGTAAAACAATTATCGACGGTACCTTTGGTGCAGGTGGTTATTCGCGCGCGCTCCTTGATAAAGGAGCCAATGTCATTGCACTTGATCGGGATCCTGAAGCGATCCGTGACGGCGAAGCTCTGGTTGAAGAATATCGCCCACGATTGAAACTCGTTCATACAGAATTTTCCAATCTCGGCCATGTGACAGAAGATAAAGTTGACGGTGTTATTCTTGATATCGGCGTTTCGTCCATGCAGATTGACGAGGCAGAGCGCGGCTTCTCGTTCCAGAAAGATGGCCCCCTTGATATGCGTATGTCGGAATCGGGCTTTAGCGCAGCCGATGTTGTGAACACTATGAAGGTGAAAGACCTTACACGTATTTTCGGTCTTCTCGGGGAAGAACGCCATGCGGCACGCATTGCCAGAATGATTGTCGAAAGGCGTGAGAAAAAGCTGTTTTTGCGGACGTCTGATCTTGCAGATGCTGTCGAGACATTGGTGGGGCGCAAACCCGGCGAGCATATCCATCCGGCAACAAGAATTTTTCAGGCCTTGCGCATTTACGTTAATGACGAGCTTCAGGAATTGGCCAAAGCGCTTGAAGCTGGCGAAGCGGTGTTGAAGCCGGGCGGGCGGCTTGGTGTTGTAACATTCCATTCACTTGAAGATCGCATGGTCAAAAAGTTTTTCGCTCTCCGGTCAAAAGCGCGCGCGCAATCGCGCTATCTGCCGGTTCAAGAAACAGAAAAGCCGACATTTACGCTAAAAGTCAAAAGCGGCATTACCGCAGATGAAGCGGAGCTCGAATTTAACCCCCGTTCACGCTCCGCGCGCTTCCGTTTTGGCATCCGCACAGATGCCGACATTGCACCTCTTGATAAATCAATATTCGGACTTCCTGAACTAGCCCGATTTAATGCCCGAACTGATGCCCGAAATGATGGTAATAGAAAATGACAGTTTTTCGTACATTTGATATGATCTTGGTGGCTATTATGATTTGTGCAGCCGGTATCACCTACAAGGTGAAGTACGACGCACTGAAACGCATTGGTGAAGTCCAGCGTATCGAACGACAAATTGTTGCCGAAAAAAACACCATCAACCTGCTGCATGCCGAATGGGCAATGATGATAGAGCCAGAACGTATGCAGGTATTGGCCACCCGTTATCAGGACCAACTCGGATTGCAGGTAACCGAACCCCGCCAGATTATCAAGTTGCAGGATATACCGGAACGGCTGCCAGACCAGATCGAAAATCTCATTAAGGATGACGAGCTTGAAGAAAAGAATTCGCTGCTTGCCCGCAACGGCAACGCGAATATCGACAATATCGCAACAGGAAGTGTCCGGCCATGAAGTTTATTCCGTTTTTGAAGCGTAAACCGAAGGCACCTCTCAATCGTTATGAAGAGTTGCAAAAGGCCGAATATCGTTCACGTAGAACCCGCCGCCGCCTGATGGTGGTGGTGAGCTGTTTCCTATGCGTTTATGCAGTTATTTTTGCCCGTCTTATCTATTTCGGTATCAAAGGTGGCGAGATTGAAGAAGCCTCCGGCCCCGCGGTCGAACAATCGGCAGCCCGTCCAGATATTCTTGACCGTAACGGACGGCTTCTTGCAACCGATTTGAAAACTTATTCGCTTTTTGCCGAACCGCGCCGCATCATTGATGTTGATGAAACAATCGAATTGATTTCAACGGTTCTGCCCAATCTTGATTGGCAGGAAACCTATAAAAAACTTAAAAAGAAAACCGGTTTTGCGTGGATTCAGCGCGGGCTCACGCCAAGTCAGAAAGAGCAGATTATGGCTCTTGGTATTCCCGGTGTCGGGTTTCGCACGGAAGTGCGCCGCTTCTATCCGGGTGGACCAACAGCTTCCCATATTCTCGGCATGGTCAATGTTGACAATCAGGGCACGGCCGGCATGGAAAAATATATCGACAATGCGGGTTTAAGCGATTTGCGTGCAGCCGGACTTGCCGACGAAACGTCACTTGAACCAGTAAAACTTTCAATCGATATCCGTGTTCAGGCCATTATGCGTGATGTATTGGCAGACGCTATGCAAAGATATCAGGCAATTGCCGCCGGTGCAGTGGTTATCAATATTCACACCGGTGAAGTGCTAGCCATGGCTTCCATGCCCGATTTCGATCCCAACAATCCGGTCGATGCACTTAAAAAAGATCGCCTCAACCGGATGACAGCCGGTACTTTCGAAATGGGGTCGACAATTAAAAGTTTTACCACCGCAATGGCGCTCGACTCGGGAAAATTCCAGCTGAATAGCATTATTGACGCTTCAAAGCCGCTTGCTGCCGGACGTGGACATTTCATCCGTGACTTCCACGGTAAATATCGTCCATTAACAGCTTGGGAAATTTTCATCTTTTCTTCCAATATCGGTTCGGCAAAAGAAGCACTGACAATCGGCATTGACGGGCACCGCGAATTTTTAAAAAGAATGGGCCTTCTTGACCGTATGACGACAGAACTTCCCGAAGTTGCCCGTCCGGTCGAGCCGAGACGTTGGAAAACTGTCAATTCCATGACCATTGCTTTTGGCCATGGCATGATGACAACACCTCTACAAACCGCGGTCGGCGCAAGCGCCTTGATGAATGGCGGCAGGCTTATCGAACCGACATTTTTAAAACGCACAGCCGAAGAGGCAGAAGAACACTCCAAACAGGTTGTTTCACCGGAAACGAGCCGTGACATGCGTTATCTTTATAAATTGAATGGAGATATCGGTTCGGGGCGCAGAGCCAAGGTTGAAGGTTATCGCGTTGGCGGAAAAACCGGTACTGCCGAAAAAGTCGAAAACGGCAAATATTCGAAAAACAAAAAGTTTAACGCCTTCCTTGCGTCTTTCCCGATTGATAATCCGCAATATGTTGTTTTGACAATTATTGACGAACCCAAGGCAGAAGAAGGAAAGTTTGGCGCGACTGCCGGTTTTAACGCAGCCCCGATGGTTGAAAAGATCATTCACCGGTCTGCAACTTTCCTTGGTGTAAGACCGGATTTCAAAGAAGAATATGCTCCTGTACTTGCTTCTTCCGGCAACCAGAAGTTGCCAGAAACGTCGTTCAATGATTAGGCCGAAAGGGGATAACGCATGAAACTTGATCAACTTTTGGGAAAAGCATGGGATTCGTCCCTTTCTTCGGTTGAAATCAAGGGTGTTACAGCCGATTCACGAAAAGTATTACCCGGATTTCTGTTTGTTGCACTTAAAGGCAATAAGGGAGATGGCGGCGTTTATGCGGAGGACGCAGCAAAACGCGGCGCAGTAGCAATTCTAACCGACCATGATTTTAAACTGAAGTCGAAAAAAGTGCCGGTTTTGCGTGTTTCCGATGCACGTCACGAGCTTGCCATTGTCGCTGCACGGTTTTTTGGCAAGCAACCCGACACAGTTGTGGCCGTTACCGGCACCAGCGGCAAAACATCGGTGGCTTCATTTACACGCCAGATATGGAAGGATGCCGGTTTTGCAGCAGCAACGATCGGCACTATCGGTGTTATTACTCCAACAAGAAATGAATATGGCTCTCTAACCACTCCCGATCCGGTGAGACTGCAAGAAACAATGGCCGAACTTGTTGACGAAGGTGTGACCCATGTGGCCATGGAAGCTTCTTCCCACGGCATAGATCAATGCCGGCTTGACGGGGTGAGACTGAAAGCGGCAGCTTTTACCAATCTCGGTCGCGACCATATGGATTATCACCCGACTGTCGAGGATTATTTCAGGGCAAAAATGCGTTTGTTCGACACACTTTTGCCGAAAGATGCGCCGGCCGTCATTTTTGCCGATGACAAGTTTTCGGAAGCGGCAATCGAACATGTCAGACGGGCAAAACGGAAAGTTCTGACCGTCGGTCGCAAGGGCGATTTTATCAAACTCCGTCATGTCGAGCACCAACGTTCGCGCCAATTTGTTGATTGCATTGTTGATAACGAGGTTTTCGAGTTCACCTTGCCACTTGCAGGCGATTTTCAAGTTTCCAACGCGCTTGTAGCGGCAGGACTTGCGCTTGCAACCGGTGTTTCAGCTGCTGCAGTGTTCCGTGCACTTGAACGGCTGCAAGGAGCGCCGGGGCGTCTCGAACTGGTCGGTACAACAAAAGATAAAGCGGCAATCTATGTTGATTATGCCCATAAACCAGAAGCGCTGGAACAAGTTTTGCTTGCTGTAAAAGCATTCACCACCGGAAGAGTGATTGTGGTGTTCGGCTGTGGGGGTGACCGTGACAAGGGTAAACGCCCGATTATGGGGAAAATCGCTACCAAATATGCCGACATTGTTATTGTGACCGATGATAATCCGCGCACCGAAAATGCTGCCGAAATCCGTAGAGAAATTATGGCTGCAGCGAGCGGCGCCAAGGAGATCGGGGATAGACGCGAAGCCATCCGTTATGCCATTTCTCTGCTTCAGAGCGGCGATACATTGGTTGTTGCCGGAAAAGGGCATGAAAAAGGCCAGATTATCGGAACCGAAGTCCACCCGTTTTCTGATCATCAGGAAATAACGGAGGCCTTGGAAGGACAGCATAAATGATGCCATTATGGACGAAAGCCGAGTTACAAAAAGCAATTGATGGCGAGGTCATCGGCAATTTGCCGGACGAATTATCAGGCGTTTCGATTGACAGCCGCACAGTAAAACCGAGTGAAATCTTTTTCTGTATCAAGGGCGAAAAACTTGATGGTCATGATTATGCAGCAAAAGCTGCCGAGGCTGGCGCGGGCCTGTTAATTATCGAAAAAGACCACAAAGCGGATCTCCAGAAGCTTGGTGTACCGATGATTGCGGTTAATGATGCACTGAAGGCCTTGGATGAGCTTGCAGTGGCAGCGCGGGCAAGATCAGGCGCAAAAATTATTGCTGTGACCGGATCTGTCGGAAAAACCACGACGAAAGAAGCGCTTCGCCATTGCCTTGGAGCCGTCGGAAAAGTTCACGCCAATCCGGCGTCCTTCAATAATCTGTGGGGCGTGCCGTTAACCCTTGCCCGTATGCCAGCAGACACAGATTACGGGGTGTTTGAAATCGGCATGAACCATTCTGGTGAAATCCGCCCGCTTGTTAAAATGGTGCGGCCTCACTTAGCCATTATTACCAAAGTTGCGGCGGTGCATCTGGGGTTCTTCTCGAGTATTGAGGAAATTGCCACTGCCAAAGCAGAAATTTTCGAAGGTGTCGTAAAAGGCGGAACAGCTCTTCTTAACGCAGATGATGATTTTTTCCACTTTCTTTCCGATAAAGCAAAAGCGTGCGGGATTGAAAATATACGAAGTTTCGGCGAAGCCGATTTTGCTGATTACCGTTTGGAAAAACTCCATATGTTGGCCGACTGTTCAAGTATGAGTGTGAAAATTGGCAACGATGAAGCGATGGTGAAAGTTGCAGCTCCCGGGCGCCATATCGTGCAGGACTGTCTGGCAGTGCTTGGCGCGTGTGATTGCGTTGGTGCGGATATGGCACATATCGTGATGGCAATGGCAACTTTTAGCGCCGAAAGCGGCCGTGGTGCACGTTATCATCTGGAATTGCCTTCGGGCGGGACATTCACCTTGATTGACGAAAGTTATAATGCCAATCCCGCCTCGATGAGGGCCAGTCTCGAACTATTGAAACAAGCAAAAACCGGAGCGCGCGGGCGGCGCATTGCCGTGCTTGGCGATATGCTCGAACTTGGCAAATATAGCGAAAAACTTCATCGCGAACTTGCCGAACCGGTTTTCGCCTCGGGAGCCAATCCGGTTTATCTCATTGGTCGGGAGATCGAACCTCTACGAGAGGAGCTTACCAAAAAGCTTAAAGTCTATTTGAAAGACAATGTCGAGGACATTATCCCCCTCATTCTCAAAGACATTCATGATGGTGATGTCATCATGGTCAAATCATCGAATTCCATTCGCTCTTCGCGTGTTGTGTCGGCTTTGCTCGAACGTTATAAGAAAGCCAATTAAAAGTTAAAAAGGCCAAGCTTCCATGTTGATGTATTTTTCATCACTGACCGATATTCTGCCTGGTGTCGGTGTGTTCCGCTATATCACATTCCGCACCGGTGCGGCTTTGCTAACGTCCGGACTTATTGTTTTTCTGTTCGGACCAAGCATTATTGCTTCGTTGAAAGTGCGTCAGGGCAAAGGCCAGCCAATCCGTGCCGACGGTCCGCAAACCCACTTCAAAAAAGCCGGTACTCCGACCATGGGTGGCTTGATGATTTTGAGCGGTACGGTGGTTTCTGCAATTTTATGGTGCAACCTTGCCAATATCTATTTTTGGGTTGTACTTCTCGTCATGTTGGCGTTCGGCGCAATCGGCTTTTATGATGATTATCTCAAAGTCACCAAACAAAGCGAAAAAGGCTTTTCGGGAAAAGCACGTCTGACACTGGAATTTATCATTGCCATTGTTGCCTCCGGCGTCATTATGCATACGGAATCAACTGGTCTCGCACTTCCTTTTGTCAAAGATTATTTGCTCAATCTGGGTTGGTTTTTCATACCCTTTGCTGCTTTCGTCATGGTGGGATCCGGTAATGCGGTCAACTTTACCGATGGTCTTGATGGACTTGCCATTGTTCCGGTCATGGTTGCCGCTTCGTCATTTGCGCTCATTGCCTATTTGTCCGGCAATATCAATTTTGCCGATTACCTGCAAATCCATTATGTTGCGGGTTCGGGGGAACTTACTGTTCTTCTTGGCGCCGTTGTCGGAGCGGGACTAGGCTTTTTGTGGTTTAATGCGCCGCCGGCTGCGATTTTTATGGGTGACACCGGCTCGCTTGCACTTGGCGGCATGTTGGGTGCTGTTGCGGTTGCAACCAAACATGAAATCGTTCTTGCTGTCATTGGCGGATTATTTGTTATGGAAGCACTCTCCGTCATCATTCAGGTGTTCTGGTTCAAATTGACAGGAAAACGCGTTTTCCTCATGGCACCGATTCATCATCATTTCGAGAAAAAAGGCTGGACAGAAAGCCAGGTTGTTATACGCTTCTGGATTATTTCTATTGTACTTGCCCTGATCGGTCTTTCAACTCTCAAACTGAGATAAACAAAATGATTATAGTCAATTCTTTCAAGAATAAAAAAGTTGCTCTCTTCGGCCTTGGCGGTTCGGGTGTTGCCACAGCAAAATCCCTTCTTGCTGGTGGTGCGGAGGTTCTCGCATGGGACGACAAGATGGAGACTGTAGAAAAAACGCGGGCTGAGAATATACCGGTGAGCGATCTTCATAACGTCGACTGGTCAAAAATTTCGGCTCTCGTTCTTGCTCCCGGTGTGCCTCTCACTAATCCGCAACCCCACTGGACAGTAAAACTTGCAAAAGCTGCCGGTGTCGAAATTATCGGCGACATCGAACTATTTATTCGCGAGCGTAATGCTTATCTCAAACATCATAAGCTTGCCGATGAGGATATGCCCTTTATCGCAATTACCGGCACCAATGGCAAATCCACCACCACCGCACTCATCAACCACCTATTGAATGAGTGTGGAAAAATGTCGGAAATGGGTGGCAATATCGGTACCGCCATTCTTTCGCTTGAAGCATTTGAGAAAAATCGTTTTTATGTGATCGAATGCTCGTCTTTCCAGATTGATCTCACGCCGTCAATCAATCCGACGGTTGGCATTCTTCTTAATATTTCGCCCGACCATATCGACCGGCACGGGACATTTGCCCATTATTGCGAAATCAAAAAGCGGTTGGTAAATGGCGCAAAAACGGCATTGGTTGCCGTTGACGATGAAAATTCAACAAAAATCTATGAAGAGCTTTTGCATGATCATCATAATGTTTTGCCGGTATCAAAAGACAAAGTTTTGAAGAGCGGATATTATGCTGTCAAAGACGAGCTTTTCAGTGTGGAGAATGGCAAACCCGAAGCACGTTTGTCGCTTTCCGGAATTTCCTCGCTTCGTGGCAGTCATAATGCCCAGAATGCTTTAATGGCACTCGCCACCCTTGATATTTTGAAAATAAAACCGGTTGAATTGCAGCGGATCTTTGCCTCCTATGTCGGCCTGCCGCACCGTATGCAGCAGGTCAGAAAAATCGGCAATGCTCTTTATGTCGACGATAGCAAGGCAACTAATGCCGAGGCAAGCGCACCGGCACTTGCCACCTTTGACCATATTTACTGGATTATCGGCGGTCTTGCAAAAGAAGGCGGCATTACCGCGTTGAAAGATTATTTTCCAAAAATCCGTAAAGCCTATCTCATTGGTGATGCTGCGGAAGATTTTGCCCGCACCATCAATGGCGCATTTCCGATTTCAATGTCGGGAACGCTGGAAAAAGCTGTTCAGGAAGCCCATCAGGATGCGGGGGCAGACAAAGCCGAAGAAGTGGCCGTTCTGCTTTCGCCTGCTTGTGCAAGCTATGACCAGTTCAAAAATTACGGCGCTCGTGGTGACGCCTTCAAAGCTTTTGTAAAAGCGTTATAACCTCTTTATTTATTTCTCCTATATTTCATGGCTTCGGCTTGAGAACGCTGAAGCCATTTTTTTTGTCGATAATTAAAAAGTTTAGCCGACGTTAACCAACCGGAATCCTTTTCGGCGTAATTTCAATGGGTGAATGAGCAAAAATTGTGCTTGACTGGATGATAGTATCAAAGGGGTTGAAATGGTTTCTCGTGCAGACCGTGGACCGATAGCCAATTGGTGGTGGACAATAGACCGGCCAATTCTGGCAGCCTGTCTTATGTTAATGGGGCTTGGCATTATGCTTTCCTTTGCTGCAAGTCCCACTGTTGCAAGCAAAATCGGTATTGCAGACAGTTTCTATTTTGTGCGTTGGCACATCATTTTCAGCTTTCCGGCACTTTTTACGATGATTTTCGTTTCCTTCTTTACGCCGCGCAATATTCGCCGGTTTTGCGCGCTGCTATTGCTTGTAACGCTTGTTCTATTGGTCGCAACACTATTGTTCGGAGCTGAAGTCAAGGGGTCGAGACGGTGGATTTCCGTGCTCGGAGTTTCTGTGCAGGCATCCGAATTCATGAAACCGGCTTTCGTCGTTATGTCGGCCTGGCTTTTTTCCGAACAAACCCGAAAAAACGGCATTCCCGGCTTTTTGCTTGCCATTATTCTTTATGCAACATGTGCTTGCCTTCTGGTGCTCGAACCCGATATCGGGCAGACAATGCTTATCAGCGCCACCTGGGGTGGCCTCTTCTTTCTTGCAGGTGTGCCGATTTTCATCATCATTCTGTTCATCGGCCTTGCGATTGTCGGCGGTTTTGGTGCCTATCTCTTCGTTCACCACGTTCAGGAACGTGTCAACGGGTTTTTGACCGGAGAAGGCGATACGTTTCAGGTGGATGTCGGGCGTGAAGCCATTCTTCACGGCGGCTGGTTCGGGCAGGGGCCGGGCGAGGGGACTGTCAAACGGATTGTTCCCGACAGTCACACCGACTTTGTATTTTCGGTGGCTGCGGAAGAATATGGCATTGTTCTTTGTCTGCTGATTGTTGCACTTTTCGCCTTCATCGTTATCAGATCCATGAAAATTGCCATGAATGAACGGGATTCGTTTACACGCTTTGCCATTGCCGGCATGGCTATTCTGTTCGGTTGCCAATCCATGATCAATATGGCAGTGAACCTGCACTTGATGCCGCCAAAAGGCATGACTTTGCCATTTATCTCTTATGGCGGTTCGTCTATGGTGGCGATTGCGATTTCCATGGGAATCTTGTTGAGCTTGACGCGCAGACGCCCCGAAGCAAGGCTTTCCGCGTCGTTACCGACAATTATGCCGGCGGTGTGAGATGACTGATAAAAAAACAATTGTTCTGGTTGCAGGTGGCACCGGTGGCCATCTTTTTCCTGCCGAAGCTTTAAGAGGCGAACTCGTCCGGCGGGGCTATGATGTCCATTTGATTACCGATGACAGGGCAAGACGCTTTGTGCGCACATTTGAAGATGATCATGTGCATGTTATTCCCTCGGCAACCATAACGAGCAAAAATCCTTTTGCAGTGGCGAAAACGCTCTGGCAGCTCTTGAAAGGTGTGCGCGCATCACGGCGACTATTTAGGAAATTGCGGCCGGTTCTTGTCATCGGATTTGGCGGCTATCCCACATTGCCACCGCTTTACGCGGCAAAATCGATCGGTTTACGTGCTTTTATCCACGAGCAAAATGCAGTGATGGGGCGCGCCAATAAAGCTTTGGCTGCACGGGTTGATGCTATTGCCGGTGGTTTTCTTGAAGATGAAGGGCCGTATAAAGACAAGATTGTTGTAACCGGCAATCCGGTGCGCGACGCGGTGATTGAAGCCTCAAATCAGCCATATCACCCATCTGATGGCAATGATGTTTTCAATCTTTTGATTTTCGGCGGCAGTCAGGGAGCTTCATTTTTCAACGAAGTTGTACCGGCGGCGGTAAAACTACTTGGCAATGATGTCAAAAAACGCCTTCATATTGTCCAGCAGGTCAGGGGCGACGATAAGAAACTCCTGGAAACTTATCGGAATCTCCAAGTCGAAGCCGAAGTTAAAGAATTTTTCGAGGATATGCCGAAGCGTATTGCCGATGCACATTTTATTATCGCACGGTCGGGCGCTTCAACAGTGTCGGAAATTGCAGCAATCGGCCGACCCGCTTTGCTTGTTCCTTATCCTTACGCACTTGATCACGATCAGGCAGCCAATGCTGCGAGGCTTGCTGCAACCGGAGCCGTTAAAGTGATGCAGCAAAAAGAACTCGATTGTCACGAGCTTGCAAAAATGATTGATGCTGTTGCCAAAAATAGCACTCTTCTCGTTACACAGGCAAAAGCTGCCAAAACTGCAGGTCATAGAGATGCCACAAAAAAATTGGCAGATCTTGCGGAAGCATTGGTTGCGGGCAAAACAGTAAAAGAATATAAAGAAGGAGAAACTTCATGAAAATGCCCTTGAGTATTGGCCTTATCCACTTTGTAGGAATTGGTGGGATAGGCATGAGCGGTATTGCCGAAGTGCTCCATAATCTGGGTTATAAAGTTCAAGGTTCCGATCAGGCGGACAATGCCAATGTCGAGCGTTTGCGCTCCCACGGAATTAAAATTCATGTCGGCCACAGTGCCGATAATCTGGGGCAGGCGGAAGTTGTCGTTGTTTCAACGGCTATCCATAAAAATAATCCGGAATATATTGCAGCCAAAGAACGTCATTTACCAATTGTGAGACGGGCGGAAATGCTTGCCGAATTGATGCGTTTCAAGCAGGCCGTTGCCATTGGCGGTACGCACGGAAAAACCACGACCACTTCATTGATTGGCACACTACTTGAAGCCGGTAATATGGACCCGACGGTTATTAATGGTGGTATTGTCAACGCTTACGGTACCAATGCACGCATGGGGGCGGGCGATTGGATGGTGGTAGAAGCCGACGAAAGCGATGGTACATTTTTAAAACTTCCTGCCGATGTCGCCGTCGTTACCAATATTGATCCTGAACATCTCGATCACTACGGCACTTTTGAAGCCGAACGTGAAGCTTACCTGCAATTTGTCGAGAATGTTCCCTTTTACGGTTTTGGCGTCATGTGTCTCGATCATCCGGAAGTGCAAGCTTTGGTGAGCCGCATTGATGACCGTCGCGTTATTACTTACGGCTCCAACCCGCAGGCAGATGTGCGCTTTCTGAACCACCATATGGAAGGACCGAAATCGCATTTCGATGTTGTGATACGCTCGCGTAAAACCGGCGCGGTTATCGAGATGAAAAATCTGGTTTTGCCAATGCCCGGTCGTCATAATGTGCTGAATGCCACAGCGGCCATTGCAGTTGCCCACGAACTTGGCGTTCCTGATGACGCCATTATCAAAGGATTGGCGGGCTTTGGCGGTGTCAAACGCCGCTTTACCCATACTGGTAGCTGGAACGGTGTGGAAATTTTCGATGACTATGGACACCATCCGGTAGAGATCAAAGCAGTGCTCAAAGCTGCTCGTGAGAGTGTAAAAGGTCGTGTGATTGCTATTGCGCAGCCTCACCGTTATACACGCCTTCATAACCTTTTTGACGAATTTGCCACCTGTTTCAATGATGCCGACACAATTCTCGTCGCTCCGGTTTATCCGGCCGGAGAAGACCCGATCGAAGGTGTCAACTCGAAAGCTCTGGTTGACCGGATCAAAACTGCCGGCCACCGTGATGCTCGTTATATTGCCGATCCGAAGGAAATCGCCCCGATTGTCAGAAAAATTGCCAAGCCCGGTGATTATGTTGTGTTCCTCGGGGCTGGCAATATTACCCAATGGGCATATGCTCTCCCCAATGAATTGGCAGATCTTGATAAAAAATAAGTTTTAGTCAGATGATAGATGGCGAAGCACTTTTAAAGCGGTTGCAACCTTCTCTTGAAGGTATAAGAGGGCGAATTCACCCGAATGTGGATATGAGCAAAGTCACCTGGTTTCGCGCCGGTGGCCTTGCCGAGGTCTTCTATCAACCGGCAGATGAAGCCGATCTTGCAGCTTTTTTACAAAAATTGCCGCGTGATATACCGATAACAATTGTCGGTATCGGTTCCAATTTGCTGATACGTGATGGCGGCATTGCCGGTGTAACAATCCGCCTTTCGGCCAAAGGTTTCGGCGAAACCCAGCAAGTTTCTCAAACGCGTATTTTTGCCGGTGCGGCAACGACCGATAAAAGGCTTGCTTCTGTTGCCCTTGAAGCGGGAATTTCAGGCTTTCATTTTTATTGCGGCATACCGGGTGGTCTCGGTGGCGCGTTAAAGATGAATGGTGGTGCCAATGGCGGCGAAACAGCGCAACATGTTGTTGAAGTCTATGCGCTTGACCGCGAGGGAAAACGCCATATCCTCAATCTATCGGACATGCACTATTCCTATCGTCAATCAAAAGTTGATGATGGTATGATCTTTGTTGGTGCACTGCTTGAAGGGCAAAAAGGTAATAAGGAAGATATCAAGAAAGCCATGGACGAAGCCATTCGCCACCGTGAAGAAGTTCAGCCTATTCGCGAAAAAACCGGTGGTTCAACCTTCCGTAATCCGGAAGGTACATCGGCCTGGAAAGCCATTGATGAAGCCGGTTGCCGCGGCTTGACAATTGGCGGTGCCATGATGAGCACCATGCACTGCAACTTCATGATCAACACCGGCAATGCGACTGCCTATGATCTCGAGCTTTTAGGCGAAACAGTAAGGAAACGAGTGTTTGAAAAAACCGGAATTAACCTCCATTGGGAAATCAAACGTATAGGCCAATTTGTGACCGGTAAAGAAGTCAAGCCATTTGTGCCGTCTCCTTCAGATAAAGCATAAATAATGGAAGGATGAGCTTGATACAGTAGCTTGTCCGGATGCCATAAATCAGTGCCAGCTAAAATTATCGCTGTAAGTGGAAAAAAATTTCGGAAAATGGCCACTCTTGATGCTGGTCATTGCAATTCGCATGGTGTTTGTTCATTCCTCTGCTTGTTGTCATTGATGCACCCGAAGTCATCGTAAAACACTTTAATAAGTTAAAAATGAAATATAATCATTTTCTTATAAAAAAATTTATTGCGTTTATTCTTGTTAAATAAGAACTGTTTTGCGTAAAACCAATTCATGCGTTTGTAATTTTGGTTCATTGAATGCCGAATGTAAATTAAAGTGTTTTTGAATATCGGCGTGGAAAAAACAAAACTACTTTGACATGATTATCTTGTCTGTAACCATCACCGAGCAAAAACGTGATGAAAATATTTGGTTTTTAATGATTTTTTGTCTCTTTTGCTGATCGAAAATCACAATACCATTTTAAAACCCGAAGAAAAAAGACGCAGGATTATTAATTATAGAAAAATTTTCTAAAAATATAAGTGTTTTAATTTGAAAATTTCATGATTTTAAAAGGTCAGAATTTTGTGCTGCTTCAAAAAGAACGGGCGTGAAAAAAAACTGAAAAAAATCTATGAGTCATTTCAAAGGGATGAACGGAATTTCACCTTACGAATCAGCATCTTGCACTTTGCGGGGCTTGTCATGGAAGGCCGATTCTGATTCATTATGGTTAACGCTAGTCCATTGATTCGCAAGGATGATTTGGAATTCAAAACGATCAATAGTATCGGTTTGATGCAAGGGGACTAAATATAGTATTTGCTGAGGGAGCTTTCGAGAATGGCAAGCACGCATGTTGCCGTATTGATGGGTGGTTTTTCTTCTGAAAGGCCGATCAGTTTGTCTTCCGGCGCAGCATGTGCAGAAGCTCTTGAAAGTGTCGGCTATAAAGTCACCAAAGTGGATGTCGGACGTGACGTCGCTTCCAGACTGGCTGAAATAAAACCCGATGTCGCTTTTAATGCTTTGCACGGAATTTTCGGTGAAGATGGGCGCATTCAAGGTATATTGGAATTTTTGCAAATTCCCTACACTCATTCGGGCGTTTTGGCATCAGCTCTTGCAATGGATAAAGGGCGGGCAAAAATTGTAGCTGCAGCAAATGGTGTAACAGTAGCGCCGTCACGCGTCATGAACCGTTTTGAAATTGGCAAAACTCATCCGATCGAACCGCCTTATGTCATCAAGCCGGTCTATGAGGGGTCAAGCTTTGGCGTTGTTATTGTCAAGGCTGGTCAGAACATTCCTCCTGCGGAAATAACCGATTCATCCTGGCACTATGGTGACGAGGTTATTGTTGAAAAATACGTTGCCGGACGGGAACTTACATGTGCAGTTTTGGGTGACAAAGCACTGGATGTCTGCGAAATTGTTCCTGATAAATCATTCCAGTTCTATGATTTTCAATCAAAATACAAACCGGGCGGGTCAAAACACGTTTGTCCGGCATCACTTTCACCAAATATTTACCAAAATGTGCAAAGGATGTCAGTAGCGGCACATCAGGCATTAGGGTGCAAGGGTGTTAGCCGTTCGGATTTTCGTTATGACGAGGAAAAAGGCGAGTTGGTCTGGTTGGAAGTTAATACGCAACCTGGAATGACACCGACATCACTTGTTCCCGATATGGCGAAAGTTTCAGGTCTTTCATTTGGTGACCTCGTAAAATGGATGGTGGAGGACGCGTCGTGTATGCGTTGAACAGTCAGAACGGAGATGGTTTTTCGACACCTGTCGTGTCGAATTTGCCCCGCCTTTATAGGCGGTTGCGGCGTACTGTCTCGCAACTCGTTTTGGCCGATATCGAGCTGCCACGCCATTTTGGCACGTTTGCAGCGGTTCTTTTTTTGGGGGCAACGGCTCTCTATGGTATTTCAGCCGGTGGTCACACCGATGAGGTGGTGAAAGCCACAACCTCGACATTCGGATTTGCAGTTGAAGATGTCGAAATTGCCGGCAATAACAGAATGTCGGAACTTGATGTTCTTTCGGCGCTGGGACTTGATGGCGAAACCTCGATGATAGGTTTTGATGCCGTCGAAGCACGTAAAGTTTTAAGTGAATTGCCGTGGGTGCAATCGGTTGATGTTCAAAAAATATATCCCGATCGTGTACGCGTTTCGCTTGTCGAGCGGCAGCCATACGCTGTCTGGCAACATGGCGATGACCTTGATATTATCGACAATGAGGGCAGGGTTATTGTGCCGTTCAAGCCTGGTCTTGCTGGCGATTTACCGCTTGTTGTCGGCGTCGGCGCCGATAAAAAGGCTTCTGCCTTTGTTCATGAATTGGCAGCCTTCCCTGAAATTCAGGAACATGTACGGGCTTATGTGCGCGTTGGCGACCGACGTTGGGATGTGCTTCTTGATAACGGGGTTCGTATCAAATTGCCGGAAGTAGATGCTATGGCAAGACTTGCCGATGCAGTCAAAGCTGATAAGGAGCAAGGGCTTTTTTCACGTGATGTGCTGAGTGTTGATTTGCGGCTTCCTGATCGTATTACTGTTGCATTGTCCGACGAGGCGGTGGAACGACGCAATAACGTTGTCAAGGAAGAAGAGCGTCGTTTGAAGGCGCAGAAGGCAGGGCACGCATGAATTTGCTTGGTTCAGGCCACAACGGATTACGCAAGACACGTCTGTTGACGGTGCTTGATATGGGCTCAAGCAAAGTTGTTTGTGTCATTGCCCGTTTGCGCCCGTTCGATCATATGCAATATCTGCCCGGCCGCACACACCATATTGAAATATTGGGTTTTGGCGTACAGCGCTCTCGCGGAATAAAGTCCGGTGTCGTTATGGATATGGCGGCAGCCGAACAGTCGGTCCGTCTGGCAGTTGATGCAGCCGAAAAAATGGCAGGGTTGATTGTCGACTCACTGATTGTCAATTTCTCGTCTGCCCGCTTGAGAAGCGTTGTCGTTCATGGCGAATACGATGTGAGTGGTCGTGAAGTTTCTTTGCGCGATGTCCGCTCGGTTTTGGCAAGTGCCTCGCAAAAGGCTTTTGAACTCGACCGTCATATCGTCCATTCAATACCTCTCAGCTATTCACTGGATAGTGAGAAAGGCATTTCCGATCCTGTCGGAATGACCGGCAATTTGCTTGGTGTAGACGTTCATGTTCTAACCGCAGAAACCGTACCGTTGCGAAATCTGGAAGCCTGCATCAATCGTGCCCACATCAGTGTTGAAGCAATGGTTGCAACACCTTTTGCAAGCGGCCTTGCGGTTCTGGTCGACGATGAAGCCCGTCTGGGTGCTGCCTGTATTGATATCGGTGGCGGCACAACAACGTTTTCGGTTTTTTCGGATAACCGTTTTGTTCATGCCGATGCCATTCCTGTCGGCGGCAATCATGTAACACTTGATATTGCCCGCGGTTTTTCGATGCCGCTTGAAGATGCTGAACGACTTAAAGTCATGCACGGCTCGACACTTCCCGGAGGCGTCGATGATCGCCATATGATCAGTATTTCGCCGATTGCCGATGAGCGCAGTGAAATGCAATATCCGCGTGCTGTGCTTACTCGTATTATTCAAGCACGCGTTGAAGAAATTCTTGAAATGGTGCGTGACCGTTTGAACCGTTCGGGTTTCGGTCATGTTATCGGAAAACGTATCGTGTTGACTGGCGGCGGGAGCCAATTGACAGGGTTGCCGGAAACGGCGCGAAAAATATTGGGACGCAATGTTCGGGTCGGCCGTCCACTGGGCGTATCGGGGCTGCCGACTTTGGCAAAGGGATCCGCTTTCTCGGCAGTCGTCGGTTTGATGATTTATCCGCAGACAGCAAGTTTCGAGGAAAAAATTGTCCATACGATCGGTCAACTCAAGACTGGTACGGGGGGACGGTTTCAACGCGTAGGCCAATGGCTGCGCGAGAGTTTTTGAGTTGTTGAGTTATGTTTTTAAAATTCTACCGCTAAGGGCTTTGCGGTGTACTTATTGAGAAGGAAAAGACAATGACAATCAATCTGCACGGGCCAGATATTACAGAATTGAAGCCACGCATCACTGTTTTCGGCGTCGGTGGTGGCGGCGGTAATGCGGTCAACAACATGATCAATGCCGGATTGCAAGGCGTTGATTTTGTCGTCGCCAACACAGATGCTCAGGCACTTACCATGTCAAAGGCTGACCGTGTGATCCAGCTCGGAGCAGCAGTAACTGAAGGTCTTGGTGCTGGTGCACTTCCAGAAGTTGGTCAGGCGGCTGCTGAAGAATGTCTGGACGAGATTGTTGATCATCTCGGCAATTCCCACATGGTTTTCATTACCTGTGGTATGGGCGGTGGCACTGGAACCGGTGCAGCACCAGTGGTTGCCCGCGCGGCAAGAGAAAAAGGCATTTTGACAGTTGGTGTCGTGACAAAGCCCTTCCAATTTGAAGGTGCCCGTCGCATGAAAACTGCCGAGGCAGGCATTGAGGAATTGCAGAAATGTGTTGATACACTGATTGTTATTCCGAACCAGAACCTGTTCCGCATTGCAAATGAACAAACCACTTTTGCCGATGCGTTCATGATGGCCGATCAGGTGCTTTATTCGGGTGTTGCTTCGATCACCGATCTGATGATCAAAGAAGGCCTTATCAATCTTGATTTTGCCGACGTACGTTCGGTGATGCATGAAATGGGTCGTGCAATGATGGGAACCGGTGAAGCTTCCGGTGAAAATCGTGCACTTGCTGCTGCAGAAGCTGCCATTGCCAATCCGCTGCTTGACGAAACATCAATGCGCGGTGCACGCGGCTTGTTGATTTCGATTACAGGCGGTCGCGATCTCACATTGTTCGAGGTCGACCAAGCTGCAAACCGTATTCGTGAAGAAGTCGATGCCGATGCCAATGTTATTTTTGGTGCTATTGATGACGAGTCGCTTGAAGGTGTCATTCGCGTCTCGGTTGTTGCAACCGGCATTGATCGCGCGAATGTAGAAGGCGCTGATACCGACGGACAAGGAAGCCAGATCGCAAATCCGGTTCGTAAACTCGAAAATTCGGCTACTCCGCAAAATGGTCCGAAGGCACAGTTGTCTGGCGCCAAGGCTCAGCCAATGGTCGAAGTTATGGAAGCTCTCGAACTGGAAATGAATAGACCGGTTGAAGAACCGTTCCGTCCACAAAGCGAAATTTTCAAAACGCCGATGTCGAATGGCAATGCTATTCCCCAGCGCGCCAACCCGCAAATCCAGGCTTCGTCTACAGTGCATGCACAACCGCAGCAAATGCCGCAAACACCTCGTATGCAGCAGGCTCCGCGCATGGCACAGCCGCAAGCATCCGCTGCTCCGCTTAACATGGAAGCAACAGCCCGCGTACTCGACGAGATGACGGAAGTGCCGTCAATGCGTGAAAAACAACCGGCACCGCAATCGCGTCCTGCACCTGTCAGAATGCCGGAATTGCGCGATTTTCCTTCGGTTGCCCGCGAAAAAGCCAATGCTGCAGCACATCGTCAACCGGCCCAGCAGGGACCACGCAGCCTCTGGCAGAAACTGACACAGAGCCTTATCCATCGTGATGAGGAACCGACTGCACGGTTGGAACCTCAACGCAAGCAAAATCGTGAACCGGTCTTGCCTCAACAGGAAAATCGCCGTCAGCTTTCATCCGACGCTGCAGTTTACGCACCGCGCCGTCAGCAGGCGGCTGAACCGCAAATGCGTCCTCAGACGCAACAGCGGCAACCTGTCAGTGAAGAAGAACAGTTGGAAATTCCGGCTTTTCTGCGCCGTCAGGCAAACTGAATAAAAGGTAATAATAATTCGGCTTTCCGGATTGGAAAGCCGATATAATAAAAGCCCCAATAACCTTCTCAAAATTACCGCTGTTTTTTAAACAGCGGTTTTTTTTGTCGTTTTATCCATTTTTCTGGTTGTCCTTTGACGCTTCCGGTTTTGAAACGAGTTTGTGTGAACAATTGCCGATTTCATGGCGGGCACGCTCGGAAACAGGGTTTTAAAAAACATTGCGATAGAGACAGTGGAAATTCTACCTGCGGCCGGTCAATGCATTACCTCTTTGGCAGGTTAATTCATGAAGCTATTCATTGTATTGAACGGCGGCGTTTTAGTTTTTTTGTTTACTTTCGGCTTTGCTAAAGATCCCCGTGCGAAAAAATTCCAACGCTGTGTCAAAGGGATAAGGCTAAAGTCCAATAAGATCATAATAAAAGCTTGAAAAGGCTGATGACCGGAATGCTTGGCGTTTATTCACTCATAAACGCAGAAAGAGCTTGTTTAGAATGAAGGAAAATTGAAAAGGGAAGGTTGGAATTTTCCGGAATTCAAAGTGGTGACATGTGCCCCAATGCAACCGCGGATTTTTGGGTTTTGAACATCCGAAAAACTGCGGTTCAAAAATAGACAGGTCAAAAAATATCTGATGTAAAAAATCAGGGAAGTCGAAAAGCGGTTTTTGCCTTGATAAAAGGAAATGAAATTCAATGTCGAAGATTATCGACAATAGTGCTATGTGAAAGAGAGTTTCGATAAGCCTTACAAGGGAAAATCTTTCAACTATGGTTGGCAAACATATGAATTCTCGTCTTGACCCTCATTACCAGTCGACTTTGGCGAAGTCTGTTACGTTGAGCGGACATGGTGTCCATAGCGGGCTTGCATCGACCGTGACAATTCATCCGGCAGAAGTCGGCGAGGGGATCGTTTTTATAAGATCGACCCCGACAGGTGAAAAAAAGAAATTCCATGCCATCTCGGCAGAAACCGGAGCAACCGAACGTTCGACCAGTTTGGGAACAGGTGCAGTACGCGTTGAAACGATTGAACATCTGATGGCTGCAATAAGCGCTTATAATCTTGATAACCTTCATATTGAAGTATCATCGAATGAGTTACCAATTCTCGACGGTGGGGCGTGGAGTTATTGCGAAGCTTTTGACAAGGCAGGCGTCGTCAACCAGAAGGCCAAGCGCAAATTTATTGTCATAAAAAAAACGGTGCGTGCCGAATCAGCGACCGGTTTTGCCGAATTCGAGCCGTTTGAAGGCAGGCGTTTTGATGTTTCGATCGAATTTCCAACGCCGATAATCGGAAAAAGCAAATTCGTTTTTGATTGCGAGCCGGAAAAATTCAAGCAAGAAATCTCGAAAGCCCGCACATTCGGCTTTCTCAAAGATGTAGAAACTTTATGGGCTGCCGGTATGGCGCTCGGTTCATCTCTGGAAAATTCGATTGTTATTGATGCCGATGACAAGGTGATAAACCCCGGCGGAACCTACTATGAAAACGAATTTGTCCGCCATAAATTATTGGATGCCATTGGTGATACAGCATTAACGGGTTCACCTTTTATAGGTCTTTTCCGGTCGTTTCGCGGCGGGCATTCGTTGAATGCAAAGCTCGTAAAAGCGTTGCTTCAGGATACTTCCGCATTCGAAACCAAAGAATTTTGATGGAAATTGACTTCCAATACTTTAGTTTTCAGGGAATTGCCATAATTCAGTCTATAAGGAATGATTGACCGATTGAGTAAAAATCGGCTAATCCAATGTTAATGTTATAGGTTGATAATAGTTGGTTATAACGTCCCATGACTTCTATTCGGGCAAGGACATATTCCCGGTGTTGTCTTTTGGGTTTTGATAAACAAGGGAATGCCGGAAGGCCGGAGAAAGCATGACGAAGTTGAATTCGTATATTATGGATGCTGGAAGCAAAAAATCCACTATCGTACGTAAGGTCCTGATCGGGCTGATGCTTGGCAGCGTATGCCTAACAGCCGGTTGTTCGAAGAAAGATAAAGATGTTGATTTGACATCCTATGTTGAAAAGATCGATCCGCCGGATGTCCTTTACAATCAGGCTCTGGCAAACCTTGATGCAGGTCGTTTGAGCGAAGCTGCAAAAAAATTCGATGCGGTTGATCGCCAGCATCCTTATACCGAATGGGCTCGTAAAGCCCTTGTCATGGGTGCTTTTACCAATTACCGCAAAGGTAATTATGACGAAGCGGTCAATATGGCCAAGCGCTATATTGCTCTTTATCCGACATCCGAAGAAGCCGCTTACGCTTATTACATTATCGGTCTGTCATATTTCCGGCAGATTCCCGATATTACGCGTGACCAAAAAGACACAAAGCGCGCAATTGCCGCTATGCAGGAAGTCGTCGACCGCTATCCTAATTCGGAATATGTCGATGATGCCAAGACCAAGATACGTTTCGGCCGCGAACAGCTTGCCGGTAAAGAAATGCAGATCGGCCGTTATTATCAGGAACGCAAACAATATCTTTCGGCTATCAAGCGTTACCGCACCGTTGTCGAAGAATATTCCAATACAAACCAGATCGAGGAAGCGCTCTACCGTTTGACAGAAGCAAACTACGCTTTGGGTCTGACGTCGGAAGCGCAAACGGCTGCTGCTGTTCTTGGACAAAACTATCCGGAAAGCAAATGGTATAAGGATGCGTTCAACCTGCTGCAAAAGGGTGGTGTCGCACCTCAAGAAAACAAAGGCTCGTGGATATCCCGTGCATTGAATAAAACCGGTCTGAAAAAAGGTTCCTGATCTTAGATGCTTGTACAGCTTTCGATCCGCGACATAGTTCTGATCGAAAGGCTCGATATCAACTTTGACGCGGGCCTGTCGGTTCTTACCGGTGAAACCGGCGCTGGCAAGTCTATTCTGCTTGACTCTTTGTCTTTGGCACTTGGGGGGCGTGGTGACGCTTCCCTCGTGCGTCATGGGGCCGAAAGCGGGCAGGTGACGGCTGTTTTTGATGTGCCGATCGACCATCCGGCCAGAAAACTTATCAAAGACAATGGCCTTGATGAAGAAGGCGATATCATCCTTCGTCGCATTCAGTCTTCGGATGGCCGTTCGCGAGTCTTCATTAATGATCAGGCGGCAAGCGTCGCTTTGATGCGTGACGTTGGTCACGAGCTTGTTGAAATCCATGGACAACATGCCGATCGGGCGCTTGTTGATATTGCCTCCCATCGTGAACTTCTTGATGCCTATGGGCGTGTGGAGGAAGATCTCAAGACGGTGAGCGAGCGTTATCGCCATTGGCATAATCTCGAAACGGCTTTGAAAAAACATCGCGAAAAAGTTGCAGAAGCTTTGCGCGAGGCGGACTATTTGCGTTCGTCTGTCGAAGAACTGGATAAGCTTAGCCCCGAAGCCGGGGAAGAAGAAAGGTTGGCAATCCGGCGCACCGATATGATGAAAGCCGAAAAAATTGCGGGCGACATCAATGAGGCCGGAGATATGTTAAACGGGGCGCAATCACCTGTTCCGGTTTTGGCAAATCTCGTCCGGCGTCTTGAAAGGAAAATTCCGGAAGCAGAAGAGCTTGTCAAACCGATAGTCGATTCAATCGATAATGCGCTTGAAGCTTTGGGACTTGCACAAGATAGCGTTGATGCGGCCATGCGTGCGCTCGATTTTGACCCGCAAGAATTAAGCAATGTCGAAGAACGCCTGTTTGCTTTGCGTGCCGCCGCACGGAAATATAATGTTCCAGCTGACAACCTATCCGAGTTGCGCGACAAGATGGATCAGGATTTGAAAGATCTTGACCAGAGCGAGGAAACGGTCGGAAAACTTGAAAAAGAAGTTGCTGCAGCCCTTGCCGATTATGACAAGGCAGCCGGACAACTTTCGCAAAAACGGCATGAACGGGCAAAAGAATTGACGAAAGCGGTCATGGCCGAATTGCCAGCCCTGAAACTTGAACGGGCGGAATTTATAGTCAATATCGAAAGCAACAAAGAAGAACGTACGCCGGAAGGAATAGACAGGGTTGAATATTGGGTGCGCACAAATCCCGGAACACGTGCCGGCCCGATGATGAAGGTGGCCTCGGGCGGTGAATTGTCGCGTTTTCTTCTGGCTTTGAAAGTGGCTCTTGCCGATCGGGGTTCTGCTCCGACATTGGTTTTTGATGAAATTGATACGGGTGTTGGTGGTGCGGTTGCCGATGCTATCGGGCAAAGATTGTCCAGACTTGCCAAAGGTGTGCAGGTGCTTTCTGTAACCCATGCACCGCAAGTGGCTGCGCGAGCCGACAGCCATTTTCTGATTTCCAAATCCGAACACGGGGATGGTGACCGCCTGATTACGCGTGTGCATAAACTCGATATCAATGAACGCGTGGAAGAAATTGCACGTATGCTTGCAGGTGAACATATTACCGATGAGGCCCGTGCTGCAGCATTAAAACTGCTTAACGCAAAATAGCGAAACAAGATAGCAAGCACCAGCTAATAAAAGCTCTAGGATTTCGAAGTCGTGTTTTCGGCAATTCGTTTAATCAACCGAAGTCAAGCAGCTGGCTAATTCATCAGACAGCTCGTTATATCATTTTGAAAAGAAAAGTTGAAGCACTCGGATCCGAAAAGCTCGACCTTCATATTTCATTGACGGATGGTTCTGTTTTTCTGTCGAATATTATAGGCACCGCGTCGAGTATTCTTTTCGATATTCGGCAATAAAAACAGCTACGACTGACCTCTATTCCAACAGAATTTTATTTTACTCAAACTTCCGGACATGAGCGAAGTCGGGAGGATTTGATTTACCTATGAAAAGAGTTCCAGAAAGTTGATTTTGCGAAGTTTTGCGTGTCCGTAATTTTTCTAGAGACATGGTCCTCAAGAATATGACGCATTTTCCTATCAAATAGGCGAAAAATAAAAACAGTTCGATTTTTCCGTCAAGTTGTTTGTGGCTTCAGCGAAATGTCGATAAATTGATGAAATAAAAGTGTGGCACCAATGGTTGGTTGTGGTTCTTTCACGTTTTATCCGCTAAACATATGGTCACATATTAAAAATGAGCCATATTCAATGTTTGTTTTCATGGAATAGAAAACGGATAGCGATCATGTTGTCAGGCTCACTTTTAAGAATTCTGGAAACCGATGATGCAAGATATTTCAGTTGATGATCTCACAGCCGAACAGGCAAAACTGGAACTGGAACGGTTGGCAAAAGAAATTGCCCACCATGATTATCTCTATAATACTAAAGATCAGCCGGAAATATCGGATGGCGAATATGACGCACTCCGTCGGCGTAACAACGCCATCGAACAGCGTTTTCCGGAATTGATCAGACCGGATTCGCCTTCTCGTAAAGTTGGCGCCAAGGTTTCCGAAAAATTTGAAAAAGTGCGTCATCGCATACCAATGCTTTCGCTTGATAATGCTTTTTCCGATCAGGATGTCTATGATTTTGTTGACCGCATACGGCGGTTTTTGCGGCTGAAAGATGATGACGAGCTTGATATCACGGCCGAGCCGAAGATTGACGGCTTGTCACTGTCTTTACGATATGAAAACGGGAAACTCGTTACGGCAGCCACCCGCGGTGACGGAACGGTGGGCGAAAATGTCACCGCCAATGCATTGACAATTTCCGATATTCCACATGTTTTGAAAGGCAATTACCCTGATCTTATCGAGGTGCGGGGCGAGTGCTATATGGCGCATGCGGATTTTCAGGCTCTGAACGAGCGCCATGAAGCTGAACACAAGCAGGTTTTTGCCAATCCCAGAAATGCTGCTGCCGGGTCGCTTCGCCAACTTGATGCCAGCATTACCGCGCAGCGCAAACTCAAATATTTTGCTTATGCCTGGGGCGAGGTCAGTCGCATGCCGGCCGATACGCAATTGGGTATGATGGATGTTTTCCGCTCTTATGGATTTACGGTCAATCCTTTAACGAAGCTCTTTCATTCGGCGGACGGCCTGCTCAAACATTTTCATGCAATCGAAGAACAACGCGCCGATCTTGATTATGATATTGATGGTGTGGTCTATAAGGTTAATGAGCTCGCACTCCAGCAGCGTCTCGGCTTTATTTCGCGTTCGCCAAGATGGGCTATTGCCCATAAATTTCCGGCCGAACGCGCTATGACTATTTTAAGAGCAATCGATATTCAGGTGGGGCGCACAGGTGCTTTGACACCGGTTGCCCGCCTTGAACCGATTACGGTTGGTGGTGTGGTCATTACCAATGCCACACTTCATAATGAAGACTATATCAAAGGCATTGGCAATAAAGGGGAAACTATCCGTGATGGCAAGGATATTCGTGTTGGTGACACGGTTGTCATCCAGCGCGCGGGTGATGTTATTCCGCAAATTGTCGACATTGTCGAGGAACGTCGCCCGAAGACGGCCGAGCCTTTTGTTTTTCCCCATATTTGTCCGGCCTGCGGAAGCCATGCAGTGCGGGAAGAGGGGGAAGCGGTTCGTCGCTGCACCGGTGGCCTCATTTGTCCGGCGCAAGCAATGGAACGCATCCGCCATTTTGTTTCCCGCAATGCCTTTGACATTGAGGGGCTTGGTGAAAAACAGGTTGAATTTTTCTTCAATGCCAAAGACGAGAATTTGGCAATCCGTAGCCCCGTTGACATATTTACTCTCGAGACACGCCAGAAGGGTGCTTTGAGCAAGCTGGAAAATATTGAAGGTTTCGGGCGCACATCGGTTCATAAACTTTATGATGCAATCAATGCACGCAGGCAAATACCATTAAGCCGGTTCTTATTTGCGCTTGGTATTCGCCATGTTGGCGAAGTCAATGCGAGAAGACTTGCGCGGGCTTACAAAAACTATAATTCTTTCGAGAAGGTTGCTATGGCGGCCCGTTATCCGGAAGAAAATATCAGCGAAAGCGGAAATGATGCATGGAATGAACTCACCAATATTGAAGGTATAGGTTTTATTGTTGCGGAAGCTGTTGTTGATTTTTATGGTGAGGAACATAACCGCAATATTTTGCGAGCCTTACTTGCCGAAGTCACACCTTTGGATGAAGTTTTGCCGGTTACCGACGGGTCGCCCGTACAGGGCAAAACAATTGTGTTTACCGGCTCTCTGGAGCGCATGTCCCGTGACGAAGCAAAGGCAATGGCAGAAAGATTGGGGGCAAAAACTGCGGCATCTGTCTCGAAGAAGACAGATCTCGTCGTGGCCGGCCCCGGAGCGGGGTCAAAATTAACAAAAGCACAGGAGTTGGGCGTGCAAATCATTGACGAAGATCAGTGGTTCAAACTGATTGGTGAGGAAAATGCGTAAAGCGGCGCCACCGGAATTTCACGCAGAAATGCCGCCATCGGCAGAGCCACGTTATTTTTTGGGAATTAGCCTTGCACTTGCTGCAACGGTTATTTTTGCCTGTCAGGATGCCATGACCAAAACGCTGGTTCATAACTATCCAGCTACCTTTATTGTTATGGTGCGCTATTGGGTCTTTTCCCTTGCCGGTGTCTATATGGCTAAAACGGCAAGTGGCGGTCTTATTGCCAATATCAAGAGTAAGCGCCCGATTGTCCAATGTTTGCGTGGTTTGTTGCTTCTTCTGGAACTCATCGCCATTGCTTTGGCTTTTCGTGTGATGGGACTTGCCGAAGCGACATCGATTTTCCAGTCCTATCCGCTTTTCGGTACGGTCATAGCGGTATTTCTGTTGAAGGAAAAAGTTGGCTGGAGACGAGTGAGTGCGCTGGTTATCGGTTTTATCGGTATACTGATTATGCTGCGGCCGGGAAGCGGCGTACTGTCTGTCGGCGCAATCTGGGCACTCGTTGCGGCATTGTTTTTCGCCCTTTATATGGCGTTGACGCGCCTCGTTGGTGGTATTGATAAGCCACAAACCTCGTTTTTCTATGTCGGGCTTGTCGGCCTTGTGGTTATGAATCTGGGGCTTCCATTCTTCTGGGTTCATATGGATAGCCACTATGTCTGGATTCTCGTGGCGCTATGCTTTACCTCTGTTGTCGGCCATTTTTTGATGATCAAAGCGTTGAGCCTTGTACCTCTTACCGTGGTTCAGCCATTCAACTATTTGCAGCTCGTATGGTCGGTTATCATCGGCTATATTGTTTTTGGTGATATGCCGGATATTCTGACGCTCGTTGGTGCGGCTCTGGTGGTGGGAAGCGGTTTGTTTGTGTTCTTCCGTGAACAGGTAAAGACAGCAAAAATTGTTGTTAAGTAGCACGAAAGAAGCCTCGTATTCTCGAAAACTTGTCTCGAGGGCGAATTATGAATGCGGGCTGTCGGCTAAAAAGGCAAAACGGAGCCGGAGGTGCTTCGTGCTTTTTTTATTTCTCTTTTCTTATTCGCCTTTTTGTAAAAAAACAGCTTTTGCTATTTCGAGGAGGTGAAGCCATGCGATCGTCTGGAGTAGATATAAAGACCTATTTTCGCACTACTGTCCTTAAAATATCCCGCTTCGACTCACTCGCATTTCCCCGATTTTGCGAGTTTAAGCGTTTTGCCTGACCTGTTCTTGTGAATATTAGCTCGTTTTCCAAAGACGGCAGTAGCATCTAAAGCCCCTCTGTCGTCTCTAAAAACCATTGTGCAATAATGAATAATAGAAAGTGATATCGAACTTATCGATAAAAAAACGCGAAAGATTTTTCTTTCGCGTTTTTCTTTTTCTATTTGTTTAAAGCGGTTGCGTTACTGCTTCAAGCCATTTGCGATCTACCTCATCAAGGTGCGGTGCATTTTCTTTCAAAACACGGGCATGATAGGCGTTTAGCCACTCGCGTTCTTCATTCGTCAGCATATCAACAGCAATAAGGTTACGGTCGATCGGGCAGAGAGTGAGCGTCTCGAAACCGAGCATATCAATATCGCCACCCTTGACCGGTTCGGCCGGTTTGACGACGAGCAGATTTTCAATGCGGATTCCGAATGCGCCTTCTCGATAATAGCCCGGTTCATTGGAAACAATCATTCCCGGCAAAAGTTCTTGTGCGCCACGTTTCGAAATGGTTTGTGGGCCTTCGTGAACAGCAAGATAGGAACCGACACCGTGTCCCGTGCCATGGGCAAAATCCAACCCTGCCTTCCATAAAGCGATACGGGCAAGAATATCAACATCCTGCCCGCGTGTGCCTTTCGGAAAACGGGCAGAGGACAGATCGATCATGCCTTTTAGAACGAGTGTGAAACACCGTTTTTCTTCGTGACTTACGTGGCCGATTGCAACAGTGCGGGTGACATCGGTTGTACCATCACGATATTGCGCACCGGAATCAACGAGATAAAGCTCGCCTTCATTAAGCGGCCGGTTGGTTGCTGTATTAACGCGATAATGGATAATCGCACCATCGCTGCCACTTCCCGAAATTGTATCGAATGACAGATCTTCGAGTTTTGAACCCATCTTCAAGGCAGTGTCGGCACGGAAGTTTTCAAGTTTTGTGGCTGCCGAAATCTCGTCCACTGTGGCGGGTTTCTGCCGTGAAAGCCACGAGAAAAAGCGACAGAGAGCTACGCCATCACGTGCATGGGCCTGACGGCTTCCTTTAAGCTCTGCCTCGTTCTTGATTGCGCGCGGCAAACGTGCCGGATCACGCAAATCTTTAATTGTACCTCCATGATCGACAATCACCTGACGTAACTTCTCGGCAGAAAGTTGCCCATCAAGTGAAAAACAGGATTTTTTCCCGGCTTCTTTGACAACTTCCGGTATCAATGCGGAAGGCTCGAAAATGTCGACATAACGGGCAAGATATTTCTTTTCATTTTCTCCAAGCTTGCGCTGGTCGATAAATAATGATGGCCGGCCTTTTGCCCGAAGAATAGCAAAAGACAATGAAAAAGGCGTATTGGAAACGTCATTGCCGCGAATATTGAAAACCCATGCAATCGACGAGGGGTCAGTCAATAATACGAGATCGCAGCCGTCTTTTTTCAAGCTCTCTGCCATCAATTCAAGCTTTTTATCAGCAGGAACGCCAGCATAGTCGAGGGGCTGAATCGTGACCGGCGTCAGCGGCGGTTCCGGCTGGTCATGCCAGATCAGATCGACGAGATTTTTGTCGGTTGCGACAAGCTTGCCATGGGCTTTTTCTTCAACGGCTTTTTTCAGCGCCTTGACGCCATTAACGGTATGAAGCCAGGGATCAAAGCCGATATTCAAACCTTTGGTGTTTTGTTCGAGCCAAAGCGAAGGCGGGCAGGAAACGAGATCGGCATAAGTGAATATTTTTCCGTCGGTCTGGTTGCGCACCTGCAAAGTGTAGCGCCCGTCAACGAAAATAACCGCTTTATCTCTCAAAATCAGTGCAACGCCGGCCGAGCCGGTAAAACCGGTGAGCCATTGCAGCCGCTGGGCATGGGGAGGCACATATTCCCCCTGATGCTCGTCCGCCCTTGGCACCAGATAGCCATCAAGCCCGAGTTTTTCCATTTCTTCACGTAGCGCCGAAACACGGGACTTTGCGTTATCGGGATTTGTTGCAATTTCAAATGATTGAAACATAAATTAAGCCTCTGATTATTCTGAAAGGGCAAGAATTATCGACTTCATTATCGGCAATTCTAACATCTGTAATTTTTTATCAAATGGCCTAACGGACATTTGATTTGATGCTTGCCCTATTTTAAATGAATGGCAACCCAGCCTTCATGATGCAAGGTTTTGATATATTTTGCACCTTCCGCCTCGAAGGCTTTGACTACGCGGTCATGCTGTTCTTCCAGAATGCCGGAAAGCACAATGGATCCGCCTTTTTTAAGTGCGGGAACCAGTTGTGGCGCAAGTTCGATCAAGGGATTTGCGAGAATATTTGCCACGATCAGATCAAAGGGGGCGCGCTTTTTAATTTCTTCATCATCAAGGCCGGTAGCTGTGATTGCTGTTATCGTCTTGGCAACACCATTTAATGCAAAATTTTCTTTCGCAACTTTGATGGCAATCGGGTCAATATCGGTTGCCAGAATTCTAATCGGTTTGATCAGAGCGATACCGATTGCCAGAATTCCGCTCCCCGTTCCAAGGTCAAGTGCATTTTGCGGCTTTTCATGTTCCATGACGTCGGCGATAAGTTCGAGGCAGCCGACTGTCGTTCCATGGTGGCCGGTACCAAAAGCCTGACCGGCATCGATTTCGATTGCGAGATCACCCGGTTTCACCTTGTCGCGGTCGTGGCTGCCATGAACAAAGAAACGACCTGCGCGCACGGGCCCAAGCCCTTCAAGACTATGGCTTACCCAGTCAATATCAGGAAGTATTTCTATTTCTATTTTGTTTTCATTGACACCTAAAGCTTGCGCAAAGCGGGGAAGTACCGAATTCTTTTCAGCTTCATCCACATAGAGGGAAACTTCATAGATTCCATTCGCTTCATCTATTTCGGTGATTGCAAGGGGGAAGGCATCATCCTCAAAGGCGTGATCGAGAAGTTCATATTGTTTTTCGGCTTCGCGTTTCGGCGATTTATAATGTAGTCGGATTTGTCCCAAAATTTTAGTCCTTATGTTCTATTGTTTTGCCAAGCTCTTGAGACGCTCTATAGCAATCTGGTCTTTCAGCTCGTTTCTGTTTTCTTCCACGCTATAAGGGATGACGCCGGCAAATTGTCCGCCTTTTTTGGTGAGAAGAATTGCTGCTGTGTGATCGTAAGTATAATCACCATCCTCTCCAGGAACCTTTTTGGCTGCTATGTTGAAAGATGATACCAGTTCGTGGACTTTTGCAGGATCACCGCTTATTCCGATAACTTTATCGGTAAAATTCGATAAATAATCATGGAGGACTTCCGGAGTATCCCGCTCGGGATCTACCGTGATAAACCAGATATTGATGTTATCTGCGTTCGGTCCCAATTCTTTTATCCAATTGGTCATGCTCATCAAAGTTGTCGGGCAAATATCCGGACACATTGTGTAACCGAAAAATATTGCAGACGGTTTTTTTCGAAGGTCTTCTTGGGTTACTGTTTTTCCGTTGGAATCGGTAAGGCTGAAATCCTCACCCAGTGGCGGACTGACGAAGGTTTGCCACCCAAATATGAATGCCATAAACACTGCAACCAATAAAGCAATGTAAAACACGCTTAATGCAGTCTTTTTACCTTCACTCGTCATTGCCAAAATTCCCTTGAATTCGATTGGGTCACTATAAACCCACTTTTATAACATGAAGATGATATTTCAAAATATATCGGTATGAAAACGATACTGCAATGAAAAGCGGAATTTAAATAACAATTGTCGGAAAGCTCTGGTAAAATAGTCGGGATTGCACTTCTTGAGCCGGCGTTTTATGGTAATTCATCATTCAATATACCGGATTATCATGAGCATATTGCCAACAGACCAACGCTTTCAGGATAGTGAGCCGCGCATCCATTCAACAGCCAAACTCCACGGTTGTAAACTCGGACGTTTTTCCGAAATCGGCGAACGGGTTGTTTTACGCGATGTAACGGTTGGGGATTTCAGCTATTTCGAGCGCAATGGTGAAGCAATATATACCGATGTCGGCCGTTTTTGTTCTATTGCTTCGAATGTCCGGCTCAATGCCCTCGAACATCCGATGGAACGGGTAAGCATGCATAAAATGACTTACCGGCCGAATGAATATTTTCGTTTCATGACACTTGATAGCGCTTTTCGCGAAAGGCGACATAATAAACGTGTGACAATTGGCCATGATGTGTGGATTGGGCACGGGGCGGTCGTGATGCCGGGAATTACCATCGGCCATGGCGCGGTTATCGGTGCCAATGCGGTTGTTACAAAGGATGTTATTCCTTACGAAATTGTCGGAGGCGTTCCGGCAAAGCGAATTAGAATGCGATTTCCCGATTATATCATTCAGGCGCTTCTTGACCTTTGCTGGTGGAATTGGCCGCTTAACACACTTTATGAAGCGATACCCGATATGCAAAAACTCTCGGCCGAAGAATTTGTCGCAAAGTGGAAAAAGCTTGTCTGAGAGTAGAAAAATCGACAAAGACACGTGATAACGCGAATTTTATTTTCAATTCCTCGTTGTTTCTTTCAATAGTTATTTTGTACTTCAATTTTGAAAGGAAATTGAAAATGTCTTCTAAACGTGTTGGCGAGATTATCGTTGAGACACTGCAAAAAGCCGGTGTCAAACACTGTTATGGCATTGTCGGTGATACATTGAATTATATTACCGATGCCATATACCGCTCGAAAATCGAATGGGTCCACACACGCCATGAAGAAGCTGCTGCTTTGGCAGCAGGAGGAGAAGCTTATCTGACTGGCGAATTGAGTGCATGCGCAGGCTCTTGCGGGCCGGGGAGCTTGCATTTGATCAACGGAATTTATGAGTCCAACCGCAACCGCGCACCGGTTGTGGCAATTGCAAGCCAGCTTTCAACCAGCGTTATCGGCAGCGAATGGCCGCAGGAAGTGGATTTTCCTGCACTTTATGCTCACTGCTCGGTGTTTTGCGAGCAAATTTTAAATCCGGAGGAAGCCCAACGCGTAACGGTTGAAGCTTGTCAGGCAGCGCTGACAAAAAGGGGAGTGGCCGTCATCATTCTGCCGGTCGATGTTTCCATGCAAACGGTAAGCCATGTTACGCAATATCGCGTTCATCGGCCAAATCCGGTTATTCGCCCGTCAGAGGAAGAGCTTCAACAGATTGCTTCCAGTCTCGACAAGGGTAAAAAAGTTGCGATCTATGTCGGGTCGGGTGTCAAAGGTGCTCATGACGAGGTGGTCGCTCTCGCGGCAAAGTTGAAAGCACCAATCGGGCATTCTTCAAAATCGAAAGATTTTATCGAATATGATAACCCTTTCAATATGGGTATGAACGGCATGTTGGGTGGAAAGCCCGGTTTTGACATGGTTGAACATTGCGATACTTTGCTTCTGCTCGGTACCGATTTTGCCTATACGCAATTTTATCCTGACAAAGCGAAGATTATTCAGGTAGACGAGGATGGAACCCATTTGGGGCGTCGCCATCCTGTCGATATCGGGGTGATCGGTGATGTCAAATCAACCGCCTCGGCGCTTCTTGAACATGTCGCCGAAAAGACTGATACGAGTTTTCTCGACAAATGTCTTAAAGCAAAAGCCGAGGCGGAAAAAGCCGAAGCCAAGGAAACAGCGTTATCGAAGTCGATTATTCATCCGCAATATCTTGTATCGCTTATCAATCAATATGCCGATGATGATGCGTTGGTTACAGGCGATTGCGGTTCGCCAATGGTTTGGTTGCTCCGCCATTTCAAAACAAATGGCAAGAGAAGAACGCTTGCCAGTCTTTCCCATGGAACAATGGCAAATGCTTTGCCGCAGGCTATCGGATTCAAAAAAGCCTATAAAAACAGACAAGTTATTTCACTTTCGGGCGATGGTGGCCTTGCTATGTTGTTGGGGGAACTTTTGACCGTTGTTCAGGAAAAGATAGACGTCAAGATTGTAGTTTTCAACAATTCATCACTCAACTTCGTTGAACTTGAACAAAAAGTCGAGGGGCTTGTCGATCATTATACCGATTTACAAAATCCCGATTTTTCCAAACTTGCTGAATCTATCGGCATCAAAGGTTGGAAAGTTGACAAGCCGGAAGAGCTTGAAAGCGCAGTCAAAGACTTTTTGAAAGCCAAAGGTCCGGCACTTCTTGATGTCAAAACCAGCGGATATGAACTGGTTATGCCGCCAAAAGTAACGGCGGGTGAAGTTTCCGGCATGGCGCTTTATGGTACCAAGGCGATTATGCAGGGACGGGTGAAAGATGTAACCGATCTGCTCATTCATAATTTCATCAAATAACCGCGTCACCGATTTGATAAAATAAAAGGCAGAAAATTGATTTATTTTCTGCCTTTTTTGGCTTTATGAAAAATCGTTTAAAACCGGATGATTGCTGCTAAGCAAAAGATGTTCAGACTTTTTTGACAAAACTGTCGAGTACGCGCTTTTCGCCTGCTTTATCAAAAGCGATGGTGAGCTTGTTTCCGTCAATCGCCGCGACATTGCCATTTCCGAATTTGATGTGAAAAACCCTGTCGCCCACACTGAATTCGGATGGTTTGTCAGAAACCGATTTGGCGATGAGTTCGCCTTCTATAGTTTTTGAGCGCGCTGACTTTCCTGCACCATAACCGGAATCGACTTCCCCATAACCGATGCGTTCAACATTGGCGCCCGAACGATTTCCCCAATTGGTGCGCGTTGCTTCGGTTGCATTCTTTTTGGCTCTTTGCCAACCGGGTGTTGAATAATTGTTCTGGAACGGTTCCTGTCTGTCAAAGCGGGATTGTCCATAACCGCCATAGGACGTTTCAACTTCCGCAACTTCAACATGTTCGTTGGGGAGTTCATCAAGAAAACGGGAAGGTATCGTCGTTTGCCACAACCCGTGAATGCGCCGGTTCGAGACAAACCAGATGTGAAGGTTTTCCTTTGCACGTGTAAGCCCGACATAAGCGAGGCGCCGCTCTTCCTCGAGCCCCGCCCGCCCGCCTTCATCAAGCGAACGTTGATGGGGAAATAGCCCTTCTTCCCATCCAGGCAGGAATACGGTGTTGAATTCCAGCCCCTTGGCCGAATGCAGCGTCATGATATTGACCGCATCCATGTCCTCATTCTTTTCGGTATCCATAACCAACGAGATATGTTCAAGAAAACTTCTCAAACTTTCAAAATCTTCCATGGAATGGATAAGCTCTTTCAGGTTTTCAAGGCGCCCTGGAGCTTCGGCAGAACGATCGGCCTGCCACATGGCAGTATAGCCCGATTCATCCAGAATAGTTTCTGCGAGCTCCGTATGAGGGGTATTATCAAGCATATTCTGCCAGCGGCGGAAATCTTCGACAAGCTTTCTTAAAGAGCTTCTGGGCTTCGGTTTTAGTTCATCGGTTTCCACCATTTCCTGCGAGGCTTTGAGCATAGGCTCGTTGCGGGCGCGGGCTGTATCGTGGATTTGACGCACGGTCGCTTCGCCAAGGCCGCGCTTCGGGGTATTGATAATACGTTCGAATGCAAGATCGTCGGAAGGTTGTGCAACAACACGGAAATAGGCGAGCGCATCGCGAATTTCTTGCCGCTCGTAAAAACGCGGCCCACCGATGACGCGGTAATTAAGCCCTAATGTGACAAACCGGTCTTCAAATTCACGCATCTGGAATGATGCGCGAACCAGAATGGCAATGTCATTCAAAGCAAGGCCTTGATGTTGTAATTGCTCGATTTCCTCGCCAATAGCACGCGCTTCCTCTTCCGAATCCCAAGCAGCATGAACTTTGACCTTCTGGTCATTTTCCGTTTTGTTATCGGTAAAAAGTGTTTTACCCAGCCGCCCCTCATTATGGGCAATGAGATAGGATGCAGCACCCAAAATATGCGAAGTCGAGCGGTAATTGCGTTCAAGACGAATGACGGTTGCGCCGGGAAAATCTTTTTCAAAACGCAAAATATTATCAATTTCTGCGCCTCGCCAACCGTAAATGGATTGGTCATCATCGCCTACACAGCAAAGATTGACAGTTTGTCCGGCAGGGCGCTGCGCCAATAGTCTCAACCACAAATATTGCGCAGTATTGGTATCCTGATATTCGTCGACCAGAATATAGCGGAATTTTTTATGATATTCGCGCAAAACATCGGCGTTTTTTTGAAAAATATGGATGGGATGCATCAACAAATCGCCGAAATCACAGGCATTCAGTGTTTGCAGGCGTTCCTGATAGGCGCGGTAAAGTTCGCGTCCTTTGCCATTGCCGAATGAGCGGGCATCACCTTCCGGTATCTGGTCAGGCGCAAGGCCATGGTTTTTCCACCCGTCAATCATATTGGCAAAAGTGCGCGCCGGCCATCTTTTATCGTCAAGCCCTTCAGCCTGAATGAGCTGTTTAATAAGCCTTATCACATCATCCGTATCAAGAATGGTGAAATTGCTGTTGAGGCCGACAAGTTCCGCGTGACGACGAAGAATTTTTACCCCGATCGAGTGGAACGTGCCAAGCCACGGCATGCCTTCAACCGCGCCGCCAACCAGTTCACCAATACGGTTTTTCATTTCACGCGCAGCTTTATTGGTGAATGTGACCGCCAGAATTTGGCTTGGATAAGCAAGGCCAAGCCGTAAAATATGGGCAATGCGTGTGGTGAGAACCCGTGTCTTTCCAGTGCCGGCACCGGCCAGAACCAGAACCGGGCCTTCTGTCGTTGTTACAGCAAGGCGCTGCTCGGGATTGAGCTTTTTGAGATAATCGGCATCAGCATCGGCATTGCGGCGCGCAGCCATGGCGCGTTCTGCCAAACTAGCTTCACCATTACGAGCTTCATCGCGCGCAGACGATTGCGGCGTTGGCTTTTTCGGCTCATCATCAAAAAAGGGTATATCGTCAGGAAAATCGGTCATCATCACCAATCTAATGGTTCGAGATATTTTCTGCTAGGCCAGAATATAAGCTTTTACACGAAAACGATTGCAAAATCACTTTTTTTTGCGTTGTGCTTCATATTGATAGACGCGCCGATCGGTCAAATTTTTCCGGTGGTCTATGATTGGAGCAACAATCGGTTTCAAATTCGGCTCGCGTCTGATCAAGGCGACAAGATCATTAAGTTCGTTCATGGCAACGAGTTTGATAATGTCATCACGAATGGAGCCATCTTCGCGCTTGGGCAATTGATGCACAATCTGAAGGGACTCGATTTTCTGGTCTTTCAGAAGATTACGAACAGCTTTTTCATCAAGTTTGTCGGATTCGACAAAAACATATAGCCCGACACCTTTGGCTGGAAGCGAATAGGTTGCAATTGCAATATCGCCAATATCCGGATTATTTTTCAAAAGATTGCGAATGACTGGTCCTTGATGTTGAACGCGGTCACCCGTTCCATCACCATCCGACCATTTGAACATGTCTTTTGTGATAAAATTATAGACCCGTTTTCCGGTTGCCAACCAAAGACGAGAGGGCCAAGAGCGGTTTTTCAATATCCGCTTTTCCGTGGGCGTCATGAGTTCGGGTGCAAAACTTCTTTTTTGCTTTATGAGATGACGGAAATCTTCATAGGCAAAATAGCGATAAAGGGCACCTCGGTGTTTATGCACACTTGCCAACTGGAAATCGATGATCGAAGCTTTACCGTCACTTGTCATCAGCCAGTTTTGTGGCTTTGCAAGATCGTTATGGGTAATGCCCATACGGCGTAAATTACGAAGTATTTTGAATGCACTCAAATAAAATTCGGGTTTGTTCGGGCGCGCCAGATGCAATGGCGTTCCTTCGCTCCATGAGCGATAAAGCCCGTCTTTATCAACCGCGATAAGCTGTGGCACGCCTTCTAGCCCGCGAACTTTCTTCAATGCCCGTATTTCTCTTCGTGCCAATATCCAGGCAAGCGGGCGAGACCATTTTGGCGCAGCCGTGACAATGCGGCGGATAACGCGTTTGTGCGGGTCGTCAGCAAAATAGCCGACCCGCGTTTCCGAGAAAACATCGCGCTTCAAAACCATCAAGGCCACAAATTCGGTTAAAAATTGTGGGTCTTTCAAAGGCGGCAAAGCGCTGTCTGAATCGGCAAAATGTTCCATAGCGTTGAGTTAGACGGTTGGCTCTCTTCTATCAAGTCCGTTTGTTCAAATCGGTTAGAAATATAAACGACAAAAAGCAGCAAGTAACCATTATTGTCAAATTCGGACAAAAATAGCACATGCCTTCGGCACGAATTTCAGGATTCGTGCTTTTGAACGCAAGTTCTAACACAAAGCCGGAAAGTGCGCCTTTGCTTCAAATTCTAAAGCGTATGTCAAGAAGTGAAATGATAGGCGAGTGGAATAAAACACGGGTTGAGCCATGCTACACGGTGGCATTTTGAAACAAAACGAAGCTTCCGTTTTTCTTAAATTTGTTGGAGTTGCTTTAAAAATTTTTCGCGAGCTTCAGGGCAAGTAGGCGCAACGCAGCTGAAAGATTAATTTCACAAGGTCGTGTCTCGTCGATCAAAGTAACGAGGCTAGCAAAAGAAAGTTCAAGTTTGTTGGCTTCTTGCAGCAGAATGTCGATATAGGCCTGCTCAAGTGATATACTTGTTGCATGACCATCAATACGGACAGAAATTTTTTTTGCCTGCGCTTTCTGCCAGTCAATGGTTCTGATTGACGAGGGCAGGTTATCCTTGATCTTTGTCGTGAGGAATTTTCCTTATATCAAGAAAGCTTTCGGTTTTTTGTTTTTGCCGTTTATCAAATGCACGCTCGATTTTTGTGCGGCCGAATAAAACCCGATTCTCTCCTGCTTCCTTTTCGTTGTTCAGACGTTTCTTTTGTTTGCGAAACTGCCGCAAATTGACAACTTCAGCCATTAAAACCGCCTTATTTCTTCCGGAAGGCATCAAGCGAGACAACATCGGCGGAAGGTTTTTTTTCTTCTGCACTCGACTTATCATCGCCATCTACGGCTTTTTCGTGTGCTTTTATTTTGCTGGAAGTTTTTTTCTTGCCCTTTTTATCGGCAAGAATGGCAAGTTCACCACCTTCTTTTTCTTCCGTTATTGTTTTCACATCGGGACTGTCATTGTCACTTTTCGGCATGTCGGATGCAAGATCGAACGCAGCCTCGAATGCTGCTGTCGGATCATAAAAAACCTGAACCGCAGAAAATGGGATGACAAGACGTTCGGGAACGTCACCAAAAGAGAGGCTTACCTCAAAACCGGTATCTGAAACACTCAAATCCCAGAACTGATGCTGCAAAACAATTGTCATCTGCTCCGGATAGCGCTCTTTCAAGCGTGATGAAATTTTGACCCCCGGTGCATTTGTGAAAAAAGTAATGAAAAAATGATGGTCACCCGGAAGGCCGGCTTTTGCTACCTCGGACAAAACTTTACGGATAACACTACGTAAAGCGTCCTGAACGAGAATGTCATAACGGATCTGATCATGAACCATTGAAAACCTGTTCCTTCTGCGATGTGTTTTAACCAAACTTGGCACACATCCTTAATGCAATGTAGTCAATTGTAATGCAATGCGGCAATCAAAATCTCCTCAAAAATTTTCTTGTCAGCCGATTTATCACAACCTTCGGTTTCAAACTTGATGAAACGACCGCTATGGCTTTCAGTGCAAACATAAATTGAAGTCAAGGTTTCAAACTTGAACTTCTAAAATTGAATGAGTCGATAGTTTTAAGCGAATGCTATTTAACAAAAGAAGTGAAGGCTTCTGTTGCCAGGTGCCTCCGAACCCCGCTTGGACCGGCGAAGGTCCAAGACTTAATTTGAAGCGTTCGCGCCGCAATTAAGCAGCGAGACGAGCTTCCGCATAGTTGTCATTTGCAACTACTTAAGTAGCCCGATAACGGTGGTACAATGCCGGGTAAAAGAGCAATCTTTACGCCCTTGTCGATCCTGTTTCGCCCCCTTCATAACAAAAACAACTAAAATATCGAAAGCTGTTTTAATTGTGGTGGAGGCGCCGGGTACCGCCCCCGGGTCCAATGGGTTTATTACACTGTCCATTTATTACCATAGCTGGCAAGCCAGCACCGCCAATATAGGTAAAATGCCGCTCATAGAAAAGGGGGGGTGTCCAACTTTTTCGCAGACCGCTTCACACAGTACGAATGGCTGATCGGTTAGATGGTAGTACTTTAGAATTCTGATTATTCCGGATGAAAAATCATTGCCTGATTAAAGATCAAAAAATTGTTTAAAAGGTGCTGACCGTTGTTTAACGGAAGTGCCGAGCTCACGACCGACCATATTGATCAAAAAAGATATGATGCAAATGTGAATGGCTCCGCAGGCGGTGGGCTTGAAAGAGGTATTGTTACCGAAGTTTATAAAAAAGCGCTGCTGCAGCAGTGGCTGTAACCGATGGCGCCGCAACGTAATTAGAAAAACACGTCGCCTAAATATTTGCTTAAGAGACAAACAAAAGCAAACAAGCAGTCAAAAAACGTAATGAATTGCCGATTGATTTAAGATGGTCATATGAGAACCGGGTGACATTCTATTATTTTGTTGCCAAGGAACCAGCCTGCTCAAGTAAAGGAAGAGGCCGGTTTCGCCCCCAATCTCGCAGAAGGGCTAATTTCCTCTTTGCGCAAGAAACAAGAAGAGTGTGAGATTTTGCGTGACAGCGAAGGGGGCAGCCTGATTATTAAAACCTGGAACAGGTAAAATCTGCCATTCGGAACGACCCTATTCAGGGTAATTTTATGGCTATCGCACCCTAAAAAAGTTACCTAATGGGATTCATGCAGTCGTAAAAAAAAGCCCCTCGAAAGAGGGGCTTTTCCTAATTCAGCAGGAAGCACTCTTAGTGGGCTTCTTTACTTTTTGCTTCTTCAACATGGTGATGCCCATGTTGGTGTTCGTGACCACCCAGTACTTTATGAAGTTGAACCGTATCAAGCTCGTTTTCCCAACGGGCAACGACGATACAGGCTACCGCATTGCCGACAAGATTGGTCAATGCACGGCATTCCGACATGAAGCGATCAATACCCAATATGATTGCCATGCCAGCAACAGGAATAGCGGGAACCGCACCAAGTGTAGCCGCAAGGGTGATGAAGCCTGCTCCGGTGACACCGGCTGCTCCCTTTGATGAAATCATTGCAACAATCAGAATAAGCAACTGGTGTTCAAGCGTAAGGTTGATGTCCAAAGCTTGCGCGATAAACAATGTTGCCAATGTCATATAGATATTGGTTCCATCAAGGTTGAAAGAATAGCCTGTCGGAATAACAAGCCCGACAACCGATTTCTTGGCGCCAGCCTTTTCCATTTTTTCCATCAATGTCGGCAAAGCAGCTTCGGAAGATGATGTGCCAAGAACCAGTAACAGCTCATCCTTGATGTAGCGTACAACTCTGAAAATCGACACGCCGTTATAACGGCAGACGGCGCCAAGAACGACAACGACAAACAGAATAGATGTCAGGTAGAAAGTTGCAACCAGATAGAACAGGTTGATGACAGAGCCGATACCATATTTACCGATTGTGAAGGCCATTGCACCAAAAGCACCAATCGGGGCGGCTTTCATGAGAATGGCAACCAATTTGAAAATCGGTGTGGAAAGAGCATGGATGAAATCCAGAATGGGACGGCCGCGTTCGCCAACTGATCCCAAAGCAATGCCGAACAATATGGAAAAGAACAGTACCTGAAGGATATCCCCCTCGGCGAAAGCAGAAACCACTGTCGAGGGAATGATGTTCATCAGGAATTTGACGATTGATGCATCATGGGCTTTTTCGGCGTAAACTTTGACCGAAGCAGCATCAAGTGAAGCGGGGTCAATATGCATTCCCGCACCCGGTTGCAGCACGTTTCCGATAATGAGGCCAATGATAAGCGCCAGAGTTGAGAATGTAATGAAATAAAGCATGCATTTGCCTGCAACACGACCGACCTTTTTCAAGTCGCTCATACCGGCAATACCGCTTACAATGGTCAAAAAGATAACCGGTGCGATAATCATTTTAACCAGTTTGATGAAGGCATCGCCTAACGGCTTCAACGATGCGCCGACATCAGGATAAAAATATCCGAGCAAAATACCACAGATAATCGCGAATATCACCTGCACATAAAGCACTTTATATAACGCACGACGAGGATGTGGTTGTGTCATTTGTTCAATTTTGTAAGCCATGAAGCCTCCCTCTGATCGACCGCACCACTTTTAAAAATGGTTCTAGCAGCTCCTCGGCTACCTCCCGACCGACCTTTTCCATAAAGTCCTGCAATTCATATGCCAAGTGGCCATTGCTTCGCAAGTTGATTTCACCAAATAACAGCATTTTCAGTCTATAAAATTTTAAAAAATTGGGGAAAAAACCATGAAATCACCATGGGTTGGGCTGATATCCTGAATTTTTGATTCAAATGTTTTCTGCTTGTTCAAGATAATCCTCTTTTATTGAAGATTAGAATGCCGAATAATCAACTTTCGTGTCTTAATCCAAACTTTTGTTCGGGATAAAAGAAAACTGTTGTCTGATAATCAATTGAGGATAATCGGATAATGCCATCATGGCTCGAAAGTTTAGCAATGCTGTTGCTGGTTCGGGAGGTGTGGCGAAAAGCAGTTAAAAATGGAAATAGGTTGAAAACGGGAGAAGGAAACTGTGTCGGATTTTTGTATCATATTCACGGTGGGGCATTTTAACAAACAGAATGTATAATAAAAACAGTTGTCTAAGCCATTGTCTTTATGGTTAGCGGCAAGTAATAATCTCACAGCTTTGGTCATAAAGTTGCTATCAAAACAAGGAAGTTTTCCCGAAAACGTCGGAAATTACGACTATCCCAATAAAGGTGGGACACTCATTGCAACTTTGGTAAAGTTAAGATGTGCATATATAAACGTAGAAGACGGGCACAGCTAAAAAACAAAAAAGTTCCTGACCCGGAAACTGAAAGAGTCATCCTCTTCGATAATTTCAGCAGTGATTTTTATTCGGCAGGTCTCGCTCCGATATATTCCCAGCCTTTGTCAATATCGTTTAAAGAAAACCATTTGGTTTCGACACGCCCGAAAGGCCTGAAAAATTCGATAGCAAGATTAAGCCAATCGGGCCCGCCTACAATGGCATAACGTTTCAATTTTTTAAAAGCTTCGGCCCTGATTTTTGCAGTATCCTCGTTAAACAGACTTTCCCAATCGATACCGTCATATTCTTTGAAGATGACGATCATATCGACGTGATCTTGTCCTTCCGCTTCCGCTTCGAAAAGGCCATAGAGATTTTCAACATCGGAGGACGAAAGAACCCCATTGATCGAAAAAGCAATAGCACCGGCGCGATCGGTTTTGATTTTGGAGACAACAGATATTGTATCTTCAGGCAACATGCTTTTACCCTTCCTTGAAGCGCAATTAAGTTATATGTAGAAAATTAATGTAGCGTTTCAAATGGTCACAAGAACGATTTGAATCGGAATTTATAGGTGTGGTCGATGACAATAAAGCTATCGGTTAATCTTAACGCTATCGCGGTTTTACGCAATCGCCGGAATTTGCCTTGGCCAAATGTCGTAGGCATGGGGCGCATTGCACTTGATGCGGGGGCGGACGGAATTACAGTGCACCCGCGGCCTGATCAGCGCCATATAAGATTTAGCGATCTTCCCGACATCCGCCGCCTGATTGATGACGAATTTCCAAATCGCGAATTCAATATCGAAGGATACCCGGACCCGACATTTCTTGATATGGCAGAAACTTATGCCAACCAGATAACATTGGTGCCTGATTCTCCCCAGCAATCAACGTCCGACCATGGGTGGGATTTTAGTCGACAGAGCACTTTTTTAGCTCCGATTATCAAACGGCTGAAGGACCGTTCCATCCGCGTTATTCTGTTTGTAAGTCCGGTTCTCGACGGGCTTGAAGAGGCAAAAAAACTCGGTGCTGATGGTGTTGAAATTTATACCGGCCCCTATGGTGACGCTTATGACAGCGACAAAAAGCAATTGCAAGCGCTTGGAGCGGTTACGATTGTTGCCGAAAAAGCAAAACAACTGGGACTCCTTGTCAATGCCGGGCACGATCTGACAGTGCCCAATCTTCCCCCCATTGTAAAAAGTGTGCCGTGGCTTTATGAAGTCTCGATCGGCCACGGACTTATAGCAGACGCTTTGGAACACGGTATGAGAAATACCGTTATAAGGTTCAAGCGGGCATTAACTGTTTAACCGTCCGTTACGGCACAGATCTAAGACTATTTAAGGCAGGTAATTTTTCCTCCGTTTTCTATATCTTCAACAATGAATACTTTCGGCTGAAAGGATTGCGCCATGGCGGACCCTCAAGATATCGACCTTGCGACCGACGATTCCACGTCAGCTGATGAAAGCAATGACCATTCCAAAGAAAGCTTTTTGCTTCTGTTGATCGGCGCCATAGGTGTTGTCTATGGTGATATTGGTACAAGTCCTATTTACGCTTTTCGTGAGGCCTTGCGCGCAGGTGCCGGCAATCATGATATTCTGAAATTCGATGTCTATGGCGTTATCTCGCTGATATTCTGGGCGTTGTTACTCATTGTTACAATCAAATATGTTGTTTTCGTTTTGCGTGCCGACAATAACGGCGAAGGCGGGATTTTATCATTGATGGCGCTTGCACGCTCGACTTTCCGAAAGAGAGGTGGCTGGGCTCTGGGGATAGGTATATTAGGCGCATCGCTGTTTTTTGGCGATGCCGTTATTACACCGGCTGTCTCCGTGCTTTCAGCTGTTGAAGGTATGGAAGTTGTGGCTCCCGACCTTGAGCCCTTTGTTGTGCCGCTGACGCTCATCATTCTGGTGGCACTTTTTGCTGTACAAAGATTTGGCACCGGCAAAGTTGCAATTGTTTTTGGTCCGATAACATTGGTCTGGTTTCTGGCACTCGGCGGGTTTGGCCTATTCCACATCTTTGATGATTTGACGATCCTGAAATCATTGTTTCCAGGATATGCTATTTCCTATATTGTCGGCAATCCGGCAACTTCCTTTGCAGCCGTCGGCGCAGTGTTTCTGGCTGTCACCGGTGCTGAAGCACTTTATGCAGACCTTGGACATTTCGGACGTCGTCCGATTGTTGCAGCATGGCTGTGGATTGTGTTCCCTTGTCTTGTGCTCAATTATCTCGGGCAGGGTGCATTTATTCTTTCCCACGGGCGCAATACGATCAATCCGTTCTATCAGATGCTGCCCGAATGGGCACTTATACCGATGATTATTCTGGCAACGATGGCGACAGTGATCGCGGCTCAGGCGGTGATAACCGGTGCTTTTTCCATGGCCCGTCAGGCTGTGCAACTCAATATTTTGCCGCGGCTCGAGATATTGCACACGTCGGAAAAGAATCTCGGCCAAATCTATATGCCGAGGATCAATCTTATTCTTGCAATTATTGTTATTCTTCTTGTCATAGGTTTTGAAAGATCATCCAACCTCGCAGCTGCATACGGTATTTCCGTGACCGGCAATATGATCGTCACAACATCTCTGCTTTTTATCGTTATGAGACGCATCTGGAAATGGAGGCTTGCTTTATGCCTTCTGCCGACGCTTGCGTTCCTGTGTCTTGATCTTCTTTTCTTCAGCGCCAATCTGATAAAAATCCATGATGGCGGATGGGTATCCGTGGGACTAGCCTGCAGCGTGGTGCTCATTATGTGGACCTGGGTTCGTGGCAGCCGACATTTGTTCAAAAAAACCCGCAAAGCCGAAGTGCCGCTTGATCTTATCGTTACCAAAATGGCCGAAAAACCGCCAATCATCGTACCGGGGACGGCTGTGTTTTTAACGAGTGATCCAAAGAGCGCACCCAGTGCTTTGATGCACAGCCTTAAACATTATAAAGTTTTGCATGAAAACAATGTTATATTAACGGTGAATACCGCCTCGACGCCACGTGTATCTTCGGTTGATCGTGCACGGGTTTCCCAGTTCAATGAACGTTTTATGCAAGTCACTTTGACATTCGGTTATATGGAACAGCCGAACATTCCGAAAGCTTTGGCAATATGTCGTAAACTGGGGTGGAAATTCGATATTATGACCACATCATTTTTTGTGTCCCGTCGTTCCATTAAACCGGCAGCGAAATCCGATATGCCGATGTGGCAGGATAAATTCTATATTTTTCTAGCCAGAACCGCGGCCGACGCAACCGAATATTTCCAGATTCCAACCGGACGTGTTGTAGAAATCGGCACCCAAATTACCGTTTGAGCAAGATTACTGTTTGAAAAAGCAATCTTGCTGTCCAAACCGCCGGCTTTGTTGATGAACTAAAAAGGTGACAAAGCCTTCAAGCCGTTCCACTAATTTTGATTTCTAATAAAAAGAGATTTTTAATGAAAATAACACTTGCTATTGCTGATTTCTCGTAGCAAGGTAACGAACCGTACGGTACGGTACGGTACGGAAAGAGATGAAAACAGCGGACATGCAACAGTCAACAAATGCTCTGGTCAATAATTTGACAGATCGTCAGAAGGACGTCCTTGACGCAGCACTGCAAGTGCTCGTCAAAGACCATTTGGCGTTGACAATGTCGAAAGTTGCGAAAGCAGCAAGCTGCTCGAAGGAGACACTTTATAAATGGTTTGGTGACCGCAATACATTTCTTGAAGCCATGGTCGAATGGCAGGCTTCCAGAGTTCGTGCGGTACCGATCAGTCGCGAAGCGGTTGATGAACAAACGCTTTTTAATAGCCTTGAACATTTTGCACGCGACTGGTTGATGGTTCTGACCTCGCCGACATCGATCGCGCTTAACCGGCTTGCCGTCAGTCAGGCAGGGACGGGCAAATCCAATCTCGGAAATGTCGTTCTTTATCGCGGACCGTTTGCAATGGCGCGTCGCTTGAAACCGATTTTGGAAATCGGTCGCGATTGCAGACTTTTACAAATGGACAATCTTGACAACGCATTCCGGACATTTTTCGGACTCGTTGTTCGTGATGTCCAGATAAGAAAATTGCTGGGCGACGAGTTTCACATGGATGATGAAGAAATCATTCGTGAAGCGCGCACAGCGACCAGGCAATTTTTTGCTCTTTATGGGCGAAAAAAAACAGATGAAACACAAAATTAAGGGAGTTTTCCATGCGTGTTTATTACGATCGTGATGCAGATGTAAACTTGATAAAATCTAAAAAAGTCGGGGTTATCGGCTATGGTTCCCAAGGCCGTGCCCATGCTTTGAACCTGAAGGATTCCGGTGTGAAAGAGATTAAAGTTGCTCTTCGTCCGGGTTCTGCAACAGCCAAAAAAGCTCAGGCTGACGGGTTCGAGGTTGTGACTGTTGCCGAAGCCGCAAAATGGGCTGATCTCATTATGATGGTTACTCCTGATGAATTGCAGGCTGACATTTTCAAGGAACAGATTGCTAACAATTTGCGCGACGGCGCAGCAATTGCATTTGCTCACGGTCTGAACATCCACTTCGGTCTGATCGAACCGAAAAAAACTGTGGATGTCATCATGATTGCTCCTAAAGGACCGGGCCACACAGTGCGCAGCGAATACCAGCGTGGTGGTGGCGTTCCTTGCCTTATTGCTGTTGGTCACGATGCAACAGGTAACGCTCATGATCTTGCTCTCTCTTATGCTTGTGGAATTGGCGCAGGTCGTTCCGGCGTTATCGAAACAACCTTCAGGGAAGAAACGGAAACCGATCTCTTTGGCGAGCAAGTCGTTCTTTGCGGTGGTCTTGTCAATCTTATCCGTTCAGGCTTCGAAACTCTGGTTGAAGCCGGATATGCTCCGGAAATGGCCTATTTCGAATGCTGTCACGAGATGAAGCTCATTGTTGACCTGATCTATGAAGGTGGCATTGCCAATATGAACTACTCGATTTCCAACACTGCCGAATGGGGCGAGTATGTCAGCGGTCCCCGCATTATTACGGATGAAGTCAAAGCGAATATGAAGCGTGTTCTGAAAGACATTCAGGACGGTACCTTCTGCTCCAACTGGATGCAGGAATATAAATCCGGCGCTGTTCGCTTCAAAGCTATCCGTCGCATCAACGACAACCATCCGCTTGAGCAGGTCGGTGCCAAATTGCGCGAGATGATGCCGTGGATCAAAGCCAACGCATTGGTTGATAAAACACGCAACTAATCAAAGCGGTTTGTTGTAAAAAATCCAAAAAAAAGAGCCGGTTATGCCGGCTCTTTTTTGTTACAGAATTTAAAAAATTGTGTCAGCAAGGTCGATTGTTCGCTGCATTGCGGCGGGTCGTTCCGACGTTATCGAAACAACTTTCACGAAAGAAATCGGAATTGATTTCTTTAATTGAGTGATTGTTTGAAATAACTCGAATAGGTGTTTGCGGTTAACGCGTGTTTTACGAAAATCAACTTTGCCGACCGCGCAGTTGGAATTCACTTAATCTCATCATTTGTTAGAAAAGATTATCAAATGTCCGGATTGAGCTTAAACGAAAGGATCGGTATCAATAATTTTCAATATTTTGAAAATTTATAAAGCTAAAAAGGGGGGGGTATTTTCTGAAATGGAAAATTTCCTTTCACGCGGGGAAACACTCCGTGAGCCGCCATGCATAGAACATTTTTCATCATAGAGTGATGGCAACAATACTTATTTCGGAAATGGCGACTTACAGGTCTGACGCACGCCACCGCGGTCGATATAAGTGTCATCCGATGAACGATAACTTCTATAACGATCGCTGCACCATTGCTGGTGGTTGATATCCGGACCGGTATCCAATTTATATGTCGGGCCACCGGGATTTGTCTGTTCCGGTTTATAATTCCGGTTCGGTTTAGGTACCCCGTAATGGGCGTGAGGAAGCGGCGCGTTTTGCGGGCGGGCTATGGGTGCCAATGGACTGTTTAGTTCAACAGCACTGCCATTCATCGTAAAAGCCAATGACACAAAAAGTGTTGGAAGAAAAATACTTGCTAACCGGCAAAACATGGATTTCCTCATTCAAATTCACAAAACTTCAGCCAAAGCGGATAAAGCCATCACGTTTCGTATCGACAGTAATAAGAATTCAATTCTACTTTGCAAAACTTGTTCGAAGACGACTTGTATTTTCAATAATATACGCCAAATTGAGATGAGTTAGTAGAGAAGGAACCACAGTCATGTCACATTTTTTAAGAAATTTTGTTATTGCCGGTCTTGCTGCAGGAAGCACTTTTTTGAGTGTTAATGGCGCATCAGCCGACGATAAAGTTACCATCGGTATGCTCGTTTGTACCGGACAGGGGGCAGAGGGGCACATTTTCAAAGCCACAGAAAAGCTGACCTGCGTTTTCCAGCCGAACGATAAAGGTGCACAAACCGATAAATATGTCGGCAAGATTGAACAGCTCGGCATAGACATCGGCAAAGCCGGTGCAGGGCAAATGTCCTGGATGGTTTTGGCCGCCAGCAAAAATGCTTATAAAACCGGAATTCTCGTTGGCAAATATGAGGGGCTTGGTGTGGACGCTGCAGCCGGTGTTGGCGGTGGTGCCAATCTCCTGGTAGGCGACAATAAAGCATTCTCTCTGCAGCCCGTCAGTGTCGAGGCACATGAAGGAGCCAATATTGCCATCGGTGTTTCCAAACTGACATTGAGTGCCGATAACAAATAATCGGGTGGCAAGTTACTCGCCTTTTTATGCGGTGTAATTTTCAGCTTGTCTTTGACTTGAGATATTTTAAAACTAGTAAGGATGCAGTCTTCAGGTCTGCATCCTTTGTTTTTGGGCATATTCAAACTTTACAGTCCTGCCTTTTTTATCATAAGCATAATGAAGCGAAGGTTCGTCTATTCGGGTCTCCAGTCAAAGAGGGGCCAGTCAAAGAGGGGCCAGTCAAAGAGGGGCCAGTCAAAGAGGGGTTTGTCACTGTGGCACATAAAGGTCGTTTTTTCGAAGTGTTCGACGTATTCAGTGACACTATTCTTTCAGGAAATCCCGTGGCAATTGTGCATGATTGCAATGGCTTGACAGACCAGAAGATGCAGGCAATCGCACGCGAATTCAATTTGTCTGAAACCGTTTTTGTGAAATCTCCAAAAGACAAAAAACATATGGCGCGGTTGCGCATTTTTAAACCGGATGGAGAAATGGCATTTGCCGGACATCCGACAATCGGCGCTGCGGTGTCTCTGGCACTCAAAAACGATTGCCGGAACGATTCGATCATTATTCTGGAAGAGGAAGTCGGTATTATTCGCGCGGTCGTAGATCAAACAGGTAAGGTGGCATTCGCCGAATTTGATCTTCCGAAACTGCCTGAACAACTTCCGCTTGATACACCGAAAGAAATTTTTGCAGCAGCATTCGGGCTTGAAAGCAAGGATATCGGTTTTGAAAATCATGTGCCGGCTTTATGGACCGCCGGCGTACCATTTTTCTTTGTTCCGGTTCGCGATTTGAAAACAATTGCCAGTGCTTTGCCTGATCCGGTTTATATTGCAGAAAATTTCGACAAGTTGAATGTGAAAACACCGTCATTTTACTTGTATAGTCGGGAAACACAGCTTTTCCAGAGCGCATTCCATGTGCGTATGTTCCGTCCGGACGGGTTTGAAGATGCAGCCACAGGTTCGGCTGCATCGGCATTTTGCGGTGTTGTCCAACATTTTGACCATCCACTGGACGGGAAGAAAAATATCTGGCTAGAACAGGGCATGGAAATGATGCGTCCTTCGAAACTTCGTCTCGAATGGTATGTAGAAAATGGAAAGCTGGTTTCTGCACGCATTGGCGGAACAGCTGTCAAATATTCCGAAGGACATATTTTTTGTTGAACATTTCCGAGCTTTCCTTCCGTTATCGTGACGGTATGGAAAACTTTCTTTCACTTAAAAACGACTTTCAGCTTTTCTGATTGTCTAAAAGCTGTCTTAAAAAGCCATTATTTCTTCGTAAAAAAGAAATCCTTTGAAATGTGCATTTTTAATATTGCGTTTTAGGAAAATGAAACGGGATCGGAAATGTGGGGCCGAAAATCGCCGATTGTTTGTGCCAATGCGGATGAATGCAAAATAATGGCAAGTGTCAAATTTTCCCGGTCTATGCTTAAAAAATAAGAAGATAACGGCTTACGGGTTTCTCAGAAGAGAGGTTGATTTGCGTATTTGGTTTTTAAAACTTACGGATGCATGCAAGGGTCAACCATTCACAAGCTTTTAAATTGTGCCTTCAGCGGATAATTTACTTTCTTTGGCGGACGATAGAATTTTCAATGACGGTATGAACATCGAAAAGTCAGACGTTAAATTTTGCAATTTCGTCTGACAGTGATGGCTTAACGGCGCGATGTTGTAAAGACGATTCTTATATGCTCCAATCTATGGGCTGGACGTTGTTGTGAAAACATATGGAAGAGGATTTTAAGTCGAATAGCAAAAGTTGAAATGGAGGAAATATTTTTATTCGACCTCTGTTAGCAAGGTCAAAAGAGTTGATGGGAGGGGTGTCAGGCAAGCCAAAACGGCAATGAAGAGAAGAGTAAGTGAAACGATCAAAAATTTTCTAAGAAGCGTCAACTTTTCTTAAGGAAAGTGTCAAACTTTCTTATCGGTAAATTTCTTGGTCTGGAAAAACACTTATAATTCAGAGATTTAAATGGTGGGTGATACAGGGATCGAACCTGTGACCCGCTGATTAAGAGTCAGCTGCTCTACCAACTGAGCTAATCACCCATGCGGCGTTGTCAATCAACGATAGCGGTTCTATAGCGTTCCTCATGAATGATGTCCATAGAAAATTTTTATTTTTTCTGTCTTTTCATTCTATGTTGAATGGCCCATTCCGACGATCGAGAAAACATCTTGATCTTCACCTGAAAACGTCTCATTATATAACTTTCATTCATTGCGTGTAACAAAGGTTGTTACCGGTAGAGAGAGGACGATCGAGCGTAATGCCCGACCAAAATTCAGAAGACCCTTCTTGTAGTATCGAGCGGTATAGGCCGTTCCGGGGAAAATTTCATTATTACCAATCCATCGATTTTTCTTGTGCGTTCAAGTTAACAGCCCGACGTAACAAAACGTTTTTTGCACCCTTAAAAAGGATGGATGTTCTCCGTCGTTTTTCAGGAAACGGCTTTGAGAAATAAAATGAACAATATTGTTTTTTCTCAAGCTCTGTCCTGCCTTCAGCTTTTTTCCGGGAATTGATGAATGTTTGAATGGATCGCAAATCCTCATGCGTGGATGGGCCTTGTAACGCTTATCTTTCTGGAAATCGTTCTGGGCATCGACAACCTTGTCTTTATCGCAATTCTGGCGACAAAACTTCCACCTAAAGTAAGAAACCGCGCTCGCTTGACGGGGTTGAGCTGTGCGCTGGTTATGCGGCTGATACTTTTAACCGCCATGGGGTGGGTGATGACACTTGACCAGCCTTTGTTTTCGGTTGGCGGGTTCTCGTTCAGTTGGCACAGTTTGATTCTCATTGTTGGTGGTGCATTTCTTCTCGCCAAAGGAACTCTGGAACTTCACGAAAGACTCGAAGGTGAGGTTGAGGAAAGCGGCGCTCCTGTGGCGCACGCTGTCTTCTGGCAAGTAATTGTGCAGATCGTTGTTCTTGATGCCGTCTTCTCTCTGGATAGCATTATCACTGCAACGGGTATGATCCCGAAAGACCAGATGATGGTGATGTATCTCGCGGTCATCATTGCTATGGGCGCCATGATGTGGGGGTCGGGGCCGTTGATGGAATTTGTCAATCGCCATCCTACAGTCGTTATCCTCTGTCTTGGCTTTTTAATGATGATTGGCTTCAGTCTGATCGTGGAAGGATTTGGTTTTCATATTCCGAAGGGCTATCTCTATGCGGCAATCGGTTTTTCCGTTCTTATCGAAGCGTTCAACCAGATTGGCCGTCACAACCGCGAAAAACTGATTTCGACAAACGATCTGCGTGAACGCACAGCAGGGGCGGTTTTGAGGCTTTTGGGTGGAGGCAAAAAAGAAGGTAATCTTGGTGAAACTGTTGATTTGATTGCCGAACAGGCAGCCTCTTCGCAAATTTTCAGGCCGGAAGAAAAACAGATGATTCGCGGAGTGCTTGACTTGGCTGACCGGCCTGTCCGTTCGATTATGTCTCCTCGCAACGAAATAGAATGGCTTGATCTTGATACCAATGAAGAGGAGATGCGTGACGAGCTTGAGCAATTCAAACACAGCCGGCTCGTTCTTGCTCGCGAAAAGGTAGATGAATTTGTCGGTGTGGCTTTGACAAAAGATTTGCTACTTGATCTTGCTGAAGGCAAAAACATTGATTGGCAAAAGGCCATGCGTCAGCCTTTGGTGGTTCACGAAAACACAAGCGTTTTGCGTCTGATGGAAAAATTACGCCGCTCGCCTATACAACTTGCCATTGTGGTCGATGAACATGGCTCATTTGAAGGTGTCGCGACGCCAACAGATATATTGGAAGCGATCGCTGGCGATTTTCCCGATGAAGATGACGAACCGGTTATAGCCGAGCAGCTTGAAAACGGAAGTTTTATGGTTGAAGGTTATGCCGATATTCGCCGGTTGAGTGGATATCTTGAGAAAGATCTGGTGGACGAGAACGATCGTTATACCACTCTAGCCGGTTTTATGTTATGGCATTTCGGACATTTGCCCACTACGGGCGAAAATTTTGACGCGGAAGGATTCAATTTCAAGGTGGTTGAAATGGATCGTCGTAATATTTCGAAAGTTCTGATATCGCCAATTAAAAAACAGGATCAGTAATTTAATTTGAACTACATCAGCGTTTGATAGAAAAGTGGCATTGAACAAAAACAATTTTAAAGTATAAAATAGTTTCTCAATCGAAGGGAATGAAAAATGAAACCACGTTTGCAGATCATCGTCACACCGACGCGTGCGGGTCGCGTAGGCAAGAAGTTAGGAGACTGGCTCTGTTCATACGCTGATAGTCATTCAAATTTTGATGTCGAATTGATTGATCTGGCAACAATCAACCTGCCATTATTCGATGAGCCGAAACATCCTCGCCTTCATCAATACGAACATGCCCATACAAAAGAATGGAGCAAATTGATTGCCAAGGGTGATTGCTACATTTTTGTTATCCCTGAATATGATCATTTGCCGCCTTCAGCCTTTGTCAATGCGGTTACCTATCTTGCTAATGAATGGAGCTATAAAGCGGTTTCATTTTTAAGCTATGGTGGCATTTCGGGTGGCCTAAGAGCAGTGGAAACCGCTCGTTTGATGGTCAATGCCGTGAGAATGGTTCCAATTCTCGAAACATTACCAATTCCGCAATATACCCAATATATTGATGAAAATGGTAATTTCTTGCCAAATGCAGCAATTGAAGGCGGCGCACAAGCAGTATTCGACGAGCTGTTCAAAATGAACAATGCTTTGAAAAACATCCGCCCCAAATTCTAATCGGGCATAAATATCGGAAAATGTGATGACTAAGTTTTTAGTCGCACTTGAAGATCAGGATGACGCGCGGATTGCTTATAGCGTTCGCGCCGATATTGTTTTACTGTCGGGTTCATTGCAAAAAATGCAAAAGTTCTGCTCGGCGCTCAGAAACATGCCTGATTATGTTCCACAAATCTGGTTGAAAACTACTGACCCGCATCTTTTGACCGCCAAGGCTATGGAAAAATGCGGAGCAAACCGGATTGTTGTTTCAGCTTCTCCGGACGAGCTTCCTGCATTTCTTAAAACACTGGTCAGTCAATGTAGCGGTTTTCCTCTGGTCGCGTTGATAGAAGCCGGGGATTCACCAAACAATTCACTGATTCCGATTATAAGCGCGTTGGGATTTATCGGTATTTTGCTTCAACCACGAAATCTCGAGCAGAACATCTTAAGCCAGATAAAAGTCGAAAATATCGGCCAGTTCATGAAAAAATCCCGTGCGTCCAATCTGGAAGCCGGCATTTTTGGAATGATCGAAGCTCCCGATATACCGCGTCTTCTTCCGTATTCTCCAGACTGGTTGGGATTTGTCGTCAAGCATCCGGTAAAATCCGGCCAGTTTGGTGATGAGGAAACCAATTCATTGATGCGCGCACTTTTGCCATTTGACAGCGGGCAGGAGCAAAGCGATGTCGATACAGGACTTGGAACCGATCGCATCATCATTGAGGATTTTATCCTTCCAATGGAAATCGGAGCCTATAAACGAGAATATGGACATAAGCAAAAAGTCCGTTTTAACATCAAGGCCGATGTTGAACGTTTGTCTTCAAATCCCGAAGATATGCGACACATATTTTCTTATGATCTTATTCTTGATGGTATCAAGAATCTTGTTTCCCTAGGGCATGTTGAACTGGTTGAAACATTGGCCGAACGCATTGCCGCACTCATTCTTGCTTATCCAAGGGTCCAAAGAGTTATTGTGCGTGTAGACAAGCTTGAACTAGGGCCATCTGCCGTCGGCGTGGAAATCGAGAGATACCGTAAGAAGGTTTGAACTCTCTTCTTCTTTCAATCAGCGTAATTGGATTTTTTTACCGTTCAGCTTTTTGGCAAATTATTTTCGATTTTGGTATTACGCTGCCGGTATTGGCTGATTTCGAATGCGGCAACGAAGAATAGCGAAATAACGAGCGGAATGATGAGATAAAGCAGGCGGAACACAATCAAAGCAGAAATGACATCGGCCGGATTCATATTCGGCATGCCGGCCATGAACAGAGCTTCCAACACGCCGACGCCACCTGCGGGTGCGTTCGATAACAGCGTGACGGTAAAGGATGCGAGGAATACGCCCAGAACGACGATAAAACCGGGATTTCCGACGTCCGGTAAAGTCGCGTAGATAACACCGGCAGCACCGATCAATTCGAGTGGTCCGATGATTAATTGTTGAACGACAATGCTGAAATGCGGATAAGAGATCTGGAACGATTTGCCAATTTTTAACGGGCGCAACTGCAACAAGCTGCCTAAAATGTAGAGCCCGACAAAAGTCAGCATGCCCACGCCGATTGTAATGGCAAGCCATGAGGGAATACCTTCATGGACGAGGGTTACGAGATCGGGACGGATAACCAGTACAAGGCCGGAAAGAAGGATTGTTCCAAGGGCAAAAGTGAAAGAACAAAATGCAACCAACACGGCAATTTCAACGCCGGTGAGGCCTTTTTTACTGTAAGCGCGATAACGTACAACTGCGCCAGAAAAAACCGATGCACCGATATTATGGGAAAGTGCGTAAGTGGTGAATGAACAAATGGCGATATAGTGGAGCGGTATTTTCTTTCCCAAATGTTGCAGCGCAATGCGGTCGTAACCGGCAAGAGCTGCATAGGCGAGTAGTGCAAAGAAACCGGCAAGAACCCAATGATGCGGGCTGAGTGCGCTAAGGCGGCTTGTAATATCGGCAAAGGAAATCGCTGATAATTTATGGTAGAGAATATAGATGGAAACCACCATTGCGATGACGCCGATAAGCGGCCAAATATATTTCTTCAGTTTCATGCGTTTCCACTCGTATTTTCTGGCTTTTTCACCATATCCGGCGATGTCCGGTCTTTAGAAGGCACATTTGTGTCCCCATCCCAATAACGCAAATGTTTTAACATACCTTTAGCGATTTCTTCGTCATCCGTCACTATGGTATTCGCACCCATATCTTTTAAATAAGCCGTTTCCATGTCTGTTACAGCATGGGCAATGATGTCTATTTTGTCATTGGATTTACGGGTTTCGGCAACAATCTTTGCCGCATCAATTGCACTTTTCATTGAAATAACAAGTTGCCGCGCTCCACTTAAATTGCCGGCCTCAAGCACTTCCGTATTGGCGGCATTGCCGAGAATTGCCTCATTTTTCTTTTCTTTGGCGTTTTTTATGGCCTCGGCATTATTGTCGATTATCACAAAAGGCGTTTCCAAGTTTTGAAGGGCAACGGCAATCTTTTCACCAATATCACCGAAGCCGACAAGAATTGTATGACCGGATTTTACCGTTTTGACCAATCCGTGTTCATCGTCTCCGCCAATATCAAGAATCGTATTTTCGCCGCTTTTTGTCTCAAGACGAGAGCGGATTTTTTCGGCAACAATGGAGACGAGCGGGTTTAGAAGAATGGAAAGGATTGCGCCACCAACAATGAGGTCACGGGCTTCGTCATTGATAATCCCCAATGCTGTTCCAAGGCCCGCAAGAATGAAGGAAAATTCGCCTATTTGGGCAAGCCCCGCTCCGATTGTCAGCGCTGTTGCATATGGGCGGTGGAAAAGGCGGACAATGGCATAAGCTGCAAGAGATTTGCCACCGATAATGATGATGAGCGTTACCAGAAGGGGGAAAAACTCAGTAACCAATTTCGACGGATCAAAAAGCATTCCGACGGAAACGAAAAACAAAACCGCAAAAGCATCACGCAAGGGTAGCGTTTCTTCTGTTGCTCTCTGGCTAAGCTCGGAGCTACTCATAATCATTCCGGCAAAAAACGCACCAAGTGCAATAGAAACGCCGAAGAGATGCGCAGAAAAAAACGCAACGCCTAACGCAATTGCCAGAACGCTCAAGCGGAAAAGTTCTCTGGAGCCGGATTGCGCGGAAATTTTTAACAACCAGGGGATAACACGCCGCCCGATGACAAAAGTGACAATGATAAACAGAACGACTTTTGCAATTGTCAAAAGAATTGTTCCGAAAAGGCCTAATTGTAGCCATTGCGCTAGCGGGTCGGCTTCGCCCGCGACGTTTCCTCCTAACGAAGTGGACAGGGCAGGGATGAGCACCAGTGCGAGAACCATTGCGAGATCTTCGACAATAAGCCATCCGACGGCAATGCGCCCGCGTTCTGTTTCTATCAAATTACGCTCTTGCAGAGAACGTAGAAGCACAACCGTACTTGCTGTAGAAAGAGCCAATCCGAAGACGATGCCACCACCAACGCCCCATCCCATGACGAGACCGAAACAAAGCCCCAATAATGTCGCAACCGCCATTTGCACAATGGCACCGGGGATGGCTATTGCCTTGACCGATAGAAGATCCTTGACAGAAAAGTGTAGCCCGACGCCAAACATTAACAGGATGATGCCGATTTCGGCAAGCTGATTGATTAAATGTGAATCAACACGAAAGCCACCTGTGTGAGGGCCGACAATGACACCGGCCAGAAGATAGCCGACAAGTGGCGAGATTCGTAACCGATTGGCGAGAACACCAAACAGAAATGCAAGACAGAGTCCCACGACAATTGTTGTTACCAATGGTGTGTCCTGTATCATCTGTGGCTGACATTTCCTCCCTGACTTTCAAGTTCTACTTTTCTGATATCTAGTGGCTATAGACACGATTTGTGTTAAGCTTATGACATAAAGCAATTATTTTGATTTATAAAAAAGCCGGTATGAAGACTCCCGTTCATACCGGCTTTTGAAGATTTTTTATTTAAGCTTTTTCCGGATTTACGTGCGGTTTATCTTCGATAAGATCGCGTCCTTCATGGTGGTGATGCCACCAGTTACCCAAGAAAAGCAGGATCGGTGCTGCGATGAAGATGGAAGATGATGTTGCAATGACAACGCCGACGACCATCGGAACCGCAAAATTGTGAACGGCACTACCGCCCCAGATTGCCATTGGCAACATGGCAAGAACAGTTGTTGTGGATGTAAATATACAACGGATAAGCACCTGATTGATCGACATATCGACCAATTGCCGCAAAGCCATCTTTTTATAAAGGCGCATATTTTCACGCATACGGTCGTAAACCACGACTTTATCGTTGACCGAATAGCCGACAATTGTGAGCAGTGCTGCAATGGCAGTCAAATTGAAATCAAGCTGGAACAGCGCAAAAAAGCCGACCATCTTCGTTGTATCAAGAACAATAGTAACAATGGCACCAACGGCAAAAAACCATTCAAACCGCCACCAGATATAAAACATCATGGCGATCGCAGCGAGTACTACAGCAGTAAAACCTGCTGTTGCAAGTTCGCCTGAGACTTTCGGCCCGACAACTTCTATCTGATCAAAGGTGACATCCGGATAGATTGTTTTGACAGAGGTTTTCAACTTTTCAATGGCTGCGGTTTGCTGGGCTTCACCGCCATCCTGCTGCTGAACCCTGATGAGCACAGTGTTCTGGTTGGAAACATTTTGCAAAGCAATTTCACCAAGCCCCAATTGCCCGAGTGTGGAACGCAAAGTTGCAAGATCGGCAGGTGCTTTGGTTGTAATCGCCATCTGGCTACCGCCCATAAAATCGATACCGAAATTAAGTCCGGGCTTGAAGAACAGAACGATTGAGGCAATTGACAGGAAGATTGAAACACCAATGCCGATGAAGCGCGCGTTCATAAAATGGAAATTGGTGTGTTGCGGGATAAATTTGAAAAATGAATGGATGTGCAGCTTTGTAATTTTCCATTCACGTACCACCCACGACATAATGATGCGAACGATTGTAACATCGGTGAAGAGCGAAATCACAATACCAAGAAGCATTGTAACAGCAAAACCGCGTATCTGACCGGTACCGAACCACAGTAGTAAAACAGTGGCAATAGCGGCCGTCACATTGGCATCAATAATGGTCGAAAAAGCATGTTTGAAGCCACGGTCAAGTGCTGCCATAGCCCCCATGCCCTTTTCGCTTTCCTCGCGAATACGTTCGTTGATAAGAATATTCGCATCAACCGCAATGCCGATGCCGAGAATGATACCTGCGATACCGGGTAGCGTCAGTGTTGCACCGATAAGGCTTAGAGCTGCAAATGTCAGCACAGTATGAAGAGCAAGTGCGATGTCGGCAATAATGCCCCAAAGGCCGTAAAGGAGGAAGATAAAGAGCGCGACCAGAACAAATCCGGCAATACCTGTGTAAAGCCCCATCCTGATGGCATCAGCTCCAAGATCAGGTCCGACAGTACGCTCTTCAATCACTGTCAGCGGCGCAGGCAATGCCCCTGCACGCAACAAGGCAGCAAGCGTGGAAGCTTCTTTCGGCGTGAAGTTACCGGTTATCTGTCCGCTACCGCCGGGAATGACACCTTGAATGGTGGGGGCAGTCAACACTTTATTATCAAGAACGATAGCAAACGGCTTTCCGATATTTTGACGTGTAATTTCTGCAAAGGCCTTGGCACCGATTGTATTGAGCTTGAACGATATCAGTGATTTTCCCGGTATTTGCGGATCAAAACCGGCGGATGCATCGGTTAACACGCTACCATCAAGCGAGACTTGATCGTAAATAGGAAAACGCTGGTTTTCGTCGGTGTAGCCCGGCAATATCGAAACGCCGGCGGGCGGGTTGTTCATGTCAATATTGGTCGGAACAAGGTGAAATGTCATTTTTGCCGTAGTTCCCAAGAGATCGCGTAATTGCTTCGGATCCTGTAACCCCGGTAATTGAACTTCGATACGATCGAGACCGACTTTTTGAATACTCGGTTCTGCAACACCTACCTGATCGACGCGACGGCGGATGATTTCCAGACTTTGGTCAACTGCGTTGTTGACACGATATTTGATGCCGGCATCGGTGAGGGAGACACGGATAGCATCGTTTTGCTCGGCGACATCGATATCGGAATCGGAGGCACGAAAAGCGCCGGCAGAAATTGGTGTTGCCAACTCTTTCAACGCTGTCAACGCGGTTTGGCGCTGACCCGCGTCCGGAATAACGGCGACAATCGAATCACCGATCATACGCACGCTTGTCGATTGGATTTGCTTTTCACGAAGTTTGCCACGAACATTATCAAGAGCTGTTCTCAATTGGTCGCGTTTGAGCGATTTTGCATCGACTTCCAGTACGAGAGAAGAACCACCTCGAAGATCGAGCCCCAGAACAACTTTTGTCTGACGCATGAATGACGGCAAATATTCCAGCTGTTTTTCAGTGAGTAGATTTGGTAATGCAACCAGAATCCCCAATAGAAGAATGACAAAATATAAAGTTGTTAGCCAGCGTGGTGTTCGCATAAAATCCATCCAATAATTGGCACCTGAAAAACACGTTCTATATTACGATTTGGTGCAGAGAAGAACCATCTTTTTCAATTTTTTAACATTGAGGCTGATAACACGTATTATCGTGTAAGGAAAATTCTATCTACCATTTATTTGCCATCAATTGCCGACGCAAATGTCTCATTTAGGCGAATACTGCTCATTTTGGTGTAAGTGAGCTAGTTTTAATGTAAGTGGCCCAGTGAATTCGAACTCGGATTGAAGACCGGTTCTTTAACTGTTTTGTTTTTCCAAAATGATTTCATAGTTGGATCTACGATAGTTTATTTCAGGAAGATGTAGTTTTTATCGGCTAAATGAAGTTTGCTTTTACAAAATGGGGCAACTGGATTTTTGAGTTATACAGCACTTGGCGCAAATTTGGCATTGGGCTTTTGCCCCCGTGTTTAGAAAGCATGAGATTATAATATTTTGCGGGCCGAGAATGGAAATATGATTTAACGAAACGGTTTTGCTTCTGCTTTTACGCGTGATCGAGCACGATTTAATCGGAAGGCAGATCTTCTTCACGTTAAGATCGCGACGAGTGTGCCAACTTATTCCTTTAAAACTCTAACGGAGTAAGATTGAGATTTTTGTCGTTATTGCGTCCTTCGTTTGTTGATTCAGAAGTCGTGAATAACGCATTGAAAAAATTAAATCTTTGTTTGGATGACAAGGGGTTGATTTCGAAACTGTCTCAGGATTTTACGCTTGAATTTATTATCGAGGAATTTTTTTGATGAAAAGCACACCAAAAATTCATACGGGGAACTCAGAAAATGATTCCGGAGTGTCATTCAATGAATTGAATTTACTAAACATTGTTGATGTTTAGTAAGCCGCGTTTTGGTAGTGTTTCGAAATCTGGCAAAAGGTGATCGTGGATTTGAAGCGTAAAAGCTGTTTTACATGTGAGCAAGGTGCTTTTGATTAAATTGGTACTTCCGAACGAAGCCGTTTTCAGATTGAAGAATTCGCTTTTTTATTTTCGCTTGTTTATATTGCCGAAGCATCAGAAATTTTTAAACGCAATTGCGTCGGGTATTAATCGAGGGATCCGTAATAATTTTCTTGGCTCATCGAAACGGGGAAGGCGGAATTTGATGAACTTTGGCAACAAAGCTTATGTGTTGTCATAGTTTTGCAAAAATCATGTAGGAAAAGAAAAAATAGCAGTTGAGTCCTTCCGGGTCTCTCTACAAATTGCTTTTTTGTTTTTAAAACCTATATGCGCGATTCGTAATCTTTATAAGAGTGGTCAGTTCGTTGAACTTTAAAAATTTCATTCGCAAATGCTGTTTTGTTTACGCTTTGGTATGTGGCTTGTCTGTGGCTGCATTGCCGGTTTTTGCCACTATGAGTGATGCGGCGGATGCGCAAACACCTGCTACAACCGATAATTCGGTTTTAAGTCCGGCTGATCTTGTGAAACAACAACAGGCGGTTGTGAATGGATATAAAGATCAGCTGAAAGAGCTTTTGAAGAATTACGATTCCGGACAGGATGATGATTCAGCTTTAACCGATATCCGCAATAAAGCGCAGGATATAAATGGCAAGATTATAGGAACAGCGCTTCTGTTTCGCTCGCCCTTGAATGATATTAATCTGCGTCTCGACCAATTGGGTGAACCGCAAGAGGGGGTGCAGGAAGCCAAAACTGTAACCGACGAGCGAAACAATCTTCGCCAGCTCAAAGGCAAAATCAATACTCTGGTTGGTCAATTGGAAGACTGTTCGATTGATTCCAATCGTTTGGTTGAAAGAACAATTGCCCAGTCACGTGAACTCTTTGCGAGAACTTTGACCCACAGAGTAGAGTTTTCGTCACCTTTGGGGACGCAAATTGCCCAATCTGCGAAAGATGCAGGTGCAGACTTTTTCTCTTTGATCTTTTCCTGGTGGCAATTCGTCTATCAATTCAAGCTGTTAGCTCTATGTGCTAGCATTTTGATTCCGTTTTTTGTCGCGTGTATTCTGGCTATTTCAACGCATAAACTGATCGGTCGTGTGAAACACGAGGCGACGAAGGAAGATGAAGATGCTTCCTATTTGAAGCGTTTGTCATTTGCATTCGTTGCGACTCTTGTTCCGACAATGATATGTGCGGTTTTTGTTATCCTTATTCTGATATTTTTTAATTATCTGGGAATAAGCTGGACAAATCTTGATCCCGTTTTCCGTTCTGCAGCCGATGTTGTCATGCTGGTATTTTTCATTGCCCGCATGTCGTTTGTTATTCTCTCGCCGAAGCTGCCGGAATTGCGTTTGATGAGAATTGCTCCGAGGCCGGCGCGTTTGCTAATCGTGCTATTGACATTGTTGGCGTTAGTGATGGGTCTCGATTATTTCCTGAATGCTGTCTATCGCGCGGTATCGGCACCTCTCTCGCTTGCAATTGCCAAGAGTTTTATTTCCGTTATCCTTGTTGGCATTATTATTCTTGCTATTTCGTTTGTGCGCGCGAGAACCAGTACTGAAGATGACAAGAAGGTTACATCCTGGCCGCTTTACATCCGCATTCCGCTTATCGTGGTCGGATTGTTGCCTATTTTGACAGCTCTCGCTGGTTATGTCGGAATGGCACGGTTCATTTCCCAACAGATTGTGGTAAGTGGTGCTTTTCTCGTTTTAATGTATCTTGGCATTCAAACGGCACGTGCAACTGCAGCAGAAGGGGCATTTGCTAAAACATTTATTGGCCGCCGTCTGGTACAACGGTTCAATATCGATGACAGTACGATGGATCAGCTTGGACTGGTTGCCGGCATCCTTCTCAACATCGTCGTAATTATTGTTTGTGTGCCTCCGATTATTATGCAGCTCGGCTTTTCGGCTGCCGATATTTTTTCCGCTTTTATTCATATAATGACCGGCTTCGAGATCGGTAATGTTTCGATATCGCTTGTCGGTATTTCAATCGGCATTATATTTTTCCTGATCAGCTGGTTCTTGATCCGCTGGTTTATCGGCTGGCTTGACGGCACGGTTCTCGCACGCGGAAAAGTAGATTCGGGCGTGAGAAATTCAATTCGCACGGTTGTGGGGTACGGTGGCATTGCACTTTCCGCGCTGATCGGGCTATCGGCGGCAGGTTTTAATTTGAGCAGCCTGGCACTGATCGCCGGCGGCCTTTCACTTGGTATCGGCTTTGGACTTCAAAACATCGTCCAGAATTTTGTTTCCGGACTTATTCTGCTTGCTGAACGTCCGTTCAAGGTTGGCGATTATGTCGAGACAGGAACAATCGTAGGAATTGTCAAACGCATCAGCGTGCGTGCAACAGAAGTCGAGACGTTGAAACGGCAAACAATCATCGTGCCGAATTCGAGCCTCATCAACAATAATGTCGGCAACTGGACACACCGCAATAAAATCGGTCGTGTCGACGTCACGTTTACTGTTCCGGCTATGTCGGATCCCGAACATATTGTCGATGTATTGATGGATACCGCCAACAACACTGAAGGCGTTTTGAAAAATCCCAGCCCGTGGGTTAGTTTTTCAAGTTTCGACAGTAACAATTTCAATTTTACTTTGGCAATTTACGTGCCCGATATCACAGCGACAATTGCCGTTACAAACAAGGTTCGTTTTCAGGCCTATAAGCGTTTCTCGGACGAGGGAATTACCTGATATGAAAAAATGGTTTTTAGTCATCGCTGCTTTGATATGTTTTGGCTCTCAAGAAGGATTTGCCGCAACGATAAAAAATACCGATCAAAAGACACAGTCTCTCGTGGTTGCCGAAGGCAGTGCCCGCCGCGACGTTTCTTTGAAGGCCGATCAGACAGTTGATATTTGCCCCAAAGGATGTTTTGTAACTTTTCCGAATGGCGATCGTTTTGCAATCAAGGCGACAGATACGATTGAAATCAATGGTAGTCGGGCGAGCTTCAAATGAGCGTCTAACTTTGTTGACGCTGTTGACGTCATGCATGACCACTTCCGGTGGGTGCAACCGATGAAAGTCGATATATTCTATCGCTTGGCGTGTTTTACCCGATCATTTTGGTTCATCACAGGATACAAAGGGCTCACACCTAAGTGTGATACAACACCTGTCTATCGAGATAAACGTGCTGATTTGAGAGGCCTTCAAGATATGTTGTCCGGCTTGAAAGGTGCATTGACTAAAACTATTTTGCTTTAAATTTGATTGATGTGGCAAATGCTTTCGTTTTTTCCGGAAAAGATCTGCTGTTGATTTTGTGTGATTAACTAGAAAATGAAATCTTCGAAATTAAGCTTACGGACAATTATTACCGGAAAAATTAAAATCCTTGCGAACGCATCAGGGCAGTTTCAACAGCTTTTGCGAAGGGGCGTCTTGATGCGATAACCCAAAATAGCATGGGGGCGAACATTAAGTGGTGCGGACGGCGGGACTTGAACCCGCATGATCTAAAGATCGAGGGATTTTAAGTCCCTAGCGTATACCAATTTCGCCACGTCCGCGATATTTGTCCTTATAGGGAACGAAAAACAAAAAGAAAAGCCAAAATTTCGATTAAAAACTTCGTGCTCTGGATAGCCACAACATTTATAAAAAGCCACGGCATTTTTAAAAGCAAATGGCAATCGGTGGTCGGATAACCACGTTATTATGTTTTATGAATTTCCCTATAGAACTTGAACACATCGGATTTCTATCACCTGAGATAAGCTGTATATTAGTCGTTTATAGGCCACCGCAATTCTTTATCACTTTTTTAGAACGGGCTCTCTATATAAGTTTATTAGGGAAAATTATTATATATATCTAATATATATAAGATATCGTATTAAACATAATACGTAAAATTGAAATATTACGCTGAAATAATAGGAATTTTATTATAACAAGAATTTTAACGAAAGATCTATATTGATATTGATTTTTATAAAAAATTCAACTGGCAAATTTCTAGCCGGCGCTATCAACAATTCCCCTCTTTATGCGAACGGAATTTATGAGTGTTATATTATCAATCAACATGAAGAGTTGCTTTCAACCCGATTGATTTGGAAGCAGTATTTTTTGTGCTTCTGGTGTTTTTAAATGCGAATTTTTGTTGAATATAATCCTGTTTGTTCTAATCTGCCAAAGTCGGCTTTGTGAAAAAAGCCATCTCGAATTTTATGAAATAGAAAGCATTTTATATCATGAGTGAGTTTGTTCAAGACGTGGCAAAAGCTGCCAAAGCTTTGCGCAGTCTTTTTGATGAGACCCCGCTTCAGCACAATGAATATCTAAGTCACAAATATGGTGCGGAAATTTACCTCAAGCGTGAAGATCTGACTCCGGTTCGCTCCTATAAAATTCGTGGTGCTTTCAATTTCATTTCGCAAATGCTCGATAAGGTTTCGCCCGAGGCTGCTTTTGTTTGTGCTTCAGCCGGTAATCACGCCCAAGGCTTGGCTTTCGCTTGCCATCATTTTAAACGTAAGGGCGTCATCTTTATGCCGGTAACTACACCGCAGCAAAAGATCGACAAGACACGTACATTCGGTGGCAAATATATTGAAATTCGTATGATTGGTGACACATTCGATGAGTGTTACGCAGCTGCCAAAGCATTCGTTGCCGACGGGGGCGGGGTCATGGCACCACCTTTCGATGATATGAAAATTGTAACCGGTCAAGCGACCGTTATGTATGAAGCCGCTGAACAGTGGAAGGAACTCGTGGGTAACGAAAAGCCGGATTTGGTCATTATTCCGGTCGGTGGCGGCGGGCTTGCTGCAGGCATCAGCCATTTTATTCGTGAAAGTGGTTGGACAAAAACCCATATCCACTTTGCCGAACCGGAAGGTGCCGCCAGTCTTTATACCAGCTTGAAAGAAGGTAAGCGCGTCAAACTGGAAGACGTCGATACATTTGTTGACGGCGCTGCCGTCGCGCAGATTGGCGAATTGAATTTCAAGATGCTGAAAGGTTTTTCGCCTTTCGATGTTTCTATTGTTCCGGAAAATCGTTTGAGCGCAACAATGGTTGAAATGCTGAACGTCGAAGGCATCGTTCTTGAACCGGCCGGTGGCCTTTCGATTGACGCATTGAAGAGCATTTCTCCTCAGGATTTGAAGGGTAAAAAAGTTCTTCTTATTATTTCCGGTGGCAACTTCGATTTTGAACGTTTGCCGGAAGTAAAAGAACGCGCATTGCGCTATCAGGGCTTGAAAAAATATTTCATTTTCCGTTTTCCGCAGCGCCCCGGTGCATTGCGTGGCTTCCTTGACCAGTTAGGGCCGGATGATGATGTTGCACGTTTTGAATATCTGAAAAAGTCGGCGCGTAACTTCGGTTCGGTTCTTATTGCTATTGAAACAAAGCGGTTCGAGAATTTCGCGGTTCTTGAAACGAAGTTCAAGGAACTTGGTTGGGCTTATCGCGATATCACCAATGACAGAGTATTGTTTGATTATATTATTTAGCAAAATCAAACAATTATATTGAATAAAGGGTGTTTTCAATGAAGTTTTTTCCGTCACTCATTTTTGGCCTGACAATTTTCTTGTCAGGCGCGGTCTCAGCAACTGCTGCCGAACCGGATTCTATCCAGAAGGCGGAACTTAACGGACTCGTTGCAGAAATGAATAATGCAGCACAAAGAAAAGATGTGACCTTCATTGCAAACAATATGCCCGAGCGCCTTTTCAAAGAAATGGCGCTCAGGCTCAAGACGGATGAAACAACGCTGAAGCAGAGTTTCATAAAACAACTGGATAGCCAGTTTGCAAGTCTTCCTGCCAACGCCTATCACCTTGATGGCGATAAGATAGAATATCGCCAAACTTCAAAAGGTGTTCCTTATGCACTCGTTCCAACGCGAATCGAGACAAAAGAGACGATTGCTCAATATCCCACATTGGCAATTCTTGATAATACCAAGTGGCACCTGATTTATGGCGGGCAGAGAACAGTTCAAAATCCTGTATTTCTGGAGATTTATCCGGATTTCCAGGATGTGAATATTCCTCAAGAAACGGTTACACGGAAATAGCTTGGTCAACCAACGACATTTGAATTTGGACGTTTGAACGCTTTTGTGGCGTTGTCCGAATGGTTCTAGCTTCCCATAATTTTGTTCGTGCTTAATGTCGAAATTGATAAAATGACAAGACAGTTTTCTTCGAATATTGTTTTGCGGCGTTTATCTCTGATTGCAAAGCTGGGTTCGTTGTAGTTTTAATTCCCGGGCGGATAGGGGGTGTGTACTTTCAGTGCGCTGGCAGACCATCAACTGTTCCGGTCGCGAGAATAACGGCCAGCGCCAATTTGGCGATCACATATGTGACCATTTTCAAGTGTGGTTGTGACCGTTCACAGGTGCGATGGAAAAAATCCAAATTGGAACGTGAACGGTGCGAAATTCAAGTCAGCCGGCTCACGATGTTTATGAAAATTTTTTATTGATGAAACCGGTTGCTTTTTCGGTCGCTTTGAACGATAAGACGATTTGTGATGCTTGGGTTGGATTGCCAACTTTCTATTTAAGAGACTTCGTAGCATCATTCACCTCTGTTGAGGTGTTCATTGGTCGCGCAAGTCGCTTCAAGGTTTGTCCTCAAGCGTTTCGTCCTTATTTTTTGACTGTTCCTTACTTCCGGTTGCGCGGAAGGCAAGGATTCTAAATGGCCTGCCCAAGAAAACTTGGCAGGGAAAGATTATATTTTGAAAACACAAAATTCGAATGCCTTCGAGGCATTGGGGGTATCGCCGGTTCTTGCTAAAAATTTGCTGAAAGCCGGTATGACTGACCCGAAACCGATACAGGAAGAAGCTATTCCTTCCATGCTTGCAGATTGTGACCTGCTGGGCATTGCACAGACAGGCTCGGGCAAGACACTGGCTTTCGGTCTTCCGGTCTTGACAAAAATCCTTTCAATGGGCGACAAACGCCGCCCGAGAACTGCTCGTGCTTTAATTCTGGCTCCTACCCGCGAACTCGCCGTTCAGATTGAAGAGGCCATCCATATGGTCTCGAAAGGTACCCATCTGTCGACAGCTCTTATTCTTGGTGGTGTTTCCAGAAATTCACAAATCAAGAGAATGGCGCAAGGTGTTGACGTTCTCATTGCAACGCCGGGGCGGCTCATGGATTTGGTTCATGAAAAGAGCGTTGATCTGTCAAAGACGGACTTTCTTATTCTTGATGAAGCAGACCGCATGCTTGATATGGGATTTATCAAGGATGTTCGCCAGATCGCCAAGCTTGTTGCCAAAGACCGCCAGACAGCACTGTTTTCCGCTACCATGCCGAACGAGATTGAAAAGCTTGCCGAGACGCTTCTTCGTGACCCCGTTCATGTTGAGGTTGCCAAACAAGGAACGACGGCTGCCGAAATCAATCAGGTGCTCCATAAAGTTGACCGGCGTGACAAAAAGGATGTTCTCAACAAGCTGTTGACCAATCCGGCATTAAGTTCGGTTATTGTCTTCACGCGCACAAAGCATGGTGCTGATGCAGTAACGAGAAATCTTGCCAAAACCGGCTATTCAGTTGCGGCAATTCATGGAAACAAATCACAAAATGCGCGGCAAAAAGCATTGAAAGGCTTTCGTGATGGAACAGTTCGTGTTCTTGTCGCAACCGATATTGCAGCGCGAGGAATTGATGTTCCAGGTATAAGCCACGTTATCAATTACGAGCTTCCCGACGAAGCTGAAAGCTATGTGCACAGGATTGGGCGCACGGGGCGTAATGGCGCTCATGGTGAAGCCATTACACTTTATGACGAAAGTATCGAGAGTGCGCGGTTGAAAGCTGTTGAACGCGTTATCCGCATGAAATTACCACGCGAAGATGTACCGCCGCAGTTTGGTCCTTTGCCGGAAAAACCGCATAGTGATCATCAGGCAAGTGAACAACACGTTGGTGACGACAGCCATAACGGTGAGCGGGAAAAGAACAAGGCTCATCGCCGCAAGAGGGGTTTCTCGAAGGCTACAGATCGAAATAAACAGGGTTCACGGAAGGATGCACCTCATAACGCATCTTATAGTGAAAGAGTAACAAAGGAAGACGGTTATCGCATTTCCAATAAAAGTCGGAAAGGTAACGGCAGCAGAAGAAATAGCGAAAAACTTGATGCACGTAGCGATAAACCGGTAAGCCCGAAAAGAAAAAAGCCGAACAACCACAAAAAACCGGTTAGACTAAGGAAATCGGTAAGGCGTGCAGCCTGAATTTTCAAGATTGGCATTGATCAGGATGCCCATAGGAGGGCAACAAAACCGGTTTTGACGCGTCTCTTTTAGAATTGAAATTATGATTGAAGCCCGAAAGCATGATAGCATCTTTCGGGCTTTTAGTTCTGTAAGACAAGAAAAGCCGTGCAAACGAAGTCTTCGACCGAAACATGGGATAAATGTTTGCAAAAAGCGTAAAATAAATATCGTTCTTCCAATAAAGATATCGGAAAAAGGTCGGGCGGAGTCTTAACTCGGTTGGTCATTTTATTCCAACCTCATAGAGAAGAAATGGAAGCATTTGTTCTTTATATCATTCGATTTGAACGCTAAAGGCCTTGCATCGCTTCATAAGTTGTCTAGTATATTTTTTGATAATTTTTAAAACCGGTCAACATCGGTATAAGGTTCCGGATAGCAAGAGGGCCGCGATTTGCGATGAAAGAACAGAGTGAATTTATTGTCTCGGACGATTGGTTGAAAGCGCGTCTTGGCGATCCTCAACTTTCGATTCTTGATGCTTCATGGTATTTGCCGGCGGCAAAACGGAATGGACGGGAGGAATATGAAAAGGCGCATATACCGGGTGCTGTTTTTTTCGATCATGACAAAGTTTGTGACGAGACTTCAGGCCTTCCCCATACTCTTCCGAGCCCTGACAAGTTCGCACAATTTGCAGGTGATATGGGGGTCAATGCAGACGATACGATTGTGATTTATGATAGTATCGGCTTTTTTTCGGCACCACGCGCATGGTGGATGTTTCGTGTCATGGGGGCAAACCACGTTTATGTACTTGACGGCGGTTTTGCTGGCTGGAAAGAAAAACATTATCCGGTTACGAGCGAGCCGACAAAGATCAGGAAGACTTTGTTCAAAGTCAACTTTGACACCGAAAAAGTTGTGCTTATTGACGAAATGCGTGAGCTCGTTGATGGTAAAACCACGCAGATAGCCGACGCGCGTAATCATAAAAGGTTTTTGGGTGAAGAAGCCGAGCCACGTCCGGGAATGCGCTCGGGTCATATGCCGGGTGCTCACAACATCCCTTTTGCGACTTTATCTGAAGCGGGCAACTTCAAAGACTTGAGTAAAATTAAAACAATTTTCAAGGATGCGGGCATCAATGTTGCCGCTCCCGTTGTAACAACGTGCGGTTCCGGCGTTACGGCAGCTGTCCTTGCCTTGGCGCTTGAATCACTGGGTAACCATAATGTAAGGCTTTATGATGGGTCATGGAGTGAATGGGGGGCTAAAAAAGATACGCCGGTTGTTACAGGCAATAATGGGGATAAATAATATGCCACATTTTCTTAATGCCCGTGTTACGCATCTGGAAATGTATGAGCGGCCGAATGTGACGGTACCGTCGCCACTCAATATGCAGGTTGCAATCATGCGTGCCTATCATATGCCTGTTCATTTTTATCGTTACCTCTATGAGCAAATCGGCAAGGCGCATCACTGGAACGTGCGCAGAAAAATGACCGATGATGCACTGCGCGACCTCATACAATCGGAAAACACCGTCATACAGATTCTTTATGTTGACGGTTGTCCGGCAGGCTTTGCAGAAACGAATCTGAAAGAGTTGCCGAAGTCGGCCGAAATTGTTTATTTCGGCATTGTACCCGACTATCAGGGTAGGGGATTATCGTATTTCTTTTTCAATGAAATTTTGCATTCTGTCTGGGAAACAAATCCGGATAAAGTCATCATTCAAACCAATACATTGGATAGCCCGCGCGCTTTGCAACTTTATCAAAAATGTGGTTTCACACCGGTAAGCTACAATAACGTCATGATTGAACGTTGGGATTGAGTAAGACTTTAGGAAGTCTTTATCTTACGAAAAGTTTGTTATCATGCAGATAAAGGCTCAACCGATAGTCCGATAGTGGCTTCCAATCCGTTATGTCATGTTCAATGCTAATTCATCTGTTGCGATTTGAAATGGGACAACGGGGAAAACGCCAATTGCGCTCTCTTTGAACAATAATGTGCTTTTTCGCTCTTTAACAAAAAGAAATGCGGGCGCTGGTTAGTCGCCATTCTATCCAGGAAACTTTTCGTCATTCTCGGCTACTCGTTTAGCTAGCAGCGCCAATCATTAATTACACTCACGGCAACTCTATAGAATTCAATAATTTCAGCGTAAGTTATCTTGTTCAGCAAGTAATGAAAGACGCTTGATTGAATGAATATTTATAAAACGCGATCAAACAACGCTGGAGTTTAGTGAAACCAAGCGTTTCCTTTTCACTAATTGTGATTTTCCTGATTGATCTGCAAAGAAGGCTCGCAATTTCAAAAGGTCGAATTTTGTCGGTTGGCATCTTGAAGTTCAATAACGGTGGTTAAATTTCGATTTGAAATAGAAGCTAGATTTTATCAGAAAACGCCGATACGGCGGTATTGAAGAGGTGCATTAGAATGGCTTGCCTGCTCTCCCAACTGTTTGATTTTCTGGTGAAATGGCGACTTGATGCAGGCGGGATCGGTTGCTGAAGCATCGCCTGCCAATGCCAGTGCCTGACAACGGCAGCCGCCAAAATCTGTATTACGTCTTTCGCAGGAACGGCATGGCTCCGGCATCCAGTCAAATCCACGAAATGCATTGAATGCACTTGAATTGTGCCAGATTTCGGAAAGCGTTTTTTCACCGAATTTGTCAAAATGTAATGTTTTAATGGTTCTTGCAGCGTGACAGGGTAACACCGTGCCATCTGGTATGACCACAAAAGCATCGCGTGCCCATCCGCCCATACATGGTTTCGGGTAATCGGCAAAATAATCGGGAATAACATAGTCGATATTGATGATACCCCGTAGCTGTTCGCGATATTTTTCGACCTTTTCCATCTGTTTTTCAAAGTCTTCACGCTTGGGCATCAATGCGTTGCGATTGAGTAATGCCCAACCGGAATATTGAACATTGGCAATTTCAATGCGTTCGGCATCAAGCTCGAGGGCTAGCTCGAAATAGGCGTCAAGCTCGTCAATGTTGTAACGATGGATCGGGGCATTCAAAGTGAGTGGTAATCCTAATTTTCGTACAAGTTTTGCCGTTGCAATTTTCTTCTCGAACGCGCCTTTATAATGTCCTATCAATTCTGTTGTTTGCGGTGTTGTCCCCTGCAATGACAATTGAACGTGATCGAGGCCTGCCTCTTTCAAAGCTTCCAATGTTCTTTCGGGTAAAGCAACACCGGCGGTAATCAGGTTGGAATAGATTGCACTGTCATGAACGGCTGCAACAATTTCTACAAGATCTTTTCGTAACGTCGGTTCACCACCGGAAAGATGCGCCTGTAATACGCCGAGTTTTGCCGCTTCTTTAAAAAGTTTTTCCCAAAAGTTTTTATCCTGTTCCTGATCGGCTTTCATGAGTTCCAGAGGATTGGAACAATAGGGGCATTGAAGCGGACATCTATAAGTGAGTTCCGCCAGCATACTGATGGGAGGAAAAATTTCTACAGTCATATTTTCACGACAAGTTGGTCGGCCCAATCTTGTAAAAAGGAGTAAACATCGTCAATGATTTCGTGAACCGGAGCATCATAGGTTTTGGACAAAGAAAGAGCAATCTCGTGTGCAGTTTTCGTTCCGTCACAAAGCCGCAATATATCAAGTCCTATATCATTCGGCCAAAACACTTTTTCCGGTGAAAGCAGCGCATAAGCCTTTCTCACCGGTTCATATTGGATTCTCACGTGGCGAAACAATTCCGGGCGACTTTCGTCGCTCAGAATCTTTCTTTGTTTTGTCAACCGGTCCGCCATCATTCGTTCGAGGTACCTCGAAAAGCACCGGGGGGAATGCGTCCGGCTTCTCCGTAAGCATAATCGAGCGCATCAAGCATTGACCAGAGCACACCTGTTTTGAATATCAAAGCGTCTATGACGGCCTGTTGTTTTTCCGGTGTATTTGCATGTTCACGGACATAGGCCAATGAAAAACTTGAATCCTTCGGTGCCTGTGTCAATCGCGGTTTGAAATAGGCCAATGTTTCTTCGTTCACATAAGGATATTTTGCCAAAATACCCGGAACACGTTCGGCAATGATTGTCGGTGAAAACAATTCGGTCAATGAAGAGGCAACACCTTCGAGAAGCGGTCTCTGACGACAGAAATTGACATAGGCTTCAACGGCGAAACGCGTTGACCAAAGGGCTTGTCTTTCGCTTCTGACCATCTCTTCATCAAGTCCCAAACCGGTTGCGAGTTTTAACCAGCGCGCAACACCGCCATCCAGCCCGTTTGTGCCATCATGATCGGAAATCCTGCGGCGCCATTCGGCGCGAAAAACCGGATCTTTCGCATTCATCAGAATTGCCGCATCTTTTCGCGGAATGGCCGCCTGATAACAATAGCGGTTCAATGCCCAGGCCTGAAGCTGCAATTTTGTCATTTTGCCGGCCATCATCATTTTATGATGGGGGTGATTGATGTGATAGCGTTCTTTGCCTATCTGGCGCAGTATTTTTTCAAGCTCGTCAGGTGTAAGGCCGTTACGCGCTATATTATGATAATCAGTCAAAGTTTAACTCCATTCCGTCAAATGCAACTTTCCAGCCCGATTGTTCGACTTTTTGGCGTTCAGCCGAATGGTCGTCAAGAACCGGATTACTATTATTGATATGAATAAATATTTTCTCAGGAATTGCCGTGTTGCGCCAGGCTTCAATGGCGCCATCTTCACCCGATATTGACATATGCCCCATGCGCTGTCCGGTTTTAGGTCCAAGACCGGCTTTTATCATTTCATCATCACAAAACAGCGTACCGTCGAAAAACAGACAATCACTATTTTCGACCTGACTTTTGACAAAAGCTGTCACCTTGGCACAGCCTGGAATATAGGAAACCGAACGGTTGTTCTTTTTGTCAAAAATTTTGATGCCGATTGTGTCTTCGTTTTCGGATCCGAAATTTTTTTTCTTCTTGTCTTCAAGAAAAAGAGCAATTTTTCCGGGAACGGGAAAAGCTCTGATTTCGATGCCGGTAGGTTCATTATTGACATCGGAAATCCTGGTCAACCTATTAAGCGGCAATATTATTTTCTTGACTATCGCTGGATCCAGAATGTTGAAAACGGGATTATTGTCGAGCACATTGATAACCCGTTCCGTTGCGTAAATGACGAATGGTTCTCTTTCCCGCATGGTCAGAAGGCCTGCAATATGGTCAATATCGGCATTGGTGAGAACAACTGCCGAAATCGGTGTTGAACGCAACAGTCCATTCGGGTCGGGAAAAAGTTCCGGCGTGGAATTGATTTGCTGACGCAGATCCGGCGAGGCATTGAAGAGCACCCATTGTTTTTTATCGGTCGAGGCAATGATGCTTGATTGGGTGCGGGCTAAGAAACCGGATTGATGGTTGCGCGCATTGCGGCTCAGATAATAATTGCAATTCCATTGTGGAAAGCCACCGCCGGCTGCTGATCCTAAAACTTTAATATACATAACGAATTGTCTGATGTGGCGATCTGATTAAATTTCCATAATTGCCGGAATATTGAAATGGTTGCCATGAAAACGATCAAGGCAAATATCCGGCTATCGTTCATTTCAAGATTTCGGGCTGTTCTTGTTACATAGATATGTGCACGCCAAGTTCAGGCCGTTTTTTAAATGTAACGCCTGCAGAAAAGCATGCAGGCGTCACCTTCAAATCAGCGTTTGTTTTTTACTTCTGCAGGTAAATAGCGGGAAATCTCCATTCCTGCAGCGACCTGACACATAGCGGGTTTTTTCCATGTCTTTTTCATAATTTTTCTCCTTCAATATTCGGGTTTGTTGCTCCTGCCGGATAGACCGGAAAGAGCTTTTTTCAAAAAGGAATGTTATCCTTTTTATTTATTATCCGGCAAGCTATAGGCGATAACCAGATCGGAACGGTTTTTATTGGTTCCTGTGCGTGTCGCACCACCCACAACGGCAACAATATACTGTTTGCCATCCTTGCCGATATAAGACATTGGTGCACCTTGGCCACCAACGGGCAGGCGACCGCGCCAGAGTTCTTTACCGGTGTCGCTATCAAATGCACGGATGTAATAATCAAGCGAACCATGGAAGAAGGTCAATCCACCGCCGGTAACAAGTGGCCCGCCCATTGTCGGCATCCCGAGCGGAATGTAAACACCAGGAACAAATCCATGAACCGGTGCATCCTGAATGGAACCAAGCGGTACCTGCCATTTTGTTTTTCCGGTAACAAGATCGATAGCCGTCAATGAACCGAATGGCGGTTTAAAGCACGGTACGCCGAGTGGCGAAACAAACATCGAGCGTTCAACACCCCACGGGGTGCCAGTTTGCGTTGAATATTCGCCTTCTGTGGTCGGCTTCAAACCGATTTTCTTAGCGACATCCTGTTTAATGAAACGGCCCCATTGTGCCATACGGATATCATTGACGATAAGCGTTCCGGTTGAAGCGTCAATGGCGCCGCCACCCCAATTCATGCCACCGTAATAGCCGGGGAAAATAAGGGTACGTTTCTTATCGGACAACGGTGTCCATTCGCCTTCCCAACGCATTGACTTGAATGCGATACGGCAAACGAGCTGATCGAAAATGGTTGCACCCCACATATCGGATTCTTTAAGTCTTTCAGTACCAACAGAAAGAGCCGAGAAAGGTTGTGTTGGTGCAACATTCATGCCGGGCATTGCATCTGTGGCTACAGCGCGTTGTTCGACCGGATAGACGGGTTGGCCATTGCGGCGGTCAAGTACGAAAATCTCGCCACGTTTTGTCAACTGGATGACAACCGGTACAACCGAACCATCCGGCCGCGGAAGGTCGTAAAGAATAGGTTGTGAGGAAACATCATAGTCGAACTGGTCTCTATTGGCAGTCCGGAAATGCCAGGCTTCCTTACCTGTTTTAATGTCTACCGCAACGATAGAGTCGTTATATTCATCCGAATATGGATGGCGATTGCCTGTCCAGAAATCCGGTGTCTGGTTACCTGTCGGGAAATAGACAAGGTGGAGCTTCGGATCATAGGCGGCTGTGCCCCAGAAATTCGGTGTTTCAGGTGCATAGGTTTGGCCTGCAGGGAGTGGAGTGCTGTCTTTTGCACCACGTGCTGCATCCCATGCCCAGAGAATCTTACCTGTAATGGCATCAAAACCGCGAACAACACCGGAAGGTTCACCAACCGTCAGGTTATCGTTCAGACGCCCGCCAACAACAATCACACCATCGGCAACAAGCGGAGCAGATGTGATATTGTACGAACCCTGATCGCTTGTCGGCGGCTCTTTTGTAAGGCCTACAGTCAGGTCAACAAAACCGTTGTCGCCGAAACCTTCACAAAGCTTGCCGGTTTCTGCGTCAAGTGTGAAGAGACGTGCGTCGATAGTGGTCACAACAATGCGTTTGAGACAAGCGGAAGGAAGGGCGCTGTTATTGACGCTGTTTTCATTGCCATCATTGTGAACGGAATGGTTGGCAGAAGCTCGCTGATATTGTTCTGTCAGATCGGTATAGCCGACACCACGGCATCTCTTCCAGCCTTTTGTGCTCTGGAAAATTTTTGGCTTCGGATCATACCGCCATTTTTCAGTTCCGGTCGTCGCATCCAGTGCAATAACTTTATTGAGCGGTGTGCAAAGGTAAACCGTATCATCCACTTTCAGCGGGGTGACCTGATATTCGGCGCCATCAACGGCAAGATCACCTGTGTGATAGGTCCAGGCAACCTTCAAATCCTTGACATTGGATTTGTTGATCTGGTCGAATTGCGCATAACGATTGCCTTTTGTATTGCGCCCCCATGCAGGCCAGTCATTTCCGCTGTCCTTTCCAGCATCGCTATAAACAACCGGCGATTTTTCACCGCTCGCAGTTACCAATGCATGTGGCCGCGGCATATTGGCGAGAACTGCAATAACAGCAATGGCAAGGACAACAGAGCTGACCGTTGCGAACATTGTCGAAAAGGATTTTTCACCATTTTTTTTGCGCAAGGCAGGAGAAACAATCGAAACCACCAAGGCAAAAACAAGGAATACCATAATTCTTGGCACAAGCTGCCAAAAATCGAAGCCGACTTCCCAGAATGACCACAAAAGGTCAACAATGAGTAGCCCATAAGCAACCCATAACGCCAGTGACCTACGCCTGAACACATCAAAGCCGATGACCATCATGGCTATGCCCGCAATGGCATAAAACCAGGAACCGCCCAGTGCAATAAGCCAGACACCGCCAATAGTGAGTGCTAGCCCTAATAATAGAGCAATGATCCCCAGGACGCGAAGCGCCCAAATTTTCCAATTCGTCATTTATACTCCCAATCTTATTGGATTACCCCAGCCTTTAATCAAGTAACGAACAATTTTTCGACGCATTTCTTCGCTAGATTTTGTCCGCTTACTTAACCGACTAGCAATTACATTAAGAAAACAAAGGTCTAAACCCCTTTCAAAATGCACACAGCCTAAAAATACTTGGGTCTTGTTTACGCTGCGACATTTTGTCTCTAATTTTGTCTAGTCTGACAATAGCAAAGCGGCAAGATGTGCTGCTTCACTAAAATGACGCAATTGACGCAATTAAAAACTTGCTTTTTCAAATATTTGTTTTGCAAAAAATTTTGAACTCGGGCTGTTTCAGATGCATGCCATGATTTCCCGACAAAATCGAGGCTGCGGCATTGGCTATTGCCCATGCAACTTGTGTGTCGGCATCTTGATCGAGAACGAAGTCAATCACGTCTTGTTGAAGAAGCAGCTTGTGCTTATCGCTCAACTCATGGCTGATCCACTTTGGCCGGTCAGGCATTTTTTTCAAAATATCACCGATGGCATCAGGTGCATGGACTGTCGAATATATTCCTACGATATGATGCTTGTTGAATGTCTCAAGCACAATACTACTCGTTATATCATCATCTTCATTGGTTTCGTGAACGAGGACCGGATAGTGTTGATCGATTATTTTCAGAAAGCCGACGACACGATCACGATGCTCTCGTCGTTTGCTCGAGCCTTGAATAATAAGAATCTCGCCTTGATCTCGCAGCAATCCATTCATTAATTGTCCGGCAGTTTGTCCCTGAACGAAATTGTCAACGCCGCCATAAAGATGGTCGACATCAATCGGCACGTCATTGACAATGGTAACAATTTGCTCGCCACGTTTTGACACTTCAAGAAGTGCAGGGATTGCAGCTTCGTCCGATCCGGCAGCTATAATCAGCGCATTGCGTTGGAAAGGGGGCGTCAGAATGGCTTTATAAAGTCCGTCATGGTCACCTTCTGGAATGAGGGTGCGATGCAACGAAATATATGACGGTAAATTGCGGGCGTGGATTTGCGCAAATGCATCAATTTCTCCCCACAAGGGTGAATGATTGTGGAGCCCGTTTTTAGGAATAATGAGTTCGATGCGGTATGTGCCATGCCAGAGATCCGGCAGAACGCGTCTCAAGCCAAGTTCCCGCGCCGCAGTGATAATTTTTTTGCGTGTTGCTTCCGATACGCTTCCACGTTCATTCAAAACACGATCAACCGTGCTCCGGCTCATCCCTGTCAGCCTCGCTATATCGGATGTGTTCACGCGTTTAATCGCTGCTTTTCCCAAGTTTGAATAGGTTATGGCTGACAAAAACTCTTCTCCCAAAACTATATCGCGAATATTGCGTCAAAAACACCGTTGAAAAACAGCACAGTTCAATTTCAAAGGCATGGAAATTCACCGAAGTTGATTAAACGTGTCTTGATTTGGAAATAGTAAGAACACGAACATCTTTCTGACTAATGCTTAACCCCGGATGACAACCGCTGGACAATATTAACATAAAGCTTATTTTAAAAATCTATTTTTCTGTTATGTAACAGTTTTTTGAAGTGATAAAAGCGCTGTGAAAAATAAAACCATGTTATAAAATGATTATCAATTTAATTAAAAAAATTGAATAATATATATTAGGAAAAGAACGCAAATAGAAACATAATAATGTTTAATGATCATAATATATTATTTTATATATTTGTATTAAGTTTGCGAAAAATTTCATCTATGTTACATCGTGGTTTCTAAAGTTGAAAAACCTTGACGGTGCTCAGGGCGTTATTTAACTCTATGCATACCAATAAGTGATAGTGCTGGACATGCAGCCGCTTGTTGGGGGGCGGGCACCTGAAATTTTGGGAGACATATTTGTCGGACACGTTATAGATGCAGTATTTATATACGACTGCTTATCTGAATTCCTGTCATCACTTCCACTCGTCATTTTTAAAAATTCTACAAACATTATAATTTTTATTCACATTCCACAGAACGCATTGGACATGATTGAAAACCGCTTTGTGAAGCACTTGAGAAATGGTTTTTCTGTGACCGTCATTCGGTTTTTGATGCAGGTAATTTGTGACCGGAAAACTATAAGGCGATAGAGGTTTTAAAAACTTCAGTTCATTTTAATATAGATGCAATTCGATTTTTGATCGAGACACAACGGTTTGACACAATGCAGCCCGCAGAATTGCATATTTCTATAAGAGCATTCAATCACACTCATTAAATCGGTTAGGAATGACATTTTGAATCGCGGGATCAGCTTCGATACGCCTCCCAATATTGCTGATTTAGTCGATTAATTTTTGTTTGAAAGTATTACAGATTTGCTATGAAGTAATGGTTGCTCTGTCTGAATATGGACGATCAAAAACATAATCTACTCTAGGTTGATTTAGCTATCCGAATGCGAAAAAAATCAAAATCTAACAATTTTTTATTATTTGGCAAATATTTAACCACATAAATAAAGCAAATTTATCAATCATAGATTAAAATACATGTGATAAACTGTATAAAAACAGCATAAAATTAACTAAATATATTTTTCTGCTTATTATCTACTTGAATTTATGCGAACATTATGCTGTAGAGTTTAAAAGGAGCTGGTTTGCCGATATCAGCGATAATTTGAATAATTCTCGGCGGGGGCATTTTATAATGAATAAAAAATATTTTCGTACGACAGTGTCGGCTTTTGCGTTGATATTCGCATTTGCAGGGACAAATACAACGAATGCATGGGCTGAAGATATTGAATATAATGGTACTCAGGCTGACTACGATAAATTCCATAGCGAAAAAGACGGAACTTACGTGACATCTCACCAGAGCGCCGTGAAAAATACAGTCACGGTAGATAATCAGGGTAATTTGGCAGATGATGTCTATAAAGCTCCCGATATCGTTACAGGAGCATCGGTAACGAGTGGTAGTACTTCAGAAAATACCGTTAATATCCAGGGAACTGCGAAAGTTACCAAGGATGTTTATGGAGCAATCGTCGAGAACGGTGTTTCTGAGAAAAATAAAGTTGTTATAACCGGCGGTCAAATTGGTGAGCGGGTTATAGGCGGCATTTCTAAAGCCGGCAGTGCCAACAATAACACCGTTGACTTTTCCGGAGGTAACGTTACCGGAATGATCTACGGTGGCTTTGGGACGACCGGTTCATCTGGTAACAGTGTGATACTAGATGGAGGAACAGCAACCGCATTTATTTTGGGTGGCGCTTCGTCAAGTGGAGATGTCAAAAATAATTCGGTTGTGGTCAATAGTGGCAACTACGGAAAGGATATTTACGCTGGTTACACGGACGCTACAGGCTTAGTTGATAGTAACATATTAACCCTGAGTGGCGGTAAGACTACTGCTACGGTTGCCGGTGGTCGATCTTCCGGTGATGCATCTGTTTCCAATAATCAAGTTATTATGGATGGCTCGGCAAATGCATCTGTCGTTGCAGGTGGGTATATTGATGGAAAAGGTGACGCTATCGGAAATAGTATAACCATTTCAGGTAACAGCGTTGTAGATGACTTGGCTGTAGGCGGAAGCGTTAGCAGAGGTGATGGTGCAGCAAAAAATAATGCGGCGACGATTTCCGGTGATGCCGTTGTTAATGAAATTCAGGGTGGCGCTACACAAACTGGTATAGCACAGGGAAACCGACTAGTGATCGAGTCGGGACGTGTTACAGGCGGACATGGCGGGTTGTCACAAAGCGGTTCGGCATCACAAAATACGGTTGTAATGTCAGGGGGGTTAGTGAAACATCAGATTGTTGGCGGACGTTCACAATATAATGACGTCAATAACGCAAGTGCTGTCAGCGTGTCAGATAATCAGGTTACCTTTACCGGTGGAACTGTCGAGTATGATGTTATTGGCGGCGCAACCGACGTATCGGGTTATGTGACAGGTAATGTCGTTACCATGAGTGGCGACACAACGGAAGTGTATGGGGCTCTCATTGGCGGTACGAGTGGAACCGGCGATGCATCTGATAACATTGTCAATTTAAACGGCGGTTCCGTTGGTAAATTCGTTCACGGAGGAGAGGCAACAAATGGTCGTGCAGATCGCAACAAAATAAATGTTACCGGTGGGGCTATCCGTGGAAGCATTTCCGGCGGAATAGGTAACGTTGGTGCCGATAGCAATCAGGTTCTTGTCTCCGGCGTGACTGTCGGGGGGCAGGTTATAGCAGGCGATTCAGCAGAGGGTTCGGCTACAAACAATGTTGCAATGATCAAAAATGCGGTTGTTGCAGGAACGGACATTATCGGTTATGACGAGACAGGTGGTGCCGTTTCCGGTTATGTTACTATTAGCGGTAACGCCGAAAACAATAAGCTTATTATTTCTGATCATTCAACAATTAACGATTCTGTCTTCAGTGGTTATACAGCTCACGGTAATGCAAGCGGAAATTCGCTTATTATTGACAGTGGCTCCCATATAACTCAGGACGTAACCGGTGGCAAAACACTTCGTGGTGGTGATGCAACGAACAACAGTGTGTCGATTGAAGATGCCACTGTTGATGGCAATGTTTATGGCGGTCGTACATATGGTGGCAATGCGACGAGTAATTTGATTACTTTAACAGGTGAACATGTAACAATTAAAGGCACTATTTATGGTGGCATTGATGACTTGGACACGTCGACAGATGTCTTTACCGGCAATACGTTGAATTTCGTTCACTTCCGCGGCGATTTGGGGGGCATTGAAAGCGTACAAAATTACAACTGGATTTTGCCGAAGGACGTTGTCAATAATGATGCTCTGGTTCACATTACCGGCGATAACCCCGTTAATCTCGCCAATACGACGCATACTGTTGCAATTGAAAGCGACGGTAATCGTCTGACTGTTGGCGACAAAATTACGCTTATTGATAAAACCGCCAACGCACCGGCGTCTACTATGGAAGTTAAACAGGGTAATTTCCTGATCTATGACATGAAGGCGGAACAATCCGGTAATGGATATGTTTTAACCACTCTGAATAGTCAGCAAATTAAAGACGAAAAACCGGAAGATAATGACAGCACCTCTGGCAATATCGATGGTAATAACAACACTGGAGATACTGTTCATAGTGATCACAATGGAAGTGGTAGTGGCAACCTTGCGGGTCGTCTTAACCCACAAACGAAAGCCTTTTCCGAAGGGCGCGTAGCCTCTCTGGGCTTCTTGAACCAAGGAGCGGATTTGATAGCCAATGCCGGCATTCGTTCAGCCAAGAGTTCTCTTGCAGAAGGTGGCAATAATCCATGGCAGATGAATTTGATGCCGTTCTTTGTTATTGATGGTAGCTCGAACCGTTATGAAACAGGAAGCCACGCAAATGTTGACGGTTTCAATATGGCTGTCGGCTTGGCAACCGGCTTTGAACTTGCAGACAAACATCCGGTAACGATCGGAGCATTCTTCGAATATGGCCGTGGTACATATGACACCTATAACAGCTTTGCCAATTATGCATCGGTGCATGGTGACGGTGACACGCACTATACCGGAGGCGGTGTTCTCGGCCGGATTGATTTTGCCGGAACAGGTTTGGGACTTGTCAACAAGCTTGAGGCAGGACAGGCAGACGGGCTTTATGCGGAAGCATCGTTCCGTGCCGGTCATCTTGACACCGATTTTGACACGGATGACTTGTTGGGTGAGTTCGGCGAGGGGAGTGATTACGATAGTGGTGCGGACTATTACGGCCTGCATGGTGGTATCGGCTATGTCATGAATTTTGACGAACGCAATTCGGTTGATGTCTACGGCCGCTACTTCTGGACGAAAGTTGATAGCGAAACAGTTGATGTCGGTCGTGACCGTATGCACTTTGATGAAGCGGAGAGCTCGCGTTTACGCATCGGCACCAGATATACGATGATTTATAATCAACAGCTCAAGCCCTATGTCGGAGTTGCTTATGATCACGAATTTGATGGAGAAGTTGCGGCCCATGCTTATGGATTGAAGCTGGATAAGCCATCGCTTGAAGGTGACACAGGCATATTCGAGGCGGGTATTACGATGAAGCCGATTAGCACGATTGATGCTTTAAGTGTTGATATCAGCGGTCAAGGATTCATCGGCAGACGTGAAGGTGGTGGCGGCGGTATCAAAATCAAATACCAATTCTAATCAACCTTCATCAATTTTGATCTTAATAAACTAGTTTCCGGAATTTCGGGAAAATTGAATATTGGAAGCCTACGCTTTTTCAATTGGAAAGAGTGTAGGCTTTCTTTTTATAGTTATTTGTCCTTTATTGTTTTCTATTTTGTAGTGAACGACATGTCCGGATTATGTGTCAAAACTTTTATGAATTTAGAATTCATGAGCGGGCGAAAATCGATAATTTCTGTTTAGGTATTGTACAAATTCTAGAAATAGCGTTTATATTTTTAAAAATTAATCGTAAATATTTATACAAAAAATATATTCATTTAAAAAATAATATAAAATTTATAAAAATATTTTTAAATTAATGTGTTTTATAATATTAATGATATAAAATATATAAATGATATAAAATATCTAACTAATAAAACTAGATATGAATAAAAATAATTAAAAAATAAAATATATATTATATAATATAATCAATAATTTTATTTTTAAATTTTCGTATGTATGCGTTTTGCGTGATAAAGTGGGAAAAAGCATTTCATACAGCAATTTTCAAACTCGGGAAATGAAGAAAGTCATTTGGCCGATTTTATGTTGGATGCGGAAACTTGCCGGTTTGATAAAAACATCGGGCATCGGCATTGAGAAGGGCAATATTCGAATTTATTAAAACGTGTACAATGCACCCCATTTCATCAAGTTGTATGTCGGGTTTTAAAAAATGTTCAAACTTCACATTGCAAACAAAAACTATTCCTCTTGGTCGCTCCGTCCGTGGGTTCTTATGAAAACATTGGGAATAGAGTTTGAAGAATTAAAGCATTATTTCAAACAGGATAATTATAGCCAATTTAAAATTTTTTCACCTTCTGCAAGAGTTCCGGTTCTTATTGATGGCACGATCACTGTTTGGGATAGCCTTGCGATAACAGAATATTTGTATGAACGCTACGACAATGTGTGGCCCAAAAACCGCGTTGCGCGAGCTTGGGGACGTTCGGCTGCTGCTGAAATGCATTCGTCTTTTCAGGCATTAAGGGCACAATGCCCGATGTCGGTTGGGGTTATCGCAAAACTGAAAAAACTAACACCCGAACTTGAAAACGATATTCGTCGGGTGGATGAAATTTTTCTGTCGGGACTTGAGAAATTTACTGGGCCGTTCCTTGCTGGAGACCGATTTACTGCTGTCGATGCGTTTTTCTGCCCGGTGGCATTCAGGATCAAAAACTATAACCTTCAATTAAGCCAGAAATCGATGGGCTATATAGAACAACTCATTGCACTCTCTTCTATGCAAGAATGGTTGCAGCAAGCATTGAAAGAGAAAGAAACCGATCCAATGGAGGAGCAACAACTTGATCGATACGCTATTCGCATTAAAGACCTAAAAGAGATTTGAAAGGGCATATTATATCTTATATCCGCGTCTAGAGCCCGTGCCATTCTGCAATCATGCCGACGCAATCAATGACCGGAATTCCAAGAATTACCGTGTTGCCTTAACTGGACGAATGGTCACAGAAGGTTTTGAAAAGCAAGTTTATTTTCTGGGAAAGCAATTCAGATCCGTTTTAACGATGAAATTGCGCGATTGTGGAGTTGAACATCCTAAAACTGAAAAGTGGCGCATAGCGTTTGTACAGTGGCTATAAAAAGCGAAGCTTTTGAAAAGCCAACTAATGCAAACACGCAGAACATTGAAGGTGAATAACCGGCTTGGCGATTAACGATTATACGTGAGTCATACTGTTCATGCCTAAAACAAACCGATTGCCGTATGCATTAGGCTTATCGGTAAACTGACGTGGAAAGAGCTATAATAACTCATAAGATTGGCAAAAGAGGGAAATCATAAAACTTCAGATGAAGTGAAACGGTTTTTCTATTTTCGTATCTGAAATAGTTACCGCTTTAAAAATTACGCGATAAAACAATAACTTATAATCAGAAAGACGAAAATGGCTCCCCGGGCCGGATTCGAACCAGCGACCAACCGGTTAACAGCCGGTGGCTCTACCACTGAGCTACCGGGGAACGATGCTCATTTGTGTGATGCAGCAGGGCTATAGCAAATGAATTTATGTTTTGCAAATAGGGAAATGCTATTTTTTAAAAAAAATCTGGATAAGTGTTCGAGTTACTGCATTCAAGCTGTTGAGACAGGGGGAAACGCCATCCTTATCATTGTGTCGACGAAGCAAATAAAGCCTGACGAAGAAAGAAATAGGGCAAGGCGCACGCATCGGATTGGGTTGGTAAGCCATAAGAAAATCCCGTTGCACCTCCCATATGCACTTTTAAGAGATAGCGGAATTCAAAAAATAGACCGTTATTTAGAGAAGGGGGAGTAAGGACAATCATTTGAGTCTCGTGACGGAACCTGGTCGTTTGTCGAGAATGATTCATCATTCCTATGAAACTTGATTATTCTATTGATAAAACGGATTGCAAAGAGTGTTTTCAGGACGGACGACGTTAAAAACGCCGAGGTTATCCCAATTAGAAATGAAATTGGATAAAGATTGCGGAATAAGTTGGAAGAAAAGAGTTTGATACAAACTGTTAGCGCAAACCTATTTGAGTTCAGGTTTGAATTTGTCTTCCAACAATGTGCAAGATTCAACAGAAAATCCGCATATTCGGTTATCGGGTGTCTTGACGGAAGCGTTTGCTTAACTTAATGACCTACGTGCATTTTATGAGGCCTCGTGGCGGAACGGTTACGCAGAGGACTGCAAATCCTTGTAACCCGGTTCGACTCCGGGCGAGGCCTCCACTTAATTCTTGAATCGGCCCAATTTGTCAGGATAACCGGGTTTCTACATGGAGCGCGGCTTTTACATGTAATTTGCCTGGCCGTTTTTAACTTCCTAAAATTTCACAATCATCCAGATTTGAAGCCAAAGTTAAGCGCGGAAAGGTTTTCGTTTCAAGAAATAATTGAACGAGCATTGCCGCACATTAATAATTGAACGAGTATTGTCGCACATTAAATGACTCTTCAATTTTTACTCCAGACGCTCAACGGCAGTAGGGATATTGGCTCATTACAACAACTTTCGTTATGTTGCCTGCTATCGCCGGGGCTAAAGAAAGTATCCGATAACTCTATGCATCCAGCCTTCTGTAAAGGCCGATTTCCACGGGCTCTGCGGCATGAATGAGTGGCAGTAAAAAGCACGCTTAATTCTATGGGAAATAACACGCGATAGCTTTTGCCGGAACTTTTCTATGCGTATTTTATGTATTTATGTTATAGCTACCCAAAATTGGATCACAAAGGTCTGATGACGTATTCCACTTAATTTCGATAGTGGAACAACGAGTTTGCCAATGTTGTGATTGACTGAAGCAGTGTTTTTTGCGACATCTCTTCGGGTTATATATTTCCGTTAAAATGTTGCTTAGTGGGTATAAAAAGGAAAATCGGTTATGGCAGCAGATTTTACAATGCTAAGGCAGAGAATGGTCGATGGGCAGATTCGCACGGTCGATGTGACGAAGTTGTCAGTGCTTGCCGCATTTTTGTCTATTCCCCGCGAGAAGTTTGTCCCCGAGAAATTTGAAGAACTGAGCTATTCGGATGAGACCATTCCGTTGTCAGCTCCTCAGGCAGGCGGGTGTGGACGTTATTTGATGAAGCCGGCAGCTCTGGCTAAATTGCTGCAGGCAGCAGACATCAAGTCCGAAGACATTGTGCTTGATATTGGGGCAGGTACAGGTTATAGCGCCGCTCTTTTGTCAAAATTGGCAAGCTCCGTTATAGCTTTGGAACAGGATGAAAAACTTGCTGCAATTGCAAATGAAAACATGCAAAAAGGCAGTTATGACAATGTTGTTGTCGTAAGTGGCAAATTGACCAAAGGCTATGCCGAAGAAGGTCCTTTTGACGTAATCCTCCTTGAAGGTGCTGTTGATTTTATTCCGGAGGCTCTATTTGCACAATTGCGGGAAGCCGGTCGTCTCGTGGTCGCTGAAGGGCATGGAAATTCTGCTGTTGCGCGCGTCTACATGAAAGAAGACGGAGTTGTTTCGGCTCGTCGGGTATTCAACCTTGCAATCAACCCGCTGGAAGGTTTTCAGAAAACTCCGGAATTTGTTTTCTGAGATATGTTTGAAGGGTTGCGCTTGTGCAACGTTTAAGATTTTTAATGAACTGACGCATTGCATTTTTTGGACGGTCAGGTAAATAGTAGCAACTTGTCCATACAAGATGGACGATGTGAATTTTTTGAATAGAGGTGTAGCTGTGGTGAAAACAAGAAAAGCTCTGTTATCGGCTTTGTTGCTATCAGGCGTTGTTTTTGCGTCGCACCCTGTGCATGCCGAAACGCTAATGGGGGCTCTTGCCAAGGCTTACACAAATAATGGTAATCTGAACAGTGAAAGAGCGAGCGCGCGTATTCTTGACGAGGATATAGCCATCGCAAAATCCAATTTCCGCCCGCAAATCGAGGGCTTTGGTTCTTATGCTCGCGGACGCAGTGCTGCCACTACATATTATACGACGACCGGTTCATTGGGTGTACAATTAAGCCAGAAAGTCTTTGATGGTTTTGTTACCAAAAACACGGTCGCTTCGGCAGAGGTCAAGGCACAAGCGCAGAGGGAATATTTGCGCAATACCGAGCAGAACATGCTGGTCAATGCTGCGACCGCCTATGCAAATGTCTTCCAATATAGGCAAATCGCCGAATTGCGTCGGCAGAACCTTGCGGCACTTGAAGAACAGGTTCGCGCCGATAAGGCCAAGCTTGATGTCGGTGAAGGAACGCGTACTGATTTGGCGCAATCCGAAGCAGCCCGTTCGGTTGCGGTGTCAGAGCTCAGCCTTGCACGTGCCGATGTAAAGTCGGCGGAAGCTGTGTACCGTCAGGTCATCGGTGCCGATCCGGATAAACTAGAACGGCCGCCGGTTTCTAAAGCACTGCCGGGTTCGCCGGATGCTGGATACAAAATCGGTGCAGCGACTCACCCTGCAATTTTATATTCAAAATATCTGATTGACGCGAGCTCCTATAATGTGAAAGCTAAAGAAGGTGCTTTGCTTCCTCAGGTGGATTTGTCCGCAAGCACATCTTATAACCAGATTTATAATGGTCCCGGTGACGGTGGTCGGTCGAATTCCGTTGGCGTGTCAGTCAATGTTCCTATCTATCAGGGTGGACGGACGTCGGCACAAATACGTCAGTCCAAGGAACAGCTCGGTCAGGCAAGAATACAGCTTGATCTGGCACAGGATAGTGTTCGCGAAAATATGTCGTCTTCCTGGTCGCAATTGGAAGGGGCTCGTGCTTCTGTTATAGCCTATCGGGATAGCGTTCGTGCTGCGGAAATTGCACTTGACGGTCGCGTTCAGGAAAACCGCGTCGGACAAGCCACGACATTGGATGTGTTGAATTCTCGCACACAGCTTATTGATGCCCAGATTTCTTTGGTAACGGCAGAGCGGAACGTTGTGGTCGCAAGCTACAACGTCCAATCGGCAATCGGTAAAATGACAGCTGACCAATTGGGGCTACGTGTTGTCAAATATGATCCGCAAGAACACAACAAAGCTGTGAAGGATAAATGGATCGGCGTACGTACACCGGATGGCCGGTGAAACTTCCGTGTCAATAAAGTTTGTTGAATAACCAACGGGATATCTGACCCCGACAGAATTTTTCAATTTATTAAAAAAGGCACATTTTTTTAAATGTGCCTTTTTTGTGGTCACTGTGTCGGAACTGATGATTTAAATTGCCATTGCCAGTAGAAGAAAGTCGAATAACCCCCTCCAAATTCATCATTTTTTGACGAAGTGTCGACTCGGTTCATCTTGATAAAAACATGCAGCTTGAAAAGCAAAAACTGACGGGACGCACCGGTCGTCAGTAGCCACTTGTTTAGCGGGTTCAGTTCACAATACCATTAAAAGAGCAATCATCAGTTGGTAGCCGAACGCTTTGTCAGTTTATTCCATTTCCGAAATCTCATTTATATGACACAGAATCAGGCGATGGATGCTGTTTTGAATTTGGCAACAATTGGTGCTTTTAATTTTGTAAAGAAGCAGGCCAAGACCGACTTACATTTTTGATCGTTATCCGGTTTTCAAAATAGGCGTTTGTTTGGCATTCGTTAGCTTGGTTAAAGTTCAGCGGATTTTTCAGCAATGGATGTAATTTATCCATTGTAACGGCTAATTTGAAAAAGACCAAGGTAGCTACCCGATCAAAATTAGCGGGGAAAGCTAAACAATTTATCACTAAACGATTGATTTAGATAGAGTATCCAGATTTTCATCGATGTTTCAAATTTCTCATTGAAACGCCTAATAACTTGTTTTCAAATGGATATCGGCCTTGTTGGGATGAACGTATAGCGGGTATAACAGGATATTCAACGTAGCGTAGGTTGAAAAAGAAGAGAAATCTGTGCGTAGTGGACCGGAAATTTTGCTCAATGATTTTAGCAAGCTGGATGATTTGCTAAGTTTGTTCAACGATTCTGGTTGCTAGTTGGAGTATGAGGTTTAAGAGTATGGCACAAAGTTCAAACGCGGCTAAGGAACCGACAACGGACGAGATACTCGCGTCGATCCGCGAGATCATCGAGGAAAATACAGGACACGTCACTGCGCGTGCGGCCGCGAAAAACCAAAGTGAAATTCGCTCTGCAGCTCATAACGCTTCCGGCTCGGCAACAGCACAAATGACACCGGAGGCCAATACAGATTCTTTGAACGTTGATGATGCAATGAAAGCTCTGGCTGCCCGCATCGGTTTGAGTGAGCAGGCTAACCGGAATGATGTTAATAGTAACGCGGGACAACCGGTTAATAATAATATGGAAGCCGTTGCCGATAAGGTAACGCAACCCGTTACCACTGAAATTCCGTCCGGACAACAAGGGAGTGTCGAGTTCGAAGCAGCACAGCCGGTCGATGAGGCGGCGGCGATGTCCCAGAATGCCTTGTCTGCGAATGCTTTATCACAAGATTCTTTGTCTCAAGATGCTTCGCCTCGGGATTCTTCGATGGGTGGTGTTTATCAACCGTCTGGAAGTGAAGATTTTTCTGCTCGGGAGGAAGTTGAAAATTCACCCGAAAGAAAAGCGCAACCGGCGGCTTACAATGAAGAAATTTCTGCCGATATGCAATTCAGCCCAAAATTCTGGGAAAGCGTCGACGCTTTGGCCGAAGAGGCATTGCGGCCAGTACTTGTCAAATGGTTGCAAAAGCGTTGGCCAGCTCTTGTGGAAAAGATTTTGCGTGAAGAAATAACAACCGCATTTGAAAAAAACTTCCCATCCGATCGTGGATGATAATATACCGGTGAATTAGCCTTTATGAATAATAAACGGTGCTCTTTTAATGCTTTCGGGTTATCCGATTGACCGTTTTCCATGCTGTCGTGGTCAAATGCGTTTAATGCGGGGGCAATAAGTCTTAACAGCCTAAGCAATTGAAACCGTCGAAAACACGTGAAATCCATATTTTATCAAGAAATTTTATCGATTTATTCTATTATTTTTTGAAACCTGTTATGAAGTCGGTTAAAACCGATTGAAAAAATGTGTTCAAACGGAAGCCGGATATCTTTTGCACAACAGCAACGAGATCGCCCGTTTACCGGTGGAAATTGGAAAAGAGAATGTTAGACAAAACTTATGATGCCGGCTCCACCGAGCCTCGTATAGAAAAGCAATGGGAAGACAACGGTGTCTTCAAGGCTGGTGCAGGGTCCAAACCCGGTGCGGAGGCTTTCAGCATTGTCATTCCACCGCCGAATGTTACCGGCTCGTTACACATGGGGCATGCCCTTAATAATACGATACAAGACATCATGGTTCGCTTCGAGCGGATGCGCGGCAAGAATGTCTTATGGCAACCGGGAATGGATCATGCCGGCATAGCGACGCAGATGGTCGTCGAACGGCAGTTGGCGCAAAGAAAAGAACCGACACGTCAAGAAATGGGACGTGAAAAGTTTGTCGAACGTGTTTGGCAATGGCGTGAAGAATCGGGTGGCAAAATCGCTCACCAATTGCGGCGTCTAGGCGCCTCTTGCGATTGGTCGCGTGAACGCTTCACTATGGACGAGGGATTGTCGCGGGCAGTTCTTGAAGTTTTTGTTACCCTTTATAAAGAAGGGCTGATTTACAAAGACAAGCGTCTCGTCAATTGGGATCCGAAACTGTTGACTGCCATTTCCGATCTTGAGGTCGAGCAAAAGGAAATAAAGGGGCATCTTTGGCATTTTCGCTATCCCTTGGAAGGTAAGGTCTTCAATCCGGATGACCCGAGTACCTTCATTGTTGTGGCAACAACACGGCCCGAGACTATGCTTGGTGATACCGGCATTGCCGTCAATCCGAAAGACAAAAGATATCAGGCACTCATTGGCCACCATGCGATATTGCCGTTTGTCGGCCGCAAAATTGAAATTGTCGGGGATGATTACGCTGACCCCGAGGCTGGCACAGGTGCGGTAAAAATCACACCTGCACACGACTTCAATGACTTTGAAGTAGGGCGCCGTCATAATCTGAGAATCATCAATATCATGACAGAAAATGCGAAAATTTTTCTGCGTGACAATGAGGATTTTCTCAAAGATCTGGAAGAGACCGACGAGCTTAAAAAACTTGTCGAAATATTCGACCAGATGGATCGCTTTGCGGCACGGGAAAAAATCGTCGAGATGATGGAAGAGGGCGGCTATCTTGCCGGTGTGGAAGACCACACGCATATGGTTCCTCATGGCGACCGTGGTGGTGTACCGATTGAACCGTTGTTGACCGATCAATGGTATGTCAATGCAGCAAAACTTGCAAAACCGGCCATTGATGCCGTCAAAAACGGCAAAACGACGATCATTCCCAAAAACTGGGAAAAAACCTATTTTAACTGGATGGAAAATATCGAACCGTGGTGCATTTCCCGTCAATTATGGTGGGGGCATCAAATTCCGGCATGGTATGGGCCGGATGGCAAGGTATTCGTCGAAAAATCAGCGGAAGAAGCACAGAAGGCTGCTGACGCGCATTATGGAAAGCCGGTCGCATTGCGGCGGGATGAAGATGTGCTCGACACATGGTTTTCTTCGGCATTATGGCCATTCTCGACACTCGGTTGGCCGGATAAGACAAAAGAACTGGAAATCTATTACCCGACAAGTGTCGTCGTAACCGGTTTCGACATTCTGTTTTTCTGGGTCGCCCGTATGATGATGATGGGGCTGCACTTCATGCATGATGTGCCGTTCCACAACATTTATATGCATGCGCTGGTTCGTGATAAGCACGGCGCCAAAATGTCCAAATCGAAGGGGAATGTTATTGATCCCCTCGACCTCATGGACGAATATGGTGCCGATGCCTTGCGCTTTACGCTGGCAATAATGGCGGCGCAAGGACGCGATGTAAAACTCGATCCCGCGCGCATTGCCGGATATCGTAATTTCGGAACGAAACTATGGAATGCCACGCGTTTTGCCGAAATGAATGGCGTTGCCTATGATCCGTCATTCAAGCCTGAATCGGTCAAACTCTCGCTTAATCGCTGGATTTTGACAGAGCTTTCGAAAACAGTTGAAGCGGTCACTTCCGGAATTGAAACTTACAAGTTCAACGAAGCAGCTGCGGCCGTTTATCGTTTTATCTGGAATACGCTTTGCGACTGGTATCTCGAACTGTTGAAGCCTATTTTTCAGGGTGAAGACGAGAGTGAGAAGAAAGAAGCGCAGGCTTGTGTCGCATGGGTTCTCGAACAGGTTTATAAAATTCTGCACCCGTTCATGCCTTATATGACGGAAGAATTATGGGCGCTAACGGCAACAGATAAGCATAAAAGAACGACAATGCTGGCACTTGCAAGCTGGCCGGATATCAATTTCCGTGATGAAAAGGCAGCAGAAGATATCAATTGGCTCATTGATGTTGTGAGCGGAATCCGCTCTGCGCGCGCTGAAATGAATGTTCCAGCGGGTGCAATGGCGCCTTTGGTCATTGTCGAGGCCGGCAAGCAGACGAAAGAACGTGTCGAACGTCATGAAGCAGCGATCAAGCGTCTGGCACGTATCGAAACGATCGACTTTGCAAACAAGGTTCCTGAAGCGTCTGCCCAGATTATTCTTGGCGAGGCAACCTTCTGCATGCCATTAGGTAAATTGATCGACTTTGATGCCGAGCGCGCAAGGCTTGAAAAAGAGACGGGCAAAATTGATCTTGATATCGAAAAGGTTGAAAAGAAGCTCAATAATCCGAAGTTTGTGGCAAATGCCAAGCCGGAAATCGTCGATGCCGAACGCGAACGGCTAAGTGAACTTGAAGCAGCAAAAGAAAAACTTGTTGTTGCTATGAAGCGCTTGGGCTGATTTCTCGTCAACTTCGAAAAAAATGAAAACCGCCCTGACATCTGTAAAAGGGCGGTTTTTTTATCTTCAACCGTTTCCGCTGCCGTTACCGGTTGATGAAGCATAATTTTTGCGCATGGCGGGGGCAGGCTCGGGAATATCGGCAGGGTTCAAAGTTCGCCATTGGCGCTCCCCGTTATCGCCAAGATACCAGTAACCGGTGGAAGCTGAATGTTCATCCGTTGCAGCAACGTCGGGCTTCTTCGTCGTGGAACAACCCGATACAATAGCTGCACAAAGCGCAAACACTATAATACTCGTTTTACTCATCATCGTTTCGACTCATTAAAATCAGTTTCGATTTGGAAAATCAGTTTCAAGTTGGCAAATAACGTTGAAGTTGGCAAATCAGTTTCATGCTGGCCATATTTATTCTAAATGAATCACTCAAGCTTTATAATTATCAACTTTTAACGGCTTTATAATTTATTCTACATAATTGCGGTCTGGATGCAATTTTAAATGAAGTGCAGTGTTGCAACGAGTTAACCATAGCAAGGTGATTCTAACGTGTTGCTTTGAAGCAACACCTTTATGATAGTTGATATGCTAATAATACCAGCAAAGTTAGTGCCTCATTCCCACCACAAAGAAAGAGCATTTTAACAGGCATCAATAGCATTCGTGTATGAAGACGGGCGAGATAGGAAAAGTTCATATGAACAGGTGCAAAGAAGGTTGGTTGGCCAGTGTGACTGCGCTCACATTGGGAATCTGTCTTTCCACAGCATCTGCTTTGGATGTGAACCACACAAAAAGTGAGTCCGACAGTCCGTTCGAGTTTTTTAAAAGCGGCATTTCCGCCTATAAAAATGGCGATAAAGGTCAGGCTGTCAAGGCTTTGAAATATGCGGCCGATATGGGGCATCCGGGTGCCAATTGGAAGCTTGCCCGTATGTATGCGGATGGAGATGGTGTTGCGGAAAACGACTACGCCGCTTACAAGTTTTACGTTCGCATTGTTCAGGAAGGTGCTGATCCGGGTTCGGAAGATGAAAGCTATCTTTCGGATGCACTTGTTGAAATAGCCGATTATCTTGTAACCGGAATTCCGAATTCTCCCGTTAAACAGGATATGCCTCAAGCGCGTAGCCTTTATTTGCAGGCAGCAACCAATTTCGGCAATCCTGAAGCCCAATATCGTTTGGGTAAAATGTTGCTGAATGGTGATGGCGGTGAAAAAAATCCGGTTCAGGCTGCACGCTGGTTTCAACTTTCGGCAAGGAAAGGTAATCCGGCGGCACAAGCAATGCTGGGAAACATGCTTTTTCAGGCTGGTAAGACTGTGCGCGGACTTGCAATGATGACTGCCGCTTATGAAAAAGCCTCACCACATGATCAAACATGGATAAGACAGTTGCAAGAACGTGCTTTCGCTGTTTCGGGTGAAGCCGATCGGCGTACGGCTATTTCTCTTGCAAGCGACATTGTCAGAAATGACAACGGTTTCTGATTAAAACTTTGTCAGCTAATTCCACGATTTCCGATTAGTAAATCCGTTTAAAAATTATCGTTTCCGGCCTCGGCATAAAGTCAAGAAAACCAAATTAAAGCAGTCGTGCCAATTCCAATTGTCGTTCTCAAAGTCGTCTGATATCGAATAAGCTTACTTCGCGATATGCCGAATGTTTTTCTAATCTCTGCACGCATAGCACTATTCATCTCTGATAATTGTTTTATTTCATACGCATCCATGACCGCTTGACACATGTCACCCGGTAAAAGCTTCAGTTTCTTGATGTTCTTAAAAAATTTGCCATGAATTCGAAAACAATGTGACGGATATTTCAATAATTATCCTTTAAAGCTCATATCGCAATTTGCCCGATTAACGTGCCCCGTTTTTGAAGTTGAGAAAATAATATTCGGACGCCGTTTCATCCTTGGTGGAGGGCAGGGCGTTCGAATCTTTCCTCATAAAAAGTATCAAAATCCGGCTTTAGAAAATGCCACGCCTATTTACGTAGAAAACGCGTTTGTTAAAAAAGGATTAGCAAAAGACGTTAGCCCGAGATATGCTCAAGGATATGAAATTATGGAAGCCGGAAAGGTTTAGCAGGTACTTAAACCATATCCGGCATTCTAGAATTATGTGCAGTTAAAACGATCAATGGCTCAGGATTTTCGATAAAAAATCGCGGGCACGTGGGGTCCTTGATTCCGGAGAGGCAAAAAACTCTTCGGAAGTACAGTCTTCCAATATTGTTCCGGCATCCATGAAAATAACTCTATCGGAAACTTTATGGGCAAATCCCATTTCATGGGTTACGCAGATCATGGTCATACCGTCCTGCGCAAGTCCCACCATGACATCAAGAACCTCTCCAACCATTTCAGGGTCGAGGGCTGATGTCGGTTCATCGAACAGCATAACAACGGGATCCATCGTCAAAGCGCGCGCAATAGCAACGCGCTGCTGTTGACCGCCTGAAAGTTGACCCGGATATTTATCTTTATGGTCGATCAGACCAACGCGTTTGAGATATTTCAGTCCGCTTTCGATAGCATCTTTCTTGGAGCGATGAAGAACCTTGGTTTGAGCAATCGTTAAATTTTCCATGACTGATAGATGCGGAAAAAGCTCGAAATGTTGGAAAACCATTCCGACACGGCTTCTCAGTTTCGGCAAATCGGTTTTAGGCGAATGAACGGGAACACCATCAACCCAGATTTGTCCTTCTTGAAATGGTTCGAGTGCGTTGATTGTTTTAATAAAGGTCGATTTGCCAGAACCGGAGGGGCCACAAACAACGACAACCTCACCTTTGCTAATATTGGTGGAACAATTTTTCAAAACGTTGAATTTTCCGTACCATTTTGAAACGTTTTTTACTTCAATCATGTGTTCGGACATGAAACTTTCCTATCAGCGAATAATGGCAACTTTCTTCTGCAGGTACATAACAGCCTGCGAAAGAGTAAAACAGATAACAAAATAGAACACAGCGGCAAGAATATAGGCTTCTTGTTTGACACCGAAATTATTAGCCACAATGTCAAAACCTTTGAGGAGATCATTACCGCTAATCGCATAGACAAGCGACGTATCCTGAAACAGAATGATAACCTGTGTAAGAAGCACAGGAAGCATATTACGCAATGCTTGCGGCAATATAACAATCAGCATGGATTGCCAGTAAGTCATGCCGAGAGCCTCACTTGCAAACTTCTGTCCTTGTGGAATCGAACGAATTCCGGCCCGCATGATTTCCGCAAAATAGGCTGCCTCGAAGGCGGTAAATGTAATGAATGCAGAATTGTTCGCCCCGATTGAATGACCGGTTACAAAGGGAAGCAAAACGAAGAACCACAAAATCACCATGACGAGCGGGATCGCCCGCATTGCGGTGACATAAAAAGTGGCAATCCATGACAGCGGTTTTATTGAGGATAGCCGCATCATTGCCAATAGTGTTCCAAAAATCAGTCCTAAAATTGTCGCTACAATGGTGAGGACAACACTAAAAATAAGACCGGACAAAATGTAGGTTTTGAACACATCGAAAGTGAAGAAGGAAAAATCCATCCACGAAAAATCGAAAGTCAGGTAATAGGAGAGGGTGGAGCCTAGATGGGACATAATTATCTCCCCTCCGTCTGGAAACCGGGAATCTTGACCGTTCTTTCAATGATTGTCATGACAATGAAGATAACGAGAGAAATGATGACGTAGAGGACAGTGACGACCATGTAGTTTTCATAAACATGGCTCACTTCTTCAATTGCCTGAAATTGGAATTGCATCAATTCATGAATCGAGACAGCGAATGCGACTGCCGAATTTTTTACAATCCCCATGGATTCCGATATGAGCGGCGGCAGAATTGTTCGCATAGCGCGCGGCAAGATGACATAGCGGTAAGTTTGAAACGTGCTGAATCCCATCGCCATAGCGGCATAACGTTGCCCTGTCGGAATCGATTCAATGCCCGAACGAACCTGTTCGGCAATACGAGCCGATGTGAAAAATCCCAATGCACAGATGATGAGAATCATTGGCGGGAAGCTCATTGCCGGAGGATAAATCTTCGGGACGACAAAATACCATAGAAATATTTGGACCAATAACGGGATATTACGGGTTATTTCCACCCATATGCGCGCAATTATCCGCAAAATCCGGTTCAATAAAGAAGTTTCAGGCAAAGTTCTCATTGTGCCGATAATTACGCCGACAATGATGGCCAAGATCAAACTTGAAACTGAAAGCAGAGCGGTATTGAGAAATGCATTGACCAGAGTGTCAAGATAGGTGTGGCTCAAACCGGCTTTGCCAAAACAACCCGCAACATGCGTGTGGTCAATATCATCCAGACAGAGGAATGAAAAATCCATTGTAGAGTATTCCCGAAAACTTACACAAGGCACTCATGCACAAAAGTTTGGACAAACAAAACCAATCTATCCAATTGTTAAAACGGCTGCCTGCAAGTTTTTATGCAAGCAGCCTTTCAGCATGACTTTATTATTTGTTTTCCTGATAGTCTTCCATCGGTTTATTATTCGGGTGTTCCCAAGCATATTTGGTCGTGTCGGAAAGGGGTAATCCGACAATTGTATTTGAAGGAGGTACCGGTTGCATGAACCACTTGTTGTAGAGCACTTCAAGTGAACCATCCTTGACCTGACGGACAATGCTGTCGTCAATTGCCTGTTCCAGATTTTTATCATCCAGACGTAACATGCAAGCTATCGGTTCAACGGAAAGGACATCGTTCAAAATTACGTAGTCTGAGGGGTTCTTCGATTTGGAAATATTTCCGGCAAGAATTGATCTATCCATCACAAATGCGTCTGCTCTTCCGGATTCGAGAAGCAGGAAGCTGTCGCCGTGATCTTTTCCGTTTACTTCTTTAAAATCGATATTTTGTGCGCGTTTATTCTTCCGGATAAGTTGAACAGATGTTGTTCCTGTTGTCGTTGCAACAGTTTTGCCATTAAGATCGGCAATCGACTTTATCCCAGAATTTTTCTTAGTAGCAATGCGTACTTCCTCGACATAAGTCGTATAGGCAAAAGCCGCTTCTTTACCTCTTGCGGCATTATTGGTTGTCGAACCGCATTCAAAATCATAGGTCCCATTTTGCAAAAGCGGAATGCGGTTTTGCGAGGTAATAGGCAAATAATTGATCTTTATCGGTTTTCCGATTT
>NZ_CAMLFE010000007.1 GCF_946479275.1 uncultured Bartonella sp.
CTCACTTCATGAAGTCTGCGGTTATAATTACGTTCAAACGCTCGTCTTTTGACGTGCGGCTTGTGGTGTCCATACAGCTTCTTAGTCATAGTCGTCCGCATTTTAGAGCTGCTAGGCTCTCTTTAACAAACTTGCGGCTCCGACGATTACGTCCAAATGCTCCTCTTTTGATGTACGGCGTGTTGTGTCCCGGTAATAGCGCCCCTTACAGCAAATATGCTCCTACGGGCATTGATACGTTAAAAACAAATCTAGCTACTAAAAAAAAGCAAGGTTCGGTACTTGCTATTGAACGCCGGTCAAAAACACCCTGCTAAAGCGCCTCTCTAGGCGAGATCATCCATTATGCGTTACCTGCTTTAAACTCGTGGCTGCAAATATCCCCATTTACCATTGGCGCTTATCAATCCAATCAATCCTTGCTCGTCGAGAATTGGAAATCCTGCGAACCTATGTGTTCGCTCACGCCCTTTACCCTGTTCATCTCAAGTTTAAGTGCAGACTTCCTAAAGTGAGTGTGGTATTTGTCTCTTTGCCTGCAGCTGAAATTGATCTGACCATTGAGAATGGGAAAACACGGGCTTTAGAGGCACCAAAATAGAATAGGCAATGTATCGCCCACTGGCTTTGAACAGGGCCTTCCGTAAAGTCTTGGTGACTAAAAAAAGAATAAGCTCGGATAGAATAGTCGCTTCCTTTGCTGCATACATCGCGGCAAGGCTATGATGAATAGGGAAATAGCAGCCATCACTATTTAATATGATACCTGATGTCATTACCCGACAATCACCAACATTCACGGAAAATAATTTAAGATTGTTTGAGTTATCCAACAATTTTCTAGAAGATTATTGTCTTCTAAAGCCTTTACAGAGATATGTTTTAATAAACTACTCACTGACCATGAGACACGACGTAAATCAAAATGAATTTGCTGTCGTGAAAAGTAATCGAACATGCGCTCATATAAGGTAAATCCTTGAGATAGCTCTTTAGTCGGGATTGTTCTCAGGAATATGATGACTCATTTTACTGCCGAAATTGATGTGAGTATTCATCGGGAAAATTGAGAAAAGGAAAACAAGTTCTTTAAAATAGCACATTCGCAATATTAGGGGTTGCTTCCGTTAGAATAGGCTATACATCGATAATTTGGCAAACCGGAGTATTGGGAATTGAGAGAAGAGATTATCAAATATGTGGGATCAAAATACAATACGAAAGAAGAACATCCGTGGAGAAAATATCCCGATTACGTGGTCTTACGCCATAGCGATAATAAAAAATGGTATGCTCTCATAATGAATGTTCCAAAATACCGCTTGGGTCTGACGGGAAACGATGAAGTGGATGTCATCAATGTGAAATGCCCATCAGTCATGATAGGTAATTTACGTCAGTCAGCCGGCTATTTGCCCGCTTATCACATGAACAAGGATAGTTGGATCAGTATTGTTCTTGATGGAACCGTACCTATGAAAGAAATTTGCAACCTCATAGACCAAAGTTATTCTCTCACTCATTAAGTCGGATTTTATGGTAAAAATAGGGAAATTATTCCTGAGCTTTTTAATCCCTTCGGCCGTAATTGGTGCTTAAAAATATACTTTGAGCCCACCTCAAAAACTGTCTGAATTGAGAACAATAGAGACCAACCCTTTCCATTGAAATCTTTTCAATTCATTATATGCTTCAAATCTCCTGCTTGGAAACCCGCTCTCGTCTCGCCAAAGTAAGCTGAAGGATGAACAAAAAGTTTTTTATGGCAGTCTTGTTGAGCAATTGTACAAAATGAAGGGTTAGGAGCCGCCTTTTGATTACAAAATTGTGGCTGAAGGCTTGATGGCATTAGGTCATAATGAAGCTGTGAACCGCCTTTTGCGAAAGGAGCCCAACCGGCCAAATCCTTTTGCTACTTATCTCAAATTACTGTTCCAAAAATAAATTTCTTGAAAGGTTGGACCACTGCGATGTTCTATACCATTGTCCATTTAAGCACTGTCATTGTGCTTTTTTTGATTGCCTTGACACATTACTATTGGGTATTGAAACCCGATGCTGAACCATCATCAAAAGTAATTCCCTATATTGAGGGTGTCCCGGCTTTCCATGCAAGCAAATTAGGTACTTTTCTAGTTGCCTCGGCACTGTTGCTTGTTACATTGTTCGTAATGGAATTGGGAGCAGGGATTATCGGCTTGCTGCCAACTTATATATTAAAAATAGGTGGGACTTTGCTTGCAGCCGTTTTTATTGTCAGGGCAATTGGCGATTTTCGGCTTGTCGGTTTTACCAAGAAAATAAAAGATAGCACATTTGCTTACTATGACACGCGCTACTGGTCTCCACTATGTGCATTGATCGGCCTATCGCTGCTTTATATAACGTGGGGTTCCTGACAAAAGATGACACGGTTTTTAAGCTGCAATCTGTTAGAAGATTGCAGGCTACATGCTTAAGCAGAAGAACAGTGATTTTAAAAAGTAGTTTATTGCCGGCTTATCACATGAACAAGGATAGTTGGATCAGTATTGTTCTTGATGGAACCGTACCTATGAATGAAATTTGCGATCTCATAGACCAAAGTTATTCTCTCACTCAGTAAATCGAATTTCGTAGTAAAAATAAGAAACCTAGTTCTAGCGTTTTTAATTACTTCGGGCTTGATTGGTGCTTACAATTATATCTTGATCCTACTTTGATGATTGCCTGAATTGAAAACAGAATTATGGGAAATAAACCTTTCCATTGACATGTTGTCAATCCATTGCATGGCTCAAATCGCTTGTTTAGAGACAAGCTTAGCCGCAATCGTCTCGCAAAAGTAAGCTTGTTGGTGAGACACGGCAAAACCTTAAATTAAAAAATTGATTTTGACCTTTCGTCAAAGTTGCATTCGATAACTCATTTGGCTTTATATGCAGCGTTCGAAACAATGGCGGCAGAAAATGCAAAAACAGAGAATGCTTAGCCTTTAGAGATTATCAAAGAAATTTGCCGGTCGATCTCCTTAAAAAGGACTTACGACCCAATAATATGGAATACGACGACAATGGAAATTAAGAGAATAGATTATCAAATATGTTAGATTGAGATATCGGACTGAACATGAGGCCGCAGTAAAACGGGGGAAGTAGATTTGTGTTAAATGTGCGGGACCGAATACATCTTGTATGAAAAATTTCAGAAGTAGCGTAATTGAAATCGACTTGGTTTGTAAAACGGATAAAAGGGTTTCTCTTTACATAAAAGACAGTTGATCGGCAAATTTTGGCAGATGACGCAATTTTACTGTTTTAGAACAATTGGGCTGTTTTCCTGCTCTCTTACTCAAGAGAATAATTAATAAAAAACAACAAGATAAAAATGTGAAAATTGAAGATGGTGCCCAGACGCGGAATTGAACCACGGACACGCGGATTTTCAGTCCGCTGCTCTACCAACTGAGCTATCTGGGCACGTCCGATTTTTTAACCGGAGCGGTTGGGTTTATAACATTAAAATTTCGAGTGTCTAGCCTTCAAAACAAAAATATTCAAAATTTGCCCTGTTAAGTTCATTTTTTTGGGGATTTGGCATTGCTCTTTGAGTAAACAAGGCTTATTAGCGGCTCTACATCGTGCGCCTATCGTCTAGCGGTTAGGACGCCGCCCTCTCACGGCGGAAACAGGGGTTCAAGTCCCCTTAGGCGTACCAATTAATTTTCCCGAACATATTTTTCTTTGAAATTTGATTGGAAAAAATGTTGGCAAACATCTTTTTGCCTTCGCATAAGCTTTTGGGTCCGTCAGCCTTTTTCATGCGATAGTTAAATTTTTTAAGAAGTGAAAAACGTTTTTCACGTCGGTCGTTTGTTTATTTATCGGCTAAAACCGCCCGCCTGTTCGATAAATCGAATAATGTCCTGAAGCCCGTCGCGGCGTAACATATCGGTGAAAACAAAAGGCTTTTCACCGCGCTGGATTTTGGCATCATGCTTCATCACATCAAGATCGGCGTGAACATATGGGGCAAGATCTTTCTTGTTGATGATAAGCAAGTCGGAGCGCGTAATCGCCGGACCGCCTTTGCGCGGTATTTTTTCACCTTCTGCCACCGAAATAACGTAAAGCGTCAAATCGGCGAGGTCGGGAGAAAATGTTGCTGCAAGATTATCTCCGCCTGATTCTATAAATACCATATCGAGATCGGGATGCCGTTTAACCAACTCGTCAATAGCTTGCAAATTGACAGTTGCATCTTCGCGAATAGCAGTGTGCGGGCAGCCGCCTGTTTCCACGCCGATGATGCGGTCTTCCGGCAGTGCCTGAACACGATTGAGAATCAGGGCATCTTCTTTTGTATAAATGTCGTTGGTAACAACGGCGACCGAGTAACGATCGCGCAAGGCCTTGCAAAGCATTTCTGTCAAGGTTGTTTTTCCGGACCCTACGGGTCCTCCTATGCCAATACGTAACGGACCGTTTGGAGAATAAGAAGATGTCATGAACGGAAAATCCTTGAATAAAGTGTTTCGTGCCGCATTGCCATGATGTCGGATAAAAGACAGCATGAACCGAGTTGATCGATTGTAAGTTTATCGTTTTGCACAATAAGAGAAAGAACACGCTCTTCCATTCTTGCCATGGTTTTAACGCCGTCGCTTTGTCCTAATGGAACAAGCCTTATTGCTGTCTGAACGAGGTTTGATATAAAAGCATGAAGATAAGCCGTAAGAACAGATTGTAATTCAATTTCCATTTGGTATCCGAGGACACCAACTGCAATCGGATAGGGCATGGTTTTATTATAGATTTTTTTTGAAAAACCTGTCTCGGCAATTGCCTTACAAAAAGCTGCGCCTTGCAAATTGATTTCCATCGAGCGTTCTTTCGAGGCGGCTATGGTGTTTGCTATTTCTATAAGGGAAGAGATATTTTGATCCTGGTTGGTATATCTCCACGCTTCGGAAATCAGAATTGCATCATTATGGAGAGACCCGTGAATGGCGAGGTCGTCAAGCCAGTTAAATAAATCTTCGGCATTTGTGATAAAATTTTCATGGACTGCCTGTTCGAGACCGTGGCTATAGGTAAAGCCTCCGACCGGAAAGACGGGCGAAAAAAGCGTCATCAAACGCAGTAAAGAGGCGTCACCCTGCAACATTAATGATGGTGCCCCGCATGGTCGTGATAAGCTCCATGAAGAGGTTGAAAAGGAGCTTCGATCTCTTCTATGGTTGCTCCTAAACCTTCAAGCATAGCGCGAATAACCGGATCACGGAGCACAAGGATTCTGTTTTCGACAATTTCAACAGACTGATGACGGTTACCTAAATGCCAGGCAAGTCGGGCAAGTTCGAGTGGCGTTGCCGCTTTGACAGAATAAAGTGGTTCATTGGCTGCGTGGATGAGAAAATATTCACCGTTTTCAGCTTCAAGAACATCCCCTTCAGAAAGATGGACGGGTTCTTTCAAATCCACCATAATCATATCGCCATTGGCAAAATGAAGTAATTTCCGGCGGATATGGCGCTCGTCATGTGAAAGTGAAAGTGCACCTGAAGTTTCAACCCCTTTGGCATCGGATGCCGGTATATATTTTGTTGCTCGAAAAGTTTTATAGGACATTTAAACCTCAATAAAGGAAATAGCGTTGTGCCATCGGAAGTATCTTTGCCGGTTCGCAGGTTAATAATTCACCATCTGCGCGCACTTCGTAGGTTTCAGGGTCAACGTCGATATGCGGCGTTGCAGAATTGAGTTTCATGGATTTTTTGGAGATTGTGCGGGTATTTTTGACAGCAACGAGTTCCTTTTCAAGCCCTAGCTTTTCGGCTAGCCTATTATCAATGGCGGCTTTGCTGGTAAAGGTGACAGAAGTGTGTTCGACAGCCTTTCCGAGGGCGCCGAACATTGGCCGGAAGTGAACCGGTTGCGGTGTTGCAATAGATGCATTGGGGTCACCCATCGGTGCCGCCACGATCATTCCGCCAAGCAAAACCATATCCGGTTTTACACCGAAAAAGGCTGGAGACCAGATGACAATATCGGCACGTTTACCGGTTTCTATCGAACCGGTGACATGGCCGATTCCTTGTGCAATGGCCGGATTGATCGTATATTTTGCAATATAGCGTTTAACGCGTTCATTATCGTTGAACCCGCTATCTTTTCCCAAATAGCCACGCTGTTTTTTCATTTTATCGGCAGTCTGCCATGTGCGGATAATGACTTCTCCAACCCGTCCCATTGCCTGACTATCCGACGCGATAATAGAAAAGGCACCAATATCATGCAGGATATCTTCTGCGGCAATTGTTTCCTTGCGTATACGGCTTTCGGCAAAGGCAACATCTTCCGGTATTTTTGCCGATAAGTGATGACAGACCATGAGCATATCGAGATGTTCGGCAATGGTGTTTTCCGTATAGGGGCGTGTGGGGTTGGTGGAGGCAGGCAATACATTTTCAAACCCGCAAACACGGATAATATCGGGAGCGTGACCACCGCCGGCACCTTCTGTATGGAAGGCGTGGATTGTCCGGCCTTTGAATGCAGCGATTGTATCTTCAACAAAACCTGCTTCATTCAGTGTATCGGTGTGGATCATAACCTGCACGTCATAATTATCGGCAACGCTCAAACAATTGTCGATTGCCGCCGGAGTCGACCCCCAATCTTCGTGAAGTTTGAGCGAAGAAGCACCGGCATTGACCATCTCGATCAAAGCGGCAGGGGAAGACGAATTGCCTTTACCGGCAAGGCCGATATTCATTGGCAAGCTGTCTACCGCCTGTATCATGCGCGCCAAGTGCCAAGGGCCCGGTGTACAGGTGGTCGCAAGCGTTCCGTGCGCGGGCCCCGTGCCACCGCCAAACATTGTTGTAACGCCGGAATAAAGTGCTTCGTTGACCTGCTGGGGGCAAATAAAATGAATGTGTGAATCAATTCCGCCAGCGGTTACAATTTTTCCTTCCGCCGCAATAATTTCGGTTGCAGGACCAATGATGATGTCGACATTTGGTTGAATATCGGGGTTACCGGCTTTACCGATTTTTTCGATAAGACCATCTTTCAAACCGATATCGGCTTTGTAGATGCCGGTATAATCGACAATAAGGGCATTGGTGATAACCGTATCCATAGCCCCTTGTTCACGTGAATACTGGCTTTGTCCCATCCCGTCGCGGATAACTTTACCGCCACCAAATTTGACTTCCTCACCATAAGTTGTCTTGTCATCTTCGACAGTTACAAAAAGGTCTGTATCGGCAAGGCGAATATGGTCACCTTTTGTAGGCCCGAACATTTGTGCATAAGCAGCACGCGAAATTTTGTGGCTCATCAAAGATCCCCCTGAATTTTTGCACGAAAACCGAAGACACGCCGTTTTCCCGCTAATGGTATGAGGCAAACATCTTTTTCCTGTCCGGGTTCAAACCGGACTGCTGTACCGGCCGGAATATCAAGGCGCATTCCACGGGATTTTTCGCGGTCGAATTGAAGGGCGGGATTGGCTTCATAAAAATGATAATGCGACCCCACTTGAATAGGGCGGTCGCCGCTATTGCCGACTTTGAGCTTTATTGCTCTACGGCCGGCATTCATTTCAATATCGCCTGCCTCTGTAATAATTTCTCCGGGAACCATCATATTTCTTTCCGATTGTTAGAACGGGTGGCGGGAATTCGATGTCATGCGGCAGCAAATGCCAGATAAAGTCCTGCAAGAGTGGTCGCAACGCCGCCGATTCTGATTGCTGTTGCGCCATTTGACCGGCCAAAAATTTTACCTGCTCCCAAGCCGATTGTAATACCGACACCGTGAAGCAATGCTGTGGCAATAGAAAAACCAATCCCGTAAGCATAGGCTTCCGAATTTTCGAGTTCGAGACCATGCGCATAACCATGAAAAACCGCAAAAGCACCGACGACGAGCATGGCGGGCATAATGGGAAGATGAACGGCCATTGCTGCAAAGAGCCCCATTGCAATAACGGAAGCAAGAATGACCGGTTCGACGTAAGGTAGGGCAATGCCTTTTGTGGCGAGCCAAAAACCGATTGCCATACACACAACAAAACTTGCCGGAACCGCGAGGATCGATTTTCCACCGAGTTGAGCTGCCCATAAGCCGACTGCAACCATGACAAGAATATGATCGAAACCGGTTAACGGGTGTAAAAAGCCGCTTGTAAAAGAGCTATGGTCGTGTGGAACACCGGTAAGGTGGGCAAAAGCCGGTGTGGATGTGAAAATCATCAAAGCTGTTATGACTGTCGATCTTGACCAGAATTTCATGAGAATTCCCCTCTTTATGATAGTTTTATATTTTTCAATTGTCGGGCTTAACGTATCGGATGGTGGACAGTGACAAGTTTTGTACCGTCGGGAAATGTTGCTTCAACTTGAATGTCTTCAATCATTTCAGGAATGCCTTCCATGACCTGATCGCGGCGCAATACATAAGCGCCTTGTTCCATGAGATCGGCAACGGTTCGCCCATCGCGCGCACCTTCGACAACAAAATCGCTGATAATGGCAACCGCCTCCGGATGATTGAGTTTGACACCCCGTTCAAGCCGTTTCCTTGCAACTATTGCAGCCATAGAGATCAACAATTTGTCTTTCTCTCTTTCGGTAAGTATCATTGTTCACCTTCACCTAAATTGACCAAAATTTCGGCACACCTGCCCCTTTTGTCAGCAGATTTACCAAAGGAACCAATCTTTTCTTCAGAAAATAGGAGTCCTTTTCTATAATCCTTGCAAGAAGCTTGCCATTCCACGCAGAGACCCCTCCGGATTGCCCGATAAGCTCTCTCGCTGCCTCTTCTTTGCTCTGATAATCATCAGCAATATAAAGAATACTGGCAATGGCCTGATTGCCGTTTAAAATTGCAGGACGGGTGAATTGTTGCGCGATATCGCCAGCGATTTTAAAAGCTTCACAATGGACAAGTTTATTGCCAAGGCGGATTTGCCAATGATCGTCAAGATAACCGCTGTTGACAGTTTCACCCATCAATTTCCGACCGAAAACAAAACTTTCAACCATGAGGAGGTTCGCATTCTCTTCCATCTCGACAGTGATGTTGCGTTGGAGTGCGCCTTGATCAAAAAAAATCGTTTCCTGAGGCAGCCAGAAAAGCGTAGCGCCTGTCTTCAATTCCAGTGAAACGTCTATGAGAACAGGTTGGCCGTCAAGCGAGCGATATATTTTTTCGGCGGCTTGTGTGGTGATTGTTGCTTGTGTTTTTTCGCCGAGCTCGCATTTCCAGAAAAGCTTGTCGCCGCCGGTTGCGCCGCCGGCTGTATTGATTTGCACGGCCTCGAAATGTTTGTCCGGATAAAGCGGGAACCGCAGTTTTAATGATCCCGATTGATAAAGCTTTTCCAAGGATGAGTGGTCATCGTTATAAATCGTGCTGAATGAAGCACTGCCTTCCATACGCTGCATAGCGATTTTTTTTAAAGGCGAGTTTTGCAAATTGGTGTTCTTCCCCAAGTTTTTGTAAAAATATTATTTTTATAACTGTTATATGACAGCAGTTTTTTTAAAAAATGCAATTTTTATCTTGAACTTGAAGTGACCAAATTGTTGAAAATCTATTTTGCGATAACCTCGGTTACATCATAAACTTTGGTCGATTGTGCTTCGGGAGAATGCATCATGGTGACAACCCAATGGATGCGGCGCGTATTCAACGGCAAATCCATTGAAATTCCACCTCCCGTACTGTCGGCGCCGGGGTCAGAAAAACCATAAGGATCGCGGCCGTAATTAATGCCGAAAGTCGGCATTTTTGAAGTTTGCGCCCCTTCGGATGTATCGTTGATTGTAAAATAACGGTAGCCGCGGCGTTCTGCCGTAAAAGCGGCACGCCTCAAAACATCGGCCGGAATGCCAACTTCATTTGTCGGGCGAGTGTTGAACTCGTAAACATTATCGGGTGATTTGAGCTTGGGAGCCGATTGGCAACCGCTTAAAAACAAAAGCGGAATTATCATAAGGCTTAAGCTTTTTATCCAATGCAATTGTTTCATCCTGCACCCGTTATGTTTTCAAGCTCATCATAGTTTTATTAACTCTTCCCGACAAGGATGATTATCGTTATCTGATAGGCTAACGGTTTTTGAAAGAGAGGTGAATCATGTTTGTCGTGATGGTTGCAACCGGCCATATCGGTTCGGAGCTCGCTAAGACTCTGCTTCGTTTTGGGAGGGATGTGACAGTGGTGACCCGTTCCGGAAAAACGTGCTGAAAATCTCGTCAATCTTGGTGCTCAATTAGCGGAAATTGATATTTCTGATCACCGTTTGTTACATAAGGTTTTGAAACAGGCGAGCATTGTTTATATCCTTAATCCGCCTGCCAATCCTGTTCATGATGTTGATCTTGAAGAGCGCAGAACGATTGCTGCGATTATGCGCGCACTCGAAAATACGAATCGTGAAAAAGTCATTGTGCAGTCGACTTATGGAGCTCAAGAAGGTAACCATATAGGAGATTCAGGCAGCCTTTATTTATTGGAAGAAAAAGTTAAACAGATTTATCCGGAAGCGCTGATTGTTCGCGCAGGCTTTTATATGTCCAATTGGGATTTTGCTCTCAACGAAATTATCGAAAAAGGATGTTTGACCACTATTTATCCTTCACATTCTATCATTCCGGTGGTCGCTCCCCGTAATATTGCCGATTATCTGACAAAGCTTGTCGAATATGGGAAGGCTGGCATTTATCATGTCGAAGGGCCGGAACGTTACACGGTTCAAGATGTCGCATCCGCCTTTGAAGCGGCATTCGGAAAACCGGTAGAGCTTGAAGGAGTGAACAGGTAAGATATTGAAAAATATCATCTTTCCCTTTCTTTCTCGAAATCAAGTGCAATGTCATTCGCTGCGATGGCGTTAAAAACAATAAGTGGTGATTGGCCGCCTTTGAATAAAACGATGAGAGGAAAAATAACACTTCAACAATACATTGAAAAACTTTGTCTAAAATCTGCTTAGTCTAAATATTTTGTGATAATCTATTTTTTTACTTGTATTGGCAGAAACTTTCGGATAACCACGTGAGCGGGCCACCTCTTCCCAACGAGAGGCGAGCTATCTGAAAGGGTAGATTATTATGACAAATTTAAACGAGCCGGGCGTGCGCCCGAACAATCCCAATTTCTCTTCTGGTCCCTGTGCAAAGCGTCCCGGTTGGACGGTTGAAGCGCTTGCTGATGCGCCGGTTGGCCGTTCACATCGTGCAAAAATTGGTAAAGCCAAGCTGGCAGAGGCAATCAACCTCACCCGCGAAGTGCTGGAAGTTCCTGCAAATTATCGTATCGGCATTGTTCCCGCATCCGATACCGGCGCTGTTGAAATGGCACTGTGGTCGCTCCTTGGAGCACGCGGCGTTGATATGCTGGCATGGGAAAGCTTCGGTTCGGGCTGGGTAACAGATGTTGTCAAACAATTGAAATTGACCGATGTGCGCAAGTTGGAAGCGCCTTACGGTGAATTACCGGATTTGACCAAAGTCGATTTTGATCGTGATGTTGTCTTCACATGGAATGGAACAACATCCGGTGTGCGTGTTCCTAATGCCGATTTTATTCCGGCTGATCGTAAGGGGCTTACGATTTGCGACGCAACATCCGCCGCATTTGCACAAAATCTCGATTTCTCGAAACTCGATGTTGTAACATTTTCCTGGCAAAAAGTGCTGGGGGGCGAGGGTGCCCACGGTGTGCTTATTCTGGGGCCGCGTGCGATCGAACGTCTTGAAACCTACACGCCCGCATGGCCGTTGCCAAAAATTTTCCGCATGACAAAAGGTGGAAAACTCATTGAAGGTATTTTCGAGGGCGCAACAATCAATACGCCGTCTATGCTTTGTGTTGAGGATTACCTTGATGCATTGAAATGGGCAAAGTCGATTGGTGGCTTGGAAACATTGATGAAACGTGCTGACGAAAACTTTGCTGTTCTTGACAAATTCGTCGCCAAAACTCCGTGGATCGAATTTCTGGCTAAAGAACCGGAAACCCGCTCGAATACTTCCGTATGCTTCAAAATTGTCGATCCCGCAGTGGTTGAACTTGATGCCGACAAGCAGGCAGCATTTGCCAAGTCTATTGTCAACCGTCTGGAAAAAGCTGGCGTCGCCCATGATATCGGGGCTTATCGCGATGCACCGTCGGGTTTGCGTATCTGGGCAGGTGCCACGATCGAAGCTCACGACCTTCAGGCATTGACGGAATGGCTCGACTGGGCTTTCAAAGCTGAAAAAGCAGCTCTTTAAAAAAATTAAAATTCCATTGTAGCGGCTTGTTTCAAGCCCGCTCTTTCCCCCATTTTACCAAATTTTTGGAGGCCATAATGGCACCTCGTGTACTCGTATCTGATAAACTATCCCCGACCGCTGTCCAGATTTTCAAAGATCGCGGCGTTGAGGTCGATTTCAAACCGGAACTCGGTAAAGACAAAGAAAAACTTCTTGAAGTTATTGGTCAATATGATGGTTTGGCAATCCGCTCGGCAACCAAGGTAACGGAAAAACTAATTGCCGCCGCGAAAAACCTTAAAGTTGTTGGTCGCGCCGGTATCGGTGTTGACAATGTTGATATTCCGGCCGCTTCACGGCGCGGTATTATTGTCATGAATACGCCATTCGGCAATTCGATAACAACCGCAGAACATGCCATTGCATTGATGTTTGCTGTTGCTCGCGAATTGCCAGCTGCCGATAAATCGACCAAGGCTGGCAAATGGGAAAAAAGCCGCTTTATGGGTGTTGAAATTACCGGCAAAACTCTTGGTATTATCGGCTGTGGCAATATCGGTTCGATTGTCGCAACTCGCGGTGTCGGCTTGAAGATGAAAGTCATTGCCTATGACCCGTTCCTTTCGGATGCCCGTGCCAAAGAACTCGGTGTCGAAAAGGTCGAACTGGATGATCTTTTGAAGCGCGCCGATTTTATCACATTACACACACCGCTCACCGATAAGACACGCCATATCATCAATGCCGAAACGATCGCCAAGATGAAGGATGGTGTAAGACTTATCAATTGTGCACGCGGTGCGCTGGTAGTCGAAAAAGATCTTGTTGAAGCTTTGAAGTCGGGCAAAATTGCAGGTGCTGCGGTTGACGTTTATGAAGTCGAGCCGCCGGCTGCCGATGATCCTCTCTTCAGCCTTGATAATGTTGTTTGCACGCCGCACCTCGGTGCGTCGACAACCGAGGCACAGGAAAATGTTGCTATTCAGGTTGCCGAACAAATGTCGGATTATCTCATCAACGGTGCTGTCAGCAATGCAATCAATATGCCTTCAATTACGGCAGAAGAAGCACCGCGTTTGAAACCGTTTGTCAAACTTGCCGAAGTTCTTGGAGCATTTGTTGGACAATCGACCGAGGAAGACATCAAGGAAGTCGAAATTCTTTTTGACGGTTCAACGGCTGCCATGAATACGCGCGCGCTCATCAGTGCCGCATTGGCCGGTCTCATCCGCCCACAACTTGCCGATGTCAACATGGTATCGGCACCGGTTCTTGTTAAAGAGCGCGGTATTATTCTTTCCGAGGTCAAGCGCGATAAATCCGGTATTTTTGACGGCTATATCAAACTGACTGTCAAAACATCCAAGCGCACCCGTTCCATTGCCGGAACCTGCTTTGTTGATGGCAAGCCGCGCTTTATTCAGATCAAGGGTATCAATCTTGATGCCGAAGTCGGCCCGCATATGCTCTATATTACCAACACCGACACACCGGGAATTATCGGTACAATCGGTACAATTTGCGGGAAATCCGGCGTGAATATCGCAAACTTCGCTTTGGGACGTAATGAACCGGGTGGAGATGCAATTGCGCTTCTTTATCTTGATGCACGCATTCCCGATCAAGTGCTTGATGAATTGCGCAAGATAAAGGGTATCAAACACACTCAACCTCTGGAATTCGATGTCGCTAACGGTTGATCGAACCGTGAAATATTGGCGTTTAATGAAAGAAAGCGATCTGGCAGATGTCTGCCGGATCGCTTTAATTTGTCATCCGGATTTTCCTGAAGAGGATGCTGTGCTTGAAGAAAAATTCCGGCTTTCTCCTGCGTCCTGCTTTGTATTTTCAGACGTTACTCCCACCTCTGGAACCATTTCAGACTTGAGCCCGGTCTCCCGAACAAGTGCGATCTATGGTTATTGCCTTGCCCATCCTTTTAAAACCAATTCCATTCCTGCTCTTGACCGGTTGCTTCATAAACTTCCGGAAAAATGCGATACGCTCTATATTCACGATCTTGCTTTATTGCCCGAAGCGCAAGGCGGGGGAAATGGTAAAAAAGCGGCGGAGCTGCTCTTCAATGTAGCAAAGCGGAAAGAACTCGAAACACTTTCTCTTGTTGCTGTTCATGAGTCACAAGTCTTTTGGCAAAAGAACGGGTTTAAAATGGTTGATGTGTCAGAGGAAATGAAACAAAAATTGCTGACTTATAGTGAAGATGCCCGTTATATGGTGCGTCAACGCTGAAGGTGTAGATTTTGCCGATTTTTCAGTTTTATGAGTCCTGTCCCATCGGTCCTGTAAGCCAAATCCATTCTTTCAACTCAATATCATTTTTTACCGATGTTCTTGTATTAAAATTTTAAAAATAATTATTTGTCGAATTCTTTATATATCTGAATGAAATGAAATTTCTGATTTATTTTAATCGTGTCCTGTTTCGGCTTTTTATTTTTAAAAATTCAATTTTGATCATATTTTAAAATAATCTATTTAACTGTCCTAAAATTTCAAAATATTATAGGGTTCATCCATTCATTCTTTGAGCTTTCTTTATGCGGAAAACGATTGGTCGTTACGAATAGCGGCTTCGCTCGATAACAAAGAAAAAACGATGCTTTAACACTTGGAGACGGCATGCGTTGGTCGCATTTTCGATAAAATATTTGATTTTTTGACGAGTAAAATTATCTAAATTCTTGATAGAGAAAAAATAAAAGAAATATCGCTTTTAAAGCATTCTTTATCGGAAGTTATCTGATCGATGTAAGAAATCACAAATTGAAATTTTGTAGCGGGAAAGGTTATTGTTTATGAAACGCTTTGAAAAATGACAAAAGCGTTTACAACTGCACGACTGTCCATTTCAGGATTGGTGTTAAGAAAAGTGTGATAGATTTAACGAATGCTCCAATGGTTATGCAACAACCGTTATCGGGAAGAGCGGCGCCGGATGAAACGCATGTAAAAGAATTAAAATCAGGAATAGATGATGTGAGCCTTTCAAATCTTCCGGTTAAGGGCAAAAAGGTTTTTGAATAAGTAAGGATTTCCCATAGTTTGATGGGAAATCCTTTTTATGAATATCAAGGATGTGAATGGAGATAGCTAACAGCTTTATCAGGAAAGTCGGTAAATAATCCATCGACACCGGCCTGGCGATACAAAGCATCGTAAAGCTCGTTCACATCTTTTGCGTAAGGTGGCAACTGGTCAGCTCTTACTGTGAAAGGATGGACTTCCAGTTGATGCTCGTGTGCTTCCTTGACCATTCCGTTTATGATTATATGTCCATTGGTAGAACTATCAGCTATCAACATATGATAATCGGGACCGATACCGTCAGCATATTGAGCAATTTTTTCCATGGCACCGGTTTCTAACATCCAGTCATAGTTGTAGTTTACCCATTTGCCATCGGGTTGTTGTTCCTCGGTCTCATTCCATTTTGTATAAGCGATGAGCTGCACCAGCTTTAAATTCATACCCATTTTGGGCTCGAGTTCGTTGCGAATACGCTTCAACTCGTTGGCATCAAAACATTGAAGATAAATTTTGTCAGTTTTGCTGGTATAACCATATTTTTTCAAAACTTCCAAAACACGCGTGGCTATATCCTTGCCTTCCTGATGATGAAACCAGGGTGCTTTGATTTCAGGATAGAGACCGATATTTTTCCCCGTAGAATGATTAAGCCCCTGAATAAATTCGATTTCTTCTTCGAAAGTGTGAACCCGAAAATCGGATTTTCCCATCGGGAAACGACCTGGAAAGGTTTGCACTTTCTTACCGTTTTCGACCGTAAAACCTTCGCTGAATTTCAGTGATTTGATTTCGGCTAATGTGAAATCGATCGCGTAATAACGTCCATCCTTACGGGCGCGGTCGGGAAAACGTTTTGCAACGTCTGTTACGCGATCAAGGTAATGGTCATGCAAGACCACCAACTGGTCATCCTTTGTCATGACCAGATCCTGCTCGAGATAATCTGCTCCTTGTGCAAAAGCCATCGCTTTTGCCGGAAGCGTATGTTCGGGCAGGTAACCGCTGGCACCACGGTGTGCAATAACAACTTTATCATTAGCATTGGCTGTGGTGCTGAAGGTTGACCCCATCAGCACCAGTCCGGCCATTAACATGCCTAATAGTGTTTTCATAATGCACTTTCTTTCTGTGACTGGCGTCACTTTGTCGCGTTAACGCCGATCAGTGTGCTTGCTCTTTAGCATGTTGCTTGCGTTCGCCAATCATTTCGATTGCAAGAAGGATGACAGCTACGACACCACCACCGATCATGAGAAGGAAACCACCGTTCCAGCCGAAATAGTCGACGGTGTAGCCAACGATCGCACTTGCAGCAACCGAACCACCAAGGTAACCGAAAAGGCCGGTGAAACCGGCAGCAGTACCAGCAGCTTTCTTCGGCGCCAGTTCCAGTGCGTGAAGACCAATCAGCATAACAGGACCGTAGATCAAGAAACCGATAACGATCATGCAGATCATGTCGATATTGGGGTGGCCTTGCGGGTTGAGCCAGTAAATAACAGTGGCAATGGTCACCAATGTCATGAAGAAAACGCCGGTCGCACCACGGTTGCCCTTGAATACCTTATCGGACATCCATCCGCACAGAAGTGTGCCGGGAATACCTGCATATTCATAGAAGAAATAAGCCCAGGACGATTGGTCGACTGCAAAGTGCTTGACTTCTTTCAAGTAAGTTGGCGACCAATCAAGAACGCCATAGCGCAGCAGATAAACAAAAACATTGGCAAAAGCGATATACCAGAGCAGCTTGTTCGGCAAAACATATTGGGTGAAGATCTGTTTGGTCGTGAGTTCGACCTCATTCTTTTCCGAATAGTTTTCCGGATAATCGTTTTTATATTCTTCAATTGGCGGCAAGCCGCAAGATTGCGGTGTATCGCGCATCATTGCAAAGGCAAAAATGGCAACAAGAATGGCGGCAAAAGCCGGCATATAAAAGGCTGCATGCCAATCATTAAACCATGCCATACCAAGCATGAAGAGGATTGGAGGAAGACCACCACCGACATTGTGGGCGCAGTTCCACAAAGAAACGATACTGCCACGTTCTTTTTGTGACCACCAGTGCACCATTGTGCGCCCGCATGGAGGCCAACCCATTCCCTGAAACCAGCCGCAAATGAACAGTAGCACGAACATGACGGCAATGCTTGATGTTGCCCACGGAACAAAACCCATAATCAGCATAACAACGGCCGCAAGAATCAAACCGACAGGCAGGAAAACACGCGGATTGGAACGGTCAGACACCGCCCCCATAATGAATTTTGAAAAGCCGTAAGCGATAGAGACAGCCGACAAGGCAAACCCCAAATCACCACGTGTAAAGCCTTGCTCGACCAGAGAAGGCATTGCCAAAGCAAAGTTTTTACGTACGAGATAATAGGCGGCGTAACCGAAGAATATCCCTAGGAAAATCTGCCAACGCAGACGACGATAAAGCGGGTCGATCTCCGCTTCGGGGACACGCGGCTTGTTTGGCGCGTGTTTAAAAATGTTTAGCATGAACTGCCTCCCATAGATATCGACAGAACGCAACCTGAAAAACTATGGCGTCTCATGTTCAAGCAGGCAACCCCCCCACCGGATGGACAGGAAAACGTCGCACAGATGTTACATTCCAATGACAATGTGATCCAATTTGTGCACAGTAACACGTTATATTTTCTTTGTGAGTTCAATTAACTTCAATATTGAACAATCCACAATTAATTATGAATAAATGGTTAAGACTGAAAAGACAATCTTAATTAGCCGGTTTACGTTTAAAAACAGGATAAAACATGTAGCCAAAATGAACGAAGGAAATTTATTAAGTCATTGTTATATATTGATAAAATGATTTAAATTTTTTAAAAATTGATGTACCAATTTTTTAAAAGCGACGACAAATTTTGTGCTTTTGCAGGATTTTTACTGTTTTTCATTTTGACTTATATCAAGGCCGGAAATTCAATTTTTAAAATCAAAAAAAGACAATAGTTTCAAAACGATATCGTCAAAAATCGCGCATATCCTACAATCTTTTAAAATTGTTGAACAATGTGAAATTCGGGCCGCGTCAAAATAAGGGGAAAAGTGTTTTTTCAAAATTTTTTGATAATAAAATCGCATTGACGGAAAATAATGTATCAATCCGGAACAAGTGAATAGAGAATCACATAAGTTTCCGCATAGTGAATTTAAATCGATTTAAAAAGAACAAAAGAATAGTTCACATTTTAAATGCAAAACTTCTTTAGTGCTTTAAATCCGATAAAATTCAGAGACCGCTTTCAAGCGGTGGTTTATGAAGGCAAAATCACAGCCGAAGTTTTTAAAGCGTGCGGGGCGCTTGTCGGCTTTTTAAGCGCATGTCCATCGCAGAGTTTTTAAAACCGCAATATTCGATCTTCTTGTTCCGGCGTTTGAAAAGCAGTTTATCGTTTAAGAAAATAGAAAAAGAAAAAGGGAAGTTGTTAGAAAAATGCCGGTAAAAGTGCCCGTTTTTTTTAAGCTTTTCCGCATTGTCTGAACTTTTTGTTTGATTGTTTTCAAATCTGTTTTTTGGTGTAAAAGTTCAAAAATTTCGGCGTAAAAGCCTAAAAGAAGAGTCGCACTCCAAACTATAGTTGGGTATAAGAAAGCCGTTTATTTCTGAAGGAAGGTTAAAAGCCTTCAAATAGGACGGAGAAGATTATGGCCAATGTAGTGGTTGTCGGCGCACAATGGGGCGACGAAGGAAAAGGCAAGATTGTTGACTGGTTATCCGAGCGTGCAGATGTTGTTGTACGTTATCAAGGCGGACACAACGCCGGACATACATTGGTTATAGATGGAACAAGCTACAAATTGTCACTTTTGCCATCCGGCGTTGTTCGGGGTAAACTTTCTGTCATCGGTAATGGTGTTGTTGTTGACCCGCACCATTTTGTCGAAGAGCTGAAAAAGCTCAGAGGACAAGGAATTACTATTACACCGGAAAATTTGCGTATAGCAGAAAACGCACCGCTTATTTTGTCATTGCACAGGGATCTTGATGCAGCCCGGGAAGATGCTACATCAAGTCTTAAAATCGGCACGACCAAGCGGGGAATTGGACCTGCTTATGAAGATAAAGTCGGCCGTCGTTCAATCCGCGTCATGGATCTTGCAGAACCTGATACTTTGATGGCGAAAATCGAACGTTTGCTTGCCCACCACAATCCGCTTCGCCGCGGTATGGGAAAGCCGGAGATTGATCCTAAAACACTTTATGATGAGCTTATGGAAGTTGCCGGCGATATTCTTCCCTTTATGGATCGCACATGGAAATTGCTTGATGAACAACGCCGCGCCGGTTCGAGAATTCTTTTTGAAGGTGCACAAGGTGCCCTTCTTGATAATGATTTCGGCACTTATCCTTACGTAACTTCTTCCAATACAATTGCCGGTCAGGCCGCGATAGGATCAGGTATGGGGCCCGGTGCAATCAACTATGTTCTTGGCATTGCCAAGGCTTACACAACCCGAGTTGGTGAGGGACCGTTCCCGACAGAACAGAAAAATGAAGCAGGTGAATATCTTGGCACACACGGACATGAATATGGTGTTGTGACCGGACGCAAACGCCGTTGCGGTTGGTTTGATGCGGTGTTGCTGCGCCAGATGATTGCCGTTTGCGGCATTAATGGTATTGCTTTGACCAAACTTGATGTTCTTGATGGACTGGATGAAATCAAATTGTGCGTCGGCTATGAACTTGACGGTAAAAAGATTGACTATATGCCGTCGTCCATGGGGGCGCAGGCACGCTTGAAGCCGATTTATGAAACAATGGAAGGCTGGAAAGCAACGACAGCTGGTGCCAGAAGCTGGGCTGATTTGCCTGCAAAAGCGGTTAAATATGTCCGTCATATCGAGGAATTGATCGGCGCTCCTGTGGCGCTTCTTTCAACCAGCCCCGAGCGTCTCGATACTATCCTCGTGACCGACCCGTTTGAAGACAGATAAGACAGGTATGGAGTGAGTGGCGGCAAAAGGCCGCCAAATATCCTGAGGTAGAGTAAAATTTGACGATTGTTTTGTTAGACTATATCTATCCTTGTTATGAAGGATAAACTTACCGAAAAAGGTTGTTCAAGAACAATATCGGTCAGCAATCTGAAGTAACCGGAAGAATAAAGGCTCTGCCGGTTTTTGTGGATATTTAGAAAGTAAAGATACCGATGGCGAATTTCGCAGGGTTATTAAAAAAAACTATCGATGCCCAGAATAATCCGACACCACAATTGCGGGCACGGGTCTATGCCCGCGCACGTGAAACTGTCGAGCGGAAACTTGCCGAAACCAATGTTCCTGAAAATGTGGCTGCAGCGCAATTGAAAGCGCTTGATGATGCGATCAAAAGCGTTGAAGCTGACTATGTCGCAGTTGAACAGGAATTGCTTTCTACTATTATGGTCAGAAAACCGGCTGAAGAAAAACCGGCGCCGGCTGGAGCAGCTTATCGTCCCTTTGCCTCTCCAGAAAGTCATCAAGAACCGGAACATATCGAGGCACGGACACCATCTTCCATTCATCCGAAAGATAACGCCAACGATGCGTTAGGAAAAGTTGGTGAACCGCATGACGAGCAGCAAGCTGCGCAAAAAGAGTATCAAGGCGTTGTAAGCGGGCTTGGAGACAATAGAAGTTTGCTTTCTGGTAAATCGGAACGAGACGACGCAACTCCAAGCAATGATTTAGGCGAAAAGGCAACGGCTTCTTCTCATAATTTCCCTTCTCGTAATTTTTTAGGCGAAAATAGAACATCTGCCACTGCCACCAATGGTGATGAAGTAGCGCTCAAGTCGCACACTGCTTTATCGACTAATTCCACGACTGTAAAAAAAGTGCCGGACGCCGAGCCGGTCAATATGGAAGACATTATTGCTGCAGAAAAGGAAGCCGAAAAAGAACAAGCCGAAAAAGAACAGCAGTCGGCAAAAGCTTTGGGAAACAACCAGCAAACCGGTGATTATGACATTGTTTCCGATATTTTTGTGCAAGCTGCCAAAAGGACAGAAAGACGTGCTGCGAGAAAACGGGCAATTGTAATCGGTTTATCAAGTGCGGCGGTTATCATTGTTGTGGTGGGTGTTTTATTGACAGCCTGGAGTTTTCTGTCAGGAAAAAACAAGTCGCATGACTCGGAAAACCACATTGCGGAGAGTAATGCGAACGAGCAACCGAAAGAAAAATTTACCCAGCGCCTTCTGGCTGATGGTAGCGAAGTTGACGAGGGGCCGGCAAAAACGGCAGCCAAACCCGGTGAGGGGACGTCCACATCCGCCGGAACAACAGGAGCTGCAAATCCTCAAGAACAACCGGGAGAAGCAACATTCTATCAGGCACGTACCGATCAACAGGATGAAAAAGTTGAAACCGGGTCGGTTCAATGGTCGGTAGTTAAAGACAAAGCCACTGCCCAGCATCCGGAAGAAATTGCGGTGCGTGGTAACGTAACAATTCCTGACGAAAAATTGTCGTTGAGGTTGACACTTCGGCGCAATACCGATCCGTCATTACCTGCAGCCTATCTTATCGAAGCAATTTTTATTGTTCCTGACGATTTTGAAGGTAAAGCGATCGATAATGTTCATGAATTAACATTCAAGGATAGTGAGCAGGCTCCCGGTCAACAATTGACCGGAACGGTTGAAGCGAAAATTGATGATGATTTCTTTCTCTTTGCACTAAGTGGAGCCAATCCGTTCCGCGATCGTAATCTTCAGCTCATGAAACAGTTGGGATGGATCCGTCTTGTCATTACCGATAAAAACAAACGTGTTTCGGAACTCACCTTTTCAAAAGGTCCGAACGGTGAAGCTATTTTCAATCAGGTGGTTGATAGCTGGCTCAATCAGAATAACAAATCGACACTCTATGATGAGAAGCAGAATTCCGATGGTAGCAACGCAAATAATCCGGCGGCACAAAGCACCGAAAATGGCGTGGCAACCGATAATTCGCAAGCTCACGGACAAAGCGGAGATAATGCCGAAGGAAACGGCATAAATCAGCCCCCGACAACAGATGCTCAACCGGATTCTGATGCAGCGGCACCAAGTACTGGTGAAACAGGGACAAATGCCGTTGACGCACCGAAAGGTGATGGACAAACAACACCCGATGACGATCAATCAACTGATACAGGTGAAGAAGACACCGAATAGCAGTTTGATCGCTAAAATCCGGATTGCCGAATTTGAAGTAACGCAATTGGACTTTTTTACATCTGTTATCAATGTGTGCGGAAAGCGTGGCATGTAAACCGGTATCCGGCAAAAACAACCGTGTAATGAAAAGCAATCACCCGATTACCTTTTTCCTACTCTTTGCGAAGTAAGGAGTGGAAAATATGCTCAAGAAAGACAGTAGCGGTTGAAATGCTAGCTCATTGAAATTTTTGTTCGTTGTTTATTAACAATATAACAGAATGCCGGAACGGGAGTTGTTCAAGCTACTTATGCACTTAGTGAGAAATCAAGGTCAGGATAAATGCGTTACTGATATGCGAGAGATCAAAATATCGGTCAGTCAAACGCGTTGAATGGATACCGGCATTCCGGAACTTGCATGAAAGAATCAGGCTTTCATATCAACGCTCAAGCTTTCTTATCAACGCCTGAACGTTCATATAAATTCATTGTGTCTAACGAAATTGTCAACAAGCCGAGAAGCGGAACATGAAAAATTAAAAAAGGCTCTTTCGAGCCTTTTGATTTTATTTTTTAGGTTTCATCCGAAATTTTTACCGCTGCATCAAGAAAATCGGCGTTATCCAATCAGCTGTCGACAATAACCGGAATGTGCCCCGTTTACGTTTATTTGGTTGCCGCAGGTGCGAGTTTCTTGGGTGTTGTCGGAAGCAATGCACGCTTTTGCGCAATGGCAGCAGCTTTCACGGCATTCTGTACTTTTTCGAATGCACGCACTTCAATTTGGCGAACACGTTCGCGACTGATACCGAATTCGGTTGAAAGTTCTTCAAGTGTCACCGGATCTTCAGAGAGACGGCGTGCTTTGAAAATGCGTTTTTCGCGATCGTTTAAACCTTCCATTGCCTGTTCAAGCATGGCACGACGATTTTCAAGCTCGTCTTCTTCAATCAATAGCTGTTCCTGACTACTTGAATCATCAACCAGCCAATCTTGCCATTCACCACTTTCACCTTCACTCGCACGGATCGGCGCATTCAGTGATGTGTCACCCGACAAGCGCCGGTTCATCGAAATGACGTCTTCTTCACTGACATTAAGACGGGTCGCAATTTCCTTGACCTGTTCGGGGTTAAGGTCGCCATCATCCAAAGCCTGAATTTTGCTTTTGACTTTTCTCAAGTTGAAAAACAGCCGCTTCTGATTGGCCGTGGTGCCCATTTTTACAAGGCTCCATGAACGCAAAACATATTCCTGAATGGACGCTTTGATCCACCACATAGCATAAGTTGCGAGTCTGAAACCGCGTTCCGGTTCGAAGCGTTTGACAGCCTGCATCAGGCCGACATTCCCCTCGGAAATAACTTCACCGATCGGCAGGCCATAGCCACGATAGCCCATTGCAATTTTTGCAACGAGCCTTAAATGACTGGTAACGAGTTTATGGGCTGCCTTCGGGTCATTATGCTCGCGATAACGTTTTGCCAGCATATATTCTTCCTGTGGCTCCAGCATAGGAAACCGGCGTATCTCTTCCAGATAGCGGGTAAGTCCCCCATCACCGTTAGCAACTGATGGTAAATTTGTCTGGGCCATAAAGCACCCTCCTTTAGCGCGTTCTCCCATTAAAGGCGAAAACGAAAAATATCCTTTTCGTACAGGATGTAACAAGCATATTACACCGTCTATATGGCCTTTTTAAGAAACAAGCATCCGTCCGGTTGACGTTCAATCAAACAAACCCGCCAAAGCCAAAATAGTTTCACCTAAATTTCCGAAATGCCCCGATAAGGTTGAGCATATCAGTTGGCAGGCTACTCGTAAAGCGCATGATTTTTCCGGTAGATGGATGTTCAAAGACAAGTGTCGCAGCATGAAGAGCTTGACGCGGAAATGCGCTGACAATTGTTTTTAAGTCATCCGGTAACATATTGGCTTTTGTTTTAAAAGCATTGCCATAGACCTGATCGCCGACAAGCGGATGACCTATGTGAGCCATATGCACACGAATCTGGTGTGTACGTCCTGTTTCCAATCGGCATTCAATCAGACTTGCAATCGCTTCCTTTTCATTCGTTACCCCGAAAGATTCCAATAGTTGGTAATGTGTTACAGCATGGCGTGCATCCATCTGGGTGGGCGAAACAACGGCTCTTTTAGTGCGATCACGCGAAGAACGCCCCAGATAAGTGTCAACCACACCGGCCTTTTGCGTCAAAGCGCCCCACACCACAGCCTGATAGCTGCGTTCGAGAGGGCCTTGTCGACCGTGATCAGCAAATTGTCGGCTTAAAATATTATGTGCATGGTCATTTTTTGCGACAACCATAACCCCGCTAGTATCTTTGTCGAGGCGATGCACAATTCCCGGACGCTTTACGCCTCCGATACCCGAAAGCGATGAACCGCAGTGGTAGATCAGGGCGTTGACCATTGTACCCGTTTCGTTGCCATTGCCAGGGTGGACAACAAGGCCTACCGGTTTGTTTATAACTATAAGATCGTCATCTTCATAGAGAATATCAAGGTCTATTGCTTCCCCTTCGGGGCGTGCAGCAACCGGTTCCGGCAGAAAAACTTCAATTGAATCACCAATTTTCAAACGGGTTTTCGGTTCGTGTATAACAAGTTGATTTATTTTCAATTGCCCTGCACGAATGAGAGCCTGAAGACGCGAACGCGACATTTCCGGACAATTCTTTGCCAGCCATTGATCGACGCGTTGACCTTCGGCGGTGTCATCACTTACCAGTCTGATCAAATGAAGCCCTATCGACGTTTAAAGTTAAAAAATTGAGCCGCTTCGGCAAAGGGAATGTTCCCCTTGCCGGAGACGGATAATCATTATCTTACCATTCGGAAATGGCTTTGGTATCAAGAAATTGCTTGATTCCCCAGATACTACCTTCACGGGCATGGCCGGAATATTTGACACCACCGAAGAAGCTTTCCTTCGGCAAGCTCTTACCGTTCACTTCAACCATGCCGGAACGCAAGGCCGTTGCAACACGGTGGCATTTTTCTTTGTCTTCAGATTGGACATAGTTGGTCAAGCCATAATTCGTGTCATTGGCCATTGCGATGGCTTCTTCTTCACTGTCAAAAGGAATCATCGACAGAACCGGCCCGAAAATTTCCTCACGGAAAATTTTCATATTCGGTTTGACATCGGCAAAAACAGTCGGGCGAACAAAATAGCCGTGCTTGAAGCCCTCAGCCAAGCCGGTACCACCGGCAACAAGTGTTGCACCTTCGTCAATACCCGATTGGATAAGGCCTTGGATCTTATCAAACTGTGCTTTTGATACGACCGGTCCCAAATGGTCTCCACGTTCGCTCGCAACAGCAAGTTTTACGTTATTTGCTACTTCTTTCGCAATTTTCTTGGCTTTATCATAGATCGAACGCTCGACAAACATGCGGGTTGGTGCATTGCAACTCTGGCCGCTATTGTTGAAGCAGGCTAGAACGCTCCATTTAATAGCTTCTTCACGGGCATCGGCGAAAACCAGATTGGCTCCTTTGCCACCAAGCTCCAGATCAACATGTTTTAAAGTGTCGGAAGCATTTTTGGAAATTGCTTTGCCAACGGGGGTAGAACCGGTAAAGCTTATCATTGCAATGTCCGGATGGCCGGAAAGACATGTTCCGACACCGGCACCATCACCATTGACAAGATTGAACACACCTTTCGGAAGTCCGGCCTGATCAATAATATCGGCATATAATAGACCAGAAAGAGGGGCAATTTCGGAAGGTTTCAAAACCATGGTACAACCGGCAAGCAATGCCGGAATAACCTTCAGGTTGATCAGGTTCATTGGCCAGTTCCATGGCGTAATGAGACCGACAACGCCAACCGGTTCGTATTGCAAAGCACTATCTTTACGACCTTTGACAAGTTCGGTCTGAAAAGAAAAATGCTTAAAACTATCGATAAATCCTTCGATAAAGTAAGCGCCCCCTCCGACTTGTTGTTCCAAGGCCATATCAATGGGGGCACCCATTTCCGTCGAAATAGCCTTCGCCATTTCCCCCCTGCGCTGGTTATAGATCGCCAATATTTTTTCAACAAAGGTTAAACGCTTTTGCGGGGCTGTATGCTTCCATCCCTCAAAAGCTGCTTTTGCAGCTGCAACTGCACGATCGACGTCTTTTGCCGTGCCATTGCTAATGACAGCACAAGCTTCTTCCGTGGACGGGTCAATTACTTTAAGGTCATGTGCCTCGACTGGCTCAACCCAGGCACCATTTATATAAAATTTGCGTTTATCTAACATATTTATCCTTTTAAAGCCCACTCAGGGCAAGCTTATGTCGGTTTTCCTTTTTCCCAAAGCCATAGACATCCATATTGGAAAAACTTTTTGTCATTAGAAAAATTGGAAGAACCGGAATTTCCGTGCAAACGGCTTTTTTAAAAATACGATTGCCCCTATCATTTAAAAAATAATTGTACGTATTAAAGTGTTGTCGTTTATTTTTTTTAAAGTCAGGATAAGACACGGCTAATGAAAGTCGTGTTGAAACAATAAATATCCGGCTTTAAACGCTCTTATAAACCAGATGTTCTTCTAAAGAGGCCAATCACGGCGTTGACCGTTGTACCCATTTCGTTGCCATTGTGGGGATGGACAACCAGGCCTACCGGTTTGGTGATAACTATAAGATCGTCATTCTCATAGAAAATATCACGGTCTGTTGCTTCGCCTTGTAAATGTGCAGCAACGGGTTTCAGTACAGAAACCTCAATCGTATCGCCGATTTTCAATTGGTTTTTCGGTTCTAAAGCCGAATTTTGATTGATTTTCAACTGCCCTTCACGGATGAGCGTTTAAAGACGCGCGACATATTCCGACAATTTTAGCTTCTGACAATTCATCGCCAGCTATTGGCCGGTATTTTAACTTTTGGCCGTGTCAACACTTACCAGTCTAATCAAATTTTATCCTGCTCATATGCGAAAGTCGGAAATTTGCATTTCCGGCAAAAAGTAAATGGCTTTTTGCCGGAAAGAGTGACCTTGTTTTATCATCCGGATTTTACCATTCGGAAATGGCTTTGGTATCAAGAAATTCCTTGATTCCCCAGATGCCACCTTCACGGGCATGGCCGGAATATTTCACGCCACCAAAATAGCTTCCCTTCGGCAAGCTCAAACCGTTGACTTCAACCATGCCGGAACGCAATGCCGTTGCAACGCGGTGGCATTTTTCTTTGTCTTCGGATTGGACATAGTTGGTCAAGCCATAATTCGTGTCATTGGCCATTGCGATGGCTTCTTCTTCACTGTCAAAAGGAATCATCGACAGAACCGGCCCGAAAATTTCCTCACGGAAAATTTTCATATTCGGTTTGACATCGGCAAAAACTGTCGGGCGGACAAAATAGCCATGGTTGATACCTTCGGGTAGGCCCGTTCCGCCGGCAATAAGTGTTGCACCTTCGTCGATACCCGATTGGATAAGGCCTTCAATCTTGTCAAACTGGGCTTTTGATACGACCGGTCCGAGATGGTTTCCGTGTTCGCTTGCAACAGCGAGTTTGACTTTATTTGCTACTTCTTTTGCCGTTGCTTTGGCTTTATCATAAATGGAACGCTCGACGAACATGCGGGTTGGTGCATTACAACTTTGGCCGCTATTATTGAAGCATCTTAAAACACTCCATTTGATAGCCTCTTCACGGGCGTCAGCAAAAACCAGATTGGCTCCTTTGCCGCCAAGCTCGAGTCCCACACGTTTCAGTGTTTCGGCTGCATTCTTGGAAATTGCCTTGCCTGCGCGGGTTGAGCCGGTAAAACTTATCATTGCAATATCCGGATGGCCGGAAAGACATGTTCCTACACCGGCACCATCACCATTGACAAGATTGAATACACCCTTGGGAAGCCCTGCCTGATCAATAATGTCGGCAAACAATGATGCAGAAAGCGGGGCAATTTCGGAAGGCTTCAAAACCATGGTACAACCGGCAAGCATTGCCGGAATGACCTTCAAGGTAATCTGGTTCATTGGCCAGTTCCATGGTGTAATGAGACCTACGACACCAATCGGCTCATATTGCAAAGCACTATCCTTATGCCCTTTGACAAGTTCGGTCTGGAAAGAAAAATGTAAAAAGCTATCAATGAAAGTTTCAATATGGCGGCCACCGGCGGCAACCTGTTGTTCCACAGCCATATCAATCGGGGCACCCATTTCCGTTGAAATGGCCTTCGCAATTTCACCCCTGCGCTGGTTATAGATCGCCAATATTTTTTCAACAAAGGTTAAACGCTTTTGCGGGTCGGTATGCTTCCATCCCTCAAAGGCTGCTTTAGCAGCTGCAACTGCATGATCGACGTCTTTTGCCGTGCCATTGCTGATAACACCACAGACCTCTTCAGTTGATGGATCAATCACGTTGAGGTCGTGTGCCTCGACAGGCGCAACCCAGGCACCATTTATATAGAATTTGCGTTTATCTAACATAGTTTATCCCTTTAAGTCCTCGCTTGGGTATTTTATACCTGTTTTCACTCTATCCAAAGTCATAAGACGTTTTTATCGGCAAAACTTTTTGTCATTGGACAAATGGCGGAACCGGAATTTTGGTGCAAAAGGGTTTTCAAAAATTGGATTGCCTTTGATTAATTAAAAAGTGATCACAGCTGTTAAAAGTATCATTGTCCAGTTTTTTAAAGGTGGCGCAAGACAAGATTAATGAAAGCGGTATTGCAGCAACGAAAATCCGGCAAGCTTTAAACGGTTTTTTATAAGCTGAACGATCTTCTAAAGAGGCCTGTTTTCCAAGGCACGTTTTCGACGTTTATTGGCTACAGCTTTGCTAAAGCTCTTTATTTATCTGGTTCCGAGCTTTCAGATTTTTCGGGTTCTGAGCTTCCAACCGGTTTATTTTCGCAGCTTGATACCGGAATTTCCATCTTGGCCTTTCTATTTCCATCGACAAAGTTGACGTAATAAAATTTGATCGTCAAATCAAAATATTGCTGATTGGTTTTGCGATAGGGTAATGCTTGTTCGGCCTTGAGTATTCCACAATACTTTACGAGATTTTTATTCAGATAAGAATTGGCATAAGCCTCAAGATCGTCTTTCGTGGATCCTTCGGCCAGTGGAGTATTGTTTTTCACGTTAAGAGTAAGTGAATGGGCACGCACTTTGACATGGGTGAGTGTCACATTTTCGAATTTCAGTGATGTTTGTTCGAATTGCCGATCAAGTTGTTTTTGACGTTGAGCGAGATTTATCAATGGTTGAACCGGACTGGGGCCATCTGTCTGGAAAGCCATATAAGCTGCCATTGCGAGAGCACCGGTGGCGATCACCATAAGTTTTTGCGGCACTTTCAAAAGCCGCATGACAATAGAAAACAAAACCAGTGCTACAATAAGAATTGTAACAACGATCTCGATTCCGTGCAGATCGAATGGTAATATATAGATCAGTTCTTCCATGGCTCAATCATCATTAAAATCAATTGCGTTAAAGTATAAAACAAAATTCTTAATCATAAGATGACGATCGACAGAGATTGCTTTTTTACAGCTTCAAGTTGAAAAGATATATCCACATCATAAGTTCCATCTTAATGCTCGACTTGTTATTTTTGATCAAATTATCTATACTGAACCCCTCATATATGTGATTTTGGTTGACGGTTATTGATCTGGCCCTAATTTTCAAGATGGTCATTATCGTTGTTGGGGGCAATTATTCAACCGTCTTTAGCCCTTTATCGAATTTCCGGTTATGTTTAATCCGGGATTTGATGGAAGCAAGACTGATTGTCTTTTTTAGAAAGGGCAAACCTCGGCATCGTGAGAATTTGGTATGAAACGACCTTCATCGTCGCGTCTTAACGCGCTTCAATGAAGGGGTATGTCTTTTGCCCGAAGAGGGCTGGGGCTCGAAAAGGGGCAAACCTCTAATTGAAAAAGACGTATCAGGATAAGGAAGAACATATGTCAGAAACGACACTACAACCACTCACTGTCAAAGATATTCCCATTGTCGGAAACAAGGAACTGCGAAAAGTTATCTGTGCAGCAGGTCTCGGAAATGCCATTGAATGGTTCGATTTTAGTGTCTACGGTTTTCTGGCAGTCATTATCGGGCACACGTTTTTTGCTTCCGCTCCCCAATCGGTTCAATTGATTGCCTCCCTTGCCACTTTTTCTATTCCTTTTCTGTTCAGACCAATGGGCGGCGCCATTTTCGGTTATCTTGGCGACAAATATGGTCGCAAAAACATTCTCTCTTTTACAATCATTTTGATGTCGGCAAGCACATTTGCCATCGGCCTCATACCCTCTTACGCGACAATCGGAGTATTTGCCCCGCTTTTGCTGCTTCTCGCTAAAATCATACAGGGGCTCTCGGTTGGTGGTGAATATGCTGGTGCGGTGGTTTTCGTGAGCGAATATTCACCGGATAGGAAACGCGGCTTTATGGCAAGCTGGCTCGATTTCGGTTCTATTGCCGGTTTTCTTGTCGGTGCCTTGGTCGTGTCAGCGATTTCTCTTGTGATTGGTCAGGAAGCAATGGGAAATTGGGGCTGGCGTATTCCCTTCTTCATTTCATTGCCACTGGGGTTGATCGGACTTTATTTGAGAAAATCATTGGATGAATCGCCCACTTACGAAGCACAAAACAACAATTCCGCCGAGACGGAAGAACAGGAAAAGGTCGAGACAACATATGTCGGTACCATTATCAAGGAAAACCTAAACGGCATTGTTATCAGTTGTCTTTTGGTGGTTGCAGTGAATTCGACCTATTATATGCTGCTCACCTATATGCCGAACTTTTTATCTGTCAATCTCGGTTACAGCTACGATCATGGCGTTCTCATTATCATCGTTGTCATGGCCTTCATGCTTCTGGTGCAACCGCTTGTCGGTTTTTTAAGCGATAAAATCGGTCGCAAACCATTTCTGTTTATCGGTTCGGTCGGTCAATTCTTTCTCGCTATTCCCGCTTTTTATATGGTCATGCACCACAATGTATTTATGATCGCGGGGGGAATTGCCATTCTCGCCGTTCTTCTTTGTTGTTTCATCGGTGTTATGGCCTCTATCCTTCCGGCACTTTTCCCGACAGATGTCCGCTTCAGAACACTTGCGATCTGCTTTAATATTGCAGTGTTGATTGCGGGTCTTACACCGCCTATCGCAGCCTGGCTTGTTGAAACTCTGCAATCTCTTTATATGCCGGCTTATTACCTCATGGTGGTTGCGGTTTTCGGATTTATAGCAGCCGTCAAAATGCCGGAAACAGCCAATCGCCCGTTAAAAGACGCAACGCCGGTTGCTTCGTCCAAAACCGAGGCAAAAGAAGTCTTGCAAGAACATTTCGATTATATCGAAGATCAGGTCAACGAGATTGAAAACAAAATCTCCGATCTTGAGGAACAGCGGCAAAATCTTGTTGACCAGCATCCTAAACTGAATTGACCTGAAAATGTGGCCGTTTCGCTTTATGGTCAATTGACCGGCTTTTGAGCTCCAAACCTCATATTTAAGAAACTGACGTATAAAGGGCAGGTGCCGGAGTTTTCCGGCATATCAACTAACGCCTGAAACCGGCATCTACAACATTTTGCATAACTACAAAGGTCGATGTACTTGCCACATAGGGCAAGGTTGAAATTTTTTCGCCAAGAACAATACGGTAGCGCTTGATGTCACTGGTTCGCACTTTCAACAGATAGTCGAACGAGCTTGCAATCATGTGACATTCTTCAACTTCCCGTATTTTTTTAACGGCGGCGTTGAAAGCTTGTAAAGCGTCTTCTCTTGTGTCGGAAAGTTTCACTTCTGCAAAAGCGATATGTTCAAGCCCCATTTTTGCAGGATTGAGAACGGCACGAAAACCGGTGATGTAGCCTTCATTGACAAGCCTTTTTAACCGCAATTGGCAAGGTGTTTTGGAAAGGCCGACTTTTTCGGAAAGCTCGGTAATAGAAATACGGCCATTTTCAACAAGTGCATCAATAATGCGATTATCAATGCGGTCTATTTCGCTATTTTTTTCTTCCATTGATTTAAAAAATCCTAATATTCAGGCTTAAAACAAGAAAAAACGCTAAAAAATACCGTTTTTTGTGCAAGAAGTAAACTATAGCCGGTGCTATTATTGCACCATAACAAGCTTTAAAAGCATTTTTTCCCAATTTTCCAAGTTCAATAAATCTTATCCAGAGTGGAATGAAATAATGACCAGAACACAAAAGCCGTTTGCCGAATTTGCACCTCCGATTTCCAAGCAGAGCGAACTTCGCAAAAAAATCACCGCAGCCTATCGCCGTCCGGAAACCGAATGTTTGAAACCGCTTCTTGAGGCAGCAACAATTGACGAGAAAACCAAAAAAGACATCGCTGCGACTGCTCGCCATCTCATTGAAACGATGCGGGCAAAATATAAGGGCAATGGCGTTGAAGGTCTGGTGCACGAATATTCCTTGTCGTCACATGAAGGTGTGGCGCTTATGTGTCTGGCAGAAGCGCTGTTGCGCATTCCCGACAAAGCAACCCGTGATGCTCTCATTCGCGACAAAGTGGCAGGCGGTGACTGGAAAGCGCATTTGGGCGGTGGAAAATCGCTTTTTGTCAATGCTGCGACCTGGGGACTTGTGGTTACCGGTAAATTATCAGCCAACTTCAGGGAAGGTGAGCTTTCTTCCTCTTTGACAGGGCTTATCGCGCGCTGTGGCGAGCCGGTTATCCGCAAAGGAATGGATATGGCCATGCGCATGATGGGTGAGCAATTTGTGCGTGGCGAAACCATTGATGAAGCGCTGGAGCGCTCGAAACCGCTGGAAGCACGCGGATTTCGTTATTCCTATGATATGTTGGGGGAGGCTGCTACGACGGCTGCCGACGCCGATCGCTATTATCGCGATTACGAGATGGCAATCCATGCCATTGGTAAAGCCTCGAACGGGCGCGGCGTCTATGAGGGTCCCGGTATTTCCATTAAACTGTCGGCACTTCATCCCCGTTATTTCCGCTCGCAAGCCGATCGTGTTATGAGCGAACTCATGCCGCGCGTCAAACAATTGGCTTTGCTGTGTAAAAATTACAATATCGGCCTCAATATAGATGCCGAGGAAGCCGACCGGCTCGAACTTTCACTCGATATTATGGACAGTCTTTGTTTCGATCCTGATCTTGACGGGTGGAACGGTATCGGCTTTGTTGTGCAAGCTTACGGCCGTCGCTGCCCCTTTGTGCTTGATTATCTCATTGATCTTGCCCGCCGCAGTCACCATCGGTTGATGGTGCGCCTTGTCAAAGGTGCCTATTGGGATGCTGAAATCAAACGCGCGCAGGTTGACGGGCTTGAAAGTTTTCCCGTCTATACGCGTAAAGTCTATACAGATGTTTCCTATGTTGCCAATGCCCGAAAACTTCTTTCCGCTCCCGATGCCGTTTTCCCGCAATTTGCAACGCATAATGCGCAAACCATGGCAACGATTTATCATCTGGCGGGGCCTGATAAATATACTATCGAACAATTCGAGTTCCAGTGCCTCCACGGCATGGGAGAACCGCTTTATGACGAGGTCGTAGGCAAAGATAAAATGCAGCGTCCCGCGCGCCTTTATGCACCGGTCGGAACACATGAAACTTTGCTTGCTTATCTGGTGCGGCGGTTGTTGGAAAATGGTGCCAATTCTTCTTTCGTCAACCGCATTACCGACAAGTCTATCTCGGTTGATGAACTTGTTGTGGATCCGGTGGATGTGGTGCGTAATATGCCTGTTCCCGGTGCCCAGCATGACAAGATTGCTTCGCCTGCCGATCTTTTCGGGAAAGACCGCCGCAATTCCGACGGCTATGATTTATCGAACGAAACAGTGCTTGCAGAACTCTCGAAAGAATTTGAGAAAAGTTCGGCATTAAGCTGGCAAGCAGCACCGGCGAATGTCGAAAAGGGCGCAAAATCACGCCCAATCGTTAATCCCGGAGACCATCGCGACAAAGTGGGCGAGGTTATCGAGATTGATGAAAGTGAGGCCAGAAAGATGGTCTCTCATGCTGAAAAAGCGTTTTCATCATGGGCAAAGACTTCCCATCAATCGCGCGCCGAAATTCTTGAAAAAGCGGCTGATCTTATGCAGGCGCGTATGCCTTCACTTCTTGCGCTTGCGGCACGTGAAGCCGGAAAATCTATTCCAAATTCTATTGCCGAAGTGAGAGAAGCAATCGATTTCTTGCGCTTTTATGCCGGAGAGGTGCGTAAGACTTTTAAAGGCAATGAACAACCTTTGGGGCCGATTGTTTGTATCAGCCCATGGAATTTCCCGTTGTCGATTTTTATCGGTCAATTATCGGCGGCATTGGCGGCGGGCAATACCGTTCTGGCAAAGCCGGCCGAAGAAACACCGCTTATTGCTGCTGAAGGTGTGCGCATATTGCATGAAGCGGGAATCCCGAAGGATGTCTTACAATTCTGTCCGGGAGATGGAAAAATCGGTGCGGCACTCATTGGCGAGAAAGCGACTTCAGGTGTTATGTTTACCGGTTCGACCGAAGTTGCACGTCTCATCCAGAAAGAGCTTTCAACCCGCCTCAATAAGGATAAAAAACCCATTCCGTTTATTGCCGAAACCGGCGGACAGAATGCCATGATTGTCGATTCGTCAGCACTTGCCGAACAGGTTGTGGGAGATGTTATCGCCTCGGCTTTTGATAGTGCAGGCCAGCGTTGTTCGGCTTTGCGGGTTTTGTGTTTACAGGAAGAGGTGGCAGACCGCATTCTGGACATGCTCAAAGGCGCAATGCAGGAATTGCGTATCGGACGCACCGATTTTATCGGTACCGATATTGGCGCGGTGATTACCGAAGAAGCCAAAGATAATATCGAAACGCATATCGAAACAATGCGCGCTATGGGGCATAAAGTGACACAAACTCCCCTTCCCGATATTGCAAAAGAAGGAACATATGTGAGCCCCACGCTTATCGAGATCGATTCGATTGGCGAATTGAAACGTGAAGTCTTCGGGCCGGTCCTGCATGTTGTGCGTTATAAACGCAAAGATATTGAAAAGCTTATCAACGAAATCAATTCAACCGGATATGGTCTCACCTTCGGGCTTCATACAAGACTGGATGATTTTGTCGATTATGTTTCAAGCCACATTCGGGTTGGCAATATTTATATCAACCGCAATATTATCGGCGCGGTTGTCGGCTCCCAACCATTTGGCGGAAGGGGATTATCCGGAACCGGCCCCAAAGCCGGTGGGCCCTTATATATCGGCCGTCTCGTCAAACAGGCTCCCGACCCGCAATTTTCTGTCGGGGCAAGAAAAAATGAACTTATCGACAGTTTTGCCGATTGGCTTCAACACGGAGACTCATCCGATGCAGCCTTTGCAAAATCATTAAATGGCAAGTCACCGCTTGGCGTCGCCATCAATTTGCCGGGGCCTGTGGGAGAAAGCAATGTCTATTCTCTTCACAGCCGCGGCAAAATTCTTCTGTTTCCACAAACGAAAAGCGGGCTTTACCGGCAGCTTGCAGCAACATTTGCAACCGGCAATATTGCCGTGATTGACGCAGCTTGCAAATTGCAAAATTCGCTTGCGGATTTGCCAAAACAGCTTGTCCGGAATGTCAAATGGACAGAAAATTTGAATGCCGACGGGTCTTATGCGGGTGCGCTCATTGAAGGCGATGAAAACAGCATTATCGAGAAACAGAAAATTATAGCAGCCCTTTCAGGCCCGATAATTCTGACACAAGCAGCAACAAGCGAGGAACTTACATCAGGTGAAGTGCCCTATAACCTTGGTTATCTCATTGAAGAAGTTTCAACTTCTGTGAACACAGCCGCAGCAGGGGGCAATGCAAGCCTGATGACAATCGGCTGAAGACCGGCAATTATTGTCGTTGATTGTAGATACTTAAACACCACCGGAATATTCGTTCCGGTGGTTTTTTTGTTGATAAATCCGGTTTGGCAAAAGGTTATTAACTTTCGCACTTTAACGTTGAAAAAATGAGTTTTGTTAAGAGGCAATTTTGAAAAATTGCCGCAATCTAGTTTGAGTGCCATGCGTAATCTGAAAACAAATCCGGTCTCTTTAAATCCTGATGCCAAGCCCGTTTCTGGTGCAACTGCAAAGCCAGACGAAGCGGTTTCTGGCGCATCATCACAAACGCAATATCCGACCATATGGAAGAAAGCCTTCGCTCTCGGACAGAATGTACGTTTCACACGCACACCGGAAGTCGAAATCGTCCGCAAACGGGTTGAAAGTGATCCGGATTTTGCCGAAAAGCTGAAAGCCTTCGAAGAGGAGCAAAGGCAAAAGCGTGAAAACGTGGCCTTGAAAGAGGATATTTCAGAAAATAAAGAACCGGTGACACTTGCCGGAACCACGTCCTTGGAGCAGGGAAAGACACAAGTTCGCTCCTTGCAAGACGAGGTGATTGCTTCTGTCAAACGCAAAAATATCGAACAGAATTACAGCGTCAAATCTGTTTATATGCGCCCTCAAAATAATAGTGCCGCTCAAATCCGAAACGACACTTCTATGCAAGAAGTGGTGAGCGAGGTTGAAAAACAGGTTCCCGAAATTAATAAGCCTGCCGATATCAAGCCGTTTTATCTTTCCGATTCGGCATTTTTTGAATGCGGGCCGGATATTCTGGAAAAACTGGCAACGTTCATGCCGCAAAATGAAAGCGAGCCGCAGCCAGTTGAAACGCCGCTTAAAAGTGAAAACACTATCGCTCCGGAAACAAGCACGAACATAACTCCGCCTACAATGGATACAACTCCAGTTGTAATCGAAAAGAAGCCCGTTGTGACTGTACAAAAAATGTCACTTGATGGGGCGCTCACGTCGTCTGCTTCCCAATTACCGCCAGTCGCTTCGACTTTGATGACGGGTAATGCAAGCGAAGAAAAAAGCGGCTTGAAGGTGGAGGAAAAATCCATTGCCGACCTTTATCGGGTGCTGGAATGTCGTTTCCCGAAAAAGAGCGGAAATGGTTCGGAAAATCCGACAGAAAAAGCGGAAGAATCAATAGAACAACAGGCGGTAACGCCCGTTGTCACTCAGCCGACAAGTACTGAACCAGCGGCTGCGACTCCGGTTGCGCGTGACGCGGCAGTTGAAGAACCTGAATTAGCGGATACTGATCGTGCCAACACAGTTATCTTTGACACGGCACCGCAATCAATCGTCAACCAGACAGCAGTAACGGAAAGTGTATCCTTATCAAGTGTCAGTCCTGCAATCACTCCCCGACTGACTGAAACGCCAGTTCTGCAAGTCGTAACACCATTGCCTGACAATTCTGTTGTCACCACCTTCAATAATCAGGGGCAAGTGGTTATTGAAAATGCGGGTGTTGAGAAGAATACAGAGAATACGGTAGAAAATAACGCGCAAACGAGTGAACCCGTTGGCGTTACTGTATTCCAAGCAGCACCGCAAAATCCGGTTTCTATTTCCCCGTCGGGGCAGCAAAAGACGGTTAATGTATCTGCCGGAATTATCGAGGATATCGAACCGGTAAAAACCGCCAATCTCGCCTCCGGTCAATCGCTTTCACAGGCTGTAACGCCTCAGCAGAGCGGAGAAGAAAAGGCTCCCGAACAAAAGGAAAAATCGCAAGCTGTTGCGCAAAATGCGATAACTACGAAAAATGCAACAACTGCGCCAATGGCAACAAATGCGCCAATCGCAACAACTGCGCCAAATACAACAATTTCGCCAGTCGCGACTAAAGCGACGATTTCTGCGCCATTCCGCACGCTCAATCCGGCTTTTATTCCAAGCCCGAAATCGCAAAGTGATGATTCCTATATTTTCCCTTCAATCGACCTTTTGCAGGAGCCGGAACATAAAGATGGTGCGGTGATTTCTCAGGAAACACTCGAACGCAGTGCCGGACTTCTTGAAAGTGTGCTGGAAGATTTCGGTATCAAAGGCGAAATCATCCATGTCCGTCCGGGGCCGGTTGTCACCATGTATGAATTCGAGCCGGCAGCCGGTGTCAAATCATCGCGCGTTATCGGTCTTTCTGATGATATTGCCCGTTCGATGTCGGCTATTTCCGCGCGTGTAGCGGTTATTCCGGGGCGCAACGTTATCGGCATAGAATTGCCGAATAAAGTGCGCGAGACCGTTTATTTACGTGAAATTATCCAGTCGAAGACATTTCAGGATAGCAATTACAAGCTGCCGCTTGCTCTGGGTAAAAATATCGGCGGTGAACCGGTTATTGCAGAACTTGCAAAAATGCCGCATCTTCTTGTTGCCGGTACCACGGGTTCGGGTAAATCGGTGGCAATCAACGCAATGATTTTGTCTCTGCTTTATCGTTTGAAACCGGAGCAATGCCGCCTCATTATGGTTGACCCCAAGATGCTTGAATTGTCTATCTATGACGGCATACCGCATCTTCTCACTCCGGTAGTTACCGACCCTAAAAAGGCGGTCACGGCATTGAAATGGGCGGTGCGCGAAATGGAAGATCGCTATCGCAAAATGGCAAAACTCGGCGTGCGCAATATTGACGGCTTCAACCAGCGAGTCAGTGCGGCTGCCGAAAAAGGCGAAACCATTACCTGTCGTGTCCAGTCCGGTTTTGACAAGGAAACCGGCGAAATGCTTTATCATGAAGAGGCAATGGATCTTTCGCGCCTTCCCTATATCGTCATTATCGTTGATGAAATGGCCGACCTGATGATGGTTGCGGGTAAAGAAATTGAAGGCGCAATCCAGCGTTTGGCACAGATGGCGCGTGCTGCCGGAATTCACCTTATCATGGCAACACAACGCCCCTCGGTCGATGTTATTACCGGCACAATCAAGGCGAATTTCCCGACCCGCATTTCGTTTCAGGTTACCTCCAAGATTGATAGCCGCACTATTCTTGGCGAACAAGGTGCAGAGACATTGCTGGGGCAGGGCGATATGCTCCACATGGTGGGCGGCGGCCGGATTGTTCGTGTTCACGGCCCCTTTGTTTCCGATGAGGAAGTCGAGCATGTTGTGGCACATCTGAAGACACAAGGCACGCCCGACTATCTTGCAACAGTGACGGATGGTGAAGACGAAGAAGAAACCATCGAGGACGCCGATTCGATTGCCGATATTGTGGCTGCCGGCAGCGCCGGAGAAAATATGGAAGAACTTTACTTGCAAGCTGTCAAAGTGGTCATGCGCGACAAGAAATGTTCAACATCCTATATCCAGCGCCGTTTGAGTATCGGTTATAACAAGGCAGCAACGCTGGTTGAACGCATGGAGGCTGAAGGCATTGTCGGTCCGGCCAACCATGTGGGAAAACGTGAAATTCTTTTAAACCATGGCCATGAACTTTGATAATCGGTTGAGTTAACCAATTCGCGAGAAGGCGTAGACCGTTATGTCTGCGCCTTTTTGCTATTGCCAGATTCAAATCCCGTATTTTTAAAAAGATAGAGATGCTTTAATCCATAGAAAGGACTGAAGAAATGACGGTCAATCCATTGAAGTGATTGACGAGTTTCGAACATATTTGAAAGATATCTTTCAACCGAAGTTTCAAAAATTTTATAACTACCGATAAGAATGTTTCCTGATTCCTTTTGAAACTTTTTGCTCTTTCCTGTAAAAGATTGAATTAACATTTCTTTAACCGGTGGAGCAATCCTTGGCATTTCTGGATTTTCTATCTCAAAGTACAATCAGAAACGCTTTTTTGAGCGGCAAGTGTTCTTTCGTGCTTGACCGCAACGCATCGGTTTTATTGTGGCTTGATGGTGCTGCTCTTTCATTTTTCGGCTTTTCATCACTTACCGATGCACTTGATCGGGAAGAGATTTTCGATGGTGCAGTCAAACGTCAGATCGAAAATGGCATCAAAAGCGGGCGTCCGGTTCATATGCGTGGAAAAAACGGAGCACGGTCTTTCAATCTGTCACTCATATCCGGCGGAGCCGTTGCATCAAATGGAACGCAGGGAGAAACTGTACCGGACGAACAAAACCGGTTGATTTTTGCTTCTGAGATCAATCCAGACAAGACAACAAATGGGCCTGATCGGAATATTTTGGCTACTCAACCGGAAGCACTTCTTGTAGGGCTTGAAGGTAAGAATATTTCGGCTGCTATTTTTGATGACGGAAATAAAATTCTTGCAAAGACAGGTAATTTTCAGCCGCTTGGCGATGCGCTACAAATTTTTCTTTCTTCCATTGACGGTTTTTCACCTGTTAAAACATTGATGGAAATTGGTGGGGAAAAAGTACAGGTAAATGCTATCCGCTTAAGCAAAATGCCACAACGTTTTCTCGTTCTTTGCTTCGATATCCTAGCTATAGATGGAGACGCGGCTGATCAAAACAACGCGAAGACACATGCAAAGCCAACCCGTTTTACATGGCAAATGGATAAGAACGGTGCGTTCAGCAATTTTTCCAACGAGTTTTACGATCTTGGGGGTGACGCCGAAAAATTGCTTGGCCGTTCGCTTGCCGATCTTGCCAGTGAATACAAAAATTCCGGTTTTTTAAGCCTTGAAAAAAACATTTCGCAATGCACCCCCTGGCAGGATGCGGTGGTTCTTTTCCCTGCTAGAGGAGAACACGCAAATTTGGAAGTCAGCTTGTCTGGCCTTCCCATTTTGTCGATTGATGGAAAAATTGACGGATTTCGCGGCTCTGGCACAGTCGAGGCTCTGTTCGACGGGCTGCCAAATCCGGAGAGTGAAAATCGGGATGTTGTGTCTGTTTCAACTGTCGAGAAAAATTTAACTTCAGTTCCTGAAAAGCCAATCGAGAACGAGACAATTCAATCGCAATTGTTGACACATAATATTGCGCCGGATGATGGAGATAAGCCGGCTTTCTCTGTGGAAGAAAATCAATCTGATCAAACTTTGCAAGAGCGCGATAGGGACACGAGCTTGAACAGTTCGGAACGCTCGGCTTTTCGTGAAATTGCGGAACGTTTGCGCAGCGAATTACAATTGCCCGCCGTGGCGCGGCCGCTTTCGGAAGCTCTAAAAACCGATAAAACGGCTCATGACGACACATTGGCCGGCGACAGCAAGTTTACCCCCGAACAGTCTTCCCTTCTCAATTTGCTGGATACAGCAACAGATGGTGTTGTCTTTCTTGATAATGAAGGCTCTATAGAAGGTTTTAGCGCAGCCGCGTCGGCTCTTACCGGTTACGAAAAACAGGACGTGACCGGTAAACCTTTTAAAAGCTTGTTCCGCCCGACATCCGAAGAAGCGATCGATAATTATCTTGCCGCACTTAAAAGCGGTGGAGCAAAACGCTTATTCAACCGTGGTCAATCGGCCGATATTCAAACTAAGGGCGGTGATGACATTCGGGTTTTCGTCACTCTCGTACCGCTTTCCAACCAAAAAGGATATGCGGGGCTTTTGCGCGATATGACGAATGTGTCGGCTCAAAGCCAGCCAATCTATGATAACGAGGTTTTTGCACAAACCATCCACGAGATCAGGACGCCGCTTAACGCCATGATCGGTTTTGCCGATATCATGCGGGAAGAACGTTTCGGCCGAATAGAAAACGAGCGTTACCGTGGCTATTTGCGCGACATTGTTTCTTCGGGCAAACATATATTGTCACTCGTTAACTCTTTTCTTGAAAAGGCAAAATCGCGTTACGAAGAAAAATCGCGTTCGGCAGGAAAGAATAATGAACGGATAGTAGACGACCGGCAATCTTCAGTGCCGAGTTTTGACGTTATCCAGCAATTGAGGAAATCGGTTGCATTGTTTGAAAATCAGGCAAACGAAAACGGCATTATTATTCGCATCATTATGCCCCCCAAAATACCGGCAATCGGAATTGATGCGCAGGAATTCAGGCAAATTATTTTCAATCTTTTGTCAAATGCTATCCGTTTTACCCAAAGTGGCGGTCAAATTGTGGTGCATCTTTCTTCAACGGACAAGAATTTAGTGAAATTGTCGGTGAGCGATAATGGTATCGGTATGAACGAGGAAGAAATGGCGCGCGCCCTTCAGCCCTATGGACAGGTTGCAAGAAAGGACGGGCGCGCGGGAGACGCTGTGTTTACCGGTACCGGTCTTGGCCTTCCGACAACAAAAGGGCTTGTCGAAAAAATTGGTGGGCGGCTCGTTCTCTTATCAAAACCGGGACAGGGAACAACTGTGGAAGTGTTTTTCCCTGTTAACCATTTCTGAGAAAGCGTGCTTTTGGAAAGACGGTATCGAGAAGGCCAGCCCGAAAAGGTTGTGTCAATAAAGCCGATTTATGAAAACACAGCTTTTGAAAACACATGATTTACAGGGGCCTCGATTATAAGGGCATTGGAAAAAATTGTGCTCTCTCGAAATAGGGCAAAAAATCGTGCCCCGCATTAATATCACTGATGTGTCGAGAACCATATTTCTTATCAAAAATTTTGTCTTTCTTGCAAGTGCGTTAAGCCTGTCCCAAACTTCAACATTTCAGGCTTTGCGGAACATTTCGGGGCAAATTTGACGGACTGATTGTTACATTTGTTTTAAATATTGTCAGACATTGCACCGTATGGCCTTTCACTTTTTTGAGCTTATTTTTTTGCGGCCAACAGATCGCGTATTTCGGTTAGTAACACTTCGTCACGCGGAACCGGCTTTGGTGCAGGTGCTTGCTGCTCTTTACGGTGCATTGCATTGATTGCTTTAACAACCATAAACAATACCCATGCAATGATAAGAAAATTGATGAACAAAGTAATGAAATGACCGTAGGCGATTGTGGCACCGGCTTCACGCGCTGCCGCAAGAGTTGTCTGTTTTTCACCGGCAAGCTGGATGAACATATTGGAGAAATCTATGCCACCTGTAATGAGCCCGATGACCGGCATGAGCAAATCGTTGACAATCGAATTGACAAGTCCGCCGAAGGCACCGCCGATAATAACACCAATGGCCAGATCAATCATATTGCCTTTTAGTGCAAATTCCCGAAACTCTTTTAGCATAAGCCTGTTCCTCGCCTGTCGTTGATAGTTCTAAATTCTGGCAATAATCACTGACGATTATGCTCTGACGGTAAAATATGGCACAATCACTATAAGAAAAGACTTTTATTATTATTTCCTGCGCGACCTAAAAAGCATCGTACAGAATTTTCCCGATTTAAAGTTTATCGGCTCCATTGTCGGGGGAAGTTTCGTTATTTTTGAAGTCGTTTTTAAACTTGTCAAAGAAATATTTCATTGTGTCATAAGCCTGATCCATATCCTGTTTGCTGGGCAGGCTCGTTTTGGCTTTATTTTGTTGAAGTTCGGCAATTTTATCTTTCAACGTCTTGATTTCCTGTTCATAGCGTGCGCGATCGTCATTCGAAATAGCGCAAGTTATTTTCCCGTCTTTATCAAGACATTTGTCGATGCTGCCGGTATCGCCATCAAAACGCAAATAACCGCCATCGACTTTTTGAAATTCGAAACGATGATCGGATGCAGAACCGATTGTTGTCAAACCGATGGCACAAAACGACGCAAGAACAAGTGTTTTTAGAAAAGTCGACATTTTTATTCCTTGGTTGAAACTCTCACATCTTTTATATAGGGATGAATGAAGATATTTCCCGTCTCATGGGCGCTTACGTCTGGCGGGGTTAAAGATGTTAGGCTCGAAAGATATGGCCTTGATTTATAAGATTGTGTCGAAAGACGAATGGGAAAAAGCCGAGAAAACGGGTGTTTTTCCCGGTGCTGCAGTTGATATTGCCGACGGTTTTATACACTTTTCAACTGGCGAACAGGTGGCAGAAACGGCAAATAAACATTTTAAAGAGCAAAAGAATCTCTTGCTTGTAGCCGTTGATGAAGATCAGCTTGATGAAGAGGCACTGCGTTATGAAGTGTCTCGTGGCGGGGCGTTTTTCCCCCATCTTTATGGTGACTTATCACTTGAAGCTGTTGTCGGTGTCAGTCCTTTTGAAGCCGACGAGAAAGGCATGTTCCATTTCAGCGAGGTTTTGCCATGAACCTCTATCGTTCTTTATTACGCCCGTTGGTTTTTTGCCTGTCACCGGAAAATGCCCACAAGCTTTCTATTCTTGCATTGAAGATGGGCTTCACTTCGGGGCCTAAAATCCATGACCAACGTTTGGGCGTGAATATTGCCGGAATGGAATTCCCGAATTTTTTAGGCTTGGCCGCCGGATATGATAAAAATGCGGAAGTTCCCGATCAATTATTGCACTTGGGCTTCGGCTTTAGCGAAGTTGGAACGATCACGCCGCGCCCGCAGGCGGGCAACCCGCAACCCCGCCTCTTTCGTCTCTGTGAAGACGAGGCGGTGATCAATCGCATGGGGTTTAACAATGAGGGGCATGAAGCTGCTCATAAACGTCTTGCTATGCGTAAAAAGCAAGGCATTGTCGGAGTCAATATCGGAGCCAACAAGGATTCCGATGACCGCATTCTCGACTATTCGCGCGGCATTCATTGTTTTTATGATGTTGCAAGTTTTTTTACAATCAACATCTCTTCACCAAACACGCCGGGTTTGCGAAATTTGCAAGCCCGCGACAGTTTGAGAGAATTGCTCTTGTCGGTGAGCGGTGCAAGAGCGGAAGAAAAACAAAAGACGGGGGTTCATGTTCCGGTCTTTTTAAAAATTGCACCTGATTTGACTGAAGAAGGGCTTGATGACGTAGCTGCCGAGCTTCTCGACTCCGACGTTGACGGGCTTATTGTTTCCAATACGACACTTTCAAGAACCGGACTTAAAAATAAAACATTCAGGAGCGAATCGGGCGGGCTTTCCGGAAAGCCGTTATTTGAACGCTCGACGATCATCCTTGCGAAGATGCGCAAGAGAATACAGCAGAAAAAAGCAATTATCGGGGTTGGCGGCGTTTATGACGAGAAAACAGCACTGGAAAAAATCAAAGCTGGGGCCGATCTTGTCGAACTTTATAGTGCAATGGTCTACGAAGGTGCAGGGCTTGTGAGACACATTTTGAAAAATGTGATTGGAATCATGGAAAATGATGGTGCGAAAAAGATAGGGGAGTATCGCGACCTGTCTTTGAATGAATGGGCCAACCGCAAAATCCCTGATTAGGGGCACACAAAATCCCTGATTAGGGGCACGCCAAGCGGTTCCCCAAAAGTGTGAAACGGTTTTGGGATAAGAACCGCGTTTACTAAAAACTCAGGTTCCCCAAAAGTGCCCAAGCAGTGCCTGAAAAGTGCGAAGCGGTTTTTTTCAATAACACTGCGACAGGTAAAAAATACGGTTTTGGAAAACTGTTGATTGCAAGTTTTCTATAGAAGAAAAGAGACGTATTTTGCGCTTGTTTTAATCCGTATGCTTTGTCAAGTTTATAAGCGCGGTCACATAGACAAGCAAAAATTTCAGGACTTTTGAAGTTTGGCAAAACAAAAACGACTGAAAATGCCAATAAATAGAGTTTAAATGCGCTTAGGCACTTGCAAAATTGTTCGATCTTCCGTATGTCACCCGTCAGAATGTTTAATTCTGACGATGCGGTTGTAGCTCAGTTGGTTAGAGCGCTGGTTTGTGGCACCAGAGGTCGTAGGTTCGACTCCCACCAACCGTACCATTCCCTTCAAGCTTTCTTATTTCTTCAGTCTGATTGAAGCTTTACGCTTTTTGTATCTCCTCATATTTTTATCGGAATAATGGAAAGACGTTGCTTTTATGCGTCGAATTTTTTTGATTGGTCGGAAACGAAAGCTCTGTTCAAAAAGCGCGAATACGTTTTTGATTGCGACGAGCGCCTTTAAACGAACAGTGAAAATGAAAATGTGAAGGCCGGTTTTTGATCTGTCCTGAGATAACCTCTTCGACGAATAATGATATTTCGGGAATCTCCCAATTTTCGACAACCGCAATTCATGTCAGCGAGAAAGTGCGGGATAACGGTTTGCCGCCAGGAGAATGGAAAAAAGTCAGGATTTTTGAATAGGCAAGCGGGCGTTGAAACAGTTGAACGCCTATTAACGAGTCGTTTTAAAGGTCCTTTGCTTCAAGAAAAAGTATTTTTCTCGCTAGATTGCACAGAGCGCAAGTTTGCACAAAGCGCCGGATTGCCGGTGGCAATTGGAAAGTGAAGGGCAATGTTGACAGGGTCAGCTTCAGGCAAGACGGCAACAATAAATTATAGTAGGTTATAATTGGTCCTCATGGTTCGATGCAAGGCGATTGAAAGGCAATTGTCAGGTTGACAAACGATTGTGCCCGTCACAATTTTTCAGAATTGATAGTTAATATTGATAGACGATACACATTTCAATTTGGTGTTTTATGACTGTGAAAAAAACAGAAAAGACAAAAGACAAAAATACAAAAATACAGCACGCTTATCTCAAGAATATTTATGGCGTGAAAAATTGGAAAGAAGCGTCGGAGTGGCTCGCTTTTCGCGGTATTGAAGACATTGAATGTATCACACCCGATCAGGCAGGTGTCGCACGTGGCAAAATGATGCCGTCAAACAAGTTTACTTCCGATACGTCGCTTGCTCTGCCATCAGCTGTGTTTATGGCGACGATTTCCGGCGATTATCCCGAGGATGGCAACGGTTTCCATTATCCTGCCGATGATGGCGATTTGCGGCTGGAGCCCGATCTTGCAACTTTAAGCGTTGTTCCTTGGGAAGACGATCCGACCGCACAGGTTATTTGTGATATTGTCTACCAGAGCGGCAAGCGGGTGGAATTTACGCCGCGCAATGTTTTGCGCAATGTACTCGAAGCTTACACAAAGTTGGGGTTGAAACCGGTGGTGGCACCGGAAATAGAATTTTATCTTGTCCAGAAAAATCCTGATCCCGATTATCCGTTGACACCGCCTGTTGGCCGCTCCGGTCGTGCTATCGGCGGCGGGCAAGGGTATTCCATTGCCGGTGTTAACGAATTCGACGAACTGATTGACGACATGTACCATTTTTCCGAGGCGCAAGGCTTGGAAATCGACACATTGATCCATGAAGAAGGTGCAGGCCAGCTCGAAATCAATTTGCGTCACGGCGATCCGGTCGAACTTGCCGATCAGGTTTTCCTGTTCAAGCGCACCATTCGGGAAGCGGCATTCAAGCATGACATGTATGCAACCTTTATGGCCAAACCCATAGAGGGCCAACCAGGTTCGGCTATGCATATCCATCAATCTATTGTCGACGTGAAGACCGGAAACAATATTTTTACCCGCGAAGACGGAAGTGAAAGTGAAGCCTTCCGGTATTTTCTGGGTGGTTTACAGAAACATATGGCAAGTGCAATGGTTATGCTTGCGCCTTATGTCAATTCCTATCGCCGTTTGGTGCCCGATCTTTCGGCGCCGGTCAACCTCCATTGGGGGTATGACAACCGCACAACAGCATTTCGTGTTCCCCGTTCGGCACCTCAGGCACGACGGGTAGAAAATCGCCTTCCATCTTCCGATGCCAATCCTTATCTCGCACTTGCGGCATCGCTTGCCTGCGGTCTTATAGGGCTAATCGACAAACTTGAACCTGATAAACCGTCTTCACAGACCGTCAATGCCGATCGTGTCGACCTGCCACGCGGACTTGTGGAAGCTGTTGCATTGTTTGACGAAAACAAGCGATTGCGTTCGGTGTTGGGGGATGCATTTGTAAACACCTATGCAGCGATCAAACGACAGGAATTCGAGACGTTCATGGAAGTTATCAGTCCTTGGGAACGGGAATATTTGCTGCTTAATGTTTAGGATATCAGTCGATGTTTCACGAGAATTCCATTTCGCCGGGTATATCATGGTATGAATTCAGCGTTGCCAATCGTCCGTCATACCCGACCCTTCACGAGAAAAGGGATTGTGATGTGGCAATTATTGGAGGTGGCTTCACCGGACTTTCCGCAAGCTATCATCTGGCAAAAGCCGGACTTCGCGTTGTGCTTGTCGACGGTGCGCGATTTGGAGATGGAGCTTCCGGCCGCAATGGCGGACAACTCGGGACCGGTCAACGGCAATGGGTTGAAAAGCTTGAAAAAAATCTAGGATATGAGCGGACAAAGGCTTTGTTCGATTTGGCTGAAGAAGCCAAAAAAGACATCATTAACCTCGACAGCCAAATAGGCCTCGACTATTTTCCCGGACAATTATCGCTTATCCATAAAAAGCGCGAGATTGTGGCTTATCAGGTGCATGTCGAAAATATGGCGCGCTATGGTTATGAACAATTGTCGTTCATGGACGGGAAAGAGACAAAAGACCGTTTAGGCTCGGATTTCTATTATGGTGGCATCCGCGATACCGGTACCGGCCACATCAATCCGTTAAAACTGGTTGTCGGCCTTGCTTCTCTCGCGTCGCAAGCAGGTTCAGAGCTTTATGAAAAAACGCCTGCTACGTCACTTGAAAAGAGGAATGATGATTGTATCGTCACAACGCCGGATGGATATATCAAATCGAAATATGTCCTGCTTGCCACCAATGGTTACAATCAAGGTCTAAAAGGTTTTGTAGACCGCACCATCGTTCCGATACGTTCCTATATCGGTGCGACAGCTCCCTTGCCGATTGATAGCGAAATTTTGCGTGGTAGAGAAGCAGTGGACGACTCGCGCTTTGTCGTGCGCTATTTCAGAAAAAGTATTGATAATCGCCTGCTTTTTGGCGGTGTCGAGAGTTACGATAATGCGGTGGCTGACCATCTTGGCGATCGCATTCGTGCGCAAATGGTGGAAATTTTTCCAAAATTAAAGGAAATTGAAATAACCCATTGCTGGGGCGGAACCGTAGCGATAACGGTCGAACGCATGCCTTATATTCGTGACATTATGCCAAATGTTACTTATTGCGGCGGCTATTCGGGTCACGGTGTTATGCTTGCCCCGTTTATGGGAAAACTTTATGCGGAAAGTATAACAGAAAAAGGCGATCGTATCCGCTGTTTCAAGGATTTGAAAATTTCGCCTTTTCCGGGGGGCAAAACTTTGAGAAGACCATTGCTTTGGCTTGCAATGCGCTTTTTCGCACTGATGGACAGATTTTGATGTTTTTTAGTTTGTTAGTCTGAATATTATCCCGTTACCGATCAAATAGGGGGCACAAAGTGGCAAAACGAGCCACACAAACAATCTTGAGCCACCAAAATCGGGCACGAAAAGAAGCTGATTGTTTGTGCGACACCTTTAAAAAACGTTTCTGATAAAATTTAATGACTTGAAACACAAAATTAATGGTGAAGTTATTGCCAAATTAACAGCTTATTCAGCACCTCAAGGCATATATAATATGATATGAGTAAGAATTAAGACTTAAGGTAAAGCGTCTAAGGACTTTGGTATTTTCATGGTAAGTAAAATAATTCCTATACCCCCGTTTGATTGCATCGTTTTTGGCGGTGCAGGCGATCTTGCCGAAAGAAAACTCTTTCCTGCGCTCTATCATCGCCAATGTTCGGGACAATTCAGTGAACCGACACGTATTATCGGTACATCACGGTCAAAGCTGACCGATGAGGAATATCGCAATTTTGCACGTCAAGCGATCGAGAAACACGTTTCTGCCGCTGATATTGATAAGGGCGAAGTCGACCGTTTTCTCAAAAGGCTGAGTTACGTTCCCGTCGATGCGACAACCGATGACGGTTGGGATAAGTTGAAAAAAGCGATTGAGATCCCCTCGGCTAGCACGATCAGAGCCTTTTATCTGGCGGTCAGTCCGGCACTTTTCGGTAGCATTGCCGAACATTTGGGCAAAAATGGTCTGGTCACCGACGAAACCCGCATTATCGTCGAAAAGCCGATCGGGCGGGATCGTGAAACAGCGACCAAACTTAACGATACCTTGGCGCGGGTTTTTCACGAAAACCAGATTTTCAGAATCGACCATTATCTTGGTAAAGAGACTGTCCAGAATTTGATGGCGTTACGCTTTGCCAATGCTCTTTATGAACCATTGTGGAATTCCGCCCATATTGACCATGTTCAGATAACAGTGGCTGAATCGGTGGGGCTTGAGGGACGTACCGGTTATTATGACAATGCAGGCGCCCTTCGCGACATGGTGCAAAACCATATGCTGCAACTTTTGTGTCTGGTCGCGATGGAACCTCCTTCAGCCAACACAGCCGATGTTGTCCGTGACGAGAAACTTAAAGTTTTGCATTCGCTTTCGCGCATTGACAACCATAATGTGACAACCCACACAGTACGCGGGCAATATATGGCTGGTGCTTCGACAAGCGGGCCTGTCGGTTCCTATCTTGATGATCTAAAAAAAGATAAAAGCAATACTGAAACATTTGTTGCTTTGAAAGTTGATATCAACAATTGGCGTTGGGCAGGTGCACCCTTTTATTTACGCACCGGCAAACGTCTTGCTACGAGAATGTCGGAAATTGTCGTCACCTTCAAACCCATTCCATATAACATTTTCGGCAGCGAGGCTGGTGAAATTGTACCCAACCGGCTGGTCATCCGTTTGCAGCCTGATGAAGGTGTCAAACAATGGTTGATGATCAAGGATCCCGGGCCGGGTGGAATGCGGCTTCATCATGTGCCGCTTGATATGACATTTGCCGATTCATTTCCGGTTAGGAATCCCGATGCTTATGAACGCTTGTTGATGGATGCTGTACGCGGCAACCAGACGTTGTTCATGCGGCGTGACGAAGTCGAAGCTGCTTGGGGATTTGTCGATCCGATCGAAGAAGGATGGGAAGCAACAAAAATGCCGGTTCAAGGCTATACCGCGGGAACATGGGGGCCGTCAAAATCGATTGCCCTGATCGAGCGGGATGGTCGTACATGGAACGACACAGTTTAAGGTATTTGTTATGAGCTTGATGGATACAAACCGGCTGAATTTCGATACGCCTTCGGCATTGGCTTCAGCTTTGGCTGATCGGGTTGCAGCGGAATTGAGTGTTGCCATTGTTGAACGCAAACAAGCAGTGCTGGCAGTGTCGGGGGGTAAAACGCCCGAACTTTTTTTCCATTATCTCGCCAAGGCAGATATTGATTGGAAAAATATTCTCGTCACTTTGGTGGATGAACGTTTTGTACCCGTGACCGATGATCGTTCCAACGAGCGTCTAGTGCGTTCAAGCCTATTACAAAATTTTGCCTCGAAAGCACGCTTTTATGGCCTTTATAATCCGTCCATTACTGCGGAGCTTGCAGCATTTTCCGCGGCAAGCCGTATCAACAGCTTGCCAAGGCCTTTTGATGTGATCGTTCTTGGTATGGGAACCGACGGGCATACAGCTTCGTTTTTCCCGGGTGGTGATCGCCTCAAACAGGCGATTGACCCTCAGTCACGTGCATTGGTTTTGCCAATTCATGCACGTGGCTTGAAGGAAGCCCGCCTAACGCTTACATTGCCGGTGATTGTCGAAGCACGCTTTATTGCTCTTCATATTGAAGGTCAGACAAAACTTGATGTTTTTGAACGGGCTTTGCAAGACGGACCGGTTGAAGAATTGCCTATTCGCGCCGTATTGAAAAATACACGCCATCCTGTTCAGGTCTACTGGTCGCCGAATGAAGAGGAAAAGCAGATCACGGATGGAACCCATTCGTTATTTGATACAGTTTCAGTTTAGGAGAAATAGAGAAGATGTCTCTTTCAGGCACAATTGCTGCCGTGACAGACCGGATTCGTGAACGGTCCAAAAAAAGTCGCGAAATCTATCTTGACCGCATCACCCATGCGGCACGAAATCGCCCGCGTCGCAGCTTTTTTGCCTGTGCCAATCAGGCGCACAGCTTTGCCGCCTGCGCACCGCTTGATAAAGAACGGTTGAAAGAAGATGTCGTCGGTAATATCGGCATTATCACAGCCTATAATGACATGTTGTCTGCGCATCAGCCCTTTGAAGCTTTTCCGAAAATTATCAGAGAAGCAGCACGTGAAGCTGGCGGTGTAGCCGAAGTTGCAAGCGGTGTTCCGGCGATGTGCGATGGTATTACCCAAGGTTATACCGGCATGGAACTATCGCTTTTTTCACGTGATGTGATTGCTATGGCAGCAGCCGTCGGTCTTTCGCATGATGTGTTTGATGCTGCACTTTATCTCGGCATCTGCGACAAGATTGTACCGGGACTTTTGATAGCCGCGTTGACGTTCGGGCATATCCCCGCAATTTTTGTGCCGTCGGGCCCGATGACAACCGGTCAGGGCAATGACAAGAAAGCGGAAATCCGCCAGCTTTATGCCGAAGGCAAGGTTGACCGCAAAGCGTTGCTGCAATCGGAAGCGACATCCTATCATGGGCCGGGAACCTGCACTTTCTATGGAACGGCCAATTCCAACCAGATGATGATGGAAATGATGGGGCTTCATATGCCGGGAGCTGCTTTCATCAACCCCAATACACCTTTGCGCGATGCGCTGACGCGGGAAGCCACCAGACGCGCTCTCAAGATTACCGCCCTTGGCAATGAATATACGCCGGTGGGTGCAATGATTGACGAAAGGTCATTTGTCAATGCGATTGTCGGATTGAATGCGACAGGTGGTTCAACGAACCATACAATCCATCTGATCGCTATGGCTCATGCCGCAGGCATTGATCTTACCTGGGGCGATATTGCCGAAATTTCGTCGGTCGTTCCGCTTATTGCGAGGGTTTATCCCAACGGCCTTGCCGATGTGAACTATTTCCATGCGGCTGGCGGTATGGGCTTTGTGATTAAACAATTGATTGAAGCGGGTCTCGTTCATGAAGATGTCCGCACAGTCGTCGGCGAGGGCTTGAGTGCTTATGCAACCGAACCGAAACTGGGAAGTGACGGACAAGTGGTGCGCGAACCGGCGCCGGAAAAAAGTGGCGATGAAAAGGTGCTCGCCGGCTGGCGGAAACCCTTCCAACCGGATGGAGGTATTCGTGTGCTTTCCGGCAATATGGGGGCGGCTATTATCAAAGTGTCGGCAGTCAAACCCGAACGCTGGTTGATCGAAGCACCGGCACTGGTTTTCAATGATCAACTGGAACTTCAAGAGGCTTTCAAAGCCGGTAAACTTGATGGCAAGGATTTTGTTGCAGTTGTGCGCTATCAGGGGCCAAAAGCCAATGGTATGCCGGAATTGCATAAACTCACAACAGTCCTTGGAGTGTTGCAGGATCGCGGGCAAAAGATTGCGCTTGTTACCGATGGTCGCATGTCCGGCGCATCCGGCAAAATTCCGGCAGCAATCCATGTCACGCCCGAGGCACTCGATAACGGGCCGATTGCAAGGTTGAAAGACGGCGATATGATCCGACTTGATGCCAATGACGGAACATTGACAATTCTTGTCGATGAACAGGAGTTCAACCAAAGGCCGGTCCATCACCCTGATCTTTCAGCCAATGAATTCGGTACCGGACGCGAGCTTTTCCGCGTATTCCGCGAATTTGTCGGGCGGGCCGATCAAGGAGCAAGCGTCGTCGTTGGTCCATTGCGCCAATAGTCGATATAAACAATTTATATTCAAAAAAACGCTCCGGATTTGATTATTCCGGAGCGTTTTTTATTTTTTGAAATGAAATTCCGTTAGTAAATGTTTTGAATCGGATATCTCAACCACATCAAAACTTTGGCGATGGCAAATTGTTTGCTTTGCAAGCAGCTTTCAACGTATTTGCCATCAACATTGCAATTGTCATAGGCCCGACACCGCCCGGAACAGGGGTGATGAAGCCTGCCACTTTTTCTGCGGTTTTATATTCGACATCACCGACAAGACGGGTTTTCCCCTGACCTTTTTCAGGAGCAGGAATGCGGTTGATGCCGACATCAATGACTGTTGCACCGGGTTTTATCCAGTCACCTTTGATCATTTCCGGTTTACCGACAGCGGCCACAAGAATATCGGCGCTACGGCAGACATCATCAATTTCTCGGGTGCGGCTATGGGCAATTGTTACAGTTGCATTGGCAGCAAGAAGCAAAGCGGCAACGGGTTTTCCAACGATGTTCGAACGGCCAACAACCACGGCATCAAGACCTGAAAGATCTTTTCCCAGGCCATGTTCAACCATAAGCATGATACCGGCGGGAGTGCAGGGAACAAATGCATCTTCGATTGCACCTGTCATGACTTTACCGGCATTGATATAGTGAAAACCGTCAACATCCTTATCCGGAGAAATTGTCTGTATCACATGATCGGCATTGATATGCGCAGGCAACGGCAATTGCACCAGAATACCATGAATATTTTTGTCGACATTCAATTCCTTGACGAGGGCAAGCAAATCCGCTTCGCTGGTTTTTTCATCCAGTTCATATTTGTTGGATAGAAAACCACATTCTTCAGCGCGCTTTTCCTTGGACGCGACATAAACTTTACTGGCAGAATCTTCCCCCACAATAATAACAGCAATTCCCGGTTGGATATTGTGTTGTCCACGTAAAACAGCAGTTTCCTGTTTTACCTTGGCAAGGATATCTTCAGAAAGTTTTTTCCCGTCAATCACATTGGCCATAAAGGAATCCTTTCACTAGGCTTTTTGTTCTGCTTTAGAGCATTTCCCTGAACTAGAACAGGTCATTGTGTCAAGATTGTACATGTTTGACACAAAGGAATTGAAAAATAATCACTTCAAGCGCAAGTGGCAAGCGCGAGCGAAAGTGCTAAAAAATCGGTTCGGCTCTATCTGATGTCGCTAATTTTCCGGGGCACACGCGTCATCAGCTGCAATTTGAAAGAGAGAGCAAGTTTAAAAGGATTGAAAAGCTCATTCTTATTATACCGAAGGCTTTCCGGAATTGGTGAGAAAAAACACAAACTTTGCTCACGCATTTGAAAAATAGCCAAGGCTATTTTCAATGTGAATTGGCATTATGAGACATTTTTGTGAAAAGGGATATGACGCAACAAAAGAAGATAGGCGGTTTTTATAAAGAACCGCATATCTTTTGTTCTATTTCAAAAGCCACCCGAGAATCGGGGCCAACAAGACGTTGACAATACCGACCATCACCATCACGAGGCCGGCAATAGAACCTTCCTCGCGTCCCATCTGGTGGGCGCGGGCAACGCCTGCGCCGTGTGCGCCCATGCCGAAAAGGGCACCGCGAGCAATTGACGAGCGTAGCGGCAAATATTTGACAATAACCTCGCCTAACGCTGCTCCGAGAACACCAGTCAAAACAACAAAAACTGCTGTCAAATCCGGAATGCCGCCAATGTCGCCTGAAACCTCCATAGCAAAAGGTGTGCTGATCGAGCGCGGCATTAAACTTAACCGCAAAGCAGGATCAAGTTGCATAAGTGTAGCAAGTCCCCATGCCGACATCATCGAGGCGAAAGAACCAACGATGATGCCAATGGTCAAGATGAGCCAGTTTCTGGCAATGATGCGGCGTTGCTGCCAAATCGGAACTGCAAAGGCAACAGTAACCGGTCCCAGAATTGCAACCAGCCAATGCGTTGCTTTAATGTAGTGGGCGTAATCACCTTTAAGCAGGACGACAACAATCATCAACAGTAGCGGCGTTACTGCCAATGGTGTCAGCCACCAGTAAGAAAATCGACGGTAAAAAGCTTTTGCCGCCATATAGAGGAGAATTGTAACAAGTGACCAGAAAACGGTTTTGAAAACCGGGCTCGTATAAAGCTCGATATCCGCCATATATCGTTCAAGGTCGGTTTCAATGTTTGACATGGCGCATTAACATCCAACGGTAACAAAGGTCTATGGTCAAGGCGGTAATGCTCATAACAACAAAGGTACCGCCCAAAATAACGACCAGAATTTTGATACCCAATAATCCGATAAATTCTTTGTGATTGAGAAGGGCCAGAACAGCCGGAACGAAAAACAAAAGCATTTCGGCAATAAGCCAATCGGCAGCACGTTTCATGCTTAATATGCTAAGTTTCCCGCTAGCCAGTGCAATAAGCGCCAGCACCATGCCGATAATTGCCCCCGGAATCGGTAGGTTAAATGCCCAGGTAATAATTTCGCCAATAATCCAGAACACGCAAATGAGCCCGATCTGGGCAAATATGTTGTGATGAAAAAGATGGCGCGTTTGAATTGCTAGACGATGTATCATTTTGTACTCCTGACGGAGCGTTAGATAAGTGATGAAGAGCCATTCGTAAAATGAATTGTATTCATGTTAATTATTCCTATATAGCATAGTCATGCAGATCAGAACCCTTGAAGCTTTTATAGAAATTATTCGGCAAAACGGCTTTTCCGCTGCGGCGAAAGTTTTGAATGCCACTCAATCAACAATTAGCAAATCTTTGGCCCAGCTTGAAAACCAGTATGGAACCAAATTGATCAATCGCAACAAGGGAAAAATGCAACTTACGGCTGCGGGTGAATATGTCTTTCGGCATGCCCAGCGGATACTTACAGAAGAAACGGCAATGGAACGCGAAATTGCCGAATTGAAGGGCTTGAAACGCGGTGTGTTGAAAATCGGACTTCCGCCGATTGGCAGTTCGGAACTGTTTGCTCCCGTTCTTGCCCGCTATACGTCTTCACACCCGCAAATCGACATCAATATTGTTGAACACGGAAGTAAAAAATTGGAAGAACTGGTGCGGACGGGAGAAATCGAACTTGCGGGTTCTCTGGTGCCGATAGCAAGTGGCTTCGATTATCAGGACGTGCGTAACGATCCGGTTGTTGCGTTAATGCCTGCAAGCCTTGCAGGAGATCGTAAAAAAATCACAGCCAAAGAGCTTGCCGAATATCCGTTTGTGCTTTTCGCAAGCCAGTTTGCTTTAACGCCCCTTGTGATGGAGTCGTTTCACAAAAAAGGCTTGGAGCCGGTGGTCTCGGCGCGCTCGAGCCAGATCGACTTTTTGTTTGGCCTTGTTGCAGCCGGTATGGGAGTGGGGTTTTTGCCAAGGATGATTGCAGAAAAACGCAATGTCAAAAATGTTAAAACGGTCGAAATCACCGATACGGCAATCGAATGGCATATGGCGTTGATCTGGCGTAGTAACAATCACCTTTCCTATGCGGCTCGTGAATGGTTGCGTCTATCACGGCAATATCACGGTACGCAGTGATAAAAGTTATCCAATGTCGTTTATAAAAGAATTCTCCGGACGGAGGTCGGTTTAATTGTCAATATCGGGAAATTGTTTTTAAAAATAATTTGGAAAAACTGTTATCAATTTTATTTTTCTTTTACTAAAAATGCAGTAATCCTTTGTTCTTTTTATGAAAAGCGGTCAATAAAAGCATTGACGTCAATACATAAATAAAGAGCGGGCGGAAAACGTCATAATTGGGATTAGGTCTATGAAAACTCAAAAACGACGGTTTATTGTTGTCGGAAATGCCGATTTACCACGAGATCTTTCTCGAGAAATAGATAGTGCCGACTATGTTTTGCGGTTTAATCAACCACGTTTGCTTGATGGTTGGACTGGCACTAAAACCAACTGCCTGATGATGTCTAATTGCAATGAACCGATGCAGGAAAGGCTTAGCGACCCAAATTTTATGGAATGCGAGTTTTTTAAACAGGCTCAAACGCTTACGTTTGTCTATCATCCTTATATTATAAAAACTTATTGCAAGCGCCCAAACCTGATTTCACGATTATTGAGACATCAAAGGAGTGACTGGACCAATAAAGCAGTCAGTGTATTCGGTAAAGCACACAAAGATATCGTCATTAAATCGGCAAAATTCTATCTGGAAGCTTGTGCTGAAATCGGCATTGAAGGCAATAAACTCAAGGAATTGTTTCCTTCGACCGGTTATCTTGGAATCTGGGACTTCCTACATCGTTTAGATTTGTCCGAATGGGAAATCTATATTTGTGGTTTTACCTGGCAAGGTTGGGTAGGGCACGACTGGTCGGCTGAAAAAAAATGGGTTCATCAACGTATCAATGAAGGAATATGCCGTTTTCTTGAATAAGCGATTTTAAGAGCAAGCAATATAATTCAACTTTGTTTTCTTTTCCATTCGTCTCTGGTATGGAAGCTGGAATTTAACCGCCTGTTTTGACGCCGCTTGCTATTGAAACATTCCGTAAAAAAGGCTTGGAACCGGCGGTCTCGGCGAGCTCAAGCCAGATCGACTTTTTGTTCGGCCTTGTTGCAGCAGGTATGGGGGTGGGCTTTTTGCCAAGGATGATTGCAGAAAAACGCAATGTCAAAAATGTTAAAACGGTCGAAATCACCGATACGGCAATCGAATGGCATATGGCGTTGATCTGGCGTAGTAACAATCACCTTTCCTATGCGGCTCGTGAATGGTTGCGTCTATCACGGCAATATCACGGTACGCAGTGATAAAAGTTATCCAATGTCGTTTATAAAAGAATTCTCCGGACGGAGGTCGGTTTAATTGTCAATATCGGGAAATTGTTTTTAAAAATAATTTGGAAAAACTGTTATCAATTTTATTTTTCTTTTACTAAAAATGCAGTAATCCTTTGTTCTTTTTATGAAAAGCGGTCAATAAAAGCATTGACGTCAATACATAAATAAAGAGCGGGCGGAAAACGTCATAATTGGGATTAGGTCTATGAAAACTCAAAAACGACGGTTTATTGTTGTCGGAAATGCCGATTTACCGCGAGATCTTTCTCGCGAAATAGACAGTGCCGACTATGTTTTACGCTTCAATCAGCCACGTTTGCTTGATGGTTGGAGCGGTTCGAAGACAAGTTGTTTGATGATGTGTAATTCTGGCAAACCGATGCAGGAAAAGCTTGGCGACCCGACTTTTTTTGAATGCAAGTTTTTCAAAAAGGCAGAATTGATTACATTTGTCTACCATCCCTATATCATGAAAACTTATTTTGCCCGCCCGCGTTTGCTGTCGCAATTATTCAGACATCGTCGGGTCGATTGGACAGAGCAGGCAATTAAAGTCCTCGGTGAAGCGGGTAAGGATATTCTGATAAAATCTGCACAATTCTACCTTGATGCCTGTGCCGAAATTGGCATTAAAGATGAAAAGCTGAAGGAATGGTTTCCTTCAACCGGCTATCTCGGAATCTGGGATTTCCTACACCACTACGATTTGACCGAGTGGGAAATTTACATATGTGGCTTCACCTGGAAAGGTTGGAAACATCACGCCTGGTCAGCAGAAGAAAGATGGGTTCGCGAACGTGTCAATGAAGGAACATGCCATTTCCTTGAATGACAAATTTTAAGAGCAAGCGGTATAATTCACATTGTTTTCCTTTCCATTCGTCCCTAGTATGGAAGCCGGGCTTTAACCGCCCGTTTTTAAAACTTTCGGGTCGAATATGAACGGTTCAGAAAAAACCATCAAAGCGCTGATTATCCATCTTGATCGTGCGGATGAGCGACAGATACAGGTTGAATTGCTCGAAAGAATGCTGCCTTGTCCTGCAATGGTGTTAGGAGCTGTTGATAGTCTTGACCTTGATGACAAAACGATTTTCCAATTTTACAGAAAACAGCTTTATCGTCCTTTTTATCCCTTTGCTTTGTCAAAAAATGAAATTGCGTGTTTTTTGTCGCATAGGCGTGCCTGGCAAAAAATTATTGATGAGGGGATGGATGCCGGCTTTATCATTGAAGACGACGTTGCCTTGGACGAGCGATTTGATGAAGTTTTCCAGTTTGCCGTTCAAGAAATCAATGAGGAAAGTTTTATCCGTTTTCCTTTTCGTTTGCGCGAAACAGGAAAAATAATTGCAGAAAAAGGCGATATCAAACTGATAAAGCCAACAGAAATCGGGTTGGGGCAAGTTGCCCAACTTGTCGGGCGGAATGCTGCCAGAAAACTTCTTGATGCGACAGCCACATTTGATCGTCCGGTCGATACGACCGAACAACTTTATTGGAAAACCGGTGTTCATCCGGAGGTTGTATTACCTCCGGTGGTCCGCGAAATTTCTGCCGAGCTTGGCGGTTCGACAATCAAAAGCAAACACTCTCTTTTTGCCCGCATTTATCGTGAAATAACCCGTCCGCTCTACCGGCATCGCATAAAAGTTCTATCGAAACATCAGGAAGGTTGAGATGGCTGTCCCCATACTTCTTTATCATCATATTGGAATTCCCCCCAAGGCAGGTATTCCGGGGCGCTCGAATTATGTTACGGTTGAAAAATTTATAAGGCAAATGCACGTCCTGAAACGTATCGGTTTTCAAGGTTTGTCGCTTAAAGAAGCAATGCCTTATATTCGTGGCAGCAAAAAGGGAAAAGTCGCGGCAATAACTTTCGACGACGGTTTTTTATCGGTTTATCAGGATGCCATGCCTGTTCTTGATGAATTGGGGTTCAATGCGACCAATTTTTTTGTCTCTTCGCGTATGGGGCTCGACAATTCATGGGATAATGAACGTTCACAGCGCGACAAGATAATGACATTCGACCAAATGAGAGATTGGGCGGCGCATGGGCATGAAGTCGGAGGCCATACAAATGACCATCCGCATTTAAAAGATATTCCGATTGAGGAAGCAGAACGCCAGATTATCGAAAACAAGGCAAAACTTGAAGAAGAACTCGGCTCGCCCATTATATCTTTTGCCTATCCATTTGGTGACGAAAATGAAGCCATCCAAAAAATCGTAAAAAATGCCGGTTATCGTTATGCTGTTACAACAGTCAAATCACGCGCACGGGGAAACGAGGGGGATTTTGAATTGCCCAGACACAGTATTCGCCGCAATGACACAATTTTACATTTTTTAGCCAAGTGTCTTTTGCGCTAGCGGGGCATAAATTACGTTTTCACAGCATTTTCATTGTTGTTGGAATAAAATTCGACTAAAAAAATGCCGGGCAATGAAACCCGGCAAAAATTTAAACAAGGGCATTTCAGAAACAAGCTTTTCACTGGAAGCCGAAATGTAATTCGGTTTTAATCATTTATGGTTAATAAAAGGTAAAGGGACGAGGTGCACAGAAAAAAACTGAAATATATCGGTGCGGTAGTTTTGCTGTTAGGAATTATCGTCGTGGCGATTTTCCTGCTGTTACCGGCTCTCGTTTCGACCGATGCGATCCGCATCCGTCTTGCACAGGATTTAAGTGCATGGACGGGTTATAATGTTCAATTGCGGGAAGCGCCGAAACTTGATCTTTTTCCTTATCCCAAAGCGTCATTGGCCGGTGTGACACTCACGCCGACAAATGATGATACAGCGCCTCTTATGGAAGCAGAGCGTATTGAAGTCGATTTATCACTCATTGATGCATTATTCGGGCATATTACGTTTTCGCAAACGCGCATTATCAACCCACATTTTGTAATGGAAGAACCGGTCAAAACAGTTACGGATTTTTTTGACGCTCTTTCAAGGTCACAAGGAAGCTTCGGCGCAGCTGTTCGTGAAGCCCGTGAGATTGTTAACAAAAACCCCGATCATCCGGATACAACCCGCCTACTTAATCAACCATTCGGACGGATAGTGATTGACAATGGAGAGCTCCTCTATCGCAAGAACCTTGGAGGCATGGCAGAAAAAATTACTGCACTTAACGCTGTTCTTGAATGGCCGGAATCAACCAGAGCGGCAAGTTTTCGCGCCAACGCAATGTGGCACGGGAAAGCAACCGATTTACGTATTGACGCGATGCAGGCGTTGATATTTTTTTCCGGTGGCACCAGTGATCTTAAAGCCAGTCTTAATTCTTCAAGTGGTGGTATTACTTTTGAAGGGAAAGGCCGCCTTTCCGAAAGTTATATTTTTGATGGACGAATTGCAGCACGTTCTCCGGGCTGGAACAAGACTATGGATTGGCTCGGTTACCGCCAGGTGCTGGGACAAGGATTGAAAGCACCAGTTGTCTGGGAATCGGATTTTTCTGCCCAACCCGGTCATATGCAATTTAACAATGTCAATTTCAAACTTGGGAATGATAATGCCCGCGGCGCACTTGCCACCGGCTATCAGGATCATCTGCCGGTCATTAGCGGCTCGCTTGCTTTTGATAAACTCAATCTTGATACATTGATTGCAACATTTTTTCCGGATGAAGAAAAAAACGAATTTCTTGATCTTTCGGTTCTTGACATGATCGGTCTTGATATCCGCATGTCTGCACCGGAAGCAAGGCTCGGGACAATAACCCTCAATAATCTTGCCGCGGCCATACAGATCAGAAACGGGCGGGGAATTTTCGATCTCGGCAATGCCAATGCATTTGGCGGTGCCATCCAATCCAATATCCAGATCAGTCGCGATAATGATAAAGCCAGCATTGAAGGACGGGTGTCAGGAAATTCTCTCGACCTCCAATCAATAGCGCAGGCTTTCGGTCATCCTTCCTTTGTCAATGCAAAAACCGGTCTTATCCTGACAATGCATGCCCCATTCAGCCGGTGGTCGGAAGTGGTATCCAGAATGCAAGGCCATCTGACGTTGAATATGTTGTCGGGCAATATCAAAGGCTACGACCTAGAAAAGTTGCGCACAGCAATAAGCGGTGGCGATGAAGCACGGGTTGAAAATTCTGAAGATGCATCGACAGATTTTGACAGATGGGATATCGAAACAACTATTACCGACGAAAACCTTGTTATTGATAAATCGGTCATCCAGATGGGCAATTGGCAACTTCTGACCAAAGGAACCGCGGATATTCAAACTGAAGACAATAAAAGCAATGGTTATGAAATTAAACTTGATGCGGTTTTGAAAAAAGTGCCACGCTCCGACAAAGCTTGCTCCGATGTTACCTGCGTGATGAACAGTCTTGCCAAGCCATTGAGTTTTTTAATGTCTGGCAGTCGATTTCCTTTTGGCATTATTAATCTTCAGCGCAATAATGCGTCAGAAGGGCAACTGGACTAAAAGCAATTTCGAGGCATAACCACCAACACCTATTATTATCGGTTTTAAAAAAATGGTAAAACTTTTGGCACTGTCAGTCGGTCCGATAAAAGCAATAGGACCAGAGAACTTGCAAAGCGGGATTGACAAGAAACCGGTTGACCGACCTCTTTTCCTCACCAAAACCGGCTTTATCGGTGACGAGCAGGCAGACAAGAAACATCATGGTGGCGCGGAAAAGGCTGTTCATCACTATGATTTCGACCATTATGCTTTCTGGAAAAAAGAATTGGGGCATAAAGTGGTCTTTGATTTACCCACCGCCTTCGGGGAAAATCTGTCAACCTCCGGTTTGAGCGAGAAAGATATTGCCGTCGGGGATGTTTATCGTCTTGGAAAAGCAATTATAGAAGTTTCACAAGGAAGACAGCCCTGTTTCCGGCTCAATGTCAGGTTCGGAGTGGCTGATATGTCGGTTCGTACGCAAAAAAGCGGACGAACAGGCTGGTACTATCGTGTTTTGCAGGAGGGGGAAGTATCTTTACAAGACGAGCTAGAGCTTGTCGAGCGGCGTCATGAATTGTGGACAATCTATCGGATATGGAAAGCTTTTTATGTGACGAGAAATGACTATGAAGAATTGTCGCATATAGCTTCATTGAACGAACTTTCGCCAAGCTGGCGCTCTCTTGCTCAAAAGCGGTTGGATAGTCACGAGATAGAAGACTGGACAAAGAGATTGTACGGTGTAGTCCAATAAGCTGCATCGGGGGCTAAGGAATTTTCGTCAATCGCAGCGAAGGGTTTCCTTGATCGTTTCGTATCGTTTTGCTGCTCTTCATTTGAGCTTTATGCTTTTCTTCATGAAAACGACGTTAAAAAACGGCGCGCACAGAGAGCGGTTATTATCAAAGCTGTTTGTGCATTTCGATTATTGTCGTTGATGAACGAACCTGAAGCATTATTCTATGTTATCTGCACAAGATTTTATCTCGGCATTCGATACAGAGTAACAAACTATTCTATCGAAACGACGTGGTTGCACAACGAAACGATCAGTTTGATGTGGTACGCCTGTACTTAATCTGGTTAGTGCAAGTTTTCTGAATACGAATTTTAAACATACCGATTGTTAGGGGAAACAAGTGGAAATGTTATTTCGACACAAAAACCACGATCATGATCGATGTCTTCAAGTTTTATTGTGCCATGATGTGCTTTGACAACCTGAAGTGCAATGGCAAGCCCCAACCCTGAACCGATTGACGTTCCGGCTGTACTCCCACGTTGAAAACGTTGAAAAACTATTTCACGTTCGCTTTTCTTTATCCCCGGGCCGGAATCAATAATCCTGATTGATAACTGATCAGCAGTGGTCGTTGGCGCTATGATAACAGCACCATCCGTATAACGCAGCGCATTATCGACAAGATTATGTAACATTTCCCTCAAGGCAATGCGATCGCCATTAATTATTGCAGATTTTACCGAAGCATCGGCCTTAATGTGAATACGTTCCTGTTCCGACGATTGGATTCGGTTCACGACATCATCAAGCAGTTTTTCTATATTTACCTGGTCATCCGATTTTTGTTCAAGACGATGGGTAATTGTTGCATCCATCAATAGCTGGTTTACAAGCCGGCTTGCCTGAATAGCACTTCTTTCGACTTTGAGCAGTTGTTCATGACGTTTCACTTCATTTCGTTCATGAATAGCTACCTCGATTTGCGACAAAAGCGAGGCTAACGGTGTGCGAATTTGATGGGCAGCATCGGCAACCAGTGTTCGCATGCGTTCCGAAGCAAGTTTTAATCTTTCCATAAATACATTGAGTGCAATCACCAATGCATTGACTTCATTTGGAGAGGGACTTTCCAGCGGCGAAAGGTCGGAAAAGCAACGGTCGCGTAATTCATTTTCGAGCTTTTTTAAAGGAGAAAACGTCAAGCCGATTGCAAACCAGATCATACATAGTGCAATGAACATGAGTGCCGCAACAGCTATCGTTTCGTGATACAAAATATTGCTTTTTAATGACTGTTGTTCGCGCCGTGTCTGGCCGATGCGGATCGTTACCCATCCGGTTTTATCCTCGGTAGCAATCAAGCGGCCAACGGTAACTATCCGTACCGGCTCATTATTAAAAAATGCGTTTTGAAAGGTGCCACCAGTCTGGTGCGCTAATGCCATACCGTTATCGAATTGTTTGTAACCGGTCACATAACCTCCATCGGAGTCACGGATGACATAAAATATCCGGTCGTCGCCCGGAAACATAGAAAAGGCTGCTCCGGGAATTTCCACGGCTACTTTCCCTTTTTCCGTTTGCACGGCATTGGCGATTGTGCGAGCAGACGCAAGAAGCAACCGGTCATAGGCGCTTTCGGTTGCATGTTCGATGCTGTTTTGCATAAAGTAGAGGATAATCCCGCCAGTTATCAGAAGCAGGGATAATGCAATTATGGATATCCTCCGACGTAAGGAAAAATGGGATGTCACTTTTTTCCCCTGTCGGATGTTGCTTGAGGAATATCAGTCGTATCTCCATTGATAATATCGAGCCAAACACGCAAGAATTGCTTACGTTTCTGATCGTCGTAATTAACCAATAAAGCCGGTGTCATCGCAATCGGTTGTACCGTTCCGCGCGTGTTTTTCATAATTGATGCAACGGTAAATTGCCCTTCAATACCGGGCATTATTGCACCAAAACCGGTGTTACCGGCAGCGATTTTCTGCCCGTCGGGTGACAATAGGAAGTCAATAAATTTTCTGGCAATTTCCGGTTCTGTCGAATGACGGGGGATAAGAGCAGATCGTGTTATAACCAAAGCATAATCGCTTGGAATAACAACCACTATATCGGGGTTTTTCAATGCGCGTGCAAAAGCATAGGAACCCAAAAGATTATAGGCAATGATGATTTCCCCATTTTCGAGAGAATCAAGGACTTCGGGAGATGAAGCACTTAATTTTGCTTGTACGGTTGCTAAAGCATTTGTCAAACGCCAGAAGTTTGATGAAATAAATTCGTCTTGCGTTGCCAATACATAACCGACGCCTGACGTTGCAATGTTATAAGTTCCGATTTTACCATGAAGATGGTGTTTATTTTCCTCTATCAATCTTGCAAGATCAAGATGGGTTGTGGGAACCTCTAAAGAACCAATAAGCTTGCGGTTATATGCAATGACAGCCGGTTCAAAGGTAAAACCGATAACCTCGTTGTGCCACTGCGCCCAATCCGGCAATTGTTGAAGATAAGGTGAAAAGTAATCGGCTGCATAACCGTCATTGGCGAGTTTTATTTGCAAATCGACAGCCGAGGAAATGATAAGATCAGGCGGTGGTGTCAAATTATCATGGATGACACCATGAAAAATTTCACCGCTTTCCAGTTCTTTATATCGAACCGGAATATCGGGGTGGAGTTTGCAAAATTCTTTGATGAACTCCTGAAACAATAGGGCATCCGTTGTCCCGTAAATATTGAAGTTTTCTGCCGGTCCGGTTCTTTGTGGTGCAGGATAATGATTGATTGTCGCGTTTTTCATCAAAACGACTAAAACAATAATGGCAAACAGAAAAATAAGACGGTTAGTCAGATGTGCCATTTTTTGTCTGCACCCGATAACCGAAACCCCGTAAAGTCGATATTTCGATATTGGCTTTGCGAAGTTTTCGCCTTAGCCGTGAAATATAGACTTCAAGAGCATTGAAAGACACTTCATCATCGATATCGAAAAGGCGGTTCATCAATGTTTCTTTGGCAACCGCTTTATCAAGATGATTGACGAGAATTTGTAACAAATTGAATTCACGTCTGTTACATTCAACGGTTTCTCCGCCAATAACGAGCTTATGGGCATTCATATCAATACTTGCATTGCCAATATGAACGGTATTGCTGGCAATACCGTTTGTCCGGCGGATCGTTGCGGTTAAACGGGCGACAAGTTCGCGTACGTCAAATGGTTTTACCAGATAATCGTCTGCACCAAGATCAAAAAGACTTACCTTGTCGTCAATCTCAGAACGCGCAGTTATAACGACAATTGGCAGGACTGAGCCACTTCCCCGTAAATGCTTGATAATTTCAAGGCCGCTCTTATTCGGCAGCATGAGATCGAGCACCAGGGCATCGAATTGTTCCAGCCGAATCGTTGCAACAACCTCATCTCCATCTTGCAACCACAAAACAGTATGACCAAGCTGTTCAAGCCTCGTCGCTACGGCATCGCCCAAATCTTGATTATCCTCGACAAGAAGAATATGCATCATTCTTCTTCCCCCTCCCGACAGGAAGCAAAACTTATTTTGTTTCTCCTCAACCCATCTATAGAGACATAAGTCATGACTTATGTCAAAATTACTTTTCTTGACAGCTTCCTGTCAGCTTTCTGTGTCATCTTGTAAGGACGGTTATCCATTTTATGAGGAAATCATGGTTGACCGGAAAAATAAAACGCGGGTCTGAAACCGGCGTTTTATCTCGTGGAGGAGGAAACGCATGAAATTGAAATCTATTCTATTCGGGGTTTTGGGACTGGTAATGGTGGATACGTTACCGGTGATTGCTGAAGATTTGCCGCAAGGATACCCGTCAAACTATTCCGACATCATAACTAAGGCAAAGACTGAAGGTCGTCTTTCACTTTATTCGACGACTGATGAGGAACTGGCAAAAGAGCTCATCGACGCATTCAAAAAGAAATATGCCATAGAAGTTGATTTTACCGATATGGGAACCAATAATGCCTATAGTCGCACGGTCGCCGAAGCTGAAGCCAAACAGATGGGAGCCGATATCGTCTGGAGCTCTGCCATGGATTTGCAGTTGAAGCTTGCTTCGGAAGGCTACACCGAAACTTACCAATCTCCGGAAAAGAAAAATATTCCTGATTGGGCAAGCTACAAGGATAGCGTCTATGCGACAACTGTCGAGCCAATCGGTGTCATTTACAATACCAAAGCATTTCCCGATGGATCGTTTCCCAAGACCCGTGCTGGTCTTATTGATTATATGAAATCCCACGTCGACGAGCTGAAAGGTAAAGTTGCTACGTTTGATCCCGAAAAAAGCGGTATCGGCTTTTTAATGCAAACCAATGACGCTGTATCCAGCGACAATTTTTGGGAATTGGCGAAAGCAATGGGGGCTGTTAAAGTTAAATCTTATACGGCAACAGGAACAATGCGCGAGACTGTCGTCTCCGGCGAAAATGTCATGGCAATCAACGTTATCGGTTCTTATGCACTTGACTGGGTGAAGACTACCCCCAATCTTGGCGTTGCTTTTGGTCAAGATTATACGGCTGCATTCTCGCGTCCGGCGGTCATACCGCGCGGCGCACCTCACCCCAATGCTGCGCGCCTTTTCATAGACTTTATGTTATCAAAAGAAGGGCAGACAGCATTATCCAAACATGGATTACCGTCAGTCAGAAGCGATATCGAAGGCGGGCTTGACCTCGATTCATTGACCACAATGGTGGGGGGTAATCTCAAACCGATTGCACTTGATGACAGGCTTTTATCCAATCTCAAGCCTCAAAACCGTATCAAGTTTTTTCGCGAGTGGAATAAATACACCAAATAAACGTCATCTCTGAAACTTTAAGGCGGGAATTCCTGCAGAAGGTTTATCCGGTGCGGTTTCTCGCCAGCCGGCGTGATCTTGAGTACCCTTTTTGATTAAGGGCCTAGTGAAAAACTGTCCAATCAGACAAGGTCGGGATTTGCGCTCTTCGCGAGCAAAATTCAACAAACTTCATAATATTTTTATTGGTTAAGCATAACCGGGAAATTAACATGGAACAGAATAGTGCACCTCCGCCCAGACCATTTTCTTGGCAAAGATTGCGCGCCGATGCGATGGTCTACCGCACAAGTGTCATTCTACTTCTCGCAATCGTCGTTCTTTCGCCTGTCGGACTCATTGTCTATCAGAGTTTTCTGGACGAGGCTTTTTTCACTTCCAATGTTGCATTCAGTCTTGATGCATACCGGTTTGTCCTGACCGATTATGATTTTTACCGTGCGTTGCTGACAACGATTATTATTTCGGTCGGCATGGTCGTCATTTCGGTACCGACAGGAGGAATTCTTGCATTCCTTCTGGCGCGCACCGATTTGAAATTCCGCAAGACATTGGAAATCCTTGTTTTGGTACCAATGTTTATTTCATCTATAGTTCTGGCCTTCGGCTATACAGTAGCACTTGGTCCTTCAGGGCTCATCAGCATTCTGATGGCAAAAATTATAGGCTTTGTTCCCTGGAATATGAATTCTGTCAGCGGAATCATTCTCGTGACGGCTTTAAGTCATGTTCCTTACGTATATCTCTACGTAAGTGCTTCGATGCACAATTTGCCGTCGGATCTTGAAGAGGCCGCAAGAACAACGGGTGCATCCATTTTCCGCGTTTCTTGTGATGTAACACTTCCGATGGTGTTGCCGGCGTTAATATTTTCGGCAGCCCTCAATTTGTTATTGGGATTTGAACAATTTGGCATTCCGCTTGTGTTGGGTGATCCGAATGGCATTCTGGTACTCACAACTTATATTTATAAGCTGACTACGCTGTTTGGTGCACCAACTTACCAACTTATGGCCGTTGTTGCCATGGTGCTTATTGTCTTGACTCTTCCGCTCATTTTTGCTCAACGCCAAATTCTGAAGCACAGCCGTCGCTATGCTGCCGTTGGCGGAAAAGGTGCAAGGGCGGCTCCTTTGAAATTGGGCACCAAAGGCCAAATTTTGGCTTTGAGCATTATTGCTCTCTGGCTATTGATTGCAGTTGTCATTCCTATTGGCGGAATCATGTTGCGCGCTTTTGTCAGTGCATGGGGACAAGGCGTCAACGTATTTGACCATTTAACCCTGTCGAATTTTTCTCGCTTGATCGAGGTGCGCAATCTTTCTACCGGCATAATCAATACGGTAATTCTGGGAGTATTCGGTGCACTCGTAGCGGTGTTTATCTATCTGCTTATCGGATTGGCAGGACATCGAAATTATGGCGTCAGTGGTATGTTGCTCGATTATATTGTGTTGCTGCCGCGTGCGTTGCCCGGCCTTATTATTGGTCTTGCCGTTTATTGGGTTTTCCTTTTCGTACCTTTTTTGACCCCGTTAAGACCAACGATTTTTTCTCTACTTATTGCATACATTATTGTGGGACTCGCCTATGGTTTGCGCTTATTGCAAGGAACGCTTTTGCAAGTTTCCCCCGAACTTGAAGAAGCAGCCAGAGTAACCGGCGCGACCATTGGCAAAACATGGCGCGACATCGTTGTGCCATTAGTGCGACCCGGCCTTACCGGTGCATGGGCGCTCATCATGATATTATTTTTGCGCGATTATGCGACAGGCGTTTATTTGATGAGTGCCGATACGGGCGTGATTGGTTCCCTTATTGTCCAACAATTCGAAACCGGTGCCATGGACACGATCGCTGCACTGGCCTTCGTCAGCGTCATCCTTACCGCAGCTGCTCTTGCTATAGCCCTCAAATTAGGAGCAAAAATCAATGAATAATGCCCATGATGTTGAACTCGTTGTAGAAAATCTTGAAAAGTGGCTTGGTGGTTTGCAAATCCTGAAAGGGGTAAATTTTACAGCCGAGCGTGGCACAATCGTAGCGTTGCTTGGCGGGTCGGGTTCCGGAAAAACGACGCTTTTGCGTTCAATAGCCGGACTGGAAAATCCGGAAGTCGGTCGCATCAAAATTGGTGACAAGATTGCCCGTGACAGCGATACAAATATCCAACTTCCTCCCGAGCAGCGTGATATTGGTCTTGTTTTCCAGTCATATGCTTTATGGCCTCATCGGACAGTGCGCGAAAATGTAGCCTATGGTCTGAAATTGCGCCATGTTGCAAAGGAAGAGATAAAAAAACGCGTTGATCGGATCCTTGAGACAATGGGGCTTTTACATCTGGCTGATCGTTATCCAAGTGAACTTTCCGGCGGACAACAACAACGTGTTTCGATTTGTAGGGCGGTGGTATACGAACCGCGCGTATTGTTGCTTGACGAACCATTATCTAACCTTGATGCAAAATTGCGTGAGGAAGCGCGCTATTGGATAAGAAAGCTCATTCTCGAACTTGATATATGCGCAATTCTTGTTACGCATGATCAAACAGAAGCTCTTGCTGCAGCCGATCATATTCTTCTGTTACAAAATGGCCGGATTGTACAACATGGAAGTCCCATTGAAATTTATTCCAATCCGAATTGTTTTTATGCAGCAGAATTTCTTGGTGCCAACAATATAGCTCGCGGGCACATATTGGAAAAAAATGGTGATTTGATTACTTTCGGCGATAAAAATTGGTCTTTGATCGGAATGTTGCGCGACGGCGAGGTTTTGAATGTAGGAGATGATGCCAAAGCGGTTATCCGTCTTGAACATATCAATGTCAGCAATCAGCCGCTAATCGACGCGACGCCAATGCACCTTGATGCCAGCCTTTATCTGGGAGATAGGTGGGAATACCGTCTTCATTACGGATCATTGGAATTAAAGGCTAGTGGGCCGGAAAGACTTGATGCCGGCGAGGTTTATATTGCTATCAAACCGGAAAATGTATGGCTATTTCGCAATTGAATAAAAATTGATTGCACTATCCGGAATTTACAGTTCACCCGAACAGATTTGAATTTATTTATCTGTTCGGGTTTTTTATTAAAAAAGATTCAAAATATAAAATTGTGATTAAATGCCATTGGTATTCGATTTGCATTGCGCGAATAACTGGAAAACACAGTTTAATTTTTTTGAAATGCAACAGTTCAAGGAGTTGATTGACATTTAACTTGATTGCAGCGCATCATGTAACCAATTGAATTTGATTTGAAGTGTGATTTTTATAGATAATATTTTAATAACCTATCAGGTTCTAATCTCGCCCTTACAATGCGGGTAAAACAGATTAATATCGAATGGATAATCAAGGAGAATAGATGCCGGAACTTTCACAAAATAAATCGGTTCCCTTGCTTAAGATGAATGATGGCTTGTCCATACCGCAATTGGGCTTCGGGGTTTTTAAAATTCCCGAACAAGAGACCAGAGACGCTGTTAAACAGGCAATAAAGACCGGCTACCGTCACATTGATACAGCCAAGGCTTATGATAACGAAGAAGGTGTCGGGCTTGGTGTTGCCGATTCAGGAATCGAACGCAAAAATATTTTTATTGCCACCAAAGTCTGGAATAGCGACCAAGGCTATGACAGTACGATGCGCGCTTTCGAAGAAAGTGCAAAGCGGCTCCACATGACTGCGATTGATCTTTATCTTATTCATTGGCCGTTGCCCGCGCGTGACCTGTTTGTGGAAACGTGGAAAGCTTTAATCAGGCTCAAACAGGAAAACCGCGTTCGTTCAATCGGCGTTTGTAATTTCCGCATTGTCGATCTTGAACGGCTTATCCAGGAAACCGGCGTTGCTCCTGCGGTCAATCAGGTGGAGCTGCACCCGCATTTTCAACAAAAGCAATTACGCATATTCCACGACAAGAATAACATATTGACAGAAGCATGGGCTCCTCTCGGTCGTGGACAATTTCTTGATGATCCGGTGTTGAAGAAGATTGCGGCAGAACACCATAAAACAGTCGCACAAATCATTTTGCGCTGGCATATGGAAATGGGCACGATTGCTATTCCAAAATCCTGCTCTCCGGAACGTATGGCCGAAAATTTCAATATATTCGATTTTGCGCTTACTGCCGCAAATCATGATGCTATTGCTGCGCTTGATAAATTGGACGGGCGTATGGGGCCTGACCCTTCCGAATTTCAAGGATGAATTTAATGAAAAATTCAAGATGAAGAATTCGACAAAAACACAATTTTAAAAGCGGAAGCTGTTTCAAGCTTTCGCTTTTTATTTAAACAACAATCGCCTGACTTTCGATAAACTTGCTTTAAATCACGTTTGCATGTTTATTTCTTTTTTATCCTCCTGGTCGATAAGAATACCATTGTGGATTATTGATAATGTTTTCTAAAATCAAATAGTAGTCGACGTTGTGGGGGCCATTGCGATGAGAATGTGCCCCTACGGAATTTGAAAATGCTTGGCCGGAATAAAAGCGGCCATCTTTGAATTCTCATTTTGTGAAAAATCGCGCTTTTGGCCTTTGTGAAATTGGATTTGTTGCCCGACAAAGAAGTTCAATTTGTTTGCCTGAAAAAACGGGAAAATAAAATTTTTGGAATTCCTTAAGCCGTCTTCAATCGACGGAAAGAAGATTATCTCGAAATTCAGCGGGTAAATTAAAACGGAAATCAATAGGCTGATAAGAAACAGAAGACGAAAGCATAAAAAGAAGGGGCCGGAAGGCCCCTTTTAAAGTTTTTGACTGCCGGCTTTATTTCGATGAGAAAATCCGGTCAGATAGTTCATATATCAATGCATCGAGCTATGAACACCATAACCGTCTTTGCTCATAAATTCGTTATTTCCGGCACCAACCGAACCAATTCCGGCAGCGACTAGAATAAATGTGAAAAGAGCAGCAACAGTCACCAAGGTGGCTCTCTTGGCTGACATTTTATCTCTCCGATCAAATGTGATTATCAAGTTTCAAATTGTGTGTTGTCATATAGCGAAGTTTATTTTTCGACAATGAATGAACAGTGCTTTAATCGGAGTTTTTGCCGATTAAAGTAAAAAAAAGTTAAATCTGTTGCACTTAAGTGACGAAAAATCTTGACGAAAATCAACTGGTTATTTCTTGTTTTCTTCGATTGCTACGCTGACAGTACGTCCCGAAACAAGGTGGATATTGTCAGGTACCGGATCAAGTTTGATACGGACCGGTATACGCTGTGCAAGGCGAACCCAGTTGAACGTCGGCGCAACATTGGCAAGCAGGCTTGTGGTTTGCGTGCGTTCGCGATCTTCAATGCCCGCAGCAAAACCTTCAACAACGCCGGTCAACACAGTGCTTGATCCCATAATGTGGATCGTTGCACGACTGCCGAGATGAATGCGGTCAAGTTTGTTTTCTTCAAAATAGCCGGATGCATAGAACGAATCGGTATCAACGAGCGCCGTGACCGGTTTGCCTTGCGTAACATATTCACCTGGTTCCAGCGAAAAATTGGTAAGTTTGCCATTGACAGCAGCACGAACTGTCGAACGTTCAAGATCAAGTTTTGCGGTATCAAGCTGAACGATCGCTTTGCGCAATGTAGCTGCGGTTTGCAATTCCTGCATAGCGGCCGTTTCCAATTGTTGGCGTGTGATGGTTTTGTCATCCAGTTTCTGGTCACGCTCGAGATCGCGTTGCGCCTGATCGTGAGCAGCTTTTGCATTGTCAACCATGGCTTGAGCATCTTCCAGAGCCAAAGAAAAACGCGCCTGATCAATCTTGAAAAGAACATCGCCCTTTTTGACATGCTGGTTATCGACAACATTGACCTCGGTTACAAAACCGGAAACATCAGGGGCGACACGGACAACATCGGCGCTTATTTTACCGTCTCTCGTCCATGGGTCATTCATGTAATAATTCCATAACTGCCAGAGGAGGAGGCCGGCCACCAGAGCCATGACAAGGGTGAAAAATATACGACCGGAATTGGCTATAAGCTTGTTCATATCCGTTAAATCCGAGTTACGATGAAAGAAAGAATACTCAAAATGATGAAATAGGTTGCCGCTGCAAAAAGCGCGTGGTGCCAGATGAAGCGTTCCAACCCTTTGCGCAAGATGAACCGCTGGAGAGCAACATTCAAAAAATAGCTGACAAGTGCCAGAATTCCGATTGTCGGAATATAGACACCGTAAATATCAACCTCGGGGTTCATGAGTCATGTCCTTTGAAAATCGGAGGCAAGACCGCTTTGTAAGGCTTTGCATCACCAAACAAATTTTGTCGCAATCCGGTCAATGCAAACGAGATCTTCTGATGATCTTCCGAATCCGGAAGTGCAAGAGTCCAGTTGAGTGTCGTATCAATTGCTTCCAGCAATTCTTTGCCTTCGGGGACGTCGGTGCTATTTACTTTTACGCGATAGTAGAACGCGAGTTCCTCCAAAATATTGGCAAGATTTTGTCGATTGGTAGGCCCTTGTGAATCCTTCAAATGTTGCAGTTCGATTGTATCAAGCCCGACACGGACATCTTTGAGAATATCGGTCTGGCGAACGCGTGAATGGATCGGGATCAAAGCATAACGGGGAGCAATCAAACCATAGCGGTAAAGCATACGATGTAACAATTCATTATAGGCTTTGGTATTTGTCGGCCTTTCGGCAACCTCGATAATATCAAGCCAGCTTGCGCGGATGAGACGGAAAGCGCTCCATTCCGCACCGACGGAACGTACGATGGAAGCCGTTGCTGCTGCAACTATAATTCCCAAAATCATTGCTGTGTTGATATTGATGAAATTATAAAAATCACCACTCAAGCGCGATTGCAGCAATAACAGATTGGGCAGGTTGACTGTCATTGTCATGCCCATAGCAAATTTTGAAGGGATCGCCATCATGATGCCGGCCGGTACCAGGACAAGTGCCAGACAAAGCATAAGCGGCAAATAGCCGTCCACAAGTGGTAAAATGCCGAATTGCAAGACAAATGCGATAACAAGAACCAAAAGAATTTGTTTCAGCATCCCGCGGATTGCCGGAACAGGATCGTCTTTCGTTGCAAAAAGGCTGCTGAAAATACCGGTCATCATTGCAGCAGTGCCGCCTTGTGTCCATTCTGTCATACGCCAGAGAGTGACAATAATGAAAATGGCAAGGATTGCAGAAAAGGCTGAAAGAAAGGCAATGCCGAAGTCATAGTGGATAGACCGGACTTCGCCCAGAAAATCGAAACGGTGCCAACGCAATTTGTGTTGGGTGCCGTTGACGATATCATTACGCAAATGCAGACAGTCGGAATAGATTTCCATAATATCGACAAGGCGTAATGTCAGATTGCGCGAAACAAGATCAAGCCACACTTTCGACCGGCCGATATCATCCAATATGGATTGCTTTAAAGCTTTGATGCGGGCGATGCCTTGCGGCTTCATCGGCTCGTGTGTTTTAAGCCAGGCCGCGGTTTCTTCAATCAATTCGTCAAGTTTGGTGCTGTTGCTTTTGCCGTCACATTGCTCTGTAATCAATTTGTTGCGCCGGTTGATGAGATCGTTGCAGCTTGCAACCATCGGCAATAAAGAAACCATGCGGCTTTGCAAAACGCGCATGGCATTGACAGTGGATGGCAATGTCGAAGAGTCATAAGTGACATGCGTGGTAAAGGCGCGCAAATCAACGGCATCAATTGCCAGTTTTTGGCGTCTTTTTAATGCGTCTTCGCTTTTGCCTTGTCCTCTAATGTACATAATTGCAAGATCGGCACTGTTTCTGAGCCATTTATCAATACGCTCTGCCAGAACCGGCCCTGCATGACGGGGAAAAACAAGGCGGCCAACTAGCGCGGCAGAAATGATGCCAACGCCGATTTCTTCCACACGACTTGCCGAATAATCAAAGACTGTTTCCGGCGCGTCGACGATCATAAATCCGATAATGCAGATGCTATAGCCGGCAAGCATCGAGACGTAAGCGCGCGGCGACCGGTCCAATACGCTGATGAACAAACAACAGCCAAGCCAGAGGGCAAGCCCCAAAGTTGTAAGCTCAGGTGAGGGGATAAGCATGGGCAACATGATAACGGTTGCCATGCCGCCGATTACCGTTCCAAGAAGTCGATAAAATGCTTTGGAAGTCAAAGCTCCCGATAGCGGGTTGGCAACAATATAAACGGCTGTCATCGTCCAATAAGGGTTGGGAAGATCGCATAAAAAGGCGATATAAAGAGCCAAAGCCGCGGCTGCAAAAGTTTTCAGGGAAAAGACAACATCCCAAACAGTCGGTTGTTTAACGCTAACAGTCATAAATTTTCAAACAAACACAATAAGCGGGCAAAAAGACAATTCCCCTTTGTCCGGAATAACACAATAAAGCTGCTTTCCTACGAGATCACCAATTTGACAGCGTTGAGAGAAGGTAGTTTCTTCTCATATTTAGTTTTATTTTTTTAAAGTTTCTAGTCACCTTTATGTAAAAAGTAACTACGAATTTTGAAACACTCACTATATTGTTGATCTTGATTTTTTAAAAAGGCTGGAAAACCGGCCTTAAGTGGCCCTATTGACCGGCATCACGAAAAATTTTCGACGGGTAGATAAGTTGGTGGGTGATGGGGCATTCGGAAATTTTAAAAGCTTTTTTAAAAGCACTGGCAGAAAAGTGAGAAGCAATGCGCGCCAATTATAAATTACAGAGACTTTTTGTCGAAGAACCGTTGTCAGCCGGTGGGAAACTGGATCTTGATGAAACCCGGTCGCATTATCTTAAAAATGTACTGCGGATGAACGAAGGAAGCGAGCTTCTGCTTTTCAATGGAAAAGATGGCGAATGGCGCGCAAAAATTTACGAAATCAAAAAGAAAATTGTCGTGGTGGAGCTTGTTACAAAAGAGCGTGAGCAGACCGCGCCTGCCGAGCTCGTCTATTGTTTTGCACCGCTCAAACACGCCCGCCTTGATTATATGGTGCAAAAAGCGGTGGAAATGGGAGCATCGGTTTTGCAACCGGTTATTACCCGTTTCACACAAGTGACGCGGCTGAACGAAGAGCGTATGAGAGCCAACATCATTGAAGCATGTGAACAATGTGGTGTTCTTTCTATCAGTTCTTGCCGCAGTCCGGTTTCACTTGGAGAGCTTTTGCAAAATTGGCAGCAGGAGCGGCATCTTATCTTTTGTGATGAAGCTGCTGATACGCAAAATCCACTTGAAATATTGAAAAAGATACCGCCGGCTCCACTTGGTGTTCTTATCGGGCCGGAAGGCGGTTTCAGTGATGAAGAGCGCTCTCAACTCAAGCAATTTCCGTTTGTTTATGCGATTCCCTTGGGACCCAGAATTTTGCGCGCGGATACCGCTGCGGTTGCTGCACTTGCGGTTATTGATGCAACTTTAGGTGATTGGCGCGATGACGACCGGTCTCTGACATGAGGACTGTGGGACTTGAAATTGTGGTACTTGAAAGAGTGATGAAAACGATTAAAAGATAAGATAAATTAAAAAAAATTGGAAAATGTGAGTTATGGCGCGCGACATTGAAGATGAAACAGCAATCAACGGTTTTGATGATCTGGTGAACTATCTTGCGGGTGGCGCGAAAACTTCCGATAAATGGCGAATTGGTACCGAACACGAAAAATTTCCGTTTTTTGTAGAGGGGAATAGGCCTGTCCCCTATGAAGGTAAAAGGAGCATCCGTGCGCTGCTTGAAGGCATGCAAGCCATGCTCGGCTGGGAACCAATCCTTGATGAAGGAAAAATTATCGGATTGTTGGAACCGACGGGTGCAGGCGCCATTTCACTTGAACCGGGGGGGCAATTCGAACTTTCGGGTGCGCCACTTAAAACAATTCATCAGACTTGCCGCGAAGTGAATGCCCATCTTGCCCAAGTGAAGGAAATTGCCGCACCGCTCGGAATCGGCTTTCTGGGACTTGGCGGTAGCCCTAAATGGCGTCTTGACGAAACGCCCCAAATGCCCAAGTCACGTTACCACATCATGACCGACTATATGCCGAAAGTGGGTAAGCACGGTCTTGATATGATGTATCGGACCTGCACAATTCAGGTTAATCTCGACTTTTCATCGGAAACTGATATGCGCCGCAAAATGCAAGTTTCGATGAAATTGCAATCCATTGCCACGGCACTTTTTGCCACTTCGCCCTTTACCGAAGGAAAGCCGAACGGCTTCATGTCATGGCGTTCGGAAATATGGCGTGATACCGATAATCGTCGCGCCGGCGTTCTGCCCTTCGTTTTTAATGAAAATTTCGGTTTTGCCGATTATACCGCATGGGCTCTTGATGTGCCTATGTATTTTGTCGTTCGTGACGGTCATTATCATGATTGTACCGACATTACATTCCGCCAATTTATGGAAGGCGCTTTAAAGGGAAAAGTTGAAGATTATCGCGCTAATATGGGCGATTGGATCAACCACCTTTCAACATTGTTTCCGGAAGTGCGTCTCAAACGTTTTCTGGAAATGCGCGGTGCTGATGGTGGCCCGTGGCGTCGTATCTGTGCGCTGCCTGCATTCTGGGTTGGCTTGCTCTATGACGAAGAAGCACTCGATAGTGCTTATGAGCTGACAAAAGATTGGCGCTATGAGGAAGTTCTTGACATGCGCAACCTTGTTCCCGTCAAAGGATTGAAAACGCCTTTCCGCAATACAACCATTCTGGAAATTGCCCGTCAGGCTCTTGATATTTCCAGAAAAGGCCTCGCCAACCGTAAAAAATTGAATGCCGATGGTGACGATGAAACATGTTTCCTCGACCCGCTCTTCGAGGTGGCTATGACCGGAAAATGCGATTCGGAAAGACTGATATCCAAATTCCATTCGGTTTGGGGTGGTTCGGTTGATCCGGTCTTTTTGGAATATGCATATTAGGATTTTAAGTAAGGTTTAAGCAGGCGGTCGCAATCTGTATGGCTCCCGGTTCTTGAACTGTGCGCGCTGTTTGGAACGGGGTTATCGTGTCATTTTTTAAACCGGAACAGGCAAACCAGGCGTTTCAAAAACTCTATTTTTCCGGTATGTTCAAGGAAAATTCGTTTTTGATTAACCAAGCCGTTTTTAATCAACGGAGAGCGTTGATTGTCCGGATTGGTGAAAACCGTTTTTTCCGATTGAGTGAAATTTATAAATTTTAAAAGTCAATGAAAGCATTAATAGCGTAATTATTTTTAAAAAAATCCGGCTCATTGCATTTTAAAAGAAAATTAAAATCCTGATTGTCTTGTTTTTGGACATATCGAATGCCCATATCAGTATTGAGTAAACAAGAGAGGAAAGGGATTTCTCAATGCAGCATGTCGATATTCCATCAATGGCGGATTTTAACAAATTGCGAGAGGTAAGAGCTGATGCATGTGTATCAATATACTTGCCAACCACACCGATTACATCCGAAATTGGTGCCAGTAAAATTGAATATGCCAATCAGGTGAAGGAAGCCTTGGCGCAATCCCAATCTTTGACTGACAAAAGACGTCTGGCCGCGATGGAAAATCTGTTGACTGGCCTTTCCGATTATGAGGAATTCTGGTTGAAGCAGGCACGCAGTCTTGCAGTTCTGGCAACCCCCGATCACATCTGGACTTTCCGTCTTGCAAACCGGCTGAAGTCGTTTGTCGAAGTGGCTGACCGTTTTATGCTGAGCCCGCTTCTTCGTTCGATTACTTTTGCCCATACGGCTCATGTCGTGGTTATTTCTGAAGCAACCGCGCGTCTTATTGAAATAGCAAATGATATCGACCCATTCGAAGTCAAAGTGCCGGATATGCCGAAAAATATGAATAGCGCGACCGGTACGGGAAACGAAAAGATCAGTTCCAATACGGCAGGCCGTTTGACACAATATTGCCGCTTGGTTGATTCTGCCTTGCGTCGTTATTTGACACGGTCGGATATTCCGTTAATTGTTGCAGGAAGTGATGCGGCAATTAATGCCTTCCGCTCCGTATATAGCGGTAGTAACCTGATTGGAGAAATTGTGAATGCAGGGCTTGATCGTGCAAATCCGACAGAAATCGGTGATCTTGCCCGTCCGGTTCTTGATCGCTATTATGAACGGCAGGTTGCCGATATCCGCTCGCGTTTTGAACATTTGACGAACGAGGGGCGCACCACAACCGATATTGCACTTGCCGCTCGTGCAGCAACATTCGGCCAGATTGATACTCTGCTTGCCGATATGGATGAAATGGTTCACGGTACTGTTGACGAAAAAACCGGTAAGGTTACCTTCGGCAAGGAAGGGCCGGATACCTATAATGTAATCGACGAGATTGCGAGCCGCGTTCTTGCCAATGGCGGTCATGTGCTTGCCGTGCGCAAGAGCGATATTCCGAATAACCAATCGCTTGCAGCGATTTTCCGTTTCAAAATGTAGAAAACGTAACTTTTTGTTGCCGCTCTTTCGTTGAAGGGGCGGCTTTCTCAAAGCTATAAATTCTTTTTAAAACACATATCAATTAGAGCCTGAAACAAATTTTTGTTTCAGGCTTTTTGATTTTTCCCAACCGGACTGTCATGTGTCCATAGACCGATTGAATTGCGGGAATAGATAGAACAAGGGAAACAGGCTTTCTAACGAAGCCGGATAATCACCCGCGTGTGCGGCTTTGTCCTTCCCTTGCCGGTTTGAAATTCGGATCAAGGGTGACTGCCTTTGTGTAGGAAGCGTAGGCTTTCTTCTTCTCGCCGCGATGTTCATAAACCATTGCCTGGTTTGACCAACTTTCAGCAATGTTGCTGTCAAGACGTATCGCTGCATTAAAGTCGTCAAAGGCGTTATCCCAGTCGCCAAGTGCAGCATAGGAAAGTCCGCGTCCGTTATAGGGGGCGGGCGCATTCGGCTGGCGCGACATGGCTGCGCCAAAATCCGAGATTGCCTGCTGCTGGTCGCCACGCGCCTGCTCAATGAGCGCGCGGTTGTGCCAGGCACGTCCGTCAGTTGTGCCGGCCTGAATGGCGCTGTTGAAATCATTATAGGCAAGATCAAGCTTGCCACTCAAACGGTAGACATTTCCGCGCCCGATCAATGCAACGTCATAATTCGGATTGATTGCCAAAGCGCGGTTATAGTCGGCAATTGCAGCCGACATATTTCCCATATTGCGATAGATCAAAGCACGATTGGCATAGGCGTTATAGAAATTCGGGTTAAGTGAAATGGCCGAGGTGAAGTCGGCAATTGCTTCCTTGCTACGACCGGCGCGCCCATAGGCGGAACCACGAACATTATAGCCCGCAGGGTCACGCGGATTGGCCTTGATAACAGCGGTGAGCGAAGAAATATTCTCGTGCGACCCCTGAGCGACGTCATCAGGATCTAGGACATTATTGGTCGAGCTGCATCCCGCAAAAACGACAGCACCTAAAAGAAAGAAAGCAGAAAGTTTCAATTTTTTCATCGGGTACGATCCTGTTCAAGACAAATTCACGGTTGCGAAATCAGCCAAATTCGACAACTAAGATATAACAAAAAAGTGGAAATGCGCTCCGCATCTCCACTCATATGAGGCGAAAATTCAACTTCGCACAATCCATCATTTGCCAAAACACTTTATACCCCGCGAGGGAAACTCTACACGTTCAATAGAATATTTCAGCAAATTCTGAATATCAGTGGGCAGAACCGCGGCCGCTCACCAAGCCTTCGCGCTGTGCGCGCTTGCGTGCCAACTTACGGGCACGACGGATAGCCTCAGCCTTTTCACGGGCGCGCTTTTCCGACGGCTTTTCATAATGGCCGCGCATCTTCATTTCACGGAAGATGCCTTCACGTTGCATTTTCTTTTTCAGCGCACGGAGCGCCTGGTCAACATTGTTATCGCGAACGAGTACTTGCACGTTTAATCCTGCTTTGTTTTTAATATCTCAGTTAAATGGGTAAAACCCAGACGTACCAAGCCGGCAAAGGCATGGTTTCAAATGATTGCGGTGCAAATACCACAAAAAAGGCGTGCTTGTCTATATTGCTTTTCCAAAAGCTGTGTTTTTTAAAAAATTTATTGGCCTTTATTCGCAGTGAGCGATGAAAATACGAAAAATGAGCCAAAACAACCGTTCATTTTACTGAAATTTCTATAGAAACGACCTCATCCCCCAAAAAACTTCAAATCAAAATATCAGAAAAATTGCCCTTGATAGAAAGCACCCCTCAAAGCGCGACTCGCTTTTTAACAATTGAGAATTCAATGATCTTTCATGAAAAGAGGCGGTAAAAAGTAACCAATTGGCTGAAATTCCGGAACTCGAATTGAACAGACCAGAATAACAAAATCAAAGAGGGGTGAATAAAAAGTGAATAAAACCCGGATAAAACGTATAAACACAGTACGACAACGCTCACATTTAAATGACGTTTTTATCGGGAAATGATGTTGTCTTTAAAGGCGTTGGTTGTCTTCAAAGACTTTATATGAGCGGGAATTTATCGGCAGCTTTGCGGAATTTTAATTGATATTGCCGATTTAACGGATATTGAAAAGCCTGAGAAACTCAAAACAATTTCCCTTAAAACAACTTCCATTGGCCCATCTTTTTCAGACAACTCTCAAAAAAGTGGTCTTTAGCAAAAATTTTCGAATGATTTGAAAGTTATAAATTCGGGGTGTGTATACGCCGATTTTCAATAATCGTGAAGATTGTTGAGGAACTCCATCAAATAAGCCAAAGCTCATGAAGCTTTGGGCGGTACCATAGCAATTGTAATCCAGTCGGCGGTCAAAGCCGGCTTTTTCACATTTTCGATTTCAAGGGTTACGCCATAATGAAAAACGATTCGGCCGGACGGGCGAATTTCGGCATTGCTCAAAACAAAATGGGCTCGAACTTTTGCACCGGTCTTGACGGGGCTCATCAGCCGTACTTTGTCAAAACCGTAATTGATACCCATTGTTGTCCCCTCGAGCTCGGGAAGTGCCTCGTAAGCCAATGTCGATAATAGCGAAAGAGTTAGAAAACCGTGGGCAATTGTGCCGCCAAAGGGCGTTTCTTTAGCGCGTTTTTCATCTACGTGGATCCATTGATGGTCATCGGTTGCATCGGCAAACTGGTTAATCATTTCCTGCGTGACAGTACGCCAATTCGAAACGCCTACTTCTTTGCCGATTGAAGCGGGAATATCATCAACAGTCACTTTGCCGGGCATGAATGTTTTCCTTATCAATATTTTGTCGCGGTCGCCTCTCATCGGCGAAAGACCGCTTATTTATGAGCTCAAGCTGCTTATACAGGCCAAATAATTTTCGCGCAAATTTTTGTTTGGAAAATGTGTGGTTTTGTTATCCTGCTTTCTGGACTTTGCGTAGATCAATCACGAGTCTTGCAATTTTTTACCGTTGTTATTAGACCTTTAAAGAAAAGAATTATGCGCTGAACGAGTGGCAAAACCCGATTTTAAACATATTTTATCGGGCTGATGAATGATCGTTTTTTACCGGAGAATTTTTTGAAATGACAAGCAATGTAGCCCTTATCGGTTTGGCCCGCGACCTTAAAAAACGCGAAGAAAGTGGCAAGCCCATCCGCATAGGGCTTGTCGGTTGCGGGGAAATGGGAACCGACTTGTTGACAGGCGTCGCCCATATGGATGGCATCGAGGTTGCAGCGGTTTCAACACGCACTCCCGAACGGGTGCTTGATGCGGCAAAAATTGCTTATGACGAAACGGGGCATGCAAAGGAAGTTTCCAATGCATCGGACATGACCGCAGCAATCGAAGAAGGAAAAATTGCCGCCACCGACGACCTTGATATGTTGCTAAAAAACGAACTTGTCGATGTTATTGTCGATGCAACAGGCTATCCTGAAGCAGGCGCGGAAATCGGCTATAAAACGCTGCAAAATAATAAGCACGTCGTTATGATGAATGTCGAGGCGGATGTAACGATTGGTCCTTATCTTAAACACGAAGCCGAAAAACGAGGACTTATCTACACACTTGGTGCGGGTGACGAACCATCCTCCTGCATGGAACTGATCGAATTTGTTTCGGCCCTCGGACACAATGTTGTTGCTGCCGGAAAGGGCAAAAACAATCCGCTCGATTTTGATGCAATCCCCGATAATTATGAAGAAGAGGCAAAGAAACGCAACATGAATGTGCGTATGCTTGTCGAATTCATTGACGGTTCGAAAACCATGGTTGAAATGACGGCCATTGCCAATGCAACCGGCCTTGTTCCCGATTGCCCTGGTATGCATGGGCCGAAAGCCGATATCGACCGGCTGAACAAAGTACTTATTCCGGAAAAAGATGGTGGCGTTTTGTCAAAATCCGGTGTTGTCGATTATTCAATAGGGCGGGGCGTTTCACCGGGAGTTTTCGTGGTCGCAGAAATGCGCCACCCGCGCGTTTGGGAACGTATGGAAGATCTGAAGATTGGTGAAGGACCTTATTTTACATTTCATCGTCCGTATCATCTCACAGCCATGGAAGTGCCGCTAACCTGTGCACGTGTCATGCTCTATGGAAAGCCGGATATGGTGCCGCTTGATCGGCCGGTCGCAGAAGTTTGCGCCGTTGCCAAGAAAGATTTGAAACCCGGTGACAAGCTCGATTTTATTGGACTTTATACCTATCGTGCATGGAATATGACAGTCGAGGATGCAAGGAAAAACGAGGCAATTCCCTGTGGTTTGCTTGAAGGGGCGACAGTCACCGCACCGATCAAGAAAAACGAACTCATCACTGCCAAAAATGCCGCAATCAATGAAGACCAATGGATTGCCCGCTTACGTAAGAAACAGGATAAACTCATTTACGGCTGATTGGGATTTTTAAAACACCGCCGTTAATAAAGGTTAAAATTAAGGTTTATATCCATGTTGGATAAGACTTTGCATTTGGCAAACAGGAAAATAGATATTTGCCAAATGTGAAGCCAAATGTTTGTTTTCACGGTGTTAGAAAACATCTATTGTTAAAAGAAGTTTGTGCTATCGGGGCACACCCTTGTCGAGCAACGTTTGATAGTGCTCGTCCAAATATGAGAAACGGAAAGTGATGACACTTCATTCACTTTTTGAATTTCTATATGCCATGCCGAGTCAAAAAGCGGGCTTCTCTTTGATAAAAGACGGGCATTTTTCCCCTTGGTTGCTTTATTTTGGATGTTGCATGCATCTGAGGGGGCAATAGGTTTCGTTTCAAATTCCCGTTGGAATGAACAAGGCCAAGAAGGCAGAAAAAAGCGAACGAAGCGCGACGTTCGATAATAAGTGCAACCGTTCTTGACACCACAAGTTTATTACGCCGCGAGCTTATGGCTGCTATTGAGGTTTTTAAAGTGGAATTACGCGGCGGTTTAAGAATCGGAAAAACACAAATTCCGTTGAAATGATCCAAGCCAAAGTCATTCTTCAACAAGCGCGATCACGAAATTAAGGGCGAGAAGAAGCCCTGCATGATCGTTTTATGAAATGCCTATAGGAACCCGCTTCTTCACATTGCGGAGCCAAAAAATAGAGACAAACCTTTATTTGGGCTGTGAAAGCTTTTGAAATTCAATCGGGTAAGTACTTTTAAGGGAAATTGCGATTGCTTATCCAGATAAAAACCATCAATTCGGAACGCGGGGTTTGCGCGGTTTGGTAAGCACATTCCAGTAAAGCACAACGAAACCCGAAAAAGCCAGAATCCATAAAGTTCCGGCAAGATGAAGCGTTGGCAGATTGTTATTGGCAACGCCGGCAAAAAGCCGCAGCCAGACCGATAGGAAAAGCGCGAGGTAAACCAGCACAACAGGCCAGGAAACAGTGAGCGGCCGACCGGCGTGGCCAAGACTTGCGCGTGTCATTACGGCCATTGTCATCATACCTATGCCACCGGCCATCCATAAATGTTGTACAGGTGCGCGCCCCCCCGGAATAATTCCGAATGTGCCAAGTGCCAAAGCAATAAATCCTAGCGGAATAAACAAAAAGCCGACGTGAAGCACAAAAACCAGCGGTTCTTTCAAAGTTGCCAAACCCCGCCACCTTTTAAGCCGGTAAAGATTGGCAATGCCGCAAAAGCCGCATAATGTGGCAGTTATTTTCGTATCGGGAAAAAGAATCCACAAAATAAGGCAGATGGCCGTGAAAACCATAATGGTTTGATCGACGCGATTGTGCGGGGCAGGCAGTTTCGTCTCTCCCCGTTTGGCAAGCCAATTGCGTGTAAAGCTTGGCACAATCCGCCCACCAATAATGGCAATAAGAAACACCGCAATGGCAAGGGCGAGACGGGCGCCATAACCGTCGGCAGCATAAACGCCATTGAAAGCTTCCCAGTCAAAAATAAAGTTGGCACAGAAAAGGAGAACAAGCAAAATAAGCACTTTGAGATTGCGCCAATTTTTTCCATATATAATTTCGCGCCCGATTGCGATGGTGAAAAGAAGTGGAAACAGCAAATCAAGCCCGATTGTTACTGTCGCAGGCAGATCGGATGAAAGCACCATGGCAATGCGCCCGATAAGCCACAAGGATACGAGCCCCAAAAGCGGCCAGCCGACAATGGGCAATCGTCCGGTCCAATTGGGAACGGCCGTCATCAAGAAACCGGCAATGACGGCCCATAAATAACCGAAAAGAAAGCTGTGGGCATGCCAGGAGAACGGATCAATCCCGATTGCCAGAAGATCTTTGCCGGAAAAAAGGAAAATCCAGATAAACAGGCTGAATACAGCCCAGATACTTGCGAACAGAAAAAACGGACGATAACCGTAACTTAAAAGTGCCGGACCTTGCCACACTCTCATCTGTTCGGCCGAACTTGCCATGATAATTTCCTCAAAAAAAATGCCGCCTTGAAGGCGGCATCTTAAGGTTTATTCCATGGCTTTGACAATGCTTTCGACCATTTTTTTGGCATCGCCAAAAAGCATCATGGTGTTGTCACGGAAAAACAGCTCGTTTTCAACGCCCGAATAACCTGTTCCCATGCCGCGTTTCAGGAACAGAACCGTTCCCGCTTTCGATACGTCGAGAATCGGCATGCCATAAATCGGCGAAGATGGGTCCGATTTAGCTGCAGGGTTGGTTACGTCATTGGCACCAATGACAAAAGCAACATCTGCATCGGCAAATTCGGAATTGATATCGTCAAGCTCGAAAACTTCGTCATAGGGCACATTGGCTTCGGCAAGCAGCACATTCATGTGACCGGGCATACGACCGGCAACCGGATGAATGGCATATTTGACTTCAACACCGTTTTCCTTGAGCTTGTCGGCCATTTCACGCAGTGCGTGCTGAGCCTGTGCAACGGCCATACCATATCCCGGCACTATAATGACCTTATTGGCGTTTTTCATAATGAATGCGGCATCGTCAGCCGAACCCTGTTTGACAGGACGGCGCTCAACTTCATTATGTCCGGCAGGGCCGGCACTTTCACCACCAAATCCGCCCAGGATCACGGAAATGAACGAGCGGTTCATGCCTTTACACATAATGTAGGAAAGGATGGCACCTGAAGATCCGACAAGTGCGCCGGTGATGATCAAAGCCATATTTCCGAGAGTAAAACCGATACCTGCGGCCGCCCATCCCGAATAGGAATTGAGCATGGAAACAACAACCGGCATATCCGCGCCACCGATCGGAACAATCAGTGTGACGCCGATAACAAGTGACAAAAGAACAATAAGCCAGAAAACCAGATGGCTTTCGGTACCTACCAGTGTTGCGATGAGAAGAACGATTGCCGCTGCAAGAACAATGTTGATCAAATGACGGTTCGGCAAAATAATCGGTTTACCGGACATACGTCCATCAAGTTTCAGGAACGCAATAATGGAACCGGTAAAGGTTATCGCACCGATCGCGACACCGATTGCCATTTCAACAAGTGCTCGCCCGTGGATAGAGCCAATTTCGCCGATACCAAATGAATGCGGCGAATAAAGTGCACCGGCAGCCACCATAACGGCAGCAAGACCGACAAGTGAATGGAAAGAGGCAACAAGTTGCGGCATTGCCGTCATGGCAATGCGGCGGGCAATGACAGCACCGATAGCACCACCGATGGCAAGACCGATAATGATGAGGATAAGGCCACCGAAGCTTGGACGGGCAAGCAGCAACGTAGTGATGATGGCAACAGCCATGCCGACCATGCCATAGGCATTGCCCTTGCGGCTTGTTGTCGGATGGGAAAGCCCGCGCAGTGCCATGATGAACAGGACACCGGAAACGAGATAAAGAAAGGCTGCAAAATTAATATTCATAGTTTCAAGCCTCACTTATCTTTTTTCTTGTACATGGCAAGCATGCGTTGGGTAACGAGAAAGCCGCCGAAAATATTGACGCTTGCAAGTACCAGTGCAATGAAGCCGAAAGTGCTTGCAAGGCCTGAAGCCGAAAGACCGACAGCAAGCAGCGCACCAACGACGATAACTGAAGAGATCGCATTGGTAACAGCCATCAGCGGTGTGTGGAGAGCCGGTGTGACTGCCCAAACAACATAATAGCCGACAAATATTGCCAGTACGAAGATCGCAAACTGGAAAATGAACGGGTCAATAACACCGCCGGTCACATTGTGGACGGCATCAACGGCATTATTGGAGATTTGGCCGCCTGCTTCGCGCACAGCGGCAATGGCCTGATCCAGACCCTGAAGGGCTTTGTCGAGAGCCTCGTTAGACATTATCTGGCTCCTTTTTCATCTGTTTTTTTATCCGCTTTGGCGGCTGATTCTTTAGGTTTCACGGATGTATGCTTTGCCGGTTTTTCAGCCTTTTCATCGGCTTTTTTTGCCGAAGCCGGTTTTTTATCGGCAGTTTTTTTCTCTGATTCTTCTGCAAAGCGGGGATGAACAACTTTACTGTCAAAAGTAAGCAATGTCGCTTTGACGAGCTCGTCATTCCTGTCGATAGTAAATGCCTTGGTCTCCTTGTTTGTCATGATATCGACAAAGGCATAAAGATTGCGCGCATAAAGTTGGGAAGCGGTAGCGGCAATGCGGCCTGGAACATTAGTAAAGCCGATAATCTTCACCCCTTCCACTTCAACAATCTTATTAGCAACGGCGCCTTCGACATTGCCACCTCTTTCAACGGCAAGATCAACCACCACCGAACCTCGGCGCATGGTTTTAAGCATATCCTTGGTAATAAGGCGCGGTGCGGGACGACCGGGAATCAATGCGGTTGTAATGACGATATCCTGTTTTGCAATATGCTCGGCCGTCAAAGCAGCCTGTTTTTGCTGGTATTCTTTCGACATTTCCTTGGCATAGCCACCAGCCGTCTCAGCTGCTTTGAATTCATCGTCCTCAACGGCAATAAATTTTGCACCGAGGGAAGCAACCTGCTCTTTTGCGGCAGGGCGTACGTCATTTGCCGTAACCGATGCACCGAGGCGCCGCGCGGTAGCAATGGCCTGAAGACCGGCAACACCGGCACCCATAACGAAAACCTTGGCAGCCGGAACGGTTCCGGCAGCTGTCATCATCATGGGAAGGGCGCGGTCGTAATATTCGGCTGCATCAATCACTGCCTGATAACCGGAAAGATTTGCCTGTGATGACAGAACATCCATGACTTGCGCACGCGTAATGCGCGGCATGAATTCCATCGAAAAGGCATTCAATCCGGCTTTGGCCATGGCCTTGACATCATTCTCGTGGCCGAATGGATCAAGAATGCCGATAAGGCTTGCACCCTTTTTATATTGCGACAATTCCTTGGCACTCGGACGGCGTAATTTTAAAATGATGTCGGCTTTATTTGCCTCGTTCGCACCAACGATTTTTGCACCGGCTTCCTTGTAGTCCTCGTCACTTATCAAGGACTGGAGACCGGCACCTTTCTCGACCGCCACATCATAGCCGAGATTGATAAGCTTTTTGACAGTTTCCGGAGATGCGGCAACGCGTGTTTCCCCTTCGGCTGTTTCTTTGGCAACAAAAACTGTTTGACCCAAATGTTATCTCCTTGAGTTTCAGGGAAGACAAACTGTCTATCAACAGTCTCTTCTCCCCACCTATTCACAATGCCGGATTATTTCAGAAAAATTGAAACGATTTAGTAGTAACGATAAAACCGCTTCATTTCCAGTGGTTTTGCTAAAATTTCGTTTTTCATATTTCCAGCCGTGGAAAGTTCAAGGAAACTGGTTTTAAAAACGCTTGTCTGAATGAAAATCGGACATTTGACAAAAGCCTGTTTTCCTTGAATATTGACCGGATAATATAAAAAGGGAACACAAATGGCTGATCGTTTAAAGCCGCTTGTTGCGGTACCTTCCGATTGCCCCGCTTTTGACGGTTATGTCTGGAATGGTGCGCCCGTGCAATATCTTGAGGCCGCATCAAAGGTGGCTGCCGTTGCCCCGCTCATTGTGCCGTCACTTGGGCGAGATGCCGATATGCAATCCATACTTGCGGTTGTGGACGGTGTTCTTATCACCGGCGCGAAATCCAATGTAAATCCCGCGCGTTATGGTAAAGCCGCAACGGTCGACTATGAGCCGTTCGATTTTTCTCGTGATGAAACATCTTTTTTTCTAATTGACGCTGCAATCAGGCAAGGTTTGCCGCTTCTTGCCATTTGTCGCGGCATACAGGAACTTAATGTCGCTTTAGGGGGAACACTTTCACCGGCGCTACAAAAAATACCCGGGAAACTCGACCATAGAGCCAATGATAAAAGTGACAGTGATAAAAAGTTTGCCATAAGACAACTGGTTCGAGTGAACGAAAATACGGTGCTTGCAAAAATTGTAGGAACTGGCGAAATCATGGTGAATTCTGTTCACCAGCAGGGAATCAATAAGCTCGCGCCACGTCTTGTTGCCGAGGCCACCGCTCCCGACGGCACAATTGAAGCTGTCAGTGTGAAAGACGCAAAAGATTTTGCGCTTGGCGTACAATGGCATCCCGAATATTGGGCAACAAGCGATATACCATCAAACGAGATATTCAAAGCATTTGGCGAGGCGGTTCATCACCATAAAAATAAGCGGCTTGAAAAAACGGGTGTCGTGAAAAATAGTCGCTTTGAAAAAGGTACGCGTTGAAAAAACAGAAAATATTTATTCCAAAAAAATATAGGCTTTCGTGAACGTGCGCCATTCATATAAATTAAGAGATCTTGTTCGAGTTTAAGGGCAAGATCAATTTTATCATGATTTTCGTAGGGACGATTTTTTTGTTCTTGTCACTGCATTTTCAACAATCGTTTTGGTGAAGCCGGAGCGACTATTCAAACTCTTTGAAATCGAGTTGAAGTCGTTATTCGTGTCCGACGATCATTGATGCACCTTCCGGAAAATGGTTTTGCTTAAATTACACTCTAATTCCACGCCCTGATTCTGCTTTAAATTTACGCGAGAAACTGCCGTAGACGCGCAAAAAATAGCAACGGCTTATCATAAAACAAAAGTTATCTTATGATATCAGAACTATAGGTTATCAGAAATTTGAAGTTTTCAGCCTTTTCGCGGTATCATGCGGCCGGTTGATTGGCGAATGCGCAATTCCGGTTTAATAAGGTCGTGACCATTTTTGACTTCGATACCATTTAAAAGGTCGAGAAGAGCACGCGCTGCACGTCTTCCGACTTCCCGCTGACCATTCCAGACTGTGGTGAGCGCGGGGGTGGCAATCGCAGCTTCTTCAAGATCATCATAACCGGTAACCGAAATATCTCGCCCTGCCACAAGGCCGGCACGGGCAATTCCGTTCATCAAACCGATTGCGGCAAGATCATTGAAACAGACGGCAGCGGTCGGTTTATCTTTGAGTGCCAGAAATTGTGGTGCAATTTCGAAGCCGGCCTGTTTCGTTCGCGGTCCCTCAAGACGCCATTCCGGTTTGACCTCCAGCCCAGCAAGTTGCATGGCATGGCGATAGCCTTCATAACGGTCGTGTCCGGTCGACGTATAGTCGGTACCGCCAACCATAGCGATGCATTTATGCCCGAGCGAAATAAGATGGTTGGTGGCAAGAGATATACCATAAGTGTCATCACCGCAAAAAACCGGCACATTTACCCCTTCAACATGACGGGCGACAAATACAACAGGTAAGCCGTTATTTTGTGCCATCTCGATGTCTTGTGCAGGGGTTCCGATTGCCGGTGACATGATAACGCCATCAGCTCCGAGCTGGAGAAGCGTTTCCAGAAAATTGCGTTGCTTATCCAACTGGTCATAATGGTTGGAAAGAATGAATGTTTGCCGCGACCGGTCGAGTTCCGTTTCGATCGAACGCAATATTTCGGCAAAAAACGGATTCATGATGTCGTGAACAACAACACCGACAATTCCCGAACGTGATGTGCGCAAGCTTGCCGCACGGCGATTATAAATATAGCCGATATCACGAGCATAATCCTTGATTCTGTCACGCGTGTCATCTGCCACAAGCGGACTGTCACGCAGCGCAAGCGAAACCGTAGCTGTCGATACATTCAATGCATCAGCAATGGTAGAAAGCTTGATTTTTTGCCCCAACGCCCCTCATCCTTCAAAGATAGAACAATAAAAGCTTCTGTTACCTTAAAGAGGATCGAATAAATACCCCATTGACCGGTTCCGGAAAAGCCTGAAACGTTATTTTCACCTGACAGGTGATAATAGATTTAAAAGGCTTGTCCAAACAAAACTGTGTTATTCCGTTACGGGTCTAAAAACATGCGCAAGTCGCAACGCTATCATTGAGTTTAAAATAGCTTATGCCGCATGAAGCAAATAAGGGAAGCTCGAACGGACAGGAAAACCGGTTTTTCGATAAGTCGGTAGTTATGTTTTCCCTCTTCTTCAAGGAACTTGGCTACATTATTGAGCTAAAGAACGCCGTTTTCGCCATCAAGATAAAGGTTGGAAAGTCCCACTTGTTGTTCTTGCACATTTTTTTGAATGCGCCCTAGCAAAGCAAGCAGCATCAGATGCTCTCCCTCATTAAGGCCATTTGTAATATCTTTTTCGGTATCGGCAATGGCGGCCTCGATAAGCTTGACAATTTTATGACCATCTTTGGTCAAAAAAACATGAAGCTGGCGCTGATCTTTGTGGGAACTGCGTTTTGTAACGAAGCCTTGTTCCTGAAGCCGTGCAATTGTTTTGGTGATTGTGGGAGGTTTGACGCCCAGCTGCTTGGCAAGACTGCCTGGTGATTGCCCGTCTTTTAATGCCAGCGAAAGAATTATTCTGTCCTGGCCAGCGTATAAGCCGAATTCATAAAGCCGACGAGCCAATAATGTTTTCATCATTCTTGCAGTGGATTGAACGATATCCAATGCAGGTATCTGGTTTTTCTCGAGCATTTAGGCTATGTCTCCCCGAAGACGTTTCAAATGAATTATCTGGTTTCTTGTAGTATTCCTGTCTGATTCGTGTCTTCACTTAGAATTTCATATTCTCTTATAGTGGAGAAAGATAACAAAACTCTGTATAAAAAAGAAGAAAATATTTTATCGGGAATTCGAGCATTGAAAGAAAAAGATAAAATTATAGCTATTTTGCCTCTCGGATCACATGAATATCATGGACAGCATTTGCCCCTTTCCACAGATGCTATTATTGCAAAAGCATTTGCGAAAAAACTTAAAAACAAAACTTGTATTGGAAAAAAGATTGTTGTTCTTGATAGCGAAGATATTGGTTACTCTATTGAACATGGGGGTCGTGGAGGAACAAAAACACTTGGATATTCTCAAGCAATAGACAGGTGGATTGAAATCGGCGCCGATTGTTACAGAAACGGGATAGACAGATTTCTTATTCTCAATGCTCATGGCGGCAATTCACCATTGATGAATATTGTCATCACCGAATTGCGCAATCGCTTCAAAATGCTTGCTGTCGCAACAAGTTGGGGGCGGTTTGGTCTTCCTGAAGGTTTGATGACGGTCGAGGAAAAAGCCCTTGATATTCATGCAGGCTTTATCGAAACGTCGCTCATGCTTTATCTTGCACCAGAAGAAGTAAAAATGGACAAAGCACAAAATTTTTCCAATTGGCAAAAAGAGCTCAAAGAAAAATTCAAATATTTAAGAGCCTATGGACCATTTCCTTTTGGCTGGCAAATGGCAGATATCAACAGAAAGGGTGTTGCGGGAAATGCGCTTGCCGCAAATAAAGAGGCAGGAAAGGCAATTTTCGATCACGCCCTGAAAGGTTTTCGCGAGTTACTCGAAGATATGTTTGCTTTTGACGTTAATGACCTTTCCTAGAAAGCACCGGTTCAAAAGGTAGAAATCGGTATTGAGAACGCCTATATCGACAACAGTAAAAATTCCCGTCATTTGAAAGGTCATGCTATGAGCGAGACTGAAAAAACACTCCGTAAAATTCCGGTAACTGTTCTGACCGGTTATTTGGGGGCAGGAAAGACAACACTTCTTAACCGCATTCTGACAGAAAATCATGGCAAGCATTACGCTGTCATTGTCAATGAATTCGGCGAAATCGGTATCGACAATGATTTGATTGTCGAATCCGACGAAGAAATTTACGAGATGAATAATGGTTGTATCTGCTGCACAGTGCGCGGCGATCTGGTCCGTGTTGTTGATGGTTTGATGCGCCGTCCCGGCCGGTTTGACGGTATCATTATCGAAACCACCGGTCTTGCCGATCCGGTTCCTGTTGCACAGACATTTTTTATGGATGATGATGTCAGAGCAAAATCGCAACTTGATGCTGTTGTGGCACTCGTCGACGCAAAACATTTGCCGTTAGAGTTGAAAGATAGCCGCGAAGCAGAAGACCAGATTGCTTTTGCCGATGTGGTCCTTTTGAACAAGACCGATCTTGTCAGCCCGCAGGAACTTGCCGATGTTGAAGCAACAATACGTGCAATCAATCCTTCTGCTGTTATCTTTCGCACCCAACGCTCGAATGTCGATTTGAACGAAGTGCTTGATCGCGGTGCGTTCGATTTGAGCCGTGCCCTTGAAAATGACCCGCATTTTCTCGATCATGACGAGGAAGAGGAAGAGCATGTTTGTGGGCCCGAATGCGATCATGACCATGATCATCACCACCATCATCATGACCACGAGCATCACCACCATGACGGGGATGAGCATGTCCATGGGGCAGCGCTTCACGATGTGACGGTGAAATCGGTTTCGTTAAGAGCTGGCGAACTTGATCCGGGCAAATTTTTCCCGTGGATTCAAAAGATTACCCAAACACAGGGGCCGGATATTTTGAGACTTAAAGGCATTATTGCTTTCAAAGGCGATAAGGATCGTTATGTTGTGCAAGGTGTCCATATGATCTTGGAAGGTGACAGCCAGAGACCTTGGAAAGAAGGCGAAAAGCATGAAAGCCGTCTGGTCTTTATCGGCCGCAAACTTGATGCCGAAAAGCTCAAAGCCGGTTTCGAAAATTGTGCCTGAGTTTTGAGAGGAATCTATGCCGACAATTGCACATTGTGACCTCGACAGCTATTGCCTGTTGGCGGGGTTTTTAGATGATCAGCCGGTCTTTGTGACGGCAAGTGGTGAAATCACCTTGCTTGGCGACAAGCAAAAGGTAGTCGAGGCACATCAGGGGATTGCCTCTGTTGCTTTATCAAGAGACAAGAAATCGGTTATTACCGGCGGTGAAGACGGCCGGATTTGCCGCACGACGAGTGAACTTCAATGCAGCGAACTTGCCCATCACGAAAAAAAATGGATCACTTCGGTTGCAGCCGGTCCCGACAATTCTTACGCCTTTGCTTTTTCACGCACGGCCTGGGCCGATGGCGGCAAGGGAGCCGATGGAGGCAAGGGGCTTCAGGAGTTTGATCACGAGCGCAGCGTTGAAGATCTTGCTTTCGCACCAAAAGGTCTAAGATTTGCTGTGGCACGATATAATGGCGTGACATTGCATTGGCTCGGCGCTGACACAAAGCCCACCGACCTTACATGGAAGGGCGCACATTTTGCCGTTACATTTTCGCCCGATGGCCGTTATGTCATTTCGTCGATGCAGGAAAATGCCTTGCATGGATGGCGGTTGAGTGATGATCAGCATTTGCGCATGAGCGGCTATCCTGCAAAGGTCAAGAGCTGGTCATGGAGCGCGAAAGGTAAGTGGCTTGCCACGTCCGGCGCTCCTGCTGCCATTGTCTGGCCGTTTCAGGCCAAAGATGGTCCGATGGGAAAAGCCCCCCTTGAACTCGGCACCCGTGCCGATGCCATGGTCACATGTGTGTGCTGCCATCCGGAAGAAGACATTGTTGCTGCCGGTTTTAATGACGGCATGATTTTGTTCATCCGCTTTGCCGATGCGAAAGAAGTGCTTTTGCGCCGTCCCGGAAAAGGTGCCATTTCAACCATGGCCTGGGATGATAAAGGCTATCGGCTGGCATTCGGCTCAGAAAGCGGTGAAGCTGGTATTATCGATATTTCTGCCTAAGAGCCGGAGAATAAGTTTTTAATAAAAATAAAACCACCTGCTGCGCGCAGGTGGTTTTTTAATGAACAGCTCGAACCGGTCAACCCAAAGTCGGGTAATCGGTGTAGCCTTTTTCATTGCCGCCATAGAGCGTTGTCTGGTCGACCTCGTTCCATGGAGCATGCTCTTTGATACGGCGGACAAGATCGGGATTGGCAATAAACGGACGGCCGAAAGACACAATATCGGCATAGCCCGACCCGACAGCTTTTTCAGCCATTTCGGCGGTATAGCCATTATTGACCATCCACGCGCCATTGCCACCGGCATCGCGATAGACGTGTTTCAAACGCTTATAGTCGAAGGCATAATCGGCTTCCGTATAATTGCGGTCGCCTCCTGTGGCGCCTTCAATGAGGTGGATGAAGGAAAGCTCATAGGCAGCCAAAGCATCAACATAAAAATCGAAAAGCGGCTGCGGGTCCGGATCATGGGCATCATTGGCGGGGGTTACCGGAGAAATGCGGATACCTGTTCTGCCACCGCCGATTTCTTTTGCAACGGCTTCGGCAACAAGGAGCGGAAAACGGCAACGATTTTCAATCGACCCGCCAAATTCGTCGGTGCGGTGATTGGAGTCGGAGCGTAAGAACTGGTCAAGCAAATAGCCATTGGCCGAGTGAATTTCCACGCCGTCAAAACCGGCAATATCTACAGCATTGCGTGCAGCTTTGCGATAATCGTCGATAATGCCGGGAATCTCGGATGCGTCCAATGCACGTGGTGTCGATGTTTGTACAAATTCACCCTGACCATTCTTGTCTTTGATATAGGTTCGGGCTTTTGCCTGAAGGGCAGAAGGGGCAACAGGCGGTTTGCCTGAAGGTTGCAATGAACTATGGGAAATACGACCCGTGTGCCAAAGCTGGGCAACAATTTTGCCGCCCTCTTCATGAACAGCATCAGTCACTTTTTTCCAACCGGCAAGCTGGGCTTTCTCGTAAAGGCCCGGAACGTCGATATTGCCTTGTCCCTGTTGTGAAATGGCCGTACCCTCCGAGACGATAAGGCCGGCGGTCGAACGTTGGCGATAATAGATAACATTCAAATCATTGGGTGTTGCATTGGGCGAGCGAGCGCGTGTCAACGGCGCCATGGCAATGCGGTTTTTTAGAACAAGGTCTCCTGCCTTGATCGGGTCAAAAAGTGATGTCATGAAAAGCCCCTTTCATATTGGCTGCAAATTTAAACATAAGGTGAAGCCGGCCGTTTAAAAAGGGCTTGATTAATTTTTATGAGGGGAAGAATTACGGTTGCGTTCTGGTTCGCGATCCGTAATCTCTCCTTGAAATTGAAAGAATCTGGTAAATAGAATGACTACAATTGCGCAATCAATCTGCCAAACAATTGCTGGTGATATCAAGGCAAGTCAATCTCAGGTTGCTGCCGCCATAGGCCTCATTGACGAGGGGGCAACCATTCCCTTCATTGCCCGCTATCGCAAGGAAGTAACCGGCGGCCTTGATGATGGCCAATTGCGCCTGTTGTCGGAACGGCTCATTTATCTTCGTGAAATGGAAGCACGTCGCGAAGCGATTATTCAAGCAATCCGCGAGCAGAACAAGCTTACTCCGGAACTGGAAGAATCTTTAAGGAAAGCAAGCTCGAAGGCCGAATTGGAAGATCTTTATCTCCCGTTCAAACCGAAGCGGCGCACCCGTGCCGAAATTGCCAAAGAAAACGGATTATTGCCGCTTGCCGAAGAAATTCTGAAAAACCGCAAGGAAGAACCGGAGCTTCTTGCCAAAGATTATATCAATGACAAAATTGCCGATGTCAAAGCTGCTCTTGACGGTGCTCGCGATATTATTTCGGAAACCATGGCGGAAAATGCCGAACTCATCGGAAATTTACGCCACTATATGCAATCACATGCCTTTATCCATGCCAAGGTTGTTGCCGGTAAAGAGCAGGAAGGTGCGAAATTTTCCGATTATTTCGACCATAGAGAAAAATGGTCGACTGTGCCGAGCCATCGCGCATTGGCAATGTTTCGCGGGCGTAACGAAGAAATCCTGAATGTCGACATTGAAGTTGACGAGGATATTCCAAATGGCGAAAAACCGGTCATAAAGCTTATCAAACAGGCCTACAAAATCGGCAATCAGCTTCCCGGCGATATTTTTCTTGTGAGTGTCGCTTTATGGGCATGGCGCGTGAAATTATCTTTACATCTTTCACTTGATCTCATGCGCGATTTGCATGAGCGCGCCGATGAAGAAGCAATTTCTGTTTTTGCGCGTAATCTCAAAGCGCTTTTATTGGCTGCACCGGCAGGCGAAAGAGCAACAATGGGGCTTGATCCGGGTATCCGCACCGGCGTCAAGGTTGCAGTAGTTGATAAAACCGGAAAACTCAAGGAAACCGCAACCATCTATCCATTCCCGCCCAAAAATGATGTTCGTGGTGCAGAGGCGGTGCTTGCCGCTCTCATTAAAAAACATCAGGTTGATCTCATCGCCATCGGCAACGGCACAGCAAGCCGCGAGACAGAAAAACTTGTTGGCGATTTATTGAAATATATGCCAGCGCCCCGTCCGACAAAGGTTATTGTTTCGGAAGCCGGTGCTTCTGTCTATTCGGCGTCCGAACTTGCGGCAAACGAATTTCCCGATCTTGATGTGTCATTGCGCGGGGCAGTGTCGATTGCACGGCGTTTGCAGGACCCGCTTGCCGAATTGGTTAAAATCGAACCGAAATCTATCGGTGTCGGACAATATCAGCATGATGTCGACCAGTTCGAGTTGATGCGGGCTTTAGATGGTGTTGTCGAAGATGCTGTGAACGCCGTTGGCGTTGACCTTAACACCGCTTCGCCATCTCTGCTTGCCCGTGTTTCGGGGGTGGGGGCATCATTGGCCGATGCAATTGTTGCTTATCGTGATGAAAATGGCCCGTTCAAAAATCGTAACGGGTTGAAGTCGGTACCGCGACTGGGGGCAAAAACATTCGAGCAATGTGCAGGCTTTTTGCGTATCCGCAATGGCGACGAACCGCTTGATGCTTCGGCAGTGCATCCGGAAGCCTATAGCGTTGCACGCAAGATTGTTGCTGCATGTGGCCGTGACTTGCGTTCATTGATGGGTGATAGTGCAGCTTTGAAAAAACTCGACCCGAAAACATTTATTGACGAGCGGTTCGGCCTGCCGACTGTTAAAGATATTTTGAGCGAACTTGAAAAACCCGGACGTGACCCGCGGCCGGAATTCAAAACAGCAACATTTGCCGAAGGTGTCGACGAGATTTCGGACCTTAAACCGGGGATGAAGCTTGAAGGAACCGTGACCAATGTTGCCAATTTTGGTGCATTTGTCGACATTGGCGTGCATCAGGATGGACTTGTCCATATTTCGCAACTTGCCGACACTTATGTGAGTGACCCGCATAAAGTGGTAAAAGCCGGAGATATTGTTTCTGTGACAGTGCTTGATGTTGATCCAGCACGCAAACGCATTTCGTTAAGTATGAAAAAACATCCCGACAATCCGGATAGTCATGTAAAATCAACTTCATCGGAAAATTCGCAACGCAATCATTCGCATCAGGTGAAAAATAAAAAGCCGGTCTCTCAAGAGGGTAGTTTCGGTTCGGCTCTTGCAGAAGCATTGCGCAAACGCCATTGAAACTGCGCAATGCTATCAAATGTTGATGAGCAGATGCGAAAATTTGCGAAGATGCACTCTTTGCTGAACGTTGAATAAACGTGGTTTGACAGAAATTACCCGTTTTGAATACAGCAATAAAACGATATCGGACAAGGCTTTTTATGATCGGGCGAGGCCTGAATCATCATGGGCAAGGGCTGTGCCTTCCGGCTTTTGTGCCCAAAGGCATTTGTCTTCTTTATCAGAGCTTGCGAGGGGATAGGTTAATGAAAGCGTTTTCATGTCAAAAGATTTGAAAGCGACAATCGGGATAAATACTAAAGAAACCGGAAAGGCGGATAGGTGCGCTTAAGCGTGTCTCCGGCGCTTGTGCGCGCCCGCGAAATTTTTCAAACCACGATGAAAACGGATATTGTTTCGGGAAAACCGAATTTCTATTTATAAAGCCGGTGGTTGTTCTTTTGCCCGTTTTGTTGCATTCCGATAGCAAACCATCATGGGCAATCGTGAACAAATATGAGCGCACTAAAAACAAAAAGCCGGTTTAACCGGCCTTTTATTTTTAACCAATTTGTTTTCCGTTTATTTCTTTTGGGATTTGGCCGCTTTTTGGCTGTCCAGTTGCTTATAGGCTTCCGTCAATTCCGATTGCATGGGAGCACAGTTTTTGGTGTGGGCAATGTCCTGTAACACGCCGTTACGATTGCGCAATGCATCGATTTCCACTCTTTCCGGCGATTTCGGATCCATGAAAAACCATGCAGGAAAGAAGAAAATACCGGCTGCCCCCAATGCAACATTCTTTCCTTGTGCATTTGTGCGCTCATGGATGACTGCTTTAATCTGGCGTTCATTGGCGTGGAATTCTCGTGAAATACCTGCACAATCCATGACACTGTCGTTCGGATTGGTTAAAGCAACCGGATGGGCGTCGCGTCCGCCACAGCCAGAAAGCAGCATGGAAGTGGCAATTAAAGTGGCAATTGGAGCCACAGACACAAAATTTGTTATCCGGCTTTTATTATTTTTCATCATTGTTTCCCCTGTTTCAAGTGAAATGGCTAACGTTTCGAGTGGTCAAGCTTGCGAGACAACCGGTCGCCACAGGATTGCACAACCAGATTCATGATAATCAGAACACCGATAACGATGTTCATAATCTCCGGATTATAGCGCTGGTAGCCATAGCGGATGGCCATGTCACCAAGGCCGCCACCTCCCAGAAAACCGGCAAGCGACGTTGCGCTGATGATCGAAATAACCATCACAGTAAAGCCGGTCACGAGGCTTGAAAATGATTCCGGTACAATGACATTGGTGACAATTTGCATCCGCGAGGCACCCATTGAGCGGATAGCTTCGACAAGTCCCTTGTCAACTCCACGAAATGACAGCTCTGCCAAACGTGCGTAAAGCGGCGTTGCCGATAATATCAACACAAAGATGACAGATTTGATGCCGACGCCGGTGCCAACAACAATGCGCGTTACGGGAAGAAGATAGAAAGCAAAAATGATAAACGGAATGGCGCGCACACAGTTGACGAGGAAGCTCAGTAACCGGTTGAGATTTTCTTTGGGAAACAGGCTTCCTTTGGCGGTCATATAAAGAATAAGGCCGATCGGCAGACCCAGAATGAGTGCCATAAGCGAAGAACTCACCGTCATAATGATGGTATCTATAATTGCTTTCGGCAATTCTTTTGAAAGTACATCATACATAACCGAGAACCTCGCAATAGCGGCCATGCTTGATAAGCCAGGAAACCGCCTTGTCAAGTTTGTCTTTGTCTTTTGCCGGAAGGCCTAGAAAGAAACGCCCGACCGGTTCACCTTGAATCGTATCAATGCCTCCATGAAGAATGCGTGGAACCAATCCGCTTTCATATTCGATGAGGTGCAGGAACGGTTCTCTTGCCACGTCTCCGGCAATATTGAGCTCGATTACGGCTTCATCGCCTTCCGGCTTTAGCCTTTTGGCAAATTCGGCCGGTAATTGCGGTGTCACAATGCGCAACATCGCAATGGTGGTGTCATCTTGAGGAGAGGCAAAAATATCTCTTACCCGACCTTCTTCGACAATTTTTCCCTTGTTAAGCACAACAACGCGGTTGGCAATGGAACTTACGACTTCCATTTCATGCGTAATCAGAACAACTGTAAGATTGAGCCTTTTATTGATATCGGCAATCAATTCAAGGATGGATTGGGTCGTTTCCGGATCGAGTGCCGAGGTTGCCTCATCGGATAACAGCACTTTCGGATTTGCAGCCAAGGCTCTGGCAATGCCGACACGCTGCTTTTGCCCGCCGGAAAGCTCGGCCGGAAAATGTTGTTCTTTCCCTTTGAGGCTCACAAGCTCGATAAGTTCCATAGCGCGTTCACGGCGTTTTTCTTTCGGCACACCAGCAAGCTTTAATGGCAATGCAACATTGTCGATCACACGCTTCGACGACAACAGGTTGAAATGCTGGAAAATCATGCTGATGCGTTGACGATAGGGCGCCCATTCGCTTTCACTTAAATGCGAAACATCATGGCCTTCAAAGAAGATTTGTCCTTCATCAATGCGTTCAAGACCATTGAGACAGCGAATAAGCGTGGACTTACCGGCGCCGCTGCGCCCGATAATTCCAAGAATTTCGCCTTTTTCAATATCAAGTGACAAATGGTCAACGGCCGCCGTTTGGGTAAAACGGCGGCTGATATTTTTAAGTGATATGATCGGTTCGGATGCTGAACCCATTTTCGAATTCACCATAATGGCTGGGCAGTTACGCCAAACACTTCCTTGATTTTTGCGCGAACCGGTTCCGAATTATAGGCAGCAACGAGTTTTTTCACCCATGGTTCGTCTTTATCGGCGGTGCGTACAACAATAATATTGTTATAGGGATTGTTTTCGGACTTTTCCCAAGCAATCGCATCTTTGTCGGGTTTTAGCCCGGTGGTCAAAGCCCAGTTGGTATTGACAACGGCAATGTCGAAATCATCAATAGCGCGACCGAGCATACCGGCATCGAGCTCGCGAATTTCGAGTTTTTTCGGGTTCTCGACAATATCGAGTTTGGAAGCAAGAACGTTGTTCGGGTCTTTGAGCTTAATCAATCCCATATCATTTAATAGCCGGAGCGCGCGGCCACCATTTGACGGGTCGTTGGGAACACCGACGACAGCACCGTCACGAAGCTCTTTCAGGTCTTTGATTTTGTGCGAGTAGACGCCCATCGGGAAAAGCACAGTATAGCCGACGACGGAAAGCTTGTAACCGCGCTGTTCGATTTGTGCGTCAAGATATGGCTTATGCTGAAACGAATTTGCGTCAATATCACCGGCATTGACGGCTTCATTTGGCAAGGCGTAATCGGAGAAGAAAACAAGATCAATGTTGAGACCTTGTTTTTTGGCTTCCTGAACAGCAACCTTCCAGACTTCCGATTCTTCACCTTCCATTGTTCCAAGCTTGATGCTGGTTTTATCTTCGGCATAAGCGAGAACCGGAGCCAAAGCTGAAACACTTGCAACAGTGGCAAAAGAAAAAGCAAGCCCGAGAACTGTACGTCTTTTGATCTTATCAAGAAACATTATTGAACCCCTTCATGTTCTTTTCAGAATGTTCCATCTCAAAACATAGGCTGAAAAATTTCCGTTCATTCATTGGTTTTAAAAATTCTGAATGCCGGTTCTAACAGGGCCCAAGATTTTCTAACCAATATGCCGATCAGTTTTACCGGAAGTGGTATAAAAACCAAGCAACATTTTCAATAGACAATGGTCATATGACAGGATGATTTTTTTATAAATAATCAAATAAAGAAAAATATTTTTTCGTAGATTAGTGGGAGTGCTTGCCGTTGTGAAAAAGTTGGGGCAGCAACCAGCACAAAATCGAGAAGAAAATCAACATCATTAATGCGACGCCCATGCGGATGAAGTCAAAATTCGTTGCGTCTTCAGGAATAAAAAGTGCGGTGATATAACCGGCACAATCTAATATAACCTGTGCAACAGCACGTATCATTTTTGCCTCCACATATTACCGGAAGATTGGCCGGTATTTCTGCATGGTTTACCTTATTTTGTTTTATATACAATCATGAATGTTGCAAAGATAAAAAACTATCTTTTGGTAAAAAAGGCTGTTTCGCGGCATTTTTGTTATTTAAAATGGTTTTAAATTATCTTTCGGTTGCAATTGGCTCTTGAAAAACGCAGTTTCACTGCAATTTTTTCTCCATCTTCGTCAGTCTTCATGAGTCGCTGGATTTTTGCGAATCCGGGTTTCCGCCGGAAAGTTGTCAATCAATCCCGAAATAGAATACAATCCCGAATAGAATGGCGGTCCTAAAAACCGTTTTCATAAATATCGGGAAAAGTCATCGGAAAGTATTTCATTGGCTTTTTATTTATTGTGTACCGGAACGACTTCATGATGCTGCTCATGATGTTTAAAATGGAAGTAAAGCTGTCGTAACGGGGGAATGATATTTTTAAACTTGAAAAAATACCCCTGCGAGAAAGTCTCGACAGGGGCATTTTCAGCTTTTTATAACGGCTTTTAAGCTCGTAAAGTCTGAATATTTCTTATGATTACAAGCTTTATGCTTTGGCTTTTTTGGGGGTAATCAGATTGCGTGCAATCAGAAGTTCGGCAATCTGCACTGCATTGAGAGCTGCACCTTTGCGCAAATTATCGGCAACAACCCAGAAGGACAGGCCATTTTCAACAGTGATATCCTCGCGGATACGGCTAACAAATGTATCGTCTTCACCGGCAGATTCATAAGGTGTCATATAGCCGCCATCCTCATGTTTGTCGACAACCTGACAGCCTGGAGCATTGCGCAGGATTTCGCGGGCTTCGTCGGCACTGATGGGTTTTTCAAACTCGACATTGACTGCCTCGCCATGGCCGATGAAAACCGGAACACGAACGGCAGTAGCCGTAAGCTTGATTTTCGGGTCGAGCATTTTCTTGGTTTCGGCCACCATTTTCCATTCTTCTTTGGTGTAGCCGTCTTCCATGAATACGTCGATATGGGGAATAACGTTGAAAGCAATCCGTTTGGTGAATTTGCGTACCGTAATAGGGTCCGCCACAAAAACGGCGCGCGATTGCTCGAAGAGCTCGTCCATTCCTGCTTTGCCTGCACCCGAAACCGATTGATAGGTTGAAACAACAACGCGCTTGATGGTTGCAGCATCATGCAGAGGTTTTAGAGCGACCAGAAGCTGGGCTGTCGAACAGTTCGGATTGGCAATGATATTATGTGTTTTGAAACCTTCGATTGCATCCGGATTGACTTCCGGAACAATGAGCGGAACATCAATGTCATAACGCCAGGCCGAAGAATTATCGATAACGACAGCACCGGCTGCACCGATCTTCGGTGCCCATTGTTTGGAAACATCGCCACCGGCTGACATCAGGCAAATATCGGTGTCGGAAAAATCGTAATTATCAAGAACTTTGACCTTCAGTGTTTTGTCACCAAAGGAAACTTCTGTTCCCAATGACCGATGCGAGGCGAGTGGAACAACTTCATCAGCCGGAAAACCGCGCTCTTCAAGAATGTTGAGCATTTCTCGTCCAACATTTCCCGTAGCACCTACAACAGCAACCTTAAAACCCATTTAATCAGAACTCCTGTCTCTCTCCGTGTTTTGTGAAGAAGCCCGGCGGCCGTCAGGCTTACCCCCCGGGCCGCACCCGGGAGAGAGCAGGTTGGCCAAGGGACGTCAGATAATTTTCTTTGTCGTTTTTTTGTGGCCAATAATTGTCAAGGATGAGCAGCAGTGATCGAGGCCGCGATGGCAGCTCGAAAACCGATTGATATGGAACCCGGAAAAGTCCATTTTTAAACTCCTTGATCGCATTGGTTTTAGCGTATTTTCAACCTCTGTCAAGAAACACAATAGCAATCAACTATTTTTCATGGTAAATTCTTATGGTATTAACAAGTTGCGCAAGAAAATCTTGCCATTTTATCAGAGTTTGAGACGATGATTTGCTCATCAAGAAAGCTTGAATTTAAAGCAATAAAAAGAAGAGCAGTGAGCGGCAAAAATTTTTGAAAGTTCAAGGCTGATGAAACCGGTTCTGAATATCTAAAACTAATGAAGCTATTGAAAAACGGTTTAAACGTGGTGGTTTCCCAGCACTTTACAGGTTTTATCTTTATTCAAAGAACAAAATTGATTGATACTTGGCCGACGCCATTTCAGCTTGACCGGAGTTAATCCGGCCAAGTTTTCTTAAAAGATAGTCCATTCATCAATCCGGTCAGGAAAGCCGGTTTTATGCAACCATCGTTTTGAATTTTTGCAAAATGGCATCACCCATTTCACTGGTTGAAACTTTTTTCATGCCTTCCGAATAGATATCGGCTGTACGCACACCATCATCAAGAACAGCAGAAATAGCCTTTTCCAGCCGGTCAGCTTCAGCCCCCATGAGGAAAGAATAGCGCAGGCACATAGCAAGTGAAGCTATCATTGCGATAGGGTTGGCAATGCCTTTTCCGGCAATGTCGGGAGCAGAGCCATGAACAGGTTCATAAAGCGCATGGCGCTTGCCTGTTTTCTTGTCTTCCTCTCCCAGAGAGGCAGAAGGCAACATGCCGAGCGAACCCGTAAGCATAGCTGCAATGTCTGAGAAAATATCGCCGAAAAGATTATCGGTTACAATAACATCGAACTGCTTGGGTGCGCGCACCAATTGCATGCCGCCGGAATCGGCCAGCATATGTTCAAGCGTTACATCCTTATAGTCCTTATCATGAACTTCTGTAACGACTTCGTTCCAGAGAATACCGGTTTTCATGACATTGTGTTTTTCAAGAGAAGTCACTTTGTTTCTGCGAGTGCGTGCAAGATCAAAAGCAACTCTTGCAATACGGTCAATCTCGTAAGTGTCGTAAATCTGGGTATCAATTGCGCGTTTTTGCCCGTGGTCGAGTTCGATAATTTCTTTCGGTTCACCGAAATAGACGCCGCCCGTGAGCTCGCGTACAATCAGTATATCAAGCCCGTCAACAAGCTCTCGTTTTAGCGACGAGGCAGAAGCAAGCGAGGGGTAGCAAATGGCCGGTCGCAAATTGGCAAACAAACCAAGATCCTTGCGCAGCCGCAACAACCCGGCTTCGGGCCGCACCTCATAAGGGACTTTTGCCCATTTCGGACCACCAACAGCACCAAAAAGCACCGCATCGGCTGCCAAAGCCCGTTTCATATCGTCTTCCGAAATGGCCGTGCCATAAGCATCATAAGCGGCACCCCCGACAAGCCCTTCTTCACACTCGAAATCAAGCCCGAGTTCTTTATCCATATAGGCAATGATTTTTTTAACTTCGGCCATCGACTCAACGCCGATTCCGTCTCCGGGAAGAAGAAAGAGTTTTCTGGAAGCCATAATGATTGTGCCCTCTCAAATAATCAAAACGATTGGACAACAAAATTCCAGACGGTCTCTATAACAATATAAAGGATCAACCGCATGAATTGGAATAATGTGACCACAATTTATGTTATAGCATGGTCTTTCGAAAGCGAAACAAGCTTTTGGAAAAATTATATTTCGTTTTCTTCCAATGGGCGCGCTTCCGAGGCAAGCATAATCGGTATACCGTCACGAATAGGAAAAGCGAGCCTCGCCTTTTTGGAAACGAGTTCCTGTCGTTCCTTATCGTAATGAAGCTCTCCGCCTGTTACCGGACAAACCAGAAGTTCAAGCATTTTCGGGTCGGTTGCATATTTGACCATCAGATCATATCCAAGCGTTTGAACCGCGGACAGCGTTCAATTGAGCGGTTTATCATCACCACTATGTTCCATGAGCGAGCGTTCTGTCAAAGCAACGAGGGTTGCAGCACGGGCAACGATATCAGGTGCTTCAAGAAGTGCCTGTTTTTCGGCAGTTCCGAAAGGCGCCATGATCGCAAGCGCATTGACAAGCGATTCTGTCGGTGCCTGCATGATCGAATCCCAATCGGCTTCCATTTCATGGGCATCAAGAAATTTTTCAAAAGTATCAAGAAGCTCTTCGCGATTGATTTTATCGCCTGAATCCGGTTGTTCGACAAGGTCACTTTCATCAATCGTAACTTTTGCAATCCGGTAGGGTTTGTCACTTGCAATTTCTTTTTGAAGTTTGAAACGACAAACTCCCTGCAAGCCGATCATCAGCCGGCCATCTCCGGTTTCGGCAAAACTTGTGATGCGCCCGATACAGCCGGTTTTATAAAGCTCCGGCTTTTCGGCATTGTTTGATTCCGGTTCCGGCTGGATAATGCCGATCAACCGGTTTCCCTTCATTGCGTCTTCAACAAGTTCCAGATAACGCGGCTCGAAAATATTAAGCGGCAAATAGCCATTTGGCAAAAGCAGAACGCCTTCCAGCGGAAACAGACCGATTTCGTCGGGCAGGTCTTTCACCTGAATATAATGGGCATTTCCAGCTTTCATTGTTTTTTATCGTCCAGAGCCACAATGGTTTTTAAAAATTTGAACGAGACATTTTTTAACATCCCGATAATAATAAAGTCTTCAAGGTTTTAGGCAGACAAGCCATCAAGAAAACAATAATGATGACAGTTTTCTGCGTGCAGTCAATGTTGACGGATCCATTGCACCCCAGGCTTCAAAAAACTGCAATAATTGTTTCCTTGCACCGTCATCATTCCACGTCCTGTCCACTTTCATGATGCCGAGCAGCAAATCGGCCGCTTCATCCCGCTTGTTTTCGGCATTATAAACAAGAGCAAGGTCATAGGCTGCCTGATAATCTTTCGGATTTTCGGCAATGCGTTTTTTCAATGCTGTCGGGTCGCCCAATTTGGCGGTTTCCTCTTTAAGAGCGATTTTTGCCTCGACAGCACGAATAGCAGGGTCGGACTTTTTAGCATCGGGCACAGCTTTGAGAATGCCTTTGGCCTGATCAATTTCACCATTTTCAACAAGCATATCGGCAAAAGCGGCAATAACTGTGACGTTATCAGGTGCTTGTTTTAAAACCTGCGCATAAAATGTAGCAGCGCCTGTCACATCGCCGCTTTTGCGCAATTCATTGGCTGTCTCCAATGCTTCGTCAATCGCTGCTTCTTTTTCGTTACCAGTGAGTTTTGCAACAAATTTTTTGACTTCGCTTTCCGGCACTGCCCCCATAAAACCGTCAACAGGGTGGCCATCAACAAAAGCGATGACCGCAGGTACGGAACGGATTCCCATCTGTCCGGGAATGGCAGGATGTTTATCAATGTCGAGTTTGACGAGTTTGACAGCACCTTTCGCCGCCTTAACAACTTTTTCAAGAACAGGCCCCAATTGCTTGCACGGATTACACCACGTAGCCCAAAAATCGACAATAACAGGTTGCTTTTTTGATTCGACAAGGACATCCTTTGAAAAATCGGCCGTTGTTGTATCCTTGATGACAGAATTATCTGCCCCTCCTGTTTGATTGGCCAAATTTACATTTGCATTCATTTGCCCGCCCTGTGGCGCAAAAGGATTGTCACTCATTATCAAGTCCTGTTTCTTACGAAATGTCTGTTCATTCTAATCTCAAAATCGTGCCTTTGGTTGATAATTTCAACCCTCTTCCTCGGAAACCTGAATAATAAGAGGTTCGTGATTTGTGGCACGAACAAATTTTACGAGATCTTCACGTGAAATCGAGGTTGTAGCCTCGTTGGTCATCGGGTGGCAATTGATAATAGAGTGATTGTAAAGCGCCTTATCAAGAATGAATGTGACATGATTGTCTTTATCATTTATGAGACCGAAAACGCTGACAGCACCCGGATAAAGGCCGAGATATTCGGAAAGTTTTTCAGGGCTACCAAAGGAAAGGCGCCCCGATGCACCGATTTTATCATGAAGATGTTTAAGGTCGACAACCGAATGAGCCCCCAGTGTCACCAGAAAATAATGTCCCTTTTTATCTTTCAGAAACAGATTCTTGGTATGGGCACCGGGAATATTTTGTTTAATATTGTCCCCTTCTTTGACGGTAAAGATCGCCGGATGGGTCGTCGTTTTGACATGAATGCCAAAGGTTTTTAGAAAATCCAATAATTCCTGTTTTCCGGCTGGCATTTTTAGTCCTTTATTTCGGTTTTGTCGGCATTCTGTTTTAAGTCGTCATATTATTTTATGGCATTTAGTTTCCGAGTCGGCATTTTATTTGATAATTGGGTTGAAATTGTTTTCCTTGCTTTAAGGAGCTTTACTGATGAGTGCAACATTATGGGTGGCTTTTGGCGGTGCACTGGGCACGGTTTTACGTTACTGGTTATCGATCCTCATGGTTCCGGTCAGTAAAAATCTGCCATGGGGAACAATTCTTATCAATATTGTCGGGTCTTTTGTGATCGCTTTTTTTGGCGTTATCACCATGGCAGAGGCAAAATGGCCAGTGAGCGAGAATATCCGTCTTTTTGTCATGGTGGGGATTTGCGGCGGCTTTACAACTTTTTCTTCCTTCAGCTTGCAAAGCTTCGAACTTTTGAAGAAAGGCGCAGTCGGTGAGGCCTTTTTCAATATTATTGTTTCTGTCGTCTTCTGTCTTTTCGCGACCGCTTTGGGATTTTATCTTGGCAGCAAGATCAATCATTAGAAAATTACAAAAAATAAAACGGTTTATAGTGATTATCACAATTAATTGTCATGATCATATGGGCTAGATATTCCGACTTAGTCGGGGGAAATGATTTTTTAAGGATGACTTCACTTTGAAGATCGGCTAGAACCGGTGCCATGTCAGGGAGGGGTAAATTTAACCTTTCTCATCTTTTTGCGGGAGAGTGTAAAAATACAGTCAACCGTGTTTTGGCCGCCGAAGGGGAAAACAGCCCGTAATCTCTCAGGCACAAGGAACCGTAAAAAGATCAAGACAGCTCTGGAAAGTCGGGTTTATCCCGCGCCGAAGGTGTAAGTGGAGGGGGAGAGCTTTCCACAAGTCTCTCAGGCTCAAGACAGAGGGGTGTGAAATAGATGCATTGTGTGTCTATTGGCGCAACCTCGGAGCAATTTATGGGCAACTCTCAAGAAGACCTTAAAACTTTGCCGCTTTTTCATATGCATGAAAAAGCCGGAGCCAAATTCGGCAATTTTGCCGGATGGAACATGCCGCTCACTTACCCGCTCGGCGTTATGAAAGAGCATTTGCATACACGTGCCCATGCGGGTCTGTTCGATATTTCTCATATGAAACTGATACTGGTTGAAGGAAATGGTGCAGCCGACTTTTTGTCAAAAGCCCTGCCACTTGATGCTGAAGCACTGCAAATCGGCCAGTCACGTTATAACTATCTTTTGAATGAAGAGGCGGGCATCCTTGACGATCTCATTGTGACCCGCCTTGGTGAAAAACGTTTTATGGTTGTTGCCAATGCCGGTAATGCGAAAGCTGACATTGCCGAACTTCAAAAACGCGCGCTTGGGCTTGACTGCACAATCGAACCGCTTGAACGCGTGTTTTTAGCGTTACAGGGGCCGGAGGCTGCCGATGTCATCAAAAAAGCAGGTTTACCGGGAAATGAACTTCATTTCATGCATGGTTTCGAGCCAAAGAAAAACTGGTTTATGACACGTTCGGGCTATACCGGCGAAGATGGATTTGAAATCGGCCTGCCTGTTGATGAAGCTGAAGCACTTGCCGAAAAACTGTTGAGCGACCCGCGCGTGACATGGATAGGCCTTGCCGCACGTGACAGTCTGCGACTTGAAGCGGGCTTGTGCCTCCATGGTAACGACATCACAGCGAAAACCAATCCGGTTGAAGCGGCAATTACCTGGGCTGTCACCAAACCGGTGCGTGAGAAGGGCGATTTTTTCGGTGCCAAGGCTTTTCTTGAAGCGTTGAAAAATGGTGCAACACGCCGCCGCGTCGGTTTGATGCCTGAAACACGCCAGCCGGTGCGCGCCGGTGCAGAAATTTTTGACAAGACAGGCAAACTCGTCGGTCATGTTACATCAGGCGGCTTTGGCCCGTCATTCAATGGTCCGGTTGCAATGGGGTATGTTGCAATCGACTTTGCAAAAGCCGGAACCGAGCTTGAAGCAGAAGTTCGCGGTAAGAAAATACCGCTTGTTGTCCACACACTTCCCTTTGTCGAACATCGTTATTTTAAAGGATAAAACACATGGTTAAACTGTATTTCACCGAAGATCATGAATGGATCAGTCTTGATGGTGATCTTGCAACGGTCGGCATCACAAACCATGCTCAGGAGCAGCTTGGCGACCTTGTTTTCGTCGAATTGCCGGAAGTCGGCAGCACTGTCAAAAAAGGCGATTCTGTTGCTGTTGTCGAATCGGTCAAGGCTGCATCCGACGTTTTTTCACCGGTTGATGGCACAATTAGCGAAGTCAATGAAGCTTTGAGCGATGATCCGGCACTCGTTAACCAGAAGGCAGAAAAAGAAGGCTGGTTGTGGAAGATGAAAATTTCTGACGCAAGTCAGCTCGACAGCTTGATGGATGCGGCAGGTTATGTCGCAATGATTGGATAATAAAATGCAGGAACTTCCATTTTCATCACGCCATATCGGGCCGCGGCCCGAAGAGGCAAAGGCAATGCTGCATAAATTGGGGCTTGGTTCTCTTGAGGAATTGGTCGAGCAGGCAGTGCCGAACGCAATCCGTCTTCATCGCCCGCTTCAATTGCCAAAAGCGGTAAGTGAAGGGGCAGCTCTTCACGAGCTTCACAACATGATGGAACAGAACCGTCTCCATAAAAGCTTTATCGGACAGGGCTATTATGGCACTTTTGTTCCCTCTGTCATTTTACGCAATCTTTTTGAAAATCCGGCCTGGTACACTGCCTATACGCCCTATCAGGCAGAAATCAGTCAGGGGCGGCTTGAAATGTTGTTCAATTTCCAGACTCTTGTCTGCGAATTGACGGGCTTGCCGATTGCGGCGGCCTCGCTTCTTGATGAAGCAACATCACTTGCCGAAGCAAACGCCGTTGCGGTGCGCTTTTCGCGCAATAAAAAAACGGCCATTTCTGTATTTGGCGAACTTCACCCGCAAACTTTGGCAGTGGCGCAAACAAGGGCAGAAACGCAAGGGTTCGAGATCGGGTTAGAGAGCGAGATCACCGACAAGACAGCAGCAATCGTTTTGCCATGGCCCGACACAAAGGGACGTTTTGTCGATCATAGCGATGTCATTAAAAAGGCCAAAGCGAAAGGTGCATTGGTTATTGTTGTGGCTGATCCTCTGGCTTTGACAATCATGGAAGCGCCTGCCCTTTGGGGAGCCGATATGGTTGTGGGCTCTATGCAGCGTTTCGGCGTGCCAATGGGATTTGGTGGTCCGCATGCCGGTTATCTGGCGGTATCCGAAGCCCTGACACGTATGATTCCCGGACGCATTGTCGGGCAGTCGATTGATACCAAAGGGCGGGTTGCCTACCGTCTTGCTTTGCAGACACGTGAACAACATATCCGCCGCGACAAAGCAACGTCGAATATTTGTACTGCTCAGGCACTCCTTGCCAATATGGCAACAGCTTTTGCTGTCTGGCATGGTCCGGAAGGTTTGCAAGCGATTGCCAACCGCGTTCATGATCTTGCAAGCCGGTTCGGTGACAGTGTCAAAGATGCGGGCTTTACTCTTGCCGGCGACCATTATTTCGATTGTGTAACCATCAATGTTTCCGGCAAAGCGGATGAACTGCAACAAAAAGCGGAAAGTGATGGCCGTCTCATACGCGTTATCGACAAGGATACCGTTTCCATCAATTTTGATGAACTTTCGGATGAAGAAGACGCAAAAGCGCTTGCCAAGCTTTTCGGTGCAACGCTTAGCGATAAAGCCCCGTCGAAACTCTTGGGCAAAAAACGCGATGGTTCTTTTTTAAGTCAGCCGTTTTTCCATGCTGTGCAATCGGAAACCGAAATGATGCGCTTTTTGCGCCGCCTTGCCGATAAAGATCTGGCACTTGACCGCGCTATGATTCCGCTCGGCTCCTGCACCATGAAATTGAATGCTGCTGCCGAGATGATGCCTTTAAGCTGGCCGAAGGTTGCAAATCTTCACCCCTTTGCCCCGAAAACCGATAGTCGCGGCTATCAGCAGCTTATTGCCGAACTTGAAAAATGGTTGTGTGAAATTACCGGCTTCAGTGCCATTTCATTCCAGCCCAATTCCGGCGCACAAGGTGAATATACCGGTCTTCTTGCCATTCGCCGCTATCACGACAAAAATGGCGAACATAATCGCAATATCTGTCTCATTCCGGCTTCTGCCCATGGCACAAATCCGGCTTCGGCGCATATGGCCGGTATGGAAGTGGTTGTGGTCGATTGTCTTGGTGACGGAGATGTTGATGTCGAAGACTTGCGCAAAAAAGCTGTCGAACACAAAGACAATCTTGCTGCTTTGATGATTACCTATCCGTCAACCCACGGGGTCTATGAAGAAAGTATCAAAGAGATTTGCAAGATTATCCACGAGAATGGCGGGCAAGTCTATTTTGATGGCGCAAATCTTAACGCGCTGGTTGCTCTCGCCCGTCCGGCTGATGTCGGTGCGGATGTCTGTCACATGAATTTGCATAAAACTTTTGCCATTCCTCATGGCGGCGGTGGTCCGGGTGTCGGGCCGATTGGCGTTTCAAAACATCTTGAACCTTTCGTTCCCGGTCACGCGCTTTTTTCGACAAGCCATGCCGTTTCGGCAGCACCTTTCGGCAGCGCTTCAATTCTCACAATCACATGGATGTATATCCGTATGATGGGCGCCGAAGGGCTGAAACTTGCCACCGAAAATGCAATTTTGAATGCCAACTATATTGCAGAACAGCTTTCTGCGGCCTATCCGATTCTTTATAAAGGAAAAAGAGGGCGTGTTGCGCATGAATGTATTGTCGATACGCGTGTTCTCAAGGATAATTACGGCATCACTGTCGACGATGTGGCCAAACGTCTAATCGATTATGGCTTTCATGCTCCGACAATGTCGTTTCCGGTTCCCGGAACATTGATGATCGAACCGACAGAATCCGAACCGAAATCGGAAATAGACAGGCTGTGCAACGCCCTTCTTGCCATTTCCGAAGAAGCCAAAAAAGTGGGTGAGGGTGTCTGGCCGAAGGATGATAATCCGCTCGTCAATGCCCCGCATGTTCTGGCCGATACCATTGATGACAATTGGTCACATGCCTATTCGCGCAAAATTGCGGCACTGCCTGACCCTGCTCAGGATCCGGCAGATAAATATTGGCCGCCGGTTTCGCGTATTGATAATGTCGCAGGTGACAGGCATCTTATTTGTTCCTGTCCACCGCTTTCCAATTATCGTTAAAAAAAACCGGCTTCGGCCGGTTTTTTATTAGCTTTTCTATTCGGATTTTTATTCTTTTTGGTTTAGGGGCGCCATCTTCGGCGCTGCCGCAATGATGTAGAACTATTGGTGAAATGGCCAAAAACGGAAAGATGAAAACGGTCAGCTTTTCGCCTTGGCTGTGTCTGTTTATTTTTCATAAAATTTCCGGACATTCCGGAAGCGACGAAGAAAAAAATTTAAAAGATTATAGGCAGGTCGAGCACTGAAAAAGAGTAAGCAAACGGAACGAAAATAAAACGGACGGTCAGGAACTAAAAAACCGGATAACCGGCTAGAACAGAAAACCGTAAGAACGAAAAGCCCCTAAAGAGGAAATACATAATCCGCAAAATGCAATTCATGAGCGAGAAAAGGCAAACCGGATAAAGTGCACATGAAAGGCCGCAACAGTTTCTTGTTTTAAAAGAAGGCTGTTGCAGCACATCAGCTTTTCAATTGTCTTTTAGGTGATCGAAAAATTATTGATACCGGCTGATGTCCAATCCTGTCGGGTCAATTTCGGGCTTGTTGCCGCTGATAATATCGGCAATCAAATGGCCGCTTCCGGTCGACATTGTCCAACCCAAAGTACCATGTCCGGAATTGATAAACAGGTTTTCATATTTTGTTTTGCCGATAATGGGCACACTGTCAGGCGTTACCGGCCGTAAACCTGACCAGAGCTGCGGCTTGAAATCTCTATCATAGGAGCCGGAAAACATCATTTCCAAAGCTTCTTGCAAAGTTTTCAGGCGTGGTTCGGTGAGCTTGATTTCATAGCCTGAAACTTCTGCCATGCCGCCGACGCGGATACGATTACCCAATCTTGTAACAGCAACTTTGTAAATATCGTCAATAACGGTTGAAACCGGTGCTTTCGCCTCATTGGTGATCGGCACGGTGATGGAATATCCTTTTACCGGATAGATTGGCGCATGAAGTCCGAGATCGCGAATAAGAAACGGTGTAAAGGACCCCATCGAAACAAGATAGGCATCGGCATGCATCAAGCCGCGTGACGTTTCCACGCCGGTAATTTTACTGCCCTCAACAAGAAGTTTATTGATTATTGTATTATAGGAAAATTCAACCCCTTTATCGGCCGCGAGCTTTGCAAGTTTGGTTGTAAACATCTGGCAATCGCCGGTTTCATCTTCAGGAGTTTGCAAGCCACCAACGATTTTATCTTTTAACGGCGCCAATCCGGGTTCTGCGGCAACGCAGCCGTCACTGTCGAGCATCTTAAAGGCAATGCCATCGGCTTTGAGAACCTCAACATCCTTGTTGGCCGCTTCAAGCTGGTGAGGGTCCCGAAAAAGCTGGATCGTGCCCTTCATGCGTTCGTCGTAATGGATAGATGTTTCTTCGCGCAAAGCCTGAAGACATTTGGCGGCATAGTCGGAGACGCGCACCATCAGGGCTTTGTTTTTCTTGTAACGGTTTTCATTGCAATTGATAAACATTGCAAAGAGCCACTTCATCTGGTCGAGGCTGAAAGTCGGATGAATAATAAGCGGCGGATTGGCCTGCCGCATCATTTTCAATGCTTTGAGGGTCAGCCCCGGCTGTGCCCATGGGGTTGTATATCCGAACGAAACCTGACCGGCATTGGCAAAGCTTGTTTCCAATGCAGGCCCTTCTTCACGGTCAATGACCGTAACTTCGTGGCCTGCTTTATTGAGATACCAAGCTGAAGTTACACCAACGACACCACTTCCCAGAACAAGCACTTTCATTTTTTGTTTCCCTCGCGATTTTTTAAATAGATGCGCTCATAACGATGACTAAGCGACGTTAGAATTTCATAAGGAATTGTGCCGGCATCACGTGCAACATCGTCAAGCGATTGGTGTTTGCCGATGAGTTCGACAAGATCACCGGCTTTTGGTGCATTTTCACCAAGATGCGTTGTATCAAGTGTGATGGAATCCATCGAAACGCGGCCAACAATTGGCATGCGCACCCCTTTGAAATAAACCGAACCTTTATTGCCGAGTGCCCTTAACCAACCATCGGCATAGCCAACCGATATTGTTGTGATTGTGCTTGGCCGTTCGGTTATAAATGTACCGCCATAGCCTATAGCCGAACCACGGGGAACATGGCGTGTCTGGATAACATGGGCTTCAAGGCTCACAACCGGTTTGATTGCTGTCGGGCTTTTGCCGAAAGGGTCTACCCCGTAAAGGGCAATTCCGGGGCGCACCATGTTGAAATGATAATCGGCGTTCAAAAAAATTCCGCCGGAAGCAGCAAGGGCAACTTTTGAAGCAGGCAGTTTTGCAAGTGCCTTCTTCATTGCTTCAAGCTGGGCAGGATTGGCAGGGCTATTTTCCTCGTCGCTTTTGGCCAAATGGCTGATGACCAGTTTTATATCCGCGTCGTTAAAAATCGACGGGTCGGCTACAAGGCGGTAAAGCTCGCTATTATCAAGCCCCAAACGACACATGCCGGTGTCAATCTGGATGATTGAGGGAAAACGCTTTGCTTCATTCGCGCATAATTTTTGCCAGTCAAGAATAGCCTCCCAGGAATTCAGAACCGGAATGATACCGGCCTCTGCTGTTATTTTTTCCGCACCCGGTAAAATACCATTCAAAACTGCAATGGAAGCATCTGTCGGCAATTGATCTTTAAGCCGAAGTGCCTCGATAAGTTCTGCCACAAAGAAAAACCGGCATCCTGCTTCATAAAGCACGGGCGCTATTTTTTTAGCACCAAGGCCATAGGAGTCGGCTTTGACAATGGCAGAACTTTGTGCCGGAGCAACCATTTTTTTAATGGTGTTATAATTTTCGACAATGGCATCAAGATTGATTGTGAGAATTGCCCCATAGGCTAATGTCGGAATTTTGTTGTCGTTTTGAGTTTTACCCATTTCATTATTTCCAAGATAAATCCGGTTACAAATCCGGATGCCTGCATTGGTTCCCTCAGGTTTGTTCCCGTGGCTTTTTGCCATTTTATTGTGCCTATCATATGTGAAGGGCATTTGAATGTTGTATCTATTTTTGAAATATTATAGATATTTGTCGTTGAATATTGAGCGTAAATCCGAAAAAATGAAATATTATGCAAAATCTTGATGCAATAGATCGTAATATCATCCGCCTGTTGCGCCGTGACGGGCGCATGAGCAATGCCAATCTCGCCGCCGAAGTGGGGCTTTCCCCCTCGGCATGCTTGCGACGTGTAAAATTATTGGAAGAAAGCGGTGTTATTCGCGGGTTTACCGCCATATTGGGAAGTGTCGAAGGGGAAGACCGCCTCATTGCCATTATCCAGATTACACTTGAAAAACAGACGGAAGAATATTTGAATCGTTTCGAGGCAGCTGTGCGCCGCCATCCGGAAATCAAAGAATGCTATTTGATGACGGGGGATGCTGATTATTGGCTGCGCGCGGAAGCAGAAAATGCCGCCGCTTATGAAACCATTCACAAGGAAATATTGTCACGCTTGCCCGGTGTCGCGCGCATCCATTCGGCCTTTTCCATCCGCTCTATTTTGATGCAGAGGTGAATAAAATTATTTGATTCATTCTTCTTGACCGAGTTTCAGGCAGAGCTTTTCGTGACGTGAGCCAGCCTTGTATTTTCCAATTTGGAAGGGATGTTTGTTCGCTTCATTCGAGCTTTATTGTTGCTATACGTTTTGGCTCATCAAAATTGGCTTTATCAATCTTTGTATTGAAACTCATTTTTGAAAAGCAGAAGAAGAGCTATTTTAGGCTGGCAGTTCATTTCGCTTCAACTGTCAAAACAGGGTATCATAAAAGAGGTGCTGAAAGATGTTGTGACATTTTGAACATCTTGGAAAATCCATGTGCCATCGCCAAGATCAAGAAATCGGCGCTCTTCAACGCTCACCAATGATAAAATCGGGTCAATTGCAAAATCGGATAAAATAAAGAGCAAGCCTTTGCACGGGTAATCAATGTGGATTTTTTCACCGAAAAGAGCGGGACGACAGGTAGCTCAATCGCTGTTTGAAGGTTCATTTCGTTTATGTATTGCGTGGAAGCCGGTCGTTCCAGTATCGAATTTTCATTTTTTGAGTGTTGGCTTTTCATCGGTTTGTTGAATTCCAAGAAAAATCATTTTTTAAAAAACGTCGTTAAAAAACAAAAGCATTGAAAAAAGCCGGGCATTTTGCCCGGCTTATCCAATATTGAATTATGCTGCTCTTTCAGCGTTTAGGCTTTGAAGGCCTGAAATCATAAAGGACATCATGGGTGAGATCGGCAATTTTCTTCTTGCCGCAAAGTGCCATGGAAACATCAAGCTCGTTACGGATAATTTCCAAGGCTTTTGTGACACCCGGTTTGCCCATAGCACCAAGTCCGTAAAGAAATGGCCGGCCGATAAACGTGCCTTTGGCACCAAGCGCCAAGGCCTTCAACACATCCTGACCTGAGCGGATACCGCCATCAAGATGGATTTCTATTTTATCTCCGACAGCATCGACAATTTCCGGCAAAACCGAAATGGTTGAAGGTGCGCCGTCAAGCTGGCGGCCACCATGGTTTGAAACCAGAATGGCATCGGCACCGGTTTTGACAGCCATTTTGGCGTCTTCAACATCAAGAATGCCTTTCAGGATAAGTTTGCCACCCCAGATCTTCTTGATCCATTCGACATCGTTCCAGTTAAGCTTCGGGTCGAATTGCGAGGCTGTCCACAAACTCAACGATGAAAGATCGGTAACGTTTTTGGCATGACCGGCAATATTTCGCAAAGTCCGTTTGTCAGTCTGCAACATCTCCATGCACCATTTCGGGCATGTCATCATCTGCCAGAGATTTCTTAATGTAAATTTTGGCGGGGCAGACAGATTGTTGCGCAAATCTTTGTGGCGTTGCCCCATAATTTGCAAATCAAGTGTCAATACCAAAGCGCCGCATTTGGCAGCCTTAGCACGATTGATAAGATCGGCGATAAAGTCGCGGTCTTTCATTACATAAAGCTGGAACCAGAACGGTTTCTTGGTTACCGAGGCGACATCTTCAATCGAGCAGATACTCATTGTTGACAATGTGAACGGCACGCCGAATTCTTCAGCAGCCTGAGCCGCCAGCATTTCACCATTGGCATGTTGCATTCCCGCCAAACCGGTTGGTGACAAAGCAACAGGCATGGCAACCTTCTGGCCGATCATTTCGCTTTCAAGCGAGCGATTGGTCATATCGACCAGAACACGTTGGCGCAGCTTTATTTTTTTGAAGTCTTCTTCATTGGCGCGATAAGTGCTTTCTGTCCATGCTCCGGAATCGGCATAGTCAAAAAACATTTTTGGAACGCGTCGTTTGGCGAGTTTTTTAAGATCGTTGATCTCGAGTATTTTACGCATGTCAGATCTCGTTCATTTTTTAGTGTGTCATGTGTAATATTCTTCAGGCACAATAAAAAGTCTTTTCTTTCAAATTGCTAATTTTTGACGAAAGAGCCTTAAATGTCTTTTAACTTTGCGCAAGCTTGCAAATGTGAAAATTATTAAAAACCAAAGAACAAAGACTGTTTCCGGTTTTTAATTGGCGTTGTTGGGCTTTCATCTATAGCTGTTTGGAGATCAGGCATGTTCGATCGTTAAAAAAATATACCCGGTTTTTCAAAGATGCGCGGCAATGAGCAGACCAGCAAACAGACTGGCAATCCGGTTTTAAAATTTTTTATAGTTTGTTTTTATGTGGGCTTGTTTTGGGGATGTTCTGACAAACATTTTTGCGACGATACAAAAAACGCGAAAAGTTTAATAAAACTCGGTGCAAAGGCGTCTCACTCAAAAACAGCAAACATGCATTCAATCAATGGCAGTGGTGACTTGATCCTGCAAGATCTTCCAGAATCGGGCAATCGGGCCTGTCATCGCCATGGCAGTGATGGACAAGGTGGTCGAGTGTATTAATCATCACCTGAAGAGAATCCATTTTTTCCTGCAAAGCTTTGATATGGGCAAGTGCGAGTTTTTTAACCTCGCTTGAAGCGCGGCTATGATCTTTCCATAATCCGAGGAGGACGCGTATGTCTTCGGAAGAAAAGCCGAGCAGTCTCGAGCGGCGGATGAAGCATAAGGTTTGAATATCATCGTTGCTATAGACACGATAACCATTCCCGCTGCGATGGATTGGTGAAATAAGCCCGGTTTCCTCATAATGACGGATCATCTTTGCACTAAGACCCGATTGTTTTGCCGCCTCACCAATATTCATCTTTCTCGTCCAATCCGATTTTTGACCAAATAGCATTCCCGTTTTTTATTTAATGCCGTAATTGCATATAATTGTTGTTTTAAAGCCAACAAGATGTTTTCTTACAAGAGCTACACCAGAAAATCTTCCTATTTTGAAATTGTATCATCACGGGATCAATGAGCAGTCTTATCGGTAAAAAAGCTTGCTTGCTGGTGGATAAATGTTGCTTATTGCCAAATAAACTTGACCTTTCTTCATCAATCCTCAACTAGAACGTTAACTTGAAAATTTCCTTCAATGTTCACGCATTATTTGTGCTGACGGAGAAAGCCGATGGAAAACCGGAAAACGAATAAAAAATCGGGTGATCTCGTTTTTGAAATAAATGACCACCCGCATGCACCTGTTGCGTTTTTGGCGGCTCTCCAACATTTATTGGCAATTATTGTGCCGATCATTACGCCGGGTTTTATCATTTGCAGTGCTGCCGGTGTTTCGCCGGAAGATACGGCTATGGTTCTATCCATGTCGCTTATTATTTCGGGCATTGCTACTTTTGTACAATGCAAAAAAATCGGCCCGTTTGGCGCCGGTTTGCTGATTGTGCAGGGGACAAGTTTCAATTTTGTCGGGCCGCTTTCAGCCGGTTCTGCTGCCATGGTTGCAAGCGGTATTCCGGCAAACGAGGTCATGTCGGCCGTCTTCGGCGTGGTAATTGCCGGTTCTTTTATCGAAATGTCGGTTTCGCGCATTCTCCCCTTTATCAGCCGTATGATTACGCCGCTTGTCACCGGTATTGTGGTTTTATTGATTGGCCTTACCCTGATTAAAGAGGGGCTTGTCAGTATGGGCGGCGGTTATGCGTCGTTGGGCGAAAAGGGGAGTTTTGCAAGCTTACAAAATCTCGCTTTGTCATGCACGGTCTTTGCGCTTATCATTCTTTTAAACCGTGTTACGATTACATGGGTACGCTCCAGTGCCATTATTCTTGCCCTTGCTGTCGGCTATGCCATGGCAGGCTTTATGGGCAGGCTCGATTTTTCCGGCTTTGAACATTCCGCACTTTTTGCTTTGCCAAGGCCGCTCCATTTCGGATTATCTTTTTCATGGTCATTGTTTATTCCGCTCATCATGATTTATCTTGTTACCTCTCTTGAAGCGGTGGGTGACATTACAGCAACAAGCAAAATTTCAAGCGAGCCTGTTTCTGGGCCATTATGGATGAAGAGAATAAAGGGTGGCGTGCTTGTCAATGGCGCCAATTCTCTTCTTGCCGGTTTTTTCAATACATTTCCAAGTTCGGTATTTGCGCAAAATAACGGTATTATCCAGTTGACCGGCGTTGCAAGCCGCTATGTCGGCTTGTGGATTGCGGCTATTCTTGTTGTCCTCGGCCTTTTTCCGAAAATTGCCGCCCTCATACAGGCAATGCCCGAACCGGTTCTGGGCGGTGCTGCCATGATCATGTTCGGCTCGGTTGCCGCCTCCGGAATCAATATCCTTTCCTCAATCAAGCTTGACCGGCGGGCACTTCTTATCATTGCAATTGCTCTGAGTGTTGGTGTCGGCGTGCCGCAAGTACCGGCTTTTGTGAGCCACCTTCCGACATTTATCGCCGATATTATGAAATCCGGCCTTGCCGCCGGCGGGATTACGGCAATTATCCTCAATCTGCTTTTGCCTGAACAGAATCAAGTGAACGACGAATAAATTTTCTTTCAATAATTCGGCACATGAAAAGACAATTCGATGTCGGAAGCGTTTTGAAGCGACAATAGTTTCTGCCTGAATGCGGGGGAGAGGTGTGTGATGAAAGATTGAAACATTTTCACTTTCTACCATGTTGACAAATCCGGTTACTGTGTGTTGGTTGAACATCGCATAAACGCATAAAGCAGAACAAACTCATAAACAGCAAAATAAGAAGCTAAAAAAATATCGTTTTGACGCGCGTGGTCGTGGTGAAGAGAAGCGAATTTTTTTAAAAAACAACGCATCGTTTCCGCTCTCGAACTTGAAAGGAAAACAGTGCTTGTTGAAGCAGATAAAGAGCCGGATAATATAAAAAGCAGCATCGGTTTGAAACCGATACTGCTTTTCTTGTAAAGAAATGGAAATTACCTGCTATCAAAGCTTCTGTGTCATAACCGTGACAAGCGCTTCCTTATAGCTCATCTTTGTCAATTCATCGATAATGCGAAGGAAATGTTCGGTTTTGCTATGCGCATCAAGGGCGCCTTTATCTTTCCAAGTTTCAATGAAAACCATATGACCGGTATCGCCTTCAACTTCAAACAGTTCGTAGGAAATGCAGCCTTTGTCTTTACGGGATTTTTCCACGAGCTCTTTGAAAAGACTTTCGGTCTTTTCAACAAATTCGGGCTTGATATAGAAATGCGCAATAACCTTTATCATGATGCTTTCTCCAAGGTTCGAGCAATGTTTTCAAGCCCCCATTCGAGAAGCTTGTCGGCTTGTTCTTGCGAAGCCGCTTCGCTATAACACCGCAATTCCGGAGCATTACCGGAAAGGCGGAAATGCACAATGTCACCATTGTCCATGATGACACGCAAACCGTCGATGACATCCCAATGTTTGATTGTTCCGAGCGGGTGGAAAAAATGCACGCATGTAGCTGCATCTTCAAGATCATGCAAAATTTGTTTTGCTTTCTTCATGTCAATATTTGAAAGCCGGTTGCTGGCTGTGAAGCGCCGCGGAAGAGACCCCTGAAGAGCCTGAACAGATGAGCCGCGCAATTGCGCAAACCCCAGCAAAGCCAAAATGGGAAGCATTGCATCACGTGTTGCCAATTTCTTCAATTCGCAAGTCTCGCTTGAAATATCGCTGCCCAAAAGCACGCCGCCATTGGCTTCAAAACCGACAATTGTATGATAGCCGTCGCTTAGCGCCTGTTTCATGCCGGCAATAACATAAGGTGAGCCGACCGATGTGCGGTAAACATGCTCGAAAAAGTGGCTTGTCTCGACTGCCGAGGTAGAGGTGACAGGGGTGACCACAGCATCGGCAAAAAGATATTTGGCAGTGAGCATTCCAACCACATCGCCTTTTAGAAATATTCCGTCAGAACCGGCAATTAACGGCCGGTCTGCGTCGCCATCGGTCGACACCAGCGCATCGAGCCCGTATTGGCGTACCGCATCGAGAGCAAGCTTGCGGTCGAAATCGCGTAATGCTTCGGTATCGACAGGAACAAAATGGTCGGCCCGACCGATTGCAACAGTTTTCGCACCAAGAGATGACAAAACTTCAACGAGAAAATCGCGCACAATGGAACTGTGCTGATAGATGCCGATTTTCATATCCTGAAGTGCCGATTTCGGCAAAATGGAAAGACAGCGTTTCCGGTAAAGTTCAAGGACATCCGGAACGACAGGAGGGGATTGATAGTTTTCGGCAAGGTGATAGGGCGTGTCATTTTCTGAAAGTCCGCCTTTGTCCCCTTTTGCCGTTTTATCAAGTTCGTTGACAATAGAGCGCTCGTCTTGCTTGGTTATTTCTCCATCGGGGCGATAGAATTTCAATCCATTGCGGTCATCGGGAATATGACTTCCTGTAACCATAATTGCGGGATAGCGATGGCTGAGTGAATAAAGCGCAAGGGCAGGGGTTGGTACCTCACCGGCATTGATAACAGAATAGCCCCGATCTTCGATTGTTTTAATGACGACGTTTTTAATATGCGGGCTTGACGAGCGCAGATCATAGCCGACAATCACACTTGCTTCTTTGCTTATTTTGCCGATCTTTTCCAAATGTCGCAAGAAAGCGTGAGCGTAGCGCATGATAATATCATCGGTTAAATCGCTCACCAGACCGCGCAAGCCGCTTGTTCCGAATTTAAGTTGTTCTGTCATATGTGGTTTTGTTTCCAAACGACCTTCCGCTTTTCTATATGTGATCACAATAGCCGTTTTGTCTATCGGCTTTGAAACAATTATTTTGCATAAACAACAGACTATCTACAACTCTCATTTGACGAAAACAATTTTGTTATTATAAAGAAACTTCGCTTTATGATGTTGGCAGATAATCCATTTAGCATTATATCATGCCTGAATTTGTCAAGTTTATCTGCTAAAGTTTATTAAGGAAGAATTCCGATGACTACGCCTGTCGACAATGCAGCCTCGAATGCGACTGCCACGCCGTCTTCATTTCCGATACCGGCAAATGTTTTTGCTTTAACTGTACAGGATGTCAAACATTATACAGATAGGCTTTTCCGTTTCCGCCTGAACCGGCCAGACAGTTTCCGTTTCCGTTCGGGCGAGTTTGTGATGATCGGTTTGCCCAACGCCGAAAAGCCGGTTTTCCGTGCCTATTCCATTGCAAGTCCGTTCTGGAGCGAGCAATTGGAGTTTTTCTCCATCAAGGTTCCGAATGGCCCTTTGACCGAGCATTTGCAAAAGATCAAAGTGGGCGACACGGTGCTGATGCGCAAAAAAGCGACCGGCACTCTGGTGCTTGATGCACTTTTACCAGGCAAACGGCTTTATCTCTTCTCGACGGGAACAGGTGTGGCACCTTTTGCAAGCCTCATTCGTGATCCGGAAACTTATGAAAAATTTGAAGAAGTTATTCTTATACAGACAACGCGGCTTGTTGCCGAACTTGACTATGCGCGCGAACTTGTTGCGGACTTAAGAAATGATCCTCTCATTGGCGAATTTTCCAACCAGTTGAAATTCTATCCGATGACCACACGCGAGCATTCCGATCATATGGGGCGTATTACCGATACAATGCGCAGCGGCGAATTTTTTAAACGTACCGGTTTGAAAAAGCTCGATCCGGAAACCGATCGCGCAATGATTTGCGGCTCTATGGCAATGCTGAAAGACTGTGCTGCGATGTGTAGAGAATTCGGCCTTGTCGAAGGTGCAAATAACGCGCCAGCTACTTATGTGGTCGAGCGGGCTTTTGTCGATTGACAGAAGGGTGAAACTATTTTTAGCAGGGCTCAAAGGCTCAAAGGCTCAAAGGCTCAAAGGCTCAAAGGCTCAAAGGCTCAA
>NZ_CAMLFE010000008.1 GCF_946479275.1 uncultured Bartonella sp.
ATCAGGAAGCACTGCATCTTGCTTGTGCATTCGATATGTCTGTTTCGCAACAAAGGCGAAAAGAACTTCTCAAACTTGTTCTGGCAATCAACGAAAAATTGCTGATGGGGCATTTTGATTTCTGGGAAGACTCTTCGTCGGTCATTTTCCGGCAGGCATTGTTGCTTTCGGGCGGCTTGCATCCGTCGAACGCACAGGTAGAAAACCTGCTTGTCAATGCTCTTGATGTTTGTGAAACCCATTATAGCGCCTTCCAGATGGTGGCGTGGTCTTCCCTTTCGGCAGAAAATGCGCTGCAATTTGCTTTGTTTGAAACCAAGGGAAATGCCTGATCGGATATGTTGTTTGGCAGGCAGTAAAAAGGAGCTTATAAGGTGGCAGAAATCAGTTTTGATGATTTTTTAAAGGTTGATATCCGTGTCGGGAAAATTATCGAAGCAAAGGCTTTCCCTGAAGCGCGCAAACCAGCCTATAAGCTCAAAATCGATTTCGGCAAAGAGATTGGTGTCAAACTTTCGTCAGCCCAGATAACCGTGCATTATAAACTTGACGAGCTTGTCGGTCGCGAAGTTCTATGTGTTGTCAATTTTCCGCCGCGCCAGATCGGCCCGTTCATGTCGGAAGTTCTCACTCTCGGCCTGCCGGATGAAAATGGCGCTGTTGTGCTTCTCGAGCCGTCAAAAGAAGTTCCTGTTGGCGGGCGTATATTCTAGAAACATCACTGCATCGGCCTTTTGCAATGCGAAGCTGGTTAACCTCGCGAGCCGCATGGCTTCAATGGCTAGTATTTGAACCATTAGCATTTTTGCTTGTGGCATCATGAACCGATTACAATTTTTAACGATAGTCAGACGGCAATGATTGGCACAGCGCAATGTTCGGCAGGACACGGGCGTGGTTCGGTACGCTCGAGGTGAAAAGAAGACGGGTCGTAACGTCTTGCTTTCGCCGATGCTGTCTTTATCGACGCCCTGAAAATAACAGTGTTCACTATCCGAAATAACAGTCGAACGTAAGGTTGAGTGGTGCAAGGTTAAATATGGGAAGATAAGCGGAGTAAGGCTAAGTGGCTGGCGGGCGAATGCTTCCCTTCATTGTTAACCAAGTTTGCCAATTTTAAACACTGCCGAACGGCATATGAAACTGCTCTTGGCCCACGCGTCGATTGTCATTAACAACAAGGAACGTTGAATGACAGGGGAAAATGGCATTCGTCACTAACAAAAATATTAATTTCTTCGTCGGAAATAATTTTAACGAGTTGATGAGAGAATTTCATCTCGAACCCGACAGTCATAACGCTGTCACAACGGGTAACGATAAATAATAGCGCACAGTTTTTATTCGTCAGGTGGAAGCCAAGCCCGAGCTTCTATTCTCTGATAGCCATTATTCCCCGATAAGTTCCAGTCAAAGCGTGGCAACGAAGTGCCGGCTCTTATTTTTTTGGCTTTTTACCGATATTATCAGGCAAATCCTTGCGCTTGGTCGAAGCAAAATCTTCAAGCTGATCTTCTGTCATGGATTGTTCCATTTTTTTTGAAGCACCCTGCAAAGAGCTGGCGGGTTTTTTGCCGCGTTTTGCTGAAAGGGCTGCTCCGGCTGCCTTCTGCTGGACTTTGGAACGTGCTGGCATGATGATTTCCTTTCTGAAAAGAACAGATACATGAGAGTGAAACAGTACAAGAAAGCCGATCTCACTTTCTTCAAGACTGTTTCGAAATGAAATGCCTGTTCTTTTTCATATCGGGCGCTAGAGAGGAATTTCAACAATGACGCGCAAGCCGCCGGTCGGGCTATCATCCAGTACAATATTGCCACCGTGGCTGCGGGCAATATCCTGTGCAATCGAAAGGCCAAGACCTGTGCCGCTCGCATCTTGATTGCGCGCTTCATCAAGCCGGAAGAATGGCTTGAACACTTCCTCGCGCATATTGGCAGGAATCCCCGGCCCATCATCGTCGATAATGATGACAAGGTCATCGTCACCATGGACAATGGCCACATCGACGTTTTTGGCATAACGGAAACTGTTCGAGACAAGATTGCTGACAAGCCTTGAAAAAGCCTTCGGTTTCAATTGTACGAGAGGCGATCCTTCCATGTGATAGACAAAGCCGCGGTCGCGCAGTTTTGCATCCTTTTGAAGAGTCTTCATCAATTCGCTCAAGTCGAGCTCGCCGACATTTTCGGTTCCTTCGCCACGGGCAAAGGCAAGATAGCCTTCCAGCATGTTTTGCATGTCGGCCACGTCCTGTTCAAGGGGCGTTGTATCGAAGCTTCCCTTTGCCAAAGCCAGTTGTAATTTGAAGCGGGTTAAAATGGTGCGCAAATCATGGCTGACACCGGAAAGCATCATTGTGCGTTGCTCGATCTGGCGTTCAATGCGCTTGCGCATGCGCAAAAATGCAGTGCCTGCGCGGCGCACTTCTTCGGCACCTCTCGGTTCGAACCCTTCCGGTAAAGGCAGGCCGCGCCCGAAACTGTCGGCCGCAGCGGCCAGCTGCTGGATCGGTTTGATCTGGTTTCTTAAAAAGAAAATAGCAATAATCAATAGAACAAGTGCCGTTCCAACCATCCAGCTCAAGAAAATACCGGTGTTTGATGCATAGGCTTGCGAGCGCATGGCAAATACGCGCAAGACATGGTTATCAAGCCGGATGCGGATTTCAACAAGGTCGGAATCTCCCACAGTGTCAATCCAGAACGGGCGGTTGATCTGTCGGGTAATTTCTTCACTTAAGAAATAATCGAGAATAGCAAAGAAAGGTTTCGGGCCGGGGGGTGGTAATGGTTCGGGCGGCAATATTGATATGTTAAGCCCCATGCGTTGCTGGGCAATGCGCGTAATATTGTTGTAATTATCGTCTTGCGGATAGGTTTCGATAATGTCGATAATGGCTGAAATATCACGTACAACGGCCGTAGACAGGCGTTCGGTTACCATCTGCCAATGCCGTTCCATGAAAACATAGGCAATAACCGATTGCAACAACACCATTGGCGCAATGATGATAATGAGCGAGCGCGCATAAAGGCGCTTTGGCATTTTTTTTGCCAGCCAACGCCCAAAACTGTTGATAGGCCCGGCCATCGATCATCCTACTCGATTGAAAGTTTGTAACCGACGCCGCGCACCGTTTGCAAATAAACCGGATTGGCAGGGTCTTTTTCGATTTTGCGACGCAACCGGTTGATCTGTACGTCAATCGTGCGTTCACCAACTTCTCCTTCTCCGGTAGCGAGTTTATGGCGCGGAATGGTTGTGCCGGCATGCTCGGCAAAGATTGCCATGATTTCCTGTTCGCGATCTGTGAGCTTTATGACTTCGCCCGATTTTTTCAGTTCTTTCTTGGCAATCGAAAATGTATAGGGTCCAAAAACCAATTGCTCGATCTTCGGCTGACCATTGGCATTGCCACGTCGTAAAATTGCATTGACGCGCAGCAAAAGTTCGCGCGGGTCGAACGGTTTTGGCAGATAGTCATCAGCACCCGCCTCAAGCCCGTCGATACGGCTATCAGTTTCAGAGAGTGCTGTAAGCATGAGAATGGGGACGGTTTTTGTTTCGCGTAGTGACCGCGTCAGCGAAATGCCGTTTTCACCCGGCATCATGACATCGACAATCAAAAGGTCAAAATCAAGTCCGGCCAATTTGCGGCGTGCATCATCAGCGTTTGCCGCGACCGAAACACGAAAACCGTTCTGGACAAGATATTGCGACAAAAGGCTACGTATACGCGTATCATCATCAATAACCAGAAGATGGGGGGCGTCATCAGAAAGTTTTGTTGTTTGTTCTGTCATTTTTACCTATCCGAATTGAAAGGAGTTTATCGGAAGAATCCGCCTCTGTCGAGAGAACCGGCGTTTATTGCTCCCAATTTTAGGCTTTTACGTGACAGATTCGAAACGATGGCAAGGTTGTTATTCAAGGCTGTTAATTTCGTGCTGGATGGTTCGACTTCTTTTTAATCTGGATTACCTTTTGTAAGGGGGTGCAGGAAAGCAGGTTGTTCAATAAGGAATTTAAAAAGACAATGATTATGTCTTCACTCACCATTCGCCTTTGGCTTTTAAAGTCGCTTTTGTCATAATTGGCAACGCCCGATAGCTGTGAGCGCTCGCAAGGTGCTGTTAAAGGTAGAATATTGATAGCCAAGGCGGGAAGACGGGCGAGGAGCATTTCTGGCTGTTCCGTTATGGCTCTTGATATTCTAAAGCTTGAAGTCGATATAGATTTTAAATTCCTGCAACCGATTGTCGAAAGAAATTGAATGGGAAAGCTCAAAGCAACGATCATACCGGTCACTGTGTTCCGGCAAAATTGCACTCTCCTTTATGATGGTGAAACAATGCGTGGCGTGCTTGTTGATCCTGGTGGTGATTGGCCGAATGTCGCCCAAGCAATAAAAGAAACTGGCGTCCATGTTGAAGCTATATGGATCACCCACGCCCATGTCGACCATGCAGGCGGAGCAATGGAGGCCAAGGAAGCTCTTGGTGTTCAAATCTACGGTTCCAATATTGCCGATAAACCGCTCATGGAAAATCTGGTTATCACAGCACGGGATTACGGAATGAAAGACGTGCGTAATTGTGTTCCCGACCATTGGCTTGAAGAAGGTGATGTGGTGGATTGTGGTGGCCATGAATTCGAAGTCTTCCACACACCCGGTCATGCACCCGGTCACGTCATCTATTTCAATAAAGAAGCAAAATTGGCCTTCGTCGGTGATGTCCTTTTTCATAATTCGATTGGCAGGACAGATTTTCCTTTTTGTTCCTACCCGGCTCTCATGCGCTCGCTGAAAGAAAAGGTTTTGCCCTTGGGAGATGATGTTGTGTTCATCAGTGGACACGGCGAGATGGGCACAATTGGCGAAGAAAAGCGCCAAAATCCGTTTTTACAAGATATCTGAAAGTAGAAACGGCTCGGGCTTCAAGATCCAATAGCAAGTGTTTTTGCACCTGCTGTGTCCCTCGGTGCCACTGGGCTCATAAAAATGGGCGTACCACTTAACCTATCTCAATAGGTGATACCCGTAATCATTCAATGATTGGAAATATCACGCATTTACTCACGCCCGCATCCAATCATTCCCAGCAATTGATTGAACGGCTGATATTTTTTCGGCCCAAAATTATAACTTCAGTTTCTTGGGAGGTAAGGTCGAATTGATGCTGTTATCGGGCATTATTTCGAGATCAGACATTGTTTCGAGGTGGAGGTTAAAAAAATACCCGACGCGGGGCCGGGTATTTTCTTTTAAGCGGATGCTATCAAATCAATTGGCGTTACAAAAATGGTTGAGACCATCGACGCCACGATATGTTCCTGTCCGCGGATTGAATGAGCGGTATTTGTGCGAACAATAGGCGCGCCAACCGGGTGTCCAAGGCTGATAGACCGGCTTATAAGCAGCTGGTGCCGGCGGATAATAGGGACGGGCAGGTGCATAATATCTCGGCGCTGCCGGATAATAGGCCGGAGGAGGCGGGGGCGGAGCCTGGTAGATGACTTGAGGTTGAGACGGTTGCGACATGGCGCTGCCAATCAGCGCACCGGCTGCAAGACCAACGACACCGGCAGCAACTGCATCTCCGTGATCGTGATGATGATGGTGATGATCCCAATAACGTGGACCACCCCAATAACCCGGACCACCCCAATAGTGGTCATGTGCTGATGCGCCAGCAAGCGGGGCCACAACCATCACTGCCGATACGGCAGAAAGCATTGCCAATTTTGCAAAATTTTTCATGGTTGAACTCCTTTGAATTCGGTTCATGAAAACAATTCTATCTCTCATTTTCTGAACGCAGCCTGAACGCTGCTTGTGACTTTCTTATGGTAAATAAGATATTTAACATTTTTTTCCATCACAATTTATATTTTTTTGTTACAGAAAATTTGTCAAAAAAAAACCGGATCGTGAGACCCGGTTTAATGGATGAACGGTCCGGGTTCATCCGATAACTGTGATATTGACCGCTTTGGGGCCTTTGCCACGACGGTCAGGTTCAGTGTCGAATGACACTTTCTGTGCATCGGTAAGGCCAGTCAAACCTGAAGCCTGAACAGCTGAGATGTGCACGAAAATATCAGCGCCACCATCATCCGGCTTGATGAAACCAAAACCCTTATCATTGTTAAAAAACTTTACTTCCCCGGTCTGTGCCATAGAATGTTTCCTCATTCAGTTACCTGTAAAAACAGGTTTTATAATAAACGCCGCCCCACACACCATGCGCAAAACGGCTCATGCAGGCAGTTCTTGAAGTCTGGAAAGCACTCTATTTACCAGCTTGCAACCGACGGTTACCTATTGAAACCAATATCTCTATCGGTAAATTGGCTCCGGTTTTACCGGAAATCCGGTTGTTACCAGCCCAAAACTTATAGCGGTTTTGGCACGCCTGTTAATAGTCTTCCAATGTTCGTAAAATGCCCGAACGCGCATAGATTGTATTAAATTCTTGAAATTTGCAAGAGTTTTTTGAATTTATTCTTTAAATTGATTGAAATTAACAGTTTAAATTTTCTCTAAACATAGAGATACGCAGTTCCATTCCCGTTTTTTAAATCGTTATAAAGCCGCCAATAGAGGCGGTTCGCCTTTTGGAAAAGTCGTAAATCTCATCCGGTTTTAACCACTCTTTTTGCCGATAATTGCGCTTTTTGACCGCTGAAACAGGAAAAAACAGTTTGAATTTGAATGCTTTTTTTGAAAAGCCGGATCGAAATCAATGAGGTTCAGCCGGAAATAATTTTAAACAATTGTTTTTAATTTTAGAACTTTTGGATTTAAAAAATATATAATGAAATCAGTCAGATAAATATATTTTTCACATCAAAAAAGCGCAGGAGATCAAAAACATCCCAATCAAATTCAAAAAAAATAAGTATATTTTCGCTTTTTCTTATGAATGTTTATCCAATGCTTTAAATCGATCTAATTATACGATAGATGCATTTTCCCGTCTTTTTTAAAATGTTTCTTGCGGTAAGCGGCTGTTCAAAGTGGCAAGGGGGAAGACTTACACAAAAATTCAACCCCCTCAGCACTATGTTTACTCGCATAGCAGAAGAGGCAAGGGCGCTTAACGGCAAGGGCGCTTAACGCCCCGGCCTTCCGGTTTTTCCGGGACGGCGACGTTTGCGCGCAACTTCTACCGGATCTTCGAAAGAGCCCAGCCCGATACGCTCGCGTTTGATCGGTTTTGCACTTTCGCCGAGCGGGACTTCCGTGCGTTTTACCGTCATTTCATCAAGCGTATTTTTTCTGAATTTTCCACTTTTCGGGGTTGTTTGGAGAATTCCGACATCCATATTCGGTCCCATATGGTCAAGGTCGGGTTTGGCAAAGAGCCCCTTTTTGTTGGCTTTGTCACGTGACAGCTCGCCGCTCTCAATCGTTTTTTCGACATTGCGTGTAAGGGGATCATCGGAAATGGCAAGCTCTGTCTGCTGCAAGCGCTTGATCTCGTCACGCAATTTTGCCGCTTCCTCGAAATCGAGATCGGCCGCCGCGTCGCGCATCAATTTTTCCAGATGTTCGATATGGGCAGCAAGGTTGTTACCAACCATATTGCCAGCCTCGGCAAATTCGGAAATATCAGCACGAACATGGTCGCGCTCGTAAACAGAGTCGAGAATATCGGCAATATTCTTCTTTACGCTTGATGGCGTAATGTGGTGCTCGATATTATAAGCCTGTTGTTTCTCGCGACGGCGTTCGGTTTCTGCCAGTGCTCTTTCCATCGAGCCGGTCTTGTTATCGGCATAAAGGATAACACGGCCATCGACATTTCTTGCAGCACGACCGATTGTCTGGATAAGCGACGTTTCCGAACGCAAAAAACCTTCCTTGTCGGCGTCAAGAATAGCAACAAAACCGCATTCGGGAATATCAAGCCCTTCACGCAACAGGTTGATGCCTACAAGCACATCGAACGCGCCCAAACGCAAATCGCGGATAATCTCGATTCTTTCCAATGTATCAATGTCCGAATGCATATAGCGAACACGGATACCCTGTTCATGGAGATATTCGGTCAAATCTTCCGCCATACGTTTGGTGAGAACCGTCACCAGACTGCGATAGCCTTGTTCGGTGGTTTTGCGGATTTCACCAAGCACATCGTCCACCTGATTGCGGGCAGGGCGCACTTCAACCGGCGGGTCTATCAACCCTGTCGGACGAATAACCTGTTCGGCAAAAACACCGCCTGCCTGTTCCATTTCCCAAGCCCCCGGCGTTGCCGAAACAGCAATGGTTTGCGGGCGCATGGCGTCCCATTCTTCGAAACGTAACGGGCGGTTATCCATGCAGGAAGGAAGCCTGAAACCATATTCTGCCAATGTTGCTTTACGGCGGAAGTCACCGCGATACATGCCGCCGATTTGCGGAATGGTGACATGGCTTTCATCGGTAAAAATAATGGCGTTATCAGGAATATATTCAAACATGGTCGGTGGCGGTTCACCCGGTTGCCGACCTGTCAAATAACGCGAATAATTTTCAATACCCGCACAACTTCCGGTTGCTTCCAGCATTTCAAGATCGAATGTGGTGCGCTGTTCCAGTCTTTGGGCTTCAAGAAGCCGACCTGCCTTGTTCAATTCCGCCAAACGGTCACGAAGTTCTATCTTTATGGATTTGATGGCCTGATTGAGCGTCGGGCGCGGTGTCACATAGTGTGAATTGGCGTAAATTTTAACCGATTTCAGATCACCGGTTTTTTGCCCCGTTAGCGGGTCAAATTCGGTAATCGAGTCAATCTCGTCACCGAACAGGGAAATGCGCCATGCGCGATCTTCAAGGTGGGCGGGGAAAATCTCGATTGTGTCGCCTCTCACACGGAAAGAACCACGTACGAAATTGATGTCCTGCCGGCGATATTGCTGGGCAACAAGATCGGCAAGAAGCTGGCGCTGGTCGAGATGGTCGCCCACCTGCATCTGGAACGTCATTGCCGTATAGGTTTCGACCGAACCGATACCGTAAATGCAGGAAACAGAAGCGACGATAATAACATCATCACGTTCAAGAACCGCACGGGTTGCGGCATGGCGCATCCGGTCGATTTGTTCATTGATCGACGATTCCTTTTCTATATAGGTGTCGGAGCGCGGCACATAGGCTTCCGGCTGATAATAATCATAATAGGAAACGAAATATTCGACCGCATTGTGCGGAAAGAAATTCTTGAACTCGCCATAAAGCTGCGCTGCCAGAGTTTTGTTCGGTGCAAGAATAAGGGCAGGGCGTTGGGTTTCCTCGATGACTTTCGCCATTGTATAAGTTTTACCCGAGCCGGTCACGCCGAGTAAAACCTGTGTGCGGTCACCATTTTTGATACCTTCGACGAGGTCTTTGATCGCGGTAGGTTGGTCGCCGGAAGGAAGAAACGATGTTTCCATTTTGAACGGAATCCCGCCTTCCGATTTTTCGGGACGGACAGGACGATGCGGCGTCCACAATTTGCCATTTTTAAACAGCGGATTTCCCGAAGAAATGAGCTTGGATAATGCCTCGACAGTCGCCGTTGCACCGCCGGTGGAAATTTTTGAAGCGTCTTCAAGCCCGACATCGAGTCCCGCCACAGGATTAAGACCGGCCGCAGCACGCTGTTTGGCTGTTGCTTTGCCACCAATCGAAGTTCCGCGCGCAGTACGTGCTCCCTTTGTTGATGTCTTTTTGGCCTTTACCGGTTTTTTGACAGGCTTTTCGGCAGCCTTATCAATATCGGCTGCCCAGTCTGATATAGATCCGGTTGCTGCCGCTGCAATATTTTGCTTGCCGGCTTTCGTGGGGGACTTTTTTGCCCCTGCGGATGGATGGTTTTTAGCTGATGACGTCATGATAGAACAATATGGTATTTCAGCCGGAAAATAAAAGGCAAAAGCCTAATTTTGTTTGTAATGTCCATACGATTTTTTACCTTTTGATCTTGTCGAAATTTTAACAATCAAAGGCAGAATGGAACATGTTTTGTTTTCTTGAAGCAAAAAGACGTTTCATTCCAAGTTGTTGTGATGAGAATATTTTGAGGCGGTTATTTCACTTCCGTCAAAATTCAACACGGTTCATCAAGAGTTGAATTTTGCCAAAGCCGGATGTTGCAGGAAAAGGGGTAACAATAAACTTGTAAAAGTCATGTTAAATACGGTTTGGATAAGGCGCAGCAATAATAAAGTTTAATTACAATTCCTTCAAATTGCACTTGGTGAATGTGCTATCTGTCGCTTTCAAAGAGGTAACAATAAGGGGCTTCTTTTTCACGCGCCGGTTTACCGTGTCCGACATTGGTAAAATAATCAAAAAAGTGCTTCTAAAGGGCAGATTTTGAATGACGAAAAGCGCCAAAGTGTTGGATAGCAACAAAAATGGGCACGCTGCCTTTCACGGAAAATCCGGTCGCCAGAAATCGACTAGCAATACACCAGCTAGCAAAAAACCGGCCGCTTGCTATCCAAACGGCCGGTATAATCAACGTAACGGATAAACTTAGCGCGGACCGCCAGGTCCACCACCGGGAAAGCCTCCGCCAGGGCCACCTCCGCCAGGTCCTCCACCAGGAAAGCCTCCACCTGGGAAACCGCCGCCAGGTCCACCAGACCCGCCATGAGGCGGCGGCATTGCCGGTCCACCGGGGCCACCACCGGTCGGGAAGTGGGTTCCAGGTCTACTGCCGGGAAAATGCCCACCGGGGAAACCGCCGCCAGGTCCACCAGACCCGCCATGAGGCGGCGGCATTGCCGGTCCACCGGGGCCACCACCGGTCGGGAAGTGGGTTCCAGGTCTACTGCCGGGAAAATGCCCACCGGGAAAACCACCACCAGGTCCGCCCGGCCCACCATGAGGCGGCGGGAATCCTGGCCCCCCAGGCGGAAAATGGGTTCCCGGCCTGCTACCGGGGAAATGTCCGTCCGGACCACCGGGGCCACCATGAGGTGGCGGGGGCGGCATGCCCGGTCCTGGTCTGAAAGGTGGCGGGCGCATACCCGGAGGCGGACGGTGCGGCCGGTCAAATCCCCAATGCGGGGGAGGAGGTGGCGGCGGGCGATGATCTCCATGCCAGTGATGTCTGCGATAATGACGATAATACCAGTCATCATCGTCGTAATAACCACCACCGATAATGACATTAAACGTCGGTGAAGGGCGATTGTAGCTGTTATAAACGGCTTCACCGTTACGGAACGCAAGATATGAGGCAGAAGCCCAACCGATGCGCGGGCCATAATTGATTTCACACCAATTGCCTGAACATCCGCGCACACCGACGATTTCACCCGGCGCAATTGTGCCACGAATAGCATAGGCTGTGCTTGGCCCGTCTCTGAAATTCAAAGGCGCGGTCACAAGTGCATCCAATGCTTGCGCTGCCTGTGTCGTTAATAAAAAAGTACCAAACAGCAAGGAACCGAGTATTTTTCGCATTTTGCCCTCACACTCAAGGGGTGAATTTGTCATGGCGTCTTCCTCGCCGACTATTATAGGTTAATTTAAGCGAAATTGTAGCGAAGAGGAAGTGCCCGACAGGAAATCCGGAAATTAAGTTTTGTTAAGGAATGGTTATTCCACAGCAGGCAATAGTTGTTTTATATGGTGTCGGGCGAGGCGATCAACAGGGCATAATCAAAAGAAATTTTTGGATGAAAAATCTTTTTCCTATGCTATATAATGGGAAGCTAAAAGTTTAGAGACGGGTTCCGGGAGGAGTTCCGGAGGCCGTTTCTTTTTGTTTTCGACGCAAAAACGCGGGAAGGAAAGGATACGATAATGGAAAAATATCCGATGACGACCGGAAGCTATGAAAAATTGAAAAAAGAGCTTCACTGGCGTCAACATGAAGAACGCCCCCGTATCATTGAAGCAATCGCCGAAGCGAGGGGCCATGGCGATCTTTCGGAAAACGCCGAATATCATGCTGCCAAGGAAGCCCAAAGTCATAATGAAGGGCGTATTGCAGAACTTGAAGACTATGTGACCTGTGCCGAAGTGATCGACGTTTCAAAACTCACTGGAGACAAAGTCAAATTCGGTGCAACGGTCAAGTTGATTGACGAAGACACAGAAGAGGAAAAAACCTATCAGATCGTCGGTGAACAGGAAGCCGAAGTGAAATTGGGTAAAATCTCTATTTCTTCGCCGATTGCCCGTGCTTTGATCGGCAAGGAGAAAGGCGATTCTATCGAAGTGAATGCACCGGGTGGTTCGCGCTCTTACGAGATTTTATCCATCGAGTTTATTTGATCGGTAATTTAATGCGTGTGTCGATTGATGAAACGGACGTCATTGCGCCCAATTTCAAAAAACGTTTGTCGGGTGTGACATCGACAATTGTGCAGCTCATTCCTTTGCAGCGCAAAAAAGGCATACGCATATCCACTATTGGACCGGGATTACCCGATAGTTTGCCCTCGCTTGGCTATTCCAGTTTATTGAAACTCTGGAAACGGCCTGATGGCAAACCGTTTCGTATCTGGCATGCGCGGCGCAATGTTGAAATGGTGGCCGGTATTCTTCTGCGCGACCTTTTGCGCATGAAGTTGAAGCTTATTTTTACCTCTGCCGCGCAACGCCATCATAAGCCTTTTACCAATTGGCTTATCAGAAGAATGGACAGGGTTATCGCGACAAGTGCCCGTTCCGGCTCGTTTCTTGAAGTGCCCTATCGGGTCATCATGCATGGCATAGATCTTGGCCGGTTTACCCCGCCTGCAACATTTGAAGATACATTCCAATCGACAAAACTTCCCGGAAAATATGCGGTCGGTTGTTTCGGGCGCGTACGCCACCAGAAGGGAACCGATCTTTTTGTCGATGCGATGATCGAATTGTTGCCCCATTATCCCGACTGGACAGCCATTATTACCGGCCGCACCACTGCCGAACACAAAGATTTTGAAAAGGAACTGGAGCGCAAAATTGCTGCCGCCGGTCTTCAACAGCGCATTCTTATTCTGGGTGAGGTTGATGATATCCGTGTCTGGTACCGGCGCGTAACGCTTTACGTTGCTCCATCGAGAAACGAAGGGTTCGGGCTCACACCGCTTGAAGCTATGGCTTCCAGAACTGCTGTTGTGGCAAGCGATGCGGGTGCTTACAAGGAACTTGTCACAGAAGGCACAGGAACAGTTGTTCCCGCTGGCGATGGCAAAGCTTTGACAGAAGCGATAAAGCCCTATCTGGAAGACCCTGAAAAGACCATTGCCATGGGTGAAAAAGCCTTGGAGCATGTGCAAAAAGACTTTCCACTCGATAAAGAAGCAAGCTCGATAGACGAAGTATATCAGGAAGTTTTTACAAAAAAATAGTGCAATAGCTCATTAGTTCGCGCTGAAATTCACGGGGCTATAGCCCGAAGAATAGCCTCAAGCGCTGCATGAGAAAGAAAAGTGATATTTTCCGTGTATCACTTGGCATTTTTTAAAGAATAAGCGGTGGCTCGTCTTTGATGACGCGAATGGTGAGAGCAGTGCGCACGGAACCGACATTGGAGGCAGCTGTCAGTTGTTCAATGACAAAAGTCTGGAAGCTTTTGAGATCGGGTGCCACACAGTGAAGCAGAAAATCCGATTCCCCTGACACCATCCATGCTTTTCTAACAAGTGGCCATTGATAGACCATGGCTGCAAACCCGCGTAAGTCCGCATCGGACTGGCGGTGCAACCCGACAAAACAAAAGGCCACGAGATCCTGCCCGATCATGGCACCATTCAGGATGGCTTGATAGCCTTTGATAATGCCATCCTGTTCAAGGCGTCTGACACGACGCAGACATGGCGGTGCAGAAATACCGACTTTCGAAGCAAGTTCGACATTTGTCATGCGTCCATTGCTTTGGAGTTCTTTCAGTATTTTCCAATCGATTGAATCGAGATCGGCTTTAATCTGCATTGGGCGTTACTTCATTATTGTTCAATTGAGTGTCTGTCTATCACCGGTTAGGAAAAACGTCACGTGGTAAAATCATTTTCTCCAGAACGCCGGTGTAAAAAGAATGATAACCGTAACAATCTCAAGGCGTCCTGCAAACATAAGAGCGCTTAAAATCCACAACGCAGCGTCTCCGACTGTGGAAAAATTACCGTCAGGGCCGATACGGTCGCCAAAACCGGGGCCGACATTGGAAAGGGCGGTCAATGCACCGGTAAAAGCAGAAACAAAATCAAGGCCGGTAAAGGAAAGCAACATGGCGCCGATTACAAGTGAGGCCATATAGAGGCTTAAAAAAAGTAAAACCGTCTGGGCAAGGTCACCGGAAATATCGGTTCCGCCGTAGCGTACTTTAACGACGGTGTTAGGTGAAAGAAGCCGTGTCAGGGCTACCCGCGTGAAGCGCCAGAGGATAATGAGACGGTTAATTTTGATGCCACCTGATGTTGAACCCGCACAGCCGCCGATAAATGATGCAATGAAAAAAAGCCCAAGTGCGAAAGGCCCCCATAGGAGGTAGTCTTCAGCGGCATAGCCGGTGGTGGTAATCACCGAAACAAAATGGAAAATCGCATCAAGAAATGCATGATGAAATGAAAATCCGAACTGGAAGCGCAGCCAGATTGCGAGTGCAAAACTTGCAACGAGAACGATTGCCAGAAAAACAATCACCTGAGGGTCGGCCAAACGCCTTGAACGTTCCGGTAAAACAAGTTTGACATAAAGAATAAAGGGGAGCGAGGCGAGCAACATAAAAATTGTTGCAATGACCAGCACTGATGGCGTTTTGGAAAAATAGCCGAGAGACGCATCATGTGTTGAAAAACCGGCTGTTGCAATTGTCGTCATTGCGTGATTGACAGCGTCGAACATAGTCATGCCGACTGCGAAATAAGATAGCATGCATAAAAGCGTGAGCCCGAGATAGGCAATGATAATGCCATTGGCAATCTGGTTAACGCGCGGCAAAACTTTTTCCGCACGGTCGGATGATTCCATATTGAAAAGCTGGATGCCGCCAACTCTGAGGGATGGCAAAAGCAACAAGGCCAAGGCGATAAACCCGATGCCGCCAATCCAGCACAAAAGCGAACGCCATAGAAGAATACCGCGCGGCAGCCGGTCAAGTCCGGTAAGTACGGTAGCGCCGGTTGTGGTAATGCCCGAAACTCCTTCAAAAATGGCCGCTGCAAGTGACAAAGGCAGTCGGGAAAAATAAAGCGGCATCGCACCAAGCACACAGCCGGTAACCCACAAGCAGACTGTTAGCAAAAATCCGAGTCGTGACGAAAAGCGGCAATTGGCGCCATTGGTTGCAAGCAGGATCAGTGTCGCAAAAGCAATGGTTGTTGCAGCCGACCGGATGAATACAACCCAGTCACTGTTTCCAGCCCGCAAATCGGCGAGAGCAGGGAGTAACATGGTTATACCCAAGATCAGCGCAAAACGTGCGCAGACATTGCTGACAAATCGAAAAATGGCAAACCTCTGGAATGAAAAGAAGCTTAAGTAAGTGTGTTATGCAATCACCGGCTATTTTATATAAACTTTACCCCGACTGACAATCGCTAAGTTTCACAAAATGTCATGTGTTGTGATTTAATTTGTCAATCTTTTCGACCGCCTTGCAAAAGCCGATTTTAAACCATAAATCAATTGACAGAAACAACCTCGGAGAAACGCTAACTCTCGGCTTTTTCCTTAATTGATTTTATGAAAGTGGAGTTTCATGTCAGCGCGCCATATTCCTGTTTTGATCGTCGGTTCAGGCCCTGCCGGTTATACGGCTGCAATTTATGCGGCACGTGCCATGCTTAAACCTGTCATTGTCACCGGTCTGCAACAGGGTGGTCAATTGACCATTACCGACGAGGTTGAGAACTACCCCGGTTTTGTCGATCCGGTCGGCGGGCCCGATCTCGTCGAAAAAATGGCTAAACAGGCGGTAAAAATGGGAACCGAGCTTGTTTACGACATTATCACCAAGGCCGACCTTTCAAGACGTCCTTTCACACTTCACGGTGATTCAGGCGCTGTCTACACTTGTGATGCGCTCATCATTGCAACGGGTGCGCAAGCCCGTTGGCTGGGGCTCGAAAGCGAAAAAACCTTTATGGGTGGTGGTGTTTCGGCTTGTGCAACATGCGATGGTTTCTTCTATCGCGGTAAAGATGTGGTTGTGGTTGGTGGGGGCAACACAGCTGTTGAAGAAGCGCTTTATCTTGCAAACCTTGCAAAAACCGTAACCGTTGTGCATAGGAGGGATTTTTTCCGCGCCGAAAAAATTATGCAGGAGCGTTTGTTAAAACGTGATAATGTACGGGTGATCTGGAATCATGTGGTCGATGAAATTGTCGGCAATCCGCCAAAACCACCTATGGGGGCAACGGTTACCGGTGTGCGTCTTAAAGACACTTTGACCGGAAAATTCAGCGAAATCGAAGCGCAAGGTGTGTTCATTGCTATTGGCCATGCACCGGCGGTGGAGCTTTTCGAAGGGCAATTGCGCCAAAAACCTGGTGGTTATTTATGGACAGCACCGGATTCGACGGCAACCAGTGTCGAAGGCATTTTTGCAGCTGGCGATGTTGCCGATGAAACATTCCGTCAGGCAGTGACAGCTGCCGGACGGGGGTGCATGGCTGCCATTGAAGCAGAACGTTTTTTGGATGAACAGGCCGATTTGAAAACGGCTGGAAAGTAAGTCCAGTCGGGTGGGCAAGACGTAAGTTCACACCCGTAAGATTAGCAGATGAAACCGTTAAAACATCAAGAAGCGGTTTTAACAATTGAGGAGATATGCCGGTGGCTGCGCCGTTGGATTGGGACAAGTTGAGAATTTTCCACGCCGCCGCCGAAGCGGGCTCGTTTACACATGCTGCGCAAACGCTGCATATGTCGCAATCGGCGATCTCACGGCAAGTTTCAGCTCTTGAACAGGATGTTGGCGTGCCGCTTTTCCAGCGCCACGCACGCGGACTTATCATGACAGAGCAGGGCGAAATTCTTTATCGCACTGCCCATGATGTTTTGATGAAACTTGAAAATGTCCGCTCCAAGTTGAGTGAAAGTCGAGAAAAGCCGACCGGCCACTTATGCGTGACAACGACATTCGGTTTGGGCTCGGGGTGGCTTGTCCAGCGTATACCGGAATTTGTCAATCTTTATCCCGATATCCAGATTCAACTTTTGCTGGACGACGAGGAACTGGATTTGACCATGCGCCATGCCGATTGCGCCTTGCGTTTGCGCCAGCCCCAGCAGCCAGACCTGATCCAAAGGCGGCTTTTTACCGTGCATATGCATGTCTATGCATCGGCAAATTATCTTGCCAATCATGGCAAACCCACGCAATTGGAAGAACTTGATAATCATCGCATTCTGTCATTCGGGGAATCGGCACCGAGTTATCTTGCCGGTTTGAACTGGCTGGAAAGTGCCGGCCGCAACGACGGGTCGCAACGTATCCCGTCTTTACAAATCAATAATGTGATTTCTATTAAAAAAGCCGCTATGAAAAATCTCGGTATCGCCGTTTTACCGGATTATATCATTGCTCCTGATGACGGGTTGATAAGGCTTTTCCCCGATCTGACGGAAATTCCTTCCTTTGACACATTTTTCTGCTATCCGGAAGCGCTCAAGAACTCGGCCAAGCTTAATGCATTTCGCGATTACATCTTTGCAAAATCGCGTAACTGGTCATTTTAACCTAACAGCATGAATTTCATCATTCGATGTGTGTTTCCAGAAAAATAGCGGCATTTTTCTGAAAAACCCTTCATCCTTACGAGAGCTGGATAGTTTTGCGCCTTGTTCTTATTTTGATTTGGTAATGTTTTGAATTTGGAAGAAGGTGCTAGCTTGTTGTTTTTGAAGCGCGTTTTCTTAAAAACCGGCTTTGCTTGTAAAGAAATAGCAATGTACACTTTCTTAAGCTTGCTGTTTCTTTAAACTTGGATTGATTGTTTTCTATGCAAAATTTGAAATATTTTGTCCACTGTTGTCAAACAACTAATTATGCCGTTTCATCTTAACAGCAACAAATGCAATTTTCTAACATATTGTTTTAAAACAATAAAAAATTGAGGTTTGCTTTTTTGTGGCATTTTCAAGGCTGAGCTATGCGCTGAACGCATAGCTGTCGTGCTTAAAATTTAGTTGTTGAATGCCTAAAAAAAGAGCATATTACAGACATCTCAAGAAGACGTCTCCTCCCATTGCGTTTCTTGAGTGTTCCCCTCTGGAGGTTTTGTCAGATTGACTTTAGTCTCTGAAACCTTCAAACTTCAGCCGGACGTTTGTCCGGCTTTTTTTTTGCGTTTTCTGGTTTATTCTTTCAGCTGGTGTGCATTGGCGTTTCTTGTTTTTAATAAGTTAAACGCGCCCATTTCCAGTCAAAGTCTCAAAAAATAACGATACGCGTGCTGTTCTAAAAAGGTCTAGCCTTAAAAGCCGAAAGACCGGCAACGTCGGCTTGTTTCCCGATATTCGTTGTTTCAACTCGGACAAGCGGCAATGGCCGTTTTCCGCGGGACAACATATTAAAGCAGTAATGGCATTTTCCAGTACAGGAATATCAAGAGGTGACTGTTTCTCAAACTACGATATTACCGTTCGCGAACGGTGCGGGTTATCATTTGCGCTAAAAAGCAGGGGGGAGGAATATTGGCTTTTTGATCCAATGCTGCACTTCAAAGGGAACTGTTCAACGAAAACAGAACTTTCCACATTTGTTATAGCAGGTTATTTTTGAACCTTTGCCAGCAATCAAAGCACCGATTGGTTCATTGCTTCAGGACAATGCAATAATGTGTTTTATCGGGATAATATATTCACAACCTTGGACGTTTAATTTGACCGGTCTTCAACCTTCAATGCGCGAGCCGGTTAACAGGTTTCGCTTTTAGTGAAAAGCTTGGCGTTACATTCAAAAAAACCGCCTTCGGAAAAGGCGGTTTTTCAACTGTTTATGTTATAGAAAACCTTTAGCGCAAGCTTGCGCAGAAGCGTTGAATGCGCCGGCAAGCTTCTTCCAGCAATTTTTCCGATGTTGCATAGGAAATACGGAAAGCCGGTCCAAGACCGAAAGCAGCACCGTGAACGACCGCAACTGCTTCTGTTTCAAGAAGAGCCGTGACAAAATCTTCATCAGTCTTGATGACTTTACCTTCAGGTGTTTTCTTGCCAATCAATTTTGCACAGGAAGGATAGACATAGAAAGCGCCTTCCGGTGTTGGGCATTCAAGGCCGTTTGCCTGATTGAGCATGGAGACGACGAGGTCGCGTCTTGCCTGAAAGATTGCTTTGTTTTTTGCAATAAAATCTTGCGGTCCGTTCAATGCTTCAACCGCGGCCCATTGCGAAATCGAACTTGTGCCGGATGTCTGCTGGCTCTGGATTGTTTCCATAGCCTTGATGAGTTCGACCTGACCTGCTGCATAGCCGATACGCCAACCGGTCATTGCATAGGCTTTCGAAACACCGTTTACCGTTAATGTGCGCTCGTAAAGCTTGGGCTCTACTGCTGCAGGCGTAGCAAATTTGAAATTGTTGTAAGTGAGGTGCTCGTACATGTCATCGCTCATGACATGGACATGCGGATATTTCAAAAGAACATCGGTCAGCTTTTTCAATTCATCATGGGTGTAGGCAGCACCAGAGGGATTGCAAGGAGAATTGAAAATGAACCATTTTGTTTTATCGGTAATGGCAGCTTCAAGATCTTCCGGCTGGAGTTTATAGTTGAACTCTTTTTTTGCATCGACAAAAACCGGTGTGCCATTATTGACAGCAACCATTTCCGGATAGCTTACCCAATATGGGGCAGGGATAATAACTTCATCACCCTTGTTCAGTGTTGCCATGAAAGCGTTGAAAAGAACCTGCTTGCCGCCAGTACCGACAATGATTTGCTGGGGCTTGTAATCAAGATTGTTTTCGCGTTTGAGTTTTCGAGCAATGGCTTGGCGAAGCTCCGGAATGCCGGCAACAGGAGTATATTTTGTTTTGCCCTGACGGATTGCCTCGATAGCAGCATTTTTGATGTTATCGGGTGTGTCGAAATCAGGCTCTCCGGCACCGAGTGAAATCACATCACGACCAGTGGCCTTGAGGTCACGGGCTTTTTGGGCAACAGCAATAGTCGCAGAGGGCTTGATACGGGATAGCGTATCGCCAATGAATGCCATTCTATTATCTCCTCAGATTGAATAAGCAATGCACTGATTCTTCCATTTGAAGAACATTATACCAGCAATGGTAAATCTATGTCTCATGCGCCTTGAAAGTGCAAGAATTCTCTTCATCAATTTATTGTAGAGAGCACAGAACTATTATTGAAACCGGTGTATGTTTTTAAGTTTTGATAAAAGCCACAGTGATTTTCCGAACCTTTATTTTTAAATTGTTCATCCCTGCCGCATAATCGTTGACGCAACTGGACGACGCGTGCCCCTTTGTGCGGGACATGCGTTTACTAATAAATTCCTGCTTCATTCCCCTTTGTCGACACGGGAAAAAATGTCATCAAAGCGTTTTTTTGCAATGCCCGGCTGTTTATGATCGCGATAGGACTGAGGCAAAGCCTGATCGTCACCGACTTTAATCAGCATAATCATTCCCATGGCATAATGGGGAATACATTTAATGCCATAAAAGCCGGGGTTATCGAAGGTCACTTGCAGTTCTTCGTCGATCTTGCCTTTAAAGGGTGTTGCCCCTTCCGGTATCATATCGTCAATCGTTGCAGCGTTATGACTTTTTTGAGTTGCAATGAATTTCACGGAATCACCCGGTTTGATTTTTAGATAATCCGGCTCGAAAACCATGGCGCCACTTGCTCCCCGATTGAGCATTTTTACCTCATAGGTTTCGGCATTGGCTGTCGAGATGAAGGCGAGCAGAGCAACAAAGGCAAACAGTTTTTTCATTTTTTATCCTTTCAAGGAAAATTAAAGCAGGTAGCGTATATGGGGCCTACCGTTTTCAAGCATCTCTATTTCAGCATTGGCATGGAAATTGGTCAATATTGTTTCCTTTGTCAAAACCTCTTTCGGCTTTCCCGAATTTATCAATCGTCCGTGTTGAAGCAAAGCAATACGGTCGCAAAACATGGCTGCATGATTGAGGTCGTGAAGGGCAATCAGCACAGAAAGGCCGAGTTTCCGGATGAGGGAAAGGATTTCCAGTTGGCAACCGATATCAAGATGATTTGTCGGCTCGTCAAGAATGAGAATACGCGGCTTTTGAGCCAATGCACGGGCAATATGAATGCGTTGCTTTTCGCCGCCTGAAAGACTATTGACGAGCCGCGTTTCAAAGCCTTTCATATTGACTTTCAAAAGTGCATCCTGCAACGCGTCTTCGTCTTCCTGAAGCCAAGGTGAAAGTAGATGTTTGTGCGGTGTGCGGCCGATTTCTACGGCATGGCGCACGTCGATGCGTTCATGCGGTTCGGCTTGCTGTTCGACAAAGGCAATTGTTTTGGCAAGTGTGCGCCTTGACCAGTTGGAAAAAGCAATGTCATCAAGGCTTACCCCTCCTTCTGCCGGCCTAACAAGGCCTGCAAAAACCGACAGAAGCGAACTTTTCCCCGCGCCATTGGGGCCGATAATGCCTAAAATTTCCTGATCTTTCAATGTGAGCGTTACATCATCAAGAATAGTGTGACGGTCGATTTCAAGTGATATGTGTTCGCCGACAAGCATATCAATTTCCTTTCTGCCGCAAAAGCAACAGGGCAAAAAGCGGTGCGCCGATCAAGGCGGTAACAATACCGACCGGAAAAGCAAGACCGGGCACAATAATGCGTGAGATAACGTCGGCAGCAATCATGAAAAGCGCACCGATAAAAGCCGAAGCGGGTATCAGCAACCGGTGGCGCACCCCGACAATAAGACGGGCAGCGTGCGGCACAACCAGTCCCACAAAGCTGATTGTGCCCATAATCGAAACCATAACGGCAGTGACCAGAGCCACGACAGTAATGAGCAACATGCTTACATAATGGACAGAAATACCAAGCGATTTTGCAGCACGCGAGCCGAAAACAAAAGCATCCAATATGCGGGAAAAGGCAAAGAAAATCAAAAATGCGACAAGTGTCAAAGGAAAGGCGAGTGCCGCGTCACTCCATCTTGCGCCGGAAAGATTGCCGATCATCCAGGCAAAAATATTCGAGCGTCCTTCAAGAGGCGTAAAAATCATCAATATGAGCGCTGTCAATGCATTAAACAACATAGCGCTCGCAATACCGGCGAGAATAATGGCCGTTGCATTGCGGCCGGAATGATAGGCGAGGAACACAACAAAGAAAAACGATAACAAACCGCCGATCAATGCTCCGGTTGAAAGTGACAGAATACTCAAATTCATGCCGAAAGCGGTAACCAGTGCCGCACCTGTTCCCGCACCCGACGAAATGCCCAGAAGATAAGGTTCGGCAAGAGGATTTCTTAACAAGGCCTGTAAAATGACCCCGCACATGGCAAGTCCGGCACCACAACAGGCGCCCACCACTGCACGAGGCAGGCGCCACAGCCAGATAACCCGACTGTGGAATATATCCACCTCATAACCACTATCAAACAAATGATTGGCAATGGTTTTCAAAAAAGATGAAAACGGAATAGCAATCTCGCCAATCGCTGCACCGGCAACAATTGCGCATAGCAAAAGACAGATGCAGAAAAGCCAGATGATAATGGTGCGGGGCAAATGTGTCACTCTTTTGCGTCACTCTTTTAGAAGACCAAGTTCGACAATGGCATTTGCCAGTTTTTCAATACCATCAATGGTGCGCATGGTTGTATTCATGGATTGCACGTCCATATTGACAAGGCGATCATTGTCGACAGCCGGTAGCAGTTTTGTAACGGGGTCTTTCTTCAAAAAATCACGTTTCGCAACAACATCATCGGCAGGAAAACGGCGACGATCCATTTCAGCAAGAACAATGATGGTCGGGTTCGCTTTAACGATGGTTTCCCACCCGACAGTCGGCCATTCATAGTTCGATTCTATAACATTTTTAATGCCCAGAATTTTCATAATATAACCGGGTGCACCAAGGTCTCCGGCAACGTAAGGGTCAATATCAAGATCAGCACTGGAATACCAGAAAACCGCGCTGATTTTGCCCTTGGGCAAGTTTTTGACCTTGTCGATTGCAGCTTGTTCGCGCCTTTTCAAGTCATGAACAAGTTGTTCTCCTTGGTCCTGAACATTGAAAATCAATGCCAGTTCGGAAATTTCCTGATAGATCATGTCCATTGTGAAAGGGGCTGTGCGCAAACCGTCGCTACCGGCAAGGTTGTCTTTTCCCACGCAATCGGCAGGTGCTGTATAAACCGGAATTTCAAAATCCTTGAACTGGTCATAAGTGGCCGCACTTCCCGCAGGCCCTATAACCCATTCCTGATGACTTGCGACAAGGTCAGGCTTTTCGGCAATGATACTCTCGAAACTTGGAACATCATGGGAAAGCATTTTGACGTTCTTGTTGACTTCGGTAAATTGCGGCAAAACCGGCGAATACCAGAGTGCTGTGCCTTTGACTTTGTCGGATAACCCCAAAGCATAAAGTATTTCTGTTGTATTCTGGCCGACCGAAACAACGCGTTCGGGTGCTTTGTTGAAAACAAGTGTGCGGCCGCAATTTTTAACTGTAAGCGGATAATGTGTTTCGTCTGCAAAAGCATTGCCATGAACAGCAATGGAAAAACAGCTTATTGCCGCAGCCAGAATGATCGTCTTCAAATGGATGGTTTTCATGAGTTTACTCTTCTCGTTTAAAGCCGGTGCAAAGCCGTTTTATGAGGGCTTTTCCATATCCGGGAATTGAAGTGATTGACGGCGGGGGTTAGGAAATTTTTCAAGCATGAAAAAGCGTATCTGCAAAACGATAAAAGCGGTTTCTGGCGAACAGAACTTAAAGAAAATACCTTAGAGAAATTGCAGTTTGAAAACGCATTTGTAACCACTTTTCTAAAGTTACAAATGTTTTCGGTTCCGGCCTTTTCAGTTCCGGCCTTTTCAGTTCCGACCTTGTCACTTCCGGCTTTGTCACAATCAGAATATCTTTGTTTCAATAGGTCATTTTTACGTTCTCTCTGCTTTAGCAAATGCAAGAAAAATACTTCTAAACTTTTTTGTTTTGAAAAAAGCCGTAAGAGATAAAAGAAGAGACTCTGTCGGAACAATTGTTGTGCTCGAGCAATCAAACCAGACGAGATTATCCGGATGAGCGTGCGAGAGGCGACAAAAACGGCGCCTGATTGGATTGCCATGATAACCTTTCCTTTGCACCCACCGTGCGTTAGGGCCTTTCATAAGGGCTTGTGAAAAGCCCATGATTGACGGCAGGTCTCCTGGCTCGCGACATTTTTTTGCACCTTTAACCTTCCCGCTTTCGCAGTGGCCGGGTAAACCCCTGAAAAAAGTGCTGCCGTTTACAGTTGCGGGGGCAGCCACGGCTGAAATTCCTTGAATGAGGTCAATTTTTCCGTGTTCCCTATTATTCCCCTTGTGAAGACATCGTGAAGGGGAACCGTCAATAAAATTTATAACTTATCTAAATATAAGTGCAAGCGTGTTGTTGAATTTCCTAGGTTGAACGAAAAATAGTTTAAATGTGCCATGCGAACCATCTTTGACTAATTGAATGAGTGTCTGAATTCCGGATTTTAAAAAAGAAAAAATTGGGGGCAAAGCGGCACCAGAAGGAGATAAAAAATGTGGCAGAAGGGGAAAGAGCCATGACCTTAAACACCGGAAAAGGTAAAACCCGAAACGGTAATGCCCGTTTCCCTCAAGTTTTGGGCTTATTCTTTAAATAATTGGCGAAAGGCTCGGAAGTTTTGAGTAAGGGGGGGACCGCATCTCACCAGACGGAAATCGTAATGGGTGAGAGGCAAGGCTTATCATGAAAACAACGTTAAAAAAGCCCCACCTCAAAAAAGGTGGAGCTTTTAAAAACCTGTTTCTTTTACATCCGGTTTTGAAATGCTGATAAAACGTTTTGTCGTTTTAAATGGGCATTTCAATTACAGATATTAAAGAGCTGAAAGGTTACCTGCAGCAGATTTGCCGGAACGGCGATCCTGCACAACTTCATAAGAGACCTTCTGGCCTTCATTCAGGCCGCTCATTCCTGAGCGTTCAACGGCTGAAATGTGTACAAAAACATCTGCACCACCATCGTCAGGTTGAATGAAGCCGAAGCCTTTTGTTGTATTGAACCACTTAACTGTTCCTG
>NZ_CAMLFE010000009.1 GCF_946479275.1 uncultured Bartonella sp.
AGGTGGCCACACTGTTGGTGCCGGTATCGTTTCCAAAATCATTGAATAATCTAATTTTAATTGTTAAGGAGCGTCTTTGAAAAAAGACGTTCCGTTTGACAGGGATAAAAAGAGTATGAACGGTCAGAACATCCGCATTCGCTTAAAAGCGTTTGATCACCGGATTCTTGACGCATCGACACGTGAGATTGTGTCGACCGCCAAGCGTACTGGCGCCAATATCCGTGGACCGATTCCGCTTCCAACGCGAATCGAGAAGTTCACGGTTAATCGTGGGCCGCACATCGACAAGAAGAGCCGTGAGCAGTTTGAAATGCGTACACATAAGCGTCTTCTTGATATTGTTGATCCGACGCCGCAGACAGTGGACGCGCTTATGAAGCTCGACCTTTCTGCTGGTGTTGATGTCGAGATCAAGCTTTAAGGCTTGGGGACGGAAGGAACGAACCCGATGCGTTCAGGTGTAATAGCACAAAAGCTGGGCATGACCCGCGTCTACAATGATGCCGGAGAACATGTACCTGTTACGGTTCTTCGTTTGGAGAATTGTCAGGTTGTCGCTCAGCGTACAGTTGAGAAGAACGGCTACACAGCTGTTCAGTTAGGCGTAGGGCTTGCAAAGGTGAAAAACACTTCTCAAGCGTTGCGTGGTCATTTTGCAAAAGCTTCGGTTGAACCGAAAGCAAAAATTGCAGAATTTCGTGTAAGTCCCGACAATCTTTTGGAAGTCGGGGCCGAAATTACTGCGGAGCATTTTGTTCCCGGTCAATTGGTTGACGTCACCGGTACGTCAATCGGTAAAGGTTTCGCCGGTGTTATGAAGCGTCATAACTTTGGTGGACATCGTGCTTCGCACGGTAACTCCATTACACACCGTGCTCATGGTTCGACAGGTCAACGTCAGGATCCGGGTAAGGTGTTTAAAGGTAAGAAAATGGCTGGCCATATGGGGCAGACACGAATCACAACTTTGAATATTGAAGTTGTTTCAACCGATGCTGATCGCGGGTTGATTTTGGTCCGTGGCGCAGTTCCTGGGTCAAAGGGTGCCTGGATATTGGTGCGGGATGCAATCAAGAAAAGCATTCCTGAAAATGCACCGAAACCGGCCGCCTTGCGTCAGTCAAAGAATGCAAAAACAGATGCTGCTGCCCCTAAGGCGGAAGCCACAGTCGCTGAGGGAGCCTGATAATGGATCTCATCATAACAACTCTTGACGGCAAGGATGCTGGTAAGCTGAAGGTTTCTGAAGATATCTTCGGTTTGGAACCCAGAGAAGATATCCTGCAACGTGTTGTCCGCTGGCAGCTCGCTCGTCGTCAACAAGGTACTCATCAAAGCCAGACGCGTGCGGACGTATCCCGCTCCGGTGCCAAGATGTATAAGCAAAAAGGTACAGGACGTGCTCGTCACTCTTCGGCTCGCGTTCCACAGTTTCGTGGTGGCGGTAAAGCTCATGGACCGGTTGTTCGCAGCCACGCTCACGAACTTCCGAAGAAGGTTCGTGCATTGGGATTGCGTCATGCTTTGTCGGCAAAAGCCAAATCTAAGGATTTGATTATTGTTGATGAATTGAATGTCAAAGAAGCTAAGACCAATGTTCTTGTCAAAGACTTTGCCAAGCTCGGCTTTTCTGATGCACTGTTAATCGGCGGTGAAGCAATTGATTTGAAATTTTCCCGTGCCGCATCGAACATTCCTAATGTAGATGTTTTGCCGGTTCAGGGGATCAATGTTTATGACATTCTGCGTCGTGGCAAGCTTGTTTTGTCCAAGGCAGCTGTCGAAGCCCTTGAGGAGCGGTTCAAATGACAGATCTTCGCCACTATGATGTCGTCGTAAGTCCGGTGATCACCGAAAAGTCGACGATGCTGTCGGAAAATAATCAGGTCGTTTTCAAGGTTACGCCGAAGGCGACCAAATCCGAAATCAAGGAAGCTGTTGAGGCTTTATTCGGTGTCAAAGTTACAGCAGTGAATACAACAACCCGTAAGGGTAAGGTGAAACGTTTTAAAGGCGTTGTCGGTCGACAGAGTGATGTCAAAAAAGCGATCGTGACGCTGGCTGAAGGTCAGTCAATCGACGTTTCGACTGGTCTTTAAGAGGCTCGGAGTTAGGAATAATGGCACTCAAGCACTTTAATCCGACCACGCCAGGGCAGCGTCAGCTTGTCATTGTGGACCGTAGCGGTCTTTACAAAGGCAAACCTGTGAAGGCGCTGACCGAAGGTTTGTCGTCGAAAGGTGGTCGTAACAATCACGGCCGCGTAACTGCCCGTTATCAGGGTGGTGGTCACAAAAGAACATATCGCTTTGTCGACTTCAAGCGTTTGAAGCGGGATATGCCCGCTAAGGTCGAGCGTTTGGAATATGATCCGAACCGGACTGCATTCATTGCGCTTATTCGTTATGAAGATGGTCATCTTAGCTACATTCTTGCTCCGCAACGTTTGGGCGTGGGTGATACGGTTGTTGCCGGCGTGAACGTTGATGTTAAGCCCGGTAATTCGATGCCTTTGGGCAATATGCCAGTTGGCACGATCATCCACAATGTAGAGATGAAGCCCGGCAAAGGTGGGCAGATTGCCCGTTCCGCCGGAACCTATGCACAGCTTGTTGGTCGTGATCAGGGTATGGCTATTCTTCGGTTGAATTCGGGGGAACAACGGCTGGTTTCAAGTGGTTGCTATGCGACTGTTGGCGCCGTTTCGAATTCGGATCATGGTAACACGAACGACGGTAAGGCCGGTCGCGCCCGTTGGCGTGGTAAGCGTCCACATGTTCGTGGCGTTGCAATGAACCCGGTCGATCACCCACATGGTGGTGGTGAAGGTCGTACGTCAGGCGGTCGTCATCCGGTTTCTCCTTGGGGTAAGCCTACAAAAGGCAAGCGTACACGTTCGAACAAGGCGACTGATAAATTCATCATGCGCTCACGTCATCAACGCAAGAAATAAGAGAGGTAGTCTGAAGTGGCTCGTTCAGTATGGAAAGGACCGTTTGTTGACGGCTATCTTCTCAAGAAAGCTGAGAAGGTACGTGCCGGCGGTCGTAACGAGGTTATTAAAATGTGGAGCCGCCGCTCCACGATTTTGCCGCAATTTGTTGGCTTGACCTTTGGCGTCTATAACGGAAACAAGCATGTTCCTGTTTCTGTTTCGGAAGAAATGGTCGGACATAAGTTCGGTGAGTTCGCTCCAACCCGCAGCTATTATGGTCACGGTGCGGACAAGAAAGCGAAGAGGAAGTAATAATGGGCAAAGCTAAGGCTCCGCGCCAGCTTAAAGATAATGAAGCAAAGGCTGTAGCTCGCACAATTCGTGTCAGCCCACAGAAGCTTAATCTTGTAGCGGCAATGATTCGCGGTAAGAAAGTTAATACAGCTCTTGCAGATTTGACTTTTTCTCGTAAACGCATTGCCGATACGGTGAAAAAGACATTAGAATCTGCGATTGCCAATGCAGAAAACAATCACGATCTGGATGTCGATTCGCTTATCGTAGCGGAAGCTTCAGTCGGTAAATCGATTGTTATGAAGCGGTTTCATGTGCGTGGTCGTGGCCGCGCCAGCAGAATTTTGCGTCCGTTCTCTCATCTTACAATTGTTGTTCGTGAAGTGTCCGATAAAGAGGAGGCCGCATAATGGGTCAGAAGATCAATCCAATCGGGCTTCGTCTCGGTATTAATCGTACATGGGATTCTCGTTGGTATGCCGATACTGGTGAATATGGCCGGTTGTTGCATGAAGATTTAAAAATCCGCAAATATGTCATGAATGAGTTGAAACAGGCAGCTGTTTCGGAAGTTGTTATTGAACGTCCGCATAAGAAGTGCCGCGTAACGATTCATTCGGCTCGTCCGGGTCTTATCATTGGTAAGAAGGGCGCCGACATCGAGAAGTTGCGTCGCAAACTGTCTGAAATGACACATGCTGATACCGCTTTGAATATCGTTGAAGTCCGCAAGCCGGAAATTGACGCCGAGTTGATTGCGCAGTCAATTGCACAGCAGTTGGAGCGTCGTGTTGCTTTCCGTCGCGCAATGAAGCGTGCAGTCCAGTCAGCAATGCGTCTTGGTGCTGAAGGTATCCGTATCAACTGTGCCGGTCGTCTTGGCGGTGCTGAAATTGCCCGTATGGAATGGTACCGCGAAGGACGCGTTCCTCTTCATACCTTGCGTGCAGATATTGATTACGGTACAGCCGAAGCCAATACTGCCTATGGTATTTGTGGCGTGAAGGTTTGGGTATTCAAGGGTGAAATTCTTGAACATGACCCGATGGCTTCTGAACGTCGTGCTATCGAAGGCGATAATCAAGGTTCAAACACGAACCGCCGTCGCGAAAACGCCTGATTTTTTGACGGGCAAAAAAGGATTTGGAGTAGAGAACAATGTTGCAGCCAAAGCGCACAAAGTTCCGCAAGCAGTTCAAAGGCCGTATTCACGGTGTTTCGAAGGGTGGTACGGAACTTAATTTTGGTGCCTATGGTCTTAAGGCCATGGAACCTGAACGTGTTACTGCACGTCAGCTTGAGGCGGCCCGTCGTGCTATCACGCGTCAGATGAAGCGTGCCGGCCGTGTGTGGATCCGCGTTTTTCCGGATGTTCCGGTATCATCGAAGCCTACCGAAGTTCGTATGGGTAAAGGTAAAGGCGCTGTTGAATTTTGGGCAACACGTGTTGCACCGGGACGTATTATGTTTGAACTTGACGGCGTACCCGAAGATGTGGCACGTGAAGCGTTACGGTTGGGCGCATCAAAGCTTCCAATTAAAACACGTTTCGTCCAGCGTATAGCTGAATAAAGGGACTAAGCGATGAAAGCCGCAGAAGTACGGGCTCAGACGCTCGATCAGATGAATGAAGAGTTGGCCAAGCTGAAGAAAGAGCAGTTCAATCTGCGTTTTCAGAAAGCAACTGGTCAGTTGGAAAAAACAGCACGCGTTAAACAGGTTCGCCGTGATATCGCGCGCATAAAAACAATCGCCCGCCAGAAGGCGGCCGAAAGCAAGGCTTAAGGAAGTTAAGACATGCCTAAACGCATTCTGCAAGGCGTTGTCGTCAGCGACAAGAACGATAAGACTGTTGTGGTCAAGGTAGAGCGGCGCTATTCGCATCCGCTTTTACAGAAGACTGTCAGCCAGTCGAAGAAGTACAAAGCGCATGACGAAAACAACGAATTCAAAGTTGGTGATGAGGTTTTTATTCAAGAATCGAAGCCGATTTCGAAAGATAAACGCTGGGTCGTTGTAAAGAACGGCGCTGCTTAATCAGTCGGATTTTTACATACAGAAGGTTGGGTGCTGTTGCGCCCAGCATTTTGTTTTGAAAAAGTCTTAATCATAATTTGACAGGCAAGTCCGAATGTGTCAAATGCACTGCCGGACGTAAACATTTAGAGAAGGCGGCCAGTCATGATTCAGATGCAAACAAACCTCGACGTCGCGGATAATTCCGGCGCCCGTCGTGTCATGTGCATCAAGGTGCTGGGCGGCTCGAAACGGAAATATGCTTCCGTTGGCGACATTATTGTTGTCTCGGTTAAAGAAGCTATTCCTCGTGGCCGCGTAAAAAAAGGTGATGTGATGAAAGCCGTGGTAGTTCGTACTGCCAAGGATATTCGTCGCGCTGACGGTAGTGTTATTCGTTTTGACAAGAACGCTGCTGTTTTGGTTGATAATAAGAAAGAGCCGATCGGTACTCGTATCTTCGGACCGGTTCCCCGTGAACTTCGCGGTAAGAATCATATGAAGATTATTTCGCTCGCGCCAGAAGTGCTATAGGGAGCCGTTGCGATGAATAAAATTCGTAAAGGCGATAAAGTCGTCATCCTGTCCGGCAAGGACAAAGGGCGTAACGGTGAAGTAATCAAGGTTAATCCTGAGGAAAATACTGCAATCGTTCGCGGTATCAATATGGTCAAGCGCCATCAGCGTCAGACCCAAACTCAGGAAGCTGGCATTATTTCGAAAGAAGCTCCACTTCATATTTCAAAATTGGCCATTGCCGACCCCAAGGATGGAAAACCAACCCGTGTCGGTTTTCGTATTGAAGAGGGTGGCAAGAAGGTTCGCGTTGCCAAACGTTCGGGAGATCTGATCGATGGCTGATAAGATTCAAGAGCCGCGTTTGAAAACGCAATATATCAAAGTCGTTCGCAAGGCGCTGCAGGATAAGTTTCATTACGAAAACAACATGCAGGTTCCTTACGTTGACAAAGTTGTTCTCAATATGGGCGTGGGAGAGGCAACGGCCGATTCCAAAAAGCCTGCAAGAGCAGCCGAGGATTTGACCCTTATTGCAGGGCAGAAAGCAATTGTAACACACGCACGTAATTCTGTTGCGACATTTAAAGTTCGTGAGGGAATGCCACTTGGTGCAAAAGTTACATTGCGTAGGGACCGTATGTATGAATTTCTTGATCGTCTGGTAACGATTGCTTTGCCACGCGTTCGCGATTTTCGTGGTCTTAATCCTAAAAGTTTTGACGGTCGTGGCAATTTTGCCATGGGTATCAAAGAACACATTGTGTTCCCGGAAATTAACTACGATCAGGTAGATCAGATCTGGGGTATGGATATCATCGTTTGTACGACGGCGAAAACGGATGATGAAGCACGTGAATTGTTGCGTGGTTTCAATTTTCCGTTCCGTGCGTAACGGCAAGCGTAGCGAGGTAAAATTATGGCCAAAACAAGTGCCGTTGAGAAGAACAAGCATCGCCGTGCGATGACCAAGCAGTATGCAGCACGTCGTGCGCGTCTGAAAGCAATTATTATGGATCAGAAAGTATCGCTTGAAGAGCGTTTTCGTGCATCCATTCAGCTTGCCGAGTTGCCTCGTAACTCTGCAAGAGTTCGCATCCGCAATCGTTGCGAAGTTACCGGTCGTCCGCGTGGCTATTATCGTAAATTGAAAATGTCGCGTATTGCATTGCGTGATCTCGGTTCGTTCGGTCATATTCCGGGCGTCGTAAAATCAAGCTGGTAAGAGGAGTTTCGTAAATGTCTATGTCAGATCCTCTTGGAGATATGCTTACACGCATTCGTAATGCTTTGGGGCGTAAGAAATCGAAGGTTTCGACACCTGCGTCAAGATTGCGTGCTCGTGTTCTCGATGTCCTTCAGACTGAAGGCTATATACGCGGGTATAGTCAAATCGATTTTGAAAACGGTAAATCCGAGCTTGAAATTGAGTTGAAATATTTTGATGGCGCACCGGTTATTCGCGAAATTTCTCGCGTTTCAAAGCCTGGTCGTCGCGTTTATGTTTCAGTGAAGTCTATTCCACAAGTTGCAAACGGTCTTGGTATTTCGATCCTTTCGACACCGAAAGGTGTTATGGCTGATCATGAGGCTCGTGAGCAGAATGTTGGTGGGGAGCTTCTTTGCCGCATCTTCTGATTGATGTCGGAAAAAGCTAGAAAGATAGGTTATAACAATGTCACGTATTGGAAAAAAACCGATTCATGTCCCGGCTGGCATCACTGCTTCAGTTGATGGGCAAGCGATCAAGGTTAAGGGACCGAAAGGTGAGTTGAGTTTTGTTGCTGATGACGAAATTCATCTTAAGATGGAAGATAATGTGGTGCATGTCACGCCACGTGATCAGACCAAGGAAGCGCGTTCTAAATGGGGTATGTCCCGTTCAATGATCGAAAACATCATTGAAGGTGTAAAGAGCGGTTTCCAGAAGAAGCTGGAAATTAACGGCGTTGGATACCGCGCAGCAATGCATGGTAAAAATGTTCAACTTTCTTTGGGGTTTAGCCATGATGTCATCTATCAGGTTCCCGAAGGTATTACGGTTGCCGTTCCCAAGCCTACAGAAATCCTCGTTTCCGGGATCGATAAGCAGAAGGTCGGTCAGGTTGCTGCCGAAATTCGTGAATATCGTGGGCCGGAACCTTATAAAGGTAAGGGTGTCAAATATGCGGACGAGCGTATCGTACGCAAAGAAGGCAAGAAGAAATAAGGAACTTGCGTTATGGCTTCGCCTAAAGAAATACTTCAGCGCCGCGCACAGCGTGTTCGCCGTCAGGTAAAAGCGGTCGCTAACGGCCGTATGAGATTGAGCGTTCATCGCTCGAATATGAATATTTATGTTCAGATCATCGACGATTTACATAGTCGGACTGTTGCATCTGCATCGACATTGGATAAGGAACTCCGTCCGTCACTTAACGGCGGCGCCAATGTCAAAGCAGCGAGTGCTGTTGGTAAACTTATTGCCGAACGAGCAAAAGCTGCCGGAGTAAAAGAGGTTGTGTTTGATCGTGGTGCCTATATTTATCACGGTCGTATCAAGGCTCTTGCCGATGCAGCCCGCGAAGGCGGTTTGAACTTCTAAAATGATTGCCCGGAGTTTTTCGGGCGCTTCACCGGGAATTCCTCTCTTTGAAGAGGAATTCTTTTTTGATACGTGCTTCCGGAAAAGAAAAAGGAATTAGGAATGGCACAAAAAGAACGTAATAATCGTGATGAGCGTCATGAAGAACGTGACAGCGAGTTCGTTGATCGGCTCGTACACATCAACCGTGTCGCCAAGGTCGTGAAGGGCGGTCGTCGTTTCGGCTTTGCTGCTCTTGTTGTTGTGGGTGACCAGAAAGGGCGTGTAGGGTTTGGTCATGGTAAAGCCCGTGAAGTACCTGAGGCAATCCGCAAGGCTACTGAAGCTGCAAAACATGAAATGATTTATGTGCCGCTTCGTTCGGGACGTACACTTCATCACGATGTAGAGGGGCGCCATGGTGCCGGTCGTGTGTTGTTGAGATCGGCTGCTGCCGGTACCGGTATTATTGCCGGTGGTCCTATGCGTGCTGTTTTCGAGACGCTCGGTATGCAGGATGTTGTCGCAAAATCTCTCGGATCTTCAAATCCTTACAACATGATTCGCGCAACTTTCGATGCATTGAAACGTCAGGTTCATCCGAAGGATATTGCTGCCCAACGTGGGATTAAATATTCGACTTTGCAGGCTCGTCGGCAAAATATTATCGGCAACGAAGAATAGTTCGTGGAACTTGCGATATAGAGGAATTAGAAAATGGTTGGGAAAAAAACCCATAGTGGCAAGAAGGTCACTGTTGAGCAAATCGGCAGTCCAATTCGTCGTCCGCAAGTTCAGCGTGCTACGTTGAAAGGGCTTGGACTTAACAAGATGCATCGCCGCAGCACATTGAATGATACACCAGCAGTGCGTGGTATGATTGCAAAAGTAGAGCATCTCGTCCGTATTGTGGACGAAGGCTGAGGATTGTAGGAGTAAAGAACATGAAACTCAATCAACTGCGCGATCAAGAAGGCGCTACAAAGAATCGTAAAAGAGTAGGGCGCGGCATCGGTTCCGGCATGGGAAAGACAGCCGGTCGTGGTGTTAAAGGTCAGAAAGCCCGTTCAGGTGTTGCGATTAATGGTTTTGAAGGCGGGCAGATGCCGGTTTATCGTCGCTTGCCAAAACGTGGTTTCAACAATCTTTTTGCCAAGAGCTTCAATGAAGTTTCTGTTGGACGTGTTCAAACAGCGATTGATGCCGGTAAACTGGATGCGTCAAAGACTGTCGATAGTGCGGCATTGAAAGCCGCCGGTGTTATCCGCCGTGAAAAAGACGGTTTCCGTCTTTTGTCGGATGGCGAGTTGAAGGCAAAAGTTAGTTTTGATGTTGCCGGTGCCTCCAAAGCTGCTATCGAGAAAGTAACTAAGGCTGGTGGCGTTGTTAACGTTCGCGCTGCTGCCGAATAAATTATTTTCTTGAGAAAAATTCGGTCCGGTGTGAAGAGCCTTCATTCCGGACTTTTTTTATGGATGATTTATTATTGCAAAAACTATTTTTATCAGGCAAAACGGCTTTGAGTTAAAATAGGTTTAACTAACATTGTTTCTCTTTGCGTTTTTTTGCGTGGAGAGTTAAAGCATGTGTTAATTTTCGTGGTTCCACACCACGGATAAAACCGGAGAGATTTTATGGCATCTGCCGCAGAACAACTGGCTTCCAACCTTAATTTTAGTGCTTTTTCGCGTGCTACCGAGCTGAAGAAACGTATTTGGTTTACCTTGGGTGCGCTGCTTGTATATCGCTTTGGTACCTATATACCAATGCCGGGAATCAATGTTGATGCACTAAGACAAACTTTTGCCCAACACGCATCCGGTGTTTTGGGGTTATTCAATATGTTTGCCGGTGGCGCTGTTGGACGTATGGCCATTTTTGCTTTGGGTATCATGCCATACATTTCCGCGTCGATTATTGTTCAGTTGATGACTTCGGTTATTCCGTCGCTTGAAGCTTTGAAAAAAGAAGGCGAGACAGGGCGAAAGATTATTAACCAATACACGCGCTATGGCACTGTTTTATTGGCACTCATTCAGGCTTATGGTATTGCGATTGCGCTTGAAAGCGGAATGGGGACGGGCCTACAAATTGTTACAGATCCTGGAATGATGTTCAGGATTACTGCCGTTATTACGCTTACAGGCGGTACGATCTTTTTGATGTGGCTTGGTGAACAAATTACGTCGCGTGGTGTTGGAAATGGTATTTCCCTGATCATTTTTGCGGGTATCGTTGCAAACCTTCCTTCTGCTATTGCCCAACTTTTGACGGCACATGCGCAGGCAGATCTTTCAACGTTCATGCTGCTTGCTATTATCGTTATTTGTATTGCAGTTATTGCTGTTATCGTTTTTGTTGAACGTGCACAAAGGCGCATCATTATTCAGTACCCCAATCGCCAAATGGGCAACAGAATGTTCAAAGGCGATACATCGAATCTGCCACTCAAACTCAATACGGCCGGCGTTATTCCTCCGATTTTTGCGTCGTCACTTTTGATGTTGCCTGCAACGGTTAACAATTTTTCGCAAAACATGCCTCATTGGTTGCAGGCGATTTCCTTTTCATTGAGCCATGGACAACCGCTTTATATGATTGTTTATGCCGGACTGATGGCATTCTTCTGCTTTTTCTACACAGCGATTGTATTCAATCCGAAAGATACAGCCGATCAGCTGAAAAAGCATTCCGGTTTTATTCCGGGAATAAGACCCGGGGAACGGACCGCACAATATATTGACTATGTACTGACACGCATTACCGTTGTTGGCGCCATTTATATCATCCTTGTTTGTCTCTTGCCGGAATTTTTGATGTCGACATTGCATGTTCCGTTTTATCTCGGCGGTACGTCACTGTTGATCGTTGTAACAGTTACACTTGACACGATTGCGCAAATTCAAGGACATTTGGTCGCTCACCAATATGAAGGTTTGCTCAAAAAATCAAAACTCAGGAGCGGGAAAAGAAATAGATGAAACTGATTTTTTTAGGACCACCCGGTGCCGGCAAAGGTACGCAAGCAAAAATTTTGACTGAAAAATATGGTATTCCGCAATTGTCGACCGGCGATATGTTGCGGGCCGCGGTTGCTGCCAGAACGGAAGTTGGCAAGAAGGCCAAATCAATTATGGATGCTGGCGGACTTGTTTCCGACGAAATCGTGAACCAGATTGTTTCTGACCGGATTGATGAACCTGATTGTTTAAAAGGTTTCATTCTTGACGGGTATCCACGTACTGTCGGTCAGGCTGAAGCGTTGCAAGAAATTTTGAAGCATAAACATACGAAGTTAGATGCGGTGATCGAACTTATTGTTGATCAGAATGCGCTTGTTAATCGTATGAAAAATCGCGTTGCGGAAACAATTGCTGCAGGTGGGAAAGTGCGGTCGGATGATAATCCGGAAGCTTTTGCCAAACGCCTTGTGGAATATGGTCAGAAAACTGCTCCTTTGTCGCAGTTTTATGAAAAAACCGGTTTGTTGAAAAAAATTGATGGTATGGCGTCTGTCAAGGATGTCACACTGGCAATTGAAAAAGCTCTTCACTAAAGACAGTCCGGCTTATAAGTGAAAGGGGAGTTGACTTTTGCGGTGAAATCCGTCAAAGACAGCACAATTTCATTTTTTTGAGAGATGATTGGAATCGGCTTTATGTGCGGTTCTGGTCGCTTTGTGTTCCAACTGATGGTAGTTGTAGCACAAATGGTTGAAATTTAATTTAAGGAGAACAGGCGTGGCTCGTATTGCTGGCGTCAACATCCCGACGAATAAACGCGTTATTATCGCTCTTCAGTATATTCACGGGATTGGACCGAAATTTGCTAAAGAAATCGTTGATAAAGTCGGTATTCCTGCTGAGCGCCGTGTGAGTGAACTTTCGGATGCTGAAGTTCTTCAAATCCGTGAAGCTATCGATCACGATTATCAGGTGGAAGGTGACCTTCGCCGCGAAGTTTCTATGAATATCAAACGTCTTATGGACCTTGGTTGCTATCGTGGCTTGCGTCATCGTCGTTCGTTGCCGGTTCGCGGTCAACGTACACATACCAATGCACGTACCCGTAAAGGTCCGGCACGGGCTATTGCCGGTAAAAAGAAATAATTCAAACATGAATTTACTTCAGTTTGCCTGAAACGATGATCATTGTTTTTTGTTCGGGTTGATTGGGGCTAATAAGGTGTAGCCGCTGGAAATACGGCGGTGCAGAGATCAGTGAAAGGAAAATTATGGCCAAAGAGCCTACACGTATTCGCCGTCGCGAACGTAAAAATATCTCGTCGGGCGTTGCTCATGTCAATTCGACATTCAACAATACTCTTATAACAATCACCGATGCTCAGGGAAACACAATTTCCTGGTCATCAGCTGGGGCTCAGGGCTTTAAAGGTTCGCGTAAATCGACACCTTTTGCGGCGCAGGTCGCTGCAGAAGATTGTGCAAAAAAAGCGCAAGATCACGGTATGCGGTCACTTGAAGTTGAAGTTTGCGGACCAGGTTCGGGTCGTGAATCCGCTTTGAGAGCACTTCAGGCTGCAGGTTTTATTATTACATCTATTCGTGATGTGACACCCATTCCGCATAATGGTTGCCGTCCGCGTAAGAAACGCCGCGTTTAATCCGGTTGTTTTTCGGTGTCAGAGCGTTGCTCTGGCGTTCAAGCTGGCCGTCACGGCTGAATGGTGGCGGAAGTAAAGGACAGGAATAGGAATATGATCCAGAAAAACTGGCAGGAACTGATTAAGCCTAATAAAGTCGAGTTTCAGACTCAAAACGGTTCGAATAAAGCTGTTGTGATCGCTGAGCCTTTGGAACGCGGCTTTGGTTTAACGTTAGGTAACGCTTTACGGCGCGTATTACTGTCTTCTTTGCGCGGTGCAGCTATCACTGCTGTGCAGATTGACGGCGTGTTACACGAATTTTCGTCAATACCTGGCGTACGGGAAGATGTTACAGATATTATTTTGAATATCAAAGAAATCGCCATCCGTATGGAAGGCGAGGGTTCGAAACGCATGGTCGTTCGTAAAGAAGGACCGGGTGTTGTCACCGCAGGAGATATTCAAACAGTCGGCGATGTCGAAATTCTCAATCCTGAACACGTTATTTGCACACTCGATCAGGGTGCCGAGATCAGGATGGAATTTACGGTGAACGCAGGTAAGGGTTATGTTCCTGCCGATCGTAACCGTAGCGAAGATGCTCCGATCGGTCTTATTCCGGTTGATAGTCTTTATTCGCCAATTCGCAAGGTCTCATACAAAATCGAGAACACCCGTGAAGGACAGGTTCTTGATTATGATAAGTTGATCCTGACCGTTGAGACAAATGGTGCAGTAAGTGCAGAGGATGCGGTTGCTTTTGCTGCCCGTATTCTGCAAGACCAGCTTTCTGTATTCGTCAACTTTGAAGAACCGCAGAAAGAAGCTCCGCAAGAGCAGGTTTCCGAGCTTGCATTTAACCCGGCATTGCTCAAAAAGGTGGATGAGCTGGAACTTTCCGTTCGTTCTGCCAATTGTCTTAAGAATGACAATATCGTTTATATTGGCGATCTTATCCAGAAGACGGAAGCAGAAATGCTTCGTACACCGAATTTTGGTCGTAAGTCGCTCAATGAAATCAAGGAAGTTCTTGCTTCAATGGGACTTCATCTTGGCATGGAAATCCCCGCTTGGCCGCCCGAGAATATCGACGACCTGGCAAAACGTTATGAAGATCAATACTGAGTTAGAAATTAAGGAGAAGGCTCATGCGCCATGGTAAATCAGGCCGCAAGCTGAACCGCACTGCTAGTCACCGTAAGGCGATGTTTGCCAATATGGCAACGTCACTGATCGAGCATGAGCAGATCGTGACGACGCTTCCAAAGGCAAAAGAAATTCGTCCAATTGTTGAAAAGTTGGTAACATTAGGCAAGCGTGGAGGTCTCCATGCACGCCGTCAAGCCATCTCGGCAATTCGTGATGCAAAGCAGGTCGCAAAGCTGTTTGATACTTTGGCACCGCGCTATGCAACGCGCAATGGTGGTTATCTTCGCATCATGAAAGCCGGTTTCCGTGCCGGCGACAATGCTCCTCTGGCTGTTGTCGAGTTTGTTGAGCGCGACGTAAATGCCAAGGGTGCTGGCGATAAAGCACGTGTTGAAGCCGCAGCCAAGGAAAACGAAGCTGCCTAAAAGCTTGCTTACAAAGCATTTCGAAGAACCCGCTTTTATAGCGGGTTTTTTGTTGTCTATAACCTTTCGAATTTCTTCGGTGTGGTGAGGAGTGTACCTTTGCCTTCAATCGAAAGATATGAATTGTCACGATTTTTTTAATCTCGTTCTGTTAAACGGTTGCATGAAAATTTTGAGACGAGAGTTTTCAAGGATTCTCGGATAGCGTTTTAAAAATACATACAAAACGAAAACTGCAACCCGTGAATATTGTGCCGTAAAGTAATATCCGGCAGAACCGAGAAGCGCTAGAATTGGCATTTAAACATCCGAGAACTGACAAAAACAGTTCGAACGAGAGATCTGTTGAGCATTGTTGCGTGGGGGGTAAATTCGCGGTTCAAATTACTCGCTAGGTTTGGTGTGTATAGGCGGGAGCTTAATGTCGCAGTGAATATTCGTTAACTAACTCTAGTGCTACATTTTTCGAGAGCCTGTCTAAGATACGGGTGGAAAATGAACGCCATTCCTTGCAAGAGGACAGGTGTGAAGTATGGTTATAGAAGTTCCCACCTCTCGAACGAAAATGAATTTGGATGATGCTTGAAAAATGTCGTTTGCTCCTTCACAAAAAGCATCGAAGAAACAGATAAAAGATGTGAAAAGCGGGATGATTCCGATATCGTTCTTTTGCCAAAATCATCAATAAAATGGCAGTTGAATTAAAAACAAGTACTCAGAGATAAGTCTCATTGAGAAATGCGTAAAAATACCAAGTTGTCTCTGCTATTGTGAAAAGAGAATCTATAATAAGGAATCGATGATGAAGCTGTCTTTCAAGGCCATTGTTCTTTTCAGCATTTTAACAGTCATTTTGCCTCAGGCAGGATTTTCCGAAGTGCCTCAATCTCGAGCGGAAATTAAACTGAGTTTTGCGCCTCTCGTTAAAGCAACTGCACCTTCGGTGGTCAATGTTTATGCTGCCAGAATCGTGAAAGCGCGTTCTCCTTTTGCGAACGACCCTTTTTTCGAACAGTTTTTTGGTCAATCGCTTCAAAATGCTCCATCAAGAAGGCAGTCGTCTCTCGGTTCCGGTGTGATTGTTGATCAAAGTGGTCTGATCGTTACGAACTATCATGTTATCCGTGATGCGGATGAAATTAAGGTTGCTTTGTCGGATGGTCGCGAATTCGAAAGCAAGGTGATGTTAAAAGACGAGGCAACGGATATTGCGGTTTTGAAAATCACTCCAAAGGGTGCGCCATTTCCAGTTTTGCCATTGGGCGATTCCGATGCCGTCGAGGTGGGAGATCTGGTTCTGGCAATTGGTGACCCGTTCGGAGTAGGCCAGACTGTCACGAGTGGCATCGTTTCAGCTCAAGCACGTACACGCGTTGGCATATCCGATTTCGATTTTTTCATCCAGACCGACGCGCCGATTAATCCGGGTAATTCGGGCGGAGCGCTTATTGATATGAAAGGGAAATTGATCGGTATCAATACGGCGATATATTCTCAATCGGGCGGTTCGGTTGGAATCGGCTTCGCAATTCCTGCAAACTTGGTGAAAACAGTAGTTGACGCTGTAAAAAGAGGCGAACAGACATTTGAACCGCCTTATATCGGTGCATCATTCCAGAACGTAACAGCAGATGTAGCCGAAGGGCTCGGAATGGATCAGCCTTACGGAGCCATTATAACCGATGTTGCCAAACAAAGCCCCGCCGAGAAGGCTGGACTTAAAATCGGTGATGTTATCCTGAAAGCAAATAACATCCGTATTGATAATCCTGATAGCCTCGGTTACCGGTTAATGACAACGGGTATCGGTCATACGCTGGATATCGAATATCTAAGAAACGGCAAGACCGCCAATACTTCTATATCGCTCACCTCTATTCCGGAAAACGAGATTGCACGCCCCGAAAAATTGTCGGGAAATACGCCTTTTTCTGGTGCTGAAGTGATGAATTTAACGCCGATGAATGCGCGCCGTTTTCATGTGGCACCGGATTCAAACGGCGTTGTCGTCAATGATGTTGAAGATAACAGCAATGCATCGGGATTGTTTCAACGGGGTGACATCATTCACGGCCTTAATGGCAAGGAAGTCAAAACCGTTGCCGATCTGAAAAAAATTCTATCAAATGGTCAACCGCGTATCTGGCAACTTGAATACGAACGCAACGGCATGTTGGTTCGCCAATTTGTGCGCTGAGGTGTTTTCTTGGTAAACGACCTTTTTTCATCTTCGTCTGATCCCAAATTGGATAAGACAAAACCGCTAGCCGAGCGCATGCGGCCGCAACATTTGTCTGAAGTGATAGGGCAGGAGCATCTCACCGGTCCCGAGGGTGTGTTAACCCGAATGATCAAGTCCGGCTCTATGGGGTCAATGATTTTCTGGGGGCCACCGGGAACCGGTAAAACGACTGTCGCGCGGCTTCTTGCCGGCGAAACGAAATTGGCCTATGAACAGGTCTCAGCAATCTTTTCCGGTGTAGGAGAGTTAAAGAAAGTATTCGAAAGTGCGCGGGCGAGACGCATGTCGGGCAGGCAAACTTTGCTGTTCGTCGATGAAATTCACAGGTTCAATCGAGCCCAGCAAGATAGTTTTTTGCCTGTTATGGAAGATGGCACTGTTATTCTTGTTGGGGCTACGACCGAAAATCCGTCATTTGAATTGAATGCGGCTTTGCTTTCTCGTGCGCGTGTTTTGACATTTTATCCGCTCGACGAAAAAAGTTTGGCAACAATTTTGGCAAGAGCTGAAAAGATCGAAGGTAAGGCTCTTCCTGTCGATGATGGCGCACGCGAAATGCTGGTGCGCATGGCTGATGGCGATGGTCGTGCAGTGCTGACAATGGCCGAGGAATTATGGCGAGCAGCAAGACCGGACGAAGTTTTTGACGAGACAGCACTCCAAAAGATCGTACAGAAAAGAGCTGCGATTTACGACAAAGGGCGGGATGGACATTACAATCTGATTTCGGCGCTTCATAAATCGGTTCGCGGATCCGATCCTGATGCAGCACTTTATTATCTTTCACGTATGTTGGATGCGGGGGAAGACCCACATTATATCGGCAGGCGCCTCGTGCGTATGGCGATTGAAGATATCGGCCTTGCTGATCCACAAGCTCTTCTGATCGCGAATGCAGCAAAAGATGCTTATGATTATCTCGGGTCGCCGGAAGGGGAACTTGCTTTTGCCGATGCGTGTATTTATCTCGCAACCGCTCCGAAATCCAATGCCGGTTACGTGGCATTTAATAAAGCGATGCGTTCTGCACGCGAGAACGGTTCCTTAATGCCGCCAAAATCTATCCTTAATGCTCCAACAAAACTGATGAAGCAGGAAGGTTATAGCGAAGGCTATCATTATGATCATGACGAGCCGGATGCCTTTTCGGGGCAAGAGTATTTTCCCGAAAAAATGGGCCACCAGCACTATTATGATCCGCCGGAACGCGGCTTTGAACGTGAAATAAGAAAACGCCTTGAATGGTGGGAAAAATTACGTAAAGAGCGCAGAGAAGAAAAATAAACTCGGTATTTCGCTATAAAAATTGTATTCATGTAGTGAAATCCGGAAAACCACCTCTATAATCTCAAACAGGAGATTAAAGTGAATCCACTCTAACGGAGATTACAAACAATGTTGAAAAAGTTGGGCATCCTTTTTCTATCAGCAAGTTTTTTAACCGCATGTGAAACCACAAATCCCTATACCGGCGAAAGTCAGGTATCGAAAACGGCAACGGGCGCAACGATCGGTGCCGTAGCAGGTGCCCTTGGTGGTCTGATGGTTGGCGGTTCAAGCCATGCGCAAAGAAATGCCGTGCTGATTGGTGCTGGCGTTGGCGCACTTGGTGGCGGCCTTATCGGCAATTATATGGACCGTCAGGAAGCCGAGCTTCG
>NZ_CAMLFE010000010.1 GCF_946479275.1 uncultured Bartonella sp.
CGTACCGCCCTCGTTGTGGCGCTCATATAGACCTTCCTTTCTCCCAGAGTCAACAGCGATATTGAAAAAAAATGCACTTTTTTCGTTTTTTTATGTCGATTCAATCATACCGTGTGTCGGCTAACTATTACACCTATAAAATAGTGTAAAAAATCGCATTTTCAGTTTTGAAAAATTCAAAAATTTTCGATGAAAACTATTTTTTCCAACTTTTCAGAACCGAAAAACGTTTGAAAAAATGCATCTCCCAACATTCCGGAGCGTTTTTGACAGAATCAACGCCATTTTTTCAAGAATCACGTCACACACACAAGAATCAAACCTTGATTTTGCGACAGGCTTGTAAAATTCGAAGCCTACGACAACAAGTGTCGCTCTAATTCATGACTAACTCATCGGATTTAGCCTTTTTGATTTCCGCCATGTTTCGGATCGGCTGCCTTTCTTTCTCTATATGTCCAAACTCACATGCATTCATCCGGGGACTTCATCTTTGCAAATTTTCATCCGATTTTATCGTATCGGTTCGTTCCACTGGTCATACCAGACTGTTTACAAATCGGCGTCTCCACTGATCTACGCTGGTTGAAGTTTTAAAGTTTGCAGCGCGCGTTCTGAAGTTGTTGATTTGGCTGATCACCGGAAGACAGAAATTTGCCTTCCCGAAAAAGAGCTCAGCTTGTCGATTTTGAAATCATGAGCTGAACAATAACTTTTTTAAAACTGGAATGCTGCTAACTCCACCACAACAACAATTTGCTGTTTGATAGACGTTGCAAAATTTTTCAGCTTATAAATGCAATTCTTGCATTGAAGTTCCCGATAAACGATAATTTTTATTTTTGTTTGAAATGGCAGAACAAAAATCGGTCTCACCATCGCGGCGAACTGTTAATCGAGCGAAATACCAATTTTCCCGAAAGTTTGAAGATATTTGCGATTTGGAATTGGAACCACAGACAACATATCAAATGACTGGGAACACATCAGCTCATACACATCAATTCATGTAGATGAGCAAAACATTGAAGCTGCGGGAAATTATTCGCTCCGTTTCACTTTAGGAAAATGCATCTGTCAAAACTTGTCGGGAGTATATCCGAATTAACGCCATCCTTTGACAATCTTCGTCTGCCTCTCTTCTGCACACACCATTCGGCTGGGCAAAACTCCCTTGCATTAATCAGCAACTTCCGCTTTTTAAAAATGCGAGAAAATACAATTTTGAAGGCTCGCAGGATATTATTGTGTGCCTGAACGCCGCAAGCTTACATTGTTATATCGGCGACCAATAGCGTTATGTTGGTGAGAAACAGGCATTGAAGTTTTTGGGAGGCAAACAGACACCGAAGACAAACAGGTTTTATAGCATCGTGATCATCGGTTCGATGGCGAAGAGAGATGCTAGCGCGCTATTCGCCGGCGGAACCTTACTTGTTGCGGGATAAGCAATTTATCAGATTATCTGCGAGATTGGCGATCAATTCCGGATAGAGGCCTGAACCTTCAGGTAATGATTGTCCCAATGGGTCAAGCATGCCGACTTTCGCAGACGTGTTTTCAATAACGACATCAACAAGCTTATTCGGATATTGCGGCTCGGCAAAAACACAAATGACATTTTCCTTGTTGATGGTATTTTTGATTGCATTCAGCCTTTGAGCCCCCGGTTGACGTTCTGGGTCAAGTGCCACCGAACCGACTGCATGAAGACCGAAACGATGTTCGAAATAATGGTAGGCGTCATGAAAAACGATAAAGTTTTTGTCACTGAATGGTGCAACAGTCTTCTTTATAGTCTGCTCGGTTTCGGCAAGCACTTTATCATAGGCATTCGCATTATTATGATAGACATCCGCATGATCGGGATCTTTTTTAGCGAGAACATCGGCTACGTAAACGACAATTTTCCGTGCATTTTCAGGGTCAAGCCAAAAATGGAAATCCATGGCGTGACCATCTTTACCGCTATGGCTATGTTTTTCATCTTCGCCTTCGAATAAGCCACCTTCCCTGATCGGAAGAAGCTCGACACCGGGAGCAGCAGAAAGCGCAATCATCCGGTCCTTGACACCGAGATTTTCTATCGGTTTGGCAAGAAAAAGCTCCATATCAGGGTTTGCTATAAAAATAATGTCGGCTTCAGACAACATTTTCGCATCTGATGGCTTTAACGCATAGCCATGTTCCGAGCCGGCCTGTTTAACGATCAACGCCGGCGTACCCAATTTTCCCATAACTGCCGCAACCAAGGAATGAAGCGGCTTTATAGAAACCACCACCTGTGGCACCGAAGACGCTTGTGCCTTAATTAGGGATGCGAAAATCAGCACGCATAGAGCTACTATATAATAAAGAGACCGAAACAATTTTACCCTTTAAATGTTACTTTATTACATTACAGTTTTGTATTAAGCCTGCTGTTGAAAAAGTGCAAGGCGCTTGACCTTCAAACTTTGGTGTAGCCAATAAAGAATCGTGGTTGTGCATAAGCCGATTTTCATGCCTCAAGATTGGCTGATGACAAGTCGAAACTTTGATTGGCAGAAACCAAGTATGATTGCATGAAACGCTTAAAGGAATGGAATAATGGATAAAGAATGGCTGTTGTCGCTTACTAAAGCAGGCATTGAACGCAATGGTCGCTGGCTTGTCCATGACATTGATCTTGATATCTATCGTGATGAAATCGTTACATTGATTGGCCCTAACGGTTCGGGAAAATCAACCACAGCAAAAATGGCATTGGGAATTTTGAAACCATCCGCAGGGACTGTGACCAGAAAAGCAGGCTTGCGCATTGGCTATGTGCCGCAAAGGTTGGTGATCGACCCATCCCTACCTTTGACGGTCCGCCGTTTCATGACATTGACAGCCAAACTTGATGCCAAAAAGCTGACATCGGTTTTGAGCGAGACAGGCGTTGCAGATTTGGAAAATGCCAATGTCGCGGATCTTTCAGGAGGAGAATTGCAGCGGGTGCTCCTTGCCCGTTCAATTGCAAGAAAGCCTGATCTTCTCGTCCTCGACGAACCTTTACAAGGAGTCGACTATAATGGAGAAACCGAACTTTACGGGTTGATTGCAAGCCTGCGCACAAAACTTGATTGCGGCATTCTTCTCATCTCTCATGATCTTCATATTGTTATGGCAGCGACCGATCGTGTGATCTGCCTGAACGGTCATATCTGCTGCAGCGGAGCACCAACCGAGGTTGCTCAAAGCGAAGCTTACGGGCGCCTTGTCGGCGCGATACCAGAAAACGGTCTGGCACTTTATGAGCATCACCATAACCACAGGCATAACATTCATGGTGCTGTCATCAACACTCCGGCCGGAAAGACAACCAAAAATATCGGAGCCAATGACAATGCTTGATGATTATCTTGTGCGAGCGTTTTTAGCAGGAATTGGCGTGGCATTAATGGCGGGGCCACTCGGCTGTTTTATAGTTTGGCAAAAACTTGCCTATTTTGGCGATACCATGGCCCATTCGGCTTTGCTCGGTGTCGCTTTTGCCTTGCTTTTCAACATTGATACGGTGCTTGGCGTTTTTCTTGTTGCTGTCGTTGTTTCCATTGCACTCTTTATTCTTCAGGCAAAAGAAAAATTGTCTGGCGATTCGCTTCTCGGGATTCTTGCCCATGCAACACTGGCAATCGGGCTTATCCTGATCGGCTTCATGACCTGGACAAATATCGACATCAATAGCTACTTGTTCGGAGATATTCTGGCCGTCTCGCGCACAGATGTGTTGACGGTGTGGATCGGGTGCGCCGTCATTCTTGTTGTGCTTTTTTTCTTGTGGCGGCCGCTTCTCGCACTGACGATCAATATCGACATGGCAAAGGCAGAAAATATGAAGCCGGAACGCGCCCGCTTCATTTTTATGCTGCTTATGGCCATTGTTATTGCTGTTGCCATCAACATCATCGGCATACTTTTAATTACGGCACTTCTCATTATTCCTGCCGCCACAGCACGGCGTTTTTCATCAACACCTGAACAAATGGCCATTCTTGCCGCTTTGATCGGTATTATCGGAACGGTACTCGGGCTTTACGCTTCGATCCGTTTTGACAGCCGTTCGGGCCCCAGTGTTGTTGTTGCACTGTTTATCTTGTTTATTGCGAGCCGGTTGATAAGCGGAGCGTTGAAGGAATTTTCCCGTGACAGATAAGCTCACTCGTAACCAGATGTTGGTGCTTTCAGTCCTCGAAAAAGAACAGGCGCCATTGAGCGCCTATACAATACTTGACAGGTTGCACGGGGAAGGCTTTCGCGCGCCATTGCAAGTTTATCGCGCACTTCAAAAACTTGTTTCCGCAAAACTGGTTCACAAGCTCGAAAGCGTCAATGCTTTTATGGCGTGTTCGCATCCTGACCAGCATAATCATGGGCTTACGGTCTTTATCATTTGTGAAAAATGCAGTCGGGTTTCGGAAATCGAAAATCCGCTTATTGCAGAAAATATTCTTCAAATGACACAAAAAGAAGGTTTTTTACCGCGCACGACGACGATCGAAATTCGCGGATTATGCACCAGATGCAACCTGAAGCGGGTCTGATGCGTTGTCGGTATGTCTATTTTGTTGACGGTTGAACCCGTTTTGGATAAACACCGCACTCTTTCATCAGACTTGGAAACCTCGTCCCATGACAGATTTTTCTAACAGCACGCCCAAGACAATGCCGGCCAAACAACGCCCGCACAAAAAAATTGCAATCGCAGTTGCAATCATTGCCGCGATTGCAGTTTTGTGGCTCGGCTTTCGTTGGCTTACGGAATGGCGTTTTTTGGTCACAACAGATGATGCCTATGTGCAAGGCGATATTGCCTCGATTGCCCCCAAGGTCAACGGCTATATCAATGACATTCCGGTTGAAACCAACCATTATGTCAAAAAAGGCGATGTGCTATTTCGTCTTGATGATGGCGATTATAAAATTGCCTATGACGAAGCAGAAGCAAAACTTCAAACGCAAAGCCGTACACTTGCGCGTATTGAGGCGCAGATTGCCGCTTCCAAAACGTCGCTTGACGAAGCCAATGCACAAAAAGACGCGGCCAATGCAGTCGCCGTTAATGCCGACATTACGTTAAAACGTGCAAAAGAACTGAATGTCGGTAGTTTCGTTGCAAAATCGGCTGTCGATAACGCCCAATCGGCTTACGACCAAGCTGTTGCCAATGTCACGCGTGCCAATGCACAAATTGCGGCAGCGGCTGCCAATATTACAGTTCTCGAAGCGCAGCATGACGAGGCAGTCAGCGAAACTAAAAGTCTTGAACTTGCGCGGGACAAAGCCCGTCGCGACCTTGATTTTACGGTGTTGCGCGCGCCATTTGATGGCGTTTTAGGAAATCTTGCGGGTAAAAAAGGTGACTATGTTGTCAATGGACAGCGTTTGGCCGCACTGGTTCCTGTTAATGCGCTTTACATTGACGCCAACTATAAAGAAACACAGCTTCCTTCAATCTATGGCGGCGAAAAAGTTCGCATTTCTGTCGACGGGCTTGATGGCGAAAGCTTTGAAGGCACGGTTGTTTCATTGTCGCCTGCATCAGGCGCTGTTTTTTCACTTTTGCCACCACAAAATGCCACCGGAAATTTTACCAAAATTGTCCAGCGTGTTCCGGTCAGAATTTCGATACCTGAAAATATTCTGGCAACAGGACGCATTCGTGCCGGCATGAGCGTGGTTGTCAGTGTCGACATGCGCACAAAACCGGAAGGTGCAAAATCATTGGCGACAAAGTGAGGTTTTGATGACCGCTGCCAGTCTCCCCCACATGGAAGAACATATCGAACCGAAAAAAATCGTGGCCTTCGTGGCCATGGTTTTCGGCATGTTCATGGCAATCCTCGACATCCAGATTGTCTCTGCCTCCTTGTCGGAAATACAGGCAGGACTTTCGGCAAGCTCGGATGAAATAGCCTGGGTGCAAACATCCTATCTCATTGCCGAGGTTATCATGATCCCGCTATCGGGATTTTTGGGTCGGTTATTATCAACGCGTGTGCTTTTTACAATTTCGGCTGCCGGTTTTACTGTTGCATCCGCCCTTTGTGCAACAGCCGGCTCTATTGAACAGATGATTGCCTACCGTGCCCTTCAGGGCTTTATCGGTGGCGGCATGATTCCAAGCGTGTTCGCTGCCGCCTTCACTATTTTCCCGCCTTCAAAACAGCCGATTGTTTCTCCCATTATCGGACTGGTGGCAACGCTTGCCCCCACGATCGGCCCGACAGTTGGCGGTTATCTGAGCCATGCTTTTTCATGGCATTGGCTGTTTCTTGTCAATGTGCCCTTCGGGATCCTCGTAACCATTGCTTCATGGAAGCTTATTGATTTTGATAAAGGCGACAGCTCGCTTTTCCAATCCTTCGACTGGTTCGGTTTGATTACCATGGCGACCTTTCTCGGCTCCCTTGAATATGTGCTTGAAGAAGGTCCGCGTAATGACTGGATGGAAGACGAAATGATCTTCCGTTTTACCATTGTCATGGGTGTTTCTGCCGTTCTGTTTTTCTGGCGTGTACTGACAGCGAAAAACCCGATTGTCGATCTCAAGGCCTTTGTAAATCTGAATTTCGCACTCGGGTCGATCTTTTCTTTCGTTATGGGCATCGGACTTTACGGGCTTACCTATCTTTATCCGCTCTATCTTGGCGAAATTCGTGGCTATGATGCCCTGATGATCGGCGAGACAATGTTTGTTTCGGGCTTGATGATGTTTTTTTCGGCCCCCCTTGCCGGTTTTCTTTCGACCAAGCTTGACCCGCGTTTAATGATGGGGCTTGGTTTTGCCGGTTTCGGCTGGGGTACATGGCTTGTCACCGGAATGACCGCCGACTGGGATTTCTGGGAACTGTTCTGGCCGCAGATTTTACGTGGTGGCTCGCTCATCCTATGTATGGTGCCAATCAACAATATAGCACTTGGCACGCTTTCAGCCGAAAAACTTAAAAATGCATCCGGTCTTTTCAACCTCACCCGCAATCTCGGTGGTGCTGTGGGGCTTGCAATCATTAACACCATTATCATGCGGCGCACCGATTTTCACTATGAGCGACTGTCCGAAAGCGTACAATGGGGAAACCGGCAGGCAATCGACCTGTTGAATGCTTTGGCGAGCCGACTTGATATGGCAGGCTTGAACCCGAAGGATTCGGCTTTGATGCAGCTCTATAATATTGTCCGCCAGCAAGCGACAGTCATGGCCTTTATAGACGCTTTCTTTATTCTTACCCTCTTGTTCGCAATTCTTACACTTCTGGTCTTTGCTGTAAAAAAACCGAAAACATTAAGCGGTGGAGTTGGCGGACATTAATGCGCGAAAGGCAGGGAAAAAAGCAAAAATCGATCAAGGGTTTTGCTTTTTTTACGCTTCTCGCGTAAGTATAACTTATGACAATTGCAAGCGAATGGACATTTCCGACTGATATTCTGCTGGGGCCAAAAAGCCTTGCAGCACTTGGCTCGGTGTTCGAAAAAAATGGGGTCAAAGCAGTTATGGTTTTGACCGATCGCGGTCTTAGCCAATCACCGAGCTTGAAAAAACTGCTTAAACGCATCGACAAATTGAAATTGCCATTCGGCGTTTTTTCTTCACTCGACGGAACCGCTTCCAGAGAGACATTGGAGTTGACTGTTCGGCTTTATTTGAGCGGCGGTTTCAATGCTATTCTTGCCTTTGGCGGTGGCACAGCAATGGATCTTGCCAAACTGACCCGCCTGTTTTGTGCAAAAAGCGCAAATGTCAAAACGCTTGAAGTCCCCACGCCTTACACGCCTCTCCCGCCACTTATTGCAATGCCGACTCTTGCCGGAAGCGGAGCAGAAATCAGTGATAACGCCTACATTATCGACAATAGCGACAATACCGGTTTTACAATACATGACAAACGCATGATGCCGCCATGTGTTGTAGCCGATCCGGTTCTGACAGGTTCGGCACCGGCTATTTTTATAGCCGGCGCAGGCATGCATGCACTTACCAATGCGATTGATAGCTGGTGCTATCCGACGTTCAATCCCGTTTCGGATGCTCTGGCACTCGAAACAGCGCGTCTCGTTTTTGCCCATTTACCAAAAGCAGTCAGTGACCGTTCAAATAGTGAAGCACAAATGGCAATGGCATCCGCCTCGCTCACCGGTGCGCTTGCAGCAAAGAAAGGCTTAGGCATGACCAGCGCCATTGCCCGCTCGATAAGTAACCGTTATCAAACCCATTTCGGCATGACTGCCGGTGTGCTTTTGCCTTATGTCGTGGCCTATAACCAGTCGTCAGTGGGAAACAAAATTGCAACGCTTGCCGAGCGCCTCAATATAAAAGGTGGTTTCAACGGCTTTATCCGCCATCTGTTGAATTTGCGAAAATCAGCCAATGTTCCGGCAAAATTGGCAGGCCTGACAAAAGATCAGAAAATCAAAGCTAAAGACAAGACCCTGATTGAAAGTGTCGCAGTCGAAGACCAAGGGCCGGATGAACCAACTCTCCGGCTTTCCAAAAAAACGGCGCTTGCCATTTTGAATGCAGCAATCGCCGGAAAAATGAACCGCAAAAAATAATTGAAGCGGATTTTTTCTCGCAATCGGCGCTATAACGACACATTTCTTTTGGAAATTTTACTTGGCTCACACGAGCGGACAAGAAACCCCGTCAGTAAAAAGATATCGCGACATGTTACACTTAACCGCGACCGCCAGAACCATGAGCCTCCAGAAGCTTTTCTACCCTTTCAGACAGCCGATTTGAGCGGCAGCTCCGGCAGTTCATTCAGCGTTTCAAACGGATGAAAAAAATAGACGGGCTTTTTGATTTAAAAAAGATTAAAAACCGGCTCAATCGTTCAATAGCCGATAATCGTCAATATCCTTTCTCCATAAATGATTTTGTAATGTTAGATATCTTTCATGAGAAGAAATAAGCCGAATGATAAAAAAACGCCCGCAGAAAACTACGGGCGTAAATTGCTGCTTATATCGGGTTTTGACCTATCAGATGACATAAGACCGGATCGGCTCGAAACCGTTAAAAGCTACAGAAGCATAGGTCGTTGTATAAGCACCGGTTCCTTCGATCAGAATTTCATCACCAACTGTGAGCGAAATCGGCAAAGGATAAGGTGTTTTTTCATACATCACATCGGCTGAATCGCATGTTGGTCCGGCAAGAACACATGGTACTTTTTCGTCATCGTCCTTGGCTGTTTCAATCGGATAACGGATGGCTTCATCCATTGTTTCGGCAAGGCCGTTGAATTTGCCGACATCCAGATAAACCCAGCGCAATTTGTCGTTTTCCGATTTTTTGGAAACCAGCACAACTTCCGAACGGATAACGCCGGCATTACCGACCATACCGCGTCCCGGCTCAATGATTGTTTCGGGAATACGATTGCCGAAATGTTTTGAAAGGCTATCGAAAATCGCCATGCCATAAGCTTGTGCCGACGGCACATCTTTCAAATAGCGTGTCGGGAAACCACCGCCCATATTGACGAGTTTCAATATGATACCTTCCTTGGCCAGTGTTCTGAAAACTCTGGAAGCATCTGCCAACGCACGATCCCACGCATTCAAATTTGTCTGCTGTGAGCCGACATGGAAAGAAACGCCATAAGCATTCAAACCCAATTCGTGGGCACGGCGCAAAACCGTAACAGCCATTTCCGGCACACAACCGAATTTGCGTGAAAGCGGCCATTCGGCACCTTCACCATCTGTCAAAACGCGACAGAAAACACGCGCACCGGGAGCAGCACGGGCAACTTTTTCAACTTCTTCGACACAGTCGACTGCATAAAGTGAAACACCCAATTCATAAGCGCGGGCAATATCGCGCTCTTTTTTGATGGTGTTGCCGAATGAAATACGATCCGGTGTTGCACCGGCATCAAGCACCATTTCGATTTCGGCGACAGTGGCTGTATCGAAAGATGAACCAAGCGACACCAACAAACGTAGAATTTCCGGTGCCGGATTAGCTTTTACTGCATAAAAAATGCGTGATTGGGGAAGTGCTTTGACAAAGCCTTCATAGTTTTCACGCACCACATCAAGATCCAGAATCATGCACGGGCCTTCAGGGCGTCGTGTTGCGAGGAAATCACGAATACGTTGAGTTGCCATTTCGGTTCTCCTTAGGAAACCCTTCGGGTTCCCCACATCTTGCTTCTCGTGGCATCAGTCACGATCAGCCCATGGACAAAGTGCAAGCCCTATATTCATTTCAACCGGTTATTGGAGGTACCGGAAAAAACTCCATAAAACTTGCGGCGATGGAACAGCGCGCTAACGCATTGCTCCGCTTTGTCTGCCTTTTGATTGGAATAACGAAAACCGCATCCGCACGGAAGGCAATGAGGTGTGCCTCTTCAGTAATTTCGACTTTTGGACAGCCGAAAGACACCAGAAAGGCCCGCACCGTCGTTGCTTCAAGATGTCCCCATTCTTCCGGTTGGCCGTAAGAATGACTGGAGCGGTTAGGTCCAGGTACCGTACCGGTTTTTCTCACCATTCGAGGACCGGCGGACACCCACAGGCACGTGCGACTTTGGGCAAAGATGCATATAAGCGCAATGGGCTCACCTTTCAATATTTTTTTTGGCCTTCAGGCAATTTTATTTAGGCCCGTTTCGATATTGGACATTCTGTTGTTTGCAATAAAAAATTGGTAACGTTGACAAAGAAAAGCAGGGGCTGTTTTTGCGAAAAACCGGCCGTTGTTAAAAGACATGTGTTTCTGTTAATGAAAGTGAGCCCCTATGTTTTTTTAAAAAAGACAGCAGCTTTCGGGCATACCTTTTGGAAGGGGATAAAACGCTTGGGACTATTAACGAGAATACGGGGGTTTATAGAGGTGGTCGAAGCCGGTGGTTTTTCTGCCGCTGCCCGCAAGACACACAAATCGAAAGCGCTCCTTTCCAAACATGTCCAAGAGCTTGAAGACGAATTGGGCGCTGTCCTTTTGAACCGGACAACCCGCCAATTATCTTTGACAGAAGCAGGCCATGCTTATTATCCGCGTGCTCTGGAGATTATCAAAGAACTCGACGACCTTAATGACACAATTACACGCTCCAATAAAACCACTCACGGGCGCATAAAAATCGGCACATCGCGCACCTTTGCCGATGCTTCGATTGGCCAATCACTCATCGATTTTCTATCAGCTTATCCAGATATTTACCTTGATATCAGCCTTGATGACCGGTTCGTCGACCTTGTCAATGAAGGTTTCGACCTTGCTATCCGCATTACCGATATGCAGGACTCCTCCCTTATCCAACGAAAACTTATGGATATCCGTTCGGTTGTCATCGCCTCTCCCGAACTCTTGAAAAGCACAAATGTTCCGGAAACACCACGCGATTTGAAATCACTTCCCTGCCTTGTCGACAGAAACAACCTGAATTCGGACCACTGGGTGTTCAAAGATAAAAAAGGTAGCACCTTCTCGGTTGCCATTTCCGGACGCATGGCGGCAAATGGCCCGATCATTATGAAAAGGGCTGCCATTGCCGGTATAGGCTTTGCCAAAATTCCACGTTTTATAGCCGAAGAAGAATTGCAGAATGGCCTTATCAAAACCGTTCTTGATGATTTTATGACAGACGGCGCAGGCCTTTACATTGTCTATCCGCAAAAGCGCTATTTACCGGCAAAAGTGCGCATGTTTATCGACTATCTGATTGAATGGTTCAAAACCTATGAACAAAAAGCAAAAACAAGAACCGGCGCGTCAAACTTGTGAAAAACGCCCGTATTTTAAGTAAAAATCCACTCCTTTGAACCAGAAGTTTCAAGGGAAAACCGGACGGCTCGAAACGAAACAAACCACCCGATCAAGCATCGGGTTAAAAACAGTCCCGATTTTCCAACCACGCCCCCTCCCAATCACGCAAAACCTTTTAAACAAATGATAGGCACTCGCAGCCTTATAGCGAAAATTGTTTCGACTATTGATTTGTTGCAGTTATTTCCACCCATTCAAAAGGGGTAAGTAAAAAGAGGGCCCAGTAAAAAGGAGACAAAGCAGTTACATGCATTCTGCTTCATCAGCAGAATTCCACATTTTTAACAGCAATATTTTAGCCGCGCCCTTTCTTGAAAGTTTTCCCTTTTTGCCAAACAACAATGAGCATTGCCCAGAAAACTAGCGTAAAAAGCTTACAATCGCCTGTTCTATATGTTGTTCAAGATCTTTTGGAAGTCCAAGTTTATCCATTAGATTGTCAAGATATTGGCGATTATCAGGCTTTTCCGGATCAAGTGTCATGCGGGAAGCCACATAAAGTTCGGTTTTTTGTTCGTCTGTATTCACATTGCTGACGAGATTGTCGAGATCAACCGGTTTGTTCAATTCATCCATCAAAAAGGAAGCCGTTTTCTGGTCAATTCCGGAACTTGCAATCTTGTTTTGTATCAGATCGCGCTCCTTGTCATCGACATGGCCGTCGGCTTTGGCTGCCGTTATCATTGCCCGAACCAATGTTAGCGCAAAATCGCCATTATGGTCAGCACCAGTTTGACCGATTTCTGTCATATCAACTTTGGAATTGGCATTCGAGTCATGTTTCTCGAAGTTTTTCAATGCATTGAAGGCAACACTGGCAATTGCTGCCAAACCGCCACCTTTTATCAAGCCTTCAAGAATATTGCCCTTTTCGTTACCGCCAAAAAGTCCGCTTATCAAATCGACAACCGAAAAGGGAGAAGATGGCGTCGAGGAAGTCGATTGGTTTGTACTGTCTTTCGAAGCGGAATTGTCGGGGTTCAGCAAATCTTTAAAAATCTGTTTGGTATCAATCATCATCGTCTCCGTTTTGTGAAACTCCCGCTTCTTTGATGAAAAAAGATAGCGCCCGCTAGCATTAATACAAGCTTTTCCAAACGCAAAAATAAGGCAAAAATGCCAAAGAATATCCCCCCTTAACCTTCATGATAAAATCGCAATATTTTCCGCTATATCTTGATCGGCGTTGAGAGCATTGTTTCGAAAACGGGATAAATCTGTGCCGTTTTAATTTTGAAAACGACCTTGTACCCGTCTTATTAACCGCGTCGGTTTTCTGGCCTTTCTTGAAGCCATTGCACTTTTCCTGCCCTGTCTTTTTCGTGATAGTTTTTTTAAAGGCGTCTCTTAGACTTTAAAAAACCGGATAGCGTTTTTTGCACTTTGAATAATGGATCGTTTCAATCTTCTCTTTTCATTGTGGTTCCGATACCCTTCAGAGCATTCCCGCTTTTTCACAAAGCCGGCACGAAACTTGCCTTAACACTCTTTTCTATTGCCTGCCTTACGCTTATAAGAATTAAAAAAGCTTTTTGGAGAACAATAATGTCTCAGAAGACAGAACGTCTTTTACCTATTTTGCTTGGACAAAGTGTCATTCCGGTTCTTGTCATCGAACGATTGGGAGATGCAGTACCGGTTGCACGCGCGCTCGTCGAGGGGGGACTTAAAGCGATCGAGATTACACTGCGCACCCCTGCTGCGCTTGATGCCATTCATGCAGTTTCGGAAGATGTGCCCGATGCCATTGTCGGTGCCGGCACAATTTTAAACGGCGATCAATATGCATCGGCTGAAAGTTCGGGGGCAAAATTCATTGTCAGCCCCGGACTGACGGGCGAACTTATCGACGCTGCCGAGGATAGCGATATTCCACTTCTTCCCGGGGCAGTCACCCCAAGCGAATTGATGGGTGCGCTTGAAGAAGGTTATCAATGTTTAAAATTTTTCCCTGCAACGGCAGCAGGTGGCATTGATTTTGTCAAATCGCTGGCTTCCCCTTTTGCCGAGGTCAAATTTTGCCCGACAGGCGGTATTTCGCAAAATAACGCCGCCGATTGGCTGAAATTGCCCAATGTCGTGTGCATTGGTGGCTCATGGGTGGCACCGAAAAAATTAATTGATGCTGGCGATTTTAAAGCGATTACCGAGCTTGCGAGAAACGCAACAAAGTTGACTGCCTGACGAGCTAACGGGCAAACAACCGGCCAAGCTCATTAAAATATAAGAGCTTGGCAACGAAATATAAAAACTAACTCGCCAAAGCGGGCGGAATTGCTAATAAACAGGCAGCCCTAGCCCTTGAGCCCTTGAGCCTTTGAGCCTTTGAGCCTTTGAGCCTTTGAGCCTTTGAGCCTTTGAGCC
>NZ_CAMLFE010000011.1 GCF_946479275.1 uncultured Bartonella sp.
GACAACATGGCATTTGCTTTTTCGCCGCCACTTGCCTTGCGATGTTCGTCAACGATCAGGTCGTCACGAGCCGTAGCAATACGACGGATCTGAGCAATTGTGCCGCCGGTACCAGCCGGGATAAGGCGACCGACGATAACGTTCTCCTTCAAGCCCTGCAAGGTATCGATCTTTCCTGCAACTGCGGCTTCGGTAAGCACGCGTGTTGTTTCCTGGAAAGATGCAGCCGAGATAAATGACGGCGTTTGCAACGAAGCTTTGGTAATACCCAACAGAACGGGGTTGCCGCTTGCCGGTTTCTTACCTTCTTCGATAAGACGGTCATTGACCTCCTGAAGTTCTATCCGGTCAACATTGTCACCCGGAATATAACTTGAATCACCAGAATCGGTAATTTCGACTTTCTGCAGCATCTGACGAACGATAACTTCGATATGTTTATCGTTAATCACGACACCCTGAAGACGATAAACTGACTGGATCTCGTTGACGAGGTAGGAAGCCAAGGCTTCCACGCCCTTGATTGCCAGAATATCATGTGGTGCCGGATTACCGTCAAGGATGTAATCACCCTTTTCAATCTGGTCACCATCCTGCAGATGGAACGGTTTGCCCTTCGGAATAAGGTATTCCACCGGCTCAACCGTGTCGTCATTCGGTTCAATTGTGATACGCCGCTTGTTCTTATAGTCGCGTCCAAAGCGGATAGTGCCATCAATTTCTGCAATAATGGCATGATCCTTAGGACGACGGGCTTCAAAGAGCTCGGCAACACGCGGAAGACCACCGGTAATATCCTTGGTCTTGGCGCTTTCCATTGGCAAACGACCAATAACGTCACCAGCCTTCACATGAGCGCCCGGTTCAACCGAAAGAACGGTTTCCACCGACATCATGTAGCGGGCATCGCCTCCCTTGGAAAGCTTGGCGATCTTACTGCCTTTCTTATCCGAATAGATAACAATGGCAGGCTTCAGATCTGCACCGCGCGGGTTAGCACGCCAGTCGATAACCTGACGTTTGGTAATACCGGTCGATTCATCGGTCGTCTCTGTAACGGATAGAGCATCAACCATATCTTCGAACCCGATATAACCTTCAACTTCAGTCATGATCGGACGGGTATACGGATCCCACTCGGCAATACGTTGCCCACGTTTAACAATGTCACCATCGTCAACGAAGATGCGAGCACCATAGGTAATGCGGTGTGATGCGCGTTCCTTACCATTATCATCCTTGATAAGAATAGCCATATTACGGCCCATAACGACCAGATGACCTTCAGAATTGCGAACAACCTTACGATTGCGCAACTCGACCTTACCTTCATAAGATGCTTCCAGATAAGACGTATCAACAACCTGTGCAGTACCACCCAAGTGGAATGTACGCATTGTCAACTGTGTACCGGGCTCACCAATTGACTGAGCCGCGATAACGCCAACCGCTTCACCCTGATTAACCGGCGTACCACGTGCGAGATCACGACCATAGCACTTGGCACAAACGCCGACACGGGTTTCGCAAGTCAGAGCCGAACGGATCTGTACAGATTGTATACCGGCAGCTTCGATCTTGGCAACGTCTGCTTCCTCGATCATGCGGCCACCTTCAACGATGACCTCACCCGTCGTCGGATGAATGATATCGTGAAGCGCGGTGCGTCCCAGAATACGTTGACCGAGAGAGGCAACAACCTGACCGGCATCAACGATGGCCTGCATTGTCAAGCCTTTATCGGTTCCGCAATCGACCTCGGAAATGATGGCGTCCTGAGCAACGTCGACAAGACGACGGGTCAAGTAACCGGAGTTTGCTGTCTTCAAGGCTGTATCGGCAAGTCCCTTACGGGCACCGTGTGTCGAGTTGAAGTACTCGTTCACGGTCAAACCTTCCTTGAAGTTGGAGATGATTGGCGTTTCGATGATTTCGCCCGAAGGCTTTGCCATCAATCCACGCATACCACCAAGCTGCTTCATCTGGTTCGGCGACCCACGAGCACCGGAGTGAGACATCATGTAAATCGAATTCATCGGTTTTTGACGTCCTGTTACAGGATCAAATTCAACCGCCTGAATGCGCTTCATCATTTCGTCGGCAACGCGGTCAGTACATTTACCCCATGCATCGACAACCTTGTTGTACTTCTCACCCTGTGTAATGAGACCATCATTATATTGCTGTTCATATTCCTTGGCCAAAGCTTCGGTTTCCTGAACAAGTTTCGCCTTGCTTTCCGGAATAACCATATCGTCCTTGCCGAACGAGATACCGGCACGGCAAGCATTGGCAAAACCGAGAGACATGATGCGATCGCAGAACATGACAGTCTCTTTTTGGCCGCAGTGACGATAAACATGGTCAATCATCTTGGAAATGTTCTTTTTAGTCATTTCCTGATTGACAATGTCGAACTTGATATTCGGATTCTTTGGCAACGTTTCTCCGATGATAAGACGCCCTGGCGTGGTATCATATATCTTCGAAACAACATTGCCATCAGCGTCAAGACTCTTGACACGACCCTTGATCTTTGTGTGGAGCGTCACAACTTTGCTATCCAAAGCGTGTTGCAATTCACCCATATCACCAAAAGCCATCCCCTCGCCCGGCTCATGTTCACAAACAATCGACAGGTAATAAAGGCCGAGAACCATGTCTTGTGAAGGAACAATAATAGGCGCGCCGTTAGCGGGATGCAGAATATTATTTGTCGACATCATCAAAACACGCGCTTCAAGCTGGGCTTCAAGCGACAGCGGAACGTGAACGGCCATTTGATCGCCGTCAAAATCGGCGTTAAATGCAGTACAAACCAACGGATGAAGCTGAATTGCCTTACCTTCAATTAGGGTTGGTTCAAAAGCTTGAATTCCCAAGCGGTGCAACGTTGGAGCGCGATTCAAAAGAATTGGATGTTCACGAATAACTTCTTCGAGAATATCCCAGACTTCAGGACGCTCTTTTTCAACGAGCTTTTTAGCCTGTTTGACAGTTGATGAATACCCCTTTGCGTCAAGGCGTGCGTAAATAAAAGGCTTGAACAGTTCCAAAGCCATTTTCTTGGGCAGACCGCATTGATGCAATTTCAGTTCAGGACCGGTAACGATAACAGAACGGCCGGAATAATCGACACGCTTGCCGAGCAAGTTCTGGCGGAAACGCCCTTGCTTGCCTTTCAGCATATCCGATAGAGATTTCAGCGGACGTTTGTTGGCACCGGTAATCACACGACCACGACGACCGTTATCAAACAGAGCATCGACAGCTTCCTGCAACATACGCTTTTCATTGCGTACGATGATGCCAGGTGCGCGAAGTTCAATCAGACGTTTCAAACGGTTGTTACGATTGATCACACGGCGATAAAGGTCATTAAGGTCGGAGGTCGCAAAACGGCCACCATCCAACGGAACCAACGGACGCAAGTCCGGCGGAATAACCGGAATGACCTTCATAATCATCCATTCCGGACGATTTCCCGATTCAATAAAGTTTTCAACGATTTTCAGACGCTTCATCAATTTCTTGATTTTCAGGTCTGATGTCGTCTCTGCCAGTTCGGCACGCAAATCCGCAGCAATTTTCTGCAAATCCATAGCGGCGAGCAGCTCATAGATCGCTTCCGCACCGATCAAAGCAGTAAATTGATCGGGACCGAATTCGTCGACAGCCATCATATATTCTTCTTCGGAAAGAAGCTGATGCATCTTCAACGAGGTCAAGCCCGGTTCGGTAACAATGTAGTTTTCAAAATAAAGAACGCGCTCGATATCCTTGAGGGTCATATCAAGAAGCGTGCCGATGCGGCTCGGCAGCGATTTCAAAAACCATATATGTGCGACAGGAGCAGCAAGTTCGATATGCCCCATACGTTCACGACGAACACGTGAAAGGGTAACTTCAACACCGCATTTTTCGCAGATAATGCCTTTATACTTCATGCGCTTGTACTTGCCGCACAGACATTCATAGTCCTTGATCGGCCCGAAAATACGCGCGCAGAAAAGCCCGTCACGTTCTGGCTTGAACGTACGGTAGTTAATGGTCTCCGGCTTTTTGATTTCGCCATAAGACCAGGACAGAATCTTCTCAGGGCTGGCGATTGATATCCTGATGGAATCAAACGTCTGTGTAGGCGCCTGAGGATTGAAAAGATTCATGACCTCTTGGTTCATGCCGTTCTCCTTCAGGGGTTTTATTAAAAACCCGTTGCGATAGTCGATTTTGCCAATTGATGAACAAAAACCTATCTCAATAGAAATCTATTTGGTTCGACTTAACAAAAGCCAATAGAGGTGCGCCCCTTTCGGGCGCACCCTCTCGATTACTCGGCTGCATCCGGCAAGTTTTGCTGCTGAGCCAATAATTCACGAGTATCATCAAGCTCGACATTGAGCCCGAGAGACCGCATTTCCTTAATCAGAACGTTGAAGCTTTCCGGTATGCCGGCTTCAAACGTATCATCGCCACGAACAATAGCTTCGTAAACTTTGGTACGTCCGGCCACATCATCCGACTTCACTGTCAACATTTCCTGCAAGGTATAAGCGGCACCATAAGCTTCCAATGCCCAGACCTCCATTTCGCCGAAACGTTGACCACCGAACTGTGCTTTACCACCCAACGGCTGCTGGGTAACAAGCGAGTAAGGTCCAATCGAACGGGCGTGAATCTTGTCGTCGACCAGATGGTGCAGTTTAAGCATATAAATATAGCCTACTGTCACCTGACGATCGAAAGGTTCACCGGTACGGCCGTCAAACAACTGAACCTGTCCTGAAGTTGCAAGTCCTGCTTCCTTCAACATATTGTTGATATCGGCATCGTGTGCACCATCGAAGACCGGCGTCGAAATCGACACACCATGGCTCATCTGGTCGGCAAGACGGACAATGCTTGGATCGTCGTAATCGCGGATCGGCTCGTTACGGTCATTATCGGGAATAATATCCTCAATACGTTTACGCAACGGCTTGATATCTCCACCTTTACGATAAGCATCCAGCAATTCGCCAATCTGCTTACCAATGCCGGCACACGCCCAACCGAGGTGGGTTTCAAGAATTTGCCCGACATTCATACGGCTTGGAACGCCCAGAGGGTTCAACACGATATCAGCGTGTGTACCGTCTGCAAGGAACGGCATGTCTTCAATCGGCAGAATGCGTGAAACAACACCCTTGTTCCCATGGCGGCCTGCCATCTTGTCGCCCGGTTGGATTTTGCGCTTAACTGCAACAAAAACCTTGACCATCTTCATGACCCCGGGAGGCATCTCGTCACCACGCTGGACTTTTTCGACCTTGTCCATGAAGCGGCGTTGAAGAGCATCCTTGGATTCGTCGTATTGCTTGCGCAATGCTTCGATTTCGCCTTGGAGCTTTTCATCCTCGACCGCAAATTGCCACCATTGTGAACGCGGAAATTCGTTCATGACAGCTTCATTAAGACTGGTGCCTTTCTTGAAGCCCTTAGGCCCTTCAATAGCTGTTTTTCCATTCAGCATATCGACAAGGCGCGCATAAACGCTGCGGTCCAGAATGGACTGTTCGTCATCACGGTCTTTGGCCAAACGTTCGATTTCTTCACGTTCAATAGCCATAGCACGTTCGTCTTTTTCAACGCCGTGGCGATTGAAAACACGAACTTCAACGACTGTACCAAAAGCCCCCGGAGGCATACGCATTGACGTATCACGGACATCGGAAGCCTTTTCACCGAAGATGGCTCGCAAGAGTTTTTCCTCAGGTGTCATCGGGCTTTCACCTTTCGGCGTGATTTTACCAACAAGGATATCGCCGGGTTGAACCTCGGCACCGATATAAACAATGCCGGCTTCATCAAGATTCTTCAGTGCTTCTTCCGAAACATTCGGAATATCACGTGTAATCTCTTCCGGTCCAAGTTTCGTGTCACGTGCAGAAACTTCATATTCCTCGATATGGATCGAGGTGAATACGTCTTCTGCAACCATCCGTTCGGACAACAGAACAGCATCTTCATAGTTATAGCCGTTCCATGGCATGAACGCGACGAGAACGTTACGTCCAAGAGCCAAATCACCCAGATCGGTCGAAGGACCGTCAGCGATGATATCACCCTTCTCGATATGGTCACCAACACGAACCAAAGGACGTTGATTGATACACGTCGACTGGTTGGAACGTTGGAATTTATGCAAACGATAAATATCAACGCCCGACTTAGTCGGATCAAGATCCTGCGTTGCGCGAATAACAATACGCGTTGCATCAACCTGATCAACAATACCGCCACGTTTGGCTGCAATTGCTGCACCGGAGTCACGAGCAACGATTGGTTCCATACCTGTTCCGACAAACGGTGCTTCGGCGCGAACCAACGGCACAGCCTGACGTTGCATGTTGGACCCCATCAAAGCGCGGTTCGCATCATCATTTTCTAGGAACGGAATAAGCGCTGCAGCTACCGAAACCAGCTGCTTAGGCGAAACGTCCATGAGATCAATGTTTTCACGCGGAGCCATCAACACTTCATTGGCATGACGACAAACGACGAATTCATCAGCGAATTGGCCATCATCGGTCAGACTTGAATTAGCCTGTGCAACATAGTGCTTCGACTCTTCCATTGCCGAAAGATAGACAACTTCGCGGGTAACTTTGCCATCAATGATCTTGCGATATGGACTTTCGATAAATCCGTATTTGTTGACACGGGCAAATGTTGCAAGCGAGTTGATAAGACCGATATTCGGACCTTCCGGTGTTTCAATCGGGCAGATACGACCATAATGGGTCGGATGAACGTCGCGAACCTCGAAACCGGCACGTTCGCGGGTAAGACCACCCGGTCCCAATGCCGACAGACGCCGCTTATGGGTAATTTCCGAAAGCGGGTTGGTCTGATCCATAAATTGCGACAACTGCGATGATCCAAAGAATTCACGCACAGCTGCAGCAGCAGGTTTGGCATTGATCAGATCTTGCGGCATAACCGTATCGATCTCGATTGAAGACATACGCTCCTTGATGGCGCGTTCCATCCTCAACAGACCGATACGATACTGGTTTTCCATCAATTCGCCGACAGCGCGGACACGACGGTTACCAAGGTTATCGATATCGTCGATTTCACCACGACCATCACGCAATTCGACAAGTGTTTTGACAACAGCCAGAATATCTTCTTTCCGCAAAATGCGAATAGTATCCGGGCAATCAAGATCAAGACGCATGTTCATCTTGACACGACCGACGGCCGAAAGATCATAGCGTTCGGGATCAAAGAACAGCGAATTGAACATCGCTTCGGCTGTTTCGAGTGTGGGCGGTTCACCAGGGCGCATAACACGATAGATGTCGAACAAAGCATCTTGCCGACTCTGATTTTTATCGGCAGCAAGCGTGTTACGGATATAAGCACCGATGTTGACGTGATCGATATCAAGAACATTGATTTCGTCAACGTTCTGGTCGAGCAGAATCTGAAGTGTTTTCTCGTCAATTTCGTCGCCGGCTTCGAGATAGATTTCACCGGTTTGATAGTTGACAATATCTTCTGCCAGATAAGAACCGTAAAGATCGTCTTCGGTAGCCTTGATCTCTTTCAGGCCTTTTTCAGCAAGCACTTTTGCTGCACGAGCCGTCAGTTTCTTGCCAGCTTGAGCAACAACCTCTCCGGTATCGGCATCAACAAGATCAGCCAGTAACTTCATCCCCTTATAACGTTCTGCCGAATAAGGAATACGCCAGCCGTCTTTAGCACGCTTGAAAGTAACCGTGTTGTAGAAAGTTGACAGGATTTCCTGACCATCCATACCAAGTGCCATCAGAATGCTGGTAACCGGTATTTTACGGCGCCGATCAATACGGGCATAAACGATATCCTTGGCATCGAATTCGATGTCGAGCCAGGAACCGCGATACGGGATAATACGTGCGGCAAACAACAGTTTACCTGAAGAATGGGATTTTCCCTTATCATGATCAAAGAATACACCAGGTGAACGGTGCATCTGCGAGACAATAACACGTTCCGTGCCATTGACAATAAAGGTACCGTTATCCGTCATAAGAGGCATATCGCCCATATAGACATCCTGTTCCTTGATATCTTTGATATCCTTGGAACCGGTATCCTCATCAATATCAAATACGATCAACCGCAACGTCACCTTGAGAGGTGCCGCATAAGTCAGATCGCGTTGTCGACATTCTTCAACGTCGAACTTCGGTGGATCGAATTCGTAACGGACGAATTCGAGCATGGATGCACCCGAAAAATCCGTTATCGGAAACACCGACTTAAATACAGCTTGCAAGCCTTCGTCTTTTCTTCCGCCTTTTGGTTCATCAACCATCAGGAATTGGTCATATGATGCTTTCTGAACCTCAATAAGGTTCGGCATCTTGGCCACTTCGGGAATCTTTCCGAATACCTTGCGTACGCGCCTGCGACCGTTAAATGAAAGGGTCTGAGCCATCGTCGCTCCTCAATTTGCGCCTTTCGGGAGCTTTCACTCCTTACGAGCAATACATCAGCGATCTGCACAAAGCAGACCAGTTCAAGCAGATCAAAATGACCTACATCTTACTTGTTTTAAATCCACCATCCGAAAAACCGGATAGAGATTGGCAACCCCCATGCAACCGGAGCGCCTTGTTTTCTCAAAGACCGACGATTAACCATCCAATCGTTAATTCTACTGTCATGTCCCTGAACGGTTTAAACCCGTTTCCTGACAGCCACCGAACTGTCAGGAAAAGGGTTCAATCCACTTGTTTCATTTCCACTCTTTTAAAGAATGGAACCGGTGGGAAAACCCCACCGGTTTATCGAACTTATTTAAGTTCAACCTTGGCACCAGCTTTTTCAAGCTGTTCTTTAAGCTTCTGGGCTTCGTCTTTCGAAACACCCTCTTTAACGGGCTTTGGAGCACCTTCAACCAAATCCTTGGCTTCTTTAAGGCCAAGACCTGTGATGCTGCGGACTTCCTTGATGACGTTGATCTTCTGGGCACCGCCAGCAACAAGAATAACGTCAAATTCTGTCTTTTCTTCAGCAGCAGGAGCAGCAGCACCGGCAGCAGCAGCAACTGCTACAGGAGCAGCAGCAGAAACGCCCCATTTTTCTTCGAGCATCTTGGAAAGCTCTGCAGCTTCCAAAACGGTGAGGTTGGAAAGGTCTTCTACGATCTTTGCGAGATCAGCCATTTTTATATTCCTTCAAATAAAAGGTTTAACCAATTGTTTAACAGCGAACCGACTGAAAACGATTTTTATCCTTTTCGAATATCGGTTTGCGAAACAGCCTTAAGCCGCTTCGCTCTTGCGGGCATATGCGCCAATAACTCGTGCAACCTGACCAGCAGGTGCCTTGACAACTTGAGCAATGCGAGTAGCCGGTGTGGAAATCATTCCAACCAGTTTTGCACGCAACTCGTCGAGCGATGGCAGTGAAGCCAAAGACTTCACGGCATCCGCGTTCAAGTTGGTGGTACCCATTGCACCGCCAAGAATGACAAGTTTGTCATTAGCTTTAGAAAATTCGACAGCGATTTTCGGTGCTGTCACCGGATCCGAAGAATACGCAATCAGTGTCTGTCCGGTGAACAGACCTGAAATCGATTCTGAATCCGTGCCTTTAAGAGCGATCTTGGCAAGGCGGTTTTTTGCGACTTTTACGGAACCGCCAGCTTCACTCATTTTAGAACGAAGTTCGTTCATTTGTGAAACTGTCAGACCGGAATAGTGAGCCACAACGACAGAACCGGACTCTTTCAAAGCCCCATTGAGCCATGTGACAAATTCGCGTTTTTCCGCTCTATCCACTGTCTCTCTCCATTTAACAGGTTTATTCAAAAACCCGTCGGGTTGCCTTCGACAATAGGAACCATTTCCTATCATCAGTGAGGATCCTGTCCCCTTTTTCATGCGTCAAAGCACTCAAAGGCAACGCTGGTTCAAACCTTTTAGTCTCAAAAACATCCAGGTCATTACCCCAGTCTCATGCAGGTTCGAATTCTATTAAGACACATAATGTGTCACCCACAATCTCGGACAGGACATTCCGGGTTTCCCCGGTATGACCCGGGCTTCTTTTCAAAGCCCGGATTGATACACCGGCATAAAGCCGGTTAAATTCTTATTGCTCGGGACGAACCGAAGCCAAATCGATCTTGACACCAATACCCATTGTTGATGAAAGACCGACACGTTTCAGATAATCACCTTTTGCACCTGACGGTTTTGCTTTCAAAACCGCATCAGCAAAAGCTTTTACGTTTTGAGCAATCTGTTCGCTGCTGAAAGAAGCCTTGCCGACACCAGCATGAACAATACCGGCTTTTTCAACACGGAATTCTACAGCGCCACCTTTGGAAGCTTTGACCGCAGCAGCAACATCAGGTGTGACAGTTCCTACTTTCGGGTTCGGCATCAAGCTACGTGGCCCGAGAATCTTACCCAAGCGTCCAACCAACGGCATCATGTCCGGCGTAGCAATACAACGATCGAAATCAATTGTACCACCATTTACTGTTTCGAACAAATCTTCCGCACCGACAATATCGGCCCCGGCTGCTTTAGCTTCTTCAGCTTTATCCCCACGGGCAAAAACTGCCACGCGTACCTTGCGTCCGGTACCGTTCGGAAGATTAACGACGCCGCGAACCATCTGGTCGGCATAGCGCGGATCAACACCCAAGCTCATCGTGATCTCGATTGTCTCGTCAAACTTGGCAATCGCGCGATCTTTGACCATCTTAACAGCTTCATCAACAGTGTAATACTTGTTGAAGTCTACGCCTTCACGGATTTTCTTAAGTCTTTTTGCAATTTTTGTCATGATCTTAGCCCACCACCTGTAGACCCATTGAACGGGCGGAACCTTCAATCATACGCATAGCAGCTTCGACGTCATTTGCATTAAGATCTTTCATCTTGGCTTGCGCAATTTTACGAACCTTATCACGAGAAATCGTGCCGGCAACGGTCTTGCCTGGTTCTTTGGAGCCGGATTTCAAATTCGCTTCCTTTTTCAAGAAATAGGAAACCGGCGGCGTCTTCATCGAAAATGTGAAAGACTTGTCCTGATAATAGGTTATGACAACCGGAATAGGAGAATTCTTTTCCATTTCCTGTGAAGCAGCGTTGAAAGCCTTACAGAATTCCATAATATTGATGCCGCGCTGACCAAGAGCCGGTCCAATAGGGGGAGCCGGATTGGCTGCGCCTGCTGGAACCTGCAGCTTAAGCTGGCCTGCAATTTTTTTAGCCATAATAATCTGCCTTTTGTTATACCGGAAATCCGGCGGTTTAATTGACCGGAGAACCGGCCCTGCAGTTTCGTGGTCTGGCTTTCCACAACCGGCTAAAGTTGTAATCACCTTCCACTATAAAATCCCAAAAAAATCCTACATTTGTAGCAATTTTATTGGAAAATAATTTTAGAGCTTTTCCACCTGTCCAAAATCAAGATCAACCGGAGTTGCTCTACCAAAAATTGAAACCTCGACTTTAAGCCGCGACCTTTCGTCTTCAACTTCCTGCACAATCCCGTTAAAGGATGCAAACGGACCGTCAGCAACGCGAACTTGCTCGCCGACTTCAAACGATACAGACGATTTCGGCCGTTCAATCCCCTGCTTCACCTGATTAAGAATTTGGTCGGCTTCCCGATCGGTAATCGGCACTGGTTTTGAATCCGAGCCCAAAAAGCCTGTTACTTTCGGTGTGTTCTTGATGAGGTGATAGACATCATCCGTCAAATCAGCACGAACAAGAACATACCCCGGGAAAAACTTACGCTCCGAATCGACCTTGCGTCCACGACGAACTTCGACAACTTTTTCCGTCGGAACAAGAATCTCTTCAAACAGATGATCCAAGCCTTTCAGTTTCGCTTCTTTTTCAATAGCCTCTGCAACTTTTTTCTCAAAATTGGAATAGGCCTGAACAATGTACCAATGAGCAGCCACGGTTACTTTCCTTGAACTATTAGCTGAAAAGACGCTTTAGAAGATCAATACTCTCCCAAACGCCAAAATTCATAATCTGGTCTGCGATAAAAAAGAATGCAGCTGCAAACGCTGCCATCAAAACAACCATTATAGTCGAGATTGTTGTTTCGCGACGTGTCGGCCAAGTAACCTTTGCGGTCTCGGCGCGAACCTGTTTGATGAAGGTAATGGGATTTGTCTTGGCAGCCATCACTTTTCCTACATTATTTTTCAAAAACTATCGCGAATCACAACGCCATCTTTAAACATGACAAAACCGCGAAAAGCCCTTTCATAAAGCCTCACGCGATTTACTTGTTAACACTAATTAAAGCGTTATTCATAAAAATACAAGCTAAAACTGACGTTAAAACTCCCCACAAGCAAAAACACCATCCTTAAAGAGTCTTATACCGGGTTAGAACCTGCACATAAACACCGATAAATATCATCCGACACGTATTTCATTTATCAGGGTCCCATTACCTTCTGTTTCTGGATTAGACAAAAACAGAAGTGCGCCCTAGCGGGCACAAAAATGGACTATCGTTTTTATGAGACAAATGGCAGGGGCAGTAGGGTTCGAACCCACGACCTGCGGTTTTGGAGACCGCCGCTCTACCAACTGAGCTATACCCCTTCACAAAAAGACAGACGCATTACAAAGTGACACGTCTGTCTTGCATTAGATTATTCAATGATTTTGGAAACGATACCGGCACCAACAGTGTGGCCACCT
>NZ_CAMLFE010000012.1 GCF_946479275.1 uncultured Bartonella sp.
TACAGCCGCATTTACACAAGATTAATCAAAAAATCCAGCGTTAGAAGCGAACAAAATATAAATTGCACCGATCTTTGTGTTTTTCCAATCACACTCCATTTAATGAATAGCGGTTAAAAATGGCATTTTTTCTTATAATTGATTATAAATCTCCCCCAACTACTCGCTGGCAGGTGAAAACCGGGCGAATCGGAAATATTTGGCTTCCAAGGGTTTCAAATGAACATTGTCTATAAGCTCGTTTTGTTGTTCTTGATTCTTTGTTCGAGTTTTGGACAATTTTGTCAGGCAAACGAAACCGGAATCGCGATGCACGGATCACCGGCTCTAGGTGCCGGCTTTGACCACTTCCCCTATGCCAATCCCGATGCTCCTAAAGGTGGCAAGATCACTTACGGTGTGGTTGGTACATTTGACGGACTTAATCCCTTCGTTATTCGCAGTTTCCGGACAACCGCGCGCGGTTTGTTCGCCGACGAACAGTTTGGCGGGCTCGTTTATGAAAGCTTGATGGTTCGCACGCGGGATGAACCATTTACGCTCTACGGTTTAATAGCTGATAACGTTATATTGAATGATGATCGTACCGAAATAATATTCCATCTCAACCCCAAGGCCAGATTTTCTGACGGAACCACAATTACGGCTGATGATGTTTTATTTACAGTCGATCTTTTAAAAAATAAGGGGCGACCGCCTTTTGACCGCTATATGAAGCGCATCGAACATATCGAAAAGCTTGATGAGCAGACTGTAAAAATGGAGTTTCCACATTCTAAAGATCGTGAATTTCCTTTTATTTTGGCAAGTAGCATGCCTGTTCTTCCCAAACATGCAATTGACGTAGAAAATTTCGAAAAAAATGGTCTTACCCCTATTCCGGGAAGCGGCCCCTATATTATCTCGCATATTGATGCAGGCGAGCGCATCATTTACGAACGTGACCCCAATTATTGGGGGAAAGATTTGCCGGTAAATCGCGGTTTGAACAACTTTGATACGGTACAGATCGAATATTTCCGTAACGATAACACCCGTTTCGAGGCTTTCAAAAAGGGAATTTTGGATGTTTTTCTTGAAGAACCTGCCAATCCCAACCGTTGGCGTTTATCCTACAATTTCCCGGCTGTGCGTCATGGCGACGTTATCAAAGAAAGTTTCAAGAAAGGAACACCGTCCGATATGATTGGCTTCGTGTTCAATACCAGAAAGCAGATTTTTAAAGATCGTAAAGTAAGGCAAGCACTTTCACTTGTGTTCGACTTTGAATGGGTCAATCATAATCTTTTCAACGATGTTTATAGCCGCACGGAAGGTTTTTGGTGTGGTTCAACACTTTCTGCCGTTGGACGGCCGGCATCAGACAAAGAAAAACAACTTTTAAGCCCCTACCCTGACGCCGTTTTACCCGAGGTCATGGACGGAACATGGCATAATATAAAAACAGACGGTTCCGGCATTGATCGGGCATCTGCGGAAAAAGCCTGGCAATTATTGCGGGAAGCCGGTTATAAACTGCAAAATCGGCAAGCAATTGGCCCAGACGGTCAACCGCTTCACTTCGAAATTATGACCCAATCGTTGGAAGAAGAAAAAATCGCACTCGCCTATCAGCGTTCACTTGAGAGAATTGGTGTCAAGGTGGACGTGCGAACGGTTGATGACACACAATATCAAAACCGGTTAACCTCTTTTGACTACGACATGATTGTCGGAAAATTAAAAGCGTCGCTCTCGCCCGGTAATGAGCAGCTTAATCGTTGGGGTTCTTCTTCCCGCGACCTCGAAGGTAGTTTCAATTTTGCGGGGACATCCGATCCGGCGATTGATGCCATGATTTCAGCATTGCTCGATGCCCGGTCGAACGAAGATTTTACATCAGCCGTCAGAGCTCTTGATCGGGTGCTTATCTCGGGGAATTACTATCTTCCGCTTTATCATTTACCTGATCAATGGGTTGCACATTGGTCGCGTATAGAATATCCGGCCTATACCCCGCTTTATGGATATCGCTTGCCGGCCTGGTGGCATCGCTAGAGGAAAAATACAGTGAGTTTTCCAACAATTTATATCAATATGATCTCGGATCTTGTTTGCCCTTGGTGTTTCATTGGGCGCAAGAGGCTTTTCAAAGCAATAGCAGCACTACCGGAGATCACGATAAAACTATCATGGACGCCATTTCAGCTCTATCCGAATATGAAGCCAGAAGGTATCCCCTATCCAATTCATATGAAGAAAGTTCTAGGCAACCAGAACACAATTGACGAAACCGAACGGACATTAATCGACCTCGGCAAACAGGAAGATATCGAATTCGATTTTGCCGCTATCAAAACCGAGCCTAATTCTCTTGATGCCCACCGCGTGGTTTATTGGGCTTCTCAGGATAAAGCAGGTATGCAGGACAAACTGATTGCCGAACTTTTTTCCCGTTTTTTTGAACAAGGCCAGAATATTGGTGATCATACTGTATTAATTGACGGCGCAAAAAGCGTGGGAATGCGCTCCGACGTTGTCGAAAAATTGCTTGCGACGAACATTGATAAAGACACCATCAAACAAGACAGCGCCCATTCCTATTATATCGGCGTACGTGGTGTGCCATCATTTATTATTGACAAAAAATATGTGGTTATGGGCGCGCAACCAACCGAGGTTTTAATCGACACAATCGAACAAATTGCCGACGGCTATGAACCGGGAGCAAGTGAAGATCGTTAAAACAGGTTTCAGTTGTAATCCCGCAATTCGTTTTAATTAAATAAAATTCAAAAAACGTTTTAATGCGGAATCAACAGCACCGTAAAATCGCGGTTGAAACAGCTTACGAATGAAGACGTAAAGCCTATTTCTTTGCGCCTTCTTTTGAAAGTTTTACGAGTTGTGTCATGACGGTTGCAGCGCCATTCAAACGCTGATCGGCATTCGGCCAATCACGAATAAATACAACGCTTTGGTCAGGACGTATTTTGGCCATGCTTCCTTGCTCGCCAATCCATTTGATGAGTCCGACGCCATTGGCAAAGTTGTTTTCCCTGAACTGGATAACGACACCTTTCGGACCGGCATCCAACTTTTCAACATTGGCTTGCCGACATAGAGCCTTGATATAAACGACTTTGAGCAAGTGCTGTACAGGAACAGGCAAGGGGCCAAATCTGTCGATCAGTTCAGCGCCAAAAGCGTCAATGTCGCCCAATTCTTCAATTTCTGCGAGCCGGCGATAAAGCGAAAGGCGCAATGGAAGGTCGGGAACATAATTATCCGGTATCATAACCGCTGTTCCAACCGAAATCTGCGGTGACCATTGGTTTTCGCTAACAGCCGTACCGTCTTTCAATTCGGCAACCGCTTCTTCCAGCATTTGCTGATAAAGTTCGAAACCGACCTCTTTGATATGCCCTGACTGCTCTTCGCCAAGGAGGTTGCCGGCACCCCTTATATCCATGTCATGACTTGCAAGCTGGAATCCGGCCCCAAGGCTATCGAGGGATTGCAATACTTTGAGGCGGCGATCCGCTCCCGGTGTCAAAACTTTCTGGTTGGGAAGCGTAAACAAAGCATAGGCTCTTTGCTTCGAACGCCCTACCCGCCCGCGCAATTGATAAAGAGCGGCAAGACCGAACATATCGGCACGATGAACAATCAATGTATTGGCCGAAGGAATATCAAGACCGGATTCAACTATACTGGTTGAAAGCAACACGTCATATTGCCCGTCATAAAAGGCATTCATAATATCATCAAGCTGGCCTGCAGGCATTTGACCATGAGCTGCTGTAACTTTCAGTTCGGGAACATGATTGCCGAGAAACTCCTGAACATCTTTCAAATCCGATATTCGCGGGCAAACATAGAAACTTTGGCCACCGCGATAATGTTCACGCATCAATGTTTCTCGCACAATCAGTGGATCAAACGGCGAAACAAAGGTTCTCACCGCCATACGATCAACCGGTGGCGTTGTAATAAGGGATAATTCCCTGACACCCGTCAAAGCCAATTGCAAGGTCCGTGGAATCGGGGTTGCCGAGAGGGTAAGCACATGAATATCGGTTTTCAGCTCTTTCAGACGTTCTTTCTGTTTAACGCCAAAGTTCTGTTCCTCGTCGACAACCAACAAGCCAAGTCGTGAAAACTGCATTGTCGACCCAAGCAGTGCGTGCGTACCAATAACGATATCGATTGTACCTTCACGCACACCATTTTTAACGGCTGCAAGTTCTTTTGCTCCGACAAGCCGCGATGCTTGTCCGATTTTTACCGGCAACCCCTGAAAGCGGGCTTGAAATGTTTTAAAGTGCTGACGTGCCAAAAGCGTTGTCGGCACCACAACGGCGACCTGATAGCCATTTAACGCAGCGACAAATGCAGCTCGAATTGCAACTTCTGTCTTACCAAAACCAACATCACCGCAGATCAGCCGATCCATCGGTTTTCCCGCCGCAAGATCGCCAAGAACCGCGTCAATAGCGCGCAATTGGTCATCCGTTTCATCATAAGGGAAACGGGCAACAAATTCATCGTAGCTACCGGTCGGAGGTACAAGAACGGGGGCATTACGCATCTCGCGCTCGGCCGCAATGTGAATAAGATGGCCGGCGATTTCAAGCAAACGTTTTTTAAGTTTCGCTTTTCGCGCCTGCCACGCAACGCCGCCTAGTTTATCAAGAACAACATTCGTACCTTCACCGCCGTAGCGTGACAAAAGTTCGATATTTTCGACGGGAAGAAAAAGCCGGTCTTCATCGGCATAATGAATTTCCAAACAATCTCTGGGCACTCCGGCTGCTGTGATTGTCTTCAAACCGACAAAACGACCAATACCGTGATCAACGTGAACAACGATATCACCGCTGTTCAATGTGGTCATATCCGAAATGAAATCGGCATTGCGCTTGCGCCGCCGTGCAGACCGCACAAGCCGGTCACCCAATATATCCTGTTCGGCAACAACAACCAGATCGTCGGCAGCAAATCCGTGCTCGATTGTTACGACTGCTGCTGTGATATGATCGCGGGGAGTGACTTTTACAGAATGAAGAGATGTAACCTTTTCTATTTTTTTAAGACCGTGTTCATCAAGCACCTGTATCAGGCGTTCCAAGGATCCTTCGCTCCAACCGGTAAGGAGCACCTTGTGGCCTTTTGAACGGAGTTCCGCAACATGATCGACAACGCTTTCGAATAAATTCTTGTTTTCCGACGTACGTTCTTCAACGAAATCCCGCCCTATTGTGACATTGCTATGAAGTACCAGATGCCCTGACGACTCCGGTTTGTTAAACGGCGTAAGGTCAATCCGATGTGCGACTTTTTCGGATAATGAAGCAATATCTTCTGGGGTTAGATAGAGCTCTTCGGGTTTTACCGGATTATAGGGTGTGGAAGAATCTTTAGGATCGTGTTGCTCCAAACGAGCCTGATAATAATCTTCAATGAGCTTATTACGTTCGACCATTGCCTCTTCGGCAAGATGATCAAACACGACCGGAATATCACCGATATAATCGAAAATCGTATCAAGATGATCGTAAAAAAGTGGCAGCCAATGTTCCATTCCGGAAAATCTCCGGCCCTCCGAAATTGCTTCATAAAGTGCATCATTCGGACTGGCGGCACCGAAAGATCTGATATAATTCGTGCGGAATTTGCTGATTAATTCGGGCGTCAAAGTTATCTCGCTCATCGGCTCCAGCGAGAATTCTTTGAGCGTTTTTGTTGTTCTTTGGCTTGCCGGATCAAATGCTCGCACTGTTTCAAGCTTATCACCAAAAAAATCCAATCTTACAGGCGCTTCACTTCCCGGTGCAAACAAATCAACAATTCCACCTCTTACAGCAAAATCGCCAATTTCCCGCACTGTTGACACCCGTTCGAAACCATTATGCTCAAGGTGATGAACAAGTTTGTCCATGTCGAGGCTTTGGCCTGGTTTCGCCGTAATCGATTGGCCTTCAACCACGGAACGCGGAGGCAGCTTCTGCGTAATCGCATTGGCTGTTGTCAGGATAATTGCCGGATGAGGATTTTTAAGTAGAGC
>NZ_CAMLFE010000013.1 GCF_946479275.1 uncultured Bartonella sp.
AAAATTTCCGATTATTTTTTTCTTGCAAAAATGTGTCACTAAATATTAACTGACACATATGGCACAAGAAGAATTGTAGCTATGGTTTGGTTGACGTTTATAAATATAAAAAATGGTTTGTTCTTTTTTATATTTTAAATATTCGATTGTTTGTTGAATTTAAATTTCATTTAAAACACTATTATTTGAAATTACCGATTTTTATTCATTAATATTGCCATTAAGTGTTCATAGCTGTTTTTGAATGCTTTTAAAAAAGCCGGATGAAATAGTTTGAGCCGCAAAAATGTGTGGCAGATGTTTTCAAGCTCGTAGCGCTTTTAACGATAAAAACTTTAGCAGTTGAAAAGGAAAAGGGACGTGGTCGGAACCAAAAAAATAGCACTCCCTGAAGCAGGAAAATCGACAAAGAAACCCGCCATTAAAAAGATGCGCCAACAGAAAAAAGCCGCGCCTTATCGGAAGAAATTGAAAAAGAAACTGTGCGGGTTGCTGATGGATTTTTGGAAAAGGCTGCACGTACAAAAGTGAGACTTGAAAAGGAAATTGAGCGGCAAGTGCTTGGCAACGATAAGCTAACTGCGCATTCAAGCGGAGCAGTTGAAACAAAAACCGTGCAGGATGAGGATGATGGAAATGGGAAATTGTCGCTAGAGAGTAATGCAGTTTTGAAAACAATGCCGACTGTAGCAAAAGCGACAAAGAAGGCCGCGCAAAAAAAACGGGAAGCTGTGCGAGAAAAGAAAGCTTCCGGAATTTTGAAAGAGGCTATTTTAAAAGCTGCAATAAAAGCCGGTAACCAATTGGGAGAAGACGGGCTTGTTTCCTATCTTGAAGCACAGGCTTTAAAAAATGCCTCGTCCTTTTTGACGCTACTCGGCAAAGTGCTGCCTGCCGAACTTAATTCAGAGGGACAAGAATTAGAAACCGTGACAAAAATCGAACTGGTTGCTTTATCCCCGTCGCCGAAAGATTTGACAGTTGCAAATGAACCAGCCGGAAAAAAGCGTACGACTTCTAAAAAGCGCATGAGCCGAAATCAGAAACCTGAAATAAATCAGGAACTTTCGGAAATCCTTAAAAAAGACGATTGAAGAACCTCCGATAAAAAAGGTTTCCAAAGAAGTGAACCGGTTTTGCAATTGTTCAACGAATTTGCTTGCCATGCGAAGTGAAGAGAGAGTTTCACTGTTTTTCGTGTCTTAAAAGTTTTTCAAAAAACGTCGTGCCGTTTTGAAATAGTGGCCGTTTTGAAATGGCGCGCTTTTTAAAAAGCTTGACGTGCTGCCTTTGTTATATTGGCCTTATCGTGATGGGATATATTATTTTCCGACAACATAGTTCTTTGCGGGTGGCAATGCTTGTTTAAAACGAGCGTTTTCTTTGCATATTCATCAAGGTGGTGAAGACGGCTTTCAGAACAGCTTTTTAAGCTTTTTTCGGCTTCCGGATTTGTTTCGGAAAGTGGCAAACGTCTTGTCCGGTTTTTTCTCCCCTGTGGTTTTGTGGTGGTTCATGACAACAGAAAAAATAGAATTGCCGGAAAAGCTCATTACCCTTTTCGACGGGCCTGCCGATATCAGGGCGGCCTATGGCGGGCGCGGTTCGGGAAAAACCCGTTCCTTTGCCACAATGAGCGCAGTGGTCGGCTATTGTTTGGGAAAAAGAGGAATTCGCGGCATTATTCTTTGTGCCCGCCAGTTCCAGAATTCTTTGGCTGACAGCTCTTTGGAAGAAATCAAAAGAGCCATTGCCGATTATCCGTTTTTACAAAATTACTATACCATTGGTGAAACCTATATACGCTCGAAAGACGGGCGCATTACTTATGCCTTTTCAGGTCTTGACCGGAATATTGCGAGTATCAAATCGAAGGGGCGGTTGCTTCTCTGTTGGGTGGATGAAGCCGAACCTGTGACCTCTCACGCATGGAACACATTGATACCGACTTTGCGCGAAGAAGGTGAGGATTGGAACACCGAACTCTGGGTAACATGGAACCCGCTCAGAAAAGAGGCAGCTGTTGAAAAGCGTTTTCGCGACAGTAAAAATGCGCGTATCAAATCTGTTCAACTGAATTGGCGTGATAATCCGAGATTTCCCGATCTATTAAACCGCGCCCGCCTTGATGACTTGAAGAACCGGCCGGAAAGTTATGACCATATATGGGAAGGGGGATTTCTTTCCCGGATGGAGGGAGCCTATTTTGCAACCGGTCTTGCAATTGCCAAAGAAGAAGGGCGCATTTCCAATGTTCCGGCCGACCCGTTAATGACATTTCAAGCTTTTTTCGACATTGGCGGCACAGGCGCCAAAGCCGATGCAACCGCTATCTGGATTGCGCAATTTATCGGAAAAGAAATCCGCGTTCTTGATTATTATGAAGCGCAAGGGCAGCCTTTGAGTGCCCATATCAACTGGCTGCGCGAAAAAGGTTACGGACATGCAAGAATTACATTGCCGCATGATGGTGCAACCAAAGATCGCGTGCGGGATGTGAGTTTTGAAAGTGCGCTTCAACAAGCCGGTTTCGAGGTGGACATTATTCCCAATCAGGGAAAAGGGGCAGCACGCGCCCGCATTGAAGCGGCAAGACGGCTTTTCCCCTCTATCTGGTTTAATGAAAAAACCACAGAAGCAGGACGCGATGCTTTGGGCTGGTATCACGAAAAACGTGACGACAAACGCGATATAGGACTGGGGCCGGAACATGATTGGGCAAGCCACGGGGCTGATGCTTTCGGCCTGATGTGTATTGCCTATGAAGCACCAAAAATCTTTAAAAACCGGCAGCGCAATTTCCCGCGACATGATTTCAATACGTCATGGATGGCAGGATAAAAAAAAAGCAAAATTGTCGACTGTTGAACCGGATGCGCAATGTGTCGGCTTTTGTTTTTCCGGCAATGGCCTTTGCTTTCTTTATGATGGTTGCCTTGTGCTTGCCCGCCTACCCGCTTGCGCGTTTTACTTGTGTTTTTTCGGGCTTTTTGGCTTTTTCAGACTTGAACTTTCAAGTTGTGCGGGCTGCGGCACGACGAATTTTAACCAACAATTTTACGGGCTGATGATGATGCAAGAAAACGAGACTTTAGAACATGGCTCTTCGGAAGGCTTTGACAGTGCAAAAAGAGATATTCTTTTCCAGTCATTGCTGAAGCTTTTCCGGCAGGATATGGCGCATGTTGCCGAATGGCGCAAAAATGCCCGCGAAGACTATGCCTTTTATAATGGTGAACAGTGGGAAGCCCAAGACAAGGCGGCGCTTTTCGAGCAAAAACGCCCTGTCATGACGTTCAACCGCATTGCGCCGCTTGTCAATGCCGTTATCGGCTCGGAGCGCAACAACAAACGCGAAGTGCAATTTATTCCGCGTGAAATCGGAGATGCGAGAGCCAATGAAATATTGACCGGTGCGGCGGAATGGTTTCGCGATCAGGCGGAAGCGGAATATGAGGATTCGGAAGCTTTTACAGATACTGTCATTTGCGGTATGGGGTGGACAGATACACGCCTTGACTTTGACGATGATGAAGCGGGTAAACCTGTTGTGTGCCGCCTTGACCCGTTGAAAATGGTGTGGGATGCCTCAGCGGTGAAAGCCAATCTGGTAGATGCGGAGCGCCTCTGGTATATCGACGAAAAGCCGCTTGCCGAAGCGCGCCGCATGTTTCCCGATATTGACCCGTCACTGCTTGATGCGCGCTGGGCAAAAAATGGTGTTTTTGACAGTAGCGCACCTCTTTCCCATGTGAATTCTGACACATTCTATGGTGACGACCAAACGGGTGCTTCGGATGCGGATGAAAACGACTTGGGGCTTTCTTCCGCTGCGAGCTCTTTGGTGACGCTTGTCGAATGCCGCTGGTTCGAGCGCGAGGCTTTTTACAAGGTTTTTGACCCGCTGACAGGTGAAACACAGGATTATTCGCTTCGCGACTATGAAGAGAAAAAGAAAATTTCGCCTGAAATACAATCGGTAAGGCTTACAAGAAAGATTGTGAAACGGGCTTTTCTGGGCGAGGTTTTGCTTGCCGAACCGGATCAGCCGATGGTGCCGAACGGGCAACTTGGTTGGGAATGCATTACCGGTTATTTCGACAAGATGAAAAAGCATTATTATGGCATTGTGCGCCCCACAAAAGACCCGCAGCGTTGGGCGAACAAATTTTTCAGCCAGGTGATGTATCTTTTAAACAGCCAATCGAAGGGCGGCATTCTTGCCGAACGCGGTGCTTTCGATGATGACAGGCAGGCAGAAGAAAGCTGGGCGCGCGCCGATGCCATTACCTGGACAAAACAGAATGCGCTCGCCGGACAAAATGCCCGCATTCAACCCAAGCCCGTGGCACAATTTCCTGTTGGTTTTTTCCAGCTTTTCAACGAGGCCAAAGAAGCAATTTCGGATGTGACGGGCTTGTCTTCAGAATTTATCGGCACGAGAGAAGTAAACCAGCCCGGTGTTTTGGAAAGCCAGCGCCGGCAATCTTCTTTGAATTTGCTTGCCTCGCTTTTTGATGCGCTGCGCCGTTATCGGAAAAGACAGGGGCAAATTATGCTTTATCTCATACAGAACTATCTTTCCGATGGAAGGCTTATCCGCATTGTGGGGGATGACAACAAGAAATATGTGCCTTTGACACATGAAGCAGTCGCCAACCGCCAATATGACATTATTGTTGATGATGCACCGACAAGCCCTAATGAAAAAGAACGGACATTTGCGATTATTCAACAGATGTTGCCGATGTTGAAAGATTATCTCACACCGGAAATCGGACTGGAAATTCTGCGCTATTCGCCACTTCCTGCCTCGCTTGTTGAAAAATGGACAGCCAAGGCACAAGAAGCGGCGCAACAAAAAGCAGAACAGGAAATGGCCAGAGAACAGATGGCCAGAGAACAGATGGCAAGAAAACAGATGGCCGGCCAAGAAGCGGCAATGGAGAGAAATGCATTGCCGGAACAGTCTATCGGGCAACAGGCGGAGCAATTGAAGTTGCAAGCTCTGGCAAACGAGCTTGATATGAAAGCCAAAGCCCGTGAACTCGACCTTAATGCCAAAGCGGCCGATCTTTTTTTAAAAAATCAGAAAGCAAGGCTTGAGACCGAAACGGCCAAAAACCGCGCGCTCATTGAACAATTGAAAATTGAACAATCGCAAACGGGGCGCGCCAATTCCTGAAACAGGCGACCCGAAAGCTTCGGATAAAATGGTTTTTTAAATTTGGCAAAGCGGCATTTCAGATTGTCGCCGCTTTTTATCGCCCGCAATTGCAACTTTTGTCTTTCCTGCCGGATGAACCGGCTTCGCCTCAAGCATCGGCGTTTTGATGCTCTGCTGCCCGTTTTTTCAAAGGGCATGTTTAAAGGATAAATTTATGGATATTGCACCCGAATTTTCACCGGAAGAACAGGATGTTCTCGGCCACCAAAACACCGACAATGACAGATTTGAAGATGAAACTGCCTTACCGGAAAATTTTTCCGACAGTAATACTATGACCGGGCCTTCCGGAAGTCAGGAAGGGGAACATGAAAAACCGGTAGAGGAAGAAGATGAAAGAACCGCAAAAGCGCGAAATCATATGGTTCCGCATGGTGCACTTCACGCTGAAAGGGAAG
>NZ_CAMLFE010000014.1 GCF_946479275.1 uncultured Bartonella sp.
TTGACCGTCGAAATCGGCAATACCGATGCAGAAGGGCGGCTTATTCTGGCTGATGCACTTGCCTTTGGCGACGAAGACAAGCCGGACTATCTTTTTGACATGGCAACCTTGACAGGTGCAGCACGTGTTGCATTAGGGCCGGACGTTCCGCCATTTTATTGCAATAACGGGGATCTCGGCCGGGAAATTTCGACACTTTCGCTCAATATTCAGGATCCGTTATGGCAATTGCCACTCTGGAAACCCTATCAGAAAAAGCTTGGCTCCCGCATTGCCGATCTTAATAATGTAACAACGGACGGATTTGCCGGCTCTATTACCGCTGCTTTATTTTTGCAAAAATTCGTCGATCAGGCAGTAAACTGGGCGCATTTTGATATTTATGGCTGGACACCTGCCGAAAAGCCGGCATTCCCGATTGGTGGTGAAGCTCAAGGGATTCGCACTCTTTACACATTTCTGAAAGGCCTTTGATGGATAAACTTGATCCGCGTCTTCATGCTTTTCGTTCTGACCTTGCCGACGAATGTTTGCGAGGCAAAGTCGAGGCGCGACAATTTGTGGCCGGATCTTTGAAGCGCATTGTCGCACCTGTTGCCGCTCTTTATAAAATTCCGGATGCGCTGTCGGAGCGACAAAGCGAATGTCTCTTCGGCGAGGATGTAAAAGTCTTTGAAGAAAAAAACGGGTTTTGCTGGGTTCAAGCTCAACAGGATGGCTATGTCGGCTACATCGAGCAGGCAAAAATCGAACCTATCGGAAATCAACCCACCCATCGGGTGAACGTGCCACGCACGTTTCAATATCGGGATGCAGATTTGCGCAGCCCCATGATAAGCCCTTTATCCATGGGAAGCCGCATCACTGTAGTTGGAGAGGCCGAAACACGCGATACCCGTTATGCGAGGCTTGATAATGGAAGCTTCGTTGTTTCCAACCATATTATGCCCGTCACCACTGTGGCAGATGATTATGTCACAATAGCAGAGTCCTTCATGAACACCCCATATCTTTGGGGCGGTAAAAGTGGTCTGGGAATTGATTGTTCAGGCCTCGTACAACTTGCTATGATGATGACGGGACGAACGGTCTTGCGCGATACCGATATGCAACAAGCAACAATCGGAAAAATGATTGCCCCTGAAGAAGGACTTCAACGCGGTGATCTCGTTTTCTGGAAAGGACATGTTGCCATTATGGTTGATTTTCGAACGCTCATTCATGCCAATGGCGCATCAATGAGTGTGAAAACAGAACCACTTGATGAAGCTATTGCACGTATTGCACGAAATCACGCGCAACCGACCTGCTATCGCCGTCCGGATTAAAGGAATAAATTATCATGCTAGTGGTGTGGCTCAAAGATTTTCTGGAACTCGCCCGCACCCGTAGTTTCACCAAAGCCGCCGAAAATCGCCATGTTACCCATCCGGCTTTTGGAAGACGCATAAAACTTCTGGAAGAATGGGCCGGAGTTCCGCTCGTCGAGCGGAAAAAGCCGGTCGAGCTGACACCTGACGGCGTGATAGTGCTTGAAGCCGCAACCGACATATTGGAGACAATCCGGTTGCTCCACGGCAGGCTTGATGCCCGCAAGGATGATGCACAACCGGATTTGAGAATAGCAACCGGTGTAGCATTATCGGTAACGTTCTTTCCCCAATGGTACAAGGAAATGAACGAAAAAGTCGGTACTTTCAGGACACGTGTCATCGCAGGAAGTAACGAAAGTGCTATCCAGTCACTCGCAAATAATGAAGCAGACCTTCTATTGGCTTATTCCAGCTATCATACGAGGCTGCGCATCAATCCGGCAAAATTCAACTGGCTGACGATTGCTCATGAAACGCTCGTTCCCATTAGTGCCCCTGACAAAGAAGGAAAACCTGTTTTTACCGGAATGACTGAACAGTCCGATCCGTTTTTAGCGTTTTTACCAACAACCGCATTAAAAACAATTATCACCCGTCATCTCGCAAGCCTCGACGAAAAGCCGAATTTACATGTTGTTCATGAAACCGATTCTTTCAGCTCGATTGTAGAACTGGTTGCAGCCGGATTGGGAATGGCCTGGCTCCCCTATCAACTCTGTAAACCGGCAATAGAAAACGGGCGCATTGTGGAAATTGATAATCCCAAATGGCTTATGCCGGTTGATATCGCTCTTTATCGCAAAAAATTTTCGAGCCATCCGATTGTTGACAAGATATGGGCTTATTACGTCGGCAAAAGTTTAAAATAAGCACATACTTGTGCAAAATAAGCACGGGTATTTTGACCCCGCTCTAGTTTAGAATTTACCTAAATCGATTGATTGACATTGATCACATGAATGGATCACTACAATAACAATTCGATCAATCGGATAAAAGTGGTTTCAAAAAATTCGGACAAGTTGAATTTCAAAAACCCGAAAATGACAGAGGGAAAAATGGGGCAAGCCAAAAGCAAAGGAAAACGGTCAATCCGGCAAAGCATAAAAGAACATTGGCGTGAATTTGCTGCTGCAAGTGCCGGTAATGCATTAGAATTTTATGACATCCTGATTTATGGTTATTTCGCGATTACCATCGGTCATTTGTTTTTTCCGAACAAAGATAGCGCCGTTTCGTTACTGATTGCTGTTGGCACTTTCGGCATATCATTCATTACCAGACCTTTAGGTTCCGTCGTCTTGGGAAGCTATGCCGATAAAGCCGGCCGTAAAGCATCAATGACACTTTCTATCTCGTTGATGGTTGTCGGCACGGCCATGATCACCTTTTGTCCGACCTATGAAACCATCGGGATCTGGGCGCCGCTCATCATTATCATAGCACGTATGTTACAAGGCTTTTCGACCGGCGGAGAATTTGGCTCTTCTGTTGCTTTTCTCGTTGAACACGCAGGCATTGACAAACGCGGCTTTTTTGCAAGCTTCCAGATGTCGACACAAGGATTGGCAACCGTTTTTGCAGCCGGATTCAGTGCTCTGCTCTTTGCTCTTCTTACGCCTGAACAACTTAACGCATGGGGTTGGCGGCTTGCCTTTGCATTCGGATTGTTTATCGGTCCGATCGGCTTATACATACGCCGTAGTGTGGCAGAAACAGCCGATTTCGAGAGTGTAAAAACCTCTCGCCCGAAAAATACACCGCTTCACGACCTATTTAAATATAATTGGCGCGATATCCTGTTGTGTATCGGACTTGTCGCAGCGGCAACGGCATTCAATTATGTTCATAAAATCTACATGCCGACCTATGCGATCAAGCAACTCCATTTACCGGAAACATTTTCGTTTATCGGTGCAATGATTACCGGCGTTATGTTGTTGATTGTCTCGCCAATGGTCGGTGCGATATCCGACCGGTTCGGGCGTATCCGGATTGTTGGTATATCGCTTATATTTCTCGGCATCACATCATGGCCGTTATTCTATATCCTCAATGCTATGCCGGTGCCTGCTGTGTTGTTTGCTGTGCAAGCTTTTGTAGGTTTTCTCTTGGCCTGTAGTCTGGCAGCAATGCCTGCGCTTATTGCCGAAATATTTCCTACCAATGTACGCAGTACAGGTCTTGCCATCAGTTATAATTTGGCTGTCACGATCTTTGGTGGTTTTGCCCCACTTATCGCAACATGGCTCATTCAAACGACACATAACAACATGTCTCCAAGTTTTTATGTCATGTTTACGGTTCTTCTAAGCCTGATATCGATATCTTTTCTTGCTCATCGCCATCAGGTTAGCGAGCCGAAAGAAAATTCTCAATCCAAAGCTTTGAAACAAGGAATTCAAGAATAGACTATGATGAATAACCTCAAACAATATCCGATCGAATTGTCCTTTCCGGACTTGTCAAAATGGAAGCAGGGTAATTGTGGCGTCGATTACGTTTATCAATTCAAGTCGGAGAATCCCGGCAAACACGTTATGATTATGTCGCTTATCCATGGCAATGAAATTAGCGGTGCTTTGGTTGTCGACCGGCTGTTGCGAGACAAGTTCAAGCCTGAACGCGGAACGCTCACTTTGGGGTTTGCCAATGTTGCAGCCTATGAAGCGTTCTCACCCGATGCACCTGATGCAACCCGCTTTCTTGAAGAAGATATGAACCGTGTTTGGGACGAGAAAGCCCTTGACGGTCCCCGCGACAGTCAGGAATTGCGTCGCGCACGTGCTTTACGCCCTATCGTTGATCAGGTTGATCTTCTTCTTGATCTCCATTCCATGCATGAATCCGATCCGGCAATTATGATGGGTGGGTATCTTAAAAAAGGTGAAGATCTCGCCCGCAAAATTGGTGTACCGGAGTATATTGTCATGGATAAAGGCCATAAAGCCGGAAAACGGCTGCGCGATTATGGCGATTTTGGCAATCCGGAAAGCCCGAAAGCAGCTATTTTGTTCGAGTCAGGCCAGCATTTTGAAAAACACGCCTATCCGGCTGCACTTGATGTTGCTTCCCGCTTTTTGATCGTTGCCGGTGTTGTCGACCGGAAAACGGTTGAAGATTACCTCCTGCCCACAACCGTTCAAAAACAGAAAGTGGTCGATATTACCGAGGCTGTTACAATCAAAACAGACAAATTCCGTTTTGCCGATGATTTTAAAGGCATGCAGCTGATAAAGAAGGCTGGAACGATTATTGCCTATGATGGTGATGAAGAGATAAAAACACCTTATGACAATTGCATTCTTGTTCAACCATCAATGCGCCATGCGCGTAAAGGCAACACTGCGGTACGTTTAGGGCACCTGCTTTAGTCCAAATATATCATCTGAATATATAGAATGAATGGCGGCGATTTTGCCGCCATTTGATTTAGAACCCTTCAACAACAAGTTTGCCGACCGAACGATGGGTTTCGATCAAACGGTGCGCTTCACGCAAATTCGCAGCATTGATGGGCGACAACACTTTGGAAAGCGTGGGTACCAGTTTTTTATCGTCAATCAATTGCGCAACATGGCGCAAAATCTCTCCCTGGCGCGCAATATCATCTGTCGTGAACATAGAACGCGTAAACATCGATTCCCAATGAACCGAAATACTTTTCATCTTTAATGGATTGATATTGAACGTTTTTGGACCATCAATTAATCCCAGTCGCCCTTCGGGTGCGATAATATCGACATATTGTGGCAAATAACCGTCAGAATTTGCTGTCGAAAAGATAAACGCCGGATGAGGAAAACCGATTTTTTCAAGCTGTGGAACAAAATCTTTTGTGTGGTCGATAACATGATGCGCTCCCATTTTCAGCGCCCATTCCTGTGACTGTGGACGGGAAGCGGTTGCAATAATTTCGACATCCGAAAGGTGGCGTGCCAATTGAATGGCTATAGAGCCGACACCACCGGCACCGGCAATCATCAACAGTGCATTTTTACCCTTATGAACCGGCTTTAAAATATCAATCCGGTCAAACAACATCTCGTAAGCAGT
>NZ_CAMLFE010000015.1 GCF_946479275.1 uncultured Bartonella sp.
CTTTGTTGCGAAACAGACATATCGAATGCACAAGCAAGATGCAGTGCTTCCTGATTTTCCATCCACGAGAACGCAATATGGTAGGTCGCCCAATGGCCCTCGACACAAATCGTTATTTCGTCTTCGGCCGTTCTTTCAAATGACCAATCATGACCATTGGCTACCTGCTCGATCAAATCGACAGGGTGGCGATCCCGTTCCAAGTTGCCTACGGCAAGCCTCATTTCATTCCTCAATTCCAAAAGCGCATTTTCGCGAGAAAAATTCCGGCGAAAAATCCCATCCGTGCGTTGCCACACGGTTCAAGTTACCCGCAAAAATCATAAACGCATAAAACGCACAACAACTGCATAATACGCAAATATTGCCATTCGTTCTGTTTCGGCTTCTTTGCGAATCATCTTTAATTTTCAGTGTATTGATCTAAATTGCGAACGCTAGTCCCCCTGATTCAAAAAGCTGTTCAAGAATAAAAAAACGGGCCGGAAACAAAAGTCCGACCCCTCCTAACAGATTCTGGATTAAGCGTTTTTCTGACTTATTCACAGCCAATAAAAACTGGGGATTATTTTTTCTTTTCGTGCTCTTCTTGTGAAGTCGAAGCGGTTTTTGCCTTCGAACCCGATTTGTTTTCCTGTTTATCCAGACGTTTTTTCAGTTCCTCGACTTCTTCGCGTGCCTTGGCGGCCATTTCCTTGACAACCTCGAACTCGTCACGATGAACAAAATCGAATTTATTGAGAACACGTTCCGCCTGGGCACGAAAAGCGGTTTCGGCTTCGTTGCGCACGCCCTGTGCAGCACCGGCTGCATCGGTCATCAACTTTGCAAGTTCATCAAGAACGCGATTGGGTCCATTATTCATTTGGCCTATCCTTTTTAAAACTATTTAGACGCCCATTTAAAAATCAATTCAGGCTAACATATAGAACATTTTTTTAAAATGAGGATAGGCGATTTGTCATCTCTTTGTCCCCACATCGCAAAACATAAACATAAAAACACTTTTTAGCTAAAAAACATAAAAGCTTTTAACCTCATGATTTTAGAGCCTAAGTTGCAACCGTCCTTTACGCCACTTCCTATAGTTTTAGATTTTTTTAAAGCTGACAATTGACTTTACAAACAATAGAGGCTTGACCGGAACCTGTTCCTCGGTCATCTTCGGCTGCAAAAATTCAGGATTGAATAGTTTGTCATGAACGATTTGCCCAATTGTCCCGCCATTGCATTTCCGGATTTTCTCGATCCGATCATCGTAAAAATCGGACCGGTTGCACTTCATTGGTACGGCCTTGGCTATGTCATCGGCATCCTTTTTGCCTGGTGGTATGGCACCTTTTTGTTAAAACACAAATCGCTCTGGTACAATGAAACTCCGCCAATGACCCCGCAATTATTGGGTGATTTCGTGGTTTGGGCAGCTATCGGCGTTGTCGTTGGCGGGCGTCTCGGGCAAGTGTTATTCTGGGACCCGCAATATTATTTCAGCCATCCGGCGGAAATCATTGCCGTCTGGGATGGCGGCATGGCCTTTCATGGCGGGCTGATCGGCACTATTATCGCCATGATCTGGTTTGCCGTAAAACACAAAATCGGCATTTGGACGATGTTTGATACAATCGCTGCGGGTGTGCCTGTCGGCCTTGGTGTGGTGCGCATTTGTAATTTTATCAATCAGGAATTATGGGGTAATGTGACAAATGTTCATTGGGCAGTCTGTTTCCCGCGCGATCCCGATTATCTTCCCCGCCACCCGAGCCAGCTTTATGAAGCGCTGATGGAAGGGCTCATATTGTTCATCGTGCTTGCCATTCTTGTTTTTGCATTCAAAGCCTTGCGCAAGCCCGGCATTGTTTCAGGCACCTTCATATTCGGCTATGGTATAGCACGCATGATTTCGGAAATATTCCGCGTACCCGGCGAAGATCCGGAATGGTTCAGCCGTGTTTTTTCCAACACCGGCTTTACCTATGGCATGGCATTGTCGCTTCCCATGGTGCTATTCGGCCTTTATGCCATTTGGCGGGCTCTCAAACACGCTCCAAAAAACAAGGCCGATCTTCATTCGATAAAAAATAATGGGTGATCTTAAAACAAAAATTTGCGAATTGATCGCCCTTCAGGGACCGATGCGGGTGAGCACCTTCATGACGCTGGCCCTGAGTGACGATCAAAACGGCTATTACAAACATGAAACGCCGTTCGGTAAAGAAGGTGATTTTATAACCGCGCCTGAAATAAGCCAGATGTTTGGCGAACTTATCGGTGTCTGGGTGATTGAAACTTTCAATCAATTAAACAAACCGTCATCCTTCAGCCTTTGCGAGTTGGGACCGGGTCGCGGCACACTCATGCAGGATTTGTTACGCGTTGTCGCAAAACTTTCGCCCGAATGTTTTAAAGCGTCGAAAGTGTTCATGGTCGAGACCTCCGACAAACTTGTAGAGGAGCAAAAACACGCCCTTTCGACCTATGGTGGGAAAATTCACTGGCTTAAAGATTTCGGCGACCTGCCGAAAGACCCGCTCATTCTGGTTGCAAACGAATTTCTTGATGCTTTACCAATTGACCAATTCGTCAAAATCGACGACCAATGGCACGAACGTCTTGTCGCAACAGATCAAAACGACGAGCTTATCTTCATAAACGGTAGTAATGTACTTGATCGGAAAAATTTACCGAAAAAATATCGGCACTTGCCGGATGGTTCGGTCTTGGAACTTTCGCCCGCAAGAGTGCAATTTGTCGAACAGGTTTTAAAACATATTTTAACGGCGCGGGGCTCGGCACTATTCATTGATTATGGCAGCACCGGTCTTCCCTATGGGGATACATTACAAGCTATATCGCGTCACAAATTCAAAAATGTTTTTTCCTCTCCCGGAAAAGATGATTTGACGAGCCATGTCGATTTTTCGTCGCTTCAAATGGTTGCAAAACGCCACGGCATTCTATCAGGCGTTATCACACAAGGCGCATTTCTGACAGGCATGGGACTGATCGAGCGTGCAGGCCAACTCGGCGCGAATAAAAGCCCGACTGTTCAGGAAAAAATTCGCCTTGATGTTGAAAGATTGGCAGCTCCCGAAGAAATGGGAACACTTTTCAAAGTACTTTCGTTCAGCGACAGTAAAACAGGTCTTCACCGGTTATTTACTGCCGATAATACTTCCTGTAATTGACAAGCGGTTTTGAAAACGCCACGATAAGCCGACGAAATAACAATGGTCGCTCACATGTTACTATCACCATCGCCTGTTTTTTCACCATCCCTTAAAGTTTTGGAAAAAGAAGGCATACACCATGCTTTTTTTACCCGTCAGGGCGGTGTGTCACGCGGCATATACGAGAGCTTAAACCTCGGGCGCGGCTCTAATGACGACAAAGAAAATATCGAAAAAAATCGCGCTATTGTTGCCGACTATATGGGGGTGAAACCGGAAAACCTCGTTAATCTCTATCAAATCCATTCCCCTCACGCGTTGATCATCAACGAACCAATAAAAGGTGAGCGCCCTCGTGCCGATGCATTGGTGACCAATAAAAAGGGACTGGCACTCGGCATTTTATCGGCAGATTGCGGGCCAGTGCTGTTTGCCGACCCGAAAGCCCATGTGATCGGCGCTGCCCACGCCGGTTGGCGGGGTGCTCTTGCCGGTGTTGTCGAAAACACCGTTGCGGCAATGGAAACATTGGGTGCACAACGGAATGATATTGTTGCAACATTAGGGCCGTCGATTGGCCCGAAACATTATGAAGTTGGCAAAGAATTTTATGAAACTTTTGTCAATGAATGTGCTTCATACGAGAAATTCTTTGTTCCATCCGGCCGTTTCGAGCATTTTTTCTTCAACCTTTGGGACTTCGTTCAAAACCGCCTTGATGATGCCGGTGTTCATGGCAATTGCCTGAAGCTTTGTACTTATGGTGACGAGAAAAGGTTTTTCTCATATCGTCGCAAGACACACCGTGACGAGCCGGATTATGGCCGCCAGATATCGGTCATCACACTCGAATAATCTTGTTCTTGCTTGAGCCTGTGCTCGTTCGTTGGTGCGGTCTCAACGAATTCCAATTGTTGCATCAAACCCGTTCTTAATCTCGTCTGCCTGTTCCGTTTTTCAGGCTGTGATGAAACGTCAGCAATTGACAATGAGTTGCGCATCATCCGTAAAATTGCGCATCACCGGTAAAAAGGTTGGATAATGAAATTTCGTCGTTGGTTCCAACCATTTTTCTGCTAAAAGCCGCCGGAAAAATAAAGCAAGGCCTTTAAACGGCTTCAACGATGACTAATTGAAAGCCGGTTGGTAGCACCGGTCACGTCCGGCCTTTATGATCGCCTTTGTTTAAAAATTGTCGGGCGCGTTAAAATCTTTTGCCTTTAACGAAAATCCGTTTTTTAAAAAATGTCGCGGCGAAAAGCATCCGATTTTCCCCGCAAGTCGTTTATCGCAGATAATAACAGTTGGCTTTTCTACAGTTGATAATTCCGACCGATGGAAGTGAAGATCGTTTGCAACTTGTGAATATCATTTCATAAACGGTGCAAAAACAAAACAGTCAAATAGAAAAAGGCTGAAGTGACAATTTGAACCCTTGCAATCTGATAACAAAAAGTTAAAACCGCACGCAGAAAGTCTGTTTTCTTTAGAGCCAGAGGCCAAGCCATGAAACTTTTCTGCGGCAATTCCAACCCACGCCTTGCCGAAGACGTAACAAAATATCTCAACATTCCCATGGGTAAAGCAACGGTCAGACGCTTTGCCGATCAGGAAATTTTTGTTGAACTCCACGAAAATGTTCGCGGGGAAGATGTGTTCCTTATCCAGTCCACATCCTATCCCGCCAATGACCATTTGATGGAACTGCTCATTATGATTGATGCGGTCCGTCGTGCATCGGCACGCCGCATTACAGCCGTTATTCCCTATTTCGGTTACGCAAGACAAGACCGCAAACCCGGTCCAAGAACACCGATTTCGGCCAAACTTGTTGCCAATCTTTTGACAGAAGCCGGTGCAAGCCGCGTTTTGACGCTTGATCTTCATGCCGGCCAGATACAAGGCTTTTTCGACATTCCGACCGATAATCTTTATGCGGTTCCCGTCATTGCACGCGATGTCAAAAACAATTACTCACTCAAAAATGTTATGGTCGTTTCGCCGGATGTCGGTGGCGTTGTTCGTGCCCGTTCTCTTGCCAAACGTTTGGATTGCCTGCTTGCCATCGTCGACAAACGCCGCGAACGGCCGGGCGAATCGGAAGTTATGAATGTTAT
>NZ_CAMLFE010000016.1 GCF_946479275.1 uncultured Bartonella sp.
ATGCGGTTTTGCGAGGTAATAGGCAAATAATTGATCTTTATCGGTTTTCCGATTTTTTTGGAAATATCATCGACAATTCGTTCAGCCATTTCGGTATGAAATCCAACATATTTGCCGTTTCCTAAAGCGTAGGCCAAACCTGATGATTCACGCACGCCCAATGTAACCGAGCCGGTGTCTTTAATCTTTTCAAGAGTATCCTTTTGCTGACCCATTGCTGTTCCGGTCAATCCCAAGATTGCCAAAGCGGCAAAAGCCACGAGAGCCTTTTTCATGAATGTTCTCCTTATTCATTTATTTCCGCAATAAAATTGCAGTTAGCGAGAAGTTTAACACATTTTTTTTCATGAATATAATTTTTCTGTGTTTTTAAACGGATTCTTTATTATTACACTTCGCTGAAAGCGAACGCAGAATGAATATCAGCGCAAATTAATGACAACCGGCACATGGTCCGATGGTTTTTCCCAGCTACGGACAACACTTTGGACAGAGCTGTTTTCCAGCTTGTCAGCTGCCTCGGGTGAAATAAGAAAATGGTCGATTCTTATGCCATCGTTTTTCTGCCATGCTCCGGACTTGAAGTCCCAAAAGCTATAATTCGGTTCATCGGACGTGGCTCGGATTGCATCATAAAACCCAAGATTTTTTATTTTCCAGAGTGCTTGTCGAGTTTGGGGCAGATAAAGCGCATCTCCCACCCATTCCTCAGGATTTTTCGCGTCGAAATCCGATGAAATGACATTATAATCGCCAGCAAATATCAACGGCTCTTCCAAGGCAAGAAGAGAACATGCATGCTGAAAGAAACGCTCATACCAGCGAAGTTTATAAGGATATTTGTCACTATCAACCGGATTGCCGTTCGGTATATAAAGTGATGCAACGCGGATGACCCCTGTCTTTGTCGAATAAACAGCTTCGATATAACGCGCCTGTTCGTCGCTATCATCTCCGGGAAGGCCGCGTATGACCTCATCCGGATTGGTTTTTGAAAGTAGGGCGACACCGTTGAACCCTTTTTGACCATGCGCGTCAATATGGTAACCAAGCGCTTCAATCCCGGCATGCGGGAAAGTTGTGTCAATCGTTTTTGTTTCTTGCAAGCAGACGATATCGGGTTCGCACCATTTCAGCCACTTAATCAGCGTTTCATGTCTGGCCCTGATGCCTGCTACATTCCATGTTGCTATCTTCATGCAATATACTTTAATCAATGTTTGCTTAAAGCTTCAAGCATTTGTTTGTTATTGATCGCTGTTTCCTGTTTTTAAAGCTTAAGCGCAGCGATATCGGAATAAGGCTTTCTTATTCAAATGCGCTTTTAAGGGATGCCGTTTGAATAGCTAAAAACCGAGTAACTGCTTTCGGTTTAAAAACCCGTAAAACCGCTAAGAATATAATTCGCGTTTGCTCTCACCCATACGAGCGATAAGGGGGGCAAGCTCATGGTCTCTCATTATTTTATGACGCTATTAATCTTGAAGTCAAAAACACATAGTGAATATTTTGAAATCCGGATATCGATCGACTGCAAATAAAATCGTTTCTATCGTTATTTTTATGTAAGCGCCTCTATCAAGGCGAGGGCAGGGAAACGTCAGATGATTTTTTGTCGATTGTTAGATCATCGTTTCAGGACGATTCTGTTTTTTCTTTGATTGATTCTTGAACAAAGCCCATCATGTCCTAAATCATTTGCAAAAAATGCGAGAATCTTCACGTTGAAAAGTTTATTGGTAGCCTTGGCCTTGTAAAATAAGTCCGAGTACTGGATGTTTTTGTCTTAAACTGTGTCCGGTTTGCCAGATCGCCGTCAATTTCGCAATTTCGTTGCTTTTCTTGGGCGATAGGGCTTGACGCAACGGTAGTTTATCGTTAATAAACCGCCATCGGAGCCGATGTGAGGTTAGCTACATTTTCGAAACGACACGTTTTGGAGTTCGCCTCAAACAGGGTTCGTTTTACGGTTTTGAAACGCAAATGCCGGATGCATGAGACTGAAAAAGTCTCCTCTGCTTATAGTCGGGTGATCTGCACGATAGCGGTGAAGCCCGGTTTTTTGTGCATGTGTTTACTGTTGTTGCCAGGTGACTGGTAGCTAAATAAAGTGAAGCGGCCCAGATTGGGCGAGACAAAAAGAGATTGAAAAGAGGAAGGTTGAATGCCTACCGTAAACCAGTTGATCCGCAAGCCGCGTACAGCGCCGGTCAAGCGTAATAAGGTTCCTGCCCTTCAGGCAAACCCGCAAAAGCGTGGCGTGTGCACGCGCGTTTATACAACGACACCGAAGAAACCTAATTCGGCTCTCCGTAAGGTTGCCAAGGTTCGTTTGACCAATGGTTTTGAAGTTATTGGTTATATTCCGGGTGAAGGTCATAACCTTCAGGAACACTCCGTTGTCATGATTCGTGGCGGACGTGTTAAGGATTTGCCTGGTGTTCGTTATCACATCATTCGTGGTGTGCTCGATACACAAGGTGTCAAGAATCGTAAGCAGCGCCGTTCTAAATACGGTGCCAAACGTCCTAAATAAGTTTGAGAGACGAAGCCAATGTCCCGTCGCCATAGAGCAGAAAAACGTGAGATTAATCCAGATCCTAAGTTCGGCGATCTTGTGATTACAAAGTTTATGAATGCCATCATGTTTGATGGTAAGAAGTCAGTTGCAGAACGCATCGTTTATGGTGCGCTTGATGCAGTTGGAGATAAAGCAAAAACAGAACCGGTTGCTCTGTTTCATCAGGCATTAGAGAATGTCGCTCCTCATGTCGAGGTTCGTTCTCGCCGCGTTGGTGGTGCAACTTATCAGGTTCCTGTTGATGTGCGTCCAGATCGTCGCCAGGCATTGGCCATCCGTTGGCTTATTGCTGCAGCACGCAACCGTAACGAAACCACAATGGTTGATCGTTTGTCGGGTGAATTGATGGATGCTGCGAATAATCGTGGTTCGGCTGTCAAGAAACGCGAAGATACGCACCGTATGGCTGAAGCCAACCGCGCTTTCTCGCATTATCGTTGGTAAGAGAACTCTTTTTAATCGAAAGCAAAAAATATGGCTCGCGAGTATAAAATCGAAGATTATCGCAATTTTGGTATTATGGCGCATATTGATGCCGGTAAGACCACGATGACCGAGCGTATTCTTTACTATACCGGTAAGAATCATAAAATCGGCGAAACGCATGATGGCGCTTCTACGATGGATTGGATGGAGCAGGAACAGGAACGTGGTATTACCATTACTTCTGCTGCAACAACCACATTCTGGAAAGGTCGTAACGGCGAAAAATGCCGGTTTAATATTATTGACACTCCAGGACACGTCGATTTCACAATTGAAGTAGAACGTTCATTGCGTGTTCTCGATGGTGCTATTGCACTTCTTGATGCCAATGCCGGTGTTGAGCCGCAAACAGAGACTGTTTGGCGTCAAGCTGAAAAATATCACGTACCGAGGATGGTTTTTGTCAATAAGATGGACAAGATCGGCGCTGATTTTTATCGCAGCGTTGAAATGGTTGGTTCACGTCTCGGTGCAAAAGCGCTTGTTCTTCAGTTGCCTATTGGCGCAGAAAATGATTTTGAAGGCGTTATCGATCTTATCGATATGAAGGCTCTTACTTGGGATGGCTCGATTGGTGGGCATACAGTAACCAGCGAAATTCCTGCTGATATGAAGGAAAAAGCTGAAGAATATCGCGAGAAGTTGGTTGAGTCTGCTGTTGAAGTCGATGAAGCAGCTACTGAAGCTTATCTAGAAGGCAAAATGCCTACAAATGATGAGCTTATCGCTCTCATTCGCAAAGGTACTTGCGAAGTATTGTTCCATCCTGTTCTTTGTGGCTCTGCCTTCAAAAATAAAGGTGTTCAACCTTTGCTGGATGCTGTTGTTTCCTATCTTCCTTCACCAGTTGATGTTCCTGCCATTCAGGGCGTTGATGTCAAGACAGGTGAAGAAACAACGCGTGAATCTTCCGATGCTGCACCGCTTTCGATGCTGGCATTCAAGATTATGAACGACCCGTTCGTAGGATCGTTGACATTCTGCCGTATCTATTCAGGCGAGCTTCATAAGGGTGTTTCTCTTGAAAACACTGTAAAAGGCAAGAAAGAACGTATCGGTCGTATGCTGCTGATGCATTCGAATGCACGTACAGATATTGATGAAGCTTTTGCCGGTGATATTGTTGCTTTGGCTGGTTTGAAAGAAACGACAACTGGTGACACACTTTGTGATCCGCTTCATCCGGTCATTCTGGAACGTATGGAATTCCCCGATCCGGTTATCGAAATTGCTATTGAGCCTAAGACGAAGGCCGATCAGGAGAAGATGGGTATTGCCCTCAATCGTTTGGCAGCAGAAGATCCTTCATTCCGCGTAAAATCGGATGAAGAATCGGGTCAGACAATCATTGCTGGTATGGGTGAGCTTCATCTGGACATTATTGTTGATCGTATGCGTCGTGAATTCAAGGTTGAAGCCAATGTCGGTCAGCCGCAGGTTGCTTATCGCGAAACGATAACAAAGCCCGCTGAAATTGATTACACTCATAAGAAGCAATCCGGTGGCTCGGGGCAGTTTGCTCGTGTCAAGATTCTTTTCGAACCTTATGATGGCGAAGGCTTGTTATTTGAATCGAAAATTGTTGGTGGCTCTGTTCCGAAGGAATACATTCCGGGTGTACAGAAAGGTCTTGAGAGTGTCATGGGTTCAGGTCCTCTTGCCGGCTTCCCGATGCAGGGTGTTAAAGCAACTTTGCTTGACGGAGCCTACCATGATGTTGACTCTTCGGTATTGGCTTTCGAAATTGCGGCTCGCGCTGCTTTCCGTGAGGGAGCTCAGAAGGCCGGCGCCCAGCTTCTGGAACCAATCATGAAGGTCGAGGTCGTGACACCGGAAGATTATGTCGGTGATGTTATTGGTGATTTGAATTCCCGTCGTGGACAGATTTCCGGTACAGAACCGAGAGGTATTGCTACTGTGGTTGATGCCATGGTTCCGCTTGCAAACATGTTCGGCTACGTCAACAGTTTGCGGTCTATGAGCCAAGGGCGTGCCCAATATACAATGCAGTTTGATCATTATGATCCAGTGCCTACGGCAGTGGCTCAAGAAATTCAGAAAAAATTCGCGTAATCAGGCGGTTACGTATTAACTTTCAACTCAGCCCTGAATAGGGCAGGAAATGGAGAGAGCTCAGATGGCAAAGTCCAAATATGAACGTACGAAGCCGCATGTAAATATCGGCACGATTGGTCACGTTGAC
>NZ_CAMLFE010000017.1 GCF_946479275.1 uncultured Bartonella sp.
AAACAGAATTGATGACGCGTTTCAGTCGAGCAATACACGCTTGAGTTTCTGCCATGTTTTTTGAGATAATTTTGCTTTTCCCCTGCCGATCAGGCAGAATGGATAAATAGTTTTTCAAGCAGCTATTCATCCCACAATAACCGGTATTCATTTAAAGGCTGCGAAAATTGACATAAGCACGTGATGTCAATAGATGAAGGAAACGCCTTTGAAGGGCGCTTGAGGACATTTGTCATGGCCAATATATATCGCGAATTATTCAGAAAACCCGGCACTGTTGCCTTTTCGGTAACGGGGGTATTGGCACGTATTCCGATATCGATGATTTCAATCGGCATTATGACAATGTTTGCCATTGAAGGTTTGGACTATGCCACCGCCGGTCTCGTTTCAGCAAGTTATGTCCTTGCTAATGCCATTATTACGCCGCAAATATCAAAACTTGCCGATGAATACGGGCAAGCCCGTGTAGCGCGTCCGGCAATTCTGATTTCTTTTCTGTCGCTCTGCGGCTTGTTGATTGCCGCCCATTATAAAGCACCGCTTTTCATCCTGATTATTGCGGCAATTTTCATCGGTTTTATGCCGAGTTTCGGCTCTTTCGTGCGCACACGCTGGTCGCAACTCTATCATGGTTCGCCACTTTTGCGTTCCGCCTTTGCCTATGAATCCATTGTTGACGAATTGATCTTCATGGTCGGCCCCATTATTGCGATCGAGGCTACAAACCATCTGTTTCCGGCTGCGGGGCCGCTTGCTGCCGGTCTTATCATGCTCGTTGCAGGCCTGATCTTTACCTTGCAAAAATCGACCGAACCGGTTGCCCATGGCAAGCGGCAAAAGGGTTCCACTTCGGTTATCCGGCTATTTTCTATCGCGCTACTAACGGTTATCATGTTTTGCGTCGGTACCATTTTCGGCACTGCGGAAATTTCTGCCGTGGCAATAGGCAAATCGCTACAACAGACAAATTACACCGCTCTACCGCTTGTGCTTTATGCGGCCGGCTCTTTCATTGCCGGTATTGTCTATGGTGCACTGCCTGCCCGCATGACATTGTCAAAACAGCTTCTTGTTGCCACCATCGTTGCCGCAGTTACAACATTGCCGCTCTTGCTTGTTTCCAATTTATGGAATTTGAGCATCGTGCTTTTGATTGCCGGTGCTGCCTGTTCGCCCACAATCATCATTGCCATGTCGTTAATCGACACAATTGTACCGCCCGAAAAACTCACCGAAGGCATGTCGTGGGGAATTACCGGAATGGCAATGGGTGTTGCAGCAGGAGCTGCCATTTCCGGAAAACTGATTGATGCTTTTACCCCCGAAAGCGGCTTTTATGTTTCCATTGTCGGCGGCTTTCTTGCGCTAATTTTAACGGTTTTCGGGCAAAAATATCTCAAACCCAAAACACCAAAGCCGAAAACCATTCTTGAAAATTCCTGAATGGTGCGTTTTCCGCTTTCGTCCCGTTTTGTTAAGCCGTTTCAACGTCTAACGGCTTTGGCAGATTTTGCCTGAGACCGCTTATTCTCTGTCTCTCCACCTCACGCGGCTTTATCTCCCGCAACAAAAGGGCTTTTCTCACCCCTTACCGCAACGGTTTTTTGAACCGAGCTTTGCTATCGGATTTCCTTAAAGGATTTCCCGTGAGAGCCAAGCGCGATCAAGCTGATGCTCACTCACCCGTCATCCACGGTTAGAGCACTTTTTGCTTTTTCCATGTGCCGGAAAGGTAATAGGAAAGCGCCAGAATGAGCGAGGCAAAAGCACCGACGGTGAAACTCCACCAAATGGCATCGGCCTTCATGGAACCATAAAACATGTAATAGAAGCCGAGCCGCACCGGATAGACGGCAATGAACAGGCAAATGAGCGGCACAAGAACCGCGCCATTGGCACGAACTGTTGAAAAGAGCACCATAGCAAGGCCGAAAAACAGAAAGCTCCAGCTTGCAATTGCCTGAATATGCTGTGCCATTGGCACGGCTGCGCTGTCATTTCCCAAAAACAGGATAATGACCGGACGGTCGAAAATGAGCAACAGGCCAAGCAGAATGGCTGTCATGACAAATGTTGCGGCGCAGCCAATCCATGTGGTTTTGGAAATTCTGTTCCAGCGACCGGCGCCGATATTTTGCGCAACCATTGCGCTGACTGCTGCCCCCACTGCCATGGAAGGCATTTGCAGATAGGTCCATAATTGCTGCATGATGTTATAGGCGGCAATGGTGGTCACCCCTTCCTGATTGACGAGGCCAATCATGACAAGTCCGGATGTGGCAATGATGACCATTTGCAGACTCATCGGAAAGCCTTTCAGCACGATGAAGCGCATCAGGCTGAAATCCGGCCAGATATAAGTGAGTTCCCGCCCTTTAAGCCGCAAAGGCAATTTCTTCACATAGATATAGACAATCATGGCAAAAAGCGCGAGATAGCCCGAAACAGATGTCGAGGCGGCCGCCCCTGCAATGCCCATTTTAGGAAAAATCCACAAGCCCAGGATCAGTACGGGGTTGAAAATGATATCCAGCACAACATTGACGCACATGAAAATGAGCGGCGTCATGGAATCGCCCGCACCGCGAAGCCCCATCATCATCATGACCATTAAAAGATCGGCGGGTGCAGCAAGGAAGATAACCCGCAAATAATCTTCCGCCAGCGTAAAAGCATCGTCCGGTGTTTCAAGAAAGCGCAGAATTTCGGGCGAAAAATACCAGCCCAAAACGGCCAGAACCACCGAGAGAAACAGACAAAAGCCGATAGAAGCGCCGAAAGCCTGTCGCGCACGGTGCAAATCTTTGCGCCCTATGGATTGACCAACCATAATGGTTGCCGCCATACCGAAACCGAAAACAAGGGCAAACAAAAGAAAGGTGATGATATTGGCATTGGCGGTTGCCGCAAGTGCACTTTCGCCCAAAAACCGCCCCACCCAGATTGTGTTGATCGAACCGTTAAGCGATTGCAAAACATTGGAAAGCAATGTCGGAATCGCAAACAGAAGCAACGTTCTGGTGATCGGCCCTTCAGTCAGATTAGTGAGCACAATTGTTTTTTTATGCGGCAAGTGGACGCTCCATCAGCGCTTTTTATTGATCGCCCCGAAGCGGGCAAAATTTAAATTTTTTAAATGATGATATAAAACATATAGGTTTCGTAAATGTTATGTGTAGCCCTTTTGGGCGTTCCATGAACATTAAAGATGAAGAATTTATTTTTTTCTCAAGGTCAAGAATGAAATGAAAAACCACGATAAAGTGAAGCCGGTTTTTGTCGCTCTCACTGTTCTTCACAATTGAAACCGGTCAGATACCGATCAAGATAATGTCGGCCTGAATGATGTTATCAATATAGTCGCAATTTTCTGTCACAAACACCTTTCAAGTTCTGTCAGTTTGGGCCATATCAGTTTTTTTCATGTATAAGGTTTTCGGGTCATAAAATTTTTTCAAGCTATATAGGCACACTGGTTTAAAAGCTTTCATCGTTTTAAAAAAGTCGGGTTCAGGTTATTTAATGCATATTCTTCCTATGGTTCTGGCTGTCGCTTTGTTTATGGAACATGTGGATTCCAATGTGATTTCCACGTCCCTTCCCGCCATTGCCGCCGATTTGAACACAAGCCCCATCGCGCTCAAACTCGCCATGACTTCCTATCTCGTGGCACTTTCGGTTTTTATCCCCATAAGCGGGTGGATCTCCGACCGTTTTACCGCACGCATTATCTTCCGTGTTGCCATCGTGGTTTTTCTTGCTGGCTCTGTTTGCTGTGCTTTTTCCTTTTCGCTCCATTCCTTTGTTTTGTCGCGTTTTTTGCAAGGCATAGGCGGGGCAATGATGACACCTGTCGGCCGGCTTCTTCTCGTTAAATCCACGCCGAAAAACCAGCTTGTCATTGCCTTTCAATGGTTTTCCATTCCAGCCCTTGTCGGCCCCCTTGTAGGCCCGCCGCTTGGCGGCTTCATCACCACCTTTTTTACCTGGCACTGGATTTTTCTCATCAACATCCCGATCGGTTTTATCGGGCTTGTTCTTTCATCAATCTATCTGCCAAAAAATGAAAAGAGATATATCCGCCCGCTTGATTGGACAGGCTTTTTTCTTTCGGCAATCAGCCTTTCCGGCTTTATTTTCGGCCTTTCGATTGTAAGCCTTCCCGCCTTGCCGCAAAGTGTCGGCATCAGTGTCACTATTTTGGGTGTAATTTTCGGCGCCATATATATCAAACACGCAAAAAACCGCACAACTCCGCTTCTTGACCTTAAGCTTTTTTCCGATCCGGTTTTTGCACGCGCCATTATCGGCGGCAGCGTTTTCCGGCTTGGCATTGGCGCCGTGCCTTTCCTGCTTCCCATGATGCTGCAACTTGCCTTTGGCCTTTCGCCGATTGAATCCGGCCTTATGGTTCTTGCCGCGGCCATCGGCTCGCTCGGCATGAAGTTCGGCGCAAAAGAAGTTTATGCCCGTTTCGGCTTTCGCAAAGTGTTGATGGCGGGTTCTCTCGTCTCGGCAATGTTTACCGCTTCCAATGGCTTGTTTTACCCCACCACGCCCTATTTGCTGATGATTATCGTGCTTTTGTTCGGCGGCTTTTTGCGCTCGCTTTTCTTCTCCGGTGTCAATGCGCTTGCCTTTTCCGATATTGCCAAAGAAGACATTAGTCAGGCAACGCCGATTGCCGCCGTTGCCCAACAGGCTTCAATGGCGCTCGGCATTGCAATTGCCGGCGCGGTTCTGGAAATTGCGAGCTCCTTTCACGACAATATATTGAAACTTGGCGATTTTCATACGGGCTTTTTCGTCGTCGGCTTCGTCTCGGCACTTGCTTTCTTCATCTTCCGCACATTGCCCCGTGATGCAGGCCATGCTTTGAACGAAAAAAGCAAACAGCCAACGGCACAACACAGATGAAACCGAAACATATTCGCTAGCGGCTTGACCGCATTTTCTAATCTGTTACAACGCCGCCTTCTGTATGTTGATGGCGCACCCAGTTGCGGCTTGACCGCATTTTCTAATCTGTTACAACTCAAGCCAAGCCAGCTCCGTAAAAATTCCTGTTGCGGCTTGACCGCATTTTCTAATCTGTTACAACAGCGAGAAAAGATATAGTGCGTTTGAAGTGGTTGCGGCTTGACCGCATTTTCTAATCTGTTACAACGCAGAAAAACCATCGTATGTGCCCGGCGCAAGTTGCGGCTTGACCGCATTTTCTAATCTGTTACAACTTTCTGACATTTGCAC
>NZ_CAMLFE010000018.1 GCF_946479275.1 uncultured Bartonella sp.
CAAGGCGGCGTAGTGTTGACGAATCCATTTTATAAAACTCTCTTCTCTGCCTTGAAAAATGCTGGCCGGCCGCACAATTGACGCGCAAAAAATTCCGATAATTCCGGAGGAAAAACGGCTTTGAAAAGGCATCCACCATGAAGTGCTAAAGCCTTGATTTTTCGGGGAACAGCTTTGATTTTTCCGCTTGCGCTTTTTGCTGACAAGCAGCCTTTTGCTGCGCTTAAAACAATGCTTTTAAAAATTCGGTTTGATTTTTGTTTTCCTGCACGGGCAAAAATTGGCGCGTTGAAACAAAGCCTTTTGACAAAAATGGAAAGGCTCACCGGTTTAAAAATGGCGATTGCCTCTGCCTTGATAAAAACAACAAGTTGTTTAACTATTTCATCAAGTGATTGATGAAAGACAAAGGAAAAAGAATGCCCGTTATTAACCCGATCAGATCTGCAACTGTCAATGCAGCAGCCACACCGGAAGAAGTCGCATTCCGTTTGTTCAGTATTATTGCCGGTGCTTCCGAAAATACGATTGATAGCAAGGATATTCTGCCGCTTTTTGCCAAATGTATGATTGCTGTCGGCAAACCGGAAAATATCCTTGCCGAGCCGCAGAAATATGATGTGACACTCGAAAACACCAATGCCAGAAAAACGCCCGCAGAAGGTGCAGGCTCGCCAGACAGTGCTTTCGAGAGTGGCAAGAACGAATAAGCATAATTTGCTTTTTTTAAGAAAAAATCGGGATAAAGAAGAAGTGCGGGGAAAAAACGTTCGGCATAATGAACGGGGCGCAAGCACCGTCAGCCCGCAACAGGCGCTTCCACCTGCGGTTTCAAATTCGCTATGAAGCTTGCCGGAAGAAGGCGCAACGCAAAAGCCGCACGTCAAGGCCTCTTCGCTTTTAAAAACATTTTCCCCTGCGGCTTCATTGTCTGCTGCTGCTTTTTCGGTTGAAGCTTCTAAAGGCCAAGTCAACAAGGCGGTCTTGCGGTTAAAGCAGTTCACCAGCTGTTTTTCATGCAAAACATAAGTGTCGAATAATTGTGACACGCCAATATCTGACAACACGCCAATATCTGATTTGTCCATTTGTTCCACCCCGAAACATGGCAAATACGCCGTCTAAAAAACTTGCAGGAAAGCGCGCACTGCACCTTCCATCTTTTACCCGCCACTTTTAAACACTAATAATGTTATAATACACTCAAAAGTAGCGTATAGTTGTATAACAACATCATTTGTAGCAGATTGTCAACATGATTTATGTTTATTATTCTGACATAATGTATGTTATGGACACCATGGGACAAAGATTGCGCGAAGCACGGCTGAAAGCGGGCTTTTCATCTGCAACGAAAGCTGCGGATGCAATTGGCGTGAGCCATTCGACCTATCGGGCGCACGAAAACGGGCAGAATGATTTTAGCCCTGAAGACGCGGCAATTTATGGCCGCAAATTCGGCGTAAGCGCATCTTATCTTTTGACAGGTGAGAATGCCGCAAAACACAAGATTGTATCGAGTTTTGACCCTGATATTCCTGACCGGATTGATAGCGATGTCAAAACACGGTTGCAATTGAAAGACGGTGAAATTCCCGAAATTGATGTCAAGGCGGGCATGGGGGCCGGCGGGGAAATTATGATCGTCAACGGTGCCAAGAATGCTGTTCAGATTTCGACAGAAGTCATACGGGATTTTTGGCGTTTGCCGGAAAGCCTGTTGTCGAAACTCAATGTCGTCGCGTCCAATGTTGCCGTTCTTCCCGCTTATGGGGATAGCATGTCGCCCACCATTCATGATGGTGATGCGGTGTTTATCGACATATCGCACCGTGTTCCGTCACCGCCTGGAATTTATGCGCTGGCTGACGAGCTCGGCGGCGTTATTATCAAGCGGCTTGAAATTGTCTCCCGTCCCGGTGCGGATGAAATCGAGGTCGAGGTGATATCGGATAATCCCCACCACAAACCGCGCATTCTGAATTTAAGCGAAATCACCATTCTTGGCCGCTATATCGGCCGTTTTACCCGCTAAAGCCGGAACATTTTACAAAACATTGGCCTATCGGATGCGCCGACATATCACACCGTGTTCCGTCACCGCCTGGAATTTATGCACTGGCAGACGAGCTTGGCGGCGTTATCATCAAACGCCTGGAAGTTGTTTCCCGTCCCGGTGCGGATGAAATCGAGGTCGAGGTCATATCGGATAATCCCCACCACAAACCGCGCATTCTGAATTTAAGCGAAATCACCATTCTTGGCCGCTATATCGGCCGTTTTACCCGCTAAAGCCGGAACATTTTACAAAACATTGGCCTATCGGATGTGCCGACATATCGCACCGTGTTCCGTCACCGCCGGGAATTTATGCGCTGGCAGACGAGCTTGGCGGGGTTATCATCAAACGGCTGGAAATAGTCTCGCGTCCCGGTGCGGATGAAATCGAGGTCGAGGTGATATCGGATAATCCCCACCACAAACCGCGCATTCTGAATTTGAGCGAAATCACCATTCTTGGCCGCTATATCGGCCGTTTTACCCGCTAAAAAAATTGACATAAAATAGGTGCCAAAAGCATCGGCATGTCAAAGCTTATGTTTATCCAAGGCTGGCATCCGAGCCTTATAGTCGGGGAAATATCGTCACAAGAACATATCCAAGACCAAAAGTTTTCGTGCACCCGATCATTCATTTGAAGACCGATGTTTTTAAGCCCGATATTTTTAAGGCCTGTATTTTAGCATCCGATTTGACTGTGCGAAAATTGTTCGCTGACCGATCTGATGAAACGGCGCTTTTGAAAAGATGATTTTCTCACTTCACATGTCTTGGATACGCTATTGATCGCTACCCGATTATTGTGATCGCTATATGCTTATTTCAAACACACATTGCCGCTGGCACATTTTCCCCGCTCTGATTTTCCTTCCGTTTGATTTTTTATTGTCGGTTTTTCCAGCGTCGTGTTTCTTGATGCGCTATTTATTGCTATTGGATTTCAGTCAAACAAAAGTCCGCCGGATTTTCTCACACCGGATGGAGCCGGTCGGGCGCATAATTTTCCAATGTCCGATTGGCAATGCGATCGTTCGAAGCGCAATAATTTTAAATCCGTATTGCCGGTGTCAAAATTGCTTTTGCTCGATTATGTTATTGAAAACGGGGTGATACATTATCCATTTGTCATTGGCACCAAGCTTTATTTTCATCTCCTGATTTTTAAAAACATCGGTTGCTTTCACGCTCAACTTGTGGGTATCGGAGCTTCCGTTGCCGGATAAACGGAAGACTTATGTTTCAAATACTTTGTTGACCGCCATTTTCATTACTCTCCACGATCTATTCATTTTTAATCAATCGTCCAAGCAACAGAGCCTCTAATAGTTTTTTGTTGTTCTGATTGGCTTGTTGTTCCGCTTGGAAGTCGCATTCATTTATAAAATTCCTTATTTCGAGGAGAACTTCGTCGATATTCTTCTTCGCTTCCGGTTAATTAGCCGGTTCAACTTTGATGTCTTGCGGCAACCATCCGGTTTTTTAAAACAATATAAAAGTTTAAAGCAAAACCATCAAAACAACCAAGTCTTCATGGTTAAACGATTCGTTTGTTGATGAAGTCCAGTAAAATCTCAACATAAAATATGTTGACATTATTCATGTCATTTTTTTACGATTCCCCCGTTAAGCGTGTTGAAGCTTATGGATTTGTGTCCAAACAGGCGAGGGGTGGGTTGAATGAAAAAGCCTAAAAATCATGGAAAAACTTTAAAGCCACAAGCCGGATTTCTTCGACCCTCTAACGACCCAAAAGGCTCGCCCGACAATGGTACAAGCGTTGACGAAGAATTGCACCCGCCGTTCGGCAAAGCGGGTGGGGGGAACAAAGAAACAAGTCGCGCAGAAAGAGATCAAGGGCAAAGCAAACGTGCCGATGTAACAAGTAAAACTCTGGATGGTCGAAAACCCGAAGAGACATATCAAAGAAATCCGGATAACCGAGCCGACAATGCAGGAACAAAGCACAAGGAAAAAGAGCGCTTCTCGTGGAGCGATATAAAGCCTTTTTTGAAAAGCCTGAAAAACCATTCGCGGGCAGAAAAAGTCATGGCGCTTGCTTGGAAACTTTATCGTTCAAGCCCGATGACGGATGAGACATTCGACCAGTTGCGGTTTGCCCTTTTCATGCGCACGGCGCAGGCAGAAGTAGACCACGAAAACGACCCGCCAATTACCATGACGCGGGAAGAAATTCTCTTTATCGGCTCCGATTGCGCCACCAGACTGGACGAATGCTAATTGGCAGCGCCTTTTTTCTGCGCGGACTCGAGAAAAATCGCGTTAAATAGACTTTTCTTAAGAGATTGTATTGTTTCATGACAGAATAGCTTCACTGATAAAGCCAAACTGAACCGGCTTAAAAATGAATGAAATATATATAGTCTCCCAAATTCTATTATAGGTTTATTATACGTTCTGCCGGTCTCTTAATCACCTATCGCCCCGTTACTCGTGAAGAAAGGGCCAATTTTATCGGATAATGACCAACAACGTCATTTTTGCTTAATTGCTTTTATAAAACCCAACAACACCAATCGCTTTCAATGGAT
>NZ_CAMLFE010000019.1 GCF_946479275.1 uncultured Bartonella sp.
TGGATATTGATGGATTTTGAGGAGCCTGCGGCAAAAAGCGGGAAGGTGCGAGATACAAATGTGCGAGATATAAGAGCCGCGCCCCTTTCCCGAAAACCGGCAAAAAAGACAAGTTTTAAAAAACCGCAAGCGGAAACCGGAAGCACATCTCGAAACACTGCCGAAAAAGCCGGAAAGTTGAAAGCCGCGCCTTCCATACCGGCGCAAGCAACAACAACGCAATCAACAGCCGCCGATTTGAAGACCGCAAGCGGAAAGAAGCGGCGGCGAACACGCAACCTGAACTCGAAGAAAAACCGGAAAACAAAGGTTTAATATTATGGCCATTATCATTACCACGACAGGGCCGATGACAAGTCTTCCCACGCCTCTCCAGCCGAAAAACAAAAACTTTTCGGATATGATTGCCGTTATTCAGGATGAAATTGATGATACGACAAATGAATATTTCAGCCAGATTCAGGAAGCAATCTATTCGGCCATCCGCTTTTCAGCACGTGAACCGCTTTATTTCAATGAAACGCGCGATATTACCTTTTTGACGACTAAAAATCAGGAATGGTATGGCGCAACAACCGAAAAGGCGATTGCAAGTGCGGCCGGTATCCGCTTTGTTTTTCTTGAAAAATCTCACGGAAACGCAAAAAGGCTTCATCTTAATTCCCCGCAGGAACTTGAAAGCGCGGGTTCAGCCCATGGCGAACCTTATGCCTATTGTTATTTCGGGAAAAAACTACGGCTCTTTCCCTGCCCTGACAAAGTTTACAAAATACGCCTGATGATTGAGCCTTACCGGCTTGAAGAAGTTTTGAAAGCCGACGAGGAATCCCCTTGGTTTCTCGATGCGTTCGACCTTGTCAAAGCGCGGGCAAAATACGAGCTTTATAAAGATATTTTGAAAGATGCCGAAATGGCTCGAACAGCCTTTAGCGATTTTAACGAGCAGCTTTCAGCGTTAAAAGTGGAAACCTCGCGGCGCAATGGTAGCGGCAAAATCAAAGCAACGGTGTTTTAAATGACATTTTTATCGATAGCCGAATATCGCCCCGACATTGCCGACATCAATAGCGACTACAGCGATGATATATTGAACGTTTTGCCGGCAGACGGCAGTTATATTCCAATGCCCGGTTTCAAAGCGTTTTCCAAGCCGTTTCCGGAAAAACCTTATGGAGCCTATGCTGCACGGTCACTTGACGGAACAACCTCGGTTTTTGCGGGAACTGCAAAAAAACTTTTTGTCCTCGACAATACCGATCTTTCCTGGCGCGACATCACTCAAACGGGAAAAATCTATTCCGCTTCCGATGAGGCACGCTGGTCTTTTGCTTCTTTCGGCAATTATATTATCGCCGTCAACAAAAACGACCCGCCACAGGTTTTCGAGCTCAACCGTTCGGCAAAATTCCGCAATCTTGGCGGCAATCCCCCACGGGCGGGAGCTGTCAAAGTGTGGGGCGATTTTGTTTGCCTCATGCAATTGCCGGATAATCCCAACCGCGTTTACTGGTCGGGCCTTAATGATGCGGAATTCTGGACGGTGGGAGAAAAGTCTTGCGACTATCAGGATTTTCCGGATGGCGGCAGTGTTCAAGGCTCGAGCGAAGCCACCAACCCGATTATTTTTCTACAATCGGCGATTTATCGCGGCACATTCATTCCCGGTTCCGACATTATATTTTCTTTCCAGAAAATTCATGACAAACGCGGTGCAAAATCATCCAATTCGATCAGCAGTCGCGGTGAGTTTTCCTTTTATGCCGATGAAGGCGGATTTTTCCAGATTACAAGCGATGGCGCGGTGACACCTATCGGCTTTGAAAAAATCGACCGCTCGGTCTTTACCCGCATGAATGCCAATAATCTTGCCGAAATGTTCTGCGCAATCGACCCTTTCTATAACCGCGTTTATTGGGCGATGGATTATAACGGTTCAGGCGTGATGAACGAATTGATGGTTTATGACTGGGGCCTGCAAAAATGGACAGTTATCAACATTGCGGCAAGCAGCATCATGCCGATTTATACGAGCGGTTACACGCTGGACGGGCTTGATAATATTTCTACAATTCTGGAAAATCTGCCATTTTCGCTGGATAGCAAAATCTGGCAGGGTGGCGCGCCCATTCTTGGCGCTTTTTCCGTTGATTACCGTTTGGGCTCTTTTTCGGGAGAGGCGATGGAGGCAATTGTTTCCTCGCAGGAAATTGCAGCCCCCAATGGCGATATCAAGCGGCTGGAAAATGTCATTGCACAAATAGACACGAATGAAGCCTTGCTTGCAATCGGTGCAAGAATGCGAAGAACTCCGCAAGAACCGGTAAAATGGTCAGGTGAAAAAAGCCCCTCTTATAATACCGGCCGTTACCATGGCCGCTCGCGGGCGCGTTTTCACAAATTTCGCCTGCGTGTTCCGGCGGGTGAAAAATGGTCGCATATCGCCGGCTTCAATGTTGATTTTACAAGAGCCGGAAAAAGATGAGCTATCAAATCTATCTCACCGAAAAATGGCCTTATGAGCGGATGAAACGCTATAGCGGCGATCTTACTGAAGCGATGAAAAAAATCGCCCGTCGTTTTCCCGACGACATATCATTTCAAACAATGGCAGAAGAAATTGCAAATGGCGAGCGGCAATTGTGGATCATTGTTGACGAGAAAGAAAACTTTGTCGCCTTCGTCACCTCGCATATCGAAATTCTGGCGAGCGGGAAAAAACGTGTCGAACTCCTCGAACTAGCCGGTCACGGCGGCGAGAAAATAGCCGATATGATCGAACCGATAGAAGAATGGGCAAAAACCATCGGCGCATCCGAAATTTGCCCGATCGGTCGCATCGGCTGGTCAAAAATCATGCGCACACATGGCTATCGGCCAAGCGTGGTCAAATATCGAAAGGAATTGAACAATGGGCGGAAGTAGCGGAAAAGGCGGAAAAACAAAGCAAACGAAGACCGAGACATCAGCCCCGCCGGAATGGGCAGCACCACTCTTCAAGCGCTCGGCCGAGGATGCCATGGACCTTTATAATTCCGGTCAGGGTGGCAATGTTTATCAAGGCTCGCGGGTGGCCGATTTAAGCGACACAACAAAAAATGCCATTAGCGGGCTTGGAAACGCCACCGCCAATTATGGCAACAGCTATTTGCAAGGCCTTGCAGGCGGCAAAAATGCGAGTGGCCAGAACCTTGCCGATATGGCTTCAGGAAAAATGGTGGGGGCAAACACAGCCTATAATCAGGCTTTACAAAACACACTTGATAACACTGCCAATACCATCAACAGTCAAATGAGCGGTGCTGGTCGTTATGGTTCGGGCGCCCATAGCGGTGTTTTGTCTCGACAATTGGGACAGGCTGCAACAATGGCCCTTTCCAACCAGTATAATCAGGATGTTGGAAATATGCTCAATGCCAATGAACTTATCGACAGGGCAAACAATAACCAGCTTTCGGCCGCAAGCAATTATTTTCAAGGGCAAGGAAATAATTTTCTTAATGCTTTGAAAGGCGGCACAATCCTTGACCAGAACAACCAGCAAAAACTTGATGCAGCACGTGACCAATGGAATGAAGAAGATAATCGCGGCTGGAACCGTCTTGCCATGCTTTTAAGTGCGGCTCAAGGTGCGGCCGGAAATTACGGAACGTCAAGCGGAACGCAAACAACAAAACAACAGAATGGTGCGCTCACCACAATAGGAAACGGTTTGGGTGCGCTCACATCGCTTTTTGGTCTCTCGGACCAACGCACAAAAGAAAATATCCGCTATGCGGGCAAACGCAACGGCTACAATGTCTATGATTTCAACTATATCGGAAGGGCTGAGCGCTATCGCGGTGTTATCGCACAAGAAATCCTTAAAACCGACCCCGATAAAGTTGTGACCCACCCTGAAAGCGGATTGTTAATGGTCAATTACAACAAGCTCGGATTTCCTATGGAAAGGCTTCTTTGAAGGCAAGCCATTCGGGCGTTTCAAACGCCTTTCCGTGACATGGGAGACAAGAGGCTTGTCTACACCCGCCGCTTGAGCATGAGCCTCATAAATTTAACGACAAATCAGTCAAAAGAAATTGCGTGACCATTCCGGAGCCGACCGGACGCGCAAAGGAAAAATTGCACCCGAATGGAGGCTACTTCATGAATTCAAGTTCTTTTTTTAATTTTTGGGCTAACCGCCCGTCCAATAACAATGCGCCTGTACTCGGCTCGATCGGCCCCTTGGGATTTGCCGGCCAAAATTTTAAAACCGGCCTATCCGCCCCTTCCCGTGAAGCGGGCGATAACAATAGAGATAATCCTTCCAGCCCCACCACGGCTTACGGTTTTCTGGAAGACGGGCAAACGCAAAAAGGCCTTGAAAAAGGCGCCGCTTCACTTGCCAATGCATTGATTGCCCTCGGCAATGTTGACGCACCACAGACAAGCTCGATGCAACTAAAACCGGTGCGCGGCCCCTCGGCCGAACAATCGGAAGCGCTTTTGCGGCTTCTTCAAAACATGCAGCAGAAAACCAATAACGGGGGCACATTATGAGTTC
>NZ_CAMLFE010000020.1 GCF_946479275.1 uncultured Bartonella sp.
GTCAACGTGACCAATCGTGCCGATATTTACATGCGGCTTCGTACGTTCATATTTGCTTTTTGCCATCGCCGTCGATCTCTCGTCTTGTTTACACCCTAATTAGGGCTTCAGAACCGAACATTGCCGGAATAAAAATTCACACCGGCTAAAATCTAAAAAGACGGAAACTTCCGTCTGGTCACAATGGAGTTCAACCCCACATTTTAATTGCTTTATCGCCAACGACCATCTGGAGCGGGTAGCGGGAATCGAACCCGCGTATTCAGCTTGGAAGGCTGCTGCTCTACCATTGAGCTATACCCGCACGTTGACTCCGGCTCCGGTAAATGGTGGAGGGGGTTGGATTCGAACCAACGTAGCATAAAGCAACGGATTTACAGTCCGTCCCCTTTAACCACTCGGGCACCCCTCCATTAAAAATACCTAGCGGAGTTGCGCGATAAGGCATATACAACCAGACCAAATACATAAAGAACTCGTTCTGTTTGTGTGGGGCGTTATGCCGTTTACCATTGCCTCTGTCAACAGGTTAAATTCCGTTCTTTTCAATTTCATAACAAAAAAGTCTTTTTCAACATTTTTTAGTATCGGATAAGCCACGCAATCGGCTATAGAAAAGCATGAACGAAAAAACTCCTAAAGATTCCCATTATGCCCGCTTACGCCGTCAATATCGCGACAGAACCGGCAAAAGAGCAGAAAAAACCAATCGGTTAAAAATTGAACCGTCCCCCTTCGGTGCCGGAGAGCTCAGACTTTACGGTCTTCATACCGTTGCAGCGGCTTTGCAGAACAAAAAACGTAAGCTTACTAAACTTTTTGCCACTAAAAATGCGTTTGATCGGCTTGGCATCGACGAATCAAAAATAAATTGTCCGATGGAAATTGTTAGCCTGAAAGTGCTTGATTCGCTTGTTGGTAGCGAGGCCGTGCATCAAGGTATTGTTCTTGAAACAGAGGCGTTGAAACCGCGTTCGCTTGACGAGCTTTCGAATACCGATCTTGTCATTGTGCTTGATCAGGTCACTGATCCCCATAATGTCGGGGCTATCATGCGTTCTGCCGTTGCATTCAATGCCGGTGCTCTTATCACAACAAACAGACATTCTGCACAGGAGACAGGAGTCCTTGCAAAAGCAGCCTCCGGTGCATTGGAGCTTATAGACCACATTAGCGTGCGCAATCTTGCAGAGGCACTGGAAGAACTGCATAAAGCCGGTTTCACAAGTTTCGGGCTTGATTCGGAAGGGCCTCTTCCTCTCGAGCCAAGTTTGAAAGGCGGCCATATTGCTTTGGTTCTGGGAGCCGAAGGAAAAGGCTTGCGGCAAAAGACACGCGAAACGGTTTCAGTGCTCGCACGACTGGATATGCCGGGTGCGATAAAATCGCTCAACGTGTCCAACGCTGCAGCTATTTCGCTCTATGCGGCGCGTAATCATCTTGATAAAAAATGATCTCAAAAAATCATAACTATTGGAAAAAGCATAACTCAAACAAGATTTTTGAGGATGTCTGATTGTGCGTGTTTTACACTTCGAAGTTTCTGCGACTATCGAATAATCCAATCAGAAAAAAGCCTGCAGCCAAGCCACCAAGGTGCGCAACCCAGGCGATTGAACTTCCCTCTCCGTCCATCGAAGGTGTCGCAACACCCGTGATGATGTCGATGGCAATCCATGTGCCGATAAAGACAAGAACATTTTTCGAGGTCAATGATCGGGAAATGGACAGGATCGGCCCGGCAAATTCTGATCGTTGGTTTTGTCCGAAAGTTTGCACCTGACGAAAACCGTAGCGGGCGGCAGCCCCCATCATACCGGATATAGCGCCCGATGCTCCGACCATTGGTACATAGCTGTCGCTATAAACATAAAGATGGGCAAATGCAGCGACGGCTGAACAAACGAACCAGAAGATAATGAATTTTATGTTGCCAATCCGGTTGGCAAGGGGCGAGCCGAATATAACAAGCCACATCATATTGACTGCTACGTGCATAAGACTTGCGTGCAAGAATGAGTAGCTTACCGGCGTATACCAGAATTTCATGAAAGCAGACAGGAAGAAGTCGGGAACAAACGAAAAGTAAGTGTAAAAAATATCATATTGTCGCGGTGAAAAAAAATATTCCGGAACAATAAAACTCAATACACATATCGCAACGATAGTGACGATAACGGGAGGAATATTGAATAGTGGTGTGTGTGTTTTTCGATTTCCTGTATCGTCATAAAGATCATTGTTCACATCCGCTCTCCTGATGCCCGAAATGCTTTTTTGCAAATAATGGTATAAGGCGCACATAAAAGACTTCGGCAACGAGTTCGACGCAAGTTTGCGTTAAAATGACGAGCGCTACCAAAGTTTGTGCACTTGCGGGTGTGATAAATAACAAAAGTGGCAGCAAAACGAGTGAATTACGCGTTGAAACACTAAAACTCACCGCTATTGCCTGTTTTTCATGAAGCCTCAACAATTTTGCTGCCAAAAGACCGATAAATGGAGCAAGACATCCATAAATCCCATAGAAAACTATGCCGTAAAGAAGAGCGCCAAACAGTTTGTGGTTTTCACACCCCCCGCCAAAACCATCGGCGTGTGTGGTTAGCGAATCTCCGTTTGTCAGCTCACCGACAGCATTGTGTGATGGCATTTCTGTTGTGAGCCCGTGGCAATCACCTCCGAATATCGAAAAAATCTGCGAAAAAGCATAAGTGGCAAGAATCACCAATGTGAGCGATGTGACGATAACAACACTGTTTTTCATGAAGGAGGTAGAAACGGAAATCATTCGGTTGCGAGAGGAAAAACGCTGGAGAAACCAGGCAAGGCATATAGGAATAACCAGAACCTCGAAAACAGAACGCAACAAAATGCTTAAACTTTGGTGACCAAGCCCGGGAAGTTTTGTTCCTGCGAAAGGGCTTACAAATAAAAATCCCAGAAAACAGAATTGAAAGATCAACAAAACAGGAAGTGCCGCGGTCAAAGCTGCTATATCGCCTTTGCCCGAACGACAAAAGGATACAACGTAATCGACACAAGGTGCACAAAGGAGCATGGCGCCGAATGCTGTGAAATAAAGATATGGATCGTTGGCGCTTGTTAATTTCGACAAAGGCGACATGTTTAACAAGCTATTCAAGAATGACAGCCCGAGCCGGATTAACAAGAAGACGAGAACCGGGATTAAAATAAAATTCCCGACGAGCAGTCCGACTATAAATCGTCCATTCCTGAAACTCTTTACCACAGACGCAAAAGGCACCTGTAAAAAAGTAACGAACAATAAAATGGGTAAAACGAATTTCAAAGCTGCGTCGAAGAACTTTGATATCGACGGAAAACAGGCTAAAGCGATACCAATAAAAATTGCTGCGGTATAAAATACTGTTTGATTATTTTCGAAGAAATCTGGCCAATTACAGCGTTTGTAATCCATTATTTAATCACAATTTTCAGGTTTGCCAGCCCCTCTTCCTGCAACATTTTGTAGAGAATCTGGGCATTTGCAGTATTAAGACGTACACAGCCATGGCTTGCCGGACTACCAAGCCTGCTTACATACGACGTCCCGTGGATGGCATACCCCTCATTATAAAAAATGGCATAAGGCATAGGTGCATTGTCATATTTGCGGCTTCGCCACATTTTGTGCATTCTGACCGGTCTGAACGTGCCGCTCGGCGTTGCATAGCCTTTGCGCCCTGTCGATACTTTCCAATGATAGAGTGTTTTACCATTCTTCTTAACAGTCATTGTTTGATCCGAGACATTAACCAAAGCCAATAGATTGTCGGCAGAAGCCAAATTCATCGCAGAAAATGAAAAAAACAACGCCTCAATTAAGACAGAAGATAATTTCCAATACATCTCAGCCCACCCGCTCTATTTTCAAACAATTTTCTGAAATAGCTTAAAGCGTCAAGATGAAAAAAAGAAACAAAAAGTTAAAAAATCGTTAACTCGTTATCAGATAAAATGATCGTGAAAATTAATATTTCGGCATAGATTGCATTTGGTCCAGAACTTGTTGGAAAGCTCTTTTATCAAGGAAACCATCAACATAATTTCCGCGTCCAACCAGTTTGAAAATAAATCCGCTCACTGCATATTGGCGAAATTCATCTTCCGGAATAAATATACGTCCCTTTTCCGACATTGTGCATCCGAGAGTACATACAATATTGAGTTTTTCACGCGCGACATAGCGGTAGTTGCGTTTTTGCGACCATGCGAGACTGATATCAAGATCATTGCTGTTGGTCGATGTTGCTATTGTATCGATCACATACCCCTGATTGCTAATCCACTTTGCCTGCATTTCCAATTGTATCAGCGGATTATTGGTAAAATAAAAGCTTTTAGAACTAAGCTCGGTAACACGCGTATAATAATCATGTGTCGTGGACGGTTCGGTTGTCCATTGGCAAGCGGTTAGACACGAAGCCAAAATCAAACAGGATAAAATCCTTTTTACCAGACGAAACGATGGCATATCCAGCCTTTCAACACTGTGATTGATTAATGGCGAGATTAC
>NZ_CAMLFE010000021.1 GCF_946479275.1 uncultured Bartonella sp.
CGCGTTCGACCGAACCCTTTTTAATGAGCTGGTCAACAACCTGTTTTGCAGTTGACGAAGGAATGGCAAAAGCAATGCCGACATTGCCGCCGGAAGGCGAGAAAATCGCCGTATTGATGCCAACGACCTGACCGTTAAGGTCAAAAGTCGGACCACCAGAATTACCGCGATTAACCGCTGCATCAATCTGGATAAAATCGTCATAAACACCAGCGCCGATATCACGCCCGCGTGCCGAGACGATACCGGCCGTAACGGTTCCACCCAAACCGAACGGATTACCCACGGCCACAACCCAATCACCGATGCGAACTTTTGAATCGTCGGCAAAATCAACATAGACAAATTTGCGCTTGTCGTTGACTTTCAACACAGCAAGATCGGTACGCGGATCTGTTCCCACCAATTTTGCATCGAGCTCGGTTCCATCATCAAGCACAACCGAGTAGGTTGTTCCGTCCGAAACAACGTGATTATTGGTGACGATATAGCCATCTTCAGAAATAAAGAAGCCCGACCCCTGTGCGATCGGCCTCGGTTTTGACCGTTGGCCCGGACGCGCCTGCGGACGGTGATGTTCATTAAAATCCTTGAAAAAACGTTTGAGCGGATGATCATCAGGCAACTGGTCTATGCCAGGACCACCAAAAAATCCCGTAAATCCTTGATCATCATTCTTCTTGTCACTCTTGACCTGAACAGAAACAACTGCCGGCTTTACCTGTTCGACGACATTGGCAAAACTTTGCTGTTGAACACCTTCAACGTAAACCGGTTTTGCCTGAGCAATATTCAATGAAAAACCCGGTCCTGCGAAAATCATCGTTCCCGCCAAAGCGGTTGACATCATAATAGTTGCCAACGTTTTGCGAATAGGGGACATCTGCATTCTCATAAACTCCTTCTAGATTGCGGCTTTAACGCATATGTTGACGGAAAGATAAGATGTCAAACCTTACCATCGCCTGTCCAATTTATTAAAATTTTGTAAGGTTTTAAGAAAATGCCTATGTTTTGAAAAAGATCATTCCGTTCTTTTTCTTGTGTTTTGTCAGGTTACTGCTTCTTCGCCTTCAATATCCGGTCAAGTTGCTTTTTTTCAGCTTCGCTGAGCGGCATCAACTTGTTGTGTTTGCGGCGCTTGACCCTAAAGATAATCGCCCCTCCGGCAATCACGATAATCAAAAGTGGTGCAAGCCATAAAAGTATCGTCTCACCATTCAATCTCGGTTTTAACAACACAAATTCGCCATAGCGAGCAACCAGATAGTCAACAACCTCGGTATCGGTGTCACCGGCTTTCAAACGTTCGCGTACAATAAGTCGTAAATCGCGAGCAAGCGGCGCATTTGAATCGTCAATTGATTCATTCTGGCAAACGAGACAGCGTAAATGCGAAGAAATATCGCGCGCCCGTGCTTCAAGTGCCTGATCTTGCAAAACTTCGTCCGGTAACACCGCCAAGCCGGCACTATTTATCAAACAGCAAAAATAAAAGGCAGCAAAGATTCGACAAAAAAAACGCATCAAGCCCCCTTCTTCGACTTTTTGCTACGGGTTAACGCGCGTTGCGGAGCACCTACGCGGAGCCTGCGATCCGACAACGAAAAGAGCCCGCCAATCATCATAAATATTGCACCAAGCCAGATACAGACAACTTCCGGTTTCCACCAGATATGAAGCACCAATCCGTTGTTATTAACGTCGCCCGGAGCAATGTAAAGTTGGGACAGCCCATAATTCTTTATGCCCGATTCTGTTGTCGGCATATTTTGCGAAGGATAAAAGCGCTTGGCTGCTGTGATGGTTCCCAAATCCTTGCCCGCCTTCGACACTGAAAATTGGAATTGGGTTTCCGAATAGTTGGAACCATGAACATTACGGGCACCTTCAAGCAGCACCTGTTTGTCCGCTATCGTTGCGCTCTGACCGGCCCCAATCCTCAAAATGTTTTCTTGTCCGAAGGTTGCCACTACAACTATGCCGAACAATGTAATGCCTAAGCCAATATGAGCCAATGCGGTGCCGTAATTTGACCTCGGCAATTTAACAAGGCGTCTTAGACGGACGAAAAATCCTGTGCTTTTGGTACCGCTCTTGAACCAGAGGTCATAAAGGCCGCCGAAAAAGACAAATGCTGCCAGTCCAATCCCCAAGGAAGCGAGAATTGATCGCAAGGATGTCTGGTAAAAAACAATCAATGTTGCAATAATTGCCAGTACAAAAACGCCCGAAAGCCGTTTGGCAACAGCAAGCATATCGCCCCTTTTCCACGCCATAAGGGGGCCGAACGGAACCATCAATAACAGCGGCACCATAAGGGGTCCGAAGGTCAAATTGAAAAAAGGTGCACCAACCGAAATCTTTTGGCCCGTCAATGTTTCCAGAAGTAAGGGGTAAAGCGTGCCGATGAGCACGGTAGCCGTTGCAGTTGTCAAAAACAGATTGTTAAAAACCAATAGTCCTTCGCGTGATATAGGACGAAACAGACCACCGGTTTTAAGAGATGATGCACGCAAGGCAAAAAGGACTAATGCCGCGCCGATGAAGAAAAACAAAATGGCAAGGATGGCACGTCCACGTGCCGGATCAACCGCGAAACTGTGAACCGAGGTGAGAATGCCCGAGCGGACAAGAAAAGTTCCCATCAGCGACAACGAGAATGTCAAAATGGCGAGAAAAAGCGTCCAGATTTTCAAAGCCCCACGCTTTTCTAAAACGATAGCAGAATGAAGAAGCGCAGTGCCAGCAAGCCACGGCATCAGTGAAGCATTTTCTACCGGATCCCAGAACCAGTATCCACCCCACCCCATTTCATAATAGGCCCAATAAGAGCCGACCATGATACCACCGGTCAAAAATATCCAGGAAACCAATGTCCATGGTCTCACCCAGCGTGCCCAGGCTGCATCAACACGCCCGTCAAGCAAGGCAGCGATTGCAAATGAAAAACAGACCGAAAAGCCGACATAGCCGAGATAGAGAAGCGGCGGATGAATAGCAAGTCCGATATCCTGCAAAATAGGATTAAGATCACGTCCCTGAAGAGCGGGAGGATTAACTCTTATGAACGGGTTTGAGGTGAAAAGAATAAACAGCAAAAATGCTGTAGTGATCGACGCCTGTGTCGATAAAATCAGTGCTTTCAACCGCTCCGGCAAATTACCGCCAAAAAGTGCAATAAGAGAGGAAAAAAATGTGATAATAAAAACCCAAAGCAGCATTGAGCCTTCATGGTTCCCCCACACGCCGGTTATCTTATAAAGAAGCGGCTTTTCGGAATGCGAATTTTGCACAACATTCAGAACCGAAAAGTCCGAAACAATATAGGCGTGAATTAATGTGGCAAATGCAACGAGCACAAGCACAAAGACAAGATGGGCAATAGGCGAGGCAGCATCAACCAAACGCCGATCGGAACGGTAAACACCGATGACAGGAACAATCGTCTGGAATATTGCTACAGCGAGTGCCGCACAGAGTGCAAGAGAACCGATCTCAACGCTCATGTTTCTGATAGGCCTCCCACAATCCTTGGGCTTTGAGCCTATCGACAATATCTTTCGGCACATAGGTTTCGTCATGTTTTGCCAAAACACGATCGGCAACAAAAACACCATCCGGCACAAAATGGCCTTCTGCAATGATTCCCTGACCTTCGCGAAAAAGATCGGGTAGAACGCCATCGAATTTCACAGTTTCCTTGTTGGAAAAATCGGTAATTGCAAACGTTATTCTGGTTCCGTTTTCCTTATTAACCGAACCTTTTTCAACAAAACCGCCGAGCCGCAAAGGCCTGCCGGATGAAATATCTTCACCGGTTATTTCTGAAGGCATGCGGAAAAAACTGGCGGTACCCCGCATGGCATAAAGAACAAGCGCCGCTGCAACCGCCAATACGACGAGCCCACCCAATATCATCATCAGGCGTTTGGTCTTACGACGCCGCAAC
>NZ_CAMLFE010000022.1 GCF_946479275.1 uncultured Bartonella sp.
CGTCATAAATGCAAATAGTTTCTGGAAATATGACAATCAGCAAAAAAACACTTCGTCAGGAAGCTTTGGCAAGACGCGACCGGATGCGGCAAGAACAACGCACTATCATTTCACAAAGGCTTGTCGATGAACTCCCGAAGCTACTTGACTGTTTGAAAGGGAAAACAGTTGCCGGATTTTGGCCGATCAAAAGCGAAATCGACCCACGCCCTCTCATGTTGGCGCTAAAAGAACATGGCATTACACTGGCTTTACCTGCGATTATTGATAAAACAACAATGGTTTTCAGAATTTTCGATGATGGCGGAAAACTCGTTGATATGGGCTTTGGTACGGTGGGACCGTCTGAGAAAGCAAAAATCGTCGAGCCTGAAACACTTCTCGTTCCGCTTTCCGCTTTTGATAGCAAAGGAAACAGGATTGGTTATGGTGCCGGTTACTATGATCGGGCAATTGCAAGCATGAGAGAAAACGGGCATAACCCGTTATTGATAGGACTTGCTTTTGATTGTCAGGAAGTTTCGTCAATACCGGCCGAACCACACGATCAAAAATTGGCAATGATACTCACCGAAAGTGGTTTAAGATCGTTTTAAGAGATGTTTAGAGTTGAATTATGAGATTTTTATTTTTAGGTGACATGGTTGGTAAATCCGGCCGCACGGCAGTGTTTCAGAAGCTCCCGGGCCTGATATCAGGTCTTAAACTCGACTTTGTTGTCGTCAACGGAGAAAACGCTGCTTCCGGTTTTGGCATTACCGAAAAAATCTATAATGAAACACTGGAAGCCGGTGCAAATGTTGTTACCACCGGTAACCATGCTTTCGACCAGAAAGAAACTTTAAATTATGCCGATCATGCCGACCGGTTTTTAAGACCTGCAAATTTCCCGAAAGGAACGGCAGGCAAAGGTTCGGGTGTCTATATTGCAAAAAACGGTGCGCGTGTCCTTGTTGCCAATGTTATGGGGCGGGTATTCATGCATCCTGATCTTGACGACCCGTTCGAGGCAGCCGAACGCATTGTCGGCGAATGTCCGCTCGGCGAGCAGGCCGATGCGGTGATTTTTGATTTCCATGCCGAAGCCACAAGCGAAAAACAATGTTTCGGCCATTTTCTTGATGGTCGCGCCAGTGTGGTAGTGGGCACCCATACCCATGTTCCGACAGCCGATTATCAGATTTTTAGTGGCGGTACGGCGTTTATGTCGGATGCCGGCATGTGTGGCGATTATGATTCGTCGCTCGGCATGGATAAAGAAGAGCCCCTCAACCGTTTTGTTACCAAAATATCGCGTGGCCGCTATGAACCGGCAAGCGGACCTGCCACCATTTGCGGGCTGGCAGTCGAAATTTCCGACCGTACAGGACTTGCAGAAAAAGTATCTGCCTTGCGTCTTGGACCGCGGTTGGAAGAATGCTTGCCGGATTTTTGGTGAAAGATGCGCAACTCTTTACCTTTTCACTCGTTTTCCGTATAAGGCGCTCATTCAGATTTTTATTAGAACATTGTCCGACAGGATACTTCGATTATTCCAAGGCTCGCTGTCGGTGAAAACCGAAAGGTGATCTATGTCAGGCCATTCACAGTTTAAGAATATTATGCATCGCAAAGGTCGTCAGGATGCGATGCGCTCGAAGATGTTTTCCAAACTCGCCCGCGAAATAACCGTTGCGGCCAAGCTTGGTGTGCCGGATCCTGCGATGAATGCCCGTCTACGCTTGGCTGTGCAGAATGCGAGAGCCCAGTCCATGCCGAAAGACAATATCGAACGGGCGATTAAAAAGGCTGCCGGCAATGATGGCGAAAATTATGAGGAAGTCCGCTACGAGGGTTACGGCCCGGCCGGTGTTGCTGTTATTGTCGAAGCTTTGACAGATAATCGCAACCGTACTGCCTCCAATGTTCGTGCCGCTTTCACCAAAGCAGGTGGTGCATTGGGTGAAACAGGTTCGGTCGGCTTCATGTTCAATCGCGTTGGCGAAATTGTTTATAAACCGGAAGCCGGTGACGCGGATAAAGTTATGGAAGCAGCTATTGAAGCAGGTGCCGATGATGTCCAGTCTGATGAAGATGGCCACGTCATTACCTGTGCTTTTGAAAATGTCGGCGAAGTTTCCAAAGCACTTGAAGCCGCACTTGGCGAAGCCGAATCGGTCAAAGTTGTCTGGAAGCCGACAACCACAACGCCGATTGATGAAGAAAAAGCCGAATCGGTTCTTCGTCTGATTTCCACTTTGGAAGAAGATGATGACGTTCAAAACGTCTATGCCAATTTCGAAGTCAGTGACGAAGTCATGGCAAAGCTTGCCGCCGAATAAATTTATTCTTCAAGTTTTTCAAACTGAATTGTACCGGCTTTCGGGTGGTTTTTAAACTCCCGCAAGCCGGTTTTTTATTGAGGCGCCGGATTTATCTCCCGTTCACAGGATTTTATTGAGGCGGTGAATTTATCTTCCAATCGCCGGATTTATCTCCTGCTCAAAAGTCGGTTGCTTTTTAAAAAGTAGCTTCTTTTCGAGGGCAGGTTTTTACCTCAAGATAGTTATAATTTTTCTCGACCTTTATCTTCTTGTTTGCGGTGACAACCAAGTCTTTCAACAACCGTTTCAGATGTGCAGTTAGACAATACCGTAACTATCAGAATAACTGTGATGTTTAAAAAAATAAAAAACCCGCCGGATTGGCGGGTTTTAAAGGGAAATAGAAACTTATTAAAGGCCGAGATTGCCAAAACGGTTTTTGAACTTGGAAACACGACC